>NZ_CP089997.1:0-4099173 GCF_021390075.1 Cytobacillus spongiae
TTGGAGAATATTGCGGATCTGTGGAATAAAGCTCTAGCCGATATAGAGAAAAAAATTAGCAAGCCTAGCTTTGATACATGGTTAAAATCTACGAAAGCACATACTCTACAAAGTGATTCATTAATCGTGACAGCACCCAATGAGTTTGCTAGAGACTGGCTAGAAGAACGTTATTCCCAACTTATCTCTGGGATCTTATATGAGATAACAGGGGAAGAGCTTGGCGTAAAATTTATTATTCCGCAAAACCAAAGCGAGGAAGAAATCGATTTACCCGTTCCACCTAAGAAAGTAGCCAAAGCTGATGATCAAACAGAGTTACCGCTGAATATGTTAAACCCAAAATATACATTTGATACGTTCGTTATTGGATCAGGTAACCGTTTTGCTCATGCAGCTTCTTTAGCTGTTGCAGAAGCACCAGCTAAAGCTTACAATCCCCTTTTTATATATGGGGGAGTTGGATTAGGTAAAACACACTTAATGCATGCAATTGGTCACTATGTAATGGACCACAACCCTGCTGCAAAAGTGGTTTATCTTTCTTCTGAAAAATTCACAAATGAATTTATTAATTCCATTCGTGACAACAAGACCGTCGAATTCCGAAACAAATATCGAAATGTAGACGTACTTCTTATAGATGATATTCAGTTTCTTGCTGGAAAAGAACAAACTCAAGAGGAATTTTTCCATACGTTTAATACCCTTCATGAAGAAAGCAAGCAAATTGTCATCTCAAGTGACCGTCCACCTAAAGAAATTCCTACTTTAGAAGACCGTCTTCGCTCGCGTTTTGAATGGGGTCTAATTACAGATATTACACCTCCAGATCTTGAAACAAGGATTGCTATTTTACGAAAAAAGGCAAAGGCTGAAGGTCTAGATATCCCTAATGAAGTGATGCTTTATATAGCTAATCAAATTGATTCGAATATTCGTGAGTTAGAGGGCGCACTAATTCGTGTTGTTGCCTACTCCTCCTTAATTAATAAAGATATCAATGCCGATTTAGCGGCTGAAGCTTTAAAAGATATTATTCCAAGTTCAAAGCCGAAAGTGATCACCATCCATGAAATTCAACGGGTTGTAGGAGAGCACTTTCATGTTAAGTTAGAAGATTTCAAAGCAAAGAAGCGAACAAAGTCTGTCGCATTCCCTCGACAAATTGCTATGTATTTATCGAGAGAGCTTACCGATTTCTCTTTACCGAAAATTGGAGAAGAGTTTGGTGGACGAGACCATACGACAGTAATTCATGCTCACGAAAAAATTTCGAAGCTCATCCACTCAGATGCTCAATTTCAAAAACAGCTGAAAGAAATTATGGGCCTGTTGAAAGTTTAAGAGGTCTGTGAATAACTTTTCTATCTTTACTAACAGTCTGTCCACATGTGGATAGACTGTCTTTCCTTTAATTGAGCTAAGTTATCCACATACTAACAGGCCCTACTATTACTTCTACTATTTTTTTAAAAAAATATATATATTCAATCGCCTTTAAAAATAGGATTAAATTGGAGGATGAAAAATGCAGTTTACTATCCAAAGAGATCGTCTAGTTCAAAGTGTTCAAGATGTCATGAAAGCTGTCACAAGCCGAACAACTATTCCAATCTTAACTGGAATTAAAATTGTAGCTACCGATGAAGGAGTTACTTTAACTGGAAGTGATTCAGACATCTCTATTGAATCATTCATTCCAAAAGAAGAAGATGACAATATGATCGTTGAAATTAAACAGCCAGGCTCTATTGTTCTACAAGCTAAGTTCTTTAGTGAAATTGTAAAGAAATTACCGACAGACACTGTAGAAATGGAAGTTTCCAATCAATTACAAACGGTTATTCGTTCAGGTAAATCAGAATTCAATCTGAATGGGCTAGATGCTGAAGAATATCCACATTTACCTCAACTTGAAGAAGAAAATATATTTAAAGTCCCAACAGATCTATTGAAAATGTTAATTCGCCAAACCGTATTTGCAGTGTCCACCTCAGAAACACGCCCTATCTTGACAGGTGTAAACTGGAAGGTAGAAAACAACGAATTAACCTGTATTGCAACAGATAGTCATAGATTAGCTCTACGAAAAGCAAAAGTAGAAACAGAGAATAACGAAAACTACAATGTAGTAATTCCGGGGAAAAGCTTAAGTGAGCTAAGCAAAATTCTGGATGATAACCATGATCTTATTGATATTGTTATTACAGAAAATCAAGTTCTATTTAAGGCAAAGCACCTTCTATTCTTCTCAAGACTATTAGAAGGGAATTATCCTGATACCTCTCGATTAATACCAAATGAAAATAAAACAGAAGTAGTTGTGAATACAAAGGAATTCCTTCAAGCAATTGATCGAGCTTCGCTGCTTGCTCGTGAGGGAAGAAATAATGTTGTTAAATTTTCTACGATTGAAGGAAATCTGATTGAAATATCTTCGAATACACCCGAAATTGGGAAGGTTGTAGAAGAACTGCAAAGCCAATCCATTGAAGGGGAAGACTTGAAAATTTCGTTTAGTGCCAAATACATGATGGATGCTTTGAAAGCATTAGAAGGCACTGAGATTGCTATAAATTTCACAGGTGCGATGAGGCCATTCGTCATACGCCCACTGAATGATGAGTCCATTCTACAATTGATATTGCCTGTAAGAACTTATTAATTTTGCTTCTGAAAAGAACTGCCAAAAAGCTGGTGGTTCTTTTTTACTTCTAAAAAAGCTGGTGTTAGTAAAGTTAGGAGCCGGTGAACTAAAAGATTTCGATTCCAATTCGAATATATTGGAAATAAAAGGTTATTATTAAAGGGAATTCGAATATATTTTTGTGTATGATTCGATTATTTAGTAAAATAAACGAATAGATACTAGTAAAGGTTTCTTGCTAATTTAGAACGGAAAGAGTGAAAGAATGGAAAATACAGTAAAATTAGAAACGGAGTATATGACACTAGGGCAGTTCCTACAGATTGCTGAAATCATTCAATCAGGCGGAATGGCTAAATGGTTTTTGAGCGAATATGAAGTTTACGTCAACGGAGAACAGGATCAACGCAGAGGAAGAAAGCTTCGAGATGGAGATATTGTAGAAATTGCTGATTTTGGACGGTTTATCATTAAGGGTTAGCTAAAAAGGATGTCGCGTTAATGTATATTGAGCAATTAAAATTGAGAAGCTACCGAAACTATGAACAGTTAGATATAGAGTTTGAAAATAAAGTCAATGTCATTCTTGGGGAAAATGCGCAAGGAAAAACAAATGTAATGGAGTCTATTTATGTTCTTGCGATGGCTAAATCACATCGAACGTCAAATGATAAAGATCTTATTCGCTGGGACGAAGAATATGCTAAAATAGAAGGTAGAGTTGAAAAACAACACGGTTCACTCCCTTTGCAATTAGTGATTTCAAAAAAAGGGAAAAAAGCTAAATGTAATCACATAGAACAGCAACGACTTAGCCAATATGTCGGAAATTTAAATGTAGTCATGTTCGCGCCTGAAGATCTCCATCTCGTAAAAGGGAGCCCTCAAGTTAGGCGCCGTTTTATTGATATGGAAATTGGTCAGGTTTCCCCTGTATATTTACACGATATGGGGCAATATCAGAAAATATTACAGCAGCGGAATCATTACTTAAAACTTTTACAAACAAAAAAACAAACAGATTTGACGATGCTAGACATATTAACCGAGCAGTTTATTGAGACGGCTGTTAAAATTATTGCAAAAAGGTATGAATTTCTACACCTACTACAAGAATGGGCGAAACCGATTCATGAAGGGATTTCACGCGGGTTAGAAAACTTAAGAATTGAGTATAAACCTTCAGTAGACGTATTAGAAGATCAGGATTTGTCGAAAATGATAACAATTTACGAGGAGAAATTTGGTAAAATAAAAAAGCGTGAAATAGAGCGGGGGGTTACGATGTTTGGACCTCACCGAGATGACCTCGTATTTTATGTGAATGACCGGGATGTACAGACATTTGGATCTCAAGGTCAGCAGAGAACAACAGCTCTTTCACTGAAACTTGCTGAGATCGAGTTAATTCATTCGGAAATTGGCGAATATCCGATTTTGCTACTTGATGATGTTCTTTCTGAGCTTGATGATTATCGACAATCCCATCTCTTAAATACGATTCAAGGTAGAGTACAGACCTTTGTAACCACGACAAATGTTGATGGAATCGATCATCAAACATTAAAAGATGCTTCCACATTTCAAGTGAGTACCGGAACAATGACAAAAATCCAGTGAGGTGAGGGCATGTATGTTCATGTGGGCGAAGACACTTTAGTTCGATCTAGAGATATTATTGTCATTCTAGATAAAGAGAGTGTAAGCCAAGCAGAGCATGTTCAGGAATTTTTAGAGCGGCAAAGTACGTTGGTTGAAGACCTTTCTAAGGGATCTTATAAATCAATTGTTGTAACTTGTGATAAAATATACTTTTCCCCCTTAGCCTCGGGAACGCTAAAGAAGCGCTCACAGGGATTATCCGTACATGAATTTTAACAATTGAAAACCGGTTTCGAACTAGATTGTATGCTCTCGGTGTGTTTCGTAATCATGCGGAAATCAACCGAAATCAAACAGATTAAAAAAATATAGATTATAGATGTGTAAATAGAAAGTTAGGTGATCGATGTGGCAATGGAACAAAATGCGGTGCAAGGACAATCCTATGATGAAAATCAGATACAGGTTTTAGAAGGGTTAGAAGCTGTAAGAAAGCGTCCTGGAATGTACATTGGATCCACAAGTGCGAAGGGACTTCACCATTTAGTTTGGGAGATTGTTGATAACAGTATTGATGAAGCATTAGCCGGTTATTGTTCAGAAATCAATGTAAACATTGAGACGGACAATAGCATTACCGTTGTTGATAATGGCCGAGGAATCCCTGTTGGAATTCATGAAAAAATGGGACGCCCTGCAGTTGAAGTCATCATGACCGTTCTCCATGCTGGAGGTAAGTTTGGCGGCGGAGGCTACAAAGTATCTGGTGGACTTCATGGAGTAGGTGCATCGGTTGTAAATGCTCTATCTACAGAATTAGAGGTTTTTGTTCATCGTGATGGGAAAATTCATTACCAACGTTTTGAACGAGGTGCCCCTAGTGGAGAGCTTGAAATCATCGGCGATACGGATCGAACAGGAACAACGATCCACTTTAAACCAGATGGTGAAATTTTCACGGAAACACTAGAGTATGATTTTGAGACATTAGCCAACCGCCTTCGAGAGCTAGCTTTCTTAAACCGTGGAATTAAAATTACGATTGAAGATAAGCGTGTAGAAGATAAGCGAAATGAATACCACTATGAAGGTGGAATTAAGTCATATGTTGAGCACTTAAACAGAACAAAAGAAGTCCTGCATGAAGAGCCGATTTTTATCGAAGGTGAACGAGATGGAATATCCGTCGAAGTGTCATTCCAATATAATGATGGCTATATAAGCAATCTTTACTCATTTGCAAACAATATTCATACGTATGAAGGTGGAACACATGAGTCTGGATTTAAAACAGCGCTGACAAGGGTTATAAATGACTACGCTAGAAAAAACGGGATTTTCAAAGACAGTGATGCCAACCTATCTGGTGAGGACGTTCGAGAAGGCTTAACTGCGATCATCTCCATTAAACACCCAGATCCCCAATTTGAGGGGCAAACGAAAACCAAGCTAGGCAACTCTGAAGCTCGTGCAGTAACAGACACCATCTTCTCTGAACACTTAGAGAAATTTATGCTGGAAAATCCTACGGTTGGAAGGAAGATTGTTGAGAAAGGTCTTATGGCAGCTCGAGCTCGATTAGCGGCGAAAAAAGCTCGTGAGCTAACTCGAAGAAAAAGCGCATTAGAAATTTCTAGCCTACCAGGAAAACTAGCTGATTGTTCATCGAAAGACCCTTCCATCAGTGAAATATATGTAGTAGAGGGTGACTCTGCCGGTGGATCAGCAAAACAAGGAAGAGATCGTCATTTCCAAGCGATTTTACCGCTCAAAGGGAAAATCTTAAACGTTGAAAAAGCTAGACTAGATAAAATCTTATCAAACAATGAGGTTCGTGCCATCATAACGGCAATTGGAACTGGAATCGGAGAAGACTTCGAAATATCAAGAGCACGTTACCATAAGATTGTGATCATGACCGATGCCGATGTAGATGGAGCGCATATCAGAACGTTGTTATTAACGTTTTTCTATCGCTATATGAGACAAATTATCGAAGCGGGTTACATCTATATTGCACAACCACCATTGTACAAGATTCAACAAGGAAAGCGGATAGAATATGCTTACAATGACCGCGAGCTTGAACGGATATTAGGCGAGCTACCTAGTCAACCAAAGCCTGGAATTCAACGCTATAAAGGTCTAGGAGAGATGAATCCAGGTCAGCTCTGGGAAACAACGCTTGACCCTGCGACAAGAACACTTCTGCAAGTCAGCCTAGAAGATGCAATTGAAGCAGATGAAACATTTGAAATCTTAATGGGTGATAAAGTAGAACCACGTCGACAATTCATCGAAGAAAACGCCCAATATGTAAAGAATTTAGATATTTAAGCTTATCAGGATAGATAGTTTCCCTCTATCCTACTTTTTCATTTTATCCTTGATAAAAACGAATGATAAACATACCTAGTATTTCAATAAATAGTGATTCAGATTAACTGAAACGATTACGAGGTATCTCTGAAGGAGGTTCCATGCCAATGGCTGAAACGCCTAGTTCTCAAGTAAAAGAGATCAATATTAGCCAGGAAATGCGCTCATCATTCCTTGATTACGCAATGAGTGTTATTGTATCCCGTGCACTACCTGATGTTCGTGATGGATTAAAGCCTGTTCATCGCCGAATTTTATATGCAATGCATGACTTAGGAATGCATTCTGATAAGCCTTACAAAAAGTCTGCTCGTATCGTAGGTGAAGTAATCGGGAAGTACCATCCACATGGTGACTCTGCAGTATATGACACTATGGTTCGGATGGCTCAGGATTTTAACTACCGTTATATGCTAGTAGACGGTCATGGGAACTTTGGTTCTGTTGATGGAGATGCGGCTGCTGCTATGCGTTATACCGAAGCACGTATGTCGAAAATATCGATGGAGCTTTTGCGTGATATCAACAAAGACACAATTGACTATCAGGACAACTATGATGGAGCAGAAAAAGAACCGATTGTTCTACCGGCCCGTTTTCCTAATCTACTTGTAAACGGAACATCAGGGATTGCAGTTGGAATGGCTACTAATATTCCACCGCATCAGCTTGGAGAAGTAATCGATGGGGTGCTTGCTGTAAGTAAAGACCCAGAAATGACCATTCAGGAATTGATGGACATTATCCCTGGGCCAGACTTCCCAACTGCTGGAATGATTTTAGGGCGTAGTGGAATTCGTAAAGCCTACGAAACAGGTCGCGGATCGATAACGTTACGTGCGAAAGTTGAAATCGAAGAAAAAGCAAATGGGAAGGAAGTCATTATTGTTCATGAACTTCCTTATCAAGTGAATAAGGCAAAGCTTATTGAAAAAATTGCAGATCTTGTTCGGGATAAGAAGATTGACGGCATTTCGGATTTGCGTGATGAGTCTGACCGTAACGGAATGCGTGTTGTCATTGAAGTGCGTAAAGACGCAAATGCAAATGTTCTCTTAAATAACTTATATAAACAAACGGCTCTACAGACAAGCTTTGGTATTAATCTTTTAGCTTTAGTTGACGGACAGCCGAAGGTACTGAATTTAAAGCAATGTTTAACAAATTACTTAGATCACCAAAAAGTAGTTATTCGACGTCGAACCGAGTTTGAGCTCCGTAAAGCAGAAGCTCGAGCACATATTTTAGAAGGCTTACGAATTGCTTTGGATCACCTTGATGAAGTCATTAGTTTAATTAGAAGCTCTCAAACAACTGATATTGCGAGAGAAGGATTAATGACCAATTTCAATCTTTCTGAAAAGCAAGCGCAAGCGATCTTAGATATGCGTCTGCAACGGTTAACAGGATTAGAAAGAGAAAAGATTGAAGATGAATATCAAGGATTAATGACGCTTATTGCAGATTTAAAGGCAATTCTAGCTGATGAAGAAAAAGTTCTTGAAATCATTCGTGAAGAGTTAATGGAAATTAAGGAGCGCTTCAATGACACTCGTCGTACGGAAATTGTTGCTGGCGGGATTGAACAAATTGAAGATGAAGACTTAATTCCTAGAGAAAATATCGTATTGACGCTTACACATAACGGATATGTTAAGCGTCTACCTGTTTCCACTTACCGTGCGCAAAAGCGTGGAGGACGTGGGGTACAGGGGATGGGAACAAATGAGGACGATTTTGTTGAGCACCTGATTACAACCTCAACACATGACACGATCCTTTTCTTTACAAACAAAGGAAAAGTATACCGCTCTAAAGGGTATGAAATTCCAGAGTATAGCCGAACAGCTAAAGGGATTCCTATTATTAACCTGTTAGAGGTTGAAAAAGGTGAATGGGTAAATGCAATCATTCCTGTGAGCGAGTTTGTAGACGATTGGTTCTTATTCTTTACAACCAAGCAAGGTGTATCCAAACGTTCACCGTTATCTTCCTTTGCAAACATTCGTAATAACGGTCTGATCGCTCTAAATCTGAGAGAAGATGACGAGTTAATCTCCGTACGTCTAACAGACGGATCTAAGGAAATAATTATTGGAACGCAAAATGGAATGCTCATTCGCTTCCCAGAGACAGATGTCCGTTCGATGGGCCGTACAGCAACAGGTGTGAAAGGAATTACCATTGATTCCGAAGATACTGTTGTGGGAATGGAAGTACTTGAGGAGGAAAGTGAAATCCTCATAGTTACGAAAAATGGCTATGGAAAACGTACACCTGCTGAAGAATATCGAATTCAAGGTAGGGGCGGAAAAGGGATAAAAACCTGCAATATCACAGAAAAGAACGGCAGTCTTGTCTCAATGAAAGTCGTTACAGGTGACGAGGATCTCATGCTAATCACAACAGGTGGGGTATTAATTCGAATGGCGGTTAATGATATCTCTACGATGGGACGAAATACTCAAGGAGTACGTCTAATCCGTCTTGATGAAAGTGAAAATGAATACGTTGCTACTGTAGCGAAGGTTGAGAAAGAAGATGAACCACAAGAATCAGAACTAGATCTTCAAGAAGATGTTCTTTCTGAACCAACTGAAGAATAAATTTGATAAAAAAGGAGTGCAAAAATGTTTTTGTACTCCTTTTTTTCTATATTATGCAGTAGAATTGACCTAGGACTTATTATGTTGAGGTGGTTTTAGTGCGTGTAAATAGTAAAGAACTAATACAAGGTTGTATCGTAACAGAGGACATTTTTGGTTTAACAAATCGCCCAATCTTGCCAAAAAAAACGATTATTGGGAAAGAGCACTTAGAAATACTAGCTGCATTTTTAATAAAAGAAGTTAGTATTGAGAAAACACTCGTAACTGGTGAGTTGTTTGTGCCGCAAGATATTCTAGAGGAAGTAGATTCTAGTCTTGAAGAAACTCGTCAAGATGAAGAACTAAATTTCACTAGCAAATTTCTTATGGCTGTTCGAGATTATAAAAAAGAATTTACAGGCTGGCAATCAGGATTACCGGTGGATATATCAAAAATCAGATCCATTTTACTTCCGCTTCTTGAAAGTTCCCAAGAGAACCCTGCGGATATCTTTCACTTACATCACCTTTCTACTAAAGAGGACTACCTATATCAACATTCATTAGCTGTTGGGATTCTATGCGGGTTTATTGCGAAAAAATTAAATTATAATCAAGGGGATATGCTTCAAGTAGCGTTAGCTGGATGTTTAGCTGATTGTGGAATGGCAAAAGTTAAAACATCTATCCTAACCAAACAATCCTCCCTTACCATGGATGAATATAATGAAATTAAATACCATCCAACATATGGATACCGCATGATTCAAAATATACCTTTATTAAGGGATGTAACAAAGGTAAGTATATTCCAGCATCATGAGCGACTTGATGGCAGCGGTTACCCATTAAGAGAAAAAGGAGAAAAGATCCACCCGTTTGCTAAGATTATTGGAGTAGCTGACACATTTCATGCCATGACATCCGAAAGATTGTATCGCAAAAAGCAGTCTCCATTTAAAGTGCTAGAAATGATGGCACAAGAGCAATTTGGTAAATTCGATATTGCATCCATTCAAGCATTAGCTTCAGGATTCATTAATTTCTCGATTGGTACAAGAGTAAAACTCTCCAATGGTGATACAGCCGAAATTATGTTTGTTGACGAGAAGTCACCAACAAGACCACTTGTAAAACTAATCGATTCTGAACAAATCATCGCCCTAGAGAAAAACCGCCAGCTTTATATAGAAGAAGTGATTAAGTAGACAGATAAGAATCCTGTCTACTTTTTATTTGAAGAATAAAATGAAGTTTAAGTAAGAAGTTTAGAAGATTGCTTTTTTAGATTGGAAAGCCCATTAGAAAGAGAATTAGTCGTCTAGTATCAATTTAAAATGAGAATAGATCCTTTTCAGTTAGAAAAATATTATTTTAAGATAAAAAAGGGTTGCAAATCGAGAGGATGACTGATAGAATAATTCAAGTCAGCAGGAAATGATGCCTCTGATTCAAATACTTTAAAAACACTTTCTAAAAAAGTGTTGACACAAAAAGAAGTATTATGATATATTAATAAGGTCGCTTCTCGGCGACGATGATTGTTCTTTGAAAACTAAACGAACCATAACGTCAACGTTTTAAATTTGTTTTAACTATTGAGCTAATCAATACTCTTTTATGGAGAGTTTGATCCTGGCTCAGGACGAACGCTGGCGGCGTGCCTAATACATGCAAGTCGAGCGAATCTTTAAAAGCTTGCTTTTAAAGATTAGCGGCGGACGGGTGAGTAACACGTGGGCAACCTGCCTATAAGACTGGGATAACTCCGGGAAACCGGGGCTAATACCGGATAATGGCTCCTAACACATGTTAGGATTCTGAAAGATGGCTTCGGCTATCACTTATAGATGGGCCCGCGGCGCATTAGCTAGTTGGTGAGGTAACGGCTCACCAAGGCAACGATGCGTAGCCGACCTGAGAGGGTGATCGGCCACACTGGGACTGAGACACGGCCCAGACTCCTACGGGAGGCAGCAGTAGGGAATCTTCCGCAATGGACGAAAGTCTGACGGAGCAACGCCGCGTGAGTGATGAAGGTTTTCGGATCGTAAAACTCTGTTGTTAGGGAAGAACAAGTACCGTTCGAATAGGGCGGTACCTTGACGGTACCTAACCAGAAAGCCACGGCTAACTACGTGCCAGCAGCCGCGGTAATACGTAGGTGGCAAGCGTTGTCCGGAATTATTGGGCGTAAAGCGCGCGCAGGCGGTTCCTTAAGTCTGATGTGAAAGCCCACGGCTCAACCGTGGAGGGTCATTGGAAACTGGGGAACTTGAGTGCAGAAGAGGAGAGTGGAATTCCACGTGTAGCGGTGAAATGCGTAGAGATGTGGAGGAACACCAGTGGCGAAGGCGACTCTCTGGTCTGTAACTGACGCTGAGGCGCGAAAGCGTGGGGAGCGAACAGGATTAGATACCCTGGTAGTCCACGCCGTAAACGATGAGTGCTAAGTGTTAGAGGGTTTCCGCCCTTTAGTGCTGCAGCTAACGCATTAAGCACTCCGCCTGGGGAGTACGGTCGCAAGACTGAAACTCAAAGGAATTGACGGGGGCCCGCACAAGCGGTGGAGCATGTGGTTTAATTCGAAGCAACGCGAAGAACCTTACCAGGTCTTGACATCTCCTGACAACCCTAGAGATAGGGCGTTCCCCTTCGGGGGACAGGATGACAGGTGGTGCATGGTTGTCGTCAGCTCGTGTCGTGAGATGTTGGGTTAAGTCCCGCAACGAGCGCAACCCTTGATCTTAGTTGCCAGCATTCAGTTGGGCACTCTAAGGTGACTGCCGGTGACAAACCGGAGGAAGGTGGGGATGACGTCAAATCATCATGCCCCTTATGACCTGGGCTACACACGTGCTACAATGGATGGTACAAAGGGCTGCAAGACCGCGAGGTTTAGCCAATCCCATAAAACCATTCTCAGTTCGGATTGCAGGCTGCAACTCGCCTGCATGAAGCCGGAATCGCTAGTAATCGCGGATCAGCATGCCGCGGTGAATACGTTCCCGGGCCTTGTACACACCGCCCGTCACACCACGAGAGTTTGTAACACCCGAAGTCGGTGGGGTAACCTTTTGGAGCCAGCCGCCTAAGGTGGGACAGATGATTGGGGTGAAGTCGTAACAAGGTAGCCGTATCGGAAGGTGCGGCTGGATCACCTCCTTTCTAAGGATATTTACATGAAAGTTGACGCTTATGGTTCGTTTAGTTTTGAGAGAGCAATCTTTCAATTTAATAGAAATATTCTGTTATGTGGGCCTATAGCTCAGCTGGTTAGAGCGCACGCCTGATAAGCGTGAGGTCGATGGTTCGAGTCCATTTAGGCCCACCATTCATAACGGGGCCTTAGCTCAGCTGGGAGAGCGCCTGCCTTGCACGCAGGAGGTCAGCGGTTCGATCCCGCTAGGCTCCACCAAACTTGTTCCTTGAAAACTAGATAATGAAATATAGAAGAAACCAAATTGAAAGGCGTAGGCGACTGTTCAACTTCGACAGACGTTGGTCGACTAAAAGCGCCACATCCTGTGGCAACGTCGACACTAGGACGCCCTGTCCGTCGGAGAGCTGACCATGCAAATCCTGTTTTTGGATTTGTGAGGGCGGATCGAAACGACCGAGAAGTTAGGAGCCGAAGCTAGACAATAAAGAATTACCGAGTAATCGCCAATCTTAAGATTTTCTCTAAACAAGAAATTAGAAGGTTTCAAGACACGAGCAGGTCGAGGAAGCAACTGAGTGAGCACCGGAATGTACTTACGTACATGAGGAGCGGAGCGAAGGAAGCTGACGAAGAGATGCGATGTGTATTGAAAGCTTATAGGTTAAGTTAGAAAGGGCGCACGGTGAATGCCTTGGCACTAGGAGCCGATGAAGGACGGTACTAACACCGATATGCTTCGGGGAGCTGTAAGTAAGCTTTGATCCGGAGATTTCCGAATGGGGAAACCCTCTATCCGTAATGGGATGGAATCCTTATCTGAATACATAGGATATGGAAGGCAGACCCGGGGAACTGAAACATCTAAGTACCCGGAGGAAGAGAAAGCAAATGCGATTCCCTGAGTAGCGGCGAGCGAAACGGGATTAGCCCAAACCAAGAGGCTTGCCTCTTGGGGTTGTAGGACACTCTATACGGAGTTACAAAGGAACGGAGTAAACGAACAAGCCTGGAAAGGCTGGTCAGAGAAGGTAACAACCCTGTAGTTGAAACTTCGTTCCCTCTTGAGTGGATCCTGAGTACGGCGGGACACGTGAAATCCCGTCGGAAGCTGGGAGGACCATCTCCCAAGGCTAAATACTCCCTAGTGACCGATAGTGAACCAGTACCGTGAGGGAAAGGTGAAAAGCACCCCGGAAGGGGAGTGAAAAAGATCCTGAAACCGTGTGCCTACAAGTAGTTAGAGCCCGTTAATGGGTGATAGCGTGCCTTTTGTAGAATGAACCGGCGAGTTACGATTACATGCAAGGTTAAGTTGGATAGACGGAGCCGTAGCGAAAGCGAGTCTGAATAGGGCGAATGAGTATGTGGTCGTAGACCCGAAACCAGGTGATCTACCCATGTCCAGGGTGAAGTCCAGGTAACACTGGATGGAGGCCCGAACCCACGCACGTTGAAAAGTGCGGGGATGAGGTGTGGGTAGCGGAGAAATTCCAATCGAACTTGGAGATAGCTGGTTCTCTCCGAAATAGCTTTAGGGCTAGCCTCATGTAGTAAGAGTCTTGGAGGTAGAGCACTGTTTGGACTAGGGGCCCCCATCGGGTTACCGAATTCAGATAAACTCCGAATGCCAAAGACTTATCCATGGGAGTCAGACTGCGAGTGATAAGATCCGTAGTCGAAAGGGAAACAGCCCAGACCACCAGCTAAGGTCCCAAAGTATACGTTAAGTGGAAAAGGATGTGGAGTTGCTTAGACAACCAGGATGTTGGCTTAGAAGCAGCCACCATTTAAAGAGTGCGTAATAGCTCACTGGTCGAGTGACTCCGCGCCGAAAATGTACCGGGGCTAAACGTATCACCGAAGCTGTGGATTGACATCTACGATGTCAGTGGTAGGAGAGCGTTCTAAGGGCGTTGAAGCTAGACCGCAAGGACTGGTGGAGCGCTTAGAAGTGAGAATGCCGGTATGAGTAGCGAAAGATGGGTGAGAATCCCATCCACCGAATGCCTAAGGTTTCCTGAGGAAGGCTCGTCCGCTCAGGGTTAGTCGGGACCTAAGCCGAGGCTGAAAAGCGTAGGCGATGGACAACAGGTTGATATTCCTGTACCACCTCTTTTCCGTTTGAGCAATGGGGGGACGCAGGAGGATAGGGTAAGCGCGCTGTTGGATATGCGCGTCCAAGCAGTTAGGCCGGTAACGAGGCAAATCCCGTTACCATAAGGCGGAGCTGTGATGGCGAGGGAAATAAAGTACCGAAGTTCCTGATTCCACACTGCCAAGAAAAGCCTCTAGCGAGGAAAAAGGTGCCCGTACCGCAAACCGACACAGGTAGGCGAGGAGAGAATCCTAAGGTGAGCGAGAGAACTCTCGTTAAGGAACTCGGCAAAATGACCCCGTAACTTCGGGAGAAGGGGTGCTTTTTAGGGTGAATAGCCCTGAAAAGCCGCAGTGAATAGGCCCAGGCGACTGTTTAGCAAAAACACAGGTCTCTGCAAAGCCGCAAGGCGAAGTATAGGGGCTGACGCCTGCCCGGTGCTGGAAGGTTAAGAGGAGGGGTTAGCGTAAGCGAAGCTCTGAATCGAAGCCCCAGTAAACGGCGGCCGTAACTATAACGGTCCTAAGGTAGCGAAATTCCTTGTCGGGTAAGTTCCGACCCGCACGAAAGGCGTAACGATCTGGGCACTGTCTCAACGAGAGACTCGGTGAAATTATAGTACCTGTGAAGATGCAGGTTACCCGCGACAGGACGGAAAGACCCCGTGGAGCTTTACTGTAGCCTGATATTGAATTTTGGTACAGCTTGTACAGGATAGGTAGGAGCCTTGGAAGCCGGAGCGCCAGCTTCGGTGGAGGCATTGGTGGGATACTACCCTGGCTGTATTGAAATTCTAACCCACGCCCCTGATCGGGGCGGGAGACAGTGTCAGGTGGGCAGTTTGACTGGGGCGGTCGCCTCCTAAAGAGTAACGGAGGCGCCCAAAGGTTCCCTCAGAATGGTTGGAAATCATTCGTAGAGTGTAAAGGCACAAGGGAGCTTGACTGCGAGACCTACAAGTCGAGCAGGGACGAAAGTCGGGCTTAGTGATCCGGTGGTTCCGCATGGAAGGGCCATCGCTCAACGGATAAAAGCTACCCCGGGGATAACAGGCTTATCTCCCCCAAGAGTCCACATCGACGGGGAGGTTTGGCACCTCGATGTCGGCTCATCGCATCCTGGGGCTGTAGTCGGTCCCAAGGGTTGGGCTGTTCGCCCATTAAAGCGGTACGCGAGCTGGGTTCAGAACGTCGTGAGACAGTTCGGTCCCTATCCGTCGTGGGCGTAGGAAATTTGAGAGGAGCTGTCCTTAGTACGAGAGGACCGGGATGGACGCACCGCTGGTGTACCAGTTGTCTTGCCAAAGGCATCGCTGGGTAGCTATGTGCGGAAGGGATAAGTGCTGAAAGCATCTAAGCATGAAGCCCCCCTCAAGATGAGATTTCCCATAGCGCAAGCTAGTAAGATCCCTGAAAGATGATCAGGTTGATAGGTCAGAGGTGGAAGCATGGTGACATGTGGAGCTGACTGATACTAATCGATCGAGGACTTAACCAAATAAGAAAGCGAAGGCGACTGTACAACTTCGATAGAAGGTAGGAGCCGTAGCTGGACTAGTCAATTCAATGGCATTACCGTAATTCTTTCTTCTATACATTATCTAGTTTTGAGGGAACAAACCTCAAATTAAAATAGTCTGGTGATGAAGGCGAGAAGGTCACACCCGTTCCCATGCCGAACACGGAAGTTAAGTTTCTCAGCGCCGATGGTAGTTAGGGGCTGTCCCCTTGTGAGAGTAGGACGTCGCCAGGCAACAAAAAGCAGCTCAATCTGAGCTGCTTTTTTCGTGTTAAGAATCAAATAATGAATGAGGTCATTCGTCGATAGAACGCCCCATAACGAGCGGTAGGAGGCCTCTACTGGGCGAGTATATGTGAAACTGGAGCAAACCCTTGTTGAATAGGAATGGGTATCCTCAAAA
The DNA here is from genome assembly GCF_021390075.1 of Cytobacillus spongiae. Classification (NCBI taxonomy): domain Bacteria; kingdom Bacillati; phylum Bacillota; class Bacilli; order Caryophanales; family Bacillaceae; genus Cytobacillus; species Cytobacillus spongiae. The sequence goes on from NZ_CP089997.1 coordinate 16,399, forward strand.
AGCGAGTGACACCGGCTAGTTAATGAGTGAATAGCTCAAATAAGAGCGAAAGCTCAAAAAATGTGTCGCTCCAAGTTGTAACATTCAAACCGATGGCCTCACACGTCAATCCTATCTAATCTTCCTCATGGGAAATGAACGACAGAATTCGCTCCACTCAACTTTAAACACACCTGAGCCTCTAATTCCTCTCCATCAGAAATTCATAAATAAAAAATGGACCCTTCTCGATCGTTACATTTAAGAACGATTGAATAAAGGGGTAGTCTTGATTATGCATCATTTTTATAAGTTCACTCCACCATTCAGTCTCATATCTAGCAATCATACTTAAGTTATAAAGTAACAGATAATGAATAAGAAGCTCATGAAAACCAAGTAGTTCGTTCTTAGATAAAGGAAATACAAATTCTTGTTCTTTTAAATGGTATTTCAAAGGAATTAAGTTAGATAATCCAGTTACTAACTCCAGATAGACTCCATCTTCATTACTAATCGATTCAAGGACGGGGGTGCGACTTTTTGTTTGATAATACTCAATAAAGCGATTTTCTGTCATATGATACAAGTCGAGAATCGATGGAGGGAATTGAAAACGTCCATCCTTCAGTCGAATTTTTTCAAAGACACATCTCCCAAATATTCGTTCATTTAAAGAACCGAGCTCTGGTATATGTTCTAATAACTGTTCCATTGAAAATTTGGTTCCTTCTAAATGATTCATATGAAACATTTTTTCTGCCATAAATGGAAAGAGACCACTCTTTTGTATTTTGACTTCATCATGTAAAAATTGATACTGTTGTTTTTTTCGTTTCCTCGTTGATACACCATGGGCAAGAACTGATGTTGTCTCAGGATAGTTTGGATCAATTGTTAATATACAAGCCTTTACTAAGTGAACTAATCCATAAAAAATTAGGATTGGTTTAATCGTAATCGGAGAATGTTTTGCTTGTTCATAATAAATTTGACCATGTTCAATGTAGTAAATAAAGGGATAGCAGTTTTCATAACTTTTTTGTTCAGATTGTTCCAAATGTTGTTTTTGATAGCATGTATTTAGATAATTTTGAGAGATATCTGCTGAAAAAAAATAACTATAAGATTCCCATCCTCTATAAGAAAATTCCACAATATTAAACCTCCGAAAATTTAGAAAAATCTAACATATTAAACTCTTCTTGACAGTATTATGTCCAATTGATAACCTACTAATAATATTTTTGAGTGTAGGGGGTCAAATTGATGTGGGAAAATAAGTTTGAAAAAGAAGGTTTAACATTTGATGACGTGCTTTTAGTTCCAGCTAAATCTGAGGTGCTTCCTAGAGATGTTAGTTTAAAGGTTGAATTAACAGATAGTTTAAAGCTCAATATACCAGTTATTAGTGCTGGAATGGATACGGTAACAGAAGCAGAAATGGCGATTTCAATTGCGCGTCAAGGTGGAATAGGAATTATCCATAAAAATATGTCCATTGAACAACAAGCAGATCAAGTGGACAAGGTGAAGCGCTCAGAAAGTGGAGTTATCTCAGACCCATTTTCCCTAACGCCAGATCATCAAGTTTTCGATGCTGAACACTTAATGGGCAAATATAGAATATCAGGTGTTCCTATTGTTAGTGATGAAGATTCTCAAAAGCTTGTGGGGATTCTTACAAATCGAGACCTTCGTTTCATTCAAGATTATTCCATTAAGATTTCAGATGTAATGACAAAAGAAAATCTTGTAACTGCCCCAGTCGGAACTACATTAGAAGAGGCTGAAAGCATTCTTCAAAAGTATAAAATTGAAAAATTACCGCTTGTAGATCAAGAAGGAGTATTAAAGGGCTTAATTACAATTAAGGATATAGAAAAAGTAATTGAGTTTCCGAATTCAGCTAAAGATGCTAAAGGAAGATTATTAGTTGGTGCAGCAGTTGGTGTAACTACCGACACGATGAAGCGAGTAGAAATGCTCGTAAAAGCAAATGCAGATGTAATAGTGGTTGATACAGCTCATGGTCATTCTAAGGGTGTTTTAGATACAGTAAGAGAGATTAGAGAGGCATACCCTCACTTGAATATTATTGCTGGTAATGTGGCTACAGCTGAAGCTACGAGAGACTTAATTGAAGCTGGTGCTGATATTGTTAAAGTAGGAATTGGACCTGGTTCGATTTGTACGACTCGTGTAGTAGCAGGTGTAGGTGTACCACAAATTACAGCTGTCTATGACTGCGCTACTGAAGCAAAGAAGTATGGTAAAGCAATAATTGCAGATGGCGGGATTAAGTACTCTGGTGATATCGTTAAAGCTCTAGCAGCAGGAGGTCACGCCGTTATGCTTGGAAGCCTTCTTGCTGGTGTGTCAGAGAGCCCAGGAGAAACAGAAATTTTCCAAGGAAGAAGATTTAAGGTTTACCGGGGAATGGGTTCAGTTGGAGCGATGGAAAAAGGATCTAAAGATCGTTACTTCCAAGAAGATAATAAAAAGTTTGTACCAGAGGGAATTGAAGGACGCATCCCTTACAAAGGTCCACTATCCGATACCATCTATCAGCTGATTGGTGGATTAAAATCAGGAATGGGCTATTGTGGAACAAAGGATCTTAATGAGCTTAGAGAGAATGCTCAATTTATTCGCATGACAGGTGCAGGCTTACGTGAGAGCCATCCACATGATGTACAAATTACAAAAGAGGCGCCAAACTACTCCCTTTCATAATAGAAAAGCTGGTTAACCATCTCGGTTGCCAGCTTTTTTCGTTGTTGGTACGGAAAGCTAAATAAGGCCATTTTTCCTGCTTAATAAAGAGTCTATTAATATAATGAATTTGTAAAAGTAGGAAGATTATCTGTCTATTCTTCGTATTGGAACTATGTTAAAATAACGAAAGTGTACATTAAAACTTGGAGGGCTAACAGTGAAGAGAAGCTTGTTTCAAAAATATTTTGCTTGTGTATTAGTATTTATTTTAGCTATGGGGATTGTTCAAGTGCCAGCAAAGGCAAATACATTCGATGTGAATGCAAAAGCTGCCATTTTAGTAGATGCAGAAACAGGAAAAATCCTCTATGAGAAAAACTCCGAAGCGGCATTAGGCATCGCGAGTATGACAAAAATGATGACAGAGTACCTACTGTTAGAAGCTGTAAAAGAAGGTAAAGTAACTTGGGACCAAGAGTACACAGTTTCTCCAGAGTTATCTAAAATGTCTCATGATGAAGGATTAAGTAATGTCTACCTTCGTGTCGAAGGAAAATATAAAGTAGAAGACCTGTATGCGGCAATGGCTATTGAGTCTGCCAATGCAGCGACGATTGCTATTGCAGAAATTGTAGCAGGAACCGAAGCAAATTTTGTTCAGCAAATGAATGATAAAGCGAAAGAACTTGGCTTTCAAAAATATAAATTTGTAAACTCGACCGGGCTAAATAACCGCGACTTAGTGAAGCATAACTTTCCTGTAGTCGGTGGTGAGGAAGAAGAAAATGTTATGTCAGCACGTGATGTAGCTACACTTGCATACTATTTAATTAAGGAGTTTCCAGAAGTCCTAGAAACATCTAGCATTCCAGAGAAGAAATTTGCTGAAGGAACAGAAGATGAATTTTTAATGGATAACTGGAACTGGATGATTGAAGGGTATGCTCAGGTTGCAGAGGATTATCCAAACTACCAGCAGTTTGTATATGATGGGGTAGATGGATTAAAGACAGGCTCAACAGATTTTGCGGGCTATTGCTTTACAGGGACTGCTGTAAAAAATGATCAACGGTTTATTACGGTTGTCATGAATACAAGCTCTCAAGGTGAACGTTTTATCGAAACGAGAAAGATCCTGGATTATGCTTTTAATAATTTTGCGAAAGAAGAAATTGTTTCAAAAGATTATCAAGTGAAGGGTTATAAATCGCTTCCTGTCATTAAAGGAAAAGAAGATCAGGTGAAAATTCAGACGAAAGATTCTATCTCATTAGTACTACAGGGTGGAGAGAAAGAAAACTTTCAGCCTGTACTGACGCTTGATAAGGACAAGCTAAATGAAGATGGTGAGCTGACAGCTCCTATTAAAAAAGGAGATAAGGTTGGAACATTAACAATTGAATCAAAGGATGAACAAGCAATCCAATTTTTAAATGCAGCTGGCCAAAAGAGCGTGACAGTAGACGTAGTAGCTGCTAGCGATGTGGAGAAAGCAAATTGGTTTGTGCTAATGATGCGCGGAATTGGTGGATTTTTCGGTGATATTTGGGGAAGTGTATCATCGACTGTAAAAGGTTGGTTCTAAATTTTGTAGGGTCTCTTGTCTTGACAGGAGTCCCTTTTTATTGTTTATTTTCAATAGGGGAAACTAAACTAATTCCGATTGAATTAATTTGAATTTCCTTATTATGGTTGTTATATTTCTATATAATAATTTTTCCATCAAAAGTAGATGGTATTAATGAAGGGGGATAAATCATGAAGACAGGTACAGATCGTGTAAAACGTGGTATGGCAGAGATGCAAAAAGGTGGCGTCATCATGGACGTTGTCAATGCAGAACAAGCTAAAATAGCTGAAGAAGCAGGTGCTGTAGCAGTAATGGCACTAGAAAGAGTACCTTCAGATATTCGCGCTGCTGGTGGAGTAGCAAGAATGGCTGATCCTCGTATTGTAGAAGAAGTTATGAATGCGGTATCAATTCCTGTAATGGCGAAAGCACGTATTGGTCATATTGTAGAAGCACGTGTTTTAGAAGCTATGGGAGTAGATTATATTGATGAGAGTGAAGTATTAACTCCTGCAGATGAAGAGTATCATTTATATAAAAGCGAATTTACGGTTCCTTTCGTATGCGGTTGCCGTGATTTAGGAGAAGCTGCTCGGCGTATTGGTGAAGGAGCATCTATGCTTCGTACGAAGGGTGAGCCAGGAACAGGAAACATTGTAGAAGCGGTTCGTCATATGCGCAAAGTAAATGCACAAGTGCGTAAAGTTGTAAGTATGAATGAAGATGAGCTGATGACTGAAGCTAAGCTTCTTGGAGCACCATTTGAACTTCTATTAGATATCAAGAAAAATGGTCGTCTTCCAGTTGTTAACTTCGCAGCTGGTGGGGTAGCTACTCCAGCAGATGCTGCACTAATGATGGAATTAGGAGCAGATGGTGTGTTCGTAGGGTCAGGTATTTTCAAATCGGACAACCCAGCTAAATTTGCTAGAGCGATTGTGGAAGCTACTACTCATTACAAAGACTACAAACTAATTGCAGAGCTTTCCAAAGAGCTAGGTACCCCAATGAAAGGGATTGAGATCTCCTCATTAGCACCAGAAGCACGTATGCAAGAGCGTGGCTGGTAAGGGGTCGTCATGCTGAAAATAGGGATCTTAGGACTGCAAGGTGCTGTTAGAGAGCATGCACGCTCTGTAGAAGCATGTGGAGCAGAGGCAGTCGTGATTAAGCAGAAACAACAGCTAGAGGAAGTAGACGGGCTTATTCTTCCTGGCGGAGAAAGTACAACAATGAGAAAGCTCATTGATAAATATGACTTCATGGGTGTGTTAAAAGAGTTTGCCCAGTCTGGAAAACCGATTTTCGGTACTTGTGCTGGTTTGATATTACTTTCTAAAACGATTATTGGGTATGATGAACCGCATATTGGAGTTATGGATGTAACTGTTGAGCGAAATTCCTTTGGTCGCCAACGAGAGAGCTTTGAAGCAGATCTTGATATTGCTGGAATTGAAGGGGCTTTTAATGCAGTTTTCATTCGAGCGCCGCATATCGTTAGTGCGGGTGAAAATGTAGAGATTCTAGCTAAGCATAAGGACCGCATCGTTTTGGCAAAAGAAGGTCAATTTCTTGGCTGCTCCTTTCATCCTGAGTTAACAGAAGATCATCGGTTAACACAGTACTTTATCGATATGGTTGAGCAAAGTCAAAAAAATTAATTGTATAATGTCATTGCCAAACGAGCATAATTATAGTAAATTATGACATAACAAATGGATTATGAAAAAGCAGTGAGAGGAAATAGTAATAAGTGCTACATACTAAAGAGAGCCAGTGGTCGGTGTAAACTGGTGTATGAACCTTATGAATCCATCCTTGAGCAAGGTATGGAACGCCTATGAAATAGGCTAGTAAATACTTTCGGGTAAAACCGTTATTCCTTTTAAGCTGGAAAGCTATATGCTTTCAACTAGGGTGGCAACGCGGGTAGCTCTCGTCCCTTCTTTGGGGACGGGAGTTTTTTGTTTTTTTAGCGGAAACTCTAGGGGAGGTTGAAGCTCGTACTTAACTATTGTTGGGAGGAAACGTTATGTTAGACGTAAAGCTGTTACGTGCCAATTTTGATGAAGTAAAAGAGAAACTGAATCACCGAGGAGAAGATTTATCTGACCTTGGGAAGTTTGAAAATTTAGATGTAAGACGTCGTGAGCTAATTGTTGAGGCTGAGAAGCTAAAAAGCAGAAGAAATGAAGTATCTCAACAGGTAGCTCAGCTCAAACGTGAGAAGAAAGATGCCGATGCATTAATTACAGAAATGCGCGAAGTAGGCGATCAGATTAAGGGATTAGATGAAGAGCTAAGAAGTGTGGAAGAAGAATTAGACCATTTATTATTAAGTATTCCTAATATTCCTCACGAAAGTGTTCCTGTTGGTGAAACAGAAGATGATAACGTAGAAGCTAGAAAATGGGGAGAAATCAAGAGCTTCAATTTTGAGCCGAAGCCACATTGGGAGCTTGCTGATCAACTAGATATTCTTGATTTTGAGCGAGCAGGAAAAGTGACTGGAAGCCGCTTTGTATTTTATAAAGGGCTAGGAGCAAGATTAGAAAGAGCCCTATTTAATTTCATGCTTGATCTTCATACAGATGAGCATGAATATAAAGAAATTCTGCCACCATACATGGTAAATCGCGCTAGTATGACGGGAACAGGGCAACTACCCAAGTTCGAAGAGGATGCATTTTTAATTGAAAATGAAGATTATTTCCTTGTTCCAACTGCGGAAGTTCCTGTAACCAATTTACACAGAGACGAAATTATTGAAGGGGAACAGCTTCCGATTAACTATGCTGCATTTAGTGCTTGTTTCCGTTCTGAAGCCGGCTCTGCTGGACGTGATACAAGAGGGTTAATTCGTCAGCACCAATTTAATAAAGTAGAGCTAGTGAAATTTGTAAGACCTGAGGATTCATATACTGAATTAGAGAAATTAACAGGTCATGCTGAAAAAGTATTGCAATTATTGGGCTTACCTTACCGCGTCATGAGTATGTGTACAGGAGATCTTGGCTTTACAGCAGCGAAGAAGTACGATATTGAAGTTTGGTTACCTAGCTATAATACGTATAGAGAAATCTCTTCTTGCAGTAATTTCGAAGGCTTCCAAGCTAGACGAGCAAATATCCGTTTCCGTCGCGACCCAAAAGGGAAACCAGAATATGTTCACACACTAAATGGTTCAGGACTCGCAATTGGACGTACAGTTGCAGCTATCCTAGAGAACTATCAGCTAGAAGATGGTAGTGTAATGATTCCTGAAGTATTACGTCCGTATATGGGGAATCGCGAGGTCATTCAGCTATAATACATGTCAGAGCGGGTGTGAAAACCCGCTCGAAAAAATACGAATAAAAGTTGTTGACATGATATTCAATAGATGATATATTATATCTTGTCGATACGGAGGAATACCCAAGTCCGGCTGAAGGGATCGGTCTTGAAAACCGACAGGCGGGTTAAACCGCGCGGGGGTTCGAATCCCTCTTCCTCCGCCATCTATATTAATATTGCGCATAAATATTGGAGATACATAAAAACCCGCTACTTACTTAGCGGGTTTTTTGATGGATTTTTTATGCTTTTTTCCGAAAAGAAGCGAATTGAACGTTACGCTGCGGAGCGCGATCTGATGAAAAAAGTAGACAAAAAAACCTTCTAGCTAGCTAGAAGGTTTTTTTGTCTACTTTTTAAGCAACTGAGTTTGCTTTAACGTATTCGAAATTCTCTCAATAATAGGTTCGATGGTAGATTCGTCATCTAATATATCGTATTCATTAATATTAAGTCGAAGAACCGGGCAAGCATTAAACGAATTAATCCAGTTTTCATATCGTCCGTGCATCTCTTCCCAATATGCAACAGGTGTCTTCTGTTCCATTGGACGGCCGCGCTCATTAATACGTGAAAGGATATCTTCTATAGACCCTTCTAAATAGATCAATAGGTCTGGGTGTGGAAAATATGGCGTCATCACCATTGATTCGAATAGGCTTGTGTAGGTTTCATAGTCTACCTTTGACATGGTTCCTTTTTCATAATGCATCTTGGCAAAAATTCCTGTATCTTCATAAATGGAGCGATCTTGAATAAACCCGCCCCCATATTCGAAAATCTTTTTCTGTTCCTTAAACCTTTCTGCAAGGAAGTAGATTTGTAAATGAAAGCTCCAGCGATTGAAATCTGCATAAAATTTATCTAAATATGGATTTGTATCTACTTTTTCAAAGGATGTCCTGAAGCTAAGGGCATTTGCTAATGCCTTTGTCATGGTTGATTTTCCAACGCCGACCGTACCTGCAATCGTAATTACCGAGTTGCCAGGAATCCCGTATTTATTTCGAAGATTCATGATTATATGCTCCTTTATTAAATACTGCTGATAATTCTTCTATGATTGAGGATAAATCCTGTTGATTTTTAACGAAATCAAGATTATCTCCATTAAACCGAAGTACAGGAATTTGAGGGTGCTGCTTCTCAAATTCATCAATGGCTGTTTCATAGTCAAGTGATAGCTGTTTGAGATAGAGTGGGCTAATATTCTTTTCGATCTCTCTACCACGCATTTCAATGCGTTTTAAAAGAGTATCTAAACTAGCATGTAAATAAATAATGACGTTTGGCTTAGGCATATCCTTGGTTAACACATTATAAATTTGAAGGTATTTTTGATATTCAACTTCATTAAGTGTTCGTTGAGCAAAAATGAGGTTTTTAATAATGTGATAATCAGCTACAACAGGTTGTTGCTTTTGGATATAATGCTTATTGATATCGCCAAGTTGTTTATATCGATTACATAGGAAAAACATTTCCGTTTGAAAACTCCATTCCTCAATGTTTTCGTAAAATTTTCCGAGGAATGGATTTTCATCAACGATTTCCTTTAAAAGAGCAAAATTAAAATGATCTGAAAGTGCCTTTGCCAATGAGGTTTTACCAACCCCTATAGGTCCTTCCACTGTAATAAAAGGCGTCCCCTCCATAGTTTGTCCTCCTTCTTAAGTGAATCTCTCTTATCTATGGTTATGAAAAATAGTCTTTTTTCAATAAGTTTCAAAATGACACAGAAAATATTTTAACACACTATGAGCAGAGGGGGATATGGAATTTAATCCATCTGTAAAAAAGTACAAAAGAAAAAAGCTGCTAAGTGCAGCTTCAGATTATCGACAAAAGGCATCAGACTTCGATGCTTTCTGTCTATATTATTAATTTCGGAGGAGAACTTGCTGATGATTTCCGCTCCAATCAACCTAAGTTTGTGCTCTATAAGAAACTTTCCGTATCTAAGTTCATGGAAGCAAACGTAAGCATCGCCTGCATGGACATTTTTTTAGACCCCTAAGGATACTCCAATCATAGTTTGTTTATCATATACCTCGCCTATGAGACTTATTTTCATTAAAAACGACTAGAGGAAACTCAAAATGCTTTTATAGTCTGATAGTGTTAAAAATACAGTTTTCTTCTTTAAGCTCTTTTTACAACATCGAAGTTATCGACAATTAATAACCAGTTTTGCGGAAAGGAAAGTCCTAGCTTCCAATAGCTCATTCCTCGTAAGTTAAGTTCCTTGATGAGATCGAACTTAGCTTGAATCGAACGAGCATCCTCGAACCAAACTTCATGCCGCTTCCCATCGCCATCGACGTAATTAAAATAGGGTGCCTGTGCTTTATAGTCATATTGAATCGGTACATTATTGTCTGCTGCTAGCTGAATAGCTTGCTGAGGGCTTACGGCTTTTGCGATTGTCCCTTCTTTGAAAGGAAGAGTCCAATCGTATCCATATAAATTTTGGCCCATCAGAATTTTGGAAGGAGGCATTTCTGATATGGCATATTCTAACACGTCACGGACGGGGCCAATCGGAGAAACGGGCATGGCTGGTCCTCCGCTATATCCCCATTCATATGTCATAATCACGACAAAATCAACAATTTCCCCATGCACCTTATAATCATGCCCTTCATACCACTTTCCTTTTTGGGTAGCGCTTGTTTTAGGTGCTAGAGCTGTTGAAAGAAGCCAGCCTTCTTGCTTAAAGCGGGTTTTTGCTTTTCTGAGGAAATTGTTATAGGCTTCTCGATCTGCAGGGCGTAAGTATTCGAAGTCAAAATGGATATCCTTAAAGCCGTATTTCTTTGCAGTGGTGACAATATTCGTTAGAAATTTCTCTTGAATGGCTAGGTCATTCAAAAGGATTCTACCGAGTTCGTCGCTAAACTGATCATTTTCTTGATTGGTAATGACCATCATGAGCACGACATTGTTCGCTTTTGCAATCGCTGGGAAATCATTTATAAGCGGCTCTTTTAAGGATCCATCCCTCAGTGCCTGAAAGCTAAATGGAGCAAGGTAGGTTAAATAGGGAGCAGCATCCCTTGCACTTTCTTCAAGATTAGGAGCCACTGTATTTCCTCGTGGTTCTACATACCCATTAAACTCGCCTTCTGCTTTAGTGCGGGGCGGAATGTATAAACGAAAACCGACTTGAAGTGGTTGGTTAATAGAGATGCCGTTAATAGCTGCTAGCTGCTGGAAGGGGATATTAAATTTTTGACCAATTGAATATAAACTATCACCAGACTGCACCCAATAGAAACTACCGACAATTGGAATGACTAATGTTTGACCAATCACGAGATTATTTGGATTTGGAATTTCATTCGCCTCTACAAGATCATTGACTGTGGTACCATATGCTTGTGCGATACCAGTTAAGCTTTGATTGGGTTGTACGACATGGATTTGCATACCTTTCCCTCCTTGAGACAAATAGACGCGCTACCATCATCCTATGAAGGGAATAGGCGGATTATGCGTAATATTACGGTGGATAAGCTATGAAATGTTAAGATATCGGTTCAATATTCGCTTTTAGTACTTGATTCATCATCTTAAGTGCATATTCATTATCTTGATCGCTAACAGATGCAATGCAATTACTCGGCACATATAGGTTATATTCTCTCATATACGCATCGTTCGCTGTAAAGAGCACACATATATTCCCGGCAACTCCTGCTAGATACAAGGTATTTACCTGTAAAGTACGAAGCAATGTATCGAGTGCCGTGTCAAAGAAAGCTGAATGCTTAGGCTTTATTAAAAAATAATCCTGATCATTAGGTGTGATTTGGTTTAAAATAGGATGACTAATATCATTTTGACAGTAGGAGATTAGTTTCGTTAAATCGTATTGCCACAGATTATAATGATCATTAATAAAAATAACCGGCCAGTCTCGAAGATAGAATTTTAATCTCAACCCATTGATTGTTTGGATCATGGAGTCAGCTTTTGATGCTAGCTGCTTTCCGTGGCTAAAATCAAATGGATTAATTAAGTCAATTATAAGTAATGCGGGCTTTTCTTTCATAATACCCTCCTTTAATGATGGGATGTTAGTTAGATCAGTGTGGAGCAGACTTGGGTATAGCCAAAATGAAAGTGACATATAGGTAGGATTTGCAGGTAAGGGTACTTTTATTGATTGAGAAAGAATAAGGGACAAATACACGAATAGGAGTAAGCTGAGGGGAGGATATGATGGAGAATATAGATGAATACTTTATGGAGGAAGCGATAAAAGAAGCAAAAAAGGCAGAAAAATTAGGCGAAGTCCCAATTGGGGCTGTCATTGTTTTAAATGGAGAGATTATTGCAAGAGCACATAATTTAAGGGAGACAGAGCAAAATGCAGTTGCTCATGCGGAAATGCTCGTTATACAGCAAGCATGTGAAAAGCTAGGAACCTGGAGATTAGAGGATACCACATTATATGTTACATTAGAGCCCTGTCCGATGTGTTCAGGTGCCATTCTCATGTCTCGAGTTAAACGGGTAGTCTACGGTGCGGTCGATCCGAAGGGTGGGTGTGCCGGCACCTTTATGAATCTTCTACAAGATGAACGGTTTAATCATCAAAGTGAAGTTGTTTCAGGTGTTAGTGGAGCAGTATGCGGTGAGTTGCTTTCAACCTTTTTCAGAGAACTCCGAGCTCGTAAAAAGGCGGAAAAAAACCTACAAAAAACAGCTGTTAATGACCATACAAAAATTGACAGTTGTTAAGCATTGCATTTTACTTGGAAAGTTAGTATACTTGTAAATGCGTCGGACATGACGCAACCTAACAATTGGTATCAACTTTGCCGTGCTAGGCGGGGAGGTAGCGGTGCCCTGTACTCGCAATCCGCTCTAGCGAGGCTGAATCCCTTCCTGAGGCTGGCTTCCTGTAGGGTCTGCCTTAAGTAAGTGGTGTTGACGCCCGGGTCCTGTGCAATGAGAATCCATGAACCATGTCAGGTCCGGAAGGAAGCAGCATTAAGTGGACCATCTCATGTGCCGCAGGGTAGCCTGGGCCGAGCCAACTGCTTAAGTAACGCCTATGGGCGTCAGTCGACGGAAGGTGCACGGCAGTTAAATTAAGAAGGTAACTCACCTCATTTCAGAGGTGGGTTTTTTATTATGTATTACGACTATAAATCACTCTATTGAAGGATGACCATCTCGAGTTGATGAGTTCGTTTATTTCAATAAGAATTGAAAAAAATTAGGTTTCACTTTGTAAAAAGGAAAATAGATACGTTATAATATAAAGGATGTTATGAAAGGGGGGCGTGTTATGAGTTATCAAGCTTTATATCGTGTATGGCGACCTCAGCAATTTATTGATGTGGTGGGTCAGGAGCATGTAACGAAAACACTGCAAAACGCCCTGCTTCAGCAGAAAATATCACATGCTTACTTATTCTCTGGGCCTAGAGGGACAGGGAAAACGAGTGCAGCAAAAATCCTTGCTAAGGCCGTTAATTGTGAGCGAGCACCGATTAAGGAGCCGTGTAATGAGTGCCCAACCTGCAAAGGAATTACAGATGGATCCATTCCTGATGTAATAGAGATTGATGCAGCCTCTAATAATGGGGTTGAAGAGATTCGAGATATTAGAGATAAAGTGAAATATGCCCCTAATGCATCTAAATTTAAGGTCTATATTGTAGACGAAGTACATATGTTATCGATTGGAGCTTTCAATGCGTTATTAAAAACCCTTGAGGAACCACCGAAGCATGTAATCTTTATTCTCGCAACTACCGAGCCTCATAAAATTCCTTTGACCATCATTTCCAGATGTCAAAGGTTTGATTTTAAGCGAATTACAGCTAAAGCAATTGTAAACCGCATGAAGTTAATTGTAGACGAAACGGGAGTAGATTGTGATCAACATGCATTGCAAATTGTCGCTCGAGCGGCAGAGGGTGGGATGCGTGACGCCTTAAGTTTATTAGACCAAGCAATTTCCTTTAGTCAAGATCGAGTAACAGTGGAAGATGCTTTAACAGTAACAGGGTCAGTTTCACAAGGTTTTTTAAACAGGTTAGCTAAATCGATTCAACAAAAGAATGCTGCAGAAGGATTAGAAGCTCTAGAAGAACTTCTTTTTCACGGAAAAGATCCTGCTAGATTTGTAGAGGACTTTATTCTTTATTATCGAGATATGTTATTGTATCAGGCTGCTCCTACTCTTGAAGAGTCAATGGAACGAGTAATGCTGGATGAAGAGTTTCAATTATTAGCCAAAGAAATTCGGGCAGAATCCATCTATGAGTTAATTGAAGAATTAAATCGTGCGCAGCAAGAAATGCGTTGGACGAATCATCCAAGAATTTTCTTAGAGGTTGCTATTGTAAAGCTTTGTCAAAGTGAGAAGAACGTGAATCATCAAGCTTTACCACAGATAGATACTTTGTTAAATAGAGTAAATGAATTAGAAAAAGAGCTACAGCAGCTTAAGCAGAATGGAATTTCTGTTCAGTCTGAGGAACAACCCTCTGTTTCTGCTCAAAAGAAACCAGCACGAGCGTCACGAAAAGGCGTTCAAGTCCCGATGGGGAAAATAAAAGAAATCTTAAAAAATGCAACTAAGCAAGACTTAGTGCAATTAAAAAGTCGATGGGGCGAGATGTTAAACCTTCTCGTTAATAACCAAATGCGTTCGCAAGCAGCTCTTCTGAATGAAGCTGAGCCTGTAGCGGCATCTGAAAATGCAGTTATAATTAAATTTAAATATGAGATCCATTGCCAAATGGCCATGGAGAATGCCAAATTTCTCGAAGTCCTTTCAAATGTTCTTTACGAGCTTTTAGGCAAGAGAATTCAAGCATTAGGGATTCCTGAAGAACCATGGCAGAAAGTTCGCCAAGAGTTTTTAAAGGATCAGCAGGAAGATGATTCGCATTCTGATGCTATGCAAGTAGAGGAAGAACCGCTTATCGCTGAAGCTAAGAAACTATTTGGTGCAGATTTAATTGAAATTAAAGAATAATATTAGGAGGTACAACACATGCGTGGAATGGGTAATATGCAAAATATGATGAAGCAAATGCAAAAAATGCAAAAGAAAATGGCTGAGGCTCAAGAAGAGTTAGGAGAAAAAAGAATTGAGGGTACAGCTGGCGGTGGTATGGTAACTGTCATCGTTAGTGGACATAAAGAAGTATTAGAAGTAACAATTAAAGAAGAAGTAGTAGATCCTGAAGATGTAGAAATGTTACAAGATCTTGTGTTAGCTGCTACTAACGATGCTCTTAAAAAGGCAGATGAACTAACAAATCAAACAATGGGACAATTCACTAAAGGAATGAACCTTCCAGGAATGTTCTAGGAGGGAATCGATATGCATTATCCTGAACCGATATCAAAGCTAATTGATAGCTTTATGAAATTGCCAGGTATCGGCCCAAAAACGGCCGCTCGTCTGGCTTTTTTTGTATTAAGTATGAAAGAAGATACAGTCTTAGATTTCGCAAAAGCATTAGTAAATGCCAAACGGAATTTAACCTATTGCTCTGTATGCGGACACATTACAGATCAAGATCCTTGCTACATTTGTGAAGACCAGCGCAGGGATCGAACAGTTATTTGTGTTGTACAAGATCCAAAGGATGTTATTGCCATGGAGAAGATGAAGGAATTCAATGGTCTATATCATGTCCTTCATGGTTGCATTTCTCCAATGGATGGAATAGGTCCTGAAGATATAAACATTCCTGATCTTCTCAAAAGATTACAAGATGAAACGGTCGAAGAAGTTATTTTGGCAACTAATCCTAACATTGAAGGTGAAGCAACAGCTATGTATATTTCACGCCTATTAAAGCCATCTGGCATTCGCATTACACGGATCGCACATGGATTACCAGTTGGTGGAGACCTTGAATATGCTGATGAGGTAACACTTTCGAAAGCACTTGAAGGCAGAAGAGAAGTTTAACAGCGGAGGACAATATCATGTTATTTCGGAAAAAAGGTTGGCTTCGAAAAGAATTTGATGAGTTGCTATTAGACCAGTTAGATGGGTTAAAAAAGGATTGGTCTAACCAGAAGACACTTGTTGAAAAAAGCTTTGATCCTTCTGAGGAAGTTGTTACTCAAGCGAAAGTAGCTGAGGCGAAATATTTCTTTCTATTTAAAGAAGCGAAATTAAGAAATACCTCCATAAAAAAATATAATTAAAAGCACGTCCTCTCTTTCGTTCTAATTTGTATCTACTTGTCATACAGTCATAGTAGTACAAGTTGTCTAAAGGGAGGTTTTTCTTTGGAACCAATTACAATTATTTCGATATTGGGCGGTCTCATATTAGTACTATTACTAGTCGGTACCCCCTTTAAACCACTCCGGTTTGTAGGACAAGGAATGATTAAGGTTCTAATTGGTGCACTATTTTTATTCTTCTTAAATGCTTTTGGAAATCAATTTGGCATTCATGTACCGATTAATCTTATCACTTCTGCTGTATCTGGCTTTCTTGGAATACCTGGCTTATTTGCTTTAGTAGCCATACAAACTTGGATCATATGAGAAAAGGAACCGTATTGTAGGTTCCTTTTTATTGCTTAAGAAAGTATGAAATTGATCATTTGTTGATAACCATTCGACGTCAGCCCTCCCGGTCACAAGCTAATTTAGAATAGAAGGAGAAGAACGCCTTCTATTCTAGACTGTCTTACTTGCTTTAGCCTGACAAAGGGCGCACTGAGCTTTTGTTCAGTTTTCAATGTTAGTACCTAGAATAGGTAGCGTAGCAAGAAAGTGTGCCTTTAAAAGGGAAATAGAATATCTCATATATCTTAACGTTGTATCACAAGCATTTCCTGATATGACTATAGACTCATATAGTGTCGGTTAGGGTTATTTATTAGAAAACTGGTGTTTTTAATCTATTAATATGAAGGAAATATATAATTATCAATAAAATCATATAAAATATTAAAATTATGTTGACGGTATAATAAATAGGTGTTATGATTATTTTCGTTGTCGCATTGAGACAATAACAGAAAAACAAAAAGTTAAAATAACTATTGACTCGGTAGAGACAACGTGTTATATTAATAAGGTCGCTTCTCGGCGACGATGATTGTTCTTTGAAAACTAAACGAACCATAACGTCAACGTTTTAATTTGTTTTAACTATTGAGCTAATCAATACTCTTTTATGGAGAGTTTGATCCTGGCTCAGGACGAACGCTGGCGGCGTGCCTAATACATGCAAGTCGAGCGGATCTTTAAAAGCTTGCTTTTAAAGATTAGCGGCGGACGGGTGAGTAACACGTGGGCAACCTGCCTATAAGACTGGGATAACTCCGGGAAACCGGGGCTAATACCGGATAATGGCTCCTAACACATGTTAGGATTCTGAAAGATGGCTTCGGCTATCACTTATAGATGGGCCCGCGGCGCATTAGCTAGTTGGTGAGGTAACGGCTCACCAAGGCAACGATGCGTAGCCGACCTGAGAGGGTGATCGGCCACACTGGGACTGAGACACGGCCCAGACTCCTACGGGAGGCAGCAGTAGGGAATCTTCCGCAATGGACGAAAGTCTGACGGAGCAACGCCGCGTGAGTGATGAAGGTTTTCGGATCGTAAAACTCTGTTGTTAGGGAAGAACAAGTACCGTTCGAATAGGGCGGTACCTTGACGGTACCTAACCAGAAAGCCACGGCTAACTACGTGCCAGCAGCCGCGGTAATACGTAGGTGGCAAGCGTTGTCCGGAATTATTGGGCGTAAAGCGCGCGCAGGCGGTTCCTTAAGTCTGATGTGAAAGCCCACGGCTCAACCGTGGAGGGTCATTGGAAACTGGGGAACTTGAGTGCAGAAGAGGAGAGTGGAATTCCACGTGTAGCGGTGAAATGCGTAGAGATGTGGAGGAACACCAGTGGCGAAGGCGACTCTCTGGTCTGTAACTGACGCTGAGGCGCGAAAGCGTGGGGAGCGAACAGGATTAGATACCCTGGTAGTCCACGCCGTAAACGATGAGTGCTAAGTGTTAGAGGGTTTCCGCCCTTTAGTGCTGCAGCTAACGCATTAAGCACTCCGCCTGGGGAGTACGGTCGCAAGACTGAAACTCAAAGGAATTGACGGGGGCCCGCACAAGCGGTGGAGCATGTGGTTTAATTCGAAGCAACGCGAAGAACCTTACCAGGTCTTGACATCTCCTGACAACCCTAGAGATAGGGCGTTCCCCTTCGGGGGACAGGATGACAGGTGGTGCATGGTTGTCGTCAGCTCGTGTCGTGAGATGTTGGGTTAAGTCCCGCAACGAGCGCAACCCTTGATCTTAGTTGCCAGCATTCAGTTGGGCACTCTAAGGTGACTGCCGGTGACAAACCGGAGGAAGGTGGGGATGACGTCAAATCATCATGCCCCTTATGACCTGGGCTACACACGTGCTACAATGGATGGTACAAAGGGCTGCAAGACCGCGAGGTTTAGCCAATCCCATAAAACCATTCTCAGTTCGGATTGCAGGCTGCAACTCGCCTGCATGAAGCCGGAATCGCTAGTAATCGCGGATCAGCATGCCGCGGTGAATACGTTCCCGGGCCTTGTACACACCGCCCGTCACACCACGAGAGTTTGTAACACCCGAAGTCGGTGGGGTAACCTTTTGGAGCCAGCCGCCTAAGGTGGGACAGATGATTGGGGTGAAGTCGTAACAAGGTAGCCGTATCGGAAGGTGCGGCTGGATCACCTCCTTTCTAAGGATATTTACATGAAAGTTGACGCTTATGGTTCGTTTAGTTTTGAGAGAGCAATCTTTCAATTTAATAGAAATATTCTGTTATGTGGGCCTATAGCTCAGCTGGTTAGAGCGCACGCCTGATAAGCGTGAGGTCGATGGTTCGAGTCCATTTAGGCCCACCATTCATAACGGGGCCTTAGCTCAGCTGGGAGAGCGCCTGCCTTGCACGCAGGAGGTCAGCGGTTCGATCCCGCTAGGCTCCACCAAACTTGTTCCTTGAAAACTAGATAATGAAATATAGAAGAAACCAAATTGAAAGGCGTAGGCGACTGTTCAACTTCGACAGACGTTGGTCGACTAAAAGCGCCACATCCTGTGGCAACGTCGACACTAGGACGCCCTGTCCGTCGGAGAGCTGACCATGCAAATCCTGTTTTTGGATTTGTGAGGGCGGATCGAAACGACCGAGAAGTTAGGAGCCGAAGCTAGACAATAAAGAATTACCGAGTAATCGCCAATCTTAAGATTTTCTCTAAACAAGAAATTAGAAGGTTTCAAGACACGAGCAGGTCGAGGAAGCAACTGAGTGAGCACCGGAATGTACTTACGTACATGAGGAGCGGAGCGAAGGAAGCTGACGAAGAGATGCGATGTGTATTGAAAGCTTATAGGTTAAGTTAGAAAGGGCGCACGGTGAATGCCTTGGCACTAGGAGCCGATGAAGGACGGTACTAACACCGATATGCTTCGGGGAGCTGTAAGTAAGCTTTGATCCGGAGATTTCCGAATGGGGAAACCCTCTATCCGTAATGGGATGGAATCCTTATCTGAATACATAGGATATGGAAGGCAGACCCGGGGAACTGAAACATCTAAGTACCCGGAGGAAGAGAAAGCAAATGCGATTCCCTGAGTAGCGGCGAGCGAAACGGGATTAGCCCAAACCAAGAGGCTTGCCTCTTGGGGTTGTAGGACACTCTATACGGAGTTACAAAGGAACGGAGTAAACGAACAAGCCTGGAAAGGCTGGTCAGAGAAGGTAACAACCCTGTAGTTGAAACTTCGTTCCCTCTTGAGTGGATCCTGAGTACGGCGGGACACGTGAAATCCCGTCGGAAGCTGGGAGGACCATCTCCCAAGGCTAAATACTCCCTAGTGACCGATAGTGAACCAGTACCGTGAGGGAAAGGTGAAAAGCACCCCGGAAGGGGAGTGAAAAAGATCCTGAAACCGTGTGCCTACAAGTAGTTAGAGCCCGTTAATGGGTGATAGCGTGCCTTTTGTAGAATGAACCGGCGAGTTACGATTACATGCAAGGTTAAGTTGGATAGACGGAGCCGTAGCGAAAGCGAGTCTGAATAGGGCGAATGAGTATGTGGTCGTAGACCCGAAACCAGGTGATCTACCCATGTCCAGGGTGAAGTCCAGGTAACACTGGATGGAGGCCCGAACCCACGCACGTTGAAAAGTGCGGGGATGAGGTGTGGGTAGCGGAGAAATTCCAATCGAACTTGGAGATAGCTGGTTCTCTCCGAAATAGCTTTAGGGCTAGCCTCATGTAGTAAGAGTCTTGGAGGTAGAGCACTGTTTGGACTAGGGGCCCCCATCGGGTTACCGAATTCAGATAAACTCCGAATGCCAAAGACTTATCCATGGGAGTCAGACTGCGAGTGATAAGATCCGTAGTCGAAAGGGAAACAGCCCAGACCACCAGCTAAGGTCCCAAAGTATACGTTAAGTGGAAAAGGATGTGGAGTTGCTTAGACAACCAGGATGTTGGCTTAGAAGCAGCCACCATTTAAAGAGTGCGTAATAGCTCACTGGTCGAGTGACTCCGCGCCGAAAATGTACCGGGGCTAAACGTATCACCGAAGCTGTGGATTGACATCTACGATGTCAGTGGTAGGAGAGCGTTCTAAGGGCGTTGAAGCTAGACCGCAAGGACTGGTGGAGCGCTTAGAAGTGAGAATGCCGGTATGAGTAGCGAAAGATGGGTGAGAATCCCATCCACCGAATGCCTAAGGTTTCCTGAGGAAGGCTCGTCCGCTCAGGGTTAGTCGGGACCTAAGCCGAGGCTGAAAAGCGTAGGCGATGGACAACAGGTTGATATTCCTGTACCACCTCTTTTCCGTTTGAGCAATGGGGGGACGCAGGAGGATAGGGTAAGCGCGCTGTTGGATATGCGCGTCCAAGCAGTTAGGCCGGTAACGAGGCAAATCCCGTTACCATAAGGCGGAGCTGTGATGGCGAGGGAAATAAAGTACCGAAGTTCCTGATTCCACACTGCCAAGAAAAGCCTCTAGCGAGGAAAAAGGTGCCCGTACCGCAAACCGACACAGGTAGGCGAGGAGAGAATCCTAAGGTGAGCGAGAGAACTCTCGTTAAGGAACTCGGCAAAATGACCCCGTAACTTCGGGAGAAGGGGTGCTTTTTAGGGTGAATAGCCCTGAAAAGCCGCAGTGAATAGGCCCAGGCGACTGTTTAGCAAAAACACAGGTCTCTGCAAAGCCGCAAGGCGAAGTATAGGGGCTGACGCCTGCCCGGTGCTGGAAGGTTAAGAGGAGGGGTTAGCGTAAGCGAAGCTCTGAATCGAAGCCCCAGTAAACGGCGGCCGTAACTATAACGGTCCTAAGGTAGCGAAATTCCTTGTCGGGTAAGTTCCGACCCGCACGAAAGGCGTAACGATCTGGGCACTGTCTCAACGAGAGACTCGGTGAAATTATAGTACCTGTGAAGATGCAGGTTACCCGCGACAGGACGGAAAGACCCCGTGGAGCTTTACTGTAGCCTGATATTGAATTTTGGTACAGCTTGTACAGGATAGGTAGGAGCCTTGGAAGCCGGAGCGCCAGCTTCGGTGGAGGCATTGGTGGGATACTACCCTGGCTGTATTGAAATTCTAACCCACGCCCCTGATCGGGGCGGGAGACAGTGTCAGGTGGGCAGTTTGACTGGGGCGGTCGCCTCCTAAAGAGTAACGGAGGCGCCCAAAGGTTCCCTCAGAATGGTTGGAAATCATTCGTAGAGTGTAAAGGCACAAGGGAGCTTGACTGCGAGACCTACAAGTCGAGCAGGGACGAAAGTCGGGCTTAGTGATCCGGTGGTTCCGCATGGAAGGGCCATCGCTCAACGGATAAAAGCTACCCCGGGGATAACAGGCTTATCTCCCCCAAGAGTCCACATCGACGGGGAGGTTTGGCACCTCGATGTCGGCTCATCGCATCCTGGGGCTGTAGTCGGTCCCAAGGGTTGGGCTGTTCGCCCATTAAAGCGGTACGCGAGCTGGGTTCAGAACGTCGTGAGACAGTTCGGTCCCTATCCGTCGTGGGCGTAGGAAATTTGAGAGGAGCTGTCCTTAGTACGAGAGGACCGGGATGGACGCACCGCTGGTGTACCAGTTGTCTTGCCAAAGGCATCGCTGGGTAGCTATGTGCGGAAGGGATAAGTGCTGAAAGCATCTAAGCATGAAGCCCCCCTCAAGATGAGATTTCCCATAGCGCAAGCTAGTAAGATCCCTGAAAGATGATCAGGTTGATAGGTCAGAGGTGGAAGCATGGTGACATGTGGAGCTGACTGATACTAATCGATCGAGGACTTAACCAAATAAGAAAGCGAAGGCGACTGTACAACTTCGATAGAAGGTAGGAGCCGTAGCTGGACTAGTCAATTCAATGGCATTACCGTAATTCTTTCTTCTATACATTATCTAGTTTTGAGGGAACAAACCTCAAATTAAAATAGTCTGGTGATGAAGGCGAGAAGGTCACACCCGTTCCCATGCCGAACACGGAAGTTAAGTTTCTCAGCGCCGATGGTAGTTAGGGGCTGTCCCCTTGTGAGAGTAGGACGTCGCCAGGCAACAAAAAGCAGCTCAATCTGAGCTGCTTTTTTCGTGTTAAGAATCAAATAATGAATGAGGTCATTCGTCGATAGAACGCCCCATAACGAGCGGTAGGAGGCCTCTACTGGGCGAGTATATGTGAAACTGGAGCAAACCCTCGTTGAATAGGAGTGGGTATCCTCAAAAAGCGAGTGACACCTGCTCACTACTTAATCAATTCCGAAAAATAAATAAAGCTCCACCATAGGGAGCTAAAAGTGTAGACTCAAGAATAAATCTCAGGTGTATTAATTTTTCGTAGTTGATTTAAAAAATATTTATATTTTGGATTGCTTGTATCTGTTGTAATTAGTTCTTTTTCACAGTCCAAGCAGATAAAAGAAGTGTATAGATGAATCCCTTTATATTTAGTCTGCTCGCATACGACACACGTTTCCCCCAGATGATTTTCAGTTAATAGCAAACCCATTTGCTCCACCTCCATACACCTATTCTGCCCAAGTTTCTATGATTGTATGCAAAATTATGAAAATTCAACTCAAAAGAGATTACTTGATTTATATTCTATGAAAGAATTTTCGTTTGGGTGTATGTCTAACCGAAATAATTTCGCTATGGCTTATTCTTTTTTTCGGTAGCTCTTTTATCACGATGAATTATGATGCTTTATGGTGTTCAGCCTAAAGAGTTGGTAAAATAAATGAGATACTAGATAAAAATAATGAGGAATAGTACATGGACCAATTAAGGACTCCTTTATATGATGTATTAAAACAGCATCGAGACATGAAAACCATATCTTTACATGTCCCTGGACACAAAAATGGAATGAACTTTCCGTCAGAATACAAAGAGCTCTTTGGCGATATTTTACAAACCGATGTTACGGAACTAACATTACTAGATGATCTCCATTCTCCTGAGAGTGTAATTCTTGAGGCAGAGGAGCTACTGGCAAATCTGTATGGAGTAGAGAATAGCTTCTTCTTAATAAATGGGTCAACCGTTGGAAACTTAGCAATGATCATGGCTACCCTAGAAGAAGGGGATGAAGTAATAGTCCAGCGGAATTGTCATAAGTCGATTTTGAATGGTATCCAATTAGCAAAGGCAGATCCTCTTTTTGTTGAACCAGTATATGATCCAGACTGGAAAGTAGCTGGAGGTGTTACTTTAGAGACTGTTAAGGAAGCAATCGAATCGTTTCCAAAAGCAAAGGCAATTATCCTAACTTATCCGAACTATTATGGAATGGTGTTTGATCTGAGGGGGATAATCGAATTAGCTCACCGATTTGGTATACCAGTATTAGTCGATGAAGCACATGGAGCCCATTTTATAAGCGGGGGAATATTTCCTGAATCTGCTACGGAATTAGGTGCAGATGTGATTGTTCAATCAGCCCATAAAACATTGCCTGCTATGACAATGGGATCTTTTCTTCATTTTAATAGTCAGTTTGTGTCATTAGAAAAACTCACCCGTTATTTACGAATATTACAATCAAGTAGTCCTTCATATCCGATCATGGCCTCACTTGATGTGGCTAGAAGGTATTTAAGTCAAATAACAGATCGAGACCTGGATGATCTAAACCAGCGATTTCTTCAGCTTAAGAGTAAGCTTAATAGGATAATGGGAATACGTGTGTTAGAAGGTCCTATTCAACGTGTGGATCCCCTGAAGCTGACTATTCAATCCACGACATCTGTGAGTGGGTTTGAATTACAGCAACTTTTCGAAAAAGAAGGGGTATTCACCGAATTAGCAGACCCTAATAATGTACTGCTCGTTCTCCCTTTTCTAAAAGCAAATGTGGACTTTCCATTTAATGAAATTGTATCAAGTATTAGTCGTGCTTGTAGCAAGCTGCCTGAAGGCCAGACGGATAAGAGACTTGAGATTCGGAAGCTTCAGCCAGCAGTTAGTCAATTAGCTGTCGGCTTTGAGGAGCAAAAATCAAGAGAGAAGAGATCCGTACCAATTTCAGAAGCCGTAGGACTTATCTCTGGAGAATTAATTACCCCATATCCACCTGGAATTCCTCTTCTTTTTCCAGGAGAAGAGATTACAGAGGCAGCAGTAGTTCACCTTGTATATTTGCTTGAAAAAGGAGCAAGGTTTCAAGGTGGAGCTGGTTTGAAGCAAGGGAATATTACCGTATATATATAAGAAAATAGCACCTGGAGGTTTACGATGAAGCATGGATTATTTATTACGATAGAAGGCCCAGAAGGAGCAGGTAAAACAACGCTTATTGAACGATTAGCAAAGGAGCTTGCAGAAGAAGGATTTCCTATTATGCAAACGAGAGAGCCTGGTGGGATTGAAATAGCGGAGAAAATTCGAAAGGTGATTTTGGATCCAAGCCATACGAGCATGGATTCCCGAACAGAAGCCCTTCTTTATGCGGCTGCAAGAAGGCAACATTTGGTTGAAAAAGTACGACCTGCACTTGAGCAAGGAGCAATTGTGTTGTGCGATCGTTTTATCGATAGTTCTTTAGCGTACCAAGGGTATGCGAGGGGATTAGGAATAGATGAGGTATTCTCAATTAATCAATTTGCTGTAGCAGATATGATGCCGAATCTAACCCTGTATTTTGATTTAGAACCGGAAGTAGGTTTTTCGCGTATTCAAAAAAACAAAGGAAGGGAGATTAATCGGTTAGATTTAGAAAATCTAGATTTCCATCATAAAGTGAGAGAAGGCTACTATATATTAATGAACAAGTTTCCCAATCGTATCTTTCTTATTGATGCATCCCCGTCATTAGATGTTGTCTATGAAGTAGCACTTCGTAGAATTAAGGAATTTATCCAAGCATAATGAAATTTCCAACTGTGATCCATTTGAAACCTCTGTTTCAAATGAAAATAGCTGTTATAATAAATGAAAAGACCAATCGGTAGAGAATAGTGAAAGGGGTAGTGGAATATGAAGCTTATTTTAGCAGTAATTCAAGACCAGGACAGTAATCGACTTTTAAATGCATTGTTAGATCATAATTTTCGTGCCACAAAGATGGCTAGTACAGGTGGATTCTTGAAATCTGGAAACACGACATTTATGGTTGGAACGGAAGACATCCGAGTTGATAAGTGTTTGCAAATTATTAAGGACAACTGTCAATCGCGAGAGCAAATGGTCGCACCCGTTTCCCCAATGGGAGGGAATGCGGATTCTTATGTTCCATATCCTGTTGAAGTTGAAGTCGGTGGAGCTACCGTATTCGTTCTACCAGTAGATCAGTTTCATCAATTCTAAAATGAGGTTAATGGATTTCTAATAAACTTGTAAACGTAAGTGAGTGATAGGTTTGGCAAAAACGTGGGATCAGCTTGAAGAAGTGCAGCCTAATGTGTTAAAAATGTTTAAGAATAGCATACAGAAGGGGAGGCTTGCCCACGCTTATTTATTTGAAGGGATGAGAGGAACTGGCAAGAAGGATGTAAGTGTGCTGATTGCCAAAAGCTTATTCTGTGATAACCCAATTGATGGGGTAAAGCCTTGTGAAGTCTGTTCTAATTGTAAGCGAATTAATCATGGGAATCACCCTGATATTCATTTATTAGAGCCTGATGGACTTTCAATTAAAAAACAGCAGATTCAATCATTGCAAGCAGAATTCTCCAAGACAGGGGTCGAATCTAGAAAGAAAATCTACACGATTATCCACGCAGATAAAATGACAGTTAACGCAGCGAATAGCCTCTTAAAGTTTCTTGAAGAGCCTCATTCTGATACGGTTGCCATATTAGTAACGGAACAGGCTCAAAGGATCCTTCCTACGATTCTATCTCGATGTCAGAGCATCACATTTCAGCCGCTATCTACAAAAGGCATGATTGAACAGCTTGGAGCGAGTGGAGTCTCGGAATCGCTTTCTCCATTACTTGCCCAACTTACCAATAATTTAGAAGAGGCTGTCGAGCTAAGTCGTGATGATTGGTTTGCACAAGCACAAAAAATAGTGTTAAAATTATATGAAGTGCTGAAGAAGAATCCGTTAGAAGCGATGGTTAGTCTTCAAGAGGATTGGTTTTTGCACTTTAAAGAAAAAGAACAGTTTGATCGAGGTCTAGATCTACTACTTCTTATTTTTAAAGATTTATTATATATACAGCTAGACAAGACAAGTCAGGTTGTTTTTCTCAAGGAAAAAAGCCGTTTAGAGCAATATGCATTACAAACGTCCGGACGTCGTCTCACAGAGCAGATGACAGCTATTTTGGATGCAAAGAGAAAGCTGCATGCAAATATGAATCCGCAGCTGTTGATGGAACAGCTTGTGTTAAAATTGCAGGAGGGATCTACATTTGTATGATGTTGTAGGAATACGCTTTAAAAAAGCGGGTAAGATATATTATTTTGATCCCGGAGATCTTTCAATTGAAAAGGACGATTTTGTAATCGTAGAAACTGTAAGGGGCGTTGAGTATGGAAAGGTCGTACTAGCTCGTAAGCAGGTGGAGGAGCATGATGTAGTTCTTCCTTTAAAAAAGGTTCTAAGAATTGCAGATCAAAAGGATCGATTAATTGTCGAAGAGAATAAAGAGGCGGCTAAAGAAGCCTATGAGGTATGCTGTGAGAAGGTGATCACACATCAGTTAGATATGAAGCTAGTTGATGTTGAGTACACTTTTGATCGAAATAAAGTCATTTTTTATTTTACAGCTGATGGGAGAGTCGATTTCCGTGAGCTGGTAAAGGATTTAGCGGCTATTTTCCGAACTAGGATTGAGCTACGACAAATCGGAGTTCGAGATGAGGCGAAAATGCTCGGTGGAATTGGCCCATGCGGGAGAATGCTTTGCTGCTCTACATTCCTAGGTGATTTTGAGCCAGTATCTATTAAAATGGCAAAAGATCAAAGCCTTTCACTAAACCCTACGAAAATATCTGGTCTCTGCGGGCGCTTAATGTGCTGTTTAAAGTATGAAAATGATGAGTATGAAACAGCTAAAGAACAGCTACCTGATATTGGAGAGACAATTGCCACACCAGATGGGGTAGGAAAAGTGGTTGGTTTAAATATTTTAGAACGAGTTCTTCAAGTGGAAGTACCCGAGAGAGAACGGGTCCTAGAATATACGTTGGAAGAGATTATGAAAGAGGGCACAATGTCTGTACAATCCACAGATTAATGAGGTGGAATTCGTGGATAAAAAAGAAATCTTTGACTCAGTAAGTAATATGGAAGAACAAATTGGACAACTATATAGACAGCTTGGTGAGTTAAAGCAGCATTTGGCGGAAATTCTAGAAGAGAATAACTCTTTAAAGCTGGAAAATGACCATTTGAGACGACGGCTTGAGAAAACAACTGAATTTGAAGAGATAAATCGCAAAAATGTTCGAAATCATAAAAAAGGAAAAGCAAGTCCACCCAATGATGAAAAAATCATCGATATTGGTGAGGGGTATGACAATTTGGCACGGTTATATCAAGAGGGCTTTCATATTTGTAATTTACATTTCGGGAGTCCTAGAACAGAGGGAGATTGTCTGTTCTGCTTATCCTTCTTGAATAAGAAATAAAAAAAATTTTCATCAGCCTTCCTTTTCATAAGGAAGGCTATTTTTTCAAAGAATTGGGCTAACTATATGATAAGGAAGTTGTTGGAGGAAGAAAGATGATTGAATTAAAGGGCGATGAGCGGTTAGATTACTTATTAGCTGAGGATTTAAGAATTATTCAGAGTCCTTCTGTATTTGCTTTTTCACTGGATGCCGTTCTGTTAGCACGTTTTGTATATGTGCCAATTCAAAGGGGAAATTTGCTCGATCTTTGCAGTGGGAATGGAGTCATTCCTTTATTTTTAAGCAAGAGATCCAAAGGTACAATTACAGGGGTAGAAATCCAGGAAAGGCTATACGATATGGCCGTGAGAAGTATTGAATATAATGAGCTACAAAATCGTTTACATATGATTCATGGGGATTTAAAGGAGATGCCGAACATATTAGGCTACGGGAAATATGACGTAGTGACATGTAATCCACCTTATTTCCCTACCCCCTCTAAGGAAGAAATCAATGAAAATGAGCATTTAGCCATTGCAAGACACGAAATACACTGTACATTAGAAGATGCAATTGCTGCTTCGAGCCAGCTTGTGAAACAAGGTGGTAAAGTCGCATTTGTACACCGTCCAGGTCGCTTATTAGATATTGTGACCCTCATGCGAAAGTATCGACTGGAGCCAAAGCGGATTCAGTTCGTTTATCCGAAAGCGGGAAAAGAAGCCAACACATTATTAATAGAAGCAATAAAGGATGGAAATCCAGACCTGAAAATTCTACCTCCACTTGTTGTATATAATGAAGGAAATGAATATTCACCAGAAATAAGAGAAATTTTATATGGAAAGCAATAGTCACTTTTTTTATGTGCTTCTTTGCCAGGATGGGAGCTTCTATGGTGGCTATACCAATGATTTAGAAAGACGAGTGAAGCAGCATAATGAGGGAAAAGGTGCGAAATATACAAGAGGTAGAGGACCAGTCATGGTGGTATACTCTAAAGCTTACCCTAATAAAGGGGAGGCACTAAAGGCGGAATATACCTTTAAACAATGGTCTCGGAAAAAGAAGGAAGATTTCTTAATGAAGGAAACAGGTGGTTATTATGTGGCAGCAAAAAAGCTTTGAAAATGAAGAACAGAAAGGGATTTTATACCTTGTCCCTACTCCAATAGGAAACTTAGAGGATATGAGCTATCGTGCCATCCGCATGCTGAAAGAAGCGAGCTGGATTGCAGCTGAGGATACTAGAAATACAAAGAAGCTGTGTAACTACTTTGAAATTACAACCCCAGTAATAAGCTATCATGAGCATAATAAGGAAGTAAGCGGTGAAAAGCTATTAACAAAGCTGCATGATGGGGAAAAAATAGCACTAGTTAGTGATGCAGGAATGCCTACCATATCTGACCCGGGATTTGAGTTGGTCCAGGCAGCGATTGAGCAAAAGATAGCAGTTGTTCCACTTCCAGGTGCAAATGCAGCCTTAACCGCTTTAATTGCATCTGGTCTTGATACACAACCATTTTACTTTTATGGCTTTTTGCCAAGAAATAAAAAAGAAAAGCGCAAAGAATTAGAGGTTTTATCACATCAAATGGGGAGTATTATTTTCTATGAGGCTCCTCACCGATTAAAGGAAACATTGCAATTAATGGAGGAAACCTTTGGAGACCGGACCATCGCACTTTGCAGAGAGCTAACAAAGAAATTCGAGGAGTTTATCCGTGGGACGATTTCGGAAGCGATTCAATGGGCAAATACAGATGATGTTCGAGGGGAATTCTGTATCATCGTTGAAGGAAAGCGAGAGGCTTTTCAAAATGAACAACATTGGTGGGAAATGCTGTCCCTTTCGGATCATGTCACATATTATATAGAAGAAAAAGGGATGAATTCAAAAGAAGCTATTAAGCAAGTAGCTAAAGAGCGTGAAATGAACAAACGAGATGTGTACCATGCATTTCATATTGAACAATAATGGAAAAAAGAGCTTCTCTCAAAAGAGAAGCTCTTTTTGTATAATCAACTATTATTTAAAGCTGTTTTGGATTTCAGAAAGTAATTGCTCAGCACCTTCACGGCTAAGAATTAACTTACCACCAGCTAGTGAAATGTTATCATCAGATACTTCACCAGTTACTTGGCAAGTCATGTTTGGCTTATATTTTTTAAGGATGATGCGATCGTCATCAACATAGATTTCAAGTGCATCTTTCTCCGCGATTCCAAGAGTACGTCTTAATTCGATTGGAATTACCACACGACCTAGCTCATCAACTTTACGAACAATACCAGTAGATTTCATAATTTTGTTACTCCTCTCAATTTAACCTAATTATATTTTATATAGTTTCGTCATTATTCGACATTTTTTTCGGTTGAGTTAATAATACCAGCCATTCCCATAAACGTCAATTACTTTTAATGAAAATTATATAGAAAATTTTGGTCTATAAAAAATGTTGGTATATTAGGGTTTTGGATGTTGAGTGGCTTCAAAGACTTCCAATGTTTTCTATTCTTATAGTGAAGATTATCTTACAATAGTATTGCCACCAATCGACAATTCGACAATAAACGACAATTTTCTTTGTTTTATTCGACACAAATATCATTCGAATGGACTAATGAATTTCTGGGGATAGCGAATATTTTTTAGGCTCATTTGGATTAAAAGAGATCCCGCCAATTAGTCGTTAGTTTAATTTGTTTCAGAGGGCTTCATCTAGTTGCACATTTTCTAATTTTTAGGTATATTTTGATGATATAAGAGGATATGATGACGAGTGTAACAACTGAATGAACATGGCCCAAGCTTGGCACGATGATTCATAGTTTGAACATTCCGGCCTCGTCCTATTGGGCGAGGTTTTTTGTTACTCTTACTAACTTAAACGTTGCTATCTACTGTTTCATAAGAACAATTGTTTAAGCTGGAAGATTTTCTAGTTAAATGTGACTGAAGTCTTTTCTTAGAAGTTAAGAAGGTATAAGTTCTCAAAGTTAGTGCATTGTCTAGCTTCAGCGCTTTTCTTACATATCCTTAAAGGGAGGAAAAAGTATAATGGAAGATAAATTAAAGACGTTTTACATCACAACGCCGATCTATTATCCAAGTGGAAATCTCCACATTGGACATGCCTATACAACGGTTGCAGGGGATGCAATGGCTCGCTATAAGCGCCTGCGCGGGTTTGATGTAATGTATTTAACAGGTACAGATGAGCATGGACAAAAAATTCAGCAAAAAGCAGAAGAAAAGGGTGTTACTCCTCAACAATATGTAGATGAGATTGTGGAAGGAATACAAGATCTTTGGAAGAAACTCGACATTTCATACGATGACTTTATCCGTACAACTGAAGATCGTCATAAGCAAATTGTTGAGAAAATTTTTGCTCGTTTAGTTGAGCAAGGCGATATCTATCTCGATCAATATGAAGGCTGGTATTGCACTCCTTGTGAATCTTTTTTTACAGAAAGACAATTAGTAAATGGAAATTGCCCAGATTGCTCACGTTCTGTTGAAAAAGTAAAAGAAGAGTCCTATTTCTTCAAGGTAAGTAAATATGCCGATCGTCTTCTCCAATATTACGAAGAGAATCCAGAGTTCATCCAACCTGAATCTCGTAAGAATGAGATGATAAATAATTTTATTAAACCAGGTCTTGAAGATTTGGCTGTTTCAAGAACAACATTTGATTGGGGAGTAAAGGTTCCAAATAACCCTAAACATGTAGTCTATGTTTGGATTGATGCATTATCAAATTATATTACTGCTCTTGGCTATGGAACTGAAAATGACTCTAAATACTTAAATTATTGGCCAGCAAATGTTCACCTTATTGGAAAAGAAATTGTACGTTTCCACACAATCTACTGGCCAATCTTATTAATGGCATTAGATCTACCACTTCCGAAAAAAGTGTTTGCCCATGGCTGGCTATTAATGAAAGATGGCAAAATGTCAAAGTCTAAAGGAAATGTAGTCGATCCAGTGACGTTGATTGATCGCTATGGCTTAGATGCCCTTCGCTACTATCTATTAAGAGAAGTACCGTTCGGCTCTGATGGCGTATTCACTCCAGAGGGCTTTGTTGAGAGAATTAATTTTGACCTTGCAAACGATCTTGGAAATCTTTTAAACCGAACTGTTGCGATGATCAATAAGTATTTTGATGGAACTGTTCCAGTTTACAAAGGCTCTGCTGGCGAATTTGACAGGAGTTTGCTTGAATTAAATAAAGAAACCGTTGAAAAATACGAAGAAGCGATGGAAAAAATGGAGTTTTCTGTTGCCTTAACGACCATTTGGCAGCTTGTTAGTCGTACAAATAAGTACATTGATGAAACACAGCCTTGGGTATTAGCGAAGGATGAGGCAAAGAATGAGGAGTTAGCTAGTGTTATGACTCATTTGGCTGAATCGCTAAGAAGAGTTGCTGTGCTGTTACAGCCGTTCTTAACACAAACACCGAAAGAAATTTTCCAGCAGTTAAATGTGAGCGGAGAAGAGTTCACTTCTTGGGATAGTTTAAAGAGCTTTGGAATCATACCTGAAGGAACGAAAGTTGAAAAAGGGAATCCTATTTTCCCACGTCTAGACTTGAATGAAGAGGTTGATTTTATAAAGACCAAAATGCAAGGTGGATCAGCTCCTGTTGAGGAGAAGGAAGAAGAGACTCCAGCCGCTGTTGAAAAGCCTGATAGTGAAGAAATTGCAATTGATGACTTTATGAAGGTAGATCTAAGAGTAGCTGAAATTCTAGAAGCAGAGCCAGTTAAAAAAGCAGATAAATTATTAAAGCTACAGCTTGACTTAGGCTATGAAAAACGTCAGGTTGTTTCGGGAATTGCTCAGCACTATAAGCCAGAAGAGCTTGTCGGTCGAAAAGTTATTTGTGTGACTAATCTTAAGCCAGTTACGCTAAGGGGAGAACGTTCTGAAGGAATGATATTAGCAGGTAAACAAGGGGATATCTTATCTCTAGCGACAATTGCTGAATCACTTCCCGTTGGTTCTCGGGTAAAATAAGACAAAAGAGGAAAGCATAGGAATGTTTCACGTGTAACAATACGTCGAAATAGAGCTATGCTTTTCCTTTTTTGAAGATTTTTGCCGAAAAAGTTCAACTAAAAATGAAGGAGTTTAGGATATGTTGTTTGATACACATGCTCACTTAAATGCAAATCAATTCGATGAAGATTTAGAAGAGGTTATAGAAAGAGCAAAAGGAGAAGGGGTTGGACAAATTGTTGTGGTTGGTTTTGACCATCCAACGATAAAAAGGGCGATGGAATTGACTGATCAATATCCATTTATTTATGCAGCGGTAGGCTGGCATCCAGTTGATGCCATTGATATGACAGATGAAGATTTAAAGTGGATTGAAGAGTTAGCAAATCATCCAAAAGTAGTCGCCATCGGTGAAATGGGTTTGGATTACTATTGGGATAAATCCCCGAAAGAAGTTCAAAAAGAAGTATTCCGAAAGCAAATTCAACTTGCAAAAAAAGTGAATCTACCAATTATTATTCATAATCGTGATGCAACAGCAGATATTGTAGAGATTCTAAAGGAAGAGGATGCTAAAGATGTGGGAGGAATCATGCATTGCTTCAGTGGCAGCGTGGAAGTTGCGCAAGAATGCGTTGATATGAACTTCTATATTTCTTTAGGTGGCCCAGTTACTTTTAAAAATGCAAAAAAACCTAAAGAAGTGGCAGAAGCGATCCCATTAGAGAAATTGTTAATTGAAACCGATTGCCCTTATTTAACACCTCATCCACATCGGGGAACAAGAAATGAACCAAGTTATGTGAAGTTAGTGGCTGAACAAATTGCTCAGATAAAGGGGATTTCTTTTGAAGAGGTAGCAGAAGTAACAACGAACAATGCAAAGAAATTATTCGGCATAAATTGATAGTGAAATTTGTCGGATCATCAAAAAGCTTGTCCAAATGAATTCCGATTCTAAAAAGTTCTACAAGTCTCCTTCCTCTCATAGGATAACCATGTCGATAAGTCTTTCTTTCCTTTCTCTTGAGCTTCTTGCATAATAGGGAATACGTTCCAAGTGATAGGTTTAGGTTGACAGCCGACAAGATACTCTATATAATCACTCCGAGAGAGAAGGAGGCGTTTTTCATCGTGATTCAAAACATGAAAAACCTGTTTTCCAAGTCTTTGAGTAAGAAGAAACTGGCCATTATCGCTACTAGTTTCGTAGTATTTGCAGCCGCATTTGGGTTCCTAATTTATGAAACTACGAAAAAAACAGTAGCACTTACAATTGATGGTCAAGAAAAAACAGTTAAAACACACGCAGCAACGATTGAAGAGCTACTAGAAGAAATAAATGTAACACTAAACTCAAAAGACTATGTGTTTCCTGAAAAGAACACCAAGGTTAAAAACGACTTAAAAGTGGTTTGGAAGCCGGCCAAACAGGTTCATATTGTAAAAGATAACGAGAAGAAAACGGTTTGGACCACAGTAGATACTGTGGGAGAATTGTTGAAAGAGCAAAATATCACTCTGAGCGAATATGATGAGGTACATCCGAAGGTAGATGACGTCATCAAAAAAGATCTTGAAATTGAAGTCAATAAAGCTTTTGCTTTAACGCTAGTTGATGGCGGTAAAGAGGAAAAGGTTTGGTCAACTTCGACTACGGTCGCTGACTTTTTATCACAGCAAGGAATTACACTAAATGAATTCGATCGCGTTGAACCAAATGTTAAAGAACCGGTTAAAGCAAATACGGTTGTCAATGTCATCCGAGTTGAAAAAGTCACCGATGTAGTGGAAGAACCGATTAATTATGCTGTTGTATCCAAGAAGGATAGCAGCCTAAACCAAGGAACAGAAAAAGTGATGACGAAGGGTCAAGAAGGTTTAGTTTCTAAAGAATACGAAGTCATTCTAGAAAATGGAAAAGAAGTATCTAGAAAACTACTTTCTGAAAAGACCTTAAAAGAAAAGCAAGATCAAGTTGTGGCTGTTGGAACAAAAGTAGTTGCACAGCAAGTTTCTCGTGGTACAGCTCCGTCTGGCGGAAAAGAAATGTATGTAACTTCTACTGCTTATACAGCAAATTGCAGTGGGTGCTCAGGTAATACGGCAACAGGGATTAATTTACGAGCAAATCCAGATATTAAAGTAATTGCCGTTGACCCTAGTGTCATCCCGCTAGGAACGAAAGTCTATGTCGAAGGCTATGGGTATGCTGTAGCAGCTGACACAGGATCTTCCGTAAAAGGGAATAAAATCGATGTATTCTTTGCATCTAAAGCGGATGCATATCGCTGGGGAAGAAGAACTGTAAAAATTAAAATTCTAAATTAATCTCAGATGCAGGGGAACCTTTCCTCTGCATTTTTATTTGGGAGAAAGTAACCTTTAAGATATAATAAAGAGCATTCACATATTTAGACGATTTAGATTACAAAAATGTTTCAAGTTTTTTTCAAATTTTTCATTTTGTTTTTGGAGGAAATGATGAAAATTAAAGAAATTATTGTGGTTGAGGGAAAAGATGACACAACAGCCATTAAGAGAGCAGTTAATGCAGATACGATCGAAACGAATGGTTCTGCTATTAATAGGGAAACCATCGAAAAAATAAAATTGGCTGCTGAAACAAGAGGAGTCATCGTATTAACAGATCCAGATTTCCCTGGACAAAAAATACGACAGACAATCCTAGAGCATGTACCTAGTTGCAAGCATGCCTTTATTGAGAAGGCTGAGGCTATTCATAAGCTCGGTAAAGGGGTAGGGGTAGAGCACGCCTCACCTGAAGTCATTAGACAAGCTTTAAAGGACGCTCAGATGATGTCAGAAGCCCCTAAGGAGGAAATCACACAGGAAGACCTATTGGACGCAGGGCTTGTTGGTGGTGAAGGTTCAAAGGAACGAAGAGAAAGACTTGGGAAGCTCTTAAAGATTGGATACACAAATGGAAAGCAGCTTCATAAGCGTCTGATGATATTTGAGATTACGAAAGAGCAATTTGCACATGCAATAGAAGAAATGCGTAAGGAGGATCAACATGAATAAAGATATTGCTACCCCTATAAGAACAAAGGCGATATTGGAAAAGCACGGGTTTTCTTTTAAGAAAAGTCTAGGCCAAAATTTCTTAATTGATACGAATATCTTAAAAAGGATTGTAGACCATGCAGACTTAACAGAAAGCTCAGGAGCCATTGAGATTGGTCCTGGTATTGGAGCATTGACTGAGCAGTTAGCAAGAAGAAGCAAAAAGGTAGTAGCCTTTGAAATTGATCAACGTCTATTACCTATCCTAGAAGAGACGTTAGCGCCTTATTCAAATACAAAGGTCATTCATTCAGATGTATTAAAAGCGAATGTAAATGAAGTGATGGCAGAGGAATTTAATGAGTATGATGATGTCATGGTGGTGGCAAACCTCCCTTATTATGTAACGACACCTATAATTATGAAGCTCTTAGAAGAGAAATTGCCGATTAGAGGGCTTGTCGTAATGCTTCAAAAGGAAGTAGCTGATCGGATATCTGCAAAGCCGGGAACAAAGGATTATGGTTCATTATCAATTGCTGTTCAGTATTATACAGAGGCTGAAATTGCGATGGTTGTACCAAAGACCGTTTTTGTCCCGCAACCGAATGTAGACTCTGCTGTGATTCGTCTCATTAAGCGGACAGAGCCGCTCGTACAGGTGAAGGATGAAGATTTCTTCTTCCAAGTGACCCGTGCAAGCTTTGCTCAAAGAAGAAAGACCCTTTTAAACAATTTATCAAGTCAGCTACCAGACGGAAAGTTGCGTAAAGAGGAAATTCTTGCTGCATTAAGCGAGGCAGAGGTAGACCCTGGAAGAAGAGGAGAAACCCTGTCTATTGAAGAATTTGCACGCCTAAGCGATGCCCTATATCCTTATTTTCAATAAAAGTCCTGTACAGGGCTTTTTATTTTGCCTTCTTTCACCAGACAAAACAATCCGGCACACCCATCTAGACAAATGCATAATTTAAGGGAGAGGGATATATAACTAGACTCGCTCAATTAGATGTAATTGGAGTGACCAACATGGCTATAAGCATTATGGATATTGTCGGAAGGGTGTCTCATAATTGTGATATTATGTTTCGGGTTATCGATATAAGAGAAGTGAATGGGAAGAAAATAGCCATTCTTTATGGGGAGGACTTCCGGCTTGTAGCGGATGCTCCTTATGATGATTTAGTGCCGATGAGCCAGCAGGATCAAATGAGGATCGCTAAAAAATTTCAATCACTTGAAGAGCAATCATATCAACTGTTTCGCCAAGAAGTGAACCTTCTCCAAAACAGACAAGAATACGAAACAACAGAGGGATATAGTAAACCGAATAATTACTTTCAAATTCCCGGGAAAGTTCTTCATCTTGATGGGGATCCTTCTTATTTGAAAAAATGCCTTACTCTTTATGAAAAAATTGGTATCCCTGTAACGGGAATTCATTGTAATGAAAAAGAGATGTCAACCAAAATAGGGCAGTTGATTGAGTATTACCGTCCAGATATACTAGTTATTACTGGGCATGATGCTTATACAAAGACAAAGGGAAATAAGTCAGATATTAACGCCTATCGTCATTCGAAGCATTTTGTGCAGACTGTACGGGAAGCTAGAAAAAAGGTACCTCACTTAGATCAACTAGTTATATTTGCAGGCGCTTGTCAATCTCACTTTGAATCACTGATTCATGCAGGTGCAAACTTCGCAAGCTCGCCTTCACGAGTAAACATACATGCTCTTGATCCTGTGTACATCGTTGCGAAAATCAGCTTTACTCCATTTATGGAACGAATTAATGTATGGGATGTGCTAAGAAATACATTAACAGGTGAGAAGGGGTTGGGAGGAATCGAGACAAGAGGTGTCCTTCGAACAGGTATGCCTTATAGTGGAGAATCAAATCACTGATAAATAAGCCGCCGTTGAACGGCTTATTTTTTTGGCTGATTTTTCGTATGTTAGTGGCTGTTATACTTATTTTAAAATACATACATAACCTTTAATTTTTTCGGAGAACCTAAAATTGTTGAAAATAAGCGGAAAAAGTAGAACAAAAAATATTGACATATAAAATTATTTGTTGGTATAATTTATATTTTTGTTTGACTTCTTCGGTGTCAGTGTGATATACTTTACATAGTGAGGTGGACCGAATGGCAAAAACATTAATTGATATTAAGAAGGCTCTAGATTCAAATTTAGGGAAACGGCTTATGCTGAAGGCGAATGGTGGACGTAGAAAGACTATTGAGCGTTCAGGAGTTCTTGCAGAAACCTATCCATCCGTTTTTGTAATTGAATTAGACCAAGATGAAAATGCTTTTGAACGTGTATCATACAGCTATGCGGATGTTTTAACAGAAACGGTTCAAATTACCTTCTACGAAGATACATCAGGAAATATTGCACTAAGCTAATATATTAGGAAGAGCAGTGGACTAACGTTTGCTGCTTTTTGTTTTTGTTTAAGATGATAGATTGTGGATAAGCACTTCGGCATCCAGCAGAGGTGCCTTGCCCCTCAAGGCCATATGCCAATTTGGAATTAAGACAAAGAGTGCCTTCTTTTTTAAATAGGCTAACTTGCCCAAGGCTGACCAATGCCAATGAACCTTTTTTTCCGAATAAAAGGATTACTCCTTTCCATACTAATGGTACGTGGTGAATAGGAAGGGGATGTTACTTTGGGCAGAAGAAATGGAGTCATGTCTGATGGGTTTAAAGAAGAGTTAGCGAAGGAACTTGGTTTTTATGATGTCGTCCAAAAGGAAGGATGGGGCGGCATTCGAGCAAGGGATGCGGGAAACATGGTGAAACGGGCAATAGAAATGGCCCAGCAACAACTTAAAAATCAATCCTAAGCTGGTGAACGAATGAAGACACTCAGAGGATTTTGTCAAAGTTAACTGAAGATGAACGGAGATCACCACGCGAGTCGGAGCTATTGCTTCGGCTCTTTATCATATATAAAGGTACAAGATCCTCATTAAATAAGGCTCATATATGGCTGTGTGCCGTTTTGGAGCAAGGGCGGAGGTAGAAAGAGTGAGATCCGCTAAGAAGCAGTAAAAACATCCATGAGGGTCTCTTGCTTGCTTCATATTCAGAGGGAACTTTCATCCGCAATTAACAGAATCACAAAAATACGACAAATTACGTTTAATTAGCGTATTTGTCAAGGCGACCATGTCTGTATCAACTCGTTTTGTGGTAAAATAGGACAAATATGATGCGAAATGGATAAAGTAGGTGGAAATTTTGAAGCTGTTGGTAAAAGCACCGGCTAAAATCAACTTATCATTGGATGTCTTGCATAAGCGTCCTGATGGGTACCATGAGGTAGAGATGGTGATGACAACTATTGATCTAGCCGATCGCTTAGAACTTCAATCAATAAATAAAGATGAAATTGTTATTAACTCTCAAAATCGGTTTGTTCCAGATGACCAACGTAATTTAGCTTATCAAGCTGCAAAGCTTCTAAAGGAGCGATTCGAAGTTAAAGAAGGAGTTAAGATCACAATAGAAAAGCATATTCCAGTTGCAGCCGGATTAGCTGGAGGAAGCAGCGATGCAGCTGCTACCTTAAGAGGATTGAATAAGCTTTGGGGCTTAGGATTGTCTATGGACGAGTTAGCGGCAATTGGAGCAGAAATAGGCTCAGATGTCTCATTTTGTGTGTATGGTGGTACTGCGTTAGCGACGGGGAGAGGTGAAATTATTCAGGCTCTTTCAGCTCCTCCAACATGCTGGGTCGTACTTGCTAAGCCATTTATTGGAGTGTCCACCTCAGATGTCTATCGTCGATTAAAGGTAGCCGATTTACACCACCCAAATACGAAAGAAATGATCAAAGGAATTGAACAAAAGGATTACACTGCTGTATGTAGAAATGTGGGCAATGTTTTAGAAGATGTAACCTTAAAGCTTCATCCGGAGGTAGCTCAAATCAAAGATCAGATTAAGAGGTTTGGAGCAGATGCGGTGTTAATGAGCGGAAGTGGTCCGACGGTATTTGGACTTGTCCAGCATGATTCTAGAATGCAGCGAATCTACAATGGGCTGAGAGGATTTTGTGATCAAGTATTTGCTGTACGGATGCTTGGAGATCAGCATACTCTTGATTAAATCCGTATATTAGTGTTATATTATTTAAAAATATTCGGATTTGTGGAGGTTCCAGCCTATGAAGTTTCGTCGCAGTGAAAGACTAATTGATATGACGAATTATTTATTAGAACATCCAAGACAACTGATCCCTCTTACCTTTTTCTCTGATAAATATGATTCGGCTAAATCGTCTATTAGTGAAGACTTAGCGATCATTAAAGAGACTTTTGAACAAAGAGGTATCGGTACGTTACAGACGGTTCCAGGAGCAGCAGGCGGTGTGAAATTTTTTGTAAAAGTAGGTAATCAAGAGGTAAAGCCTTTTATAAATGAACTTTGTGAGCTAATTGCAAGTCCAGAAAGGCTACTTCCTGGAGGCTATCTTTACATGACAGATATTCTAGGGAATCCTTCAATCGTTCAAAAGGCAGGCAGGTTATTTGCTTCTGCTTATGCTCATGCTGATATAGATGTAGTCATGACGGTTGCAACAAAGGGAATTCCATTAGCCTATGCGGTAGCTAGTCAGCTCAACGTGCCTGTTGTCATTGTTAGAAGAGATAGCAAGGTAACAGAAGGTTCTACTGTGAGTATTAATTATGTATCCGGTTCAACTAAGCGAATTCAAACGATGGTCCTATCGAAAAGAAGTCTAGAAGAAGGATCAAAGGTGCTGATTGTAGATGATTTTATGAAAGCAGGCGGAACGATTAACGGAATGGTAAGCTTATTAGATGAATTTAATGCACTAGTGGCTGGTATCGCCGTTTTAGTAGAATCTGAGGAAATTGAAGAACGACTAGTTGAGGATTACTTATCTCTTGTTAAACTATCAAATGTAGATGTGAAAGAGAAAAAGATTTCGGTATCTGAAGGGAATTACTTCAAGCATAATTAATTTAGAGGGGGGTTTTTGAAATGAAATATGTTCAAACGAATTCTGCACCTGCAGCGATTGGACCTTATTCTCAAGGAATCGTTGTAAATAATCTATTTTATAGCTCTGGTCAAATTCCTTTAACTGCTGAGGGACACATGGTTACAGGAGATGTGAAAGAGCAGACACATCAAGTGTTCAAAAACCTAGAAGCTGTATTAACAGAAGCTGGCACCTCTTTTGAATCAGTCGTTAAGGCAACGGTGTTTATTAAAGATATGAATGATTTCGGAGCCATTAATGAAGTGTATGGTGAATATTTCTCAACTCATAAGCCTGCACGTTCATGCGTAGAGGTAGCAAGGCTGCCAAAAGACGCGCTTGTAGAAATAGAAATAGTAGCACTAGTTAAATAATTGACGAAAAAAGACTGTAGACATGATCTATAGTCTTTTTTTGGAGTTGAAAAGGGATATTGTTGTGCATTGTTGGCGAGATCCCCCCTCACTTCCCCGGCAATATAGAAGAGCTACCTATATTTAGAGAACGACCTTATCTCAAAAATACCCAATTTTATGCGTCTAATTATGGGTAAAAAAGCCATATTTTTCTAAAGTTTCACCATTTTGCCCTAATTTTTCTAAAAATTTTTGGATAAAAGGAGGAATATTGAAAAATCTGTTGAATAATTTAACTAGAATTTCTATCTCATCGTGAAAAGGTGGTGAACAAAATGGAAGTAACTGACGTAAGATTACGCCGCGTAAATACGGATGGTCGAATGAGAGCAATCGCGTCGATTACATTAGATAACGAGTTTGTTGTTCATGATATTCGTGTAATTGATGGAAATAATGGGTTATTTGTTGCGATGCCAAGCAAGCGCACTCCTGATGGAGAGTTTCGTGACATTGCTCATCCAATAAATTCTGGAACACGTGGAAAAATCCAAGAAGCTGTATTGGCTGAATACCACCGTTTAGGTGAATTAGAAGTTGAATTTGAAGAAGCCGGAGCTTCCTAGGATCTGACAACAAGGGCCTACTTCGAAAGTAAGGCTCTTTTTTATGCCTTCAAATGAATGGGCTATTCCCCCCTTTACCCTCCGTCAAGGCAATTAAACATTACTCCAAAAGAATTTCCCGAAAGAATTGTACGGTTGTTGACAAAAAAATGTACTTTGCTTTCATACCTTGAAATCAGTAGGTATTTAAGATATATTTTTAATGGATAAAAAGGTAAAAATGGAGGCCACTAAATGTCTAAACGATATGCCGTCGTATTAGCTGCAGGTCAAGGGACAAGAATGAAATCAAAGCTTTATAAAGTTCTTCACCCTGTTTGCGGTAAACCAATGGTTCAACATGTTGTTGATCAAGTCAAAATGCTTCATATAGACGAGATTGTAACGATTATTGGGCATGGAGCGGAGCTTGTTAAGTCTCAGCTTGGTGAACAAAGCAGTTTTGCCTTGCAAGCCGAACAGCTAGGAACTGCGCATGCGGTTATGCAAGCAAAGGAAATGTTAGATCGGAAAGATGGTGTAACCATTGTAGTGTGTGGTGATACGCCATTAATTAAAGCAGAGACGATGGAAGCGATATTTAAGCATCATGAAGAAACAGGTGCAAAGGCAACCATTCTTACAGCATTAGCAGATGAACCGACAGGCTATGGTCGTATTATCAGAAATGAAGATGGCCTAGTAGCGAAAATTGTCGAACATAAAGATGCTTCAGACGAAGAGAGAAAGATTAACGAAATCAATACAGGAACGTATTGCTTCGATAATCAAGCATTGTTTGCTGCTTTAAGCAATGTATCAAACGATAATGTTCAAGGCGAATATTATTTACCTGATGTAGTGGAAATTCTAAAAGCTCAGGGAGAGGTTGTCTCTGCTTTTCAAACAGCTGAGTTTGAAGAAACATTAGGCGTAAATGACCGGGTTGCCTTATCAGAAGCTGAGCGGATTCTAAAAAAGCGGATTAATGAAGGTCATATGCGAAATGGTGTAACCATAATTGATCCTATGAACACGTATATAGGTGCTGATGTTCAAATTGGTCAAGATACTATTGTTTATCCAGGTACGTAT
Organism: Cytobacillus spongiae; assembly: GCF_021390075.1. Classification (NCBI taxonomy): domain Bacteria; kingdom Bacillati; phylum Bacillota; class Bacilli; order Caryophanales; family Bacillaceae; genus Cytobacillus; species Cytobacillus spongiae. The sequence goes on from NZ_CP089997.1 coordinate 59,208, forward strand.
TTAATGGGTCAGACAGTGATAGGTGCTGATTGTGAAATTGGTCCAAACACAGAGGTGCAGGATTGTGAAATAGGGAATGAAACCATCATTCGTCAATCTGTAGCACATGATAGTCAAATCGGCTCTAATGTAAATATTGGACCATTTGCTCACATTCGACCGAAGTCCAATATTCATGATGAAGTGAAAATTGGAAACTTTGTCGAGATTAAGAAATCGCAGTTTGGAAAAGGAAGCAAGGCTTCTCATTTAAGCTACATTGGTGATGCAGAGGTTGGTCAAGATGTAAATATTGGCTGTGGAACCATTACCGTAAATTATGATGGAAAAAATAAGTTCCTAACGAAGATTGAGGATGGTACGTTTATCGGCTGTAATTCTAACTTAGTTGCACCTGTAACAATCGGTAGAGGTGCATATGTAGCTGCTGGATCTACAATTACTGAGGATGTACCAGGGGAAGCGCTATCAATTGCTAGAGCTCGTCAAGTGAATAAAGAAAACTATGTAACGAAGATGAATCTAAAGAAATAAAAGCAATCGGAGGTCCAACATGTCGAACCAATATTTAGATCCTAACTTAAAAGTATTTTCATTAAATTCCAATCGTGATTTAGCTGCAGAAATTGCTAAGGTAATTGGTGTGGAGCTAGGTAAATGCTCAGTAACTCGCTTTAGCGATGGAGAAATCCAAATTAATATTGAGGAAAGCATTCGTGGCTGTGACGTTTTCGTTATCCAGTCAACAAGCTCTCCTGTTAATGAGCATTTAATGGAATTATTAATTATGATCGACGCTTTAAAGCGTGCTTCAGCTAAAACGATTAACATTGTAATGCCTTACTATGGATATGCGAGACAAGACCGAAAAGCAAGAGCGCGTGAGCCAATTACAGCAAAGCTTGCAGCTAACCTTCTTGAAACAGCGGGAGCTACTCGAGTTATTACACTTGACCTACACGCTCCACAAATTCAAGGCTTCTTTGATATTCCGATTGATCATTTAATGGGTGTTCCTATTTTAGCTGAATATTTCGGAACAAAAGAATTAAATGGAGATATCGTTATCGTATCGCCAGATCATGGTGGCGTTACACGTGCTCGTAAAATGGCAGAGCGTTTGAAGGCACCAATTGCCATTATTGACAAGCGCCGTCCAAAGCCAAATGTGGCAGAAGTTATGAACATCGTTGGAAATATTGAAGGAAAAGTAGCTATCCTTATCGATGATATTATAGACACTGCTGGAACAATTACGTTAGCTGCTAATGCATTAGTTGAAAACGGTGCTGCAGAAGTATATGCATGTTGTACCCACCCGGTATTGTCTGGACCTGCGATTGAAAGAATCGAGAATTCAAAAATTAAAGAGCTAGTTGTGACGAACTCTATTGCGTTACCAGAAGAGAAGAAAACAGGAAAAATTCATGAATTATCAGTAGCACCTCTAATTGGTGAAGCAATTATTCGAGTGCACGAAGAACAATCTGTTAGTACTTTATTTGATTAATCCTAGGATGATTAGGCTTGCAGCTAATGCAAGCCTTTCTTGCTTATGGCGAGTCTAGGGGAAAGTAGAACTGGAGATGGCTGCTGTTTAGTTGTTTTTTCGAATAGAAGTAGATCCCATATTGTGATTTGACTTGCCAAGATACAATAAGGTGTAGAGCAATATGAGGCTCTTCATTCTAGTAGCGGGACTTGTGAAAAGAACCAGTAAAATCCCGTAATCATGTTTAGAGAATGTGCTTTTAGGGCATTTTGTTATATAGACAACCTTTGAAATTAAATAGTGGAAGGGGACTTATAACATGAGTGCTTTATTGCAAGCAAATGAAAGAAAAGATTTTAAACGTTCAGCATTGACGGCTTTAAGAAGAGAAGGGAATTTCCCTGCAATTGTTTATGGCAACAAGAAGGATAATAAGGCGATTTCAATTAACGAAGCGGATTTTATTAAGACTATTCGTGATGTTGGGCGAAATGGCGTCATGGGATTAAATATTAATGGCTCTGAGGTAAAAGTCATCTTAAGTGAATACCAAATGGATCCGATTAAAAATGAAATGATTCATGCGGACTTCCTAGCATTTGATCAGTCATCTAAAGTCAATGCAGACGTTCGAATTGTGCTGGTAGGTGATGCTGCTGGTGTAAAAGATGGAGGAGTTATGCAGCAGCCATTGCATGAGGTGTCCGTCACAGCTTCACCGAATGATATTCCTCCATCTATAGAGGTAGACGTTGCGAATTTACAAGTAGGTGAAACCATTACGATTGCTGATATTAAGCAATCAAAAGGGTATCTAATCAATCATGATGAAGAAGAGGTCATTGCTTCCATTCTTCCTCCTAAGCAAGAAGAAGAAATTGATACAGGTGAAGAACAAGAACCAGGAAAGCCTGAAAATGAAGAAGGAAGAGAGACGGAAGCATCTGAATAAATGAGTTTTCTAGCATCAAAGGATTGTTTACCAGCATAGCTAAAGAAGGCATAGCTCATGTTTATTGCTATGCTTTTCTATATGGATACCTCCAGATGCCATCCGCTGAATAGGGAGGCTGACGATTGAGAGATAGTGTCTTATTTTGTCAGTCTCTTTTTATTTTGGTTTTTAAGAAGGAAAAAGACGGGTTCATGTGGTAAATGGTATTATATTAGGAGTGTGTGAAAATGAAATTGATTGTTGGCTTAGGGAATCCTGGTAAACAGTATGATAAGACAAGGCATAATATTGGGTTTGATGTAATTGATGACATGTCAAACAGACTGTCAATTCCTTTAGACCAAGCAAAATTTAAAGGGTTATTTGGAATGGGCCATGTAAAGGGAGAAAAGGTCTTTCTTCTGAAGCCACTTACGTATATGAATTTATCAGGTGAATCTATACGCGCCATAATGGACTTCTATCAAATAGATTTGGAAGACTTACTAGTGATATATGATGACTTAGATCTGCCAGTAGGAAAAATTAGGCTTCGCCAAAAAGGCAGTGCGGGTGGCCATAATGGAATTAAATCTACGATAGCTCATGTAGGTAGTCAGGAATTCAAGCGAATACGAGTAGGAGTAGATCGCCCTCAAAATGGAATGAAGGTTCCCGATTATGTCTTAGGTCGCTTTACGAAAGAAGAGCAAGAGGCTATGAATGAGGTCATTATTAAGTGCACGAATGCATGTGAGCAATGGTTAGAAAAGCCTTTTTTACAAGTTATGAATGACTTTAATCAGTGATGGATAATTTGAAGATGGTAAGTGGAATAAATCTCCCTCTATGCGTAAATACTAACAGTAGGAATTGTTAGAATAGGGAGGGACAGTCTTATGGCCATCCATTACCACTGCCGTCATTGTGGGGTAAAGATAGGAACAATTGATAACATGTCCGTTTACACGGAAAAGTTAGGATTACATAAACTCACAGATGAGGAACGTCAAGATATGATCTCTTACGATTCAACAGGTAGTTTGCAAATTAAAGCGATTTGTGAAGATTGTCAAGAATCGTTACAGCGAAATCCTGACTACCATCAATATGATTATTTAATCCATTGAACGGCTTTGGACTCGTAATCCAAAGCATTTTTCTGTTTCAAATAGGACGAACAAGAGATTTTTACAGGTTAAACATAAAAAGAAGTTTGCTTCGAGGGGAGGGGTTCCATGGAAGGATTAAAACACTTATTTCAGCAGCAGGAAGATGTTCAAACAGTTATATCAGGGATAAATGAAGGGCTAAGAGAGCAATTAATTGCAGGCTTATCTGGCTCGGCTCGAACGGTGTTCTTAGCATCTGTTTATGAGCAAACCAATAAACCTATCTTAGTGGTTACCCACAATTTGTTACAGGCTCAAAAGCTCTATGACGATATGATTAATTTAGTTGGAGAGCAAGAAGTATTTCTCTATCCAGCCAACGAGCTAATAGCCGCAGAGCTAAGTATAGCTAGCCCAGAATTAAAGGCCCAACGAATTGAGGCATTGAATTATTGGGCAAATCATCACAATGGAATCGTCATTGTACCAATGGCAGGGTTGCGAAAGATTCTCCCGCCAAGCTCCTTATGGAAACAAAGGCAGTTATTATTTAAAGTTGGCGATGAGATTGACTTAGATGCCTGCTTGCTGCAATTTGTTAAAATGGGATATGTAAGAGCTGATATGGTAAGCTCACCAGGAGAATTCAGTGTTCGTGGTGGGATTATTGATATTTATCCTTTAACAGAAGCTGATCCTATTCGAATTGAACTATTCGATACAGAGGTTGACTCCATCCGAACGTTCTCCATTGAAGATCAACGTTCGAAGAAAAAGCTTGAGCAGATTCAAATTACTCTGGCAACGGAAATGCCTTTACATACGGATGATTACAATGTTCTTATTCAAAAGTTGGAAAAAGGGCTAGCAAAAAGCTTGAAGAAGCTAAAGGATGAGAAAGTTAAAACTCTTTTAATGCAACATATTTCATTTGAAATTGAGTTGCTTAATAATGGGCAAAAGCCAGAGCAATTATTTAAATACTTATCTTTAATCTATGAAGAAGGTAATAGTCTAGTAGATTACTTACCTCAAGATGGTTTAATTTTTATAGATGAAATCAGTAGAGTTCAGGAAATGAATGACTCTCTATCGAAGGAAGAAGCTGAGTGGTATACGAGTCTTCTGAATGAGGGACAAATCATTCATGATATAAAGGTTTCACATAGCTTATCTGATTTTGTGCAAAAATCAACTAAGCCACTTGTATACATGTCTTTGTTCTTAAAGCATGTAGCCAATACCAATCCGCAAAATATTATAAATATCTCCTGCAAGCAAATGCAGAATTTTCATGGGCAAATGAATGTTCTCAAAGGGGAATTGGAACGGTTCAAAAAAGGGAATTACTCGGTTGTCTTTCTGGGCACTGATGGGGAGCGAGTTCAAAAACTTCAGAGAGTTCTAGAGGACTACGAGATTGACCATTCTCAAGTGAATGAAAAAGGTAAGATTCTACCGGGAGTTACCCAGATTATGAAGGGGAGTTTACACTCTGGATTCGAGCTACCTATTCAAAAAATCGTTGTAATTACGGAAGAAGAGCTGTTTAATAAGCGAACGAAAAAATCTTCTAGACGACAAAAGCTATCAAATGCAGAGCGTATTAAAAGCTATTCTGAGCTTAAGGTAGGAGACTATGTAGTTCATGTGAATCACGGGATAGGAAAATATTTAGGCATCGAAACACTAGAAATCAATGGAGTGCATAAAGACTATCTTCATATTCGCTATCAAGGCACGGATAAACTGTATGTACCAGTAGAGCAAATTGATTTAATTCAGAAGTATGTAGGATCAGAAGGAAAAGAACCGAAGATATATAAATTGGGCGGAAATGATTGGAAGAAGGTCAAGAAAAAGGTTCAATCGTCTGTTCAAGATATCGCAGATGACTTGATTAAGCTATATGCAGAACGAGAAGCTTCAAGAGGCTACGCCTTTTCACCAGATGGGGATATGCAAAGAGAATTCGAAGCATCATTCCCATATCAGGAAACCGAAGATCAATTAAGATCCATCCATGAAATTAAACTAGATATGGAAAAAGAACGCCCAATGGATCGCCTGCTCTGTGGAGATGTAGGCTATGGAAAAACGGAAGTAGCCATTCGGGCAGCCTTTAAAGCGATTGCTGATGGAAAGCAAGTAGCCATTCTCGTACCAACTACGATTCTAGCCCAACAGCATTATGAAACGATGCGGGAGAGGTTTCAAGATTATCCAATAGAAATTGGGTTACTAAGTAGATTCCGAACGAAAAAGCAGCAAACGGAAACGATGAAAGGATTAAAGGCTGGCACCGTTGATGTTGTGGTGGGAACACACCGATTGCTTTCAAAGGATATTATGTACCGTGACTTAGGATTGCTGATTATTGACGAAGAGCAAAGATTTGGGGTAACACATAAGGAAAAAATTAAGAAACTGAAGACAAATGTAGACGTACTTACACTAACAGCAACACCAATTCCAAGAACACTTCATATGTCTATGCTTGGAGTTAGAGACTTATCAGTAATTGAAACACCACCTGAGAACCGCTTTCCTGTTCAAACGTATGTGATGGAGTATAATGGAGGTCTTGTTCGTGAAGCAATTGAACGTGAGCTAGCAAGGGATGGGCAGGTGTACTTCCTGTATAATCGGGTCGAGGATATTGAACGTAAGGCAGAGGAAATATCCATGCTTGTCCCAGACGCTAGAGTCACATTTGCACATGGAAAGATGACAGAAAATGAGCTTGAGTCGGTCATGCTCGGCTTTCTTGAAGGAGAGTACGATGTGCTAGTTAGTACAACTATTATTGAAACAGGAGTTGACATTCCAAATGTTAACACATTAATAGTTCATGATGCTGACAAAATGGGCCTATCACAGCTTTATCAGCTCCGTGGTCGCGTGGGACGCTCAAATCGAGTAGCGTATGCGTATTTTACGTATCGTAAAGATAAAGTGCTAACTGAGGTAGCAGAGAAGCGACTACAAGCCATCAAAGAATTCACAGAGCTAGGCTCTGGGTTTAAGATTGCTATGCGTGACTTGTCCATTCGAGGGGCTGGGAATCTTCTTGGAGCCGAACAGCATGGGTTTATTGATTCTGTTGGATTTGATCTTTACTCTCAAATGCTTAAAGAAGCAATTGAGGAACGCAAAGGAGATGGCGCTACATCTGTTAAACCATCGGTGGAGATTGATCTAGATGTAGATGCTTATATTCCTGATGCCTATATTGCAGATGGCAATCAAAAGATTGAAATGTATAAGCGTTTCCGGGGCCTATCCACTTTAGAAGATGTAGAAGAGCTTCAAGAGGAAATTACCGATCGTTTCGGAGAATATCCGGATGAAGTAGCTTTCCTGTTCCAAATCGCAGAAATGAAAGTGCTGGCTTTACATGCTGGTGTGGAAACCATTAAGCAGATTAAACAAGAAGTAACCATTCTATTGTCTGAAGAAGCTAGTGGACAAATTGATGGCCAGAAAATCTTCCAGAAAAGCAGTCAGTATGGAAGAATGGTTGGCTTGGGAATGGATGGCCAAAGGCTAAAAATTGTTCTTCATATAAAAGGGAAGAAGATCGAAGAATGGCTAAATGCCTGTTTTGAAATGGTAAAAGGGCTAGTCGATTCGAAGAAAGTAGCCTCATAGTCCTAAAAAGCTGCATCTCTCTACTAGGGATGTAGCTTTTTGTTTTCCTATTTTTTCTAAAAAGGGATTAGAGAAGGTTTTAAGTTATTTGGACAGGGGTAAATATAGGAAAATAGCTCGATTGGAATGTTTTAATATCAATGGTTTAATTAGCCGATAGGAGAAAAAATCTAAGAATGTGTATAGAACTTTCCATATGAAAGATACTAAGTTCAAATATGGCGATGATACATAAGCAGCAACCCCATCATTGCCAAATAAAATCATCAGATGAAAGTGAGGCAACGTTGAATGAAAGCAACTGGAATTGTTCGTCGAATCGATGATTTAGGTCGTGTGGTTATTCCGAAAGAAATCCGCAGAACCCTCAGAATTCGCGAGGGAGACCCACTAGAAATCTTTGTAGACCGCGATGGAGAAGTCATCTTAAAGAAATACTCTCCAATTAGTGAATTAAGTGATTTCGCCAAAGAATATGCAGAAGCTTTATATGATAGCTTAGGAAATCCAGTATTAATATGTGACAGAGATGCATTTATTGCTGTAGCTGGAGGATCCAAAAAAGATTATCTAAATAAAAACATCAGTGACCTAATGGAAAAGACGATGGAAGAGCGAACATCTGTATTAATGAATCCACAAGGGAATATTGCAATTATTGATGGAACAGAGGAAGAGGTTTCTTCTTATACAGTCGGACCTATCATTGCAAATGGAGATCCAATTGGAGCTGTTATGATTTTTGCGAAAGAAGGCAGTTTAGGTGAGGTAGAGCAGAAAGCTGTTGAAACGGCTGCTGGCTTCCTAGCTAGACAGATGGAATCGTAAGTAATCAATTGTAAAGAAATAATCGGCTAATGAAAGGGTAGCAATCTGCTGCCTTTTTTCTATTCTATCCTATTTTCCCTCTCCTCAAAATCGCAACCCCCAGTTTTATCTGTAACACTTCTATCATCCTGCTGTTAAACAATCTTAAACAGGTTGTGCTATAATACTTGCGAATTTAAAATCTGGGCATAGCTAATATGAATGTTGTATGAGGCGGCACTCAGCTTAAATTAAACCCAATTCCAAGTAGGTGAAGGACAGTGGAGCCCACCAAACAGGCAAAAGATTTATTTAAGGGGGCTCTAATTCTAACGGTTGCTGCCCTTGTTATGAAAGTATTAAGCGCCATTTATCGAGTGCCATTTCAGAATATTGTCGGCGATGTAGGTTTTTACATATACCAGCAAGTATATCCCTTCTATGGCATGGCTTTAATCTTGTCTACATACGGATTTCCTGTAGTTATTTCTAAGTTATATGTAGAAACAGGAGAGCAAAGAGGGAGAGAAGATCAGCGGCAGCTTATCGTAATTTCATCTCTCTTCTTAACGGTGCTAGGCATCGGGTTCTTCTCATTATTTTATTTTGGTGCCGAATGGTTAGCCGGTATTATGGGAGATAAAGAATTGGCAGTCATAATGAAAGTGTTAGCTGTCATCTATCTTTTTTTTCCCGCCATTTCTCTTTTAAGAGGAGTTTTCCAAGCTACTGGGGATATGCTCCCAACAGCAGTATCACAGGTTAGCGAACAAACTGTACGGGTATCTACGATTCTAATTGCCTCTACTGTGTTAATACAAAAAGGGATGTCCCTTTATATTGTCAGCAGTGGAGCAATGTTTGGTTCAATAACAGGTGGACTTATTTCTGTACTGGTCCTTCTCACTTTTCTTGTTTATCGAAAAAGAGGAGAAGAGACCAACTTTTTAAACCTGCCATCAATCACATGGAGGAAAAGCTTACTGATTATCAAAAAGCTGTCGATTGAAGGGTTTGCTATTTCGATCAGCAGCATGCTTCTCATTTTTTTGCAAATGGCCGATTCATTTAACTTCTTTTCTCTCCTCCTATCTCAAGGGGTAGAAGGAGAGGAAGCAAAGGTTCTCAAAGGAGTCTATGACAGAGGTCAGCCTCTCATTCAATTAGGGACGATTGTAGCTACTTCGCTTTCACTTTCACTTGTTCCGCTCATTACGAGCGCTAAGCTAAAAGAGGATGTTGAATTTCTAAAGAACAAAGTTCGTCTAGCTTTGCAAGTTAGTGTATTCATTGGAGTTGCAGCAACGGCAGGGCTCTTTAGCATTATTAAACCGACGAATATTATGCTATTTGAGAATACAGATGGTTCTCATGTGTTAGCTGTCATGAGTCTAGTTATATTATTGAGCTCTTTGATTTTAACAATCACGGCTATTTTGCAGGGACTGGGATATGCTCTTTTCCCCGCATTTGTTATTTTCGTCTCGTTTTTTTTAAAGCTCATTCTAAACTGGTTGCTTATTCCTAATTATGGAGCATTAGGAGGAGCGATTGCATCGAATGTAACGTTGGTTGTCATCCTATTCATGTTAATGTCAAAGCTAAGAATGGTGATGAAGGTCCGATTTGTAACGGTTAAGTTTATTCAAACGATATTGCTCGGAGCCCTAAGTATGATCGTGTTTTTAAAAGGCTATCTCTTGATAACAAACGGGCTATATTCAACGGGGAGTCAAGTACGCTTTATGGCAACCTTTCAAGCACTAAGTGCTGTAATCTTGGGTGGGTTTATTTATATATATGTTGTCTTACGAGGACATGTTTTTAAAAAGGAAGAATTGTCCTTACTTCCTTTTGGAAGCAAGCTGATCGCTTTATTACCTAAGAATAGGAGATGAAAAAAGCAGTGGGAAGAATAATTGTGTTAGGTTTGGGGGCAGGGGATTATCACCAGCTACCATTGGGTATATATAAACGATTGAAAGAGAGTCAATTGGTATTTTTACGTACTAAAGAACATCCTGTTGTAGCTGATTTAGTAGAAGAGGGGTTTACTTTTACTTCCTTCGATGACATATATGAAAAACATGATCATTTTGATGCGGTGTATGAGGAAATAAGTGAAACTTTATTAAACCTTGCGTCAAATCAGCAAGAAATCATTTATGCAGTACCTGGCCACCCCCTTGTTGCTGAAAAGACGGTTCAAATACTATTAGAGGACGGTCCTAAGGCGGGGATTTCGATTGAAATTGGCGGGGGACAGAGTTTTATTGATGCGATGTTTCAGGCATTGAAAATTGATCCAATTGATGGTTTCCAACTATTAGATGGGACATCCCTTAATGGAAGTGACCTTCATTTATCACAGCACATGATTATAGGTCAAGTGTATGATTCCTTCGTAGCATCAGATGTGAAGCTCACATTAATGGAGAAGCTTCCATATGATTATGAAGTGTATATAGTTTCAGCTGCTGGGAGCGAGGCAGAGAACATTACAAAGCTCCCATTATTTGAGTTGGATCATGAGCTAGAGCTGAGTAATCTAACCTCGTTGTATATTCCCCCTATCACTGATGAACAGCTCGCATATAAAGAGTTTTACAAGCTAAGGGAAATTATTGCAGAGCTAAGAGGTCCAAATGGATGTCCTTGGGACAAAAAACAAACACATCGGTCATTAAAAAAATACCTTATAGAAGAAGCATATGAACTAATTGAAGCCATCCAAAATGACGATGTAGACCATATGATAGAAGAATTAGGGGATGTACTCCTGCAAGTCATGCTACATGCGCAAATTGGCGAGGATGAAGGATTCTTCACGATAGAAGATGTTATTCAAGGTTTGTCAGAGAAAATGGTTAGACGCCATCCTCATGTGTTTGGTGAACGAGTGGCAGATACAGAAGAGGATGTCTTGAAAAATTGGCAAGAGATAAAGGGATTAGAGAAAGGGGAAGCTAGAGGTTCACTACTTAACGGAATAAATAAGGAGCTTCCTCAGTTATTGCAAGCCTTTGATATTCAAAAAAAGGCAGCCACTGTCGGATTTGACTGGCAGGAAATTAGTTCCGCATGGGAGAAAGTAAAAGAAGAGCTTTTGGAGTTTGAAGAAGAGTTAGCAAAAAAGGGAGAACATCAAGATTCATTAGGAGAATTTGGTGATATCTTATTTGCCTTTGTAAATATTGCGAGATATTACAGGATAAACCCAGAAGAAGCCATTTTTCAAACAAACCAAAAGTTTAAAAGGCGCTTTCAATATATCGAAGAGAAGGTTCATGAAAGTGGCCGAGAGTTTTCAGCCTTTTCATTAGAAGAGCTGGATGGGTTCTGGAACGAAGCAAAAAAGTTAGGTTTATAAATACGTGCAGGGTAGGAGATGATAGGATGCGCCTGGATAAGTTCTTAAAAGTATCTAGATTAATTAAACGACGTACGCTAGCTAAAGAGGTTTCTGATCAAGGTAGAATTTCTATAAACGGTCAGCAAGCAAAAGCGAGTGCAAATGTTAAGGTTGGCGATGAGTTATCGATTCGCTTTGGCCAAAAAATCGTCACCGTGAAAATTGAACGAATTCAAGAAACAACAAGAAAAGAAGACGCTGCAGATATGTATTCCATTATCAAAGAAGAAAAGGTAGAAGTATAAAGCCGTATGGAATGGCTTGTTCTAATTCTTATCCCACGTTCATACAAATGTACAAAAGGTTGTACTATGTGATTGCGAGGGATGAAAATGAGTCAATATTATGAATCAAACAGTAACAATTCGAGTATGAAAGAGCATGACGTGATCATGCGGGGAAGGAAGCTTCTAGATATAACAGGCGTAAAGCAGGTAGAAAGCTTTGATACCGAAGAATTCCTATTAGAAACGGTTATGGGATTTCTAGCAGTTAGGGGCCAAAACCTTCATATGAAGAATTTAGATGTGGATAAAGGCGTTGTGTCAATTAAAGGAAAAGTTTTCGACCTGGTCTATATGGATGAACAACACGGGGAGAAAGCTAAAGGGTTCTTTAGCAAGCTATTCCGATGACATTAACCACACAGTTCATGACTATGCTAGCAATGATTAGCATGGGGAGTGTATTTGGAGCGGCACTAGATACGTATAATCGTTTTTTGCAACGCTCGAATCGCAAGAGCTGGCTAGTTTTTTTAAACGATATATTATTTTGGTTAGCTCAGGGGTTATTTATCTTTTATGTTTTGTTTATTGTAAACCAGGGAGAATTAAGGTTTTATATCTTTATTGCTTTACTATGTGGCTTTGCAGCCTATCAAAGTCTATTGAAAGGCTGGTATTTAAGGTTATTAGAGATTATCATTTCGATGATAATCTCTATTTATAAGTTTATAGTGAGAATGGCCCGTATCTTTATCTTCAAACCTCTACATGCCATTTTTTTCGCAGTCATTTCAATTGTTGTTTCGACAGGAAAGGGTCTTTTGGCACTTGGAAGATTCATCTATAGGGCCTTATTATGGATAGTGAAAGTAATAATTTCCCCATTTACCTGGATTTTACGTATTTTTTGGAAATTTATGCCGAAAAAAATTAAAAAAACAGTCGACAAGTTATATAATGGTTTTGAAGGATATTCCCGTCAAATCAAGAATTACATTATCAAGTGGAAAACAAACTGGAAAAATAAGCGTAAGTAAGGAGGGAATGCGATAAATGAGTGCGGTCCGTAAAACAAACATCAAGAAAATGAATAATTCATATGTTCAAGAGCAACAAAACATCAAAGGTTTTAGAGATCGAAAAAGAGCCCTTTTAGTAAGAAGATTGACGGTCTTTTTTATCGGAGCAGGGACGATCATCTTTTTTATGATCTCTACACTCATTTCGCAAGCCTCTGCTCTTGAGGAAAAGGAAGCGGAGAAAAAGCTACTGGATCAAGAGTTAACGGAATTAAAAGCAAAGCAAGTATTATTAAAAGAAGATATCGTTCGATTGAACGATGATGAATACATTGCTAAGCTAGCTAGAAAGGATTATTTTCTTTCAGAGAAGAATGAAATCATCTTTAACATCCCAAAAGAAGAGGATAAGGAAAAATAACCCATTGACCGGTTTGTTGACACGTTTTTTTTAAATTCTGTATAATATAGTATAAGTACGATTTTTTATATCTTTAAGGAGGAAAATTTTTTTTATGTCAATCGAAGTAGGCAGCAAGTTACAGGGTAAAGTAACAGGTATTACAAATTTTGGTGCGTTTGTTGAATTGCCAGAAGGGTCAACTGGTCTTGTTCACATTAGTGAAGTCGCAGATAATTATGTTAAAGACATTAATGAACATCTGAAGGTTGGCGACGAAGTAGAAGTAAAGGTAATTAACGTAGAGAAAGATGGAAAGATCGGTTTATCCATCAAAAAAGCGAAAGAAAGACCAGAAAGTGAATCTAGACCACCAAGACCACAACGTCCACGTCATGGTAGAACAAACGATAACCGTCCACAAAGAACAGAAACATTTGAATCTAAAATGGCTCGTTTCTTGAAAGATAGTGAAGACCGTTTATCTTCTTTAAAACGTAATACTGAGTCTAAGCGCGGCGGAAGAGGAGCTAGAAGAGGTTAACTTGCTGCTTATTTGATGATAATAGATAGCAGGAATTCCATTGGGTAAGTCAGAAATGACTTGCCTTTTTTTGTGCTTTATGGAGCGGTGATGAGGGTGGGTGGCTTGAGGGCTACCAAAGAACATGCATGGAACAGAAAATCATCCGTATATGTCAATTTTTTATAAAAACGTCTTCCCAAGAAGAATAAAAAAAGAGTTAGTGAATAATTCACTAACTCTTTTCGTGTTTTATGACCCGTACGGGATTCGAACCCGTGTTACCGCCGTGAAAGGGCGGTGTCTTAACCGCTTGACCAACGGGCCGTATGCTAAAAGGAATAAATAATAGCGGCGGAGGGGATCGAACCCCCGACCTCACGGGTATGAACCGTACGCTCTAGCCAGCTGAGCTACACCGCCATGTTTTAGACACAAGAAATATAATACAAATAGTTAAAGTTTCTGTCAATGGATATTTGAAAGAAAATTGTCGTAGTTTGAAAAAAGTATGTCCTGTATAGCTGGAAATATTAATAGAGGGCTATAAACCGGTCATGAAAGTGTTTTTTTGAATATTCATCCATGATTTTTCATTCGGAATTTATTCGCTTTTTTGGATATTACGTGGAAAACCGTCGAACAAAAGTTAAGAGCTTGTCTCCTATTTTGACAAACTTCTAATTTCTTTCCATTTATACTTATCAGCAACGATAAAAATATGGGGAGTGTCAAAAATGGAGAAGGTAGAGCGGAATTTGATAGAACCAGTCGGAGAGGTGAATTTTGCTAGACCCAAAGTTGAATTAGCCAATGGACTAAAAAAATTCCAAGTAGGGATGGAGAACGTTTTCTTGAAAAAGGGCTTCGTTTTATTACTGATCGGCTTCTTACTTGGGAGAGCGTTAATTTTAGCTAAGCTTACGCCATTTAGTCTTCCTTTTTTTGCGGCGGTATACTTTCTAAGAAGAGATAAGGCTCCGTTAGCTCTAATTGGGATTGTTGCAGGAGCAGCAACATTATCAGTCATGGATGCTGTCTATACGTTTGGAATTTCGTTTCTCTTCCTCATCTTCTACCGCTTCTTTAAAAAATGGATACAGAATGAACTAAGATATTTACCATTGTTTGTCGCATTTACGCTGCTAGGTGGAACATTGGTGAAAGGTTATTTACAAACAGGAGCGTTTTCCCTATACGATGGGATGATGTCTGGGGTAGAGGCAAGTTTAGGGTTTATTTTAACGTTAATCTTTCTACAAAGTATACCCTTATTATCTATTAATAAACGCCGTCAAACTTTAAAGACGGAAGAAATCGTTTGCCTCATTATTATGTTAGCATCAGTAATGACTGGGACGATCGGTTGGTCCATCTATAATCTATCAATAGAACATATCATGTCGAGGTATTTAGTTCTAATGTTCGCATTCGTTGCAGGTGCAACGGTTGGATCCACTGTAGGGGTTGTAACGGGATTAATATTTAGCTTAGCAAATGTATCCAGCTTTTATCATATGAGTTTACTTGCTTTCTCAGGACTTCTAGGTGGGTTATTAAAGGAAGGGAAAAAAATTGGTGTCTCCATAGGGCTTTTTATTGCCACGCTCCTAATTGGGATGTATGGCGAAGGTGGAGGAACATTGCTTCAGTCTATATTAGAAACGTCGGCAGCTACCCTTCTTTTTCTATTAACACCACAGGCTTTGACTTCAAAGCTCGCTATGCATATACCAGGGACACCCGAGTATGCAGCAGAACAACAGCAGTATATGCGGAAAATGCGTGATGTTACGGCTCAGAGAGTCGAGCAATTTTCTACAGTCTTTCAAGCCTTATCCAATAGCTTCTCTGCTTATGACGAACCTTCAGAATGGCGTGACGATGAAAGCAGGGAGAGAGATTATTTTTTAAGCAATGTGACTGAAAAGACATGCCAAACTTGCTTTAAAAAGGATCACTGCTGGACAAGAAACTTTAATACAACATATGAGCATATGGAAACAATTATGAATGAAATGGATCAAAATAATGGAAGCATTTCGAAAAAACTCTCAAGAGATTGGGAAAAGTATTGTACGAAATCAAGCAGAGTAATAGAAGCGATACAGCAAGAATTCACCTATTATCAAGCGAATCAGAAGTTAAAAAAACAAGTTCAAGAGAGCAGAAGATTAGTCGCAGATCAATTACTTGGTGTATCTGAGGTGATGGGGAATTTTGCAAAGGAAATCCAAAGAGAGCGTGAGAATCACCATAAGCAGGAAGAGCTAATTTTAGAAGCGCTTCAGGAATTTGGAATTCATATCGAACAAGTAGAGATTTATAGCCTCGAACAAGGGAATGTGGATATTGAAATGACGATTCCGTATTGTAGAGGACACGGTGAATGTGAAAAGTTAATCGCTCCCATGCTATCGGATATCTTAAGAGAATCAATTATTGTAAATTCGGAGGAGTGCTCTACCTATCCAAATGGATTTTGCCATGTGACATTCCGTTCAGCTTCAGCCTTTACGGTTGAGACGGGTGTGGCTCACGCAGCAAAAGATGGTGGATTTGTTTCAGGAGACAGCTTTTCGACAATAGAACTGGGATGTGGGAAATATGCAGTAGCAATTAGTGATGGAATGGGAAATGGAGAGCGTGCCCATATTGAAAGTAAAGAAACACTAGGATTATTGCAAAAGATCCTTCAATCGGGAATAGAAGAAAAGGTGGCAATTAAATCTGTTAACTCAGTTTTATCCCTACGAACAACAGATGAAATCTTTTCAACATTAGATTTAGCCATGATTGATTTACAAAATGCATCTGCTAAATTTCTGAAAATTGGCTCTACTCCTAGCTTTGTAAAACGAGGTACTAAAATAATGAAAATACAAGCCAATAATTTACCAATGGGAATTCTTCAAGACTTTGATTTAGACGTAGTTAGTGAACAGCTAAAAGCGGGAGATCTTCTTATCATGATGAGTGATGGTGTGTTTGAGGGACCAAAGCATGTGGAGAATTTTGATTTATGGATGAAACGAAAAATTCATGAAATAAAAACAGAAGATCCTCAAGAGATAGCAGACTTAATTATGGAGGAGGTTATTCGTTCACGATCTGGTTCCATAGAGGATGACATGACCGTAGTTGTGTCAAAAATCAAGCATAACACACCTAAGTGGACTACGATCCCTGTGTATCCAAATCAGCAAAAAGCGAACTAATTATTTTTGCACATGTCCTAATGGATTATGTATAAAAGCCCCTGATTCCGTCGAGAATGGGTAATAACTAAGACTGGAGGGGAGCTTATGAAAACAGGAACATTAAAACAAATACTTTTGATTACAGATGGTTGCTCAAATACTGGAGAAGATCCAATTGCGATGTCAGCACTAGCCCAAGAACAAGGAATTACGGTAAATGTGATTGGCGTAATGGAACAGGATGTCATTGATGACCAAGGAATGAAGGAAATTGAAGGAATAGCCATGTCAGGTGGTGGCGTAAGTCAGATTGTATACTCCCAGCAGCTATCACAAACCGTTCAAATGGTGACAAGAAAAGCCATGACGCAAACGCTTCAAGGTGTAGTGAATAAAGAGCTACAGCAAATATTAGGAGGCTCAGATACGATTGAGGACTTGCCTCCAGAAAAGCGTGGGGAAGTAATGGAAGTTGTGGACGAGCTAGGAGAGACGGTTGGTCTAGAAGTGTTGATTCTTGTCGACACAAGTGCAAGCATGAAGCATAAGCTTCCAACAGTTAAAGAAGCGCTACTAGACTTATCTCTTAGTTTAAATGCCCGAACAGGTGAGAATCGTTTTTCTGTCTTTGTATTTCCCGGGAAAAAGAAAGATGTCGAAAAATTACTAGATTGGACACCTAAGCTAGATTCACTTACAAGTATTTTTGCCAAGTTAACTACGGGAGGGATTACACCAACAGGTCCAGCAATCCGTGAGGCACTGACTTATTTCCAGAAAAAACGTTCGTTAAGGAGCTTAATTTCTCGTGATGATGAACAATTCTTTGAAGAGTCTGTGTAAAGTACCTCCTGGGACGATTATTGAAGGAAAATGGCATAAGCATCGATATACAATTATTAAAGAACTTGGTTATGGAGCGAACGGAATTGTCTATTTAGCTCAGTTCCAAAATCAGAAGGTTGCATTAAAAATGAGCGATAACGGGATGTCAATTACTTCTGAAGTAAATGTTCTAAAAGCCTTCGCGAAGGTCCAAGGGTCTACCCTAGGACCTTCTTTACTTGATGTAGATGATTGGGTAAGGAGGAATATGAAAGTTTCATTCTACGTAATGGAGTATATCAAGGGGCCTGATCTATTGCAGTTTATTGAGAAGCAAGGACACGTATGGACGGGGGTGCTTATTCTTCAACTCCTAAAGGATTTACAATCCCTACATGAAAATGGCTGGGTATTTGGTGACTTAAAACCTGAAAATCTCATTGTAACAAGTGAGCCGACTAGAGTGCGTTGTATCGATGTGGGTGGGACTACGATACAAGGAAGGGCTATAAAAGAGTATACCGAATTCTATGATAGGGGGTATTGGGGGTTAGGTTCGAGGAAAGCAGAAGCTAGCTATGATTTATTTGCAGTTGGAATGATTATATTGAACATGGCCTATCCAAAAAGATTTAATAAAACGACTGGTGGAATGATGCAATTAACGAATATGATTAGGCAAAAAAAAGAACTGCTAGCTTATGAAGAGGTGATAAAAGGTGCCCTACAAGGTGGTTTTTCTAGCGCAAAGGAAATGCGAGAAGCGATGGTACAAAAAATAAACCAACAGACTTCTTCAAGGCAGCGTCAATATAAATCACAAAGTGTAACAAGAAGTACTCAAGCAGGGCATCATTCGATCATGCAAAAGCCAAATGTAACGCGTAAAACATATAAAAAGCAGCGGAAGTTGGTTGGTTTTATTGAAACCGTCCTTATTGTATTAATAATCTCTATTTTATATGGTATATACATTTACGGACAGTTGGTTTAATTAGTTATTCTCATATATAGGGGAAGTGCCCCTTTGTATGAGAATAACTTGTCCCAAATATACATACACTAATTAATATTTGATTAGTATTTTGTGAAACTTTATTCATTTTCATTCGTATATCCGTTTACTATGTAACATATTTTAAGAGAATTAATAGTTATGCTTTGAATGGTTACATAGAAAAATGATAAGCTAATATCAATTATTATACACATTGAACTAAGGAAGAATGGCATGTTAGTCAAAAAGGTAGAAACGTTTCTTGAACAAAAAGGATATGAGCTGAAGGATAAGAGGATTTTAGTTGGGGTATCTGGTGGTCCGGATTCCTTAGCCCTTCTTCATTATCTCTGGACACAAAGGGAAAAAAGGAATTTATTTCTCGTAGCTGCACATGTTGATCACATGTTTCGAGGAGAAGAATCCTTGCAAGATGCCATCTTTGTTCAGCGTTTTTGTGAAAGCAGAAACATCCCATTTGAAATGGAACAAATGAATGTTCCCGCATATATGAGACAAACGGGGTTAAGTTCACAGCAAGCTGCCA
Source organism: Cytobacillus spongiae (assembly GCF_021390075.1). NCBI lineage: Bacteria > Bacillati > Bacillota > Bacilli > Caryophanales > Bacillaceae > Cytobacillus > Cytobacillus spongiae. The sequence goes on from NZ_CP089997.1 coordinate 78,354, forward strand.
GAGAATGTAGATACAAGTTCTTTGAAAGACTAATGAACGAGTACGCTATGGACTTTCTGGTACTTGGTCATCATGGGGACGATCAGGTGGAAACCATCCTAATGAGATTAACAAGAGGAAGTACTGGAAAAGCGAGAGCAGGAATTCCATTTTCTAGACCATTCCAAAAAGGCGAGATTATTCGACCGTTTCTCTGCATAAATAGGGAAGAAATTGAAGGTTATTGCATAGAACACCAACTAAAGCCTAGAAGAGATCCGAGTAATGAGAAGGAAACCTATAGTCGAAATCGCTATCGAAAGCATGTTCTGCCGTTTCTTCAAAAAGAAAATCCAAGGGTTCATGAGCACTTTCGGCGGTTCAGTGAAGAACTTCAAAGTGATGAAGATGTTTTAGTAACCTTAGCTGAAGAAAAAATGAGGAAAGTTATTAAGGAAAAGAAAGATGGAGAAATCATTATTCTTATTCAAGGTTTTATCGCAATGCCAATGCCTTTACAAAGAAGAGGGATTCAACTAATATTAAACTATCTTTATAAGGAAAAACCTCCATCATTATCTGCTATACATATTGACCAATTGTTTTCCATTATCAGAAGTCCTCAACCTTCTGGAGTTCTTGATTTCCCAAATGGTTTGAAAGTTGTTCGATCCTATAATGAGTGCGGGTTTTATTCTTCCTGCAAGGATTCACCAAGCTTTCGATATGAAATCGGTGGTCCTGGAGAATGGCATATACCCAACGGAAGCATAATAACTATGGAGTTTGTGGATGAACCTTCACAGGAATTTATGAGTAGGAATCATTTGCTATTAAACCCTGAGCAAGTTACTTTGCCTCTAGTGATCCGAACGAGAGAACATGGAGATTGGATGACAGTAAAGGGAATGAAAGGGACTAAAAAGCTCAATCGCATTTTCATTGATGAAAAGGTTCCTATGCTTGACCGCAAAGGGTGGCCAATTATTACTGACTACTTTAATGAAATTATCTGGTTACCAGCGCTAAAAGAAGCCGATCTTTCATTAAAGCCAACTAACGGCAGTTATATACTTTTAACTTATAAAAAGCTTTGATCTTCTAGGGGGCACACTATTTATGAAAAAAGACATTGAAAAGGTTTTAATAACGGAAGAAGAAATTCAAGTGAAAATTAAGGAGTTAGCAGGTCAGCTAACAGAAGAGTATCAAGATCGTTTCCCATTAGCGATTGGCGTTTTAAAAGGAGCTATGCCATTCATGGCGGATCTTCTCAAACGTATGGATACATATCTTGAAATGGACTTTATGGACGTATCAAGCTATGGTAACTCTACAGTTTCTTCAGGAGAAGTGAAAATCTTAAAAGATTTGGATACTTCTGTTGAAGGGCGTGACATCCTAATCATTGAAGATATTATTGATAGTGGCTTAACATTAAGCTATCTTGTAGAGTTATTCCGCTATCGGAAAGCAAAATCAATTAAAATTGTTACATTGCTTGATAAGCCAACAGGTAGAAAAGCTGATATTACAGCTGACTATGTAGGATTTATTGTACCTGACGAATTTGTTGTAGGGTATGGGTTAGACTTTGCGGAAAAATACCGAAATTTACCGTACATTGGTGTTTTAAAACCCGAAGTATATAGCAATATTGATTAACGAACCCTTTGTTCATTAAAAATCGAAATAGCCTTTACTACAACATGATTAGCCCGGTTTAAAAAGTGTAAATTCTTGAGTTGGAACAATTTACTATGATACTATTGAATATAGTTTGTTTACCGTGGGAGGAGGTAAGGGATGAATCGGATTTTCCGTAATACCATCTTTTATTTATTAATCTTTTTAGTCATTATTGGCGTAGTTAGTTTTTTTAGTGGAAACAATGAGCCAACAGAACATATATCTTATGATCAGTTCATTGCTCACGTAGAAAAGGGGGATATTAAATCCCTAACGATGCAGCCTGAACGAGGTGTATATGAAGTACGTGGTCAGCTAGAAGGATATGACAAGGATAAGTATTTCTTAACTTATGTTTGGAATAGTGATAAGCTTCTAGATCGTTTAGATACTGCTGCTGCAAAAGCAAAAGTAGAAGTAAAGCCTGCAAAAGAAACAAGCGGCTGGGTGACGTTCTTTACATCCATCATTCCGTTTATCATTATCTTCATCTTATTCTTCTTCCTTTTAAACCAAGCACAAGGTGGAGGAAGCCGAGTGATGAACTTCGGCAAAAGTAAGGCAAAGCTTTACAGTGAAGAAAAGAAGAAAGTACGTTTTAAAGATGTTGCAGGGGCTGATGAGGAGAAACAAGAGCTAGTCGAAGTTGTTGAGTTCTTAAAAGATCCTCGTAAATTCGCCGAGCTAGGAGCGAGAATTCCTAAGGGTGTTCTATTAGTAGGGCCTCCTGGGACAGGGAAAACATTGCTTGCACGAGCAGTTGCGGGAGAAGCAGGAGTACCATTCTTCTCAATTAGTGGTTCTGACTTCGTTGAAATGTTTGTCGGTGTCGGAGCTTCACGTGTACGTGATTTGTTTGAAAATGCCAAGAAAAATGCTCCATGTATTATCTTCATTGATGAGATTGATGCAGTAGGGCGTCAGCGTGGTGCTGGTTTAGGTGGGGGTCACGATGAACGTGAGCAAACATTGAACCAGTTACTCGTTGAAATGGATGGTTTTGGCGCAAATGAAGGAATTATCATAATCGCCGCTACAAACCGCCCAGACATTTTAGATCCAGCATTATTACGTCCAGGACGTTTTGACCGTCAAATTACGGTTGATCGCCCAGATGTTAAGGGACGTGAAGCAGTTCTAAAAGTACATGCTAGAAATAAACCGCTTGATGAGTCAGTAAACTTAAAAAGTATCGCTATGCGTACACCTGGATTTTCAGGTGCTGACTTAGAAAACTTATTAAACGAAGCTGCCCTTGTTGCTGCTCGTCAAAATAAGAAAAAAGTGGATATGTCTGATATTGATGAAGCAACAGACCGAGTAATTGCTGGCCCTGCGAAGAAGAGCCGGGTTATCTCGAAGAAAGAACGTAATATTGTAGCATTCCATGAAGCTGGTCATACCGTAATTGGCGTGGTCTTAGACGAAGCGGAAATGGTACACAAAGTAACAATTGTTCCTCGTGGTCAAGCGGGTGGATATGCTGTCATGCTACCGAAGGAAGATCGTTACTTTATGACAAAGCCTGAATTGCTTGATAAGATTGTCGGCTTACTAGGTGGTCGTGTAGCTGAAGAAATCGTATTCGGCGAAGTGAGTACAGGTGCTCATAACGATTTCCAAAGAGCAACAGGAATTGCGCGTCGCATGGTAACTGAGTTTGGAATGAGCGATAAGCTAGGTCCATTACAATTTGGTCAATCACAAGGTGGGCAAGTATTCTTAGGCCGTGATCTTCATAGTGAGCAAAACTATTCAGATAAGATTGCTTACGAAATTGATTTGGAAATTCAACGCATCATCAAAGAATGCTATGAAAAAGCAAGAACGCTTCTAACTGAAAATAGAGATAAGCTGGACCTTGTAGCCAATACTTTATTAGAGGTTGAAACGTTAGATGCTGAACAAATTAAGCATTTAATTGATCATGGAAAGCTTCCTGATCGACCAGTAGCAATAGAAGCACCAGAAGGCCAAAAAAATGATGAAGTAAAAGTGAACATCCGCAAAGGAGAGGAAGAATCTTTCGAGAAAGAAGAAAAAGATTCAACTGACAAACCTGAAAGCGAGTCTACTTCTGAGGATGACCAAAAATAATGCACAACAAAAAGATGCTCCGGGGAGCATCTTTTTTTGTTGTGCAAGGATCATGGTAATGAAGGAGGTAAGCCTTTGTTTCAGTCCTAATCGAGAACTACAGACCTAATATATTCCCACCTTAATCTTAATTATGATATGATGTTGGCAGTGTGATTAATCGAAAAAATACTGAGTGGTGAACATAATGATTTTTGTTTTTGATGTTGGGAATACAAATATAGTATTAGGGGTTTATGACCAAGACGAGCTTAAACACCATTGGCGAATAGAAACAAACCGTAACAAGACGGAAGACGAATACGGAATGATGATTAAGACTTTATTTGAGCATGAGAATTTATCTTTCTCCGATATAGATGGTATTATTATATCTTCTGTTGTACCACCCATCATGTTCTCGTTAGAAAGAATGTGTCAAAAATATTTTCATGTGAAGCCATTAGTCGTTGGTCCAGGGATAAAAACGGGCCTAAATATTAAGTATGAAAACCCAAGAGAAGTTGGGGCAGATCGTATTGTGAATGCTATTGCAGCTATTCAAGAATATGGGAGCCCGCTCATAATCGTCGATTTTGGTACGGCTACAACATATTGCTATATTAATGAAAATAAACAATATATGGGCGGAGCGATTGCACCGGGAGTAAATATTTCTACAGAGGCACTTTACTCAAAAGCAGCAAAGTTGCCAAGAATTGAAATTGCTCGACCAGAGAATATTATTGGGAAGAATACCGTGTCAGCTATGCAAGCAGGAATCCTGTATGGATATGTTGGACAAGTAGAAGGTATTGTTAAGCGAATGAAGGATCAAAGCAAAGAAAATCCAACGGTAATCGCTACAGGTGGGCTAGCCAATTTAATTGCCCAAGAATCAGATATGATTGATATTGTGGATCCTTTCTTAACTTTAAAAGGACTGCAGCTTATTTATAAAAGAAACATGGAAACCCTAAAGAAGTAGGGGATTGAAAGGAGTAGCAGCATGAGTGATTACTTAGTAAAAGCATTAGCTTATGATGGGCAAGTGCGGGCATACGCTGTTCGTAGTACGGAAACAATTGGAGAAGCTCAAGAGCGCCACTATACATGGCCGACAGCTTCTGCTGCATTAGGAAGAACGATGTCTGCAGCTGTTATGATGGGTGCGATGTTGAAAGGCGATAATAAATTAACTGTAAAAGTAGAAGGCGGGGGTCCAATAGGTGTTATTCTAGCAGATAGTAATGCCAAAGGAGAGGTTCGAGGTTTTGTAACGAACCCGCAAACCCATTTCGACTTGAATGAGCATGGAAAGCTAGATGTTCGTCGTGCAGTTGGGACATCTGGTACGTTAAGTGTTGTTAAAGACATTGGAATGAGAGATCATTTCACAGGACAAGTTCCAATTGTCTCTGGAGAATTAGGAGATGATTTTACTTACTATTTTGTTACATCCGAACAAATTCCTTCAGCAGTTGGTGTCGGGGTGCTAGTGAATCCAGATAATACGATTTTGGCAGCTGGAGGTTTTATCTTGCAGGTATTACCTGGTACAGATGATGAAACAATTACAGCAATTGAAAATCGAATGAAAGAGATTCCCCCTATTTCAAAATTGATTGAAAAAGGACTAACTCCAGAGGAGATTCTTATTGAAATCCTTGAAGAAGATAACGTGAAATTCCTTGAGACGATGCCAGTTACGTTTAAATGTACGTGCTCTAAAGAGCGATTTTCAGAAGCAATCGTGAGCTTAGGGGAAGAGGAAATTCAGGATATGATAGATACAGACGGAGAGGCGGAGGCACACTGCCATTTCTGTAATAAAAAATACATGATTTCAAGAGATGAACTGGAAGAACTAAAAGAAAAAGCACAATAAGGTTTTTTGTTTTGGGGGAGGAAATCTTGCAGAAAAAGCAGTTATGGATTATTATTGCGAGCTTAATTATGCTAAACTGCTTAACTGTTGTCTTTTTTCTAACCAAAGGTGATTTGTTTGCTGGTTCTGAAGAAGGAGTAGCTTCAATTGGGAAAGAGACGATAACGAGGCAGCAATGGCTAACAGAGCTTGAAAACCGGTATGGCAAAGCTGTACTGAAGGATCTTATTGATCAAAAAGTAATTGAGACGTTAGCAGATAAATATAAAATATCCGTTTCGAACGAAGCAATTGAGCATGAATTGCTGATGGTAAAAACGTTATATGGATCATTCGGGGAAGAGCAGGCTTCTGTCGAGAAATGGAAGGAGCAAATTCGTTTTAGTTTACTACTTGAAGAGCTATTAACAAGAGATGTTGTGGTATCTGAGGAAGAGATGAAGGCTTACTATGATGATAACAGTAGCATCTATAATGTCCCAGCTTCCTTCCACCTATCAAAAATTGTCGTTCCAACTGAGAAAGATGCGAACCAAACGATTAAGGAACTTGAAAAAGGATCTAATTTTGCAGCTTTAGCAATGGAACGATCCATAGATGAGTTCTCCGCAAATCAAGGTGGCGACATGGGGTATGTAAACGAAGAAGCTGAGCATATCTCTCCTCAGCTTCTTAAACAAATTAAAAACATGAAGCCAGAAACGTATAGCCACCCTATTCTGACAGAAGATGGCTACATGATAGTCTATGTACACGAGAAAATCGAAGGTAAAGAATATACTTTTGATGAAGTGAAGAATCAAATAAGGCGCCAAATTGCTTTAGAACAAATGGATGTTCCTGTAACGGCAGCATCCTTTTGGAAAGAAGTGAAGGTAGACTGGTTTTACGGTGAAGGCGCAAAATAAAGCACGGGCAATCGTCCGTGTTTTTTTGTATTCTGGGGGTTCATATTTCGCGTACGAACTGGGGTTGTATAAAAAACTTTAATTTCTCTGTAGTTATTTATTGTTCTTCCATCGTCTATTAATACAGGAAGATTTGAAGGAGGAGAAACAAATGATTAAAGTGTCAAATGTTTCCCATGAGTTTGAAATTGGGAAAAAAGGGCAGAAAAATATCATTCCTGTTCTGAAGAATATAAATTTTGTAGTAAAAAAAGGCGAAATTGTCACGATTGTTGGTCGAAGTGGCTCTGGGAAGTCTACGCTACTAAATTTAATTAGTGGATTTTTAAAGCCGAAGGAAGGGGAAATTTGGATCCAGAATGAGCTTGTTTCGAATTTTAGTGAAGGGAAATTTGCTGACTTTCGTCTCAACCATTTAGGATTCATCTTTCAAAGCTTTCAGCTTATTCCAAGCATGACTGCTTACCAAAATGTAGAGCTTCCTCTCATTTTAAAAGGGATAGGGGAAAAGGAACGAGAGCAACAAACAAAGGAGATCTTGACGAAAGTAGGGTTGCTAGATTTCCAGGACCATTATCCAAGTGAGCTGTCAGGTGGACAGCAGCAGAGAGTGAGTATTGCAAGAGCATTAATTGTTAATCCCCCTCTCATTTTAGCTGATGAACCAACAGGTAGCTTAGATAGTGAAACGGAAGAAGATTTATTAGACTTTATTATTCAGCTAAACAAGGATTTGGGAATCACCTTCCTCATTATTACTCATGATGAGAAAGTAGCTCAGGTTGGTAACCGGATGATTGAAATAGTAGATGGAAGTATTAAAGAGGAGGTGGGACAATGAAACTAGCAGATCAATTTCGCTTTGTTAGACAAAATATGAAAAAAAATCGTTCGAGAGTATTTATGACTATTCTAGCTACTGCAATGGGCTGTGCCTTCTTAATTGTTCTCGCTTCGGTTGGCTTTGGTTTGCACAAATCGATTATTCAGGATATTACGCAGGATAGAGCAGTTACACAAATCGAAGTCCATGGAAAAATGGATGAGAATGAAAGTTATCAATCATTAAAGAAGGAAGATATTGAGCAGCTAGAAGGTATCGATCATGTAAAGTCAGTTACAAGACGCCAGCACCTGCAGCAGTCAGGACGGTATTCGATAGGTGAATATGAAGTCTACGCAGATACAGTCGTGGCTCATATACCATCTGAGGTTACGGCAGGTTTCGAACTGTCTGAGGGACGCTTTCCAAAAAAGTCATCTGAAATTATGGTTGGGTATCACTTTGCCCAATATTTAGTGAAAGAACATAAGGAAGACGAGAATATTTACGATGATAACACAGGTAAGATAAAAGCAGAATATGGATACCACGATTCAATCTTGGGAAAAGAACTAACACTAACGGTAAGGCAATTTGAAGGGGGAAAAGAGAAGACTAAAGAAATCCCTCTAACAGTCGTCGGTGTTGGAAAGAAACCGACTAGGGAGTGGTTTGAAAATCAAAATGCATTTATCTCGAGTGAAGTATTAAAGGAAATAGAAGACTTTACAGGAACCTCTAGAGGGATGCTGAAGGACCCTAGTCAAGGAGAAGAAAGTGAGCTTTTTCAATTAGGAGAAGATACGTATGATCTAGTTACAGTATATGCAAAAGACATTGAAGCAGTAAAAGACATTGTTAGTACGCTAGATAAACAACAGTTTGCAAGCTATTCCGTAGTGAGTGAATTAGAAAATATTAATAAAATCTTTATTGTAATTAAAGCTGGCCTAATTTTTATTGGGGCAATTGCCATTATTATTGCGTCCATTGGGATCTATAATACGATGACAATGGCGGTTACAGAGCGTGCGCCAGATATAGGTATTATGAAAGCGATTGGTGCTCATCCATCCACGATAAAAAAGATCTTTTTATTAGAAAGTAGTTATATTGGAATTGTAGGGGCGATAATCGGTACAATAGTATCTTACGGAATAAGTTTTGTTGTTAATTTTTCGCTGCCATTGATTGTTAGTCAAGCCTTTGGCGAAGAGCCGCCAGAAGGGTTGATTTTTAGCTACATTCCGATTTCTTTGCCGCTTATTTGTATTGCTATTTGTTATATCGTGACAATTATTTCGGGAATGCGTCCGGCTAAGCGGGCTACTAATGTGGATGTCTTAAAAGCTATGAGAAGAGAAGTATAATCGTTTATATATCTAGGCGAAAGTAGGAAAAGAAGCAATTAACGGTTAAATGAATTGACAATTTTCAAACGAGTTGATAAATTTTAATAAAACCAATAAATTTACTCGGAATAAAAAATGAGGAGTGTGGATCATGGTACGTGTTGTAAATTCTGTTGCCGAGCTAGTCGGGCAAACTCCGATCGTCAAGTTAAACCGTTTAACTACAGAAGACAGTGCAGATGTGTATGTGAAGTTAGAATATATGAATCCAGGAAGCAGTGTAAAGGATCGTATTGCACTTGCGATGATTGAAGCGGCTGAGGAGGAAGGGCATTTAAAAGAAGGAGATACGCTTATCGAGCCTACGAGCGGAAATACTGGAATTGGACTTGCGATGATTGCTGCTGCAAAAGGGTATAAAGCAATTCTCGTTATGCCTGATACGATGAGTATGGAGAGACGGAATCTTCTGCGTGCATATGGAGCAGAGCTTGTGCTTACGCCAGGGCCAGAAGGTATGGGTGGAGCCATTCGCAAAGCTGAAGAACTTTCCAGCCAAAAAGGATACTTTATGCCACAGCAATTTAAGAACTTAGCGAATCCAGAAGTTCACAGACGAACTACTGGTAAAGAAATCGTCGAGCAAATGGGCGGTCAATTAGATGCCTTTGTAGCGGGTATTGGAACGGGTGGAACGATAACAGGTGCAGGCCAAGTTCTGAAAGATACGTATCAAGATATAAAGATTTATGCAGTTGAACCAGAGGATTCTCCTGTATTATCAGGAGGGAAGCCGGGTCCGCATAAGATCCAAGGAATTGGCGCTGGGTTTATTCCGGATATATTAGATGTGAAAATATATGATGAAGTGGTAAAGGTATCGAATGATAATGCCTTTGATTATGCTCGTCGTGCGGCTAAAGAAGAAGGGATTCTTGGTGGAATTTCTTCAGGTGCAGCGATATATACAGCCTTAAAAGTGGCGAAAGAGCTTGGAAAAGGCAAGAAGGTGCTTGCTATTCTCCCAAGTAACGGTGAGCGATATTTAAGTACGCCACTCTATCAATTTGAAGATTAACATGCTAGAAAAGGGAAGCAATGATCGGTCCGATCGTTGCTTTTTCTTTATGTTTTTTAATGAATAATGAATAGACCGTTTGGAAGTTATTATAGAAAGCTACAACGTATGAGAGGGCTTTTCTTTTTTTCACTATTTTTGTGTAAAAAAATGAAAGCGAAGTCAACTTCATGTATGATGAGAGCAGATATTATGTTTGGGGAGTGACTGTTATTGAAGCAGCTTAAGATATACAGCAATAAAATACCGTATTCAAGTTCTCGCTTTTTCAATCAATACGAGTGGCTAACACAAGATAAAGAGTATCACGTCATTTTAGAAAGTGGCCGTGGTGGTCGTTTTAGCATTGCTGCCTTTGATCCAGATACGATATTAATCGGAAGACATGATGAGCTAGTTATTAAACAGATAACAGGGGAGGAATTGAGACAATCAGGAAATCCTCTTCATCTGATGAAGGAATGGATGAGTCATTTTCAAGTGGAAACGCTTCATGACCTCCCTGATTTTCAAGGGGGAGTTATTGGTTTCATTAGCTATGATTATGCAAGGCACATCGAACAACTTCCAGCGAGCGCCGAAGCAGATCTAGATATACCTGAACTCTTCTTTCTGTCGTTTAAACAATTATTTGTCTTTGATCATGAACAACAATGTTTATGGCTTATTTTCTTGTATGAAGATAATGGGTCAGAGATTGAGAGTATTGCAAATAAATGGGAGGAGCTCTGGCTAGAAGAGCATGAGGAAGTCTCCTATTCGCCTCCATTGAAGCAGGGGGAAGATTATTTGGATGTTTCGATGGACGAAGCGGCATTTCGAGAGGCAGTAGAGCGGATTCAACAATACATATCTCAAGGAGATGTGTTTCAGGTCAACTTATCTGTGCGCCAGGCGAAACCACTTGCTGTAAATGCAATTGAAGTCTATAAGCAGCTAAGAGTATTAAACCCTTCGCCGTACATGGGATATTATCACACCCCTGAGTTTCAGTTGGTTAGTGGCTCACCAGAGCTGCTAATTAAAAAAGCAGATATGGAAGTTAGCACCCGGCCGATTGCAGGAACAAGATCACGAGGGAAAAGTGAAGAAGAGGATATCAAGCTTGCCAATGAATTGATTGAGAATGAGAAAGAGCGGGCAGAGCATGTCATGCTAGTTGATTTGGAGCGCAATGATTTAGGACGAGTATGCGCGTATGGATCGGTAGAAGTAAACGAGTTTATGGTAATTGAAAAATACTCCCATGTGATGCATATCGTATCCAACGTTAGAGGAACATTAGCTAATAATAAGTCGGGTGTTGATCTAGTGAATGCTACTTTCCCTGGTGGAACGATAACAGGTGCACCTAAGGTTCGTACAATGGAAATCATTGAGGAGCTTGAACCGGTTAGAAGATCTATCTATACAGGTTCATTAGGGTGGATGGGTTTTAATGGTGATCTCGAACTTAATATTGTCATTCGTACGATGCTAGTTAAAGACGGAAAAGCATATGTTCAAGCAGGTGCAGGCATTGTCATTGATTCGAATCCTGCTTATGAATATAAGGAATCTCTTAAAAAGGCGATTGCCCTTTGGAAAGCGAAGGAAATGGCTGAAATGAAAACAGGTGAACAATCATGATATTTATGATCGATAATTATGACTCTTTTACTTATAACCTCGTGCAATATCTTGGTGAATTAGGAGAAGAATTGGTAGTCAAGCGCAATGATCAAACATCGATTGAAGAGATTGAGGAACTATCGCCGAAATATCTAATGATCTCTCCGGGTCCATGCAGTCCTAATGAAGCAGGAATTAGTCTAGATGCGATTGAAAAGCTTGCAGGGAAGCTGCCCATTTTCGGTGTGTGTCTCGGGCACCAATCCATTGCTCAAGTGTTTGGTGGCGATGTTGTCCAAGCGGGCCGTTTGATGCATGGGAAAACGTCGGAAATCCATCATGATGGCAAAACCATATATGAGGGGCTGCCGAATCCATTTGTAGCCACTCGCTACCATTCTTTAATTGTTAAAAGAGAAACCTTACCTGATTGCTTAGAAATTAGTGCTTGGACTGCAGAAGGAGAAATTATGGGGTTAAGACATAGGCAATTACCTGTGGAAGGTGTTCAATTTCACCCAGAATCAATCATGACAGCTGGGGGGAAGGACTTATTGAAAAACTTCCTCCATGCTTATCAAGCAAACGAATATAAGGTGCGATAGGCATGTACGTATATTTTAATGGAAGCGTCATAAAAAAAGAAGAAGTGTTAATATCACCATTTGATCACGGATTTTTATACGGGCTGGGACTGTTTGAAACATTCCGAATATACGATGGACATCCATTTTTATTAGATGATCATTTAGCCCGTTTAAACGATGGGCTAACTCAGCTAAATATACAAGCCCAATTCTCAAGAGAGACTATTTTAGATGCAATCCAACAACTTTTAGCCAAAAATGGAATAACCCATGCGAATATTCGGTTAAATGTTTCGGCTGGCGTCGGAGAAATTGGGTTACAAACAGACTCCTATACGTCTCCTAATATCATGTTATTTGCAAGGCCAATGGAACCTGCTGGTGATGAGCTGCAAGAAAAAGAAGCGGTATGGCTTAGGGTCAAGCGGAATACCCCAGAGGGTGAGGTTCGGCTGAAGTCCCATCATTATCTCAACAATCTGCTTGCTAAGCAGGAAATCAAACATAAGGTCAATTGTGAGGGAATCTTTTTAACAGAGGGTAATTATATTGCTGAGGGGATCGTAAGCAATGTATTTTGGGTAAAGAACCATACTCTGTACACTCCTTCTGTTGATACAGGCATCTTAAATGGAATTACAAGGCAATTTATTCTGCAACTCGCACAAATCCACCAGCTAGACATACAACAGGGTTTTTTCGAAAAGGTATCTCTATTGGAGGCTGATGAGGTATTTGTGACGAATTCTATTCAAGAAATCGTCCCCATCTCAAGAATCGATAAAAAGTCATTTCCAGGGAAACAAGGGGTGGTCGCGACTCAGCTTCACAAGGACTACCGTAACTATAGCTCCTTTTTGTGGAGTCGGAAGGAGCTTAAGGGGGAATTAGAATGCTAAAAGCAAATCAAATCATTCAGTGTGGAAACTACACGTTGGATTATGGGAAGAAGACATTAATTATGGGGATATTAAATGCAACCCCAGATTCCTTTTCTGACGGAGGAAAATACCTAGATATAGACCGAGCAGTAAGTCATGCACAGCAAATGGTTGAACAAGGTGCCGATATTATTGATGTGGGGGGAGAATCTACAAGGCCTGGGCACCGTGCAGTTTCAGCAGAAGAGGAGCTAGAGCGCGTGATTCCGGTAATTGAAGCGATAGCTAAGCACGTAGAAGCTCCTATATCTATTGATACGTCTAAGGCGGAAGTGGCAAAAAAAGCGATTAAAGCAGGAGCGCACATAATAAATGATGTGTGGGGAGCGAAAGCAGACCCGCTAATGGCAACAATTGCTGGAGAGCTGCAAGTGCCGATTATTCTGATGCATAATCGACAGAATCGAGATTACACGTATTTTACCCGTGATGTGATCTGTGATCTGTATGAAAGCATTGCACTAGTGAAAGAGCGTGGGGTTATGGATGAGAACATCATTTTAGATCCTGGAATTGGGTTTGCTAAAGACATCCCTTTAAACTTAGAAATGATGCGTGAGTTAGATAAAATAGTGGCACTCGGATATCCCGTCTTACTAGGTACCTCTCGTAAATCATTAATCGGGCATGTTTTGGATCTGCCTGTAGAGGAACGGATGGAAGGTACAGGAGCAACTGTATGCTTTGGGATTCAAAAAGGCTGTCAAATTGTCCGAATACATGATGTAAAAGAAATGAGTCGTATGGCAAAAATGATGGATGCATTAATGGGAAAGGGTGAAAGCAATGGATAAAATTTATGTAAATGACATGGAATTTTTTGGCTATCATGGTGTTTTTCCTGAGGAAACTCGCTTAGGGCAGCGGTTCAGAGTGAATCTTGTTGTTGAGACAGACCTAAGAAAAGCAGGAGAAAGCGATGACCTTAATGACTCAATAAATTATGGTGAACTGTATAATATGACAAGGGAGATTGTGGAGGGAAAGCCCTATAAGCTAGTAGAAACAGTAGCTGAAAAAGTGGCAGGGGAAATACTTCAACATTATTCATCTATTCATCAGTTAACAGTTAAGGTGATTAAACCAGACCCTCCAATACCTGGTCATTACAAATCTGTCGCAGTGGAAATTACAAGGGGAAGATAATCGTGAATAATGAGGCTTACATATCTTTGGGTTCCAACATTGGAGACCGCTCACACTTTTTAGAGAGTGCAATAGATTGCTTAGTTAACGATGAAAATATCCAAGTGGTAAATGTTTCATCGATTTATGAAACCGATCCTGTAGGTTTCGAGGATCAAGCACCATTTTTGAATATGGTGCTGAAGCTAGAAACCAATTTCAAACCTGAAGAGCTATTAGACCGGTTGTTAAAGATTGAAAAGAAATTTGGGAGGAAAAGGGATATTCGTTGGGGCCCTCGGACTTTAGACCTTGACATTCTTCTCTATAATAAAGAAAATATAGAATCAGAGAAGCTTACAATTCCTCATCCTCGGATGCTAGAGAGAGCATTTGTCATAATCCCTCTATTAGAGATTCATCCTACAATTAAAATTCCGAAGATGGAGATACATCTAAATTCTTTTTTACAGAATATAAGAGATAGAGAAGGTGTACGAATATGGAAGCAGAAAAATGGGGAAGACGTATTCGCGCTTTTCGCAAATTAAAAGGCTACACTCAAGAAAGCTTCGCAAAAGAAATGGGTGTCTCAGTCTCGATATTAGGGGAAATTGAGCGAGGAAATCGAATGCCTACTGAGGAATTTCTATCGTATGTGTCCGAAATTCTTCAAATCAGTCTTAAAGACTTAACTCCTCCAGAGGAGAGCGAATAGATTCATCTTAGAATGAAGGAGGGAAAGCATGCTTAAAATTGGCGATATCACAATGAAAAACCAAGTCGTTTTAGCACCAATGGCAGGTGTTTGTAACTCCGCCTTCCGACTAACGGTTAAAGAGTTTGGAGCGGGTCTGGTCTGTGCGGAAATGGTAAGTGATAAAGGAATAGTTCTTCAAAATGCAAAAACAATGAATATGCTTTACATTGATGAGCGTGAAAAGCCTCTTAGCTTGCAGATATTCGGTGGAGAGAAAGAAACGCTTGTTGAAGCTGCTAAATTCGTTGATCAAAATACAAATGCAGATATTATTGACATAAACATGGGATGTCCAGTTCCGAAGATTACAAAATGTGATGCGGGAGCTAAATGGCTATTAGATCCGAACAAAATTTATGAAATGGTTTCCGCTGTTGTTGAGGCAGTAGACAA
This sequence comes from Cytobacillus spongiae, assembly GCF_021390075.1. Classification (NCBI taxonomy): domain Bacteria; kingdom Bacillati; phylum Bacillota; class Bacilli; order Caryophanales; family Bacillaceae; genus Cytobacillus; species Cytobacillus spongiae. The sequence continues at coordinate 93,564 of NZ_CP089997.1, forward strand.
ACCGGTCACAGTAAAAATGAGAATGGGCTGGGACGATGAACACATTTATGCAATCGAAAATGCTCAAGCCGTAGAACGTGCTGGTGGACAGGCAATAGCGTTACATGGTAGAACGCGTGTGCAAATGTATGAGGGAACCGCTAACTGGGAGATCATTCGTGATGTAAAGCGAGCAGTAGACATCCCAATTATCGGTAATGGAGACGTTCAAACACCACAGGATGCGAAGCGTATGCTTGAAGAAACGGGCTGCGATGGCGTAATGATTGGGCGTGCAGCTTTAGGGAATCCGTGGATGATCTACCGTACAGTAAATTACCTAGAATCTGGCGTGTTAATGGATGAACCGTCTATTCGGGAAAAAATTGATGTATGTATTCTACATTTAGATCGCTTAATCGCCTTGAAAAGTGAAAAAGTAGCCATCCGTGAAATGCGAAAGCATGCTGCATGGTATTTAAAGGGAATACGCGGAAATGCGACTGTCAGAAATGCTATAAATGAATGTAACACACGCCAGGATCTTGTAACGATCTTAACGGACCTTGTCGTGGAAACTGAAGAAAAAGATACACAGAAAGAGCTTCAAGTTGGCTAATGATTTGACATATTCAAACAGTTTCACTATAATACCTTTGATATAAAGAAACTGCCAGTTGTTTACTGGCAGTTTTTATTCTATTTTAAACAATATAGGTGTCTCAATTGTTCTAATTGTGTAAAATAATAGAATGTACTACGTTGAATAATCGCAATACTGCGTCTACATACTAGTTTTTGAAAATGGAGTTGATGATCATGAGTCATGAAGAATTAAATGACCAGTTACGAGTAAGAAGAGATAAAATGGAGTCTCTTCGTCAGCAGGGGTTAGATCCATTCGGTAAACGTTTTGAACGCACTCATCAATCACAAGAGCTTTTCAATCAATTCGCGGAGCTTGAAAAGGAAATAATAGAAGAGAAGAATATCTCTGTCACGCTTGCAGGACGAATTATGACAAAGCGTGGAAAAGGGAAAGCAGGATTTGCTCATATCCAAGACTTAACAGGCCAAATTCAAATTTACGTTCGTAAAGATGCGATTGGTGATGAAAGCTATGATATTTTCAATATGGCAGACTTAGGAGATATCATTGGTGTAACGGGAACACTTTTTAAAACAAAAGTGGGGGAACTTTCTATTAAAGTAGAACAATTCGAACTTCTTACTAAATCGTTGCGCCCACTTCCAGAGAAATTCCATGGTCTTAAAGATGTAGAGCAGCGCTATCGTCAGCGTTACCTAGACTTAATCATGAGCCAGGAGAGCAAGAAAACGTTTATCACGCGTAGCATGATAATTCAATCAATGCGCCGTTATTTAGACCAAAATGGATACCTTGAGGTGGAAACGCCAATGATGCATTCAATTGCAGGTGGTGCTTCTGCTCGTCCATTCATCACGCACCACAATGCGTTAGATATGGAATTGTATATGCGTATCGCAATTGAGCTTCATTTAAAGCGACTAATTGTCGGCGGTTTAGAGAAGGTGTACGAAATTGGTCGCGTGTTCCGTAACGAAGGTGTTTCAACTAGACACAATCCGGAATTCACGATGATTGAGTTATATGAGGCATATGCAGATTATCGCGATATTATGAGCCTAACAGAAAATCTAATTGCTCATATTGCTCAAGAAGTACTTGGCACAACAACTGTACCATACGGTGAATACGAAGTAGATCTAAAGCCAGAATGGAAGAGACTTCATATGGTAGACGCTATTAAAGAATATACAGGAGCCGACTTCTGGAAAGAAATGAGTACAGAAGAAGCGAAACAGTTAGCAAAAGAACATAATGTAGAAATTAAAGACACGATGCTATATGGGCATATTGTTAATGAATTCTTCGAGCAGAAGGTAGAAGAGAAATTGATTCAGCCTACATTTATTTATGGGCACCCAGTAGAAATTTCTCCGTTAGCGAAAAAGAACGATGAAGATCCACGCTTCACGGATCGTTTTGAGCTATTTATTGTCGCTCGTGAGCATGCGAACGCATTTACTGAGCTAAACGATCCGATCGATCAACGTGAGCGTTTTGAGGCTCAGCTAAAAGAGAGAGAACAAGGAAACGACGAAGCACATATGATGGATCATGATTTTGTAGAAGCATTAGAGTATGGCATGCCTCCAACTGGTGGTTTAGGTATTGGTATTGACCGACTAGTCATGCTTTTAACGAACTCTCCTTCTATTAGAGATGTTCTACTCTTCCCATTAATGCGCCATCGATAACATAGAGGCAAAGTGCAGATAGTCTGCACTTTGCTTTTTTTATTGCTTAAGAAAATATAAAATTTATCAATTGTTGATAAGCGCTTAGACTTCCAGTTTCAATGCCAAGCCCCTCGAGGTCATAAGGCATATTTAGAGTAGAAGGCAAAGAATACCTTCTATTCTAAAGGGTCTTACTTGCCTTAGCCTAACCAAGGTACACTAAGCTTTGTTCCCTTGAAATGAAAGATCATGTCTTTGCGGTAGAGAATCTGTAATGTAAGGTGCTTAATTAATCATAAGCAAGTATGATTCACTAGTGTTGTGTTTGGTAATGGATAGTTATCTCTTTCTCTAGTCAAAATGATATTTAGTAAGGGCTTTAGGTATAAGTCATCTTAATAGTATAGCGATCAAATGATTGAATATTTTTTCTTTAATAAACTCGTTAAAAACTTCAAGAAAACTATTGCGCCACCTTTTATTCGATGGTATATTATTATCTGTTGCTGCAAGACAGCTACAAACGAGAATAACTTCTAAAAAACATTTTGAAAAAAGATGTTGACTTACGAAGTTGATTCTGGTAACATTATAAAAGTCGCCGCTGAGCGACAGTGATTGTTCTTTGAAAACTAAACGAACCAAAACGTCAACGTTTTAAATTTGTTTTAACTATTGAGCTAATCAATACTCTTTTATGGAGAGTTTGATCCTGGCTCAGGACGAACGCTGGCGGCGTGCCTAATACATGCAAGTCGAGCGGATCTTTAAAAGCTTGCTTTTAAAGATTAGCGGCGGACGGGTGAGTAACACGTGGGCAACCTGCCTATAAGACTGGGATAACTCCGGGAAACCGGGGCTAATACCGGATAATGGCTCCTAACACATGTTAGGATTCTGAAAGATGGCTTCGGCTATCACTTATAGATGGGCCCGCGGCGCATTAGCTAGTTGGTGAGGTAACGGCTCACCAAGGCAACGATGCGTAGCCGACCTGAGAGGGTGATCGGCCACACTGGGACTGAGACACGGCCCAGACTCCTACGGGAGGCAGCAGTAGGGAATCTTCCGCAATGGACGAAAGTCTGACGGAGCAACGCCGCGTGAGTGATGAAGGTTTTCGGATCGTAAAACTCTGTTGTTAGGGAAGAACAAGTACCGTTCGAATAGGGCGGTACCTTGACGGTACCTAACCAGAAAGCCACGGCTAACTACGTGCCAGCAGCCGCGGTAATACGTAGGTGGCAAGCGTTGTCCGGAATTATTGGGCGTAAAGCGCGCGCAGGCGGTTCCTTAAGTCTGATGTGAAAGCCCACGGCTCAACCGTGGAGGGTCATTGGAAACTGGGGAACTTGAGTGCAGAAGAGGAGAGTGGAATTCCACGTGTAGCGGTGAAATGCGTAGAGATGTGGAGGAACACCAGTGGCGAAGGCGACTCTCTGGTCTGTAACTGACGCTGAGGCGCGAAAGCGTGGGGAGCGAACAGGATTAGATACCCTGGTAGTCCACGCCGTAAACGATGAGTGCTAAGTGTTAGAGGGTTTCCGCCCTTTAGTGCTGCAGCTAACGCATTAAGCACTCCGCCTGGGGAGTACGGTCGCAAGACTGAAACTCAAAGGAATTGACGGGGGCCCGCACAAGCGGTGGAGCATGTGGTTTAATTCGAAGCAACGCGAAGAACCTTACCAGGTCTTGACATCTCCTGACAACCCTAGAGATAGGGCGTTCCCCTTCGGGGGACAGGATGACAGGTGGTGCATGGTTGTCGTCAGCTCGTGTCGTGAGATGTTGGGTTAAGTCCCGCAACGAGCGCAACCCTTGATCTTAGTTGCCAGCATTCAGTTGGGCACTCTAAGGTGACTGCCGGTGACAAACCGGAGGAAGGTGGGGATGACGTCAAATCATCATGCCCCTTATGACCTGGGCTACACACGTGCTACAATGGATGGTACAAAGGGCTGCAAGACCGCGAGGTTTAGCCAATCCCATAAAACCATTCTCAGTTCGGATTGCAGGCTGCAACTCGCCTGCATGAAGCCGGAATCGCTAGTAATCGCGGATCAGCATGCCGCGGTGAATACGTTCCCGGGCCTTGTACACACCGCCCGTCACACCACGAGAGTTTGTAACACCCGAAGTCGGTGGGGTAACCTTTTGGAGCCAGCCGCCTAAGGTGGGACAGATGATTGGGGTGAAGTCGTAACAAGGTAGCCGTATCGGAAGGTGCGGCTGGATCACCTCCTTTCTAAGGATATTTACATGAAAGTTGACGCTTATGGTTCGTTTAGTTTTGAGAGAGCAATCTCTCTATAACAAACTCTCTTCTTATTATAGAAGAAAGTGAACTTGTTCCTTGAAAACTAGATAATGAAATATAGAAGAAAAAAGAATTACCGAGTAATCGCCAATCTTAAGATTTTCTCTAAACAAGAAATTAGAAGGTTTCAAGACACGAGCAGGTCGAGGAAGCAACTGAGTGAGCACCGGAATGTACTTACGTACATGAGGAGCGGAGCGAAGGAAGCTGACGAAGAGATGCGATGTGTATTGAAAGCTTATAGGTTAAGTTAGAAAGGGCGCACGGTGAATGCCTTGGCACTAGGAGCCGATGAAGGACGGTACTAACACCGATATGCTTCGGGGAGCTGTAAGTAAGCTTTGATCCGGAGATTTCCGAATGGGGAAACCCTCTATCCGTAATGGGATGGAATCCTTATCTGAATACATAGGATATGGAAGGCAGACCCGGGGAACTGAAACATCTAAGTACCCGGAGGAAGAGAAAGCAAATGCGATTCCCTGAGTAGCGGCGAGCGAAACGGGATTAGCCCAAACCAAGAGGCTTGCCTCTTGGGGTTGTAGGACACTCTATACGGAGTTACAAAGGAACGGAGTAAACGAACAAGCCTGGAAAGGCTGGTCAGAGAAGGTAACAACCCTGTAGTTGAAACTTCGTTCCCTCTTGAGTGGATCCTGAGTACGGCGGGACACGTGAAATCCCGTCGGAAGCTGGGAGGACCATCTCCCAAGGCTAAATACTCCCTAGTGACCGATAGTGAACCAGTACCGTGAGGGAAAGGTGAAAAGCACCCCGGAAGGGGAGTGAAAAAGATCCTGAAACCGTGTGCCTACAAGTAGTTAGAGCCCGTTAATGGGTGATAGCGTGCCTTTTGTAGAATGAACCGGCGAGTTACGATTACATGCAAGGTTAAGTTGGATAGACGGAGCCGTAGCGAAAGCGAGTCTGAATAGGGCGAATGAGTATGTGGTCGTAGACCCGAAACCAGGTGATCTACCCATGTCCAGGGTGAAGTCCAGGTAACACTGGATGGAGGCCCGAACCCACGCACGTTGAAAAGTGCGGGGATGAGGTGTGGGTAGCGGAGAAATTCCAATCGAACTTGGAGATAGCTGGTTCTCTCCGAAATAGCTTTAGGGCTAGCCTCATGTAGTAAGAGTCTTGGAGGTAGAGCACTGTTTGGACTAGGGGCCCCCATCGGGTTACCGAATTCAGATAAACTCCGAATGCCAAAGACTTATCCATGGGAGTCAGACTGCGAGTGATAAGATCCGTAGTCGAAAGGGAAACAGCCCAGACCACCAGCTAAGGTCCCAAAGTATACGTTAAGTGGAAAAGGATGTGGAGTTGCTTAGACAACCAGGATGTTGGCTTAGAAGCAGCCACCATTTAAAGAGTGCGTAATAGCTCACTGGTCGAGTGACTCCGCGCCGAAAATGTACCGGGGCTAAACGTATCACCGAAGCTGTGGATTGACATCTACGATGTCAGTGGTAGGAGAGCGTTCTAAGGGCGTTGAAGCTAGACCGCAAGGACTGGTGGAGCGCTTAGAAGTGAGAATGCCGGTATGAGTAGCGAAAGATGGGTGAGAATCCCATCCACCGAATGCCTAAGGTTTCCTGAGGAAGGCTCGTCCGCTCAGGGTTAGTCGGGACCTAAGCCGAGGCTGAAAAGCGTAGGCGATGGACAACAGGTTGATATTCCTGTACCACCTCTTTTCCGTTTGAGCAATGGGGGGACGCAGGAGGATAGGGTAAGCGCGCTGTTGGATATGCGCGTCCAAGCAGTTAGGCCGGTAACGAGGCAAATCCCGTTACCATAAGGCGGAGCTGTGATGGCGAGGGAAATAAAGTACCGAAGTTCCTGATTCCACACTGCCAAGAAAAGCCTCTAGCGAGGAAAAAGGTGCCCGTACCGCAAACCGACACAGGTAGGCGAGGAGAGAATCCTAAGGTGAGCGAGAGAACTCTCGTTAAGGAACTCGGCAAAATGACCCCGTAACTTCGGGAGAAGGGGTGCTTTTTAGGGTGAATAGCCCTGAAAAGCCGCAGTGAATAGGCCCAGGCGACTGTTTAGCAAAAACACAGGTCTCTGCAAAGCCGCAAGGCGAAGTATAGGGGCTGACGCCTGCCCGGTGCTGGAAGGTTAAGAGGAGGGGTTAGCGTAAGCGAAGCTCTGAATCGAAGCCCCAGTAAACGGCGGCCGTAACTATAACGGTCCTAAGGTAGCGAAATTCCTTGTCGGGTAAGTTCCGACCCGCACGAAAGGCGTAACGATCTGGGCACTGTCTCAACGAGAGACTCGGTGAAATTATAGTACCTGTGAAGATGCAGGTTACCCGCGACAGGACGGAAAGACCCCGTGGAGCTTTACTGTAGCCTGATATTGAATTTTGGTACAGCTTGTACAGGATAGGTAGGAGCCTTGGAAGCCGGAGCGCCAGCTTCGGTGGAGGCATTGGTGGGATACTACCCTGGCTGTATTGAAATTCTAACCCACGCCCCTGATCGGGGCGGGAGACAGTGTCAGGTGGGCAGTTTGACTGGGGCGGTCGCCTCCTAAAGAGTAACGGAGGCGCCCAAAGGTTCCCTCAGAATGGTTGGAAATCATTCGTAGAGTGTAAAGGCACAAGGGAGCTTGACTGCGAGACCTACAAGTCGAGCAGGGACGAAAGTCGGGCTTAGTGATCCGGTGGTTCCGCATGGAAGGGCCATCGCTCAACGGATAAAAGCTACCCCGGGGATAACAGGCTTATCTCCCCCAAGAGTCCACATCGACGGGGAGGTTTGGCACCTCGATGTCGGCTCATCGCATCCTGGGGCTGTAGTCGGTCCCAAGGGTTGGGCTGTTCGCCCATTAAAGCGGTACGCGAGCTGGGTTCAGAACGTCGTGAGACAGTTCGGTCCCTATCCGTCGTGGGCGTAGGAAATTTGAGAGGAGCTGTCCTTAGTACGAGAGGACCGGGATGGACGCACCGCTGGTGTACCAGTTGTCTTGCCAAAGGCATCGCTGGGTAGCTATGTGCGGAAGGGATAAGTGCTGAAAGCATCTAAGCATGAAGCCCCCCTCAAGATGAGATTTCCCATAGCGCAAGCTAGTAAGATCCCTGAAAGATGATCAGGTTGATAGGTCAGAGGTGGAAGCATGGTGACATGTGGAGCTGACTGATACTAATCGATCGAGGACTTAACCAAATAAGAAAGCGAAGGCGACTGTACAACTTCGATAGAAGGTAGGAGCCGTAGCTGGACTAGTCAATTCAATGGCATTACCGTAATTCTTTCTTCTATACATTATCTAGTTTTGAGGGAACAAACCTCAAATTAAAATAGTCTGGTGATGAAGGCGAGAAGGTCACACCCGTTCCCATGCCGAACACGGAAGTTAAGTTTCTCAGCGCCGATGGTAGTTAGGGGCTGTCCCCTTGTGAGAGTAGGACGTCGCCAGGCTTTTATATGGAGGATTAGCTCAGCTGGGAGAGCACCTGCCTTACAAGCAGGGGGTCGGCGGTTCGATCCCGTCATCCTCCACCATATATGTTTAATGCCGGTGTAGCTCAATTGGTAGAGCAACTGACTTGTAATCAGTAGGTTGGGGGTTCAAGTCCTCTCGCCGGCACCATTTTTTGTTCAATATGAATAAATATTAATACATTTGTATGTTAATGTTTTTTGAGCCATTAGCTCAGTCGGTAGAGCATCTGACTTTTAATCAGAGGGTCGAAGGTTCGAGTCCTTCATGGCTCACCATTTTCATAATGCGGGTGTGGCGGAATTGGCAGACGCACCAGACTTAGGATCTGGCGCCGCAAGGCGTGGGGGTTCGACTCCCTTCACCCGCACCATTTAGATACGCGGAAGTAGTTCAGTGGTAGAACACCACCTTGCCAAGGTGGGGGTCGCGGGTTCGAATCCCGTCTTCCGCTCCAAAGGTAGTGCCGGGGTGGCGGAACTGGCAGACGCACAGGACTTAAAATCCTGCGGTAGGTGACTACCGTACCGGTTCGATTCCGGTCCTCGGCACCATTTTATAAATATTGCGCCCGTAGCTCAATTGGATAGAGCGTTTGACTACGGATCAAAAGGTTAGGGGTTCGACTCCTCTCGGGCGCGCCATTTCGGGAAGTAGCTCAGCTTGGTAGAGCACTTGGTTTGGGACCAAGGGGTCGCAGGTTCGAATCCTGTCTTCCCGACCATTTTCTAATATAGATCGGGGCCTTAGCTCAGCTGGGAGAGCGCCTGCCTTGCACGCAGGAGGTCAGCGGTTCGATCCCGCTAGGCTCCACCAAAAAAAAATAAAAAATATATTGACTATGCGAAAATGAAATGTTAATATATAAAAGTCGCTTCTCGGCGATGATGATTGTTCTTTGAAAACTAAACGAACCATAACGTCAACGTTTTAAATTTGTTTTAACTATTGAGCTAATCAATACTCTTTTATGGAGAGTTTGATCCTGGCTCAGGACGAACGCTGGCGGCGTGCCTAATACATGCAAGTCGAGCGGATCTTTAAAAGCTTGCTTTTAAAGATTAGCGGCGGACGGGTGAGTAACACGTGGGCAACCTGCCTATAAGACTGGGATAACTCCGGGAAACCGGGGCTAATACCGGATAATGGCTCCTAACACATGTTAGGATTCTGAAAGATGGCTTCGGCTATCACTTATAGATGGGCCCGCGGCGCATTAGCTAGTTGGTGAGGTAACGGCTCACCAAGGCGACGATGCGTAGCCGACCTGAGAGGGTGATCGGCCACACTGGGACTGAGACACGGCCCAGACTCCTACGGGAGGCAGCAGTAGGGAATCTTCCGCAATGGACGAAAGTCTGACGGAGCAACGCCGCGTGAGTGATGAAGGTTTTCGGATCGTAAAACTCTGTTGTTAGGGAAGAACAAGTACCGTTCGAATAGGGCGGTACCTTGACGGTACCTAACCAGAAAGCCACGGCTAACTACGTGCCAGCAGCCGCGGTAATACGTAGGTGGCAAGCGTTGTCCGGAATTATTGGGCGTAAAGCGCGCGCAGGCGGTTCCTTAAGTCTGATGTGAAAGCCCACGGCTCAACCGTGGAGGGTCATTGGAAACTGGGGAACTTGAGTGCAGAAGAGGAGAGTGGAATTCCACGTGTAGCGGTGAAATGCGTAGAGATGTGGAGGAACACCAGTGGCGAAGGCGACTCTCTGGTCTGTAACTGACGCTGAGGCGCGAAAGCGTGGGGAGCGAACAGGATTAGATACCCTGGTAGTCCACGCCGTAAACGATGAGTGCTAAGTGTTAGAGGGTTTCCGCCCTTTAGTGCTGCAGCTAACGCATTAAGCACTCCGCCTGGGGAGTACGGTCGCAAGACTGAAACTCAAAGGAATTGACGGGGGCCCGCACAAGCGGTGGAGCATGTGGTTTAATTCGAAGCAACGCGAAGAACCTTACCAGGTCTTGACATCTCCTGACAACCCTAGAGATAGGGCGTTCCCCTTCGGGGGACAGGATGACAGGTGGTGCATGGTTGTCGTCAGCTCGTGTCGTGAGATGTTGGGTTAAGTCCCGCAACGAGCGCAACCCTTGATCTTAGTTGCCAGCATTCAGTTGGGCACTCTAAGGTGACTGCCGGTGACAAACCGGAGGAAGGTGGGGATGACGTCAAATCATCATGCCCCTTATGACCTGGGCTACACACGTGCTACAATGGATGGTACAAAGGGCTGCAAGACCGCGAGGTTTAGCCAATCCCATAAAACCATTCTCAGTTCGGATTGCAGGCTGCAACTCGCCTGCATGAAGCCGGAATCGCTAGTAATCGCGGATCAGCATGCCGCGGTGAATACGTTCCCGGGCCTTGTACACACCGCCCGTCACACCACGAGAGTTTGTAACACCCGAAGTCGGTGGGGTAACCTTTTGGAGCCAGCCGCCTAAGGTGGGACAGATGATTGGGGTGAAGTCGTAACAAGGTAGCCGTATCGGAAGGTGCGGCTGGATCACCTCCTTTCTAAGGATATTTACATGAAAGTTGACGCTTATGGTTCGTTTAGTTTTGAGAGAGCAATCTCTCTATAACAAACTCTCTTCTTATTATAGAAGAAAGTGAACTTGTTCCTTGAAAACTAGATAATGAAATATAGAAGAAAAAAGAATTACCGAGTAATCGCCAATCTTAAGATTTTCTCTAAACAAGAAATTAGAAGGTTTCAAGACACGAGCAGGTCGAGGAAGCAACTGAGTGAGCACCGGAATGTACTTACGTACATGAGGAGCGGAGCGAAGGAAGCTGACGAAGAGATGCGATGTGTATTGAAAGCTTATAGGTTAAGTTAGAAAGGGCGCACGGTGAATGCCTTGGCACTAGGAGCCGATGAAGGACGGTACTAACACCGATATGCTTCGGGGAGCTGTAAGTAAGCTTTGATCCGGAGATTTCCGAATGGGGAAACCCTCTATCCGTAATGGGATGGAATCCTTATCTGAATACATAGGATATGGAAGGCAGACCCGGGGAACTGAAACATCTAAGTACCCGGAGGAAGAGAAAGCAAATGCGATTCCCTGAGTAGCGGCGAGCGAAACGGGATTAGCCCAAACCAAGAGGCTTGCCTCTTGGGGTTGTAGGACACTCTATACGGAGTTACAAAGGAACGGAGTAAACGAACAAGCCTGGAAAGGCTGGTCAGAGAAGGTAACAACCCTGTAGTTGAAACTTCGTTCCCTCTTGAGTGGATCCTGAGTACGGCGGGACACGTGAAATCCCGTCGGAAGCTGGGAGGACCATCTCCCAAGGCTAAATACTCCCTAGTGACCGATAGTGAACCAGTACCGTGAGGGAAAGGTGAAAAGCACCCCGGAAGGGGAGTGAAAAAGATCCTGAAACCGTGTGCCTACAAGTAGTTAGAGCCCGTTAATGGGTGATAGCGTGCCTTTTGTAGAATGAACCGGCGAGTTACGATTACATGCAAGGTTAAGTTGGATAGACGGAGCCGTAGCGAAAGCGAGTCTGAATAGGGCGAATGAGTATGTGGTCGTAGACCCGAAACCAGGTGATCTACCCATGTCCAGGGTGAAGTCCAGGTAACACTGGATGGAGGCCCGAACCCACGCACGTTGAAAAGTGCGGGGATGAGGTGTGGGTAGCGGAGAAATTCCAATCGAACTTGGAGATAGCTGGTTCTCTCCGAAATAGCTTTAGGGCTAGCCTCATGTAGTAAGAGTCTTGGAGGTAGAGCACTGTTTGGACTAGGGGCCCCCATCGGGTTACCGAATTCAGATAAACTCCGAATGCCAAAGACTTATCCATGGGAGTCAGACTGCGAGTGATAAGATCCGTAGTCGAAAGGGAAACAGCCCAGACCACCAGCTAAGGTCCCAAAGTATACGTTAAGTGGAAAAGGATGTGGAGTTGCTTAGACAACCAGGATGTTGGCTTAGAAGCAGCCACCATTTAAAGAGTGCGTAATAGCTCACTGGTCGAGTGACTCCGCGCCGAAAATGTACCGGGGCTAAACGTATCACCGAAGCTGTGGATTGACATCTACGATGTCAGTGGTAGGAGAGCGTTCTAAGGGCGTTGAAGCTAGACCGCAAGGACTGGTGGAGCGCTTAGAAGTGAGAATGCCGGTATGAGTAGCGAAAGATGGGTGAGAATCCCATCCACCGAATGCCTAAGGTTTCCTGAGGAAGGCTCGTCCGCTCAGGGTTAGTCGGGACCTAAGCCGAGGCTGAAAAGCGTAGGCGATGGACAACAGGTTGATATTCCTGTACCACCTCTTTTCCGTTTGAGCAATGGGGGGACGCAGGAGGATAGGGTAAGCGCGCTGTTGGATATGCGCGTCCAAGCAGTTAGGCCGGTAACGAGGCAAATCCCGTTACCATAAGGCGGAGCTGTGATGGCGAGGGAAATAAAGTACCGAAGTTCCTGATTCCACACTGCCAAGAAAAGCCTCTAGCGAGGAAAAAGGTGCCCGTACCGCAAACCGACACAGGTAGGCGAGGAGAGAATCCTAAGGTGAGCGAGAGAACTCTCGTTAAGGAACTCGGCAAAATGACCCCGTAACTTCGGGAGAAGGGGTGCTTTTTAGGGTGAATAGCCCTGAAAAGCCGCAGTGAATAGGCCCAGGCGACTGTTTAGCAAAAACACAGGTCTCTGCAAAGCCGCAAGGCGAAGTATAGGGGCTGACGCCTGCCCGGTGCTGGAAGGTTAAGAGGAGGGGTTAGCGTAAGCGAAGCTCTGAATCGAAGCCCCAGTAAACGGCGGCCGTAACTATAACGGTCCTAAGGTAGCGAAATTCCTTGTCGGGTAAGTTCCGACCCGCACGAAAGGCGTAACGATCTGGGCACTGTCTCAACGAGAGACTCGGTGAAATTATAGTACCTGTGAAGATGCAGGTTACCCGCGACAGGACGGAAAGACCCCGTGGAGCTTTACTGTAGCCTGATATTGAATTTTGGTACAGCTTGTACAGGATAGGTAGGAGCCTTGGAAGCCGGAGCGCCAGCTTCGGTGGAGGCATTGGTGGGATACTACCCTGGCTGTATTGAAATTCTAACCCACGCCCCTGATCGGGGCGGGAGACAGTGTCAGGTGGGCAGTTTGACTGGGGCGGTCGCCTCCTAAAGAGTAACGGAGGCGCCCAAAGGTTCCCTCAGAATGGTTGGAAATCATTCGTAGAGTGTAAAGGCACAAGGGAGCTTGACTGCGAGACCTACAAGTCGAGCAGGGACGAAAGTCGGGCTTAGTGATCCGGTGGTTCCGCATGGAAGGGCCATCGCTCAACGGATAAAAGCTACCCCGGGGATAACAGGCTTATCTCCCCCAAGAGTCCACATCGACGGGGAGGTTTGGCACCTCGATGTCGGCTCATCGCATCCTGGGGCTGTAGTCGGTCCCAAGGGTTGGGCTGTTCGCCCATTAAAGCGGTACGCGAGCTGGGTTCAGAACGTCGTGAGACAGTTCGGTCCCTATCCGTCGTGGGCGTAGGAAATTTGAGAGGAGCTGTCCTTAGTACGAGAGGACCGGGATGGACGCACCGCTGGTGTACCAGTTGTCTTGCCAAAGGCATCGCTGGGTAGCTATGTGCGGAAGGGATAAGTGCTGAAAGCATCTAAGCATGAAGCCCCCCTCAAGATGAGATTTCCCATAGCGCAAGCTAGTAAGATCCCTGAAAGATGATCAGGTTGATAGGTCAGAGGTGGAAGCATGGTGACATGTGGAGCTGACTGATACTAATCGATCGAGGACTTAACCAAATAAGAAAGCGAAGGCGACTGTACAACTTCGATAGAAGGTAGGAGCCGTAGCTGGACTAGTCAATTCAATGGCATTACCGTAATTCTTTCTTCTATACATTATCTAGTTTTGAGGGAACAAACCTCAAATTAAAATAGTCTGGTGATGAAGGCGAGAAGGTCACACCCGTTCCCATGCCGAACACGGAAGTTAAGTTTCTCAGCGCCGATGGTAGTTAGGGGCTGTCCCCTTGTGAGAGTAGGACGTCGCCAGGCAATAAAAAAAGCAGCTCAAATTGAGCTGCTTTTTTTGTTAATGAACAAATAGCATAAAGCATATACATTCAAACTTCGGATAAATCCTAAAAAAAGTGAGGAAACGTTCAATGAGAGCGTTTCCTCACTTTTTTTGTTAACGTAGATTAACAAACGTGTATCCACTTCACCTTATTGGTATTTAATGGAGTAGTTGCCAAGAGCATTCACTTTAAAAAAGAGCGAACTCTCAGAAACACAAACCGCTCTACCTTTAGAAACTAAATGATCAAATAAAAAACTCCCTGTTCACTCAAACCTATCCAAACAAACAGAATCTCATACTTTTCATAGGTTTGAGAAGCTAAAGAAATGGGAAAATTGAGAAAGAGTTGTTCGTTGCGTTGACTTACATATTTCATGTATAATTAAAGTCAAATATAGTCAAAGTCAGATAGGGGGAGGCTTAGTGAGGAATATCTCTGATATAATCGAGAGCTATTTGAAAAAGGTATTAGAATTGAGCGAGGAAGAAATTGTTGAGATAAAACGAAGTGAAGTAGCCGATAAATTTCAATGTGTACCTTCTCAAATTAATTACGTAATCAATACCCGTTTTACAATTGAAAAAGGATATATCGTAGAGAGTAAACGGGGTGGCGGTGGTTATATCCGAATTATGAAGGTCCAATCTCACGATGCTGCCCACTTAATAGACCAGTTACTATCGTTAATACAAAATCGAATATCACAGAGCAGTGCAGAGAATGTTATATTACGCTTAGTAGAAGAGGACATCATCAATATGAGGGAAGCAAAGATCATGTTAAGTGTAATCGATCGTTCTGTTCTTTATATCGACCTTCCATACCGTGATGAACTACGTTCGCGAATGCTTAAAGCAATGATTACTACTTTGAAATATAAATAAAGCTTGATGGAGAGGTGAAAGTATGATCTGTCAGGAATGTAACCAAAGGCCGGCAACCCTACATTTCACGAAAATTATTAATGGTGAAAAAACAGAGATTCACCTCTGTGAGCAATGTGCTAAGGACACCGGAGAGAAGTTTATGTTTGGCGGAGCTTCTGGATTTTCAATCAATAATTTATTAGCTGGTCTTTTAAATGTAGAACCTGGTTTTTCTCAGGCAAAGCAAGAAGCTTTTAAAAAAGAAGAAATCGTACAATGTGAGCATTGCTCAATGACGTTTCAACAATTTATTAAAGTAGGTCGATTTGGTTGTTCTGGCTGTTACGAGACATTTAAAGAACAACTTAAACCGATATTGAGAAGACTTCACAGTGGAAATTCTTCTCATACAGGGAAAATTCCTAAGCGAATTGGTGGAAGCATTCACCTGAAAAAGAAAATAGATGAGCTAAAAATTGAACTAAAGCATCTTATTAATCAAGAAGAATTTGAAAAAGCAGCTGAAATTCGAGATGAAATCCGCTCTTTAGAAAATAGCTTAAAGCAAGCAAATGAAGGAGGGGAGTAGGGTTGTCATTCGAAAAATTTATAAACCAAGCCATCAGCTCGTGGATGAGTTCAGAAGGTCCTGATGCTGACATTGTCTTAAGCTCTCGAATTCGCTTGGCTAGAAACATACAGCAATATAAATTTCCTACTCAATTCTCAAATGAAGAAGCAAAGGAAATTATTCAATTAATAAAGGAAAAGCTTAGTTCCGGCCTTTTTCCAGTTCCAAATGATATGGAACTATTATTAATGGAAGGTCTACAACCTTTACAAAAAAGAGTATTAGTGGAAAAGCACTTGATTAGTCCTCACTTAGCAGAGGATGCTACACAAGGTGCATGTGTATTATCTGATATGGAAGATATCAGTATCATGATCAATGAAGAAGACCATATTCGTATCCAGTGTTTATTTCCAGGACTTCAATTATCTGAAGCGTTAGATCAAGCTAATCGGATCGATGATTGGTTAGAAGAGCATGTTCATTATGCATTTGATGAGCATATCGGCTATTTAACTAGCTGTCCAACAAATGTTGGAACTGGGCTAAGAGCCTCCGTCATGATGCACTTGCCTGGTCTCGTGTTAACCCAACAAATCAATCAAATTGTTCCTGCAATAAGTCAATTTGGATTGGTGGTTAGAGGAATTTACGGGGAAGGTAGCGAAGCTTTAGGGAACATCTTTCAAATCTCAAACCAAATTACCTTGGGTAAATCTGAAGAAGATATCGTAGAAGATTTGCAGAGTGTTGTGACACAGATTATTTCACAAGAAAGATATGCTCGTGAAGCATTAGTGAAAACTTCCAACATACAATTAGAAGACAGAGTATTCCGCTCCTATGGAATCCTATCTAATAGCAGAGTTATCGAATCGCTGGAAGCAGCGAAGTGCTTATCTGATGTAAGGCTTGGCATAGACCTTGGATATATTAAAGGTCTATCTAAAAATATTCTTAATGAGCTGATGATATTAACTCAGCCAGGATTTTTACAGCAATATGCAGGTGGTCCGTTGCGGCCACATGAACGGGATATCCGTCGTGCGACTTTAATAAGAGAAAGACTAAAAATGGAAGATAACGAGTAGGGAGGATGAAAATATGATGTTTGGACGCTTTACTGAAAGAGCTCAAAAGGTATTAGCATTAGCCCAGGAAGAAGCTATTCGATTAGGACACAATAATATTGGCACTGAACATATTCTGCTAGGGTTGGTTAGAGAGGGAGAAGGAATTGCAGCGAAAGCTTTATATGCACTAGGTTTAGGCTCTGAGAAAATTCAAAAGGAAGTTGAAAACCTGATTGGACGTGGTCAGGATACCTCTCAGTCCATTCACTATACACCTCGAGCGAAAAAAGTAATTGAGCTTTCTATGGATGAAGCTCGTAAGCTAGGTCATTCTTACGTAGGAACAGAGCATATTCTTCTCGGTTTGATTCGCGAAGGGGAGGGTGTAGCTGCTAGGGTGTTAAACAACTTAGGGGTTAGCTTAAATAAAGCTCGCCAGCAAGTACTACAGCTGCTTGGAAGCAGTGAATCTGCCAATCACCAAGGTGGAGCGGCAGCAAATGCAAATACGCCCACACTTGATAACTTAGCACGTGACCTAACGGCAATTGCCCGAGAAGGCAGCTTAGATCCTGTTATTGGTAGAAGCAAAGAAATCCAAAGAGTGATTGAAGTACTAAGTCGCCGTACGAAGAATAATCCAGTATTAATCGGTGAGCCTGGTGTAGGGAAAACGGCAATTGCAGAAGGATTAGCTCAACAGATTGTCCAAAATGAAGTTCCTGAAATTCTACGTGATAAGCGAGTGATGACGTTAGATATGGGAACAGTGGTTGCAGGAACGAAATATCGAGGAGAATTTGAAGATCGCTTGAAAAAGGTGATGGACGAAATTCGTCAAGCTGGAAACATTATTCTTTTTATTGATGAGCTACACACACTAATCGGTGCAGGTGGAGCAGAGGGTGCGATTGATGCGTCAAATATATTAAAACCATCTCTTGCACGCGGGGAGCTTCAATGTATTGGAGCGACTACTCTAGATGAGTACCGGAAATATATTGAAAAGGATGCAGCACTTGAGAGACGTTTCCAGCCAATTATGGTAGATGAGCCATCAAGTGATGAATCCGTTCAGATATTAAAGGGATTAAGAGACCGCTACGAAGCGCATCATCGTGTGTCGATTACAGATGCAGCAATTGATGCAGCAGTCAAGCTATCCGACCGATATATCTCTGATCGCTTCTTACCTGATAAAGCGATTGATCTTATTGATGAAGCAGGGTCAAAAGTACGTTTACGTTCATATACAACACCACCTAATTTAAAGGAGCTTGAAGTGAAGCTTGAAGAGGTTCGCAAGGAGAAGGATGCCGCTGTTCAAAGTCAAGAATTTGAAAAAGCTGCTTCTCTAAGAGATTCAGAGCAACGTCTTCGTGAACAATTAGAAGATACGAAGAAAACTTGGAAAGAACAGCAAGGGAAAGAAAATACCGAAGTAACGGTAGAGGATATTGCGCATGTGGTTTCTAGCTGGACGGGTATTCCAGTTTCAAAACTAGCTCAAACTGAGACGGATAAGCTGCTAAAGCTTGAAGATATTCTCCATTCACGTGTAATAGGACAAGAGGAAGCGGTAAAGGCCATTTCGAAAGCTGTTCGCCGTGCTCGAGCAGGGTTAAAGGATCCGAAGAGACCGATAGGCTCATTTGTATTTTTAGGACCTACTGGTGTCGGAAAAACAGAGCTAGCTCGTGCGTTAGCTGAAGCAATGTTCGGTGATGAAGATGCTATGATTCGAATTGATATGTCTGAATACATGGAGAAGCATTCAACATCACGCCTAGTTGGATCACCTCCAGGCTATGTAGGATATGAAGAGGGTGGACAATTAACTGAAAAAGTTCGTAGAAAGCCATACTCTGTCATTTTATTAGACGAAATTGAAAAGGCTCACCCTGATGTATTTAATATTCTATTACAAGTACTAGAGGATGGGCGTTTAACTGATTCAAAAGGAAGAACTGTGGACTTCCGAAATACGGTCCTTATTATGACTTCAAATGTGGGTGCTGAAGCATTGAAACGTAATAAATACGTCGGCTTCAATATTCAAGATGGCGAGCAAGATTATAAGGATATGAAAGGGAAAGTGATGGAGGAGCTTAAGCGCGCATTCCGTCCAGAATTCCTAAACCGTATCGATGAAATCATTGTCTTCCATGCTCTTGAGAAAAAGCACTTAAAAGAAATTGTTACGCTCATGTCGGATCAGTTAACAAAACGCTTGAAAGAACAGGATATCTCTCTTGAATTAACGGGTGCTGCACAAGAGAAGATTGCTGAGGAAGGCTATGATCCTGAATATGGTGCGAGACCATTGCGTCGAGCAATTCAAAAACATATCGAAGACCGACTTTCAGAAGAATTGCTAAAAGGAAATGTGTTAACAGGGCATCAAATCATCATTGATGTGGAAGAAAATGAATTTGTTGTAAAAACGGCTGAGGCAAGCGGGACTGTGAAATAAGGACCCTCTTTATTAGCGTTTTTCAGATATGTTTGCATCAATGAGGTACACGTTCTGTTTCTTAACGTGTACCTCTTTTGATGTTTCTTATGAAATTTCGAACAATACATAGAGGAATTCTGAAAAATCAACAAATGGCGGAACATTTTTTCTAATATACGCTATTTTTGAATAAGAATAGTAGAGAGAACTTCTTCCCACCATTCTTCATTCGCCCAAATATCATTTATACTGGAAGAAAAGTAGAGCAAGAGAGGAAGAACACAATGGCCAAACGAAAAACGAAATTTATGTGTCAAGATTGTGGGTATGAATCACCAAAATGGATGGGAAAATGTCCAGGATGTGGTCAATGGAACACAATGGTGGAAGAAATAGAAAAGACAGCTCCAGCAAGGAAAGGAGCTTTTGTTCACTCGCAATCCACTGGAGTTGCTTCGAAAGCAACACCTATTACATCAATTGAAACTGTTAGTGAGCCGAGGATGGAAACAGACTTGAAAGAACTGAATCGAGTGCTTGGTGGAGGAGTCGTTAGAGGTTCTTTAGTACTGATTGGCGGGGACCCTGGTATAGGAAAATCGACATTGTTGCTGCAAGTGTCTTCTCAATTAGCGAATAAACAGCAAAAGGTGTTATATATATCTGGAGAAGAATCAATGCGACAAACCAAGCTTAGAGCGGATCGATTAAGTGTCACCTCAGAAAATCTCCTCATCTATTCAGAAACCAACTTGGAAGAAATTAATTTGACGATTGAACAGGTTAACCCTCAATTTGTTATTGTGGATTCAATACAAACGATATTTCATCCACATGTAACGTCAGCTCCTGGAAGTGTGTCTCAAGTAAGAGAATGTACAGCAGAGCTTATGAGGATTGGAAAAACAAAGGGAATTGCCATCTTTATTGTCGGGCATGTTACAAAAGAAGGGTCGATTGCCGGTCCTAGATTACTAGAGCATATGGTGGACACAGTTCTATATTTTGAAGGAGAGCGTCACCATTCCTATCGAATATTGCGAGCGGTGAAGAATCGATTTGGATCAACCAATGAGATGGGGATCTTTGAGATGAAGGAGCTTGGATTAGAGGAAGTTGAAAACCCATCGGAAATTTTCTTAGAGGAGCGTTCCCAAGGTGCATCTGGTTCCACTGTCGTTGCATCAATGGAAGGAACACGTCCTGTCCTCGTTGAAATTCAAGCGTTAATCTCGCCAACTAGCTTTGGAAACCCACGGAGAATGGCTACAGGAATAGATCATAATCGAGTATCGTTACTTATGGCTGTATTAGAAAAGCGGGTAGGATTATTACTTCAAAACCAAGATGCCTATTTAAAGGTAGCTGGTGGAGTAAAACTGGATGAACCCGCCATTGACCTAGCTATTGCAGTTAGCATCGCCTCTAGCTTTCGAGATCAGCCGTCTAAGGCGACAGATTGCATAATTGGGGAAGTAGGTTTAACCGGTGAAGTTCGAAGAGTTTCACGCATTGAGCAGAGAGTGCAGGAAGCTGCCAAGCTAGGTTTTGAACGAGTCATTTTACCAGCAAATAATCTTGGTGGATGGAAAGGACCTAGAGGGATTGAATTAGTGGGAGTTCACTCAGTCAGTGAGGCATTGAAGGCAACATTAGGGGGATAAAATGTGGAGAAAAACCATCTAAGTGAAAAAACGATGAGCGAAATACTTCAATTTATTGCACCCGGAACCCCTATTAGGGAAGGGATTGATAATGTCCTAAGGGCAAATACAGGAGGATTAATCGTCCTGGGGTGCAATGAAAAAGTAAAAGGAATTGTTGACGGAGGCTTTCAAATCAATTGTCCATTTACCCCTAGTTATTTGTACGAGCTAGCGAAAATGGATGGCGCCATTATTTTAAACGCGGATGGAAATAAAATATTAATTGCAAATGCACAGCTAGCGCCAGACCCAAGTATCCCGTCGTCTGAAACGGGAATGAGGCACCGAACGGCAGAGCGTGTGGCGAAACAAACGAAGTCATTAGTGATTGCCATCTCTCAGCGGAGAAATGTGATCACATTATATAGAGGGAATTATCGTTATGCTCTACGGGAGATTGCAGTCATTTTAACGAAAGCTAATCAGGCGATTCAAACGTTAGAGAAATATAAAGTTGTTCTTGAGCAAAGTATATCGAATTTAAGCATACTCGAATTTGAAGAGCTTGTTACCTATAGTGATATACTACAAGTGATTCACCGGTTTGAGATGGTTCTGCGGATAAAAAATGAGCTATTGAATTACTTGAATGAGCTTGGAACAGAGGGAAGACTCATCCGATTACAAATGACTGAGCTACTAACGGATATGGAAAGAGAAGCTAAGTTAGTGATTAAAGATTATGCGCAAAGCCGAAGTGTAGATCCAAATGAGCTCTTGTCAAAGCTGCAAGACTTAGCAACAGGAGAGGTACTAGAGGATACAACTACGTTAAAGCTTTTAGGCTATCAAGGCTATGTTCACATTGATGAATTCAAGTGTCCAAGGGGTTATCGTATGCTAAATAAGATTCCGCGACTTCCGCTCATTATTATTGAAAATTTAATCGATCGTTTTGGAGAGCTTCCCCAAATTGTCAAAGCAACTGTTGAAGAATTAGACGATGTAGACGGGATCGGTGAGGTTAGAGCACGAAAAATAAAAGAAGGGCTCAAGCTCATTCGAGAGCAGTTTTATGCAGATCGACAGCTGTAAATAAGCATTGAATTATAGGTGCAATCTATGGTAATATGAAAAGTTAAATTATTTGACACCTTATTTTTCCAGTGCTACTCTTAAGGGGAAGAAGCCGGCTTAAAATATTACAAAATAATATAGCAAAATAACGTATATTTCAAATGTCTAACAAAGATAAAATTTCTATGTAATAATAGGTTTCAATTCTAGGAAATTGTTTATAATGATTAGAAGGAGGTGAAGGAATGTTAAAACGCATTGTTCAAGCCTGCTTCCTAATTACCGGAGGAACGCTTGGTATTATTTTAATTCCTGATTTACTATCATTAATTCAATTGGATGACATTCCTATAATTAATAATCCTTACGTATCGGCTGTCTTAGGTGCAATTATATTTTATCTTATTACTTTCTGGGCGGTTGATTATGTAGCGAATTTTATTAAGTGGTTTGAAGAGTCATTGGTGAAGGCACCTATAACGGATATTTTATTTGGAAGCGTTGGTTTAGCTTTTGGTTTAATCATTGCATTTTTAATTGGCTATGCATTTAATGCAATTGATATTCCTTTTCTAAACACAGTAGCACCTATACTTTTGACATTATTATTTGGATACTTGGGCTTCCAAGTAGGGTTTAAGAAAAGAGATGAGCTTTTAAACCTTTTCTCTAATCGAAAAAGAAAGAACGCAGAGGAAGAAGTCGAAAAACAGCCCGAAAATAAACTAAAGATCCTTGATACAAGCGTAATTATTGATGGGCGCATCGCTGATATATGCCAAACAGGATTTTTAGAAGGAACGATTGTTATTCCACAATTCGTCTTAGAGGAGCTTCAGCATATCGCGGACTCTTCTGATGTTTTAAAGAGAAACCGTGGCCGTAGGGGATTAGACATTCTGAACAGAATTCAAAAAGAACTTGCTATTAATGTCGAGATCTATGAAGGGGACTTCGAAGAGATTCAAGAAGTAGACAGCAAGCTGGTAAAATTAGCGAAAATATCAAATGGGGTTGTTGTAACAAACGACTTTAACTTAAACAAGGTGTGTGAGCTGCAAAAAGTTGCCGTGTTGAATATTAATGATCTTGCTAATGCTGTGAAGCCTGTTGTTCTCCCCGGAGAAGAAATGAATGTACAAGTCATTAAGGATGGGAAAGAGCATAACCAAGGTGTAGCTTATCTAGATGATGGTACGATGATTGTAGTTGAAGAAGGTCGTAATTATATTGGCAAGCATATTGATGTATTGGTGACGAGTGTTTTACAAACATCGGCTGGTCGAATGATTTTCGCCAAGCCGAAATTATTAGAAAAAGCGTTATAATAGAATTGGGGTTTGCTCTATGACTTATCAAGTCATTATTCCTGCTGCTGGTCAAGGGAAGAGGATGGGAGCAGGGAAAAATAAACTATTGCTGGAACTTAAAGGTATACCTGTATTCATTCATACATTAAAAGTATTTCAAGCAGATGATCAATGTGAGGGTATTATTCTAGCGATTCATCCTGATGATCGAAAGAACATGGAAGCACTTATTCTGCAACATCATATATCTAAAGTAATCTCCTTCGTAATCGGTGGAAAAGAGAGACAGCATAGTGTGTATAATGGGTTAAAAGCAGTAGAAAAGGCAGAGGTGGTGCTAGTCCATGACGGAGCAAGACCATTTGTCGAACAACTTGCCATACATGAACTTGTTGAAGCTGCAAAGAAAGATGGTGCGGCCATTCTAGCTGTTCCTGTTAAGGATACGATTAAGAAGGTAGAAAATCATAAAGTTGCAGTAACGGTCGAACGTTCTAGCTTGTGGGCAGTTCAAACCCCACAAGCTTTTCGTATTTCCTTATTGCATAAAGCATATGAAAAAGCGGAGCAAGATCATTTTTTGGGCACAGATGATGCAAGTCTAGTAGAACGTTTGGGTGAACGTGTTGTCATTGTTGAAGGGAACTACGACAATATCAAACTAACGACGCCAGAGGATTTGTATTTTGCTGAGGCGATCTTACAAAAAAACAGAAAGCAAATAGTTAATGAAAAGGAGAAATAGAGATGTTTCGAATTGGACAAGGATTTGATGTACACCAGTTAGCTGAAGGGCGCCCGTTAATCATTGGCGGAATTGAAATACCTTATGAAAAGGGGCTCCTTGGCCATTCGGATGCAGATGTTTTGCTCCATACTGTGGCAGATGCTTGTTTAGGTGCGATTGGTGCAGGGGATATTGGTAAGCATTTCCCTGATACAGATCCTGCATTTAAGGATGCAGATTCAGCTAAACTATTAGCTCATGTATGGGCAATCGTTGAGAAAGAAGGCTATGAACTCGTAAATGCAGATTGCACGATAATAGCTCAGATGCCGAAAATGGCACCACATATTGATGATATGCGAAAGTGTATTGCTGAGCTTTTGAAAGCGGCGCCGGAGCAGGTAAATGTCAAAGCAACTACTACAGAAAAGCTCGGCTTCACTGGTCGCCAGGAAGGGATTGCCTCTCAAGCGGTAGTTTTACTACAAAAAAGAGAAGGGTAGATTTTTAATCCCTCAACCGAACTATTTGCAGCAAAGTTCTGCTTTATCTCAATTGGGCAGGATGATAAAATAGTCAAGAATAACACGGTGTATTATTTTACAGGAGGAATATTATGACAACTGAAATTCGAGTGCGCTATGCGCCGAGTCCAACTGGTCATTTACATATTGGAAATGCTCGTACAGCACTATTTAATTACTTATACGCGCGTAATAAAGGTGGAAAATTTATTATCCGTATTGAGGATACGGACAAAAAGCGTAATATTGAAGGTGGAGAACAGAGTCAATTAGATTACTTGAAATGGCTCGGGATGGATTGGGATGAAAGTATTGATGTTGGTGGAGAATATGGGCCCTATCGTCAATCCGAGCGCAATGACATTTACGAGAAATTCTACCTGCAGCTTTTAGAAAATGGTTCTGCATATAAATGCTATTGTACGGAAGAAGAATTAGAGGCAGAGCGCGAGATTCAAGCGGAAAAGAACGATATGTCAGGTTATTCTGGAAGATGCCGTCATTTAACCCCAGAGCAAATCGAGCAATTTGAAAAAGAAGGCAGAGAGCCAAGTATTCGGTTCCGAGTACCGGAAGGAAAAGTATTTACGTTTAACGATATGGTTAAAGGAGAGGTTGCCTTCGAGTCAGACGGGATCGGCGACCATGTTATTGTAAAAAAGGATGGAACACCAACTTATAACTTTGCGGTAACAGTAGATGACCATCTGATGAAAATCTCTCATGTTCTTCGCGGAGATGATCATATTTCAAATACACCGAAGCAGCTTATGATTTATGAGGCTTTAGGTTTTGAGCCACCTGTATTTGGTCATATGACGTTAATTGTGAATGAGAGCCGTAAGAAGCTGAGTAAGCGCGATGAATCAATTATTCAATTTATCGAGCAATATGAAGAACTAGGTTACCTTCCAGAGGCATTATTTAACTTTATTGCATTATTAGGTTGGTCACCTGCTGGTGAAGAAGAAATACATTCAAAACAAGAGTTTATTCAAATTTTCGATGCGGATCGTTTATCAAAATCTCCAGCGTTATTTGATAAACAGAAACTAACTTGGATGAACAATCAATACATGAAGAAGCTTGAAGTTGATCAATTAGTAGAAATCGCTTTACCTCATCTGATTAAAGCAGGGCGCGTCGAGGAGAATATGTCAGAAGAACAAGTCAAATGGTTCCGTGACTTAATTGCTCTACATCAAGAGAAGATGAGCTTTGGTGCAGAAATTGTAGACTTAACAGAACTATTCTTCAAAGATGAGATTGAGTTTGAAGAAGAAGGAAAAGAAGTTATACAAGAAGAACAGGTACCAGAAGTTCTTTCCGCTTTCCTTGAGAAAATTGACGAGCTAGAAGTTTTTGATGCTGATGGAATTAAAGGGGCATTAAAAGCTGTACAAAAGGAAACTGGGCATAAAGGCAAAAAGTTGTTTATGCCTGTCCGTGTTGCGACTACAGGTCAAACGCATGGCCCAGACCTTCCACAAGCCATTGCCCTTTTAGGGAAAGAAATGGTAAAAAAACGATTAACAAGCATTATTAATTAACAAATTGGCAAAAATGTAATATAGTAAAAGTATTAACTGTATATGCTAAAGTGCTGATGAGGAGAAGTAAAGAAATGATGTTTTTTAGAGAGAACCATCACCGGCTGAAAGTGGTTCAAACCGCTCATTTTTTGAAATGCACCTCTGAATCTCATATTGAACAATGAAGTAGATATGAGCGGAACCATCCGTTAACAGGCTAAGTTGAGTCATCTTTCTTGATGGCTAAACAGAGTGGAACCGCGTTTAATAAGCGTCTCTGTCATTTTGACAGGGGCGCTTTTTTCTATCTTCTTTGACAGAGTACTAAGGCTGCTTGAGCTTTTCTTAACAAAGGAGGGGAGATATCATGTGGAAATTACTAAAGGAGGACATCGAGGTTGTCTTTGAGCAGGACCCCGCTGCAAGAACCTATTTTGAAGTCATTTTAACCTATTCGGGCTTACACGCAGTTTGGTTTCATCGCTTAGCGCATGCGTTCTACAAACGGAAATTCTACTTCTTAGCCCGTGCGATATCACAGATAAGCCGTTTTTTTACAGGAATTGAAATCCATCCCGGAGCAAAAATTGGTAGGCGCTTCTTTATAGATCATGGTATGGGGGTTGTCATTGGTGAAACATGTGAAATTGGGGACAATGTTACTGTGTTTCAAGGAGTTACCCTTGGCGGTACAGGTAAAGAGAAAGGGAAACGGCATCCTACCATAATGGATAATGCCTTAATTGCAACAGGTGCTAAGGTGCTCGGCTCGATTACTGTTGGGGAGAATTCAAAAGTGGGTGCAGGTTCTGTTGTATTGAAAGATGTTCCACCTAATTCAACGGTAGTTGGTATTCCAGGAAAAATTGTTATTCAAGATGGGGTAAAGGTAAGAAGAGATCTTAATCATTCAGACTTGCCTGATCCAATATCTGACCGTTTTAAGATATTAGAAGCAGAAGTGGAGAAATTAAAGAAAGAACTAGCAGATACGAAGGAAAGTGGGGTAAAAAGATGAGTATTAAACTTTATAATACGATGACAAGACAAAAAGAAGAGTTTGTTCCATTAGAAGAGGGAAAAGTGAAGATGTATGTGTGCGGACCAACCGTATATAACTATATCCATATAGGGAATGCAAGGCCGGCTATTGTATTTGATACGGTTCGAAAATATTTAGAATTTCGCGGATATGATGTTCAGTTTGTTTCGAATTTCACCGATGTAGACGACAAACTAATCAAAGCGGCAAGAGAGTTAGGAGAAGATGTTCCGACGATCGCCGAACGTTTTATAGACGCCTATTTTGAGGATGTGTCAGCATTAGGATGTGACAGAGCTGATGTACATCCACGTGTGACAGAGAGCATGGAAATTATTATTGAATTTATAACTGGTTTAATTGAAAAAGGATTTGCTTATGAATCAGGTGGGGATGTGTATTTCCATACACGCAAGTTTGAAACTTACGGCAAACTGTCCCACCAATCGATTGATGAACTGCGCGTTGGCTCACGAATTGCTGTAGGCGAGAAGAAAGAAGATGCTCTTGATTTCGTTCTTTGGAAAGCTGCAAAAGAAGGGGAAATTTATTGGGAAAGTCCTTGGGGAAAAGGTCGTCCGGGTTGGCATATTGAGTGCTCTGCAATGGCTAAGAAATATTTAGGTGAGTCCATCGATATTCATGCAGGGGGTCAAGATTTGGCATTCCCACATCATGAAAATGAAATTGCTCAATCAGAGGCATTAAATGAAAAACCATTTGCTCGGTACTGGATGCATAACGGCTATATTAATATTGATAATGAAAAAATGTCGAAATCGTTAGGGAACTTCGTGCTCGTTCACGATATCATTAAGAAGCATGATCCGCAGGTCTTAAGATTCTTTATGCTTTCCGTACACTATCGAAACCCAATCAATTACAGTGAAGAACTTCTCGAAAACACTAAGGCAGGTCTTGATCGCATCCGTACATCATATGAAAATTTAAAGCACCGAAAAGCGACAAGCACGGACCTCACGAACCATAATGAGGAATGGGTGAAGAAGATTGCGGATTTACGTGAGCAGTTCATTCGTGACATGGATGATGATTTTAACACGGCCAATGGAGTGTCTGTTTTATTTGAACTGTCAAAGCAAGCGAATTATTACTTGTTAGAGAAAAATACATCGGTTGAAGTAATCGACAACTTTTTGAAAGTATTTCAAGAGCTTACACAAGTACTAGGGCTTTCTTTGGATAAAGAGGAGCTACTCGATGAGGAGATTGAAGCGTTAATTCAAGAGCGAATTCAAGCCCGCAAAGATCGGAATTTCCAACGATCCGATCAAATTCGCGATCAATTAAAGGATATGAATATTATATTAGAGGACACAGCTCAAGGTACACGCTGGAAAAGAGGCTAATAGCATGCTGCATTACGAGAAAAAAATCGATCAAAAGCAGTTGAATAGTCTAGCCCTCGCTTATATGGGAGATAGTGTATTTGAAATCTATGTACGCCACCATCTTATACAGAATGGAAGAGTAAAGCCTCATCATTTGCATAGAGAAGCTACAAAATATGTGTCAGCAAAAGCACAATCGAAAATTATTCACCAACTTCTAAACGATCAGTATTTGAGTGAAGAGGAAGAGGCGGTTGTGAGAAGAGGACGAAATGCAAAGTCTGGAACGGTTCCTAAAAATACAGACGTGCAAACGTACCGGTATAGTACAGCTTTTGAGGCATTAATTGGTTATTTATTTTTATCAGATGCTAAGGAGCGGCTTGAGGAAATTATTCTAGCCGCCCTCCAGTTAGTGGATGAACAGAAAGGTGGAGCTCTGAAATGAGCCAAGATTATATTATTGGAAAAAACCCAATTATTGAAGCATTAAAGTCAAATCGTGATATTAATAAAATTTTGATTGCGGAAGGTTCGCAAAAAGGACAGATGCAGCAAGTAATAGGACTAGCTAAGGAATCGAATGTCCTCATTCAATACGTACCTAAAAAGAAAATTGATCAAATGGTTGAAGGAAATCATCAAGGGGTAATTGCGCAGGTTGCTGCCTACGAATATGCAGAAATCGATGATTTGTTTATAGCTGCAGAAAAAAAAGGAGAAGCCCCGTTCTTCTTGCTTCTGGATGAGATTGAAGATCCCCATAACCTAGGGTCAATTATGAGAACAGCCGATGCAGTTGGAGCACATGGGGTTGTAATTCCGAAGAGAAGAGCAGTTGGGTTAACAGCTACCGTTGCAAAAGCCTCAACAGGCGCGATTGAACATATCCCGGTTGTAAGGGTAACGAATATGGCAAGGACAATTGACGAGCTGAAAGACCGTGGAGTTTGGATTGTAGGCACAGATGCGAAAGGAAAGCAGGATTATCGTCAAATAGATGGGACAATGCCGCTCGGGTTGGTTATTGGTAGTGAAGGGAAAGGTATGGGGCGTCTCATTCGAGATAAATGCGACTTTCTTATTCAAATGCCAATGACTGGGCATGTTACCTCATTGAATGCATCTGTTGCAGCGGCTCTGCTTATGTATGAGGTATATCGTAAACGCAATCCTCTAGAGGGATAGAAATGAATAATATCCTCATTGTAGATGGATATAACATCATAGGTGCTTGGCCAGACTTGCGGAACTTAAGGAATCAAGATCTATCAGCAGCGAGAGATCGTTTAATTGAAAAGATGGCCGAATATCAGGGGTATTCGGGGTATCGGATTATCATCGTTTTTGATGCACACTATGTGAAGGGTATTGAAAAAATCTCAAAAAAATATAAAGTAGAGGTCATTTTTACAAAAGAAAGCGAAACTGCCGACGAACGCATAGAAAAATTAGCCATACAATTAAGTAACCGTAAAACACAAATACATGTTGCAACCTCCGACTACACAGAACAATGGGCGATTTTTGGACAGGGAGCCTTGAGAATATCAGCAAGAGAGCTGCTTACAGAGGTTGAAGTGATCGAGAGAAAAATTGAGAAAAATGTAAAAATAATTCAAGAAAAACGACCTATATCAAAAATTCCATTAAGTGATGAAGTCGCAGAAATATTCGAAAAATGGCGCCGAGGGGATAAATGAGCGGTTGACGCTTGAAAAAAACCTACTGTATAATATTTCTATCCATGCTTGTACGGTCGGGGGGATCATTGTGAGTGCTGACTTTGAAGTAAACAAAAACGACTATTTACAGCTTGAAGATGAAGAGATTGTGGAATTGGTTCATAAAGGAGAGAGTGAGGCATTAGATTATTTGATACACAAGTATCGAAACTTTGTCCGCGCAAAAGCGAGATCTTATTTTCTAATTGGTGCTGATAAAGAAGATATTGTTCAAGAAGGCATGATTGGGTTATATAAGGCAATTCGTGATTTTAAAGAGGACAAGCTCTCATCCTTTAAAGCATTTGCGGAGCTTTGCATTACTAGACAAATTATTACAGCTATCAAAACAGCAACAAGGCAAAAGCATATCCCGCTTAATTCCTATGTATCTTTAGACAAGCCCATTTATGACGAAGAATCAGATCGGACATTAATGGATGTTATTTCTGGTGTAAAGGTTACTGATCCAGAAGAACTCATTATTAATCAAGAAGAGTTTGATCACATTGAAGTGAAGATGACTGAGCTTTTAAGTGATCTTGAACAAAAGGTGTTGGCCCTTTATTTAGATGGACAATCTTATCAAGAGATTTCTGAGGAACTAAACCGTCATGTCAAATCCATTGATAATGCATTACAACGAGTTAAGCGGAAGCTTGAAAGATACTTAGAGATTCGTGAATTTACGGTATAAGTCTCTTGCAGTCTCACTAGGCACTTATTGACATAAACTGGTCCACGTGTTAAAGTTTTAGGGATAAACAAGCATTCTAGAAGGTGCAGATAATGAGAAAAAAAGTGGTTCTAGCCTGTTCGAAATGTGGAACGCGGAATTATTCGACGATGACTAATAAGGATTCAGGTCGCTTAGAGCTTAAGAAGTTTTGTAACAATTGCAGCACTCATACAACTCATCAAGAAACAAAGTAATGATAATAGATATGTCTTCAAAGGTTGGAGGTTTACAAAATGCAACGTGTGTTTTCATTTTTCGGAGATGTTGGACGTGAAGTTAAGAAGGTAAGCTGGCCGAAAAGAAAAGAGCTAACAAGCTATACGATTACCGTTTTAGCGACTGTTATTTTCTTTGCTGTGTTTTTTGCGGTATTGGATTTAGGAATTTCTGAATTGATTCGTTTAATTCTTGAATAACACCTCTATTCTCATGGTATAATGGAGAATAAAGCAGGAAGAAATTGCAAAGCCCGGAGACGGGTTTTTTCATTTGGCTTAAAATGGACAAGACCACATGGAATGGCTTTTGGTAGATTGGAATATATAGTGCTGGGAGGGAAGGACACTACGTCCTCTTGAATGGAAAAGAATTGGTATGTTGTTCATACGTATTCGGGTTATGAAAACAAAGTAAAAGCAAACCTAGAGAAGCGTGTAGAATCAATGGGAATGCAAGATAAGATTTTCCGTGTTGTTGTACCGGAAGAAGAAGAAACAGATATTAAGAACGGCAAGAAGAAAGTTGTAAAAAGGAAGGTATTTCCTGGTTATGTAATTGTTGAGATTGTTATGACTGACGACTCTTGGTATGTGGTTCGAAATACTCCTGGAGTTACTGGATTTGTCGGTTCTGCTGGCCATGGATCAAAGCCTACGCCGCTTTTACCAGAAGAAGTTAGTCGCATTCTAAAACGCATGGGTGTAGACGAAAAGCGCATAGATATTGACTTTGAAATTGGTGAAACGGTTCAAGTTAATGAAGGACCATTCGCAAACTTTGAAGGTGCGATTGAAGAAATCGATAAAGACAAGCAAAAGCTGAAAGTACTTGTTAATATGTTTGGTCGTGAAACACCGGTAGAGCTTGATTTTACACAAGTTGAAAAATTATAATCGGAAAAACTTGAAATCATCTGTAAAAAATGATAATATTTCATAGGTCAGTATGTCTCGGACATGAGACATGACAAAATGATAAATGTTCTTTATTTTTATATAAAGACAACATATGAGTGGGAGGGAAAAATTCCCTATTACCACATCACGGACTTTAAGGAGGTGTGTCTCGTGGCTAAAAAAGTAATTAAAATGGTAAAATTACAAATCCCTGCAGGGAAAGCAAACCCAGCACCACCAGTTGGACCTGCTCTAGGTCAAGCCGGTGTTAACATCATGGGATTCTGTAAAGAGTTCAATGCTCGTACAGCTGATCAAGCTGGTTTAATCATTCCTGTTGAAATTACGGTTTTTGAAGACCGTTCATTTACATTTATTACGAAAACTCCACCTGCAGCAGTTCTACTTAAGAAAGCGGCTGGTATTGAGTCTGGTTCTGGTGAACCAAACCGTAATAAAGTAGCAACAGTTAAGCGTGACAAGGTACGCGAGATTGCTGAAACTAAAATGCCTGATCTAAACGCAGCAAGTGTAGAATCTGCTATGCGTATGGTTGAAGGTACTGCACGCAGCATGGGTATCGTTATCGAAGACTAATCCATGTAGCTAAATGTTTAGGTGACCAAGGGTTGCGACGCTGAATTAAGTTTCACTCGCAACCTTTATTCGTGGGAGGTTATTCCGCTAAAACCACAATCAAGGAGGAAATTATAATGGCTAAAAAAGGTAAGAAGTATCTTGAAGCTGCTAAGCTTGTAGATAATACGAAAGTATATGCAATTGAAGAAGCAATCGAACTTGCTAAAAAAACAAATTTTGCTAAATTTGATGCAACAGTTGAAGTAGCTTTCCGTCTTGGAGTAGATCCGAAGAAAGCTGACCAACAAATCCGTGGTGCTGTAGTACTTCCAAACGGAACTGGTAAAACTCAACGTGTATTAGTATTTGCAAAAGGCGAAAAAGCAAAAGAAGCTGAAGCTGCTGGAGCAGATTATGTTGGAGATTCTGAATTCATCACTAAAATCCAACAAGGTTGGTTTGACTTTGATGTAATCGTAGCAACTCCTGACATGATGGGTGAAGTTGGTAAGCTTGGTCGTGTATTAGGACCTAAAGGTTTAATGCCAAACCCTAAAACTGGAACAGTTACTTTCGATGTTGAAAAAGCTATTAACGAAATTAAAGCAGGTAAAGTTGAATACCGTGTTGATAAAGCTGGAAACATCCACGTACCAATCGGTAAAGCATCTTTCGAAAATGAGAAGTTAGTTGAAAACTTCCAAACAATTTTCGATACAATGATGAAAGTAAAACCTTCTGCTGCTAAAGGAACATACATGAAGAATGTTTCTGTTACAACAACTATGGGACCTGGCGTAAAAGTAGATCCTACATCTGTTGTTGCAAAATAAAAAAGTTAGTTGACATTCAAGAATAGATTTTATATAATCATTCTTGTTGTTAAAATAAAATAACATTTATGCCGTAGACAGTAGGTGCCTCAAGGCTTAATTTCCTACCGAGGTAATACGATAGATATATTAGTACGACTATTGTATACTACCTCCATGTTCTATTCAGATATGGAGGTATTTTTATGGCCGGTATGAATGTAGAATTTCTACAGGAGGTGTAAGGATGAGCAGCGCAATTGAATCAAAAAAGTTAATCGTAAACGAAATTGCTGATAAATTCAAAGCTAGTAAATCAACAGTAGTTGTTGACTACCGTGGTCTTACTGTTTCTGAAGTGACTGAGCTTCGTAAACAACTTCGTGAAGCTGGAATCGAGTTCAAGGTTTACAAAAACTCTCTAACTCGTCGTGCAGCAGAAGCTGCTGAGCTTGCAGGTTTAAATGAAGCATTAACTGGTCCAAACGCAATCGCGTTCAGTAATGAAGATGTAGTAGCACCAGCTAAAATTCTTAACGACTTCGCTAAGAAGCATGAAGCTCTTGAAATTAAAGCGGGTGTAATCGAAGGTAACATCGCATCAGTTGAAGAAGTGAAGGCTCTTGCAGAACTTCCATCACGCGAAGGCTTACTTTCTATGTTACTCAGCGTTCTTCAAGCACCTATCCGCAACCTTGCTCTTGCTACAAAAGCAGTTGCAGATCAAAAAGAAGAACAAGGCGCATAATCTAGAATTATCGTTTAACTAATAGAATTAAAACCAATTATAAGGAGGAAATTAATCATGACTAAAGAACAAATCATTGAAGCAGTTAAAAACATGACTGTTTTAGAACTTAATGACCTAGTAAAAGCAATCGAAGAAGAGTTTGGTGTAACTGCTGCTGCTCCTGTAGCTGTTATGGGTGGCGCTGTTGGTGGAGACGCTGCTGCTGAGAAAACTGAGTTTGACGTAGTACTTACTGATGCTGGTGCTTCTAAAATCAAAGTTATCAAAGTTGTACGTGAAATCACAGGTCTTGGACTTAAAGAAGCAAAAGAACTTGTTGACAACACTCCAAAGGCAGTTAAAGAAGGAATTGCTAAAGAAGAAGCTGAAGAAATCAAAGCTAAACTTGAAGAAGTTGGAGCTAACGTTGAAGTTAAGTAATAAAGATATAAAAAAGCTCGCTGCATAAGCGGGCTTTTTTTGTCTGCTTGTTCATCTGCTTGATCCGATTTTGCTATTACGTATGTAAATTCGTATAATCGGGTTAGACTAAAACAAGATGACTAGTTTTATGGAGGTGATCGGATGACAGGGCACTATTACTCAAAGACGCCGGATGTTCAAAGTGATCCAAAACACTGGGATTATACACTAAAAGGGTCCGTATTCCGTTTTAAAACCGACAACGGTGTATTTTCAAAAGGTGATGTAGATTTTGGCTCTAGGCTACTAATTGAAACTTTTGATAAGTCAGAGGAAATTGGTGATGGAACTATCGTAGATGTTGGCTGCGGTTATGGTCCAATTGGTCTCGCAATGGCAAAGTATCTCCCTGATAGAACGGTTCATATGGTTGATGTGAATGAGCGTGCAATAGCGCTTGCCAAAGAGAATGCAGAACGGAATCAAATTACGAACGTGCAGATTTACGAGAGTGATGGGTTGGAGAATGTGAAGGCAGAGCAAGTAGCATATATTCTGACAAATCCACCAATTAGAGCTGGAAAAGATGTTGTTCATAAAATCTACGAACAAAGCTACCATCTTTTAATAGACGGGGGAGAGCTTTGGGTAGTAATTCAAAAGAAACAGGGAGCACCATCTTCTATTGATAAATTAACTACCCTATTTAGTGAAGTGGAAACCGTCGATAAAAAGAAGGGTTATTTTATTATTAGAGCTAAAAAATGATTGACTTTTACAAAACGCTATAGTAACATTGTAAAATGCCAACATAATATATTCTAGTTATTACTAAATTACAGTTATGCTGTATATATATGGTTAATAGCGGGAATACTAACAAAATAATAGTACGAATGTGAAAATGTGGTTTTTTAAGATGAAAACCCTTTTTCTTTTTGTCTTATGAATGAGCTGCTTGTACAGAGTTTTTCCATAAGACGCAAAATACATGCAATTATAACGCTTGATTTGAGGGGTGAATCAGTTGACAGGTCAACTAGTTCAGTATGGACGACACCGCCAACGAAGAAGTTACGCACGAATCAGTGAAGTTTTAGAATTACCAAATCTAATCGAGATCCAAACCTCTTCATATCAGTGGTTTCTTGATGAGGGTTTACGAGAAATGTTCCAAGATATTTCTCCGATTGAAGACTTTACTGGTAATTTGTCGCTTGAATTTATTGATTACAGCCTAGGTGATCCAAAGTATCCTGTAGAGGAATCGAAAGAACGAGATGTTACATACTCTGCACCATTACGTGTGAAAGTACGTCTTGTCAACAAAGAAACAGGCGAAGTAAAAGACCAGGAAGTCTTTATGGGTGACTTCCCGCTTATGACTGAAACGGGCACGTTTGTAATTAACGGTGCCGAGCGTGTTATCGTTTCCCAGTTAGTGCGTTCTCCGAGCGTATACTACAGCGGAAAAGTTGATAAGAATGGGAAAAAAGGATACACAGCTACTGTAATTCCGAACCGCGGTGCTTGGCTAGAATATGAAACAGATGCTAAAGATGTTGTGTATGTGAGAATAGATCGTACGAGGAAGCTACCCGTTACGGTTCTTTTGCGTGCTCTTGGGTTCGGCTCTGATCAAGAAATCATCGATTTGGTTGGGGATAATGAGTATATTCGTAATACTCTTGAAAAAGACAACACTGAAGGTACAGAGAAAGCTCTATTAGAAATATATGAGCGTCTTCGTCCAGGCGAACCACCAACAGTAGAAAATGCAAAGAGTCTACTTTACTCTAGATTCTTTGATCCAAAACGATATGACCTTGCTAATGTAGGTCGTTATAAAATCAACAAAAAGCTTCATATTAAAAATCGCCTTTTTGGACAGCGTCTAGCTGAAACGCTAGTAGATCCAGAAACAGGTGAGATTATCGCAGAAAAAGGCACGACACTAGATCGTCGCACATTAGATCGCATCCTTCCTAATATTGAAAAGGATATCGGGTTTAAATCCGTTTCTCCAGTTGGAGGAGTTGTAGAAGAAGAGGTTGTCGTCCAATCTATTAAAATCTATGCTCCAAATGAAGATGAGAAAGTGATCAATGTTATTGGGAATGCGTATGTAGATGAATCTGTGAAGAATATTTCGACTGCAGATATCCTTGCTTCTATCAGCTATTTCTTCAATTTATTACATGAAGTTGGAGACACAGATGATATTGATCATTTAGGAAATCGTCGTTTACGTTCTGTTGGAGAGCTTCTTCAAAACCAATTCCGTATTGGTTTATCAAGAATGGAGCGTGTTGTTCGTGAAAGAATGTCTATTCAAGATACGAACACCATTACTCCTCAGCAACTAATTAATATTCGTCCGGTTATCGCTTCTATTAAAGAGTTCTTTGGTAGCTCTCAGTTATCACAGTTCATGGATCAAACGAATCCATTAGCTGAATTAACACATAAACGCCGTTTATCTGCATTAGGGCCGGGTGGTTTAACTCGTGAACGTGCAGGGTTTGAAGTACGTGACGTTCACTACTCTCACTATGGTCGTATGTGTCCAATTGAGACTCCAGAGGGTCCGAACATTGGACTAATCAACTCCTTATCCAGCTATGCAAAAGTAAATCGTTTTGGTTTCATTGAAACACCTTACCGTCGTGTTGATCCTGAAACAGGAAAAGTGACTTCAAGAATTGATTACTTAACAGCTGATGAAGAAGATAATTATGTTGTTGCCCAAGCGAACGCTCGCTTAGGTGATGATGGGTCCTTCTTAGATGAAGAAGTAGTAGCTCGTTTCCGCGGAGAGAACACAGTTGTCAAACGCGAGCGTGTAGACTATATGGACGTATCACCTAAACAAGTAGTTTCTGCTGCAACCGCATGTATACCTTTCTTAGAAAATGATGACTCGAACCGTGCTCTAATGGGTGCGAACATGCAACGACAAGCTGTTCCGTTAATGCAACCAGAATCTCCAAGAGTTGGAACAGGGATGGAGTATGTATCAGCAAAAGACTCAGGTGCTGCAGTAATCTGTAAGCACGAAGGAATTGTTGAACATGTTGAAGCGCGTGAAGTTTGGGTTCGCCGTATCGTAGAAGTAGATGGTCAAGAAGTAAAAGGTGACCTTGATAAATATCGAATGTTAAAATTTATTCGCTCAAACCAAGGAACTTGCTATAATCAGCGTCCGATCGTTGCGGTTGGAAACCGTGTTACTAAAGGAGAAATCCTTGCAGACGGTCCTTCTATGGAACTTGGTGAATTAGCACTTGGTAGAAACGTACTTGTAGCCTTCATGACATGGGATGGATATAACTACGAGGATGCCATCATTATGAGCGAAAGACTTGTTAAAGATGACGTATACACATCTATTCATATTGAAGAATATGAATCAGAATCTCGTGATACGAAATTAGGACCTGAGGAAATTACACGTGATATTCCAAACGTTGGGGAAGATGCCCTTCGTAACCTGGATGAGCGTGGGATTATCCGCGTTGGTGCTGAAGTGAAAGATGGAGATCTTCTAGTTGGGAAAGTTACACCTAAAGGAGTAACTGAATTAACAGCTGAAGAGCGTCTATTACATGCAATCTTCGGGGAAAAAGCTCGTGAAGTTCGTGATACATCATTAAGAGTGCCACATGGTGGCGGGGGAATCGTTTTAGATGTTAAAGTCTTTAACCGCGAAGACGGGGACGAATTACCTCCAGGTGTAAACCAACTTGTTCGTGTTTATATCGTTCAGAAACGTAAAATCTCTGAAGGAGATAAAATGGCAGGACGTCACGGAAACAAAGGGGTTATCTCTCGTATTCTTCCAGAAGAAGATATGCCATATTTACCTGATGGAACTCCTGTTGACATCATGTTAAACCCACTAGGGGTACCTTCTCGTATGAATATCGGACAGGTGCTTGAGCTTCATTTAGGAATGGCAGCGAGAGCGCTAAACATTCATGTAGCATCTCCTGTATTCGATGGTGCTCGCGAGGAAGATGTTTGGTCAACAATTGAAGAAGCAGGTATGGCAAGAGATGCGAAGACGGTTCTATATGATGGCCGCACAGGTGATCCATTTGATAACCGTGTATCTGTTGGTGTCATGTATATGATTAAGCTTGCTCACATGGTTGATGATAAGCTTCACGCACGTTCTACTGGACCATACTCTCTTGTTACACAGCAACCATTGGGTGGTAAAGCTCAATTCGGTGGACAGCGTTTTGGAGAGATGGAGGTTTGGGCACTAGAAGCATACGGTGCTGCTTACACGCTTCAAGAGATTTTAACTGTTAAGTCCGATGACGTAGTAGGACGTGTTAAAACGTATGAAGCTATCGTAAAAGGTGAAAATGTACCAGAGCCTGGTGTACCTGAATCATTCAAAGTATTAATTAAAGAGCTTCAAAGCTTAGGTATGGACGTTAAGATTCTTTCAAGTGACGAAAAGGAAATTGAAATGCGTGACTTAGAGGATGAAGAAGACGCACAACAAGCAGAATCTCTAACTGTATCTCCTGAACCAGAAAATGTAGATACAGAAAAGGTTGGAACGAAAGAATAA
Organism: Cytobacillus spongiae; assembly: GCF_021390075.1. Taxonomy (NCBI): domain Bacteria; kingdom Bacillati; phylum Bacillota; class Bacilli; order Caryophanales; family Bacillaceae; genus Cytobacillus; species Cytobacillus spongiae. Next base: position 132,528 of record NZ_CP089997.1, read on the forward strand.
CGTTTGGAAAAATGTTTTACTTCATAAAGCTTTATGATCCACTCTAACTAAAATTGGAGTGGATCACACTTAAATAGGCTCTTTTAATAGAGCTCATAGCTTATTGTTAGCAATAAGGGTAAAACCCGAGATCAAAAGGGAGGTAGGCCCCTTGCTGGATGTAAATAATTTTGAGTATATGAAAATTGGACTTTCTTCGCCCGATAAAATTCGTTCTTGGTCTTTTGGCGAGGTTAAAAAACCTGAAACGATTAACTATCGTACACTAAAGCCTGAAAAAGACGGCTTATTCTGTGAACGTATCTTTGGACCAACGAAAGACTGGGAATGTCATTGTGGAAAGTATAAGCGTGTTCGTTATAAAGGTGTAGTTTGTGATCGATGTGGAGTTGAAGTGACTCGTGCAAAAGTTCGTCGTGAACGCATGGGTCATATCGAGCTAGCTGCCCCTGTATCCCATATCTGGTATTTCAAGGGTATCCCTAGTCGAATGGGCCTTGTGTTAGATATGTCTCCACGTGCTCTTGAAGAAGTTATCTATTTTGCTTCCTACGTTGTAACGGAACCAGGTGATACAGCTTTAGAGAAAAAGCAACTTCTTTCTGAAAAAGAGTACCGTGCATATCGTGATAAGTATGGGAATAAATTCCAAGCTTCAATGGGTGCGGAATCGATTAAAAAACTACTTTCTGATATCGACCTAGAGAAAGAAGTAGATATTTTAAAAGAAGAGCTAAGGACCGCTCAAGGGCAACGTCGTACACGTGCCATTAAGCGATTAGAAGTACTTGAAGCGTTCCGTAACTCAGGAAACGAGCCATCTTGGATGATTTTAGATGTGCTTCCGGTTATTCCGCCAGAATTACGTCCAATGGTTCAGCTGGATGGTGGGCGTTTTGCTACGTCCGATCTAAATGATTTGTATCGTCGTGTAATTAACCGAAACAACCGTTTAAAGCGTTTATTAGATCTTGGTGCACCAAGCATTATCGTACAAAACGAAAAGCGTATGCTTCAAGAAGCTGTTGATGCCCTGATTGATAATGGTCGTCGTGGTCGTCCTGTTACAGGACCTGGTAATCGCCCATTAAAATCGCTTTCTCATATGTTAAAAGGGAAGCAAGGTCGTTTCCGTCAAAACCTACTTGGAAAGCGTGTTGACTATTCCGGTCGTTCCGTAATCGTAGTAGGACCAAATTTAAAAATGTATCAATGTGGACTACCGAAAGAAATGGCTTTAGAACTATTTAAGCCATTCGTGATGAAAGAGCTAGTTGAAAAAGGATTGGCTCATAACATCAAGTCTGCAAAACGCAAGATTGAAAAAGTTCACCCAGAGGTTTGGGATGTACTAGAAGATGTTATTAAAGAACATCCAGTTCTTCTTAACCGCGCACCGACTCTACACAGATTAGGAATTCAGGCATTTGAACCTACTCTTGTTGAAGGCCGTGCAATCCGTCTTCATCCACTTGTATGTACTGCATACAATGCGGACTTTGATGGTGACCAAATGGCTGTGCACGTTCCGTTATCAGCAGAGGCTCAAGCTGAGGCACGTTTGCTTATGCTTGCTGCTCAAAATATCTTGAATCCTAAAGATGGTAAGCCAGTTGTTACTCCATCCCAGGATATGGTATTGGGTAATTACTACCTAACATTAGAGAGAGAAAACGCTGTCGGAGAAGGCATGATCTTCAAAGATACAAATGAAGCTCTAATCGCTTACCAAAATGGCTATGTACATTTACACACTCGTGTGGCTGTATACGCAGGTTCTTTAAATAACCAAACGTTTACTGAAGAACAAAAAGGGATGCTTTTACTAACAACTGTTGGAAAGCTTATCTTTAATGAAATTCTTCCTGCAACGTTCCCATATATTAATGAACCAACAAAACAAAACCTTGAAGAAAAAACACCTGAAAACTATTTTGTTGATAAAGCAACGGATGTCAAAGAAGTTATCCAAGGAATGCCTCTTGTTGATCCGTTCAAAAAGAAAATTCTTGGAAACATCATTGCGGAAGTATTTAAACGCTTCAAGATTACAGAAACGTCTAAAATGCTTGACCGTATGAAGGACTTAGGATTCCGTTATTCAACAAAAGCTGGTATTACAGTTGGTGTAGCCGACATCGTCGTACTAGGTGAAAAACAAGAAATCATTAGTGAAGCACAAACAAAAGTTGATAATGTCCTAAAGCAGTTCAGACGTGGACTAATCACAGAAGATGAGCGTTACGATCGAGTAATTTCTATTTGGAGTGCTGCGAAGGATACAATCCAAGCTAAACTGATGAAGTCTCTTGATAAAACAAACCCAATCTTCATGATGAGTGACTCTGGTGCCCGTGGTAACGCATCTAACTTTACACAGTTAGCTGGTATGCGTGGTCTAATGGCCAACCCGGCTGGACGTATTATCGAATTACCAATCAAATCAAGTTTCCGTGAAGGATTAACGGTATTAGAATACTTTATCTCTACTCACGGTGCGCGTAAAGGTCTTGCTGATACAGCACTTAAGACAGCTGACTCGGGTTACCTAACTCGCCGTCTTGTTGACGTAGCACAGGATGTAATTGTTCGCGAAGATGACTGTGGAACCGATCGTGGGATTCTAGTTAAAGCCCTTCGTGACGGTACAGAAATCATCGAGCCACTTGATGAGCGTTTAATTGGTCGTTATGCAAGAAAACCGATTAGACATCCTGAAACAAATGAAGTAATTGTTCCTGAAAATGGCTTAATTACAGAGGATCTTGCAGTAGAAATCGTAAATGAGAATATCGAAGAAGTATGGATTCGTTCTGCATTTACTTGTAACACTCGCCACGGAGTATGTAAAAAATGTTACGGCCGCAACCTTGCGACAGGTCAAGAGGTTGAAGTTGGAGAAGCAGTAGGTATTATTGCTGCTCAATCCATCGGAGAGCCTGGAACACAGTTAACGATGCGTACTTTCCATACAGGCGGGGTAGCAGGAGACGATATCACGCAAGGTTTACCTCGTATCCAGGAGATTTTCGAAGCGCGTAACCCGAAAGGTCAAGCTGTTATTTCTGAAATTGAAGGTGTCGTAGTAGGAATTAACGAAGGCCGCGATCGTCAACATGAGATCGTAGTACAAGGGGATGTGGAGTCTCGCACATACACAGCTCCATACACGGCTCGATTAAAAGTAGCTGTTAATGATCATGTAGAACGTGGTCAAGAATTAACAGAGGGATCAATTGACCCGAAAGAGTTAATTAAAGTGAAAGACGTTACAGCTGTTCAAGAGTACTTACTTCGTGAAGTACAGAAGGTTTATCGTATGCAAGGGGTTGAAATCGGTGATAAGCACGTAGAGGTTATGGTACGCCAAATGCTTCGTAAAGTACGTGTTATCGACGCTGGTGAAACAGAAGTATTGCCAGGATCTCTACTCGATATCCACCAATTCACAGATGCTAACGCAAAAGCCCTACGTACGGGGAGACTTCCTGCTACTGGAAGACCTGTATTGCTTGGGATTACTAAAGCATCTCTTGAAACAGATTCATTCCTATCTGCTGCATCTTTCCAAGAAACGACAAGAGTTCTTACAGACGCAGCAATTAAAGGAAAACGTGATGAACTTCTCGGCTTAAAAGAGAATGTTATTATCGGTAAGCTAGTTCCGGCTGGAACAGGTATGCAACGTTACCGTAAAGCAGAACCTTTTACCCACGATGAAGTAGAAGATACTGTATCTGTAGAATAGAAAATAAAGAAGATACGGTACGTTAGATGAAAGTCTATGTACCGTATCTTCATTTTTGAAGAATAAAAGCACTCAGGTAAAAAAATCACAACTCAGTGTTGACAACATCTGTACATGATGATAATATAGCAAAGGTGCTCCTATTTATTGATACTTTGGAGGATAGAAAATGTCTTATGAAAAAGTATTGAAGGCTAACAGCTTTATAGTAGGAACAAAGCAAACAGTGAAAGCTCTAAAGACAGGAACGGTCAAGGAAGTATTGATTGCATCTGATGCTGATCCAAAAGTGACAGCAAAGGTGATTCAAACCGCAAATGAAGTTCATGTACCAATTATCTACGTCGACTCTATGAAAAAACTAGGGAAGGCTTGTGGAATAGAAGTTGGAGCTGCAACTGTAGCTATAAACTCTTAAAAACTGTTTTTGTAAGATAGATATCTACAAAGACTTTGTTTTTTGCTTTAAAATGAACCACCTGGATGTGTGGGCTTAAATGAAAATGTGAAGGGAGGAAAAAACAATGCCTACTATTAACCAATTAGTGCGCAAGCCTCGTAAAGCTATCGAGGAAAAGTCAAAATCACCTGCGCTAAACAAAGGATATAACAGTCTAAGAAAAGCTCAAACGAACATTTCTTCACCTCAAAAACGTGGTGTTTGTACTCGTGTTGGTACAATGACTCCGAAGAAACCAAACTCAGCGTTACGTAAATATGCTCGTGTACGCTTAACAAATGGTATCGAGGTAACTGCTTATATTCCTGGTATCGGCCACAACTTACAAGAGCACAGTGTTGTTCTAATTCGTGGCGGACGTGTAAAGGACTTACCGGGGGTGCGTTACCACATCGTTCGTGGTGCGCTTGATACTGCTGGTGTAAACAACCGTATGCAAGGTCGTTCTAAATACGGAACAAAGAGACCAAAAGCTGCTAAAAAGTAATCTAAACCAAATAAAAATCAACCTTTCTGAAAGGAGGAAAAAACATGCCACGTAAAGGACCTGTAGCAAAGAGAGACGTATTACCAGATCCAATTTATAATTCAAAGTTAATTACTCGTTTAATTAACAAAATGATGACTGATGGGAAAAGAGGTAAATCTCAAGCTATTCTTTACTCTTCATTTGACATCATTCGTGATCGTTCTGGAAAAGACCCAATGGAAGTTTTTGATCAAGCACTTAAAAACATCATGCCAGTACTAGAAGTTAGAGCACGCCGTGTAGGTGGATCTAACTACCAAGTACCAGTTGAGGTGCGCCCAGAGCGTCGTACAACTTTAGGTCTTCGTTGGTTAGTAAACTACGCTCGCCTTCGCGGAGAAAAAACGATGGAAGAGCGTTTAGCTAACGAAATTCTGGATGCAGCTAACAACTCTGGTGCATCTGTTAAGAAGCGTGAAGACACACACAAAATGGCTGAAGCGAACAAAGCGTTTGCTCACTATCGTTGGTAAAATTAATCCAAAACTAAATCACTCTTATATTAGGAAGGAGAAAGAAACCAATGGCAAGAGAGTTCTCCTTAGAAAATACTCGTAATATCGGGATCATGGCACACATTGATGCCGGTAAAACAACTACGACTGAGCGTGTACTTTATTACACTGGTCGTATTCACAAAATTGGTGAAACTCACGAAGGTGCTTCTCAAATGGACTGGATGGAGCAAGAGCAAGAACGTGGTATTACAATCACTTCTGCTGCTACAACAGCTCAATGGCAAGGTCACCGCGTTAACATCATCGATACACCAGGACACGTAGACTTCACAGTTGAAGTTGAGCGTTCTTTACGTGTACTTGATGGTGCTGTTGCAGTACTAGATGCTCAATCTGGTGTTGAGCCTCAAACTGAAACAGTTTGGCGTCAAGCTACAACTTATGGAGTTCCACGTGTTGTGTTCGTTAATAAAATGGACAAAATCGGTGCGGACTTCATCTACTCTCTAGGTACTTTACATGACCGTTTACAAGCGAATGCTGCTGCAATTCAATTACCAATCGGTGCTGAAGATCAATTCGAAGGTATTATTGACTTAGTTGAAATGAAAGCTACATTCTACGGTAACGATCTAGGTACAGATATTCAGGAGAAAGATATCCCTGCTGAGTATATGGACCAAGCTGAAGAGTACCGCGAAAAGTTAATCGAAGCTGTAGCAGAATTAGATGAAGACTTAATGGAAAAATACCTTGGTGGAGAAGAAATCTCTAACGAAGAGTTAAAAGCTGCTATTCGTAAAGGTACTGTTAATGTTGAATTCTATCCTGTTATTTGCGGATCTGCTTTCAAAAACAAAGGTGTTCAAAAAATGCTTGATGCTGTAATTGACTACCTTCCATCTCCATTAGATGTACCTGCTATTAAAGGTACTCTTCCGGATTCAGATGAAGAAGTAACTCGTCCTTCAAGTGACGACGAGCCATTCGCAGCTCTTGCATTTAAAGTAATGACAGACCCTTATGTTGGAAAGCTAACATTCTTCCGTGTATACTCTGGTACATTAGAATCAGGTTCATACGTTAAGAACTCTACAAAAGGTAAGCGTGAGCGTGTAGGTCGTATCCTACAAATGCACGCTAACTCTCGTGAAGAGATCTCAACAGTATACGCTGGAGATATCGCAGCAGCTGTAGGCTTAAAAGATACTACTACTGGTGACACACTTTGTGATGAGAAATCATTAGTAATTCTTGAATCTATGGAATTCCCAGAGCCAGTTATTCAATTATCTATCGAGCCTAAGTCTAAGGCTGACCAAGATAAAATGTCTACAGCTCTACAAAAACTACAAGAGGAAGACCCAACTTTCCGTGCGCACACTGACCAGGAAACTGGACAAACAATCATCGCCGGTATGGGTGAGCTTCACTTAGATATCTTAGTTGACCGTATGCGTCGTGAGTTCAAAGTGGAAGCAAACGTAGGTGCACCTCAAGTAGCATATCGTGAAACAATCCGTAATTCTGCTTCAGTTGAAGGGAAATTCGCTCGCCAATCAGGTGGACGTGGACAATTCGGACACGTTTGGATCGAATTCTCTCCAAATGAAGAGGGTGCAGGCTTTGAGTTTGAAAATGGTATCGTTGGTGGTGTAGTTCCACGTGAATACATCCCAGCAGTACAATCAGGACTTGAAGACGCTCTTGATAGAGGTCTGCTTGCTGGATTCCCAGTGGTTGACATTAAGGCTAGATTGTTTGACGGATCATACCATGATGTTGACTCATCTGAAATGGCGTTTAAGATTGCCGCATCTATGGCACTTAAGAATGCTGCTTCAAAATGTAACCCTGTAATTCTTGAACCGGTAATGCGTGTAGAAGTTATCATTCCGGAAGAGTACATGGGTGATATCATGGGTAATATCACTTCTCGTCGTGGACGTGTAGAAGGAATGGAAGCTCGCGGAAACGCTCAGGTAGTTCGTGCGATGGTGCCACTTTCTGAAATGTTTGGTTACGCTACTTCATTACGTTCTAACACACAAGGTCGTGGAGTATTTACAATGCACTTCGATCACTACGAAGAAGTTCCAAAATCAATTTCTGAAGAAATTATCAAAAAAAATAAAGGTGAATAATTGATTTTACCTTTTTAATCAAGTATAAATATCATGTAGGCATGGTGCTGTGATATGATTATTCATACTCACAGCCCATTTCAAAATACTTAACCAATATCTGAAGGAGGATTTTCCTAATGGCAAAAGCTAAATTCGATCGTTCAAAGCCACACGTTAACATCGGTACAATCGGTCACGTTGACCATGGTAAAACTACTTTAACAGCTGCTATCACTACTGTACTTGCAAAAGCAGGCGGTGGAGAAGCACGTGCATATGACCAAATCGACGCTGCTCCAGAAGAGCGTGAGCGTGGAATCACAATCTCAACAGCACACGTTGAGTACGAAACTACTGAGCGTCACTATGCGCACGTTGACTGCCCAGGACATGCTGACTACGTTAAAAATATGATCACTGGTGCTGCTCAAATGGACGGCGGAATCCTAGTTGTATCTGCAGCTGACGGTCCAATGCCACAAACTCGTGAGCACATCCTTCTTTCTCGTCAAGTAGGTGTACCTTTCCTTGTTGTATTCTTAAACAAGTGTGACATGGTAGACGACGAAGAATTACTAGAATTAGTAGAAATGGAAGTTCGTGATCTTCTTTCTGAATATGATTTCCCAGGTGACGATGTACCTGTAATCAAAGGTTCTGCTCTTAAAGCTCTTGAAGGAGAAGCTGAGTGGGAAGAAAAAATCATGGAATTAATGAGCGCTGTTGACGAGTACATTCCAAACCCAACTCGTGACACTGACAAGCCATTCATGATGCCAGTTGAGGATGTATTCTCAATCACTGGACGTGGAACAGTTGCTACAGGACGTGTTGAGCGTGGACAAGTTAAAGTTGGTGACACAATTGAAATCATCGGTTTAACTGAAGAGCCAAAATCAACTACTGTAACTGGAGTAGAAATGTTCCGTAAGCTTCTTGATTATGCTGAAGCTGGAGATAACATTGGTGCTCTTCTTCGTGGGGTTGCTCGTGAAGATATCCAACGTGGACAAGTACTTGCTAAGCCAGGTACAATCACTCCACACACTAAGTTCAAAGCAGAAGTTTATGTTCTTTCTAAAGAAGAAGGTGGACGTCACACTCCATTCTTCACTAACTACCGCCCACAGTTCTACTTCCGTACAACTGACGTAACTGGTATCTGTAACCTTCCTGAAGGTGTAGAAATGGTTATGCCTGGCGATAACATCGAAATGACTGTTGAGCTTATCGCTCCAATCGCTATCGAAGAAGGTACAAAGTTCTCTATCCGTGAGGGTGGACGTACTGTAGGTGCTGGAGTAGTTGCTACAATCGTTGAGTAATAATTGATAAAAAGCAGATGAACATTGTTCATCTGCTTTTTTTTTTTTCTTTAGAAGGAAATGGTTGATAATCGTTTTGAGTTCTATCCTAAACCTTTTTAGTTGAGCCTGCCCTAGCTTGATCAAGTTCATTTGATTTTTTGTTCTGATCAACTTATAAGATATCCCACAGAGGATCATTATTTGAAAAATATTATTATAACCACCCTAGTTTCTTCTATATAATACTTATGAATGTATCAGATCAATGAATCATACATTGCGAAAATCCAAGAATGAACTGATCAAGCTTGTTACTAGAGTGTGATATTGGTGGGATTTCTAATTCATACTATTTATATATTTTGACAACTAGAATAGCACTTGAAATGTTCCCGTGCAGTCGTTATAATAGAGAAAGTGCGCGAAACATAAAGGAAACATAAATATATGTTGCATTTACTTTATAGTTTCTGTATAATAGACAATGTTGGTCTTTGACTGCGATGATGTGAAAGGTTGCTGACACACCCGGCCGCTTTGCCATGGCGAATGTGTGGGAAATTTTCACTGAGAAGGTCTATTTTAAAATAGGCGAAAAGGAGGGAAAATAATGGCAAAACAAAAAATTCGTATCCGTTTAAAAGCATATGATCACAGAATTCTTGATCAATCTGCTGAGAAGATTGTTGAGACTGCAAAGCGTTCTGGTGCGGCTGTATCTGGTCCAATTCCATTACCAACTGAGAAGTCAGTATACACAATCCTTCGTGCGGTTCATAAGTACAAAGATTCTCGTGAGCAATTCGAGATGCGTACGCACAAGCGTTTAATCGATATTGTGAATCCAACTCCACAAACAGTTGATTCATTAATGCGTTTAGACCTACCATCAGGTGTAGATATTGAAATCAAATTATAATTCATAATAGAACATAACAATAGGAGGTGTGACTGTAATGACCAAAGGAATCTTAGGAAGAAAAATCGGTATGACTCAAGTATTCGCTGAAAACGGTGACCTTATCCCAGTAACTGTTGTTGAAGCTGCTCCAAACGTTGTTCTTCAAAAGAAGTCAAACGAAACGGATAGCTATGAATCAATCCAATTAGGTTTCGAAGACAAACGTGAAAAGTTAGCTAACAAACCTGAAAAAGGACACGTTGCTAAAGCTAATACTGCTCCTAAGCGCTTCGTTCGTGAATTCCGCGGAGTAAACTTAGATGAGTATGAGGTTGGTCAGGAAGTCAAAGTAGATATTTTCGCTGAAGGCGATCTAGTAGATGTAACAGGAATCTCAAAGGGTAAAGGTTTCCAAGGTGCAATTAAACGCCATGGACAATCTCGCGGACCAATGGCACACGGTTCTCGTTATCACCGTCGCCCAGGTTCAATGGGTCCTGTAGCTCCAAACCGTGTTTTCAAGGGTAAATTATTACCTGGACGTATGGGCGGAGAGCAAATCACTGTTCAAAACCTTGACATCGTAAAAGTAGACGTAGAGCGTAACCTACTTTTAATTAAAGGTAACGTACCTGGAGCGAAAAAAGCATTATTAAAAATTTCAAGTGCGGTTAAAGCAAAGTAATATCTGAGAAAGGAGGAAACAAGAATGCCTAAAGTAGCATTATTTAACCAAAGCGGTTCTCAAGTTGGAGAAATCGAACTTAATGAGTCTGTTTTCGGTATTGAGCCAAATAACCACGTATTATTCGAAGCTGTTATTATGCAAAGAGCTTCTTTACGTCAGGGTACTCATAAAACTAAAATCCGTTCTGAAGTAGCAGGCGGTGGGCGCAAACCATGGCGTCAAAAAGGTACTGGTCGTGCACGTCAAGGATCTATCCGTTCTCCACAATGGCGCGGAGGGGGTACTGTATTCGGTCCAGTTCCACGTAGCTACAGCTACAAACTACCGAAGAAAGTACGTCGCTTAGCGATCAAATCTGCATTATCTACTAAAGTATTAGAAGAAAACATTTTAGTATTAGAAAACCTTGCTTTCGAAACACCAAAAACAAAAGACTTTAAAGGCGTTTTAAGTGGTCTTTCTGTTGCTTCTAAAGCACTTATCGTTACTGCTGACCTAGATGAGAACGTAGCATTATCTGCTCGTAACATCCCAGGAGTAACAGTTGTAACTGCTAACGGAATCAGCGTATTGGATGTTTTAAATCATGATAAATTAATCATGACGAAAGCAGCGGTTGAAAAAGTAGAGGAGGTGCTTGCATAATGGATGCACGCGATATCATTAAGCGCCCCGTTATCACTGAACGTTCTACTGATTTAATGGCTGAGAAGAAGTACACTTTTGAAGTTGACGTTAGAGCTAACAAAACTCAAGTGAAAGACGCTGTTGAAGAAATCTTCGGTGTTAAAGTTGAGAAGGTTAACGTTATGAACTACAAAGGTAAATTCAAGCGCATGGGACGTTTCGGAGGCTATACAAACAAACGTCGTAAAGCTATCGTTAAATTAACAACAGACAGCAAAGAAATCGAATTCTTTGAAGTTTAATTTTAATAGAAGAGGAGGGAATTTAAATGGCGATTAAAAAGTATAAACCTACCTCCAATGGTCGTCGCGGCATGACTACTTCTGATTTCGCAGAAATCACTACGAATCAACCAGAAAAGTCTTTACTTGCTCCTTTAAAGAGAAAAGGCGGCCGTAACAACCAAGGTAAGTTAACAGTTCGTCATCAAGGTGGCGGCCATAAGCGTCAATATCGTATTATCGATTTTAAACGTAACAAAGATGGCATTCCAGGACGCGTTGCTACAATCGAGTACGATCCAAACCGTTCTGCAAACATCGCATTAATTAACTATGTGGATGGTGAAAAGCGTTATATCCTAGCTCCAAAAAACCTTCAGGTTGGTATGGAAGTTATGTCTGGCCCAGAGGCAGATATTAAAGTAGGTAACGCATTACCATTACTAAACATTCCTGTTGGTACTGTAGTGCACAACATCGAGTTAAAGCCTGGTAAAGGTGGACAATTAGTACGTTCTGCTGGTACTTCTGCACAAGTATTAGGTAAAGAAGGAAAGTACGTATTAGTTCGTCTAAACTCTGGTGAGGTTCGTATGATCCTAGCTGAGTGCCGTGCTACTGTTGGTCAAGTAGGAAACGAGCAACATGAACTTATTAACATTGGTAAAGCAGGTCGTTCTCGTTGGTTAGGTAAGCGCCCAACTGTACGTGGATCTGTAATGAACCCGAACGATCACCCACACGGTGGTGGTGAAGGACGTTCACCAATCGGACGTAAGTCACCAATGACTCCATGGGGTAAACCAACTCTTGGATTCAAAACTCGTAAGAAAAAGAACAAATCAGATAAGTTTATCGTACGTCGTCGTAAAAAATAACGGGATTGAGCTACGGTTCAATGAACGAACCGTAGAACAATCACGAAGGGAGGTTCTAATATGGGCCGCAGCTTAAAAAAAGGACCATTTGTAGATGAACATTTAATGGTTAAGATCGAAAAGTTAAATGAATCTGAAAAGAAGCAAGTTGTTAAAACTTGGTCTCGTCGTTCTACGATCTTCCCACAATTCATCGGACACACTATTGCAGTTTATGATGGTCGCAAACATGTGCCTGTATACGTCACTGAAGATATGGTAGGTCATAAGCTTGGAGAATTCGCTCCATCACGTACTTATAAAGGCCATGCTAGTGACGATAAGAAAACAAGACGTTAATGAGAGGAGGGCATCCAAATGCAATCTAAAGCTGTTGCAAGAACAGTTCGTATTGCTCCTCGTAAAGTTCGTTTAGTCGTTGATTTAATTCGAGGAAAGCAAGTAGGAGAAGCAGTTGCGATTTTAAACCTTACGCCTAAGGCTGCTTCACCAGTAGTTGAAAAAGTATTAAAGTCTGCTATAGCTAACGCTGAGCATAACTACGAAATGGATATTAACAACCTAGTTGTTACTCAAGCATTCGTTGACGAAGGACCAACTTTAAAACGTTTCCGTCCTCGCGCAATGGGTCGTGCTAGCCAAATCAACAAGCGTACTAGCCACATCACTATCGTAGTATCTGAAAAGAAGGAGGGGTAATCAGTGGGTCAAAAAGTAAATCCAGTCGGTTTGCGTATCGGAATTATCCGTGATTGGGAATCTAAATGGTACGCAGGTAAAGACTATGCTAATCTTTTACACGAAGACCTTAAAGTACGTGAGTACATCACTAAGCGTTTAAGCGATGCTTCTGTTTCTAAAGTAGAAATCGAGCGTGCTGCTAACCGTTTAAACATCACTGTTCACACTGCTAAACCAGGAATGGTTATCGGTAAAGGTGGTACGGAAGTTGAAGCTCTACGTAAAGCTTTAAACTCACTTACTGGCAAACGTGTTCATATCAATATTCTTGAAATCAAAAGAGCTGACGTTGATGCGAAGTTAGTTGCTGAGAACATCGCTCGTCAATTAGAGAACCGCGTATCATTCCGTCGTGCTCAAAAGCAAGCAATTCAACGTGCAATGCGCGCTGGTGCTAAAGGTATCAAAACAATGGTATCAGGTCGTCTTGGCGGTGCGGACATCGCTCGTTCTGAATCTTATAGTGAAGGTACAGTTCCACTTCATACACTTCGTGCTGATATCGATTATGCTACAGCAGAAGCTGATACTACTTACGGTAAGCTTGGAGTAAAAGTATGGATCTACCGTGGAGAGGTCCTTCCTACGAAGAAGAAAACAGAGGAAGGAGGCAAATAATATGTTAGTGCCTAAACGCGTTAAATATCGTCGTGAACACCGAGGTAAGATGCGTGGTCAAGCAAAAGGCGGTAAAGAAGTAAGCTTTGGAGAGTTCGGTTTACAAGCTACTGAGGCTTCTTGGATTACAAACCGTCAAATCGAGGCAGCTCGTATTGCAATGACTCGTTACATGAAACGTGGCGGAAAAGTTTGGATCAAAATTTTCCCACATAAGCCTTACACTGCTAAGCCTCTAGAAGTCCGAATGGGATCTGGTAAAGGTGCTCCAGAAGGATGGGTTGCAGTTGTTAAGCCAGGTAAAGTAATGTTTGAAATCGCTGGTGTTTCTGAAGAGATCGCTCGTGAAGCATTACGCCTTGCATCACACAAGCTTCCTGTAAAGTGTAAGTTTGTAAAACGAGAAGAAATTGGTGGTGAATCAAATGAAAGCTAATGAAATTCGTGACCTTACCACTGCTGAAATTGAACAAAAAGTAAAATCTTTAAAAGAAGAGCTTTTCAACCTTCGCTTTCAATTGGCGACTGGACAACTTGAAAATACAGCTCGTATTCGTGAAGTACGCAAAGCGATTGCTCGTATGAAAACTGTTATTCGTGAAAGAGAAATCGGCGTCAACAATCGATAATTGAGAGGAGGTTCGCACGAATGAGTGAACGTAACCAACGCAAGGTTTACACTGGACGCGTTGTCTCAGACAAAATGGATAAAACCGTTACTGTTCTTGTAGAGACATACAAAAAGCATCCTCTTTATGGTAAACGCGTTAAGTACTCTAAGAAGCTTAAAGCTCATGATGAGCAAAACCTAGCAAAAACAGGCGATATCGTTCGTATCATGGAAACTCGTCCGCTATCTGCGACAAAGCGTTTCCGTCTTGTAGAAGTAGTAGAAAAAGCAGTTATTATCTAATCGTTCGGAATAAGCTACACCCCGAAGGGAGGTTACACACATGATTCAACAAGAATCACGTTTAAAAGTTGCTGATAACTCAGGTGCACGTGAAGTATTAACTATTAAGGTTCTAGGTGGCTCTGGTCGCAAAACTGCTAACATCGGCGACATCATCGTTTGTACAGTGAAACAAGCAACACCAGGTGGCGTTGTTAAAAAAGGTGATGTTGTAAGAGCAGTAGTTGTTCGTACTAAGAGCGGAGTTCGTCGTAATGACGGTACTTACATTCGCTTTGATGAAAACGCATGTGTAATTATCCGTGATGATAAGAGCCCTCGTGGAACTCGTATCTTCGGACCAGTTGCTCGTGAACTACGTGACAGCAACTTCATGAAAATCGTATCTTTAGCTCCAGAAGTATTATAATTTAACAAAAAAATTGCCTTTAAGGAGGTGCGCACAGATGCATGTGAAAAAAGGTGACAAAGTTATGGTCATCTCTGGTAAGGATAAAGGCAAAACAGGTGTTATTCTTGCAGCTTACCCAAAACAAAGCCGAGTACTAGTTGAAGGTGTAAACATCGTTAAGAAACACTCGAAGCCATCCCAAGTGAATCCACAAGGTGGAATCATTAGCCAAGAGGCACCAATTCATGTATCAAACGTTATGCCAATCGACCCTAAATCTGGTGAACCAACTCGCGTAGGATACCAAGTGGTTGATGGCAAAAAAGTACGCGTTGCGAAAAAATCCGGTGAATTATTAGATAAATAGTTTAATTAAGAAGGGAGGTACTTTAGATGAACCGCCTAAAAGATAAATTTGTAAAAGAAATTACTCCTGCTCTAGTTAGCAAGTTTAATTATAAATCAGTTATGCAAGTACCAAAGATCGAAAAGATCGTAATCAACATGGGTGTTGGTGATGCAGTTCAAAACGCAAAAGCTCTTGATACAGCTGTTGAAGAATTAGCTATCATCACTGGTCAAAAGCCAGTAGTAACTCGTGCTAAGAAATCAATCGCAGGCTTCCGTCTTCGTGAAGGTATGCCGATCGGTGCAAAAGTTACACTACGTGGTGAGCGTATGTATGAGTTCCTAGATAAATTAGTATCTGTTTCTCTACCACGTGTACGTGACTTCCGCGGTGTATCTAAAAAATCTTTCGACGGTCGTGGAAACTACACATTAGGTGTAAAAGAGCAATTAATCTTCCCTGAAATTGATTACGATAAAGTAAGCAAAGTTCGTGGTATGGATATTGTTATTGTAACCACAGCTAACACTGACGAAGAAGCTCGTGAACTTTTAACTCAATTTGGAATGCCGTTCCAAAAGTAATCTCTAATAGAGGGAGGCGACAACGTGGCTAAAAAATCAATGATTGCGAAACAAAAGCGTACGCCTAAATATAAGGTACAGGAATACACACGTTGTGAACGTTGTGGACGTCCACATTCTGTATACCGTAAATTTAAGCTTTGCCGTATTTGTTTCCGTGAATTAGCATACAAAGGACAAATTCCTGGTGTGAAAAAAGCTAGCTGGTAAAACCCAATTCTGGGAAGGAGGTAAAAACAATGGTCATGACAGATCCAATTGCAGATTTCCTTACTCGCATCCGTAATGCGAATATGGTTCGTCACGAAAAATTAGAGGTTCCTGCTTCTAACATGAAGAAAGAAATCGCTGAAATCCTTAAGCGTGAAGGATTTATCCGTGACGTTGAGTATATCGAAGATAACAAACAAGGTATCATCCGTGTTTTCCTTAAATACGGTGGTAGCAATGAGCGTGTTATCACAGGTCTTAAACGTATTAGTAAGCCAGGACTTCGTGTTTATGCTAAGTCAAACGAAGTACCACGCGTACTAAATGGTCTTGGAATCGCACTAGTATCTACTTCTCACGGCGTTCTTACTGATAAAGAAGCTCGTGCTAAGCAAGTTGGCGGAGAAGTATTAGCATACGTTTGGTAATAGATTTTTTTAAAGAATGGAGGTGCCTAGATGTCTCGTGTAGGTAAAAAACCAATTGAAATCCCAGCTGGTGTTACGATCTCATTCGATAACAACACTGTTACAGTAAAAGGTCCTAAAGGCGAATTAACTCGTACTTTCAGCCCTGATATCGAAATTAAAGTGGAAGACAACATCATTACTTTAACTCGTCCAACTGATTCTAAAGAACACCGTACAATTCACGGTACAACACGTGCTCTTTTAGCAAACATGGTTGAAGGTGTTTCTAAAGGATACGAAAGAGGTCTTGAGCTTATTGGTGTCGGTTACCGTGCTCAAAAACAAGGTAATAAGCTTGTTTTAAACGTTGGATACTCTCACCCAGTTGAGATCGAGCCTGAAGAAGGTATTGAAGTTGAAGTTCCTTCTAATACAAAGATTATTGTTAAAGGTACTAACAAAGAACGCGTTGGTGCTTTAGCAGCAAATATCCGTGACGTTCGTCCTCCTGAGCCTTATAAAGGTAAAGGTATTCGTTATGAAGGCGAATATGTACGTCGTAAAGAAGGTAAAACTGGTAAGTAATACCGCGTAGGTAAACGAAAGGAGTGACCTAAATGATTACGAAGGCTGATAAAAATACAGTTCGTAAGAAGCGCCATGCACGTGTACGTGCTAAACTTAGCGGTACAGCTGCTCGTCCTCGTCTAAATGTGTTCCGTTCAAGCAAACACATTTACGCTCAATTAATTGATGACGTGAACGGTGTAACAATCGCAAGTGCTTCTACTTTAGATAAAGAAATCTCTATCGATTCTACAAGTAACGTAGATGCAGCTATTAAGGTCGGAGAAGTAGTTGCTAAGCGTGGAGTAGAAAAAGGTGTTAAGTCTGTAGTATTCGATCGTGGAGGATACTTATATCATGGTCGCGTAAAAGCATTAGCAGATGCTGCTCGTGAAAACGGACTAGAATTTTAATAGACAAAGGAGGGACATAAACAAATGCGTCGTATTGATCCAAACAAACTTGAACTTGAAGAGCGCGTAGTTACAGTTAACCGTGTAGCGAAGGTTGTTAAAGGTGGACGTCGATTCCGTTTCTCTGCACTAGTAGTAGTTGGAGACAAAAACGGTAACGTTGGATTTGGTACAGGTAAAGCGCAAGAGGTACCAGATGCAATCCGTAAAGCAATTGAAGATGCTAAGAAAAATCTAGTAGAAGTACCTATGGTTGGTACAACAATTCCACACCAAGTAATCGGACACTTTGGTGCTGGCCAAATTCTATTAAAGCCTGCATCTGAAGGTACTGGGGTTATCGCTGGTGGACCTGTTCGTGCTGTACTTGAATTAGCTGGTGTTCATGACATCCTTTCTAAATCTTTAGGAACGAACACACCAATTAACATGGTTCGTGCTACAATCGAAGGTCTTAAACAATTAAAACGTGCTGAGGATGTAGCTAAGCTACGTGGAAAATCAGTAGAAGAACTGTTAGGATAAGGAGGGAAATGAAATGGCAAATAAACTAGAAATTACCCTCACTCGAAGCGTGATTGGTCGTCCGCAAGATCAACGTGAAACAGTTAAAGCTCTTGGTTTACGCAAAATGCACCAAACAGTTGAACAACAAGATAATGCAGCTATTCGCGGAATGATTAACAAAGTAGCTCATCTTGTAACGGTTGTAGAAAAATAATTAAATACTTCTTCAAATAAGGAGGTGCCAACATGAAACTTCATGAATTAAAACCTGCAGAAGGTTCTCGTAAAGAACGTAAACGCTTAGGTCGTGGTATCGGTTCTGGTCAAGGTAAAACTGCTGGTAAAGGTCATAAAGGTCAAAACGCACGTTCTGGCGGCGGTGTTCGTCCTGGTTTTGAAGGGGGTCAAACTCCTTTATTCCAACGTCTGCCTAAACGCGGATTCACTAACATTAACCGTAAAGAATTTGCGATTGTGAACCTTGATGCACTTAACCGCTTTGAAGACGGTACAGAAGTAACTCCAGAACTTCTGATCGAAACAGGCGTTGTAAGCAAAGAAAGAGCAGGAATTAAGATTCTTGCTAAAGGCAAAGTTGAGAAAAAGCTTACTGTTAAAGCTCATAAATTCTCCTCTGCTGCGAAGGAAGCTATCGAAGCTGCCGGCGGTACAACTGAGGTGATTTAATGTTTCAGACAATCTCCAATTTTATGCGCGTGGGTGATATAAGACGAAAAATCATATTCACCCTTTTAATGTTGATTGTCTTTCGCATCGGTACTTTTATTCCAGTACCGTTTGTGAATGCCGACATCCTTAAAGCTCAAGATGAGCTAAGTGTATTTGGTGTTCTAAATACATTTGGAGGAGGCGCCCTTTCCCAATTCTCCATATTGGCGATGGGGATCATGCCTTATATTACAGCTTCTATCATCATTCAATTGTTACAGATGGATGTTGTACCTAAATTTACGGAATGGTCAAAGCAAGGTGAAGTAGGTCGCCGTAAATTAGCACAATTTACACGTTACTTTACAATCGTGCTTGGGTTTATCCAAGCATTAGGTATGTCATACGGGTTCAATAATATGGCAAATGGTCTACTTATTGAAAACTCAAGTATTACAACTTACTTGCTTATTGCAACTGTACTTACTGCTGGTACTGCATTTTTAATGTGGTTAGGTGAACAAATTACATCTAAGGGTGTAGGAAATGGTATTTCAATTATCATTTTTGCTGGAATCGTTGCGGCTATTCCAAATACGGTTAACCAGATCTATGCTCAACAGTTTGAAGATGCTGGCGATCAGCTTTTCTTACGAATTGTAACTGTGGTCCTTATCATCCTTGCAGTAATTGCTATTGTTGTTGGAACAATCTTCGTGCAACAAGCATTAAGAAAGATTCCAATTCAATACGCAAAACGCATGGTTGCTGGCCGTAATCCTGTAGGTGGTCAATCAACACATTTGCCTTTAAAAGTAAATGCTGCCGGTGTTATTCCAGTAATCTTTGCAATCTCATTCATCATTACGCCAAGAACGATTGCTACGTTCTTTGGTACAAACGATGTAACATTGTGGATTCAAAGAGTGTTTGATTACACGACTCCGATTGGTATGATCATATATAGTGCACTGATTATTGCCTTCACCTATTTCTATGCCTTTATTCAAGTTAATCCTGAACAAGTGGCAGAAAACTTGAAAAAGCAAGGCGGATATATCCCTGGTATTCGCCCTGGAAAGAATACTCAGGAATATTTAACTCGTGTACTTTATCGTTTAACATTTATTGGTGCGATCTTCCTTACCGTTATTTCAATTCTTCCAGTATTCTTTATTAAGTTTGCTGGACTTCCACAATCAGCTCAGATTGGTGGAACGAGCTTGCTCATCGTGATCGGTGTTGCACTTGAAACAATGAAACAGTTAGAAGCTCAATTGGTTAAACGTCACTATAAAGGTTTCATTAAATAATTCGGTTTTAGGGAACAAATCGCTCCCTAAAGCCAATTAAGAGACTGAGGGGGAATACGTGTGAATTTAGTTTTAATGGGGCTCCCTGGTGCTGGTAAAGGTACCCAAGCTGAGAAAATTGTTAATAAATACAACATCCCTCATATCTCAACTGGAGATATGTTCCGTGCTGCGATTAAAGATGGAACGGAACTAGGCTTAAAAGCGAAGTCTTTTATGGATCAAGGTGCATTAGTACCAGATGAAGTGACGATTGGAATTGTACGCGAAAGATTAAGTAAAGATGACTGTGAAAAAGGATTCTTACTAGACGGTTTTCCTCGTACAGTACCTCAAGCAGAAGCTTTAGAAGGTATTCTTGCAGATTTGAACAAAAAGATGGACTATGTCATCAATATTGATGTAGACCAAGAGATTTTAATGGAGCGTTTAACTGGAAGACGTATTTGTAAAGAGTGCGGTGCTACGTATCATTTAGTTTTCAATCCTCCAGCACAGGAAGGGAAATGCGATCGTTGTGGCGGAGAGCTATATCAACGTGAGGATGATAATGAATCCACTGTTAAGAATCGCCTTCAAGTGAACATTCAACAATCTCAACCACTATTAGATTTTTATGAGTCTAAAGGGTATCTACGCAATATTAATGGTCAGCAGGATATCGATATTGTATTTACGGATATCGATCAATTACTCGGGGGCTTGAATTAATGATCATTTGTAAAACCCCAAGAGAAATTGAAATCATGCGAGAAGCAGGGCGTATTGTGGCATTAACTCACGAAGAGTTAAAAAAGCATATTGCACCTGGAATTACGACAAAAGAGTTAGATGCAATTGCAGAATCGTTTATTCGTAAGCATGATGCAATTCCCTCTTTCAAAGGATATAATGGCTTTTCTGGCAGTATTTGTGCGTCTGTGAACAACGAGCTTGTTCATGGGATCCCAGGAAAAAGAGTTCTAAATGAAGGTGACATTATTAGCATCGATATCGGAGCTAAATACAATGGCTATCATGGAGACTCTGCTTGGACTTATGCTGTAGGTATAATCGATGAAGAAGCACAAAATCTTCTAGATGTAACAGAAGAATCACTATATAGAGGACTTAAAGAGGCTAAACCAGGTGAACGTTTATCGAACATCTCTCATGCAATTCAAACGTATGCAGAATCAAAAGGCTTTTCGATTGTACGTGAGTATGTAGGGCATGGAGTAGGGCAAGACTTACATGAGGATCCACAAATTCCTCACTACGGTCCACCTAATAAGGGTCCTCGTTTAAAACCCGGAATGGTACTTGCTATTGAACCGATGGTGAATGCAGGAACTCGCTATGTGAAGACGTTAGCCGACGACTGGACAGTTGTAACGGTAGACGGAAAGTATTGTGCTCACTTCGAGCATACAGTTGCTATCACTGAAACTGGTTATGAAATTCTAACGAAAGCTTAAGCAGTGGGTGATCTCATTGGTCGATTCTGATTCAAGACCGCAGCTTGGACAAATTGTTCAAATAAAACGCGGGCGTGATGCAGGTCAATATGGTATAATTATAAAGTTGTTCGATGATAGGTATGTTTTAATCGCTGACGGTGATAAACGAAAATATGACCGTCCGAAGAAGAAAAACCTTCAACATCTACAATGTATTGATTATGTATCTTCGGAAGTTCAGAGCAGTCTTATCGAAACCGGTCGTGTAACAAATGGAAAGCTACGCTTTGCACTTGCAAAGTATTTGAATGACATACTTGAATTGAAGAAGGGAGACAAGTTCAATGGCGAAAGACGATGTAATTGAAATTGAAGGTACAGTTGTAGAAACTTTGCCTAATGCAATGTTTAAGGTAGAATTAGAAAATGGTCATACAGTTTTAGCTCACGTTTCTGGAAAGATTCGCATGCACTTCATTCGAATTTTACCAGGAGATAAAGTAACAGTAGAGCTTTCTCCATATGACTTAACTCGCGGAAGAATAACATACCGCTTTAAATAATGATTATTTGCACTCCGAACTATTAAGGAGGTTAGGATAATGAAAGTAAGACCATCTGTTAAACCGATCTGCGAAAAGTGTAAAGTTATCCGCAGACGGGGCAAAGTTATGGTTATCTGTGAAAACCCTAAGCACAAACAAAAACAAGGATAATCTAAGAAGGAGGTGCGCTAGAGTATGGCACGTATTGCTGGTGTGGATATCCCACGTGAAAAGCGTGTAGTTATCTCATTAACTTATATTTTTGGTATTGGTAAAGCTACAGCACAAAAAGTATTAGCAGACGCAGGAGTTTCTGAAGATACTCGTGTTCGTGACTTAACAGAAGATGAATTAAACAAAATTCGTGAAGTTGTAGACAAATTAAAAGTTGAGGGTGACCTTCGTCGTGAAGTTTCTCTTAACATCAAGCGTTTAATGGAAATTGGATGCTACCGTGGTCTACGTCACCGTCGTGGTTTACCAGTTCGTGGTCAAAACACGAAAAACAACGCTCGTACACGCAAAGGTCCTCGTAAGACTGTTGCTAACAAGAAGAAATAATTGGTAAGGGAGGTTATCTAATTGGCACGTAAAACGAATACACGTAAACGTCGTGTGAAAAAGAATATCGAAAGTGGTATTGCACATATCCGCTCAACGTTTAACAACACTATCGTAACTATTACTGATGTACATGGTAATGCAATTTCTTGGTCAAGTGCTGGAGCTCTTGGGTTTAAAGGTTCTCGTAAATCTACTCCATTCGCTGCGCAAATGGCTGCTGAAACGGCTGCTAAAACATCAATGGAACACGGTATGAAAACTCTAGAAGTTACAGTTAAAGGTCCTGGCGCAGGACGTGAAGCTGCGATCCGTGCTCTACAAGCTGCTGGTCTTGAAGTTACTGCAATTAAAGATGTAACTCCAGTACCACATAACGGATGCCGTCCACCAAAACGTCGCCGCGTATAATTTTTTCTGTATATTATTTGTATCCCTGTCCATAATGGGATATGATGAGAACTTTTCATGTTTCTTATACAGATGAATGAATCCAGTTGTTGTGCACAATCGGGAACGTATTATATGAGGAATTTCGGTTATCCAAGACCGGGGTTTCGACGTTTTGAAGGAGGGTATATATGATGATCGAAATAGAAAAACCAAAAATCGAAACGGTTGAGATCAGCGATGATGCGAAGTACGGTAAGTTCGTCGTTGAACCACTTGAGCGTGGGTATGGTACTACTTTGGGTAACTCCTTACGTCGTATCCTGCTATCCTCACTCCCAGGTGCTGCTGTCACATCGATTCAAGTCGATGGGGTACTTCATGAGTTTTCAACAATTGAAGGCGTCGTAGAAGACGTAACAACTATTATCTTAAATATTAAAAAGCTAGCTCTTAAAATCTATTCAGATGAAGAAAAGACGCTAGAAATAGATGTTCAAGGTGAAGGAGCCGTTACGGCTGCTGATGTTACCCATGACAGTGATGTTGAAATTCTTAACCCTGATCTTCACATTGCTACTCTTGGAACAAATGGTCACCTACGTATGCGCTTAACAGCAAGACGTGGACGCGGGTATACGCCTGCTGATCAAAACAAGAGAGAGGATCAACCGATCGGTGTAATCCCTATCGACTCCATTTACACTCCAGTATCACGTGTATCTTACCAAGTAGAAAATACACGTGTAGGCCAGATGACTAACTATGATAAGTTAACATTCGATGTATGGACTGACGGTAGTACAGGTCCACAAGATGCGGTTGCACTTGGAGCGAAGATTTTAACTGAGCATTTAAACATCTTTGTTGGTTTGACTGACGAAGCACAAAATGCTGAAATCATGGTTGAAAAAGAAGAAGACCAAAAAGAGAAAGTTCTTGAAATGACGATTGAAGAACTTGATCTATCAGTTCGTTCATACAACTGCTTAAAGCGTGCTGGAATCAATACCGTCCAAGAATTAGCAAATAAGACGGAAGAAGATATGATGAAAGTACGTAACTTAGGTCGTAAGTCTCTAGAAGAAGTTAAGCATAAACTTGAAGAGCTTGGATTAGGCCTTCGTAAAGATGACTGATTAACATAAATACTCTTTGATAGCCTTATAGACCGATAAATAGACTTCAACAAAGGAGGGAAACTTTCATGGGATACAGAAAGTTAGGACGCACTAGTGCTCAACGCAAAGCTATGTTACGTGATCTAGCAACAGACTTAATCATCAACGAGCGCATCGAGACAACAGAAGCTCGTGCAAAAGAACTTCGTTCGGTTGTTGAAAAAATGATTACTCTTGGTAAACGTGGAGATCTTCACGCTCGTCGCCAAGCTGCTGCTTTCATCCGTAATGAAGTAGCAAGCATTGAGGATAACAAGGATGCTGTACAAAAGTTATTCAGCGATATTGCACCTCGTTATGAAGAGCGCCAAGGTGGATATACACGTATTATGAAACTTGGGCCTCGTCGTGGTGACGGAGCACCAATGGTAATTATTGAGTTAGTTTAATAACTCAACAGACAACAGGGGCGCTGGACAGTTTAGTTTGAACTTGTTCTTTGCCCTTTTTCTGTAGGATAGTCATCCTATCTAGAGCCCAAAACGAGTGTTACGATGAGCATGTAGGTATAAGTACCATTTCATATATACTAGAAATGGACTCCTATTGTTAATAAGGAGAATCCCACATCGTTTGGGTCATTTGACTGTCTCTCATTAGACTGGTCAGAAGGCATAATTCCTTGGAAGAATGCTATTACTTATTTCCTTGTGTCTCGTCTAGCTCATGTACCTCTTTCATAAAGGTGTTATGAAAGAGGTGCAGGCTTTTTTATTATGTCAGAATTTTTAATGGGCCAGGATTAAGAATACAGGATCGTTGTTTCCTTTTTAGAGCTTACTTGCAATTATACTGTTTCTTCTACCCAGGCTCGCCAAATGGCGAGTTTTATTATTTATATGGAAATTTTCGAGAAACTCTACTCATGGTCTACTTATCTTACTCGCTCTGTTTGCGAGTTTATTTTTTAACTTGTCCTTTAATATTTTTCCGTTTAAAGAATGTGTGGGGTGTATATCTGCTAATACGGCTGAATAGCTATTTCTGTGCATTCATTATTTATTTCTAGAACTTTTATGTTGTTTTTAGTTAAAATAGGAGTAATTCTAGTTGAGAGAAGAATAGCTAAGTAGAGCTGAGAGGAGGAAATGATGTGAAAGAAAAATTAGTTTCAATCAAAGATGTTTCTTTTCAATATGATCAGGATGGACCATTTGCTCTAAAAAATGTTTCCTTTGATATATATAATGGTGAGTGGCTTGCTCTTGTCGGACATAATGGGTCTGGGAAGTCCACTCTTGCCAAGTTACTGAATGGCCTACAGTTTCCGACAGGTGGAGAAATCCTTGTTGATGGAGTTAAACTATCAGAGGATTCAATTTGGGATATCCGTCGTAAAATTGGAATGGTTTTTCAAAATCCAGATAATCAGTTTGTCGGAACAACTGTAAAGGATGATGTTGCGTTTGGACTTGAGAATAACGGAATTCCTCGTGAGGATATGGTCAAGAGAGTTTATGAATCTCTAGAGCTTGTCAATATGGGTTCCTTTCTTGAACAAGAGCCACATCATCTTTCAGGAGGTCAAAAGCAGCGCGTAGCCATCGCGGGAGTGATTGCTTTACGACCAGATCTTATCATTTTAGACGAAGCGACTTCTATGCTCGACCCTCGCGGAAGAGAAGAGGTACTTAATATTGTTCGTAAGCTAAAAGACGATCATAAATTGACCGTCGTCTCTATTACACATGATCTAGAAGAAGCAGCAAAAGCAGACCGAATGATTGTAATGAACAAGGGTGTCGTTTACCGTGAAGGGACACCTGAAGACATTTTTCAGTTGGATGAAGAGCTCGTACAGCTTGGATTAGACATTCCATTTCCTGTGAAAATTAGTAAGAACCTGAAGCAAAAAGGGATCGCATTATCAAAACATTTTCTAACAGAAGAAGAGTTGGTGACGGAATTATGGACATCTCACTTGAACAAGTAGAATATCGCTATCAGTTAAATACACCATTTGAAAGGTTAGCTATTCAGGATGTCTCATTTCAGATTCCAAGCGGCACCTTTCTTGCGTTAATTGGACACACAGGGTCAGGAAAATCTACGGTCTTGCAGCATTTAAATGCACTTCTTCAGCCTACGAGTGGGACGGTCATAATTGGTGAGCGAGAAATCGTAGGTGGAACAAAACAAAAGAATCTAAAGAATATCCGTCAAAAAGTAGGGATCGTTTTTCAATTTCCGGAACATCAGCTGTTTGAAGAAACAATTGAAAAAGATATTTGCTTTGGACCTATGAATTTTGGGGTAACAGAAGACGAAGCGAAGCAGCGTGCAAGGGAAGCAATTCAGCTTGTTGGATTGTCTGAAGAGCTTTTGGACAAGTCACCATTCGATTTGTCTGGTGGTCAAATGCGCCGCGTAGCCATTGCAGGGGTGTTAGCAATGGAACCGGATGTGATTGTTTTAGATGAGCCTACAGCTGGTCTAGATCCAAGAGGCCGCAGCGAGATTATGGATATGTTCTATGAGCTTCATAAGAAGCGAAATCTTTCAACCATCCTAGTTACTCATAGCATGGAGGATGCAGCTAAATATGCTGATCAAATCGTTGTCATGCAAAAAGGAAACGTATACCGTCAAGGAACACCTAAAGAAATCTTTGCCTCCCCAGAAGGCTTAATAGAGCTAGGACTAGACGTACCTGAAGTAGTAAGGTTTCAGCTGAAGCTGGAGAATACACTTAAGCATTCCTTTGATAAGGTATGCTTAACTCTAGATGAACTAACAGACCAAATTGATCTGTTAGTGAAAAGGAGGAACCACGTATGATGGATAAGATGATATTCGGTCGCTACGTACCTGCTGAATCAGCTATTCATCGGATGGATCCTCGATCAAAGCTCATTGTGGTTTTTTTGTTTGTCTGTATTGTGTTTCTCGCCAATAATATGTTGACATATGGGATTATACTTACCTATTCCATTATGATGGTAGGATTATCAAGGGTTCCATTTTCATTTATTATGGCAGGTTTAAAGCCGGTTATTTGGTTGGTTATTTTTACGCTTTTCTTGCACTTATTTTTAACAAAAGAGGGGCAAGTTCTGCTTGATTTTGGGTGGATTCAAATATATGAAGAGGGATTAAGGCAAGGGGTTTTTATTTCATTACGCTTCTTCCTCTTAATATTGATGACTTCCCTATTAACCTTAACCACCACACCTATTGAAATTACCGATGGACTTGAAACGTTATTGGCTCCATTAAATAAAGTGAATTTTCCTGTACATGAGCTGGCACTAATGATGTCCATCTCACTAAGGTTCATCCCCACTCTTATGCAGGAAACGGACAAGATTATGAAGGCGCAAACTGCAAGAGGTGTCGACTTCTCTAGTGGGCCAATCAAACAGCGTGCACGTGCGATTATTACGTTATTAATCCCGTTGTTTGTAAGTTCGTTTAAGCGAGCTGAAGAACTTGCTACGGCAATGGAGGCTAGAGGTTATAAAGGTGGAGAAGGTCGAACGAAATACCGCCAGCTTGATTGGAAGGGTATCGATACGGGTATGCTTTTATTACTAGGGGCACTTGCCATTGTGTTAGCATTATTAAGAGCTTAAGGAGAACATATGCAACGATATAAATGCATCGTCATGTATGATGGATCCCATTTTTTTGGCTATCAGGTTCAACCGAACAAGCGGACAGTTCAGCTAGAGATAGAAAGGGCATTAACAACACTTCATAAAGGAGAGTCTATCCGAATTCATGCATCAGGTAGAACCGATGCAGGCGTTCATGCAAAGGGACAGGTCATTCATTTTGACTCTCCTCTTTCTATTCCTGAGGAAAAATGGCCGAAAGCGCTAAACGCTCTTTTACCTACTGATGTTGTAGTGCAGAAGGTGGAAAAGGCAGAAGCTTCATTTCATGCGAGATTTGATGCTGTAGGAAAGCAATACCGCTATTTTGTTTACCAAGGAAAGACTAGAGACCCGTTTAAACATTCCTACCAATATTATTATCCATTTCTTTTAAACAAAGAGGCAATGGAGGAAGCTGCTCCATTTTTATTAGGAACTCATGATTTTACTAGCTTCTGTTCTGCCAAAACAGAAGTTGAGGATAAGGTAAGAGAGCTTACGAAAATAGAGCTTATAGAGGTTGAGGAAGGATTCATTTTTTGTTTTGAGGGAAATGGTTTTCTATATAATATGGTACGAATTTTAGTTGGTACGCTATTGCAGGTAGGAGCTGGAGAGCTGGAGCCAAAGGCTATGGAAGAAATACTAGCTAAGAAGGATCGTGGAGCAGCAGGAAAGACGGCACCCCCTCATGGTTTATATTTGTGGGAAGTGCATTATGAAAACTAGTAAGGGTTTAAAAAAAATTTGTATGACAACTAAACCTGGTGTAACATTTTCTTGACATTCTGTTTCCAAAGATATATCATATTTTAAGTGTGATATTTTAATACCACGATAAGCCCCGGAACTTATTGTGTTGATGAAAATATACGAAAATGATTTTTGGATTAATTATTAGGAGGGAAACTCATGCGTACTACGTTTATGGCTAACTCACAAAACATTGAGCGTAAATGGTACGTAATTGATGCAGAAGGTAAAACTTTAGGGCGTCTTGCTTCTGAAGTAGCATCAATTTTACGTGGAAAACATAAACCAACTTATACACCACATGTTGACACTGGTGATCATGTAATTATTCTTAATGCAGCAAAGATTGAACTTACAGGTAAGAAACTTACTGACAAAATTTACTACCGTCACAGCATGCACCCAGGTGGTTTAAAATCAAGAACAGCTCTTGAAATGAGAACAAACTACTCTGAGAAAATGCTTGAGCTTGCTATTAAAGGCATGCTTCCAAAGAATTCTCTTGGTCGTCAAATTTTCAAGAAATTACACGTATATGCTGGTAGCGAGCATCCGCACCAAGCACAACAACCTGAAGTTTACGAACTTCGTGGATAATTTTTAGGGAGGTTATTATTTTGGCACAGGTTCAATATATTGGTACTGGTCGTCGTAAGAGCTCCGTTGCACGTGTTCGTTTAGTTCCAGGCGACGGAAAAATCGTAATCAACGGTCGTGAAATCGAAAGCTATATTCCATTCGAAGCACTTCGTGAGGTTGTTAAGCAACCTTTAAACGCTACTGAAACTCTTGGTAGCTACGATGTTCTTGTAAACGTTAATGGTGGTGGATACACTGGGCAAGCTGGAGCAATCCGTCATGGTATCGCTCGTGCGTTACTTCAAGCAGATCCAGAATTCCGTCCAACATTAAAGCGTGCAGGACTATTAACTCGTGACGCTCGTATGAAAGAACGTAAGAAATACGGTCTTAAAGGCGCTCGTCGTGCACCTCAGTTCTCAAAGCGTTAATCTTTTCAATTCAAAGGCTCTCAAGCATATGCTTGGGGGTCTTTTTTATTGTTATTGGTTGATGGTCTTGGGAGGGGGACAAAGCTGATGGTCCAGTGTTTGTTAAAGTGAGCGTTCGCTCCTTTTATGAGCGAACGCTTATAAACCACTGAATTTCGCTCACATTTCTGTTCATTTCGCTCGTAATCGACAAGAAATCGCTCACCTTCGACAAAAATTCGCTCAATCTGAACCGTTTTTCGCTCATAATGGGGAATGGCAAAGGAATGTAGGCTTTAATAGGAGTAAATAGTGCTACTTTTTTCAATATAGAGGTAGGAAAACTTTCGTTTGTTGATATATTTGACTGAACGTAACATGAAATCCATCATTGGGAGAAGAACATCGCATTAGCAGAGCCACTGCATGCGTTTTCTTACTTTACATAATCGTCTATATTTCCATCTCATCGGTTTATTCACAAGAAAACCTCCTTAATACCCTTGAATTGATTTCTTATTGCTTAGTATATGCAAAATACGTAAAAACATAAGTCCTCGCCTGAAGAGAGAAAAATGGTAGCAAAATTGGAAATCGAATCCCCATCGCTTCTTGTATGTTCCTTTAAGAGGAGATAAAGACTATCCTTTAAGAGGTGAAAAGAAGTGAACGTCATTACAACCTTTTATGAAAAAAAACGTGAAAAACAGATAAAATATGAACGATCGATGCTTCGTGATCTTTCAATAAAAGCACTAAAGGAAAGTGTTCAGATGGCATTTGGGTCTTCTCGACTGACCTCTAGCCTAATGATGAATACAGGCATAGAGGAAGGCTGTTATGATGTGGCCATTGAAGCATATCTATTAGGTGCCCATTTTAGCCGTTTTGGCTATTATGGGGAAAGCCAGGATATGGTGAAAAGTCGCTGCTCTGATGAATATCAACACTTAGTAGATACCCTTTATAACTTTTTACTTTACTGGGGTGATGGGGAAGAGGGTCCATTAAGTGAGGATATGTATTATATATGTGAGCAGTATGTTAACAGGTGGTGGCTTGAAGGCATTCGGAATGGAGAGAAAAAGCATAAACTAAGATTGCATTAATTGAGCGATGTTGTTCTATCCCACCCACTTGTCCCATATATTGAAATGAAGAGGGACGAGCGGGAGGATGACCTAAGTATGAAAAGGAAAATAAAAATCAGTGCCTTTGTAATGGGCTTAATAACGTTATTTATCATCTTGCAATACGATTTCTCTGAGGATGATTCATGGAAATCATGGAATTTACCGCTATCAGGGAAAATTATCTTACTTGATCCGGGTCATGGCGGGCCAGATGGGGGAGCAGGAGACGAGGAAGCATTGGAAAAAGATATTGCACTAAACATATCTTTGCAGCTTCGTGATTACCTTCAGCAACAAGGGGCCCTAGTAATAATGACAAGAGAAGAAGATAAGGACCTTGCATCGGACGATACGAAAGGCTATAGCCGTAGAAAAGTTGAAGATCTGAAGAAGCGATTAGAAATGATTAATGATTCCGGATCCGATTTCTTTGTTAGCATTCATCTAAATGCCATTCCTTCTTCACGCTGGAGAGGTGCTCAAACCTTTTTTGCCCCACAACTCCAAGAGAATGAACAGGCAGCCAAGTTTATTCAAGAAGAGCTTCGAATTAATTTAGAGAATACAGATCGCAATGCAAAGCCCATTCAAAACGTCTACATTTTAAAGCATGCCGAAAAACCAGGCGTTTTAGTTGAAGTAGGCTTCTTATCAAATCCAGATGAAAAAAGGGACTTACAAAACGAAGTGTACCAGGAGAAAGTAGCGGCTTCAATTTATAAAGGTATTATGCGTCATTTTACAAATGAAGAAGAACTCCCAGACCCACAATGGGAGTAAAAAAAGCTTGAGAACACTCAAGCTTTTTTTACGTCATATTTTAGCTCTACAAACTGATTGTACCTATTTGTCTCTTTTAGATGAAGGTCCATTGAATAGTCCCCCTCTTTAAATAGAGGAATTCCTTCGCCCAATATAACGGGTGCAATCGTAACAATCATTTCATCCACTAATTTTTCTTTTAAAAAGGTGTGAAGCACCTCACCTCCCCCTACAATCCAAATACCTTTCCCTTCCGATTGCTTTAATGTATGTACAAACTCTGTCACGTTTCCTGACTGAAACTGAACAAATTCTGTATGTGGGTGAGGGCTTCTAGAGAACACAAAGCATTTTTTATTTTGATAGGGAAATTCCCCTTTCATCTCTTTCATGACCCAATCATATGTGCGCTTGCCCATAATAATGGTGTCGATGCCTTCATAAAACGATGAATATCCATTATCGCCTTCGCCTTCAACTGAAAACAGCCAATCCAATGAATCCTCTTTCGTCGCAATATACCCATCTAAACTCATAGCAATAAATAATTGAATCTTCCGTCGTTGATTCATAGCAACCTCCCAAAACGTATGTTTGGTTATTGTAGCATGTATAGGTGGAAATGCCAAAAAACATCCTTTTCCTTTATTATGATCGAATTTTTCGATTATAATAAAGAGGGTGTGATTGAATTAACTGTGATTTGCCTATATGCGTGTTATACTTGACTTGCAAACGAATACAAAAGGCGGTGTAGGAATGTTAACTGAAGCAAAAGTAAGAGACGTTCTTAAAGGGCTAGAGGAGCCATTTTTACATAGAACACTTGAAGAGATTCAGGCAATTGAGGAAATTAGCATTAAGGAAGAAAAGAACCATGTTAGTGTGAAAATTGCCATAGCGAAGACAGGAACAGCAGAGCAAATGCAGCTTCAATCTCAGATGGTTAGTCTGCTAAAAGAAGCAGGAGCAGATACTGTTGGTCTAAGGTTTACTGAGTTGTCAGAAGAAACATTAGCTAAGTTTCGTGTAGAAGCAAAAGAAGAGGAAGGCCTTCTATCTCCTACGAGTAAGACCACTTTTATTGCCATTGCGAGTGGGAAAGGTGGGGTTGGGAAATCAACCGTTTCAGTCAACTTAGCGGTGTCTCTTGCAAGACTAGGTAAAAAGGTTGGTCTTGTCGATGCGGATATTTATGGCTTTAGTGTTCCAGATATGATGGGAATTACACAAAGGCCTGTGGTTAGAGGTGAAAGAATTCTACCAGTTGAACGATTTGGGGTAAAAGTAATCTCAATGGGCTTTTTTGTCGAAGATAATGCACCGATTATTTGGAGAGGGCCTATGCTTGGGAAAATGCTAAACAGCTTCTTCAATGAGGTTGAGTGGGGCGATCTTGATTATCTATTATTAGACCTGCCACCTGGAACAGGAGATGTGGCTTTAGACGTACATACGATGCTGCCGAGCTGTAAAGAAGTAATTGTCACTACGCCACATCCAACTGCAGCATTTGTTGCGGCTCGTGCAGGGGCAATGGCTTTAAAAACCGATCATGAAATTCTCGGTATTGTAGAAAATATGTCGTATTTTGAAAGCAAAGTCACTGGGGAAAAAGAATTTGTATTTGGACAAGGTGGCGGTGAGAAGTTAGCAGATGAACTACAAACAGAAGTACTTGGGAAGCTTCCGCTTGCTCAGCCAGATTGGAATGAAGAAGACTTTGCTCCATCAGTCTACCAACAAGATCATCAATTAGGGAAGATTTATATGAATATTGCTGAGAAGGTAGTAACTGCATTAGATGAATAATAGAAAAAGGCCTCTTTTGGAAGAGGCCTTTTTCTATTGAAATAAGATAAACATCTAAGCTCCTTCACCGCCACCTTCTTCCGTGCCTTCACCAGCTTCTCCGCCGCCTTCTTCAGAACCTCCACCTTGTTCTTCCTCTTTCTTACCAGCTCCCGTTTCTTCTGCAGCTTTTATCAAAATATCTTGAATCTTTGTTTTGAAAAGAGGGCTTTCAAAGGTTTCGGTCATCACCTTTTGTAGATGCTCTCGATATTCTTTGCTTTTTAAAATGGTAGTCATTTGCTTCTCTAACTCTGGATCCTTAAGTACATCAATCATCATCCCTTGATATTCAGGGTCCTTCATTAAATCTTTCAACAGCTGCTCATTTTCCTTCTTCATACTTTTGGCAACACTTTCGGCAAATTTAGGATCTTCAAAGGATTTCTTCCAAAACTCAGCCCCTTTATCAGAGGTTAAGGTTTCTTCAATTGTAGAAGAGACAATGGCTTGATCCATTACGAGCTCTTGCTTCATCTTATCGTCAGACATAATTTCTTGAATGGCTTTTTTTCCATCATCCGTCTTTAATATATCAACAACCATCTTCTTTGTTTCTTCATATTCAAGCTGTCCTCCGCCGCCTTCATTCTGAGAACATCCAGAAATCACAAGGAGGAGAAGGAATGTACTACTTAAGAATTTTATCTTGGACATAAGCGTTAGCCCCTTTCGCAGAAATATCCTTAATGTTAGAATGAGAAATTTGCTAAATATTATTCGTTTGAATGAGAATCCCTAGATTTTTCAATGCATGGTTGGTACAATCTTAGAAGTGAGTATTTTATAATGGGGGAAAAAGAGAGTGAATAGCCGGAATTGGGTAAGGTTATTTTTATCCACCCTACTAGTTGGTGGAGTAACATCAGGGATTGTTGGGATTATTGTACGCTGGAATGAGTTTCAAACTTCTTTAACAACATTTGATTTTGTAGAAATGTTATCTGTTTTATTATGGTTAATTGGTGTTGGATTTATCTTTAGTATTATTAGCCAAATGGGCTTTTTTGCATATTTAACGGTTCATCGTTTTGGACTTGGAATATTTAAGTCAGCGAAATTATGGAATATTGTTCAAGTGGTTTTAATTGTATTTGCATTAGGCGATCTTGTGTACTTACGCTATAATGCGTTTGCAAAAGAGGGAGAGAGCATTTTCGGCTATATGGGTTTTGCTATCATCATCCTTGTCATTGGAGCTATAATAGCTGGCATTAAATCAAAGCAAACGAATAAGGGAGCCTTTGTACCTGCCCTGTTCTTTATGGTAGTTGTGACAATAATCGAATGGGTACCAGCGCTGCGCGTAAATAAGGAAAGCTGGTTATATATTATGCTATATTCGTTAATCGTTTGTAACGCTTATCAGTTATTAATTCTTCATAAATTAAATGAAAAAGGGAAAACAACAAACAAAAAGCCGTCCAAATAATGGGCGGCTTTTTATTTGCGCTTAGGCTCTTACTTTATTTCATTTGTTTTCGTATTTGCGTTAGCGATCATCTCAGATACAGTAACAAGCTTAAGTCCTTTTGATTTGAGGTCTTTTATAATAGCGGGTAAAGCAATTGCAGTCTGCTTGGCAGAGTCAGAAGCATGAAGCAAAATGATATCGCCTTTTTTCGCTTTAGCTACATGTTTGGTAATCTCCTCCACCCCAGGGTTCTTCCAATCCTTAGAATCTATACTCCAATGGACAAGTGTATATCCCATTTTCTCTGTAATCTTTAAGGTTTTTTGATCGAAGTGCCCAGTAGGTGCCCGAACAAGCTTAAGATCCTTTACGTTCAGTTTCTTAAAAGCTTCTTGAGCAAGTGCCAGGTCCCTCCTAATTTTTTCTTCTTCCAAATCTGTATATTCCACATAATTATAGCCTAGAACCCCAATTTCGTACCCTTCTTTGACGATTCGATTAACCAAATCTGGATGACTCTCAGCCCAAGCGCCTGAGAGGAAGAAGGTAGCGGCTTGAACGTTTTGCTCTTTTAGAATATCAAGTATAGGCTCTGCTTTTTCATCCCCCCAGCCAATATTAAAAGTTAAGCTAACATCTTTTTCCCCTTTATAAATTGCTTTCGGCTCATTGTTTGCGGAAAACACCGGAATGTTCACGATATTTTCCATATACAGAAACCAAGCTGTAAAAAAGGCGGCTACTACAATGAGCATGAACTGTTTCACTGACTTACCATTCATGACAAAAAAGAAATTCATATCCTCTCACCTCGTCCAATAGACTCCTTGTCTCCATCATATGATGGGGAAAATAAAATATGAAAAGAAGTTTAGATTCATAAAAAGTGATTTTTTGGAAAACACTACAAAAACCAAACTATCCAAAAGGAGCTGTTCTCATGCTAGGCATGCTTATTAATGAGAGAGAAATGAAAGAAATCCAATATCTAATTAAAAGGGAGATGGATGAAATCCTTTTTGATATGGGTGACGAGCGGATAGATCATATCGTGAAAAGAGCGATGAACGAGCGCTATGGAATTTTATTTAATTTGTTCAAGAGAGTCGCCACACCAAACGAGTGTTTAAAGTATATGAAGCTAAAACACCCGAAAGAAAAAGGAAGTTTTTAAATACATTTCATTTTTTTTATAAAAAGTGTTGACTCTATATTGTTATCTTGGTATATTAATAAACGTCGCTGATGAACAACGAAAATACTTCTTAAAAAAAGTGTTGACACGTTCAAAGTGAGATGATATATTGATAAAGTCGCTTATCGGCGACAATGATTGTTCTTTGAAAACTAAACGAACCATAACGTCAACGTTTTAAATTTGTTTTAACTATTGAGCTAATCAATACTCTTTAATGGAGAGTTTGATCCTGGCTCAGGACGAACGCTGGCGGCGTGCCTAATACATGCAAGTCGAGCGGATCTTTAAAAGCTTGCTTTTAAAGATTAGCGGCGGACGGGTGAGTAACACGTGGGCAACCTGCCTATAAGACTGGGATAACTCCGGGAAACCGGGGCTAATACCGGATAATGGCTCCTAACACATGTTAGGATTCTGAAAGATGGCTTCGGCTATCACTTATAGATGGGCCCGCGGCGCATTAGCTAGTTGGTGAGGTAACGGCTCACCAAGGCAACGATGCGTAGCCGACCTGAGAGGGTGATCGGCCACACTGGGACTGAGACACGGCCCAGACTCCTACGGGAGGCAGCAGTAGGGAATCTTCCGCAATGGACGAAAGTCTGACGGAGCAACGCCGCGTGAGTGATGAAGGTTTTCGGATCGTAAAACTCTGTTGTTAGGGAAGAACAAGTACCGTTCGAATAGGGCGGTACCTTGACGGTACCTAACCAGAAAGCCACGGCTAACTACGTGCCAGCAGCCGCGGTAATACGTAGGTGGCAAGCGTTGTCCGGAATTATTGGGCGTAAAGCGCGCGCAGGCGGTTCCTTAAGTCTGATGTGAAAGCCCACGGCTCAACCGTGGAGGGTCATTGGAAACTGGGGAACTTGAGTGCAGAAGAGGAGAGTGGAATTCCACGTGTAGCGGTGAAATGCGTAGAGATGTGGAGGAACACCAGTGGCGAAGGCGACTCTCTGGTCTGTAACTGACGCTGAGGCGCGAAAGCGTGGGGAGCGAACAGGATTAGATACCCTGGTAGTCCACGCCGTAAACGATGAGTGCTAAGTGTTAGAGGGTTTCCGCCCTTTAGTGCTGCAGCTAACGCATTAAGCACTCCGCCTGGGGAGTACGGTCGCAAGACTGAAACTCAAAGGAATTGACGGGGGCCCGCACAAGCGGTGGAGCATGTGGTTTAATTCGAAGCAACGCGAAGAACCTTACCAGGTCTTGACATCTCCTGACAACCCTAGAGATAGGGCGTTCCCCTTCGGGGGACAGGATGACAGGTGGTGCATGGTTGTCGTCAGCTCGTGTCGTGAGATGTTGGGTTAAGTCCCGCAACGAGCGCAACCCTTGATCTTAGTTGCCAGCATTCAGTTGGGCACTCTAAGGTGACTGCCGGTGACAAACCGGAGGAAGGTGGGGATGACGTCAAATCATCATGCCCCTTATGACCTGGGCTACACACGTGCTACAATGGATGGTACAAAGGGCTGCAAGACCGCGAGGTTTAGCCAATCCCATAAAACCATTCTCAGTTCGGATTGCAGGCTGCAACTCGCCTGCATGAAGCCGGAATCGCTAGTAATCGCGGATCAGCATGCCGCGGTGAATACGTTCCCGGGCCTTGTACACACCGCCCGTCACACCACGAGAGTTTGTAACACCCGAAGTCGGTGGGGTAACCTTTTGGAGCCAGCCGCCTAAGGTGGGACAGATGATTGGGGTGAAGTCGTAACAAGGTAGCCGTATCGGAAGGTGCGGCTGGATCACCTCCTTTCTAAGGATATTTACATGAAAGTTGACGCTTATGGTTCGTTTAGTTTTGAGAGAGCAATCTCTCTATAACAAACTCTCTTCTTATTATAGAAGAAAGTGAACTTGTTCCTTGAAAACTAGATAATGAAATATAGAAGAAAAAAGAATTACCGAGTAATCGCCAATCTTAAGATTTTCTCTAAACAAGAAATTAGAAGGTTTCAAGACGCGAGCAGGTCGAGGAAGCAACTGAGTGAGCACCGGAATGTACTTACGTACATGAGGAGCGGAGCGAAGGAAGCTGACGAAGAGATGCGATGTGTATTGAAAGCTTATAGGTTAAGTTAGAAAGGGCGCACGGTGAATGCCTTGGCACTAGGAGCCGATGAAGGACGGTACTAACACCGATATGCTTCGGGGAGCTGTAAGTAAGCTTTGATCCGGAGATTTCCGAATGGGGAAACCCTCTATCCGTAATGGGATGGAATCCTTATCTGAATACATAGGATATGGAAGGCAGACCCGGGGAACTGAAACATCTAAGTACCCGGAGGAAGAGAAAGCAAATGCGATTCCCTGAGTAGCGGCGAGCGAAACGGGATTAGCCCAAACCAAGAGGCTTGCCTCTTGGGGTTGTAGGACACTCTATACGGAGTTACAAAGGAACGGAGTAAACGAACAAGCCTGGAAAGGCTGGTCAGAGAAGGTAACAACCCTGTAGTTGAAACTTCGTTCCCTCTTGAGTGGATCCTGAGTACGGCGGGACACGTGAAATCCCGTCGGAAGCTGGGAGGACCATCTCCCAAGGCTAAATACTCCCTAGTGACCGATAGTGAACCAGTACCGTGAGGGAAAGGTGAAAAGCACCCCGGAAGGGGAGTGAAAAAGATCCTGAAACCGTGTGCCTACAAGTAGTTAGAGCCCGTTAATGGGTGATAGCGTGCCTTTTGTAGAATGAACCGGCGAGTTACGATTACATGCAAGGTTAAGTTGGATAGACGGAGCCGTAGCGAAAGCGAGTCTGAATAGGGCGAATGAGTATGTGGTCGTAGACCCGAAACCAGGTGATCTACCCATGTCCAGGGTGAAGTCCAGGTAACACTGGATGGAGGCCCGAACCCACGCACGTTGAAAAGTGCGGGGATGAGGTGTGGGTAGCGGAGAAATTCCAATCGAACTTGGAGATAGCTGGTTCTCTCCGAAATAGCTTTAGGGCTAGCCTCATGTAGTAAGAGTCTTGGAGGTAGAGCACTGTTTGGACTAGGGGCCCCCATCGGGTTACCGAATTCAGATAAACTCCGAATGCCAAAGACTTATCCATGGGAGTCAGACTGCGAGTGATAAGATCCGTAGTCGAAAGGGAAACAGCCCAGACCACCAGCTAAGGTCCCAAAGTATACGTTAAGTGGAAAAGGATGTGGAGTTGCTTAGACAACCAGGATGTTGGCTTAGAAGCAGCCACCATTTAAAGAGTGCGTAATAGCTCACTGGTCGAGTGACTCCGCGCCGAAAATGTACCGGGGCTAAACGTATCACCGAAGCTGTGGATTGACATCTACGATGTCAGTGGTAGGAGAGCGTTCTAAGGGCGTTGAAGCTAGACCGCAAGGACTGGTGGAGCGCTTAGAAGTGAGAATGCCGGTATGAGTAGCGAAAGATGGGTGAGAATCCCATCCACCGAATGCCTAAGGTTTCCTGAGGAAGGCTCGTCCGCTCAGGGTTAGTCGGGACCTAAGCCGAGGCTGAAAAGCGTAGGCGATGGACAACAGGTTGATATTCCTGTACCACCTCTTTTCCGTTTGAGCAATGGGGGGACGCAGGAGGATAGGGTAAGCGCGCTGTTGGATATGCGCGTCCAAGCAGTTAGGCCGGTAACGAGGCAAATCCCGTTACCATAAGGCGGAGCTGTGATGGCGAGGGAAATAAAGTACCGAAGTTCCTGATTCCACACTGCCAAGAAAAGCCTCTAGCGAGGAAAAAGGTGCCCGTACCGCAAACCGACACAGGTAGGCGAGGAGAGAATCCTAAGGTGAGCGAGAGAACTCTCGTTAAGGAACTCGGCAAAATGACCCCGTAACTTCGGGAGAAGGGGTGCTTTTTAGGGTGAATAGCCCTGAAAAGCCGCAGTGAATAGGCCCAGGCGACTGTTTAGCAAAAACACAGGTCTCTGCAAAGCCGCAAGGCGAAGTATAGGGGCTGACGCCTGCCCGGTGCTGGAAGGTTAAGAGGAGGGGTTAGCGTAAGCGAAGCTCTGAATCGAAGCCCCAGTAAACGGCGGCCGTAACTATAACGGTCCTAAGGTAGCGAAATTCCTTGTCGGGTAAGTTCCGACCCGCACGAAAGGCGTAACGATCTGGGCACTGTCTCAACGAGAGACTCGGTGAAATTATAGTACCTGTGAAGATGCAGGTTACCCGCGACAGGACGGAAAGACCCCGTGGAGCTTTACTGTAGCCTGATATTGAATTTTGGTACAGCTTGTACAGGATAGGTAGGAGCCTTGGAAGCCGGAGCGCCAGCTTCGGTGGAGGCATTGGTGGGATACTACCCTGGCTGTATTGAAATTCTAACCCACGCCCCTGATCGGGGCGGGAGACAGTGTCAGGTGGGCAGTTTGACTGGGGCGGTCGCCTCCTAAAGAGTAACGGAGGCGCCCAAAGGTTCCCTCAGAATGGTTGGAAATCATTCGTAGAGTGTAAAGGCACAAGGGAGCTTGACTGCGAGACCTACAAGTCGAGCAGGGACGAAAGTCGGGCTTAGTGATCCGGTGGTTCCGCATGGAAGGGCCATCGCTCAACGGATAAAAGCTACCCCGGGGATAACAGGCTTATCTCCCCCAAGAGTCCACATCGACGGGGAGGTTTGGCACCTCGATGTCGGCTCATCGCATCCTGGGGCTGTAGTCGGTCCCAAGGGTTGGGCTGTTCGCCCATTAAAGCGGTACGCGAGCTGGGTTCAGAACGTCGTGAGACAGTTCGGTCCCTATCCGTCGTGGGCGTAGGAAATTTGAGAGGAGCTGTCCTTAGTACGAGAGGACCGGGATGGACGCACCGCTGGTGTACCAGTTGTCTTGCCAAAGGCATCGCTGGGTAGCTATGTGCGGAAGGGATAAGTGCTGAAAGCATCTAAGCATGAAGCCCCCCTCAAGATGAGATTTCCCATAGCGCAAGCTAGTAAGATCCCTGAAAGATGATCAGGTTGATAGGTCAGAGGTGGAAGCATGGTGACATGTGGAGCTGACTGATACTAATCGATCGAGGACTTAACCAAATAAGAAAGCGAAGGCGACTGTACAACTTCGATAGAAGGTAGGAGCCGTAGCTGGACTAGTCAATTCAATGGCATTACCGTAATTCTTTCTTCTATACATTATCTAGTTTTGAGGGAACAAATTTTTAAAAAAACCTCTTGAATCAAAGCTGGTTGTATTATATAATACTATTTGTCTTTGAAAATAGTTTGGTGACGATGGCGAGAAGGTCACACCCGTTCCCATGCCGAACACGGAAGTTAAGCTTCTCAGCGCCGATGGTAGTTAGGGGCTGTCCCCTTGTGAGAGTAGGACGTCGCCAAGCTGTTCAAATTTTATTCCGCAGTAGCTCAGTGGTAGAGCATTCGGCTGTTAACCGAACGGTCGTAGGTTCGAATCCTACCTGCGGAGCCAACT
Source organism: Cytobacillus spongiae (assembly GCF_021390075.1). NCBI lineage: Bacteria > Bacillati > Bacillota > Bacilli > Caryophanales > Bacillaceae > Cytobacillus > Cytobacillus spongiae. The sequence goes on from NZ_CP089997.1 coordinate 173,435, forward strand.
TCTATTATAGATTGTTGAGCTTTTACACTTTGCTTCCATAGCTCAGCAGGTAGAGCACTTCCATGGTAAGGAAGAGGTCACCGGTTCGAGCCCGGTTGGAAGCTCTGCAAAGCATCAATGATACTGGCCCGTTGGTCAAGCGGTTAAGACACCGCCCTTTCACGGCGGTAACACGGGTTCGAATCCCGTACGGGTCACCACTTAAATATGGAGGATTAGCTCAGCTGGGAGAGCACCTGCCTTACAAGCAGGGGGTCGGCGGTTCGATCCCGTCATCCTCCACCATATAATTTCTACAAATAAAAAATGCCGGTGTAGCTCAATTGGTAGAGCAACTGACTTGTAATCAGTAGGTTGGGGGTTCAAGTCCTCTCGCCGGCACCATTTTTTTGGAGGGGTAGCGAAGTGGCTAAACGCGGCGGACTGTAAATCCGCTCCTTCGGGTTCGGCGGTTCGAATCCGTCCCCCTCCACCATTTAGGATAAATTCTTAAAAAGTGGACAAGATAATAGTGTCCTTTTTATTATGACATTCATCATTGGGCTATAGCCAAGCGGTAAGGCAACGGACTTTGACTCCGTCATGCGTAGGTTCAAATCCTGCTAGCCCAGCCAATTATGAGCCATTAGCTCAGTCGGTAGAGCATCTGACTTTTAATCAGAGGGTCGAAGGTTCGAGTCCTTCATGGCTCATCATGTAACCAGATCTAAAGGGAATTCCCTGAGGGTCTGGTTATTCTTGAATATAAAAAAGAAACCATGCTTTTGGGGCCTTAGCTCAGCTGGGAGAGCGCCTGCCTTGCACGCAGGAGGTCAGCGGTTCGATCCCGCTAGGCTCCACCATAACAAATTACCTTACAAGTCTTAAACTAATTTCTAGTCTAGGGCTTTTTTGTTTGCCTTCTTTTTAAAAGAACTTATCCCCACAGTAGTTTTTGACGAGCGCATAATTTTCCTCATATATTACTAGTTGGCTATATTCTAAAAGATACGAAAACTGCCTACTAGTATAATACGTAATCAAACTCCTTTTTGCCTAATCTATACAAAGCCTAATATGCGAATATATATACATAATTTTGTCGAGTTGAGTCATTGTTATGAAAGCGGTTAAAATAGATAAGAGAACAAACATGTTAAGGGGGATACATAATGAAAAAGTTGTCTATTATCGGGATGCCGATGGATCTTGGTCAAATGAGACGTGGTGTGGATATGGGACCAAGTGCCATTCGATATGCAGGTGTAAATGAAAGACTAAGAGGGCTATTTGACGAAGTTGCAGATCTTGGAGATATTGCAATCGGTAGACCAGAAGTTGTGGTTGATCCCCAATCGAATCTGCGTAACCTTGACTTAATTGCGGAGAAAAGTGAAATGCTTGCGCAAAAAGTTGATGAAGTGGTAGCGTCAGGTTCATTTCCACTTGTTCTTGGAGGAGATCATAGTATTGCGATTGGAACATTAGCTGGTGTTTCAAAGCATTATAAGAACCTTGGAGTGATCTGGTATGACGCTCATGGGGACTTGAATACAGCTGAGACTTCTCCTACAGGTAATATTCATGGGATGCCTCTAGCAGTGAGCTTAGGTCTTGGTCATCCTTTGCTAACTGGGGTAGGAGGCTATGGACCGAAAGTAAACCCAGAGAACATTGTCATCATCGGTGCTAGATCTCTAGATGAAGGCGAACGGGTTCTTATCAAAGAAAAAGGCATTAAAGTATATACAATGCATGAAATTGATCGATTAGGAATGACAAAGGTGATGGAAGAAGCCATTCATTACTTAAGAGAAGTAAGGGGAACAGATGGGGTTCATTTATCCTTAGATTTAGATGGGTTAGATCCACATGATGCACCAGGTGTAGGAACTCCAGTAACCGGTGGAATTAGCTATCGTGAGAGCCATTTAGCGATGGAAATGTTAGAAGAATCTAAGATGATTACTTCTGCTGAATTTGTGGAAGTTAACCCAATACTAGACGATAAAAACAAAACAGCTTCTGTTGCGGTTGCTTTAATGGGCTCATTATTTGGGGAGAAGCTGCTGTAAAATTTTTGACTATTTCATATTTTTATTCAATACAAGCCGCTCTTCAATGACAAACAAAGAAAGCAGTAACGACCGTGCCGTTACTGCTTTTTATTTTGAATCATCCCATGATATTTGTTTAATAAGTGGTCTAATCGAGTACTGACTTCAACGACCTGAGTGTTAGATAATGAATAGGCTTCAGCTAAATCGACCATTTCTCTTCGGCAGTCTTCAATATTTTTTAATAGATCTTGTACACACATTCAAACCACCCTTTCAATAGATCGTTTTAGCACTTGTATTCCCCCTTGTGAAATTTTTTAAACAAACACTGGAAAATTTGTTAAAATATAAGCTATCGAGATTTTTTTAGAAAATGTGAAACCTTTTCCGCTATCGATTCGTAATATCGATTAGCCGCATTAGAGCGGAGGTAAAAAATATGGAAGCAATCGTAAAGAAAAGGATTAATCAAGTATTAAAGGGCGATCAAAACGCATATGGGGAAATTGTCGAGGTCTATAAGGACAAAGTCTTTCAGATTTGTTATCGTATGCTTGGAAACCGCCACGAAGCAGAGGATATTGCACAGGAAGCTTTTATTAGAGCATATGTTAACATAAGTAGCTTTCATCTTGATCGCAAATTTTCTACATGGCTTTATCGAATAGCGACCAATTTATGCATCGACCGTATACGAAAGAAGAAACCTGACTATTACTTAGATGCAGAGGTTGCGGGGACAGACGGTCTGAATATGTATTCACAGATTGCTGCCGATACAAAGTTGCCTGAAACAGAGGTAGAAACCCTTGAATTGCAGGAAACTATACAGCATGAGATTTCGAGATTGCCTGAGAAATATCGATCAGTTATTGTCTTGAAGTATATTGAAGAGTTATCTTTAAATGAAATTAGTGAAGTGTTAGATCTCCCGCTAGGCACAGTGAAAACGAGAATACACCGTGGTAGAGAGGCTTTACGAAAACAATTACGACACGTCTAAAAAGGGGTGAGAGCTTTGAAATGTCCAGAAGAGATTATCGAATATATGCATGAATATCTAGATGAAGAGATCACAGCTGACCATGAAAAGGAACTTAGAAAACATATCCAGACCTGTGAAGAATGCCGCCATTATTTTTTCGAGATGGAAAAAGCAATTGCGTTAGTGCAGAGTACTTCTCATATTCAGGCTCCATCGGATTTTACTTCAAACGTCATGGCAAAGCTACCGAAGGAAAAACGGAAGGTAGGCGTTCAAAGGTGGTTTAGACACCACCCTCTGTTAACAGCCGCTTCCTTATTTATTATCTTGATGTCGGGAAGTATCTTATCGACATGGAATGAGGAACATCAGTTTTCTGTTTCCAAACAACCTAATCTCGTCGTTCAAAACGATACCGTTATCGTACCCGAAGGAGAAGTGATTAAAGGGGACGTCGTTGTAAAGAACGGAATCATTAAAATAGAAGGTCAAGTCGATGGAAATGTGACCGTTATTAACGGGGAACAATATTTGGCGTCTGCCGGCCATGTTACTGGTGAAATCAAAGAAGTAAATGCTGTATTTGAATGGCTATGGTATCACATGAAAAAGACCGCCAAAGAAGCTGTCAATGTATTTGGTGAAGACGATAAACAGGAATAAATCAGTCATATGTCACATATGACTGATTTTTTCTATTTGAAGAGCTTGCTTCGATAAAGTGGAATTACTCAAAGTTATGATATAATATGATAGCTACAGCTTGACGAAATGAAGCAACTTGCTTTTCAATATACATTTGGAGGAAGGTTAATGTCATTTGCAGATTTTTCTTTCATGAGACTATTGGCTAATACTATTGACATTCTCCTAGTTTGGTACGTGATCTACAAGCTGATCATGATTGTAAGAGGAACAAAGGCTGTTCAGCTTCTCAAAGGGATCTTTGTGATTCTGATTGTTAAAATCATCAGTGATCAATTCCATTTACAAACATTAGGTTGGATGATGCAACAAGTACTAACTTGGGGATTTTTAGCCATCATAATTATTTTTCAGCCTGAGTTAAGAAGAGCCCTTGAACAATTAGGGCGAGGAAGGTTCTTTTCGCGAAGTAGTTCGCAGGAAGAAGAAGATCAAGAGAAAATGGTGGAATCCATTACAAAAGCGGTTGATTATATGGCGAAGCGTCGAATTGGAGCGCTCATTTCCGTTGAACGCGAGACAGGGATGGGGGATTACATAGAGACAGGGGTTCAGCTACAATCGAAAATCTCTTCTGAATTACTTATTAATATTTTTATTCCAAACACACCTTTGCATGATGGAGCTGTCATTCTGCAACGGAATACGGTAGCAGCAGCAGCTTGTTATCTGCCACTATCGGAGAGTCCATTTATCTCAAAAGAGCTTGGTACAAGACACAGAGCTGCGCTTGGGATTAGTGAAGTAACAGATAGTATTACTGTGATCGTATCAGAAGAGACAGGAAGCGTCTCTCTAACGAAGAATGGAGAGCTGCTCAGAGATCTTTCTTCCGATAAATTTAAAGAGGTATTGTCGAAGGAGTTAATTACAGTCAAAGTGAAACAAGCATCTTCCGCTCGATGGAACTGGAGGGGAAAGAAAAATGGATAAGTATATTGATAAACTCATCGATAGTAAATGGTTTATGCAATTCATTTCTCTTATCTTAGCCTTGTTATTATTTGATTCCGTCTATGATATAAATAAAACCTTAAACTCTGTCAATGTTCCTGGGGAACAAGATACAGAGACGATTCAAGATGTTCCCGTTAAGGCGTATTATGATACTGAGAACCTAGTTGTAACAGGCATTCCAGAGACCGTCTCGGTTAAATTAGAAGGACCAAAGATTGTCCTCCAGCAAGCAAAGACACTAAAGAATTTCGAGGTGTATATCGACTTATCTGAGGCCGAAATTGGTACACATCAGGTAGAGATTAAGATCAAAGATCTCTCTGAGAAAATAAAGGCGACGATTGAACCAAAAGTTGCAAGTGTGTCTGTACAGGAAAAAGTAACACAGGAATTTAAAGTAGAGGCAGAGTTTAACAGTAGTTTAATTGAGGCTGGATATATAGCGAGCGCGCCAGAAGTAGAGCCGAATAAGGTGAAAATTACGGGTGCTAAGGACGTAATTGAAAAAATAAGCTTTGTAAAAGCAACAGTAGATATAAAAGGACCAATAAAAGAGAAAATTAGCCGTGAAGCAACGGTTTTGGTATTTGATCAAGAGTTGAATAAATTGGACGTTTTAGTTGAGCCAGCGGTTGTAAATGTTTCTATTCCTGTAAAGGCATCTAGTAAATCGGTCCCTATTTCGATTGTTCGAAAAGGTTCACCTCCAGAAGGAGTAGAAATTGAATCGATTTCGTTAGATAAAAATGAAGCAACCATTCTTGGGGATGAAACGACACTTGGCGAAACACAAGATGTGCGTGTAGAAGTAGATCTAAGCAAAATCGATAGAAATACGGAGCTTGAGCTGCCTGTAATTATTTCGGATGGAGTCGTTGAGGTAAGCCCGCAAACTGTGAAGGTCTTTGTGAGGGTGAAAACAGAGGAAAATAAAACCTTCTCAGACCTCCCTATTAAAACAAAAGGCTTAGCCGAACAGTATGAGGTAGATATAAAGGATCCATCCAATGGAACTGTTAATCTAACCGTTACGGGTCCGATTAATATTGTAAAGGCATTAAGTTCAGAGGATTTTAGCCTTCTCTTAGACTTATCCGATCTGGATGAAGGGGACCATGATGTAGATATTGTTGTAAGCGGACCTGATTCGGTTACGTGGAAGCTTGCGAGAGCGTCAGCTAAAATCTCAATTACTCAAAAAGAAGTATAACTTGTACCATTATTCGTAGAAGGAGCGATTTGATAAATGGGTAAATATTTCGGTACGGATGGAGTACGCGGAGTTGCAAATAGTGAATTAACACCAGAATTAGCTTTTAAGCTAGGGCGTTTTGGAGGATATGTATTAACAAAGGATAAAGAAAGACCAAAGGTAATCATCGGTCGCGATACGCGTATTTCGGGTCATATGCTTGAAGGAGCGCTTGTCGCAGGTCTTCTTTCCATTGGGGCAGAAGTTATGCGATTAGGCGTGATTTCAACGCCAGGTGTGTCTTACTTAACAAAAGCACTAGGGGCTCAAGCTGGGGTAATGATCTCGGCTTCACATAACCCTGTAGAAGATAATGGAATTAAATTTTTTGGGCCAGATGGCTTTAAGCTTTCTGATGATCAAGAAAATGAAATTGAGGGATTGATGGATTTAGGTGCAGATGAACTTCCACGTCCAACTGGTGGAAATCTTGGACAAGTGAATGACTACTTCGAAGGTGGTCAGAAGTACCTTCAATACTTAAAGCAATCAGTAGACGAAGAATTTACTGGGATTCATGTCGCATTAGACTGTGCGCATGGTGCAACTTCTTCTTTAGCCGCTCATTTATTTGCCGATCTAGATGCAGATATTTCGACAATGGGAGCTTCACCGAACGGGTTGAATATTAATGATGGCGTAGGATCTACTCACCCAGAGGCACTTGCCGCTTTTGTGAAGGAAAAGGAAGCAGATGTGGGTCTTGCTTTTGATGGAGATGGAGACCGTTTAATTGCTATTGATGAAAATGGAGAAATTGTTGACGGTGACCAGATCATGTACATTTGCGGTAAGTATATGGGTGAACATGGACAATTAAAGCATGGTACAGTCGTTTCGACGGTTATGAGTAACCTAGGCTTTTATAAAGGCTTAGAGGCTCATGGGATTAAAAGTGTTCAAACAGCAGTTGGAGATCGCTATGTTGTAGAAGAAATGAAGAAGAATGGGTATAACCTAGGCGGAGAACAATCAGGTCATATTATCTTCTTAGATTACAATACAACGGGTGATGGATTATTAACAGGCCTTCAGCTTGTCAATATTATGAAGATGACGAAAAAGCGTTTATCTGAACTTGCGAGTGAAATGGATAAGTTTCCACAAAAGCTTGTTAACATCCGAGTGACTGATAAGCATCATGTAACAGATAACGAAAAAGTAAAAACGATTATTGAAGAAGTGGAAGCAGAAATGGCTGGGAATGGGCGCATACTCGTTCGCCCATCTGGGACAGAACCACTTGTACGGGTAATGGCTGAGGCTCCAACAGAGGAATTATGTGAATCCTATGTCAATCGTATTGCAGCAGTAGTAACGGAGGAAATGGGCTTAAAAGAAGCGTAATGGGTATGATATGCATAAGGGAACGTTTTCATCCCTTATGCATATTTTTTATTAGAGGGAATTTTTTTGAGAAGTCTAAAATGCAAACCTAGCTCGAGCCGTGCTTTTTAAGTTTTTAGTTGACGAATTCTCTCTTCGTGTTGTATGATAATCCTGTTTTTGTAAAACCCATTCAAATAGAGAAAGGTGGATTGTCTGGTATATTCTGATTTTTAAAGCGCCTGAACTGGCTTTGGTCGATAAAGAGCTAGTTGACGAGGAGGAGGTTTATCGAAGTTTCGGCGGATGCCTCCCGGTTGAACGCACAACCGTAATTTCTTTCTTAAAACAATGAGGCAACTCAATGGACAAAGGAAAGAAAATGCAACATACAAACAGAGATAAGGGGCAAGTTGCTCCTTTAACAAGAAGCTTCTTGCCTCTTATTATTAGGAGGAACAAGAAGAATGTGCGGAATTGTTGGATTTATTGGAAACCAGGACTCAAAGGAAATTTTATTAAAAGGCTTAGAAAAGCTTGAATATAGAGGCTACGATTCAGCAGGAATCGCAGTAATTAACGAAAACGGCGTCAAAGTTTTTAAAGAAAAGGGTCGAATTGCTGATCTTCGCAGTATCGTCGATGAGAATACGCTAGCTAGTACGGGAATTGGTCATACGCGGTGGGCAACACATGGTGTGCCAAGTACGGTGAATGCCCATCCACACCAAAGTACAACAGCTAGATATACATTGGTTCACAACGGTGTCATCGAAAACTATGACTTACTAAAACGTGAGTATTTACAAAACGTAACGTTAATTAGTGACACGGACACAGAAGTAATCGTTCAAATGATTGAACTATTTGCGAAGGATGGCTTAAACACAGAAGAAGCATTCCGCAAAACACTAACGCTATTAAAAGGCTCTTATGCATTAGCTTTATTAGACAATCAAGACAACGAAACCATCTATGTTGCAAAGAACAAAAGCCCATTACTTGTTGGCCTAGGGGACGATTTCAACGTGGTGGCAAGTGATGCAATGGCCATGCTTCAAGTAACAAATCAATATGTAGAGCTAATGGACAAAGAAATCGTAATCGTGAAGAAGAACGAAGTAACGATTCAAACTCTTAATGGTGAAATCATTAATCGTGCTCCTTACACAGCTGAGCTAGATGCTAGCGACATTGAAAAAGGAACATACCCACACTATATGCTAAAAGAAATTGATGAGCAGCCTGCTGTTATGCGTAAGATTGTTCAAAAGTATCAAAGTGAACAAGGACAATTAACAATTAGTGAAGATATCTTACAAGCAATGAACGATGCAGATCGTATTTACATCATTGCTGCGGGTACTTCTTATCATGCAGGTCTAGTAGGGAAGCAATTCATTGAGAAGATGGCAAAAATTCCAGTAGAAGTTCATATCTCAAGCGAATTTGGCTACAACATGCCATTATTATCTGAAAAGCCCTTGTTTATTTTCATTTCTCAGAGCGGAGAAACAGCAGATAGCCGCGCTGTATTAGTAGAAGTGAAGGAGAAGGGCTATAAAGCCCTAACGATTACGAACGTACCAGGGTCGACTTTATCACGTGAAGCAGATTACACATTACTGTTACATGCAGGACCGGAGATTGCAGTAGCATCTACGAAAGCCTACACAGCTCAACTTGCTGTTCTAGCTATTCTTGCTGAAGTAACAGCAAAAAGCCGTGGACTGGAAGTTCAGTTTGATCTAGTTCAAGAGCTTGGAATTGTTGCAAATGCGATGGATGTACTTTGCGGAGCGAAAGAAGATTTTGAGAACATTGCTCGTGAATTTCTAGCTACTACACGCAACTGCTTCTTTATCGGTAGAGGCATCGATTTCTACGTAGGCCTAGAAGGGGCATTAAAGCTTAAAGAAATTTCCTATATTCAAGCAGAAGGCTTTGCTGGTGGAGAGCTTAAGCACGGAACCATTGCTCTGATCGAAAACGGAACACCAATCATTGCCTTAGCAACACAAGAAAGTGTAAACCTAAGCATTCGCGGAAATGTCAAAGAGGTTGTTGCACGTGGTGCCAACCCATGTATCATCTCCATGAAGGGACTAGAAACAGACGAAGATCGTTTCACCATCCCAGAAGTGCACGAACTATTAACACCACTTATCTCTGTCGTACCACTCCAGCTTATCTCCTACTACGCAGCACTGCACCGTGACTGTGACGTAGATAAACCAAGAAACCTTGCCAAGTCTGTTACGGTTGAGTAAGGGACGGTAGTAGTTTAAAAGTTGTTGTAAAGGTAAAAAATGTTAGAAATTGCGTAAAAAAGTTGGAATTGCTGTACCAGCAAAATAGAGTTCTTCCTTAGCAAAATAAACTGTATTGTTGGTCAAATAAAACGTTCCCTAACACGAGCGAAAATCGGAATCACCATCCGATTTTCCTCGTGTTTTTTGTTGGATAAAAAGAGCGAGTGAAAAGCCTGGCGAGAAAGAACGTGGGGGAAAAGCGAGAAGAAAAGCGTGAGAGAAAGCCTGATAAACCTTCGGTTTGAAAAGAAAGCGGGATAAAAAAGAGGCGGGTTAAAGAGCGAGAAAAAGTATGAGAAAAGGCGTGAAAAAGCAGAACAAATCCAGCGTTTCAGGGAACAACTTATTTATCTGGAAATCCTGAAATCTGACAAAAAATAGGACAAAAAAAGAGCGAATTAGGGAACAACTAATTCGCCTGCATATATGGAAAGTCAGTCAGGGCAAGGGTTTGAGAAGGAGGTTAGGGAACGACTTTATTTTACGGGTACAATTGCTAAAAAAAAGTATGAAACGTAACAAAAAAGTAGGAAATAAATGTTCCTCTTATTATCGATGATAAAATTGAGAATAAAAAAGATAAAAAGTGGAAATACAGATAAATACTTTTACTTTTGGGTGATTTCAATGTTGAATCAAAAAAGCAAGTTAATAAAGTCAAAATTTTTTAAAGGCTGTCCTTAGGGGCAGCCTTTTATTTTTGAAAATATTATACGAATAGTTCTATTAGATGGAGGTTTGATTATGTCAAAAAGGCAAAGAAATAATTCAACTGAAGAAAAAGTGAAGAAGTGGATTAAGGAAGGAAGAGGACAGGGGGAAGGGAAAGATTATAAACCGTGGTTAACTATCCAAGATGTTGCTTCAAAGGGTCATTCAACAAGAGAGAAAGGATGGAAAACGGGTAGGAGGCATCACTTCCTTTCGGATTTAGAATTGTTTTATCTGTATACCTTGGAATGGTCTCCATATGTTGTCGATATTCGAGAACAATATCCATTGCTTCCATTAGAAAAAACCTTGGCTATTGCTGAAGAAATCGGAGTTGAACATCCTAGAGAAAATGGAGCAAGTGGTCCGTTTAAAGTTATGACAACAGATTTTTTTATAGTGATTAATACAAAAGACGGATTAAAAACTCGCATCCGAACAATTAAGCCAGAAAATAAGCTTGATAATAGGAAGTTAGAAAAATTTGAGATTGAAAAAAGATATTTTCAAGATTTGGGAATTGAGGACTGGAAGATAGTTACTGATAAAAGATATACCAATGAATTTTATCAGGAATTTCGATTGGTTTTGTGACTGTAAGAATATTGACTATAGACCAAATATTAATGAGGAATTAATTGAATCCGTGAAACCTATATTATTCCAGGCAATTAAAACTGAAAAGACAGGTTTATCAAACCTGGCTCTTAAAAACGACGAGATATTTGGTCTGGATAAAGGATCCTGTCTATTTATTGTTAAGTACTTACTTGCAAACAAAATTTGGGAAACTGATATGAATGAGATCATAAACCCATCACAACCATTAAAGATTTATGATAAACAGCAAGATTACTTATAAATTAATGAGGTGAAAGAATGAGTATAAATATTTCTTTTGGAGAAAAGTGGGAACAAGAGTTAGTTTTAAAGTATAGAGAGACCAAGTCATTAAAAATTACTGAGGTTTATTGTTGAGTAAAGGAACCTATCGCTAGAAAATATTTAAATAATTTATCCCCTGATTACCAAATGAAAGATAGTAAAGATTTTACTACGCCCGCACAAATAGAAGAAATGATCGAGGTATACAGTACAACCAAAAGTATTAGAAGGACATCATTGGTTTTAGGGATAGACAGGAAGACTTTAAAAAAGTATCTACCAAAAGAGATGGTAAAACAAACAAGTCAATCTTATAAGAACAAAAACGAAAAGATGACAGCCTATAAACAAAAAATAATGGAATATATAAATGCAACCCCTACTGTCTTGAGAACTGAAATTAGAGAAAAAGTAGGGGCTGAAATTTATAAGTACCTAATGAAAGAAGAGAAGGGGTGGATGGAGGAGATACTTCCATCTAAATATGATTTAGAGAAAGATTGGACTAAAGAGGATGAAAGGCTCATCGATGAAGTTATAACTGTTGTAGATAACTTAAAAGAGCAATCCCCAAAAATGAGTATAACAAAAAACTTAATTAAATCTAAACTTTCAACTACTAGTAAGTATTTGTTGCAAAACAAACCACACAAACTTGTTAAAACTCTTAAAGTTCTAGAAGAACAAATTGAAAGTGTAGAGGAGTATCAAATCAGGAAGTTAGATTATGCGATAGGTTTATTAAAGAAAAATCATAATACGGTAACTCTAGCGACTATTAGAGCATTACCGGCTTATCGGGAAACATCGGCTGCATTGGATGAGATAATACAGGAGAAACTATTATTTAAAAAAAGTAATATAATAAACCTTGTGAAATGGTATAATAAAACATAAATGGAAATTGAACACTTCTAAAAGATAAATCTTATAATTGAGAGTAGGATATTTGATAAGATGAAAAGAATTATTAAAACTGTTTTTAGCATTAGTTTTGTATTTTATTTAATTGTAGTATTTGGCTTATTATTTTTAAGACCTATTAGGGGATATATATATACTGACCTTTCATTTCTTGAATATCTAATGAGTTCATCGAATTTAATCCCTTTTAAAACCATTAGCACATACCTTATGGGATTTTATAACGGAAGTATGAATTTCGATATCCCTATCAAAAATCTCTTTGGGAATTTCCTCTTATTTTTGCCGATGGGTATTTATCTACCTTTTTTCACGAAAAAAGTAATGGGATATAAGCAATTGGCTGTTTCCATGATTCCATTGTTATTTTTTATTGAATTTATTCAATTGGTTACAAGAAGAGGGAGCTTCGATATTGATGATTTTATACTAAACATGCTAGGTGCTATTATAGGATTCAGAATTTGGAAAACAAAAGTCATAGGAAACTATTTAGATATAAATACTAATTACTCTTCATATAATGAAAAGTTATAATTAATTTATGCAATTATAAAAGGTTTTACAAGGAAGGACAAATCACCGATTCGTGCGAAGTGTATTTGAAGGTAGAAGATATTAGTTTTAAAAGTATTTTAGAACTTTTGCTTCGTAGCAACTTTATATGGAGTGGCGGGCATGATAGCCTCATGTGGTGAAGCCAGTGTTGAGGCTACTGGCTACCTTGCTTTTGTATAGGCAAGGCTCCCAATCAAAACACCACACATATTTTCAACTCTGCAAGACGGTATTTTTCAACTTGTCTAAACAAGAGTCACATAGTAGTAGTCAAGGGGCATAAAGTTGGTAGTATCTAGAGGAGAATTAAAGTTAAAACTTGAATAGTTATTTAAGAAGAATGATCCCTGTCCAGTACAAGGGTCATTTTTTTATTGTAACAAAAAGACCCTGTAAAGTAGACTCTTAGAGCATACTGTACAGGATACAGATTAATAGAAATATTTGTTATACTGTTGCTCTAACCAGCTTAATTCTCTAAGTTGAGAAAGCTGGCGGGCTGTTAGAACGTTTTGACCTTTAAGTTCAAACTCATCTCATGACTTCACGAAAGGGAAGCGTGCCCATTTCATTCTTTTTTCAAGGCTCTTTGTTTCACGTTTTGCTAATTCATATCTCGTGATAGATTCTAAGAATTCCAAGTAGGTCAAGGATGCTTTTTCAGCTTCGTGAAGAAGCTGTGGTAGCTCCTCCGCAGTCTCTGCTCTGATAAACGTAACTGTCGAAATTGATCTTGTAATTCATGCACCGTCTTGTTCATCATCCTCGACCTCCTAAAATGCTAGTATACTCATTTAAAGAACGGGTAGAAGCCTTAATAGGAAGATGTTTTGCTGGACTGGCATAAAAGGATTGTACCTCTTTTACTGGTTTATCACGTAAGGTATAAAGGTGATGAGCGATATCACGAAAATCATTCGCATTGTATAGTTTATCTGTCATGCACTTGGCCATCACAGTATCTATTAATGCTGGATACTGTTGAATCACCTTGTAGATGATCGCAAATTAGTCACGACGATACTTTGGGTATTTTTGGCTGATCTCATCAAAATACACAGCTGCCTGAGTCTGATCTTCAAAGTAAGAGATGAGACGTTGCTTAAGCTCTTCAATTCCCTTTGAACGATCTCGAGTATGGTGACGGTTTTGAATGAGTTTCCCTTTTTCTGAACTAATAAAATGTTCGGTGATGATTTCACCATTTGCTGCTTTGCGTATCACAAGAGTTTGTTGTTCTTCGTTGGTCACTTCAATCCATACAAGATTTTTAGTCATTGTTTGATAAGTCCCTAGTGGGACAGAATAACGGTTAGACTTATAACGGATCGTGTTGTCCTTGCTTACAGTTCTTGTTATACTTTGTATATTGGTGCTTTCATATGAAAGTAACGAAGAGACTGGCTGTAAGTGTTGCTTTTCGAGGAGAAACACTTCTGCTGGTCTTTTTTTCGTTGTCTGGTGAACCTGATGGTTCCCCGTACGTTGAAGCCAATGTAATGCTCGATCATTCCAATCTTCTATGTCGCTAAACACTCGACTGTCTGCGAAATTTCCTTTTATGTATTTCACTACATTTTCAATCATGCCTTTAGATTCCGGATCGGCTCTTCTGCACAAGTGAACTTTGAATTGACGCTCATTCACATACTTTTGGAATTCTTCTGTTAAAAGTAGCTGACCTGCATTTTCACTCACAGCGATTAAATGGTCCTGATCATAGACAATCTCATTTGTTCGTCCTCCGTAGAATTGGAATGCATTTTCATGACATCTGATTGCATCTCTTGTAGTAAACGGACGTGCCTGCCATTCCATATATTTATGTCTGGAATGAGCGAGTACAAAGGCTATAAAGTACAGTTTGATTTCTTTATTGTCTGCCGTCTTCTGTTTTGTTTCACCCCAGTCTACCTGAAGTTGTTTGCCCATTGGTTGTTCTGGAACTGCTTCGTATTGGCGGACAATAACCTTTTTCTCAATCTGATAGACTTCACGGATATTTCGAACATAAGTCCTCACAGTACTTCCCCCAACCGAAAGGTCGGGATACCTCTCCAAAAGCCAATCATGAATTTGAGCACTACTTAGGTGAGGATATTCTTCTAGCCAAGCAAGTATCCAGTCTTTATAGTGGTCTAACTTTTTCTTCTTCCCCAAGGGTTGTTGAATGTATGCTTTTGCTTCATCAAATGTCATTTCTAAATATTTGTAAACAGTTGGTCTTGAAATCTTAAGCTCCTTAGCGATTTGTGCTACTTTAATTTTTCTTTTATGTAGTTCATGAATCTTTACATATAACACTAACTTCTCCTCCAATCACTCTAACCTCCAGTAAAATAACGTCACTAACTATTTTACTAAAGTAATAGGTTGATTGAGCAAAAGTGTAAAATCTAATCGAGCAAAAACTGTCAACTTTATTCTAGCGTTCACACCTGTTAAGTGATAATAAAGTTATTCCATTAAAGGGCCAGATACTTGAATAAGCGCCTCTCAGTTTTTAGAAACATTTTTCCTTAAAGATTGAATCAAACTTAACTAAATAAAGGTTTATTCACTAGGAAACATATCTCCAACACTATGTGTTTTGTACGCTACAGGAATTTTAAGTATAAAAGTCAATTTCACATTAAGAAGTGGACTTTTTTAATTGTCTTTGTTCAATGAATATCTTGCATTTGATAAATTAACAAAAAGTCTCAAATGGAGGACCTCACTTTGGTACTATGATAGATTAAATTAAAGAATTTTATTGTAAATGTGAGAAAAAATCTTTTTCAATACGTTGTATAGGGTGTAAAGGCTTTTACAAAAAAATAAGGGGAATTGCTAAATGACGTCAAATAATACAAATTTTATACAGCGATTAAAGCGACAAGAAGAAGATGCTTTAGAATTTATAGTTGATAAATATTTGCCATTAATCAAGGGGATTACATATAAAGTTCTCACTCCCCTTGAAAACAAAGGTGTCATAGAAGAATGTATCAATGATATTTTTCTTTCTATCTGGAATAATTCGGGGAAATTTTATGGAGATTCAGATGATTTCAAGAAATGGATTTGTGCGATTGCTAAGTTTAAATCTATTGATTATTACAGAAAGGTGACTAAGAAAGTAGAAATCACCTCCAATGATATAGATTTGAATGTAGAAAAATCAGCAGAAGATGAACTTATTATGCAGGAAGACAGAACTGAACTAATCAAGTTAATCAATCATTTAGAGCCTATTGAGCGAGATATTTTTATCATGAAATTCTTCTTGGGATTAAATACTGAGGAAATTTCATTCAAACTTGGTTTGACCAAATCCTCGGTAGATAATCGGATTTATAGAGGAAAAAAGAAATTGAATAAAAAAGCTACCAACCTTAAGTTAAAGGAGAATGTAATATGAAGGACATTTATGAATTACTAAACGATATCAATATAGACGAAAATGAATTTAAAGAAATGGAAGTTAGTGAACTTGAAAAAGCTAAAGTAAAGAATACACTGAAAAGATCTATTAATAAAAAGAGAAAAATGAAGAGTTGGAAAAAGAATGTTGCGGTAGCATCCATTTTAGTCAGCTTATCAGCTACAACCTTTGGATTAACATTTCCAGCTTACGCTAAAAACATCCCTGTAATTGAAGATATTTTTCGATTTATCGATAATGGAAGAACTGAAAGCTCAATCGACAGTAATGATGTTAAAGATGAAGAAAAAGGATTGTATTATAACTATAAAAAATTCTCAAATGAAATTAATATTACAAAGGAAAGTAATGGAGTTAAAATCACAGTAAATGATGCAGTTTTTGATGGAAAGACAGTATCTATAACATATTCAATTGAAAGTGAACAAGATTTGGGTGAAAATGCATTTATAGATTCACCAGATATAGAAGGAGTAGGAGCTATAGGTGGGAGTGGAAAAACAACTAAAATCGATAAAAACAACTATGTTGGCATACTTACTCTCAGTAATTTGGAAGAGACAAAATTAGATATTGCTAACATTAAATGGGATATTGATAGCATTCAAAATACAGATAATCAAACAAAGATACAAGGAGATTGGAATTTTGATTTTAGTCTAAATGCTGTTGATAGCACAATGCAAATAAGTGACAGTAGTTCAGAACAAAATGGTGTAAAATTAAATATAGAAAAAATATCCGTCACCCCAATGTCTTTTATTGTTTATTATGACCAAATAGTTTCAGAAAATATAAGCAACAAATGGGATGGGGTAGATGTTGAATTAGAGATTAAAGATGATTTAGGGAATGTCTACTCAGGTGAAGGAAATGGAGGAAAAGGTACAGATTCTTATAATATGAGTTTGAGTAAAACTTTTGAAAAATTAGACGAGAATGCAACGAAACTCATTGTATCTCCTCATATCACCTTAAGAGATTACAATTCCGATAATTATAGTTCTGTAAAAGTATCGAAAGATGGAGATGAAAGGGAAATCACACTACCAGAGAAGTCAGGTAAAGGAAAAGAAGAATTTGTATTAGAAGATATCGTTATTGAATTAAAGAAATAACGTAAAATACTGAAAGGATTGTCTTTTTTAAATAGGACAGTTCTTTTAGTTTTATTCCACAATCGGGCGCTTTCGCGGAATAAAGAAATCGCCTACT
Source organism: Cytobacillus spongiae (assembly GCF_021390075.1). Taxonomy (NCBI): domain Bacteria; kingdom Bacillati; phylum Bacillota; class Bacilli; order Caryophanales; family Bacillaceae; genus Cytobacillus; species Cytobacillus spongiae. The sequence goes on from NZ_CP089997.1 coordinate 190,731, forward strand.
ATTGCTTTCAAAGGCCATATTGGGAATATTGTGTTGGTGATAAGAAAACAGAATGAGTAATGCAGGGAATTAATGTTATTTACACGTTGCTACGGGGGGGCGCTTATGAAAACTCACTATTATTCGTCTACAGAAGGAAGATGCCCAAACGTTAATTAAATATGCCTCAGTCATTTTCTTGTTGGGTGGAGATACTCTTAAACAAAATGATTTTTTGAGGGAATATGAATTGACAGATTCGATTAAGAAAAGCAGAGCTATTGTGATCGGAGCAAGTGCTGGTGCGATCAACATGTCCGCAAAATGGTTATGCTCTAAAAACCTTGGATATAAAGTTGACAAAAGCACTGCTTACAACGGAATCGGTCTTGACGATTTTTCCGTCCTGTCTCATTTTAATCTGGAAAATAACATTGCGCTGGTTCAAAGCGAACTATCCCCCTTATCGGAAGAAATGGATATTTATGCGTCAAACAAAGATTGCGCTGTACGTGTAAGGGGAGACAAAATCGACATTCTTGGCAATGTATATTTAATTTCCAACTCGAGAATTCAGAAATTGGATGTGACAATCTAGTTGAAGTGAATGGTATTTCTTTATTGGATTAATTTCATTTTGCAATGCTTCAAATTAATTTTTAATGAAGGAGAATTACGGAATTTAGATTCGTTTTTCTGTTATATAAAAAGCATAGATGGGCAGAATGGTCTTCCACAATCGGGCGCTATTATTGAAGATCGTTGGTAAGAAAATGATTAAACTTTTTTATAAAATCCAAGCTTAAATCTGCTGAAAAAGAATCCATTTTGATCAATCTTTTTTTCAAAATGGATGCTTTTAATTTATCGTAAAATATAGGTTTACGAGGTATTTTTAATCAAACTTTATTTCAAGGCAACAGTTGTATGTGTTCAATTAATAAAGTTGTTTAAATAGGAATAAAGTTGTTTAAATAGGAATAAAGTCAGTTGAAATATAATTGTAAAAAAATAGATATTTAAAATCCGTTCCTTTATGATTAAATAAGCGAACGGATTTTTTTATATTATTAGAGGAGTGTGATTATGAACAAAAGAGATAAAATGGAAAAATTCCAATGATCAGAAAATTAAGGAGACAATTGACATGAATATTGTAAAAGGTTAAAACTACTCATTCAAGAGAAGGTTTGGGACGAATTGAATGAAAGGTTACGTAGTAATATTGAAAAAATAGTATGTGAAGAATATTGAAAGGGTGTGTTCCTATGAAAGCGGTAATCCTAGATTTTGATGGAACGTTAGCGAATACCTTACCAATTTGTTATTGTGCTTTCAAGAAAGTATTTAGAGAGTTTGATAATAGAGAGCTTACGTCAGAAGAGATAAAAGCGATGTTTGGACCTTCTGAAACGGGGATTATTAGAGATAATCTATGTCATCATAATAAAGAACAAGCAATTGAAATGTATTATGAAACCTATACAGAATTTCATGAAGATTTAGTAGAACATAATCAAGAAATAGATGATTTATTACAGTATTTAAAAAACAGGGGAGTAAAGCTAGGGATTGTTACAGGTAAGGCAAGGAGGAGTTTGGACATTTCAATAAAAGCTCTAAAAATGGAAGGCTTATTTGATGTTGTTATAACGGGTGATGATGTAACAAACCCAAAACCGCATCCAGAAGGGGTATTTAAGGCTTTAACTGATTTAGGTTTAGAAAAAAGTGAGGCAATGTTTGTTGGAGATAGTAACGCTGATATCCAAGCAGGTGTACAGGCGAATGTTTATACGGTTGGAGTTCATTGGTTGCCAGATTATCAAGCATTGGAATTTACTATTGAACCAGATTCTATTTTTAATAGTGTAGCTGAATTTCATGAATTTATAAAAATGGGTGTTCCGAATGAGTCATAAGTGGTTGGAATGGGCAAAAAAAATTCAATCATTATCACAAGCTGGATTAGCTTTTTCAAAAGATGATTATGACATTGAACGCTTTGTAGAACTACGAAAAATAAGTGCTGAGATCATGGAAGAATATACTGGATTAGAAATGCAAAAAATCAAAGATTTATTTACTAATGAAACAGGATATCAAACTCCTAAGTTAGATGTTCGCGGGGTAGTGTTTAAAGATGATAAAGTCTTAATGGTAAGAGAAAAAATTGACGATAGATGGTCTTTACCAGGAGGATTTTGTGATATAGGATTGTCACCTAAAGAAAACATTGTAAAAGAAATAAAAGAAGAATCGGGCTACGATGTTATTCCTACAAGATTACTTGCATTATTAGACATGAATAAACATCCCCATCCACCTCAACCCTATCATTATTACAAATTGTTTATTCAATGTGAGATAGTGGGTGGATATGCAACTGTAGGACTGGAAACAAAAGGTGTAGATTTTTATTTCGAAGATTATTTGCCTACCCTATCTTTAAACAGAAATACTGAATCTCAAATTAAAATGCTATTTGACTTTCTAAGAAATCCAGATAAAGAAGCAATCATTGATTAACTTTTCCTTAACCCTAATCACTACAATGTCTCAAAGTTTGATCCCCTTACCTTAAACAAAAACAAGGTACTTTAAATAAAAAAACATTCCAAGACCGAAGGCTTCCTGAATCGACTCAGCAGACTTCGGTCTTTTATTTGTTTAAAATAGAAAGGCGAGAAACACATGAGGGAAAGCAAGGGGAAAATCGTGAGAAAGATAGATACAACAAGGGTTCTTAACTGAAAAGAAGGAAGAAAACATGAGCAAGAGTGAGAAAGAAAGCGGGAACGTTATTATTCGTTGGAAACAGTTATGAATTAACAATGAATTTTTCTAAAAAGCACACGTGATTGATTACATTTAAAGCAATCAAACGTGTGTTTATATGTTAGAGGGACGCCTGTCCAAAAGGCTCAATCCCCCTTTATTGGCGAGGTGCTAATAACATGATTGAGACACCTATTAAACAAATACCAGCACCTAACCAATCGTATATATCAGGTGTCTTTTTATCAATCCCCCATCCCCACAATACAGAGAGGACAATAAACACACCTCCATAGGCAGCATATACTCTCCCAAAGGATGGAAATGTTTGAAGTGTAGCTATAACCCCATATAACGCCAAGGATATTCCTCCGAGTACCCCCCAATAAAAGGGCTTCCCTTCTCTTATCCAGAGCCAAATAAGATAACCTCCACCAATCTCTGCAATTCCAGCCAAAATAAATAATCCAATTGCATAAACCATTTATTGCCCACCCTTGATCATTTTATTTATCGTAATTGTATCATATCCCCAAAAAACTGAATGAACTCCTGCAAACAAGCAGAGCCGATAATTCGGTAGGTATTCAATAATATACTGTTCATTCAGTCCATCTTAGAGGCTCTTTTAACGAGCAATCAATTGAAATATTTGAACGTAACAGGAATCTCAGGACTTTCATTTACGAGTTCATTTCCCTTACTTGAACTCTATTTATCTAATATTTACTAAGGATGATAGTGTTTTTTGCCTAGCCATATTCTAGCTTTCTCCCAGAAATATTTTTCCAATAAGTAGATATTGAGCTTGTTTTTGCTAAAAGCTTCATATACTATGTAAATAGTAATGATTACGTTTTGCTAAAAGTAGGTATTGTTTTAGATAGGAAACTACTTTTCTGGCAAGTTGAGTAATTCCATTATAAAAAGTCTAAAGGAGAGAACTAAATTGGTTATTAAAAAATTCAAGCTAATGGGTTTGATATTTATACTCATATCTATATTAGTTGCCTGTTCTGAAGAAACTTCTAATAGTGAAAGAAAAGATGGAGATACAGGTAAAAGTGAAAGTGAGTTAATTTATGCATCAGCTAAAGACATTAATGATATGAATCCTCATCTTTATACAGGCTCTATGCCAGCACAAGGGATGATCTATGAATCATTAGTGGAGAACACTAAAGAAGGAATAAAGCCTTTGCTTGCTGAGTCGTGGGAAGTGTCAGAAGATGGAAAAGTATACACATTCTTTTTAAGAGAAGATGTGACATTTCATGATGGAGAGCCGTTTAACGCAGAGGCAGTGAAGAATAATATTGAAGCTGTCCAACATAATGCAGAAAAGCATGCCTGGATTAAATTATCCACAAAAATAGAAAGTGTAAACGTAGTAGATGAATATACGGTTGAGCTAGTATTGTCAGAAGCATACTACCCAACCTTGGTCGAATTGTCTATGACCAGACCGTATGTATTCATTTCACCAAAAGATTTCAAAAATGGGGAAACTAAAGATGGTGTTAGTGGGTATAACGGTACAGGGCCATATAAGCTCGCTGATCATAAAATTGATGAGTTCGCTACGTTTACAGCAAATGAAGACTACTGGAATGGACCTCCTAAAACGAAAAAGATTTCATCGAAAGTACTTCCTGCCGGAGAGACAACTTTCTTAGCCTTGCAAAAAGGAGAAGTCAACTTTGTATTTACAGATGATCGTGGCGCAGATAGTCTGAATGTCGAAGCCATGAATCAATTGGTAGATTCGGGAGATTATCAACTTGTAAGAAGTGAACCGATGAACACCAAAATGATTGTAGCTAATAGCAGTAAAGCGGATCATCCAATAAGTGAAACAGCAGTGCGTGAAGCCATTTGGTATTCGATCGATAGAGAAACCATTAGTAAAGATATTTTTAATGGAACAGAATCAGTGGCCCATACACTATTCTCACCTAACGTGAATTATGCAGATGTCGACTTAGAGAAGCGAGACTATGATGTAGAAAAAGCCAAGGACATTCTAGAACAAAATGGCTGGAAATTAGAAACCGGTGAAGAAGTTAGAACCAAAGATGGAAAACAATTAGCTATGAAGCTTTATTATGATAGCAATTCTTCTTCTCAAAAAACACAGGCTGAATTTATTCAAGCATCATTAAAAGAGATTGGTTTTCTACTAGAGATTATTGGTGAAGAGTCAACTTCAGTCGCTAATAGAAGATCGACTGGTGACTATGATTTATTGTTTAATCAAACCTGGGGACTAGCGTATGATCCACAGAGTACAATTGCTGCTTTTACAACGGAGTCATCTTATTTGCACACGACAAAAGGAATTGAAAGAGCAGATGAACTATACAATAAAATTGAGCAAGTTATGGTATCTACAGATGAGGAAACTAGAAAAGCTTTGTATGCTGATATCTTGAAGATTGTCCATGATGAAGCGGTTTTTATTCCTATTTCAAATGGAAGTGTTACTATAGTAGCACCAAAAAATCTTCACGGAATATCATTCAAACAAACTCAATTTGAGCTGCCATTTGAGCTAATGAGCTTCAAATAAAAAGGGGGAGTATTCCCTCTTTTATTTTTGAGGAAGAATAACGTCTAAAGTCCAATTAATTTAATGGAAAGGAGATTGTCTATGATCAGTTACATTATTAAGAGATTACTAATTGCAATCCCTTTACTTTTAACTATTTCGTTTTTGACTTTTATCTTAATCAATCTTTCTCCTTTAGACCCAGCTGAAGTGGTATTACAAGCTCAAGGCGTTCCAGAAATAACAGAAGATTTAATAAAACAAACAAAAGAACAGCTTGGGATGGATAAGCCGTTTATTTTACAGTACTTTGACTGGCTCTCAGCTATCTTACAGCTGGATTTTGGAGATTCATATATAAATGGCAAACCAGTGTGGTCGTTAGTAGGGCCGGCGTTTTTGAATACATTCAAGTTAACGCTAGTTTCATCCGTTTCTATTATCTTTTTGTCCATATTATTAGGTGTAATTTGTGCCTTGAATGAAGGGAAAATAATAGATCAGTCGGTAAGGGGATTTTCGTTTTTCTTGACTGCTATGCCGTCTTACTGGTTGGCATCTATTATGATATGGTACATATCGGTTAAATTGAATTTATTACCAACAAGCGGGATGGAATCGTATAAAAGTTATATCTTACCGGTTATTGTGATCACGGTTAGTTATGCTGGTATATATTTTAGAAATGTTAGAACATCAATGGTAAACAATTTACATGAGGATTATGTTTTATATGGAAGAGCATCCGGATTATCAGAATGGAAAATCACAAAACACATCTTAAGAAATTCATTGCAGGTTGCTATTTCTATTTTTGGTATGTCTATTCCCATCATTTTGGGGAGTACAGTTGTTATAGAAAATGTTTTTGCATGGCCGGGCTTAGGTACTCTAAGTGTTAAAGCAATTCTAAGCAGAGACTTCCCAATTATACAGGCCTACGTTCTTATATTAGCAGCAGCCTTTGTTATGTTTAATACGATCTCCGACATAATAAATGCTGCGATGAATCCTAAGATAAGGAATGATCTTTAAATGAGAATATGGAAGAACTTAAGTCAAGATAAATTAGCTATGACCTCCTTATTGATTATTGTTGTCACAGTTATTGTTGGTATCTTCGCGCCTTTATTTGCTCCCTCTGATCCTAATGAAGTCAATATGAGCCTTCGATATGCATCACCTTCTTTTGAATACTTATTAGGTAATGACCATCTAGGGAGATGTATTTTATCTAGAATCATCTACGGCATTCGCCCAAGTGTATTGTGGGTAGTAGTTGTTCTATTTATATCTGTATTAATTGGGGCTATCTTAGGTTTTCTAGCTGGCTATTTTAGAGGGAAAGTCGATGCGGTGATTATGAGACTATGTGACACGATGTTATCTTTTCCAGGATACGTTATGGCACTAGCGATTGTTGGAGTATTAGGTGTGGGTCTTGAAAACATTCTTATTGCATTTGCCTTAATTAAATGGGCATGGTTCGCTCGAGTCATTAGAACTTCTGTCATGCAGTATGCTGAACTAGATTATGTGAAGTTCTCTAAAGCAATAGGTACGAGTCATATAAAAATAATTTATAAACATATTATTCCCGTTACCTTTTCTGATATTGCAGTAATTTCTAGTACGTCTATAGGATCAATGATTTTGCAAATTTCAGGGTTTTCATTTTTGGGCTTAGGCATACAGGCTCCAAATGCTGAATGGGGAATGATGTTAAACGAATCAAGGGAAGTGATGTTTACAAGGCCAGAGTTAATGTTAGCACCTGGATTAGCCATTATTATTGTGGTGTCTGCATGTAATTTTTTGTCTGATTCGCTTCAAGTTGCTGTAGATCCTAAGCTAGCAAACTCCAAAAAAAGTAATAAAAATAATTTACCACTTTCGAAGAGGAAGATTCAACAAAAAGAGGTGGCTAATTAAATGATGAATGTATTGGAAGTCAATAATTTAAAGGTGTGGGATAGTAATTCGGGGAAAGAGATTATTCACGATAGTTCGTTTGGTTTAAAGGAAGGGAGCTGCCTTGCAATTGTGGGAGAAAGTGGAAGTGGGAAGTCTGTTACTTGTAAAGCGATTATGAGACTAAACAGGCCCACTCTTAACCAGTCGGGAGAAATCCTTTTTAAAGGAGAGAACATTAGCGAACTTTCTAGAAAAGAGATGAGAAAGAAGAGAGGGAAAAATCTCTGTATGATCATGCAAAATGGGATGAGTGCCTTCGATCCTTCTTGTGTGGTTGGTGTTCATTTGAGAGAGACACTTGCTGAACACTTCAAATGGAGTAAAAGCGAAATAGAGCTAAGAATGACAAGAGCAATGGAAAGTGTCATGTTGAAAAATCCGAGAGATATTATGAACAAATATCCCCATCAACTATCAGGGGGAATGTTGCAACGAGTTATGATTGCATTGGCCATTGTCTTAGAGCCGGATATGATACTTGCAGATGAACCGACGACAGCGCTTGATACCATCTCACAATATGAAGTAATAGACCAATTTATTCAGTTGCGAAAAAGAATGGGTTGTTCCATGATATTTGTTTCCCATGATTTGGGTGTTGTGAGAAAGATTGCAGATGAAGTGATGGTGATGAAGGATGGAGAAATTATCGAACGAGGGAAAACGGAAGACATTTTCTCAGAGGCTCAACACGAGTATACAAAATATTTAGTATCTACTAGATTGGCGCTTAGTGATCATTTCAAGAAAGTAATGGGGGAGGGGTTACTAATTGCTGAAGGTCGATAGTGTTGGGAAAACCTATAAAAAAGGTGGATGGTTTTCTTCAGAGAAGCAGGAGGTATTAAAGAGTGTTAGTTTTGAATGTAAGAATGGAGAATGTCTTGGAATTATCGGAGAAAGTGGAAGCGGCAAATCGACGTTAGGACGTTTGTTATTAGGAATTGAAAAGCCAGATAGTGGAATGGTTTCACTTGATGGAAAGATTGTAGAAGATAGAAAAGTAAGACTAGGTAGCATAAGCGCTGTTTTTCAAGACTATAAATCTTCCATTAATCCTTTCTATACTGTTGAGGATGCAATCTTGGAACCAATGCAAATTCTGAACAAGAGTAGAAGAGAAAATAAAGTGAAGGTTGTTCAGCTATTAAACCAAGTTGGATTACCTACTTCTTATCGAAACAAATACCCTCATGAGTTATCAGGAGGAGAGGTTCAAAGAGTGTGTATTGCTAGGGCTATTTCAACTGAACCAAAATGTATTATATTGGATGAAGCAATTAGTTCATTAGATGTATCCGTTCAAACACAAGTTCTTGAATTGCTTAAGGAATTAAGAAGAATCTACCATATGAGTTACATTTTTATCACGCATGATATACAGGCGGCTGCTTATATTTGCGACAGACTGATTATTTTTAGAGATGGACAAATTGAAGAGATCGTTGGGATTGAACAATTAAAGGATGTACAGTCTGTTTATGCGAAAAAATTATTACAGTCATTAATCACTTTTTAATACATTGCTATAAGCAACAGACTTATTAGATAGATGGAGGAAGAATTGTGAGTGGAGCTATGTCCTGGCCTTTTCTACGTTTGTACCTGTTAGTACTTCTGTATTTTAGTGCCAATTCGATATTAAATGTTATTATCCCGTTACAAGGGGGAGCATTGGGAGCCACCAATACAACAATCGGAATGATTATGGGGGCATATTTGTTTACCACCATGTTTTTTAGACCATGGGCGGGTCATATCATCCAAAAACATGGGCCGATAAACGTGCTGCGCATTATTCTTATTATCAATGGATTCGCTTTGATCTTATATACGGTAACTGGGCTAGGCGGTTACTTAGTTGCTCGTATGCTACAAGGGGTATCAACTGCTTTCTTTTCAATGGCATTACAAATAGGCATTATTGATGCACTGCCAGAGGAGGATCGTTCTCAAGGGATATCACTTTATTCCTTATTTTCGTATATACCAGGCATTATTGGACCTTTATTGGCATTAGGTATTTGGCAGAATGGAATGGAAAACTTTGCAATTGTCATGATAGCAATTGCCATTTTTACAGGAGTATTTGGGTATAGTGCCAAAATGGATAAAGCAGAATCCCAGGCTAATTTAAAAAATGATCAGCAAGGTGTGGGTATGCTTCAATCATTTGGCCAGTTAGTGAAAAATCCACATTTATTTAAATGTAGTGTACTGATGTTAGTAGGTTCAATGGTATTTGGAGCAATTACTGTATTTATCCCTCTATATGCTGATCAAATAAAAAATGGAAATGCTGGAATTTATCTGATGCTGATGGCGGCAACTGTTGTTATTTCTCGATTTACGTTAAGAAAAAAAATCCCTTCTGATGGCAAATGGCACTCAGATTTTATGATGGGGACGATGCTTTTATTAGCATTGGGGGCACAGTGCGTAAGCTATTCTATAGCTGGAGGCTCCGTGTTTTTCTACGTTGGTGCTGTTTTAATGGGAGTAGCTCAAGCACTTCTCTATCCGACTTTAACAACGTATTTAAGTTTCGTCCTACCTAAATTGAATCGAAATGTCCTACTGGGGTTATTTATCGCCATGGCCGATTTAGGTGTATCGCTTGGCGGAGTTATTATGGGGCCGATAGCTGATCTATTCTCATATTCAACTATGTATCAAGCATGCGCGATATTTGGTGCGGTGATGATTCCCTTTGCTTATGAACGACGCAAGAAATTTGTTGGGTAGTTACTTGGAATTTTATTTATAGGGAAATAGGAGACTTGATTTCAAAATAAGTCGTATAATATAATATAAAACGTAATTATTACGATTTGTAAGAAGGTGAAATCAAAAGTGTTTGAATGGGTCATTATCGGTGGCGGAATTCATGGCTGTACGATTGCTAACTATTTAATCAAAAGCGGAAAAACGACAATTGATGATTTGTTAATTATCGATTCGCATAAGGAACCAATGGAAAAGTGGAAGAAACTCACGAGTAGAATAGGTATGGAATATTTACGTTCCCCTTCTGTACATCATATAGATGTGAATGCATTTAGTCTTCAAAACTTTAGGAAACTAATCAATCATACAGAATTTTATGGTCAGTATAAGAGGCCTTCTCTTGCTTTATTTAATGAACATTGCGATTCCATTATTACGAATGTTCACCTTAAAGATTGCTGGGAACAAGGGAGAGTCATCCATGTAAATAAAGAAGAAGGAAAATGGAAGATTGAAACGGATAAAGGCCAGTCTGTTTTATCAAATAATCTAGTCATTTCCATTAGTGTGAATGAGGATCTACATATTCCGAAATGGGTTAACGACTTAGGCGAGGAATCAGCAAGTCACATCTCACATATCTTTAGCGAAGAGCTAACGAACCTAAATGACTTAACCCCCCCTATTTTAGTTGTCGGAGGAGGAATAACAGCCGCTCATACGGTAATTAAGCTTTGCGGATTGTTTCCAGGTAAAGTTACATTACTTTCACGTCATCGGTTTCGTGTACATGGTTTTGATAGTGATCCAGGTTGGCTAGGTCCGAAAAACATGAAATTCTTTTCTGAGATAGAAGATTATAAAATGCGTAGAGAAGAAATTACGAATGCGCGTCACAAGGGATCAATTCCTAATGATATCTATCAGAAGTTAATAAGATTGGAGAAACAAGGAGCATTACGTTTAGTTTTTGATGAGGTTGAAGCGGCAAACAAACATAATCATGAAATTAGTATAAACCTTAAAGGCGGTTCGGGAGATTTTGCTTTCAAGCACATCATCTTAGCCACTGGATTTGAGTCCAAGCTTCCGGAAAAAGGCTGGTTAAAACAGTTGATTCAGAAAGAAAATTTGGCGTGTGCTACTTGTGGATACCCCATTGTCAATCAAGGATTAGAATGGTGTCCCCATTTATATGTATCCGGACCATTAGCGGAACTTGAAATAGGACCGACAGCAAGGAATATTTCCGGAGCAAGGAAGGCGGCAGAACGAATCGTAAATTATAGTGAATAATAGCAATGATTGGGTGATTTGATCCATTTTTACGTTTTTATGAAAACCGTATTTTCTTCGTTATATGTAGTTTGTTGTGGACTTTATTAAGCATTCATACGAATGGCAGCTAATTCGGAAGCGCGTAATATCAAAGACCTCAAAATGAACGTTTTCTCACATGTTAGCGAGCATTGCTCAGTTGAAAGTACTTCTTTAGAAAGGCATTACATTCTCTAGAGAGGTACGACGTCTAAATATTTATGGATCGCCGAGCAGGGCCTGCGTATTTACTTGAATTGGTTATTTTTATTTTGTTTACCTTGAATTCAAGTCTTCAACAAAAGGGAGTTTCGTTATTCAAACCATGTAGAATATGACGAGACCATGGAACGTTCTTGAATTCTAGAAGCTCTAACTAGAGTATCCACTACCTTACCTCCTATTCCAGCATTCCTTCTTCCCGATAATAGCTAAGCTCATCTTATTTATCCCCGCAACGTTTGAGCCAATTGTTTCCATGTTATACTAAAGAAAATAAGAGGATGGAGGGGTTATGATGGAGAAGCACCGGATTTATACAATGAGTTTTGCGAGCGTGTATCCACATTATGTTGCAAAAGCAGAGAAAAAAGGACGGACGAAGGCAGAGGTCGATGAAATCATTTGCTGGCTAACAGGGTACAGTCAGGATGAGTTAGAAGCGCAATTGGAAAAAAAGACAGATTTCGAGACGTTCTTTGCTGAAGCTTCTGAAATGAATTCCTCACGTTCATTGATTAAAGGTGTGGTTTGTGGTGTTCGCGTAGAGAACATAGAAGAGCCGACGATGCGTGAAATTCGTTATCTGGATAAGCTAATTGATGAGTTAGCTAAGGGAAAGGCTATGGAAAAGATTTTGCGGAAATCATAAGTTGCAACCCAATCACCGATTCCATCAAAATAAGAATCGGTGATTGGGTTGATTCTTTCAAGCGTTTTACGTTTTACCCGCTAGGTTTTATAATCGCTTGTCAAGATAATGTATGAAGACCGTAAACACAAGAATAAAAGATAAAAGGAATAATAATAGATTAGTATAGCTTCCATCAGGATGATGGAAGCTATAGATACTAAGCAGAATGGCATAGGTTGACAGGATGAATAGAAAGATTTTTAGAGTTTTCTTCAGATTAATTTCCTCCTTTAAAATCTATTCAGAAGTTGTTAGACATTTTACGATACAATCCGATTGAACTTCCCAGTTCGGATTGTTCACTTTGAAAAAAGAAAACGTATCAGTAAATGAAGACATCCTTCATCACTAGTTCCTGGCGTTCCTCCTGTTATTAATCTACTGGTAGAAAAACGCGGTCAATGGATAAACCTTTATTTTACAATTATGTTACCATGAACCAACCCATGTTGAGTAATAGTTCACCTATTTAAAGGGATTCATTTTGTTTTTTCCACTGAAAATATAGAGGGGGAGAGTTATGAGGATTATAGAATTACCAATAGAATTTGAGTTTAACGAGCAAACGAATCGAATCTACCCTAGCTTAATAGTGATGGGGAGCGAATTGACTTTAGTCGATACAGGCTATCCAAATTTCATGCCGCTTATTGAAAGCGAAATCGTCAGACATGGGTTTGAGTTAGAGAACCTAAAGAATATCATCATCACTCACTTTGATGATGATCATATTGGCTCTTTGTATGATTTTAAAGAAAAATATCCTTCAGTTCGTTTAATAGCAAGTGGAATTGAAGCTCCCTCTATTCGTGGGGAACGTAAGTCTGAACGATTAATGCAAGCAGAAGCCATGCTGGAAACAATGCCGGAAGGAGAGAAAGAGTTTGGCCACTGGTTTATTCAGCAATTAACGACCTTGAAGACTGTAGAGATAGATGAGAAAGTTTCTGATGGAGACTTGATCTTGCAGAATCAATGCAAGATCATCGCAACTCCAGGGCATACATCAGGACATATTTCGTTATACTTCCCAGCATTAAAGAGTGTCATTACTGGAGATGCAGCGATCTGTGAACATCGTCAGTTAGAGGTTGCAAACCCGCATTTTTGTTTAGATTTGGAGAAGGCTGAACAATCATTGGAAAACCTAAGAGCGCTAAAGGCTACAACGTACTATTGCTATCATGGTGGGACGTTCAATAGCTAAGATGGTCAACTATTGAAAATAAAAAAACTTCCTTTTTGCTTGGAAGCTTTTTTTATGCGATCGGTTACTTGAAGGAGTCTAAAGTAAGCTGTACATCGGTTTCTTCACCTAACCATACTTCAAAGGGTTTCTATTGGCGAATTTAAAATACCCCATTCTCGTTAGGGGAATTCTCAGGTATTGGCTGAGCGATATCCCACAATTCAACTATGCGATTTTTATGGAATTGGTATATATGAACAATAGCCCAGCCGAGGTCTTCAGGGGTTTGTTTCACATGAGAATGAACGACCACTTGATCTCCATCTTGAAGAACACGTTTAATCTCAAGCTCCTTCTTAGGGTTCGAAGCTGCATCTTCTTCCATTGCAATCATAAGTGAATCTTTATCTCCACGAAAATAGGGATTGTGATGACAAAAGTCTGGAGACACATGACTGGAGTACGCTTGTCGAACATTCCCGCTTGCTACAAGTTGAAGGAACGACACAGCAATTTCCTTGATGGAGAAAGCTTCTACTTCCTTATGTTCTAGGCTCAATTAGCTCATCCTTTCTAGTATGGGGTTGAATACTATTTCGAGCTTTTTAAAGAAAGTCCTTTATATAAATTGTTGTGAACCTTACTCACCTCCTAATCTTCAATAAAAAAAGCTTCCCGCAAAGGGGGAAGCTTTATTCCTTACTCATCCTTCACTCGAAGGAGTCGCAAGCTATTTAAGGTTACTAACAGGGTTGCTCCCATGTCTGCGAATATGGCGATCCAGAGTGTGAGCCAGCCTGGAATGACGAGCAATAATGCGAGTAATTTAATTCCTAAAGAGAAGGTAATATTCTGCTTAATGATCGTTAATGCTTTTCTGCTTAGCTTAACCGTGAAAGGAAGCTTTCCTAGATCATCGGCCATTAAAGCTACGTCTGCCGTTTCTAGAGCGGTATCGGTACCTGCTCCTCCCATTGCAACACCTACGGTAGAAGCAGCTAGGGCAGGTGCATCGTTAACTCCGTCGCCGACCATGGATACACGGCCGTAAGTACTCCGGAGCTCTTTCATATAGCTGAGCTTATCTTGTGGCAATAGATCCGCTTGTATATCAGATACGCCGACTTGTTTTCCGATTGCCAGAGCGGTTCTTGCATTGTCTCCAGTGAGCATGATGGTTTTCTCAATTCCTAACGCATGGAGCTTTTCAATGACGAGTTGGCTGTTTTCTCTTACTTCATCGGCAACAGCTACTAAAGCAAGTATGTTCTTTTCTGTTCCCGCCACCATCACCGTTTTTCCTTGGCTTTGTAAGTCTTCAATGTTCTTCTTTATATCAGTCTGTATTCCATCTGTAAGGATTTCCTCAAAGAGAGTAGGGCTACCAACAAAGTAGTTCTCGCCGTTCACCATCCCTTTAATCCCTTTTCCAGTAATCGAAGAAAAGTCTTCTATATCTACCAGCTGATAGGCTAATTGTTCAGCTTCTGCTTTCTTCATAATGGCCGAAGCGAGTGGATGCTGAGACCCATTTTCTAAAGCGGCAATGATTGTGAATAGATCACTCGAATGATCGACCTTTGAGACAAAGTCTGTGACAACCGGGACACCCTTAGTTAAGGTACCTGTTTTATCAAAGGCTATCGCCTGAACTGAACCCATTTCTTCGAGATAAATACCGCCTTTTATTAATACACCATTCTTGGCAGCATTTCCGATCGCTGTCACAATTGCGACGGGTGTTGATACAACGAGCGCGCAAGGACATCCAACTACTAATACGGCTAATCCTTGGTAGATCCATGTATTCCAATCTGCACCAAACAGTGGAGGAACAACTGCTACTCCTAGAGCCACTAACATAATGACTGGGGTATAGTATTTCGCGAATTTGTCAACAAACGCTTGGGAGGGTGCGCGTTCTGCCTGTGCTTCTTCTACCAGGTGAATGATCTTCGCGATCGTGGTGTCATTCACATGTTTGGTCACTTTTATTTCTAGAAGCCCTTGTTCATTAAGCGTTCCAGCAAACACCTCGTCATCGATTGTCTTTGAAACAGGTACAGACTCACCTGTGATAGCAGCTTGATTGATAGCTGAGTGTCCTTTTGTAATGACACCATCCATGGCGATTTTTTGGCCAGGCTTAACGATCATAATGTCACCGACCTGGACCTCATCAACGTGAATCACCATTTCTTGCCCGCTACGGCGAATCAGCGCTTCTTTCGGAGCAATATCCATCAGTGACTGAATCGATTGCCGTGCTTTATCCATCGAGTATGTTTCTAGCGCTTCACTTATGGCAAAGAGGATGACAACAGTTGCTCCTTCCCCCCATTCTCCTATAAAAGCAGCACCAATAACGGCAATTGTCATTAAGGTCTTCATGTCAAACTGAAGTCGTACGAGGTTTTGAATACCCGTTAGGAACAAGCGGTATCCACCGATTAAGATAGCAGCTGCATATGCCAAAATGGATGCACTATTTTCTTCTCCATATAAAAACCCGGATACCCACCCAATAAGTAAAAATGCAAAAGAAGCAATTACACTAGAGTGCTCCTTCCAAAATGGATTCTTCACTTTTTCAAATCGTTCTTTCTCAGGAATAATTGTTAAGTTTTCAAATGCACCCGCTTTTTCAAGCTCCTTTATGGATGCATCTCCATAAACCGTAATTTTTGCTGCACCGAAATTGACACTAGCATCTGAAACACCATCCAGGTGTTTTACGTTCTTTTCGAACTTATTCGCACAGCTAGCTCAGGAAAATCCTTGAACACGGTATACATTTTTTTCTTGTACCAATGCTCTATCCACGAGCAGCCACCTCCTTTTGATGCTCAAAGGCAATCTGAATGAGCTGTCTTACATGATCATCATCTAAAGAGTAATATACCAACTTTCCTTCTTTTCGATATTTGGCTAATCCCATATTTCGAAGTAGTCTTAAGTGATGTGACGCCGTGGCGGTTGAACAGCCTACAATATTCGCTACATCACATACACATAATTCATCTTCTACACTTAATGAATAAGCTACTTTAATGCGCGTGTCGTCTGACAAAGCTTTGAATATCTTCGATACTTCTAATGTATTTTGTTGAGAAATCTCCTCTTTTACCCGTTTCACTTTTGGTTCGTCTACACAAGCCGTTTCGCATACATCTTTAGGCTTCAAAGAAATTCCTCCTTAACATTCAAACGTCTATTTGATTATTAGTATATGCGAACCCGAGCGGTTTGGTCAAACAAGAGTTTTAAAAAGTCATAAAATAGGCAAGATTTAGGAATAGTTTGCTGAAATGTCACAAATCGCAATCACATATTCGTTGTTAAATGACATCTCTCTGCTAAAATAGAAAGCGGTTATTACTATATGGAGGTTGAATATGTTTAAAAAAATTCTCGTCTTATGCCTGTTTCTGTTTGGACTTGCGAACACCGCATTTGCTCATACAGGGTTGGAATCCTCTAATCCTAACGACGGTGATGTTCTAACAGAACCAGTTAAAGAAATGACATTCACTTTTGAAACGAAAATTGAGCAGGGAAGTACCTTTGAACTCGTAGACCCTAGTGGAGTTAAGGTACCAATAGGGGATATTGCGCTGAATGATAACCAAATGAAAGGTAGTGTTCAACGGGCATTAGATAACGGAGAATATACCGTACAATGGAGCATTATTGGTGCAGATGGACACTTGATTGATGGAACGTTTTCTTTCGTTGTTGATATAGAGGAAGCTGAAGAGTCGACGGAAGAACAAGAAATTGATCCTACGGATGAATCGGCAGCAACAGAAGAAGAGAAAGAAATGGAAGAAAGTACTAGCTCGTCCTCCTCATTTTCCGAAGAAGCATCTGATACGGAGCAGAGCTCTATGCCGTTTTCCATATTGATTATTATGTTAGTGATCATTGGGCTCATTCTGACTGGCATGTTCTTTATCATCTTTAAAAAGAAGAGTGAATGATGTTTCTGCTCTCTATTATCAGCGAAACTTTTCTTTATTTATGCTTTTCCATACTAATGGGTGCCTTTCTATTAAGCTTGGTGCCCATATCTCATAAGCCAGACATACAGGCTTCAAAGGGATGGATGATGGTTGCAACAGGAGGAATAGCTGTTTTTTCCTTTGTTCCGTTGGCCTCAGTTGTTCACTATTTTTATCAAGATAGGGGCTTATTACCTACCCTTCAATCCGTTCTTTTTACGTTTGAAGTGGGAAAATCTTGGTTGTTCACGTATATAGTCGCTACCTTCTTGTTTATCTATCTCGTTTGGGTTGATTATCGTAGAAAGCCTTTATATGCTTGGTTCGGTATATTCATCACATTTATGTTAATAGTAGCTCTTGGGTGGTCTAGTCATGCGAGTTCACTGGATCAATGGAAAGGCTTGATGGCTCATACAGCACACTTTACCGCTGTCACTGTTTGGGTAGGTGTCTTACTAATGGTCAGCTGGTTTTCGCGTACCTATTCCAACTGGCTTCTGTTTCTTCAGTGGTTTCGTCCAGTAGCTATTGTCTCCTTTGGTGTAACTGTTTTAACAGGGCTCGTCCTTATGTCGCTGGTTGTCGACTTTAACGAATATCCAAACACTTGGAGCATTTCATATGGACAAACACTCTTATTCAAGCATATATTAATTATTCCATTAATGGCTTATGCATTTATCAATAGCTTTCTAATCCAAAAGAGATTAGTGAAGGACTCAAGCTACAATCCAAAGCCTTGGGCTCAAGCGGAAAGTATCGTCATTCTCTTGATTTTCTCTATTACAGCAGCCCTTGGACAACAATCACCTCCGCACGATCTAGCCGTCACAATTAAATCGGAGGGCGCTACCAAACTGTTTTCATTGATCTATCGAGGAAGCATCGTTCCAGAGCTTTCCGTCCAGTTTGCGATAAATAGCATCAGCCTATCATTTTTCGGACTGTCATTGGTTTGTTTAGTTTCGATCTTACTATCATTTGTTAAAAGAGCATCAGTTGCCGTTACGTATTTAATGATTCTTTTATTTGTTTTAACAGGGTATTTAGGGCTCGTGCTAAGCCTTCAATAATATCGGAATGAGAAAGGCTCCCTTTGGATAAGGGGGCCTTTTTATCAGAGTATAATATGAGTAATATCTATAGAAAGGGGCTTACGATGGAATATCAACAGAAGGATTTCACACTAGAGCTCAAGAACAGAATCAAATCCCTAGAAATAGAGCTTAACGAATTTATTGAAAAAGTGATTGTTGAATATCAGCCCACTTTTAGGAAAAGAAATATGGTGGTTTGTGGGGGAGTTGATATAGAAGGGGAAGATCCTTTCCTTCCCGGGTATTGCTCGTCTATCTCTATAGGGTTTACTGATAAAAGTGGAGAACTACTTGACCTGCATTTGATAAAAATATGGAATTGTGGACATACACTATGGGGGATTCCTATTTCAATAAAAATTCCAGGTGGCAAAGTAGTCGGAGAGTTAGTAGATGAACCATTTGAAGAAGTTAAAATGGAATTAAAGGAATATATAGCGGGATTATTATTTGATAAACAGTAGAGGATAGTTCCTTAGGGATGGGAGAACATAATAAAATAGTATGGAGTTCTTATCGAGAAAAGGTTGTTGGAATTTATGGAAAAACACATCGTTCTTTCGAGATGTCTTTTTATTTTTCTGTTGGTAGGAAGTATGACTATCAATCTGTTCTTTTCAAAAAATGATTCATTCTTTATTTTTTTCATTCTGATTGTTATCTTTTGGGGGATAGGTTTTTATCAACTTCCCATTTGGTTGCTTATAATTGGGGCGACGATCATTGTTTTGCTAAGACTATATTTATTATCTGATGCTTCGCTATCCTTTACTGAATTTTTCGTGCATTTATTTGTTTATCAGCTCATCTTGTTTTTATCTGTATGGTTAATGAGGCACTACCGAAAGGCACTGCTTAGCAATTTAGATTTGGTCGTGGCTCTGGCAAATGCACTGGATTCTCGAGATCCATATACGCTCGACCATTCTAAGAATGTATCGAGACTTTCAGTTGAAATGGGAAAGAAAATGGGACTGTCTGCAAAACAATGCGAAGAGATTCGAATTGGTGCTCTCTTACACGATATAGGGAAAATAGGCATTCGAGAAAAGATCTTATTAAAAACAGAGAAATTAGATGCGAGTGAATATGAACAAATCAAGCAGCATACCCTCATTGGATATAATATCATCAAGCATATTAAAGTTTTTTCTAATAACAGCGTGTTAGATAGTGTATTATATCATCACGAACGATACGATGGCAAAGGGTATCCCAAAGGGCTGTGTGGAGAGAGGATCCCTTTATCTGCAAGGATCATTGCCATTGCAGATACATATGATGCAATGACATCGAAACGAATCTACAGAGATAAATTATCGATAGAACATACTTTAGAAGAAATCAAGAATAACAAAGGCCGTCAGTTTGATCCGGAAATTGCAGATGTTTTTATTAGTCTATTTAATAAATGAAGTAAAAAAGGAATAGCTGATTCTGAGAGGGGTTGCCCTTAATGGAATCAGCTATTTCTGTTAATACAGTAATCCAGCACCCTTTTCTGTAAGGAGGGTACCTGTCCTCCCTTTATGAATGAGGACATACCCTTGCTTCTCCAGCTCCTTGAGTCTGAGCCTGACCTGTTGTTCTGTCAGTGGAGTGGAGGTTTCTAGTGTCATGGCGGAAAGTTTTTTCCTGCTTGCAGGGATTCCTTTGTCATTTAGCTCCGCAATCCTCTTTAATAACAGTAGATGCTCAGGTTTATTCTTGCTGTATTCTAATAGTAGGGGCAAGCTTTGGACTTGTTCATCCAAGTCTGGAGGAAGATCAACGGAAGTGATGATGCTCCCATCAGAGACAGTTACCATATACTGTACCGTATTCCGCAACTCTCTTATGTTTCCCTTCCATTCCATCCTCGTCATCCTTTCTATCGTACCTTGGTCTATCGTAGCGGTTGGCTTGTGACTTTGATGGATAAAAGCTTGTATCAAGCTTGGGATATCTTCTTTTCTTTGTCTTAGGGAAGGTAAGGATAGGGAAAGGACTTTTAAGCGGTGAAAGAGATCTTCACGAAAACGTCCATCTGCTATCATTTCTTTTAGGTTTCGGTTTGTAGCAGCAACAATCCGTACATTAACGGGAATATTTTGATTCCCGCCAATTCTGCGAATCTCGGATTCTTCTAGCACCCTTAGAAGGCGCGCTTGTAATTTCATGCTGATATCGCCAATTTCATCGAGAAAAAGAGTTCCTCCATCAGCTTGTTCAAAAACCCCTTTCTTCCCGCCTTTTCTAGCACCTGTAAATGCCCCTTCTTCGTATCCAAATAATTCGCTCTCTAGCAATTCTTCAGAAAGCGCATTACAGTTAAGGCCAAGGAAAGGAGCATTTCTTCTAGTGGATTCAGTATGGATGGCGCCTGCGAACAATTCTTTTCCAGTGCCACTTTCTCCTTGGATTAAGATTGGGAGCTCTGTGCTTGCAAGCTTTTTGGCAACACGGACGGTCTCTTTTAGAATAGGACTTTCCCCTAGGACACTTTGAAAAGTATATTTTGAAACATATCCCTTCCTTTGCCATTCCTGTTTCATCCGCTTCTCCATTTCTATGGTTTCATCCATATCCTTGAAGGTAGCCAAAGTTGTGTTTTCGCTCTTTATCGAAAAACGATGAACCATTACATTCGTTTGTCTAACAGTGAACGCCTCAGGCTCATCTGACTTTCCTTTTAGTAAAAATTGAAGGAGCTCGATATTCTTAAAGACCTGGTTTACATTTTTATTAAGCGCATAATCTGGTGAAATTCCAGTCATTTTCTTCAGTGTTTCATTAAAAACGGATATCGTTCCAAAAGCATCGTATGCTAGAATTCCATCATTTACTCCATCCACGATTCTTTTCAAATAGTGGTTTAATTTCACTGCTTCCTGCTTGAGTACGGACAGCTTTTTACTAAGGTCAATTATTCGACCTGTGTAATTATCTGTTATGTTAATACTGACCTCTTCTGGAAGCTTAAAATAATGAACGATATCCATAATCGTATGTATATCAATTAAACGGACACCAAGGTTTAGTTTGGTTGGGATGGAGGATGGAATCAGCTCTACTTCCCCTGGAGAAACAGCAATATCTATATCGCTTGGCAGTTCAGTACCTGGTGAATAAGGGGAATAATGGAGATGATTAATCCCCAGTCTATTTAGTGTGTCAATTGAATCCTTTGCACTTTCTGGAAAATCATTTACTAAAAGAACATTTGTGCCTTTAGGTAGTTCGAGGAGTGAATCAACATATTGGGTATTGATTGTACGATGTGCCACAATCACCGTGCATGTTGGAGCAATGATATGCTTTACTTCTTCATGAATCAGATAAGAGGAGTACACAACGAGTGAATGTTCGATTAAAGAAGGAAGAGTTTCCTCAGAGGCATACGCCTTTATTCGTACAAATGGTCCGAGCATGCTCCTTAGTTGCTCTGCCAATGCCTTACAAGTTTCCTTTGTACCAGCTAGCAAAACGAATTCCTTTTTCATGAGTACCACCTTTTTGGGTTTTAATGGGTATAATTGTAACAGTAAAAACACCCGTTAACAAACCATTAAACTAAATTTTTCCTTATTTTCTGAATTTTTAATGTGGCATGAAAATTGCATTAAGAAAAAGTAGATAAAAAGGCTGTTTTCTAGGAGAAAGATGAAATGGGAATGATAAGTAGCTGGAAAAGTAGTTGGAAATCGAAAATTATAGAAGACAGCCCAAATTAAAAAAGGAGGAAAAAGGATGAAGGAAAAGAATAAAGTGTGGAAAGTACCACATACATTTGTCATTGTGTTCTTTGTAGTCGTTCTTGCAGCTCTCGTAACCTACTTAGTTCCTGTCGGGCAATTTCAGACAGAAGAGGTAACTTATACTCAAAATGGGGCAGAATCAACAAAGACCGTGTTAATTCCAGATAGTTTTGAGATGGTGAAGGATGAAGAGGGGAATCCTCTTCGAGAAGGAACAAGCCTCTTTGAGCCTGGAGGTGGAGCAGGATTTTTAAATTATGTATTTGAAGGGCTTGTCTCTGGTGATAAATGGGGCTCTGCAGTGGGAGTCGTAGCATTTATTCTAATTATAGGTGGAGCTTTTGGAATTATCATGAAGACTCGTGCAATTGAAGAGGGAATTTTAAGTGTAATAGATCGAACGAAGGGAAGAGAAATTCTCATAGTACCGATTATGTTTTTCTTATTCTCTTTAGGCGGAGCCGTTTTTGGAATGGGCGAAGAAGCGATTGCTTTTGCAATGATTCTCGTTCCTTTAATGGTTGCGTTGGGCTATGATGCTATTACAGGTGTAATGATTACGTATGTTGCTACACAAATTGGATTTGCTACATCATGGATGAATCCGTTTGGCGTAGCGATTGCGCAGGGGGTTTCAGGTGTACCTGTCTTATCAGGCACTCCTTTTCGTATGGGAATGTGGGCTGTATTCACACTAATTGGTATCATATATACGTGGCGCTATGCTGCTAGTATAAAGAAAGATCCGCTTAAATCCCTTAGCTATGAATCTGACCACTATTTTAGGAATGATATGAAAATAGAGAAGATTAAAGTCAAATTTACCCTTGGTCATGGTCTTGTTCTACTGACAATTGCAGCTGGAATAGCCTGGATTGTATGGGGGGTTGTGGAGCACGCGTATTATATTCCAGAAATCGCTTCACAATTCTTTACCATTGGATTAGTAGCAGGATTAATTGCAGTTGTGTTTAAGTTAAATAATATGAAGATGGACGATATTGCAGAAGGGTTTATCAATGGTGCAAAAGATCTTCTTCCAGCAGCATTGGTGGTGGGAATGGCAAAAGGGATTGTCATTATTCTTGGTGGAGATAGCCCGGATGCCCCATCGGTGTTAAATACCATTCTTTATGGAGCTGGCCAAGTGGTAGGGGATTTCCCGGCGGCAATCTCTGCGTGGTTTATGTATTTGTTCCAGTCCGTATTCAATTTCTTTGTTGTTTCAGGATCCGGTCAGGCGGCGTTAACGATGCCATTAATGGCACCGCTTGCAGATATCGCTGGCGTGTCGAGACAGGTTGCAGTACTTGCTTTCCAGCTTGGAGACGGCTTGACGAATATCTTTGTACCTACCTCTGCTGCATTACTTGGAACGCTTGGTGCAGCTAGACTTGATTGGGGTACATGGGCTAAATTCATCTTCAAGTTTCTATTGATTCTTGTAGCTGTATCTTCAATCTTTGTTATTGGCGCTGTCCTAATCGGCTTCTAACAACCTCTTTAACTAAAAGAGTGTTCTCGAATAGGAGAGAAGAGAGGATTTCCCTATTCGAGAACTTGCTGAAATCATCAATAGACTAGCAGAAAGGGGATTTATCTTGTTAACACTAATCAAAAATGCTGAAGTATATGCTCCGCAACATCTAGGCAAAAAAGATCTATTACTCGTACATAACAAAATCGGTTATATCAAGGATTACATTGACATACCAACTGATTTTGTAGATGTGGAAGTGGTCGATGCAGAAGGGAAAATAGCTGTTCCAGGCTTCATTGATTCACATGTTCATATTATTGGCGGCGGCGGGGAAGGTAGCTATAAAACGCGTACCCCGGAAATCCAGCTGACAGATGCAACCTTGTCAGGGATTACAACGTTAGTGGGAGTCATTGGAACAGACGGTACTACGAGAACAATGACCAATCTAGTCGCAAAAGCTCGCGCACTAGAGGAAGAAGGACTAACTTGCTATATTCACACAGGTTCTTATCAAGTTCCTGTAAGGACGCTAACAGGTAAAATAGAAGATGATTTAATCTTAATCGATAAGATTATTGGGGTGGGGGAAATAGCCATCGCT
Organism: Cytobacillus spongiae; assembly: GCF_021390075.1. Classification (NCBI taxonomy): domain Bacteria; kingdom Bacillati; phylum Bacillota; class Bacilli; order Caryophanales; family Bacillaceae; genus Cytobacillus; species Cytobacillus spongiae. The sequence continues at coordinate 215,078 of NZ_CP089997.1, forward strand.
GACCACCGATCGTCACAACCGACAGTAGAAGAAATGGCCAAAATTGCTTCTGCTGCTCGAGTAGGGGGCATGCTTTCTGGAAAAGCGGGAATCGTAAATGTTCATGTAGGTGACAGCTATGACCACTTGAAACTCCTTGAAGAAGTAGTAGAAACTACGGACATACCAATTAAACAGTTCTACCCAACACATATTAATCGGAACCCTCATCTGTTTCAAGAAGGCATACGCTATGCTAAAAAAGGCGGATTTGTCGATTTTACCACTAGCTCGATCCCTAAATTTCTAGAAGAAGGGGAAGTAAAATGCAGCAAGGGACTTAAAATCATGCTTGACGAAGGTGTTTCTATCTCTCAAATTACCTTTACATCTGACGGACAAGCAAGCCTTCCTGATTTCAATGCAGAGGGAGAACTAATTGGTCTTCAGCTAGGTAAAGTAGCAACACTCTATCAAGAAGTACGAGACGCAATAGTACATGAAGGGGTTTCAATAGAGGATGCCATTTCCGTGATTACAAAAAACCCAGCCTCCATCCTTAAGCTACAGCAAAAGGGGACGATCGCCGAAGGCAAAGACGCGGACCTCGTTCTACTGGATCAAGCTACTCTTTCTGTACAAACTGTTTTTGCACTAGGTACCAAAATGGTTGAAAACGGAGCAGCAATTGTGAAAGGAACGTTTGAATAAGGTGTAGCATGCTGATCACACTGTCTATACGTCAAAAGAGGATATTAGAGAAGACTCTCTTGGGCAAGTGCCAAGGGAGTCTTTGCATTTTTTCTTGTTTCAGAAAAGTTAGTGGTATGATTAACAATAAAAGGGAATGTAACAGGAGAGGATAATTCCTTCTGTCCATTATACAAGGAGATGAGTACTTGGATCTTGTTTTTGTAAAGGGAAATCAGTGTTTTAATTATCGAGCGGCTGCCGTTTGTATAGAAGAAGGACACATTTTACTAAATAGAGGGAAAGAGGAGGATTACTGGTTTCTTCCTGGTGGACGTGTACAGATGATGGAGAGTGGTGCTGAAGCCTTGAGAAGAGAATTGAAAGAGGAGATAGGTGCAGTCCTACATGTAGAGTCATTGTTATGGATCGTAGAAAATTTCTTTATTCTTGATAAACACCAATTTCACGAAATCGGCTTATATTACAAAGGAGCCTTACAAGGAAGCTCATTCATTGAAAAAGGGGGAACGCCTTTTGTCATTCAAGATCAACAGAAGGAATTTCTGTTTCAATGGATACCAATTGAGCAGGTCAAGCATCTAAATATACAGCCAACCTTTTTACAAAATCGCTTGGAGCAGCTACCTAAGTATACAGAGCATCTCATTCTTAGACAGTAAGTGAGAGCCTAGAGGACACGACTCTAGGTTTTTCTTTCGTTCCAATAGTATATTTTTTGATACTATACAACAAAAATGTGCGTACTTTTCATTATTACTCTTTCGTTTTAAGATGAATTTGACGGAAAGAGGGATGCTCAACAAAACTTCTGTCTTCTACAAAAAAGATACTTCAAACAACCATATTTTGGGCTGTTTTCTGATGGTCCATTCAATTGTGATGTTGAAATCCATAATTTCAACATCAAGGTATCGAAGCAAGTCTCATTGTAAAAAAAGCATCTTCGAAAGGGGAAACAAAGGATGAACAACAAGTTAGGTGAAAAGAAACAAGAGATATTAGAGGCTTTTCAATTTAGACACGCAACAAAAGAATTTGATCCAACTAAAAAGATTTCGGACAGTGATTTTGAATTTATTTTAGAAACAGGAAGACAATCTCCATCTTCATTCGGATACGAGCCGTGGAAATTTATTATCGTGCAAAACCAAGAGCTACGAGAAAAGCTAATGCCCGCTGCTTGGGGAGCTCAAGGACAATTAAAAACAGCCAGTCATTTTGTTCTTGTGTTGTCACGAACTGTAAAGGATATGCATTATGATTCGGACTACATCAAGTATATGATGGATGATATTATGCAAATACCTAGTGAAGGACAAAAAATGAGACATCAATTCTATAAACAATTCCAAGAATCTGATTTCAACCTATTAGAATCGGAGCGTGCAGTGTTTGATTGGGCTACAAAGCAATCTTATATAGCTTTAGGGAATATGATGACGAGTGCAGCTCAAATCGGCATTGATTCTTGCCCGATGGAAGGCTTTGACAAGGAGAAACTAGAAGTAATTCTTAAAGAAGAAGGAATCTTGAAAGATGACAATCTCGAGCTGTCTGTTATGGTGGCATTTGGCTATCGCGTAGTAGAACCGAAGTATGGGAAAACTAGACAGCCAATGAGTGATATTGTGGAATGGATTCGATAGGAATGGCCTTTAGCCATTCCTTATCTACTCTTCCTGAGTTCCACGATTGCTTAATACCTTTTCCATATGAATGGATCCCCATTCCCTCATCATTAGAATGAGTGGCTCTAATGATTGACCGAATTCGGTTAGGGAGTACTCTACCTTTGGTGGGACAACTGGATATACTTCACGATGAACAATTCCATCCGTTTCGAGCTCTCTAAGTTGCAGTGTCAGCATTCTTTGCGTAATCCCATTATTTAATTTTTTTAGTTCATTAAACCTCTTCTTTCCATCAAGTAAATGATAGATAATTACACTTTTCCATTTTCCTCCGATGACATCTACTGTTCCTTCAACTGGACAAGAGAATTGCTTTAAGAAGGGTTTAGTAGTCTGTGCAAGCTTACTTTCCGTGTTCATGAAGTAACAGACCTCCAGGATATAAAATATACTTAGTGCTATTTTAATACTAATGTTGAATTGTGCCTACTGGTTAAATAAGTAAAAATTTAACATAGAGTTACACTCTACTTTCACATATAATCGTTATATCTGTATTTAAGGAGGAAAATGGTGTTGGTAGAAAGTGAATTAAAGAACCGGCTAGTACATCGGAAAGAAGAAATCTATTTTGGACTTACTCTAGTAGTGAGTATCATCACCTATATAGCTCTTGCTTTTTCGATAATAGGGATTTTCATTATTCTTGGGCTTATTGCAGTTTCCTATTTCTTTCATGCATTATCAATGGCATCCATTCGCCGCAATGGGGTTAAGCTGAGTGAAAAGCAATTTCCTGAGTTTTATGAAAAGGCGGCAAATCTATCGAATGAAATGGGGCTAGAGAAGGTCCCCTCGATATACGTTATTGAATCTACAGGTGTCTTAAATGCATTTGCAAGTCGTTTTTTTGGAAAGAACATGGTCGTTCTCTATTCTGAAGTGTTTGATATGCTCGAGGAGCATCGGGAAAATGAGCTGCTATTTGTACTTGCTCATGAATTCGCTCATTTAAAGAGACGTCATGTCTTAGTCCATTTATTACTGCTTCCAGCGATGTTAATTCCATTTTTAGGTGAAGCCTATTTGCGGGCTTGTGAATATACGTGTGATCGATATGCAGCTTATTATGTTGGGAATTTAGCAACATCGAAAGAGGCCCTATCTATTTTAGCAATTGGGAAAAAGCTTTCGAACCGTATGAGTAAAGAAGCTTACATTGAGCAAATTTCAGAGGAATCGGGTTTCTTTGCTTGGTTAAGTGAACTGCTTTCCACTCACCCAGATTTACCGAAGCGAATGAATGCATTGGATCATTGGATGTACCCGGAACAGCATGCTCTAGTGAAGGAGAAGAAAACCGGAATTATTGTTTTCATTATTTTTATGATATTAGGGTTATCCCTGACTGGTTTTTTACTGTTTAAAGGAATGATGGCATTTACGAACTTCATAGAAGATGCTGCTTTCTATGAGGATGAAGAATACCTCTATGGGGAAGACGATTACGATTATGAAGAAGACTTATTGGAATACCCAGAGGTAATACAAGCTTATTTAGATGAGGATTACGAGCTATTTGAACAGCTGATAGATGAAGGGGCAGACTTAGAAGAAAAAGATTTTGAGGGTTCAACTGCTCTTCAATATGCGGTGATTTGGGGAGATGTTGAAACAGTAGAGCTCCTTCTCCAAAATGGAGCTGACGTTAATACACAGGACAGCTGGGGGAGTACTCCTTTAATGAATGCTGTTTATAATGGGTATGGTGTTGAAATGGTCAATATCTTACTAGAAAATGGAGCAGATAAAACCATTGCAGACTCTGAAGGCTATACAGCATATGACTATGCGATCGAGAATCGAGATGCAGAGCTTAGAGAGATATTAGAATAGGATAGATGGCATGAATGGGGGTGTAGCTCATTCATGCCTTTTTCTATGATTGAAGATTAGTACTCTTATTTATTCAAACATCAAGAACGGTAAATGAGTGAAGTCTAAAATACTTAAGAGGCCCTTTTGAAAAATGCTACTGTCCTCTTAATAACCTCCTTCCCCTCCGCTCCCCACCAAACAAAATGACCTCCAGCTCTTACTACCATATATTCTCCGTGGGGTAAATGATCTTTCAGTCTCTGGAAATGCTCCATTCCAACATCTTCATCAACGGAAGAGTGGATGGCTAATATAGGCATACGAAGCTGTTCCCATGTGATCTGTTGTTCAGATGCTGATTTCTGCACTTCATCCATCATTCCCGTGTAGAGCTGGCTCATAGGTGCAAGTGATGAAATAAATTGAATAAACCGTTTCTTTTCCTCACCATCCATTAGTGAATCGATCACCTGTTTCATTTCTTCTTTGCTTAGATTGGATTCAGCTTTCAAAAGGGCACGGACAGTAGCTTTAGGAAACAGCCTTGCTGAGCGGTCCATCATCCAAGAAATGAAATCCTTTCCTTTATCAGTCATAAATAACTTTCCTAATAGGGATTCAGTAGCATCCTGATTTGGATGATAAGTTCCTGTAACCGCGCTCCATAAGACCATCGATTTAACAGGATACAACTGGGCATAATAAAGAGCTGCCAACCCTCCCATAGAAACGCCAAATAGATGAACTTCTTGAATATCTAATTTACGAATGACTGCATGATAGATGTGGGCATGCCCTTTTATAGAATCAACTACATCCACTGGCAGCTTGTAATAGCCAGGCCTGTTAACGGCAATTATGCGGAAGCCGTGATTAACTAACCAATCAAACGCATAGACAGAATCAATCCCTGAACCTCCCCCTGTTGAAAAAAGAATAACAGGTCCGCTTTTTGGACCCAAATCGAGATATTCAACTTCTCCATATATTGTATCAACCGTTAAGAATTGATGAGAAACATTCCTTCTTTGGGTGAGGAACCGCTGATAATCAACTACAAATGAAATGAAGAGTAATCCTAACAAGGCTAAGGACCAATAGAATATTGCCAACCTGACCGCCTCCTCTATGTACTTACTTTAGTTTAAATGAATCATGAAGTTTATTCACGGGAAAATATTTTAGAACTTTCTAAAATAAAGCTTGTAAATTAAATATTACTAAAATATAATGAACCTATGAAAAGTCAAGAAGATAATGTTTATTTTGCGATTGCCCATCCATATCGTCGTGAAATCCTACAGTATTTAGCTCATGGGGACAGCAATGCGATGGAATTACCGATTGATGCATCACCCTCTGTCTTGTCTCAGCATTTAAATGTATTAAAAAAAGCCAAGCTAGTAAGGGAGTATCGCCAAGGGAGAAACCGAGTATATTCTCTAACACCCGAACCATTGGCTGAGCCTTTTGAATGGCTTTCAAAGTACGAGCAATTTTGGAATCAACAATTACATAGCTTAGAAAGTTATTTGGAGGAAAAGCATGGTAGCAAAAAAGACGAAACAGATTGAAGTATCAAAAGATTTTCCTTATCCGATTGAGTTAGTGTGGGAAGCCATAACGAATAAAGAGGCTTTATCACAGTGGTTCATGGAAACTGATTTTGAGCCAGTGGTTGGAAAGAAATTTCAATTCCGATCGAAGCCAATGAAGGGGTGGAGGGGCTATGTAGATGGTGAAGTGTTAGAAGTAAACCCAGTCACGCATTTGAAATTTAGCTGGCAGGGAATGCCTACACATAGCATCTCATTTGTCCGGTACGAACTTCTTTCTATAAGTGAGAACAGTACGAAGGTTACCGCTATTCATGAAGGCTTCGATCAAACACATGGTTGGTTATCAGGATATATTTTACGAGGAATATTAAAGAGTGGTTGGAAGAAAATGTTTAACAGCTTACTGCCACAAGTTCTTGAGAACGCAGCTTCAGGGAAAATAGGCAAAGCAATTAGTAAATAACCAATAGGAGATGAATGATAATGAAGCTATATCCGTACATTTTTAGTGAAAACGCAAGGGAGCAGGCTGAATTTTATGCCGAGGTATTGAATGGAGAAATTCTAAGCATTCAAACCTTTGAAAATGCTCCACAAGCAAGTGAGGACATAAAGGATAAAGTAATGCACCTTGTATTAAAGGTGGGGGAGCAAACATTCTTTATGGCAGATCAAGTCATGGAATCTCTTGAGCGCGGAAATGGAATGGACCTTGTATTAGAATTTAAATCTGAAGAAGAAGCACGAAGAGTGTTCGAAGGATTGTCAAAGGATGGAGAGGTTCAAATGCCTTTTGACAAAATGTTCTGGGGGAAGATGTTTGGAAGAACCAAAGACCGATTTGGAGTGGCATGGCAAATTACAACTGAGCATCAAGCATAATCTATATGGAACGAAAAGGGATAGCGGAATAGGCTATCCTTTTTTGGTTTGAAGTCCCATCATTTATTCCGTCCGAGAAGAGTATGTAGTGAACAAGGCTGCGAAAAATAAAAACATTGGCAAGTTACTTAGGTCTTATTTTAAAATAGTATAGAATGTATGGCGTACTTGTACTACTATTGACTATAGGGATTTTTCGAATGCCTTAAAATCATTCGGGATAAAGGGGAAGAGACTGATGATACAAGAGAAAGAAAATATCGTGGCTAGGCGTCAGCCTTTGCCTGAGATCATAGCACAAACAATCAAAACCGGAATAATAAAATCCAATCTTATCCCCATGTTAGCGGGATTGACACTGTCCTTATATACGTATGATATTAATCCAATAGATAAATGGCTGGAAATCATATTAGCCTTTATTGGTTCCATTCTCGTAATTGGAGCAGCAGGAGTCTTTAATAATTTATACGACCGTGATATAGATGCGATTATGATACGGACACAAAATAGACCAACGGTAACAGGGGAAATTAAGTCGAGAGATGCCTTGCTACTTGGGATCTTTATGGCTGTTTTCGGAACTATCGCACTATCTCTTACAACACCCTTAGCAGGACTACTTGGGTTTCTCGGATTGTTTTTCTATGTTGTTCCTTATACGATGTGGACAAAGAGAAGAACGATTTATAATACGGAAGTTGGGAGTATATCAGGTGCGATGCCACCTCTAATTGGATGGGCTGCCATATATCCAGACATCTCACACCCAGCTATTCTTGGACTATTCGTCATCACTGTCATCTGGCAAATGCCACACTTTTATGCAATCGCAATTCGAAAGCATGATGAGTATAAGGCGGCAAATGTGCCGATGCTACCAGTCGTAAAGGGGTTTAAAAGAACGTACCTACAAACGAATGTCTATCTAGTTATTCTCATTGCGACTAGCTTTCTATTTTGGTCATTAAGCAAAGGACTCACACTTGTTGCTCTGCTTTTAAGCATCATTTGGCTAGTATTAAGTGTGGTTGGCTTAAAGAGAATGGATTCTGAAAAATGGGCTAAATTAATGTTTGTTTATTCGCTCATTCATATGACCATTCTGTTCTCAACCGTTATCATTTATTCGGTCATGGGAATCCTATTTGGTTTATAAGAAATGGAAAAAGGAATGTTCCCTGGATAGGAACATTCCTTTTTGCTAAAGAATGATGTTAAATTTGGAAACGTTACTCTGTAAATCTTCAGCTAAATGACTAAGAGTATTTGCGGATGCTGAAATTTCCTCCATTGAAGCATTTTGTTCTTCAGCAGCAGCAGCTACTTGCTGTGTATTTGCTGCGGATTCCTTTGAAATCGAAGTAATATCAGAAATCATGTGAACCATCTCTTCACTGCTCGCATTCACTTCTTCAACTATTGCTGAAACTTCTTGAGCTTGAGTGGTGATTCCTTCAATCATTTCCGCAATTTCTTTAAAAGATTCTCCAGTTTTGTTGACTTTATCAATACCTGAATTCACGGTTGTAGTCCCCTCGTTCATGGACACAACAACTTGGGAGATTTCGCTTTGAATCTGTTGAATGATCTGGCGAATATTCTCTGTTGCTTTACTTGATTCTTCAGCAAGTTTTCTCACTTCATCAGCGACCACAGCAAAGCCCTTCCCTTGTTCTCCTGCACGGGCTGCTTCAATTGCTGCATTTAAGGCTAGCAAATTCGTTTGGTCCGAGACGTTTGAGATCACTTCAATAATATTACCAATCTCATTTGATCTTTTTCCTAATGCTTCAATGATAGAAGCTGTTTGCGAAACATTACTTTGAACAAGCCCCATCTGCGTAACGGTTTCTTCAATTATTCGTAACCCCGAGCTTGCTTTTTCATTTGTGTTCATACTTAAATCTGATACCAATTGAATGGAGTTAGCTACTTGCTCCATTCCACTAGCAATTTCTTTAACTGCTTGTTCCGTATTAATGGAGTTGTTCATTTGTACTTCAGATCCACTTGCCACGTCTTGTATGGAAATTGTAATTTGTTCAGTGGCCTTTGAAGTTTGCTCTGAGCTTGCAAGGAGCTCCTCGGAAGAAGAAGCCAATGTTTCAGATGTTTGTGTGACCCTTCGAATGAGAGTAGCTAAATTACTTGCCATAAGGTTGAAGGAGTCCGCTAAGTCCCCAATTTCGTCTTTATTTTTAACCTTAATTGGATCAATCGTTAAATTTCCAGCTGCTACTTCTCTTACACTAGCGGTTACAAGCTTTAGCGGCTTAGAAATATTTAGTGAGACAATATAAGCGGTACCCAATCCAAGTGCAACTCCACTAATAAAAATCACTAGGATTAAAGTGAAAGAACGAGCAAAGATTTGATCCCCTTCAGCACTTGCGTTTGCTGCTCCTTCACTATTTAGAGTAACTAAAAAGTCTAAATTCGTTTGCATATCAGAAAATAATTGTTCGGCTTGGTAGAAAGTTTGGGCTAATTGTCGTCCATTCTCAACACCCGCTCCTTCCACTACATCCATCTTTGAACCAATCTGAATAAATGTTTCATGTAATTCAGTATACTTCCCCCACTTCTCCTTCAGTTCATCGAAGGTTTTTTGGTCTTCTGCTAGGAAAATCGTTGCTTCGTACTTTTTAAAAGTGGTTTCAATCTGCTGAAATACTTCATCCATTTCTGCCTCAAGAGCCTTTAAATTTTGTTTGTTTGGTTCAAGTGCATACTTATATTCAAGTGCTAGAATATTTTCAGTCAAAAAATTAATTTGGTTAATGCTCTCCACACCGGGAAGCCAACTAGTTGTAATTTCAGTAGATTTTTCGTTAATTTGGTTCATGCTCGTGATGGATATAGCCCCTATCATTCCCATCACCACTAATAACGTGATAAACCCTATGTATAGCTTTTTCTTGACAGTCAAATTGATTGGCTTCAAAATCGTTCCCCCTTATCGTTATTCAAGTGCATTATACGTGGTAAGTTATCTTTTGTGTAATTTGAACTCTTTTATTGTGGACTAATATAGTTAAAAAGATATGAACAGAACGTTAATATTCTATTATTTTTAGTTATTTTGAACTAAAAATACTAGTCGAGAGCAGTCGCCCCCCATGATGAGCGAAAACAAAGCCTCACCGAGCGAAAGTGTATCGAAAGTGAGCGAAAGCTTGTCGAACGCGAGCGAAAAATGAGAAAAGCGATCGAAATCTAAGGATGTGTGAGCGAACGCTCAAAAAAGGAGCGATCGCTCACAAGTTGGACAGGGGCAAACCAAGGTAGACGACCACAGTCAGGTCAGAAAGCGATAAAACCTCCGGAGAAAAACCAAAAGTAAGGATTTTTCGGAAAAACCGTAACAAAAGAAGGCAGTCGCCCCCCATGATGAGCGAAAACAAAGCCTCACCGAGCGAAAGTGTATCGAAAGTGAGCGAAAGCTTGTCGAACGCGAGCGAAAAATGAGAAAAGCGATCGAAATCTAAGGATGTGTGAGCGAACGCTCAAAAAAGGAGCGATCGCTCACAAGTTGGACAGGGGCAAACCAAGGTAGACGACCACAGTCAGGTCAGAAAGCAGCAAAACCTCCGGAAATCCCACTAAAGCAAAAACACTCCAAAAAATCGTAACGAAAAGAGCCAGCCTAGCTAAAAGGACCTGACCGCCTCACCAATTATCAAACTTCTTTTCATATATCTTCATAATTCTTTTATTTTCTATTTATTTTTATCGAGTATGATGGGTTATAGGGAGTTCTGGATAAAATGGAAGAAGAATTGCTACAGGGAAAGTGGTAGGTGACAAGAATGAATAAAACGATATTAGTTGTAGATGATGATCGAGATATTGTCCGATTAATTATGGATAGCTTGAAATACGAGGATTTTCATGTAATTCCTGCTTATTCAGGAAAAGAAGCCTTCGAAAAGCTTCAACAAAATCCTGCGATTGATTTTATGATTTTAGATATTATGATGCCTGAGATGGATGGACTTGAGTTTTGCCGGACGGTTCGGCATACGTATCATCACCCAATTATGTTCTTGAGTGCAAAGGATCGGGATATCGATAAGGTGATTGGCTTAGAAATTGGGGCAGATGACTATATGACGAAGCCTTTTAGTATACAGGAGCTTATATCGCGTGTAAAAGCACATTTTAGAAGAACGGATCGGATACAGCAGAATTTAAATGTGGTTCAACCAAATCAAGATCAGGAAAGTGCAGATAGTGATTATCCACTTAATTTAAATGTAAAGACATACGAAGCCTTCTTATACGGAGACAAGCTAGAGCTCTCGACAAAAGAGTTTCAGATTCTTCACTATTTGTTTCAACACCCAAACCAAGTATTAACTCGTGAGCAGATCTATGAAAGTGTGTGGGGAGATGAGTTCGGGGATATCAACACGGTTACGGTCCACATAAAAAATATCAGAAAGAAGCTTGGGAAGGAATTTGAGGCAATTCGCACCATTTGGGGAGTAGGTTATAAATTTGTTTTTGAAGGTGCAAACGGATGAAACTAAAGCACTGGCTACCCATCATGTTTTTATCCTTGTTTGTCACGTTAATCTTAATCATGCATTTTTATATAAAACAAGAGGTTTCTAATTCAGTTTTTGGAATTGTATCAGGTGTAAAGCAGGAGCTAGAAGCTAAAAATGATGACCTTGTTAAGAAATTCCAGGAGCTCTCCTATGACCCAGTGGCGGTTAAAGAATATGTAGTCTCTATTCAAGAAGATGAGCAAATTGGGCTCACCTTATATGACCAGCAGCTAGATGAAATGATTGTCCAAAATAGTAATATTATTTCAAAAGAGTACATTATCACGGATTGGTACTCTATTGAAGGGAAGGAAGGAGGAACAAGATACTTCTTATTAGTAGAGCGCCCACTTCACTTGAAAAAATCATCATTTCAATCGGTCGTGACCCAAACTACCCTTTTTCTTCTACTCGTCTTAATAACAATTTTTGCGGCATTAGTCGTGTATTTTCATTATTTTATTACAAGTCCGATTGAAAAGCTGAACAAGCATCTTTCGAAAGTATCCTTAAGAGGTCCCCTTCCCTCCCTGTCTACAAAAAGGAAAGATGAAATTGGTGAGCTCTATCACCATGTAAAGCATATGGAAGACCGGATTCACAAGGCTCGAGAGGAGCAAGTGAATATGATCGCAGCCATAGCACATGACTTGAAAACGCCTCTTACGTCGATTAATGGTTTTCTAGAGCTGATGGATACACAGAAAGAAATGACAGATGAGCAAAAGAAGGAATATTTAAAGCTAATTAAGAAGAAGAGTCAGCATATTACAGAGCTTGTGAATGAATTCTCATCATTTTCAAAAGGAGAAATGGAAATTCATGAGTTGGAATTGGATACAGTTAATTTAAAGACACTCTTTGAGAATATAGCCTCTGAATATGAAGCAGAATTATCCGGTTTTGATTATGAACTTATTTGGAGCCACAGCTTCTATGAAAATCAAACCCTTTTGTTAAATGAAAAATCGATGCGCAGGGTTTTTGCCAATATTTTTAGCAATGCAGTGAAATATAGCCAAAAAGAAGATCTTAAAATTTATATGAAAGGGTTCAACGATGACGAACGTGCCATTATTACAATAGAGGATAATGGAGTGGGCGTTCCAACGGAGCAACTTCATCATATTTTTATGAGATTCTTCACGGTGGATCAGTCTAGGCAAACGGAGCAAGGCGGTACGGGTCTTGGCTTAGCAACCTGTAAGTCAATAGTAGAAAGACAAGGCGGAATCATTTCTGCTTATCGTTCGCCATACGGAGGCCTAGGAATACGAATCGAATTGGATCAGGAATAACCTCGGACTGCCTTTCACAAGGTAGTCTGTTTTTTTTCTCAACTTCCCACTTTCTTTATAATTTTTTATTTTTGGTTCATTTCCATTTTAGTTTTGGTTGTTACGATACAAATAGCCCAAATAAAGAAGAATTGAAAGGACGAGGAACAGGTGGAAGTTGCTGATTTGCCAATTCACAAAAAGCAATATAAAGAAGTAAGCTTTGCAAACGATGTGTTAACAGATCTAAAGGAGTGGCGTTCTTCATTTATTTTGTACAAATATGCGCTGGATGAAATTAATACAAAGCTCCGTATTTTAAATGAAGATTTTCAACATGCCCATGCTCACAATCCCATCGAACATATCAAATCGAGAGTGAAGGAACCGGAGAGCATAATCAAGAAGCTTCAGCGAAAAGGTCTTGAAATCACACCAGAGGCGGCAAGAGAGCATATTCACGACATTGCTGGTGTCCGAATTACGTGCTCGTTTTTATCAGACATTTACCACATACACCAAATGCTTCAAGAACAGGATGATATTCGAGTATTAAAGGTAAAGGACTATATCCAACACCCTAAGCCAAACGGTTACAAAAGTCTACATTTAATTGTAGAAATTCCCGTTTTCTTACCTAGTCGCACAGAGCGTGTAAAGGTAGAGGTTCAAATTCGTACAGTGGCTATGGACTTTTGGGCAAGTGTTGAGCACAAAATCTATTACAAATATGACCAGGCCGTGCCTTCACATCTAAAGCAGGAACTGAAGGAAACCGCAGAATTGGTCCATTATTTAGATCATAAAATGGTCAATTTAAAAAAAGATGTTGAACAGCTATCCCATTTAACGAAAGAAGGAGTGTCTTAATTGGAGAGGATTATCAATTTCTCAATCAAAAATAAGCTAGCCGTTTGGTTGCTGACGATTATTATTACCGTAGCTGGATTATATTCAGGTCTTAACATGAAAATGGAAACATTACCTGATATAAATACCCCACTAGTGACAGTGACGACGGTATATCCTGGTGCAACACCAGACGAAGTATTGGATAAAGTAACAGAGCCGATTGAACTAAAGGTCAGGAACTTAGATGGGGTCGATGTTGTTAGCTCAACTTCTTTAGCTAATGCCTCCTCCATTCAAATCGAATATAGCTATGACAAAGACATGGAGAAAGCCGAACAAGAAGTGAAAGAAGCACTTACGAAGCTAACTCTGCCAGAGGGTGTGGAAGAGCCAAGTGTATCCAGACTAAGCTTTGATGCATTCCCAGTTCTGTCGATGAGCTTATCAAATGATAGTTTATCACTTGAAGAATTAACCAAGCTGGTTGAAGAAGAGGTCACTCCTATATTTGAAGGGGTAGATGGAGTTGCCTCCGTTGAGGTTGCTGGGCAACAGGTCAAAGAAGTGCAATTAACGTATAAAGAGGATAAATTAAAGGAATTCGGGTTAACTGTCGATACGGTTGAAGGAATGATTAAAGGGTCAGCAATTCAATTCCCTTTAGGTTTATATACATTTGAAGATCGCCAAAAATCGGTAGTAGTAGATGGAAATATTACAAGCTTAGAAGATTTGAAAAACATAGAAATTCCAGCTATTCCAGCTCAACCTCAAGGACAGCAGCTGCAACAAGGAGCAGCAGAAGCACAACAATTACAACAAGGGCAGCAACAACCTTCAACGCAGCAACCAAATGTAGCGGCTCAAGGAATTCCAACAGTACTTTTATCTGAGATTGCTGATATTGAAGTAGTGGGGGAAGCGGAATCGATTTCTAGAACAAATGGAAAGGAATCAATTGGCTTCCAAGTGGTGAAAGCAGCCGATGCCAATACAGTTGATGTTGTTAATGGAATTAAAGAAAAAATAATCGATTTAGAAGAACAGCATGAAAACTTAGTAATCGAAACAGTCTTTGATCAAGGTGAACCTATTGAAGAGTCGGTTCACACGATGCTAAGTAAAGCACTAGTTGGAGCAGGCTTTGCTATACTAATTATTCTACTATTCTTACGGGATTTTAAATCGACGATCATTTCTGTTATATCAATCCCGTTATCTCTATTAATTGCTATTCTACTATTGAACCAAATGGATATTACGTTGAATATTATGACTCTTGGGGCGATGACAGTTGCCATTGGTCGTGTTGTCGATGACTCGATTGTTGTTATTGAGAATATATATCGACGAATGTCATTATCAAACGAGACCTTAAAAGGTAGAGATCTCATTCGTGAAGCTACAAAGGAAATGTTCGTTCCGATTTTGTCATCTACCATAGTAACGATTGCTGTATTTTTACCACTAGGTCTTGTAACAGGTCCTGTTGGAGAAATGTTCCTGCCTTTTGCTTTAACGATGGTATTTGCGTTACTTGCATCCCTTTTAGTGGCTGTCACGATTGTTCCGATGATGGCTCATATGTTCTTTAAGAAGGGAGTTAAGGCATCCCATTCTGAAGAAAAGCCAGGCAAGCTTGCAAATGGGTATAAAAATGTTTTGAGATGGTCATTAAACCACAAGTTAATTACATTTGGATCTGCTGTACTTCTGTTAATCGGCAGCTTGTTCTTAGTTCCTGTGATTGGAGTAAGCTTCCTGCCTGATGAAGAAGATAAAATGATTATTGCTACGTATAATCCTGCACCAGGTCAAACAGAGGATGAGGTTGAAAAAGTAGCATTAGTCGCAGAAGATTATTTCTTAGATAAAAAGGATGTTGAAGTGGTTCAGTACTCAGTAGGTGGAGGCAATCCAATGAGTCCTGCAGGCTCAACACAAGCCTTATTCTTTATCCAGTATCAAGATGATACAGAGGAATTTGGTAAGGAAAAAGAAAATGTATCGAAATATCTTCAAGAAAAATTAAGTGAAAATGGAGATTGGGGCTTCCAAAATATATCTTCAAGCGGAAGCAGTAATAGCATCTCTTTATTGGTCTATGGAAATGGAATTGATGAGGTTAAGCCAATTGTAGACGATATAATGGAAATTGTAGGCGAGAATGAAGATCTAACGAATGCGGACACGAGTATTTCAGAAGCATTTGAAGAATACACATTTGTTGCCGACCAGCAAAAGCTGAGCCAGTATGGGTTAACAGCAGGCCAAATCGGAATGGCATTAGCTCAAAATCACTCGAAGCCCGTGTTAACAACGGTTGAACAGGATGGAAAAGAATTAAATGTATATGTTCAAGTCGAACAAGGTCAGTATCAAAATGTGGATGAAATGAAAGAAGTGAAGCTTCAAAGTGCTTTAGGAATGGAAGTAGCTATCAAAGATGTAGCAAAGGTGGAAGAAGGAAAAGCCTCTGACAGCATAACTCGTCGTGATGGAAAGCTATATGCTCAAGTAACCGCAGATGTTAAGACGGATAATGTAGGGAAAGTGTCTGCTGATTTGAAGGAGAAGCTTGACAAAGACATTGAACTTCCTGCGACGGCCGAAATTTTATTTGGTGGAGTTACAGAGCAAATTAATGAAACCTTTACTCAATTAGGTTTAGCGATGCTTGCAGCGATTGCCATCGTGTACCTAATCCTAGTCATTACATTCGGTGGAGGATTGGCACCGTTTGCGATTCTCTTCTCGTTGCCGTTCACAGTTATCGGTGGATTGCTTGGACTTTTTGTTGCAGGAGAAACATTAAGCGTTTCCGCTATGATGGGTGCTTTAATGTTAATTGGAATCGTTGTAACAAATGCCATTGTGTTAATTGACCGCGTGCGTCAGAAAGAGGCAGAGGGATTACCGACTCGTGAGGCACTATTAGAAGCAGGAGCGACTCGACTTCGTCCAATCCTAATGACTGCTATTGCAACTATTGGTGCCCTTCTTCCGCTTGCATTTGGTCTCGAAGGAAGCGGCCTCATTTCAAAAGGACTAGGTGTAACGGTAATCGGGGGGTTAACAAGCTCGACGTTACTTACACTTGTCATTGTTCCAATTGTATATGAGCTTGTCATGAAAATCGGAAAGAAAAAACGCGCCAAAGCTTAAATGAGAAAAAGCACTTGCCATAAAGGTAAGTGCTTTTTGAATGGAAATAAGAGAAAACCTCTTCCAAGAGGGGGTGAGGAAGAGGTTTCAGATCTTTGGGTTGTTTGTTTATATGATAATGATAATCTTTATCATTTAAAAAGTCAATCCTTAAACAAAAAAATTATTAGTTTTGTCCCATTATTTTTTGTGGGGTTCGGTTAAAGCAGCTAAGATACGTATATAAAATGTTCTAGATCTTCTAGAATAATCAGTAATTGGAGAGTGTTCCATACAACTTTTTCGGAAATTTGCGTACACCGCAACTTCATATTGTGAAGATATGGTTTTTTTACTATCCTTGGATTATACGTATATAAATGAAAAAGGTGTAAGCGAACGTATTCGAACAGATAGACTAAGCCAATGTTGGATAGAAGAAGTACCCAAGCTTTTCGTTAATGTTTTTAAATAGGAAAAGAACAGCAATATTTGAATGCTAGGAGAAGAACTGGAATTGAGTTTCGGTTGAGGGAGGGTTTCTTTTACGGAAACTCCTTCTTAATCAATATTCTCGTTGGAATTGTCCATAAAGAAGGGCGTCATATATCGCTTGAATCTTTTTGGAAATAACAATCGTAGTAGAGGTAAGGGGGGATTTATATGTTTCTTTTAGGTTCAGTTGGATTTAACGGTGGAGATATTTTATTTCAGCTCATTATGTTCATTATGTTATTGACCATCCCGGGAGTAATTATTGCTATTTTCTTCATCATTAGCAAACGAAATAAACGAATCGACCGCATGGAGGAAAAGCTAGACCAGCTATTGGAAAAAGAAAGAGGTCAGTAGAAATCATCAAAGAGTTGAAGAAACGGCTTAATATTATATAATAATGAAGTGAAGATAGAAAACGGAAAGAGAGTGTTCATAATGGGCCGTAAATGGAACAACATTAAGGAAAAGAAAGCCGCAAAGGATAAAAATACTAGCCGTATCTACGCAAAATTCGGACGTGAAATATACGTAGTTGCCAAGCAAGGAGAGCCGGATCCCGACCTTAACCAAGCTTTACGCTTCGTTTTAGAACGTGCGAAAACATATAATGTGCCAAAAAATATTATTGATCGTGCGATTGAGAAAGCAAAAGGTGGCGGAGATGAGAACTTTGATAGTCTTCGTTATGAGGGATTTGGACCAAGTGGATCCATGATTATCGTTGATGCGTTAACGAATAATGTAAACCGTACTGCTTCAGAGGTTCGTGCAGCATTTGGGAAAAACGGTGGAAACATGGGTGTAAGTGGATCTGTGTCCTATATGTTTGATTCCACAGCTGTTATCGGACTAGAAGGAAAAACGGAAGATGAAGTTCTTGAGATTCTAATGGAAGCCGATCTAGATGCTCGTGATATTGTTGCAGAAGATGACTCTGTTATTGTATATGCAGAGCCAGATCAATTCCATGCTCTACAAGAAGCATTCAAAGGTGCTGGAATCACAGAATTTACAGTTGCCGAATTAACAATGCTACCACAAAGTGAGGTTTCATTGTCAGCTGATGTTCAGGAGCAATTCGAGAAGCTTATCGATGCATTAGAAGATCTTGAAGACGTTCAACAGGTTTATCATAATGTGGACTTAGGAGAATAATCAAAAAACAGAGGTGTGTATGAGTGCCTCTGTTTTTTTGGTTAAAATTATTTCATCTCAAAATCCGCTTCCCCAACACCCATTTCAGTTGTGACGTTGATTATTACGTCTGCTGTTTCGTAGGCTTCATTGATATAGACATTATTTCCTTTAGAGATGAACCCTTTAAAATTAGCGGATCCAATACCTTTACTAGCCTTAATTTTTACCCCGACGTCTTTAGGGAGAATAACCGTAGTGTGCCCAACGCCCATCTCTAAATTTACATCAAAGCTTTCTGCCCAGTCTCCGCTAAGGTCAACCGTAATATCTCCAACGCCTGCATGAATGTCGAGGTCACGAAGCTGAATGCCTGCTAGATCTAAATCGGTGTTAGATGCCCCGGTATGAACCGCTAAGTCTAGTGGAAGTTCGTCTGACAATTGCAAGTCCCACTTATTAATGATTTTACTCAGGTTTATCCCTTTTGTTGGTTGAGAAATCATTATTTTTCCTGTTTCTCCTGCTCGTTTATAATCAATTACAGGTTCAAGCTCCTGGTTATATTCAATTTTCCCCTCTACCCAGTTACTAGCACCACTAGATACATTTACATCCCCTGCACCCATGTGTAGTTCAATATCTAACGCCTCAGCCTCATCCTTTTTAATGTTTACTTTTTCTTCCTTCACATCTTTATCAAATAATACAAAGTTCATATTGCAGCCCGAACTAACGAGTAGCAATCCAGTTAACACCGCTCCAACTAACCCTTTTTTCTTCATTGGTTTATTCCTCCTTAATCTCTACTTGTAGTATAAGGATAATTTTTCCTGATACCTACCCTCTGGAGCATTATTTCTACTTCAGACCTTAGACGGATTCGATGTGGGTTTTCGTACTTCAAGCAATCACCATTTTTATTTCACATACGTTTCACAAATTTTTAGTAAGCTGGAAAAGAATATGAAAAGGGTGAGTGAGATGAAATGGAATCGGTGGAAACGATTGATAGTAGGAGGAGTTTTCAGCTGGATGCTTCTGTCTCTATATACACATACGGAAGCGGCAGAGCTTGCCGTCTCTCCCAACCAATCGTTACAGGATGTAATTAATCAAGCGAATGCGGGCGATAAGCTCGTACTTGAAAAAGGAATATATAAAGGCCCATTCCACTTAACAAAGTCGCTAACGATTACAGGTGAAAATGGGGCAGTCCTTGATGGGCAAGGTGAAGGAAGCGTCCTCACAATCCAGGCAAAGGATGTCACAATCGAAAATCTATCCATTCAAAATAGTGGAAAAGGGAAAGAAGATAGCGGGGTTTATGTATTAGAAGGTGGGAATCACATCATTACTCAAAATCAGATGGAAGATGTGATGAACGGAGTCTTTGTTGAAAAGTCACAAAGTGTTCGAATTCTTGAAAATGTCGTGACAAGCTTTGCCGGAGGAATCTATGATCGAGGAAATGGTATCCACCTTCTTCGTGGGGCAGGGCATACAATACAAGGAAATACGATTGATTTAGTTCAAGATGGAGTCTATTTAGATTTTGCAAAAGAAATTTACTTAGAGAGAAACGAAATAACCCAATCTCGATATGCTTTTCATTTTATGTTCAGTGATAACATTCTAACGAAGAGGAACCGATTAGCAGATAATATTACCGGAATGATGATTATGAATTCTGCTCAGCTGGAGCTGATGGAAAACGAAATCATCGATCACTTTGACTTTCGAGGTTTCGGCATCATCATGTATGAAAGTGAAGCAATTGTGTTAGCGGAAAACGAATTGAAAAGGAATAGTACAGGTCTTTCTTTAGAAAATACAAAAGATGTGTCCATTTCGCGAAATCAAATTTCTGGAAACCAAGTCGGCCTTGAATTTAAAAAGAAAAATGAAGGAAGTCAATTTACAGAAAATAATTTTATCGGAAATGTCGTGCAATCCAAAATAACGGATGATGAGATGCGCCTTGATAATGGGGAATTAGGAAACTATTGGGATGACTATGGTAGCTTTGATGTAACAGGAGATGGGATAGGAGAGGTAACCTATAAAGCCGGTTCTCTTTATGATCAGCTACTCGATCGCCAGCCCTATTGGCAGTTTTTCTTTGAAAGTCCAGCAGTTAAGCTATGGAGCAAAGCAGAGACCTTATTTCCTTCTATTGGAGTGGAGGTTTATGATGGGAAGCCACTCGTTCAGCCAGTGGATTTGCAGGAGAATAACGGAAAGCAAGGGGAGAAAAAGAATGAGTCCGTTTTGATTACCGCCATTCTATTTCTAGCATTATCACTATTTTTGATATGGAAAGGGAGGAAACTATCATGAAAAAAATGCTTTTGATGGGGATGGTGTTGCTTCTAATGTTACCTGCATGTGGAAAGGAGCAAACATATGAACCCGTAGAGGTAAACCAAGATATTGATGTATGTGAAATATGCAATATGAGCCTTGCCAACCAAAACTTTGTAACGGAAATCATTTCAAAGGATGGGGATGTATATAAGTTTGATGATATTGGCTGTATGGTAGAATTTATTGAAAAGGAAGAACGGATAACGGAAGAAGAAATCGCCAAACAATATGTTCGTGATATGGAAACAGGAAGCTGGATTGAGCTAGAACAAGCCTATCATGTGTATCATCCTGATTTTTGGACACCGATGGCAAATGGTGTTGTCACATTTGAAAGTGAAGAGCGTGCGAGACAATATTTGGAGACAGAAGGAAAAGGGGAGCTGTACAACTATGAAAAGCTGAAGCAGCACCAATGGAGCTGGGAGCAATGAACCAAATTCATTATGTAATGAAGCAGCAGTTTACATTAATTCTGCGAAGTAAATGGCTCGTAAGCTTTGGCGTGCTCTTTTCTTTTCTCGCCATCTTCATTGGTTATTTCGGTCAGTCTGGACAATCAGGGTTTGAAGGTTTTAACCGAATGACTGCAAGCTTATTGAATTTAAACCTTCTCTTGATTCCGCTTATCTCTTTGTTAGTTGGAAGTCTCTTCCTAGCAGGTGAAAAAGAAGACCGTGGCCTAATGCTAATGCTTACCTATCCGGTTGATGTTCGGTCCGTATTAATCGGGAAATATATGGGACTATTTTTAGCGATGTGGTCAGTTGTCACTTTTGGCTATGGAGCGTCGCTATTGATGATGTTTGTTTCAAGTGCGGATATTTCCTTGCCTATGATACTTAAATTCTATTTATTGTCGCTTCTTTTAGCAGCTATTTTTCTAGCGATGGCGGTGCTGGTAGGGTTGCTTTCTAAAACAAGGTTTCAAGCGCTAGGGACGAGCCTCTTCGTTTGGGCTTTCCTTGTGTTGTTTTATGAATTTCTAGTAATGGGAATGACTTTTTTAGTGGCAAAACAATGGATTCTTTTCGCTTTGTCTCTCTCCATTTTCTTAAACCCTGTCGAGCTCATTCGGGTTTGGTCGATTCTCTCATTAGATGGAGCTGCTGTGTTTGGCCCAAGCTTGTATGAACTCACAATTTGGGCAAATGGATGGCAAGGAAAAGTGTTGTTTACGGTAGCCACCCTTGTATGGATCCTTGTTCCCTTTGGATTAAGTAGCTTTGTGTTAAGGAGGCGAGTAGGCAATGAATAATGCAATACAACTAATGGACTTAACGAAAATTTACAATGAGCACAGCAAAATTGAACAGATTAGCTTTACAATCCGTAAAGGAGAAATTGTTGCTCTTTGCGGAGGGAATGGTGCAGGCAAAAGCACATTAATTAAACTTATTACTGGAATAATAAAGCCAACTAGCGGAGAGGTACTAGTAGATGGACAGCCTGTTCAAACAATAAGTAAACAGTATCGAGAGTGCTTCTCTTATATGCCAGACGATATGCTGTTTCCTCGCCAGCTAACAGGAATCGAGGTTCTTCGCTTTTTTGCAGGCTTAAGAGGAAGCCCAAAGGATAGGGTTGATGAGCTTCTTCACACAGTGGGCTTATTTGATGAAAGGAATAGGCAAATCAAGCATTATTCAAAAGGGATGCAGCAAAGGTTATCTTTTGCGCAGGCCTTACTTGCGGATACCCCCCTTTTAATACTAGACGAACCAACCAATGGCCTTGATCCTTACTGGGTCTACCGTTTTAAAGAAATTCTGCAGGAAGAGAAGCAGAAAGGGAAGGCTATTCTCTTTACAACACATATCCTTCCCCTAGTAGAAGAAATTGCAGATCAAGCAGCCTTTATAGAAAAAGGCAAGCTTCTCTACTTTGACCAAGTAACCAATTTAATTTTACGAGATGGCCAAGTTGTTTCACTTGAACAAGTATTTTTTGAAAAGCAGATGAACAACTAACAAAAGCCCAGGTTGCCTTGGTCAGGCTAGGGACCTCAATGGGCAAGGAGCTGGATGTCAAATGGATAATCAACAATTGATAGATTGTTTCTTTTCTTAAACAATTAAAAGATCGCAGCGTAAACGCTGCGATCTTTTAGTTGTGCCCGTTTGAAGATTCTTCATGTCCTTCTTCTTCGTGACCTTCTTCTTCATGGTCATGGCTCATTCCTGATCCTGAATTCATATTTTCCATTTTCTTTTTAAAGCGTTCATGTGATACGTGATCAATTTCTGCCCAAGAGGAAGCTACTGCATTTTTATCTTTATTTTCTTCGATAAATTTATCTGCACTTGCTTGGTCAGCAAAGAAAGAGTAACCATATTTCATTGGTGTCATAATATCTGATTTAACGACAATCGACTGATCTTTTTCAATCCATTCCTTTGAGTTCAGATCACGAACCCATACTTTTTCAAGCTCTGCTGAGTCTTCTAGTCGAGAATAGTTAAGAATACAGCCGGAATCATCAAAGAAGATATTCTCACCATCAGCAGTAAGTGCTTGAGCCGTATATGCACCCATCTCGTGGTCTTTACCGTAGACTTGCATATTACAGAACACACATACATCGTCAGCTGACGGTTCAATAGGGTCTGTTGAATGATCGTGCGAGTCTGTATTGCTTGCAGTTGTCTCTTCCGTTTTCGAATGATCTGCAGATGAATTGTTTTCTTGTGCTTTGTCTGTTCCACAGGCCGAAATCACGGCCATCATAAGTAATGTTAAAATAAGTAATGATAACTTTTTCACGTATTTTCCCTCCAAATGATTAGTTCTAGATTAGAATAGCAATCGATTGTGAGAAAAAAGTGAAATTTACTTGGGTTGTTTGTGAAATATTGCCTTACGGACGACTTTATTAATGGTTGCTTTCGCATTCATTGTTGCTTTTGATACATGTGCAGTATCCTCGGCTAAGCCTGTGGGATATTCACTTGTCCTACTGCTCCCGCAGGCGTCTCCTCGCATCCTACTTCTCCATACGGCATCCTTCGCATGAAGATTGGGTTTCTCTGGTATTAAACAATAATCTTATATAAATTAGCCTAATGAATTAAAGTCACCTTATATAAGTATGCCACCTCAACCTCATCCAAGCCTTCAGGAAGAGAACCATCTTCTGAACCGCCCGTACTCATCGTGTTGCCAGATGTTCCAGCCCACATAGCTATATATAATGGTTTATTTAATTCTAGCTGAACTTTGCCATCGACGAGCCGGCTTAAGGAACTCATGGATACCTCGTTTGGCTGATAGGTAGAAGAAACCCCACTTGTATGGCCAGCTACTAACTGGAGAAACTGCTGCTCATCTCCTGTTGTACGTACGGCAAATGAAATAAGCTCATTCTTTAAATTAGGATCGATTTGACCATATGTTTTCATTAACTCTGTCTCTAGACTTCCATTGCGGTAGACCTCGATGGATATTTCAAGATCTTCCCCTTCCTTTAACTTTCCGTTTAGTAAGAAGTATTCAATCATTCCTACATCTGTTTTTGAAACTAAATTTTTTTCTACATCTGATAATTCCTTAGGCTCAACGGTGAGGCTAGCGTCCGAGCTCTCTTTTTCTTCCGTTGCTGATTGTGAGCAAGAGATTAAGAGAAAAATGAGAGACATGGATAGGAAATGTATTAATTTTTTCATAGAATGCTCCCTTCAATTGTCAATTATTCTCATTATCTCATAATGGAAAGAGGATAAGAAGTGAGTTTCAAACATTAATTGTTTGAAAATTTTTATAAATGGTATTATGTTAAAAGGAAAGGAGGAATACTTATATGTTACTGGATCATATGCCGAAATTTCAGCTTTTCGATATGCAGGGTAAGGAAGTTGCGTTAAGAGAATATCTA
This sequence comes from Cytobacillus spongiae, assembly GCF_021390075.1. Lineage (NCBI taxonomy): Bacteria > Bacillati > Bacillota > Bacilli > Caryophanales > Bacillaceae > Cytobacillus > Cytobacillus spongiae. The sequence continues at coordinate 239,420 of NZ_CP089997.1, forward strand.
GGTAAACCCACTTTGATCTTTATGTGGGCTTCCTGGTGACGCTGTAGACAGCAGCTGCCCGGGTGGCAGAGCTTTTTAGAGAGTCAAAGCAATGAAAGGTTTCAAATTCTTTCGGTGTCAGTGGATATTCAGGGGGCAGAGGTGGTTAAGCCTTACACGGAAGGACTCACGTTCCCTACATTAGTTGACAGTGACAATCAGTTAGCAAACTACTTTGGATTTAAGATTGTTCCAAATGGCATATTTATTGATGCTGAAGGAAGAATTTGCATGGTGAAAGAGGGCTTTCATGTAACGAACGAAGAGCATTTACAGGCATTGCAGCAGCTGATTAACGGAGAAGTTGAGCAAGTGAAGCTGCAAGATTCGTACTATGAGCATAGCCGATCCGAAACCTTGGAAAAACAATTAGCTAAGACAAAGTATAAGTTGGCGATGGAATACCATAAAGCTGGTAAAGAGGGAGATGCATTAAAGGAATTAGATGCAGCGCTTCTATTGGACACGGAAAATTTCTTAATTCGGAAGCAACGATGGTATATTCGATATCCTGAGAAGTTCTCCCCTACCATTGATATAGAATGGCAACAACAGCAGTTGCAGCAGGAACGAGCAGAAGAACAAAAGGCAAATGCAGCAGATTGCGGGCCAGACGGATGTAAGCTTCCAGGTACGTAAATGGAGAGAAGAAAGCAGCTTGAAGAAAGAATCCTCAAGCTGCTTTTCCCTATCCTATAGAACCTGTATAAACGAAGATGGCATCTCTTAAAAATTGAGCGGTTCCTGGAAGTTTTTTGTCATAGTATGCGGTAAAACGTTCATCATCCACATACATTTGAGCCACACCTGAGTGTGCTTCTTTTGTGTATTGGTTCCAATAGATGCAAAGCCATTGACGGTGAAGATCGGCCGCTTTTTGGGCTAATTCACTAGCAGGGTCTCTCGTTTTCATGGCTTCGCTCAATACATCGAGAATCTCTTCCCCTAATTGCTCTGCTTTTGCTAATTGTTGCTCTGACATCCCCTTCATTTTAGCGTTAGATTGGTCAATAGCTTCGTCGCCATACTTATCACGGATTTCGTTCCCGTATGCTTTCTCATTTTCATCTATTATATTCTGCTTGAAGGCTTCAAACTTTTCTTGATCTGATATGATTATTCTCCCCTCTGTTGCAGCGATGGTTTTCTCCACGCTTGCGATTAGTCGATTCATTTGGTCACGCTTTGCCAGGAGCTTTTCTCGGTGCTTTTCAAGTGCTTCTGTAGGGTGAAAGGTAGGAGAGTGGATGATCTTTGAAATTTGCTCGAGATCCATTTCCAACTCTCGATAGTATAGAATTTGCTGAAGAAGATCTACCTCTTTCACTCCATATATTCGGTACCCAGACGAATTAATTCTTGCCGGCTTAAGAATTCCAATTTCATCATAATACCTCAATGTTCGAGAGCTTACCCCAGCTAGCTTTGCGAGCTTCTGAACGGTATATTCCATCTGTTCACCTCCTGACAACTTCACTATACACCTTGACGTTACGTAAAGGTAAAGGGGTTTTATGAAAAAAATCTTCCTATTTTGATAAAGGAATTACAGATGCGTTAAAGATGCTTCTTTTTAAAAAGAATAAAAATTGTTCACGGTTAAGTATTCTATACCGTACAGTACGTTTTTCAGCAAATCAGTTAATAATGGAAAAGGGAAGGGTGAAAAGAGCATCCATATCAATGCTTCATACATTAAATAAGCTGGAGGTAATGGAGGGAAATGGATATGATCGACTTATTATCAATTATTGTTACGCTTTTGTTTTAGTCCATCTCGGTTTTTCAAGTGTTGCTTTCACTTGGCTATCCATTAGGTGAATTTGCCATGGGTGGATACTATAAGGTATTGCCAAAAAAATTACGCATCATAAGTGCTATCCATGCTTTGCTGCTTTTATTTATGGGCTTTGTGTTTCTACAGCATGCCACTATCTTAAATGGTTTCGGTTTTTTGTCTACAACGATATTAATATGGGTTATTACTGTTTTTTTAGGTATTAACACTATCGCCAATCTAATTTCTCGGAGTAAAAAAGAAAGGATGATTATGACACCCCTATCAGGCTTAGCTTTCATCTTATGTTTAGTTATTTCTTTATATTATAATACGATCAGCTAATACCTCATAATGGATGACAATCACAGCGATCCATAAGCTAAAAAAGGATGAATACAATAAAAAAAACCAAAAACCTAAGTGGTTTTCGGCTTTAATATAATCGTTTGGTATAGCTTTCATGCAGCGATTGCTTGATAGATTCTTCATCGACACCAGGTAATTTAATGTGATCGGCAAGAATTTTAGGCGAGTAAGGTAATGACTCCTTTACTGGCCAAGTGTCGCCCTTCCATAGCTGAGATCGTTTTAATGCCTTTGCACAGTGAAGAAAGCACTCCTCAACCTTTACGATAATGCCAAGCAGAGGAATACGGTCTTGAACAGCCATCGGTGTTAAGAGGTTCTCATCCGTTGAAATACAGGCTTCGCCATTTATTCGTAACGTCTCTTCTAGGGATGGAATCATAAATAGTAATCCAACCTTTGGATTTTGCACAATGTTTCGAAGAGAGTCTGCTCGTTTGTTGCCAGGGCGCTCTGGAATGATGAGATGCTTTTCATCAAGTACGTGAACAAAGCCAGGTGAATCCCCTCTAGGAGAGCAATCACAGTTCCCCTGGCGGTCAGCAGTCGAAATTGTTAGGAAAGGTGATAAGGAAATAAATTCCTTCACGTGAGTATCAATTATGGAAATGGTTTTATTGGAAACATTTTCACTCGGTTGACCTAACAGCTCTCGTAGTTGTTCTTCAGAGGTTACAATCTGAGTTACATCCGTATGAAGCATAACATCCTCTCCTTGTTAAATTGTTCCAACTCCTCTAATTATAATAAAAAACGGGTAAAACCTCACCCGTTTTTTATGGCTCTTGCACATAAGGTACTTCTTTTAGGTGTACCGTATGTTCTTTCATATAATAATAGAATTGATTATAGTGTATCCAAGCGAGTGGAAACTCACCAGTTAGTTCGTTGTTTTTGTCTGTGATGATGACTGATTTTCGGTTATATTCTACTTTTTTAATGGTTACAAGCGGAATACGGTGCTCCTTTTTGTTTTTGACAATTAGAAGCTCTTGTCCAATAATCGCCATTTTATTTGTTTGGTTTAGTCGTCTTTCGATGAATGTACCGGCAATCGCAATGAGAGTAGCGGCTATGGCTACATAGAAATGTTCAAGCTCAAGTCCATCTATAAATGCTCGAATCCATTGTGAAATGGTGAGTGCATAAAAGAACCAAATCCCTTTGCTCATTCGACGATGGCTTTCATAATGAACAAGGTTGTTAAATTCCTTCTTTCCTTCTTCACGATCCTCAAAGAATTTCTGCTTGTGCTCCTCGATAGGGGCAGAATGAAATTCTACAAAATCTGTATACGTACCATCCCACATTTCAGCCGTATCATCTCCGTCCTCTAAGGCAAAGCCCCCAACCCAACCTACATAGCTAACTGAGGTTACTACAAAGCTCATTAAATAGTAGCGTATAGGCTGTCCATAGGCATTCTGGGTTTCGATGCAATCAATGACTTCTATTGAAGTAGGATACTTTGGTGGTTCATTATCTTCTGTTGGGAAATTTACCACTTCATGAAATAGCCTAGTTTTTGCCAGTAGCCTTTGCTTGCCACCTTTGACAGGATACAAGTGTTCTTTATTTTTTCCTTTTAGCTCCCAATAAAGCATTTCTGCGCTTTCGATATCGTTAGCAGCTTCTTCTAGTAAAGCATTATCGACCGATCTGTTTTTTTCAATGAGAACAAGAATGGCTTCCGTACGTACCATAGGGTCTTTATAGGACAAGGCTTCATATAGCTCGCGTTCAGCATCAGCTGTAAAATAAAATTCCATCAAGTTTAATAACATACGCATGCGTGAGCGAACTTGGAAGTAGCTTTCCGTCCATGCTTGATAAACGAATTCTCTTTTGTAATCTTCATTATAAGGGAGGTATGCCTGTTTTATTTTTTCATAGTCTGCAAACAACAGAGGAAGGATATACTCCCTTTGATAGCTTGTTTCAAGACCAGAGGCATTTAATGCAAGTAGTAGGTCATAAAACATATAACGGTAATGCTCAGTTTGAAATAATTCTAGATTTTTATCAAGTATTCCTTTGACGAGCATCGGATAGCTTGCCAACTCTGGAACAGGGAGGATTAAGTTCTCTTTTTTAATTTGTGCATTGATCTGATCCTCTAACTCATAGAAAATCCCCTCATCCTCAGTTGATAGTAAAAATTCAATCGCTCGTGCTTTTGCTTGAGGATGAAGAAATGGAAAGTGCTTAAGAATGGCTTGGACGACTTCCTTCATAGGAAAATCACATACAAAGTCAATTAAATAGAAGGAAGGCATGTCCCATGAATCAACTGGTTCAGGAAAAGGCTCTGCTGCTAGCTTGACCATATCGATTAATACCTCTATTTGCACCTCTACCTTTTCATCTTGTTTATAATCAAATAATCGTTCCAGGCCCTCAAAACGTTTACTTGGATCAGGGCTCTTTACTAGTGTCATAATCTTCTTCAGTTTCATTTCTATCATGGGTTATTCCCCTTCTCATCGTATTCTCATCGATTTATGATAGTTGATGTGAAGAAACGTCGTCAACGCCAAATAATGGGTATGGATATACGAAAGAAAGACTGTCATTTCGACAGTCTTTCAGGAATCATTCACTAAGCTTCTATCTTAATTAATCCACATGTCTATTTTTTACTTTTACAAAGCGATAAGCTAAATAAGCGATATAGATAGGCGTAAAGATATAGATTAAATACGGGAACCTTTCATAGGATCCCTTGTATATGATGAATAGTAAGCCCCCTAAAAATATGGTGACTATGGTGCCGTATTTCGGTAAAGGGATTTCTTTAAAGCTAGGGATTCTAATTTTACTAACCATAAGAAAACATAAGGCGGTAAAGCCCACGGTCATAATGATACTTGGAATATAATCTTCAAACATCGTGAGGAGGGCTAATATCCCACCTGCAGCTGTAATCGGAACGCCGATAAAATAATTTAAGGAAGACTTGCTTGAACTAATATTGAACCTCGCCAGGCGAAAGGCACCAAAAAGTGGGAATAGTCCAGCTACGGCAAAGCCTAACAGGCCAAATTGATAGAAATAAGTATAATACATAAGAAAAGACGGAGCAACACCGAATGTCACAATGTCTGCTAGTGAATCCAGTTCCTTTCCTAATGTACTATCTGCTTTAAGCATGCGCGCAAGTCTTCCGTCCATACTATCTAGCATCATGCCAATTAGAATGAGAATAGCCGCATTTTTAAATTGCCCGCTAGCAGCGAACCCTATTGAAAGGAAACCACAATACAGGTTTCCTAATGTGAACATATTTGGAATACTTTTTTTCAGTCGCATCAGTTTTCATCAGACTCCTCAACTATTTGTTTATCATGAAATCTATGTAGTAAGCTTTTGACTTTTCGATTTGCTTAGGAGTGTTAAGCTCCTTAGCTGTGGAATTCCGATTCCGATTAGGATGGCGACAATTCCCAGGACTTGCAAAGCTGAAATACGTTCATTTAGGATGACGACTGCTGCAACCACTGCTGCAGGAAGTTCAGCTGAGCCGATGATGGTCGTTAATCCTCCATCTAGCTTGGGAGCACCAAGAGCGTAGAAAACAATTGGGAATATCACACCGAATAGCGAGGTTAATAGGGCATATTTCCAAAGTCCATCAAACAGTATTCCACTTGTAATAAATGTAGGACTAAATGTTAGCAAAATAATGATTAATCCACCTAAGGTGATGAAAAGACTTCTTTGAATCGTAGAAACCTCAGTAGCCACTTTTCCACTTGCAAAAATGAAGACAGCAAAGCAAAGAGCAGAGATCAGCCCATAAATGAGTCCATCTGCTTGAATAGAGTGTATCCCTTCGGTCGTTAAATTGCTAGCTAAAACCGTACCAATTAATAAAAAGGCGATGGAAAGTAGCTTATCCCTTGTGGGTTTCTTTTTCATATATAATGACTCAATGAGGATGCAAATCCAAGTAAATTGAAACAATAAGACGACTGCAATGGATGCTGGGTTTTTCGCCAAGCTAAGTCCATAGAAAATACCTGTCAAGCTTAACGCTGTTCCCGTCAGCATTAACGAACCTACTTGTTTCAATGTAATCTTTGTTCTCTTAAAAAAGGGACTAACAATGAGTAATAGTAGAAGGCCAAATAAATACTGACTTCCAGTTATTTCATGAACAGAGTAACCAGCCTTATACCCAAGCTTAACAATGGATGCTAGAATTCCATAGCTACAAGCTCCTATTAGAATGTAGAGAGAGTTTTTTAGAGTTGCCATGATGTGGTGCTCCTTTTTTTCTAGAAATCATCATATCTTCTTATTGTAATACAGGAACTATATGTAATAAAGAGGCTGCCCAAATAATGGATGGGTCTGGGGCTCCTTTTTTTGTAAGACAAATGAAAAAAGAACAGAGGACCCTCTGTTCTTTTTTGTTATTCACCTAAGTAAGCTGTTAACATCCATACATGAGTTTCAATCTTCTCAATCAAACCAACTGCGAGATCATTTGTGATAACATCTTCTTTTTCGTCAGCGAGTTTGGCTAATTCCTTTAATTCATCTTTAACTTGTTTGTAATCTTTCACTAATGCAGCCACCATGTCATTTGCTTTCGATTCGCCGTTGGTTTCGACTAGTGAAGCTGTTTCTAAGTATTCTTTTAAAGTAGCGACAGGCTGTCCCCCGATTGCTAATAGTCTTTCGGCCATTTCATCAATGATTAGCCCTGCTTCGTTATAGAGTTCTTCAAATTTCGCATGAAGTGTAAAGAAAGAAGGCCCCTTCACATACCAATGGTAGCGGTGTAATTTTGTATATAGGATATTCCAGTTTGCGATTTGTAAGTTTAATGAAGATTGTAGTTCCATTTACTATTCCCCCTTAACTATGTTAATTACATTTTAACAAACCCATAATTTAAAATCAATCTTAAATTATAATAATTATAAATAAAATATAACCAAGCTGAAAATAGTAAAAAAATTCTCTTGAAAAATGCTAGAGAGTTGAGGTGTATGGGGATTCAAATAGATGAGAGTTGAGTAGGTGATTTCTGCTCCAGGCGCTTGCTTTCCGGGGGGCGTTCGCCAAGCTTCCTCGTCGCAAGCTCCTGCGGGATCTTGGCTGCAACGCAAATCCCCCAGGAGTCAAGCGCCTTCCGCTCCAATCACGTGAGTAGCTTTCTAAACTTGAACATAAATAAACTCCAAAAACCCACGTGAATCAAAATTAAATAGCTGTATCAGTTACTGGTATACATCAATTTTCTATGACTAAGTGGTTAATTGTGAACATTCGTAAGTGGTTAACTTTGTTAGACTGAATAGTAATCACCAATATGTAGTTTTTTAGACAATCAGCCTCTCTAACTAAATGCTAGAGAGGCTGATATGCGTTAATTCTTTTTCTTGCGAATCAGTACGTATATGACATAGACAACAGTGATGATCACTCCACCTACTAAGGTAATCATCCCAAAATTATCTTCAATGAATGGTTTTGCTTTCGCTCCTAGTGTTATGATAATAAAGGCTTCAATAAAGAAACGAGCACCACGGCCGATAATGGACCAGATGACGAGTGTGCGAAGTGGGATCCTTGATATTCCGGCAAATATTGTAAACACCTTATATGGAATGGGAGTAAACCCGGCAATTAGAATGGCAATGGGACCATATCGATTAAAATAATTCTCGACTTTGACAATGCGCTCTTCAGAAATAATATAACGAAGCACGGGTCTTCCGAGTTTTTTTCCAATGTACCAACCAAGGATCGCCCCTAAAACAGATGCAATGGTTGTAAGAAGAGCATAGTAAAGGGCCTTATCTGGATTGGCAATTCCCATAGGGATTAAAAGGACATCTGGCGGGATAGGGAAAAAGGAAGAATCAGCAAAGGAAACAAACAGTAACCCATAGATTCCATATTCCATTAACCATTCTTCGATGAGGTGAATCCATTCTGACATAGTGATAGCTCCTTTATATTAAACTGTTGATTTTTATATGACTTGTTCAAATTGAAGTATACCATTTACATCTGATTTCGCAATCATTGCCCCCAACTTGTAAAACAAATATAAAATAAGTGAGGAGAATCCAGTGGATATCATTCTTTATGTTCTATTAGGAACGATCATTAGCGTGCTATCAGGTTTTTTTGGTGTAGGAGGCGGGTTTATTTTAACGCCCATTCTTTTACTAACGGGCTTTTCCCCTGTTGAGGCGATTACCACTAGCTTATTGTTTACCATTGGTACCTCTTCGTCAGGGATCGTCGCTCATATTCGAATGAAAAATATCGCTTGGAAGGAAGGGGCCACTTTAGGGTTAAGCGGTATTCTGGCCACCCAAGTGGCTCGTCCATTTGTTCTATTTCTTGAGGAGAAGGCTCTAGACGTTTATGTTATTCCAGCTTTTTATATAATTCTACTCTCCTACTTTGCATGGAAAATGGTTCGGCAAGGAAAGGGTGCTGCTGAATTCAAATCAGATTATGTTTTCTCCTCTTGGAAGCTTGTCGTTATTGGATTGATTGGCGGTTTTGTCTCCACAACACTTGGAGTAGGAGGTGGATTTATCATTGTCCCTCTTTCCATTGCCTTTTTGGGAATGAATTCGCGAAAGGCTGTGGGTACAAGCCTGCTTGCGGTTCTCTTAATTGTAAGTAGCGGCTTTATTTCCTATGCATTGACTACAACCATCAACTACCAGGTCGGCTTACTATTAATCATCGGCGGATTGATTGGCTCTCAATTTGGAGCAAAGTTAACTACTTTCTACAAAGATGCAGAGATTGCCTTTTTACTGGGAATTCTATATATTGCAACTCTGACAAGCGTCGTGCTTAAGGTTCTCCATTTGAATACAGTTGGGCTCCTTATTCTTGCTTTCTTTATTGTCTTCTTTTTGGGACGATCTTTGCTCCGGATGAAAGATTTTCATGACGTTAAATCAGCGAAAGACCGCATATAGGTCTTTCGCTGATTTGTGTTTTAACGGATTCTCTGTTATTACGACCGAGATGTTTTTCGTATGACTTTCCCTTTTTTATAAGGCTGATAGCTTTGAGAAGAAAACATATAGGTTTTGTGATGGTAATGAATTCCAAATACTAATCCCATCGCTAGCATGTTCCCCATTAATGAACTTCCCCCATAGCTAATAAAAGGCAATGGGATCCCAGTGATTGGTAGTACCTGAATGGTCATGCCAACATTTTGAAATACATGAAATGTAATCATGCTTATTATTCCTACACATATATACGTATTAAACGGCTCATTCGTATCTAAAGCGGTTTTGATCAGATGAAAGATTAAGAGAAAGTACAAGCTAATCACGATACTTCCCCCAATAAATCCGTATTCTTCCCCTATTACACTAAATATAAAATCAGTATGACTTTCTGGAATATAAACCTTTCGTTCCCCAAAGCCTTTACCCGTGAGGAGACCCGATCCAATTGCTCGAAGGGATTTATATAAATGATAGCCAGAGCCGCTTTGATGATTGTTGGGGTCTAGCCAGCTATAGATCCGATTAAACTGATAGGTTTTAAAGTGTAATTTTTCTAGTACAGCTGGAGCCCAAATAACCAGATAGAGAGCAAATCCACCGAGGGCTGCGAGCGAACCATATAGTGGAATAATGATTTTCCACGCAATTCCAGATACAAGAATCATCCCTGTTAAAATGGATAGGATTACAAGTGCTGTACCTAAATCGGGCTGTAACAGAATCAGTCCTAGTGGCAAAGCTGCTGTGAAACTAAGCTTTATAAGTAAATAAAAATCAGTTTTCCATGTCTTTAAGATAAATTGTTCATGATGGGTGGCGATAAGATTGCTTAAAGCCAGAATGAGAAATGTTTTTACAAACTCGGAAGGCTGAATGTTGCCTAAACCAGGTAGGACAAACCAGCTTTTTGCCCCATTTCGTTCGGGTGCAATGGATTCAGGGGCAACTACTACTGCGATAAGGAGTAAAATTCCAAGACCATACAGAATCCAGGAAAGCCTGCGATACTGTTCACTATCAAAGAACATCACAACAGCAATAATCACGCAACCGACAACGTACCAAAATATTTGTCTTAAAAAATAATTATTATCATATTGTCCAGTTGTTTGTGCGCTATAGATGGCCACACAGCTTACAAGAGAAAATAATAGTAAAAGGAGAGCTAGGCTCCAGTCAAACCGCTCTGAAGGTCTTTTGGATTGTTCCATTTGTCCAACACCTAGTTTCGTTCTTAATCTTACTTTCATCGTAACAAAGGAAAAAATTTCATACAATTAAATTCTTTCTTCCTTCTTAAAATATTCTGATTGTTAACCGTTTATTCTGTCTGTATAATTAGACGAACGCGCACGATTGATGGTTTCAACAGTCGCTATATTTTACTAAAATGTTGCTTTTGAACCCTTTAATGAGATGAAGCTGCAGGAACGAACTTATCGCTTATTTTTCTTTAGAAATATCATAATGAGTGAGAATTGTTTTTTTCTAAAGTTCTCATCCCTCAAATAAGATATTTCGAGGAGATTTTGGTAAAATTAAAAAATATGTAGATGAAGGACGGAGCAGCTTGTTGAATTTAGCTGTTTTTTCTAATTGAATGATAGGGCAGAACCCCTTGTGCAGAAGGGATATCTACGTTTTTGGGGGAGGGTCTTGATTGAAGAGAAACCATAATCATATTCGTGAACTTTTGTATCTTCATTTAAATGAAAATGATCAATATGTGATGTCATATGGAATTGAATTTGCGGAATTTGCAGTATCTGTGCCTGAAAAGCTTAACAACCTCTTGCTTTTAAAGCATCGCTTTGATGAAGGGGATTTTAATTTACATACCCTCCATGAATTTGTTCCAGCGGATAAAGTGAGTAAATTAATTGAGGAAGATGTTTACGGGTATGGAGACTTTTGCTGGATTGATTTTGAAGAGGTGGAGGGGTTAAATCAGCTACCAGGTCAAGAGCTAGCCGAGCTCCTTTATCTAAGTCATTTAAAGGAGCATTTGCGCTTGCCGTTTTACAACCATTTAAATAATAAATATGCCTACTTAGCTCACGATGATGGGTGGTTTAATAAAACCTACTACAGAGATATGAATGCGTTCTATTATATGGTCGGAAACGTCATCTCAAGTAAAATGGGAGAAATGAAGCTAGAGAAATCACTACTTGGATTTAAGAAAAGGAAGTCGTTTCCAGCCGTCCCTGATGAGGTAATTGTCTCGCTTAAGGATATGATGAAGGAAGGTATTGTCATTTCACTTCGGCATGCAGAGCAGAATCGGTCACGAATCGTCATTCCCATTTGGCTAGTCGGTGATTATGCGAATATGGATGATATGTATGATGCATTTGAAAAAGAAGCCAGCAATAAATGTAATGCAAAGCTCGTTTTCGATAAAAAAGTAAAACAATGGAGAGTCTATACACATCTGTAAAGAGCTTGGCTGCTGTGCCAGGCTTTTTTGCAATTTTTGAGAGAAGTTGATGGTGCAGATTATAGGGGGAATAGAGCGAAAGTGGAAACAATGGAGAAATGATGGTGATAGTGTTGCATTGATCTCTTAGCGGGACTCATTTTTTAACGAAACAATACAATCAATCATTTCCAAGGTAAAGGAGGATTACTAATGAAGGCTAGTATTACATTCCCAGAAATCCTGCAGGAAGCAACGTTTGTTGAAAGGCCGAATCGCTTTATTATTCGGGTGAGAATAGAAGGAGAATCGGACTTAGCAGATGTCCATTTGGCTGACCCTGGGAGGTTAAAGGAGTTGCTCATTCCAGGAAATAAAGTGTGGGTACTTGGCAACAATCACCCGCATCGAAAAACGAAATGGACAGCAGTTTTATGTGAAAACCCAGTCAAAGAAGGCTATATATCTATTAATACAACCTTCCCTAATCAACTCATTGAAATAGCATTAAAGGAAGGGTTGCTTGAGGAGTTTTCTGCTTGGAGGTATATAAGGTCAGAATATACATATGGTCAATCACGCTGGGATTTCTTACTTGAGAATCAAGCAGGGGAGCAGCTTTTATTAGAGGTTAAGAGCGTCACGCTGGCTGAAAATGGGGTAGGGATGTTTCCGGATGCGGTAACTGCTAGGGGGGCGAAGCATGTGAAGGAGCTCGCTCAAATTGTAGAGGAAGGCAAATACCAAACAGCTATCTTATTCGTTGCGCAACGAGATGATGTGGAGCAAGTGACAACAGCTCCTCATATTGATCCTATTTTTTCTCATGCATTAGCTGAGGCAAGTCAGTCAGGGGTAAAGCTCTATGGGAGGGCCTGTCATATTACCCTTGAGGAAATATTCATAGGGCAGCAACTATCAGTAGAAGCACCTATCGTTTCAGATGAACAGAGAAATTTGTAGAATTTTAGAAAAAAGCATTGCAAATTCTGCAAGGCTATAGTGTAATTTTAAGTGATTGGAAAAATAAATAAAAATTGATGAGGTGTCTTTTAAGGGAAGGTAGATGAAACCTCCCCTTTTAAAAAAAGACTTAAAAGGGAAGTTGGTGTAACTCCAACGCGGTCCCGCCACTGTAAATGGGAGCAAGCTACTGATACCACTGTACGGCAAGAAGTACGGGAAGGTGTAGCGTCTGCTATGACCATGAGCCAGGAGACCTGCCTACATCGGATACACTAGTAACCTACGAGGATGGGAAGGTGTGTGACGGTCATATCTATCGGTTTTTTGTATCGATGACGAGTCATACAAGCATCTTCTATTTATGGGAGATGTTTTTTTATTTCCTCAACTCACGTTTTATGAAATAGACAAGGGGGATTAGACATGAAAAAGTGGTATTCAATCGTATTAACTCTTCTATTGGCCGTAGGGATTATGACTGGCTGCGGTACAGAGAAGGAAGATGTAAAGGAAGAGGTACAAACAGAAGCTAATCAAGAAGAAGCTGCCTTTCCTGTTACATTAACAGACGCATTAGATGAAGAAATCGTTATTGAAAAGAAACCAGAGAAAATTGTCTCGCTTATTCCTAGTAATACGGAGATTATTTACGAGCTAGGACTTGGAGAAGAAGTAGTCGGTGTAACTGATTTTGACAATTATCCAGAGGATGCAATGACAAAGGAAAAAATCGGTGGAATGGAGTTTAATGTAGAGAAAATCATCTCTTTAGAGCCAGACCTAGTGTTAGCGCATGCATCAGGTGCACATAATTCAAAAGAAGGATTACAACAATTAAAGGATTCAGGAATACCTGTTTTTGTAGTAGAAGATGCTACAAGCTTCGAAACAACATATGAAACGATTATTACCATTGGCCAAGCGACTGGAGAAAAAGCAAAAGCAGAACAAATGGTTGCGGATATGAAAGCGAAAGTGGAAGAAATTAAAACGAAAGTTGCAGAAGTTTCAGAGGAGAAAAACGTTTTTGTGGAGGTCTCAGGTGCTCCTGAAATCTTTACAGCTGGTAAAAATACATTCATTGATGAAATGCTTTCTATTATTCATGCGAAAAACGTAGCAGGTAATCTAGATGGATGGCCAATGTTGGAACAAGAAACGATTATCTCGTTAAATCCTGAGGTAATTATTACAACTTATGGGTATTATACAGAGAATGCAGTACAACAAGTGCTTGCAAGAGAAGGCTGGCAAGGTGTAAGTGCGATTCAGAATCAACTGGTATTCGATGTTCATTCCGATCTGGTGACTCGCCCAGGTCCTAGACTCGTAGAAGGAGTAGAGGAGCTTGCAAAAACAATCTACCCAGAAGTCTTTAATCAGTAATAAGTTAATTGCATATGTAGTAGCTTGTGGATTCTTCACCACTAGCTTGCTACTTGGAATCTCAATAGGTACTGTTTCAGTACCTATTTTTGACATTATTAAGCTGATCTTGTCAGCGGTTTTTCCAATTGACACTTCTTCTATAGAGGGAATGTATGAAAACATTGTTTTAAATATTCGCTTACCCCGAGTGCTGTTAGCGGGTCTCGTGGGAGCATCTCTTGCGATGGCAGGAGCAGCCTTTCAAGGCTTATTAAGAAATCCATTAGCCGACCCGTATACGCTTGGTGTTTCTTCGGGTGCTTCAGTCGGAGCCGTGTTAACGCTCTTTTTCCAAATAAGCCTTCCTGTTATGGGCTTATATACCTTGCCGATCTTTAGTATTGCCTTTTCGTTTGTGACTGTTTTTGTGGTTCTCTTATTTGCACGAACCATTGAACGCTCGATGAGAGTGGAAACCATAATATTAACGGGCATTATTTTTAGTTCCTTTTTAGGAGCATTGATTTCGTTGATGATCGCTTTAACAGGGGACGAATTAAGACAGATTATTGGCTGGCTTTTGGGAAGTGTGTCTATGAGAGGCTGGGCCTATATTGAGATAATCATTCCGTTCTTTATCATTGGGACGCTTATCTTATTGTTCAATACAAACGAACTCAATGCGATGTCCTTTGGAGAAGAGCGGGCACAGCACTTAGGCGTAAACGTGCAGCGCCGCAAAATGGTTATTCTAATTGCAGGTTCCATTTTAACGGGGGCCGCTGTTGCAGTTTCTGGAACGATTGGATTTGTTGGATTAGTTATTCCTCATTTTGTCAGGCTTTTGTGGGGGCCTGATCATCGCCATTTACTCGTTTTATCCGCAATTATTGGCGCAGGCTTTTTGATTTTGACCGATTTGATATCGAGGACGATTATTTCACCGACTGAGCTACCAATTGGGGTTATAACGGCTATCATTGGAGCACCAGTATTTGCCATGATCTTAATTCGAAGAAAACGAACAGAAAGAAGTGGGTAGCAGATGTTAAAGGTAGAACAGATTGCTGGAGGGTATTCTACTGAATCCGTCGTGGATATGATCACATTTGAAGTTGATAAAGGTGAGTTCTTTGGGATACTTGGTCCGAATGGAAGTGGCAAAACAACTTTATTGAAAATATTGAGCGGCCTATTGCCGTATCGAAAGGGAAGTATCCGTTTAAAGGATAAGGAATTGCAAGCATATTCAGCGAAAGAATTAGCAAAGCTTGTTGCTGTACTTCCTCAGCATGCTTCCCAATCCTTCTCTTATACAGTAAGAGAAACGGTCGCTCTTGGTCGTTATGCCCATCAGAAGGGCTGGTTTCATTCATGGGGAGATGAAGATGAGGCAGTAGTCCAGCAAGTGATGGAGCATACAGGGGTTAAAGCCTTCCAGCATCAAGAAATCAACGAGCTATCAGGTGGAGAAAGGCAACGAGTATTCCTTGCTCAAGCACTTGCTCAGGAACCTGAAATTCTATTATTAGATGAACCTACCAATCATCTTGACCTCTCTTTTCAAAAAGAATTAATGGACTTATTGAAAACGTGGACAAGAGAGTGCCAGTTAACAGTGATCTCCATCTTTCATGACTTGAACTTAGCTGCCCTCTACTGTGACAGACTTCTTCTCTTAGATCATGGAAAAATACATGTAAATGATATTCCGAATGAAGTGCTCAAAGCTGATCGAATTAAAGCGGTCTATCAGACAGATGTAGGAAAGCATTCACATCCGAAGGTACCCGCTCCGCAAATGGTTCTACTTCCTAACTTGGTGAAGCAAACTGAAGTGACTATTATTACGGAACAACTGTTGAAGCAAGAGAAGGAGTATCTGTTACTTCAAGCACCGGTTCCATTAAAAACGATGTCCTCTGGTGTAGTAGGTTCTGGGATGGGATGGCACCAAACCTTTATTAATCGCCATGTTCCAAAGGATTATGATTGTAGTGATTACCGAGAAGAAATGAAAACCTATTTGCGGAACAAAGGATTCGAGCCACTTGAAACGGTAGGGATGATGACAGCTGTACAGCTTGAGGATGCTTCCTATAGATACTATAAAGCGGCAGGGTTTAGTATGTTCATCGTCGTTACTGCTGGTGTTGGGAATGCAGTTGATGCTTCGAGAAGTATGGAGTATGCTTCCGAAATGGTACCAGGTACGATTAACACGTGGGTGTTTATCAATGGAGAAATTTCGGATGAAGCCTATATTCAAAGCATAATGACAGCAACGGAAGCGAAGGCAAAAGTGCTGCAGGATCACCAAATTAAGGATAAGGTGACAGGCACTATAGCAACTGGAACCTCTACAGATAGCATATTAATAGCAGCAACACAGCAAGGAACCTATTTAGAATTTGCAGGGACTATTACTCCCCTTGGGAAGCTAATTGGCAAAGGGGTATATGAGTGTACTGCAGCTGCCATTCAGAAATATAAGCAACGGGTGAAGGTATGATTCTATTTCATCTATCTGCGATTACACTAGCATATATCATCGATTCCATCATTGGTGATCCTCCAACATGGCCACATCCCGTACGGTGGATGGGGTCCCTAATATCGGCTCTTGACGAACGACTAAATCTAGGTGTGAGAAAAAAAGTAAAGGGAACCATTATGCTCATACTGGTTATTGTTCTTGTAGGAATTCCAAGTTTATTGATTGTGTGGGCCGGGTATCAGCTTCATCCACTTGCTGGTGTATTCATTGAAGGTGTTCTAATTTCAACCACAATTGCCCGTAAGAACTTAAATGAAGCAGCTCTTGAGGTGTATGATCCGCTTGCAGCTGGAGATCTAGCGGTAGCTCGAATGAAGCTCTCCTATATTGTAGGGCGGGATACAGATCACCTAGATGAAGGGGAAGTGGTCAGAGGAGCGGTGGAAACAGTCGCAGAGAATACAAGTGATGGAGTAACATCACCACTATTTTGGGCATTAATTGGGGGAGCCCCTTTTGCTTTAATTTATCGAGCCATCAATACATGTGATTCGATGGTAGGGAATAAGAGTGAGAGGTATAGGCAGTTCGGCTGGGCATCGGCCAGACTAGATGATGTGATGAACTGGATTCCAAGTCGAATAACTGGTGTAACCATGCTAGTTTTTAATATTCCTGAAAGAGTTTCCTATCGATCCGCTTGGAAAATTCTATTTCGAGATGCGAAAAAACACCCGAGTCCAAATAGTGGATGGGGCGAAGCAGCAGTTGCAGCCATTTTGGGTGTACAGCTTGGCGGTATCAATTATTACAAAGGACAAATCTCCAATCGAGCTAAGATGGGAGAGCCCCTTTGTTGCTTATCCAAACAGCATATTATTGATACAAATGAGATATTAAACCGAACAACGCGCGCCTTTATCTTATTTTTATGGGTAGGAGGAATGCTCATTGAATTGGCCTACACATGGCTCCAATCCACACTATTTATATAAAGCAATGGGGTTAAGTGAACAAGAGGGATCCAATGACTTTAGTGCGAACATCAACCCATTAGGCCCACCGTCTTCACTCGAAAAAGAATGGCAGAGCTATTATAAGAAAATGTTCCAATACCCTGATCCGAACGGGAGAGAATTGAAAGGGCTTATTTCTCAAAAGGAGCAAATTAGTGAAGAATGTATTCTGCTAGGTAACGGTGGGGCTGAAATCATCTCTTTAATTGGAAGACTACTTTCGAAGAAGAGAATTCTCATTATTCAGCCGACCTTTTCTGAATACGAGAAGGCATGTAAGGTCAATGGCTGTACAATTGTTTATCACACACTAAAAGAAGGAAGCTGGGAGCTTTTAGCAGATGAGCTAGATCCGAAGTTAAGAGGTGTGGATGCCGTCTTTTTATGTAACCCTCATAATCCAACAGGTATTTGTTTTACCAGCCAGGAGATTACAAGATTAATAGATGCCTGCAGTGAGCATAATTGTTTCTTGATTTTAGATGAAGCCTTTTACGACTTCGTGGGTGAGTACGAATCCTATGTACCACAACTGTCAAAGAAAACGAAGCTAATCATATTAAGGTCGATGACGAAAATGTATAGTATCCCTGGGGTTCGTTTAGGGTATGTGATGGCGAATGAAGAAGTCATTCAAAGGTTAGCAGAATATCAGCCTCATTGGAGTGTGAATGGGCTTGCGCTGTTAGCAGGCGAAACTTGTATTCAGCAAGAATGTTATATAGAAGAAACACAGAAATACATAACGGGAGAACGAAACAGGTTATTCTCCCAATTCCAGCAGCTAGGTTATGATTTTTCACCAAGTCATGTGAATTTTTATTTGTTAAAGGATCGGAGGTTAGCGGATCAATACTCCTTTTTTCATTTTCTCATAAAAGAAGGCATCATCCCAAGGCATACATATAATTTCCCTGGCTTAGATGGTCGCTGGCTAAGGTTTGCGATTCGTAGTCATGATGAAAATACGCAGCTGATGGAGGGGTTAGAGAAATGGCGCCAGATAAGCAGTTAATTTTTATAACCGGAGGCGTTCGAAGCGGAAAAAGCTCTTTAGGTGAACGGCTTGCTTGTGAGATAAAGGAGCAGATCGGTGGAGAGCTTCATTACATTGCTACGGGCGTTGTGACTGATGGGGAGATGGATCGGAGAATTCAACGTCATCGAGAAGAGCGGGATACAAGTACTCACGTATGGAAAACATGGGAGCAGTCTCAACATGTTTATGAACTGGCACCATTATTTGGCGAAAAGGATGTTATCTTACTCGATTGCTTGACGTATCTAGTGAATAATGAGTTTTTTGTAGAAGGCGATCGCTGGCAGAAGCAAGCATTTCTCGGGGACCTCAAAGAGCGAATTCTGTCGGGGCTTAAGCAGATCTTTAGCAAATGCCACACACTAATTGTTGTAAGTAACGAGGTTCTTTTTGAGCCGATTCATGACAATCCTCTAGTAATTAGCTATTGCCGGCTTCTAGGGGAGCTACATCAAGCGATTGTTTGTGAAGCTGATCGAGCGTATGAGGTGTACAAAGGAATCCCATTGGTAAAGAAGGGGAACGCAACATGAAGTGGGTTATAGGGCTGTTAATTAATATTCAATTTTTTACGAGTATTCCTATTCGGGCTTCCTTCCCAATGGATACGCCGTATGTCAAACGAGCGGTTCAAACCTTTCCGATTGTTGGTTTAATTCAGGGATTGATCTTAGCCGCTTTATTTCATATTCTTTCCACGTGGAGTCCATTTTCCTTGCTAGCAATTGCCTTTATCCTTTGGTTGTTTTCCATCTTAGTTACAGGGGGCATTCATTTGGATGGCTGGATGGATGCGAGCGATGCCTACTTTTCTTATTACAATGTAGAAAAACGGTTAGAAATTATGAAGGATCCGCGAACCGGTGCATTTGGTGTTCTATCTGTCATTCTATTATTAAGTACAAGGTTTTTCTTTCTTTATGAAGTGGTCATCTGGCAAAGTTCTGCTACCTATTTGTTGCTTGCGTGGGTCCCTTTCTTGGGGAAAACCTTAATGGGCCTACTGTTATTGCATGTGAAAGCAGCGAAGGAGGAAGGACTCGCGATCATGTTTCAAAGGGCAGCAACCCCTAAGTCACTCTGGGTCTATCTAGTTTACGTGGTCGCAGCAGTGGGAGTGGTTTCCTTAATAAATGCTACTACTATCGTACCTGTACTAATGATTCTTAGTGTGGCTGGTTTCCTCTTCTTCTTTTTAAAAAATATAGCTTTACGCTGGTTTGGTGGAATTACAGGAGATGTACTTGGGGCATCTGTAGAAGGAGGGGAGGCGGTACTATGGCTAGCCGTGTGGCTATTGCATTATTTCGTCATGGGATAACAGAAGATAATGAGCGGCACGCCTATTTAGGCTGGAAGGATGCTCCACTTAGTGACGGACAGAGGTGGCAGGCCCATTCTAAAGCTTATGAAAAGATTTATAGTAGTGACTTAATTCGCTGTGTCGATACAGTAAGAGCGCTCTTTCCAAAGCAAGAGATCCAATGTCTAAAGCAGCTCCGCGAATTAAATTTTGGTGATTGGGACGGCCAAACATATGAAGAGCTAAAAGATGTGGAAGAATATCAAGCTTGGCTCGGTAAACCGTTTGAAACAGCTATTCCAAATGGAGAATCCTATGCTGCTTTTTCAAAGAGAGTCGAGGAAGGCTGGGATACAATCGTCCATGAACTCGTTCTAAGCAAGCGTTCAAAAGTAGCGATTTGTACTCATGGGGGAGTGATCCGCTACCTATTAACAGCTTTGGGAAATGAAGAAAAGAGCTTCTGGGAGTGGAGGGTTCCTTTTGGTGAAGGCTACGAGCTCATCTGGGATTCAATGGAGCAGCTAAGGAGGGGTGAAAGATGCACTTTGTTACTGGAGGTACCTTTAACGGAAAAGCAGCATGGGTGAAGAACCGGTATTGTAAGGGGAAGGGGCTGACTTGGATTTCAGCCTATCGTGGACATTCGTTTCCCCATGACCTGGGTTCAGAGGATCTATGTGTATTAGAAGGAATGGAATTGTGGATAAAAGACACGTTGTCACAAGAGGAGTGGCGCGAGCGTCTTGAGATGTGTATGCAATGGGAACGGGAAATAACAGGTCGGCAGCTCGTCGTTATTGGTTCTGATATTACAAAAGGAATTGTTCCAATTGATAAAGAGGATCGGAAATGGCGAGATATGACAGGGTGGGTTTATCAAGATATCGTCAAGAAGTCAGAGCGAGTCGACCTCATTTGGTATGGAATCAACCAACAACTTAAATATGGGGGAATGGAAAATGAAGATATACACTAGAACAGGTGATCAAGGTCAAACAAGTTTGATTGGTGGAAGAGTCGATAAAGATGACATTCGTGTAGAAGCGTATGGAACAGTTGATGAAATCAACAGCTTTGTTGGGCAAGCGATGACGGAATTAGATCAGACGCTCTTTCAAGATATCCTTGCTGATCTTGAGAAAATTCAGCATGAATTATTTGATTGTGGCGGAGACCTTTCCAACGTGACAGCTAGAAGAGTGGAAAAGCTAAAGGCTGATTCCATTGCATATTTAGAACAGAAAATAGATGAGATGATAGAAGAAGCACCTGCATTAGAACGATTCATCTTACCTGGTGGATCGAAGCCTTCTGCCTCTATTCATATTGCTCGTACGATCACTAGAAGAGCGGAAAGATTAGTCGTTAAGCTGATGAAGCAGGATGAATCTACGTCGACAGTTGCTTTAAAGTATTTAAACCGTTTGTCGGATTACTTTTTCGCCCTGGCGCGTGTAATCAATTTCCGTTTACAGGTGAAGGATGTCGAGTATGCAAGGAGCGCCAATGTATTTTCAGGGGGAATACGCAAGGAGGAGAACTAAATGAAGGCTAAAAAGCTAAGCTATATCGCCTTGTTTATCGCTTTATCTGTTGTCGGTGCATCGCTGAAAATACCTGCTATTGTTGGTAGTGTTGCACTCGATGCGTTCCCTGCATTACTCGCTAGCGCATTGCTAGGGGGTAGCCTTGGCGGGGTGGTTGGTGCAATGGGTCATCTCCTCTCCGCTTTACTTGCAGGCATGCCACTCGGACCCATGCATGCAGTTATTGCTTTCGAAATGTTTGCTCTTGTTTGGTTGTTTCACTACTATTATCATAGGGGACAAAAGCTACTCAGCATACTTGTGTTTGTGATAGGAAATACACTGTTAGCGCCGCTTCCTTTCTTATTTTTAATGGGAATAGGATTCTATCTAGCGATTGTGCCTTCATTATTTATCGGCTCTGTCTTAAACATCTTTGTCGCGGTGGTATTAATCCCTAGATTATCTTTATTGCAAAGTCGGTTAGAGAAGAATGGTGAGGTCAAGCTGTGAGAGATGTACAAGCCGTTTCTCTCGGTGGGAATGAGACGTTAATTATTGCAAGTGATAATAGTGGCGGAATTGGTCAAAAGAAGGAAGACATCGTTCACGTTCCATATGATGTGGTGGCATATTTCAATTTCCGGGTAGCTGCAATGGAAACGATCGCTGCAGGAGCTGAGCCCTTTTCGGTTGTGATCCAAAATTTTTGCGGAGAATCTGCATGGGAAGAGATTACATCAGGTGTGAAAAGAGGATTAACTGAACTTGGTTTAAGGAATGTAGGTCTAACAGGGAGCACGGAGACCAATTTTACACTCGAGCAATCTGCTCTTGGTCTCGTAGTGTTGGGAAAAAGGAAAGGTGAAGAGCCCTCTCATTTAGGGGAGAAGCTTGCGGTGATCGGGAGTCCGTTAGTGGGAGATGAAGTACTTCATCGCTCAAATGAAATCATTCCACTCTCCCTGTTTCAGCGATTAGCCAAAATGAAAGATGTCACCATTTTCCCTGTAGGCTCTAAGGGGATATTATATGAAGTGAACGAACTTCTAGGGAAATCGGTACAGACAGTAGATACAGAAGTGGATGTGTACAAATCAGCTGGTCCTTCCACCTGTATAGCCATTAGCTTTCCCTCTTTCTTAGAAAGAGAAATCATGATTGTAGCTGGTGAGCTATACCATTCCATCAACTATTTTACTTAACTCTTCCTATTGTAAGGGGGAGTTTTTGTTTTTATCTTAAAAAATTCGTATAATTTGTTTGCAAAGGAGGAGAGGGAATGCCTTGGATTTACTTAGTATTAGCAGGGATTTGTGAAATTGGCTGGGCATTTGGGTTAAAGTACTCCAAAGGGTTTACAGAGCTCGTGCCAAGTGTAGTAACAGGAATTCTCATTATCGTCAGCTTTATCTTGTTTTCAAAAGCGATGAAGTCGATACCGATTGGAACAGCATATGCTGTTTTTACAGGAATAGGAGCGGCTGGTACGGTAATTATCGGTATGCTTTTTTTAGATGAAGGGGGAGGAATCGGAAAGCTTTTGTTTCTTGGCTTGCTACTTGGGGGGATCATCGGGTTGAAAATGACAACAGGTGATGAAGACAACGAGAAGGAAAAGGAGAATTAGCATGGCATGGATATATTTAATCATAGCGGGCTTTGGAGAAGTAGGTTTTGTATTATGTATGAAACTTTCTGAAGGCTTTTCGCGAATTCCCTATACAATCTTAACGATCATTTCAGGGTTTTTTAGCTTCTATTTTCTATCGATGGCGCTATTAGTTATTCCGATCGGAACGGGTTATGCGATTTGGACGGGCATAGGAGCAGCTGGGAGTGTCATCATCGGTATGATATTTTTCAAGGAATCGAAAGACTGGAAGAGGCTATTGTTTATATCAATGATTATTTCAGGTGTGGTTGGTTTAAAGGTCATTGGTTCGTAAAAAAGGAGAATAAGCGGTTGAAAGCGAATTAGTTCATATAAAGTGAAGGGTTGGTGTGAAGATGAAGCTGAATATGGGATATGTCATTTTGTATGTAACGGACTTAGACAAAACAAAGCATTTTTATGGGGAGCTATTAGGCTTAACACTTCGAAATGAGTTTGGGACATACATTGAATACGATACAGGCTCTACCATTCTTTCGATGAACACAAGAGAAGACGGTCGCGAAGTAACAGGCTTAACGATCCCAGATGATGTGACCCAATCACAAACATTCGAGCTCGGATTTGTGACCGAACAAGTAGCGGAAGTCGTTGAAAAGCTGAAAACGGCTGGAGTTGAAATCCTCAAGGAACCGACCGAAAAACCATGGGGGCAAACGGTCGCCTATGTAGCAGACCCAGACGGACATTATATCGAAATCTGTACGCCAATTGGATAATCTAGCTGGAAGAGCATTGATCGTTACGGGTCAGTGCTTTTTTGATTTAGGGTGTAATGTAGATCTTGTGAGTAAATACGGATAACTGCTTAAAAGTTACGGATATCTCACATTAAGCTACGGATATGACTAGAATGGAGTGCGAGAAAGCGAGAATGGATTTGCGGATATATTGGATTTTTCGCTGATAAAATCAAAAAATCGCTGATATTTTCCCAATTTCGCTGATAAAATCAAAAACTTGATCTTCCCCTCGATTCGCCGCCTTTGCTCATTTACCCACGTAAACTCAATATCCATAAGCTTCATTCTTCAGCACACTTTCCTCATTTTCCAAAATGTTTTTTACAAAAATTTGTTTTTACTATTTTAATAGGATTTTAAAGATAATTGGAGAAAATGGTCGATTTTTGATTAAATAAGCGTTTTCATAGAGATTTGTAAAAAGGCCTAAATGTGATAAGATTCATTATGTTTTTGTCGGCCCCGGCTTTTATGAGAGTTAAAAGCCATAACTAATTTGAAAAGAGGTGGGATGTTGTTGACATCAAATTTAAAACAAGAATGGTTTGGTAATGTTAAAGGAGACATTCTTTCAGGTATTGTAGTAGCTCTTGCACTGATTCCAGAAGCGATTGCGTTTTCGATTATTGCTGGAGTAGACCCAATGGTTGGATTGTATGCCTCTTTTTGTATTGCAGTTGTTATTTCCTTTTTCGGAGGACGCCCAGCAATGATTTCGGCTGCAACGGGTGCGATGGCACTCGTGATGGTGACCCTAGTAGCTGAGTATGGCTTACAGTATTTATTAGCGGCTACCGTTTTAACCGGAATGATTCAATTATTCTTCGGATTTTCTAAGCTTGCCCGCTTTATGAAGTTTATCCCAAGATCGGTCATGATTGGGTTTGTAAATGCATTAGCCATTCTTATCTTTATGGCCCAGCTTGATCAATTCGTGAATGCCACATGGGTAATGTATGCAATGGTTGCAGGTGCACTAGCGATTATATACTTGTTTCCACGGATCACAAAGGCAGTACCATCTCCATTAGTTGCGATTATTGTGATTACGGTTATTGCGATTACAACAGGCTCGGATGTAAGAACAGTTGGTGATATGGGAGAACTAACACGTAAGCTCCCAATGTTCTTCATTCCAGATATCCCGTTAAATTTTGAAACATTAAAGATTATTTTTCCGTATTCCTTAGCACTAGCGATTGTTGGCTTACTTGAATCTCTATTAACGGCTTCTATTGTTGACGATATGACAGATACAGATAGCGATAAAAATCGCGAGGCAAAAGGCCAGGGAGTAGGGAATATTGTGGCTGGCTTCTTTGGCGGAATGGCAGGATGTGCGATGATTGGTCAATCCGTTATTAACGTAAAATCAGGCGGTCGCGGCCGTTTATCAACGTTTGTTGCTGGAACATTTCTGATGTTCTTAATCTTAGTTCTAGGAGATCTTGTGGTTCAAATTCCAATGGCAGCCTTAGTAGGCGTTATGATTATGGTATCGATTGGAACTTTTGATTGGTCTTCTCTTATGAACATGAAAAAAACACCGATTACAGACACACTAGTTATGATTGTGACGGTTGTGACGGTTGTCTTTACGCATGACCTTTCTAAAGGTGTTTTCGCAGGAATCATCTTAAGTTCCATCTTCTTTGTAGCGAAAATTTCAAAGGTGAAAGTTGTAGAAACGTTAGATGAAGCGACAGGGCATCGAGTGTATTCCGTAACCGGTCAAATTTTCTTTGCTTCTGTAACAGAACTTGTATCATCCATTAACTTAAAGGATGAAGCAAAGGAAGTAACGCTGGACTTTACAAATGCACATGTGTGGGATGACTCAGCTGTTGCAGCTATTGACAAAATCGTTCTAAAGCTTCGTGAAAATGAAACAGTTGTTCATATAAAAGGTTTAAATGAACCGAGTTCTCATTTAATGGCGCGCCTTTCAGTAGCCGATCAAGAAGGCGCAAAGCTGTCAGGACATTAATAGATTGCGAAAAAAACACCTTTCGAGGTGTTTTTTTCATGGAATTTTAATAGGTTAATCTCCTTTGTGCTTGATAGAAATGGTAAAATGGTGGGCAAGAGGTGAGGATATGTTTAATCGAATTTTAGTTGCAGCAGATGGGTCAGACCATTCGGTGCGATCTGCTGAGAAGGCAGGGTATATCGCAGAAAATAATCCAAAAGCAGAAGTAACGATTGTCTATGTGATTGATGGACAAAAATCAAAAGAAGACGTGCTCCATCACTATGATAAGAGTGTTTTAGAACAATCAAGGAAAAATCGTTTAAACTCTATTGAAGCTATCTTTAAAGAGAAGAACATTTCCTTCAACATTGAGATTTTACATGGTGAGCCTGGTCCAACCATCGTTGATTATGCAAATGATCGTTCCTTCGACCTAATTGTTGTAGGAAGCAGGGGACTAAATACATTACAGGAAATGGTTCTTGGTAGTGTAAGCCATAAAGTAGCGAAGCGTGCTAAGGCACCAGTGATGATTGTAAAATAAACAAACGCTGACTCCAATAGTTGAGTCAGCGTTTATTTTTACTTTGTTAGCTTACTTTAACCATTTTAGAGGAGTTAACCTTCTCTTGTGTGAGTTTATCGGCCATAACAGTGATCGCTCCATCACCTGTTACATTTGTTGCCGTACCAAAGCTATCTTGTGCAAGGTAGAGGGCAATCATTAACGAAAGCATGGTTGGATCAAAATTCAGCATGGTTTCTAATAGTCCGAGTGCAGCCATGACAGCTCCACCTGGAACACCTGGTGCCGCGATCATTGTAATCCCAAGCATTGCAATAAATGGGAAGATGAGTGTGAAAGATGTTGCATCCCCTTGAAGAACTAGAACTGCAATCGAGCAGCTGACAAGTGTAATGGTGCTCCCTGACAGATGAATCGTTGCGAGTAGTGGAACAGAAAACTCAGCTACATTTGATCGAACACCTAGTTTCTTTGCATGCTTTAATGTGACTGGAATCGTTGAGGCAGATGATTGAGTCCCAAGAGCTGTAAAGTAAGCTGGTAGCATTTCTTTCATTAATTTAAATGGGTTTGTTTTTGATACTGTGCCCGCAAGCGTATATTGGAAAACTAAATAAATAATATGAAGGATAATAACCATAACAAAGACCTTCGCAAATACGGACATAATTGTGCCGACTTGACCTCCGTGTGTCATGTTGGCGAAAATACCGAAAATATGAACAGGTAATAATGGAATAATTACTTTTTCAATCACTTTTTCAATGATGCTTTGGAAATCGTTCATCACAGATTGCAATGTGTTTCCTTTGATAGCTGCTAATCCAAGACCAATAATGAAAGCAAGAATTAATGCGGACATAACACCCATTATAGGTGGCATTTCCACTTGAAAGAAAGGCTTTAATAGTGCTTCTTCAGGATTTTCAAAATTCTTTAAGCTTTGCCCGCTTAATAAAGAAGGATATAAAGAAGTAGCGGCAAAATAAGCAAATAAACCAGCGAGTACCGTTGATGCATAGGCAAGTGCTGTTGTAACCCCAAGAAGTTTCCCTGCCCCTTTCCCCATGACACCAATACCCGGTGCGATAAAGCCAATAATGATTAATGGAATGACAAAGCCTAGAAAGTTTCCGAATAAGCCGTTAAAAGTGGCGAATAATCTGATCCCGCTACTTGGGATGATTAGCCCTGCTACAATCCCTAAACCAATGGCTAAAATTATTTTTGTGAGTAAGCCAATTTTCTTCATTTTGTCCTCCTTCTGTAAACAGTTGTTTTTGTTAGATGGATTATACCTTAAATAGTCAAACTTGTTAATACGTTAAAATTATTTCAGAAAAATAAAAATATTATAATAATTATTCCTGCCCCTAACAACTTAAATTCCTTAGGAGAAATGGTTGAGTTGTAATATACTGTGTGTATGTGTTGAATCAAGCTATCCATTACATATAGATGATAGGAGAGGGTATTTCTTGAGACTAAAGGACGCTTCCCCTTTTCTAAGAAAATGGTAAAATAATAAGATGTGATTGAGATTTGGAGGTTCTAAAAATGAAAACTAAATTAGGTTTATTATATGGTGGAAAGTCTGCTGAGCATCAGGTTTCAATGCAAACAGCAATGGCAGTTATTAAAGCATTAGATCTAGAAAAATTCGAAATACACCCGGTTTACATAACGGAGAGTGGGCAGTGGATTAAAGGTCCTGAGCTCCAGGCTCCTGTAGAAAATGTGAAAGCACTTGAATTTTCAAACGGTGAAGAGCTTCCTCCGACAGCATTAGCACCTACCTTATTTAAGTCAACAGAAGATAAAGGACCATTTGATGTGATTTTCCCTCTTCTTCATGGTCCAAATGGAGAAGATGGAACGGTTCAAGGGCTTCTGGAGCTGTTAAACCTTCCGTACGTAGGTAATGGAGTGCTAGCTTCATCTGCGGGGATGGATAAGGTGATTATGAAAAATATATTTGCGCAAGCAGGTCTTCCTCAAGTGAAATATATTTCCTTTATTCGTTCCGACTGGGAAGAAGGAAAGGTAGCTGCTTACAAGCAAGTAGAAGAAGAAATTGGGTATCCTTGCTTTATTAAGCCAGCTAATCTTGGATCAAGCGTAGGAATTAGTAAATGTATGAACCAAGAAGAGTTAGAGAAAGCTTTTGATGAGGCCTTCCAATTTGACCGCAAGATCATTGTGGAAGAGGGAGTAAAGGCGCGTGAAATTGAAGTGGGTGTGCTAGGAAACGATCGTCCAGAATGCTCCGTTGCAGGAGAAATTGTACCGAAGAAAGATTTCTACGATTATAAAGCCAAATATGAGGATGGAAATACGGCCTTGATCATTCCTGCAGACATTACGAAAGAAGAATATAAAGAGTTAGTCGAGATGGCTACTATTGCCTTCAAGTCACTTGATTGCTCAGGGTTAGTACGTGCTGACTTTTT
Organism: Cytobacillus spongiae; assembly: GCF_021390075.1. Taxonomy (NCBI): domain Bacteria; kingdom Bacillati; phylum Bacillota; class Bacilli; order Caryophanales; family Bacillaceae; genus Cytobacillus; species Cytobacillus spongiae. The sequence goes on from NZ_CP089997.1 coordinate 268,112, forward strand.
CTTAACAGAGGATGGAAAATGGTATATTAACGAAGTGAACACAATGCCTGGGTTTACCCCATTTAGCATGTTCCCGTTATTATGGAAGCATACAGGAGTAGAATACCCTCAGTTAATTGAACGTCTTGTCAGACTAGCGACTGACCGTCATACAGAAAAACAAAAAATTAAATATACCTTTTAACATCTAAGTTGCACGGCAAATATTCTTTGCCGTGTTCCTTTCGTTTATATTCATTAGATTGGAGGCAATAGTGGAATGATCCAGCGCACGATTGAACAAATCACGCAAATGATAAAAGTAGATAATGATCTTTCTGCATTTCATCATGTACATGTCCAAGGGGTTTGTATTGATTCAAGAAAAATTTCAAAAGGGAATCTATTTGTTCCTTTTCAAGGTGAGCAAGCAGATGGGCATCGCTATGTTGAAGATGCTATAAAAAATGGTGCAGCTGCTGCATTATGGCAAAAGAATGTTCCGAATCCACCGACTCACCTACCGATACTCTTAGTAGAGGATACATTAACGGCCATGCAAGAGCTTGCGAGAGTCTATCTTAAAGGGCTAGATGTAAAGGTAGTGGGCATAACAGGCAGTAACGGGAAAACTACAACAAAAGATATGACTGCTGCACTTCTATCACTACAATATAAAGTTCAAAAAACCGAAGGGAACTACAACAATCATATTGGCCTTCCGCTAACGGTATTAGGATTAGAGGAAGACACTGAGGTAGCGATCCTTGAAATGGGCATGAGTGGATTTGGAGAGATTGAGTTTTTATCTGAATTAGCGAATCCAGATGTTGTAATGATTACCAACATTGGAGAAGCCCATCTTCAGGATCTAGGGTCGCGTGAAGGGATTGCTACTGCAAAGCTAGAGATTCTAGCTGGACTTAAGCATAAAGGATTATTGGTTTATCATGGGGATGAACCTCTTTTAAGAAGTCGTTTGGCTGAATATAAGGGAGCTGCTGTTTTTCAAACATTTGGGAAGGGAGAAGGAAATGACCTATTTCTAATTTCCTCTCAGCAAACTGATCAAGGCAGTATATTTAGCGTGAATCAATCAAATCAAGAGTTTGCTCTACCAGTGCTTGGTACTCACAATATTATGAATGCCATGGCAGCGATGCTGACAGCAAGATATTTGGGAGTTTCTTTTGATCGCATGAATGAGGGCTTTGCCTACTTGAAAATCACACATATGAGGATGGAGCTTGTCGAAGGAGCGAATGGTGTACGAATCATTAATGATGCATATAATGCTAGCCCTACAGCAATGCGGGCAGCCATCGAGCTTGCATCTAACCTGCAAGGATATGATCATAAGGTTCTTGTCCTAGGTGACATGCTTGAATTAGGTCCAAATGAGGCAGAATTTCATTTGGAAATTGGAAGAGAGATCAACCAAGAGGATATCCAGTTTGTCTATACTTATGGTCGATTAGGAGAGAAAATTGCTGAAGGTGCGAAAGAAAAGCTTGGAAGTGACCGAGTGTTTGCTTTTACAGATAAAGCAGAGCTAATAGAGCAACTAAAGTCAACAATTCACTCAAAGTCCCTTGTTCTAGTGAAGGCTTCAAGAGGGATGAGGCTTGAGGAAGTTGTTACGGCTCTTCAAATTGAGTAGGATACTGTATTAGTATCTCATTTTCCTTTCTATAACAGGGTATGCCTTGAATATTAATAAATGGATAAAACTGTTATAATTAGCAAATACCCCCTGTTTCATGTGAAACAGGGGGTATTTGTATAACGAAGCAAGCAGAAAAAGCTATTACCTATCTTAAAGATACACAAACGGCACATAAATCATCCTTGATTTCTCCTGCTTTTTTTCGATCCTCGTATAGCTTTTTTAACATTAACTCGTCATCATATGCAAAGTACTGCTTAAAGCCTTGCTTTACCTCCTCAAGGCGGTTTTCTGTTTGGTTATAGGGAGTTTCGTTTAACCCATCAGTGAATAAAAGCAGTTTTGATGGATGCTCATATGTGAAGGTTGCTTTTTCAATCATTGGGTTTTTAATTAAGCCAATGGGAACCATCGTAGAGGAAAGAGTAGACATTGTATCCCCTTCAATAATAATACCAGGCTGATGGCCAGCGTTTACATAGTGAATTTTCTTTTCTGATGTATGGATATGGAGGATGATCGCTGTAAAGTATGATGTAACATAGTGATGAGAAGAAAATTCTTCAAATAAGCGAAACATATGTCGGTTTAACTCTTTTGCAATTTGCTTTGGATCTTTCAATCTCTTCAGCAGCCCCGGGAAAAGTGCCCTCATTGCCATACTTATAAGTGCCGCATGAACGCCGTGTCCGCTCACATCAATAATAATAAGTCCGTATTCCCCTTCGTTAATTCGAGTCCAATAATATAGATCGCCAGATAACAGTTCAGATGGTTCATATATGGCCTTTATTTGAATATCGTCTTCAACGAATGCTTTCGATAAAACAAGCTGCTGTATTTTTTTCGCAAATGCCAGTTCTTCGTTAAGATGTGTTAACGCTTTTTGAAGCTCTTGCTCTTTCTTCTTCCGTTTCATAATCTCCTTTCGAACACGCAGGAGAAGATGAACTCGGTGGAGGATTTCTGCTTCATTTGGATCTATCATCCGATCTACTAATCCATCAGTAGCTAGATCAATTGACTGAGGAAGTCGCAAATGTTCGTTTAATAGAAGAAGCAAAGGAATCGACTGTTCTTGGCAGTAATGATGGATGTACTCGATGTTCATTTCGTCTGGCTCTACCTCGATAATTAATAGACTTAGTCCTCTATCTATGTTAATCATCTGGTTTTCAACTACACTTTTTTCTAACCAGCTAACGTTGTCGAAAGCGTTACTTAATATATGGTAGACCTGACTCATCTTAGATGATTGAGAGTGTAATAAGTAAATAGACATGTAAAAGCTCCTTCACGTTGAATGCCAAACCTCCATTGATTTTAGCATAGTAGTATCAAAGTAACCTCTTGTATAGGAAAAAAGTCATAATTTTGTTATAATCCGCCAATGTATGCCATTTATTATCCTTTATACTGACATTAGAATTAGGAAAAAAGCAAAGAGGGAAAAGGGGGATCTTAATGAGCGGATGTCCATTTCGGGCCTTATTTAACGAAAAGGGTGCAATTGGGTTCAGTCGGAAAGATCAAATTTCGGTTGGGAAGAAGTCTGTGTTATCAGCTAGCCATGAAATGACGGGGAGTTTTCAAGAGCTATTAAAAGGTGAAGTTGCTACACAGCTAAAGTTTGTTGGATTATCAGAAGAGGATGTACTAAATTTAACGGAGCTTAGATCCATTATGGAGGAGAATGCAGAGGATATTGTAGGGGCTTTTTATGATCAGCTTCAGAAAATGCCAAACCTCCTGGGTATCATAGATCGAAATTCCACAATAGATAAGTTAAAGAAAACACTTAAGCAGTATTTGTTAGATATGGTGTCAGGTGATATTGGTGAGAAATATGTGATTCGCCGCAAAGTAATAGGTAACGTTCATAACCGGATTGGTTTATTTCCAGAATGGTATATTGGAGCTTATACATTAATTCAAAATGAAATGTTGCGTGTACTGACAAGAGAGCTTGATTCATGGGAACAGGTAATGAAATACTACTCTTCCTTTCAAAAGCTATGTTCTTTTGATATGCAAATTGGTATCGAAACATATATTGAATCGTATACCTCTTCAATGATGAAGCTCAACGAAATTGAGGAACTACAGTATCGATTAAACGACTCAGCGTCGATGCTTGCTGCAGCAGCTCAGGAAACAACGTCATCGATTGCAGATAAAGAATCACTCGTTGACCAAATGCTATCTGAGATCCACTCGATTCAAGGTTCCTCTAAGGAGATGATCTCAGGTGTTGAAGCAGGAAAGCAGGATGTTTCTGTGGCTTTAACAAATGTGGATAAAGTGGTGGATTTAATCGAAACAACTAAGGGGATGACGAAAGAGTTAGGTGACAGCTCTAGTAAAATCGGTCAAGTAGTAAAAACCATAAGGGGAATTTCAAATCAAACGAATATCTTGTCATTAAATGCAGCGATTGAAGCGGCAAGAGCGGGCGAGCATGGAAAAGGGTTCTCGATTGTTGCCCAAGAAGTAAGAAAGCTTGCGAATCAGACCGAGAACGCTCTAGATCACATTCAGGGACAAATCAGTACAGTCCAAGAAACGATTGAAAAATTTGATCAGAGCTTTCAACAGATTGTGAAGGAGACAAGCTCATTCAGAGAAACGAACCGAAATATTATTGAGATTCTAGAAAGCTCTGTGGATAGCGTTAAGACCAGTGACGCGAGGATTAGTAATTTCAGTGGGTTTGTTAATGAATTTAAAAAGACATTTGAAGAAATTTCGGACGCTTCCTACCAAATTGCAGAAATGGCTGAGCAGCTAAGTTATTTAAATAACGAATTAACAGAGAAATTTCAGCAGTAACAAGAGATAGAGATAAGGGGGGATGAAGTAATGATGAAAATTCGTTTAAAGTTCGAAGGGTTAGAATATAGGTCATTAGATGAAATGGCAAACAACCTACTACATGAAGCAAATGAAAGAATTATTCGAATTGACCTTGGTGAATTTGAGAATGATCGTGAAACGAGAAACTATGCTAAATTTCGTTTGATGCATTTATCAAGATCCTTTGACGGACACATTCCAGAGGAATTTCGTTCCATGTATAACTCATTATGGAGTCAGCTATACCGACTAGAGCACCAAGGGAAATATACAAACCCTTATTTATCACAAATTATGGACCGCATTCGCGTTAGGTTATGATCGATGAAAACGAAGAAGATTAGGGGTCTATCCATTGAAACGATCTTTACTCAGGTAGAAGCCATTTTAAACGAATTGGACATGATGCAGGATTCTAGTCATCAGGATATCTTTAGCTATAATATTAAGCTAGCCCTATGGGAGTTGTTTAGTAATCTGATTAGCCATGGGGGAGAAGAGGTTTGTGAAGAAATCACCGTTCATATTTATGAAAATGAAGCAGAAATTCTTTTTAAAGTCATTTCAGATGGGAATCGGTTTAATTGGAAGGAATACAAGGAAAATGATTGCCCTAGCTTTGAACAAGAGGGCGGGAGAGGTTTGTATATTTTGCAGCAAATATGTGATCGGTTTGCCTATGAGGAAGAGGGTCAAATGGCTATTCTAGGTTTTGAAAAACAGAAGGAGGCTCATAAATGAATATTGAAATGCTACAAGAGCAAGAGGTAATGAGGGCGATATTTAAAACGGATATTCACTTTGAAACTTCGCATCAGCTAAATTTAGAACTTAGTGATTTTCAATTACCGGAAAACACAAAAAAGGTAGAAATTGATTTCAAAAACGTTCGCTTTGTAGATAGCTCTGGAATCAGCTTACTGCTTAAGTGGATTCATCCTATGTACAATCAGGTTGAGATTGATTTGGTACATGTAAGTGATCCAGTGCATAATATCTTTAAGATTTGTAAGTTAGATCAGTTTGCGAAAATCTATAATTAATCAGTAGAGGCTTTAGTTTGACTTTGTCCAACTAGAGCCTCTTTTTATGTGCGTTATAACCTTATGATGTGTTTTTTCTGCACGGAAGAATTATAATAGAGTTAACAATGATAATTGGGCGGTGAATTTAATTGATTGGCTGCTTATGCATACACGGGTTTACAGGTGCACCCTTCGAGGTTGAACCACTCGTTCAGTATTTACAAGAACATACGAATTGGAAGTTGGCTGTCCCTACCTTACCAGGGCATGGAGATTCCCTCAATTTAAAGGGGGTACGCTATCATGATTGGATTGAGCATGCGGAACATGAGCTAGAAGGGCTATTGGATTCATGTGACACTGTTTATGTGATTGGGTTTTCAATGGGAGGGTTGATTGCAAGCTATCTTGCGACAAAATATCCAATTAAGAAACTAATTCTACTTAGTGCGGCAGCTTATTACGTCAACCCAAGGCAGCTCGCGTTTGATATTAGAGAAATGTTCCATGATCTACGAAAAGGACAGCTATTAACAAATGAATTATTTTCACGATATAAACGAAAAATTGCTGATACACCAATTTCAGCCACCTGGCAATTTAGAAAGCTTGTCTCTAATATTAGAAGCATGCTAGCTCATGTAAATGTCCCAACATTGATTGCACAGGGTGAAGCAGATGGGATTGTTCCACCGAAAAGCGCCCAGTATCTCTACGACCGTATTGGATCTTCTCATAAGAAAGTTCTCTATTTTAAAGAGTCTAAGCATTTGATATGTCACTCCCATGAACGAGAAGACCTTTTTAATGAGGTTTTATTCTTTTTAAAGGATGAAATGTAACTGGTTTCTAGCTTGTTTTGAGTCGGGAAGTCCCCTGTGAAAAAGCCAACAGAAATCCCATCGTTGGCTTTTACCTTTTATTGCAAACGTGGGATTAAAATGTTAAGATAAGCTTTAAGTGACTATGAGAATTCTCGATAAAAATTGGACATGCTCCACTTGGAGAATGTCTTTTTTCACTTTCATTCCTTAGACACACGAACTAATTTTATAGCCACGACAATTATGTTGAGAATAAAGGGTAAAGATTATATAAGTACCAATGAAATAAGTATATTTTTTCGTTGATTAGAAGGAGATTGAACACATTGACAAAGTTTCAAGATTTAGGTATTAGCGCAGCAACAATGAAGTCACTTAAAAGAATGGGATTTGAGGAAGCAACACCTATTCAAGCTCTAACGATTCCTTTAAGCTTAGAAAACAAGGACCTTATTGGACAAGCTCAAACAGGAACAGGTAAAACAGCTGCATTTGGAATTCCGTTAATCGATAAGATTGATGTAACAAAGGATTTTATTCAAGGGATTATCATTGCGCCAACACGTGAATTAGCTATTCAAGTATCTGAAGAGTTGTATAAGATTGGGTTTGGCAAACGAGCGCGCGTGTTATCAATTTATGGCGGGCAAGATATTAATCGTCAAATACGTGCATTAAAAAATCGTCCACATATTATTGTTGGTACACCAGGGCGTGTGCTTGATCATATCAATCGAAAGACAATGCGTTTAGACAATGTCCATACAACGATTCTAGATGAGGCAGATGAAATGCTAAATATGGGATTCATTGAGGATATTGAAGCTATTCTGTCTGAAATTCCATCAGAACGCCAAACGCTGCTATTCTCCGCAACGATGCCTGCTCCAATTCAAAGAATGGCAGAGCGTTTTATGAAGGAGCCACAAATCGTAAAGGTGAAAGCGAAAGAAGTAACAGTTCCACTAATTGAACAATATTATGTGGAAGTTCAGGAGAAGACAAAGTTTGATATTCTTACAAGATTGCTTGATATCCAATCTCCAGACTTAGCGATTGTATTTGGTCGTACAAAACGCCGTGTTGATGAGTTATCTGAAGCATTAAATATTCGCGGCTATATGGCAGAAGGAATACATGGAGATCTAAGCCAAGCGAAGCGTATGTCTGTATTGCGTAAATTTAAAGAAGGCTCTATTGATGTACTTGTAGCAACGGATGTAGCTGCGCGCGGATTAGATATTTCTGGTGTTACACATGTTTATAACTTCGATGTACCCCAAGATCCGGAAAGCTATGTGCATCGTATTGGGCGTACAGGCCGGGCAGGTCGTACGGGTGTAGCAATGACCTTTATTACGTACCGTGAGAGAAATTATCTAGAAGTGCTTGAAAAGACAACCAAGCGCAAAATGGATAAGATGAATACACCGACTCTCGATGAAGCGCTAGAAGGCCAGCAAAAAGCAGCGATGGAGAAAATTCAGCAATTAATCGACGAGAAAAATTCACAATACTATAAGCAAGCAGCAGATGATCTTTTAGAGAAGAATGATCCATCGGATGTTGTTGCGGCTGTATTGAAATTGATGGTTAAAGAACCAGATACTACACCAGTCAAATTAACAGAAGAAAAGCCTATGCCGATGAAGCGTGATCGCAAACAGCAAGACAGAAAGCGCTCATACGACTCGAATAACCGACAAAAGCGTCACTCTAAGCCACGTCAAGGTCAAACAGGCGGAAAACGCTACAGCAATCATAGTAACAAAAATAGTAACTCAAACAAGTCCAATAGCTACCGTTAAGTGGAAGAGAGCATGTGATATGCTCTCTTTTTCTGTACTTGTGGTGATCATAATCGGATATACTAACCCAAAACAATTGATTTTGGGGGTGTGGTGATGACAATTGTTCGTCTAGGCTATGTCGCCATGAGTGTTCACTTGAAGAATTGCTCTCCTTCTCAAACGATGACCTATCGTCAATTTTCATCGATAAAAGATCGAGAGGCAGCCATCTTGAAGCTTGAACGAATAGCCATTTCAAATCTACAGAATTGCCTGCGTTTACTAAAGCATAATGTCGCAAATAGCATTCATTTCTTTCGGTTTAGCTCTAAGCTTATTCCGCTTGCAAACCATGAAGAGCTTAGAGACTGGAGGTATATGCGTCCGTTGAAGGAGGCTCTAAGGGAAATAGGGGATTATCTAAAAGAGCATCCCATGAGAGTTGATTTCCATCCAGATCACTTTGTCCTCCTTAACACACCTAATGTAGATACATTAAATATGTCGGTAAAAACGTTAGCGATGCACGAGGCCTTGTTAAAGGGAATGAGTGTAAACACAGAACATCGATGCGTTCTGCATGTTGGCGGGGCATATGAAGATAAAGAAAAAGCAATGGAACTATTTATTGAAAATTGGGGAGTTATCCCTCATAAGCTTCAAAAAATGGTCATCTTAGAAAATGATGATACATCTTTCACCCTAGAGGATACATTGTATTTATGTGAAAAACTAGGCATACCCCTTGTATTTGATTACCACCATCATCTGGCAAACTTTCAAAATGATCGTTGGCTAGAGAGCTGGGAGCGGGTAGTTAACACCTGGGCTCACTCTCCTCTTCCAATTAAAATGCATATTTCAAGCCCGCGATCGGATAAGGAATACAGAGCACATGCTGATTTGATTGATCCGATAATGTTTCTCGGGTTCTTGAACGAAATCAAGGGAACAGTACCTGAAATTCATTGCATGATTGAAGCCAAACAGAAGGATGAAGCACTTTTTCAATTAGGTGATGATTTGGAAGCTGCGGGTTTGGAACGTATTGATCAAGGAAGTTTCCGTATGAAATAGCCTCGAAAATGAAACAATTTACCACCTCATTCGTAAGAAAGGTATCCATATTTTATAGATTCTATTGTAGTGTATAAACAGAGAAGGATATTTTTTGGATGTAGGAGGAATTGGCGTGTTATACGAACCGCATAAAAGAATTTCTGAAAGAGCCTTAACAGTTTGGAGATTATCAGGAGTATTTTATTCATTTTTTATTCTATTGCTTAGTGGAGGGGCTATTGCGCTCGCGATCATATTTGATTGGCCGAAGTGGATTATTGCGGTGGCATTAGCTTTCCTGATGATATTCGCATACTTATCGGTTTTTTTCATCCCAACCGTCAAATGGAAAAGGTGGAGATATGAAGTAAGGGAACAGGAGATCGAGCTTCAACACGGCGTATTTATTATTAAGCGAACGTTAGTGCCAATGGTACGCGTGCAGCATGTTGATACAAGGCAAGGTCCCTTATTAAGGAAGTATCGACTTGCGACCGTCACCGTTTCTACAGCAGCAACCGTGCATGAAATCCCTGCTTTGGATGTCACGGAGGCAGAAGAGCTGCGCATCTTTATCTCGAGGCTAGCAAGGGTGGTTGAAGAAGATGTCTGAACCGAAAAGACTTCATCCGATATCAGCGGTTGCTAACTTTCTAAAGCAGCTGAAGGAGCTTATTGTTCCGTTCTTTCTTTTTGTTATCTTCGGAAGCCGAGGGTTGGATCTTGATCTATTTGTGATTCTGATTTCAATTGGAATCCTCGTTATTATTTTGACGGTGGGCTTCCTCTCATGGCTTCGCTTTACGTATCGTATAGAAGATGGAGAGCTTCGTATCGAACATGGCCTTTTCGTTCGAAAAAAACGCTACATTCCCTTTGAACGAATTCAGAGTATTGACCTTTCTGAAGGAATTCTTCAAAGACCATTTGGATTAGTAAAAGTGGTTGTGGAAACAGCAGGATCAAGCGGTATGGACGATGCGGAAGCGGTGCTTACAGCTATAAGTAAAGCAGAAGCGAAATTGATTCAAGATACGGTAGCTTCTGTAAAGCGGGATGCCGTGATGGATGAAGATAGAGAGGTGCAAGAAACACCAAGCTCGCATATATATAAGATATCTGTAAAAGAACTGCTGCTATTGGCATCAACTTCGGGTGGAGTAGGAGTCGTGATTTCTGCAGTTATGGCATTCATCTTCCAATTCGAGGAAATCATTCCGTATGAAGCGATATTTAATAAATTTGAGAAGTTTGTTGCAACGGGTGCGATATTTATTAGCATCATTGTCTTTATTGGGTTTGTCCTTGCGTGGGTCGCTGCCATCGTTGGAACGATGGTCAAATATGCCGACTTCACTGTGAAGAAAGTAGGAAATGACATCATTATCACAAGAGGTCTGTTAGAAAAAAGACAATTCACCATTCCAGTTAACCGAATTCAAGCTGTCCGAATTAGTGAGAATCTTTTGCGACAACCTCTTGGGTACGCAACGGTTTATTTAGAGAGTGCGGGGGGATCTATTTCTAACCAAGAGGGCTCAAAGGTTATGATTCTTCCATTTATCAAGAAAAACAAAGTGTCTGAGATTCTTCAAGCCTGCTTAGCAGATTACAAATTAGATGTACCTATAGCGCCTCTTCCGAAAAGGGCGTTTAAGCGATATGTCATCAGAGGGTGGTTAGGGGTCCTTCTCTTTGTAGCCGTTCCAATCGTGTTCTTCCGTCCGTGGGGATATCTATCACTTGTCCTAATTCTAGCCTCCTTCCTCTTTTCGTGGTTAAATTTTAAAGCGGCAGGATGGTCACTACATGACAATCAATTAACGCTAAGTTATCGCCATCTAATAAAAAATACGGTTTTTATGAGGAAGACAAAAATTCAATCGATCTCAATGCAAGAAAGTTATTTTCAAAAGAAAAAGGACTTGGGCAATATTGAAGCAGGTGTTGCCTCAGGCTTTGGTTTGGCAGGAGGAAAGGTAGTCGACCTTGAAAGTAAAGATATACAATCCATCTATGAATGGTATTCGAGAGAAGAAAAATAAGCTAAAAGCCTCGGCTTTTAGCTTATTTAAATAGGAAACCGATAATTGCTAAACTAATTAAGATAATAAGGACTACCTGAGGAAAGGTCGGTTTACTAAAGGAAAACGAACGTTTATATGAACTAGTTCTGTGGGCAGATCTTCTTCTAAAGTTTTCCCGATTGCCATACATAAAGGCTCCGAATAAAAAACCTGCTAACAACCCGAATAAATGGGCAGTAATATTTATGTTTGGCTGAAAGAATGTCATAATGACGCCAATCGCTGTAATCGTTAATATGACTTGTGAGTTTTCTTTTGATAAAATTTGCTGCTTAAAAAAGATCATAGCAGCATAAAATCCGAATAGTCCGTATATAGCACCACTAGAGCCAACATGTGTATAGGTTAAGGGCATTAAGATTAACGTAGCTACGTTTGCTAAAAGCCCTGTTAACACATATAGGAGAATGAATCTTCTTTTTCCAACAATTCGCTCTAGGGCTGGACCAAAAAGAACAAGAGAGAAGCTATTAAATAACATATGTGTAAATCCGCTATGCATAAAAATGGGGGTGATCAATCGCCATATCTCCCCTTGTACAACATAAAGGTTAACTCCTACGAGCTTTTCAAACAAGAGCATACTTGGAAAGATGGGAAGACTTGTCAACAAATATAAGGCAATATGGATAAGTACTATTGTTGTAACAACAGGATAGTATCGAACAAATTCCTTCAGACTCTCTGTTCTTGTAAACATAAGGTTCCTCCCTTACAATTCTTCTATCTACATCATAGCCTGATGGATGAAGTTTTATCTGTCAAGAAATGTTGCTTTGTAAATGAATTCGGCTGTCCTTATTTTCATTATGGGGTTAAAAGTTAACAACAGCCACCGATTATATAGAATAAAAGGGCTAGGCATGAACTTCAATCATCTTCTCGGAAAGTTTATAAGTAGATAGGTTGTATATAAGGGCAGTGCCAGTAGCTGTCCGTTACTCATTATTTTCTATGCGATACATATCATATTTAGAAGGAGAAATGAACATGATCACTGGAATTGGAATTGATATAGTAGAATTAAGCCGGATTCGAGCCATCGTTGAAAGGCAAAGAAAATTTATCGATCGCATTTTGACGGATCAAGAAAGAGAAAAGTATGTTTCATTAACAGGTGATCGCCAAATCGAGTTCCTTGCAGGTCGCTTTGCTGCGAAGGAGGCTTTTTCAAAAGCATACGGAACAGGGATTGGGGAAGAGCTCTCCTTCTTACATATTGAAGTGGATTCAGATGAACGGGGGAAGCCGTATATAAAGCTTCCATTCAATCAGGGTGTACACCTCTCTATTTCACATAGCAAAGAATATGCCGTTGCCCAGGTTGTAATCGAAAAAAAATAAAAAAGCATGTACCCTTCAAAGCATAATCCCAAAGGTTGTCTCATATATTCATAGTGCAATAGAGAGACAAGGCTAACAAGCCTCACATTGGTTGACGACTCCGTTAATTCGGATCATGAGCGGAATCATCACAGGAATCACACCAATGTCCATTCTCTCTCAATACGTAGAAATGAGACAAAAGGGGTTGGAGAAATGAAGAAAAAGTTATTGCTGCTTTTCGTCGGGCTCATGGTAGTTTTTTCGTTAGCTGCCTGTGGATCTAAAACACAAGAAGATGTAGTAAAGGACTTAAGCAAAAAGGTGGAGGAAATCAAAGGCTACAAGGCACAAGCAAAGATGTCATTGCAGATGGGGACGGATCCACAAACGTATGAAGTGGAAATTTGGCACAAAGATCCTTCCTACTACAGAGTGAACTTAAAGAATGCGAAGAAAGACCAAAGCCAAATGATCCTGCGCAATGATGACGGAGTATTTGTGCTAACTCCTGCATTAAACAAAAGCTTCAAATTCCAAAGTGACTGGCCAGAGAATAGCAGCCAAGCATATCTTTACGAGTCTTTGGTAAAGGATATCATCGAAGATAAAGAAGCAAAGTTCAGCGCAACGAAAGAGCATTTTATTTTTGAAACGAAGACTCGTTATCAAAATAACAAGATGCTTCCTTATCAAGAAATCACGTTAAATAAAAAGGACTTAACACCTGTTAGTGTGATGGTGTTAGACCCAGACCGTAACCCACTCGTCACAGTTGAGTTCTCTGATGTGAACTTTAATGCTTCCTTTGATGAAAAGGACTTTGATATGCAAAAGAATATGACAGGTGCTCAATTAGAAGTTCCTGTATTAGCAGAAGTGAATGGGCAAGAGTTCTCAGTGAAATATCCAACTGCAGAGATCCCAGGAGTGACATTAATCGATGAGAAAGAAATCAGCCTAGAGGATGGAAAGCGCATCGTGCTTACTTACGACGGTGAAGGGGAAAAATCATTCACACTTGTTCAAGAAGTTGCAACAGTGGCACCGGCAACAGCCTCTCCAACAACCGTTTCTGGTGAGCCAATTGACCTCGGCTTTACAATTGGAGCTTTATCAGACAATAAAATTTCTTGGACGCATCAGGGAGTAGACTACATTCTTGCTTCAAATGAGCTAACAAAAGAAGAAATGGTGATGATTGCTAGATCTGTTCAAGGGACTATGGTGAAATAAATAGAAATAATGAAAAGAGATTCGGTTATCTCCTTTGATAGCCGAATCTCTTTTCGTGTTATCGGTTAAAGTCTCGGGCAGCGAACACTCGAATCATTTATTTGATGCGAATGGCTGGTGAGGAACGGTTGATTTTCAGTGAAGGGGAATGACCACAGTTCTTTGTAGATACGAAATAATAACTAGGATGAGTAACATCAGAAGAATAGATGAAGTCAGCGCTTTCAGTATAAATTCATTTGACAAGTAGAAGAATTGGATCAATAATCAACATTATATTAAAAATGACCGGGGTAAAAAGGAAGTGAGCCTATGGAGAATGAATCCCTATTCTATCGAGATACATGGGTGGAAGTTGATCTAGATCACGTAGCATCAAATGTTATGAATATGAAGCAGCATCTGCCGAGTGATGTCCAGCTCATTGCGGTTGTAAAAGCAAACGCATATGGTCATGGGGATGTACAAATTGCTAGGACAGCACTTCAAAATGGGGCAGAATATCTTGCTGTGGCTTTTATGGATGAAGCGATTGCTCTACGAAAAAAAGGCATTGTTGCACCTATTTTAGTATTAGGAGCCAGCCGTCCAGAGGATGTTCATTTGGCTGTAAAACATCACATAACGCTGACGGTCTTTCATTATGATTGGTTACAAAAAGCTCAGGAATATTTAGCGGACGAGGCAACGCTTGATATCCATATCAAAGTGGATACAGGAATGGGCCGAATTGGTATCCGTACAAAGGAAGAATTGAATGCAATCGAAAATCAAGTACTGAGGGATCCTCGAATAAACATGGAAGGGATCTTTACTCATTTCGCTACAGCTGATGAGCTAGATCATACCTATTTTGAGCAGCAATTGTCGGTATTTAATGAATTACTTTCCCATTTAAAAACCAAGCCAAGGCTGATCCACGCTAGTAACAGTGCGGCTGCTTTGCGTTTTCCGATTGCTAATTTTAACGCAATACGAATGGGGATCTCGATGTACGGCTTGACCCCATCACTGGAAATTGAGTCTGAGCTTCCCTTTCAATTACAAGAGGCATTTACACTGCATTCCAGAATCATTCATGTTAAGAAGGTCCATAAGGGCGAGAGGGTTAGCTACGGGGCAACCTATGAAGCAGAGGAAGATGAATGGGTTGGCACATTACCAATTGGATATGCGGACGGATGGATTCGAAAATTACAAGGGCAAGATGTGTTGGTTAATGGTATGAGAGTACCGATTGTGGGCAGGATATGTATGGACCAATGTATGATTAAACTACCAAAAGGTGTGGATGTTGGAACGGTAGTCACATTAATTGGTGAACAAGGACAAGGACGGATTACAATTAATGAAATTGCAAGAACCCTTGATACGATCAACTATGAAATTCCGTGCATCATCTCTAACCGTGTGCCACGAATTTATAAAAGCTCTGGACAAATGGTTGGAATGGAAAATTCTTTGCTCCAAAATTAGCTATAAATGTTAAAGATTTTTTAACATAATTGCTCGACCGTGCATAAAATAGTGTTTTTTTGGCGGATAATACAGAAGAATTATTGAATCCTCTTTGCATAGAGCTCGATTGATGTTAATATAAGTAATGGTAGAGATAAAAAATGGTGTGTAGTGACGGTGGAGGTGTACGTTTGTGTCTGAATCCAGCGCAACAACAGAAATCATGGTAGAATTACCGCAACAACTTTTGTCTGAACTAGATGTTTATATTAGCTCAGAACAGGTCAATCGCAATGAATTTATCAAACATGCGACGCAAAAGTATTTACGTGAGAGAAAGAAAAGACAAATTCGCGAATCCATGAGACGGGGCTATATGGAAATGGCGAAAATTAATCTGATGATTGCATCTGAAGCTTTTCAAGCAGAATACGAGGCAGAAAACACAGTTACTAACAGGGTTGAACGTCTAGTTAGCGGGGGCTAATCCTTTGAATGTAAAACGTGGTGACGTTTACTTTGCAGACCTATCCCCTGTTGTTGGTTCTGAACAAGGCGGAGTACGCCCGGTACTTGTTATCCAAAACGACATCGGGAATCGGTTTAGTCCAACAGTAATTGTTGCGGCCATTACCGCGCAAATACAAAAAGCGAAGCTGCCGACTCACGTTGAAATTGATGCGAAGAAATATGGTTTTGAACGGGATTCAGTGATCTTATTAGAACAGATTCGTACAATTGACAAACAACGTTTAACCGATAAAATTACTCATCTCGATGACGAAATGATGGAAAAGGTAAACGAAGCCTTGCAGGTAAGCTTAGGTCTTATAGATTTTTAATTTATGTTTTTAACGCTCTTTTTATTTTGTAAAGGGCGTTTTTATTTTGTCATTTTTACAAGAATGAATGTCTGATGATTCACTCTAATCAATCTTCATATAAGCTCATTACTCATCCATCCACTACTTTCAAAAACTGTAAAAAAAATTCGTAAATCCTATGTTTACTCTCTAAAAATGAGGGTATAAACAAAGGTAATATGCATATTGAGACTTTTACTTGAAAAGGATAAATTGTTATTATTATTGATATATACACACATAAATATGAATGTTTTTTACATTCGCACTCGTTGTTTTTAGGGAGAACAATAGGAAACTGCTTTTAACAAAGGGGAGAAAATGATGAACAGAATGATTGCAAATTATATTCAGGAAAACAAAGAGCAGATTTTTACAAGCTGGGTGAAGGAAGTTAAGGATAATGCAGATGAACGTGTAACAAAAGTCGTATCCGATCAAGTATTCACAGAAACAAGTCATGAGTTTATTGAAATGATAATCATTAGTATACAAGGTTCAAATGGGCAATACTCTTCCAAGCTAACAGACTTTGTAGAAAAAATTGTCCGTCTAGGTTGGCCGTTAAACTTCGTGACGAAGGGATTACATATATTTGCAAAAATTGTATTTGAAAAAATGAAAGAAGATAGCAAGGTAACAACTGAAAACCAAATGGATGTCGTATACGGATTCGATACGTGGATGTCTCCTATGCAAAATGAAATTGTGAATATGTATTCAAGTACATGGGAAAAAACAGTTACTCTTCAGAAGATTGCTCTACAGGAGCTGTCTGCTCCGTTAATTCCCGTGTTTGAAGGAATTACTGTCATGCCACTAGTAGGTACAATTGACACAGAGCGCGCAAAGCAAATTATGGAAAACCTATTGAATGGAGTCGTTAAGCACCGTTCGGAGGTTGTGCTTATTGATATTACAGGTGTACCTGTTGTAGATACGATGGTTGCTCATCACATTATTCAAGCAGCGGATGCGGTTCGTTTAGTCGGTGCGAAATGCATGCTCGTGGGCATTCGTCCTGAAATTGCACAAACGATCGTAAACCTTGGAATTAATTTAAACCAAATTACGACAAGAAATACATTGAAAAAAGGAATCGAGGATGCACTTGAACTGATGAGCCGGAAAATTATTAAGGTGGGGGATGAAGAGTGAGAATCCCTATTTTAAAGCTGTATGATTGTTTATTAGTCTCCATCCAATGGGAGCTAGACGATAAAACGGCATTGCAATTTCAAGAAGATTTACTTCATAAAATACACGAAACAAGCGCAAATGGTGTGGTCATTGACCTTACATCGATTGACTTTATTGATTCTTTTATCGCAAAAGTGTTAGGAGACGTTATTAATATGTCCCAGTTAATGGGTGCGAAGGTTGTTATTACTGGTATTCAGCCTGGTGTGGCAATTACATTAATTGAGCTAGGAATCAGTCTAGACGATATTCTCACAGCGCTAGATCTAGAAAAAGGTTTGGAGAAATTACAACAGGAATTGGGGGACTGACGATGGAAATCCAATCCTGTGTAAGAATCGTTAGTGAATGGGATATTGTTGCTGCCCGTCAATTAGGGCGAAATGTAGCCAAAGAGCTTGGCTTTGGTACGGTAGACCAAGCAAGAATAACAACAGCGATTAGTGAACTCGCTCGAAATATCTATCTATATGCAGGTCAAGGAAAGGTTTGTATTGAGAAGATTTATGAAGGTGGAAAGTCGGGTCTGCAAATTGTAGCAGTTGATGAAGGACCTGGAATTAGTGATATCCGCCAGGTAATGGAGGATGGATATTCTACATCTGGGGGTCTTGGAGCGGGCTTGCCTGGTGTGAAGCGACTTATGGATGAATTTTACATTGATTCTATCTGTGGAAAGGGAACAGATATAAGAGCAACGAAATGGCTCCGTTAGGGGGGGTAAGCTTGGATTTCCGCAATGTGATGGAATCTAAGTATCGAGAAATACTCGAAAATTATTTACGACAACAAACAGAGGATGCTCTCTATCAAGGGCAAAAGTTTAGTAGAAAAACGATCGAACATAAAATTTCTCCTGAAGAAATCATTAGCCTGCATAAAAGCATTTTAACGGATATTAGTCCTGACCTGCCCGAAGAGGTTTTTCACTCGTTAGATATTCTTTTGGAAGTGATGATTGGCTATGGACTTGCGTATCGAGAGCATCAAAGCTTAAGACATAAACAAGAAGAGTTGCGTTCTGAGATTGAGATTGCAGCCAATGTACAAAAAAACTTACTTGGCACGAGTATTCCGCAGCTAACCAGCATTGATGTGGGGGCAATTAGCGTTCCGGCAAGGCAAATGAATGGTGATTACTATCATTTTGTCCAAGATGAGAATGATAATATAAGCATTGCCATTGCAGATGTCATTGGAAAAGGAATCCCAGCGGCGATGTGTATGTCTATGATTAAGTATGCTATGGATAGCTTGCCAGAAAACCGCTATGACCCAAGCAGTGTACTTGAAAATCTGAACCGTGTGGTAGAGCAAAATGTAGATCCTAGCATGTTTATTACGATGTTTTACGGGATGTATAACCCTGCTAACCACTGTCTATATTACGCTTCTGCAGGGCATGAGCCTGCGTTGTATTATGATTCGAAATTAGACGACTTTTCTGAGCTCCAAGCAAGAGGGCTTTTGCTTGGAGTTGATAAAAAAGCGAAATATCGCCAATATGAGAAGCAAGTGAATGTAGGGGATATGGTGATTCTGATGTCTGATGGAGTAACGGAGTGTCGAACGGACGATGGTTTTATCGAAAAGAATCGCCTAACTGGCTATATCATGAAGTACATGCATTTGAGCGCGCAAGAAATTGTTCAAAACGTTTACAAGGAATTAGAAAAATTACAGCATTTCCAATTACGTGATGATTTTACATTAATTATATTAAAACGGAATGTTTAGCGAGCCGGATTAAAGGGTACTGAATAATCGATTGATATGATGATGTTAAGGGGTGGGTCAGTTTTGAATATATTAACAGACGTGAAAGAGCTAGATGCCTGTGTCAAAGTGAGCGTGAGAGGAGAAATCGACGCATATACGGCCCCTCAGCTCCGTGAAACGCTTTTCCCGTTAGCACAAAAGGGAGATGTCCATATTATAGTCGACTTATCAGATGTAACTTATATGGATAGCACAGGACTTGGTGTATTTGTAGGAGCATTTAAACAAGTTCGGGCAAGCAACGGGAGCTTTCGGATGATCGGGCTATCGGAGAGGTTGAAAAGGCTTTTTGAAATAACTGGTCTAGCTGACATTATGGATATTAACAGCCAGATTGTAGGTGAAGAATAATGAATCAACCGTTTGATTATATCGAAATGAAAATACCTGCTAAACCAGAGTATGTTGGTGTCATTCGCTTAACAATCTCTGGAATTGCAAGCCGCATGGGTTTTTCCTACGATGAAATTGAAGATTTGAAAGTAGCGACTAGTGAGGCATGCACCAATGCAGTGCAGCATGCCTATCAAGTAGATGAAAAGGGAGAAGTTGTTCTAGGATTCGGGTTATATAAAGATAAGATTGAAGTGATGGTGGCAGATAACGGACAGAGCTTTGACTTTGAAGAAACTCGTAAAGCAGTAAAACCTCATGACAGGAATGAAGATGTGGAGTTTTTACGTGAAGGGGGATTAGGCCTTTACCTTATTGAAACACTGATGGATGAAGTGAGAATTCATCATAAAGAAGGTGTTACGGTCTTTATGACTAAGTACCTAGAGGGAGAGCAGGTGGAGAGCGATGCCGAAACAATCTCAACCTAAATTAACTAGAGAAGAAATTAATGAGCTCATAAGGGATTTTCAAGAAGAGCAAGATGTTGAAGCGCAGAATAGACTAGTCATTCAATATCAAAATTTAGTAGAATCACTAGCTAGAAAATATTCAAAAGGAAAATCATATCACGAGGATATCGTACAAGTTGGAATGCTTGGATTATTAGGAGCAATCCGTAGATATGATCCTTCATTTGGAAAAACCTTTGAAGCCTTTGCAATTCCTACAATCATAGGTGAGATTAAACGCTTTTTACGTGACAAAACATGGAGTGTTCATGTCCCGCGTCGTATCAAAGAGCTTGGTCCCAAAATAAAATTGACTGTTGAGGAATTAACAACAACACTTCACCGTTCACCAAAGGTGATTGAAATTGCAGAAGCTCTTTCAGTTTCCGAGGAAGAAGTCCTTGAAGCGATGGAAATGGGGAAAGGGTATCAAGCTTTATCTGTTGACCATTCATTTGAAGCAGATTCAGATGGGGGCACTGTAACGCTTCTCGATATGGTGGGTTCAACAGATGAAGGGTATGAAAAGGTAAACCAGAGAATGATGCTTGAAAAAGTATTACACGTTTTATCTGATCGAGAAAGATCCGTGATTCACTACACTTACTTAGAGAATAAAAGTCAAAAAGAAACTGGTGAAATACTAGGTATCTCACAGATGCATGTTTCTCGCTTACAGCGCAAGGCGATTAAAAAGCTAAAAGATGCGATCGATCATGAAGAAAATAATTCGGAGCGTATTTCATGAATTATGTAAATAATGAAAAAGTAGAAGTGCTTGCACATCAGACAACTAAAGAAGGGAAACACTTCTGTGGGGATAGCTTTTTCTTCACAACAACAAAGGACTACTTTATTTGTGTACTAGCTGATGGTCTAGGAAGTGGTGAGTATGCCAATATTTCCTCATCTGCTGTCATTTCTGTTGTTAAAGAGCATCATGATAAAGATGTAAATACGCTCATGAATTATTGTAATGAAGTATTAGCCTATAAGCGTGGGGCAGCTGTGTTAATTTTTAAGGTGAGTTTTTCGCAACGTGAATTCGTCTACAGCTGTGTCGGTAATATTCGCTTCTTCCTATATTCTCCCTCTGGAAAATTAACCTACCCTTTGCCTGTAAAAGGCTACCTATCGGGACGTCCGCAATCCCTACACACACAAAGATTCTCCTACGAGGAGAACTCAAAGTTTATCATTTTTTCCGATGGGCTTGACTTAAATGGAGTGAAGTCCTTATTAACCGGACTATTTGACGTAAGAACCGTCGCTGAAAAAATTAAAAAAAACCATTCATCAACAGCAGATGATGCTACATTTATACTAGGAAGCTTACTCGTAACGGGGTAAGCTTTTCCTGATTTAGATGATTTGTTAATATAGTAGAGACAATGATCGTGTTGGAGGACTGACAATTGGAGCAAACAGTAAATAATAAAGAACGTTTTCTGGAAATGATTGCGAAAGAGCAATCGTTGAATTTAAAGCAAGTACGCAATACGATTGCCCTCCTAGAGGATGGAAATACCGTTCCTTTCATCGCTCGTTACCGAAAGGAACAGACCGGAGCTCTAGATGAGGTGCAAATCAGAGAAGTAAGTGAAAGATGGCAATACATACAAAACCTTGAGCAACGTAAAGTAGAGGTCATTCGTTTAATAGAAGACCAAGGGAAGCTAACGCCTGACTTAAAGCAATCAATTGAAAAAGCCGTTAAGCTACAAGAAGTAGAGGATCTATATCGTCCGTATAAACAAAAGCGAAGAACAAAGGCAACTGTCGCAAAGGAAAAAGGGTTGGAGCCTTTCGCAGAATGGCTGATGACATTCCCGATGGAAGAGAACATAGAGGAGAAGGCTAACGAGTTTTTATCTGAAGAGAAAGAAGTATTAAGTGTAGACCATGTGATTGCAGGCGGGAAAGATATTATCGCTGAATGGGTGTCAGATCATCCAGATGGCCGCAAGTGGATACGTAAAGAAACGTATAAAACTGGAAAGATAGAAACGACACTCAAAGATGCTGATAAGGATGAAAAGAAAGTATACGAGATGTACTACGAATATGAGGAACCAGTATCAAAAATTGTTCCTCACCGAACTCTTGCGATTAATCGTGGAGAAAAAGAAGACATATTAAAGGTGAATATTAAGCCAAACATAGAGTGGATTATAAGCTACTTAGAGAAGAAATGGATTACGAAGGCAAATTCGATAACAGCTTCAACCGTCAAAGAAGCGATTGAGGATGGATACAAGCGATTAATTCAGCCATCCATAGAACGAGAAATCCGCAGCGAATTGACGGAAAAAGCAGAAGAACAGGCCATTCATATTTTCTCTGAGAACTTACGAAACCTCCTTCTTCAACCTCCTTTAAAAGGAAAGGTTGTGTTAGGGGTAGATCCTGCCTATCGAACAGGCTGTAAACTTGCGGTTGTTGATGAAACAGGAAAGGTACTAGATATCGGAGTGATCTATCCTCATCCTCCTGTCTCTAAAACAAAGGAAGCTCGTGAAAAAATCATTAAGGTTATTCGAACGCATCAAGTAGAGATGGTGGCAATAGGAAATGGGACAGCTTCTAGGGAAACGGAGCAATTCGTTGTAGATATTCTAAAAGAAATACAAGGAAATATTTTTTATCTCATCGTGAATGAGGCCGGTGCGAGTGTCTATTCAGCCTCAGATTTAGCAAGAGAAGAGTTTCCGAATTATCAAGTGGAGGAAAGAAGTGCCGTATCAATTGCTCGTAGGCTGCAAGATCCATTGGCGGAGCTCGTGAAGATTGACCCGAAGTCAGTTGGAGTTGGACAATATCAGCATGATGTTTCTCAAAAGAAGCTTTCTGAATCCCTGACATTCGTTGTAGAAACAACGGTTAACCAGGTTGGAGTCAATGTGAATACTGCCTCTTCGTCACTTCTTCAATATGTAGCTGGATTATCAAAGTCAGTAGCTAATAATATTGTGAAAAAAAGAGAAGAAGAAGGCAAGTTTTCTAAACGAAGTCAATTAAAGAAAATCCCTAGGCTAGGCGCGAAAACATATGAGCAAGCAATTGGATTTTTGAGAATCATTGATGGAGCAGAGCCCTTAGATCGAACAGGTATCCATCCAGAGAATTATTCAGAAGTAAAGAATCTATTATCCCCACTTGGCTTCTCTACAAAAGATATCGGGAAGCCAGAGCTTAAAGAAGCCCTAGCAAAACTTGATGTTCAGAAAAGCGCTACTGAACTAGGGGTAGGGGAACTTACATTACAAGACATTATTGATGCGTTAGTAAGGCCAGAACGAGACCCGCGGGATGATCTACCTAAGCCTTTATTAAAGAAAGACGTGTTAAAGCTAGAGGATCTAAAGCCAGGAATGGAGCTGCAAGGTACGGTTCGAAATGTAGTCGACTTTGGGGCATTTATTGATGTAGGAGTGAAGCAGGATGGACTTGTTCATATCTCTAAGCTAAGACGTCAATTTGTAAAACATCCACTAGACGTAGTCGCAGTAGGAGACGTTGTGACGGTTTGGGTAGATAGTATAGATATACAAAAGGGAAGAGTTGCATTATCAATGCTATCTCCAGAGGAATAAACACTGCCTTATGAGCAGTGTTTTTTTCTGTAAATAAACCAGAATTGGTTGAGTAGTTTAATTTGATAACGATCCTTCTCTAAGAAAGCTCTTTGCATTTGATTCTGAAACCATGTGGGCATAGTCGTGATACCTCCTCTGATGACTAACAAAGGTTGTTTTCCTTTTTTTTGTGGAAAGGAAGGGATTTTTTGAATTACCTTGAACAAAGAACTAAACGTGCAAAAATACCATATTTACATTACGCTTTCTTTGATTAGCTGCATGTGAGATGAGAGTTATTCTTACAGAAGACAATATCAATGTATGTTATAATAGATTGTCAGGTTCACATATAGTGTTCTATAGAAGGAAATGAGTAAGTTATGGAAGATAAAGAGCTTCAACAGCTGGTGGAAAAAATATCAAATGATTCTTTCCAAAAGCCATTTAAGCACAAAGCGGTTTTTAATGCTCGCTTGCAAACCACTGGGGGACGATACTTATTAGGTTCCCACAATATCGAAATTAATAGAAAATATTTAGAACAAATCGGAATAAATGAAGTCATCAGCATCATCAAGCATGAGCTTTGCCATTATCATTTGCATTTAGAAGGCAAGGGGTATCAGCATAAAGATGCAGATTTTAAATTGCTGCTCAACCAAGTAGGAGGAGCAAGATACTGTTCTACACTACCTAACCGACCAACTAGAAAAATAAGAAAGACCATTTTCTATATGTGCGAACAATGCGGAACCCAATATCGAAGAAAGAAAGTAATCAACACTTCGAAATATGTTTGTGGAAAATGCCGTGGTAAATTAATTAAAGTGAAAGAGTTGACGGTTGATTAATGTTATGTTAAATTTAATAACCGTCACTGCTTTCCAGTGCTTGTTTATTTTTGAAAAAATGATTATTGACTTTCATATTACATGTCATTATAATATGAAGAGTCGATAAGACATATGACATTTTAAGATTATTCCACAGTAGCTCAGTGGTAGAGCTATCGGCTGTTAACCGATCGGTCGCAGGTTCGAGTCCTGCCTGTGGAGCCATATGGGGAAGTACTCAAGAGGCTGAAGAGGCGCCCCTGCTAAGGGTGTAGGTCGGGTAACCGGCGCGAGGGTTCAAATCCCTCCTTCTCCGCCATAATATAATGGCCCGTTGGTCAAGCGGTTAAGACACCGCCCTTTCACGGCGGTAACACGGGTTCGAATCCCGTACGGGTCATCGGCTTTTAATAGTCAGTGAGGAACTGGCAAGGACAGTTGCTTTGCTGACTATTCATTATCTATAATGAGTTATTTTGGTCCGGTAGTTCAGTTGGTTAGAATGCCTGCCTGTCACGCAGGAGGTCGCGGGTTCGAGTCCCGTCCGGACCGCCATTATAATATATTGGGCTATAGCCAAGCGGTAAGGCAACGGACTTTGACTCCGTCATGCGTAGGTTCAAATCCTGCTAGCCCAGCCATTTTTTAGAGCCATTAGCTCAGTCGGTAGAGCATCTGACTTTTAATCAGAGGGTCGAAGGTTCGAGTCCTTCATGGCTCACCATTTTCAATTTCATTGCGGGTGTGGCGGAATTGGCAGACGCACCAGACTTAGGATCTGGCGCCGCAAGGCGTGGGGGTTCGACTCCCTTCACCCGCACCAAACATTATGATTGCATAATGATGCATTGTATGGTATGATATATCTTGTCTTTCCTTTAAGCGGTCGTGGCGGAATGGCAGACGCGCTAGGTTGAGGGCCTAGTGGGGGTTAACCCCGTGGAGGTTCAAGTCCTCTCGGCCGCACCAAAAAAGTTTTAAAAAAAGATTGACACTAGCTATCGAGTTTGATATACTTAGTAAGTCGTTTTGAAAGGCGCCCGTAGCTCAATTGGATAGAGCGTTTGACTACGGATCAAAAGGTTAGGGGTTCGACTCCTCTCGGGCGCGCCATTCTAAAAACGGGAAGTAGCTCAGCTTGGTAGAGCACTTGGTTTGGGACCAAGGGGTCGCAGGTTCGAATCCTGTCTTCCCGACCAGAGTGAATCTTTATCCTTCTAATATGCGGGTGTAGTTTAATGGTAAAACCTCAGCCTTCCAAGCTGATGTCGTGGGTTCGATTCCCATCACCCGCTCCAACCAAATGATTGTTCTTTGAAAACTAAACGAACCATAACGTCAACGTTTTAATTTGTTTTAACTATTGAGCTAATCAATACTCTTTAATGGAGAGTTTGATCCTGGCTCAGGACGAACGCTGGCGGCGTGCCTAATACATGCAAGTCGAGCGGATCTTTAAAAGCTTGCTTTTAAAGATTAGCGGCGGACGGGTGAGTAACACGTGGGCAACCTGCCTATAAGACTGGGATAACTCCGGGAAACCGGGGCTAATACCGGATAATGGCTCCTAACACATGTTAGGATTCTGAAAGATGGCTTCGGCTATCACTTATAGATGGGCCCGCGGCGCATTAGCTAGTTGGTGAGGTAACGGCTCACCAAGGCAACGATGCGTAGCCGACCTGAGAGGGTGATCGGCCACACTGGGACTGAGACACGGCCCAGACTCCTACGGGAGGCAGCAGTAGGGAATCTTCCGCAATGGACGAAAGTCTGACGGAGCAACGCCGCGTGAGTGATGAAGGTTTTCGGATCGTAAAACTCTGTTGTTAGGGAAGAACAAGTACCGTTCGAATAGGGCGGTACCTTGACGGTACCTAACCAGAAAGCCACGGCTAACTACGTGCCAGCAGCCGCGGTAATACGTAGGTGGCAAGCGTTGTCCGGAATTATTGGGCGTAAAGCGCGCGCAGGCGGTTCCTTAAGTCTGATGTGAAAGCCCACGGCTCAACCGTGGAGGGTCATTGGAAACTGGGGAACTTGAGTGCAGAAGAGGAGAGTGGAATTCCACGTGTAGCGGTGAAATGCGTAGAGATGTGGAGGAACACCAGTGGCGAAGGCGACTCTCTGGTCTGTAACTGACGCTGAGGCGCGAAAGCGTGGGGAGCGAACAGGATTAGATACCCTGGTAGTCCACGCCGTAAACGATGAGTGCTAAGTGTTAGAGGGTTTCCGCCCTTTAGTGCTGCAGCTAACGCATTAAGCACTCCGCCTGGGGAGTACGGTCGCAAGACTGAAACTCAAAGGAATTGACGGGGGCCCGCACAAGCGGTGGAGCATGTGGTTTAATTCGAAGCAACGCGAAGAACCTTACCAGGTCTTGACATCTCCTGACAACCCTAGAGATAGGGCGTTCCCCTTCGGGGGACAGGATGACAGGTGGTGCATGGTTGTCGTCAGCTCGTGTCGTGAGATGTTGGGTTAAGTCCCGCAACGAGCGCAACCCTTGATCTTAGTTGCCAGCATTCAGTTGGGCACTCTAAGGTGACTGCCGGTGACAAACCGGAGGAAGGTGGGGATGACGTCAAATCATCATGCCCCTTATGACCTGGGCTACACACGTGCTACAATGGATGGTACAAAGGGCTGCAAGACCGCGAGGTTTAGCCAATCCCATAAAACCATTCTCAGTTCGGATTGCAGGCTGCAACTCGCCTGCATGAAGCCGGAATCGCTAGTAATCGCGGATCAGCATGCCGCGGTGAATACGTTCCCGGGCCTTGTACACACCGCCCGTCACACCACGAGAGTTTGTAACACCCGAAGTCGGTGGGGTAACCTTTTGGAGCCAGCCGCCTAAGGTGGGACAGATGATTGGGGTGAAGTCGTAACAAGGTAGCCGTATCGGAAGGTGCGGCTGGATCACCTCCTTTCTAAGGATATTTACATGAAAGTTGACGCTTATGGTTCGTTTAGTTTTGAGAGAGCAATCTCTCTATAACAAACTCTCTTCTTATTATAGAAGAAAGTGAACTTGTTCCTTGAAAACTAGATAATGAAATATAGAAGAAAAAAGAATTACCGAGTAATCGCCAATCTTAAGATTTTCTCTAAACAAGAAATTAGAAGGTTTCAAGACACGAGCAGGTCGAGGAAGCAACTGAGTGAGCACCGGAATGTACTTACGTACATGAGGAGCGGAGCGAAGGAAGCTGACGAAGAGATGCGATGTGTATTGAAAGCTTATAGGTTAAGTTAGAAAGGGCGCACGGTGAATGCCTTGGCACTAGGAGCCGATGAAGGACGGTACTAACACCGATATGCTTCGGGGAGCTGTAAGTAAGCTTTGATCCGGAGATTTCCGAATGGGGAAACCCTCTATCCGTAATGGGATGGAATCCTTATCTGAATACATAGGATATGGAAGGCAGACCCGGGGAACTGAAACATCTAAGTACCCGGAGGAAGAGAAAGCAAATGCGATTCCCTGAGTAGCGGCGAGCGAAACGGGATTAGCCCAAACCAAGAGGCTTGCCTCTTGGGGTTGTAGGACACTCTATACGGAGTTACAAAGGAACGGAGTAAACGAACAAGCCTGGAAAGGCTGGTCAGAGAAGGTAACAACCCTGTAGTTGAAACTTCGTTCCCTCTTGAGTGGATCCTGAGTACGGCGGGACACGTGAAATCCCGTCGGAAGCTGGGAGGACCATCTCCCAAGGCTAAATACTCCCTAGTGACCGATAGTGAACCAGTACCGTGAGGGAAAGGTGAAAAGCACCCCGGAAGGGGAGTGAAAAAGATCCTGAAACCGTGTGCCTACAAGTAGTTAGAGCCCGTTAATGGGTGATAGCGTGCCTTTTGTAGAATGAACCGGCGAGTTACGATTACATGCAAGGTTAAGTTGGATAGACGGAGCCGTAGCGAAAGCGAGTCTGAATAGGGCGAATGAGTATGTGGTCGTAGACCCGAAACCAGGTGATCTACCCATGTCCAGGG
Source organism: Cytobacillus spongiae (assembly GCF_021390075.1). Lineage (NCBI taxonomy): Bacteria > Bacillati > Bacillota > Bacilli > Caryophanales > Bacillaceae > Cytobacillus > Cytobacillus spongiae. The sequence goes on from NZ_CP089997.1 coordinate 296,506, forward strand.
TGAAGTCCAGGTAACACTGGATGGAGGCCCGAACCCACGCACGTTGAAAAGTGCGGGGATGAGGTGTGGGTAGCGGAGAAATTCCAATCGAACTTGGAGATAGCTGGTTCTCTCCGAAATAGCTTTAGGGCTAGCCTCATGTAGTAAGAGTCTTGGAGGTAGAGCACTGTTTGGACTAGGGGCCCCCATCGGGTTACCGAATTCAGATAAACTCCGAATGCCAAAGACTTATCCATGGGAGTCAGACTGCGAGTGATAAGATCCGTAGTCGAAAGGGAAACAGCCCAGACCACCAGCTAAGGTCCCAAAGTATACGTTAAGTGGAAAAGGATGTGGAGTTGCTTAGACAACCAGGATGTTGGCTTAGAAGCAGCCACCATTTAAAGAGTGCGTAATAGCTCACTGGTCGAGTGACTCCGCGCCGAAAATGTACCGGGGCTAAACGTATCACCGAAGCTGTGGATTGACATCTACGATGTCAGTGGTAGGAGAGCGTTCTAAGGGCGTTGAAGCTAGACCGCAAGGACTGGTGGAGCGCTTAGAAGTGAGAATGCCGGTATGAGTAGCGAAAGATGGGTGAGAATCCCATCCACCGAATGCCTAAGGTTTCCTGAGGAAGGCTCGTCCGCTCAGGGTTAGTCGGGACCTAAGCCGAGGCTGAAAAGCGTAGGCGATGGACAACAGGTTGATATTCCTGTACCACCTCTTTTCCGTTTGAGCAATGGGGGGACGCAGGAGGATAGGGTAAGCGCGCTGTTGGATATGCGCGTCCAAGCAGTTAGGCCGGTAACGAGGCAAATCCCGTTACCATAAGGCGGAGCTGTGATGGCGAGGGAAATAAAGTACCGAAGTTCCTGATTCCACACTGCCAAGAAAAGCCTCTAGCGAGGAAAAAGGTGCCCGTACCGCAAACCGACACAGGTAGGCGAGGAGAGAATCCTAAGGTGAGCGAGAGAACTCTCGTTAAGGAACTCGGCAAAATGACCCCGTAACTTCGGGAGAAGGGGTGCTTTTTAGGGTGAATAGCCCTGAAAAGCCGCAGTGAATAGGCCCAGGCGACTGTTTAGCAAAAACACAGGTCTCTGCAAAGCCGCAAGGCGAAGTATAGGGGCTGACGCCTGCCCGGTGCTGGAAGGTTAAGAGGAGGGGTTAGCGTAAGCGAAGCTCTGAATCGAAGCCCCAGTAAACGGCGGCCGTAACTATAACGGTCCTAAGGTAGCGAAATTCCTTGTCGGGTAAGTTCCGACCCGCACGAAAGGCGTAACGATCTGGGCACTGTCTCAACGAGAGACTCGGTGAAATTATAGTACCTGTGAAGATGCAGGTTACCCGCGACAGGACGGAAAGACCCCGTGGAGCTTTACTGTAGCCTGATATTGAATTTTGGTACAGCTTGTACAGGATAGGTAGGAGCCTTGGAAGCCGGAGCGCCAGCTTCGGTGGAGGCATTGGTGGGATACTACCCTGGCTGTATTGAAATTCTAACCCACGCCCCTGATCGGGGCGGGAGACAGTGTCAGGTGGGCAGTTTGACTGGGGCGGTCGCCTCCTAAAGAGTAACGGAGGCGCCCAAAGGTTCCCTCAGAATGGTTGGAAATCATTCGTAGAGTGTAAAGGCACAAGGGAGCTTGACTGCGAGACCTACAAGTCGAGCAGGGACGAAAGTCGGGCTTAGTGATCCGGTGGTTCCGCATGGAAGGGCCATCGCTCAACGGATAAAAGCTACCCCGGGGATAACAGGCTTATCTCCCCCAAGAGTCCACATCGACGGGGAGGTTTGGCACCTCGATGTCGGCTCATCGCATCCTGGGGCTGTAGTCGGTCCCAAGGGTTGGGCTGTTCGCCCATTAAAGCGGTACGCGAGCTGGGTTCAGAACGTCGTGAGACAGTTCGGTCCCTATCCGTCGTGGGCGTAGGAAATTTGAGAGGAGCTGTCCTTAGTACGAGAGGACCGGGATGGACGCACCGCTGGTGTACCAGTTGTCTTGCCAAAGGCATCGCTGGGTAGCTATGTGCGGAAGGGATAAGTGCTGAAAGCATCTAAGCATGAAGCCCCCCTCAAGATGAGATTTCCCATAGCGCAAGCTAGTAAGATCCCTGAAAGATGATCAGGTTGATAGGTCAGAGGTGGAAGCATGGTGACATGTGGAGCTGACTGATACTAATCGATCGAGGACTTAACCAAATAAGAAAGCGAAGGCGACTGTACAACTTCGATAGAAGGTAGGAGCCGTAGCTGGACTAGTCAATTCAATGGCATTACCGTAATTCTTTCTTCTATACATTATCTAGTTTTGAGGGAACAAACCTCAAGTTAAAATAGTCTGGTGATAAAGGCGAGAAGGTCACACCCGTTCCCATGCCGAACACGGAAGTTAAGTTTCTCAGCGCCGATGGTAGTTAGGGGCTGTCCCCTTGTGAGAGTAGGACGTCGCCAGGCTTTGCTTTTTAATAATATTATCGCGGGGTGGAGCAGTCTGGTAGCTCGTCGGGCTCATAACCCGAAGGTCGCAGGTTCAAATCCTGTCCCCGCAATTTGGTCCGGTAGTTCAGTTGGTTAGAATGCCTGCCTGTCACGCAGGAGGTCGCGGGTTCGAGTCCCGTCCGGACCGCCATTTTCAAGTAATCTACGAAGCATAATGTTTCGTTTTTTTTATTTATACGGATTGTTTATTACGACCACAGCAAATGGATGTGGTCTATTTTTATGGGCAAAAGTATGCTCCTAATTAGCTAGAAACTCATTCATATTATAAACAAAGAACAACAGCTAAGCACTCAACTATTCTACCCATCGTCAGTATGAACAGATTAACCACACTTTTCCACGCTAGAATTCTCTAATATTATCATAGTAGTAAATGTTAAGCTCATTCAGTTACAGCCTTTGCCCATTGAGCAAAATTCATGTAAACTACATATAGATTCCTACGACATGTTTTAAAGAGCTAGAGGTATGTCAAATACTTAATATAAAGGTGATTGTGAATGAAGCCATTTGAATTGAAAACGTCCACACCTGAGGAAACGATGGAATTCTCAAAACGATTAGGACAACTTCTTCAAGCGGGAGATGTTCTCACATTAGAAGGAGACTTAGGTGCAGGAAAAACAACATTTACGAAGGGGCTAGCCAAAGGATTAGACATAGCTAAAACGGTGAATAGCCCAACATTTACGATTATTAAAGAATACAGGGGACGGTTGCCTTTATATCATATGGATGTATACCGAGTGGAAGATTCCTTCGAGGATTTAGGCTTTGATGAATATTTCGATGGAGAGGGTGTAACTGTTGTGGAATGGGCTCATCTCATTCAGGAGCAGCTACCAAAGGAGTTGCTAGAGATCCAATTATTCCACGGAGAAGAGGACTCTAGAAGAATTCAAATGATGCCACATGGTAAGCGATATGAAGAGCTATGTAAGGAGATTTTTCAATGAGAATTTTAGCAATTGATACATCCAATTATTCACTTGGGGTAGCAATTATAGAACAAGATAAAGTAATTGGTGAGTATGTAACCAATTTAAAGAAGAATCATTCCGTACGGGCCATGCCAGCAGTTGAAGGATTGATGAAGGAATGTGATACGAAACCTTCAGATTTAACTAAGATTGTTGTGGCAAAAGGTCCTGGATCTTATACAGGGGTTCGTATTGGTGTAACGCTTGCTAAAACGTTAGCCTGGACGTTAAATATCCCTCTTGTTGGTGTCTCAAGCCTAGAAGTACTTGCGGCGTCAACTGGTCGCTATTTTAATGGCATGATTTCTCCAATATTTGATGCTAGACGAGGTCAAGTGTATACAGGCTTATATCAATTTCAAAATGGAAAGTTGACAACTGTGATCAATGATCAACTGATCATGTGTGATCAATGGGTTGAGCAGCTGAAGAAAGAGACACAGCCTGTATTGTTCGTCGGAAATGACTTGCCCATTCATCAAGGGGCAATTGATTCGGTATTGGGAGAAAAGGCTACTCTGGCTTCTTTTACAGAGCATAATCCTCGACCAGCAGAGCTTGCTCTTCTCGGAAGAGACATAGAAGGGGAAGATGTACATTCGTTTGTCCCCAACTATATAAGGCTTGCTGAAGCTGAGGCAAAATGGCTAGAAGCGAACAAGAAATAAAATACTCAATAAGGAAGACCTGGAATGATTAAACCACTAACATTTCGTTATATGGAAGAAAAGGATATTAGCCAGATCCTCAAAATCGAGAAGGCATCATTTGCTACGCCATGGAGTTATGAAGCTTTTAGTAATGAACTCACAAAGAATCAGTTTGCTGTGTACATTGTGATAGAGGATGAGGGAAGAGTCATAGGCTATTGCGGGGTATGGGTAGTAGTAGATGAAGCGCATATTACAAATGTGGCTCTGCTTCCAGAGTACAGAGGAAAAAAGCTAGGGGAAGCATTGATGCGCAAGGTGATGGAAGTAGCGAAACAGATGGGTGCATCTTCAATGACGCTCGAGGTTAGAGTGACAAACGATGTAGCCCAGTCTCTATATCGAAAGCTAGGTTTCCAAGATGGAGCGATTCGGAAAAATTATTATACGGATAATCAAGAAGATGCTTTAGTAATGTGGGTGAATTTATGATAGGAAAAGATCGGATCATTATGGGGGTTGAAACGAGCTGTGATGAAACAGCCGTTGCCATCATTAAAAACGGGAAAGAAATATTGTCGAACGTAGTGGCTTCCCAGATCGATAGTCATAAACGCTTTGGTGGGGTAGTACCTGAGATTGCTTCACGTCACCATGTCGAGCAAGTGACCGTTGTATTTGAGGAGGCTTTAAAGCAAGCTGGAGTCTCCTATGAGGAGATAGATGGGATTGCCGTAACTGAGGGGCCAGGTTTAGTTGGTGCGCTTCTTATTGGAGTGAATGCAGCAAAGGCAATTGCTTTTGCCCACAATATCCCTCTAGTTGGTGTTCATCATATTGCTGGTCATATTTATGCAAATCGTTTAGTAGCTGACTTAAAGTTCCCGCTTCTAACTCTTGTTGTATCTGGGGGACACACAGAGCTTGTTGTGATGAAGGAGCATGGTCATTTTGAAGTGATCGGGGAAACAAGAGATGACGCGGTAGGAGAAGCTTATGATAAAGTAGCACGTACATTAAACCTCCCGTATCCAGGTGGGCCACATATTGACAGACTTGCTTATGAAGGAGAGGACACGCTTAGCCTACCAAGAGCGTGGCTTGAAGAAGATTCCTATGATTTTAGCTTTAGCGGTCTAAAATCAGCAGTTATTAACACTGTCCACAATGCAGAGCAAAGAGGCGAACAAATTCGTCCACAGGATCTTGCAGCAAGCTTTCAAGCAAGTGTCATTGATGTTCTCGTTACAAAAACAATAAAAGCAGCGAAGGCATTTGGTGTAAAGCAGCTATTATTAGCAGGGGGGGTAGCTGCAAATAAAGGGCTTAGAGCAGCTATTGAAGTAGCTGTTCAAGAGCTAGAAGAAGTCGAGCTAGTCATCCCACCACTATCCTTATGTACAGATAATGCTGCCATGATTGGAGCGGCTGGGAGTGTCTTTTTTGAAAAAGGCCAGCGTGCAGACCTTGCTTTAAATGGAAATCCAGGGTTAGATTTAACTATCCACAACTGAAAATAAGAACCGGGAAAAAAATCCTCGCTACGTGCGAGGGTTTTTTTGTGGATAACAGTCCAACTAACCAAAATATTGTGAAAAATGTGGATAAAACCACTGTTTCCTGTGGATAATGTGGAAAAGTCTGTTGAAAGCCTATATAATTGATACACATTTGTGAATAAGATTGTGGAAAAAAGAAAAAGGATCACGAAAATGATCCCATTTCTTTTGACATATATACTTATTCTTCAGCAAGCTCTGCCCATTCATCCATTAAGCGCTCTAAATCTGCCTTTGCTTTTTCGTTTTCCTGATTGATTGCTTGTACCTTTTCATGGTCCTTAAACACATCAGGGTCGCAAAGCTGTTGTTCATATTCTTCAATTTTCTCTTCAATTGCTTGAATAGAGGTTTCTATTTCTTCAAGTCGACGCTTTCGTTGCCGTTCGAGTTTTTTCGCTTCTTTATCCTGTTGATAGTTCGTTTTGTCCTGCTTGGCGTGGACAACTTGCTTAAGATCTTTCGGCATCTCTAATGCTTTCAGCTCTTCTTGCTCCAGCTTTTTTTCAACATAATAGTCATAGTCTCCAAGGTATTCAGTTGCACCCGTTTTCCCCATCTCGATTACCTTTGTAGCAATTCGGTTAATAAAGTAGCGGTCGTGGGACACAAATAGAATGGTACCTGGATAATCGACAAGGGCATTCTCAAGCACTTCCTTGCTATCTAAGTCTAGATGGTTGGTCGGTTCATCTAGAATCAGAAAGTTTGCTTTTTCCATCATTAATTTCGCTAGAGCAAGCCTTGCTTTTTCCCCACCGCTTAAGGTGGAAACTGTCTTTAACACATCATCCCCGGAAAATAAGAAATTGCCTAATACAGTTCGTATTTCTTTTTCGCTTTTCAGAGGATAATCATCCCATAGCTCATTTAATACTCGCTTGTTAGAAGTAAGCTTTGCTTGCTCCTGATCATAGTAGCCAATAGCTACGTTTGAACCTAGATTAATGATTCCAGCAAAGGGCTTTAGCATGTTCATAATCGTTTTAAGCAAGGTAGATTTTCCAATACCGTTAGGTCCCACTAAGGCAATGCTATCACCTCTAGTGAGTCTCATCGTTATCTGTTTTGTCACTATTTGTTCTTCATAGCCAATTGCAAGGTCACGAATGTTCAGCACTTCATTTCCACTTTGCTTTTCGATATCAAAATGAAACGTCGCTGACTTCTCATCCCCTAGTGGACGATCCATTAACTCCATTCTCTCAAGCTGCTTTCTTCTGCTTTGTGCGCGTTTTGTTGTAGAGGCACGGGCTAAATTTTTCTGAATAAAATCTTGGAGCTTGGCCACTTCCTCTTGCTGCTTCTCGTATTGCTTCATATCTCGCTCATAGTTCTCTGCTTTACGGTCTAAGTAATAACTATAGTTACCTGTGAATTTCGTAATTTGGTGCCTTGAAATCTCATACACCTGGTTGACGACTTTATCAAGGAAATAGCGATCATGGGATACAATTAATATGGCACCTGAATAGCTCTGTAAATACTGCTCCAGCCATGTTAAGGTTTCAATATCAAGATGGTTCGTCGGCTCATCAAGAATTAGAATATCTGGCTTTGATAATAAGAGCTTGGCCAGAGCGAGCCTCGTTTTTTGTCCACCGCTTAAAGTAGATATAGTTGTCGAATAATCAAAGTCATGAAAATGTAATCCGTGGAGGACTGAACGGATATCAGACTCGTATTGATAGCCGCCCCGCTCTTTAAATTCCACCTGAAGCAAATCATACTCTTTTAAGATGCGCTCATACTCAGTAGGCTGATCAAAGATATTTGGGTTCGCCATCTTTTCTTCTAATCTGCGCAAATCTTTTTCCATTTGACGAAGATGGTTGAACACGGTAAGCATTTCATCCCAAATCGATAATTCTGAAGCGAGTCCTGTGTTTTGAGCAAGATAGCCAATTTCGACTCCTTTTGGTTTAATCATGTCTCCAGATTCATAGGAAAGCTGTCCTGCAATGATCTTTAAAAGAGTCGACTTACCTGCACCATTTCGCCCAACGAGCGCTATTCGGTCCCTGGATTGTACTTCTAGCTTTATATTCGATAAAATAAGGTCAGCACCAAAATATTTATTTAATTGGTTTACTTGTAATAAAATCATGTTCTTTCACCTCAATGTTATAGAAATAGTGTAACTTATCTTCTATAATTCGAGCAATAAGAGTAAACTTGTGAAGTAACGTACAAAGTTCATACACAGATGGAATAAAATAGTGTATATTTTGATAGAGAGGTGTTTTTTAAAGATGACAGAATTTACACACTTTAATCAAGAAGGAAGAGCAAAGATGGTGGATGTGAGTGATAAGCCAGAAACAATAAGAACGGCAATTGCTCATTCTAGCATTACAGTTAATAAAGAAATTTATGAGAGAATTACTAATCAACAAATGAAAAAAGGGGATGTGCTTGCCGTCGCCCAGGTAGCTGGAGTCATGGCTTGTAAAAAAACGAGCGAGCTAATTCCAATGTGCCATCCACTCCCATTAACTGGAGTAGACATATCATTTGCATGGACAGTGAAAGAGGAAGACTATATTCTAGAAATAGAAGCAGCCGTCAAAACAAAGGGTAATACAGGTGTTGAAATGGAAGCGCTAACAGCTGCGTCCGTTTGTGCCCTTACTGTCTATGATATGTGTAAGGCAGTTGATAAAGGAATGGTAATAGGTCAAACGTATTTAGTAGAGAAAACAGGCGGGAAAAACGGTGACTTTAAACGAGAAAAGCTATAGTAAAAAAGAATCTTTCTGGTAAAGGGACTTAGCAGGATGACTATTTGTGTGGAGATACACGAAGAAATCTCTTGATGAAGAAGGATGACTGCACCATCTGAGAGCCTACAGAAGGTTAACGAAGATTAACGGTCTCTTAAGGAAAACAACAAATACTAGAGTAGGGGAGCGGGGGAGATTGATATGAATAATGAAACCATCAAAATTCCGCAAGCGACAGCCAAGCGGCTGCCATTATATTATCGTTTTTTAAAAAACTTACATTCTTCAGGAAAACAGCGGGTTTCATCTGCTGAGTTAAGTGAAGCCGTAAAGGTCGATTCTGCAACAATACGTAGAGATTTTTCTTATTTTGGTGCTTTAGGAAAGAAGGGATATGGGTATAATGTGAATTATTTATTATCCTTCTTTCGAAAAACACTCGACCAGGACGAGCTTACAAAGGTTGCGTTAATTGGGGTCGGAAACTTAGGAACGGCATTTTTAAATTATAATTTTTTAAAGAATAATAATACAAAGATCGAAATTGCTTTTGATGTGTCCGAAGATCGCGTCGGGAAAAAAATCGGAAGTGTTCCCATCTATCACATGGATGACCTTGAAGAAAAGATTAAAGAACATGATGTGCAGGTAGCGATCTTAACCGTACCAGCGCCAGTTGCGCAAACGATTACCGATCGAATTGTAGAGGTCAATATTAAGGGGATTTTGAATTTTACACCGGCTCGATTAAATGTGCCTTCAACGATTCGTATTCATCATATTGATTTGGCAGTTGAGCTTCAGTCTCTCGTCTATTTCTTAAAGCATTATCCGAATGAACAAGTGGAATCTTAAATTTATTCTATCCAATAGAAAACAGTTGAACATCAGTATAAAAACGTTATGATAGAGAAAGGGAGGTGAGGCTAAAATGATGAACGTTGGTATGGGAAGCCTCTTACTAATTGTATTTGTAGCATTATTAGTATTCGGTCCAAAAAAGCTACCTGAGCTTGGTAAAGCGGCAGGAAATACACTTCGTGAGTTCAAGAATGCGACGAAGGGTCTAGCGGACGACGATGACGATGATGTGAAAAAAGATAAAGAAGTTAAGTAATGTTAGGATGAAGCGTTATGGATTCTCATAAAGACATGACGATGTTTGAACATATAGGTGAATTAAGAAAACGGCTAGTGATTTCAGTCGTTTTCTTCTTTATTGCTGTCATTTTGAGCTTTTTCGTAGCTGAGCCGTTAATAGTCTTCCTGCAAAATGCAGATGAGGCAAAAGAGCTTACGATGAATGCGTTCCGTTTAACGGATCCGATTAAAGTGTACATGCAATTTGCCTTTATTATTGCCTTTGTTCTTACATCACCTGTTATTTTATATCAATTGTGGTCATTTATTAGTCCAGGTCTCTATGAAAAAGAACGAAAGGTTACATTAAGCTATATTCCCATCTCGGTTCTATTATTTATCGGGGGGATTGCTTTTTCTTACTTTATTCTCTTTCCGTTTGTCATAGACTTTATGACCCGAATTTCCGACCGATTAAATATTAACCAAGTGATTGGAATCAATGAATATTTTCAGTTTTTATTTCAGCTAACACTCCCATTTGGATTTTTATTTCAATTGCCGGTTGTGATTATGTTTCTAACGAGGCTTGGATTAGTTACGCCAATGTTTTTAAGCCAAGTTCGGAAATATGCCTATTTTGTATTAATTGTCATTGCAGCATTTATTACTCCACCAGAATTATTATCTCATTTAATGGTGACTGTCCCGCTACTGCTCCTATATGAAGTAAGCATCATCATTTCCCGTTTTTCTTATAAAAAAGCACAGGAATCGATGGAATCCTATGATTAAAAAAATGAGCCTCCCAAGCGAGAGGCTCATTTTTTGTTTTCCACTTTTTTGAGCTTGAAGTGAAACATGATCATGCGTATGCCTGAACCAAGGTCGAAGGTGGCAAGCATGATAAATAAATAGGTAATAAATCCATATTCGCCGCTTTCCCTTACATTTTGTACAGCAAATAAGGTAAAAATTAATCCAAGACATACGTAAACGATGCCAGAGAACAGTGGTGACCTTCTCATCTAAAATCCTCCAATAAAGCTCTGAATTTTCTCTGCTTCCCGGAGCATCTTCTCGATCTCCTCTTTAAATACCGATTGTGTAATGACAACAAATGTGTTCATTGCGACATGAGCAAAGATCGGTACAAGAATCCGTTTGGTTTTTACATACAGAAAGGCAAAGGTAAAGCCCATGGCTGTATATAGAAGCACATGCTCAGGTTCTAAGTGTGCAAACGCAAAGATAACAGAGCTGATAATTCCAGAGATAACGAAATTAAATTTTTTATATAAGCTGCCAAAAATAATTTTTCTAAACACAATTTCCTCAAGAATGGGGCCGATAATTGAGCTAACAAGCATCACGATTGGAAAAGCTTCAATAATTGATATGATTTGCTCGGTATTTTCAGAGCCCACCTCAATCCCAATCAATCGTTCGATGTTTGCTGCCACGATTTGTGCGAAGAGAGCAAGAAATACTCCGCCAATAGCCCATGAGACGGATTGCCCGATGGTTGCCCGATCGCGTTCAAGGGAAGGTGTTTTCATTTCTTTCCTTAACACAATTAGGATTAGAATGAACGCGAGAGTGAAGCTAAAAACAAGCCAGAAGGATACCGCTCCTATTGCCATCGTATCTTCAGGTCTTCCAAACAGTACACCAAAAAACATAATAATGGGAGGTGCAACAACTCCGGAAAGATGCATGGCTAAGTATATGATTAAGATAATCCAATACTCTTTCTTCAAATTAGTGTCTCCTTTATTCAAATAATTAGGCACTCGTTCTTTATTCTACTAGTAATCGCAATGAACTATCAAATACCAAGGTCCAACTTTTTAAACTTAAAGGGATAAAATGAAAAAACAAGAGTATACTTGTAAAGGTTGTACAAAAGGTTATTCAAAAATTGATAAATTATGAAAAAAATTTAATCATGATGCTTGCAAAAAGATATCAGATTCATTAATATAATAATTGTGTTAGCACTCAATAGATGAGAGTGCTAATAAGAATAAAAATTTACATATTATTTGAGGAGGTTGTTTCACTTGTTAAAGCCACTAGGTGATCGCGTAGTAATTGAGCTTGTTGAAACGGAAGAAAAAACTGCAAGCGGTATCGTTTTACCGGATACAGCGAAAGAAAAGCCTCAAGAAGGTAAAGTTGTAGCTGTAGGTAATGGTCGTGTTCTAGAAAGCGGTGAGCGTGTTGCTCTAGAAGTAGCAGAAGGCAATCGCATTATCTTCTCAAAATACGCTGGAACAGAAGTGAAATTTGAAGGCAAGGAATATTTAATTTTACGTGAAAATGACATCCTTGCTGTAGTTGAATAAGAAAACACTCGGTCAAACAGATAGATAACAAAGCAAATATTTCGAGGAGGTTTTTTAACAATGGCTAAAGAAATTAAATTTAGTGAAGACGCTCGTAGTTCAATGCTTCGTGGTGTTGATGCTCTAGCAAACGCTGTTAAAGTAACTCTTGGACCTAAAGGTCGCAACGTGGTTCTTGAGAAGAAATTCGGTTCTCCATTAATCACAAATGATGGTGTAACAATTGCGAAAGAAATCGAACTAGAAGATGCTTTCGAAAACATGGGAGCAAAGCTTGTAGCTGAAGTTGCAAGCAAAACAAACGATGTTGCTGGTGACGGTACAACAACTGCTACTGTACTGGCACAAGCCATGATTCGTGAAGGTCTTAAAAACGTAACAGCTGGTGCAAACCCTGTTGGAATCCGCAAAGGAATCGAAAAGGCAGTGGCAGCAGCAGTTGAAGAATTAAAAGCAATCTCTAAGCCAATCGAAGGCAAAGAGTCAATCGCTCAAGTAGCAGCCATCTCTGCAGCTGACGAAGAAGTGGGTCAATTAATCGCAGAAGCAATGGAGCGCGTTGGAAACGATGGTGTTATCACTATCGAAGAATCTAAAGGTTTCTCTACTGAATTAGATGTTGTGGAAGGAATGCAATTTGATCGTGGATATGCTTCTCCTTACATGGTAACTGATTCAGATAAAATGGAAGCTGTTCTAGATAATCCATATATCTTAATCACGGACAAGAAGATTACAAGCATTCAAGAAATCCTACCAGTTCTTGAGCAAGTTGTTCAACAAGGGAAGCCATTATTACTTGTTGCTGAAGATGTTGAAGGGGAAGCACTTGCTACATTAGTAGTAAACAAATTACGCGGAACGTTCAATGCAGTAGCGGTTAAAGCTCCTGGTTTCGGTGATCGTCGTAAAGCAATGCTTGAAGATATCGCTATCTTAACTGGTGGCCAAGTCATCACTGAAGAGCTTGGACATGATCTAAAGTCTGCTTCCATCGAAATGCTTGGTCGCGCTTCTAAAGTAGTTGTTACAAAAGAAAATACAACGATCGTTGAAGGAAATGGCGACAGCGCGCAAATCTCTGCTCGTGTAAACCAAATCCGCACGCAAATGGAAGAAACAACTTCTGAATTTGACCGTGAAAAATTACAAGAGCGCCTAGCGAAATTAGCTGGTGGTGTTGCAGTTGTTAAAGTGGGTGCTGCAACAGAAACAGAATTAAAAGAGCGCAAACTACGCATTGAAGATGCCCTAAACTCAACGCGCGCAGCAGTTGAAGAAGGTATCGTTTCAGGTGGTGGAGTTGCACTACTTAACGTATTCAACAAAGTAGCAGAGATCCAAGCAGATGGCGACGAAGCAACTGGAATCAACATCGTATTACGTGCGATGGAAGCTCCAGTACGCACAATCGCACAAAACGCTGGTCTTGAGGGCTCAGTTATCGTTGACCGCTTAAAGCGTGAAGAAGTCGGAGTTGGCTTCAACGCAGCTTCTGGCGAGTGGGTAAACATGATCGACGCTGGTATCGTAGACCCAACAAAAGTAACTCGTTCTGCACTTCAAAACGCAGCATCTGTTGCAGCGATGTTCCTAACTACTGAAGCAGTAGTAGCGGACATCAAAGAAGACACACCTGCAATGCCTGACATGGGCGGCATGGGTGGAATGGGCGGCATGATGTAATAACGCCCCATTATCCCTTGATATGATAGGGGTCTTGCCTTCAATGCCCCATTATGGGTAACATTAGGGTAACATTGAACCCTGATAAGGCTTAAAATTAGAGGTTTTCCATTAGTTCCTTGAACTTTTGGGAAGCCTCTTTTTTCATTTCTTTTGTTACATGCAAATAAATATTTTTTGTAGTATCTTCATCTTTATGACCTAATCGTTCCATAATTTGAGGCAGACCAACTCCCGCTTGTGCTAGCAATGAAGTATGGGTGTGACGTAAAGAATGCGGAGTAAGGTTGGTGTTTAATCCTGCTAACTTTAAAACACGTCTCATTCTGTTTTCAATTTTTTTAACATAAAGAGGATAACCAGATGTTTCATCATCCATATTCGTAAAAATAAAGTCTTTATTATGGTATATATCACGGTGCCTCATAATCACTTTCTTTTGAAATGATTTATGAAGCTCTAATGCATTGATTACCGTCTCATCAACATCAATTACACGTACAGACGTTGATGTCTTAGGAGTTAACAGTTTATATTCTTTTTTATTATTTGTTGGGTTATAGTACGTTTTAGTAATGCTAATGGTTTGTTCTGACATGTCTACATCACGCCATTTTAGTGCACACAGTTCACCTGCTCGTAGTCCAGTATAAGCAAGCAATAAAAAGATGGGGTAATCTTGATCTAGTCCCATATCTTTTGTAATAGAGAGGAAGTGCTGCAATTCATTTTTCTCTAAATAATTTGGGAGAACGTTTTGCTCTTCTAACTCTTCAATTGTTAATTGTTGTTTAGGTACATACGTAAATTCTGTTGGATCTTTTTTAATGACTTCCAATTCAACGGCTTTTTTAAAGATCATTCTTCCAGTTCGATGTGCTCCATCAATTGTATTTTGAGCATACCCTCGCTTTTTCAAGTCATTTAAAGCGTTTTGGTATTGTCTTCTTGAAATATCTTTTAATTTTAGTTTGGCGAAATAATCCAATAGCCGTTTAATTTCATGTTTGCGCACACGAATCGTACTTTCCTTAACTTTTCCTGATCCTTCATAAATTGACAGCCACTCGTATGCAAAATCTTCAAATAATACGCCTTTTTCATCTACAAAAGTTCCTTGATTTAATTCATTTAAAAGAGTAGCGGCTGCTATTTCGGCCTCTTTTTTTGTTTTAAATCCGCTCTTTTTCTTCTGTTTTCGTTTTCCAGTTTTAGGGTCTATTCCAATATCTACAATGAATGCCCAACTAGCCCCGCATTTACATCTTTTACTATTACATTTACAACGCGGTCTGTAAAAATGTCCCTTCATTTGTTTATTCTCCTCTTTTTACAATAGTTGTTCGATAAAAATATAGTTATTGGTATTTTTTTAGCCATTTTTCTTTATCTACTGACTCAAACCAACTTTCTACTTCTGCGAGGGGTCTCTTTTTTTGTTTTGCTATTTGTTCAATTGTTTTTTTACCTGAGAAATAGTCTTTCCTAGCGTTTCTTATCCATTGATTATAAGCGGTTTTACACAAGCTATCTTTACCAGCCTCATCATGAGGGCAAAAACGACTATTTTCAGTTCTGGGGACAAATTTACTTTTGCATTTAATACATTCTTTGAGTTCCCATTCATTACTTACTAAATCCAACAATTGGTGGTAAATAACACCTATTATTGAGCGACTGGTATGAATTTTAATAATCTTATTGTTTTTTCCGATTTTCCCTGATTCGCTTATAACCCCTTCTGTTTCTTTATTGATTTTTAATGTTATCCACATTTTCGATAATTGGAATATGTCTTTATCATTTGGGTTTAAATAAGGGGCAATTTCTTGCAAATCTGTTTTAATTTTTTCAGCATGTTCTTGCAAACTATCTTCATTTATGGAAATGAGGGCATGATAGATATGCATAATGTGTTTAATTTCTTTTGCATGGTAAATAAATTCATCTAAAGGTTGTTTTTTGCAATCTAATAGTCGTAACCCATAATAAAATGGCATAGTGTCAATGGCGTTAAACGTTCCGTATTTGTTACAAAACTTCAATATTGATTTGTGTGAAGTAAGATCCACACGCGCTACTTTCTCGAACAAATACTCAACTTCAAAAGGGTTATAATTTGGTGTTGTTACTTCCATTTCTTCATCTCCCCATTCGAGGTTCGATACAATCACCTCATTATTAATGGTATACGGGTCATTTACTCTTACTTGAACGTTAAAAATATCTTCAACCAATTCCATTGGGTACTGCTTTTCCTTTTTAAGATCTGCATTTTCTGATATTTTTTGACCCTTATATTTTTGCAATTGTAATACCTCCTTTTATCCGATAATATATCCGCTATTTTTATTTTTTATCGGATATAAAGATTATATACTGATGATAACAACAAGAGCAACAAATTAAAAGTCATTTTGATAAGGAGGGATGAGAAATGAAGAATCCTGATATTAAAGAAGCTATAAAAAAAGCTGGTTTAAAACAGTGGGAAGTTGCAGAAGAGTATGGCTTACATGAAGGTAATTTCTCCAGACTATTACGCCGTGAGCTTCCTAAAAGTGAGAAGCAAAAAATTTTTCATATCATTAATGAGCTGAAAAAGCATGATGAAAAGTGAGCTATTAAGGAGGAGTGTTTTAAATGACGAAAAATAATCTCCCTGACATTCTCACAGCACAACACATAGCCACATATTTAGGGATTTCACGGCGGAGGGTTTATGAGCTACTTCAAATGAATGAAGAAGCTGGCGGTATTAAATGTTTTCAAATAGGTTTATCTAAACGTGTTGAGAAAGAAGACTTCTTTCATTGGATTGAAGAAAGGAAAAAGTAGAAGGGAGGGGATAAAATGGGGAATGAAAAGCTAACCCAAAAGCAGTTAGGTTTTATTGAAGCCTATTTAAGAGAACCAAATGCTACCCGAGCGGCAATAGTGGCAGGATATAGCCCGAATAATTACCATGCAGCAAGCATTAGCGGTTATAGAATGCTAAAAAATGCTAAAATCCGTGCAGAAATAGAAAAGCAGCAAGCCTTGATATTACAAGATATAAGGGCATTTTTCATAAGGGACGCCCAGCATGCACGGGAAACCCTTTTAAGAATTATGAATGATCCCGAAGCACCATATAAAGATAAGCGGCAAGCTGCTTGCGAAATATTGGATAGGGCAATGGGCAAGTCGATAGCGTCTACTAATGTAAAGCTGGAAGCAGAAATAGAAAGCGTTAACTTTAACGTTGGAGCCAATTTAGACGAATACGAAGAATTATTTAATGAGTTGTCGGAGGGGGTAGAGCTCAATGGATAATTTTAGATTGGAATTACCAGAAGGCACAATATTAATTAATGGTATAGATTCGTTACGAGAGATGCTGGTAGAAGTACAAAGGGATAGCGTAAAAGAAGTGATTATAACCATTCGTGAAGCAGCTGAATATTTGAAAGTAAATGTTCCTATATATCTTACTATGATAGTAAATAACAAAATTCCATTTTTTCAAAGAGGGCAAGTCATCCGCTTAAATCGTTGGGATGTAAAGGAATGGTTGTGTAATAGATTAAAACAGTAAGTAATAAATAAAGCAGGTGAGGTGATATGCAAGGTTGGATTAAATTACATCGTAAAATTCAAGATCATTGGCTATATCAGGAAAAAAGGAAATTTTCGAAGTATGAAGCATGGATGGATTTATTAATGATGGTCAATCACGAGGATAAAAAGGCTGTTCTTGGCAATGAAATGATTGAAGTAAAAAGGGGTCAACGGATTACTTCTATAAGAAAATTGTGTGATAAGTGGAGCTGGTCAAATACTAAAGTTACACAGTTTTTAAACCTGCTACAAAATGATGGAATGATATATCTAAAAAGCGACACTAAAAAGACGGTAATAACCATTGCTAATTATGACTCTTATCAAAGTAGAGAAGAAGGAAAAACGATACAAAACAGACGCGATAACAGCACAAAACAGACGGAAAAACGTACAAACAAGAATAATAAAGAATTAAAGAATGATAAAGAAGTTAAAAGCCCTTCTTGTCGCAAGCCGGAAATTTACGACGAGGATAGCATTCCTTTTCAATTATCTTTAAAGCTATTTAATAACATTAGAAAAAATAATTCTGGCTTTAAACAGCCGAACCTTCAAAAGTGGTCAGATGAATTTCGTTTGATGATGGAAAGAGACAATCGAACGGAATATCAGATTGCACACCTCATCGATTGGTGTCAGCAAGATTCGTTTTGGAAGGCGAATATACTTTCTCCATCCAAATTAAGAAAACAGTACGACCAGTTAGTATTGAAAATTCAGTCGGAAGAGCAAACAAAACAGAATAAAAGCCCTCAGCAATTTTCTTTAGATCGCCCTAATCATTGGAAAGAACCGAAACCCTTAACAAAAGAGGAGATAAGTAAATTAAGGAAGATGGAAAATGAATTACCTTATTAGGAGGTTATTATAATTGAAATCAATGAGGAAATTTTTATTTATAGATGATTGTTTTAGAGATGGTGTGAGAAGGAAGGTTCCAGAATTAAAAGACCGTAACGATTTTGAAGTTAAATTTTGTAGAGAAATTTTACCGTGTACACATTGTAGTAAGGGTAAATCAGACAGTTTCTTTTACCGGATCAAGGAAAACTGGATACAGGTCGATGAGCCGAATAAATGTTCCAAATGTCGAGATCGAGAAACATATGAGGTTTATCAAAAGGATAGCCTATCCGATAGCAAGCGTTTATTAGGTGAAAGGTTAACAAACGAGTATTTTCATATTCCAGAGGTTTTAAAGGGAGCTGGGTTTAGAGATTATCAGGAAACGAATAAAGTTACTGCTAGAGCAAAAGCAGATGTTATTCGCTTTACTAAAGATTTTCTGGATACTGAAAATAACAGACGCAATCTTTTGATTATGGGGAATACGGGAACTGGTAAAACGCATTTGTGCGCAGCGGCTGCTAGAACTATAAAAGAAAAAGGTTTTACAGTAGGTTTTTTGACTACAGGGCAATTACTTACAATAATTAAATCGACTTACAACAAAGCATCTATGAAAACAGAAGAAGAGATTTTACAGGACATTAAAAAGTTTGATCTCCTAATCTTAGACGATCTAGGATCGGAAGCAATAGGTGGAAATGATGATTGGAGAAAAGGCATGATTTTTGAGGTAGTAGAAAGCCGGAGTGGTAAACCGACTATCTACACTAGTAACATGACGGATACAGACTTACCCGCTGCCGTGGGACCAAGGGTCTTTAGCCGTCTTCATGATAATACTAAATTTATTGATTTATTTACAGGTGATTACCGAAAAAGATTGCAAATTAAATAAATAATGGTATTGGATGTATAGTCATCAAAAAATCTATTAGACCTTAATGACAAAATCTTTCTAGAACGGAATGAACGAATGTCACCTATACAACCCATTCACGGGACTGGATAGTTGGTAAGTGCGGCGGGCGACGTCTTCCCTACATTTTTGTAACCCAATATCCTAATTCAAATATAAGGAAATAGGTAGAAAAATGAAGTTCGATAATATGTAAGAGTAGAAGGGGAAAGTTACATGTTTATGGTGTAAACAGTAAAAGGGGGAGGTGCGGTAACATGCGGATAGCGAGGCAAGCGGCATTTTTAAAAGCCTATATTCATTCACTTGGAAATTTAGCAAGGGCGGCGAACGAGGTTGGGGTCAGTCGGCGGGCGCATTATTATTGGAAAGAAAAAGATAAAGAATATGCTGCTAGATTCAGGGCAATATCGTTATACATGAAAACAAGGGGCTCAAATGTAATACAGATTTTCGATGAGCATATCAACAAAATCAACGAAATTCCACGCCTTAATAAAAAAGGGTGAAACAATGTGAAGTAACAATTCCTCGGAGGCGAGCGAAATCAAGGCTCACTCCGGGTTTATATAAACTTATGTTTTCATTTTCTATCATGCCCCATTTTGAGAGGCTCCGAAGATTCAGCAAGCTATTATTAGCGCGCAATGTAAGTGTTTACAACAGAACCCTTCGAAAGAGCCTTTAAGGGTTTCATGGAGTAAACAATGTGAATAAGGAAAGGCACTTCTCTAAAGAAGAATTACTATCATAAACCAGAGGTTTACTGCAACTAAAATATATTATTAGATGTTTTAATGATGTAAAATTTAATGTAGTACATATAAAAATATATTTTTAATTATTTCAGAGGTGAAGGTTTGAAAAAAACAAATGTATTTTCGGATGTATATCCTAACCTCATCGTAGAATGGCATCCAGTTAAAAATGGTGAATTAAGACCATCTGATTTTTCATATGGCTCATCTAAAAAAGTTTGGTGG
The DNA here is from genome assembly GCF_021390075.1 of Cytobacillus spongiae. Taxonomy (NCBI): domain Bacteria; kingdom Bacillati; phylum Bacillota; class Bacilli; order Caryophanales; family Bacillaceae; genus Cytobacillus; species Cytobacillus spongiae. Next base: position 316,371 of record NZ_CP089997.1, read on the forward strand.
AAATGCAACAAAGGGCATGAGTGGGAAACTACAATCAAAGAACGTTCAAGAGGAAGTCGTTGTCCATACTGCACAGGGAATAAAGTTAGCAAAGAAAATAGCCTAAAGGCAAAATACTCAGAAATCGCTAGTCAGTGGCATCCAATTAAAAATAATCAATTAACACCTGAACATGTAACAGCAAAATCTAGTAAAAAAGTGTGGTGGATTTGCAAAGAAGGACACGAATGGAACACTGCAATTTCAGAAAGAACAAGAGGCTATGGTTGCCCGTACTGTTCTGGACGATATCCATCAAATACCAATAATTTAAAAGTATTATTCCCTGACGTAGCAAAAGAGTGGCATTATGAAAAAAACGATCCGCTTAAACCTGAAAACATTACATCCAAATCAGGAAAAAAAGTATGGTGGAAATGTAGTAAAGGTCATGAATGGCAAGCTACCGTTAATGGCAGAGCAAATGGCGGCAACTGTCCATATTGTGTAGGGAAAAAAGCATCAGATGATTATAATTTTGAAAATTTTTATCCTGAATTAGCAAAGGAATGGCACTATGAAAAAAATGATAATTTAATGCCATCAGACTTTACTCCAAACTCAGGGAAACGTGTATGGTGGAAGGCAGAATGTGGACATGCGTGGGATAGCATGATTTCAAATCGAATTAGAGGGCACGGTTGTCCTTATTGTGCTGGGAAAAGGGTAGCAGCTGAAGACTCTTTATCAAATAAATATCCAGAAATAGCAGCTGATTGGCATAGTGTAAAAAATCAAAAGAAAAAGCCACAGAATTATCTTCCAGGATCAATGGAGATTGTATGGTGGAAATGTAGTAAAGGTCATGAATGGCAAGCATCTATTAATAATCGAGTTTATAAAAAATCAAATTGTCCTAGGTGTTTTGGAGCCACATCATTCAATGAACAAGCAGTATTCTTTTACGTAAAAAAACTTTTTAAGGATGCTGAAAATCGATACTTAATTGATAATGAATTTGAAATAGATGTTTATGTACCATCAATCAGACTAGGAATCGAATATGACGGACTATTTTTCCACAGTAAAGAAGAAAATGCTAAACGAGATGAAGATAAAAATAAACGTTTGTATGAGAAAGAAGTCGAGTTAATCCGTATTAGGAATCCAGGGGCACCGGAGATTAAACCTTATAATTCATTAACCATTCCAGTCCTAGACGATAGAGAGCTCATCAATGTAGAAATCGCTATTAAAAAGTTAATCAAGGTAATCGCACCTGAAAAATCTTTATCTATTGATATAGAAAGAGACTATGGTACTATCAGGAAGCAAATGACGGAAATTCCTATTGAAAAAACTGTTGCAAACATTAAAACACTCTTGCAAGAATGGCATCCAGATAAGAATGGAGATCTAAAACCTCACATGGTGTTAAAAGGGTCTAAAAAAAAGGTTTGGTGGCGATGCGCTAAAGGTCATGAATGGGAGGCGGTTATCGGTGATAGAGCTAGTAAAAAAACTAGATGCCCTTACTGTATAAACAAAAAGGCTAGTGCTGAAAACTCACTTGCAAGTTTATATCCTCATATAGCTAGTGAATGGCATCCAATTAAAAACAAAGTGTTAACTCCTCAGGACGTAGTTGCGGGGTCATTAAGGAAAGCGTGGTGGAAATGTAGTAAAGATCACGAATGGATTAATACTATCCATCATCGTACTTCACGAAACCAGAATTGCCCTTATTGTTCTGGGCAAAGGGCGACTCTAGAAAATAGCTTATACTCTACCCATTCACAATTAGCTAATGAATGGCATGGCGAAAAGAATATCGATATTACTCCAAAAGAAATAACATATGGTAGCACAAGAAAAGTATGGTGGAAGTGTAATAATGGTCATGAGTGGGAAGCAACTATAAACAGCAGAACAAATAAAAATAATGGTTGTCCTTATTGTTCTAATAGAAGAGTTTGTCATGATAATTGTTTATCAACTACTCAACCGATATTATCAAATCAATGGCATCCTTCCAAGAATGCATCACTAAAACCTATAGATGTTATGGCTGGTTCAACTAAAAAAGTTTGGTGGTTATGTGAAAATGACCATGAATGGGAAGCAACTATAAATTCTCGTACTCGTGGTAGCGGGTGCCCTCATTGTTATATTTTAAAGAGAAAAAATAAAATTTAAAAAATCTGTAAGTTGACATAGTATTATTTTATTTTCGACACAAAACGACATTGTTCCTTGGGATATTATGTATAATAAAAAGGTGAATATATGGTGGTGAATATATGTCTAAATTTTATGCAGTAAGACGAGGAAAGAAAACTGGTATCTTCAATACATGGAATGAATGTAAAGAAAGTGTAGAAGGTTTTAGCAATGCTGAATATAAATCTTTTACTTCTATGGAAGAAGCTCAATTATTTCTAAACGTCATCAATAATAACGTAGTTTCAAAAGAAGTTAAAAATGAACTTGATTGTCAGGTTAAAACAATTAGAGCATATGTGGATGGTAGTTATTCCAAACACTTAGGAAAGTATGCTTATGGATGTGTATTAATACATGGTGATAATATAACAAGATTATCTGGTGCGGGTGTTGGTGAAGGCGAATCTAACTTATGGAACGTTTCTGGAGAATTACATGGGGCTAATAAGGCAATTGAATGGTCAATTGAAAATAAGTTTGAACGTATTATTATTTTTTATGATTATGAGGGAATAGCAAAATGGGCTAATGGGGAATGGAAAGCAAAGAAAGAGGAAACAAAACAGTATATTGAATCTATTGAAAAGCACAAAAAATTAATAACCATTGAATTTATAAAAGTAAAGGCTCATTCAGGTGATAAATACAACGAGGAAGCGGATAAATTAGCTAAAGAAGCTTTAATTGGCAATAAAACAAATGAAAAGCAAGTTCAAAAAAGCCAACCTGAAGATAAGACTCTATTGCTGTTTAGAGATGTAATTAATTCAGAAGAACAGGTTAAAAACTCAATTTCTTTTAGTTATAACGGATATAAGTTGACGGAGAGTAAATTGAAGAAATTCGCTAAAGAATACTGGAAAACTTCAGGTAATAAAATTAATGAAATTGAATCATTTGAAATTAATTTTGATTATATAGATGGACTTTTAAGCTGGGAATACATAAAAAAAGATGGGGATAAATACAATTTCAAATTGTTAATTGATTAACTTCTGCAGGGAGAGGTAAAGGTGACGTTAAATCTAAATAGAGATAAAATCAGAGGGTCAATTGAAAAGTTTTTTGTATTGCAATCACGTAAGTGTGCAACTACGGATTTTGAAGTAAAACCGGGAACAAGACGAAGAATTCACATTACAGTAGAAGAAGATGTTTTTTATATGGACTTTCATTTTAAAGGAAATGGAAGTACATCTATAGATAACTCCAGTGGAGGGAATAAAGAAATTAAAGAAGAAATTTCAGAGTATATCATTAATGATCCAGAATGTGCTTTAGGTGATGTCAATTCTAATAATCAATGCTTTGTAGCGCCTAATATTGAACATGATGATTTTATTGGCATTATGGAACTATTAGAAGAAAGTGAATTTGAGCAAAGCCACTCATCAAAAAATTTTGCAAATCATGAAATGCATCAATTTGTGGGTAAATACAATGAAAATTTAACTATTCATTATTATCCAACGACTAAAAAGATTATGGTTCAAGGTAGACCACTTTTATTATTTAATGAAGCTTTAGTCTATGTTACTGAATTGCTTGAACTAGATGAAATTCCAAAAGTATTCAATGATTTATTTGAAGTTAAGATTGAAAAAAGTGACGTTGAAGAACAATATCAGTACTATTTTCCTAACTCATTTCAGATACATTCAGGTAAGCTGAAAAAAGTATTGCATCAAGCAATTTATAACCTTCAAATTACAGGGGACATGTATGATCAGTCATTTTTAGTGTTCCCATCATTTAAAGCATTAGAAGGGCATTTGAAAATTGAAATGCACAAATATTCAATTCCTTTAGTGAAAAATAAGTTTAACATGTTTAAAAAAGATACTACAGGGAAAAGATATGAATTAAAAGAAGAGTTCAGAGCAAATATTAGTGATGATAAAAGGCTGCATCTTGAAAATTCATATGCTTTCTATAATAACCAACGTCATGTCCTTTTTCATTGGGCAGATCAAAGCCTGCCTGTTGATGAAACAAAAATCATTGAAAATAATGGCGAAACAAAAGGATTAATTATGAACACCTTTAAGTTAATTGATGAATACTATTTATTATAGTAGTAATGTGTTACTTATGGTATTATTCTAAACATATGTATTAAAATGTAGAGGAGTGATGAAGATGGGAAATTTTGATATTGTTTCTATAAATACTGAGGAGTACAAGTGCATTATTTTCTCAACATCTTTTGAAACTCCTCTTGCTCATTTAAATGAAATAAATCAAAAATTATTAAATCACAATTTGAATGATTGTAAAATTGTTTTTGATATGCTGACTCACATTGGGAATAATTCCGACAGGTTTGTAGAAGCTAGCTATGATGGAAACAAACTAAATATTGATACATTCAAGCATATACAAATCAGTAAAAAACATGAATTAAGAAAAACGGCATGTAATTATTTCAAAGATAATTTAAACATCTTAGATTATTCTATATTAAGTTCTTTTCAAAAAAAGATGATAGAAAAAGGTATAGCTATTTAACCACTACATAACAATATGTAGCGGTTTGAAAAAAGGTAATATTTATTAATGATATCTCAACTGTATGTGGTTGTTACCTCCTTGTAAGAAATGCTAATTAGCCTAACAAAAAGACTTATCTTAGCTGGTTTAAAAAACTAATCAATTTTTTTAGAACGCCTCACAGTACGGTGATTTAGAACACATATTTTGACCACGAAACATATATAATTGTTTTTTAGTTCATTTATTTAATACCTATAAAAGCCTATTAAATTAGGGTTTTATAGGTATTGTTTTATTTCGTGTTTCTTCATATTATATGTGCACATAAAAGAACGTAAAAAATACGATCTTAAAGGCGCTCGACACGCATGGGGCATGCATGATGCACAACATTTATTAGTGATATTTGGGTAACATAAGGGTAACGCAATATCATAAAAAGCTGTTATTTAACGTTGAAGATGTTACAACATGAATCCCCAAAAACGTTTATATGACGCTATTTTATACACAATAGTAAAAGATATTACAGTATAGGGGATAATGGGCGGCATGATGTAATAAACGAAAAGCGAAAGCGGCTTGTTAAGCCCCGACAAGCATAAGGCGAACCGAACATGTGGCGCTCTTTGCCACAAGGGCGGTCTGGCTTATCACCTCGAGGGGCTAGCCGCTGGAGCTAGACACAACGCCCATTGAAGCGTTGCTAAATGTAAGTAAGATGAGAGTGAAATGCTCACATTTTGCTAACATTGAGGAAATTAACGGAGGCTTCTCATAAGTTAACAAAACTTGTGAGAAGCCTCTTTTTTATCTAAAATAAAGTAATTAGTTTAATCTATTGAAACTTGATTGTAATGGTGATTTTGCTCTATCATAATAGAATCAACTCTTAAGTTGGTAGCGTTTTCTCGCATTCACGTTATACAAAGAATGAAAAATTGATGGGATTAAGGAAGGGGCTGGATATAAGTATGTATGACAGAAAAACACTAAGTGAAGTTATACCTGGTGATGTTATTCTCCATCCCTTGTATAGAAGCGATGGTTTATTGTTTATTACGAGGTATAAGACGTTTTCTAAATCCATTTATTCACACATTCGAAAGCAATTCAATAGTAAGCTACCTATATTAACGACCTCAATTCCAGTCGATGAAAAACTTCTAGAATCTTTATACAGTGATCCTGATTTTATTCTTTCCTTAAAGAGTGTGTTTGAAATACACAAATCAAACGCACAATCTAATATTCAGTTTCAAGATTTCATTGATTGTTCTTATTTTCACCCTTCCGCTGATATAAAAATAGAGAAGGATACTTCTCAAAAAATTAATTATCCTTTGTTAAATTGGGATATAGTAAATAGCACCTTTGACTCAGAGAGAATAATTAGTAGGGCAAGGGTAGTTAGTGAGAGATTTACAAACATTTTTAAAGAAGATGAATCTTTATATGAACTCTATTTATCCCTTTCGAACTATCATGATGTTCTATACATTCATAGTATTAATACTGCTAGTATTACATTTATGATTGGTTTATCTTTAGAGCTTTCCGATGATGAGTTAATCAACCTTTCCCTTGCTGCATTATTCGCTGATATCGGTTTTATAAATTATTCAGAGAGTGAATTTTCGGATTATTTAAATACGGGCAGATTAGACAAAAAAATGTTTACAGAACATATAAAAGGTTCAGTGGAGATTATTTCAAAATCTAAATTCTGTCGTCAAAAGGATATAGTATATGGTATTTTGGATCACCATGAGGAATATAGTGGAACGGGCTATCCTCATGGCAAAGTATCAGAAGACATTCATCTATTTGGAAGGATTATATCGATAGCTCAGAAATATGATGAATTAGTTGGGGGATACTTACTAGAAGAAATATACTACCCATTTGAGGCACTTGAGTCTATTTGGTATAACAATCATTCGAAATACGATAGTAGAATAATCTATTCGTTTGTAAGTAAATCAAAGATTTATAAGCTTGGTGAAACAATCCAACTCAATCGAGAAACAGTTGGTGAGGTTATCGGTTTTAGTGATTATCTCAATTTTCCATTACATCCAAAAGTCAAGTTAACGAATGGGAAAATTATAGATTTAAAAAATAATAGTGAGGCATTATTTTAGCATGGATTCTATAATATTGGAGCGGTAGGGTGGGAGATGCCTGCTGAGCAGTGGGACAGGTAAGAACCCACAGGTGAAGCCGAGGTGGCTCGCCACCTACTCAGCGGCAAGCGATTATCCTGGAGTGGGAAACTGCCCATTTTTCAAAAGTAAAAGTAGGTATGTTGACGTAGTAAAATAAAGAAGCTTCCCATAAGTTAACCACACTTACGGGAAGCTTTTTTATTTCTTTTGAAAAGGTCCATAATGTGGTCGAAATCTATAGAGAATATTGAATAGGAGTAGGTAATAGGAAATTCTTTATGTTTGTCACTTATTAGTAATAACTTGAATAAAGTAATCATATTTTATACAATGTTAATCGTAACGGTTACGATTTGAGGGTAGAATGACAAATGCTTAAATAATCCATTGTGGGTGTAGGTATTTATTGTAAAGGGTGGCCGTATATCTGTTAAAATGTGGTGCAGCTCTAAGAGGCTAGTAGTGAAGCTTTATATAAAAAGGTAAAATTCAAATAAATCGTTATGTTAGAGATTTTTAACATGTTAGAAGTAGTATATGAAAGGTATTCCTATGTAGACATGTCATTTAGTGATAAGTTGATATGGAGGTTCTAGAATGAACCTAGACCAAGTGTACAGACAGGTTGTTATGGATCACTACAAAAATAAACGTAACTTTTATGAGATGGACGAATACACGCATATAATTCATTACAAAAATCCAACATGTGGTGATGTAATGACCATGTTTGCAAACATTGAAAACGATCATATGAAAGAGCTATCTTTTATCGGAGAAGGTTGTTCGATTAGTATGGCCACTTCGTCCATGTTCACAGAGGTAGTGAAAAATAAAAGTCTAGAAGAGGTATTAGAGATTTCAGATCTATTTGAACAGATGATTATGAGCTGGAGTAAAATAGAGGACGAAAGGTTAATGGACTTAATTAGCCTAGAAGGTGTTCATAGTCTGCCAGCAAGGTACAATTGTGCACTAATGCCGTTTCAAGCATTTAGCAACTTAATACTCGAAAAGGGAGACTAATCAAACGTGAAAAAAGTGGAAGTGTATATATTATCAGGCTTTTTAGGTAGTGGAAAGACGACGCTACTACAAAATTTATTAATTGAAGAGAAAGCCCGTGGAAGAAAAGTGGCCGTATTGATGAATGAATTTGGAGACTTCTCAGTAGACACCAATCTTATTGGGGACCAAACACCCCTTAAGGAGTTACTAAAAGGGTGTATTTGTTGTACGATGAAAGATGAGGTTGAAATTCAACTGCTTTCCTTATATCAAGAACATAAACCAGATGTTATATACATAGAGACAACTGGTGTTGCACATCCAATTGAAGTGTTAGATGCTTGTATATCACCAGTCATTGCACCGTATATAGAAATGAAATCAATTATTACCGTTCTTGATTTGACAAGATGGCAACAGAAAGAGAAATTGAATCCTCAGTATGAAAGACTGTTAGTTGAGCAAGTAAGGCATGGAGATAATTTAATTTTAAATAAATCTGATTTGTTATCAGTCAAGGAATTAGAGAGAGTGAAAGAAGATTTGAAGGAAGTAAACCCGTTCGCAACCATTCATATGACCAATTATTCTCATGTGGATTTATCACAGATTACTCAAAGAGATTCCACGTTTGACAACAAAAAGGAAGAAGTTCATGCCAAAAAGCATTTACAAGTTCAGACCATGACTTATCAATTTACCGTTCCTATTGAAATGGAAAGTCTAATAGAGTGGTTAAAAAATATGCCAGATTCCATTTTTAGAGTGAAAGGCTTTGTTAAAATTGCTTCAGACCCTAATGGGACATATGTAGTGCAGTATGCATACGGTGTTCCAACCTATATGAAGGAGCCAATCAACTTCCCAACAAATATCGTCATTATTGGATCGAATCTGAATAAAGAAGAAATATATCGAGAATTAAACCAATTAGAACAATCGAATAGTAACAAATTGAGTGTGCTTTAATATTTTGTTCAATAGTCCAAATTCCCCTCATCGATTTGGGTTCCATTACTCTAGCATGGACTGTTTTATTAAATGAGTTTGGATGGTTTGTATGGTTGCATAGAAATGCGAGATACTCGATTTTAGTTGCAAATCTCATTCTATCTCGCTCGTTCTTTTTATCTAAAATAATCGCCATAACCAATGACAAAAGAAGCATTATCAAAATTACTTTTGAGTAACAAATCAGAAGTTGCTTTGAATTTATCAAGTAGGTATCTTTGCTTTTAGAAACGAATTATGATTTAATTAATACAAAACAAATCGTAATGATTACTATTATTGGTTGAGGAGGGGTTTATTTTGGCTAAGAAATCGAAGGTAGTCAAGGAAAAGAAGCGGCAAGAACTTGTGGAGAAATATGCTGAATTAAGAAGGGAGTTGAAGGAAAACGGTGATTACGAAGCATTAAGAAAGCTTCCGAGGGATTCTTCTCCAACACGTCTAAAAAATCGTTGTGAAGTAACGGGACGCCCACGAGGGTATCTTAGAAAATTCAAAATGTCCCGGATTGCTTTTCGTGAGTATGCTCATAAAGGACAAATACCAGGTGTAAAAAAATCAAGTTGGTAATTTAAGTTTTATACAAAAATTATATTGGAGGAACATACACATGAAAAAGGGAATACATCCGGATTATCAAAAAGTTGTTTATATGGACACAATAAGCGGTTTTAAGTTTTTATCAGGATCAACATCTAAGCCATCTGAGACGATTGAATGGGATGATGGAAACACATACCCATTAATAAAAATCGAAATCAGTTCAGATACGCATCCATTTTACACCGGTAAACAAAAGTTCTCAGAGCGTGGGGGAAGAGCTGATCGCTTTATGGAAAAATATAACATGAAAAAGAATTAGATTGTATGCTTATAGTGATGAAAAATCGCTATAAGCTCTTTTTAAAGTGACGCAAAGCATATGAGGTGGATGTAGTGAACGAACAGATTATTGAATCATTAATAAAGAGTGTAGTAGCTACCTTGCCAGAAGAGCATCGAGAGCTTTATGAGTATATCGTTGATTTAGAGGATCACTTGGCTCAAGAATCACAAACCTCTCAGGAATTCCTATCACTTCTTGTGAAACACTCTCCGCATAAGCAGGCTGCTATGCACTTTAATCTAGAGTATGGAGAGACGATCAAGCTTATGAGAGATATTGAGAAAGAAATCGATCACCAAATCAATCGAAGATGGGAAAACAGGGTTTGGATCGATTTTACGGAAAAAGTAAGGCAGCAAGAAGGCAAGGAGAATGCAAATCGTACATTATATTTCCTGTCGATTTTGTAGTCATTATATCTGAAGAGGTGAATGTAGATGAATAAAAAAATACCAGTAATTTTTTTAAGTGGATACTTAGGTTCAGGTAAGACTACCCTTTTAAACCATATTTTAACGAATCGAGATGGAGAAAGAATCGCTGTCATTGTTAATGATATGAGTGAAATAAATATCGATGCAGAGCTTGTAAAGCAAGGTGGGGGACTATCTCGAACAGACGAAAAGCTAGTAGAAATGTCTAACGGCTGTATATGTTGTACGTTGAGAGAGGATTTGCTAATTGAAGTAGAAAAATTAGCAAAGCAAGGCGATATTGATAGCATTGTTATCGAGTCCACTGGAATAAGTGAACCTATACCTGTTGCACAAACATTTTCATATATTGATGAAGAGCTAGGAATCGATTTAACTAAGTTTTGCACGTTAGACACAATGGTAACTGTGGTGGATGCTAATCGCTTCTGGAAGGATTTTCGATCAGGTGATTCCTTACTAGATCGAAAAGAAGCGATTAGTCTTGAAGATGAACGTGAAATTTCAGATTTACTCCTCGATCAAATTGAGTTTTGTAATGTGCTCTTATTAAATAAATGTGATTTAGTTGATGCGGAGGAATTAGACAAATTAGAAAGTGTGCTGACTACATTACAGCCAGATGCGAGGATTATTCGTACCGTCTTTGGTAAAGTAAAGCTTGAGGACGTTGTGAAAACAGGTTTGTTTGACTTTGAAAAAGCTAGTTCTTCAGCAGGGTGGCTTAAGGAGTTAACGGCAGGGCATCACAACCATACACCAGAGACAGAGGAATATGGTATTTCTTCCTTCGTTTATTCTCGGCGTTTACCATTCAATTCTGAGCGGTTTGATGATTTTATTCATTCACTGCCAGATAATGTGGTTAGGGCAAAGGGCATCGTATGGTGCGCATCAAGAAATGACCTGGCCATTTTAATGTCTCAAGCAGGGCCATCGGTAACGATTGAACCTATTACCTATTGGGTTGCATCACTATCAGAGGAACAGCAGCAACAAATTAAATTGCAAAATCCAAGTGTTGTAGATGATTGGGATATTGAGTTTGGAGACCGTCATACAAAACTAGTATTCATCGGGATTGATTTAAAACAAGATGAGATTACGAAAAGTTTAGATAAATGTTTGCTTACTGCAGAAGAGTTTGATCAAGATTGGGCATCGATGAGTGATCCATTTGAGTGGAATATAGAAAAGCATAAATAGGTGAATAATATATGATTTTATCTGGATATTCTATACAGCAAAAGTTAGAATCAAATGAATTGTCTATACATCCAATAAATGAAGAGCAGATACAGCCTGCCTCAATTGATTTACGGCTGGGAGAAGACTTCTTAGTTATTGATGAGCACGCTAATCATCATATTTCAATAGATGAGCCTGCGATTTACAGAGAAATCAAAACAAAGGATAAGATTGTTATTCCGCCGCATTCTTTTTTATTAGCAACTACCGTTGAGGTTGTGGAACTACCCAATAACCTTACAGCTTTTGTTGAAGGAAGAAGTTCTATTGGCCGGCTTGGATTGTTTATACAAAATGCAGGGTGGGTCGATCCTGGCTTCAAAGGTCAGATTACACTAGAACTATATAACGCTAACCGTTTGCCTATTGAGTTAACCGTAGGCAGAAGGATATGTCAGTTGGTAATTGCTATGGTTGATCAGGAATCTTTTCCTTATAAAGGGAAATATTTAAACCAAACAGGAGCAACTGCAAGTAGAGTTTATCGTGACACGGAAGTAAAGAAGTAACTCTATTGAATGATTACTAACTATTTCTATATATTATTAATAGATTGTTAGATTTTAAGCGCTAAGGCAATAAAAGAGGTATAGACTACAATAGCAGTCTATACCTCTTTTTTACATGTCTTTTCTGATTTCTCTTACTACGTGTGCGATTTCAGGAATAATGAGCTTAGTCATTGCCAGTTTCACTGCACCACTTGACCCAGGTGTGGAGAAAATAGCTGTATCATTATAGACACCTGCTATTGCTCTACTTAGTATAGCGGCAGACCCAATGTCTTCGGTGTAGCTGAGCATTCTAAATAATTCACCAAAGCCAACAATTTCTTTAGTAATAATACTCTTCACGGTTTCAATCGTAACGTCACGTTTGGCAATACCTGTCCCACCATTTAAAAGAATTACGTCCACATTTTGATCATGACAGCCTTGCAGAATGGATGAGCGTATTTCTTCCACCTCGTCCTTTACGATTTCATAGTTGATGATAGGATGCCCTTTTTCTTCTAAAAACTTGTACATCAACATTCCGCTTTTATCAGTTTCAATCGTTCTCGTATCACTTACAGTAATGATTTTACAGCGTACTTGTTTTGGTGCTTCACTCTTATGTTCAGATACACTCACTCTGATCACCCCAATTTAAAATATAAAGTAAGAAGGAAGTGTTTAGTAGCTTGCAATGTTGATTGTAAAGCCTTGTATGTAGTACGTGGTTATCTAGTGAAATAATACTGCTGGTCCATACTACGGACTCACCGTCAATTCTCTTAGTATTATTCTAAAGAGGAATCTCTTCAAGTTCGTCTATTATCGTACATCCGATTAGATACATAGAAAATTCTATGATAAAGATAGGTCTACATATTAACAGCTTCTTTCAATTATGTATCTTATCATAATGTATATCAGTCGTAAATAGTAATTATTACGATTTACATTGAATATAATAAGAAGGTAGAAGGAAACAAATTTTGGTGGAGGTTAAATGAATGAAGAAGATACCTGTATTTATTTTAAGTGGCTTTTTAGGGAGTGGAAAGACAACACTTCTAAAACAATTACTCCAAACATGTGAAGACAAGGGAATAAACCCTGCAGTATTAATGAATGAGATAGGCAAGACAGATATGGATGGGGAAATCCTTCACGAAAGGAATAAACAACAGATTATTGAAAAATTGTTGGATGGTTGTATTTGCTGCAGTAAGAAAGGCGAAGTTACCGGCTCCATTAAAAGGCTACTCCATAATAAACCAGATGTTATATTTATTGAATTGACGGGTGTAGCGAATCCCGAAGAAGTAGTAGATTCATTGACAGAACCTGAGTTGATAGAATATGTATATTTAGAAAAGGTGATAACGGTCCTCGATGGAGAGAATATCCTTGAGTATAATAGTATTTTTGGGTCTGTTCGAGAGCTAGTTCAAACAACAAGACGGCAAATAGAAGTAGCTGATATTTTAATAGTAAATAAAATCGATTTAATTTCACAGTCTCAAAAGGAGAAGATAAAGAAAGGAATAGAAAAACAAAATACCGTATCGCCTGTTTATTTTACCTCCTATAGTGAAGTGGATCCAAATCTCTTGTTAACAGGTATAAAGGAAGGTGAGGATCAAATATCCTCACATCGAAATAGGCAGTCACCCACTCAGAATGAACATAAGCACCATCACACACATGGGCAAAACAGATCCTATTCACGTATAAATACACTTACATTGGATATTAACCAGCAAGTGAAACCAGCTAAAGTAGATAAATTTCTAAAAAAGTGGCGACCAAACTTGTTGAGAGCAAAAGGGTACATCCCATTGAAGGATGGGTGCTACTTATTACAACATGTGATGAAAAGAACGAACATAGAACGATCAGAACACTTAGGAAAGCACTACTTAGTCATGATTGGAATTGACCTAAATAAAGATGAAGTGAAAAGTGAATGGGCAAAACTAAATAAATAAGTAATCATAACTACACTATGTAGGACGGGGATTCACCAGCATCATAAGTATAAAGATGAAGTAAAAGGGTTTAATTAGCTAGTTTTAATAGTGTGTTTAAGAAAGTATACGAAAAATGGTTAGAGGGATATAAAAATAGGGGATACAATATTTTTATATCCACTAATAACGAACAAAGCTTCCTATCATTTTTCTATAATTATTAGCAAGTTCTATTACAGATTCTTTTATCTGTAAGAAAAGGCATGTTGTTAAGGTAAAAAGTGTAAGTGTGTGAAGGCCAAACATTGCGAATTGATGAGAGGACAGCAAAAGAGTGCTCACATTGTTCAATTTGCTTTATCGGTAATCGATCGATGGTTAGTTGGCTGTCCGAGAATTTTAATTTCCCCTTTTTCATAGAGATCTAAGAAAGCTTCAACTACTTCTTTATCAAATTGTTTTCCTATATTGTTTTTGATTTCAGAAAGAATTTGTTCAATATCAATGGTAGCTCGGTAGATTCTTCTAGAAGTCATGGCATCAAAGGTGTCGGCAACTGACATGATCCGAGCTTCAAGGGGAATTTCGTCGCCGACTAAACCTCGTGGATAGCCTTTTCCATCGTAACGTTCGTGATGATATAATACCATGTCCAAAATTTTGACTTCTCGAAGAAAAGGAATATATTTGAGCATTTTGTAACCTATTTCAGGATGCTTCTTAATGATTTCATACTCTTCTTCAGTTAACCTGGCTGGCTTATTTAAGATGGCTTCTGGAATGCCAATCTTGCCAATATCGTGAAGAAGACCTCCGATGTAAATATGTTGGCACTGGTATTTTGGTAAGCCCATTGCCTTTGCGATTTGTTTTGAATAGATGGCAACGTTTTTGGAATGAAAGGATGTGTATTTATCTCTAGCATCTACTGCTTCTGCCAATGTAGATGTCAAATTGATAATATGTTCGCGTTCTTTTTGAATACTTCGAATGAGTGTATATATGACTAATGACAGGAAAAAATAACCGAACAACCTGAGGATGAATAGTTCGATTGACCAATCATATGCAGAAGAGTTGACTAGCAGGAGAGTAGTAACTGCACCTGATAGGATGAAGTGGGTAATCATGCTTTGGAAGATAACTCCTACCATAATGACAAATGGTACATAAACGATCGTTGTTGTTTGGGAGTTGAAGATGTATCCATCCATAAGTAATCCAAAAAAGAGAGAAAATGTGCCGATAAATAAATATACTGCAGACTTTTCTTTGCCTCTTTCAGGGATGAAATCATATTTATTTACAATGGTTTCAAACATAATTATACCCTCCCCAATTTGATTTCTGTTGATATCTATAGCTTTTTTATTTTCGGTTTTGATTGGAATCAATATTTTTACTTCTTTTTCGACAAATT
Source organism: Cytobacillus spongiae (assembly GCF_021390075.1). Lineage (NCBI taxonomy): Bacteria > Bacillati > Bacillota > Bacilli > Caryophanales > Bacillaceae > Cytobacillus > Cytobacillus spongiae. The sequence continues at coordinate 331,699 of NZ_CP089997.1, forward strand.
TAGATGATTATCCTTCTGTGGGGAAAAAAATAGTTATTAGGTGTAGGAGAGGGTGTTTTATAGGCTGAAATAAAAATCGCATTTCAAAAATGGAGTGCGGTTTTTTAGAATTTTACCGCTTTGTCCAAGTCAGGTACAGATAACTCAATATGTGAGAAACTTCTTGGATATGTCATCATGTGCAGTTCCTCCTTTAATTGTATGACAACTCCTATTGTAAAAGCTTATTCTGCTACTTAAAAGAATGCACTTTTAAGGAAGATACTATCCTAAAGGGAAGTAAGGAGTGAAATTCAACTATGTCTAACTCGATTAAAGTAGATGAATACAGGATGCTGAATTGCTCAATTGAATACATGTTACGTAAAACTAGGAGGGAATGGAAGTTCGTGATCCGATGGCATTTAGCCTTCGATGGAAAGTACCGATACAATGAGCTGAGAAGACTCTCCCAGGCATTACCCATAACATGCGTAGTCAGCAGTTTAAGGAGCTTGAACAAAGAAGAGCTTATTGTACGTAAGCCATTTGATGTAATCCCCCCTAAGGTTGAGTACTCCATTTCCGAAAAAGGATTTAAGTTAAAGCCATTATAGAAGAAATGCATAGATGGGGGAGACAACAAGAACACTCAAACGAGATCAAGGGGGAATAATCCTTCTTTTGCAAATAGGCGCGGTTATGAAAATTGCGCTTTTTTCATTTAGACAAAAAATTGGCAGCCCTTGAATGCTAAATAAGGAAAGAAGTCCTAGAAACTATTTCCATAAAAAGACGTAAATACATACATAAACTGGGTATATACAGAAAGGTCATGCTAAAATATGTATGATTCGTAGCTTAGTAGACCACATTTTTACTTGTGATAAGGGGGATATGATGAGGAAGAGAAGTCCTTTCATACTTGTTTTAGTATGCTTGTTGAGCAGTTTTCTATTTTTATCAGCTTGCAGTTCTAATCAGAGTCATTCAGAGGAAAAGGCGGATAAAAAGGAAGAAGACGCATATGCAAAACTAGCGGAAGAAAAAAATAATGAGCTTGAACTTGAGCCTTTGGAGTTAACTTCCTATAGCGAAGAGGTCGGGGCGACTATTAAGGAGCCGGCGTATAAAGAATTTGCAGTTAACGGGAAAGTGGTAGTAGAAGGAATGATTGAGAAACATTCAGAAATAAAAGGAGACTTTATCTGGATTAAGGTTCTTTCAGCTGAAGAAGGACCAGCAGGCAATCAACATGAATACTACACAAAGCTAGAGAATGGGAAGTTTAAGCAGGAAGTTCGCTTTTTTAACGGTGAGGGTGAGTATCGGGTAATGGTACAGGTACCAAGTAAGGATTCGGAGAATTATTATTACGACACCGCTTCCTTCACGGTTCATAACGTAAATCCTAAAATGGAGCGGGACGTGACTTACTCTCCATTTGGTCAAGAGGCTGGAATTAGTCTTGACTTTGAGCAAAGCTATCACGTAAAGCAAGAAGCCTTCACAGTAAGTGGGGATGCGGGCAACTTAACCGATCAAGATACGTTGATGTTACGTCTTGTGAAGGAGTCAGAATCCTGGCAGCATATCCTTCCAATAGAAGATGGGAAGTTCACTTATGCTATCCCTCTGTTTTTTGGAAAGGGTGTTCATGAATTAGAAATCCTCGTACCAGATCAAAATCGAGAAAATTACTATCAACTTGCAACAAAGATATTAATAGATAATGAGTCAAATCGTACGATGGAACCAATTGAATATTCGCGAACCTATCAGGAACGTGGAGTTACATTAGAGTCTCCTCGGTTTGGTGGAGAGAGATCAGAGGGCTTGTATGAAGTAAAAGGGGAAATTGACCCGGCTGCTGAGTTTGGTCCAGAGACAACCCATATCTATGTTACAACGAAAAAAGGGGAGGACGAAGCACTGGACGTTATCCCAGTCGAGGATTTTACCTTTGATGGATCGTTTTATTTACGCTTTGGGCCAGGTACGTATGAAGTAATCTTAAGTGTCCCAGAGATCAAAGAGAAGAATAGTGATCGGTTTAGGTACTTTGGGTTTGCTAAATTCGAGGTAGAGGCAACTAGTAATGATCAGCGAGATTTGTTGCCATCAAGAGGCGTAGAATCCGATGCGCCTGAGATTATCACCTTGTCCAAAAAGCTAACAAATGGAATGAACAGTGACAAAGAAAAGGCCAAGGCAATTTATGATTACGTCACGAAAAATGTGACGTATGATGTAGGCAAGTATGAAAATAAAGAGTACCGCTGGGATGACAGTGCCATAAGGACACTAGAATTAAAATCGGGTGTTTGTCAGGATTATTCCTATCTAGCCGTAGCCCTGCTTCGAGCCAGCAACATGGAAGCAAGAATCATAGAAGGAACTGCATTTGGAGGGTTTTGGCCATCGAATCATGCCTGGGTAGAAGCAAAGGTAAATGGAGAATGGCTAACAATGGATCCAACCTGGGGTGCAGGGTTTATCGAGGACGACCAATTTGTAGCGAAATATAACCCGGAATACTTCGATCCAAATAAAGCAGAATTTGAAAAAACGCATATGCGCAAAGGGGTTCTATATTAAATCAAAAAGGTGCCTGACTCAATTGTTCCAGGCGCCTTTTTGATTTAGTTACGGATAATTATGGTTGTTTTGAAAAAATTCGGGACGAGGAACCCGACCCCATGTCCCGCTTGAAATCAGTATATAATTATTTTATTATATAAGAAGGCGCTAATATAGAAAAACAATGATATTTAGTTAGGAGGTGAATAGATGGAAGTTGAAAAGGTGGCGAATATCTTAAAATTGCTTGGGGATAAAACGAGACTGACCATGATGGGACTATTGCTTGAGAATGAATGCTGTGTTTGTGAATTTGTGGAGATTTTCCAAATGAGTCAGCCAGCGATTAGCCAGCATCTGAGGAAATTAAAGGACAGCGGGCTGGTGAAGGAAAAAAGGAGAAGTCAATGGGTGATCTACTCGTTGAATCCTGAGAGTGAATACTATGGTTTGCTTAAAGATCTCCTACAGCATATTCCAGATCAAAAAGAGAAGCTGGATGAATTAGACCGTAAAGGGTTAAGAATTAGTTGTGAATAGGGCGAACTTTTTTGTAGTGGTTTGAGCTTCCATTACAACCATTCGTACGTACTCACGTATGGTTATTCCTTTTATAAATAAAAAGCCGTTTAGCAAATCAAACTACGATGACCCTATATGCTCTCTATTATAGGAGAGTAAGGGCATGCTAGACCTGTTAACGTAATGTGTTTGAAGAATGCAGCTAAGCAGCAAACCACTTGTCTATAAGGAAAATAGAGATTGAACGAAACGGTGTACGATGAAGAATAGAGCTCATAGAGACTTCTTTGGGCCATTTCTGTTGACTGATAAAGGGAGTGTTGAAGATGAAGAAGGTAGAAGTATATGATCCAGCGCTTTGTTGTCCTACGGGAGTATGTGGACCAAGTGTAGATCCAGAATTAACAAGAATGGCGACAGCAGTATTTATTTTAGAGAAAAAAGGATATGACATTAAGCGCTTTAACCTTGCGAGTGAACCGGCAAAGTTTGCTGAAAATAAAACGGTGAACAATTATCTTCATGAAAAGGGCCCGGATGCTCTTCCTTTAACCTTAGTAGATGGGGAAATAGTGCAAGCAGGAACCTATCCTTCAAATCAACAACTTGCAGAATGGTTTGAAGTATCTGTTGAAGAATTAGAAAAAAAGAAAAGCAATAACCGAATAAATCTAATTTAGGAGGGGTGAATGATGTTTCAATCATTTGATCCTAAGATCACGATAGGTACTCCCTATCTTTTCTTTACAGGTAAGGGTGGAGTGGGGAAAACTTCAACGGCCTGTGCGACAGCGGTTTATTTAGCAGATGATGGAAAAAAAGTACTGCTTGTTAGTACAGATCCAGCTTCTAATTTGCAGGATGTGTTAAAGGTGGAGCTGTCAAATCTTCCTCAAGAAGTGCCTGCAGTCCCAAATCTCCATGCCTGCAACCTAGATCCTGAAGAAGCGGCTCGAACATACCGTGAAAAAGTAGTGGGACCGTATCGAGGGGTATTACCTGAAAGTGTGGTAACGACAATGGAGGAGCAAATGTCAGGTGCTTGTACAGTCGAGATTGCTGCCTTCGATGAATTTACGAGCTTACTTGCCGATCCAAAAGTAACAGGCAGCTACGATCATATCATTTTTGATACCGCGCCAACTGGACATACGTTGCGCCTGCTTCAGCTTCCAACAGCATGGACTCATTTTTTAGAGGAGAGTACACATGGAGCTTCTTGCCTGGGCCCGTTATCAGGTCTAGGCGACAAAAAGGATCTCTATCAAAAAACGATGGAAGCTTTATCAGATTCTAAGCAAACGATGCTTATGTTAGTTGCAAGACCAGATGAGTCATCATTAATTGAAGCAAACCGAGCGGCTGGAGAGTTGCGTGAGATTGGAATTGAAAATCAAACATTAATCGTGAATGGTCTCATGAAAGACTATGTACCCGATGATGAAGTATCGTCGTTCTTTTATACGAAACAGCAGCTGGCGATCCGAACGCTACCCGCACAGCTTAAACAAGGGAAAATCTACTCCTTACCATATGTATCTTACTCGTTAACGGGAACAGAAAGCTTACGTACTTTATTAAAGGGTGTTTCCTTGCCATCTGCCGAGTCGGTATCTTATATTCGAAATTCACAAGAACGTCTGCCGGAGTTAAAGGACTTGATTGATGAACTGTCTCATCAGAATAAGCGAGTGATTTTCACAATGGGGAAAGGGGGTGTAGGAAAAACATCAATCGCCTCTGCGATTGCTGTTGGTCTAGTAGAGAAAGGACACAACGTTCTTTTAACGACGACGGATCCAGCTGCACACGTTGCCCACATCTTTAAGGATCACCACATTTCCGAAAGTTTAACGATTAGCCAGATTGATCCAAAGCAGGAAGTGATGAATTATAAGGAAGAGGTATTGGCGAATGCAGGAAAGGATCTTGATGAGGACGGTATAGCATACTTAGAGGAGGACTTAAACTCTCCGTGTACGGAGGAAATCGCAGTATTCCGTGCATTTGCTGATGTGGTCGATCAATCAGAGAATCAGATTGTCGTCATAGATACAGCACCTACCGGACACACATTATTACTTCTAGATGCTGCACAGTCTTATCATAAAGAGCTTTCTCGTTCGACAGGAGAGGTACCTGATCGTGTTAAAAAGCTATTGCCTAGATTAAGAAATCCAAACGAGACCAGTGTCGTCATTGTTACATTAGCAGAAGCAACACCTGTATTAGAAGCTAGCCGCTTACAGGATGATCTAAAGCGAGCGAATATTCATCCAAGTTGGTGGGTTATTAACCAAAGCTTATATGCCACACAGACAAAGGATCCGGTCTTGATGGGTAGAGCGATTTCAGAAGTGGAATGGATTCAAGAAGTAGAAAGTTTATCAGAGAAGTGCGCTATTGTTCCCATTATCAATGAGGAGAAATTAGGTTATTTACAAATCAAAAATTTCTTAACGAAATGAAAGGAGATACACATGCAAATTACGAATGAAGCAAGAGAAATGTTAAAAAAAGTATTAGCTGAACGAAATTCCGATAATATTCGTGTCTATTTCGCTGGCTATGGCTGAGGAAGCCCACAAGTAGGTCTGGCTCTGGAGGAGCCAGAAAAAGAAGACAAACTAGTCGTAATCAATGAAATCAAGGTAGCAATTGACCCGATGATTGAAAATCATATACAAGAACTTGTATTAGGAATGAATGAAGAACAAACAGCGCTCGTGCTAGTTGGAAACGAAAGCGACTGTTGCTAAAGGAGGACTTCAAATGAGCGAAACGAAGTATCAAGCTTTAATTAAGGATCGTATTTTCATCGGTGGTGCAGATCAAGTAGGGGAAGTAGTGAAAAATGAAAAAGTGGATGTGATTTATGATCTACGTGCAGAAGCTTCCACACAGGATTTTCCATTTAACCGAATCCATACTCCAATAGTAGATGATGAGGGTGCTCAAGAGGAGTCAGTAAAAAAAGCAATCGAAGAAGTCGTAAAGTCATATAAAGACGAGAAAAAGATATACTTCCATTGTGGAGGCGGAAGCAATCGTACGGGGACAGTGGCGATTGGAGCATTGCTCGAGCTTGGCAAAGCAGAAACCATTCAACAAGCAGAAGGAATCGCTACATCCACCCGCCCAAAAATTAACGTAAAACCAGAAATGAAAGCCATACTAAAGAAAATCTACCCGAACGCATAATAAAACACTTCTGGGACAAGTGGGACAAGGGGTCGGGTCCCTACGTCCCAACTATTTGTCTATATGAGTAACCCCACCTTCTGTTAACCACTTATCGATCGCCTCTTTTGAAAAGTATATTTTTTTATCAATCTTTATATAGGGAAGTTCACTTGTGGTGAAACCATTTCCTGCTCCGACGGGCCCTAATTTAATGACTTCTTCTATACTTATTCCTAGATAAGTTGCTAACTCTTTTTGAGTTAATAGTTTCTTTTCATTTTCGTTTAGAGTATTTTCCTCTTGAGTATGTTCTACTGATTGGGGAATCATCCCATTAGATATCAGCCAACTGCCTATCACGATTGATACGGCTAAGCTAAAGATTGAAAATGCGGTTAGATTATTTTTCATTACGATCTCCTAAAATAGTCCTCTTTTTTGATACTTTCACGTATTCGAACGAGAAACTTACCCTATGTCCCATACTGTGTAACGCTTAGTTTGATAAAATAAGTGGCTGCCCCTTTTTTCCACACTGCATCAACGACTAAATAAACAAACCCCTCATCCCAAGTATTAAAGGGAGCTGAAAATCCTTCCTCTTCAAGCAATTTTTTTCTTTTTTGTTTTGGAATATCCCACTCACTTACAGTCAGTTTCATTGGTGAATGTTCAGATTGGAAATTTACTTGTATTTGATCAAACTCATTTACACTCAGAGCCGGTTCCGGATCAAGTAAATGTTCAGGACTAGTGAATTCTACATCCGTTCCGTGCCATTCATAAGCACCGATATGTACAGGAATTACTCTGTTATTTACTTCAATAATTGGTAAGGGTGGCTTTTCTTGTTGGTATTGCTTGTATTCATCTGCAAAGAAGATTAGTAGTACAACACCAACAGTCATAATTGCAAATTGAATTACCTTTTTTGACATTAGGGCCCTCCATTTTCTTTTGAGTTCTTGCTCATTATTTAAAAACTAGGAATATGAAGAAAGTGAAAAAGATAATGATATCAGAATATTAACTCGATTATACCACTAAAAATTCCAAATTATAGGTTTAAGTGCGGAACAAGGAACCCAGTCCCTCGTCCTTTCCTTAATTGTAATAATTACGATTTATATTGACTCTCATACGTAAAGGAGATATATTAGTGAGTGCAAATCATAATCTTTACGATTTAAAACACGTTGTTGGGACAAGGAACCTGACCCTAAGTCCCTTTAGGAGATGAAAACATGTTAAAAAAGAATATATTCCTTCTTATCGTTATTCTCGCTAGTCTTGTAGTTTCGGCTTGTAGCAATCAGAAGGGTAGTGGTAGTGAGGAAAGTAAGGGAAAATCATCTTCAGCTACTGAAGAAAAATCTGTCACATTATTGTTTAGCTTTGCTTCTGAAACCATCGACCCGCATCAAGATTGGATTGGTGTAAGGGCCGGGATTGCAGAGACGTTAGTAAAAATAGATGAAAACCTTGATATCCAGCCTTGGTTAGCGGAGTCATGGGAACGAAAAGATGATAGAACTTGGACTTTTACATTAAGGGAAGGGATGACATTCCATGATGGAACCCCTGTGGATGGACAAGCAGTTAAAGCCTCATTTGAACGACTATTAAGTGTAAATGAAGCTATTGGAGCTAGCTTGAAAATAGAATCAATGGAAGCAAGTGGACAAGAAATCACATTTGTTACACAGGATGTATACCCTGCCTTCTTGTCAGAGCTTGTACATACTAATGCCTCTATTGTAAAAGTAGATTCAGAGAATATGGAAAAAAGTCCAATTGCAACAGGACCATTTAAGGTAGTAGATTTTATCCCTGAATCAGAAATTAAGCTTGAGAGATATGAAGAATACTGGGATGGGGCAGCTAAGCTTGATCAAGTGTCTATTAAGTTTAATACGGATGGAAATGTACGGGCATTAGCTCTTCAATCGGGCGAAGCGGACATTGCTTACCATTTACCTCCTGAAGCTTTGGAGCCAATTGAAAGTAGTGACACCTTTCGAGTTGAGTCAGTACCTAGCTTACGTGTTCACTTTTTCCTTTATAATGCGGCTAAGCCAGCGCTACAAGATATAAAGGTGCGAAAAGCATTAGATTTACTAACTAATCGACCTGTTATGGTAAATGAAATTATGAACGGCCATGCTACAGCCGCAAGTGGACCGTTTAATCCTTCTCTTCCATTTGCTTCAGAGCTTGATCCAAATAGCTACAATCCAGATGAAGCTGAAGAATTATTAAAAGAAGCTGGATATATGAAGAATAAGGATGGAAAGCTTGAGAAAGATGGGGAAACGCTACAGTTCACACTTGCAACCTATCAAGGAAGACCGGAGCTACCATTAATGGCTCAATATTTGCAAGCGGAAGCCGCGAATATTGGTATCGATATCGATGTGGTCACAGTTGAAAATATAGACAGCTATTTATGGGAACAACAACAGGATTGGGATATCGTAACGTACTCGAACCTAACCGCTCCAAGAGGAGATGGCGGATATTTCTTTAACGTTGCTTATTTACCAGATGGCTCGTTAAACCCAGGTCAAATTAATATCCCGGAAATTAATGAGTTAGCCATCCAACTAAACAAAACAGCAGATATGCAAGAACGGATTTCTTTACAAAAAAACGCAGTGGAAATTGTTCAGGAGCAGCTTCATCACTCCTATATTTTACATCCACATATTATTGTAGGTGTAAATGAACGGGTGAAAAACTGGAGTCCAGGTTCTGAGGAATATTATTTAATTACAAATTTAATGGATGTTGAATAAGAAATGGTGGAAGCGTCTATGATGCTTTCACTTTTCTTGCTGTTTAAGACTTTTAGAAGAAAGGAGTTGTCTAGCGATGCGAAGTTTTTTTTCCATTATTGGTTCAAGGCTATTACAATTGATCATCATGGTTTCAGTTCTTTCTTTTGTAACGTTTGTATTAATGAAAGTAACACCAGGGGATCCGATAAGGGACCTACTGAAGGTAGATGATGTAGTCGCTACAAAGGCAGATGAGGAAAAGTTAAAGAAAGAATATGGGTTAGATGAACCCATTCTCTCTCAATACGGAAGCTGGATGTTACAAGTCATGCACTTTGACCTCGGGGAATCGATGATTACAAAACGGCCAGTATTGGAAATGATACTTGCACGATTACCTGCGACGATCGCTTTATCTCTAGGAGGGATGGTGGTGTTGTTCTTAATTGCCATCTCACTTGGAACAGTGGGGGCTGTCTATGAAGGGCGCTGGCCTGATTATTTGAGCAGATGGTTTGCCATGTTGGGAGCTTCTATTCCTAGCTTTTGGTTAGGGCTATTGTTGATTTATCTGTTCTCACTAAAGCTAAACCTACTACCGGTTATGGGGAAGGGAACGCTAGCTCATTATGTATTGCCCTCCATTACACTAGGCATTGCGATGGCACCGATGTATATTCGACTATTACGCGAGCGTCTAATCGCTACATTACAAAGCCCATATATTGAGGCCGCCATGGCAAGAGGGTTAAGGAGAGAACGAATTCTAGTTTTTCATGCATTAAGGGGCAGCTTAATTCCATTATTAACGATGTTCGGGTTAAGTATTGGAAGTCTTCTAGGAGGAATAACGGTCATTGAAATGCTCTATTCATGGCCAGGAATGGGAGAATTAATCGTTAGTTCTGTTAAACAACGAGATTATCCTGTTATTCAGGGGTATATCCTGATTGTTGGTTTCTTAGTAGTTGTGACTAATCTAATTGTAGACTTATTGTATTTAGTAGTTAATCCCCAGATAAACCATAGAAAGGAGTCTAACTAATGGAGCCTGTACTATGGAAAAATAAAACACCTAAATTCTTTCATGATCCTACGCTTAGTGCCGGAATTATCCTAGCAGTGGCTATTATTGCTGTGATCATTCTTGGTGGGCTCCTTGTACCACATGATCCTTTCCAAATTGAGATGAATAATCGATTACAAGGTGCAACCGCAGAACACTGGCTAGGTACGGATCAATTAGGCAGAGATGTGTTTTCTAGAATGGTTTACGGTGCAAAGCTAACAATTGGCCTGAGTATCTTTTCCATACTGCTGGCGGTACTAATTGGTGTACCAGTGGGCCTTGTATCCGGTTATATAGGTGGAAAAGTGGATGCATTCTTTATGAGAATTGTAGATGGAATTTTGTCTTTTCCAGATTTTATCCTTGCTATTGCCATTGCTGGAATTCTAGGTCCCAACTTGACCAATGTCATATTAGCAATTGTATTAGTCAGATGGATTGTGTATGCGAGAGTTGTTCGTGGGTTAGTTTTAGTGGAGAAAGAAAAGGAGTACGTACTTGTTTCTAAAGTGTCTTTTTCAAGTTCGATCAAAACGATTCGAATGCACATTTTACCACAGGTTCTGCCAGATTTAATTGTGATGGCTGCCATTGATGTGGGAAAGGTGATTCTCCTGATTTCTGCTTTTTCTTATATCGGTCTCGGTGCCCAGCCGCCTATTCCAGAATGGGGAGCTATGTTAAATGAAGGAAGGACGTATTTTCAAGTTGTCCCTTCTTTAATGATTTTTCCAGGGCTAGCGATTATGCTGACAGTCTTATGCTGTAATCTGCTCGGTGATGGTCTGAAAAATGTGTTCGATATTCGGAAAAGGAGGGGGAAGGATGAATAATGCATTCATATCTATCCAAGACTTACGCATTTCGACGTCAGAAAAAGTGCTCGTTCGAGATGTTCATCTCGAAATAAACAAAGGTGAAATGGTCGGTCTGATTGGGGAAAGTGGCAGTGGTAAAAGTCTAACGGCTAGGGCAATCATGGGCCTGCTCCCCCCTAATATGAAGGTTAGTGGGAAAATAGAATACGATCATGTGGACTTGCTTGCCTTACCCCCTAGAAAACGCAGGCAAATGCTTGGAAGTGAGGTTGGCATGATCTTTCAAGATTATAGAGGGAGCTTCACCCCCTTTATTAAGATTGGAAAACAAATGGTTGAAACGATTCGAACACATAAGAAGCTATCTAAAAATGATGCGAAGCAGCTAGCTCTGTCCGTTCTAAGGGAAATGGGCTTGGAAGCACAACGAGTATTTGACAGCTATGCGTTTCAGCTTAGTGGTGGGCAGGTTCAACGTGCCGCCATTGCCACGTCATTAGCGCTAAAGCCTAACCTCATCATTTGTGATGAAATGACAACTGCATTAGATGTGATAAGTGGAGAAAAAGTATTACAACATATTGATTACATCAGAGAACAGACAGGGTGCTCGGTGTTGATGATCACCCATGATCTAACGCTAGCTTATAAAAGGACAGATCGTATGTATGTAATGAATCAAGGGGAAATTGTTGAAGAAGGATCCCCTGAACAAATTCGATGTCATCATCAACATCCATATACAAAGAAACTATGCTCTTGTCTGCTAGCTCTTCCTGGAGAAGAATCATTTGTAAAGGATAGGGTGTTTTCTGTATGAGTTTAATGATTGAAGATCTTTCTAAACAATATAGTAAAAATCTACGGGCATTAAAGAATATCTCCTTCTCTGTACAGAAAGGGGAATGCATAGGCATAGTTGGAGAAAGTGGGAGTGGAAAGAGTACGCTAGCCCGTATATTACTAGGATTAGAGCCATTTAAAGAAGGAGTTATTACGTTTAATGGAGATCCAATCGCTCCTCGTAATCGCAAGCTCCTACGAGAATATCGTAAAAATGTTCAAATGATTTTTCAAGATGCTACAAGTACGTTAAATCCTAAGCTACCAATTTGGAGAAGCCTGCTAGAACCTTTAGAAAACTATAAGGACTTCTATCCTTCTTTTGTAGAAAAAGGACTAACAAGGATGGAATTAGCGGAGCAGCTCTTAGAAATCGTTGGATTGGAAAAGCAGATGGTTCATCGCTTTCCTCATGAATTAAGTGGGGGACAAAAGCAACGTGTGAGTATTGCTAGAGCGATCAGTCTTGAACCATCACTGCTAGTTTGCGATGAACCCACTGCTAGCTTAGATGTAACGGTTCAAGTTCAGATTCTTAAATTATTGAAAGAGCTACAACAGAAAACAAATATGACAGTTCTTTTCATTTCTCACGATATTAGGGCAGTTGCGTATATATGTGAGCGAGTGATCGTATTAAAAAATGGAGATTTAGTAGATGAGTTTATATTAGATGATATCTACGATGAGGAGCGTCATCCATACACAAAAGCACTAATTCAAGCAGCCTCGATTGATTAAGTTTCACGTAAAGAAGGTAATTAGATGAAATTAGCATCCAATCAAATGTCTTTAAAAGGAATAGCATCCGATCGTCATAGAGAATATTTGGCTTTAGCCACCCCCCTCATTATTTCAGGAATATCAACACCTATATTAGGAGCGGTTGATACAGCAGTAGTTGGAAGAATTCCTGATCCTGCTACTATTGGTGGAGTTGCCGTAGGAGCCGTAATCTTTAATACAATGTATTGGTTACTTGGCTTCCTTCGGGTGAGCACAAGTGGGTTTACTTCCCAAGCAGAAGGGGCAGGTAATGAAAAGGAAGTCCTATTTTCTTTTCTAAGGCCCATGATTTTAGCGATCTTGTTTGGCCTTGTGTTCATTCTTTTGCAAGATCCAATTTTAACGATTGCGTTATCCTTCATTGGAGGAAGTGAAGCCGTTTCATCTTTTGCTTCTACTTACTTTTCGATTCGAATATGGGGAGCCCCTTTTATCCTACTAAGCTATGTAATGATTGGCTGGCTGATTGGAATGGGAAAGGTTCGATTAGCGCTGGCAACTCAAATATGGATGAATACTTTAAATATCCTCTTAGATTTTGTATTTGTTTTAAAATTAGGTATGGGTGTTCATGGGGTTGCATATGCTAGTCTCATCGCTGAAGTTAGTGCAGTTATGTTTGGGGCATGGCTTCTATATGCGACGAATAAAAAAAGGTTAGTAAATATAAAATTATCGATGTTGCTAGAAAAAGCACCTATGATTGAAATGATCCAAATGAATAGGGACCTATTTTTGAGAACGGTTTGTTTACTTGCAATGACGATTACATTTACTTCGGTGGGTGCAAGTATGGGAGAAGTCACTTTAGCTGCCAATGCGATCCTCCTACAAATTCACTATATGATCGCTTATCTATTTGGTGGGTTTGCCAATGCATCAAGTATTATGGTCGGTAGAGCCATAGGGAGAGGAGACATGCCCCTTTATCAGCGAGCATTTACCCTATCTGCCCAGTGGGGGATAGGTTCGGCAGTTGCAATAAGCATTGCCGTCTGGGTATTTGGCGAGAGCATCATCGGGATTTTCACCACCATTACAGATGTAAAAGTGGTCACAAAGGAATACCTCGTGTGGATGCTTGTGTTTCCGATAGTGGGCGTCTGGGGCTTGCAGCTAGAGGGGATTTTCTCGGGTGCTACTGAGGCTAAATCTATTCGAAATTCGATTGCATTAGCTCTAATAGTCTTTTTGCTAGCTTTATGGCTACTTCTGCCTCTCTATCAGAATCATGGATTATGGACAGCATTTGTTGTATTTAGCTTCTGCCGCTCTCTCTTTTTATCCTTCTATATTCCAAGACTCACACGGGAAAAAATATTACACAAGGTAGTCAGCTAGAGTTAGTGTAGGTGGGTTTTTGTTTAGGTAATCATAGTGGTTGGAAAAGTAGTGACTTTGAGGTAGGATTTGTGAGGTGGTTTTCAATCAGACTCCTCCGTTGATATTCAAAAAGGCTTACGTGTAATGAATGCCATTACGCGTAAGCCTTTTTGCATGTCTGGGACGAGGAACCTGACCCTATGACCCTATGTCCCTACATGCCTGTCAGTTGCTAACTCTTTTTGAGTTAACCTATGTCCCTGACCCGCCAAATGCTTCTGGAATCATGGTAAATCCTTCAATGACGGTGTCCTCTTCTATTTCAATCATGAGGTACCGCTTGCCGCTTAGCTGTACTTGTTTAACATAGCGTAAATCTTGGGGACTAATGGAAATGTTCGCAACCTTGGTACTTATTTTAATGGATTTCGAATTATATTTAGGCAGGACACTGCTTGCCTTGATTTCATATTTGTCATCATCGATAATTTTCTTAAAGGCGGTCTCTACTTTTTCCTCATTTACATCCTCGATGCCGCTCATTTTTAGTACATTTCCAATGTCCTTTGAATCTAATTTCGGTTGGTCTTCTTCTTCATTTTCAACAATCATCCGATGAATTTCTTCATAGACGTTAGAAAGTGTTGAAGTACTCAATTGGTCTCCAGTCACGTCTTTGATGATTTCTTCAAAAACAATTTTGTCATCCTGTGCGGTCATGACATCTTCTCCATTTAGGACTTCTTCAATAAAGTAATAATCAGGCTCGTGAACCTTCCCAGCAGAGTAGAGGATGTGATTCACATCAGCTGAGTTATCAGTAAAGCAAGGAAATAAGAAGCCACCTGTTGGAGCGTTCAAGTTAATGATAGGATCAACCACAAAATGATATTTAAACTCTTTCTCTACAAAGTCAAACAGCAGCTCCTTCTTAGGCTCCTGGGTATTATTCACGCTACATAAAATAAATGGGTGAGAATACACTGTATCTCGTTCACTTTCCTCCGACTCTTCACTTCGGCGCTTCATCGGCTTTAAATATTCCGCACGAATAAAAGTGACGACCATATCCTTTTCATATTGCTTGTTTTGGAGCATTTTCTCGACCATTTTTAGCATTTGATCTTTAAAGCCTTCCACATCCTGGCTTAATAAGGCTTGATGTAAAATAAGCTGACTGTTATTTTCTGCATCCCGTTGGAACTTTAGTTCAAAGAGCTTTTCATCTAGTTGACCGGTAAGCAGCTTTTTGAAATTTGCCAAAAATAACTCTTGCTGCTCTTGATCAAGCCATTCAAAGGGCTGACTTTGATGATGATAAATGTCACTAGAATCCTTCGTAATATACACGTTAAAAATATCGCTAATTTTCAACAAGTCGTTATTGATCTTAAATTGTTTTCGAATCTGTGCTACGTCTTTTTTGTTCATGATTCATCCCACTCCAAGAGTAATTTCTAACGTACAGTAATTCATTTATTTTATCATACTTCTTTTGTTGAGGAGTATGTGTGAGTGAACATTGATTAGGTCCGAATCAAAATTAAACAAACTCAATAATTGTAACCATTATGTGAACGATCAAAAAATTTTTTCATATTTTTGGGAGAATATGCTTTACATAGGATAGGGGGGTATAGTAAATTAATACATGTAGAAGGAATAGGGAGGTGTCATTTGGTGGAAGAACTAAATGGGGAAATGGAATTGTGTGGTTCGGATCATTCAGATCGAGTCAGTCATCACTCTGAAAAAACAAAAAAAGCCTTAATTAGTCGTTTAAACCGTATTGAAGGTCAAGTTCGCGGTGTGAAAGGCTTAGTTGAAAAGGATACGTACTGTGATGATGTGATTACACAAATCTCTGCTATTCAATCCGCGCTTAACAGCTTTTCAAAGGTGTTATTAGAAGCACACTTAAAAAGCTGTGTCACCGAAAGAATACAAGATGGCGATTTAGAAGTAGTAGATGAATTGTTGGTAACAATCCAACGACTAATGAAAAAATAGGCTGTTTTCTTTTAAATGCTACTGGACACAAATTATCCAAGTAGCATAAACAGTCAAAAACATAAAAGGAGCTGGAAACAATGGAAAAAACAACATTAACAGTAAGTGGGATGTCATGTGGACACTGTGTGAAAGCAGTTGAAGGTGCAGTAGGTGAAGTAGAGGGCGTTAGCTCAGTAAAAGTTCGCTTAGATGAAGGAAAAGTAGATGTTGAATTCGATACTTCAAAGGTATCACTAGAAGCAATTAAAGAAGTAATTGATGACCAAGGCTATGATGTAGCATAGAACCATTCGAATACGTGCAGGAGATTTGCACGTATTCTTCTTTCATAAAAATATACCCCACACAGGTATAAGGGAGGTTAGCGTATGACACAACAATTGAAGGAAGCTTCACTTTCGGTCTCAGGAATGACCTGTGCAGCGTGTGCGCTTCGGATTGAAAAAGGCTTGAATAAAATGGAAGGCGTCGAGCAGGCCACGGTAAACTTTGCACTTGAAAAAACCTCAGTTACGTTCGATCCCACGAAAACGAACATAGAGGCATTTACGCAGAAAATTCAACAGTTGGGCTATGAGGTAGTGGTAGAAAAGGTCGAATTGAATCTTATCGGTATGACCTGTGCGGCTTGCTCTACCAGAATTGAAAAGGGACTAAACAAGCTTGAAGGGGTAGTAAGAGCCAATGTGAATTTGGCCCTCGAAACGGCTAGTGTGGAATATGATTCTACCAAGGTCACTCCAACTGATATGATTGAGAAAGTGGAAAAGCTAGGCTATCAAGCAAGCTTAAAAAGTGAAAAACAAGAAGACGTAGCGGATCTGAAGGAGAAGGAATATGAAGCGCAGCTAGGGAAATTTATTTTTTCACTCATATTATCAATCCCTTTACTTTGGGCGATGGTCAGTCATTTTCGCTTTATTACGTCCTTTATTTATTTGCCTGACATGCTAATGAATCCATGGGTTCAACTAGCCTTAGCAACACCGGTTCAATTTATTGTCGGAAAGCAATTTTATGTAGGAGCGTATAAGGCACTTCGTTACAAAAGCGCGAACATGGATGTATTAGTGGCACTTGGAACCTCAGCTGCCTATTTCTATAGCTTGTATCTATCGATTCGATCGATTGGATCCAATTCACATATGATTGAGCTTTATTATGAAACAAGTGCGGTGTTAATTACCTTAATCATTCTAGGAAAGCTATTCGAAGTTCGAGCAAAAGGCCGTTCATCAGAAGCAATCAAAAAGCTGATGGGCCTCCAAGCCAAAACAGCAACGGTCTATCGAGCAGGAGAGGAGCTTGAAATTCCATTAGAAGCAGTGCTAGTCGGTGACCTCGTGTATGTTCGTCCAGGTGAAAAAGTACCAGTTGATGGAGAAATCGTAGAAGGTCGCTCGGCGTTAGATGAATCAATGATAACGGGTGAAAGTGTACCAGTTGATAAAGCAGCTGGAGATGCAGTCATAGGTTCAACGATTAATAAAAATGGCTTTTTAAAAGTAAAAGCAACAAAGGTTGGTCGAGATACAGCCCTTTCTCAAATTATCAAAGTGGTAGAAGAAGCACAGGGCTCCAAGGCGCCAATTCAACGACTAGCCGATCAAATCTCTGGAATCTTTGTTCCGATTGTCGTCGGAGTTGCTGCTGTCACGTTTCTTATTTGGTTCTTCTTAGTGGCACCCGGAGATTTTGCTGAAGCATTAGAAAAGTTAATCGCTGTTTTAGTCATTGCTTGCCCGTGTGCTCTCGGTCTAGCTACCCCTACCTCTATTATGGCAGGTACAGGAAGAGCAGCAGAAGTAGGTATTCTTTTTAAAGGCGGAGAGCATTTAGAACGTACTCACAGACTAACAACAATCTTATTAGATAAGACGGGAACGGTCACAAATGGCACACCAGTTTTGACAGATACTGTTATTGAAAAAGCTTTTAACGAAGAAGAATTTCTAACATTAGTAGGTTCAGCAGAAATGCAATCTGAGCATCCGTTAGCACAAGCGATTGTTGCTGGAATGAAGGAGAAGGGAATTCAATTTAAAGCGGCAGAAGAGTTTGAAGCGATTCCTGGCTTTGGTGTTATAGCAAAGGTAGATGGACGTACAATATTGGCGGGTACAAGAAAGCTAATGAATAAATACAATGTATCAATTGATGCGGCCATTCCGCTAATGGAAGAATTAGAAGCGAGTGGAAAAACCGCGATGCTCATTGCAATCGATCATCAATATGCCGGTCTTGTAGCTGTGGCGGATACAATCAAAGAAACTTCGAAGGCAGCAGTTCAACGGTTAAAGGATATGGGACTAGAAGTGGTCATGATTACTGGAGACAACGAGCGTACAGCCATAGCAATTGCAAGGCAGGCGGGAATTGACCAGGTTGTGGCAGAAGTATTGCCTGAAGGAAAAGCAGATGCTGTAAAGAATCTTCAAGCACAAGGAAAAATCGTGGCAATGGTTGGTGACGGAATAAACGACGCCCCTGCGCTAGCGACAGCAGACATTGGCATGGCGATCGGAACAGGAACAGACGTGGCGATGGAAGCTTCTGATATTACGCTGATTCGTGGAGATTTAAATAGTATTGCAGATGCCATCTACATGAGTAAAAAGACCATCCAGAATATTAAGCAAAACCTCTTTTGGGCATTTGCTTATAATTCGTTCGGAATACCTGTGGCGGCTCTAGGATTCCTCGCTCCTTGGTTAGCGGGTGCTGCAATGGCATTTAGCTCTGTATCGGTTGTCTTAAATGCTCTCCGCTTACAAAGAGTGAAACTTTAAACGAAGGAGAAATCAGAATGAACAAGTGGATTCTATCAGCCATCGCCTATCTAGCAATTGTCATACTAGGATATTACATGTATGATAGCTTTTTTCAAGCAGAGACTGAGCCCAGTGTTAAGGAGTCAGAACATGAGGATCACGGAAGCGGGCACGAACATGGTGAGGAAGTTGGTTCGAATAATGATGTGAAGGTAACGGTAGAAGAGACAGACGAGAAAATTACCATCACATTAAAGGACCTGTCGGGTCAGCCCGTAACGGAATTAGAAACTAATCATGAAAAGAAACTGCATCTTATCGTAGTAGATGAACATTTAGCCGTGTATGAGCACTTACACTCTGATGAAGTAGCGCCAGGAGTATTTGAGATTGTCTCTCCACTTGAAGAAGGAAACTATCTAGCATTTGTCGATATCAAGCCGGCAAATCTCGCATATACCGTTCGGCCAGTTTCCTTTAAAGTTGGGGACGTGTCGTCTAGTGAACACACCCATCATTCACTAGAAATAGACAAAGTGCTGGCCAAGACGATCGATGGACAAAAGGTTTCATTAGAAACTACGGAATTAAAGGCAGGGATACCGGTCACACTAACGTTCACAGTACATGATGCTACTGTAGAACCGTATTTAGGTGCAATGGGCCATGTCGTCATCTTAAATGAGGAGGCGACTGAGTATGTACATGTGCATCCACTCAATAATAATGAAACCGTATTTGAAACCCAGTTTGCGAAGCCTGGTATTTATAAAATGTGGGGCGAGTTTCAACAGGGTGGAAAAGTTGGTGTCTACCCGTTTGTCGTTGAAGTAAAGTGATGATGAAGAAAGCATGAGCTCGTAAATGGATGCTCATGCTTTTTTGTTGTTCCGTAATGATTGGAATAGATCAAGAGCCTAGAAATGTGATTGTGTTAAACTAGCAAAAAAAAATCGCGCCTGAGGTGAAACTATGGGGATCAAACTAGCGACAGAAGATGATATCCAATGGGTAAATGAGCAATATCAAGAAATAGGTTTCGTATCTAGTGATTTAACAAACGAAATAATTGCCATCGTTACATATCAAAATAAATACGCAGGTGTCGGAAGAATCGTGTTTCTGAATGAAAAAGAGGCAGAAATAGGTGGAATTTACATTTTAGAAGAATATAGAGGACTTTCGTTAGCAACAGAATTAGTCGCTTATCTAGTGAAGAAAGCGAAGACGTGTGAGCTCAAGGAAGTATACTGTTTACCCTTTGAAGAGCTAAGACACTTTTACGAGAAATTCGGCTTTAAAGAGAAGGATAGCAACAAGGAATACGTCCATGAAGCCATTTTGAATAAGCACAATTGGTGTTTAGCGAACTATGATAAAAAGGTCTTATTATTTAGCTTGCAGTGATCTTTGTTTTAAGCGGACTTTATTTAGAAAAAAGCCAAATTTAATAGAAAAAGAGGTAGCGAAGTAGAAGGGGGATGGGTTTGCCCTAAGCCAACATGTGAGCGAACGCTCCATTTATGAGCGTTCGCTCGCCTCAAGCCGGAAATCGCTCACTTTTCTAGAATTTCGCTCGCATTTGATAGAAAATCGCTCACATTCGACAAGAAATCGCTCCAACTGTAGGGGATTTCGCTCATTCTGGGATGAACGTGCGGTGGATTTACTTCAGGAGGTACGGTTTTTTCCGAAAGCAGGTACTTTATTTAGAAAAAAGCCAAATTTAATAGAAAAAGAGGTAGCGAGGTAGAAGGAGGACGGGTTTGCCCTAAGCCAACATGTGAGCGAACGCTCCATTTATGAGCGTTCGGTAGTGTAAATTATTTTGTGTAAATGATTGAACATGTGCTTGATAGTCAACAATAATCTTACCTACTAGGGGGATAGGGCAATGCTGGGGAGCAACCCGAGCACCAAGTGGGGTTCTGTACAAAAGGAAGAGAGGATTTTCCTCTCTTTTTCCCTTTTGGGAGAACCTAAAGCGATAAACCCTTAAGGCATTGCCCTAATACGTAGGAATGCTAGGACAGAACTTATTTCCCAAGCCGACCAGCGAACATGATTTCAAACTGTTGCCTACATTCCATCCACCCTGGTACAGGTACAGTCCATCGGTCTGTCACCCCCATAGTGGCCAGAAAAACAATCTTACGTAAAGAATTATCTGTTGGATAAGCTGTTTTGGTTTTCGTAACTTTTCTTAACTGCCTATGGAAAGCTTCAATAGTATTCGTTGTATAAATCAGTTTTCTTATCTCTACTGGATAGGAGAAATAAGTAGTTAACTCCAACCAATTTGTTTCCCATGATTTAATAATTGCAGGATACTTCTGTCCCCACTGTTCTTTGAAATCTTGAAAAGCACTTTCAGCTTTTTCTAAAGTAACCGCTTTATAAACTAACTTTAAATCAGCCATAAGTTCTTTGCGGTATTTCATAGGGACACCTTTTACATTGTTTCGTAATTGATGAATAATACATGACTGTATATCTGTCTTTGGGAACGTAGCGCTAATCGCCTCAGAAAAGCCTGAAAGCCCGTCCTTACAAACAATAAGAATGTCTTCAACTCCTCTGCTTTTAAGATCCTGGCAGACATTCAGCCAGAAGCTAGCGCTCTCATCCTCACCAATCCAGATTCCAAGTATATCCTTAATACCATCGGTATTAATCCCTAATACCGTGTATGCGGCTTTACTAACAATTCGATTTTCATGCTTTACCTTAAAATGAATAGCGTCTAAAAACACGATAGGATAAACAGGTTCTAGTAGACGAGACTGCCACTCATAGACCAGGGGTAAAATCTTATCTGTGACTTTACTGACCAAACTTGGTGAAACATTGACTCCGTAGATATCTTTCATGTGTTGCTCGATATCTCGAGTAGACATTCCCTTAGAATAGAGAGCAATAATTTGATCTTCAAGTCCATTGATAGAAGTTTCATACTTCTTGATAATCTGTGGCTCATATTCACCTTTTCGATCCCTAGGTATACTAAGAGGAGTCTCTCCAAGCTTTGTTTTAATCGACTTTTTACTATATCCATTACGACTATTTCCTGTATTATTCCCAGAAGAATCATGCTTGGAATAACCTAGATGTTCCTCAATTTCAGCCTCAAATACCTGTTGAAGTGTTTCTCTAAACAATTCTTTCATCATCATATGAATATCATCAACAGTTTGGCATTGACTAGCTAATTCTCTTACAGTTAGATCTCGAAAACTTTGCATAAACGACCATCTCCTTTAATGGAAAGTATATCCATTTACACAAAATTTTATACGCTCTCGAGCGTTCGCTCGCCTCAAGCGGGAAATCGCTCACTTTTCTAGAATTTCGCTCGCATTTGATAGAAAATCGCTCACATTCGACAAGAAATCGCTCCAACTGTAGAGGATTTCGCTCATTCTGGGATGATCGTGCGGTGGATCTACTTCAGGAGGTACGGTTTTTTCCGAAAGCAGGTACTTTATTTAGAAAAAAGCCAAATTTAATAGAAAAAGAGGTAGCGAGGTAGAAGGAGGACGGGTTTGCCCTAAGCCAACATGTGAGCGAACGCTCCATTTATGAGCGTTCGCTCGTCTCAAGCGGGAAATCGCTCACTTTTCTAGAATTTCGCTCGCATTTGATAGAAAATCGCTCACATTCGACAAGAAATCGCTCCAACTGTAGGGGATTTCGATCGCATTCAACAAAAATTCCCTCCAATTATATTTTCGAATCATCGCTCCTCCAACCAAATAAAAAGTAAGCTATGCCCCCCATTTTTTGATGCTATCTTTTTTCAACCAGCCGTATTAAGTGATTAGCAAAAGCCTCTGCGATTTCATCCCCCGTTTGTGAACCATCCTCTTTGTACCATTGAAGGATCCAGTTGAGAGACCCGAGAATGATCAGCCGAATAGTGCGGACATCGATACTTGGATCAAAGTCCCCTTTTTCAATGCCTTCCAAAATGAGCGCATCGAAATGTTGCTCATATCCTTTCCTTTGAAGTAAGACATCTTCAAGGTATTCTCCTGAGAAATTCTGATTTGGTTTATCCATCATCATAAACATCGATTTTTCACTTGTGGTGAGAATAACATGGGATTTGACGGCTTTTTTCAGCTTTTGAGTAGGAGGGAGGTCACTGTTAATGACCTCCTCAATTTTTTCCATACTCATTTGCATAATCATCTGGTGACATTGATAGAGAAGATCCTCTTTATTTTTAAAATAGTAGTACATCGAGCCTTTTGTCATAAGCAGATTGGCGGCAACATCTTCCATTGTCGTCCCTTGAAAGCCTTTTTCAGCTAATACTGATGCCGCAGATCTTAAAATTTCTTCTTTCTTCTTTGCTGCTTTCTTCTCTCGTAAGGACATGATTTTCGCTCCTTTATCCATTCATTTTTCCGAAAGTAGTAGTTGTAATAATGGTAGGTTGAAAATTCCAATAAATCAACATGTAATATTTTGACCTAATGTTTAAAAAATAAATGTATTGTATAAAAAACTGAAAATTGTTATTATTACATCAGATGATTGTTAAAAATTTGAAGGGAGTTTTGCGAAGTGTCCTTGCCTCTCGAGGGAATTCGTGTTCTTGATCTAACGAGATTATTACCAGGACCCTATTGTTCGTTGTTGCTTGCTGATTTTGGTGCAGATGTCATTAAGGTTGAAGCTCCTGAGGTGGGGGATTATGCCAGATGGGGAGAGCCGAAAGTGGGAAATCAAAGTGCACTTTTTCTTTCTTTAAACCGAAACAAACGGAGCATGACCCTTAATTTAAAGGAACAAGAGGATCAAGCCATTTTTCTTGAGCTCGTAAAAACAGCAGATGTGTTGCTGGAATCTTTTCGGCCAGGGGTAATGGATCGGCTTGGGCTCGGGTATGAAGAGTTGAAAATGCATCAGCCTAAACTAATTTACTGCGCAATTACTGGTTATGGTCAAACAGGCCCATTAGCACAGGAACCTGGGCACGATTTGAATTTTCTTAGTTATTCTGGAATATTGCACCTGCAAGGGTCACCAAATGGAAAGCCGATGATTCCGTCGGTTCAAATTGGGGACCTTGGTGGGGGAGCTCTAATGGCGGCAATTGGAATATTAGTTTCAATTATGGACGTGCAAAAAACCGGAAAAGGAAAATTTATCGATATCTCTATGCTAGATGGTGTTATTTCTTGGATGCAGACGATTCTCCCTGACCTCTTGGCAAAGACAGAAAATGTTCCGAACCGAGGGGAGCTTATGCTAAACGGCGGCAAAGCTGCGTATGAAGTGTACCGAACGAAGGATGAGCGGTACCTTTCCGTAGGTGCACTGGAATTCAAGTTTTGGAAAAATTTTTGTGAAGTCATTGGAAAGGAATCCTTCATTAGACAGCTAGACGCTCCGGTCGAACTTCAGCGGCAAATGAAGGAAGAAATTGAGGAAAAAATAGGAGAGAAAACACTGAAAGAATGGCTTTTTCTATTTGAAGGGATTGATGCCTGTGTCTCACCAGTCCTGACTCCTCAAGAAATGATAGATAACGAGCAAGTGGTGCATAGAAAAATGATTGAGAAAGTGGATGACCCTTATGTGGGAGTCATTCAACATATCAATAATCCAATTAAGGTTCTCGGGGAAAAAACAAACATTAGGCGTCACCCACCGCAACTTGGTGAGCATAATAAGGAAATTCTCAAAGAATTAGGATACGTAAAAGGGGGATATTCAAGATGAGAATTCAAGATTCCGTTGCTGTGATCACGGGAGGAGCTTCAGGTCTTGGAGAAGGAACGGTTAGACATATCGTACAAAGTGGAGGAAAAGTAGCCATTTTGGATCGAGCAGAAGAGAAGGGAAAGCGCTTAGTTGAAGAACTAGGAGAGCATGTTATTTTTATCAATACAAATGTGACGAGTGAAGAAGATGTTCAAAAGGCACTGGATCAAACCATTGAAAGCTTCGGTCACTTTAACACGGTAATTAACTGTGCTGGGATTGGTGTGAGTGAAAAGACCGTTAGCCGTGGCACAGCCCACCAATATGATTCTTTTAAAAAAGTCATTGAGGTTAATTTAATTGGGACGTTCAATGTCATTCGTCTAGCTGCTGAAAGAATAACAAGCTTCCCTGCTAACGGTGATGGAGAGCGTGGCGTCATCATTAATACGGCCTCTGTTGCCGCATATGAAGGTCAAATTGGTCAAGCAGCATACAGTGCTTCGAAGGGCGGAATTGTTGGCATGACTCTTCCGATTGCACGTGACCTCTCGAAAAGCGGAATCCGTGTGGTCACTATTGCACCAGGTCTATTTGAAACCCCTCTACTCGGAAGCTTACCAGAAGGAGTAAGAACAGCATTAGGAGCACAAGTCCCTTTCCCGGCCCGATTAGGTCGCCCGTCTGAGTTTGCTCTACTCGCCCAGTCGATTATAGAAAATGTCATGCTTAATGGGGAAACGATTCGCCTAGATGGGGCTATTCGTATGTCTCCAAAATAATAGAATACGAGAAAAATATAGATATGGAGGAATGTTCAATGCGTGAGGTAGTAATAGTAGAAGCGGTTCGAACGCCAGTAGGGAAGCGAAAAGGTGCTCTAAGTCAGGTACGCCCTGATGATTTAGCAGCGAAAGTATTAAAAGAATTAATTAATCGATCTGGAGTATCAGCAGGTGCAGTGCAAGACGTGATCCTCGGTTGTGTATCTCAAGTAGAAGAACAAGGGGTGAACATTGCTCGATCAGCGGCTTTAATGGCAGGGTTCCCGATACATGTCCCCGGAACGACAATTGATCGTCAGTGTGGTTCGGGACAACAAGCCATCCATTTTGCATCCCAGGCCATTTTAAGTGGTGATATGGATATTGTCATAGCAGGCGGGGTTGAAAGCATGACAAGAGTACCTTTAGGGTCGTCTAGGCAAAAAAGTGATTGGAGCGAAGAATTAACTTCGAAGCATGAGATGATCCACCAAGGACTATCTGCTGAACGAATGGCAGAAAAATGGGGATTCACTCGTCTGACTCTTGATGAATATTCACTTGAAAGTCATAGGAGAGCGATTCACGCAATAAAAGAAGGGCGATTTGAGCGAGAAGTTTTTCCAATAGAAGTTCAGCTAGAGGATGGCTCTCTTACCGCCTTCAAACAGGATGAAGGGCCAAGAGAAGATACTTCTATTGATAAGCTTGGGAAGCTACGTCCAGCTTTTAAAGACGATGGAGTCATTCATGCTGGAAACTCAAGTCAAATGAGCGATGGTGCTGCGGCTATGCTGTTGATGTCTAAAGAAAAGGCAGAAGAGTTAGGACTAAAGCCGAGGTTTCGAATCATCGCCCGTTCAGTTGTTGGATCTGACCCTACATTCATGCTGACTGGCCCTGTCGAAGCAACAAAACAAGTGCTTTTAAAAGCAGGATTAACAATTGAGGATATGGATATGTATGAGGTGAATGAAGCATTTGCGCCCGTTCCTTTATATTGGCTGCAAGAAACAAATGCAGATCCGCTGAAACTAAACCCAAATGGAGGAGCGATTGCTCTAGGTCATCCTCTAGGAGCGACTGGAGCAAAGCTCATGACGACGATGATCCATGAATTAGAAAGAACAGGCGGTCGTTATGGCCTTCAAGCCATCTGTGAAGGCGGCGGGATGGCAAATGCGACAATTATTGAAAGAATTATTGAATAGAAATTTCATCCGGAGGTGTGATGAATGGATCGACCATTTTTAACTGACGAGCACGAAATTTTTCGTAAGTCCTTACGTAAATACTTAGAAAAAGATGTCATCCCAAACTATGAAAAGTGGGAAGAAGAGCGGCAAATCCCTCAGTCATTTTGGAAAAAGCTTGGAGACCTCGGATTCCTCTGCCCTTGGTTAGACGAACAATATGGCGGAATGAATACTGACTTTGGTTATGCTGTCGTATTTGCAGAGGAGCTAGAGAAAGTAGGGGCTGGCTTGAATGGGCCGGGGCTACACAATGATATTGTCATGCCATATATTGCATCCTATGGATCAGAGCAGCAGAAGCAGAAATGGCTACCAAGAAGTACAACAGGAGAACTAATCTCTTCTATTGCAATGACGGAACCAGGGACAGGATCGGATCTCGCTTCTATTAAAACGACTGCTGTACGAGACGGAGATGACTATATCATCAATGGGGAAAAAACGTTTATCACTAATGGATACACGACGAATTTCGTCATCGTCGTTTGTAAAACAGACCCAAAAGCATCGCCAGCACATAGTGGGATAAGTCTTCTCGTCGTTGATGCGGTTGATCTAGATGTACCTGGATTTCGAAAAGGGAAGAAACTCAGGAAAGTAGGGCAGCATGCAGCTGATACAGCCGAATTAATCTTTGAGGACTGCAGAGTGCCAGCAGGGAATTTATTAGGGGAGGAAGGCAAAGGCTTCTATTATTTGATGGATAAGCTACAACAGGAACGGATCACTGTAGCGATTAGTGCGATGGCATCTGCAGAACGGATGCTTGAACTGACTATTGAATATGTAAAACAGCGTGAAGCCTTTGGGAAACCGATAAGTAAATTTCAGAATACCCAATTTAAGATTGCGGAAATGGCAACCGAAATTCAAATTGGCCGTACCTTTGTTGATCAATTAATCATCCATCACATGGCTGGTAAAAGCATTGTGAATGAAGTATCAATGGCCAAATGGTGGGTAACCGACATGGCGAAAAAAGTCGCAGCCGAATGCATGCAGCTTCATGGTGGATATGGATATATGGAAGAATACGAGATTGCTAGAAGATACCGAGATATTCCAGTCACCTCCATCTACGCTGGAACCAATGAAATCATGAAAACGATTATCGCTAAGAACATAGGGTTATAGAAAAAATTAACTCTCCTTGGATGGAGAAAATATAAGAATCAAAAGCACCCTGCAGTAACTTGTGGGGTGTTTTTTTGTGGGAAAGTTGCTAAATGGGAAGGTGAGAGGTCAAGTTCGGACAGGAAAGGGAGAAATCAAGAGTTTCGAGTCCGAAGTAAGGTCAAGTTCGGACAGCAAAATGAGAAACCCAGAGCTTCCAACCCGAAGAGATGCCATAATCGGTCAGAAGTAGGTATGCAAAGTCTATCCTACTTCACAAATAGTGCTAATCGAATTCCTTAGGTAACAATGGTTTGTACTTAGCATCATTCACCAAAGTGTAAAGATATCTTTACATTCTTTCCCATAACGGTGTACTATATATGTAAAGATATCTTTACCTTGTGTTGGAGGCTATCAATTTATGAAGGTAATTAATCATATAAAGGAAATTAGGCAGGAGAAAGGGATCACGCAGGTTCAGATGGCGCAGGATTTGCAGATTACTCGGCAGACCGTAAATGCGATTGAGAAGAATAAGTACAATCCGAGCCTGGAGTTAGCATTAAAGTTAATCAAGTATTTTGATGTGCCGATTGAAAAGCTATTTTACTTAGATGAATCAGAGGGGAAGTAATCATGAACAAGAATAAATTACAAATAGTCATGTTTATCGTGTTGTTTGGAAGTATCATATTCGGAGGGCTTCTAGGAGTTTATCTAATTTATAAGAATACAGGAGTTTTCCATAGCGAATGGATTCCAGCCATAATAGGAGGGGTACTCTTAGGGTTCATTCCTATGCTGTTGCGAAAGAAGCGAGGAGGAACTATTCCTGACGTGGATGAACGCAGTATGATGTTATATAAAAAATATTTTATGGCAGTGCTGTATCTCGTTCTTTTTGGTTCTGGTGCAGGATTACTCATTTTATTTTTAAATGGAGTCAAATATATTGAAACTGGCATGTTAATTATATACTTAATGGTGATTTATATGCTCATCGGCTTGGGTGTGCTTGTAGTGAAGCGTTTATAACAAGCAAGAAGGCTCCCCATCCAAATCAAGGGAGCCTTCTCCAATATTCCTATTTTTTCTGTTGTTCCTCACAGCAATCCTCTTTCTCGTTCCCACCGCAGCAATCGTCTTTTTCTTCGGTTACTTCTTCAATTTTAATTTCGCAGCATTCTTTGTCTTTTTTGCCAAATAAGTTTTTTAATAATGTCATGTGTATGACCTCCTAAAGGATATAGAATAAGAACCCAGAGATGGTTGACATCGTGAATACGGAGCCAACGAAAGCGAATACGAGCTTCTTTTTAAAAATGCTATTTAATAGCGTGACTTCAGGGAGACTTGCGCCAGCAGAGCTTATCATTAGGGCCATAACAGGTCCTAATGCCATTCCTTTTGCGATCATGATTTGGCTGATAGGGATCATGGTTGATAAGCGGATGTAAAGCGGAATACCGATAATTGCTGCAACCGGGACAAGCCACCATTTATCACCTCCCATATAGGTTGTAATCCATTCAGTAGGAACGGCTCCATGAATGACTGCTCCAATCCCAGCACCGATGAGTAAATATGGATAGACCGTTTTCATTAAATCCAGTGTTTCAGTAAGAGCTGCTTTTAAGTCAAAGCGTTTGGTAGTAGGCTGATAGCCCTTCATAATGACCTTCTTGACCTGTGTTTCAAACTTAAGCTTTTCTAATAGAAATCCGATGAGGACTGAGAGAATAGAAGTAATCACTGTATAAGCAATTGCCACCTTGATGCCTAACACAGCAGCCATAAGTGTTAAAATCGTTGGATCTAAAACAGGCGAAGCAAATAAAAAAATCATCACGATTCCGAAGCGTACCTTTTGGTTTAGCAAGTTTACGACAACTGGAATGGTGGAGCAGGAACAAAATGGAGTAATAAAGGCAAACAGTACGGCAACGCCTGCACTGACTAATGGATGACTCTTCTCCATAAGTCTTTCTAATTTCTCGTAAGGGACGATGCCTTGAATAAGGTTGATCACAAATGAGATCCCTACAAATAAGACAGTCAGTTCTAATGCGATAGACAAAAAGCTTTTTCCAATATCAAACCACATAGCATTCACCTCAATAATTTATTTGCATTATGCAAGTATTAGTTCTATAGAAAGAGCAAGACTTCTCTTGCTCATAGAAAAGGTTTACAGCAAACGGTCGATTTCGCCATTGCTTCATTTAACATTTTTATCGATTGGAGGACAGAGTTTTTTTCAAATTCACTCATATGGGAGAATACTTCTTCTAAATATTCCTTCATTTGTACATCGATGGTTGTTGCAACAAATTTTCCTTCGGTTGTTAGAGATAGAATATAGATGCGTCGATCTTCAGGCATGGGTGTTTTTTTAATTAGCCCCAATTTTACGAGTGTTTGCGTTTGTCTACTAAATGTCGTAATATCCATCCCTAAAGCAGATGCAATGGTTTGTACAGAAGGAGATTCGTGTTGATCAATTTCATATAGGATGTGACTTTGAACTAGAGAAAGGTCAATTCCACCTACGGAGCAGCAGTTTTTGCTCAAAAATCCAAAACGCCTCGTCATGGTTTGGAATAATTCTCGAGTATCTTCCATATTTTTCACCTCTGACTTAGTTATATCACATTATTTGTATTTTGCAAATGTTTTTATAGAATTTTTCCATCGCCATCACATCTACATATTTTTCATCAAAAATTCCTTGCTCTTTAATGGTTCCACCTCCTTGATAACCCATTTTTTTGTATAAGCCTTGCCCTACTTCATTAAATGGAAAAGTAAACAAAACGAATTGATGAAAGGAGTTTCTTTTTCCATGATCCTCAAGCTCTTTGATAAGGAGCTGACCTAGGCCTTTTCCTTGGTGAGTTCGACCGATGTAAATAGAAATTTCTCCAACTCCAGTATAGGCACATCTTGAGTTGTATGGTCTTATCGAGCCTCATCCCATTACCTGGTCGTTTTCATCAATGACAATTACCTGATATCTATTCGACCGATTGTTTAACCAATTACTCATATAGGAAATATCCTTTTCTTCCATTTCTAAAGTGGCAATCCGATCCTGAATTCCTTGATTATAAATATGTAAGATTTGGGGTATATCTAATTCAATTGCTAACCTGCATTTCATTGTATATTCCTCTTTTTCTTCCATATTACGATGAAAGGAAAAACAGGGCGATTTTTATTAAATGTTTTACTTGAAAAACATAGATAAGAGTTTTATTATATAAGTTAGTTATTATATAAGTGATTTTTTATATGGGGGTGTGTGATGGAAAAGACGGTTTTGGATTTGGATCAAGGTGCTCAGATTCTTAAATTACTTGGAGATAAAACAAGATTAACGATGGTCAGTCTCCTTTATGAAGATGAGTGTTGTGTTTGTGAATTTGTAGAAATTTTTCAAATGAGCCAACCAGCGATTAGCCAGCATTTAAAGAAGTTGAGGGAGAGCGGGCTTGTAAAGGAGAAGAGGAGAAGTCAATGGATCATTTATTCTTTAAACGATAGCAGTGAATATTATCCCCTCATCGCAGATCTTTTACAACACCTGCCAAGCCAGAAGGAAAAGCTTGATGATCTAACCTCAAAGGGGTTAAGAATAAGTTGTGAATAGTGGGGGATTACTTTGATTTCAGTTATTTTAGCAGTGAGTATTTTCTTACTTACGCTCGTGTTTGTTATTTGGCAGCCAAAGGGACTGTCGATTGGGTGGTCCGCATGTGGTGGTGCAATATTAGCATTACTAGCCCAAGTGGTGGATTTTGGAGATGTAGTTACGGTAACAGGCATTGTGTGGAATGCTACGTTAGCTTTTATTGCGATTATTATTATTTCTCTCATCCTGGATGAAATTGGTTTCTTTGAATGGTCCGCACTGCATATGGCACGGATTGCGAAAGGCAATGGTTTGAAAATGTTTATTTATGTAACGATTTTAGGTGCCATTGTTGCGGCATTCTTTGCTAATGACGGAGCTGCATTAATTCTAACGCCGATCGTTTTAGCAATGGTGCGTAATCTAAAGTTCGAAGATAAAATGATCCTGCCATTTATTATGGCGAGTGGGTTTATTGCCGATACAACCTCACTTCCACTTGTTGTCAGTAACTTAGTGAATATCGTATCAGCAGATTATTTTGACATTGGATTTGTTGAATATGCAACGAAGATGATTGTTCCGAATTTCTTCTCGCTAGCAGCGAGCATTCTAGTTCTATATTTATATTTTCGAAAAAATATTCCAAAATCGTATGATCTTAATCAATTAAAACAACCAAGTGAAGCAATAAAAGATCCTAAAATGTTCAAGCTCTCTTGGTTCGTACTTGGGATCTTACTACTTGGGTATTTTATTAGTGAGTTTGCTGGGATACCGGTATCATTTATCGCTGGAATTGTAGCGATCATTTATCTCATAATGGCGCAAAGAAGCCCTGTGGTTCAAACAAAAACGGTGTTAAAGGGTGCGCCATGGGCGATTGTGTTTTTCTCCATCGGAATGTATGTCGTTGTCTACGGGTTGCGTAATGTTGGCTTAACAGATATTTTAGCGAATATCATTCAAGCAGCGGCTGACCAAGGGTTATTTGTTGGGACAGTCGCGATGGGATTCATCGCAGCTATTCTATCCTCGGTTATGAATAATATGCCGACAGTGATGATTGATGCTCTGGCAATTGCTGAAACGGATACAAGCGGAATCATCCGAGAGGGACTCATCTATGCAAATATAATCGGCTCTGACTTAGGACCGAAGATTACACCTATCGGCTCATTAGCAACTTTATTATGGTTACATGTTCTGTCAACAAAAGGGGTAAAAATTAGCTGGGGAAATTATTTTAAAGTAGGGATTATCCTCACTGTTCCAACCCTCTTTATTACACTTGTTGGATTATATTTATGGTTATTGGTTTTTTAAAAGCTTGACTCTGAATAGGATTCTTTCCATGGGGGAGCATAAATTCCTTTGGCTTAAATCATAAATTTCTCAAGGAAATTATAATTTTTACTATAACATTCACAATAAAAGGAGCTATAACAATATGACGAAAAAAATAATCTACTTCTTATGTACAGGAAATTCTTGCAGAAGCCAAATGGCAGAAGGATGGGCTAAAAAGCACTTAGGTGATGAGTGGGAAGTGAAAAGCGCTGGCTTAGAAGCACACGGACTAAATCCGAATGCAGTGAAAGCAATGAAAGAGGCAGGAATGGATATTTCCAACCAAACATCGGATGTCATTGATCCAGAAATTCTAAATAATGCAGATCTAATTGTTACACTTTGCGGCCATGCGGCAGATAACTGCCCTGTGACACCACCGCATATCAAACGTGTACACTGGGGATTTGATGATCCTGCAAAAGCAGAAGGAACAGACGAAGAAAAATGGGCTTTCTTCCAACGTGTACGTGACGAAATTGGCGAGCGCATCGAGCGCTTTGCCAAAACAGGAGAATAACCTACGCATTTAATACATTAATACAAACCTGACAGTCTTTGCTCTGTCAGGTTTTTTGCATTTCTCTCATCACTTTTATGCATGCTACAATTGTCGAAAAAATTCACAGGAAAAACATTGACCACATCGGTCAATGAGGTGTAAACTAAAGTTGACCGATGTGGTCAATGCACTTTAAAGAAGGTAGGAAAGTAGATGATATCGAAATTTTTGAACCTTGAAGCTGAAAAGCAGGACCGCATCCTCAATGCAGCTATGAAGGAGTTTACACAAAAGGGCTATGACAATGCATCCACAAATGGAATTGTAAAGGAGGCGAAGATCTCTAAAGGTTTACTCTTTCATTATTTTAAAAATAAAAAGGACTTATTCTTGTTTTTGTACGATCATTCAACTGAAAAACTGATTAACGATTTTTATCAAGAACTCGATTTATCTGAGCGTGACATCTTTGAACGATTAAAGAAAATTATGATTCTTAAAAGTCAGATGCTGAACCGGTACCCAGAAATATTTAACTTTCTGATGGCAGCCTACTTAGAAGGCTCACCAGATGTTAAAAATGATCTGGACCATAACAAAGCACAGTTTCTCCAAGAAAACGCAGCAAAGATTTTCGATCAAATGGATACGTCTAAGTTTAAGGATGGAGTAGATATTCAAAGGGCAATTCATACGATTTTGTGGACTCTTGAAGGGTTTAGTAATCAAGTTATGCAAAAGGTGAAGTATTCAGGCGGATTACAATACGATTTTTCAGCGGATTTTGATGAGGCAGATGTGTACATTAACATTCTGAAAGAAACATTCTATAAATAATGGCTATTTTCTAAAAAATTGTTATTTTATACCAGGGAAGATTTTCTTCTTCATACAAAGGCTAGCAGTTTGGAGCAGAGGGATGCGAGAAGCCCTTCGGAAGCAGTGGGAAGGTGATTCCCCACAGGGCAAGCCGAGGAGGATTCACCCTGCACGTCGCGGCTAGAGTATCCTGGAGCAGAAAACAGTCCATGTTTCAATGACAAAAATAAAAGAGGTAGAAACTAGGGGAGGGTTTTAGATGAATGTGATTGATATTCAAAACTTAACAAAGAGTTACGGTAAAGCTAGAGGAATCGTCGATGTCAGCTTCCAAGTGGAAGAGGGAGAGATTTTCGGCTTTATTGGTCCAAATGGTGCTGGGAAATCTACAACTATTCGGACACTACTCGCATTAATCTATCCAACTAGCGGAAGTGCAACCATCTTCGGTAAGGATTGCATGACGGAGGCTGCTGAAATTAAAAAGGAAATCGGTTATTTACCTTCAGAGGTTTTCTATTATGACAATATGAAAGTAATCGATTTACTTAAATACTCTGCCAGCTTTTATAAAAAGGATTGTACGAAGCGGATTCATGAACTGGCAGAAGTGCTCGAGCTGGATTTGAATAAGAAAATCGACGATCTATCACTTGGAAACAAGAAGAAGGTAGGGATTGTGCAAGGGTTGCTTCATGAGCCAAAGCTGATCATTCTTGATGAACCAACAAGCGGACTAGATCCACTCATGCAGCATAAATTCTTTGAACTCCTGGAAAAAGAAAACAAGCGCGGCGCTACGATTCTGTTTTCTTCACACATCTTAAGTGAGGTTCAAAGGCTTTGTAATCGTGTAGCGATTATCAAAGAAGGTAAAATTGTACAGGTCGAGAAAATCAGTACGTTAAAGAAAAATAATTACAAGAAAGTAAAGCTAGAAACGAAGGAAGTAGCTGCAACTCCATATTTTGATCTCGAGGGAATGAATCAAGTAGAAGTTAAAGAACACACTGTTACATTTATGTATAAAGGGGACTTAAATAAATTACTGAAAAAAATATCGGGATTAGATGTAGTTGATCTATGGGTTGAGGAGCCAACATTAGAAGAAATCTTTATGCATTTCTATGAAAAGGAGGAATAAGCAAGATGAATATGTATCTTCATGAGCTAAGAGCAAATCGTAAATCGACAATGATTTGGACGGTTTCGATGATGGCGCTTGTAGTCTTATTCTTATCGATTTTTCCTTCATTTGCAAAGGATGCAGAAGATTTTAAATCAGCCCTTGAAAGCTTTCCTGTAGAGCTTCGAAAAGCGATTGGTCTATCGATTGACAGCATCGCAACTTTGATTGGCTTTTTCTCTTATACATTCCTATATATCAAGCTTGCAGGCGCTATTCAAGCAATGAATCTTGGTGTAGGGATCCTCTCAAAGGAAACAAGAGAAAAAACGGCGGACTTCTTATTAACAAAGCCTGTCACACGAACGCAAGTGGTTACATCGAAAGTGCTCGCTGCCTTCACATCGATTGTCATCACCAATCTGTTGTTTATCCTAACAACCTTAGTGATGGCTTCGGCTGTCAAAACCGATGATTATAGTGTGAAGAATTTGATTCTTATTTCATTGACTTTATTTTTTATTCAGCTGATTTTCTTAGCACTAGGAATATTCATCTCTGTAGTGTTTCCGAAGATAAAATCGGTAATTAGCGTGTCCCTAGGAACAGTATTTGCTTTCTTTATGATTGCGATGATTGGTTCAATGACGGGAGATGAGGCAATGCGATTTGTGTCGCCTTTTAACTATTTTGATCCTGTTTATATCGCAGAAAACAGTGGATATGAGCTTTCGTTTCTGTTAACATCACTTATTCTGATTGGGATCACACTAGTAGGGAGTTATATTCTATATGTGAAAAAAGATGTTCCATCTGTGTGATGGAGGGAGTTTTTAGTTAAAGGAGGGAACTGAGAATGAATGTGTTTAAAAGGGAGCTAAAAGCGCATATCAAATCGATCATCATCTGGTCGATTGGTGTCATTTTTCTAGTGGCATCAGGAATGGGGAAATATGGCGGCATGTCTGGTGAGGGTCAAACAATGAATGACTTAATTGAAAGTATGCCAAAGTCACTTCAAGCGATAATGGGGTCCGGATCACTCGACTTATCGATACCCCTTGAGTATTTTGGTGTCCTTTATTTGTATTTGTTGGTTATGGGGAGTATTCATGCTGCCATGCTTGGATCAGGTGTAATCGCTAAAGAGAAAAGAGATAAAACGGCAGAGTTTCTTTTCGTTAAGCCTCTTACTCGTACAAAGGCCCTTGCCGCAAAGCTACTTGCTGTGCTAGTGAATGTTTTGCTTTTCAATGCTGTCACATACGCGGTTTCATATGGGATGGTCGCTAGCTTCTCTGAAGGTGGAGCAATTGTAACAGAGCTTTCACTTATGATGGTAGGATTATTATTTGTCCAGTTGATTTTCTTAGGACTAGGTGCCGCCATCGCAGGGCTGATGAATAATCCGAAAATGGCTACATCTCTTTCTACAGGCATTCTGATGTTCACATTTATCTTGTCGATTGCAATTGATATGAACGAAAAGCTTGAAGACTTGAAATACCTAACTCCGTTTAAATACTTTGAAGCAAAGCAGCTTATCAGCGGTGAGATTACGGTTACTTCTATCGTACTATCTTTCGTATGGATAACCGGATTCATCGCTGCCACATTTGTAGGTTATCTCAAAAGAGATTTGCGTGTCTAACCACAATATCTACTTGAAGCAGGTGCTCATTGGCATCTGCTTTTTTCATCGAGAAAAAAACTTTTGACAAAAGCTGACCATTCTTTTATACTACTAATATACCTAAGGGGGTATAAAGAAAAGGCATGCTAATGCAAATAGTATAGTCGAAAGGTTGGAGGGGTCAGGTGAAAAAGCTATACACATTCCCACAGCGTTATTTATTGCTAAGTGTTCCGTTGACTCTATTACTCGGCTTCATCATAGGAGCCATTATAGATACAAGCTTTTTAAAATCTACCATCCTTATTGCGACAATAATCATGATTTATGCAACGATGGTCGGATTGAAGCTAAAAGAGTTAACATCTGTCAAAGGGTCGAAAGTGTTAGGATATTCCATCTTTATTAACTTTCTAATCGTACCTGCAGTCGCTTTTCTGTTAGGGAAAACACTATTAAGTAACCACCCGATTATGTTTGCGGGTCTTGCTTTATCGGCATTGCTTCCAACGAGTGGAATGACGATTTCATGGACAGCTATTCAAAAAGGAAATGTAAATGCTGCTGTGAAGCTAACGGTTTTTGGGTTAATTTTGGGATCATTATTAACTCCGTGGTATTTGCTTCTAATGGTTGGGGAGTATGTAGATATAAATATTTTAGAAACGTTCCAAACCATAGGGCTAGTGGTATTTGTTCCCCTTATTTTAGGGCAAATTACATTTAGGCTTCTGATGAAAAAATATTCGATGGAGCAGTTTCAAAAGAAAATCAAACCCAATTTTGCCCCGTTAAGCATTTGGGCCATGCTATATGTAGTATTTGTCAGCATTAGCATGAAGGCATCAATGATTTTGTCGAATCTTGAGCTTATTGCTTTAGCTTTGATGGTCTTAATTGCCTTTTACGCAATGAATTACGTGATCAGTACGTTCTTTGCTAAGAAGTTCCTCAGTAGAGAAGACGGCATTGCCCTTGTGAACGGAACGGTCCTTCGAAATTTATCGATTGCTATAGGCTTAGCCGCGACATCCTTTGGAGCGGAAGCTGCACTTATCGTGACAATTGCATTTATCGTTCAACAACAAACCATTGCTTACTATGGCAAATTGGCAAATAAATATTGGTTCAAGCCAGCAAATAAAATACAAACCACATAAACTATATGTGAACAACAAAGGAGAGAGCAACAAATGGCAAACAAAATGACATTAAAAGTAAACGCAACTACAGAGGGAATTACAGTTAGAGCTAATACAGGAAAACATGAGTTTTTTATTGACGAAGGCAAGCAAATGGGAGGACAGGATCTAGGACCTAACCCGCTTCAGAGCGTACTAGGTGCATTGGCAGGCTGTGAAAATGTAACAGCGCGCTTCATTGCAAGAGAAATGAATTTCCATTTAGAGGATATTACATTTGAAATCA
Organism: Cytobacillus spongiae; assembly: GCF_021390075.1. Classification (NCBI taxonomy): domain Bacteria; kingdom Bacillati; phylum Bacillota; class Bacilli; order Caryophanales; family Bacillaceae; genus Cytobacillus; species Cytobacillus spongiae. The sequence continues at coordinate 369,700 of NZ_CP089997.1, forward strand.
ATGGAACATTTGACCCTAAAGGCTTTATGGGAGATGCAACTGTTCGTCCATATTTTGAACGTGTAACTGTAGAAGCAAAGGTAAAAACAGAGGAAACTGATGACAGAATCAAAGAGCTTCAACAAAAGGTAGAATCACGCTGCCCTGTTTATACCATGTTAAAAGCTGCAAACGTTGAAATGAACGATACGTGGACTCGTGCTTAATCGAGAATTTACTAATGATAGATGAAAAATAGCGGACTAGGAGAAGAAACTTCTGTCCGCTATTTTTTTATAGCAATGCTAATACAGCAAAGAAGTGCATGATGCTACCGGCTAGAACAAAGACGTGCCAAAGGGCATGGTGATAATTGAAGCCTCGCCAAATGTAGAAGATGGCCCCGACCGAATATAACACCCCACCAATTACAAGAAAAGTCATTCCTTGTGTAGACACATTCTTTACTAATGGCTCCCATGCAAAAACAATCAGCCATCCTAATAGGACGTAAAGGGCAGTAGAGGTGTGTAAGAACTTTTTGACGAAAAAAGACTTGAATACCGTACCGGCTATTGCGAGTCCCCACACGATACCGAATAGAGTCCAGCCAAGTGTACCTTTAACTGCAATAAACAAAAAGGGCGTGTATGTTCCTGCTATAAAAAAGTAGATAGAAGAATGATCGAATACTTCAAACACATCTTTCACTTTACCTGGTGGAAAGCTATGTAAAAGGGTTGAAGATGTATAGAGTAGGACCATTGTGGATCCAAATAAGGTAAAACTGACGACGTGCCAGGCAGTCCCATGAATCGCAGCAAACACGATTAGGATCACAAGTGCAGCAATACTTAAAAGGAAACCAATCCCGTGTATAACTGCATTTGCAATTTCCTCTCCTTTAGAAAATGTATGTGTATTGGCCATTCCTGTTCATTTCATTCCTTCCCCTAGTTTTCTTTATCATAACAGATATTGAATGGATTAGATGAGTGAGAAGTATGGAAGGTAAGAAGAAAAAACGGTTAGTGTTTGCGAGAAAATCTCCCAGTCTAACAGCACTTTTCAAAAAAACATAAATAACAAGCGATATTCTAAAGAAGCAAGCTGCTAGAATCACCTGTAATGAGCGATATTTAGGGGAGTTGGAGCGAAAACTTGCTAAACTGGAGCGATATTCTGTGGAAGAGGAGCGATATTCGAAAAAAGTGAGCGAAATCCTCGCGTCTATGAGCGAACGCTCAAAAATGGAGCGTTCGCTCATAAACTCAGGCAGCAAGTCCAACGAAGAGTAAATCAACTTGAAACATGATAGAATAGACAATCAAAATAGGAGGTGCTGTTGATGAACTATGGCGGAAAAGTGGTTGTGATTACAGGTGGTGCAAAAGGAATAGGAAAGGGTATTGCTTTAGCCTACGCAGAGAAAAATGCGAAAGTAATTATCGTCGATGTAGATGAGCAGGCAGGAAATGAAGGAGCGAAAGAACTTGGCGTACAATTTCTAAAAATCGATTTAAAAAACCCACAGGAAATTCACCATCTCATGAAAACCGTACAACATACATATGGAAGAATAGATATACTCATCAATAATGCTGGTGTTTCAAGGTTTAAACCCTTATTTGAGCTGTCAGTGGAAGAATGGGATGATATCATCGATACCAATCTTCGCAGTGTGTTCTTATGCTCAAAGGAAGCAGCGGTCTACATGAAAGAACAAGGCGGAGCGATTATCAATATTGCTTCAACGAGAGCATTTATGTCTGAGCCGAATTCGGAAGCCTATGCAGCAACGAAAGGTGGCATTGTGGCACTTACCCATGCGCTAGCAATTTCCCTAGGAGAATTCGGAATTCGTGTGAATAGCATTAGTCCTGGTTGGATCCAAAATGAAAATTACGACAGTCTTTCTACTAACGATCACAATCAGCATCCTGCAAGGCGAGTAGGGAAGCCAGCTGATATTGGAAGAGCATGCTTGTTTTTGTCCCATCCTGAAAATGATTTCATCACCGGTGAAAATGTAATAGTGGACGGGGGCATGACGAAAAAAATGGTTTACGAAGAATAAAGGAGTAGGTATGTGAGTTAGGTTAAAAAATGATTTAGCTGATAATAAGATAGAGGCAAGCAACAAAAAACAATAATAGAAAAAAATAAAAATCGATTTTAACTCTTTTTGAGGGTGGAATCGATTTTTTTTATTTGGGAAATAATTTCTCGATCATCTCATAAGAGCTCAATACTTCTGCCTTCGAAATAAAAAATAATACCTATAGCCTATAAATCTTAACATTTGTAAAAATAATCAATAAAAAATTTAAAAATTTTTATGCATACATTTCTCTTATCCTGCCTGTTTATAGGTATTGTGAACCATAAAAAATCTTGAAATTGAGATGTTTATAGGGAGAAAATCACAGACAAATATCGACAAACCTATCTGAAAGTTTGACGAATTTGTGAACACGTGATAGTAAATAATTAACAATTTTATTTGAAAAAATTTCTAAAAAGGTGCTTTGGGAAATTTTTTTTGGGTATAACAAAGTGAATAAAAATACTCAACTGTAGGAGAGAAGAAGCAGGATGTTAGAGTCGAAGAGAAGAGCAGCCATCTTTTTATTACTTGCCTTTATTTTAGCGTTAACTGCGGGATATTTAGTGTTTAACAAGGTTCGTGATCTAAATGCAGAACTTGGGGGAATGACAAAAGTTTATGTAGCGAATGGAGATATTCCCGTTAGAACACTGATCCAGGAGAATCAGATTACAACAGTGGAAATCCCAAATAAATTTGTTAATTCAGCCCATCTTACAGAAGAGGATAAAGATAAGCTTGTAAACAAAGTGTCTGTCGTCCCACTGACCGAGGGAGAATTGATTACGCGAAATATGCTTAAGCCTTATACGGAGCTAAGAAATGAGAATAATAGACTAATAGCCATGTACCCATCTGAAAAAGTGCAATTCGATCAAGTCATTGAAACATTAGATCGCGTTGATATTATTGTTTCCACCAATACAAACGGAGAAGAAAAGACGGAAATCTTTATGAGAGATGTTCCAGTTGCGTTTGCTCAAGGAGAAGGGTCTGAATTCGCAGGAGTTGCCCTTGAAGTGAGTATGGAAGATGCCCCGAAATTAATACATATGCAAAATTATGCGGATAAAGTGAGAGTCTTAAAGGCGAATGTAGGAAAAGGGGACACGGTGGACTTATCTGAACAAGAAGAGCAGCAGGAGGAACAAGCGAGCGAAGCAACAACCGATCAAACAGCAGAGTCAAGCTCGGAGGCTTCTGGTCAGTAAGGATGGAAATGACTAACTGGAAGGCTCCACGTTATATGGCGCAAACTAGGCGTTCAGAGCTTTTCCTAGAATTTAAGAAAAAGAGGGAATCGAGATGGAGTCGAATCTGAAAGTGTTATTAGTAAGTGACGATGAGATTATTCATAACCAAATTCTAAATGCCTTAACAGGGAGCTATACCGTTCAGCATATTGATTCGCGGGAAGTCGTCCGTGAAGTCAACAGAGATGATCGAGATATTGTCATTTTTGTTCAGCCAGAGAATGATATTGCGGTCGAAAGTATTCAATACATCAAATCGGTTAGTCCTAGTACACTTGTGATTTATATTGCGAAGGGCTCTGATTTTACCCAGTTGCGAAATATTACAAAAGCGGGGGCATCTGAGTTTTTTGTGTATCCAGATGAGCTCAGCTTGTTTATGAGCAGGGTACCTACCATTTTCCAAAATTACGAAGTGAGCAAAAAAAAGAAGGAAGAGACGTTTTCAGTCTTTACAAAAGGCAGAGGACAAATTTATTCAATTTTTAGCGGGGCAGGTGGAAGTGGAAAATCAAACCTTGCAGCCACACTTGCACAAACGATTAAGCTCGAAACAACTGCAGAAGTGATATTAATCGATTTGAACCTGCAGTTTGGGGGAATTGAAACGCTATTATCGATTGAATCTAACCGATCGATAGCCGACTTAACGCCTGTTATCAATGAGCTCAATGAAAGTCATATTCGAAATGTATCGCAGAAGCTAGACGGTTCAAAGCTGGATGTGCTGATCAGTCCTTGCGATGCAGAAGCAGCAGAATCTATTACCGAAGAATTTGTAGCAAAGCTGCTAAGGACGTGCCGGAGAAGCTTTGACTTTGTCATTGTTGACCTGCCTTCATTTATTAACAGTCAGGTTGTAACGGCGATTGAAGAGTCCGATCAAATCTTCTATGTTCTTACACCTGATACTCCAGCACTTAAGGTGCTTAAGCAGTTTGAGGAGCTGTCGGTAAGGCTTGGGATTGAATTGCCTTCTAGAACTTCCATTATCCTCAATAAGATCGGAAAGGATAATGAGGTGCAGGGGAAGGATTTGAAAAATGTACTAAGATTTCCTATTGCTGCAACCGTACGAATGGATCATAAAGGTCTTCAGCCATTCTTAAATAAAGGAGAACCAGTTAGAAAAACAGCGAAGGAAAGAAGGTTAATCCCATTTGCAAAGGATGTAAGAAAATGGGGGCTTTCTGTATTGGGATAGGGGGATAACGAATGGCATCCTTATTTGAAAGGCGAAAAGAAAAAAATATTCAATCATCCAAACTACAATCCTATCAATATGAAAATCATCTAGTGGATGAATTAGTTGAACACTATAAAACAAGGCTGCTTCGAGATACGAATCTAGAAGCACTGACAAAGCTATCACAAGGCGAGATGAGATTAAGTATTGAGCAGTTTGTCAGTCAGTTCATGGCTGAGGAAAAAGTGATTATCTCCCGTCATGATAAGGAAATTTTAATTACAAGAATACTAGATGAATCGGTTGGCTACGGGCCTCTAGAGCCGTTAATCAATGACTCTTCCATAACTGAAATTCTCATCAATGGGTATGAAGAGGTCTATGTGGAACGGCTAGGAAAGCTTCAACTGACTGAAGTAAAGTTTCGTGACGATGATCATGTTCGTCATATCGTAGACCGAATCGTAGCCCCGATTGGGAGAAGGATTGACGAAAGCTCCCCAATGGTGGATGCTCGATTACCCGACGGAAGTCGTGTGAATGCAGTCATTCCTCCAATAAGCTTATCGGGAACGCTGGTTTCGATTCGTAAATTTAGAAAAGAGCCTTTTAAAATGGAGGACTTACTAAATTTTAATGCTTTGAACTCAGCGATGGCGGAGTTCCTAGATGGTTTGGTTAAGGCGAAGATGAACACCCTTATTTCAGGAGGAACAGGTAGCGGGAAAACAACGATTCTAAATGTTTTAGCAGCTTCCATTCCCTTTGGTGAGCGAGTAGTCACAATTGAAGATTCAGCTGAGCTCCGATTAAACCGACCGAATGTTGCTGGGCTAGAGGCAAGGCCTGCCAATGTAGAGGGGAATGGAGAAGTAACGATTCGTCAACTAGTGAAAAATGCTCTTCGGATGAGACCTGACCGCATAATTGTTGGGGAGGTTCGTAGCGGTGAAGCATTTGATATGCTTCAAGCAATGAATACAGGGCATGAAGGATCTCTAACTACTGTTCATGCTAACTCGCCTGATGATGCTTTAAGGCGTGTGGAAGCGATGGTTGTTATGGCCGGAATGGAGCTCCCAAGTCATATCGTGAGGGAGTATATCGTTGGTGCGCTAGACATTATTATCCAAGCAACACGACTAACGGATGGGACGAGAAAAATGATTTCCATTTCAGAGGTGGTCAAACATCCAGATGGTTCACATGAGGTGATAGAAATTTTCCATTATAAAAGAACGGGAATAAAACAGGATGGAACAATTGAAGGGTACTTTACGCCGACAGGGCATGTTCCAACGTGTCTAGAGAGGCTGAAGGTATTTGGGGTTGACATCCCAGAATCAGCATTTTCCCCAGTCTATGAGGAGGTGAGGCCATGACGCCATTTCTTGTATCTACTCTTGCAGCATTTATGCTTATTTTATCGGTTTATTTCTTTTTAGATTACCGGATGGAAAAGCGAGAATGGCGAAAGAATGTTCATCAATTTTATCAAGATGGGAAGAAGCGAAAAAGTGTCATGGTGTTGATTGGCGACCGCTTTGACCGAACAGAAATGGCCATTCCTATTTATGAAAAGCTGAGAGCTGCCAATATTCCATTTACCCCATCAGAGTACATCGGTGCGCAAGTTGTTGTGTATATGGGTATCATCATGCTTTTTCAACGATTGTTCAATATGAAGTTATTGGCAAGCCTTCTATTTGCGGTTGTTACAATCGAAATTGGCAAGTTCATTCTTTTTATTGTTCGAAAAAATTACATGAAGCAGAAAATTGTCGAGCAGCTTCCAGAGATCTGTCGCACGTTAGCCAATGCAACTAGGTCAGGAATGACATTAACTCAAGGGCTTAATTTAGTTGCGCAAGAGGTGAGCGAGCCAGCAAAGGGTGAGTTTCAGCGTCTGGCGCAAGAAATTGCTTTAGGAATGGACTTTTCCTCAGCTTTAAAATCTCTAGAAAAAAGGATTAATAGCCGTGAATTTCAGCTGTTTGTCGCCACCTTGCTCATTCAGAAGAAAGCGGGTGGAAATCTATATGCTGTTTTAGATGAAATGAATCAAACGCTAGAGGAACGAAAAATTCTAATTCAAGAGGTTAAGACGATGACCGCGGAGCAAAGGTACGTATCTTATATTGTTCCCGTCATTCCCATTTTCCTTGTAGCGATGATGAACAATGTAATTGATGGGTTTATGGATTCGCTAACAAGTGGGGTTGGCCTAATATTAGGAGCAATCTTTGTAGGCGGGACTATTCTAACGTTCATTCTCGTTAGAAAGGTAACTAATATTAGGGTGTGAACACATGGATGGAATAATAGTGATAGTCATTTGTCTTTGTCTGCTATTCTTTGCCCTATCTTTAAGGAGTTATTATAAATACCTTCTGTCAAAGGACAAATTGAAGGAATCAATCAAAGAAAAAACGTATGTGTACAATTTTTTCGAAAAAAAGATTACGAGAAGAGAGAAAATCGTTTCGAAAATGCTCCAGTATGCTGACGATTTCTCTTCCATAGGGCAGCGTATCAATTTCTTTAGTGAAAATGCGGATGTAAAAAGGAAATTGATGCAAGCAGGATACCCTTATCAGCTTACGCTAGAGAGGTTCCAAGGGTTGAAGATCTTCCTATTGATTACTGGAGCGATTGTTGGAGGGTTATCACTTGTAGTAAGACTTCCTTTTGCCGAAGTGGCTGTCATCATCTATCCAGTCTTAGGGTATATGGGAACACTTCTTTGGTTAAATCGGAAGGCAAAACAGCGTCAAGATGAGCTCTCGTTCCAGCTTCCAGACTTTCTAGATACGATGAGCGTCACATTACAGGCCGGTGTAGGGCTAGATCAAGCTTTACGCGATATCGTACCTTATTTCGAAGGACCGGTAAAGGATGAATTTGGCCGTTTTATTCAAGAGACAGATGTAGGTGTGCCTAGAGCCGATGCCTATCAAGGTCTACTAGACCGTAACGATAGTAATGAATTCCAACTCCTTATTAAATCACTCATTCAAGGGGAAAGGCTTGGAGTCCCTATCTCCAAAACGTTTAAAAACCAGGCGGAAGAAATGAGGAAAATCAAAAAAGAGAAAATTAAGGAACAAGCAGCCAAAGCATCGCCTAAAGTTACCTTAATTACTACATTTATCGTTATGCCAACTGCACTTATCCTAATTGGAGGGCTTATGGCTATTAACATATTCAATGACAATAAAGATCTATTTAATGTATTTAAATAAAACATAAATAAGGGAGAGGTTCACATGAAAAATTTAATGATCAAAGCTTGGATTAAAGTAATGCAGCCTGTGAGAAATGAAAGAGGAGCACAATCGTTAGAATGGTTGGGGTTAGCTGCGCTATTAATATTGGTGCTTGGAATCATTTCGACGGCTGTAGATGGTCAAAAGGATGGAATTGGGAAAATTATCGGTAATATCATACAGAAGATATCTGGAATGGTAGGTTAATATACTCTAATTCTATTTTAAGTAAAAGGAAGGTTTATGAATGAAGCGAATCTCTAGATTGATTTTACTCATATGGGTACTTACCGTATTTACAGCATGCTCTCAAGAAACCTCTAATAAAAATGACCAAGAAACTCAGAAAAAAGAAGAGAATGCTGTAGAGACAAATGCTCCTGGAGAAAATACAAATGAAGAAAAGCAAGAGGAAGAAGAGGGTGAGGTTGCGCTTCCAACGAGCTATCAAGAACTCGCAAGCCTTCCAGTAGGAGAACTAGATGGATTTAACACGTTTGATAAAGAGCATGAAGAGACACTAAAGGCTTTCGAAGATCTACCAGATGTGTCGTCAAATCCATCAAATCAGGAGCTAGACTACTTTTACCGAGAGCTGTTACGAAAAGTACAAAAGGAATTTAAAGGCCCTGAAAACTTGATAAGAGAAATGCGTTTTCAATCGTTAGGAGATCCAGAGATGGTAGATTCACGATATCAATTCAAGGAAAACTTGAATGTTGAAATCGTCTTAGATGCATCAGGAAGTATGGCTCAATCCATCGGGGGAAAAACCAAAATGGATGCCGCTAAAAATGCCATTCTAGATTTTGTGAATGGCTTGCCTGATGAAGCGAGGGTAGGACTAAGAGTATTTGGCCATAAAGGAAGTAACGCCGATCGTGATAAAGGGATATCATGCAGCAGTACAGAGTTAATGCATCCGTTCGCAACGAAAGCTGAAGGAGATCTAAAAAGTTCGCTAAGTAAAATTACACCAGTAGGTTGGACGCCAACAGGGCTTGGCCTGAAGGAAGCCCAAAAGGACTTAGCTAGCTTTGATGGGAAGAATCATACAAATATAGTGTATCTGGTTAGTGATGGCGTATCCACTTGTGAAGATCAACCTGTAGAGGCTGCTAAACAGCTGTATAACTCGAATATCTCACCGATTATCAATGTAATTGGCTTTGATGTGGATGCAAAAGGACAAAACGAATTGATAAAAATTGCTGATGCAACACAGGGAATTTATCAGAAGGTCAATGATGAAAGTGAACTGAAGAGTGAGCTAATGAAAATTCAGGAGCTCGCGGAGTCATGGGAAGATTGGAAACAAAAGAGCACTACTAAGCTAGAAAGCAAGCACATAAATAATAGCATTGACATCTTTAGTTACATCACAGGGGAGAATTATAATGCTACTTTCGAAAGATCAGATATAGATTCGATTATCTTTGTTTTTAAGGAAAACGGAAAGCTAGATAAAGAATCTGCTAAATACCTAGAACAGAAAAACAAGGAATATCATGATTGGATTCATTCAGAAATCGAGAAATTCAAGTTAGAACTTGAAAGCTTAAATAATAAGAGCTATCAAGAAGCCATCAAAACATTAGAAGATAAATACGAGCAAAACACTCAATAAGCGAGGTGAGTTAGTCTTTGTGTGAACGAGCATTAAGGCGTGTAATCGCCATTTTTCTTATTGCCATTTTGTTATTTATTAATTTCCTACCGGTGATAACTTATGCCGGTGAGTTCATTAAGCCAGGTCAAGCAATCAAGCCCGGAGATAGTTTCGCACCGGGTAAAGCGATAACTGGAGGAACATTTATCATCCCTGGCGAGGTCTATAAGCCGGGAGAAACGTATAAGCCAGGGCAAAAGAATCCTATTTCTGGGAAACCCCTCCTTCCTGGCTCACCGCTTGTATTAGGCGCATTCATTATTCCTAATGCCCCACCAGCACCCCCAAGCTCACTCTATTGGCAGCTAAAAGGAATAGATACGGGTGCTGCTATGCAAGGTGGGAGGGTTCTCACAGGTGGAAAGGCAACAACTAGCGGAGAAGCCGTGAATGGAGGGCAAGGAACGAAAGGTGGAGAAGCCCTTGACGGTGGAAAAGGAGCAGCTGGAGGAGAAGCTGCGAATGGCGGGCAAGGTGCGAAAGGCGGAGAAGCCCTTAATGGTGGAAAAGGAGGAGCTGAAGGAGAAGCAGTAAATGGAGGGGAGGGCACGAAGAGTGGAGAAGCCCTTAACGGCGGAGAAGGAACAACTGAAGGAGAAGCGACTGGAAATGGAACAACGATAGATGGTGGATCAGGAGCGAAAGGTGGCGACACCATTAGAGGAGGAGAAGGAACTGGTAATGGCGAAACCATGAATGGAGGAGAAGGAACTACTGAGGGAACACCATTAACCGGCAATCAAGATTCCTCTCAATCGGGGCTTGAGCGAGCTGTGTCCACAATTAAACAATATAAAAAGGTGTTGAATACTTACCCGAAAAAATTTGGAGAAATGCTTGATGGAGTATTGTCAATTGCAGCGGGTTTTAAAATCACGGACTTAAATACAGCAACGGGGAATAAAAATCTTTATAAGATTATGGGTAAAGACAAGTTAATTAATAATCCGTCAAATCCTGTAAGTCTATGGTTAAATAATAGGTATAAGACATATTTAGAAAGTTTTAATGAAAGTAAGTTGATTCTCAGGGGAGACGGAAGTGGGAACCGAAACTTACGTTCAGGTTCTGAGGTTAAGGCGAAGAAATTCAACGCTTTTTTTGACCAAAATTTGAGCTTTAAGAATGTAGTTGGTAAAGCAGGAAAAGAGTTATCTGAGAACTGGACAGGGTTGAAGAATCCACTAAAACTATCTAACTGGAAAACTGGGTTAGTGAATAAAGAGTTCTTTAAATTAAGCAAACTGGCTAAAGGGAATGGACTTAGTAATGTCTTAATTTCAGCAGGTACTAGAATTGCTGAGTTTCAAAAGAATCCTTCTCAAGCATTTTCAAAAACTGACCTTGCTGCAGGCTTAACGACTGATGCGATGTTTGGAACTGGAAGTGCAGCAATTAGTGCAGGAATTGGCTGGGCAGCTGCGGCTGGGGTAGGCGCTGCTTATGGATCTGTTGTTCCTGGGGTTGGAACAATCGTAGGGGCGGCTGCCGGAATAGGAATTTCCTTATTGTTAGAGACAAAGAGAGGGAAACGGTTTAAAAAGTGGGTAGAAAAAGGCGTTAATAAAGTATTTAACGGTGTAAAAGGTAGGATAACTGGAGTATTTGGATAGGGAAGGGAGTATATAGAGATGACTAGACAAACAACACCTTTGATGATAGGGCCCATTATATTTGGGGCGCTCATGCTCCCTGTCCCATATTTTTCTTTTGCATACCTTTGGTTAACAATGATTCTTCTAATCCCTGCGTTTTTATTCGCTTTCTATTTGGATCTAACAGGAAAAAATAGGTCGGATAAATTAAGAGGATACGCGGGGTATTTCTCGTTGCTACTTTTATCGATCTTTTTTGGATTGCCAGGGTTTAAATTATATGCAGAATATCCGATCCTTCAAATTTTAATTCTCGTTTTATACGTAGTTGTTCTAGCAATAACGACGAAATTCAATATAGTTATGAAAGATATTGTTCTTGGTAAACGTGATGAGCTACGGAGATATACATTTGTTTACTATGGAATTGCTGTCTTCATTGTTCTTGCAGGTGGTGGTGGATATTTTAAGGCAGCGGAGATTTTCTCTTCGTTCTTTGGACACAATGCAACAATGTCGTATTTTTCATTTCTTCTATTGATGTTTTCTTACTGGTTAGGTGTACTTGCACAAAGTTCTATTGGTGTCTTTACGAAATTTAAATAAAGTGAATAAAGGATGTTGAAGATGAGGGCAATGCTTACAACGCTTGGGATATCTATCCTTACGATGCTCCTTGTTAGTTTTATTGGGCTTATATTTATAGAAGATGTGTTAATTCTATCAATCATCATCTTTATGGTTACTTATACAATGAATGGAATTATTTCTGCAATAGTGAGTAAAGAATATCCGATCTTTCTCTCTTATATGACATCTTTGGTATTAGTTGTAATCAATTTGTTTTTTTCTTTATTTGTCATAGGAATGAATATGTTTGTGAATCCAGATATAGTTTTTTATTCATTGCTTAGTGGAGCTAGCATTTCAATAATTGGAGCTTTCGGTTACAAGCGGTGGGTTTCGAGAATGGGAATGAATCGTCATGTTTAAGGAAGTTCTATATTTTTATAATCAAGGATTATTAAAAATTATTGGATTTACATTGATCCTAGTATTACCTCTAGAAGTATTTTTTTATGGATGGATATTTTATACTAGCTCTCTCGATTTAGGAAGTATTGAAACGGTTCTAATCCTCTATATTCATATTTTGATGTTTATTGTTACACAAAAGCCGTTTATGCTCCTCTATCATCATCTCAAAATCAATGAGGATTTTAGCATACTAGAGATGTTTCAGGCATTTTTGAAATCATTTGGTTTTATCTTATTTGCTGGAATCCTTGTCTTCATTATTTCCTATTTGGGGACAATGCTCTTTATCTTACCAGGCTTAATGGCATTAACATTTGCCTTTTTCTTACCGTTTTATAAGGATACTACCTATTCGATGAAACAGGAGGTTGTGAGAGCGCTGAAATTTTATCGGAGTCACTTTATCACAATCCATTCGGATATTCTCTTATGGGTATCGGTTCATGTTTTAATATGGGCTGTGTTTATTAATGGAGTGGCGGTCTTTGAGCTTACGATGATCACTTATTCAGTTTTAAGAATCCTCATTAATTTATTCTTATTTCCATTAATCTATTTTTATCTTACTGAGAAATATCAAGAACTTTAAAACTAGGTGATGATATGAACGTAGTTTCGTTTAAAAAAACGAATGTTTTTCTTGTTGTACTCTTGAGTAATCTAACTTTAGGCTTATACATTCCCTATTGGTTTATTGCTCGAAAAAAAGCTTTTAATGAATGGAATCAGAATCAAATAAATTTTACGGCACTTAATGCTCTATTTATTGTTTATTTGTTTTTATTATTCTATAACTTGTTAGGTTTTGCTTTCTTAACCGATTATGGTAAATCCATTTTTGACAGCATTGATTTAATTCTTACTTCTTTTGGGCTAGGAATCATGTATTTTTCTGTATTTAGAGCAAAGGAAGTGATTGAAGATGGCGTGGGAGAAGAGTTTAACTTTTGGTTACTTCTATTCTTTCATATTTGGTATCTTCAATACAAAATTAATCGATTAGATTTTCATAGAGAGCAAACCCCCCTAGAAGTTTCGAGGTGATCTGATTGAGAAAGTTAAACAATGAACGAGGAGCAATAAGTATTGAATTCCTCGGGATCTTACCATTTTTCTTTCTATTCTTCCTCCTTTTATGGCAGGTAGTAGGGACAGGGTATGCCGTGTTTACTGCAAAAACAGCTGTGAACGATGCTGCGAAGGTATACGCGACAACAAATGATGAGTGGAAGGCGATTGAGGCAGCAAAAGATTCAATCGGATCTAGCCCTGTATTAGAATATAAGGATTTGAAAATCCCTGAATACTCCTCCGCTACTGGAAAGTTTAAGTTAGTATTATACACAAACCATAGAATTGAGTTCATTCCTGAAAAGTGGAGAGATTTCTCAACAATCGAATTTGAACAAGAGGTGTATGGAAAGGTGCTAAATACACCATGAGTTATTTAAGGAATGAAAAAGGAAATGCAGCTATTTTCCTCCTATGGTTACTAGGAATCTTCACGATGGTTTTCCTTATAAGTATAAATATCGTGAAGGTCTATATCGTCAAAGAGCATGCGAGCCTGTCGGTTGATCAAGCTGCCTTGGCAGGAACGGCTGCAATAATTGAGCGAACGAAGAAAGCTGTAGAGGACTTTGATGAAAAGGAAACGTTAGATCCTTTGTATATAGCAGACCGGGCATCACAAAGAGCCGCTTCTCTTGGAAAGAGTGTAGGACAGTTAATAGAAGAGAAGAAGAATGAATATCTCAATAGTGGCATGGATGAAGCTGACGCGTATATAAAAGCAGTCAATAAAATCCTCCCTAATCATATTCATGCTCATCCATTCTTAAAAAAAGAAATGAGATCTAACCTTGGATTATCAAGCTCAGATGCTAAGTACATCTATTCACCTGCTGTATTAGATGTGATTGCAAACAATCAAGGGAGAACGGAAGATACAGAACCGGTTCTCTCCACTTCAGAATGGCGAATAGAGGTTAAGTCAACAGTTAGATTTGAATCTATAACTGACAATAAATTCATCTCAAAATTTATTAGTGACATTCCCCAAAAAGGATATGGACCAAAGCTCAGCTACCTAGAGGCTGTATATACAGGGACGATTGTGCTTCCAACACCATAGCTAGTATATATGTATGACGATATAGTCATTGGTGCGGACAAGAAAGTGAGAGAAGGAGACTGCAGAGTCCGAAGTGAAATGTAGTTCGGACAGAAAAACGGCAAATGGAGGAATGGGAGTCAGAAGAGGAGTGTAGTTCGGACAGAAAACAGGAAATCGAGGAATCAGAGTCTAAATCGATTACCGTTACTGGTTGCCAAAAGAAATAATACAAGTGTCAACGTCCGAACAAATATAGGTTCATCAATGTGAATATAGGAGAGAGGCTGGGACAAAAGTAATTCAGTCAATGATCTATCCGAACTATCAGGAGTTATCTCCTTTTACTAGTTCGGGTATTTTTGTTTGTTCGGAAAACAACTTGTTAAAAAGAATGGAGCGGAATACACTCGACTATTAAGGGAAATAGAGGAAAGGTTGAGACATCAAAGCGCAATGGATCCAACTTGTTATTACAACCTAACTATTTTAATAAAGTCATTGTTCGTCTTAGAGAAAGAGTCATTTCGTTATATACCAGCCTCTTTTTGGAGTGTGAAAAATCCTGTGGCATTATAAAGCTGTTCTTAATTGACAGGATTTTAATAAGAAACAGCGAATAGTGTAAATGCGTGGAAATCACAGAATAGAAAGTAAATACATAATATTAGGAGGAACCTATGCTACGAGATGATATGAATCCAACCATTGAGAGGATTTTACTAAATATTGAGCAAGTGATGATTGGGAAAAGGGATGTTGCGGAGTTAAGTCTGGTTGCGTTATTAGCAGGTGGACATGTTCTGCTTGAAGATGTTCCAGGTGTTGGGAAAACGATGATGGTGAGAGCATTAGCAAAGTCGGTTAGTGCAAAATTTAGACGGATTCAATTTACACCGGATCTCTTGCCTTCGGATGTAACGGGAGTGTCGATCTACAACCCTAAGGAAATGGAGTTCCAATTCCGCCCAGGACCAATTATGGGAAATATTATTCTCGCTGATGAAATTAATCGAACTTCACCAAAAACCCAATCAGCTTTATTAGAAGGAATGGAAGAAAGTAGTGTAACGATTGATGGAGTTACCCACATCTTGGAGAAACCCTTCTTTGTTATGGCTACACAGAATCCAATCGAATACGAAGGCACATATCCATTGCCAGAGGCACAGCTCGATCGTTTTTTATTGAAAATGAAAATGGGTTATCCGGAGATAGAAGAAGAGATGGAAGTGTTGAAACGAGCTCAAAGGATACCGCCTATTGAGGAGCTTGAGGCTGTTGTTGATCTAGAAGAATTACGTCATTTGCAGCAACAAATGAAGGAAGTAACTGTTGACGATACGATAAAGCGCTATATTGTAGATATTTCTAGTCGTACTCGTTCTTTTAGCAGTGTGTACTTAGGGGCAAGCCCACGTGGATCCATTTCATTAATGAAGGCGGCTCAAGCATATGCCTTTATGTATGGCAGGGACTATGTCATTCCAGATGATATTCAATATTTAGCTCCATATGTTTTAGCTCACCGAATTATTTTGAAGTCAGAAGCTAAGTTCGAAGGAATCACTTCAGAGGAAATTATTAAACGTGTGCTTTCGAGAGTACCTGTTCCTGTTCAAAAGGTCGTGAGATAAGATGAAACGCTTTTTTCAACTGATGAAAGGGGTATGGAAGCTAATCGTTTTGTTCGTCTTAATTTTGATTACCTTCTCCTATGCAATGTTTCAAGGAGGCTTTGTAAGCTGGTTTTTATTTTATAGCTTTCTTCCGTTTGCCTTGTATGCATTGGCACTAGCTTTCTATTCTCTAAAAGGGTTCAAGGCCACTCGTATTATAGGAAAAGCTGAATTTAATGCAGGTGAAGGGGTCGGAGTTGATATCCTTATTGAACGTTCGTCATCCTTCCCTTTATTTTTCTTAGTAGTAGAAGATTGTTTGCATGAATCCCTCGCCTTATCTAAACGTGTGAAAAAGCCGAAAGCATTCTTGTTTCCTGCCTTTCACAAGGTTGTTTCATTTCAATATCAGTTAGCGGACCTGCCAAGGGGGGAGCATAGCTTTGAAAAGGTAAGGTTAAAGGTAGGAGATCCACTAGGTTTGATTGAGAAGGAAACTCTTCTTCTATTTGAAAATAAAATCATCGTGTATCCTGCGTATGAAGAGCTTATTTATCGACCGTTCCAAAATCAATATGATCAAGGAATGACAGCATCAAGAGAGAGAGTGCAGAGGGATACAACCATGGCAATCGGCCTACGGGAGTATCAGCCTGGGGATCGCTTCTCATGGATCAATTGGAAAGCCACAGCGAAGCGTAATGATATTATGACGAAAGAATTTGAACAGAGACAATCTCATGATGTACAAATAATTATGGATGGTTTTGAGAATAAACGATTTGAGACGGTAGTCTCATTTACGGCTTCAATTGTCAGAGGGATATTGAAAAAAGGGGCTCAAGTGGGATTGATGTCAACTGGACTTGAGCGAGCATCCTTCCCAATTCGAGGGGGAGAAGCACAGCAGCTGCAGCTTTTCTTTCACCTAGCCAAGGTGAAACATCAAGGTACATTTAAGCTGGAAAAAATGATTGAAGCAGAAAGACTTCTTATTCAGCAAAATGCTTCCATCATCATCATATCGGCTGATATGACGAAGGGACTCATTGAAAAATTAAGCTACTTCTCCCAACGTAAAGGCTCTGTAATACTATTCCTTATTAAAAATGAAAAGGAAGCTGTTTCACCTGAAGAGATTGCATTAAAATCATCAGCAAGTGCCCGTGGGATTAAAGTGGTGATGGTGAACAAAGGACATTTTTCGGATGCCTTTTCGGAGGTGAGTTAATGGAACAGAAAAGAACAAGAGATTTGCCCACCCTATTCCTTTATGTATTTAGCTTTTTTCTGCTGTGGGAATGGTTGCGACCGGTAGAACTTTTAACAGATACATCCTATATCGGGGTCTTTCTGATTTTTTTAAGCGGATCTTTGTTGTTGTTTTTTCTTAAGGTTCACGCAATTTTGCGGATGTTTCTAAAGAGTCTATTTATCTTATACGCGCTACATTATTTGTATTTCGAAGGATCTTTTTTTCAATTGAGTTGGATATCTCTTTTGGTCGCTAATTTTCAAGAAAGTATTGGACTCATTTTTGCTCAAGAATGGGAAAGTATTAGCAACCTATTTCGAAGTTTTCTCTTTTTTATCCTATTATGGCTTATGACCTACTTAATGGAATATTGGCTAATTAATAGGCGGAAGATCTTTCTCTTTTTCTTTATGACGTTAATTTATATTACTGTATTGGATACCTTTACCCCATATGAAGCAGATGTAGCAATAATAAGGACTGTAGCTATAGGGTTTGCTGTTATGGGGATGCTGACTTTCTATCGCATCATTGAACAAGAACGACTGAAACAAGAATTCGCTTCTTCCCGTAAGTGGATGGTGCCATTAGCTGTCATGATTGGCCTCAGCGTTGTGGTGGGAGTTAGTGCACCAAAGGCAGATCCCATCTGGCCAGATCCTGTTCCTTTTATTAAGTCTTTTAATAAAGACAGTGGAGGGGATGGAGGTAGCACGACTCAGATGGTTGGGTACGGTACGGATGATTCCAGCTTAGGAGGACCGTTCGTTGGAAATGACCAGGTCGTTTATCGAACAGAGGTGGAGTCTAGGCAGTATTGGAAGGTGGAAACAAAGGATGTCTACACAGGTAAAGGCTGGATCGAATCAGGCAGAGCTGATAAAATTCAATTCGCAGAAGGAATGCCTGTTCCGCTTGAAACGGTTAGGAATCAAGAAGAAATTGAGTATGTAGAGGAATACAGTAAAATCTATACTTACAAAAACTATCAGCATGTGGTGTATCCGAATGGTGTAAAGCAAATAGAAGCACCTATTGGAACTTCATTTGAATTGGATCCGATGAAAGAAAAGATCTACTCCTTCACACTTGATCATACATCTCTTATTGCACTTGATGAATACTCAGTTGTTTATGATGTGCCAAAATATAATGTATCAGCTCTAAAATCAGCTTTGAGTGGCGACCTAAGCTTAAGTGCTGATTTTATAAGACGGTATACCCAATTGCCAGCGGAGCTTCCAGATAGAGTTAGTGAGCTCGCACTTGAAATTACGAAAGATAAGGATAATTGGTATGATCAAGCAAAAGAAATTGAGAACTATTTCAACCGGAATGATTATTCGTACGATCAACAGAATGTAGCTGTACCAGGTGAGGAAGATGATTATGTAGATCAGTTTTTATTCGACTCTAAGCGCGGTTATTGTGATAATTTCTCCACCTCGATGGTTGTCCTTCTTAGGTCAGTTGGGATTCCTTCTCGGTGGGTTAAGGGTTACACAGAAGGAGAATATAAGCAGCTAGCTGATTCGGGTAAAAAGGTATATGAAATTACTAATAATAATGCTCACTCTTGGGTAGAGGTATATTTCCCTAGTATTGGTTGGGTAGCGTTTGAACCAACTCAAGGCTTCTCAAATAATGTGCTGATTAACTATGATACAGCCAGTGATTCTACTAGCGAACAGACTCAACCAGAAGAGAAACCAGAGCAAGATTTAAGGGAAGAGACAGAAATCCCAGCCCAGTCTGATGAGACTATCTCATTTCAAACAATGTGGAAATCGATTAAACAATTTATTGTTAAATCGTGGAAATGGCTCGTGCTTATCTTGCTAAGTATTTCTTTGGCGAGTTTTATCTTATATCAAAAAAGATCTAGCTGGGTTCCATACGTCTTAATATTCTTCTTTAAGAATAAACAGAAGGACGATCATTTTGTTAAAGCATATTTGTATCTGTTAAAACAGCTCGAGTGGTTTGGGTTAAGAAGAAAGGACGATCAAACCTTAAGAGACTACGCGCAATATGTAGACAAGTTCTTCTCATCAAAGGAAATGGGGAAATTAACAGCTGCCTACGAGAGATATTTATACAAAGGACAGCTTCAAGAAGGGACTTGGAACGACACAAAAGAATTGTGGGAAAATTTAATAAAAAGGACAATAGCTTGACCATAAATCCGACATGTTGTTACAATGTTCTAAAATATTATCATTTAGTACCTTCATATATCCTCGATAATACGGTTCGAGAGTCTCTACCAGATCACCATAAATGATTTGACTATGAAGGCAGGTCTAATTTTAAAAAAAGCTATTTTCTATTTTTTAAAACTAGAATTCTGCCTTCAATTTTTATTTGAAGGGGAATTCTAGTTTTTTTGTTTTCTGAGCATAATGTTTTAGAGACATCATATTTTTAAGGATGAGGTGGCCAGTTTGACAGGAAAAGCAGAGCTTCAAAACCAAGAAATGATCGTAGTACTAGATTTCGGCAGTCAATACAATCAATTAATTACAAGAAGAATTCGTGAGCTTGGTGTCTATAGCGAGTTACACCCACACACCATTACAGCAGAGGAAATTAAAGAAATGAACCCAAAGGGAATTATATTCTCCGGTGGACCAAATAGTGTGTATGGGGAAAATGCTTTTAAATGTGATGAAGCGATTTTTGAATTAGGGCTACCAATATTCGGGATTTGTTATGGTATGCAATTAATGACAATGCATTTTAACGGAAAGGTTGAGGGAGCAACACATCGTGAGTATGGGAAAGCAACTATTCAGGTGCAAAACCCATCCAAGCTATTTGGTGATCTCCCAGCAGAGCAAGTGGTGTGGATGAGCCATGGAGACCTTGTAGTACAAGCTCCAGAAGGATTTACTGTAGATGCTACAAACCCATCATGTCCAATTGCTGCTATGAGTGATGAAAGCCGCAGTCTTTATGCCGTTCAATTCCACCCTGAAGTACGTCACTCTGTATACGGAAATGACATGCTTAAGAACTTTGTATTTGATGTTTGTCAATGTAAAGGCAACTGGTCCATGGAAAACTTCATCGAAATTGAAATGGAAAAGATTCGTCAAACAGTAGGTGATAAAAAGGTTCTATGTGCTCTTAGTGGAGGAGTAGATTCATCTGTTGTTGCCGTGCTGATACACAAAGCAATTGGTGATCAATTAACTTGTATTTTTGTAGACCATGGTCTCCTTCGTAAAAATGAAGCAGACAGTGTTATGAAGACTTTTTCTGAAGGATTCAATATGAATGTAATAAAGGTAGATGCAAAAGAGCGATTCTTATCCAAATTAGAAGGAATTAGCGATCCGGAGCAAAAACGTAAAATTATCGGAAATGAATTTATATATGTTTTCGATGATGAGGCAGCAAAGCTTGAAGGAATCGATTATCTTGCGCAAGGTACTTTATATACAGATATTATCGAGAGTGGAACAGCAACTGCTCAAACTATTAAGTCTCACCACAATGTAGGTGGACTACCAGAAGATATGCAATTCCAATTAATCGAGCCGTTAAACACGTTGTTTAAAGATGAGGTGCGTGCTCTAGGTTCAGAGCTTGGAATTCCAGATGAGGTTGTATGGAGACAGCCATTCCCTGGTCCTGGATTAGGAATTCGTGTATTGGGTGCTATCACAGAAGATAAGCTTGAAATCGTCAGAGAATCTGATGCTATCCTTCGTGAAGAAATTAAAAAAGCTGGCTTAGACCGCGACATTTGGCAATACTTCACAGTACTTCCTGATATCCGAAGTGTAGGGGTAATGGGAGATGCACGTACGTATGATTATACAATAGGTATTCGTGCTGTAACTTCAATTGATGGGATGACATCTGATTGGGCAAGAATCCCTTGGGATGTGCTTGAAAAGATCTCAACTAGAATTGTTAATGAAGTAAATCATATTAATCGAGTTGTTTACGATATAACAAGCAAGCCGCCTGCGACGATCGAGTGGGAGTAAGCAACTAAAATGATTTGAAATGAACAAGCCTATTTTACAGCGTTTCATGTATTCTAAAACTGTAAAATAGGTTTGTTTTTATATAGTTCCCCCCCATTTTTCCCCCAAAGACATTTTCATTTCCGGAAAATAACGAAATAAATAGTGCTTGTTGTTTATTTATAACGAAAATATTAAAATATAGACATAAATAAATGATCTTACTGATAATATGGCTTTAAGGAGAGATATTAAAATGACTGAAGTACAAAATGAGCGAAACAAACGTTTTAAAAACCTAGCTGAAAAGCGAACTCAAAAAATCTTAGATACATTAGATTTGATTGCAAATCTATCTGTGAGAAATAATTATGACTATTCAGAAGAAGAGGTTAATGAAATGTTCGGTGCGATAGAAAATAAAACTTCGGAAGTGAAAAAACTTTTTGTAAAACAAAAAGCTGAAAAAACAGAGTTTAAGTTTTCTGATAAATGATTCTTGAATAGTAGCTATTAGAACTTATAAATGCTGAAGAATTTTTAAATATATTTATAAACCTGAATTATTCATACATGCACATTAGACTAGAAAATGAAACCAAGATGCTATTTTGATGTACGGCTGACATTAATTTTGTAGGTGTTTCCTGAATTATGATAAAACCTTACTAACCAGCCTCAAAATTTTAGTGTTTTTGGGCATACTACCCCCTTGGTCTAAAAGTAGGCTTTTTAAATAGTTTGATAATGGGCAGATTTATTCTAGCTTTAGCTGTTGAATTCGCTGTAGCACTTTCCAAAAGAATTCTTGGTACACAAAACTAGAGGACAATTTATAGTATAGTGATCTGCCTGATCTCACTAATTTACTGGCAACCTTTATCAGTCTTGTTCGAATGGTTTCGATTTGTATGCTTTGTTGTCCTTCCGGAAAGCAAAGTGTACGTAGCCAATTGGTTAGGTTGTATGCCAACAGACTCAACATCATCCTAGATTCATTCACTTGGAAAGAGTGGCTATTCATTTTATCTAAACCAAAGCCATTCTTTGCTTCCTTAATATAGTTTTCCATCGTGCCTCTTTTCTTGTACGCACTGACAATATCCTTTGGAGAAAATGCGTCTATCAAGTTAGTCACAAAGAACAAATGAGTGAAGAATAATTCGCCCGCAGGGCGAACGGATTGGATGATCACTTTTCTAGGTTTAGACCATGATTTTGCTTGATACTCGGTTTCCTCATAATAACACTCTGTTCGTGTTGTATCAGATGGCGCAGAAGCAGGGTGTAGTTCATCAGCGAGACGTTGCAAATTGGCATTTGACTTTAAACGAATGACATAAGATACCGACTCATCTTCACATAACTCATACAAAGCTGGGACAGCAAAACCACTTTCCCCACGTAAGAATGGGATAGTCTCTGGGAATTTTTCATTATAATGCTCGATAAGAGGTTTGACAAATTCCACGACATTGGTGGAAGTATAGACATTTCCCGGTCTTAGTTGGACTTTTAGAAAATCACCTGTTATGCCATCAAAAGCAACCAATGGATGGAAACCAACTGTTCCGTAATGGGAATTGTAAGATGCAGATTCTTGTTGTCCATACGTATCGGCATGCGTTGAATCCAAGTCGATGATAAGTGCCTTTGAATCTCTAATTTGATGTACTTTGTCTAGAAGTTCTTGATTAGCTTGATTTAGTTGCACAATAGATTCGTGATCAAACCGTGCAAAAAAACGAGATAAACTTGGTTGAGAAGCTAACGCTTCAGTTCCAATGATTTGTGTGAACACGGGATCATTCGTTAATTGATCAGCTGCATCATCTTCGGAATATCCAGCGATAATCTGATAAATCTTTTGACGAAGCATATTTTCATTTGAGTGAAAATAATAAAGCCTTTCGTCTTTTAGTTGTAGATATTTAGTTAATGTTTCTGAGAACCCGATTTTCTCATCGAATTCTCTAAAAACGAATTCTCCCGTATCAGAAGAAAGGGAGCCTCCATCATTTGATAATTTAATCTGACGATTGAAATTTAGGGTTAATTGCGGTAAAGTAGCCATTATAAGAATCCTTTCTGGTGGTTATTTCGTAGATGTTTTAACCTTATCAGAAATGGATTCTTTTTTCATTTATTTGATGAATGACTAAATTAGCTGGATTACCTGATAAATAAGCATTTACAAGGTTATCAGTAAGTTACTGTGAATAATTCAGGATAAACATATTGTCCTAAGCTTATCTGAAAAAGATAAACTCTTTAAGATTGAAGAACAAAAATAAAGGATTGTACATACCAGTCATGGCTGATATGTACAATCCTTTATTTTTGTTTGTATTTATAATGATAACTGGTATATTGATTATATATGAAATAAATAATTAATTATTTATTATTAATATTGATATAAAAATATATAAATGATAATATAATTATGTAATATATATTAAGGAGACGGGAGAGAAGTTAGGAGTTAAATGAAATAATATTAGGAGGAATGAAAATGACAATAAACGATATAAACTTTCTGGGGTTTTATAGAAAATGTGATTTGTTAGGGAGTAATTCATGGGAAAGTTTTATCAATTACAAATTATTAAATGCCGAGAAATTGAAGTTTGATTGTGATAGTTCTAAAGAAGCAAAAGCAATGCTGAAGGATATTTTTGGTGAGTCTCAATATACTGATACACTCATTAGTCCTCAAAGTTTTGTAACACTATATATGCGGTACTATCATTCAGACTTGTTAGAGTATAACGAGAGATACAAGAAATATATAGTGCCAGACATCGCTGGATTGAAAAAACAAATGGTTAGTGAGGGCGTATGTGAAATTATTAAAACGATTAACAATCAGTCAGTATGGGCATATTTCTCTAAAGTAAATGATATTCAAGTACATGAAAGAATACTTGAATTTTTAAATGCAGTATATACCTTACCTAACTTCAGTAGTGTATGTTTTGGTTTTAATATAGGTAGGGTCGCCAAAACCCAAGATAACTTTTTGGTTGCTCTCTATCATATTTACAACTACTTTAAAAAACGAGAAATGGGAACTCGGAATTTAAGTCCTCGTGCTGAATTATCAAAATTTTTAAGTCAGAATAGATTTAGGAGCAATGTGTCTTCAACTCAAGAGGAAGTTGTTAATGAGGTACAAAAGTGGCTAGATGAATACTCAAGCTTTTCAGCTTTTATTGAGAAATACTATTTGCAAGATTTTCTGGAAGATCCCAATAAACCTAATTCTAAGCCTAAACAACTATGGGAAGGTATTTTTGACGGAAATCTACAGCCATCTAAGCTAGAATTTTTCACAAGTATAGATTTCTTAACAAAAGCAATAAGGTCCAGGGGCAATAGAATTGATGCAGCTGCTTCTACTTTGAAAATGAGAATTGTATAAGAAAAAATTATGATACTTAGATCATCAAATGTATTGAATTACTTAAGCGATGAGTGGAAAGAGGTTAAATTTCCACAAAAAAACCTTAGCTCCTTAAAATATCTTCTGGGAATGTTCATTACATTACTGAGTGTTTTCTTTTTATTGGTAGCGAATGTTTTACCTTCTTGTACTATATACTTTCTTTAAAATAGCATGAAGAAATGGGGGATTTAGTATGTTGACTTATGATAATTATTTGGAGATAACTGATAGTTTGACTTTTCAAGAAGCAATAGAGATCCATTCGAAGATTCTACAATATGCTAAAACAAAAGATGAAGATTTCCAAGAACTTTTAGAAGATGTTGTTAAAGCAGCGAATAACTATGCGAATGCCCGTGCTAACTGGAGTGTTCAAACAAATGAGGAAAAAAGAAGTGTTGATGAAGCAAGGACTCTCCGGCACAATGATTTTATGGCCACGTTGAATATTCTATCAAGATATATGAAAAACCAAGGATGGAACTCTGAGTGGATTAATGAGTTAGGAACAATAGAAAATGATCGGAAACGGTTTGGTGATTTTGCCTGTTATATGGTTTGCATTAATTCTCTGAACGCTAGGTAATTTGTTTGCCCACCGAATACCCCACCAAAATATAGGATGGAGGGGAGAAATCTAGACTTTTAAAAGGATTTTGGGTACCGTATATGATCGAGTGGGAGTAAAATAAAAACACGAACAATACAAAAAGCGAACATAAAAATGTTCGCTTTTTGTATTGACGGATTGAATTTTGATTGCTAAAATAAAAGGGAATTAAATATTTGTCGTATTACGTCGTATAATGTTGGGAATAAGGCCCAAAAGTTTCTACCGAGCTACCGTAAATGGCTTGACTACGAGGTAAGTGAGTATAAGGGATTCATGCCATTATTCTTTTTTCTATTAAATCCCCTTTATATTAACACATACCTTTAAATGTCAGCGCTCCGGTATAGCTATGGAGCGTTTTTTTTGTTTTGCTCTAGGTTCTAGAGCGACCATATGAACTAGAGAAATTAGGTATATGGTTATTTATATGGTTCTGTTACTGGTTCTGAAAAAAGACCTAAATGGAACAAAAATATCGGGGGGAAGAAAGAATGAAAAAGTTTTTCGGTTTTGAAGAGCTTGGCACGAACTATCGTCGTGAATTTATCGGGGGTTTAACAACCTTTTTATCAATGGCTTATATTTTAGTTGTTAACCCGCTAACATTATCTCTGCAGTCTATTCCAGACTTACCTGAAGCGATGAGAATGGATTATGGAGCGGTATTTGTTGCTACGGCACTAGCAGCGGCTCTGGGTTCACTATTAATGGGGCTTATAGCCAAATATCCAATAGCTCTAGCTCCTGGTATGGGTTTAAATGCATTCTTTGCATATACAGTTGTATTAACGATGGGGATTCCTTGGGAACAAGCATTAGGAGGCGTACTTGTTTCTGGATTAATCTTTATCGTACTTACTCTTTCGGGTATTCGTGAAAAAATAATTAACTCTATTCCCGCTGAACTAAAATATGCAGTTGGAGCAGGGATTGGCTTATTCATTACTTTTATTGGATTTCAAAATGCAGGAATAATCGTAAATAATGATGCCGTTTTAGTTGGTTTAGGTGATTTGACAGATGGAAATGTTCTCCTTGCAATCTTCGGAATCATCATTACGGTCATTCTGATGACAAAAGGTGTTAAAGGCGGCATATTCTATGGAATGGTAATTACGGCAATTGTCGGTGGGATATTTGGATTAATCGGAAAGCCAAGCGCTGTCGTTGGAGCGATTCCAAGTCTTGAGCCTACTTTTGGAGCTGCATTTGCGGCATTCGGTGATAGTTCATTTTTCTCAACGAAAATGTTGGCTGTTATTTTAACATTCTTATTCGTAGATTTCTTTGATACAGCAGGTACTCTTGTAGCAGTAGCTAATCAAGCTGGATTAATGAAAGACAACAAACTTCCACGTGCAGGGAAAGCATTATTCGCTGATTCATGTGCAACTGTACTTGGTTCAATCTTAGGAACATCGACAACTACTTCTTACATTGAGTCTTCTGCAGGGGTAGCGGCAGGTGCGCGTTCTGGATTTGCTTCAGTCGTAACAGCAGGTTTCTTCTTATTAGCATTATTCTTCTCACCATTACTAGGGGTAATCACACCTCCAGTTACGGCACCAGCATTAATTATTGTCGGTGTATTAATGGTTTCAGCATTAGGAAAAATTGATTGGAATCGCTTTGAAGTTGCCGTCCCAGCTTTCTTAACGATTATTGCAATGCCGTTAACTTACAGCATCGCAACGGGTATTGCGATTGGGTTTATCTTCTATCCGATTACGATGATCATTAAAGGGCGTACAAAAGAGATTCATCCAATTATGTACTTCCTATTCATTGTGTTTGTTCTATACTTTATCTTCTTAAACTAAATGACTGTGGCGAAAGCGTGAAGGGAATCATACAAAATGTATGGTTCCTTTTTTTTTAGGATTGACATCTTTCTTTTTTGTTATATAACATTAAGAGAGAGTGAAAGTCGGATAGTGTCGAAATGAGGATAAGTTATGGCAAATGTACAAATTAAAAAAACATTAAATAATAATGTACTCATTGGTCAACATGCAAACCTCGGAGAAGTAGTGCTCATTGGAAAAGGGATTGGCTTTAGCCGAAAAACTGGTGAGCTCATTGATGAAACAGCTGTTGAGAAGCTGTTTGTGCTTACCAATGAAAAAGAACAGCAAAACTATATAAAGTTATTGCCGTTTCTTGATAATGATCTTCTAGAGGTGATTATCTCTGCAATTGAACTAATAAAGAGACGAACAAAATCAAAATTGAATGAACATATTCATGTTGCCTTAACGGACCACCTTATGTTTGCTGTTACTAGACTATCTAAAGGAATGGAACTAAAAAATCCCTTTCTAATAGAAACAAAGACACTTTATCCACTTGAATTCGAAGTAGCTCGAGAAGTTGTTGAATTAATTGAGTCCAAGACGGGAATTCATTTGCCAGAAGGAGAAATTGGTTTTATCGCACTACATATTCACAGTGCCGTTATGAACAAGAACCTCTCTGAAGTAAATCAGCACTCTCAGCTTGTTACTCATTTACTTGATCTCGTAGAGGAGCAATTCAAGATAAAGATAGATAAAGAAAGCATTGACTACATGCGTTTAGTTCGGCATCTCCGTTTTACCATTGAACGGGTCAATCGAAATGAAAAAGTTGAAGAGCCAGAAAAAATCGCAGATCTATTGAAGGAAGAATACCCTTTATGTTATAATCTTTCTTGGAAGCTCATTAAGGTAATGCAGCAAACATTAAAGAAACCAGTTTTTGATGCAGAGGCAGTGTATTTAACGATGCATCTGCAAAGGCTTCAAAAGAAAATCAAATAAATGCTATCATTTTTACGTGTTACTGATTCGATCAGGCATGAGTGAAAAGGATAATTGATATCAAGTTTTATGGGTAATCTATACCTATAACACTTTTTCAGTTATTTTTTCCTCATGCCTTTTTTGTTTGCTCTATTTTTCTAAAGAATGAAAACGCTTAATGAGCAGAAAATATTATTAGGAGGTAGTTGTCATGTTTAAAAAGGCTTTCGGTGTCTTACAAAAAGTTGGTAAAGCGCTTATGCTTCCAGTAGCGATTCTACCAGCGGCAGGGATATTACTTGCGTTTGGTAACGCGCTTCAAAATCCAACTTTACTAGAAAAAGCACCTTTCTTAAATAACGGTGCAATTGAAATGATTGCATCTGTCATGGAGCAATCAGGTGGAATCATCTTTGGTAACCTCGCTCTATTATTTGCAGTTGGGGTTGCGATTGGTCTTGCTGGAGGAGAAGGGGTTGCTGGTTTAGCAGCCATTGTAGGTTTCCTAATTATGAATGTAACAATGGGGACTGTGCTAGGAATTAGTGCAGAAGACCTTAAAGGGAGCTTGGAATATGCAAGTGTTCTAGGGATTCCTACTCTTCAAACAGGTGTGTTTGGCGGGATTATAGTAGGTATACTTGCCGCCGCCATGTACAATAAATTCTATGAAATTGAATTACCATCATACTTAGGTTTCTTTGCTGGTAAACGTTTCGTTCCAATTGTTACAGCGGCTAGCTCATTAGTGTTAGGTCTACTAATGATTGTGATTTGGCCACCTATTCAAGATGGGTTAAATGCATTCTCACATAACATGGTTCATGCGAACTTAACAATTTCAGCTTTTGTTTTCGGAGTAATCGAACGTGCGTTAATTCCATTCGGTTTACACCATATTTTCTATTCACCATTCTGGTTCGAATTTGGTTCATACACAAATGCAGCTGGAGAAATCGTTCGTGGAGACCAAGCGATCTTTATGAACCAAATTAAAGATGGCGTTCAAGAGCTAACTGCAGGTACGTTTATGACAGGTAAATTCCCATTCATGATGTTTGGATTACCAGCAGCTGCTTTAGCTATCTATCATGAAGCTCGCCCAGAAAGAAAAACGATCGTAGCAGGTATCATGGCTTCTGCTGCATTAACAGCATTCTTAACAGGTATTACTGAGCCGATTGAATTTTCATTCTTATTTGTTGCACCATTATTATTCGCAATTCATACCATCTTTGCAGGTCTATCCTTTATGACGATGCATCTTTTAGACGTTAAGATAGGGATGACGTTCTCAGGTGGATTAATTGACTACATCCTATTTGGTTTAATTAATCCACAAACTAATGCATGGCTGGTTATTCCGGTTGGACTTGTATTCTCAGTAATTTATTACTTTGGATTCCGTTTTGCCATTCGTAAATTCAACCTGAAAACACCAGGTCGTGAAGATGTACAAGAAGAGGAAGAAGGAACAGCGGGTGAAGCTGGAGAGCTTCCATACAACATTCTACAAGCAATGGGTGGTCAAGAAAATATCGCTCACCTTGATGCGTGTATTACACGTCTTCGTGTATCTGTTAATGATATTAAGAATGTAGATAAAGATCGTTTGAAGAAGCTTGGAGCTTCAGGTGTACTAGAAGTAGGGAACAATATCCAAGCAATCTTTGGTCCTAGATCTGAAACGATTAAAGGTCAAATGAAAGACATTATGTCAGGTAAAAAACCTCGTCCAGTAGAAAAAGCTCCGGAAAAAGGAGTCGAGCAACAAATCGAAGAGGTAAACCCCGAGGCATTACAAACAGAAAAGAAAGAAGATAAGTTCGTTTCACCAATCAAAGGAGAAGTAAAACCAATTTCTGAAGTGCCAGATGCGGTGTTCTCTGGAAAAATGATGGGTGATGGATTTGCCATTCTACCAACCGAAGGAACAGTTGTATCTCCTGTAGATGGGAAGATTGTAAATCTATTCCCGACAAAGCATGCGATAGGAATCCTATCCGATTCTGGACGCGAAATCCTTATCCATGTAGGAATAGATACAGTTAATTTAAAAGGAGAAGGCTTTGAAACATTGGTAGCTGAAAACGACCGTGTGGAGGCTGGGCAACCTTTATTAAAAGTAGACTTAGACTACATTAAGGAAAATGCAACGTCAATCATCACTCCGATTGTGTTCACCAACCTTTCTGAAGGTGAAAAAGTAGCTATTGAAAAACCAGGAAATGTAGATTTAAAAGAAGTAAATATTGTTTCAATTACAAAATAACAAACAAAAAACCGACTTTCTTCTATAAGTAGTCGGTTTTTTAATTGTGCTCTATTAAATAGAATATATAGTTGATCAAAAAATACTGTGTATATACATATCAACATTCCTTAAATGGTGAAGTGTATATCTTTTCTCAGAAACCTTCAAATCAAATAATAGATTGGGTGTGAAGAAATATGTTTATGGTAGATAATAAGAGGGTAAATATTATATTACAAATAATTTTAATAAAAGTGGTTGACGAGTGTTTCAAAGGATGATAATATATTAAAAGTCGCAACAAACAAGTTAAACAACATTTTGAAAGTGAAAAAAGTTGTTGACTTGGCGATAAAGAAATGTTATATTAATAAAGTCGCTTCTCGGCGACGATGATTGTTCTTTGAAAACTAAACGAACCATAACGTCAACGTTTTAAATTTGTTTTAACTATTGAGCTAATCAATACTCTTTAATGGAGAGTTTGATCCTGGCTCAGGACGAACGCTGGCGGCGTGCCTAATACATGCAAGTCGAGCGAATCTTTAAAAGCTTGCTTTTAAAGATTAGCGGCGGACGGGTGAGTAACACGTGGGCAACCTGCCTATAAGACTGGGATAACTCCGGGAAACCGGGGCTAATACCGGATAATGGCTCCTAACACATGTTAGGATTCTGAAAGATGGCTTCGGCTATCACTTATAGATGGGCCCGCGGCGCATTAGCTAGTTGGTGAGGTAACGGCTCACCAAGGCAACGATGCGTAGCCGACCTGAGAGGGTGATCGGCCACACTGGGACTGAGACACGGCCCAGACTCCTACGGGAGGCAGCAGTAGGGAATCTTCCGCAATGGACGAAAGTCTGACGGAGCAACGCCGCGTGAGTGATGAAGGTTTTCGGATCGTAAAACTCTGTTGTTAGGGAAGAACAAGTACCGTTCGAATAGGGCGGTACCTTGACGGTACCTAACCAGAAAGCCACGGCTAACTACGTGCCAGCAGCCGCGGTAATACGTAGGTGGCAAGCGTTGTCCGGAATTATTGGGCGTAAAGCGCGCGCAGGCGGTTCCTTAAGTCTGATGTGAAAGCCCACGGCTCAACCGTGGAGGGTCATTGGAAACTGGGGAACTTGAGTGCAGAAGAGGAGAGTGGAATTCCACGTGTAGCGGTGAAATGCGTAGAGATGTGGAGGAACACCAGTGGCGAAGGCGACTCTCTGGTCTGTAACTGACGCTGAGGCGCGAAAGCGTGGGGAGCGAACAGGATTAGATACCCTGGTAGTCCACGCCGTAAACGATGAGTGCTAAGTGTTAGAGGGTTTCCGCCCTTTAGTGCTGCAGCTAACGCATTAAGCACTCCGCCTGGGGAGTACGGTCGCAAGACTGAAACTCAAAGGAATTGACGGGGGCCCGCACAAGCGGTGGAGCATGTGGTTTAATTCGAAGCAACGCGAAGAACCTTACCAGGTCTTGACATCTCCTGACAACCCTAGAGATAGGGCGTTCCCCTTCGGGGGACAGGATGACAGGTGGTGCATGGTTGTCGTCAGCTCGTGTCGTGAGATGTTGGGTTAAGTCCCGCAACGAGCGCAACCCTTGATCTTAGTTGCCAGCATTCAGTTGGGCACTCTAAGGTGACTGCCGGTGACAAACCGGAGGAAGGTGGGGATGACGTCAAATCATCATGCCCCTTATGACCTGGGCTACACACGTGCTACAATGGATGGTACAAAGGGCTGCAAGACCGCGAGGTTTAGCCAATCCCATAAAACCATTCTCAGTTCGGATTGCAGGCTGCAACTCGCCTGCATGAAGCCGGAATCGCTAGTAATCGCGGATCAGCATGCCGCGGTGAATACGTTCCCGGGCCTTGTACACACCGCCCGTCACACCACGAGAGTTTGTAACACCCGAAGTCGGTGGGGTAACCTTTTGGAGCCAGCCGCCTAAGGTGGGACAGATGATTGGGGTGAAGTCGTAACAAGGTAGCCGTATCGGAAGGTGCGGCTGGATCACCTCCTTTCTAAGGATATTTACATGAAAGTTGACGCTTATGGTTCGTTTAGTTTTGAGAGAGCAATCTCTCTATAACAAACTCTCTTCTTATTATAGAAGAAAGTGAACTTGTTCCTTGAAAACTAGATAATGAAATATAGAAGAAAAAAGAATTACCGAGTAATCGCCAATCTTAAGATTTTCTCTAAACAAGAAATTAGAAGGTTTCAAGACACGAGCAGGTCGAGGAAGCAACTGAGTGAGCACCGGAATGTACTTACGTACATGAGGAGCGGAGCGAAGGAAGCTGACGAAGAGATGCGATGTGTATTGAAAGCTTATAGGTTAAGTTAGAAAGGGCGCACGGTGAATGCCTTGGCACTAGGAGCCGATGAAGGACGGTACTAACACCGATATGCTTCGGGGAGCTGTAAGTAAGCTTTGATCCGGAGATTTCCGAATGGGGAAACCCTCTATCCGTAATGGGATGGAATCCTTATCTGAATACATAGGATATGGAAGGCAGACCCGGGGAACTGAAACATCTAAGTACCCGGAGGAAGAGAAAGCAAATGCGATTCCCTGAGTAGCGGCGAGCGAAACGGGATTAGCCCAAACCAAGAGGCTTGCCTCTTGGGGTTGTAGGACACTCTATACGGAGTTACAAAGGAACGGAGTAAACGAACAAGCCTGGAAAGGCTGGTCAGAGAAGGTAACAACCCTGTAGTTGAAACTTCGTTCCCTCTTGAGTGGATCCTGAGTACGGCGGGACACGTGAAATCCCGTCGGAAGCTGGGAGGACCATCTCCCAAGGCTAAATACTCCCTAGTGACCGATAGTGAACCAGTACCGTGAGGGAAAGGTGAAAAGCACCCCGGAAGGGGAGTGAAAAAGATCCTGAAACCGTGTGCCTACAAGTAGTTAGAGCCCGTTAATGGGTGATAGCGTGCCTTTTGTAGAATGAACCGGCGAGTTACGATTACATGCAAGGTTAAGTTGGATAGACGGAGCCGTAGCGAAAGCGAGTCTGAATAGGGCGAATGAGTATGTGGTCGTAGACCCGAAACCAGGTGATCTACCCATGTCCAGGGTGAAGTCCAGGTAACACTGGATGGAGGCCCGAACCCACGCACGTTGAAAAGTGCGGGGATGAGGTGTGGGTAGCGGAGAAATTCCAATCGAACTTGGAGATAGCTGGTTCTCTCCGAAATAGCTTTAGGGCTAGCCTCATGTAGTAAGAGTCTTGGAGGTAGAGCACTGTTTGGACTAGGGGCCCCCATCGGGTTACCGAATTCAGATAAACTCCGAATGCCAAAGACTTATCCATGGGAGTCAGACTGCGAGTGATAAGATCCGTAGTCGAAAGGGAAACAGCCCAGACCACCAGCTAAGGTCCCAAAGTATACGTTAAGTGGAAAAGGATGTGGAGTTGCTTAGACAACCAGGATGTTGGCTTAGAAGCAGCCACCATTTAAAGAGTGCGTAATAGCTCACTGGTCGAGTGACTCCGCGCCGAAAATGTACCGGGGCTAAACGTATCACCGAAGCTGTGGATTGACATCTACGATGTCAGTGGTAGGAGAGCGTTCTAAGGGCGTTGAAGCTAGACCGCAAGGACTGGTGGAGCGCTTAGAAGTGAGAATGCCGGTATGAGTAGCGAAAGATGGGTGAGAATCCCATCCACCGAATGCCTAAGGTTTCCTGAGGAAGGCTCGTCCGCTCAGGGTTAGTCGGGACCTAAGCCGAGGCTGAAAAGCGTAGGCGATGGACAACAGGTTGATATTCCTGTACCACCTCTTTTCCGTTTGAGCAATGGGGGGACGCAGGAGGATAGGGTAAGCGCGCTGTTGGATATGCGCGTCCAAGCAGTTAGGCCGGTAACGAGGCAAATCCCGTTACCATAAGGCGGAGCTGTGATGGCGAGGGAAATAAAGTACCGAAGTTCCTGATTCCACACTGCCAAGAAAAGCCTCTAGCGAGGAAAAAGGTGCCCGTACCGCAAACCGACACAGGTAGGCGAGGAGAGAATCCTAAGGTGAGCGAGAGAACTCTCGTTAAGGAACTCGGCAAAATGACCCCGTAACTTCGGGAGAAGGGGTGCTTTTTAGGGTGAATAGCCCTGAAAAGCCGCAGTGAATAGGCCCAGGCGACTGTTTAGCAAAAACACAGGTCTCTGCAAAGCCGCAAGGCGAAGTATAGGGGCTGACGCCTGCCCGGTGCTGGAAGGTTAAGAGGAGGGGTTAGCGTAAGCGAAGCTCTGAATCGAAGCCCCAGTAAACGGCGGCCGTAACTATAACGGTCCTAAGGTAGCGAAATTCCTTGTCGGGTAAGTTCCGACCCGCACGAAAGGCGTAACGATCTGGGCACTGTCTCAACGAGAGACTCGGTGAAATTATAGTACCTGTGAAGATGCAGGTTACCCGCGACAGGACGGAAAGACCCCGTGGAGCTTTACTGTAGCCTGATATTGAATTTTGGTACAGCTTGTACAGGATAGGTAGGAGCCTTGGAAGCCGGAGCGCCAGCTTCGGTGGAGGCATTGGTGGGATACTACCCTGGCTGTATTGAAATTCTAACCCACGCCCCTGATCGGGGCGGGAGACAGTGTCAGGTGGGCAGTTTGACTGGGGCGGTCGCCTCCTAAAGAGTAACGGAGGCGCCCAAAGGTTCCCTCAGAATGGTTGGAAATCATTCGTAGAGTGTAAAGGCACAAGGGAGCTTGACTGCGAGACCTACAAGTCGAGCAGGGACGAAAGTCGGGCTTAGTGATCCGGTGGTTCCGCATGGAAGGGCCATCGCTCAACGGATAAAAGCTACCCCGGGGATAACAGGCTTATCTCCCCCAAGAGTCCACATCGACGGGGAGGTTTGGCACCTCGATGTCGGCTCATCGCATCCTGGGGCTGTAGTCGGTCCCAAGGGTTGGGCTGTTCGCCCATTAAAGCGGTACGCGAGCTGGGTTCAGAACGTCGTGAGACAGTTCGGTCCCTATCCGTCGTGGGCGTAGGAAATTTGAGAGGAGCTGTCCTTAGTACGAGAGGACCGGGATGGACGCACCGCTGGTGTACCAGTTGTCTTGCCAAAGGCATCGCTGGGTAGCTATGTGCGGAAGGGATAAGTGCTGAAAGCATCTAAGCATGAAGCCCCCCTCAAGATGAGATTTCCCATAGCGCAAGCTAGTAAGATCCCTGAAAGATGATCAGGTTGATAGGTCAGAGGTGGAAGCATGGTGACATGTGGAGCTGACTGATACTAATCGATCGAGGACTTAACCAAATAAGAAAGCGAAGGCGACTGTACAACTTCGATAGAAGGTAGGAGCCGTGTAGCTGGACTAGTCAATTCAATGGCATTACCGTAATTCTTTCTTCTATACATTATCTAGTTTTGAGGGAACAAACCTCAAATTAAAATAGTCTGGTGATAAAGGCGAGAAGGTCACACCCGTTCCCATGCCGAACACGGAAGTTAAGTTTCTCAGCGCCGATGGTAGTTAGGGGCTGTCCCCTTGTGAGAGTAGGACGTCGCCAGGCGAAAGACACAAAGTTGTCTTTTAGATAAATAATTAACACCATAGGTGTTTAAGAATGGGTCAATGTTTTTTAAAAAAGGTATTGACGAAAAAATACTAAGGTGTTATATTAGTAAAGTCGCTTCTCGGCGACAATGATTGTTCTTTGAAAACTAAACGAACCATAACGTCAACGTTTTAATTTGTTTTAACTATTGAGCTAATCAATACTCTTTAATGGAGAGTTTGATCCTGGCTCAGGACGAACGCTGGCGGCGTGCCTAATACATGCAAGTCGAGCGAATCTTTAAAAGCTTGCTTTTAAAGATTAGCGGCGGACGGGTGAGTAACACGTGGGCAACCTGCCTATAAGACTGGGATAACTCCGGGAAACCGGGGCTAATACCGGATAATGGCTCCTAACACATGTTAGGATTCTGAAAGATGGCTTCGGCTATCACTTATAGATGGGCCCGCGGCGCATTAGCTAGTTGGTGAGGTAACGGCTCACCAAGGCAACGATGCGTAGCCGACCTGAGAGGGTGATCGGCCACACTGGGACTGAGACACGGCCCAGACTCCTACGGGAGGCAGCAGTAGGGAATCTTCCGCAATGGACGAAAGTCTGACGGAGCAACGCCGCGTGAGTGATGAAGGTTTTCGGATCGTAAAACTCTGTTGTTAGGGAAGAACAAGTACCGTTCGAATAGGGCGGTACCTTGACGGTACCTAACCAGAAAGCCACGGCTAACTACGTGCCAGCAGCCGCGGTAATACGTAGGTGGCAAGCGTTGTCCGGAATTATTGGGCGTAAAGCGCG
The DNA here is from genome assembly GCF_021390075.1 of Cytobacillus spongiae. NCBI lineage: Bacteria > Bacillati > Bacillota > Bacilli > Caryophanales > Bacillaceae > Cytobacillus > Cytobacillus spongiae. Next base: position 406,178 of record NZ_CP089997.1, read on the forward strand.
CGCAGGCGGTTCCTTAAGTCTGATGTGAAAGCCCACGGCTCAACCGTGGAGGGTCATTGGAAACTGGGGAACTTGAGTGCAGAAGAGGAGAGTGGAATTCCACGTGTAGCGGTGAAATGCGTAGAGATGTGGAGGAACACCAGTGGCGAAGGCGACTCTCTGGTCTGTAACTGACGCTGAGGCGCGAAAGCGTGGGGAGCGAACAGGATTAGATACCCTGGTAGTCCACGCCGTAAACGATGAGTGCTAAGTGTTAGAGGGTTTCCGCCCTTTAGTGCTGCAGCTAACGCATTAAGCACTCCGCCTGGGGAGTACGGTCGCAAGACTGAAACTCAAAGGAATTGACGGGGGCCCGCACAAGCGGTGGAGCATGTGGTTTAATTCGAAGCAACGCGAAGAACCTTACCAGGTCTTGACATCTCCTGACAACCCTAGAGATAGGGCGTTCCCCTTCGGGGGACAGGATGACAGGTGGTGCATGGTTGTCGTCAGCTCGTGTCGTGAGATGTTGGGTTAAGTCCCGCAACGAGCGCAACCCTTGATCTTAGTTGCCAGCATTCAGTTGGGCACTCTAAGGTGACTGCCGGTGACAAACCGGAGGAAGGTGGGGATGACGTCAAATCATCATGCCCCTTATGACCTGGGCTACACACGTGCTACAATGGATGGTACAAAGGGCTGCAAGACCGCGAGGTTTAGCCAATCCCATAAAACCATTCTCAGTTCGGATTGCAGGCTGCAACTCGCCTGCATGAAGCCGGAATCGCTAGTAATCGCGGATCAGCATGCCGCGGTGAATACGTTCCCGGGCCTTGTACACACCGCCCGTCACACCACGAGAGTTTGTAACACCCGAAGTCGGTGGGGTAACCTTTTGGAGCCAGCCGCCTAAGGTGGGACAGATGATTGGGGTGAAGTCGTAACAAGGTAGCCGTATCGGAAGGTGCGGCTGGATCACCTCCTTTCTAAGGATATTTACATGAAAGTTGACGCTTATGGTTCGTTTAGTTTTGAGAGAGCAATCTCTCTATAACAAACTCTCTTCTTATTATAGAAGAAAGTGAACTTGTTCCTTGAAAACTAGATAATGAAATATAGAAGAAAAAAGAATTACCGAGTAATCGCCAATCTTAAGATTTTCTCTAAACAAGAAATTAGAAGGTTTCAAGACACGAGCAGGTCGAGGAAGCAACTGAGTGAGCACCGGAATGTACTTACGTACATGAGGAGCGGAGCGAAGGAAGCTGACGAAGAGATGCGATGTGTATTGAAAGCTTATAGGTTAAGTTAGAAAGGGCGCACGGTGAATGCCTTGGCACTAGGAGCCGATGAAGGACGGTACTAACACCGATATGCTTCGGGGAGCTGTAAGTAAGCTTTGATCCGGAGATTTCCGAATGGGGAAACCCTCTATCCGTAATGGGATGGAATCCTTATCTGAATACATAGGATATGGAAGGCAGACCCGGGGAACTGAAACATCTAAGTACCCGGAGGAAGAGAAAGCAAATGCGATTCCCTGAGTAGCGGCGAGCGAAACGGGATTAGCCCAAACCAAGAGGCTTGCCTCTTGGGGTTGTAGGACACTCTATACGGAGTTACAAAGGAACGGAGTAAACGAACAAGCCTGGAAAGGCTGGTCAGAGAAGGTAACAACCCTGTAGTTGAAACTTCGTTCCCTCTTGAGTGGATCCTGAGTACGGCGGGACACGTGAAATCCCGTCGGAAGCTGGGAGGACCATCTCCCAAGGCTAAATACTCCCTAGTGACCGATAGTGAACCAGTACCGTGAGGGAAAGGTGAAAAGCACCCCGGAAGGGGAGTGAAAAAGATCCTGAAACCGTGTGCCTACAAGTAGTTAGAGCCCGTTAATGGGTGATAGCGTGCCTTTTGTAGAATGAACCGGCGAGTTACGATTACATGCAAGGTTAAGTTGGATAGACGGAGCCGTAGCGAAAGCGAGTCTGAATAGGGCGAATGAGTATGTGGTCGTAGACCCGAAACCAGGTGATCTACCCATGTCCAGGGTGAAGTCCAGGTAACACTGGATGGAGGCCCGAACCCACGCACGTTGAAAAGTGCGGGGATGAGGTGTGGGTAGCGGAGAAATTCCAATCGAACTTGGAGATAGCTGGTTCTCTCCGAAATAGCTTTAGGGCTAGCCTCATGTAGTAAGAGTCTTGGAGGTAGAGCACTGTTTGGACTAGGGGCCCCCATCGGGTTACCGAATTCAGATAAACTCCGAATGCCAAAGACTTATCCATGGGAGTCAGACTGCGAGTGATAAGATCCGTAGTCGAAAGGGAAACAGCCCAGACCACCAGCTAAGGTCCCAAAGTATACGTTAAGTGGAAAAGGATGTGGAGTTGCTTAGACAACCAGGATGTTGGCTTAGAAGCAGCCACCATTTAAAGAGTGCGTAATAGCTCACTGGTCGAGTGACTCCGCGCCGAAAATGTACCGGGGCTAAACGTATCACCGAAGCTGTGGATTGACATCTACGATGTCAGTGGTAGGAGAGCGTTCTAAGGGCGTTGAAGCTAGACCGCAAGGACTGGTGGAGCGCTTAGAAGTGAGAATGCCGGTATGAGTAGCGAAAGATGGGTGAGAATCCCATCCACCGAATGCCTAAGGTTTCCTGAGGAAGGCTCGTCCGCTCAGGGTTAGTCGGGACCTAAGCCGAGGCTGAAAAGCGTAGGCGATGGACAACAGGTTGATATTCCTGTACCACCTCTTTTCCGTTTGAGCAATGGGGGGACGCAGGAGGATAGGGTAAGCGCGCTGTTGGATATGCGCGTCCAAGCAGTTAGGCCGGTAACGAGGCAAATCCCGTTACCATAAGGCGGAGCTGTGATGGCGAGGGAAATAAAGTACCGAAGTTCCTGATTCCACACTGCCAAGAAAAGCCTCTAGCGAGGAAAAAGGTGCCCGTACCGCAAACCGACACAGGTAGGCGAGGAGAGAATCCTAAGGTGAGCGAGAGAACTCTCGTTAAGGAACTCGGCAAAATGACCCCGTAACTTCGGGAGAAGGGGTGCTTTTTAGGGTGAATAGCCCTGAAAAGCCGCAGTGAATAGGCCCAGGCGACTGTTTAGCAAAAACACAGGTCTCTGCAAAGCCGCAAGGCGAAGTATAGGGGCTGACGCCTGCCCGGTGCTGGAAGGTTAAGAGGAGGGGTTAGCGTAAGCGAAGCTCTGAATCGAAGCCCCAGTAAACGGCGGCCGTAACTATAACGGTCCTAAGGTAGCGAAATTCCTTGTCGGGTAAGTTCCGACCCGCACGAAAGGCGTAACGATCTGGGCACTGTCTCAACGAGAGACTCGGTGAAATTATAGTACCTGTGAAGATGCAGGTTACCCGCGACAGGACGGAAAGACCCCGTGGAGCTTTACTGTAGCCTGATATTGAATTTTGGTACAGCTTGTACAGGATAGGTAGGAGCCTTGGAAGCCGGAGCGCCAGCTTCGGTGGAGGCATTGGTGGGATACTACCCTGGCTGTATTGAAATTCTAACCCACGCCCCTGATCGGGGCGGGAGACAGTGTCAGGTGGGCAGTTTGACTGGGGCGGTCGCCTCCTAAAGAGTAACGGAGGCGCCCAAAGGTTCCCTCAGAATGGTTGGAAATCATTCGTAGAGTGTAAAGGCACAAGGGAGCTTGACTGCGAGACCTACAAGTCGAGCAGGGACGAAAGTCGGGCTTAGTGATCCGGTGGTTCCGCATGGAAGGGCCATCGCTCAACGGATAAAAGCTACCCCGGGGATAACAGGCTTATCTCCCCCAAGAGTCCACATCGACGGGGAGGTTTGGCACCTCGATGTCGGCTCATCGCATCCTGGGGCTGTAGTCGGTCCCAAGGGTTGGGCTGTTCGCCCATTAAAGCGGTACGCGAGCTGGGTTCAGAACGTCGTGAGACAGTTCGGTCCCTATCCGTCGTGGGCGTAGGAAATTTGAGAGGAGCTGTCCTTAGTACGAGAGGACCGGGATGGACGCACCGCTGGTGTACCAGTTGTCTTGCCAAAGGCATCGCTGGGTAGCTATGTGCGGAAGGGATAAGTGCTGAAAGCATCTAAGCATGAAGCCCCCCTCAAGATGAGATTTCCCATAGCGCAAGCTAGTAAGATCCCTGAAAGATGATCAGGTTGATAGGTCAGAGGTGGAAGCATGGTGACATGTGGAGCTGACTGATACTAATCGATCGAGGACTTAACCAAATAAGAAAGCGAAGGCGACTGTACAACTTCGATAGAAGGTAGGAGCCGTGTAGCTGGACTAGTCAATTCAATGGCATTACCGTAATTCTTTCTTCTATACATTATCTAGTTTTGAGGGAACAAACCTCAAATTAAAATAGTCTGGTGATAAAGGCGAGAAGGTCACACCCGTTCCCATGCCGAACACGGAAGTTAAGTTTCTCAGCGCCGATGGTAGTTAGGGGCTGTCCCCTTGTGAGAGTAGGACGTCGCCAGGCAACAAAAAAGTAGCTCATATGGAGCTACTTTTTTTATGTTTTAAGGGCAATAATACGTCATTTTAGAACACCTATAATTAAATATTGAAGAATTCAAGCGGAAGTAAGAAAAAGTGCGGGCTTTCTTTTTACAAAAAATTAGTCTATGAGGCCTTTACTATTTATCAATTTTGAAACAAATCCTGCCCCCTCTTAAATGTATTCAGCTGTCCTTTACTACAATATGTTAGAAAACGTCTGTTAAACTAACAAAAATAGAATAAATAAAGGTGAATATAAATCTAATAATCTATACAGACCTATGAATATGTTATTATGAGCGAAAATAGAGACCCTGTGAGCGAATATTTGTCTAATCTGAGCGAAAATAGCTCGAATGCGAGCGGAAAATAATAATAGTGAGCGAAAACAGTGAGATAGTGAGCGTATTGCATGAAAAAGGAGCGAACGCTCAGTCAAATGTATCACACACCAACACCATCTCACTTTACCAATCCAATACCCTAAACTACCCTAACCACCCACCCTCAAAATTTCCTACACTTCGTTTTCACAAGCTTATTTAAGAAAATATTAATAAATAGTTTAGAAAAGCTTTAGAATCCTAGGTTATCCTTATATTCGTACTAGACAAGGAGTTACCCAAGGTGAAGCATCGTTTTCTGTGAACATGATAAGATAATGAAGAAGATGTCACACCATGTTTCAAAAACCTATGTATCTATGAACACATCCTTACTAATGGAGTGGACCTAATAATGACTATACGAAAAAAGTTAATTTCTTCGTACATTGCCATATTTATTGTTCCTGTACTGCTGTTTTTAATGGCTCTTACTGCTTTGTTTTTTTTATTTGCGGGAAAGGATTATTTTATTAATCCAGAATTAAATAAAAATCAAGCAGAAGTAGAGCATGAAATCTTCTCGCACTTGAAGCTGATGACTACATACAGCTCGAACCAATTAGTTAATCCAGAGTATCTAGAGGAAATTAGTGAGCGCTTAAGTGAATCAAATCTATTTTTAATTGTCCGAGTAGAAGAGGATATCATCTTTCGTTCAAAGGAAATTAATAGCTACTCATTTGCTGAATTCTTAACTCCTTTTGGAGCATTTAAGAAGCATTCTCATGATTATGTGACCATCGAACAGAAGCCGTTTAAATTCGAGCAGCACGATTTCTATTTTCCAGATCAGCAGCAAGGAAGTATCTTTCTTGTAAAGGAAGCGAGTCTGATTGAGCAATTTACGTTAAAGTATTTTCCCTGGCTACTTGTGATGTTATTGTTCATTCTCGTGATAACGAATGGTACGATATCTTATCTTGTATCAAGGGATATTATCCGGCCATTAACAGCATTAAAAGATGCAACAGAGAAGATCATGGATGGAGACTTGGACTTTGAAATTGAGACGAATCGAAATGATGAAATAGGTGCTCTATCATCTTCCTTTGAGGAGATGCGTGATCAATTGCAAAAGTCACTGGATCTTCAATTGAAGTATGAGGAAAATCGGAAGCTCTTACTTTCCAATATATCTCATGACTTAAAAACGCCGATTACCTCCATCAAAGGGTATGTTGAAGGGATACAGGACGGGATTGCAAATAGCCCAGAGAAATTTGAACGTTATATTTCTACCATTTATAAAAAAGCAAATGATATGGATGGAATGATTGATGAGCTCTTCTTATATTCTAAGCTCGACCTTAAGCGAATTCCTTTTAACTTTGATCATGTCAATTTGATTGCATATATGGAGGATTGTGTAGAGGGTCTTTCTCTTGAGTTTGAAGAAAAAGGAGTTTCCATTTCATTTGCCCATAATGGAGATAAGCCTATCTATGCTTTTGCGGATCGTGAAAAGTTAATGAGAGTGTTTTCGAATATTATAATAAATAGTATCAAATATATGAATAAAGAAAATGGACAAGTGGTGTTATCTTGTGAGGTTAGAGCCGATGTTGTTGAGGTTGTAATTAAAGATAATGGTCCAGGAATAGCGAAGGAGGCTATGCCGTTTATATTTGAACATTTTTACCGAGCGGATGCTTCTCGAACGAGTCAACGAGGAGGCAGTGGTTTGGGCTTAGCCATTGCTAAGCAAATTATTCAGGAGCACGGTGGTGACATTTGGGTTAATCCGAATGTGATAGAGGGTACAGAAATCCATTTTACGTTAAAAAGGGTGGTAAGAACATGAAGAATATTCTGATTATCGAGGATGATTCAAGTATTGCAGAATTGCAAAGAGACTATTTAGAAGCCGAGGGATATCTAGTCGATATTGAGTCTGAAGGGGATAAGGGGCTAAAGCTTGCTATGGAAAGAACCTATGATCTGTTTATTCTAGACTTAATGCTTCCGAATATAAATGGCTTTGACATTTGTAGGCATATCCGCAAAGAAAAGGATGTCCCCATTATTTTTGTATCAGCGAAAAAAGAAGATATTGATAAAATAAGGGGCTTTGGTTTAGGAGCAGATGATTACTTAGTGAAGCCATTTAGTCCAAGTGAATTAGTTGCTCGAGTGAAGGGGCACATCTCACGGTATGAGAGATTAATCGGAAAGAATGGGGCAAAAAACAAGGAAATTATAGTAGGAAATATCCAAATGGATGTGGAGGATCGAAAGGTATTTGTAAATGGTAAGGAAGTGATGTTAACTTCTAAGGAATTTGACTTATTGCTATTTTTAGTGAATAATCCAAATCATGTATTTAGGAAAGAAGAACTATTTGAGCGGATTTGGGGGTATGAATCAGTCGGAGATGTTGCGACAGTAACGGTTCATATTCGGAAGCTTCGTGAAAAAGTAGAGAGCAACTCTTCAAGTCCCCAACATATTGAAACAATATGGGGAGCAGGCTATCGTTTTAAGCTGTAGGTTTGTTTTTTATCTTTATTTAATAAAAATTTAATAGTTCCTTTAGAAATTTTTTAGAGATGGTTGTTATTCTACAAATGAAGTTATTTATAGGAGGAATTAGAATGATTCATGCACATGTTACAACTTGGTTTATCGCTCTTATCTTATTTTTTGTGAGCTTTAGTCTACTTAGAAAAGGAAATATGAGAGGGCAAAAGATCACACACATGATTTTGAGGTTGTTTTATTTGCTTGTTTTAGCAACAGGTGGTCATCTCCTCTCACTCTATCAATTTTCTAGTTTAGCTTTACTGAAAACGTTAATCGGTGTACTTGTAATTGCATCAATGGAACTAGTATTATCTAGAGGCAAGAAAGGGAAGCCTGTTAAAAACTTCTTGATCTTATTTGCTTTGTCACTTGTACTTGTACTGTATTTCGGATATGTAGTGTTAGGATAAAAGGGCGATTTCGTCCTTTTTTTATTGGGGAAATATTGTTTCATCCAATAAGAAACAGGAAAACATACTTAATAAGTAAGTGAGTAGTATACCGAATTTTAAAAAAATAGATAAAACACTTCATAAAGAACTTTTTCTTATGTAAAATAGGAAATTAACAGCTTGGTGAAAGAAAATTGCTACGTTTTAAACGCTTAGTAGGAAATTGTAGAAGATTTCCTCCATGTGTGACTTGAAAGGAGGAGTAAAGTGTTAGAAAACAGTTTTGTAATGGTAGCCATAATATTGGTGATAAATATCGTGTACGTGTCTTTTTTTACGATACGAATGATATTAACGTTAAAAGGACAAAGGTACACTGCAGCTGCTATTAGCACAGTTGAGGTACTAATTTATGTCGTTGGACTAGGACTAGTATTGGATAATTTAAATGAGATTCAGAACCTTATTGCTTATGCAATCGGTTATGGAATTGGTGTTGTGGTAGGAATGAAAATTGAAGAAAAGCTTGCTCTAGGATACATCACTGTCAATGTGATTACGAAGGAATATGATAAAGATCTTCCCAAAATTCTACGTGAAAAAGGGTATGGGGTAACCAGCTGGGCAGCAAATGGTTTAGAAGGAAATCGAATGGCGATGCAAATTTTGACACCTAGAAAATATGAATTGAAGCTCTATCAGACCATTAAGGAATTGGACTCTAAAGCGTTTATTATTGCATATGAGCCGAAGACCATTCATGGTGGCTTCTGGGTGAAATCTGTTAAGAAAGGAAAGTTATCTCCATGAGCCAGCCAAATAGAAAGCAGTTTGAAGTTTTGGAAAATGAAACCATTAGTTGTTGTCTAGAGCGAATAAAAGAGGAGGGGTATTTCCCGGTTCGCCGTACGGAAAAGCCTATTTTCAAAGAAATCACAAAAAATGGTCAGGTAGATTATGAACCTGCTGGTAGAAAAATTATATTTGATGCGAAGAGAATAGAATAGGTTAAAACACGAACATTATATAAATCAAGTTAATAATTGTTCGATTTTTAGTTGACATGTTCAAATCAGAGTTGATAAGATATAGGTAGTAAAAACACGAACATAAATTTAGCCCTCATATAATAATGGGAATATGGCCCATAAGTTTCTACCCAATGACCGTAAATTATTGGACTATGAGGGAAAGCTGATATGCCCGTTATCGAAACAGGTCCTTTTATTATGGGGTCGTTTCCTTTTAAGCCCGGACAAATTGCTTTCCCTTGTTGTGGAAACAATTTGTTTTGGGCTTTTATCTGTTTAATAGACAATTAACCGGCAAAATCCACTTTCATCTAAGCAAACAAGCTTAGAATTCTAATATAACTTATGGTACGGAGGGAGAACATGGAGAATCAAGTAGCCGTGATAATGGGAAGTAAGTCAGACTGGGAAACGATGAAACATGCATGTGAGGTACTTGAAAAGCTCGAAATTGGGTATGAAAAAAAGGTTGTATCTGCTCATCGTACGCCGGATCTCATGTTTACATATGCACAACAGGCAAGAGAAAAAGGGTTTAAAGTCATTATTGCTGGAGCAGGGGGAGCGGCACACTTACCTGGAATGGTGGCAGCAAAGACGACCCTACCAGTCATTGGTGTTCCTGTTCAATCGAAAGCATTAAATGGGCTTGATTCCCTCCTATCAATCGTTCAAATGCCTGGAGGAGTTCCAGTAGCAACAGTAGCCATTGGGAAAGCGGGGGCAACGAATGCGGGGTTATTAGCAGGGCAGATTCTTGGAGCGTTTCAACCGTCATTAGCAGATAAATTAGATCAGCTAAGAGAAGAAACGAAAAATGCTGTATTAGAAAGTAGTGATGACCTTGTCTAATAAAGTAATATTACCAGGACAAACCATAGGCATTATTGGCGGAGGACAGCTCGGCCGTATGATAGCAATTGCTGCTAAGGCACAGGGATTTCGAATAGCTGTACTTGATCCGACTGAAGATTCTCCTTGTGGCCAAGTATCTGATATCAAAGTCGTGGGTGAATACCATGATCTAGAAGCAATTAAGCAATTGGCTGCCGTAAGCGATGTGATTACGTATGAATTTGAGAACATTGATGCAGCAGCTTTAGATTGGCTTTGCCACAACACCTATGTACCGCAGGGGACAAAGCTTCTTGAAATCACGCAGCACCGTGTGAAGGAGAAGCAAGCAATTCAACAAGCTGGAGTTGAGGTTGCGCCATATGCTGTCATCGAAAAAATAGAGGATATTGCTAGTAACATAGAGAGCCTTGGATACCCAGCTGTATTAAAAACGGCGAGAGGTGGATATGACGGAAAAGGTCAGCTAGTAATAAGAGAAGAGAAGGATATCCACCAGGCTAAACAGCTTGTAGATCGTGGCATTTGCGTTCTAGAGAAATGGATTCCTTTTCAAAAAGAGATCTCCGTTATTATTGCTAGAAGCAGTCTTGGGGAAACAACTGTATTCCCGGTCGGAGAGAATATCCATATTGACAATATTCTACATGAAACGATTGTTCCAGCAAGGATTAGCCTTACAGCTCAAGAGCAAGCCATTCAAAAAGCACAGCAAATTGCAGAGTCACTAGAGCTTGTCGGAACGCTTGCAGTTGAAATGTTTCTAACCGAGAATGATACGATATTCATAAATGAGCTAGCACCAAGACCGCATAACTCAGGGCATTATACGATAGAGGCATGTGAGACCTCTCAGTTCGAGCAGCATATTCGAGCGGTTTGCAATTGGCCATTAGGGAAAACAGAGCTATTAAAACCAGCAATTATGGTGAATATATTAGGAGAACATCAAGAGAAAGTGATCAAACGGATCCCTAAGCTTGGGAATTGGAAGGTTCATCTTTATGGAAAAAAAGAAGCAAAAATCAAAAGAAAAATGGGTCATATCACAGTATTATGTGATTCAATAGAAGAGGCTCTACAAGAAGTAGAACAAAGTGGAATATGGAATGAAGTAACAGAATTGATCGGAGGATAAAATATGATTGATCGTTATACTCGCCCAGAAATGGGAGCTATTTGGACAGAAGAAAATCGCTTTCAAGCCTGGTTAGAGGTCGAAATCCTAGCATGTGAAGCATGGGCGGAATTAGGAGAAATTCCTAAAGAGGATGTACAAAAAATTCGTGAAAACGCATCGTTTAACATTGACCGAATACTTGAAATTGAACAAGAAACAAGACATGATGTAGTTGCCTTTACGCGTGCCGTTTCTGAAACATTAGGAGAAGAAAGAAAATGGGTACACTATGGATTAACGTCTACAGATGTTGTAGATACAGCACTGTCTTACTTAATTAAACAAGCGAATGATATTCTATTAAAGGATATTGAGAGCTTTATTGAAATATTAAAGAATAAAGCGAAGGAACATAAGCACACAGTCATGATGGGACGTACCCATGGGGTTCATGCTGAGCCAACTACATTTGGATTAAAGCTTGCTTTATGGTACGAAGAGATGAAACGCAACTTAGACCGATTCAAGCAGGCTGCAGCTGGTGTAGAATTTGGGAAGATTTCTGGTGCTGTAGGGACTTATGCAAATATAGATCCGTTTGTAGAAAAATTTGTCTGTGAAAAGCTTGGGATTCAGCCAGCTCCAATCTCCACTCAGACACTGCAGCGTGACCGTCATGCACACTATATGGGGGCACTAGCACTTATTGCTACTTCGATTGAAAAGTTTGCTGTTGAAATCCGGGGTCTTCAAAAGAGCGAGACGCGTGAAGTAGAAGAATTTTTTGCAAAAGGGCAAAAAGGCTCATCTGCCATGCCGCATAAACGCAATCCGATCGGGTCAGAGAATATGACAGGGATGGCTCGTGTCATCCGTGGCTATATGACGACTGCTTATGAGAATGTAGCCTTATGGCATGAAAGAGATATCTCTCATTCTTCAGCAGAAAGAATTATTATTCCTGATGCTACAATTGCATTAAATTACATGCTAAATCGTTTTGGCAATATCGTGAAAAATTTAACGGTGTTCCCAGAAAACATGAAGCGAAATATGGATCGTACATTGGGATTGATCTATTCTCAACGAGTACTGTTAGCGCTTATTGATAAAGGCTTAACTCGTGAGGAAGCTTATGATACTGTTCAGCCTCGTGCAATGGAAGCTTGGGAAAAGCAGGTTCCATTCCGCAGCTTAATTGAAGTGGAAGAGAAGATTACTTCTAGGCTATCTGTAGAGGAAATCAACGACTGCTTCGATTACAACTACCATTTAGCATATGTTGATACTATTTTTGACCGCTTAGGCTTGTAAAGGTTATATACAGAAAGGAGAGTTGTAGCTCTCCTTTCTGATAACCTACAGGATAGGTAACTGGGCAGAATATTTATTTGGAAAGTTCCCAATCTTCAAATATTAGGAGGCTATCTAATGGAAAAAGGAACCTTGCTTTATGAAGGAAAAGCAAAGAAAATTTATCAAACAACAGATGAAAAAGTGGTTTGGATTGAATATAAGGATTCTGCTACTGCTTACAACGGAGAGAAGAAGGCAGAGATTATCGGCAAAGGCCGCTTGAATAATGAGATTACGAGCTTACTATTTTCAAAGCTTGCTCAGGAAGGAATTCCGTCTCACTTTATTCAAAAGCTTTCCGAAACAGAGCAGCTTGTTCAAAAGGTTTCCATTATTCCATTAGAAACGGTTGTCAGAAATGTGGCAGCAGGTAGTTTTTCTAAAAGATTAGGAATTGAAGAAGGCAAACGATTATCAAAACCATTAGTAGAATTCTACTTGAAGAATGATGACCTAGGAGATCCAATCATTACAGATGATCAAATTCTAGAGCTCAAACTAGCAACAAGTAAAGAAATTCAGCTATTAAAAGAGAAAGCGCTTAAAGTAAACGAAGTGTTAACGGCTCTTTTCCAAGAATTAAATATTCGCTTAATAGATTTTAAGCTGGAATTTGGGAAAGACGAGACAGGAGAGATCCTGTTGGCTGATGAAATTTCCCCGGATACATGCCGTTTATGGGATAAAGATACAAATGAAAAGCTAGATAAGGACGTATTTAGACGCGACCTTGGAAATTTAACAGATGCTTATCAAAATATTTTGGAGAGACTGGGAGGTCAATCAGTATGTACAAAGTAAAAGTATACGTGACGTTAAGAGAAAGTGTATTAGATCCGCAAGGAACAGCTGTGAAGAATTCACTACATTCATTAAGTTACAGTGATGTAGCAGATGTACGCATCGGTAAATATATGGAATTAACGCTTGAGAAAACAGATCGCAACGTTGAAGAAGTCGTAAAAGAAATTTGTGACCGTGTATTGGCTAACCCAGTAATTGAAGATTATCGCTACGAAATAGAGGAGTGTGTTGCTCAGTGAAGTTTGCGGTAATTGTTTTTCCAGGATCGAATTGTGACGTAGATATGTACCATGCAATTCTTGATGAGCTGAGTGAAGAGGTTGAATATGTCTGGCATGATGCAGAAAGTCTAGATCAATATGATGGCATTTTGTTACCAGGTGGTTTTTCATATGGAGATTACCTGCGCTCAGGGGCAATTGCCCGGTTCAGCAACGTGATGAAAGAGGTTGTGAAAGCAGCTGAAGCTGGAAAGCCTGTTCTTGGAGTTTGTAACGGATTTCAAATTTTACTTGAATCAGGGCTTCTACCAGGTGCTATGAAGAGAAATGAGAGCCTTCAATTTATTTGTAAACAAGTAGAGTTAAAAGTAACAAATAGCCAAACGATGTTTACGAATTGCTATGATCAGGATGAAGTCATCACGGTTCCCATCGCGCATGGCGAAGGAAACTACTATTGTGATGAGGAAACATTAAGGCAATTAAAAGAAAACAATCAAATTGTTTTTACGTATAAGGATAATCCGAACGGAAGCTTAGAGAATATTGCAGGAATTGTCAATGAAAAAGGAAATGTACTAGGGATGATGCCCCATCCTGAAAGAGCTGTTGACGAATTATTAGGTGGAGCAGATGGTCTGAAACTTTTTCAATCAATCGTAAAACAATGGAGGGAAGCACATGTTATTAATGCTTGAACCAAGTCCAGAACAAATAAAAACTCAAAAGATCTATCAAGAAATGGGTTTGTCAGATGAAGAGTTTGCGATGGTTGAAAAAATTCTCGGACGAACGCCTAACTATACAGAAACGGGTTTATTTTCTGTTATGTGGTCAGAGCATTGTAGCTATAAAAATTCAAAGCCTGTCCTAAGAAAGTTCCCAACCTCTGGTGAGAGGGTTCTTCAAGGTCCTGGAGAAGGAGCGGGAATCGTTGATATCGGTGATGAGCAAGCAGTTGTATTCAAAATTGAAAGCCATAACCACCCATCTGCAATCGAGCCTTATCAAGGTGCAGCAACAGGTGTGGGTGGAATTATCCGTGATGTATTCTCAATGGGTGCAAGACCGATCGCACTTCTTAACTCTTTACGCTTTGGAGAATTGGATTCTGCTCGCGTTCGGTACTTATTTAAGGAAGTAGTCGCAGGGATTGCAGGCTACGGGAACTGTATCGGAATCCCAACAGTAGGCGGGGAAGTTCAATTTGATTCTGCTTATGAAGGAAACCCATTAGTAAACGCCATGTGTGTCGGATTAATTGATCATAAAGACATTAAAAAAGGTCAGGCACACGGTGTAGGCAATACGGTCATGTATGTGGGAGCGAAGACTGGCCGAGATGGAATTCACGGTGCGACTTTTGCTTCTGAAGAGCTAACAGAGCAATCAGAAGAGAAACGTCCAGCAGTTCAAGTGGGTGATCCATTTATGGAAAAGCTTCTCCTTGAAGCTTGTTTAGAGCTTGTTCAATCCGATGCGCTAGTAGGAATTCAAGACATGGGAGCAGCGGGCTTAACCAGTTCGTCAGCTGAAATGGCGAGTAAAGCTGGATCTGGAATTGAAATGAATTTAGACTTAGTCCCACAGCGTGAGCTTGGTATGACAGCCTATGAAATGATGCTGTCTGAGTCGCAGGAGCGCATGCTAATTGTTGTAACAAAAGGACGTGAACAAGAGATTTACGATCTGTTCTCTAAGTACGACCTTGAAGCAGTTGCAATTGGAAAGGTAACAGACGATAAAATGCTTCGTTTAATTCATAACGGAGAAATTGTAGCAAATGTTCCAGCAGATGCACTTGCAGAGGATGCACCTGTATATCATAAGCCGTCTGCAGTTCCAGCTTATTTTACAGAATTCCAGGCAATGGAACAAGACATTCCTGCTGTTGATAATTATAAAGAAACATTAATAAAGCTTCTTCAACAACCGACGATTGCAAGTAAAGAATGGGTTTATAACCAATATGACCATATGGTTCGCACAAACACAGTTGTTTCTCCAGGGTCTGATGCAGCTGTCGTACGTATCCGTGGGACACGCAAGGCATTAGCTATGACCACTGATTGTAACTCTCGCTACATCTACTTAGATCCAGAAACAGGCGGGAAAATTGCTGTTGCAGAAGCAGCTAGAAATATTGTTTGTTCCGGTGGTGAGCCGCTTGCTATTACTGACTGCTTAAATTTCGGAAATCCGGAAAAGCCTGAAATCTTCTGGCAGTTTGAAAAAGCAGTTGATGGTATGAGCGAGGCATGTCGTACGTTAAATTCACCAGTTATCGGTGGAAATGTATCACTCTACAACGAAACAAATGGCACGGCTGTTTATCCAACACCAGTTGTAGGGATGGTAGGGCTAATTGAAGATACAGATCATGTAACTACTCAAAGCTTTAAGCAAGCAGGAGATCTTATCTATTTATTAGGAGACACAAAAGCTGAGTTTGGTGGTAGTGAACTACAAAAGCTGACATATGGCAAAATCTTCGGCAAGTCTCCAGAGATTCAACTAGAGGTTGAAGCAAAGAACCAAAAGCAAGTATTAGCAGCGATTCGATCAGGTGTCATAGCATCTGCTCATGATCTAGCAGAAGGTGGGTTAGCGGTTGCCCTAGCAGAAAGCTTAATCGGTTCAAATGGTTTTGGGGCAAGTGTGAAAGTAATGGGAGATCATGTAGCCTCACTATTCTCTGAGTCACAATCACGATTCCTATTATCTGTAAAGAAAGAACACCAAGCTGAATTTGAGCGCTTAGTAGAGGCTACATTAATCGGAGAAGTAACGGACCTACCTATTCTGAAAATTGCTGACGAAGCTGGAGAGCAATTGATTGTAACGGAGGTTGCTGAGCTTACAAAGGCTTGGAAAGGAGCCATTCCATGCTTGCTGAAATAAGAGGATTAAATGAAGAATGTGGGGTCTTTGGCGTATGGGGGCACTCAAATGCGGCCCAAATTACGTATTATGGTCTTCACAGCCTTCAGCACCGCGGCCAAGAAGGTACTGGAATGGTTGTAACCGATGGCGAAAAGCTAAAAGGATTAAAAGGTGAAGGACTTGTAGCAGAGATTTTTACAGCAGAAGCAATGGAGGAGCTAACAGGAAAAGCGGCCATTGGGCATGTTCGATATGCGACAGCAGGTGGCGGGGGTTATGAGAATGTTCAGCCCCTTCTCTTTCACTCACAAAGTGGTAGCCTTGCCTTAGCGCACAACGGAAACCTTGTTAATGCCAATGCCCTAAAGGTTCAGTTAGAAGGGCAAGGGAGTATCTTTCAAACAAGCTCAGATACGGAAGTATTAGCGCATTTAATTAAACGAGGGGGATTCTCCTCTTTAAAGGATCGAGTGAAAAATGCCCTATCAATGATAAAAGGAGCATACGCTTTCCTCATTATGACGGAAACAGAATTAATGATTGCGCTTGACCCGAATGGAATGAGACCGTTATCCATTGGTAGATTAGGAGATGCCTATGTGGTTGCTTCAGAAACATGTGCTTTTGATGTCGTAGGAGCTGAATTCGTCAGAGATGTTCAACCAGGTGAGCTTATTACAATTACCGATGATGGAATTCAATCAGACTTATTTTCACTTGCTTCCAACCGAGCCATGTGTACGATGGAGTATGTCTATTTCTCTCGCCCAGATAGCAATATTGAAGGCACCAATGTTCATACAGCACGTAAAAATATGGGTAAGCAGCTGGCGAGGGAAGTGTCGATTGAAGCCGATGTAGTCACAGGTGTTCCTGATTCCAGTATTTCAGCGGCTATCGGATTCGCAGAAGAAAGCGGAATTCCGTATGAAATGGGATTAATCAAAAACCGATACGTTGGTAGAACCTTTATTCAACCTTCACAGTCACTTAGAGAACAAGGTGTAAAGATGAAGCTATCTCCTGTTCGCGGAGTTGTAGAAGGAAAGCGCGTCATCATGGTTGATGATTCTATTGTTCGTGGTACAACGAGCAAACGTATCGTGACCATGCTGAAAGAAGCAGGGGCTACTGAAGTACATGTCGTCATTAGCTCCCCGCCAATCCAGCATCCATGCTTTTACGGAATTGACACATCAACTAAGGAAGAGCTCATAGCATCTAGCTATTCAGTAGAAGAAATCAGGCAGATCATCGGAGCTGACACACTTACTTTTCTTAGTGAAGAAGGCATGATCAACTCAATAGGAAGAACAGTCGGTGGCGAAAACAACGGACAGTGCCTTGCGTGCTTCACAGGAAAGTACCCAACCGAAATCTATCCAACTACACTACATCCTTATGAGAAGGTGTAAGAAGCTTCTTATCTATTTGTTAGATAAAAGATAGCTTCTTATTCTAGTTGATTGAAATAGCAGACTCGAGAATTCTACGGAAGCATATAGCATGTGCCTAGGTTACAAATCAACGGCCATGGCTTCCCAGCCATCAATTTAAGGAAAAAGCACGAAGGGTTAACCATTTTTTGATAGAGTCTAATAAAAAGAAATAGCGACATTGGCAGATGTCGCTTTTCTTATAAAAGGGGAGAATCGAATGGCGAATGCTTACAAACAAGCAGGTGTAGACATAGAAGCTGGGTACGAAGCTGTTACACGTATGAAAAAACATGTAAAGAAAACGATGCGTCCAGGAGTAATAGGTGGGCTCGGTGGATTTGGCGGAATGTTTGATCTCTCCGTATTAAACCTTAAAGAGCCTGTCCTCATTTCAGGAACAGATGGTGTCGGAACAAAGCTAATGCTTGCCATTATGATGGATCAACATGATACGATTGGAATAGATGCGGTGGCTATGTGCGTAAATGATATCGTCGTACAAGGAGCAGAACCGCTTTACTTTTTAGACTATATTGCTTGCGGCAAGGCTGAGCCAAGTAAGATAGAAGCCATCGTTAAAGGAATTGCTGATGGATGTGAAATGGCTGGATGTGCTTTAGTTGGTGGAGAAACTGCGGAGATGCCAGGAATGTATAGCGAAGAGGATTATGATCTTGCTGGCTTTGCGGTTGGGGCTTGTGAGAAATCAGAATTGATTACTGGTCAGTCCATTCAAGCCGATGATGTATTAATCGGAATTGCTTCAAATGGGATCCATAGCAACGGCTATTCCCTCGTTCGAAAAATATTTTTGGAGGATGCGAAGCTTTCATTAACTGACTACGTCGATGAGCTTGGCTCCACTTTAGGTGAAGAGCTATTAAAGCCAACTAAAATATACGTAAAGTCGCTGCTATCGACGATGAAGAAATTTGAAGTAAAAGGAATGGCTCACATTACAGGTGGGGGCTTTATTGAAAATATTCCACGAATGCTACCAGAAGGATTAGGCGCAGAGCTTCAAGAATCCAAATGGAAAATACCTCCAGTATTTCTTCTTATGGAAAAAATAGGAAATCTTAATCGTAAAGAAATGTACAATATCTTTAATATGGGGACCGGGATGGTTCTAGCTGTTGACCCTTCGGTAGCAACAGAAGTTATTGAGCACCTAACAGCTTTAGGTGAGCAAGCGTATCCAATCGGAATGGTAAGCCATACGGAAGGTGTCCGAATTAACGACTAACAGAAAGCGGAGGATTCCTATGAAAAATATCGCCGTTTTTGCTTCTGGAAATGGAAGTAACTTTCAAGCGATCATTGAGGCCATTCAATCAGGACAGCTCAATGCAAATATTCAACTATTCGTTTCAGATAAGAAAAAAGCATACGCTATTGAGCGGGCGAAGAAAGCAAATATTCCTCATTTTGTATTTACAGCTAAGGAGTATGAAAGTAAAGCAGCTTATGAAGAAGCCATATTAGAGCATTTGCATGAGCATAACATTGACTTTATCGTATTAGCGGGGTATATGCGCTTAATTGGCGAAACGCTCCTTCGTCACTACGAAGGTAAAATTGTGAATATTCACCCTTCCCTTTTACCTGCTTTTCCAGGGAAGGATGCGATTGGGCAAGCCTTTGATGCACGTGTGAAAGTGAGTGGTGTAACAGTTCACTTTGTAGATGCAGGAATGGACACAGGACCGATTATTGCACAGAAAGCGATTGAAATAAGTGACGATGAATCAAGAGAAAGTCTTCAAGCGAAAATCCATCAGGTTGAACATGAGCTTTATCCGGCTGTATTACAAAAGCTTTTATCATCAAGGGGGTAAGAAAAGTGAAAAAACGTGCGTTAATAAGCGTTTCAGATAAAAATGGAGTAGCTGAGTTTGCGAAGCAGCTACATGAATTAGATTTTGAAATTATTTCAACAGGTGGAACAAAAAAGATGCTACAAGAGCATGGGATTCCTGTTAAGGGAGTCAGTGATGTGACGGGTTTTCCAGAAATACTTGAAGGTCGAGTAAAAACGTTAAACCCACTGATTCACGGAGGCTTACTTGCAAAATTCGACGATGTCTCTCACCAAGAACAGTTAAATGAGCATCAAATCCAACCAATTGAACTTGTTTGTGTGAATCTCTACCCATTTCAACAAACGATTTCAAAGCCTGATGTAACCATAGAAGATGCCATAGAAAATATTGATATTGGCGGACCAACGATGCTTCGTGCATCTGCCAAAAATCATGAGTATGTGACAGTTGTTGTTGATCCAGCCGACTATGCTACTGTGTTAACAGAGCTAAAGGAAGCAAATGCCGTTCAGAAAGAGACGCGCCGTAAGCTAGCAGCGAAAGTATTTCGTCATACAGCTGCCTATGATGCTATGATTGCCGAATACATGACAGAGCTTGCTAATGAAGAAAATCCAGAAAAGCTAACCGTTACATATGAGTTAAAGCAATCGCTACGCTACGGGGAAAATCCTCATCAACAAGCAGCATTTTATCGCAAACCGCTGGGCTCTGTATTCTCGATTGCGAACGCGGACCAATTACACGGAAAAGAATTATCTTACAATAATATTAATGATGCCGATGCTGCACTTCAAATTGTAAAGGAATTCACGGAGCCTGCAGCTGTTGCTGTTAAGCATATGAATCCTTGCGGTGTTGGAACAGGGGAAACGATTGATGATGCATTTGCGAAGGCTTTCGCAGCAGATCCTGTGTCTATATTTGGCGGAATCATTGCGTTAAACCGTGAAGTAACGAAGGCAACAGCTGAAAAACTACATGAAATCTTCCTTGAAATTATCATTGCACCTGCTTTTTCAAAAGAGGCTTTAGAGATCTTAACAAGTAAAAAGAATATTCGTCTCTTAACCATTCCATTCAATCACGAGGAAAAAGGAGAACGCAAGCTAACCTCAATTGAAGGAGGTCTCCTGATACAAGATCAAGACCGTTACACACTAGAGCACGCTGAAGTGAAGGTAGCAACGAAGCGTGAGCCTTCTGAAGAAGAATGGAAAGCAATGAAGCTAGGGTGGAAAGTGGTTAAGCATGTAAAGTCGAATGCAATCGTTGTAAATAATAGCGATATGACTTTAGGGATTGGCGCAGGCCAAATGAACCGAGTAGGAGCAGCCAAAATTGCATTAGAGCAAGCAGGAGAGAAGTCAACTGGTGCCGTTTTAGCATCGGATGCCTTTTTCCCAATGGATGACACGGTAGAGGCTGCTGCCAAAGCGGGAATTACAGCAATTATACAGCCGGGTGGTTCCATCCGTGATGAAGATTCCATTAAGAAAGCTGATGAGTATGGAATGGCTATGGTCTTAACAGGAATTAGACACTTTAAACATTAATTAACCTATATAGAGGTGAATGGAATGAATATTTTAGTGATTGGGCGAGGCGGAAGAGAGCATGCTATTTGTCGAAAAGTCAGTGAAAGCTCCTTAGTGGAAAAGGTGTTTGTAGCACCTGGAAATGACGGGATGACAGATGTGGCTGAGCTTGTTGCTATTCAGGAAAATGATCAAGAAAAGCTGCTTGCTTTTGCCAAAGAAAACGGCGTCGGATTAACGATTATTGGTCCAGAAATTCCTCTATTAGAAGGGCTATCCGACCGATTTGCTGAAGCTGGACTTTTGGTGTTTGGTCCGAAACAAAGTGCAGCAGAAATCGAAGGAAGCAAGTCCTTTGCTAAGGAATTAATGGAAAAATATCAAATTCCAACAGCAGACTACGCCGTATTTTCTGATTATGAACAGGCAAAAGCTTATATAAAGGAAAAAGGAGCTCCAATTGTAATAAAGGCAGATGGACTTGCTGCTGGTAAAGGGGTAACCGTTGCGATGACAATGGAAGAAGCTTTAACAAGTGTGGAAGAGATGCTCGCTCACAAAAAATTTGGAGATGCTTCTTCAACGGTTGTCATTGAAGAGTTTCTAGCTGGTGAGGAATTTTCTTTAATGGCTTTTGTAAACGGGGATAAGGTCATTCCACTAGAGATTGCTCAGGATCATAAGCGGGCATTTGACGGCGACCAAGGACCGAATACAGGAGGAATGGGAGCTTATTCTCCAGTTCAACATATAGAAGCCTCAATTGTTCAAACAGCAATTGAGACGATTCTTCAACCTGCTGCAAAGGCACTTCTTCAAGAAGATCGAAGCTTTTGTGGAATCTTATATGCAGGGCTGATTAGTACAGAAAAAGGTCCAAAGGTAATTGAATTCAATGCTCGATTCGGTGATCCTGAAACACAAGTTATTCTTCCAAGATTACAGTCTGATTTAGTTGAAACGATCCTTTCTTTGTTAAACGGAGAAACACCTGAGTTAGTGTGGGATTCTCAAGCCATGCTAGGTGTAGTAATAGCTGCTAAAGGCTATCCAGAAGCATATGACAAAGGGGCCGTTCTAAGAGGGATTGAAAACCTGTCAAAAGACCAATATGTTTTTCATGCCGGCACTGTAAAGAATGAAGCAGGGGAATTTGTCACTAATGGTGGAAGAGTGTTATTAGTTGGAACCAAAGCCCCTGATCTGAAAGAAGCTCAACAGAGAGTATACGAAGAGCTAAAGCACCTTCAGTGCGAAGATGTATTTTATCGAAAAGATATAGGGTTTAAGGCTATCGAGCGCGCTTTCTGTTAGACTTGCGGAAATATACAAACAGAATAGCCACAATGCTCCCAATTAATGTAATTAGAACAAAAGACATATCGCTAATGTATTCTAGAAACATGATATAAGCAACTCCTTTTTCAAAATGAACGGAAAGGTCTGATTCGTACTGTGGAATCGGACCTTTCTATATAGAAGCCTGTTTTCGTATGCATTGTGCTTTTGAAACATGGGCAGTTTCTCCAGAATACTCGCTTGCAGCGGGGAGGGCGGTGAGCATTCTCAGCTTCGCCTGTGAGGGGGATCACCTGTCCCACTGCTCCAGCTAGGGTCTCGCATCCCTCCGCTCCAAAATGCTAGCTTTTGTATACCTGGAATGAAACAACCATTTTTTAGGGAATAACCCTATATAAATATGAATAGTTAGGTTTGCGGCATTAAGTGCGAGTACACGCTGGTTCTACCCTTTCACATCTCTTAAATAAAAATCCAATGCATGACATTTGCTATTCTAAGATGGGTTATAAGGAATCATTTGATCTTCATTTTGTTCAGATTCAGTTCGGTTTTGCATCATGGCTTGACCCATATCATACAATGCAGTTAATGGACAGTAACGGACGATTCCTTCTCCAACCTTCATGGCACCAATACACGCCATCAATAAGTAGGAATCACGCCAGGGTCTTTTGACAAGCTTGGCTGTACTCCAAGAAAGAATGGTTAGGCCGATTGTAATTCGGATGAGGGAATTTAGGATCCCGATATTCGGCTTTGTGTTCATATGTTTTCGCTCCTTCACATAATATTAACAATCTAATTTGTTTATCTTTAATGCGTTAAATAACGAAATATGGTAGTATAAGTAAACGAACAATGAAAGGGTTTTCATTTATCGATCTGTAAGGAGGGGAGATTCGTGCTGGAACAGCGCTATCGTTGGAAAAACAAACATTTGCGTGACCAGGTTTCCGTCTTAGATGGAAAGCTTGCACCCACTATACTTCTAAAGAATGCCAAATACCTAAACCAGACCTTTCGAAAATGGATGACGGCAAATATATGGATATACGGAGATCGAATTGTCTATGTAGGCGATAGGACACCAGATTTGCTTGAGCATACGGAAATTATTGATTGCTCAAATTATTTGCTCGTTCCAGGCTATATAGAACCACATGCCCATCCGTTTCAGTTATATAATCCCCATTCTTTTGCTCGGTATGCATCCCAGTTTGGAACAACCGTATTAATTAACGACAATATGGCATTGATGCTTCAACTCGAGAAAAAGAAAGCATTTTCCTTATTAAGGGAAATGAGAAATATTCCATCCACCATGTACTGGTGGTGCCGTTTTGATGCCCAAACAGAACTACAAAATGAAGAATTTACATTTTCACATAGCGAAGTGAAATCCTGGCTTGAACATGATGCAGTTCTTCAGGGAGGCGAATTGACGGGTTGGCCAAGGTTGCTTGATGGCGATGATCTAATGCTCCATTGGATTCAAGAAGCTAAAAGAATGCGAAAGCAAATCGAAGGGCATTTTCCTGGTGCTTCAGAAAAAACTTTAGCGAAAATGATGTTGTTTGGTGCCGATTGTGATCACGAATCCATGACAGGTGAAGATGTCTTTAACCGCTTAATGCAGGGGTATACCGTATCCTTAAGAAACTCGTCGATTCGTCCAGATTTAGCGAAGCTATTAGACGAAATGCACGAAATAGGTATTACAACCTATGATAAATGTATGTTAACAACAGACGGGTCATCCGCCTCATTTTATGAGCAAGGAATCATTGATCAGATGATTCGAATCGCAATTGAAAAGGGAGTACCTATTATTGACGCCTATAATATGGGTACTGTTAATGTGGCGAAGTACTATAATATTGAATATTTACATGGAAACATTGCAACCGGTAGAGTAGCAAATATTAACTTCCTTACAGAAGAAACAAATCCGACGCCTGTATCGGTTATAGCAAAAGGGAAATGGGTGAAGCGTGAACATCAAGTAGTTGAAGATGCGTACCAACCAATTAATTGGAGGGAAAACGGACTAGATCCCCTCGAAATTAATTGGGAATTAACGATGGATGACCTACAATTCTCAATGCCTTTTGGTATTCAAATGGAGAATGCAGTGATTACAAAGCCATATTCTGTCTCTATTGATGCATCGTATGATGAACTCCCGCATACACATGATGAATGCTTTTTTATGCTGATTGATCGAAATGGGAAATGGCGCATTAATACGATATTAAAGGGGTTTGCCAGCAAATTGTCAGGGTTCGTTAGCTCCTTTTCGAACACGGGAGATCTCATATTAATTGGAAAGAATAAAGCGGATATGATGACAGCTTTTAAACGTATGAAAGAAATGGGTGGGGGAATTGTAGCTGCTGAAAACGGTAGCATTGTCCAAGAAATCCCATTGCCATTAAAAGGAGCGATGTCTGCTCAATCAGTAGAAGAGCTAATTGAGGTAGAAAAGCAGCTTCTCACATATTTAAAAGTAAAAGGCTATCGCTTTGCCGATCCAATCTACTCGTTATTATTCTTTTCGTCCACACATCTACCTTATATTCGAATTACCCAACGAGGAATGTATGATGTGATGAATAAAATGGTACTCTTTCCGTCGATAATGCGTTAAAATATAAAAGAGATATAGAACGAATCGTGATAATAGATGTACTAGGGGTGTTTTATGTATAAAAAATGGTTAGGGGTTTCAGCAGTTGCCCTGCTACTTCTGTCAGGCTGTAGCGGAAAAGAAGACGTCCAACCGAAAGAAGAATCATCAGAAGAGGTCGTAAAAAAGGTAGAAGCTGATACCGAATATACGAATCATTTCCCGTTAACGGGAGTCGGAACAAACGAAGATTTTGGAGGTAGAGCCGTCGCGGTTATGATTAATAATGACCCTAAGGCCAGACCTCAATCAGGACTTCATCAAGCAGATATTATTTATGAATTGTTGGCTGAAGGCAATATCACTCGTTTTTTAGCTATCTTTCAAAGTGAACAACCAGAAAAGGTAGGACCTGTTCGTAGCTCAAGGGATTATTATATTGACTTAGCCAAAGGATATAATAGCCTATATATTGCACATGGCTGGAGCCCTGAGGCAAAAGAAATGCTTACATCTGGTTATATTGATAACATAAATGGAATGGAATACGATGGAAGCCTATTCGAACGTGCAAGCTTCCGCCAAGCACCTCATAATTCCTATATTACCTTTGAGAACATCATAAAGGGTGCAAAGGAAAATGATTATGAAATGAAATCACCTCCTGCTTCACTTACCTTTTTAACGGAGAAAGAGGTGAAAGCACTTCAAGGGACCGAAGCGAAGTCGATTATGATTTCTTATTTTTCAAATGCGTTATTTCATCTCACCTATGAATACGACGAAGAGCTTGAGAAGTATAAACGATATACAAATGGTGAACTGACCAATGATATGGAATCAGAAGAGCCTGTGTTAATAGACAACCTTTTCATTGTGGAAATGGAACACGAAATCATCGATGCATCAGGAAGAAGAGAAATTAACTTGACGTCAGGTGGAAAAGGCTATTTAATACAAAAAGGGAAACGAAACGAAGTCGATTGGAAAAATGTCGATGGCAAAATTATTCCATTCGCAAATGGGAAAGAAGTGGGCCTCACACAAGGGAAAACGTGGATCAATGTTGTACCTACCAGTCCAGGAATCGATCAAATGGTTTCTATAGAATAGATGGAATAGAAGGAGTATTGAAACATGCAAATTGATAAACTAAGAGGGAAAGAATTAGATCAGTTGTTTAATGCAATCTTATCATTAAAAGACTTAGAAGAATGCTATCGATTTTTCGATGATCTTGCAACTGTGAATGAAATTCAATCATTGGCTCAACGTCTTGAAGTAGCTCGCATGTTACGTGAAGGGAAAACCTATCATAAAATTGAAACTGAAACAGGTGCGAGTACAGCGACCATCTCCCGTGTTAAGCGTAGCTTAAATTACGGAAACGATGCTTACGAAATGGCGCTTGATCGAATCAAAGAAGAAGTTCCAACAGAAGAATAAAGAAAAAAACCGAGTGAATTTACCCTTCACTCGGTTTTTTTAATGAGAGAAAAAAATCGATAAACGGAAATAGTGAGTGGAAAATATGCTTGTTGAATTAGAATTTTGTGCCGATCCCAAGGGGAAACGTGATATAAGGAAGCGACTGAGCTTTATGTGGAGCGAAATCTTCTAGCGTAGTAGCAGAATGATGAAGAGCAATCGTTCTAAATGATTTGAATGCGGGACTTACTTGAATGAACCTTATTCTGCTTTCTGAGCTATCACTCCATAATCGAAAACTCTACTTTCTATTCTTTTTTAATTAAATTAACAAATGCTATAATGATGTAATGGAATAATAGAATGGAGGCAATTTGGATGTACAATGTTCATGAGTGGCGTCATGTGTTTAAGCTAGATCCCAATAAAGAAATTTCCGATGGGGATTTAGAGAAAATTTGTGAATCTGGTACCGATGCGATCATTGTGGGAGGAACGGACGGAGTAACTCTCGAAAAGGTGTTAGATTTGATGGCGCGAATTAGACGTTTTACAGTGCCTTGTGTATTAGAAATTTCAAATATGGATTCTGTGACTCCTGGCTTTGATTTATATTTCATTCCAACGGTCCTAAATAGCAAAGAGGCAAGATGGATTACCGGTCTCCATCATGAAGCGGTCAAGGAATTTGGCGATTTAATGAATTGGGAAGAAATCTTTATGCAGGGTTATTGTATCTTAAATGAAAATTGTAAGGCAGCGCAATTGACTGGTGCGGAAGCAAATATTGCGGATGAGGATGTCATTGCCTATGCGATGATGGCGGAAAAAATGTTCCATTTGCCAATCTTCTATTTAGAATATAGCGGCGTATATGGTGACCCTGAACTTGTTGAAAAGGTAAAAAATACACTTGAACATACGAAGTTATTTTACGGCGGTGGCATTCGTACGATTGAACAGGCTAAAGAAATGGCTAGTAGAGCGGATGTTATTGTAGTCGGCAATGTTATTTATGAAGATTTAGAAGAAGCGCTAAAAACAGTTGAAACAGCAAAAGTGATTTGATAAATGAGTTAATAATCGGTACAATCAATACAAGAACATATGTTTGTGTGGTGGTGGAAACGAAATGCAATTTTTAACAGATAAATTATTAAATGGATTGAATCCAGAACAGCAAAATGCGGTAAAAGCAACAGATGGACCTTTATTAATTATGGCAGGAGCAGGGAGTGGTAAGACGCGGGTTCTGACACACCGAATTGCTTATTTAATGGTCGAAAAGGGTGTAAATCCTTATAACATTCTAGCGATTACGTTTACAAATAAAGCAGCCCGCGAAATGAGAGAGCGAATTCAAAGTATGTTAGGCGGAGCGGCGGATGATATTTGGATCTCGACGTTTCACTCCATGTGTGTAAGGATTTTACGCCGAGATATTGACCGAATCGGCTACAATCGAAATTTTACAATTCTCGATTCAACTGATCAACAATCGGTCATAAAGCTAATATTAAAAGAAAAAAATATTGATCCGAAAAAGTTTGACCCAAGAGCTATTTTAGGGTCTATTAGCAGTGCGAAAAATGAGCTTATTACACCAGAAGAGTTCGCAAAAACAACAGGTGCTTATTTTGATCAAGTGGTTAGTGATGTGTATACGGAATATCAAAAACGCTTGCGAAAAAATCAAGCACTAGATTTCGATGACCTAATTATGATCACGATTCAATTGTTCCAACGCGTTCCAGAAGTGCTCGAGTACTATCAAAGAAAATTCCAATATATTCATGTCGATGAGTATCAGGATACAAACCGTGCACAATATATGCTAGTTAAACAGCTCGCTTCTCGCTTTCAAAATATTTGTGTTGTCGGTGACTCGGATCAGTCAATCTACCGTTGGCGCGGTGCAGACATTGCGAATATCCTTTCCTTTGAAAAGGATTATCCTAGAGCAACATCTATTTTCCTAGAGCAAAACTATCGTTCCACGAAGCGCATTTTGTTAGCTGCGAACGAAGTCATTCAAAACAATGCGAACAGAAAGCCAAAGAATCTTTGGACGGAGAATGCGGAAGGAAATAAGATCAATTATTACCGAGCAGACAGCGAGCAAGGAGAGGCTCAGTTTGTTGCAGGAAAGATTAAAGAAATGCTTGATAGCGGAAAAAGAAAGCCTTCAGATATTTCAATCTTATATCGTACCAATGCTCAGTCGCGTGTGATGGAGGAAGTACTGCTCAAGTCGAATATTGAATACTCCATCGTTGGTGGAATTAAGTTCTATGATCGGAAGGAAATTAAGGATAT
Organism: Cytobacillus spongiae; assembly: GCF_021390075.1. Lineage (NCBI taxonomy): Bacteria > Bacillati > Bacillota > Bacilli > Caryophanales > Bacillaceae > Cytobacillus > Cytobacillus spongiae. The sequence continues at coordinate 434,708 of NZ_CP089997.1, forward strand.
ACTAGCTTATCTTCGACTGATATCCAATCCAGATGACGATATCAGCTTGCAGCGGGTCATTAATGTTCCAAAGCGTGGAATAGGTTCAACCTCCCTTGATAAGATTGCTAATTTCGCTCAAATGCATGATATGTCCCTTTATCAAGCCTTGGATGCGATTGACTTGGTCGGAGTAAGCCCGAAAATAACGAAAGCCGCAGCAGAATTTCGAGATCTGATAAGAGGCTATACTCAAATGCAGGAATACTTATCTGTTACAGAATTAGTAGAAGAGGTGCTTGAGAAATCAGGCTACCGCGACATGCTGAAGGCAGAAAAGTCAATTGAAGCGCAGAGCAGACTTGAAAACATAGACGAGTTCTTGTCGGTTACGAAAAATTTCGAAGACAGTAGTGAAGATAAAAGCTTGATTGCATTCTTAACGGACCTAGCTCTAGTTGCTGACATAGATCGGTTAGATGATGATGGACAGCAGGTCGACTCGGTTGTCCTAATGACACTTCACTCAGCAAAAGGGTTAGAGTTTCCTGTTGTATTCTTAATCGGTTTAGAGGAAGGGGTATTCCCTCATAGTCGTTCTCTGATGGAGGAAATGGAGATGGAAGAAGAACGCCGTCTCGCTTATGTTGGAATTACTCGTGCTGAAGAAGAATTATTTATTACGAATGCGCAAATGCGTACTCTATTTGGCCGGACAAATATGAATCCTCCATCTCGTTTTATTAGTGAAATTCCTGAGAATCTGTTAGAGGGAGTACAGACTCGTCAACCCTCTCGAGCAGCATCTCCGTTTGGTGGAGCAAGACCACAAGCCCAGCAGATGAGAAAACCTGTGATGAGGCCGATGTCAACTTCAACTGGTGGAGACGAAATTGGCTGGGGAGTTGGAGATAAAGCTGAGCATAAAAAATGGGGAATTGGAACGGTCGTAAGTGTAAAGGGTGAAGGGGAAGGAAAAGAGCTAGATATTGCTTTTCCAAGTCCAGTAGGTATTAAACGTTTGCTTGCTAAATTTGCTCCAATTCAAAAAATATAAGCAATATGAACGAAGAAAGGGCTGGCATTATGGACCTTCAAATGGCAGAACAGAGAGTACAAGAATTACATCAGCTGTTGAATCAATATAATTATGAATATCATGTATTAGACAAGCCATCCGTACCAGATGCAGAATATGATCAATTAATCCATGAGCTTATTCAATTAGAAGAAGCTTTTCCAGGATTAAAGACACTTGATTCGCCTTCTCAGCGTGTGGGCGGAAGCATTCTTGATATGTTTGAAAAGGTTCAGCACGAAATTCCGATGCTGAGCTTAGGGAATGCGTTTAACGAGCAGGACTTGAGAGATTTCGATCGTCGGATTCGTCAAGCTGTAGGAGATCGATTCACTTATGTATGTGAATTAAAAATCGATGGTCTTGCCGTATCGCTTCGCTATGAAAACGGCCTTTTCATGCAAGGCGCTACTAGAGGAGATGGCACGATTGGGGAAGATATTACGTCTAATTTAAAGACGATACGCTCGATTCCCCTTCGTTTAAAAGATGAAGTGACCATGGAGGTACGAGGCGAAGCATTTATGCCAAAAAAGTCCTTTGAATCCCTTAATCAGGCTAAGGTTGAAAAAGGTGAGGAGCCATTTGCAAATCCTAGAAATGCAGCTGCAGGTTCTTTACGTCAACTTGATCCTAAGATGGCAGCATCTCGTAACCTTGATATTTATCTGTATAGCATTGCCAACATAGGTGAGCTAAATATCCATTCCCATAGCCAGGGCCTCACATATTTAGATGAGCTTGGCTTCAAAACGAATAAAGAAAGAAAAACATGCCCAACGATTGAAGAGGTCATTGAATATGTAGATGGTTGGGTGGAAAAAAGGCCGAGCCTTCCGTACGAAATTGATGGTATTGTGATCAAGGTTGATTCACTTGATCAGCAAAAAGAGCTAGGTACAACTGCCAAAAGTCCTCGCTGGGCAATCGCTTATAAATTCCCAGCAGAGGAAGTTGTTACTACATTAAAGCATATTGAGTTAAGTGTTGGCCGAACGGGGGTTGTGACACCTACTGCTATATTAGAGCCGGTACAAGTGGCAGGTACAACTGTTCAGCGAGCTTCCTTACACAATGAGGACTTGATTCGTGAGAAGGATATTCGAATTGGTGATCAAGTGGTTATTAAGAAAGCTGGTGATATCATACCTGAGGTTGTAAATGTACTAGCAGACCGCCGCACAGGTGATGAAATGGAATTTTCCATGCCAACACATTGCCCGGAATGTGAAAGCGAGCTCGTTCGTTTAGAGGAAGAAGTTGCCCTACGCTGTATGAATCCGAAATGTCCAGCGCAAATCCGTGAAGGGCTCATTCACTTTGTCTCAAGAAATGCGATGAACATTGATGGCCTTGGGGAGAAAGTGATTAGCCAGCTGTTTGCAGAAAAGCTGATTCAAGATGTAGCTGACTTGTATAAGCTTACATATGATCTATTAATTCAGCTTGAACGTATGGGAGAAAAGTCGGCTAATAATCTTTTACAAGCAATTGAGGTTTCAAAGGACAACTCTCTTGAAAAATTGTTATTTGGCTTGGGTATACGTCATGTAGGTGCCAAAGCAGCGAAAACACTTTCACAAACGTTTGGGACAATGAGCGAGCTTGCGAAAGCTTCGAGAGAAGAGCTTACGGCTATCAATGAAATCGGAGACAAAATGGCCGATTCGATTGTGACATTTTTTGATATGGAAGAAGTTCAAGAGCTTTTAGAAGAATTGGTTTCAGCAGGTGTAAATATGGAATACAAAGGACCAAAGCCCGTTTCGGTTGAAGACTCTGATTCGTTTTTTGCAGGAAAGACAGTCGTTTTAACGGGCAAACTCGAGCAAATGAGCCGAAATGAAGCGAAGGATCAGATTGAGCAGCTTGGTGGAAAAGTAGCAGGAAGTGTTAGTAAGAAGACAGATCTTGTCGTAGCTGGGGCAGATGCGGGATCAAAGCTAGCCAAAGCAGAGGAATTGGGAATCGAGGTATGGTCTGAGGAGAAGCTGCTTGAAGAACTAAGTAAATAGAGGTGTGGAAGCGTGAGAAAATTATCGATGATCGCTCTTTCTCTGATTCTTTTATTAACTGGTTGTGCACCAAACTTCCAAAAGGAAGAAGAGGTTGTACAAGAGAATGAAGATACGAAGAAGAAAGCGATCATTCCAAAATATCAAATATCCGATCAGTTTTATCGAACACTGCTGCCTTTTGAACCAAGTGAGGCAAGAGGTCTAGTCGTGAACAACATTAATACACGCTATGATATTAATGAATTTGAAACAGGTTTAATGAGGATGGCCCAAACGGCGTTTGATCCGGAAAATTATCTGTTTCAAGAAGGCCAATATTTAGAGCGTGACGAGGTTCGTTTGTGGCTGAATCGGCAGTATACGAAAGAGCAGTTAAAGGAAAACGGCTTAAGCGATGAAGAAAATATTGGACTTAATCCCTTAGACGAGGGTAAGGGAGATATTAAGGAACGAAACGAAAAAAATCCGATCTATTTAGCCCATATCCTTGAGCATAATTACTTAAAGAAGGATGACGATGGGACGGTACGATTAAAAGGGGTTGTCATTGGGCTAGCAATGAATTCCGTTCATTATTATCAAAAGGTCCAATATGGAGCGACGTTTGAAAAGCAAATCGATCATGACGCAGTTGAACGAGAAGGAAAAAAAATCGCTCAAGAGGTAATCAAAAGGCTTCGAAACAAAGACGACCTCAAGGATGTGCCGATTACGATTGCACTATTCGAACAGGAAGACCGTGCATCCGTAGTACCTGGTAACTTTTTTGCTTATTCAAAGGTAGATAAGGGAAGCAATTCAATTAATAAATGGGAAAAGGTAGAAGAAGAATATTTTCTTTTTCCATCTGACGATGCGAAGGATAAGCATCGTGACGATCTAACCTTTTTCCTAAACTTTAAGCAAGATGTAGAAGAGTATTTCCCTAACTTCAACGGAGTCATTGGAAAAGCGTTCTATGTACAAGGTCAGCTACAAGAACTAAATATCTCCATCCCCATTCAGTTCTACGGGAAAGCAGAAGCAGTTGGCTTTACCCAATATGTAGCAGGGCTGGTCATGGAGCACTTTCCTGAGTATATTACCGTTCAGGTAGAAGTTTCATCCGTTAATGGGCAAGAAGCATTAATCGTACGGAAGGCCAATCAGGACGAACCATTTGTTCATATCTATAATTAATGTTGAAAGAGGCAGGAGACCTGCCTCTTTCACTATGTGAACGTGCCTAGTATTCTTTGTCTTTTTTAGAGAGCATATTTCAAAAATGACCAATTTCTATTAATAACTACCTATTCAACGGTTACCACACAATCACTAGCCATGCTAAAAAAGCTCCAGAGTCCACTAACTAATAACCAGTCATTAGAAAAAGTTGAATTTAGAAAATAAACAACTATTCGAATGTTTGAAGATAAGATATGAATCGTGTAAAATGTGTAGTGGATGAAAACGTTTTATCTAGTAAGACTTTTTGTCATTGCTAAATACATTACATAGGAGGCGTATGGAAATGGTGCAACCTTACAAGCATGAGCCATTTACGGATTTTTCTGTAGAGGAAAATCGTCAAGCTTATTTAGAAGGGTTAAAGAAAGTAGAAAGCTATTTAGGTCAAGATTATGATTTAGTAATCGGTGGAGAGCGTATCTCTACAGAAGACAAAATCGTCTCTATTAATCCAGCAAATAAAGAAGAAATGATCGGCCGTGTATCAAAGGCAAACAAAGAGCTTGCGGAAAAAGCAATGCAAGCGGCAGTTGAAGCGTTCAAAACGTGGAGAAAAGTGAAGCCAGAAACACGTGCGGACGTTCTATTCAAAGCAGCTGCGATCATCCGTCGCCGCAAGCATGAGTTCTCTGCCCTTCTAACAAAAGAAGCAGGGAAGCCTTGGAAGGAAGCGGATGCGGATACAGCAGAAGCAATCGATTTCCTCGAATTTTATGCTCGTCAAATGTTAAAAATCAAAGACGGAGTTCCTGTGAACAGCCGTCCGAATGAATATAACCGTTATGACTACATTCCTTTAGGAGTAGGCGTCATTATTTCACCTTGGAACTTCCCACTTGCGATCATGGCAGGTACAACAGTGGCTGCGATTGTAGCCGGGAACCCAGTTCTATTAAAGCCAGCTTCAACGACTCCAGTAGTAGCTGCGAAATTCGTAGAAGTGATGGAAGAAGCAGGTCTACCAGCAGGCGTTCTGAACTTCGTACCAGGTAGCGGTGCAGAAGTCGGTGATTACTTAGTTGACCATAAGGACACTCGCTTCATCTCATTCACTGGCTCTCGTGATGTAGGTCTACGCATTTATGAGCGTGCATCCAAGCTAAACGATGGCCAAATCTGGTTAAAGCGCGTAATCGCTGAAATGGGCGGGAAAGATACAATCGTCGTTGATAGCGATGCAGATCTTGAGCTAGCGGCACAATCCATCGTTGCAGGCGCATTCGGCTTCTCAGGCCAAAAATGTTCAGCTTGTTCACGTGCGGTAATCGTTGAAGATGTGTACGATCACGTGTTAAACCGTGTAGTGGAATTAACGAAGGAATTAACTGTTGGAAACCCTGAAGAACAAAGCCATTTCATGGGTCCAGTTATCGACCAAAGCGCATTTGATAAAATTATGAGCTACATTGAAATGGGCAAGCAAGAAGGAAAGTTAATGGCAGGAGGAGAAGGGGACAGCTCAAAAGGCTTCTTCATTCAACCAACTGTAGTAGCTGACCTAAAGCCAACAGACCGCTTAATGCAGGAAGAAATCTTCGGACCAGTTGTTGGTTTCACAAAAGCGAAGGATTTCTCTGAGGCAATCGAGATCGCAAACAACACAGAGTACGGCTTAACAGGTGCTGTCATCACAAGAAACCGTGCACACATCGAGCAAGCTCGTGAAGACTTCCATGTTGGAAACCTATACTTTAACCGTAGCTGTACAGGTGCGATTGTTGGATACCAACCATTTGGTGGCTTCAACATGTCAGGAACCGATTCAAAAGCAGGTGGCCCGGACTACCTACTTCTTCATATGCAAGCGAAGACAACTTCTGAAATGTACTAAACTATTACTAGAACCCCCCCTTTCTTTTGAGAGAGGGGGTTTTTGTTGTTTCAAGGATAGATACCGACGCTACCAAACGGCATTATGATTAGTACCAGATAAAGCTAAAGATGGAATGCAGATCTTGTAATCTTGTAGAAAGCCTCATATTCAGTGTACAGACTGCATAAGCAATAATAAAGGGGACAAAAGGAGGTGAAAGGATGGACCTTTCAGCTGCGACAATCTTTTGGCTGTTTGTACCGATGCCATTGTTAATCTTGCTATCAATTATCACGTATTTCACTGAGAGGAGGGAGTAATTTTATATGTCAATGCCAACGTTAGTTACATTTATTGTATATTTAACTGGGATGCTTGCAATTGGAATTTTATTTTACCGAATGACCAATAATTTATCAGATTATGTATTAGGTGGGCGAACGTTAGGACCTGGAGTAGCAGCATTAAGTGCTGGTGCGTCTGATATGAGCGGTTGGCTATTACTAGGTCTACCAGGGGCCGCGTATGTCGCTGGGTTTTCGAGTATTTGGATCTGTATAGGTTTGGCTATTGGGGCGTATTTCAATTGGCAATTTGTAGCGAAACGCCTCCGAGCTTACACAGAGGTATCAAGGGATTCAATTACAATTCCGGATTATTTGGAAAATCGCTTTCGTGATCGTTCAAAGCTCTTACGTGTATTTTCTGCATTAGTAATCTTGCTGTTTTTTACCTTCTATACTTCTTCTGGGATGGTAGCCGGCGGCAAGCTGTTTGAGAGTTCCTTTGAAATGGAATACTCAACTGCCCTTTGGATTGGTGCAATCGTCATTATTTCTTATACTTTCCTAGGAGGTTTCCTCGCGGTAAGTTGGACAGATTTTGTTCAAGGGATATTAATGTTCTTTGCCTTGATCATAGTGCCCATTGCAGCAATCAATGAAGTAGGTGGATGGAACGAAGCCGTGCAGACAGTAGGATCATTAAAGTCTGAAGGCTTAGATGTTTTTGCGGGGACGACGGCGATTGGAATCATTTCTTCTATGGCGTGGGGGTTAGGGTATTTTGGTCAACCACATATAATCACGCGGTTTATGGCGTTACGATCAACAAAGGACGTTCCTAAAGCACGTTTAATTGGAGTCGTGTGGATGGTACTAGGGTTATTTGGTGCTGTATTTACTGGGTTTGCAGGGATTGCTTACTTTGCTGATATGCCATTATCAGACCCAGAAACGGTATTCATTGATTTTACGCAAGTATTATTTAACCCATGGGTAGCGGGAATTTTACTCGCTGCTATATTATCAGCGATTATGAGTACGATAGATTCTCAGTTGCTTGTTTCATCAAGTGCAGTGGCAGAAGATTTCTATAAAGCGATCTTTAAACGAAATGCAAGTGAAAAAGAGCTAGTATGGGTTGGGCGAATCTCCGTAGTTGTAATCGCCATCATTGCGATCGTGCTAGCGATGAATCCAGAAAGCTCTGTTCTAGGTCTAGTCAGCTATGCATGGGGAGGATTTGGTGCTGCCTTCGGACCGGTCATTATTCTCTCTCTTTTCTGGAAGCGGATGAACCGAAATGGAGCATTGGCAGGTATTATAAGTGGAGCGATCACCGTCATCGTATGGAAGCAGCTATCTGGAGGCTTATTTGAAATATACGAGATTGTTCCTGGCTTTCTCATTTGTACATTAAGCATAATAATCTTTAGCCTTGCAACAAAAGCACCGCCTAAGGAAATTGAAGATGAATTTGAAGAGGCCAAGGCGGCGATGTAACGGAATTTGCATACAAGAAAGAAGCGGAAGGCGATTGACGCCTAAGGGAATTGAATGAAAGATAAGAAACTATAGACTTGGAGAGCGCGCGAGCCTTAGGCGATGAAGACCCAAAAATAGCAAAAAACAAGAGCCGTCATAAGGCCGATGAAGACCAAAACTAGAAGAAAACTAGAGTAAAAAGGCCATCATAAGGCAGATGAAGACCAAAAGTAGGAGAAAACAAGTGCTAAGAGGCCAGCATAAGGTCGATGAAGACCAAAAGTAGGAGAAAACTAGAGGCAAAAGGCCATCATAAGGCAGATGAAGACCAAAAGTAGAAGAAAACTAGAGCCAAAAGGCCATCATAAGCGCGTTGAAGACGAGAATTTTTAAAAAAAGAGCGCCCCCTTCTATTTTCTATATTCCAGAGTGAGCTGCTTGTATCAGCTCACTCTTTCCTTGTTTTTTATTGAAAATTCATCAATTTAGTAACTTAATTTTATAAATTTCTCTGAATAGATATTAAAATGTAAACGATTTCATAAAAATATATGCAAATATTTTGTATTATTATTCATTTCACTTCAGGTTATCTGAATTTTCACTTTGTTATAAGGTGAAAACTATGTTACGATTTATAGCGTTGTGGCGAGTTAGGGCTTTGGTTGAATGGTATATTCTATCTGTCTGAAAGAGATTAAATTGTATATTTTCTCATAAATAATGAATAGAAAGAACCTGCATTCGTCTATAGCAAAATTTATGTATTGGAAGGAGAAATGCTTTAAATCAATGGAAACTGCAACGTTAATAACCTTTATTGTGTATTTAGTAGCAATGCTGATCATTGGATTAGTATCATACAAGTTAACTAGTAATCTATCTGACTATGTATTAGGAGGAAGAAGCTTAGGACCGGGAGTAACCGCATTAAGCGCAGGTGCTTCTGATATGAGTTCATGGTTATTACTAGGGTTACCTGGATTAGCGTATGCCACAGGATTAGATTCAATTTGGATGTGTGTAGGTTTACTAATTGGTGCCTATTTAAACTGGAAATTTGTTGCCTCAAGATTACGCTCCTATACCGAGGTTTCAAACGATTCAATCACGGTCCCCGACTTTTTTGAAAACCGCTTTAAGGATCGATCACGTTTATTACGTGTGATATCTGCTCTCGTAATATTAATCTTTTTCACATTTTACGCGTCATCAGGTCTTGTGGGAGGAGCCCTTCTTTTCCAAGAAACCTTTGGGATGACTTATAATACCGCGTTATTAATTGGAGCGATTGTGATCATTTCGTATACGTTCCTTGGTGGTTTTTTAGCGGTAAGCTGGACGGATTTCTTCCAAGGCTTATTGATGTTTCTTGCACTCATTGTGGTACCTATTATCGCAATTGTTGATCTTGGCGGCTGGGGAGAGACGATGGATAAGGTTAGACAAATAGATCCGTCTTACCTAGACGCAGTAGATACAATGTCAGGATTAGGAATCATTTCTCTTATGGCATGGGGACTAGGATATTTCGGACAACCACATATTATTACACGCTTTATGGCTATTAAATCGGTTGAGGAGGTTCCGAAAGCTCGATTTTATGGAATGACATGGATGACAATATCCATAGTCGGCGCCATTGTGGTCGGACTTGTAGGGATTGCTTCCTTTGCAAACGATCCGCTTATTGTTGGAGATGTAGATAATAGTGAGAAAGTATTTATTTTCTTTGCGGATCTATTATTTAATCCATGGGTATCTGGGATTTTACTTGCAGCGATTCTATCAGCAATTATGAGTACTATTGATTCTCAATTACTTGTTTCCTCAAGTGCGTTAGCAGAGGATTTTTACAAAGCTCTATTTAGAAAAAATGCAAGTGATCAAGAGCTTGTATGGGTCGGACGAATAGGTGTAATCGTAATTGCACTTGTTTCAATTATATTAGCGTATAATGGTAACCCAGAAAAAGGCGGAGCTTCTGTACTTGATCTTGTGAGCTACGCATGGGGCGGTTTTGGAGCTGCTTTTGGTCCAGTGGTGATTATGTCCCTTTATTGGAAGAGGATGAATCGAAATGGAGCTCTAGCAGGGATGGTTACTGGAGCTGTAACCGTTGTCGTATGGAAACAGCTAACAGAAAGAGGGATTATTCCATTTGAACTGTATGAAATTGTTCCAGGATTCATATTAGCATTCGTCGCAATTATCATCTTTAGCTTAATTGGTCGCGAGCCGAAAAAGGTTATTAAAGAAGAGTTTAATGAAGCAATTGAGCAAGATTTGTAAACTAAGTGTCATCCCGTTCACGATTTATGTGTGCGGGATTTTTTATATTAGGAGGTTGATGGAAGTTACTATACAAATGTGATTTTCCCCTACATAATAGAAGAAGTGTCTTTTGATGAAGGAGGAATAGGGATGATAAAGTGGGGAAATGGCGTTTACCGTTTTCGAAAAATCATTATCATTATATGGGTGCTAGTGATTGGCTTTTTTAGTTTTTACGCTGTTAAGCTTCCCTCTGTATTAGGTGGAAATGGTTTTGAATACGATGGAGAATTTAGAAAAACAAAGCAAATTCTTCAAGAGGATTTCAATCAAGCAGAATCCTCGATCATCCTATTTTTTGAAAAAGAAGCTGAAATCTCAGATGAAAAGTTTAAGACTTTTATCGGGGAGCATTTAGAGATGGCGAGCGAGCTAGAGGTCGTAGATGAAGCGGTCTCTCCATTAAATAGAGAGGATATGTTAAAGAAGGACATGGCCTATGCTGTTCTGAATCTTAACAAAGGAGCAGAAGAGGTAGGAGACGCGATTACAGAGCTACGAGAAGGATTAAGGCAAGAAGAGGGGATGAAGGTTCAATTGACTGGCGAGCCTGTAATCGTGAAGGATTTAAACCAAGCGAGTCAAGATGACCTTGCGAAGGCAGAAATGATCGGACTACCAATTGCATTAGTCGTGCTACTGCTAGCTTTTGGAGGCCTAATAGCAGCTGGCATTCCACTGGTAATCGGGGTCGTCACTATTTTGACTTCGATGGGAATCACCTACTTTATGAGTTATCAAATGGACCTATCCATCTTCATATTGAATATTGTACCGATGATTGGATTAGCACTTAGCATTGATTTTGCTTTATTAGTCATTAATCGGTTTAAGGAAGAAATCAACAATAGGTCTATTCAAGAGGCTGTTGCTGTAACCGTTGCTACAGCTGGGCGTTCAATCATCTTCTCAGGCCTATGTGTGTTTATCGGTCTATCAGGCTTGCTATTTATTCAAATAGATATTTTTCAAAATGTAGCTGTTGGCGGAATGTCAGTTGTCTTTGTGTCGGTGCTTGCTGCAATAACGTTATTACCTGCGATACTCGGGATGCTTGGAAAGAAAATTAATTCATTAAGTGTATTAAAAATGAACAAGAAGCGCGCAACTGCATGGGAGTCATTCGCGAAGCTAGTGATGAAGCGCCCTGTGATGATGGCGATTCTAGGTCTAACCATCTTAATTGGAGGCTTACTTCCCGTAAAGGATATGAATCTATCCGTTCCAGGAACAGAGGCCCTGCCGCCTAACTATGAATCACGAGTTGCGTTTGATGCCTTTGAAAAAGCTTTTATTGAGGAAAACCGTTCAGATGCAAATAGAGTCGTTATCGTTGCGGAAGGGAAGGGAGAAATCCTTGATTCGGCCAATTTAGAGGATATAGATATACTTTTAGATGATTTGCATAAAGAAGAAATCGTGGATTCAATTGAGTCTATCTATTCGGCTTTTAATGTTGAACAAGCAGAGGAACTTTCGTATATCCTTCAACAAAGTGATTCAAGAAGTATTGCTCCTGCTGTAGAATATTATACTAGTGGTGAAAAAATGCTCTTGCACGTGTATTTAAACAAGGATGAATCGACAAGCTCTATGCGAAAATGGGTAAGTGAATGGAAAACAGAAAGCACTGAATTAGAAATTTATCTTGGTGGCCAAATCAAATTTGAGCAAGAAATCTTTGATGAGATTTTTGAAAAAGCTCCATATGGGTTGGCACTCATCTTAATCTCAACCTTCTTGATTTTAATGGTGGCCTTTCGGTCGCTGTTAATTCCAATTAAAGCAATCATCATGAATATTTTAAGCTTAACCGCTACGTTCGGAATAGTCGTTTGGATTTTTCAAGGGGGTCACTTTGGGATAGAGGCAACCGATATTGCCCTTGTTCTCCCAGTGTTTGTTTTTAGCCTAGTTTTTGGATTATCGATGGACTATGAAGTGTTCCTCATTTCGAGAATTCATGAAGTGTATAACGAAACACTTGATAATACAACCGCTACGCTGAAAGGACTAACATCAACGAGTAAAATCATTACATCAGCAGCACTTATTATGATTGTTGTAACAGGAGCCTTTGCCTTTACTGGAGTTATGCCAGTGAAGCAAATGGGTGTCGGCATCGCGCTGGCTATTTTCGTCGATGCCACCATTGTCCGTATGGTGCTCGTCCCTGCATTAATGAAGCTACTAGGCGATTGGAACTGGTGGTTCTTTGGCTTCAAACATAAAAAGGCAAAAGAATATAAACAAGTGTCTTAAACGAAAGCACCCTAAGGGGTGCTTTTTTATGTGTCGCAGTGGCAGTTCGCCTTAGCAAGGGAGCACGACGTGGCTTGAGCTCCTTTAGGTTAGGTGCTTTTGGTGAAATACGTATATATGGGTTAAAGTCACGGAAATGTTGCTGAGAGTTACGGATTTGTTCAAAATAGTTACGGATATTTTAGGTTAAGCCACGAATATATTAAAGAGCGGAAGGAAGCCAGTTCATAAATGGAAATTGCTAATAAATCTCAAATTTCGCGGATATCGATGGATTTTAGCTGATATCATTTCAATTTCACTGATTTCCACTGAGAAATCGCAGATATCATCCGCTTCACTCACTCAATTCGCTGGGATAGCCTAATCATCCATATTATGCTCTTTAAATGAACGGTTCTACATAAAACGAAGGGTGTACAATCGGAAAAGATATAGGGTAACTTCAGGATTTGGTATCGGAGAGTCGCACAATCGCTTATCACTAATACAGCAGTGGAACAGTTGTCGAATGAAATTTCAGAAAAATCTTATAAAAAGGGTTCCATTTTAGAAAATGCTGTTATATAATACAAAACATAGAAATTAATTTGTATTATAACAAGAGGTGATCAGAAAGGACAATAAATTGGATAAAAAAATTACACCTCTGAGATGACTAGAATTTGAGAAGCCATTTTGAAAGATTCATAGACATATATTTAAAGGAGGATTTTATACATGACAAACGAAAGAGTAAGACAGTTAGAAGAAAGCTGGGAAATGGATAAGCGCTGGAGTGGGATTGAGAGACCATATACAGCTGAAGAAGTAATTAAATTACGTGGTTCAATTGATATAGAGCATACTTTGGCTCGCCGTGGAGCTGAAAAGCTATGGCAGCTTGTAAATGAAGAGGATTATGTAAATGCTTTAGGTGCATTAACAGGGAATCAAGCGGTTCAACAAGTAAAAGCAGGATTAAAAGCAATCTATTTAAGTGGCTGGCAGGTTGCAGCAGATGCAAACTTATCTGGAAATATGTATCCAGACCAAAGCTTATATCCAGCAAATAGCGTACCAAATGTAGTTAAGCGAATTAACCAAGCGCTTCAGCGAGCGGATCAAATCCACCATTCGGAGGGGGATAATTCTATTGACTGGTTTGCACCGATTGTGGCTGATGCAGAAGCAGGCTTTGGAGGACAATTGAATGTATTCGAGCTGATGAAAGGCATGATCGAATCAGGAGCTGCAGGAGTTCACTTTGAGGACCAGCTTTCTTCAGAGAAAAAATGTGGGCATTTAGGCGGAAAGGTTTTACTACCAACACAAACAGCGGTTCGAAACTTAATTTCTGCACGTCTTGCTGCAGATGTAATGGGGACTCCGACACTTGTCATTGCTCGTACGGATGCCAATGCAGCAGATTTAATTACAAGTGATGTAGATCCTTGTGATGCTCCATTTATTACGGGTGAACGTACACCAGAAGGCTTCTTCCGTACAAATGCAGGTCTTGACCAAGCAATTGCACGTGGATTAGCATACGCTCCATACGCTGACTTGATCTGGTGTGAAACATCTGAGCCTAATTTAGACGAAGCTAGACGATTTGCCGAAGCAATTCATGAGAAGTTCCCAGGAAAGTTACTAGCATATAACTGCTCACCATCTTTCAACTGGAAAAAGAAGCTGGACGATGAAACAATTGCGAAGTTCCAAGTGGAGCTTGGGAGAATGGGTTACAAGTTCCAATTCGTTACACTTGCAGGATTCCATGCTCTAAATTACAGCATGTTTGAGCTAGCACGTGGCTACAAGGATCGAGGAATGGCAGCGTACTCTGAGCTTCAAGAAGCTGAGTTTGGCAGTGAGCAATACGGATATTCTGCAACTAGACACCAACGCGAAGTAGGTACAGGTTACTTTGATCAAGTATCAATGGTTATCACAGGTGGAACCTCTTCAACAACTGCGCTTAAAGGCTCAACAGAAGAAGAGCAATTTACTTCAGCGAAATAATATCAATAAAAAGATCAGCCCTCACACGAAACGTGTTACAATGGGGCTGATCTTTTTTTTCTTGCATTCAGTTTAAACGTACACTCTTTTAGTAAAAATACATACATAATAATAGCGAGACGATTGCGAGAGGGGTAGGAAACCGATGGATCGATCAAATGTAGATGATTATATAAAGCAAGGAATCTATGGGCAAAAGGAAACAAAGCCTGATGAACGAAGGAAGTTCCTTGGAACACTACGGGAACGAATTGTGATTGCTCTTACGCAAGGGCAGCTACGCGAAAATAAAATTTATCCAGAGGTAGTCGATGCCTTTAAAGCAAATACACAAGCTCATTTATTCCTAAACGGACATATGAATTATGAGTACCTCTCAAGATATATAAAGGAAGCAAATAAATTTGAGATCGAATATACAATTGTGACAAATCAAGAGCATAATTCCGAAATCGGTCTTGTACTAGCCTTTGACTATGCCATCGACCAAGAAGAAATTTATGTGAAAAAGAAAGTAGATATCGAACCACAGCAAAAACCAAAAGGTATTGCTTCCCTTTTTCATAAGCTGTTTTCATAAACAGATTTCTTAGGCTGTATATAGTATTCAAAAAAGTAGCGTATGCACGCTACTTTTTTAGTAGGAAAAGAAAGGTGTTGTTGCTTTAATATAGTAAATTTTGATATTATCATTATTAATATTATGTGATTGTTCGAACAAATATGGGGGTGAAGAGATGTCGAGAATATCGATTGATCAAGTAAAGCATGTTGCCCATTTGGCAAGATTGGCGATAACAGCAGAGGAAGCAGAAAAGTTTCAGAAAAACCTAGATGCAATTATTTCAGCAGCAGAGCAGCTGAAGGAAGTGGACACAGAAGGAGTGGAGCCCACTTCTCATGTACTAGATATGAAGAACGTCATGCGGGAAGATCAAGCAGGCAAAGGGTTGACTCAAGAAGAAGTGCTTAGAAATGTACCAGAATCAGAGGCAGGACAAATAAAGGTTCCGTCCATTATCGAGTAAGGAGGGGAAAAGATGAGTTTATTCCATTATAAAGTAGCTGATCTTCACCAGCTATTACATAAAAAAGAAATACGTGTAACAGACCTTGTGGATGAAGCCTATAAAAGAATTCAAGAGGTAGATGGGCAGGTCGAGGCGTTTTTAACATTAGATGAAGAAAGAGCCCGTCAACAAGCGAAGGAATATGACCAACGCTTAGGTACAGACGATTCAAAAGGGCTTTTATTTGGGATGCCAATTGGGATCAAAGATAATATTGTAACAAAGGATTTACAAACGACTTGTGCGAGTAAAATACTCGAGGGCTTCGATCCAATCTATGATGCAACCGTCATGAGAAAATTACATAATGCTGAGACGATTACAATTGGAAAGCTCAACATGGATGAGTTCGCAATGGGCTCTTCTAATGAAAACTCAGCTTATAAGAAAACGAAAAATCCATGGAATCTAGAAAGAGTGCCAGGAGGTTCATCGGGTGGATCAGCAGCAGCAGTTGCAGCTGGTGAGGTACCGTTTTCTCTCGGTTCTGATACAGGAGGATCGATCCGTCAACCAGCTGCATTTTGTGGTGTGGTCGGACTAAAGCCAACCTATGGACGAGTATCACGCTTTGGTCTTGTGGCATTTGCGTCATCTCTAGATCAAATTGGACCAATTACAAGAACAGTTGAAGATAATGCTTATTTATTACAAGCCATTTCAGGGCAAGATCCAATGGATTCTACATCTGCTAATTTACAGGTGCCAAGCTTTGTTGATTCATTAACTGGTGACATCAAAGGCTTGAAAATTGCCGTTCCTAAGGAATATTTAGGAGAAGGGGTAGGAGAAGAAGCGCGACAATCAGTACTCGATAGCTTAAAGGTACTTGAGAAGCTAGGTGCTACGTGGGAAGAAGTATCCTTGCCGCATTCTAAATATGCACTAGCTACGTATTACCTTTTAGCTTCTTCAGAAGCATCAGCAAACCTTGCACGCTTTGATGGAGTCCGCTATGGTTATCGTTCTCCGAATGCAGATACTTTAATGGAACTTTACAAGAATACGCGTTCAGAGGGGTTTGGGGAAGAGGTAAAACGTAGAATTATGCTTGGTACTTTTGCGTTAAGCTCTGGATATTATGATGCCTATTATAAAAAAGCACAAAAAGTTCGGACGTTAATTAAGCAGGATTTTGAAAATGTATTTGAAAAATATGATGTGATTATTGGGCCAACTACGCCTACACCTGCGTTTAAAATCGGAGAAAATATGGATGATCCATTAACGATGTATGCGAATGATATCTTAACGATTCCAGTAAACTTAGCGGGTGTTCCTGGGATTTCTGTTCCATGCGGATTTGCTAATGGTTTACCGCTCGGATTACAAATCATCGGAAAGCATTTTGATGAAGGTACCGTTTATCGTGTTGCACATGCATTCGAGCAAGCAACCGATTTTCATAAACAAAGACCACAATTGTAAGGGGTGAGGAAGCAATGAAATATGAACCGGTCATAGGCTTAGAAGTGCATGTTGAATTAAAAACCGACTCAAAAATTTTCTCGAATAGTCCAAACCATTTTGGTGCAGAACCTAATACAAATACGACGGTAATCGATTTAGGATATCCAGGAGTACTTCCTGTTATCAATAAAAAAGTAGTTGAATTTGGCATGAAAGCATCTATGGCGCTCAACTGCCAAATTGCTGACGTGACAAAATTTGATCGAAAAAACTATTTTTATCCAGATAACCCGAAGGCTTATCAAATTTCACAATTTGATAAGCCAATTGGTGAACATGGCTGGATAGAAATTGAAGTGGATGGCTATAAAAAGAAAATAGGTATTACGCGAATTCATTTAGAAGAGGATGCAGGGAAGCTTAACCATGAGAAAGGCTATTCTCTCGTTGATTACAATCGTCAAGGGACACCGCTAATTGAAATTGTATCTGAGCCTGATATTCGTACGCCGAACGAGGCCTATGCCTATTTAGAAAAGCTTAAATCAATTATTCAATACACAGGTGTATCTGATTGTAAAATGGAAGAAGGCTCTCTTCGTTGTGACGCGAACGTGTCTATTCGTCCGGTAGGACAAAAGGAATTTGGTACGAAGACGGAACTGAAAAACTTAAACTCCTTTAACTTTGTGCGAAGAGGTTTGGAATACGAAATTAAGAGGCAAGAAGAAGTTCTAGAAGAAGGTGGAGAAATCCAACAAGAAACACGCCGGTATGATGAATCGACAGGGGCTACTTTACTTATGCGTGTGAAGGAAGGATCTGACGATTATCGTTATTTCCCAGAGCCAGATCTATTGGATATTCATATTGATGCAGAGTGGAAAGAACGAATTCGTCAGGAAATTCCCGAGCTTCCAGATGAACGAAAGAAACGCTATATGGACGTACTTGGTCTACCACTTTATGATGCAGCAGTATTAACGGTAACGAAAGAAATGGCTGACTTCTTTGAAGAGACCGTAAATTCGGGAGCAGAAGCGAAGCAAGCATCCAACTGGATCATGGGAGAAGTTTCAGCTTACTTGAATGCGGAGCAAAAAGAGCTCCAAGAAGTAGCTTTAACTCCAAAGGGATTAGCAGGTATGATCAAACTGATCGAAAACGGAACGATTTCTTCTAAAATAGCGAAGAAGGTTTTCAAAGAACTAATTGAAAATGGTGGAGAAGCAGAGAAAATCGTAAAAGAGAAAGGGCTAGTGCAAATCTCTGATGAAAGTGAACTTAGAAAGTTTGTAACAGAGGCTCTTGATCAGAATCCTCAATCGGTAGAAGACTATAAGAACGGGAAAGAAAAAGCAGTTGGATTCCTTGTTGGTCAAATTATGAAAGCAACCAAAGGGCAAGCAAATCCTTCAGTGTTGAATAAGATTTTATTAGAAGAAATAAAAAAACGATAACGGATGAAGGGTTGATGGGATTACCATCAGCCCTTTTTCGACATATACCCTGATAATTTCCCAGGAAAAGATATGTTTTGACGTTGTATTTCTACAATATTCCATTTATACAGCGATTATTTAAGGAAATAATGTTACTAGAGACTGTTTGGTAGGAGTGAGTAGGAATGACAGATCCAAAGTATCAAGCTCTTGGCTATGGGAGAGAAGCATTTGAAGGACGTGATTATGCGGTTTCGAAATTAGCTGAGGATCAATATGAACTATATGTAAATGAGGATTTTATCGGGTATAAGACGTTGTATCATCAGCTAGATGATCTACGTGATGTCGACGAATTTCTAAAAAGACAGGGGATTGATGATTTCTCAAGTAAGCTTGAAGGAGATCATTATTATATAGATGCAAACGGAGAAAATGCGGAGCGAGTGAAAGAAGTGCTAGAGGTTTACTGTCAAAATCGATAAATCTTAATGTTGTAATAATAAAGATAATGGAATGGAGAAAACGGTGATTTCCACTGCAAGCGTTTGCTTTAAGGGGCGTTCGCCAAGCCTCTTCATTTGCCTATGGGGTCTTGGTTGTAACGCAAATTCCCCAGGAGACAAGCACCTTCCGCTCTAATCACTTAGTTTGTCTTTGTTCAAGGGTTTTTCTTTCAGGTTAGACACTTATTCACCCATTTGAATGATAATTTATAACCATGCGTGTGGGATAATGGTAGTTGATTGATTAAGGGATAAATTTTTCAGCAATTTTCCATCCAGAGTGAGTAGCGTGGTTCCCATCCGCAGAGTAAGTATGCGAGCATCTCAAGAGCCCTTCGCCTTTGAACTGCGGCTGAGGGCTCACTCTCATTCAATAACCTTTCCTTGCAACAGCAATTAGTGCCGGCGAGTTTTCCTTTGAATAGGGACTTCTCTTAAAATCACCGTACAAGGAAATATCCGTAAATCCATCTTCTTGAAGAAGCTTGGTCAGTTCACCCGAGGTCAATGGATAAAGTAAGGTTTTCTCTGAGAAAGATTGACCGTCCATAACCAACGTTCCTGTGAAAGAAATTCTATTGCCCTCCAGTTCATACCCACGATGAAAGCTCAGTTTTTTAGACGGCACTTTGATGGTTGGCAAGGAGTCAATCGTGTCAGTTAATATCCTGTCATAGTTCACGAGTTGCAGAACTAAGGGAGCACCTGAAGGAAGAAGCCCGGCAATTTGGGCAAGGACTTCGCTAATTTCTGAGACATCAGATAGGTGGACTAGCGTGTTTCCTATACAGTAGGCGCCATCAAATGGGGCTGAGAAGAACTCATTTAACTTTCGCATATCCCCGGTGATCACGGAAACATCCTGATTTTTCTCCCTAATTTGTTCGCTCATGCTGTTGTCGTATTCAAGAGCGGCCACATTGTGTCCAAGGCGGACCAACGACACAGCGGCATTCCCGGTTCCCGCACCAATATCAATCAGCGTTTGGCACCCTGCCATTTCTTCAGTCAAAAAATCAATTTGGTCTTTGTTTGCTGGAAAAATATCATCATAATACTTGCTCAACAATCCATAAAAGCTCACAGTGATTCCTCCAAACCGTGTCTGACAGCCGATCAGCCGTGGACACCAAGCGCAATTTTGGCATACCTGGACATATGGTCCTTGGACCAGGGGGGGCTCCAGACGAGGTCAATCTTAATGCTGTTCAGTTCCTTGACTCTCGACTCCAGTCTAATTTGGGATTCGGTCATAATCTCGCCTACCATCGGGCATCCCATTGAGGTCATCGTCATTTTGATGACCGCGTTTTTTTCTTCATCTATGTTCACTTCGTATACAAGCCCGAGATTGACGATATCGATTCCGAGCTCTGGATCTTCTACTTCTTCAAGCACTTCATATATTTTATCGACCAAATCTTTGCTCATTTTTTTCACCTCTTATGATAAAATTCGTTTCTCACCGGTAATTTCTTGGATTGGAGCAATGTTTTGCGTGAATTCAAGCGTACCCATGTATTCGCCGTTGTCGTCGCGTACCGCAAAGTAACGAATGAACACATATTTGTCCTGGAACCTAATCCAGAAATCTTCGCAGTCGCTCTTCCCTGATTTGAAGTCCTTCAGCAGCTGTTCGACGGTATGGACGCTGCGAGGTGGGTGGCAGTTCTGGACGGTACGGCCGATAACTGCCTTGGTCCGTGCGAAGATACGTTCCTTGCCGTGGGAAAAATAGCGAACGACATCCTCTTTGTCAATGAACGTAATGTCCACAGGAAGGTGATTCATCAGCAACTCCAGTTGTTTAAGTGATAAAATTCCAGTTTCCATCCGAATGAAACCATCCGTCATGGCATCCTCGCCTATTTCTTTCCTCTCTGGTTTCCATTCAGCTGCAGGGCCAGTCAAGCAAAAACCAATCTGATCGCTTTCGTGGGCGATTTTAACCCATTCATCCTCCGTCAATGTCTGTAAAGCCATTGGGAATAGTATATTTTCTTCTTTAAAAATCA
Organism: Cytobacillus spongiae; assembly: GCF_021390075.1. Taxonomy (NCBI): domain Bacteria; kingdom Bacillati; phylum Bacillota; class Bacilli; order Caryophanales; family Bacillaceae; genus Cytobacillus; species Cytobacillus spongiae. Next base: position 455,632 of record NZ_CP089997.1, read on the forward strand.
TTTCGCTGACTTCTCTGATGACGTAATTCATCACCTCGCTGACTGCTTGCTTATCTCCGTTATAGTTTGAGAGCTTCCTTTTGGCATCCTTAATGGCGTCGCGGATTCGGTCGTCCACACCCCACATGACCTGGGTCGGTCCGAGGATACCGTATTTTTCAAGGTAAGGAAGGAGGAGATTCTCTTTCCTGCTGTAATGCTTGTCAATATCCAGCAATAGGTTAAGATCCTCTATTAGCTTATATACGTTTTCTTCACTGTCTTCTCTCTCAAACCGTTCAAAATGCAGCTGTACTTTGAAGTTTACAAGCTTATCAATTTCCCTGTTTTCGAGCATGAACGTATGGACAGGGTGTCCCGGCTGCTGTTCAGGCTTCTCGGGGCGATGGATGTCTTCAATGGAACCCTTGAAGATGGCTGCATGGACTGAGCATAAACTTTGGACCTCCTCGACCGGGATGCCCTCTTCCTCCATCAAAGCTTGCTCAAGCTGGGAGATTTCCGCAACAGTGATGCTTCCTACTGCTTCCGCAAATCTGGCTTTGACTTCCTCAACGCTTTTTCCGTTATGCAAGTCCTTGATGATCTCTTTTAGAATGGCTTGCCGTTCAGAAGCCGGAATGTCCTGACGCTCACGGTTATTGATCATTTCACTCATGGTAACTCTCCTTCACTCTTTTATCGTATATCCTGCCTTTTGAAAAGCATCTAAGATTGTTTCCAGCGGAATTCCCTTCATCCTGGAGCCTTTTGGGATGGTCATCACACGCCCTGCTGTTTGTAGCATGCCGGGCTTGGTGATGTTCTCGAATCCGAGTTTCTGCATAAGCGGGAGGATATCGGGATACTGGGTACAGATTTCACATACAGAATGTGTTAAGTCTATGATTTTTTCCATACAGGCCACCTCTTAAAAAACAATGATAATATTTCTCAATCACAATGTACCATAGAGGTCAGGGTGAAATTGTGATGCGTATCACTAGGGAAAAGAAACCTGGGAAAATCTCCACTAGAGTGACGATGTTATGAGTTTAAAAAGAATGAACTAAGTCTGAAAGGACGTACGATTAAAGAACTATTCAAAGGGGTGGCCGCACGACCGGCGTCTTGATAATTAGCGGCATAGTTCTTGCGATAAAGTTATGGAGAGGGTGTATGTCATTCTCAAGGTAAGGCTAGAAGATGATATGACAAAATGAAGGGTGCAGCAGGTTTGGGGGAAATTCGGAGTCATCAAAGAAAGTGTTCCGAATCCAGCGCTTTCGCTTTAATGGAAAGAAAAGACTGTAGACATTGTCTACAGTCTTTTCGGTTTAATCGCCTTTTAATAGACGAACACTTTCATCAAATTCTTTTTCGATTTCTTCATTTTTACGATAAGTAATTAAGCTGACAATAATTGCGATAATAAAGTTTAGGACAAAGCCTGGTACGATTTCGTACATCGTGTCTCCTAATCCAACGTTTTTCCAGATGATAACTGTTAGTGCTCCCGTAATCATCCCGATAACAGCACCCCAGTTCGTCATCTTCTTCCAATATAAGCTTAGGATGATGACTGGACCGAAAGATGCTCCAAATCCTGCCCATGCATATGCGACTAGACTTAAAATCGTGTTGTTTTGTTCCCAAGCTAATACCCCAGCAATAATTGCAACAACTAGTACTGCCATACGGCCGAAGAACACATACTCTTTATCTGTACCGTCTTTGCGTAAAAGTACTTTGTATAAGTCTTCAGTAAGTGCACTTGAAGTAACGATAAGCTGAGAAGAGATTGTGCTCATAATAGCAGCTAAGACTGCAGCTAATAAGAAACCAGCGAATACGGGGTGGAATAAGATTTGCCCTAATTCAATAAAGATAGCTTCGGGATTGTTCAGGGTATATTGTGTGTTCTTCTCAAAGAAAGCAATCCCGATTAAAGCCGTGAAAATAGTTCCGATTAAAGATAGAATCATCCAGCCCATGCCAATCCGACGAGCGCTTTTCGTTTCTTTAACAGATGTGATTGCCATAAAGCGAACGATGATATGTGGCTGTCCGAAATATCCTAATCCCCATGCGGCTGCGGAAATAATTCCAAGTAATGTCGTTCCTTTAAAGAAATCAAGCAGGGCAGGGTCAACCATGCGAACAGTTTCAAATGTTTCCGCAGGACCACCTGTTTGTGTAATAGCTAAAACTGGTACAAGTATGAGAGCAAGAAGCATCATTAACCCTTGAATGAAATCAGTATAACTTACTGCTAAGAATCCACCGAATAATGTGTATGCCACAACAACACCAGAAACGATGAGTAAGCCTGTATGATAATCTAGATCAAACGAGTTCTCAAAGAAGACTGCTCCAGAAACCATTCCGGAAGATACATAAAATGTAAAGAAGATCAAAATAACCATACCAGATACAATACGTAGAAGCTTTGTTTGATCCTTGAAACGGTTTTCTAAGTAGCCTGGAATCGTAATAGAGTCATTTGCTACTTGTGTGTAAGAGCGTAAACGTGGTGCAACAAATAACCAGTTAGCATATGCTCCAATTGTTAATCCAACAGCAATCCAAGCGTCTGCTAAACCGCTTACATAAATTCCCCCAGGTAAGCCCATTAATAACCAACCACTCATATCAGCTGCACCAGCACTTAAGGCTGTAACAGCGGGTCCTAATGAACGACCTCCAAGCATATAGTCCGTTAAATTGCGTGTCTTTCGATAAGAGTACCAACCGATTAATAGCATACCAGCCATATACAAGCCAATCGCCAATATCTGATAAAACTCATTCGACATAAGTTTTCCCCCTTTGCTATCGTGCAAAACTAATTGCAAAAATGTTTTTTATATATGCAATATTCTATCATCAATATGCATCATTTGGCGACATTTTTTTTACTAGTGAATTATAAAAAAATAATAATAAAAAGCTTTACTACAATACTTCACGAAGGGGATAGGGGTTGTCATATTTTGGAGGATATATATAGGGATTTAGCTATATATTTATATTTATGCATTTTTGAAAATGAGGAATATTATATCTTAAATTGATTTGTAGGTAAATTAAAATTTAACAAACAGTACTTGTTTTGTGGCAGGAAATGATGAAAGAAAAATCGAATAGTATATGAATCAGTTTTACAATAGGAGGAATGAAGAGTTTGGAGATTAAGGTCATAGAGTTGCCGGCGTATGAAGTTGCTTATATTAGAAGAACGGGTAGTTATTTTGAGCACCAAGGCCATTGGGATCAATTGCTGAGGTGGGCATTTGAAAATCAATTGTATCCTCCTCAGCAATCATTTATTGGCATTTCGTTAGACAACCCCCAAATGGTTGAAGGGAAAGATTGCCGTCACGATGCATGTGTGACTATTCCAGAAGGTTTTCCAAAGGAACATCATCCAGATAGGCAGTTCAAGAGGTTAGAAGAAGGGTCGTACGCTTTATACAAATTCTATGACAAACCAGAAAAGCTATCATCCGCCTATTCAGAACTATATGAACAATGGCTGCCTAATAGCTTATATATTGCAGATGAGGATAGGGTTCCTCTAGAATTCAATATGAACAATCCCGCTGAGGATCCGGAGGGGAAATGTAAAGTCGATTTGTATATCCCTGTTAGAAAGAACAAAGCACAGCTATAAAGGCTGTGCTTTGTTCATCTTTCGATATTTCACCCTTTTGGGGGTACACGGTCATTCTTAAGGTTTTTATCATTCACTTTTGGTTCTTCTCCGTTTAGGAAATTTCGAATGTTTGTGCGATGTAAGAAAATTAGAAAGAACAAAAATAACGAAAAGATAAGTTCATCCTGGCTACCAGGGATAAATAAAGAGTAGATGAGTAGAGCGACCCCGACAGAGATCGAACCAAGAAATACATACTTTGTTAGATAGATAACGAATAAGAAAGTCAGGTAGGTAAATAAAAACACCCAAGGGTTCGCGATGAGTAGAGCTCCAGCCGTTGTAGCAATGGCTTTCCCTCCTCGAAAGCCAGCAAACACTGGAAAGCAATGACCAATGACAGCTACAAGACCAAGGTAGAGAGGTTCGACGTTCAGTTCAAATAAAAGGGGGAGACTTGCCGCTAAAGCACCTTTCCCTACATCAATCAACAGAACGCCAATAGCAGCTTTCTTTCCAAGTACACGCAATGTATTGGTTGCACCTGGGTTATGACTTCCGTGGTTTCGAATATCAATTTGAAAATACAGTTTCCCGACTAGTAGAGCGGTAGGTATTGACCCAAGTAAATAAGCGCTTACAAAAAATATCCACTCCATTGACATCCTCCATTTAAAAAACAACAAGAGCAGAATGTGAAACAAATTTCGACACTGCTCGTTGAGAATACATTCATTTTACCATATAATGTGAATGGGAATGATATTTGTTTTAATAATCTGAATACTATGGTGGTGAGGGGAAATGGAAAGAGTCGATTTTGGAAAAGTAGTCGCCCACTATAACAAGGCACGTAATGATATCCCTGCAAGTTTATTTGAAAGTCTCTATTATCGAGGGGTCACATTTGAAGGAAAAGTGATGGCGGACATTGGTTGTGGTACCGGTGTTTTAACGAGAAAATTAAAGCTTCGGAAAGCAAAAGTTACTGGCGTTGATTTCTCACATGAACTAATTGAAGAGGCTATTCGATTCAACCAAAAGGGATTGTATGATATTTCTTATATTCATGGGAAAGCAGAGGACACAGGTCTTCCGTCTAACCAGTTGGATATGGTGACTGTGCTTAGGGCATGGCATTGGTTTAATAGCAAGGAAGCTAGTTATGAGATGAAGAGGATCTTAAAGGACAAGGGATTGCTGATTGTAATCGACTCTGGATTTGTACCCCCACATCCTATTGTATCCTCCACTTTTCGAATACTAGAAAACTATGTGGAAATCAAACCAGTCGGAACCAAAGCAGGTTCCAAACAGCGGATTAATGGGTTTCCGGTCGAATGGTTCGAGGACTGGAATTCGGCAGGCTTTAAGTTAAAGGATTTTTATCAGCTTGACTATAAAAGTGAATTTACAGTAAATAGCTGGATGGAGCGAGTTGCTTCGCTTTCTTATATTGCTAGTTTAGGAGAGGCCGAGCGAAATCAAGCGATAGAAGCTGTCTATAATACGTTGAAAACAGAGTTTGGTGAGGCATACGAATTCAATTTAGCCCATAATTGTACCGTTTGTATTTTAAAGAAGTAGAAGGAGGTTCATATAGATGACGAAAGCATTGATTGTAATCGATATTCAACAAGCATTTCTTCACCCTTCTTGGGGTGAACGGAACAATCCACTTGCTGAAGAAAACGGCCAAGCATTGTTGAAAAAGTGGAGGAAATCTAGTTTACCAATCATCCATATTCAACATACATCTGAGAAGAAAGAGTCCTTGTTTTATAGAGGAAGTGAAGGGCATTCTTTCAGGGAGGGCTTTGAACCACTTGAAGGGGAACCTGTTTTTCAAAAATATGTTAATAGTGCATTTATTGGAACGGACTTAAAGGATTATTTGGGAAAGCTTCAAATTAAAGAGCTTGTCATCTTTGGGCTCACTACTCCTCATTGTGTTTCAACCACAGTTCGAATGGCAGGAAACTTCGGATTTCAAGTTGAGCTCGTTGAAGATGCAACCGCCGCTTTCGAACGACAAGGACTAAAGGGAGAACATTATTCAGCTGAGCAAATTCATCAAACAGAGCTTGCTATACTTTCAAATGAATTTGCCACTATTGTTTATACAGATGAACTTTTAAAGAAGTGATTGTAGGAGCGTGCAGCACCAATTAAGGTTCTGCACGCTTTTCTATTGTGCGAATCTTTCTTAGCAACGACTCTGATTCTACTCACTTCTTCACATAACTCATAGAATGAAAAATCTTTTTTTAGTAAAACTGTAGGGGTTTTCCGATGTTTCTTCGTCTATTTCTATGAATCGGTCTAAAGGGGGGGAGAGAGATTCGAGATCATACACTAGTTAGTAAAGTGATGGAAGGCAGTGATCATGCGTTTCGTGTGTTGGTTGAAAAGTACCGAAATGATTTATTTCGTGTTATTTATGCCGTATTGCGAGATCAGAAAGAGGCAGAAGATGCAACACAAGAAGCTTTTATGAAAATCTACACCTCTCTCCCCCAATATGAAAATCAAGGGTTAAAGACGTGGATGACGAGAATTGCCGTGAACCATGCAATTGATGTGAAAAGGAAGCGAGAACGAAGGCGTGAGGAGGTTTCTGATCGTATCACGGCTTTTGAGCTTCCTGCTGAGCAAGAAACGGTGGAATCAGCTATTATCAAAAAAGAGCAGCATGATCTGATAAAAAAACGAATGAACGAGCTACCAACAAATTATCGAGATGTAATCTATGGATTTTATATTGAAGAAAAAAGCTATCAGCAAATGGCAGAGGAGCAACAGGTTCAGGTGAAAACGGTTGAGACGAAGCTTTATCGAGCTAGACATTGGATGAAACAGCATTGGAAGGAGGACGATTTTTCATGACGCATTATTCAGAAGCAGACATGTTGAGATACGTACGGGACGAAATGAATGAACATGAAAGAGAAGAGGTTGAGGATCATCTATATTCATGTGATACGTGTTTATCTTTATACTATGCAGCTATTGAAGGACAAGAAGATCAGCTTCCTACACTATCCAATGATGAGGAATTTACCGAGCTTATTATGTCTCAGGTTGCTGGATGGAAGAGCGATGGAGAAATGAGTCAACAGAAGCAGAGCGGAGAGAGGAAGCCCCTTTATCAATCAGCTATCTTTCATTATGCGGTAGCCGCAGCGATGACCTTGCTTTTAATGACAACAGGAGTTTTTCAGTCGGTCCTACAATATGTGGATACCGTGCAAAATCCTAAAGAGACACGACCCTCATTTACAGAAGAAATGATGAATCATACATTCTCTTGGATGAATTCGATAGAACAAAAAAACAAGGAGGCGAGTAAATAATGAAGAATCCAATTATTGCTTTTCTATTGGCCTTTTTCCCTGGTGGAGGTCTTCTGTATTTAAAAAAGGTGCTCAGAGGATTAGCATATCTTTTTTCTGAAATGATACTAATTGCGCTTACCATTATTTTGGTGGCAAATTGGGCCCATGACATTGCGATGATCTTTGTTATTGCTGGTATTATCCTCTATTTAATTAACATAGTCGATACGGCCATAACAGCTTCGAAGCTCTATCAAAGAGGAGGAGAAGCTCCAAGTCAAGCATACGGAGACGGGACGGAGGAATCGGAGCGATTCTTTACCATTATTCTTTCGTTCATTCCAGGTGTCGGTCATTTTCAGCTCGGGCTCATGAACCGAGGCATGACGCTCTTAGCTAGTTTTTTAGGAGTGGCGATGATGATCTTCTTCGTTTCCTTTTTGACATCAAGAGGAGAGTTTTTAGTTTTTCTTGCCATCTTGCCAGTGATTTGGTTTTACGGCTTCTTTGATGCAATGCAGCATTTAAAGAGAAAGCAAGAAGGAGAGCTGCTAGTTGATCGTACGATTCTAGAGGATTTTGAAACCAAAAGGGAGGATGGGAAAAAGAGCAAATCCATTGCGACCTTTCTATCCATTTTCCCGGGAGCTGGACATCTTTATTTAGGGCTCCAAAAGCGAGGCGTTCAGCTAATGGCTGCTTTTCTATTCTCTATCTATATTTTAGATGTATTGCGTTTAGGAATCTTTCTGTTCCTTATACCAATTATTTGGTTTTATAGCTTTTTCGATGGACTCCAAAAAGCTTCTAAATACAATCATGAAGCATTAGAAGATGCACCAATTATTTCTCAGTTAATTAATCATCAAAAATGGCTTGGTATTGGGCTTGTAGCACTTGGGCTCTATTATCTAACAGTCAATATGTTTCTCCCAGCCCTTTCCCCTGTTTTTAACGACATGTTGAATATCAATCTTACCTATTGGTTTGATCTTTATTTTCAAACTGGGGTTGTTTGTCTTCTTCTAATTGGTGGAGGAATTAAGCTATTAGTTGGAAGCAAGTCTAACAAAATATCCAATGAACAAGAAGGCGGGATGTAAATGAGAACGTGGCGAGTCGGTACTTTTTCAATGGGGGCATCACTCTTATTCCTAGGAATCTATTTATTTTTATCGCAAATCTTTGAATTCGATTTACTTCATGTCATGATGTCGTGGTGGCCCATCATATTAGTCGTGTTAGGAATTGAAATATTAGCTTTCTTGTTTTTATCTAAATCGGAAAAGCCTTTGTTAAGATACGATATTCTTAGTATTCTATTCGTTAGTGTGATTGGAACAATCGGGATAGGATTTGCAATTTTACAATCGATTGGTCTAACAGACAAGGTAGAAGAAGTATTAAACAGAGAGCAAAGATCCTTTGAACTCCCAGGTTTTGAGATGCCTGTTGATAGAAATGTAAAGAAAATTGTAATACAGACAAACAGGTATCCGATTACGATTGAAGGGACAACCGAACAAGAGGTTTCAATGTTTGGGGTCTACGAAGCGGTCACAGGAAAAAAAGAGAAGCTACTGGAAGAATGGAAAGACTATATGGTAGCAGAGAAAAAGGGCGATACGATCTATCTTCAATTAAAAGGAATGCCATCGAATTCATATGGAATGTTTAGCGAGCAAACCGAGTTAACAGCCACCATACTTATACCCACTCATGTGGCATTAGAAGTGGATGCTTTCCACAATTCGCTTACGATAAAGCCCCGTTCGATTCGTAATGATTGGAATATCGACCGAGCATCAGATCTTACGCTAATGCTCGACGGTGATAGTGATGTGAACGTTGCTGCCGTCGGGGTTGATTTTTTTGAAGGTCAAGAAATGGATGGGACAATAGACAATGAGGAAGGAAGCCCCTCTGATTCACAGAAAGTTTCTAGTCAACCTAGAGACCTACTGATCGGCAAAGGCACTCATCAGCTTTCGATCTCAAATACTTCAAGTGTTCGTTATACGATTAAATAAAGGCTAGCAATGTAAGGTCTAGTGGCATGAATGAGTGAGAATAAATGGAAAAAGAGGCTTATCTAGAAAATTCTAGTGAAGCCTCTTGTTTATTTTGTATGAAAACGAGTAATATATATAGATGTTCTAGTAAGGAATTTTCGGCATTTGAAAACTAGAAAAAATTGCAAGGCTTTATGGTTTTCATATATGATGTTAAATGATGGAATATTTTTGAGAATCTATTTTTTATAATTAGGATGATGGGGTATGAAACGAGCAAGAATCATTTATAATCCAACTTCAGGGCGTGAAATTTTCAAAAAGCACCTTCCAGAAGTACTGCAAAAGTTGGAGCAAGCGGGGTACGAGACTTCATGTCATGCGACAACAGGGGCTGGTGATGCCACGGAAGCTGCTAGAGTGGCAGTAGAACGTCGGTTTGACTTGGTCATTGCAGCTGGAGGCGACGGGACGATTAATGAGGTAGTAAACGGAATAGCGGAGCAAGATTACAGACCGAAGCTAGGAATCATTCCTGTGGGTACGACGAATGATTTCGCACGCGCTTTACACATTCCACGTGATATTCCTGGGGCTGTAGACATTATTGTCAAAGGGGATCGAATCCCTGTAGATATTGGACGGATTAATGATCGATATTTTATTAACATTGCCGGTGGCGGTCGTTTAACAGAATTGACATATGAAGTTCCAAGCAAGCTGAAAACAATGATAGGTCAGCTCGCCTATTATTTAAAAGGGATTGAAATGCTCCCATCCATTCGAGCAACGGAAGTGTCGATTGAATATGATGGAAAGTTATTTGAAGGGGAAGCCATGCTATTCTTAGTGGGTCTTACAAACTCAGTAGGTGGCTTTGAAAAGCTAGCGCCAGATTCTTCAATTAACGACGGGCTCTTTTCCCTTTTAATATTGAAGAAAACCAACCTGGCTGATTTCATCCGAGTAGCAACGCTTGCTGTTCGAGGAGAACACATCCACGATTCAAATGTCATCTATACTCAAGCAAGCAGAATTAAGGTGACGTCTAATGAAAAAGTACAGCTGAACCTTGATGGAGAATTCGGTGGGCTGCTGCCAGCTGAATTTGTCAGCCTTTATCGTCACCTAGAAGTCTATGTACCGCTTGAACAAATTCGTAAAGAAGACCGACCAGAGGACTGGGAGGCTTCGAACGACGAACATGAAGAACAGCTCGCTCAGTAATGGGTGGGCTGTTTTTCTATGGGCAATACTTATTAAACGTGTTTCAATCTTAATAATAAAATCATGTGTGGAAAAGCTTAGTTAGAGCAGGTTTTTGAAATTAATCAAACGTTTGATTAATTTCTGCGTGAAAGGGTTTTATGTTACAATGCATTCAGAATAAGAAGCCATTTTAGTAAAGGAAGAAGATAATGAGCAAAAAAATACCCGTGCAAAAAAACGATTATATAGAAGTTGATTTTCAAGACTTAACCCATGATGGAGCCGGGGTGGCAAAGGTAGATGGCTACCCAATTTTTGTACCAGGAGGGCTACCTGGTGAAAAAGCGACTATCAAGGTCATTAAAGTGAATAAAGGTTATGGCTTTGGCCGGTTAATGGAGATTGTCGAAAGAAGTGAATTCCGTGTGGATATTAAAGCGGAAGATGCTCCTAAATATGGCGGCTGCCAGCTAGAACATGTTAGCTATGAAGGACAGCTAAAATATAAGGAAAACCAAGTGAAACAGGTGTTGACGCGAATAGGGAAGCTTGAGGATGTGAAGGTTCATCCAATCATCGGTATGGAAAATCCTTGGCATTACCGTAATAAAGCGCAGGTTCCGGTTGGTGAAAAGGATGGACAGTTGATTTCAGGATTTTTCAAACCGAGAAGTCACGAAATTGTGGATACCAACGAAAATGTACTCCATATTCATGAAATCAATGAAGCGGTGCAAGCGGTAAAGGAAATTGCCCGTGAGCTCAGAATTAAGCCATATGATGAAGACTCACATAAAGGAGTACTTCGCCACATTATGGCGAGATATGGACGTCAAACAGAAGAACTAATGGTCGTCATTGTAACGCGAACAAAAGAGATTCCCCATCAAGCAAAATTGATTGCAGAAATCACCGCAAGGCTTCCAAAGGTGAAATCCATCGTTCAAAACGTAAACTCGAAAAAAACGAATGTGATCATGGGGGATCAAACTGACGTACTTTGGGGCAATGAAGTTATTTATGACTTTATCGGTGATGTTCAGTTTGCCATCTCTGCACGCTCCTTCTACCAAGTGAACCCTGAACAGACAAAGGTTCTCTATGAAAAAGCACTCGAATATGCAAATTTGAGCGGAGATGAATCGGTCATAGACGCTTACTGCGGAATCGGTACGATCTCTTTATTTTTAGCACAAAAAGCAAAGAACGTATTCGGTGTCGAAATAGTAGCAGAGGCCATTGAAGACGCGAAGAAAAACGCTAGCTTAAATAACATTACAAACGCAGAATTTGCAGTGGGAGAAGCGGAAACAGTCATTCCAGCCTGGTACAAAGAAGGAAACAGCGCTGACGTCCTAGTCGTCGACCCGCCTCGAAAAGGCTGTGATGAAGCTTTACTAAATACCATCATCGAAATGAAACCAAAAAAAGTTGTGTACGTATCATGTAACCCTGCCACACTTGCACGAGATTTGCGGATACTAGAAGACGGAGGCTATCAAACACTAGAAGTCCAACCAGTGGATATGTTCCCGCAGACGACGCATGTGGAGACAGTAGTATTGATTACGAGGGTAAATTAACGAGTGTGTGAAAAGCCTAGTAATACTAGGCTTTTTGAGATTTGTGAGAAAAAATCCGATGTGTTAAAATTACAAAAATATTCTGAGGATGAGAAGTAAGAGACAAATAAATTTGGAAAGGGGCAGTATATGGAATATTATTCACAAAAAGAACTTGATGATGCGTTACAACACGTATCTTCTACGATTATCAAGTGCGAAAAGATGAAATTAAAATTTGAAGAGGGTACATCACAGCATTCTCTTTTAAAGAACAGAATTAAGGCATTGTATATCTCAAAGGATTTAATAGGAAATGATTACGATATAGGGCAATATTCTAAATTGGATTTAGAAAAAGCATTACCGCCAGTGGTTTCAATTATTAACAAAACAGAAAAAGCACGAAGTAAATATACTGAAGGAACTGTCCAATTTAAACGATTAACCCCTATTATAAGAACTATGTACATTGCCAAGGATTTTATAGAAAATGAACTATCAAAGTGAGCTTAGTAAATTCTTTAAGATTGAAAATATGAATAGTAATTTTTCGGTTTGAACGAAAGGGGAAATGCTAATCTTACTCCTGAATTAATATCCTACAAAGAAGAATTTGATTTTCTTCTTAAAAGATGGGCGAGTTAGAATGGGAGTTTGTTACAATATATTATGGGCAGAAAGCTGTTCTTAGATCGGAAATCGAGATATTTGAAGATCAAATTGAAAGCTATAGATACAATATTTGGATATTAGTGACAGTAATTATTAAAATTATCACCATTTTCTAAAAAATGAACTACAAAAAAACACAACTACATCAATGTACCTGCGATCACTACTCAAGCCTTGTGGAGTGCTGTGCGTTGCTCGAAAGAAGGTAGATATAATTCCGAGAATCTTTAAAAGTCTCGGACTTCCTTCTTTGAATTCAAAGCTCTATTATGAGAGTACTTAATTTTGATGGGAGTGGGACAAATGGAAAATGAGCAAAGAGATATAGCATTAAAAACACTAAACTATTTATGCAATGGATCACAAATTGAAGGTTTGAATTTCTATGGCATTAGACTTCTTCTTTCTGAAAGTGAAAATAATTCACAGAGAATAGATGGACAAATCTCTATAAATATTGAAAGTGAATTTGAAATATTTGATGCAATGCCTGAAAACACTCCACTTCTCCATGAGTTGCCTGACCTTAACTGGATTGATTCTGCGAAAAAACTGTGTGAATTACGTCTGAAAAAAATAGTTGATATCAAATTAGGTGAAGAACAGCCAAATCTCTACCTAGTATTTGATTCTGGTGAAGTTCTTTTTATCAATGGACATCATGAAGAATATGAAAGTTGGCAAGTAGGAGTTCATAATCATACAAATCCTAGCGATGTTTTTGAAGTGATTGCTTGTCCTGGTGATCATATCGTTACATGGGTTCCAGATGATATAGTTGAATAGAATATATTGATTATCTGCAACCTTAAATACTTTTTGTGAAAAGCAGTTGTATTTAATGGAAACTAATCATGTACATTGTTTACAAATTGACTTTTATAGAGTCATGGTAAAAACCATTAGATATTCGTAATAATTTCAATATATTCAGCCTCGTATTAAAACCATGACATACATCGACATAAGATAGAAGTTATTAACCAGGCGAATAAAATTAAGAATGATTTCAACTAGGGTAAACGAAACCAGCATCGGGACAACTATCTAATTTTTCACAGTGTATAATTATTAATTATAGTGCACGGTAGCACAAGAAATGTAATTAGGTAAATATAGAATTACACGATCACATCTGCCGGCCTTCTCAAAATATGTGAAATGAGAGTATATAATCCTAAGGTGCCAGCACCAAGTACGCTAAATCATCCCTGTACCAGGGGTAGACACCAGCAATATATAATGATTTAAATTAGATTAGTTTAAACTGTTTTAATGCAAATGCAATGCCATCTTCACTGGATTTTTTTGTAACAAAATCAGCTGCTTTTTTTAATTTTTCGCTTCCATTGCCCATCGCGATACCGAGCCCCACTGATTCCAACATGTCTATATCATTTTCACCATCTCCAAAAGCGATAGCTTCCGAGCTCTTAATAGAGAAATACTCTAAGACTTTCTTAATCGCTAACGACTTTGATACATCTTCTTGAAGTACGTTTAAGACATATGGATGCCATCTTCTAAAAGATAAATGGGGGAATCTATTAATATACATTTCAGCTATTTCGTCGTCAGCAAATAAACATAATAAGAATACCTCTTGTTGATGAATCATTTCATTGATTGGCGGATAATCATTTAACGATAGTGTTTCCTTTAATGCTTTAAGAATCTCAGGATTAGTAACCCCATTCATACAAAACTCTTCAGAATAAAATGAAAGCGCATGGTTTTCATTTTGTGCAAACATACTAACTTCCTCTAATACTCTTTTGGCCATTGGGATCTTATGAATGACTTCATTGTGATGCTTTACATAGCCTCCATTTGCCGTAATGAACGTATCAATCCCCAATTCTCTCATTTCTTCACACATAGATAATGGTCTTCCAGTTGCAACAACGAGTTTATAGCCTTTGTTTTTTAATTCTTTTATAGCATGTTTCGTTTGTTTAGAGATGGTACCATCTGCATGGTTTGTAATGGTTCCATCCATATCAAAAAATACGATCTTATAGCTCATACGATTCCTTTCTATGGGTACCAAGATGATTGGTGATTTGTTTGAAAATATAAAAAAATCTATCATTCACTTTAAATGTTTATCTGGATAAGGGCAACATAAATGTGTAAATTTGTAATCGTTCATCTAGGATTGGGTACCCAAGTATACGAATAAAAACCACTGGATTCTAGTTCTTATCCAGTGATTTTTATTTCTAATGACTTTTTGTGCATAATCAATTGACTGTGGGGTTACAACATACCATATAACTAAGATGTGAACATGAAGGACCTAAGTATAAGATGTTTCCAAAGTGCAATATATTCGTCGAGAAAAATTAAGGGTGTGTGAAGTTGGTGAGAAAAAGTCTATTAAAAAATGAAGTAGCAAAAATGTTTAATACGACAAAAGAAACTCTGAGGCATTATGAGAATTTGAATCTAATTAAGCCCGAGGTGACTAATAATAATTATAAATATTATGGAAACGAAGAACTAATGATTTTGCAGAAAATCTTATTTCTAAGAAATATGGATATGCAGCTGGAAGATATTGAAAAGGTTATCAATCATACTGAAAATAGTGAAGATAACATAAAGCTAATGAAAATGCATTACGATAATCTACAAAAAAAATTGCAGAGTATGCAAGAAATTTATGAAAAGGTCGGACAATTGATTACTCTTATGGAAAACAGACAAAATGTTTTTGAAACTTTTCAAATCAGAACGTTCAATGAAAGATATTTTTATCACTTTCCATATCATAGCTTAGAGGTGGCTAAGTCTCCGAAGCTTTTTTATGATCGGTTTAAACCAATAGTAGAAACAGGTATTTATTCAGAAAAGCCATTCTGCCTTATCTTTCCGTATGAAGAACTTAATAAAAACGAAAACTTGGGTTGGAAACATTGTATTGAAATAAATAAGGATCAATTTAAAGAAGATGAACATATTATAGCGTTACCAAAAGGAGAATATCTCTGTATTTATTATTTATTTAATAAAGGAAATTGGTCAAAAACCAATGATATAAGAAAACACATAGATACATTTTTAAAGGACAACCAAATATCTATTAAGAATGCAGACATTCTAGAAATTGAACATCAAGAGTTTTCGATTGTGTGTGAAGAAGGCCAGAGTGTATATGAACTACAAATACCTATTGATAGAAAGGGACACTAGAAGACTCATTATAAATGGAGGAAAGAACGAAATGACAAAACCAATCTACGATAAATATTATAAAAAAAAAAAGTACTTTGGAGAGCCTTATCCAGGATTAGTAGAGTTTTTCAAGGATTATGAACCAAAGGGATACGTTCTAGACTTAGGATGTGGGCAAGGAAGAGATTCATTATTATTAGGAAGATTAGGATATAAAGTGAAAGGAGTAGATATTTCTCAAGTTGGTCTAGATCAAATGAATCAGATAGTCTTGGATGAAGGATTAGATGTTACATCAGAGGTGGAAGATGTCTATTCATTTCCAATCTTAGCTGAGTATGATTTGGTGCTCCTCGATTCCATGCTGCATTTCTATCAAGGCGATATAAAGAAGGAAACTGATTTTATTAAACGTGTAGCTTCTGAATTAAAAATAGGAGGAGTATTGTGCAATTTCATGGTTAAAGGACCAAATAGAGAAAAGCATATTAAGGATACTCTAGTAGGGATGGGGATTGATTGGGAGGTTCTACGTGATCAATATACAGATTATCCAGCGTTCAATACATCCTATCATATGTACATTCTTAAGAAGAAATCAAACTAAGCTACCTGCCTTCCGGTACAATTAAGTTTCGCTGTACAGGGAGCAGGAGTTTTTTGTTTAAAGAATCATTCGAACCATTCTAGAATTTACTGTGCATTTTACGATGATGATCCACAATAATAAAATAATAATACGTTGGCTCAAAACTAAAATATACCGAGGAGGTCAAAAAACATGAAACAATCAGGGACGCTGTACTTTTTTTGTGGAAAAATGGGGGCAGGAAAATCAACTAGATCAAAACAATGGGCGATAGATAAACATGCGGTGTTGTTATCTGAGGATGAATGGCTTGAATCTCTGTACCCCCATCAGATCACAACGTTCGAGGATTATCTCAAATTCTCAGGGCAGATCAAGCCTTTGGTGAAAAAGCATGTTCAAAGCATATTACGTGTCGGTACAAATGTAGTGATGGATTTTCCAGCTAACACTCAGAAACTTCGAAAGTGGTTTTTGGATATGGCGTCTGAAGTCAATGCAGACCATCAACTTATTTTCCTTAATGTAAAAAATGAGCAATGCTTACGTCAAATTGCCCAAAGGCGAAAAGAGCAACCTGAAAGAGCAGCTTTTGACACGGAAGCGGTGTTTCAGCATGTATCTAAATTCTTTGAAGCTCCAGAGGCATCTGAGGAGTTAAATATAGTTGAAGTTCGTGGTCAGGAATAAAAAGGGAATGACTCAAGGTTAAAGGATCAGAATTAGCATTCGTTTGCAAATGATCATTAACCTTTTTAAATAAGCTTTTTCATTCTTCCAAAATCGATGATACCACGCTTCGTTGGTCGTAGTTTAATATAGTTTCTATTAAAAGGTGCCATCCTCAAGCAGCAATAGCCACTTGAGAATGACACCTTTTGGTTTATTTATAAAAACTTACATTCTGCATGTACAGATGTTGGTTTTTTCTTGATTCGTGTCAAAAGTGTGTCCCTAAGTATTCTAGATAATTCCAATTTGTGATTTTATTGCTTTTAAAAGAATTTTGTGAAACACAGTAATATCAAGGTTTTAAAAGGCTTTTTTTGAGCTTGTGTAATTTTCTACATTAAATTTGCATGATTTATGTTTGGATTTACAATCTCGTATTCTTTTCACGTTTGTTAAATTAAATGTAGAAGTAGAAAAAGGAGGCACTTTATATGAAGAGATTGAGTATTTTGTTCATTTGCAGTATCAGTATTTTTCTTTTTCTAACTGGTTGTTCTAAGAATCAATCGGTGGATCAACCTTCCCTTAAAAGCGGAATATTGGATGAAGAGTATGTTGGAGATGCGCATATCGTCTTGGAACAGAATTATAGACAAACCGAACAAGAAGCTAAGCTACAAGCTGAGGTACTAAAAAAATTGAGAGAAGCTTTACCATTTGAAAGTGATGGTCTTGGAGGACATTATTAAGTGAATGAGAGTACCAAAAGGTGGTGGCAAAATGGATGTTCTAGCTAGAGGCAAAGAAGAAGTAGAAACACTTACTCATAAACTAACCATTTATCATTTTTTACAAAAATTCTATGCAGGGGAATTGAATAAGATTTCTGGAGCATTATGGAAGCAATTATCAGGTTTAATAAATGATGAAGCTTCATACTTCTCAAATGAAAAAATGAGACAAGGGATAGAGAACTTTTCCCTACTTGAAGAAAATGACGTTGAAGAGATTGAATTTGACTATAATCGATTGTTTGTTGGCCCGAACCGGCTAGAGGTTTCCCCATATGAGTCTACGTATCGGAATACGGAAAGAGCCATCATGCAAGGCGAAACATTAGCCGTGAGAAGGTTTTACGAACGTGCAGGATTGGTTGTGAATCAGAAAAATATTGAACCTGATGACCATCTGGCCATTGAATTAGAATTTATTTGTTACTTATTAGAGAACAGCCTAGAAGATGAAGAGAACTATGTGTTGTACGAGTATTTTTTGAAAAAACATTTATTTCAGTGGGTGGAAGTGCATTGTGAATTAATAAGAGAAAAAGCCAAAAATAAATTGTTACTGGGAATTTCTTATCTATTGCAAGGATTGATGGAAATAGAACGAGAACAACTGAATGTAAGAAGGAGGTAGGAGTAATGAATGATTTTACGAGAAGAACTTTCTTAAAAGGGTCTGCGGCTCTTGGTGCTATGTTAGGTGTAGGATCAACTTCTAGTTTTAAAAAAGTTCAACCAACTACAGCTCATGCTGCTGGAAAAACAAAGCAAGTGTTTAATTCGTGCCCACGAAATTGTTATGATACGTGTTCAATTGTAACAACGGTAGAAGATGGAACAATCAAATATATTACAGGAAATAAACATAATACGTACACAAATGGGCGTTTGTGTGTGAAAGGCTTCACATACCCTAACTATGTTTATTCTCCTGATCGAATAAAATACCCGATGAAGCAAAAAAAACGAGGGTCAGGCAAATGGGAGCGAATTTCATGGGATGAAGCATATGAAATCATCGCGAAAAAAATTATTGAAATTAAACAAAAACATGGGAGCACGTTACCAATTGCATTGAATAAGTATTCAGGAAACTTTAATGTACTATCCTATGGTGTCGAAGGGATGATGGCGAGCTGGGGATATACGACAAGGGCTCAAGGAACGCCATGTTGGCCAGCGGGGATTGATTCACAAACGTTCGATTTTGGAACGATATTAAATTCGGATCCAGAAGAAATGGGGAAGGCTAAGTACCTAATCATATGGGGAGCAAATCCTGCATGGACTTCCGTTCATTCAATGAGCATCATTCAGAAAGCAAAAGAGAACGGGACAAAAGTGGTTGTAATTGACCCGATTATGACAGATACAGCAGCAAAAGCAGACGAATATATCGAAATTAAGGCATCTACGGACGGTGCGTTAGCACTTGGGATGGCTAAATACATTTTAGATCACCATTTACATGATCTAGAATGGATGAAGAAAAATTCAATTGGCTATGAAGAGTATTTAAACTATCTCCGAAATAACATTACATTGGAATGGGCTTCCGAAAAGACGGGAGTACCTGTTGGTGTAATCGAACGACTTGCTCGTGAATATGCTGCTGCGAAACCTGCTTCAATCTGGATTGGGTATGGAATGCAACGACACATCAATGGAGGTGCAGCTGTACGCTCGATTGATGCTTTAGCTGCCATGTCTGGAAATATTGGAGTGGTTGGCGGTGGAGCTAACTATGCCCAATTAGATAGCTGGGGCTTTAACTATGCAGCTCAAGTGGCAGGTGTTTACCCTGAAGGAAGTGCCGGTGAAGCCGACCGAATGGTCAATATTAATAACTTTCCAGCACAAGTATTAGACATCAATAATGACCCTAATCAGGTGCCAATTGAAATGCTTTGGGTTGCATGCCGTAATCCAATTGCTCAAGATCCAGAAACTTCTGTTTCGTATAAAGCCTTTGATTCAATCGACTTTATTGTAACTGCTGACCTTTGGTTTAACGAAACTGTGAATCAATCAGATATCGTACTTCCAGTTACTTCAATATTTGAAACTTGGGGATTACACTCGAGCTACTGGCATTATTGGATGAACATTAATGAACCAGCAATAGACCCACTATATGAGTCTAAATGTGATGTCGAGATTGCAATGGGTATATCAAAGAAATTAAATGAATTACAGCCTGGTTCAAGTACGTATCCAACAGATCGGACGATGGAAGAATGGGTAAGCATGGAGATGTCCGATGCATTTATTGAAAGATTTGGGTTTAAGACATGGAAGGATATTTTAGAAAAAGGAACTGCTAAAGTAACTGGCTACGAGGCTGCTTGGGCAGATGGGAAATTCAGAACCCCATCTACAAAATATGAATTCTTATCAAAAAAGAGTGCTTCTTATGGAAATCATGCACTTCCAGTATATGTGGAAGAGATGGAGGTACCGAAAGAAAGACCGATTCGCTTATTATCACCACACTGGAAATACGGCCTTCATTCGCAATTCCAAAACTTAGCTTGGATGCAATCCGTTCATAACGAACCTTTCATGGAAATCCATCCGATATTGGCAAAACAAAAAGGAATTAAAGAAGGTTCGATTGTAAAAGTGTCAAGTGATATCGGTTTTGTAGAAATAAAAGCAAAGCTAACCCAGTCCGTTCCGAAAGATGCAATCGTTATTTATGAAGCTTGGTACAAGGACAAGGAATTTAATGTGAACTACTTGTTGAAAGCAATCCCTGCAGATATGGGCTCTTGTGCTACAGGTCAAGCGGGTCTTGCTTTCCATGATCAGTTTGTCACAATTGAAAAAATGTAAGGGGGTACTAACATGTCTACAAAACAAAAGAGGCTAGCTTTTCAGGTAAATATGGAACGTTGCATTGGCTGTAACGCATGCACCATTTCCTGTAAAAGCTTCTATGACTTAGATCCGACTTTAAATAGAAGGTTTGTTCGAGAAACAGATGAAAAGCTGACTGGAGCTGCCAAAAGGTGCTATCTATCTACTGCCTGCAATCACTGTGATGAGCCAGCTTGTGCAAAAGCGTGCCCAACAGGTGCCTATACAAAGCTTGAGAACGGAATCGTCAAGCATGACCAAAATCGGTGTATCGGGTGTAAAATGTGTGGAACGGCTTGTCCATATGGAGTACCTCAATTTGATCCAGTTAAAAAGAAAATGGATAAGTGCAGTATGTGTTTTGATCGGATTGAAGTTGGGGAGAACCCAATTTGTGTATCATCTTGTCCAATGGAAGCAATCTCCATTGTAAATCTAAATGAAATAGAAGAATCAGAGGTAGTTTCTGATGTCGTTGGTTTTGTAGATTCAAAGATTACTGGCTCATCGACACGGTTTATTTTGCCGACAGCTACTAGTGTGGTTAGGGGGGAAATATAATGGAGCATAGCATGACTCTAGTTGTTTTTACATTTCTTTCTCAAATGGCTATAGGAGCATTTGCTACGCTGTTTTATTTGGATGCCTTTAAGGAAAAAGTATCAAGTCGTTCTAGCATGATGAATTTGCTTGTCATATTGGTTGTCTCATTGATTGCGGTAATCGTATCTGTATTCCATCTCGGACACCCATTCGCTGCTTATCGAGCCATCCTAAACATTGGGGAATCCTGGCTTACAAGGGAGATTGTCTTCTTTCCAGCTTTTATGCTATTTGTTTTTCTGTATGGTTTCTATGCAAAAACAAAGCATCAAAAACGAACGTTCGGTTGGATCACTACGATTCTAGGAGCATTAACCATATATAGTACAGGCATGATCTATACGATTCCAGCTGTTCCAGCTTGGAACTCAGGAACAACAGTCGCTGCCTTTTTTGCAACAGCTTTGTTATTAGGTCCAGTTCTTATCCAATTTATGATGTATGTTACCGACAAGAAGGTTGTCAATTTCTCGCTTTATACAACGATTGTAGTAGCATTTGCTATATTGCTAAATATAATCAATTTCACCATCTTAAAAGGAGGGCTACCTGCAGCTATTGATTCGGCAAGTATACTAATTGCTAGTCCTTTATATTGGGTGAAGATGATAGCATTATTGGCTGCGCTCGTACTAGCTGGTTATGGGCTAGTGAAGAGAAAAAGCTCCTTCTCAGTTGTAAGTATAACCTTTACTTGTTTCATTGTGGCAGAATTCCTTGGTAGATTATTGTTCTATTCTTCAGGAGTTCACTTGTAGAAATAGCATGGGGGAGGATGATTTCCTTTGATTTTCAATCAGCTAAAAAAAATGTCCAATATCTTTTTGAAGAAAATGGATAAAATCGAGGTTGAGGCAAATAAGTGCTTGAAAATTCGGGCTGTAACAAGTAGCTGTACTGCTTGTAAGGATGTTTGCCCGGTAGACAGCATTGACATAACTCAGGATGCTGTTGAAATTAATGATTGTTGTATCGAGTGCGGACTTTGTACTTCTGTTTGTCAAACAAATGCTCTTAAATGGATTCATCCCCCTCATATTCAACTATTAGACCGATTAAAACGTCTATCTGACAGAGAAAATGAAGTGTATATCGGGTGTACGACTTCAATAAAAGGGCAGGTTCTATCAAACGTTGTGGAAGTTCCTTGCCTGGGTATGCTGCCAATTGAATTTTGGATTAGTTCTGCTGTTCGTATCCCAAATATGGTCATATACTATCCGCCGAATGATTGTGACCGATGTAAAACTCATGAAGGCGCAACCTTATTTTTAAACCATAAGAAAAAAGCGGAAGCTGTACTGGACCACACCTTGTCGATAAGTGCTTCAATTAACAAGGGAGAGGATGATGCGTTGATTGACCATAATCGGCGCAGGTTTTTTAGCACTCTAATGGAAGAGGCAAAAGAAACGAATACGATTACAATGAGAGAAGTAATGGAAGTAGAAACGACTTTATCTCCTTTCGAGAAATTTGACCGTCATATCAAGCAGCAGACTGACATTGAAGAATTAACTAAATCTGCGACGGAAATGAAGGATCAGCTGGTGGATCGCCTGTTGAATGGCTCCGTTATTCATACTGATAAACGAGCAATGTTGTTACAGGCGATTGAAAAAGACCGGAGTTTACCTGAGAAAATGACCTTTTTCATTCCAAAAGTAGAAGAGAGTTGTTCGCTCTGTGGCGCATGTGCTATTTTATGCCCTACAGATGCTATGATTATGGATGAAGAATCATTAATTTTATCAACTGATAAATGTGTCTCCTGTGGTCTATGTGAGGAAATTTGCTATGAAAAGCATATCCATATGACTAAGAGAAGTGGAACCGTATTTAATGAAAAATATCTTTATTTAACACATAAAAAAAGCAGTGCGCAGGCACTGCTTCAGACTGTAGACAACTCTGCTAATTAGATCTTGTCTACGGTCATTTTTTTAGGCTTTTTTCGTATTCATTGTTGCGATTGAAACAGGGGGGGTGACCCAGGATACTTGCTTGCCGCTGGGTGGGCGGTGAGCCTCCTTGCGTAATATAAGGAATCCGTGCAATCTATCAGAATTTGAATTCCATCCTTCAATCAATGTTCATTTCCTGAGCGATTTTTAAGGATAAAATCAAATTGACGAGAGATGTATACTGATGTAATTCAATATTTAAGATGTGTTCAATTTTCTTCAGTCTTTGTCGTAAGGTATTCTGATGAATATATAAGCTTTCTGCACATCGAGCGATATCTCCGTTCTGAGCGCAATAGGTTGATAAAGTTTGAACTAGATCCGTCCCGTATTCTCTGTCATGGTCTATTAAATTTCCGATGTATTGCTTGGAAAAATCCTTTAATAAGTCATTGTGAATATAGGAGAGTAGCCGCACATATCCGATATCTTCATAGAAGATAATCCCGTCAGAGCCAAGGCCATAAACCTCCATTTGGAGGGCAATTTTCGATTCTTGGAAGCTTTGGTATATCGCTAAATTAGAATAATAGCTTCGCCCAATCCCAATCATTGTATCAATATCAGGATATTGATATTTTATTTGATTTCGCACATCTTCAATCCAACGATTGTAGTCACTCTTGTTGTGCTCAGTTTGCATGGATGGACAAACAATGGCAACGATCCGATGATTGAGGTAGGTTGTATAAATAATATCCTCTGACAAACGGCTCTCCAACATGATTCTTTGAATATTCTTTATGATATCGATCGGAATGGTCCGGTGGCTGTTTATGTTCATTGAAAGAGCAAAGGCATTTGGGGTAAATTCCATTCCCCTTAATAAGCCTAACTCCATCAATTCTCTTTCAGAATCAATATTATTATGAAGAATATCAAACAGGAATTGGTCCTTATATTTTGAATGGACATGGCGAATTAGCTCCATTTGTTTTAACCACGAAATCATTGTCGGTGCGATAGACTCTACCAGCAAGGAAGTTGATGGGGTTTGTGAGCAACTATTTTCATATAAAAGGTACGCAAAGTGTTGTTGATTTGAATCAGAAATAGGATAACATACTAAAAACGTTTCTTTGTTGTGAACAGCTGTGAGTCTCTTTTCCGTAGAGCCTTGCTCGTTCCAGTCAATAGAAACCAAGTCTTTTTCTGAATACTTGTTTGGGAAAAGAGGAACCGGCTTCTTGTTCTCAGTAAATAATGAAATGTCATGGCCTAGGAATTGATTAAACTGATCAACTACTCGTTCTAAACCTTTCTCGTGAAATAATTGAAGCCAGTAAGTGGTTAAATCATTCTTCATCATGGACAATAGATTGTTTTCATAGAGGAAGAATACCTCTTTCATGCGTTTGTATACTTCTTCCTCGCTAAAATTTTCAAGATGAAGTAAAGGTTTTTGTATATCGTTGGCTATGTCTGTGATGGCGCTTGGGATATCATACGAAGGACAAGCAATCAGTACCATTCCTGAACAATTGTTGTCCCTAAGATGACTCTCTACAAGAAGGATCGAATCTTCCGAGAGGGGTATGATGACCAAACTGTCTTTTTCCTTAGGCATTTCATTTAAAACAACATGCTGGAGTAGATTTTGTTTTCCTACCCACCCACCAAGAATTTGGCTATAAAAAAACGGACTGCAAGTTATTAATGTTTCATAAGTTAATGAATTCACTGGTTTCATCTTAATTGGTACCCCAAATTCGAATTTTGTCTTTCTTAGAATATTTTAATCTGGTTGAGGGGTTGGTGAAGTTTTTCATCGAAAATTCCCCAAAGGAAGTCGAGTATTCAGAGGCATCATGTGCATGAATATCACCAATTTTTATTGCGCCGGCAATGCAGGATTCTACACATACAGGTGCTTCATTCTGTTGTAACCTGCTATAGCACATGTCGCATTTATCTGCTTTTTTAGTTGCCGTATTAATAGATATCGCTTGAAAAGGACATACAGACTCACATTTTCCACAACCGTCACAGGAATGTGGATTTAGAACAACAATTCCATTGCGCATTTTCCGAATGCAATTACGGCTACATACGGTCATACATGCAGGAGTCTCACAGTGATTGCAAGACATAGAGAAATGCATCTCTTCAAATGAATGGCTATCAGAAAAGGATAGAACCTTTCGCCTTTTATAATCTCCTGTACGATTTTCATTGTTACAAGCAAAGGTACAAGAATTGCAATAAATACATTTATCTATATCTATAAAAAAGGCTAATTGTTTCATAGAGCTTCACCTCTTTTAGAAAGGGTATATTCTTAATACTATTTTAGTTTATAATGGGAAGTAATTCAGTGACAATGTGATGAATTTCACAAAATCCATAAAAATAGTCAGGGGAATGATGAATGGATACCTTTTATAAAATGTCTCGTCACGTTTGCCCTAGAAACTGTTACAGCAGCTGCGCGATGCTCGGATATACAAGAAACGGCAAGTTAGTAAAAGTAACGGGTGATAAGAAGCATGGCTATACTTCAGGAAAGCTGTGTCCTAAGGGATACAATTATTTGTCTCATGTCTACCATCCTGAGCGGCTTAAGTATCCGATGATTCAAAGCAAAAGAGGGAGCGGGGAATGGAATAGAACAACATGGGATGAGGCAATTGATAGGATTTGTAGAAAAATCGTCGAGCTTTATGACCGGTATGAATCAAATCTTGCTCTTGCTTTAAATAAGTATTCTGGGAATTTTGGTCTCTTGCATAATAGTGTTGAGGGGTTTTTTAATAGTTTAGGCCAGACCTCTCGTGCTGTTGGTTCGCCTTGTTGGTCATCGGGATTGGATGCTTCCATCTATGATTTTGGTGGTTACAAAACGTCAGAACCAGAGCAACTAAGCTATGCCAAAACAATTATCTTGTGGGGAAGCAATCCTGTATGGACATCGATTCACTCAGTTCCCTATTTATATAAAGCCAAAAGCAGAGGGGCTACCATTATTACGATTGACCCTGTTTATACTGCTACTGCGAAGAAATCTGACATATACGTTCAAATTAAACCAGGTACAGATGGGGCCATGGCTCTTGCTATTGCTAAAACAATTGTAGAGAAGAATGGGATTGATAATCATTTTATCGATCAAAATACAGTTGGTTTCGAAGTCTTCCTCACTTATCTCCATTCTTTAGAAATAGATGAACTCCTAAAAGAATGTGGACTTGAGAAGGAAATCGTTGAGAAATTAGCGGAAACCATCATCGGAACAAATGCAATGGTTTGGATAGGATTCGGGTTTCAAAGGAATAAAAATGGTGGTCAAAATATCCGAGCCATCAACGCGTTAATGGCTATGACAGGGAATGTTGGAAAAAAAGGCTCGGGGATTTTGTACGCTCAACAGGCAAGCTTAGAATTCACAAATAAGATTATGAAATATTATCAAAATGGTTATAACGAAGTAAGTAGTGTACGTCCACTTCATATGAACGATTTCGCTAAGGGTCTAATGGAAGCAAAGGAACCTCCAATTAAAATGCTATGGGTTTCATGCAGGAATCTCCTTACCCAAAATCCTGATCAAAAATTATTGGAGAAGCTACTCCATAACTTAGATCTAGTTGTAACTGTCGATCAGTTTCTAACTCCAACTGCCAATTTATCAGATATTGTATTACCAACTACAACCAATTTTGAAGAATGGGATATTGTTCCAAGCTATTGGCACCATTGGATGGGCATCAATGAACCAGCCATCGAACCATATTATGAAAGTAAAAGCGATTTAGAAATTATGAGGCTCTTGGCAAAACGTTTAAATGAGTTAAGGCCAGGCTTTTCAACATTTCCATATGAAAAATCGATTGAGGACTTTATTGAGGAAGAATTTACAACCGATCTTTATCAAAAATTAAAAATTGAGAATTGGCGGGAATTATTAGATGGCCCAAAAAGAGTTCAGTTTCCGAAAATAGCATGGGAAGACAAAAACTTTGAGACCCCTTCAGGTAAATTCGAATTTTATTCAGAAAAAGCCTTGAAGAATGCCAAACCACCTATAGCACATTATACGTTTTCGACTATTGAGGAAGACGATGACCAGTTTCTTTTGCTCACTAACCACAGTCAATTCACGCTAAACTCACAGTTTCACAATCTAGATCTAAATAATAGGGAAAAGAAAGAGCTTATCGTATATATTCATCCGTCAAGCGCAGCCAAAAAAGGGTTGAAGAATGGATCATGGGCTATTATTTATAATCAACACGGGGAAATCAAGTTAAAATGTATTCTATCCTATGAAGTACACCCATCTATTTTACTAATACAAGCGGATCATTACTTATTGAATCGCTTAATATCCTTTATACCAACTGACATGGGAGAAGTTTCTTCAGGAAATGTCGGCATGGCATTTAATAGTACGTTTGTTCAAATAAGTGAATACAAATCATCTAATGCGAATTGATCTTGTAGGACATCAATACAAAGTCAAAGAAAAATGGTTATCGCTCATCTATATCTAAGGCCTGAACCCCGTATAGGAGTCAGGCCTTTTTCAACTAACGAATTTCAGATGCTGTGAATGTGATTGGTCCTCTTAGGAATAAGTTTCCTTGTGCTGTTAGGATATAGCGGACGTTTGTTGCGTCTGATCCGATTTGATCTACGTGTAGGACTGGGATGGGTTGGTTTTCATCATCTCGAGTTTCTGCATCAATTTCGATCGATGGAGCATCATAGATTAGATTTGCAGGTGCAATAGCATTTTTATAGATTCTTACTCTTAAGTCTTCTCGAGCATTGTTATCATTGTCTACAAAAAATAATCCATTTAGTAAAACCTGGTTTCCTGCCTCGACATCATCAAGTGTAACCTGAGCTACTGTTGTTTCTGCAGCGAGAGGAGTATTTGGCAAAAGCCCAGTGGAGTTAATGGAGTTTTGGACAAAGGACTTGAATTCTACAAGCTTCCCTGCTTCCAAATCGCCAAACCCGCCAGACACATTCACGTTTACAGTGGGGTTTCCGATATTTCTTAAAGTCGGATTTCCAACGTTTGATATCGTGTCTGTGTCATTTTGTGATTGTGCCTGCTTTTGTTGCTGCTGTTGTAATTGAAACTGTAGTTGTTTTTGTAACTGGAACTGCTTTTGTAATTGTGCTTGAATATCTCCTAAAATAGTTGTAATCTTAGTTCTTTGTTTTTTCTTGATTTCAATTAAGCTTTCTAAAATTGAATCCATTCTTAATCATTCCTTTCTGTTGGTATAGTACAAGATATGCAAATTGATATATTCGGTATAGTTAAAATGATAGAAGGAAAATAACCATTTTTGCTAGATTTTGTATAATAGAGTAAATTAGGCTAATAGATGAATGCTAGGTATTAGCGGAATAACATGATATCAAGCGGTCATCAATGATGAGTTACGTTAGGTAGCATATCTACTGATTGGGGGCAGGTTATGTAGATGTATCAAGAAAAGAAAGTTATCGAAAGAAAAATTTGCTATGATACTTCTATTGTTGAGCATACATGTAGGCTACTCAAAAGGGATCTGAAACAGCTAATACTATTACACAAAATTGAACGAGCATTTACGATGATGGTGAATCAGAGAGAAGTTATAATTCCAAAGGGAAGTTATACATTTGCCTACTACTGGGAGAATCAGCCTTATAATTTATATTTTTGGAGAGATGTGAAAGGAAATAATTTAGGGTCTTATTTTAATCTCGTTAAGAATACGACTGTGACAGATGATATGGTAATCTTCGAGGATCTCATTATTGATATGTTTGTTTTTCCAAATGGTGAGTTCTTCATGCTAGATGAACATGAATTACCAGAGCCGCTGAATGAGTTTGAAAATGGGTTCGTCATAGAGGCTCTTGTCCAATTAACTAGTAATATGGAGGAATTGATTCAACAGGCTAAAGTAGATTGTGAATGGTTATTTACAAAAGAAGGTGGGAGAGTATGGTAGAGGAGTACTTTAAGATATTTGATGAGGATCGAAATGAGATTGGGGTTGCGTCCCGAACGGATGTACATAAGCTCGGTTATTGGCACGAGACGTTCCATTGCTGGTTTGTATCCCAACATGATGAAAGAGATTCTATTTATTTACAGCTTCGTAGTGATACAAAGAAAGATTATCCTAGTCTATTAGATATTACTGTAGCGGGTCATCTATCAGCAGAAGAGAAGGTGGAGGATGGTATTAGGGAAATCCAGGAGGAAGTCGGAATGGATTTGCCCTTTCAAGAGTTAGAATCATTAGGTGTGCTAGAGTATTGTGTGGTCCAAGAAGGGTTTATTGATAAAGAACTAGCAAATGTTTTTCTTTATAAAAGTAAACATCGCCTTGATACTTTTATGGTTCAGCCGGATGAGGTTTCAGGGGTTGTTTCAACGGGATTTAGTGATTTTTGTGAGCTATGGCTAGGGGATAGGGAATCTGTAGTGGTGGAAGGATTTATTGTAGATTCAGAAGGAAAACGGCGGATATATTCGAAGGAAGTCACCAGGAATGATTTTGTTCCTCATGGAATCCCTTTTTATAAACAAGTAATCCAAAAAATTAAAGAACGGTTGTAAATGTGTTAAAAAAGGGGCTTAACCATTTTGGGGAGACCCCTTTTTATATGTATATCTCCTTTGCTAGAAACATATATTCCATTGTTTAACATTCTAACAAGGGAGTGGAGTCAGCATGAGCCAACTAACACCTTCTTTTGTGAGTAATATTGATCCGTATGTGTATCAAACGCTTCAAGGAGTAGTAGGGGGAGTTGTTGTTGTCCAAACGACTAAAGGAACAGTAACGGGAAAATTAACAACCGTAATGCCGGACCATATCGTAGTCGAATCTGGAGGTTCTCCATTTTTTATTCGAATTCAACAAATTGTTTGGGTAATTCCAAGAGGATAGGGAGGGAATAACATGTTTAAACGTGAGAACCGATTGTTAATTGACCTTCCGATTCCAGAACATGGAGACCCTAATGCAGCAGCAGTCGTTCAAGAGCTATTAGGTGGGAAATTTGGAGAAATGTCCACATTGAATAATTATATGTTTCAATCCTTTAACTTCCGTAGAAAGGATAAGTTAAAGCCCTTTTATGATCTAGTGGCAAGTATTACGGCTGAGGAATTTGGGCATGTCGAGCTGGTTACGAACGCAATCAATCTATTATCCCGAGGAAATACTTTTTATACAGGAGACCCTGATGTGACCCCACTTCGAGAGGGAAAGGACAGTCGAAATACG
This sequence comes from Cytobacillus spongiae, assembly GCF_021390075.1. Taxonomy (NCBI): domain Bacteria; kingdom Bacillati; phylum Bacillota; class Bacilli; order Caryophanales; family Bacillaceae; genus Cytobacillus; species Cytobacillus spongiae. The sequence continues at coordinate 485,949 of NZ_CP089997.1, forward strand.
TACCAGTTCATTGCTACGGCTCAAACAGCCTTAGCTGGAGATTCGATGGGACGCGCATGGACAGGAGACAATGTATTTAATAGCGGGAACTTAATATTGGATTTGCTTCATAACTTTTTCTTAGAGGTAGGGGCTCGAACGCATAAGATGAGAGTCTATGAAATGACAGAGAATGAGACAGCTCGTGAAATGATTGGGTATTTATTGGTCCGCGGAGGGACGCATGTGTTAGCCTATGCAAAAGCTTTGGAGATTGCTACAGGAGTCGATATGAAAAAGATGATTCCACTGCCGAACTTATCGAATACAAAGTTCGATCACGCAAGAAAATTTGAAGACCAAGGCTTAGCCAATATCTTATATACATGGAATGATGTTGGCGATTACGTAGACATCAAACAAATTTGGAAGGGAACGAATCCAGAAAATGGCGAAAGGCTCATTGTGAAGGAAGGTTCGCCAAAAGGCGCACCGATTCCAAACCTAGATGACCTGCCAGAAGAATTCGCTCCAGGAATCGATCGAGATGATTATAAGAGAATTGCGAAACGTTTAATGGAAAACCTCTAAACCGATTCTTACTTGAAAAAAAGGTGCTTGCCCAAAGTAACTGAACGAGTTCGTTTACTATGGGCAAGCACCTTTCCTTTGCTAGGATTTCTATTGAATGGAACATCTTTTGGATACGGTTACTTTTTCTTTTTTTCTAAGAGGTTAATCTCTGATCGTTCGATATCTGCCACTGCAAGACCTATTCGAATTAAGACCATAAGCATGACACCAATCCCAACAACGAGGTAAATCATTGTAAACCATTTACTTAAGTCAGTTTGTGGTGTTAACCCTGTGCTAACACTAGTGGGCATTAGGCTCGTAAAAGCAAAATAAAGTGAATCTAGTAAAGACCACCCTTCAACTCCTTTATAAAACAAAGTACCTGAAAGGATGATGAATACGAGCGTAGTAAGCAATGCTCGAAATAACGGCTCTTTCATAATACGGAAAAAGGCAGTCAAAAACCGCTTTAAAGTTAATAAAAAAGAAATCATCAAATATCCTCCGCCAACTTTTGATCACATAGCCTTCTAATTATAGCACGTACAAGGGCGGACAAGGGGACGGGTTCCTTGTCCCTATATCAATTTCATTTTGATAACGTGGGACAGTGAACCCGTCCCCTCGGTTGACAAAATCAGTTCTTTTTATTATCCTAATAAAAAATTATCGTATAGATAAATATATTTTTCGTATAACTCCAATAATATGGTTTGGAGGTCTCTACCAGGAACCGAAATTCCTGATTACGAAGAAGGTACAAATTCAGTCATTGTATTTTCTTCATAATCAGGAATTTTTTTTATTACCAAAAATATAAATTTAGGAGGAAATTATGGATTTTTTAACTTTACCGAAGATTGAACTACATTGTCATTTGGATGGGAGTCTTAGAGCAGAAACGATTCTCGATATAGCGAAAAAAGAAGGAATTGATCTTCCCACTTTTAACAAGGAAGAGCTTCAAAAAGAGCTCGTTGCTCCATTAGATTGTGAGTCTCTTGATGAATATTTAAAGAGGTTTGATCTTCCTAATTTAGTGATGCAATCGAAGGAAAATTTAAAAAGAATTAGTTTTGAACTGTTTGAGGATGCAGCAAAGGAACATGTGAAATACATGGAGGTTCGATTTGCGCCATTATTACACATTAAGAAAGGACTTGAGGTTGAAGAAATCATTTCAAGTGTCATTGATGGAATGAGGGAAGCGGAAAGCCAATACGAAATAAAAGGAAATATTATTTTGTCCTGCATGAGGACGATGTCTGCAGAGAGTGCCTTTGAAGTAGTTGAAAAGGGGAAGAAATTCCTTGGCAAAGGTGTTGTGGCTATTGATTTATGTGCCAACGAAGAAGAAGGATTCTGTAGAACATTCGTTGAGCCCATTGCTTTAGCCCGTCAATATGGGTACAGAGTGACGATCCATGCTGGTGAAACAGGAATTGGTCGAAACGTTCTTGAGGCAGTTGAGCTTTTAGGAGCTGAGCGAATTGGGCATGGTGTATTTATCAAGGACTGTACTGAAGCATATGAAATTGTGAAAAACCAACAAGTCGTACTGGAAATGTGCCCAACGAGTAATGTTCAAACAAAAGCAGTCGCGCATTACCGAGATCATCCGATCTACAAGTTCCATTCGGATGGCATAAAGGTAACAGTTAATACGGATAACAGAACAGTTTCAGATACTACGATGGCAAAGGAATTCAGCTTAGTCGACAACGAATTTCATCTAAGTAAAGATGACTATCGTCGGATCTATTTAAATAGTGTAGAAGCATCGTTTGCTGATGAAATTACAAAAGCATGGTGCCTAGCACAAATCTAGACGAGGGTAGACGAGGGGACGGGTTCCTTGTCCCAAAGTGGGACAAGGAACCCGTCCCTTTGGTTTTTAGAAAAAATTTACACATATTAATGCGTAATTTAAATTCCTAGTGTAGAATCATTCTATAAAAGTATCATCAAGGATAAGAAGGAGGCATTCATGGAAGCTACTCCACAACAACGTTTAGGACTTGGAGATTTATTTAAAAACCGAGTGATTAAGACCATATTGATATCTGTATTATTTTTGCAAATAGGTATTTGGGTTAGGAACTATTCCATCTTATTGTATGTAATTGAGAAAACAAATGAAGATCCGGTTGCCGTATCATTGATATCGGTTGCTGAATTTGCACCTATTTTTCTATTTTCCTTTATTGGAGGAACGTTTGCAGATCGTTGGCGGCCGAAGCGGACAATGATTTGGTGCGATTTTTTAAGTGCAATTTCCGTTTTTGTCGTTTTGATCACTCTCTTTTTAGGTAGCTGGCAAGTGATCTTCTTTGCAACTCTTGTCTCATCGATTCTTTCCCAGTTCTCACAGCCATCCGGAATGAAGCTTTTCAAGCTGCATGTACCAGCTGAGCTAGTACAAATGGGAATGTCCATTTATCAAACAATGTTTGCGTTGTTTATGATTTTAGGTCCCATCTTAGGAACTTTTGTATATCAACGATTTGGAATTATGGCATCTGTTGGAGTGATGGGAGTCGCCTTCCTATGCTCAGCTGCTGTTCTTTTTATGCTGCCGAAGGACCCAGAACCAGCGAAAGAAAAACCGCAAACAAGTTTAATGGAAGAGATGAAGCAAGGGTTCCGCTATGTTTTAAACAGCAGACCGCTTTCTCTTTTAGGAGCTTGTTTTGCAGCAGCAGGACTAGCGATTGGGCTTACACAGCCACTTGGTGTATTTCTCATTACAGAAAGACTGGGTCTTCCAAAAGAAAACCTTCAATGGTTAATGGCTGCATTTGGAGTCGGAATGATTCTTGGTGGAGGAATTACGGTAGCAATAGCGAAAAAAGTTCAGCCACAAATGCTATTAGCCATTGGAATGGCAGCGAGTGCGATTGGATTTATTGGTATGGGCTTCTCCACATATTTATGGTTCACGTTAGCGGCTCAGTTCTTTGCAGGTCTATTTATGCCGTGTATCCATATTGGGATCAATACAATGATCCTACAAAATACCGAAGAAGCTTTCATCGGAAGAGTAAATGGAATATTGAATCCTCTATTTATGGGTGCAATGGTCATCACAATGTCAGCTGCAGGCTGGCTAAAAACACATTTCTCCATTGTATATATTTATCAAGGTTCTGCCATCATGCTGGCAATAGGAATCTTGACTCTGCTCCCATTGCTAAAAAAAGTACCGGTACAGCAGGTATTAAAAGAAGAATAACGCTAAAAAAACACAAAGCTGAAAATACAGCTTTGTGTTTTTTTAGGTGAGACATGGGGACGGGTACCTTGTCCCAGTTGGGAGAGGGACAAGGTACCCGTCCCCGCGTTCCACCCTACTCAGATTTTGAAATATTTTGGAAACTTTCCTGGTTTATGTCCGTATATATACTAGGCATTTAAATTAGTAGGTTGGGGTGAGGATATGTTTGAGCTATTAGGTGTTATGATCTTTTTAATTCCTATCTTAATTATTGCAGCGATTGGTGGACTTGGGTATTTCTTTTGGGTGAAGTTCCGCTATCGAACAGCGAAGTCGAATGAAGCGCTCATTATTACAGGGCCAAAGCTCGGGGACCCGGAGAAAGAGAGTAACATTTTCACAGATTCAGAGGGAAGATCGATGAAGATTATCCGTGGAGGCGGGTATTTGCTAAAGCGCTTTCAGACGTCTACTCCGGTTAATCTAACATCCTTTCAGTTAAAGTTATCGACTCCACGCGTCTATACAAATGGAGGAGTTCCAATTGTTGCGGATGCTGTTGCAATGGTAAAGGTTGCAGATTCGCTAAATGGGATTGCCAACTATGCAGAGCAATTTCTAGGGAAAGCTCAGAAAGAGATTGAAGAGGAAATCATCGAAGTTCTTGGAAGTAATCTACGGGCAATTCTTTCAAAAATGACTGTTGAAGAAATTAATAATGATCGAGAGAAGTTTAATCAGGACGTTTCTGAAATTGCTCAAAAGCAGTTAGATTTAATGGGCTTTAAAATTACTGCACTAGGCTTAACGGACATCCGAGATTCAGATGAAGAGAATGGATACTTAGAAAACCTAGGACGACCGCGGATTGCGGAGGTTCGTAAACTAGCTGAAATTGCCGAAGCTGATAGTGAGCGGGAAACAAGAATTCACAGAGCAAAAATGGATCAAGAGGCCAAGGAAGAAGAGTACAAACGTCAAATTACGATTGCTGAATCGAAAAAAGAAAAAGATCTTAAAGATGCAGCTTTTAAAGAAGAGACTGAACGAGCACGCGCAAAATCAGAGCAGTCTTATGAGTTAGAAAAAGCAAAGCTTGCAAAGGAAGTAAAGGAAGAAGAATTAACGCTAAAATTCTTAGAGCGCGAGCGTGCAGTAAAGCTAGAGGAAGAGGAAAGCAAGGTCCGCAAGACGAAGGCAGATGCGGATTACTATGAAACTACTCGTAGAGCCGAAGCAGAAGCTCGTAAAGCAGAGATTGATGGGGAAGCAAAGGCAAAAATTCGTCGTGAAGAAGGTTCTGCTGAAGCGGATGTTATACGTGAACGAGGCTCTGCCGAAGCAGAAGCGAGAAGACTGCTAGCAGAAGCAATGGAAAAGCATGGAGATGTCATCATTATGGAAAAACTGATCGAAATGCTACCAGTATTCGCTGAGAAAATTGCTCAGCCACTAAACAATATTGAATCAGTTAAAATTATTGATTCAGGAAATGGGAATGGTGTTCCGTCCTTTGGAAAGAGCATTACCAAAACAATGGTCGATATGCAGGAGCCATTGAAAGAATTGGTTGGTATTGATGTTGCCGAATTGATGAAGTCCTATTCTTCACGAACAAAGGGAGACCAGCATGTTCATGTGACAATTCCAGATCGTTTAAACCCAAGCAGTGAAGAAGATATAAAAGAAGAACTATAAAATATGCCTGACCCTTTCCTTAAAATAGGGTCAGGCTTTTTGAGTTTAGTTTCCAAACCCGATTTCTTTTACTAACACTTTCCCTTTACTCGATGAAAAATGAAGTGAAATGGTGGTCACATTTTTCCAATCCATTTCAGGAAGCTCCTTTTTAAATGACTTGAGGGGAAGTTCGAACGTTTGATAAATAGGTTCCCATGACTGCTTGTATTGGTCCCCCCGAAATATAGGGTCAAACCAGCCGAAGTGCGTATAGTTGGTCATTATTACGGGAGGAAAAGGCATAAATGAATCTAATGATAGTTGAACCTTGGTGCCATCATCTGTTTCTAGTTCGATTTGTATATTTGGGTGGGTTTCCTGTTCTCCCGTCCAAATCATATTCGCCATAGTGAGGACTAGATTTTGCTGGCTACGCTTGATTAGGAAGCCTTTCGGTAAATGAATGGAATACTCAGCAGTAGCTTTCCAGTTAAGAAAGAGAGCATTAGCTGAAGCGTCTTTACCTGGCGGTGTGGTTACCTTTACTTCTTCAAATCCTTGGTGTGTCGATCTTAACCCTTCTGAAAAAACAGATCGATTTTGTCTAAATTGTAGGATAGGTGAATAAGTTGAATTTTGATACTGGTTTATGAAAATTGTATTAGGAAGCCAATTTGCCCCATATCGATAATCACGAAACAGCTTTTTATAAGATGTATTTCCATGAAAGATAACTTCAACAAAAGCAGAAATATATACTTTTGCAACCTGCCGTTGTTCTTCTGGATCCATGATCTCTCGTTGGCTTAAGAAAAGGCCTTTCGGTATGCTCGTATCCATTCGCCCCCATGTGGAATTGAACTGGCTATGGTTGGCATCCTCGATATAAAGAGCTGCTTTAAAATCTGTACTTGAATTGCGAAAATAAACCCGATTGAATTGTTGCTCACCTGGATAGTCATTCACGTCACCATCCCTTGCGCCATGAAGCAGCAAATAAGAAATATCGTGCAAGGATGGTCTTTTTCCATCTATCCGAACATCTGTAGGAGCAAGGCCGATGACTGCTTGTACCTCAATATCATCAAGCTTGCTAAGCAAATCGTCATCTTTAAAAAAACGATTAGCATCAGCCGCAATTGCCGCGGCCTGTCCTCCTCTTGAATGCCCAATTAATGCGATCTGTTGCAAATCCATCTTACGATATAAGGGGCTTTCGTCAGTATGGTTCATGTTCTTTAGATGCACTAAATGTTGCAAGAGCATCCATGCACGCATTTTATGATCATCATTTGGCGTTCCTGAGATGTTCGAGTGATTGAGAAAATCCTCATCGACTGAAATAGTAATGAACCCTCGACTAGCTAAATGCTCGCCTAGATAATCATATCCGCTTGTAGAGAAGTCTTCCATCGTGTGATTTCCGTGGACGATTATGAGAATTGGAAAAGGCCCTTTCCCTTTTGGTACCCAAACTCTTCCATTTATAGGGAGTTGATCGGGGCCGAATCCCCAAAATGCTTCTCTGTTCTTCCCCCATTTGGTTATATATGTTGATGCATCGACAGAAGGGGTGACGACATCAACATTTTCTGCAAATTCAGGGCGGTATCTATCACTACCAGACCCATAGGTTAAAAAGGAATAATCATATCCCCCCATTTTGGAGGGATCTTCTATGTTGAACGATTGCTGGCTAATTTGTTGCGGCTTTTTCTCTTTTCCATTTTCAAAAAAAACAAAACTACATATGGCAGAGGAAAGAAGGGCGATAAGTAGCATTCCACCCCTTTTTTTTATAAGTTTGTAAGAAAAAATCAGCAATAAACCTATGCATATAGTGACTATACTATAGCTAATCCCAATAAATATAGAGAAAATAATACCAGCTTTTTCAATTAGTAAAATTGTAATAATTCCAGTAGTAGTATAGCCGAAGCTCCCAAGTAACAAGCGCGGAACAGGTGCGTGTAAACAAGTAAGAAAGAAAGCTAGTATAAAAGTGAATAAGCCAAAAAGCCACCCATTTAGAGTAACCGCCAATCCTAGATCAACAGCGCGTGAAAATAAGGTAGCTCCTGTCGGGTTTCCGAGTGCTTGGACGACAGCAGCTACCATAGTCGCAATTAGCAAGGTCAGGATTAAAAAAACACTATAGGTCCCATCTCTTTCTGGAATAAGAGCGAAGCGGCTTTTGACCCAAGGTATCTTCTTAACTAAAAATGGAGTTCTCAAACCTTGTACCCACCTTTAAAAAAATATGAATTCTTTCTTATAGTAGCACGTGAATGGCTCTTACAGTTTACTTAACAATCGGAAAGTAAATAAAATGGAGAGGTATTTAAACGAGAGGATATAGCAGGGAGAGGGGGGGGAGGTAAAAAAGCCTGACCTTCATATCCTATGTGATCAGGCATAATCCTTATCGTTCTAGCTTTTCTCCGTTGAATACTTGAACATCAACAGGGGCAGCCATAAATTCAGGTGCTTTTTTTCCAAAAGCAATAAAGTGGGCGCTCTTGTTGTGGAAATCTACTGCTTCAACGTCTTTCCATAGCTCGATCATTGAATAAGCCAGTCCCTTAGCGCTGTTTTTCATTAGCTCGTAGGAGATATTTCCGTCTTCTGCTTGCGAAGCAGTTACTAGTGGCTTAATCTCTTCAAGAAATGCTTGTTCTTTGTCAGCTTTAACTTCAAAGTGTGCGTGAATGATAATCATTTGAATTCCTCTTTTCCTATTAATTATTGTTGTATCGGTATTCCTTCATTAATTAGGACATGATATTATTTCCACTCAGTAATTTGTTCAACTGGAAGGCGAACCGATTGATAGCCTGCATCTGCTGCTTTTCCGATAGAAATCAGCATTACTGGATAATAGCGATCTTTATCCATCCCAAAAGCTTCTGCAATTTGATCTTTTTCAAAGCCACCAATAGGATTTGTGTCATATCCATGTGCCCGGGCAGCAAGCATAAGCTGCATCGAAACAATCCCACCATCAATTAAATTCATTTCTTTATATTTTTCTGTTGGAGCATCATTAATGTAGCCCTTAATAGCTGGGATTTGTTGATCTCTTACCTCCGGAGGCATGTAGCCTTTGCGAACCGCTTCATCGTATATTTCTTCTAGATGGTTTACGCTATTCATATCGACAAACACAGCAATAACAGCTGCTGATGTGTTTACCTGCGTTTGATTGAATTTAGCAAGAGGAGCAAGTGTAGCTTTTCCTTCTGAACTGTCGATGACAAGAAAACGCCATGGTTGAAGGTTTAACGAAGATGGTGCAAGTGTAGCTTTTTGAAGAATCTCCGTCATTTCTTCTTTGCTTATTTTGACAGAAGGGTCGTAGTTACGAATGGACCGGCGGCCGCTAATAATTTCTTGAAAGTCATTGATATTCGTCTTATTCATTGTTGAAAAACTCCTTTAACCTTCATTTTGTATGTTTGTAATATTTTGCTGGATTCGCTTTAGCATGTCAGCTAAGAGCAGTTGTTCGTCCTGATTAAAGTCTTGCAATACTTGATGGATGAATTGTTTTTTCTCTTGGCATAATGCCTCAATTTGATCTCTACCTTCGCTTGTTAGGCGAACAAAGGTCATCCGATAATCATCGGGGTTCTTCCGGCGGGACACCAAGCCTTTTGCTTCTAGCTGCTTTAGATGTCTCGTTACAGCGGCACTGTCTATATTGACTTCACGCTGGAGAGCGCTTTGACTAATTTCATCGACTTCAATTAACCGATGAAGGAGGTCTATACGAGAGGGACTAATGCCAATGCAACGCTCAAACTTAGCACCGAGCTGCTTATAAATATCATTTAGTCGCGTCATGATGAATTCCTCTTGGTTCAAAGCATCATCCTCCTTTTTTTAAAAAAAGTTGATAGGTCAATTATTGATACGTCAATTAATATAATATATTGAAACATAGGAGTCAAAAGATTGAGCTTCTATAATTTTGGGTAATTATGATAAAAATGATTGTAGGGATATTCAGAGAGTAGTTAAACCTATGTTAAGAATTATTGAATGGATTGGTTTTATAATCTGTTTAGGCTCCGTATGGGCAAACGGTTTAATACGTCATAATGGCAACCATAATACTCTTTGGAATCGAGTTATATTTTTTTTAGTTTTCGTAGGTGCGATCATCACCATAGTTGCATTCTTGTTTAGAAATATGGTGGTCACAATAAAGAAAGTAGAAAAGAGTTTATGAAGTGTTTATTGCACTAACGTGTGCGTTCAGCTTAATACAATTAGTCTTTTTTTATGGCAGACTAGTTTAATAGCCATAAACCAACATAAACATTAAAACAGCGTATGCGAAAAAAGCGCACATGGAGCAGTGCGCTTTTTCAATCAATTTTTTTATTTAAGATCAAAGCGATCAGCGTTCATCACTTTCACCCAAGCGGCGATGAAGTCATTCACGAATTTCTCTTTGTTATCATCTTGAGCATATACTTCAGCAATGGCACGAAGGACAGAGTTTGAACCAAATACAAGGTCAACTCTTGTTGCCGTACGAACAACTTCACCTGTCTGACGGTCACGCCCCTCGTATATATTAGGGTCAACAGGCTTCCATTCCACTCCCATATCGAGTAGGTTTACGAAGAAGTCGTTTGTTAATGTACCAACACGGTCTGTGAATACACCGTGCTTTGTCCCGTTGAAGTTGGCACCTAGTACACGCATACCACCAATCAGAACAGTCATCTCAGGTGCTGTTAATCCAAGAAGCTGGGCTTTATCTACTAGAAGTTCTTCAGGACTTACGCTATATTGCTTTTTCTGGTAGTTCCGGAAACCATCAGCAGCTGGCTCTAATACATCGAAGCTTTCTGCATCAGTTTGCTCTTGGGTCGCATCTCCTCGACCAGGAGCAAATGGAACTGTAACGTCAAACCCTGCATCACGGGCTGCTTTTTCAACTGCTACACTTCCGCCAAGTACGATTAAGTCAGCTAAGCTCACTTTCTTTTCTAAATGCTTTTGAATATTTTTAAACGTATATAGTACGTTCGATAATTGTTCAGGTTCATTGACTTCCCAATCCTTCTGAGGTGTAAGAGCGATGCGACCACCATTGGCCCCACCACGATTGTCAGAGCCACGGAATGTGCTTGCAGAAGCCCAAGCCGTTGTCACAAGCTCGCTAATAGTTAGACCTGAATCAAAGATTAATGTCTTGATCTTTTCCACTTCATCAGTAGTTAATTTATAATCCACAGCTGGAATAGGATCCTGCCAAATTAACTCTTCTTGCGGAACTTCTGGACCTAAGTAACGAGTGATTGGACCCATGTCACGATGTAGCAGTTTGAACCATGCACGAGCAAACGTATCCGCAAACTCTTCAGGGTTTTCATGGAATCGTCGAGATATTTTTTCATAAGCCGGATCCATGCGCATCGCCATATCTGCCGTTGTCATCATCGTTGGTACACGCTTTGAAGAATCCTCCGCATCTGGTGCCAAATGTTCTTCCGCAGGGTTTACAGCTGTCCACTGAAATGCACCTGCAGGACTCTTAGTTAGCTCCCACTCATATCCGAAAAGTAGGTCAAAGTAGCCGTTATCCCACTGAGTTGGGTTTGCTGTCCAAGCTCCTTCAATGCCACTTGTTATTGTGTGACTACCTTTTCCGCTTTCATAGCTGCTTAACCAGCCTAATCCTTGTGCTTCAATCGGTGCAGCCTCTGGTTCTGGACCAACATGACTAGCATCGCCTGCACCATGGGATTTACCGAAAGTATGTCCACCTGCTGTAAGAGCAACTGTCTCTTCATCGTTCATCCCCATACGAGCAAATGTTTCACGGATATCACGTGCGCTTGCAAGTGGATCAGGCTTTCCATCTGGCCCTTCTGGGTTTACATAGATCAAGCCCATTTGAACAGCAGCAAGGGGGTTTTCAAGTTCACGATCACCATAGTATCGGTTATTTCCAAGCATCTCTGTCTCTGTACCCCAATAAATATCTTCTTCAGGATGCCATATATCTGCACGTCCGCCTCCGAATCCAAAAGTCTTTCCGCCCATTGATTCAATGGCCACATTTCCTGTTAAAAGCAATAAGTCCGCCCATGAAATTTTATTTCCGTATTTTTGCTTAATCGGCCATAGTAAGCGGCGCGCTTTATCAAGGTTTCCGTTATCAGCCCAGCTGTTTAGTGGTGCAAAACGTTGGTTTCCTGTTGCACCACCTCCGCGTCCGTCACCTGTACGATAAGTACCTGCAGCGTGCCACGCCATACGAATAAAGAAAGGTCCATAGTGTCCGTAATCTGCTGGCCACCAATCTTGGCTATCGGTCATTAAGTCATGAAGGTCCTTTTTAAGAGCTTGATAATCTAGTTTTTTAAATTCTTCATTGTAATCAAAGTCTTCTCCCATTGGATTCGATTTGCGATCATGCTGATGTAAAATAGTTAAGTTTAGCTGATTTGGCCACCAATCTCGATTAGTTGTACCACTCGTTTTTTGGCTAGTAGCACCTCCATGGAAAGGGCATCCACCTGTGTTAGCTGAGTCTTTTGGATTCATAAGAGAACTTCCTCCTTGTATATAAAAATATAATTTTTATGGAAAAGATAGTGAGAATCGTTATTACTTTATAATAATACTAAAATATTAATTAGATTTCAATAATAATAATTATTAACTAGAAATTATATTAAATTAACGACCTGCGTATAAAAAATGGGTCGTTTAAGTCTATGAATGTACGAGCAGATATAGTATGGTTTTTAGAAAAGAATAGATAGTTGTTTGCGATAAGCAAATCCAATTAGAATACATGTAAAGAAATACAGTTGGTAAGGTGATAATGTGATACATACGTATAGGGGAAATAGCATCCGTTTTGAGATAAAGAATAAAAATCGAACATCGGTAGGGATGAAGATTGACTATAGTGGAAATGTTGAAGTTCATGCTCCGAAAGGAATAACAGAAGAGAGAGTTCGCCAAATACTTGAGTCCAACTGGGATCAAATCCAGCATTCGATTAAGGAAATAAACGGGAGAATAAGCGGAGAACAGGAAAAGGTATACGAGGAAGGTGAGAAGTTTCTTTACTTGGGAACGAGCTTTGCAATAAAAATAATTCACGAGCAGAAACTAACGAAGGATCATGTCATTGTTAAGGAGAATTTACTTGAAGTCTACGTGGGAGAACTAAACGATGAACGTGTAAAATTAGCGATTAAACGCTTTTACTATCAAGAGTGTAAGGCGATAGTTGAAAAGCGAATACGCTATTTCCAAACACACTTTAAAGTAGCACCACGCTCGATAAAAATTTCTGACAGCAAGACAACGTGGGGGACATGTGACTCGAATCGACAGCTCACATTCAATTGGCGACTAGCGATGGCACCTATGCAAGTAATTGACTATGTCGTTGTTCATGAAATGTGTCACATGGTGCACCTTAATCATGACCGCTCCTTTTGGAGGCTTGTTGGGAAAATAATGCCTGACTATAAAGAAAAAGAACAATGGCTTGCCTTATCAAGCTGGAAAATGACTGTTTAAGTTGTTGACTTTAAGAAAATATTTCTCAATGGTAGCCATGTTTTTGGTAGCACTATCCCTTATTTTAATGGCATTTTCAACAAGCGGAGATGCAGAACAAAAAAGCACATATGAAAATAACTCATATTATTACAAGTTGGATATTCCGAAAGAATGGGCAAATAAGTATAAAGTCGTAGAAGGTCAAAATAAAACCATTTTTCAGTTCAAATCAAAAACGAAAATAGAGGCGGACATTGTGACCATCATAGCAACTAGTAGTAAAACTTGGAAGCCTGATCCTTACAATCAGAAGAAATTTATTCAAGCGGATCGAGGCATAGTTTACTACTACACGAAACCGCTAGATCAACCGTTCACTGGTCAAGAAGGCAAAGATTATCCGAAAATGGTTCAACAAATTGATGGTATGATGAAATAATCTTCATATGATTGGCAATTGGAGGGGAACACTGAGTTCGTCTCCTTTATTATGTTCCTTGGTTGCTGAAGTGGGATGTGAGCTTCATTAGGAGGATGAAGGATAAAAATCCGAGAAAAATAGAGGGGAAAGGTCATCATCAAGCCGATGAAGATCAAGAATCCGAGAAAAATAGAGGGGAAAGGTCATCATCAAGCCGATGAAGATCAAGAATCCGAGAAAAATAGAAGGGAAAGGTCATCATCAAGCCGATGAAGACCAAGAATCCGAGAAAAATAGAGGGGAAAGGTCATCATCAAGTCGATGAAGATCCAACCAACAAGAAAAATAGGCCAAAAAGGTCATAAAAGAAAAGAGGTCTTCACACATGATGTGCCAAGACCTATCTTCTATATTACATAAACCTTAAAAAAAGTGGACTGTTCTTTTTCAAGCGATGACTGAAAGATAAACGATGCTTCACCGGTTAGATCCTCGTAAATGAAATGGTAATCGTTGTACCTATACCAGAACTACTTTGTATGTCAACGGTTCCGTTCATGGATTTGATTAGACTAAATACTAGCATCATGCCAAGGCCAGTACCTTTCTCTTTAGTGGAAAAGAAAGGAGTACCTAGCTTTTCTACTTGTGATTTTGTCATGCCCATTCCGTTATCTTGGAATGTGAGAGTAACAAGGTCCTCGGTCATTTGAGTGTATACGTTGATGGTTCCTCCCTTTGGCATGGCTTCAATGGCGTTTTTTATTATATTCACAAAGCATTGAAGTAAGTGGTCTTTGTCACCATAGATCTTGGCGTTCGTACTATCATGTTCAAATGTGACATTATGTAGGGAAGCATATGGTGTGAGAACACTCGTTGCTTGTTCCACAATTTCTATCGTGTCAATCGGTTCGAATTTTTTGGATTCTGGTTTGGAAAAGGAAAGATAATCGTTAATAATCGCAAGGGCACGGTCCATTTCGTCAATGGAGATTTTCGTGTATTCTTGAAGTTCACCTGTCGATTGTTCCTGTACTAATTGGAGGAAGCCTTTACTAGCCGTTAGTGGGTTCCTAATTTCATGAGCTAAAGAAGCAGCAAGTTGCCCGATGACAGTTAGTTTTTCGTTTCGAACCATGCTCTCTTTCAGGCGGATGTTTTCAATTATGTTCTCAATGATATGGATGCAAAGTGCCATTGATATTCCGTTAATTAATAAAAATCCTAAATAAAATAGTAGCAGTCCCTCTTCAATTAGTTGTTTTCCATGAAACACATTTAGCACCGGCCCAATAATCGATCCGAAGGTAGCAATGATAGTGGCCCAAAGTACGCGTTGCCACTTTGAAAATTGGTCAAACCGCTTTTTCAAAATGAATAAAGAAATAAATATGATTCCGTAAATGATAATGCTATAAATGGCACCCATACCACCGAGAAGGAAGCGATAACCTAGCATCCCCATAATTAATAGTAGTCCAACAGGCCACCCTCCATATAGGGTTCCGATGATAATCGGGATTTTTCGTAAGTCATAGATGCTTTCTGGTGACATCTTAAAAGGAAAAGACATAATGAGGAAAATACAGACGAGCCCTAATAAGGTCATCATCGCATTTTTATGAATCCACTTTTTTTGAGGACTTGTCCAATATGCTTGAAAAGAAAAGATCCCAAGCAATAGGATGA
This sequence comes from Cytobacillus spongiae, assembly GCF_021390075.1. Taxonomy (NCBI): domain Bacteria; kingdom Bacillati; phylum Bacillota; class Bacilli; order Caryophanales; family Bacillaceae; genus Cytobacillus; species Cytobacillus spongiae. Next base: position 501,050 of record NZ_CP089997.1, read on the forward strand.
GAATATTCACTAATAACGGGCTAAGCCAAATCATACCATCCCTCCAGCATGACAAAAACAAATATGAAAATAGTACTAAGTTTGATAATTAAAATATAGCATTAGTATGCTGAAAATAAAATCAATTTTTTCCGTTATATAACAATTGGGAAAATTCCGACAATAAGTCTCGCAAGAACAACATTGCATTTAGGGAACAGAAATATTATGATGATTTTCATATAGTTAAAATAGGGGGAATCTATCTATGGTGATGGAAAATTTGAATTTTTTACCCATTTTAGTGGGAGGAATTGCGTATATGGTATATGGAGGTATTTATTATTCCATCATGCTATCGAATAAATCTGAGTTGAAAAGTGGGCAAACAGAAGGCCCATTCAAATATATATACTCTGTTATCTTAGCGTTTGTCTGCTCGTTCCTTGTGGCAATTTTGGTTCAAGCAACTAGCTCAAATCAGATAACTGAAGGTATTTTCATCGGATTAATTATTGGATTGCTAATTTCACTAGTATATATCAAAAATATGTTATTCGGTTTGATTTCGAAAAAGGCATGTGTGATTGCAATTGGAGATCATCTAATCATTTTTACTCTTTTAGGAGCAATACACGGTTTTCTACAATAATCGATGAAGTATACAGCCTATCCACTGCTTGTTTAAAAGTAGAGGATAGGCTTTTTTTAAGGGCAAGAAGAACAATAGAATGTTCTGTTCTTCCACAGGGCACTCTACTAGTACACGTAATTTCCAAGTAATTGACTTTGACATGGAGAAGTTTCTCTTATATGATAGCTAATGCTGACAAAACTTATATGAATTAGGGGGTTAAAGTAGTGAAGAAATTTTCAATGCTATTCTTATTTTTATTAAGCGCGATGATTGTGATTGCTGGGTGCGGAACAGCTGAAGATAAAGGAACGAATCAAGAAGGAAACGGTGCAAAAACAACGGAACAAGATTTATTATCAAAAGTGAAAGAAGAAGGTAAGTTATTAATAGGGACGGAAGGTACATACCCTCCATTCACGTTTCATGATGATAAAGGTGAGTTAACAGGCTTTGACGTGGAGATTGCTCGTGAAATTGCGAAGCGGTTAGGAGTAGAAGCTGAATTTCTTGAAACACAATGGGATGCCATGTTTGCTGGATTAGATGCAAAGCGTTTTGATATGATTGCGAACCAAGTGGGGATTCGTCCTGATCGCCAAGAAAAGTATGACTTTTCAGATCCTTATATTACTTCTGCAGCCGTATTAGTTGTTCATGCTGATAATGCTGAAGTAAAGTCTTTTGAAGATATTAAAGGGAAGAAAGCAGGCCAATCATTAACAAGTAACTATGCGGACTTAGCGAGATCGTTTGAAGCAGAAATCGTAGGAGTAGAAGGGTTTAATCAAGCGGTTGAATTAATTAACTCAAAGCGTGTAGATGTAACGATTAATGATAAATTATCTGTTCTTGATTTTAAAAAGCAACGACCTGATGCAGCGATTCAAATTGTAGATACGTCTGAAGATGCGGCAAAAAGTGGGCTTATGTTCCGTAAAGGAAATGAGCCACTCGTTGAAGAAGTGAACAAGGCATTAGCTGAAATCATTGAAGATGGTACGTATGAAGAAATTTCTGTGAAATGGTTTGGTGAAAATGTACTTAAGTAATATTTTTGCAGATCCTGAGAGACTTAATCGATTAGTGGAAATCGCCGAAAGCTCCCTTCAGCCTATACTGAAGGGGGCTGTTATGTATACAATTCCTTTGACAATCATTTCGTTTGTACTAGGTTTAGTGTTAGCGGTTTTGACGGCACTTGCACGTATTTCTAGTGTCAAAATCCTACAGATGATAGCTAGAGTGTACGTGTCTGCCATTCGGGGGACACCACTACTTGTACAATTATTTATTATTTTCTATGGGTTGCCAACCCTTGGTGTTGTCATTGACCCTTTTCCATCCGCTGTTATTGGATTCTCCTTAAATGTAGGTGCATATGCATCTGAAATCATCCGAGCAGCTATTTTATCTATCCCTAAAGGGCAGTGGGAAGCTGGGTATTCAGTTGGAATGTCCTATCCGCAAACTTTAAAGAGAATAATTTTACCACAAGCGTCACGTGTATCGATTCCGCCATTATCCAATACATTTATTAGCTTGGTAAAGGATACCTCTTTAGCTTCAATGATTTTAGTAACAGAGATGTTTAGAAAAGCACAAGAAATCGCCGCAACTAATTATGAGTTTCTTTTGCTTTACACAGAGGCAGCAATTATTTATTGGATGATCTGTTTTATCCTCTCCATCATACAGCACCGAATGGAAACAAGGTTAGACCGATATGTATCAAGGTAGAGGAGGAAGATGACGATGATAACGGTAAAAGGATTATATAAACAATTTGATCAACTCGAAGTGTTAAAAGGGGTTGATTTAGAGGTGGAAAAAGGGAAAGTAGTCGTCTTAATCGGACCGTCTGGTTCAGGGAAAACTACCTTTTTACGATGCTTAAATGTACTTGAAACTCCGACTTCTGGATCGGTATCGATTGGGGAGCAAGCACTTGATTTTTCGAAGATGGTACCGCAAAAATCAATCGCTCCCTTCCGCCGTTTAACGGGTATGGTCTTTCAAAACTATAATTTATTTCCTCATATGACAGCTCTTGAAAATGTGATGGAGGGGCCCGTCACGGTGAAAAAGCAACCTAAGGAAATAGCCAGGGAGAAAGCGGAGGCGCTTTTAAAGAAAGTGGGACTCGGTGACAAATTGAGTCTTTATCCATTCCAGCTTTCTGGAGGACAGCAGCAACGTGTTGGAATTGCCAGGGCACTTGCAATGGAGCCAGAGGTTATGTTGTTTGATGAGCCAACCTCTGCACTAGATCCAGAGCTGGTGGGAGAAGTGCTCATAGTCATGAAGGACCTTGCCAATGAAGGGATGACGATGGTGGTCGTTACCCATGAAATGCGTTTTGCAAAAGATGTGGCAGATGAGGTTCTATTCATGGATGGAGGTATTATTATTGAAAGAGGGGCGCCAGAGCAGCTTTTTGCCAATCCCCAGCAAGAACGCACACGTCAGTTCTTAAATTTAATTCAATGATTTGACCTGAATCCCAGTAATACTATGGGGAGTCAGGTCTTTTTGTTATAATTTTTTTAGAGATGGGTCGGTCTGAGAGGAGAGAGATCTATGGGGAAAGTGAAAGCTGTTAAAATTGATGGGGAAGCGATTCATTTTTTCAAAAGCCAAATCTACGTCTATCAATCAACCACAGGGTACACGTTGGAATTGGATATGATAGTTAGTGAAGTAGCTGTACAGAAATACCGCCGGGAGGAAACATGGATTGTAGAGGTGGAGCTAGAAGATGGAAGAGTAATTTCTTCCTATATGCATCTGAAAAGTCTGTCGGGGGGATTGCCGCAGTTGAATTTGTTTTGCCAGCTAGCTCACGCTGAGGAATATGGTGAGCTCCCGGTTTTTACAGAAACAGATGTAATCTTTCCTGATTTTGAACAAGGGATCACATTGGATGAAATTCGCCAATTTGAAATGCCCTATGAAAAAATCGGCTTAAAGATCAGCCTTCCAATTGATCAAGTAGAGTGGCTTAAACAGCGTAAGAATCGTGAGCTTTCAGATATGCTGAAAGAGGCAATATATGATTATTGGAAAAAGCATGATGGAGATGGAATATGAACCTGAAGGAGAAAGTAAAACAGCTTCCAACAGCTCCTGGAGTTTATTTGATGAAGGATGCGGCAGGTGAGATCATCTATGTAGGAAAGTCAAAAAATTTAAAAAATCGTGTTCAATCTTACCTGCAAAATTCTCGAGTAGATTCAAGAAAACTCGAAAAGCTCACACAGCAGTTAAAGGACTTTGATTGGATTCAACTGGATACAGAATTCGAAGCACTTATGCTCGAATGCCAGCTAATTCAAGAGTTAAAGCCTATTTACAACCGGAAAATGAAGACGCCTGACGCTTACTCTTACTTGAAAATCGACCAGGTCAAAGGAATCTATCGAATTGAGATAACACATATTCTAGAAGATGAAGCTTACTACTTTGGCCCATTTACAAGCAAAAGTACATTAGAACGAGCCATCAATGGGTGGAAGGAACTTCTCAAAATCGATTGTCATCGTCCTTATAATAGGAGCACACCTTGCTTGAACTTCTCTTTAGGATTATGTAGAGGCATCTGTATTAAGGAAGAGGCGATGAACTTCTATGAAAACAGTATCCTTCAGCTAATGGACTTTCTGAACGGTACAGACCAAAGTCTGATAAAGGAGTTAAGTAAGCAGATGGAGAATGCTTCTTCCTCATATGATTTTGAACAAGCTGCTAAGTTACGGGACACAATTAATGCTCTAAATGGGATGTACAAAAAACAACAGGTCATTCAGTTTCTTCGTGAGAATCAACAACTCGTTGTTTTAGATAAAAGTAGCTTGAAATTGTTCTTCATTCAAGGGAACCGTATTCTCTATCAGCATAAGCTTGCTACGCAAGAAAATCCCATTGAGTGCCTCGGGAACGCGATAAAGGACTATTTCCAACAAAATGAATCCCCTGTAATCATTGATAAACAAGAGATAGATGCGGCGCAAATTGTGTTCAGCTATATTCATAGTTTTGCTTGCCAATATATAAGAGTTCAGGATGAATGGTTGATAGCGGATTGTGATGATGAGATGGGACGTGCAATTATGATGATGGTTGAAGGGAAATAACAAACGCAGAGCTACAACAAGCTCTACGTTTGTGTAATCCCTTTATTTAAAAACTTTTCTGCGCATCCACTGAGTCGCTGCCCACTTATCTCCAATTACAACTGGCGCGCCACCGTGTAAAGTTAGTTCATTTAATTCATCATTATCGTAGAAATACTCAAAATACACAGCCATCCCTTTTTGGGGAGTAACTGAAAGCTTTAGATGAGGGAAATACGTTTCCCCTCCATGTTCAACATCATTTAAATACATGACAAGTGTACTGATTCTTGGGTTGTTAACAGGTCTTGAGCTAGCGGAAAAGTAATCATAATGGGCTTTATATTCTTGCCCAATCTGATAGTTTAATATTTGTAATCCTTCTCCGTGTTCAACGGGAATCCCCATGATTTGTGAGACTCTCTTTTCCACTCTTGTCACCACTTCATGAGCATCCTCTGGTAAAAATACACTGCTGCTCGTGCGAATCGCATTCTCTTCACGAACTGAGCCAATTTTGGAACGGTTCATACGATCCTTCGAAATGTCAATAAGTGCATCACATTCTTCATCACTTAATACATTCCCAAGAATAACTACAAGCGGCTCCGCTAACCGAGCAATAATGTTAATCTCTCGATCTTCAGTAATGATTTTATTCCCAACATGGTTAAAAATCGTCAATTCATACGTTTCTATGTTCATCAACCTCTTTAATAGTGAATTTCAGAAATATAAGAAAGGGAAATAAAAACATTTTATTCTTCACCCAATGATCTGTTCCTTCGAACACAAGCCATCCTGGATGTTATCGGTTCATCAACCTCCAGCAATAAGCAGACAAGCTGCCAATTAAGTTAAGTCGATTTTATCACCACATAGGAGGAAAGGCTAACTATTTTTTCTAGTAAATAATAGAGAATAAGGGTTATAAAAGGGTGGATACGATGGTGGCTAGGGAGGATGGAGAAAAAGGTCATCATAAGATCGATGAAGGTCCAAAAAGCTAGAATGATAGTTAGAGAAGGCCATCATAAGATCGATGAAGGCCCAAAAAGCTAGAAAAATAGCTGGAGAAGGTCATCATAAGATCGATGAAGGTCCAAAAAGCTAGAATTATAGTTAGAGAAGGTCATCATAAGATCGATGAAGACCCAAAAAGCTAGAAAAATAGCCAAAACTGGTCATCATGAGGTGATTGAAGCCCAAAGCAGCTAGAAAATCAGCCGAAACAGGTCATCATAAGATCGATGAAGGCCCCAAAAGGCTAGAAAAATAGCCAAAACTGGCCATCAAAAGGTCGATAAAGCATCAAAAATCTAGAAACTAGCCAGAAAAGATCTTCATAATAGCGACGAAGGCCTTCCTTTGTTAGAGAAAAGAGCGTCTCTCAAAATTGGCTGCCCCTAGTGATTCACGTATAATAGAAAGCAACGTGGACTGAAGTTATTATTAGAACAAAGGGGGCTTGTTATGCCTAGTGAAGTAATGGTAGATGTAAAGGGATTAGTTAAACAGTACGGATCATTTCTTGCAGTGAAAGGCGTCGAATTCCAAGTAGAAAAAGGTGAGATATTCGGTTTACTTGGGCCTAATGGAGCTGGAAAAACGACGACGATTGAGATGCTGGTTGGGCTTCGTAAGCCTGATGACGGGACTGCTGTGTTAGCCGGATTTGATGTGAAGAAGCAAATTAACCAAGTGAAGGAAGTCATTGGGGTTCAGTTGCAATCCACGTCATTGTTCGAATTATTGAAGGTAGAAGAGACACTTCATCTGTATGCAAGCTTCTATCCATCCCATGTGGATATTGAGCAATTGATCGAAGACATGCTGTTAACAGAAAAGCGAAATGATCGTGTAAAGGGGCTCTCCGGAGGGCAAAAACAGCGTTTGGCTATTGCACTTGCTTTAATACATGATCCGAAAATAGTGTTCCTAGATGAGCCGACGACTGGCCTAGATCCACAGGCACGGAGAACTTTATGGGATATTGTCCTTCGGCTGAAGGACAGGGGGAAAACGGTCATTCTTTCGACGCATTACATGGATGAAGCTCATGTGCTTTGTGATCGTATCGGCATTATGGATCAAGGAGAACTGATTGCACTTGATACGCCAACGAATTTGGTGAAAAGCTTACAGTCTACGAGCACAGTTGAGTTTCATTTGAACAATCCTCCTCAAGAAGAGCTGTTTATGAAGATGGAAGGCGTGAAAGAGGTATCCATTAAAGATACATTTGTTCAGCTGTATACAGATGAGCTTCAGATGGCGCTCACTTCACTCATTCATGTTGCGACAGAGCACAAATTAACCATTGAGGACCTCCAAACAAGGCAAGCAACATTAGAGGATGTCTTTATCCATATGACAGGAAGGAGGCTACGAGAATCGTGAGAGCTTATTGGCAATTAACGTTAGCCCAGCTTCGAATTTTTGCACGGAATAAACAAGTATTATTTTTCACATTAATGTTCCCTGTTATTTTAATGTTAGCACTAGGCTCCTTTGTTGGGGGAGATAGCACTGTTAGCTTATCAGTTGGTGTGGTTGACGAAGATCAATCCAGTGAATCCACTGAACTAACCGAACTTTTGGAAAAAAATGAAGGAATAGAAGTTCAAGAATATGAAAGTGTGGAGGAAGGAAAGGATGCTGTTGAAAGTGGGGACATCCAGCTTTTAACCGAAATTCAGAAAGGATACGGGAATCAGCTTGCAGATGGTGAAGAGGCTTTCGCTCTCCCAGTCTATTACAATGAGAAGAATTTAGCTGCAGCTGAATTAGGTTTGACTGTGTTAAATGGAATTATTGATCAATACAGTAAAGAACTTGTCAATTATGAGCCGCTAGTTGTCATCGAAAAAATTGGCATTGAAGCACTAAATATTCGCTATGTTGATTTTCTTGTACCTGGAATCGTGGCGATGATGATCATGAGCAACAATATGAACGGGGTAGCTGGGCAAATTTCCGCATGGCGCGAGCGAGGAATCTTACGAAGAATGCAAGGAACTAGGCTAAAAGCTTCCACCTTTATTGCGGCTCAAATTACTGCTCGTCTTCTATTAAATGGAACTCAAGCATTGCTTGTCGTTCTCATAGCAAATTTGGTGTTTGATATTCAAGTGGTGGGCTCATGGCTTGCACTAATTTTCTTTATCGTTCTCGGCACACTTGCCTTTATGGCATTGGGTTTTATTATTGCGGGTATTGCCAAAAATCCCGAAAGTGCTGGTCCGATTGCTGGGTTCGCTACGTTTCCCATGCTTTTCTTAGGAGGGGTATTCTTCCCAATTAGCAATATGCCAGACTTTATCCAACCGATCGTAAACGTGTTGCCGATCGCTCATTTATCGTCGGCACTGCGTGAGACAATGAATCTAGGAACCCCATTTTTAGAGCTTGCTCCTGAGCTGCTTATCCTAACTGGATGGCTTGTAGGTGGGTTTATGTTAGCGAGCTATGTGTTTAAGTGGGAATAGAAAAGAGGTGCGTTTTGCACCTCTTTATCAATTAGTCTAAGAACAATGCCATTAAAATTAAATCATGATAGGAACCATTAGAAGTCTTAATTGCCCTTTTTTTGACCCCTTCTTCGGTAAAGCCCAAATTCCTGTAAAGTGCAATCGCTGCCACATTCGTATCAAAAACCTCAAGGCATAATTTTTCAATCAAAGGGTTGTTGTCCGCCCATTCTAATAAGGTGTTAAGTAACGCTTTCCCCACTCCCTGATGTCTAAATTCCTTTTTAACACTCATGCCAAACGAACCTTGATGCTGGATCCGTTCCCTATTTCCATTATGGAAATCTAAAAACCCAATCATTTCATTTTCGTATTCAGCTAGGAGGGCTATTTTTCCATTATGTTCATAAAGCTGCTTTAAAAAATGCAATTGTTGCTCGCTTGAAATCTTCAATTCATGTGATGCAGTTACCAAGTAAGGGGCTTCATTCATAATTGTCTGTGTGAAAAGTAAAACTTGATCCGCATCTTCTGGCAAAGCCGTTCTTACGATCAAGCTTTCTCCATTCTCCATCTTAAATTTCTTCAAGACTATATCTCCCATGATAGTACCTCCTGTAATTACTTCACATTTGCTGATTGTTCGTTGGAATTGGAGGGCCATTCTTCTTTCCTTTTAACCCGAACAAGATACGGATTGGGGATAGATTACGCACGACATAATGATAAATTCCCATTATGATAATGAAAGAAATACAAATCAAGAATACAAGCTTGAGCCCAATTGGCCAAGAAAGATCTTTAATGAAAAAGCCAATAATCACAATAACAGGCTGGTGAATAATGTAAAATGGCATAGCTGCTTCGCTAGCATACGTCAGTAGTTTATTGTTAAATGATAAGTATGTATGACCCAAATGATAGATCGATAGGAGGATATTTATACTTCCGATTACTAACAATGTCGAAAAAATGACAAAACCAACTGTACCTCTATCTGGATATTCAATAAAAAACCAAATGATATAGGCGGTTGTTGGAAGGATCGCTAAAGTATAGTGAATCCATCGTGTTTTTTCTAGATAGTTCAGAAGGCTTTCGCTTGTGAATACGTAAAAGCCAAAGAGGAAATACATCAAATACACAAGCAAGTCCCATCCACCTAACTTTACAGTTTCAACGAAGCTTGTTAAAAGGATGAATGGAATATGAAGGAGAAATAGCTTGATTCCTGTTACCTTTTTGAAAGGCTTTGTTTTTAAAAATAAACCTAAAGTTAGAAAAGAAAAAAGGATAAGCGCTAATAAATACCAAAGGTGAAGACCGACAAAGGCAAAGTTTCCTGGTCCACCCATTTCTAAATACACTCCTTCATAAGCATGGGGAAGGAAATCTAAGAACGAACCACTAAATTGCTGAAGATAGACTCGTTCAATATATACTTGTGGCGGGGTAAGGATGAATATGCCAAACAGAAGCGGGATTCCTAACCGTGCCAATCGCTCACGAATATACTGGCTCCCACTTCGTTTTTGAAGGGAATAGTATGAACTTAGTCCTGAGATCACAAAAAAGATCGGCATAATCCACACCCCAATATAAAGAGAAAAGGCCAAAATGGCTTCAGCATCTATTTCATTATTTTTCACATGCCACTCGAAGGGGTTAAAGAACATGGAGCAGTGATAGAGAAATACGATAAAAGTAGCGAGAACTTTAATCCAATCTAAGTCATATCTTCTAGAGCTTTTTAATTTTGACATTGTAATGGTTCCTTTCCATAAGCATCTATTCGTCCTTACTCTTGATGTAACCCCCCTCTATAAATGAAAATGGTTCCAAATAATAATCCAAACCCGAGGAAAATGCCACCTGCTACTAGGAAACTCTCAATATAGCTACTTATAACAATATGGTAGGTTTCCGAAGCTGCCCCTCCTTGTTCAGCTAACCATCCACTGGCAAGAGAAGTGCCGAAAGAAACACAGTTAAATAGCATGACAATTCCACTTACAGTCAATAGCAACCCTACTATCAATACTAATTTTTGCTTGTCTACATGGTTCAAGACCATCGACTCCTTTCCTACATATTTACACTTTTAACCTTCCACTTATGCTGATTGCTTTCTCTGCTTACTACTAACAATCCTTCCTGGTGAGCTTCTAGTCGTCCGATAAGCTCACCACTCGTATCAATGGCACAGCTTCCTCCTGCTGATCGATAGCCACCTGTTTCTCCAGAGTAGTTTCCTAAAAAGACGTTCATATTATATTCCTTAGCTTGATGATGTAGCACGGAAGTATACTTTTTATAGCAAGTAGTAAAAATTAAGATGCTGGCCAAGTAGATTGAATAGACATTAGTTAATTTTTACATCAATTCCTCAAAATGTATAGTGGGTTATGTTAAAGTTTAGTAAATGAATAGAATGACAATTGGATGCTATACTTAGCAAAAAATGTTAAGAACAAACATTTGTTCTCTGATATAGTGAGAAGTGGGTAGGTGATAACAGATGGATTATGAGGCTAGTATTCAACGAGCTCTTGATTATATAGAAGACCACTTGATGGAGACGTTAACGCTTGAGTCGCTAGCAGAGAAGGCTTGCTTTTCTCCTTATCATTTTCATCGCGTCTTTCAAGCGATGGTTGGTGATTCTGTGATGGAATATGTGAGAAAAAGAAGGTTAACGGTAGCAGCGGAGCGGTTATTTTATCACGATGAGAAAGTCATTGACATTGCGTTAGAGGTAGGATTTCAGTATCAAGAGTCATTTAATCGGGCGTTTAAAAAGCACTTTGGAATGTCACCAAAGCAGTACCGAAAAGCCGAATATCTGTCTGGACCATTTCGAGGAAAAGTCTGCCTAAAACCAAAGGAGTTTCAAGGAGGAGTAAGAATGGAACCGAAATTAACTGTAAAACCTGCTTTTCACATCATAGGCTATGAACTAAAGACAAGAAATGAGGATGGACAAAATAACCGGGATATACCAGAGTTTTGGCAACAATATATTCGAAATGATTTAGGGGCGAATATCCCAAGCCCAATTCACAAACACGTTGAGTTAGGTTTATGTACCGATTTTCAGCCTGAATCGGGCGAATTTACTTACGTAATCGGGATGGAAGTTGATGCTGGTACAAAGCCTCTTGAAGGAATGGTGTATCGAAGCTTTCCCGAACAGGAATATGCTGTATTTACTACTCCGAAAGCAGATGAAGCAGCCTTTACCGCTTCTATTCAATCGACGTGGAACAAAGTCTTTACCGAGTGGTTCCCTCAATCAGGTTATGAACATACAGGCACTGCCGAATTTGAACTCTATGATGAAAGATGCTATGGAGACGACAATAAGGAAATAGATATCTACATTCCAGTTGTGAAAAAACTCCAATAAATAATGAGCTGCTTCTCAAGTGATTGAGGGGCAGTTTTTTTAAAAATAAAGCTGTTCTCAATAGTTCTGCCAGCGTATATAAACGGACGATCAAGTTGTTATGTTCATATTCATTTAGCTATGGTTTAAGGAAAGTAACTATTGTGAAACCGCCTGGATATATATGGTATTAAGCGTTTACAGTTTACAACAAGGTGATAGTGTGATAAAAATGGGGATAGATTCATAACTTTGGATTATGGATGACAATTTTATACAGTGAATGCTAGGGGTGCCGTATGGCTGAGAGGACGAATGTCTAACCCTTGAACCTGATTTGGTTAGTACCAACGTAGGGAAGCTTTTATAGAAGCGTAGACATGGAAGGCTCCGTGTGTGCTTTTCTATTACTTTAAATGTAAAAGCTTACCTAAATTGGGTAAGCTTTTTTGTGTTTTAATCTACATCTACATATTGTCATGAACGGACATGATACGGAATTTTGTAGAAATATCCGTTTTGTGTATTACCAACTTGGAGGAGGAATTAAGGATGAAGGATGTATTAACAATTGGTGGAGTGGATCTACATAATCGCTTATTTACAGGGACTGGAAAGTTTGCGGATCATAAACAAATGAAGGAAGCACTTGAAAAATCGCAATCACAAGTCGTTACCGTAGCGCTTCGTCGAGTCGATTTAGAAGCACAGGGGGAAGAGAATATTCTAGAGGACATCCCAAAGGATATGGTGCTGCTGCCAAATACTTCAGGAGCTCGAACTGCGGAGGAAGCGATACGGATTGCTCGATTAGCTCGAGCATGTGGAATGGGAAATTGGATTAAGATTGAAGTAATCTCTGATCAGAAGTACTTGCTTCCTGATAATGAAGAAACGATTAAAGCGACTGAGGTTTTAGCAAAAGAGGGCTTTGTTGTGCTTCCTTATATGAGCCCCGACCTAATGGCGGCAAAGAAAATGCAGGAAGCAGGCGCTGCTGCAGTTATGCCTCTTGGCGCACCAATTGGAACGAATCGGGGAATTCGAATGAAAGAAATCATCCAAATTCTGATAGATGAAATGGATGTTCCAATTGTAGTGGACGCAGGGATTGGGAAGCCATCAGAAGCAGCAGAGGCAATGGAGATAGGTGCCAGTGCTGTTCTAGTCAATACGGCCATTGCTACAGCAAATGATCCAGTTGAAATGGCCATTGCATTTGATCTAGCTGTAAAAGCGGGAAGAAAAGCTTATTTATCAGGGTTAGGACCTACATCTGTTCAAGCAAAGGCTTCATCTCCTTTAACGGGCTTCTTAGGATAATTCATCTGCATTAAGTTGATTTTTTGGAATGAAAGCAAGGGGAAGGGGCTGTCATTGCCGCATTCGGAGTGAATATGAACCTGGCCTATTGATTAGAAATGGAGGGGTAGTTAATGAGCTTCTATCAAAAGTATGAATCAGTAAGGAATTTACCCTTTGAAGATATTTTTCAACATATCACGCCAAACGACGTGAAGAGGGTGTTAGCGAAAGAAAGCCTTTCTGAGCAAGATCTACTTGTACTTCTTTCACCAGCAGCTGAGTATTGCTTAGAAGAAATGGCCCAGAAAGCGCATCAGCTAACTGTACAGCATTTTGGTAGGGTGATGGGGTTATATGCTCCGTTGTACATAACCGATTATTGTGTAAATAAATGTACGTATTGCAGCTTTAGCTTTGACAATGATTTTCCAAGAAGGAAGCTTTCGATGCTTGAAATTGATCAAGAGTCTAAAGCGCTAGTGGAAATGGGGATTAAGCATTGTATTATCCTAACAGGTGAATCGAATATTCACTCGTCAGTAGACTATTTATGTGAAAGTGTTGAGGTTATGAAGAAGCACTTTTCATCCTTAGCGATTGAAGTTCAGCCATTAGATGCCGAGGGCTATAAGAAATTAGTAGAGCATGGGGTAGATGGGTTGACTGTCTATCAAGAAGTGTATAACGAAGATATTTATAAGGAAATCCATGTGGCCGGTCCAAAGCGGAATTATCGCTACCGCCTAGACGCACCTGAACGTGGCTGTGAGGCAGGGATGCGCTCAGTTAATATTGGTGCATTGCTTGGAATGGATGAATGGAGAAGAGAAGTATTTTTTACAGGACTACATGCTCAATACCTTCAGCATAAATACATTGAAACAGATATCTCTATTTCATTCCCGCGAATTCGTCCTAATTTAGGGGGATATCAACCGAAAATTGATGTGAATGACAAAAATTTAGTTCAGGCGATGCTTGCCATTCGATTATTTTTACCGAGATCGGGCATTACGCTGTCGACTCGTGAAAATGCAGAATTGAGACAAAATTTAATTCCTTTAGGGGTTACGAAAATGTCAGCGGCATCCTCAACAGTTGTAGGCGGCTATGCGAATAAAGAGAACAATAATAGTCAATTCGAGACTTCCGATTCTCGTTCTGTAGAGGAAGTAAAAAGCTCGTTAAGAGAGCTAGGCTACCAGCCGGTTGTAAAGGATTGGCAAATTCTCGCTTAGCCGAGTGGAAGAAGAGGAGGTTTCAGATGGACTTCTTAATGATGAAAACAAAGGTATGGGACTTTATCCAAAACGGGGCAGAGGATGTGGAGCAATTTAACTCATTAGCCGTTGAAATTTTTCATTATCAATATAAGCATAACCAAGCTTACCGAGAATATTGTCGTTCAAAAAGAATAGCTAAGAACAGTGTCAAAAGGATTACGGATATCCCGCCTGTACCAATCGGAGCATTTAAGTACGCGGAGCTCTCGTGCAGTCCAGCCTCGGAAGTGGAAGCTATTTTTACGACAAGTGGAACAACAAATCCTGAGCAAAAAGGAAAGAACTTTCATCGAGATTTAGATGTATGGAAAACATCGATGAGTGTGAATTTCGCAAAGCAAATGATGGCCACTCGAAGGAAAATGAAAATGGTTATGCTGTTTCCTACAGAAGAGGAGCTTCCTAACTCTTCACTCGCACATTATTTAGCAAATGCAAAGCAGAAGTTTGGTACGGATGACAGTGAGTATGTGGTTTCGTTAGCTCATTTCGATATGGAGCGGCTGGTTGAAATCCTCCTTGATGCTGAGGAGTCAAATGAACCAATTATGCTTCTTGGTGCAACATTTTCATTTGTTCACTTTTTAGATTTTGCTGAGGAGAAGCAGCTTGTTTTCTCCTTGCCTGAAGGCAGTGTGGTCATGGACACTGGCGGGGCGAAGGGGAGATCTAGAGAAGTGGATCCATTTACGCTGAAGGGGAAGCTTAGCCAGCAATTCTCTGTCCCAATTGAACAATGTATGAATATGTATGGAATGACAGAATTGAGTTCTCAGTGTTACGACATGCCTGGAACAGATGAAAAGATTCCTCCCCACTGGATGCATACAAGTGTTATTCATCCTGAAACGATGAAGCCTGTTCAGCTAGGTGAAAAAGGGATTATTGTCCACTATGATCTAGCAAACTATCATTCAGCGGTTGCAGTGATGACAGAGGACTTAGCAATGAAAACGGAGCGAGGGTTTAAGCTGTTAGGCAGGGCTACAGGAGCGGAAGCACGAGGCTGTTCATTAGCGGTAGAACAGTTTATTTCAAGTTCAATTAACTAAAAGGAGAGAACATGACGGAATTTATCGCTGGTTTTATACCAGACACGTTTCAAGAAACAATAGACTTGCATACACTGACGTTCACGAAGCATGAACAGCTTGTAACTGTGAAGGTTCCAAAACTCTGCTGCAATCAATACCTAGGGTTAATCCAGCATCTAAAAGAAAATCGTGAGCGTGTAATGAAGAGCTGTCACACGAATGAACTGATTGAAGTGATTGATCAAGCAGTAACCCGCTGGCTCGACCCTAATGAACCAAACCGAAAGCTGGCAGAACAGCTATTGCCGATTATTACCGGGTATGACGATGAGATGATCCGGACCTTTTTGACCGATTATCTTCGTTCTTTTCGAAAAGAAAAATTACAAAGAATGATCGAGGAAGACTTTCCAAATCCGCTCGTGTTAGATGAATTTCGTCCGCGCCATTCAGGCGGACTGACAAGAGCATATGGACCAGATTTGATGGCACATATTTTTTCGGGAAATGTACCAGCCTTGCCGTTATGGAGTTTAGCTGCAGGCCTTTTACTAAAATCGGCTACGCTAGGGAAGGTATCGTCCTCAGAGCCTGTATTCTCGTCGCTCTTCGTTCGAACGATTGCAGAGATTCGTCCGGAAATCGCTAGGTGTATGGCAATTGTGTGGTGGAAGGGAGGAGACGAGGAAATCGAGAAAATCGTGTTTTCTCATTCTTCTCGTGTAATTGCCTATGGAAGTCATCAAACAATTGAAGCGGTCAAGCAACGAGTTCCTACCCATGTACCCCTTCATACACATGGGCATAAGGTGAGTGCTTCGGTTGTAGGGAGTGAATGCTTGCAAGGGCCTCTTGTGAAAGAAGTGATAAAAAGAGTGGCAAGAGACGTAGCAACCTTCGATCAACAGGCTTGTTTATCCCCACATGTCATCTTTGTGGAGAAGGGTGGAAAAATCACGCCGAGAGAATTTGCAGGTATGCTCGCTCAGGAAATGAACAATCTTGAGGTGAAGATGAAGAGAGCAGTGTTAACGGAAGAGGAAGTTTCGGCTATTCATGCTGCTCGAGCAAAAGTACATTTCAGCTCATTTCGAAGTGAAGGAACTGATTTATACACCAGTGTTGACAGCTCGGTCTGGACAGTGGTGTACGAAGAGAGTGACCATTTTCCTTATTCTGTATTAAATCGGTTTATAACGGTGATCCCACTTGATTCTCTGAAGGAGCTTTCTGAAAGATTAGCTCCTGTTTCGCGGGTGATTCAATCAGTTGGAGTGGCGTGTACACCAAAAGAATTTCAAACGCTGATCCATATACTTGGGGAAGCGGGAGTAAACCGTATTTGTTCAATTGGTGAGATGATTAAACCTGAGCCTGGCTGGCATCATGATGGGAGATTTCATTTGGCGGAGCTTGTGAGCTGGTGTGATGTAGAATCGACGGTTGAGAGTATGATAGATGAATTTGACCCTTTTCGAATATAAGGGCGGTGAGTAAATGAGTGAGATATTGCTAGACGATGTAAGCTTAACCTATGCTCATGCAGATAAGCCGACGCTACAGGGAATTTCCTTTGAGGTTCAAGCTTCAGAGTTTGTAAGTATAGTTGGAAAAAGTGGATCGGGGAAAACAAGTCTATTACAACTGGTTGCAGGATTGCAGCAGCCTACTTCAGGAGAGATCCGTATCAATAATCAGAAGGTATTTGAGCCGATTGAAGGACTGACCTATCTTTTCCAACGACCGGTATTGCTGGAGTGGAAAACCGTCCTAGAAAATGTTCTTCTCCCTGTAGGATTAAAGAGAAAAATGACACAGCAGGACCGAGAACAAGCGCTTTCGATTTTAGAAACGATGGGACTTGCTGATAGTGGGGCTAAATTTCCATATGAATGCTCAGGAGGCATGCAAGCAAGGGTAGCGATTGCTCGGGCATTTATGAATGAACCCAAGGTACTGCTGATGGATGAACCCTTCTCAGCTCTTGATAGGTTTACAAAAAATCAATTGCATGAAGAGTTGTTGAAAGTAGTTCAAACGGTAAAGCCAACGGTGCTATGCATTACACACGATATTCAAGAGGCGGTTTATTTATCGGATAGGGTTTTTTTACTTGGTGAAGAACCAACTGGCATCCTCGATGAAATGGTCATCCCGTTTGAGAAACCGCGGTCAAAAGAAATAGGATATGAAGCCGAGTTTCAAAGTCTAGTGAGGACATTAGATGAAAAGCTTCAGAAATAAGCAGGTGAATATGAAAACGCGTACATCGGTATACTCCAGCTTACTCTTGATGGTCCTTCTTTTGCTATGGGAAGCAATTGTCCGTATTCAAGATATACCCGCGTTAATCCTTCCGCCACCAACCTTAATTGCTAGCAATCTTGTAGAGAATTTGAAGTCGGGATACTTTTATCCACATATTGGAGCCACCTTAATCGAGGTTATAGGAGGCTTTCTAATAGGAACTTTGATTGGGCTCGGCCTTGGGTTTATCGTCTCCCAATCAGTTATCACTAGACGGATTCTACATCCATATATCATTGCATCACAGGCAATGCCAAAGCTCGCATTAGCACCGCTACTTATCCTTTGGTTTGGCTATGGGTATTTGCCGAAAATGATCATCGTTGCGCTCATTAGCTTTTTCCCACTATTTGAAAGTACGGTTTCGGGATTGTCTCAGCTAGATCGAGATAAAGAAAATCTATTTCGAGTTATGCGTGCAAGCAAATGGCAAATAATAAGGAAGCTTCGCATTCCGAATGCCATTCCAGTGATTTTATCTGGAATGAGGGTGGCGGTTGTACTCAGTGTTGTAGGAGCAGTTGTCAGTGAATTTGTGGGGGCAAACAAAGGTTTAGGGGCTGTCATCATGATTGCATCTGGAATGATGGATACACCTTTACTATTTTCCGCATTTATTTTACTAACGCTAATTGGGATTGGATTATATGAAGCAATCTCCTTGTTAGAAAGAAAACTATTCAAAACATATATTGTTTACCGGAGGAAAGAACAATGAAATTAAGATGGAAGCAGCTTATGGTGATGGCGGTTGTCGTGTTTGGAATGACAGCTTGCTCATCTGCAAACGAAACGAATTCACAACCGATCAAAGAAGAAACGAAAGTTGACACCATTCGAATGGCTTCTTGGAGTAAGCCAATTGTTGAGCAAAGCAACCTATATGTAGCAGAAGAGAAGGGGATGTTTGAAGAAGCGGGTCTGCAATTTGAGTATGTCCCTGGTGCTGGGGGAGGAGACGCTGTAAAAAATATCATTGCAGGAAATGCGGATATTGCTTTTGCAAATATGGAAGCGGTTTTACTAGCGGCCGAGCAGGGTGAAAAGCTAAAGATCATTTATAATATTTATCCTGAAAATGTCTTTAACCTTGTTTCGTTAAAAGAATCTGGTATCGAATCCATTGAGGATTTAAAAGGAAAAGAAGTTGGGGTATACAGCTTAACGAGTGGTACCTACCAAAATCTGCAAGTTCTTTTACACAAAGCAGGCATGACAGAAGCAGATATAAAAGTAATTCCAACCGGAGTGTTGAACTTTGGTCCATTGATGCAAAATCAGGTAGTAGCTACAGCTGCAACGGATACAGGCCTTTTTGATGCAAAGCAAAAAGGATTAGGAGAAGTGAATGTTATTGAAGTTAAGGATGTGTTAAATACACCATCAGATGTTTTTGTGGTAACGGAACAGATATATAACGAGAAAAAGGAATCCATTGAGAAATTTCTACAAGTGTATAAAGAAAGTACGGAATATGTGATGGAGCATCCGGAAGAGGCGGCAAAAATTGCCCAATCAGCGGCGATTGATGGACAAGATGAAGCCCGTAATCTCGAAATCATACAAATTCGAAATGTAACAGCTGCAAACGAAGAAGGTTTAGGAATGCTAGATATCAATCTATTAAAGCAAGTGGAGCAAACCTATTTAGAAATGGGTCTTTTGCAAAAGTCAGTGGATATCGAAGCGCTTGTCACGAACGAATTCGTTCAAAACCTTGACTAGGGGGAGTATGAATGGATCTAGCATTAAAAGGCAGAGTTTGTTTGGTTACAGGCTCTAGCCGTGGAATTGGAGCTGCAATAGCTGAGGCATTTGCTGCCCATGGATGTCATGTCGTGGTTAATTATCGAACAAGTGAAGAACTTGCAACACAACTAGCAGAGCGACTATCCTCTGAATACGGTATTGACGCGATCCCGATTCAAGCGGATGTTACAGATGAAGAGGCAGTAAAGCGAATGGTAGAAGAGATTGAGAATGAGTTTGGCTATGTAGATATTGTTGTCAATAATGCACTGCATCACTATCTCTTTGACCCAGATCAGCGGAAGTGGGCATGGGAAATGGAATGGAAAGATTATCAACGGCAAATCGATGGCTCATTAAAAGGCACTTACAACGTATGTAAATATGTGATTCCTCGGATGAAGTTCAAGCAGTTTGGCCGGATTATTAACATTGTAAGCAACCTAATCTATCGTCCAGTGGTGCCATATCATGATTACACAACAGCCAAGGGAGCCTTATTGACCTATTCTCAAAATCTAGCAGCAGATCTCGGTGCATTTGGTATCACAGTTAATTGTGTAGCACCAGGGCTTGTATATCCAACTGATGCAAGCCGCCTGACAAAGGAAGAAGTTAAAGAGAACATTATTCAGTCCACTCCACTTGGGCGCATTGCGACTCCACATGATATTACCGGAACGATTCTTTATTTTGCCAGTGGATTGTCCTCATTTGTAACAGGGCAAACGGTTGTTGTTGATGGTGGATTTACGATGAAATAAAAAGAAATAACCGAAAGGAGCGAATCGCATGAACGTTATTGTAAATGGGAAAACGCATGAGCTATCAACAGAACTTCATTCAGTGGAACAATTGTTAACTTTCTTTAACCTGAATCCGAAAGTGGTCATTGTCGAAAGAAATGGAGAAATTGTCTTGAAAAAGCATTATTCACAAACATTACTTGCAGATGGAGATCAGTTTGAGTTTGTCCACTTTGTAGGTGGAGGCTGATGAGAAAGGAAGCGAAGATAAATGGAGGACCGTTATTCTCGGCAACAACTTTTTTCGAAAATTGGAGAAGCTGGCCAAAGGAAGCTCGCTAACAAGCATGTACTGTTAATTGGAGCGGGAGCACTAGGAACCGGGAATGCGGAAATGCTAGTGCGAGCAGGAGTAGGTAAGCTAACGATTGCTGACCGTGATTATGTGGAGTGGAGCAATTTACAGCGCCAGCAATTATATGTGGAAAGAGATGCGAAACACCGAATTCCAAAAGCAGTGGCTGCGGAAAGACGTTTAGCTGAAATTAACGGAGATGTGGAAGTGATTGCTCATGTCAGTGATGTGTCAGTTGAGGAAATCGAGCAGCTTGTTGAGGGTGTAGATCTTATAATAGATGCAACAGATAATTTCGATATTCGTTTATTAATAAATGATGCGTCTCAAAAGTGGGGGATTCCATGGATCTATGGGGCTTGTGTCGGGAGTTACGGAATTAGTTATACCATTATTCCAGGAAAAACGCCGTGCTTGAATTGTTTACTAGAGGAGGTCCCTCTTGGCGGAATGACCTGCGACACAGCCGGGATTATTGGACCAGCTGTTGGAATGGTTGTCGCACATCAGACAACAGAGGCGTTAAAGATACTAACAGAAGCAGAGGGAGACCTACGTGGTACCCTTGTGTCCTTCGACCTTTGGGAAAATCAGTTCTCAAACCTAAATGTAGCGAAAATTCATAATAGCGATTGCCCATCATGTGGGAATAGTCGGTTTTATCCATTTTTAGATAAAGAAAATCATATGAAAACAGCAGTACTGTGTGGTCGAAATACTGTTCAAATTAGGCCGGCAGTACAAGTAGAAAGAGACCTACAGCAATTAGAACAAATGCTGTTGGCCCAAGGCGGGAAAACAGAACGAAACCCTTTCCTTCTTTCCTTTACAAAGGATGAACACCGGGTTGTCGTGTTTAGAGATGGACGGGTTCTTGTCCATGGAACGAAGGATATTTCAGAAGCGAAGAGCCTTTATCATAAGCTTTTTGCATAAGTGATGGGAGGTTACAAAGTGACTGTTCGAAAAGCATTAACAATTGCAGGATCTGATAGTGGCGGTGGCGCTGGCATTCAAGCCGATTTAAAGACATTTCAGGAGCTTGAAGTATACGGAATGTCCGCACTAACAGCTGTTACAGCACAAAATACATTGGGTGTTCAAGGCGTCTATCCGATGGAAGCACCTGCCATTATTGAACAGATGCGTTCGATTGATGCGGACTTAAAGCCAGATGCCCTAAAAACAGGTATGCTATTTAGCTCTGAAATCATCGTTGCGGTTGCGAATCATATTGCTGAATGCCATTGGCAAAATGTTGTTGTTGATCCGGTGATGATTGCCAAAGGGGGAGCTTCACTTTTACAACAAGAAGCCATTGCAGCATTGAAGGAGCATTTATTGCCACTAGCGACCGTGGTGACACCGAATATTCCTGAGGCTGAAGTGCTGTCAGGAGTAAAGATTGAGACGATGGAGAATCGAAAAGAGGCAGCAAAAATTCTTCACGGGTTAGGCGCATCCTATGTGTTAATTAAGGGAGGACACGCGCGGGAAGGGGAGCAGATGATAGATCTGCTGTTCGATGGAGGACAGTTTGTTGAGTTTACCAGTCAGAAAGTAAACACTGTTAATACTCATGGTACAGGCTGTACTTATTCTGCTGCGATTACGGCCGAGCTTGCGAAGGGACAATCGGTACATAAGTCAATCGGGGTTGCAAAGGAATTTATTCAAGCAGCAATTGAGGATGATTTGCATATTGGAGCTGGACATGGCCCAACAAATCATTGGGCTTATAAAAGAAGAGGAGCCTTACAAACGAAATGAGGATCAAAAGAGAGCAGTTGCAGCTTTATTTAGTCATGGGAAGTCAAAATTCTTTTGATGAGCCAGCGCATGTATTAAAGGCTGCGATCGAAGGAGGCGTGACACTTTTTCAATTTCGAGAAAAAGGAGAGCATGCTAAAAAGGGTGCTGAACGAAAGCAGTTGGCTAGGCAGCTGCAAGTCATTTGTAAGCAGCATGGCGTTCCTTTTATCGTCAATGATGATGTGGAGCTTGCTATTGAACTCGATGCTGACGGGGTGCATATCGGCCAAGACGATGGAAACCCAGAAGAGGTACGGAAGAATATTGGTGATAAAATCCTCGGAATCTCTACACACAGTGTGGAGGAAGCAAAAGCGGCTGTCGCTCAAGGAGCCGATTATATCGGAGTTGGTCCGATGTATCATACAGTAACAAAAGCAGATATTGAAGAAGTTCGTGGACCGATCGTCATACAAGAAATTCGAGCAGCGGGCATTTCCCTTCCCCTCGTTGGGATTGGCGGAATAACAAGTGAGCGCATTACAGCAATTATTGAGGCCGGAGCAGACGGAGTCGCACTAATCTCAGCTATAAGTAAAAGCGAGAACCCAAAGCTAGTGGCTGAAGCATGTGCGGGGAAGATGTTTTTGCGATGAGCTTGGATAAAGTAAGATTAGAGGTTTAGTGAGGGGAAAAGTGTGATTTGCCTAGTTCTAGTTTGATGCTAGAATCAAGCTTTTTGATTTGTTGAGTGCATTTATGTGGTTGAATTTTTTATGTGCGTAGCTTGTGAGCGAACGCTCCTTTTTTGAGCGTTCGCTCGCACCCGGGCGGAAATCGCTCACTTTTTGAGAATATCGCTCGCGTTCGACACGAAATCGCTCGCATTCGACACGTTTTCGCTCGGTCGATGTGGATTTTCGCTCAAAATGAGGTTTTCCCCAGTTGAAATCACTACTAAAGTTACGGTTTTTTCCGAAAGAATCATACTATTGTAGATTTGTTGTTTGAGGCTGAGAGGTGGTTCTCGAATCCAGAGTTTGCACGTGACCAACTTGTGAGCGAACGCTCCTTTTTTGAGCGTTCGCTCACACCGGGGCGGAAATCGCTCACTTTTTGAGAATATCGCTCGCATTCGACAAGAAATCGCTCGCGTTCGACACGTTTTCGCTCGGTCGATGTGGATTTTCGCTCAAAATGAGGTTTTCCCCAGTTGAAATCACTACTAAAGTTACGGTTTTTCCGAAAGAATCATACTTTTGTAGATTTGTTGTTTGAGGCTGAGAGGTGGTTCTCGAATCCAGAGTTTGCACGTGACCAACTTGTGAGCGAACGCTCCTTTTTTGAGCGTTCGCTCGCACCCGGGCGGAAATCGCTCACTTTTTGAGAATATCGCTCGCGTTCGACACGTTTTCGCTCGGTCGATGTGGATTTTCGCTCAAAATGAGGTTTTCCCCAGTTAAAATCACTACTAAAGTTACGGTTTTTTCCGAAAGAATCATACTATTGTAGATTTGTTGTTTGAGGCTGAGAGGTGGTTCTCGAATCCAGAGTTTGCACGTGACCAACTTGTGAGCGAACGCTCCTTTTTTGAGCGTTCGCTCACACCGGGGGGGAAATCGCTCACTTTTTGAGAATATCGCTCGCATTCGACAAGAAATCGCTCGCGTTCGACACGTTTTCGCTCGGTCGATGTGGATTTTCGCTCAAAATGAGGTTTTCCCCAGTTGAAATCACTACTAAAGTTACGGTCTTTTCCGAAAAAATCACAATTGAAGTGGTGTTTCTTTTCTCAATCCGCCTCCCAATACTTCAAATTTGATAAGATGTTTTCTTCTAAAGTAAAATGGGTTTATTATAATGGAGGAAGGAAACTTCTTATGAAACAATTTTCGATTTTCGCCAGAATTGTATTGGTTATGCTCGTATTTAATGGCTTTCTTTTTTATATCGGGTTAAATATTAAGGCTTATTTAACTAGTTTTCTAGCTGTGGATTTAGCAGGAGTCTATTGGTTTGTATTTTTCCTGCTTTGTTATTCTTATTTTCTGGATCGTTTGACTCGACATTTTGCATTTTTTCGAATCGTTGGCTCGTTTATGCTTGGCTTTTTTCAATATGCGCTTGTTCTTTTTCCGGTTGCCAATTTGATCTATTTCAGTTGTCGTGCTACAGGAATCTCTGCATCTGAATCGACGTTTTGGATTGGTAGTGCGACTGTCTTCGTTCTGCTCCTTCTCTTTGCTTATGGAATGTATAATGCGTATAGTCCAACTGTAAGAGAGTATCAAATTGATGTTCCCAAACGGATGGATGGAAAGGAAACACTTCGGATTACGATGGCATCTGATATGCATTTTGGTCGTCTTTCAGGGATTGCTCATGCGAAAAGGCTAGTAAAGGAAGTAAATGAAACCAAGCCAGATGTGATTTTGCTCGCTGGGGATATTATTGACGATGAACTTACTCCTTTTCAAGAAAAGAAGATGGGCGATATATTACAGGAGCTTCATGCCCCTTTAGGAGTGTTTGGGGTGCTCGGCAATCACGAATATTATGGGGGTCAGGTGGAGGAGTTTGTAGAAGAAATGAGGCGAATTGGTATCCGCATTTTGCTTGATGAAAGTGTCTTAATCGATGATCGTTTTTATCTCGTGGGGAGAAAAGACAAGACGGACCGAGGGAGAATGTCCTATCATGCATTGACTTCTTCATTAGATCCGAGCTATCCCATCATATCCATGGACCATCAGCCGGCAGAAATTCAGCAGGCGTATGAAGCGCGTGTGGATCTTTCTTTTTCAGGACACACCCATCGTGGACAAATGGCTCCTAATCATTTAATTACGAAGCGAATTTTTGAGCTTGATTGGGGCTATTTGCAGAAAGAACAACTGCATGCATTCGTTTCATCAGGCTTTGGTTTCTGGGGGCCGCCACTTCGAATTGGGAGCCGTTCAGAAATCCTTCAGGTGGATGTAACGTTTGAATCTTGATTTGACAAAAATTTTGAATTGATGGTATAGTAATGCAAAACAAACGAATATTACACTCTCTGATAATAGAGGCGCGAGTATGAGAAGTATCTTCTTGGAGAATAATGGATTCTGTGAAAAGAAGAGAAAGGCAGATCGCCGAAACAACCAATAGCCATTCTATTGCTTGTTGGGCTAGTACTGAATAAGTGCTAGACTGTCACAATGAACATTGTGGAGAACTATTGAAGAGATGTTGATACATAATCTTCATGAATAGATTATCCATTTATTTTTGTTGACCTACCGTATGAGCATCGCTTCATACGGGTTTTTGTGTTTTTCAGAGACGTGTGGAAAAGGAGAATGAAGATATGTACAGAGTGGATACGAATGTAAAAGGCCATTTAGAAATAGCCGGGAAAAGTACAACTGATTTAGTGGAAGCTTACGGAACGCCACTTATGGTTTATGATGAAACAATGATTCGTGATAAAGCGAGGGCGTTCAGAAATGCCTTTATCGAAAGTGGTTTGAGCTTTCAGGTCGCCTATGCTAGCAAGGCATTCTTATGTAAAGAAATGGTGAGATTAGCTGATCAAGAGAACTTATCATTGGATGTGGTTTCAGGAGGAGAGTTATACACGGCTCTTGAAGCAGGGTTCCCAGCAGAACGAATCCATTTTCATGGGAATAACAAATCTGAAGATGAGCTTTCCATGGCACTTGATGCTGAGATTGGCTGCTTTGTAGTCGATAATTTTCTAGAGTTGGAACTGCTTCATGATCTAGCGAAGCAGCGTGAGCAACGGGTCAATATTTTATTAAGAGTGACACCTGGGGTGGAAGCTCATACCCATGATTATATTATGACTGGTCAGGATGACTCGAAGTTTGGCTTTGGTATTACGAATGGACAGGCGGCACAGGCAATCCAAATCGCGCTAAGAAAACCATTCTATACGGTTCTTGGAATTCACTCACATATTGGCTCACAGATTTTCGAGCTCGATGGGTTTGAAAAGGCGATTCTGGTGCTAGCTGACTTCTTGCAAGACATGCGTGCTCAATATGGCGTTATTCTACCTGTATTCAATATCGGCGGAGGCTTTGGTGTTCGCTATACAGAGGAAGATCAGCCACTTCCAATTGCTACATATGTAAAAGCCATTGCTGAAAGTGTGAAGTCTTTGTTTACTGAGCATCAATATCCGCTTCCTGAAGTGTGGATTGAGCCTGGAAGAAGCATTGTTGCAGAGGCAGGTACGACGTTGTATAAGGTCGGTTCAAAAAAAATCATACCTGATATTCGTACGTATGTAGCGATTGATGGAGGAATGACTGATAATATTCGCCCAGCTCTATATCAAGCGAAATACCATGCGATACTGGCTAACCGACCTAATGAAGAGTGCACGGAGCTTGTAAGCATTGCAGGTAAATGCTGTGAATCAGGAGACATGCTGATCTGGGATTTAAAGCTGCCGCCGACTAACTTCGGGGATATTCTCGCTGTATTTAGCACAGGTGCCTATGGGTATTCAATGGCTAATAATTATAATCGTATCCCTAGACCTGCCGTTGTTTTTGTAAAGAATGGGGAATCACGTGTCGTCATTGAGCGTGAAACTTATGCTGATTTGGTAAGACGTGACCGATAATCATCGAACATCAAGAAGACATTAGATCTTGTTAGATTTAAAGGAGACAGAAGAAATGAGACACATAATGAAAACCTATGGCTTAGCCATTACACTGCTATTATCTATTGTTATTGGTTCGATTCTTGGGCTAACGATGGGAGAGAGAGCGCAAGTATTTAAACCGCTGGGAGATATCTTTTTAAACCTGTTATTTACCATAGTTGTTCCGCTCGTATTCTTTTCTATTTCATCAGCAATAGCTAACCTCGAATCAAAAGGGCAATTTAAACGAATTATTCGAACGATGCTAATTGTGTCTCTTATTACGACAGTTGTTTCAGCTGTAATTATGATTTTTGGGGTGAAAATTTATTCCCCTACAGAAGGAATAACTATTGAACTTGAGGCTGTTGAAACCGAAGACATTCAATTAGGAGATCAAATTGTTCAGACCTTTACAGTGAACAATTTCACTGAATTATTTAAAAGGGAAAACATGCTTCCGCTTATTTTGTTTTCTGTGGCACTAGGATTTGCTACCAATCAGTTGAAGGAAAAAGCGGCTCCATTGAAAAAATTACTGCAAGCTGGAGCAGATGTTAGCATGAAGCTAGTTTCCTATATTATGTATTATGCTCCAATCGGATTAGCAGGCTATTTCGCAACGTTAGTGGGAACATTTGGAGCAAGCCTGTTGTCCTCTTATTTACGGTCATTCTTACTCTATTTAGTTGTTTCTCTTGTTTATTTTGTCGTACTGTTTACTTTATACAGCTTTATTGCAGGTGGACCAAAAGGAATCAAGACGTTCTGGAAGCATAACTTATTGCCATCAGCGACGGCGATCGGGACACAAAGCTCGGTTGCTACAATACCAGCTAACTTGGATGCAACGAAGAAAATGGGTGTTTCCAACGCTGTTAGGGAGACGGTTATTCCAATTGGTGCCTCCATACATAAAGATGGATCGGCAATGGGAGCCATTTTAAAAATTGTATTTGCTTTCGGAGTTTTAGGTATTCCATTTGAAGGGCTTAATACGTACTTAATCGCGATTATGGTGGCAATTGTAACAGCTGTCGTAATGGGAGGAATTCCAGGCGGTGGATTAATTGGGGAAATGTTTATTATTGCGGCATACGGATTGTCACCTGAGGTGCTTCCTCTACTAGCAGTTATTTCTACCATTATTGATATTCCAGCTACACTTCTGAACGCAACAGGAGATAATGCGGTAGCAGTCCTTGTTGAACGGTTTACAAAGAAAAAAGGGGAAGAAGCAGCCCCAGAGTTTGCTGAAGCTTAAGGAATGAAAAGAGATGAGTATGTTCATCTCTTTTTTCATTATATTTAAACGGTTAGAGAGCTACGAAAGCCTCTCGCAGAATAGTAGGAATCTGCCCCGTTGTGATAGACAAACACATGACCAAAACGATAATCGCAAAAAAGGGCACCGCCGAGCTCTCTTATATCCGAAGGAGTTTGGATCCAGCTCGATGTTTTCTTGTCAAATATATCGAGTAGTTGGAGCGCCCGATACTGCTCTTCAGTAAGTATGTCTACACCCATCGAAGCTGCCATCTCCATGGCGCTATTTCCAGGTTTGTTCTTTTTTCTTTCTTCTAGCGCTTTCCTGTCGTAACAAACACTTCTACGGCCGTCAGGGCTTTCCGGGGAACAGTCGCAGAATCGGTATTCGTCCGTTTGATTATTATAATCCACAACATCCGGCTCACCACCAGTTCGCTCCATTTGTTGGAGTGACCATAATTTATCAGGGTGAGCTTCCAGTTTAGCCACAATTTTTCCCCATTCAAGGCCAATATGACGATGCATATTTTGTTCAAAGCGAGATTTCAATAACTCGAGCAACTCTTCACGTTGCTCCTGAGAAAGCTCTTTCATATCCATGTTTTTTCGCTCCTTTTATCCATTAATCGTGTCGTATAATTGTTTGAAATGGTGCTGGTCATGCTCAGCTAATCCTTTACAGTACTCGTAGAAGGACAGGGTCCTAGTTCCAATGGTGAAGCTATTCTCCCACTGCTTATCAGCTACGTCAGCTAATGCTTGATATAATGCCGTTCTTGTAGTGGTATAACGGTCTATAGTCGTCTGCTGCGCTTCCTGCCGAGCTACTTGTGCGCCACGTTCATTTGTTTCCTTCACATCTGATCCCACTGGTAAGTCTTCTCCCAAAAGTATATAAGGAATACGTTGCTCTAGGACGAAATCATCCCAAGGGATAAAATGGCCAATTAATTCTGCGACCGTCCATTTCCCCATTCCAATCGGTTTTCGCCATTCTTCTTCTGTCAATGTACGTAGGGATTGGACATATTCGATCGTTTGAAAAAAATGTTCTAGAATTTCTTTTTTATATTGGTTCACAAGTCCACCTTCTTAAAGTAAATACCGTCCTAGTATTATTTTAGCAAAAATTCTGTATAAAACTGAATAAAAATTTGCTTGCTGTTAACTCAGCACTCCCTACAACACAATAAGATGAAGCCAATCAAAAGCTGTGTTATTTATCTCTTTTTGTATCTTGGGCTTAGTAGTAGAACTAGGTTGATTGAAAGGAAGGGCAGGAGACTCCTGTGGGATTAGCGGGCAGGTGTGACCCCGCTGGTGCTTTGCTTTAGTCGTTGAATTAGGCTCACCGCCCGCTCCGCGGAAAACGAAGCATCCTGTAGTGGAAAATGAGTAAATTGTTCCTTTAAGGACTTTTTCAGTAACTTCCAGTAAGATAGGAAAGGTATAATATACATATGCATGCAGAAAATGATAGAAAGAACTTAGAAGCATATAGTCTACTTTTTGGAAAGAAGGGATATGAATGACAGAGGAACGAGTGAGTGGATGGAATCTTGACCATACATATACACAATTGCCTAAGATGTTCTTTGACCTACAACAACCAGTACCTGTTAACGCACCTGAAATAGTAGTGCTTAATGATAGACTGGCTGCGAGCCTTGGATTAGATGCTGAAGCTTTAAAGGAGGATGTTAAAGTATTCGCTGGAAACGAGGTTCCTGATGGGACTTTTCCGTTAGCTCAAGCATATGCAGGACACCAGTTTGGGAACTTTACGATGTTAGGCGATGGGCGTGCGGTGCTTATTGGGGAGCATTTGACTCCAAAAGGTGAACTTGTGGATATTCAATTAAAGGGAGCTGGAAGAACGAAATATTCAAGAGGGGGGGACGGGAGAGCTGCACTTGGACCGATGCTCCGTGAATACATCATGAGCGAGGCAATGCATGGCTTGGGCATCCCTACGACCCGTAGTTTAACCGTAACCTCCACTGGAGACGCTATAATTCGTGAAAAAAAACTACAAGGAGCTATTCTCACTCGAGTAGCAGCTAGTCATATTCGTGTGGGAACGTTTCAATATGCCGCTCAATGGGGTGAGCTTGAAGACCTTCGCCAACTCGCAGACTATGCAATCAATCGTCATTATCCAGCTATTAAACAGGATGAAAATCCATATCATTCACTATTAAAGGAAGTAATCAAGCGACAGACAGCTTTGATTACAAAGTGGCAGCTAGTTGGGTTTATCCACGGAGTGATGAATACTGATAATATGACGATTAGCGGCGAAACAATTGATTATGGACCTTGTGCGTTTATGGATACGTATCACCCTGAAACGGTATTTAGCTCGATCGATCACCAAGGGCGATACGCTTATATGAATCAGCCGTATATTTGCGGATGGAATCTCGCTCGCTTTGCCGAAGCCCTTATTCCACTGCTCCATATGGATGAAAAGAAAGCCATTCAAATAGCCCAAGATGAAATTTCACACTTTTCCACATTATATCAACAGCAGTGGTATGAGGGCATGAGAGCCAAGCTCGGATTATTCCAAGAGGAAGAAGAAGATAAGACTCTAATCGATCATCTGTTAGGGCTTATGCAAAAACATGCTGCGGATTACACGAATACCTTTCGAGCACTAACGCATGACAAGATAAAGGAAGAAATGTGGTTTCAATTAGATGAATTCCAACAGTGGTATAAGCGCTGGCAGGATCGCCTTGAGAGACAAGGGCAATCAAAGGAGGCAGTCTACGAGCTCATGAAAAAAAGCAATCCGGCTGTCATTCCGAGAAATCACCGAGTAGAAGAAGCCCTTGATGCGGCTGTGGACAATGGAGATTATCACGTAATGGAACGATTGCTGGCTGTATTGCAAAATCCGTTTGCGCACAATCAAGAGCAAGAAGAGTACTACCTGCCTCCTTCGCCAACTGCAGAGCCATATCAAACCTATTGCGGCACATAAAAGGAGAGACAAATATGAACGGAAAAAATAGAAGTCATATTCAGATTGGCAAACGAGTAAGCGTTGTTCAAAAACAAGATCAACGAACGGGCAAGCTAACTGAAGGTGTAGTCAGCAAAATCCTTACCAACTCCCAAACCCACCCGCATGGCATTAAAGTCATGCTAGAAGGTGGTATTGTGGGGCGAGTGAAAGAGTTAATAGAATAGGAATTAGCATAAGAAAGCCAACCTTATCAAACTAAGTAGTTCAGATAATGTGGAGAAAACCTAAAATTACAGCTCAAAAACATACGTTTTTGCAGTGTAAATAGCAAGTGAATTAACAATACAATTAATGCAACAATAAAAAGCTTGGGATATTCCAAGCTTTTTGTTATTGAATGTGTTGTTCTTATTTGATTAAAGCACCCGGTAGTGAAATTACTAATTTCACTCTTTATTTTCGGTCTTCTCAAAGATATATTTAAAAAAGAAATATAGACCAATAATCAACGTTAACCAGGGAACCCAAGGAACAATTGAATGTAACAAAGGATATTCATAATATTGCAAGTAGTATCCTGCAATATTTTTTACAATTCCATTGATAAAAAACATAAATAAAGATGTTGAAATAAAAATTGAACCAGCAATAAGTTTCATTTTTCACTCCCCTTTTAATCTGAACCCATATAATTCGATACTGATAATTTAACTGTCTTTTTAAACAATCCTGCTTGTTAGTTGAAGAACTGAATTTACATAATCTTCAAATTTATTTTACCATATAATGTTATAAATCCTTGATTTTTCTCGCAACAGATTAATAATTACATTGCAATTTACAAGTAAAATAGCACCCTAATTCGCACAATGACAATAGCCATTGTCAAGTTGTTATTACGGGTGCTATTTGTTATGTTATTTTGTTGTTAATTTCTTATAAAACATTGATGAATTAATGAAAACATCCCTGCTATTTGCTGTGGTATAAGGTATGCTGATTCATTTGTTATTTACACTGTTTCTCCACAAAAACTGAACTACTTATTATCAAACAGTTGGCTTTTTTTATTTAACTTTAGGCATTCACCATTTGTTGTTGAGTTCTTCTAGTATGGAGTGGATGATTGCGGCCATGTGACCGGAGTTATTCTCTGTTGCTTCTGATAAACTGTGGATTTCTCCCGTGATTTGCTAAAGTGGAGTTTGCAAACGATTCACAGGCTTATCCACATATTCAGAGTTATTAACGGCCTATTCCGTGTTATCCACAAAATTGGCTTCACGTTTATGGTTATTGAAGGAGTTTACTTGTACATAGTTACTAGAATTAACACAGATATTCGCTCAGGTTAGTGTATATGTTACAATAGCTTTTTTTGCTGTGTCAAACTTGGAGTAAAGTAATGAATGATTTGCAAAATGACAACTATTATTTACATTAAGTTAAATATTATGTACAATGAAGGTAATAACTGTAAAGGAGAATAGTGGAAATGTTGAAAAATAGAGTCCGTGAGCTACGAGCTAGATTCCGATTCACTCAACAAGATCTCGCAGACAACATAAAGGTATCGAGACAGACAATTGGGCTTATTGAAAAAGGAGACTATGCCCCTTCTATCACGCTAGCCTTGAAGATGGCAGAAGTTTTTCAAGTGTCTGTTGAAGAGATATTTTACTTAGAGGGAGAGGACTTATGTTAAGGCGAATTTTTCAGTCACCTATTTTTAATATGATACTGATTCTAGGGTTTGGTGTGATTTTGTTAGGAGAGCATTATGATCATGTCCCTAAATGGTTAAGTGTAGATCCTTATGTATTAGTGATTCCCATCTTTATTTTACTTGGTATTATTCCAATATATAATTGGCGCAATCCAAATGACCGCATAAAGCCAACTCTTATTCCGATGGAGTTTAAAGAGGAAGACGAAGGCCTACAGTGGATCACCTTTAAAGCCACTAGGAAAGTTTATATTTTCTACGCTGTCTTTATGCCTTTTGCAATCGCAATTACGGCCTACTTGAACCATATCAGCTATATCCCTTTGATTCTTCTAACAATTATGGGCATGACCCAGTATTTCATCTTCTGGTATGAGGTAAAAAAACATAAGTAGGGGGAGCAAACTTGGACACCCAAACGATCATTTCATTGTTTGTGATTTTAGGATTACTCGAAATAGGGATGCTCTTTCTATACGTACAGTATAAGCGTGGAATGGTAGAAGGGAACCCGTTTTTTACTATTTTCAAAAAAGAAGTAAAGATCCTATACTATGCCTTCTTCAAATGGAAGAAGCCAAATTCCAGGTTTTTGCTTCATCAAAACTCTAGTTATTTTTGGTTGTTTCTTGCATTAATGCACGAGCAGTTAATTGAAATGGTTTTCTTACATATTTATATGAAACAAGAGGATCCAGCACTCGCCAATATTGTTACCGCACTACATATCTACAGTGTTTTTTATATCATGGGAGACTATAACTGGGTGAGAAATTCGCCAGTTCTAGTGAAAAATAATCGTGTTCACGTAAGGATCGGTGCCAGAAGAGAGTTACACTTTCACCTAAAGGATATTGCTCATTTTCGAAAGGCGTCTATTCAATACAACAAAAGCGGTGGAATGATTCATGAAAAAGGTGTCTTTCATGTGACGGCATTCCCGAGGGAGCTTACGAGAATATTTGGCATGAGTGATGAGCTTCAATATGAAATTATTTTTAAAACCCCTCTCCAGTCTAAAGGCTATTTCGGGCAAAGAAAAGAAGTAAATAAAGCACTTCTATATATCGATCAATCTGATGAGCTTATTGAGTTTTTGAAAAACGAAATGGAAAAGCAGGTTGATGGAGATGAGTTTGTTGAGGAGGGAGTAACTAAACCATTTAAAAATTTTAAGATAAATTGGCGATTATACTTCTCTCTAATCCTATTGAATCTAACGGGGGCGATTGCACTTGCACCATATGCCATCGCGAGAGGGAACTATCATGAACAAATGGGAGTTTCAGAGATTCTATTTTCCATCATTTTTGTAGGGCAAATTCTATTAGAAGCAGCTATTCTGATTATTATTGCCATGTTAATAAGTAAGAAGATTGGATGGGACCTGCCATTAATAAGTACAATAAATCGAAGGAAAGACCTACCTTCTTATAAAAATAAGATACTGGCAACGGTGGGGTACGGAGTTGGTGCAGCCCTGTTGATTTTGTTAACGAGCTACATTATTTCAAAGCCACTTGGAATCGATAACTCCTCCATTAATGAACCTGTATGGTGGCTTGGAGTATTGGGTTCATTTGGTGCGGCTGCAACAGAAGAAACGATTTTCAGATTGTTTCTCGTAACCTTTCTACTTTGGATGTTTATGAAACTACCAAAAGTGAAAAGGACGCAAGCAAATTGGTTAGCGATTACCGTAGCAGCCCTCATTTTTGGAGTGCTTCATTATGGAGTAGCTTCTTCCACATTTGAAATGACAATGGGTCTATTTGCTGGGATGCTGTTAATAAACGGCATAGGGGGAGTAGTCTTTGGGGCGCTGTTTATTTTCTGGGGATTTGAATTTGCTGTGTTAGCTCACTTTATGGCTGACATCGTTATTCACGTAGTAGCTCCTCAATTTATTTAGGTAGAACATTTCCGCTTATACTCCTTTATGGGTTATGATAAGAAAGGAAATGGAGATGGAAATGTTGAATGAACCTGCTACCTATTTGTACACCTTTGCTTGTCGTGAGGAAGAACAATCATTATGTCAGTTAGAGAGGCGTTCCTTGTTTGGAGTGGATACCGAAGAAAATGTGATAAGCAGTCCGCTTAAAATCGATCCAAGCAGAAGCCCTTTTATTAAATTTAGAATGGCTGTAATTTTTACAAGTGAAACAATAGAAGATTTAATAGAAAAAATCAAAGAGATCCCCCCATTTAAAGACCGCTTTAAAGTTGCAGTAATTAATTTGTCTAAGGAGGATCAAGAGAAAATTAAGTATTCCAAAAGGCGAGAGATTGAGCGGCGTGTGGGATTAAGCATTCAAGGAGAGCCGGATTTAGTTCAGCCTGAAGTGATCCTCGCAGTTTTGAAGGTTAATAATCGTTGGTATTTCGGAAGTTATATGGAGAACAAAAGTGTATGGCTTTTCCACCAAAAAAAGCCTCATTCTTATTCAACTGCACTAAGTACACGCGTCGCTAGAGCAGTCGTCAATATTGCGTTACCTGATCCCATTGGGAAGAAAGCAATTGATCCATGCTGCGGGATTGGAACCGTAGTTGTAGAAGCTCTTTCTATGGGGATGATAATGGAAGGAAGTGACATCAATCCACTTGTAATGAAAGGGGCACGAGAAAACATTGCTCACTTTGGATACAAGGGTGATGTAATAGTACGAGATATTCGGAATGTAACTGGAGCATATGATGCGGCCATTATTGATATGCCTTACAATCTTTGTTCGGTGTTATCTAAAGAAGATCAGCTTGAGATGCTCGAGAGCGCAAGAGGCTTTACGGAAAAGTTAGTCGTCGTCACGATTGAACCAATTGATCATTTGATCAAACAAGCAGGTTTCAAAATATCTGATCGCTGTGAAGTAACAAAAGGAAATTTCACTCGTCAAGTGATTGTATGCGAGTAAAACGAGGCTGGGACAAACGTATTTCAGTTAATGGTATATCCGAACTATCAGGAGTTATCTCCGTTACTAGTTCGGGTATTTTTGTTTATTCGGAAAAAATTTCTAATTAAATAGAATGGAGCGGAAGACACTCGACTCCAACGGGAAATAGAGGAAAGGCTGAGACACCAAAGCGCAGCAAGGAGGCTCAGCTTCCTCCCCGCGGAAAGCGAGTGTCTGCAGCTCAGGTGGAACGAACTTGTTTTTACAACCTAAAAAGTCATTGTTCGTCTTTGAGAAGGAGTCATTTAGTTATGACCCAGCCTCTGTTATCTATGGAGAAATACTGTATCCATCCTTTTTATATATGTAAGTACCTAGCAATCTCTTTGCTGTGTGGCGGGAGGTAAGCTGAAGAAACGTAGAAGCATCCTTATTTTTTATCGTTTTACTAACTATTAAGGCATAGTCTTGCAAGGCATCGATGTGAGCAGATTTAGATAGAGAGGAGCAATTGGGACAATGCCAGCAACCATGGATTCTATTCATCGGAATATACATACACGTAGGACACTGGACTCCTCTAATTAAATCAAAAAAGGAGAGCTCAAATTTTTGAAGAATGTCATAAGAGATGGGAAGATTGTTTTTTTGTAAAATGCGTGTTAGTTTCCGAATTTCCGATATTACTAGTGCATCTCTAGGGTGGTTTTTCTCAAGTGTAGCAACTTTATCCTCAATAGCAGCTGCATGACAGATCGATTGAATATTACTATCTGACTTTATAATCGTGGAAGGATTACTAATCACAATTAACCAGCATACGGGAATTTTCGAGAAATTATGCTTAGCTAACCAGTTCATAAGATGCTGATGCTGACGATTCACCTGTATAGTAGGGTCAGGAAAGCCTTCTTCTTTCTGGTGAATAGTCCGAACAAGTTGATTAAATGACTTATCAAAAAACAACGTACCGGAAATGTTTTTCACTTCGATAATTAAAATGAACTTTGAGGAAATGATGAGGGTATCAATTTGGAAGAAGTGGACGTTATCCTTTAAACGAAGATCATGAAGAATTGTATAGGAGTGGGAAGGCAAATATGTTAAATAATAGTCAATAGACTTTTCCCCTTTAAACCCTGCCAACTGCTTCGCTAAGTTTGCCTCAATCTCTGCTCGTTTTGAGTGACTAGCAGGTAACCTACGCAGCAAAGCTTGTAATTGCAAGATTCTCACAGGAACCTTTCGCTCTTTCGAATGCATATATCCAACTCCTTTCAGAATAACAAGATAATTCTCTGTCCGTTCAAAGGATTCCTTCATTTGATGTGTGACGATTTTGGGAAAGATAGGGGGGGAGCCAAAAGGGTAATGATTTTATGAAGGTGGTGTGGAAGACAACCGGACCCAATTGAAAATGCATAAAAATGTAAAAAACCAACAAAAAGTACGATTGTTTCGGAAAAACCCGTAACTACAGAAGGAAATATAACTGAGGAAACCTCGTTATGAGCGAAATTCAGCCCTGAGTGAGCGAAAGTGGGTCGAAGGTGAGCGAAAACCTGCCGAATGCGAGCGAAAATCACAAAAAGTGAGCGAAATCGAGATAGGTGTGAGCGAACGCTCCAAAAAGGAGCGTTTGCTCGGAAGTTGGACACGCGCAAAATTCGGAGGACAACTGAACCTACTTGAATAAACACGAGAAATGTAAACAACCAACAAAAAGTACGATTGTTTCGGAAAAACCCGTAACTACAGAAGGAAATATAACTGCGGAATCTTCGTTATGAGCGAAATTCAGCCCTGAGTGAGCGAAAGTGGGTCGAAGGTGAGCGAAAACCTGCCGAATGCGAGCGAAAATCACAAAAAGTGAGCGAAATCGAGATAGGTGTGAGCGAACGCTCCAAAAAGGAGCGTTCGCTCGGAAGTTGGACACGCGCAAATTGAGTAGAATAAACGGGTCCTAATTGAATAAAGCTAGTAAAAGTCCTAGACACAAACATATACAAAAAAATAAAATGTGAACAAACGGTGACATTTGTCTGTCTTTTCTGATAATATAATAGGTAAAATAGTGTAAAGGTGGTAAAGAGAATGGGAAAACTTCTAATGTACTTTTATTTATCAGTTAGTGTGTTTTGTTTTGTAAACGCTTTCTACGCTGTATATATGCACCAATATCCACTAGCAATGCTATCGATTTTTCTTTTGGCTGTGAATCTAATTTTCTTCACTCTGTTCAAGAAAGAGCAACCTTCAATGTCTGCTAAACCACAGCTACGATTAATTAACAGTTCGGTAAAAAGATAAGAGGGCGCCCCAACATCATTGGGAACGCCCTTTCTTTTTATAAGAGATAAAACCTTAAAGTGAAGCTGAAAAAGCTTCAATTGGAACTTCTGCTTTTTTAGTGGGAGTGTCCTGAAGTCATGACCCAGATGGAGCCAGCGACAATGACAATAGCTAGGAAAGCAGAGTACAAGATATTTACGGTGTTCGTTATTTTGTCTTCGCCTTCACGCAAATGCATGAACATGAAGATTTGGATACCTGCCTGCAAGATAGCTAGTGAACCGATGATCCACATGATGGCTTTTGCAGATAGAGAGGTTTGTAGTGCTACCCAAGCGGCACCGAAAGTTAATACGAGTGACATGAAAAATCCGATTACATGGCTTAGTGGAAAGCTTTTAGTTGTATCATTACTCATTTTAACTCACCAACCCTGCTAAATAGACAAATGTGAAGATAAAGATCCAAACCACATCAAGGAAGTGCCAGTATAAGCCGAAAATAAAGGCTTTTCGTGCTGTAACTGGAGTAAGCCCTCTTTGGAAAAATTGGATGATTAAAAGGATCGCCCAGCCAATCCCCATTGTAACGTGCAGTCCGTGAGTCCCTAGCAAGACGAAGAAGCTAGATAAGAAAGCACTTGTTTGCATCGTTGCACCGATATGTGTGTAGTGAGCAAACTCTTTGATTTCCATGAAGAGGAAGCCAGCACCAAGAAGAAGTGTAAGGACTAGCCAAATCAGCATGCCTTTTAAATTCCCTCGGCGCATTTCAAAGGTTGAAATGCCCATCGTAAAACTACTTGTTAAAAGAAGAAACGTCATGATGAAAACGTCACGTACAATGAATAAATCCTGCTGAGTAGGACCGTCTGCATAACGATTCCCAAGTACTCCATATACCCCGAAAAGGGTAGCGAAGAGAACAATCTCAGCACCAAGGAAAATCCAAAATCCGAGAATGTTCAGGCGGTTTTGCTCTGTTTGATATTCTAATGGAAGGGCTGTATTGACCTTAGCTGACATGATTCTTCGCTCCTTTCTGTGCATTTCTCCAAGAACGCTCTGTTTCAATAATTTCATCTTTATGAACATGGAAGCCATCGTCATAATCGAATGAGCGGAAAGCTAAGCCTGCAAGAATTCCAATAGCCGCAACGCCTGCTGCGATCGTCCATTCGAATACGAGAAGGAAACCAGCTACTCCGAAGACAACGCCCATATATAATGGAATCCATGTCCGGCTTGGCATATGGATTTCTTCCAAATCATGATCTTTAAGTGGCTGAATCTCATCGTTTTTCTTCATGTGCCAGAATGCATCGAGTGATTTTACTTCAGGTAATGAAGCAAAGTTATAATGCTGAACTGGTGAAGAAGTTGCCCATTCAAGTGTTCTCGCATCCCATGGATCGTGGGAAATGTTGCGGTCTGCATTGCGTGCGCTCCAGTATAGGTTATAACATAGTGCCGCAAATCCTGCTGCTAGAATAAGAGAACCGAATGCTGAAATCATCATTAATGGACCAAAGCCAGTTTCTTCTGAATACGTGTAGGCACGACGAACAGCTCCGTCTAAACCTAAGAAGAACATTGGCATGAACGTAACATTGAAGCCAATTGTAAATAGCCAGAAATGCCATTTTCCAATTTTCTCATTCAGCATGTAGCCGAACATTTTTGGCCACCAGTAGTAAAGTCCAGCGAAGATTGGGAAGACAACCCCTGGAATTAATACATAGTGGAAGTGAGCTACTAGGAATAACGTATTATGGTATTGATAATCAGCTGCTGCCATCGCAAGCATAACTCCTGTAACTCCACCGATAACGAAGTTCGGAATAAAGGCAAGGGACCAAAGCATAGCGGTTGTGAACTTAATTCGCCCTTTCCGCATGGTAAACAGCCAGTTAAATATCTTAACCCCTGTAGGGATTGCTATTGCCATTGTGGTAATAGAGAAAAATGAGTTTGCAGCTGGACTATTCCCCATTGTATAGAAATGGTGAACCCATACAAGCATACTTAATACGGAAATCGCTACAATGGAAATGACCATTGATTTGTAACCGTAAAGAGTCTTACGAGCAAACGTTGAAAAAATATCTGAAAGCATTCCAAAGGCTGGAAGAACTACGATATATACCTCAGGATGACCCCAAAGCCAGAACAGGTTTGCCCAAAGCATATCGACTCCGCCACCAGAAATCGTAAAGAAATGCGTTCCGAAAATCCGGTCAAAAGTCATTAAAGCAAGAGCGACTGTGAAAATTGGGAAACTCGCGACAATAATGACGGATGCAATAAAGGATGTCCAAGTAAACATTGGCATACGCATAAGCGTCATCCCTTTTGTTCTCATTTTTAAAATCGTTACAACAAAGTTAATCCCTGACATCAACGTACCTGCGCCGGCAATTTGGAGGCCGACAGCATAATAGTTGTTCCCAATCCCTGGACTAAACTCCTTCCCGGCAAGTGGGAAATAAGAAGTCCAACCAGCATCAGGTGAACCACCGATTACGAAAGAGATGTTAAACAGCATTGCCCCGCTGAATGTAAGCCAAAAGCTTAGTGCATTTAGCTGCGGGAAGGCAACATCGCGAGCACCGATTTGTAAAGGTACTGCGAAGTTCATTAACCCGATTAATAATGGCATCGCTACAAATAGGATCATAATGACACCATGAGTAGTAAATACTTCATTGTAATGCTGTGCATTTAAGAAGCTATTCTCAGGTACAGCTGTTTGGCCTTTCATCATAAGGCCATCGACACCGCCTCGGAAAAACATCACAACTCCGAGGAGAATGTACATAATTCCTATTCTTTTATGGTCAACAGTTGTAAGCCAATCTGTCCAAAGATAGTTCCATTTTTTAAAGTAAGAAATGGCGGCCACAGCTCCAACAGCAGTTAGAGCAATGGCAATTTGTGAAGCAAAAATTAACGGGTCGCCAGTGACGAAAAACTCATCCCATTTAATGCCCACTATGGTCACCCCCATGTGAATCCTTTGATTCTTCCTCGTGCTTCATATTCTCATGGCCATCATGATCCCCATGGTTCATTTCTCCATGGCCCTTGTGCTCATTTTGACCGTCTTTATTTTTATAATTATTTTCATCTTCGAA
This sequence comes from Cytobacillus spongiae, assembly GCF_021390075.1. NCBI lineage: Bacteria > Bacillati > Bacillota > Bacilli > Caryophanales > Bacillaceae > Cytobacillus > Cytobacillus spongiae. The sequence continues at coordinate 542,115 of NZ_CP089997.1, forward strand.
AATTTTCCCAGGCCATCCATGTCCTCGGTCGTACATTTCTGGGTTTAGGTAATTCTTCGAATGTGGATCTGAATGGTCAACCCATTCTAAATGCGTATTAGAGAATGTTTGGCGTCCAAGGTGGGACGGCTCAAGCATTTTTTCATATTCAGCTTCCGTCATTTTTGGAGCTGTATCTTTTACTTCTTCAATCCATTCGTCAAATTCTTCTTGCGTTTGAGAAAGAACTTCAAATTCCATTCCCGCATAGCCTTGACCATTGAAGTTTGTATTTCTACCAACGAATGACCCAGGATTATCAGCTACTAAGTAAAGCTGTGTCTCAGCCTTTGCCATCGTATATTTTTGTCCTCCGAGTGATGGAATCCAAAAGCTTTGCATGGTTCCGGCAGATGTTAGACGAAAATCAACTGGAGTATCCTCTGGGATATTAACATAGTTTACAGTCTCAATTCCTTGCTCCGGATAGCTGAAAATCCACTTCCAGTCTGCAGATGTTACATGAATGATTAATGGTTCTTTGTCCTCGTAACCTTCAGGGATTTCTTCTAAGGCGTAGATCGTTTTCACCGTAGGAATCGTTAACGCTACAATGATTAATATTGGAATAACAGTCCAGATAATTTCAAGAACTGTACTTCCGTGTTCTTCAGGTGGTTCATAATCCATATTGTCTTTTCTTTCTCTGTATTTCCAGACGATATAGGCAAAAAGGGAGAACACGACAACTGTAACAAGTATCATTAACAAAATGGAGAAGTTAATGAGTTCAAGAATTTGCCTTGCAACAGGCCCCTCTGGATTGAACACAACCATATTATTTTCACAGCCACTTAATAAAAGTAGCGATAGCATTGATATAAATGAAATGAGCAGCAGTTTAGACTTTTTCACCTTTTCATCTCCTTTCAAATAGAAAGACTTTGTTCATTGTATCACAAAGAAATGTGAATTTATTCACAAAGTTGTGCAATTTTGTCCAATAAATTTTGGAAAAAGTGCTCTTAAGGTGTGATTTTTGTCACAGCATCTTTCTTTAAGATGATATTACCACAGAAACTATGTTAGAAAACGAGAGTAATTGTGAACGAATTATGAAACCTTTAATTGTAAAAAATGGTCTCCATATCCCGAGGTGGATTCTCTTAGTGAGAGGAGGAGATTTATAGAAATATAGGAAGATAACTAGAGCAAATATCTTAATCAAACGTTTGATTAATTGAAAAAAGCTAGCCACTTATATAAGTTGCTAGCCTTATAAAGAATTTATCCAAGTGGATCTTCACCAAAACGTTCCCATAGTAATGGAAACAGCTCTTCCAGATCATCCTCTTCCCAATTAAGATCAATGTCTTCAGTAGAAGATAATCTCTTTTCATCTAGAGAAGAAAGAAATTCGTCATATAATGAATCATCCCACTCCAAATCGCCTGTTTTAATCAAAGAATACGCGTCAAATCCGACAGACAAGAGTTCTTCGTTTTGTGGATAACCTTCTTCATCGAGCCTGTCGTCTGAGATATATTCAGCTAAATACTCTGGATTCTGCAAAACACGATTATATACTTCTTCCCCTTGGCCTATGAGCCATCCGCGGAAATAGTCGAATGTATCATCAGAACACCCACCCATTATTACATAAGCTGCTGCCCATAGGTTTGATTGGTAGCTCTCATTCATAATTCTCTGGAGATGCACTTCAAACTCTAGAATGGTATCGAGATCCTCTGTGACTAATCGGTCAGTTAGCCAGTCATTTTGTTCTTCTTCTCTTTGAGATGCCTTTATTAATGACCAAAATTCATGCTTATGCATAGTGTCCTCCTAAATGAGTTAGAGTTATTGTTAGTCTATCACTGGGGAGTTGATTTTAAAGTCAGCCGAAAGGAGTGTTTTATCTTTCACTCATTTTTATTAGGCGAATACAATAACCATAAACAATTAAAAGGGAGGATTACTAATGCCATTTTCAATTGTTCTAAACCAAATTAATGCTAATAATATTAGTGAAAATGCAACGATATCAACAGGGCAAAATAATCAGGCAGATTGGTCTTGGCAAGGGAAAAATAATATAGCCGCTGGTCTCAACGTGGGATTGATTTTTATTACGAATAATGTGAATATCATTTCGGATAATGATGTCATTGATACTCCAGTAAGTAATCCTGAAATTAATAATCCGCAGCCTAATATACAGTACTAGGAGCGATCTTAAGATGAATGTTTCGATTGAATCAATACATGTTAACACGGTTACAGAGAATTCAAGTGTAGCGGTTGGCCAAAATTATCAGCTTTACTGGAGGTCCAACTCAAAATTGAATGTAGGTTTGGGAAATACTGTAGGGGAATATAATTGGATTGTTTCAAATCAAAACGTAGTTTACGATAATGATTTAATCGATATGCCTATTAATAACAGCTCTTCCTCATAGGGGTTTGCTAGATTCTTGTAGTCTTTCCTTTACAAGCTGCTGTACCCAGGAGGGGAGTTCATCTGGAGAGGTGTGATTGCCGAGAATATCGAGTATGGCAGAATCCTGTAATAAAGATTTTAAGCCTTCAATATGATTGCCATCTCCGCTAATATTTCCTAACCCCTGGTTTATTTTTTGATGATTCATAAAGCCATGCTGAAGATTATTCCCCATGCTAACGGTAGATGCACCTTCAATGGTGCCAATTCGAATGGAGCCAATGATGAAATTTGGTGAAAAAATGGACATTGCTACTCACCCTTTTCATTAAAAGACACCGAGTATCCTTTATTTGTGGAACTAATCGTCTGTTCGTCCTCTCGGCTAGTTTTTCTTTTCGACGGAGGGGATGCGAAATTATTCCCAATATTCAATGATCCGCTCAGCTCTTCGATATCAAGCTCATCTAAACGAAAGCTTAATTCCTCCATAGTTGGTTGATGAATATCAATATGTTCGATATGAAAGTGGTATTCAATCCTTTGGTCTTGCGATTCTCGTTTTGGTGGTTGAGGTGGTTTCTCATTAGATAGCTGCTGAATTTTCTTTTCTAGTTCCATTATTTTTTCTTCAAGCTTACGCTGCTTTTGCCAGAACACGAGAATCACTCAAATCTGTCATTTTTTTTGATGACAATATGTTTCCCATGAAGAATTCGATTGCCGTCCCCAATCATGATGCCAAACCCTTCATTTTTTTTTCCATGGTGGCTATTATCAATATGAACATTATCCCCAGAATAAACTCCAGACATTTCAGAAAGAGTGTTGATCTTTAGCTGTTGAATATTCATTTTCACCATATACAATCCCCCTTGTAAGTAGACTAATCTTCGCTAACTGGAATGGTTTGCTCCTGAACTTCCTTTATTAATGAAATAATCAATACACCATTGCGGTAATGAGCTTTCACATTTTTGCTGGAAATATTAAATGGAAGAGATAATTGACGCTTGAAAGCTCCTAAGTATCGTTCATGTATGATTAAGTCATCTTTATTTAATGGGTATGGATAAGGGATGTTTCCAATTATGGTCAATTGACAGCCACTAATAGTAATCTGAACATCACGAACAGAATGAAGGCCTGGAAGCTCTACATAGATATAGCACTCTGTGTTTGTTTCAAAAAGATCTATTGCAGGGCCTTTTTTGGGAATGACCCCTTGTAAGTCTTGCCAAAACTGATCTCCTAATACATCTTGAACTTGCCCGGCGACGTTTTCCCAGTCGATATGATTATGGTTTTTTCCCATTTCATCACCTCATCTATTTCATTTTATTTAACAGAGGGGATGAATATGAAAATTAATCAAGAATGCAGTTTCTTTTCTAGGTTGATTCAGAGTGAGATTCGGTTGCGCATTTTTATAGGACTAATAGTCTAGAATTGCTTTTGGATACGATCTTGTTGTGACATAAAAAGGAAAAATAGGATATGTTGATTATTGATAATACTATGATAAATGTATACTATTTATTGTAGATACATATAATTTAATATACTAGTAACGGTATTGTGATGAGTGAATACAGCCAAAATGAGAGTGGAGTTACCTACTTTTATTTTGGCTTTCTTTATATGTTGCATGAAAGGATATTAATCGAATGAGTAAAGTGGGAGTAGAGGATCATAAGTGTGACAAATTGCTTGAAGATTATATAAAAACACAAATCGATCAAGGTTATTCTATTGTGACTGATCGTAGCACGGCTTATTTTATTTTGGACCGAGAGCAGCGTTTTGCATATGTGAGTGATGCTTGTGAGCAATTAGTAGGACTCGAATTTACACAATTTTCTTCGAGGAAATTAGACGATCTTTTCTCGAATGGATTAGCCCATTTTAATCATGTATATATTCAACCAAATGTACATCATTTTGATGATGAAATAAGGGGATGGAACGGAGTCTGCGTGGATGTGAACGTGACCATTATCCCGATTTTTCACCAGGAACATTGTATTGGCTATTATTATGTGATAAAGGATATTTCACAGATCAAACGAAATAGAAAGCTTCAACAAGAGCAAGCACGGTTTTATGAAAAGCTTGTGGAACAATCACCAGACCCTGTTTTTATATTAAAGAATGACCAAATCATTAATGTAAATCATGTAGGAGCTTATCTCCTTGGAACGGTGGATAAAGAGGAGATTATAAAAAGCTCGATCTATCAATATATAGAGCAGGAAACGATCGGAGTTTTTCAAGAAAAAATAGCGCTTGTTGAATCGGGAGAGATCACGGATTTGTTTGAACAGAAGCTAAACCGGCTTGACGGAGAAGTCATCGATGCAGAAGTAAAAGCATTTCCAACTGTGATGAAGAATGAACAGGTCATTCACCTCATTGTCAGAGATATCAGTGAGCGAAAGAAGTTATCCCACATTTCAGAAAAGCAGGCAGCAGCCGGTCAGCTAGCTGCAGGGATTGCGCATGAGATTCGAAATCCTATTACCTCGATTAAAGGGTTTATTCAGTTGATTTCTGATGGAAAAGGCGATAGTCAGGTATATTTAGATATTATTAATTCAGAAATATTGAGGATCGAATTCATTTTAAAAGAACTTCTCGTTCTTGCCAAGCCAACTAAGCATAAATGTGAGAATGTGAATATCCGACTGCTGTTAGAACAGGTTGTCACAATTATGAAATCTCAAGCAGTTCTAAGTAATATTGAAGTGACAACTAATTTTGAGGTATGTCATACGACAGTAAATTGTGACGAAAATCAATTAAAGCAGGTCTTTATTAATTATATTAAAAATGCGATAGAGGCCATGTCAGGTGGCGGGCAGCTCGTTATTGTTGCAAAAGAAGTGGATGAGATGCTTCAAATTAAGTTTATCGATGAGGGAAGTGGCATCCCTCATGAAATTTTGCATCGTATCGGAGAGCCATTTTTTACAACTAAGGAAAATGGGACAGGCCTTGGTATGCTGGTTAGTCAACAAATTGTGAAAGAGTATAAAGGAACAGTCGATATTAGGAGTAATTCACTAGGGACCTGTATAGAAGTGCGATTACCAATTGTGAGTGAAGGATAATGCACGTAAATATGAATCTACGGAAAGTTATGTTAGTATAATGTTCGAACGGGTGAATCAAAAAGGAGTTATCACATGTATTTAACGATAAAGGAAGCTGCAGAGTATTTGTCCATTTCAGAGCCGAGTTTAGAGAAATTGATCGTTCAGAAAAAGGTTAGAGCGGTGTTTGATGGCGAGCAATATTTAGTGTACAAAGATCAGTTTGAAACACATGTAAAGCAATTAGAGAAGTATCGTTCGCTCGTAGAAGAAATCATGAATGAGCCGATACCTGAAGATCGTGATATCAAGGACGAAGACTAGCTGAGGAGGATACACATATGATTAGATTTGGTGTGATTGGAACGAATTGGATTACTGAACGTTTTCTAGAGTCTGTAAAAGAGCTAGAGGATTTTACGCTAACAGCTGTTTATTCTCGAACAGAAGAAAAAGCGAGAGAGTTCGCGAACAAATATAACGTCGACACTATTTATACAGACTATGAAGAGATGGCGAAAAGTGAAGTGATTGATGCTGTCTATATCGCAAGTCCGAATTTTTTACATAGTGAACAAAGCATAGTTTTTATGAATCATGGCAAGCATGTGTTATGTGAGAAACCATTGGCATCAAACGTTGCCGAGACGAAAGCGATGTTCGAAGCGGCTAAACAAAATCAAGTAACTTTAATGGAAGCTATGCGAACAACGCTGATGCCTAATTTTAAAATTATTATGGATAATTTACATAAAATTGGTAAGGTGCGCCGCTATTTTGCTAGCTACTGTAAGTATTCTTCTAGATATGATGCGTATAGAGAAGGAACCGTGTTAAACGCATTTAATCCAAAGCTTTCAAATGGTTCGCTAATGGATTTAGGCATTTATTGTGTGTATCCGATGGTCGTACTTTTTGGAGAACCGAAAGACATCAAAGCAACGGGAGTTTTGCTTGAAACGGGTGCTGATGGTTCTGGAAGCATTGTTGCTCAATATGACGAAATGGATGCTGTAATTATGTATTCAAAAATCAATGATTCTTACTTACCTTCTGAAATTCAAGGGGAGGACGGAAGTATAGTAATTTCCGAAAATATCTCCTCTCCAGATGATATAGAAATCCGTTACAAGGATGGTACGGTGGAGAAAATTAGTCAGCCATATGCCAAATTAGAAATGTACTATGAAGCAGATGAATTTGTTCGCCTCATTAAAGAGGGCAAAACGATGTCTGACATGAATAGCTTTGAAAACTCGTTAATTACGGCAAAAATTATTGAGGCAGCTCGTAAGCAAATTGGTGTTATTTACCCTGCCGATGAAAAGTAAGTAGTAACTGAACATGATTCTTTCTTTGTAAAAACGATTGCAGAGAGAGGGTCATGTTTTTTGTTTAAGTAGAGTGGTTGTGGTTTTGTATTAGGCCAACTTGTGAGCGTTCGCTCCGTTTATGAGCGAACGCTCACACTTCCCCTGAAATCGCTCACTTTTAGCGATTATCGCTCGCATTCGGCAAGATTTCGCTCACCCTCGGTACATTTTCGCTCACACATGCCAGGTTTTCGCTCGTAATGAGGAATGCCACAGGTGAATCCGGTTCAGAAGTGACGGTTTTATCCGAAACGATCAAATTTTTGGATCTGGAAGGATAAGAATTGGTTTACCGGTGATGAGTTGGTGAGTTGCCCTAGGCCAACTTGTGAGCGAACGCTCCGTTTATGAGCGAACGCTCACACTTCCCCTGAAATCGCTCACTTTTAGCGATTTTCGCTCGCATTCGGCAAGATTTCGCTCACCCTCGGTACATTTTCGCTCACACATGCCAGGTTTTCGCTCATAATGAGGAATGCCACAGGTGAATCCGGTTCAGAAGTGACGGTTTTATCCGAAACGATCAAACTATTGGTTCTAAGTCGAGAGAAATCAATATGTGAGCGGCAAGTTAGAGTGGGGCACCGAAACAATCCCATGCTCCAAAGTATAGGTACACACTTCAAAAATACTCAGTTTTTTTCCCAAAAGGGAATTGTCAATTACCGACAAATTTCTTATAATTAATTCCAGTTGTAAACTAAAAGTAATGTAATATTAAACTTTCTTTACTTGAAGTTTAATCATTATAAACAATAAAGAGGGAATATGATGGATATAGGGAAGCGAATTAAAAATTTACGTATAAAGAAGAATTTGACTCAGGAGGAGCTTGGGGAGCGTACTGATTTGAGTAAAGGATATATTTCTCAGCTGGAGCGAAATTTAAGCTCGCCGTCTTTGGAGACCTTTTTTTCCATACTGAATGTGCTTGGTTGTAGTCCAAAGGATTTCTTTGATGAGGCTGTTTCGGATCAACGAGTAGTGTATCCGCAGGAAGAGCAAATGGGTTATGTGGATGAAGAACTAAAATATGAAATTCAGTGGTTGGTCAATGAGTCAAATGAGAAGGAAATGGAGCCTGTATTACTGAAGCTATATGAAAAGGGAGAGTTCAAAAAATTTCCCCCATCGCTTTCAGAAACATTTGGTTATGTTTTAGAAGGAAAAGTGATTGTGCAGCTGGGGCGCCATACATATCGTGCTACTAAGGGAGATACGATTTACTTTCATGCGTCTGAGGAGCATCAAATATTAAATGATTGTTCAGGTGTTTCGGAGTTACTTCTCGTAGCGACCGAATCCTATTTATAATTTTTTTCAGGGAGAGATGGGAATGGAAAATAATACGATTATTTCATTTGAGCATGTGAGTCAGCAATATGATCAGTTGCTTGTATTAGATGATGTAAGCTTTGAGATTGAAAGAGGGAAGTTCTATACGCTGCTCGGCCCCTCAGGTTGTGGAAAAACAACGATTCTCCGTTTGATTGCTGGATTTATTGAGCCGAGTAAGGGAAAGGTGTTCATCAATGGCAAATTAATGAACAATGTCCCTGCGAATAAACGCCAGGTCAATACGGTATTTCAAGATTATGCCTTGTTTCCACATTTAAATGTATTTGAAAATGTGGCCTTTGGCTTGCGTATTAAAAAAATGAAGCAGGCACTTATTGAAGAAAAGGTGAAGCAAGCGTTAAAGTTTGTGAACTTAGAAGGTTACGAGAAGCGTGAAATTAGCGAAATGTCTGGTGGACAAAGACAGCGTGTTGCCATAGCACGTGCGATTGTGAATGAACCAGAAGTGATTTTACTAGATGAGCCTTTATCTGCTCTCGACTTAAAGCTGCGTACAGAGATGCAATACGAGCTTCGTGAACTTCAGCAACGACTGGGGATTACGTTTATATTTGTTACCCATGATCAAGAAGAAGCACTTGCGATGTCAGATGAAATCTTTGTATTGAATAAAGGGAAGATTGAGCAGAGCGGGACACCAACGGATATCTATGATGAGCCTATTAACCGTTTTGTTGCGGATTTTATTGGTGAATCCAATATCGTTGGGGGAACGATGATTGAGGACTACCTAGTTGAGTTTGCAGGCAAGAAATTTGAGTGTGTAGATAAAGGCTTTGACGGGAACGAGGTAGTTGAAATCGTCATTCGCCCGGAAGATTTAGAGATTACAAGTCCTGAAAAAGGAAATTTACAGGTGCGAGTGGATTCCCAGCTGTTTAGAGGAGTACATTATGAAATTTGCTGCTTCGATCAAGAGGAGAACGAATGGCTTGTTCATTCTACTAAAAAAGCAGAGGTTGATAGCCAAATTGGTCTCTATTTTGACCCAGAGGCTATTCATGTGATGCGTCTAGGGGAATCTGAAGAAGACTTTGATCGCCGGTTAGAAGCATATGGGGATGAAGATGATGAATAGTCATACGAGAAATTTGTATCTCATCCCTTATGTTTTTTGGATTATTCTGTTTGTCGTGGCTCCACTCTTGCTTGTAGGATATAATTCATTTTTTGACCTTGAGGGGAACTTTACCTTTGCCAACTATGAGAAATTTTTCACACCCGTTTATTTAACGATGACATTAAGCTCGTTTTGGTATGCGTTTCTGATAACAGCATTTGCTCTGTTGGTTGCCTATCCAACAGCATACTTACTGACGAAAACAAAGCATAAACAGCTATGGCTGTTGTTGATCATTTTGCCATCCTGGATTAATTTATTGTTAAAGGCGTATGCTTTTTTAGGTATTTTTAGCACATATGGAGCAGCTAATCGTTTTTTAGAAACAATAGGGGTAGGTTCGAAGCAAATATTATTTACCGATTTCAGCTTTGTGTTTGTATCGGTGTATATATTTATTCCATTTATGATTCTACCTATTTTCAACTCTCTAAATGAGTTAAACTCTTCCTTTATTTACGCGGCTAATGACTTAGGGGCATCTCCATGGACTACATTTCGACGAGTTATTTTCCCCTTAACATTAGATGGGGTAAAGGCAGGCTGTCAGGCCGTGTTCATTCCAGCTCTGTCGTTGTTCATGATTACGCGATTAATTGCTGGAAACCGAGTGATTACACTTGGGACAGCGATTGAACAGCATTTTCTAGTGACGCAGGATTGGGGAATGGGTTCAACCATTGCTGTTTTCTTAATCATAGCAATGGTAATCATTATGGTGTTAACTGGTAATCGGAAGCGAGGGATATAAAGATGAAAAAAATGTCCAATGTATCCAAACTCTATTTAGCGGTCGTCTTTGTCATTCTTTATGCTCCGATTCTATATCTTATGTTTTATTCATTTAATAGCGGAGGGAATATGCATGATTGGGAAGGCTTTACTCTCGATTGGTATAAGGAGCTTTTCCAAGATACGAGATTGCTAGTTATCGTTCTGAATACGGTCGTGATTGCGCTTCTATCGGCAGTCATCTCAACGATCATCGGTGTATTAGGTGCTCTCGCCATCCATTATGTTCGAAAAAACCATTGGCGGAATACATTGCTTTCTTTTAACAATGTACTAATTGTGAGCCCTGATGTTATCATTGGTGCGTCATTTCTGATTATGTTTACGATGATTGGAATCAAGCTTGGTTTTGTGTCAGTACTGTTATCACATATTGCGTTCTGCGTTCCGATTGTGGTATTAATGGTTTTGCCAAAAATCCAAGAAATGAGCTCGACCTTAATTGATGCAGCAAGAGATTTAGGTGCTAGCCGCTGGGATGTATTATCGAAGGTTGTACTTCCTTACATCACTCCAGGGATTTTTGCTGGATTTTTCATGGCCTTAACGTATTCCCTTGATGATTTCGCCGTCACCTTCTTTGTTACTGGAAATGGGTTCACTACATTATCTGTTGAAATCTATTCATTAGCTAGAAGAGGGATTTCATTAAATATTAACGCATTGTCGACCTTATTATTCTTGTTTACGATGATCTTAGTTGTCGGCTATTACTTTATTACACAACGCAATAAGCCAGCGGGAATGGGGGCGAGAAAATGAAGCAGCTAACAAGAGCTTTACTTGTGATTCTCATGATATCCTTTGGGCTTATGTATCTGATTAATCGCTTAAACTCGGCGCAAGGCTATACGAGCGGAAATATATTAACGATCTATAACTGGGGAGACTATATTGATGCGGAGCTGCTAGTTCGTTTTGAAGAAGAGACCGGGATTAAGATTGTTTATGAAACATTTGATTCAAATGAAGCCATGCTGACGAAAATCCAGCAAGGAGGAACAGCTTATGATATTGCCATTCCTTCTGAATATATGATTGAAAAAATGCAGGATGAGAATTTACTCCTTCCGATTGATCATAGCAAGCTTTCGAACTTGGCATATATCGATCCGCGGTTTATGGATTTATCGTTTGATCCAGAAAACAAATTCTCTATTCCATATTTTTGGGGGACCGTAGGGATTCTGTATAATCCTTCTATGTTAGAGGGGAAAGTCATTACAGGATGGAATGACCTATGGGATCCAAGCTTAAAAAATGAGATTTTACTAATTGATGGGGCTCGTGAGATTATGGGCATGGGTTTAAATAGCTTAGGATATTCATTAAATGATAGAGACAAAGAGCATTTACTAGAAGCAAAGGCAAAGCTTAGTACGCTTACTCCAAATATTAAAGCGATCGTTGGGGATGAGATTCGGATGCTGATGGAAAATGAGGAGGCTGCGATTGGGTTGGTATGGTCAGGGACAGCAGCAGAGCTTATGTGGGATAATGAATATCTTGACTATGTCGTTCCTGAAGAAGGCTCGAATCTGTGGTTTGACAATATGGTCATTCCCAAAACAGCAAAGAATGTAGAAGCAGCCCATCAATTTATTAATTTTGTTCTAGATCCTGAGGTGGCTGCGCAAAATACAGAGTATGTAGGGTATTCTACTCCGAATAAAGAAGCGCTCAAATTTTTACCTGAAGAAATTGTAAATGATAAGCGATTCTATCCAGACCCAGAACTAACGGAGAAGCTAGAGGTGTATGAAAACCTAGGGAATCAGATGCTGGCGTACTACAACGAGCTTTATCTTGAATTTAAAATGCATAAGAAGTAATGAATAGATTTACGCAAGCACCAGTGTAGAGGTGCTTGCGTTATTTTTTTGTTAAATCTATTCATCTTTATTGAAATCACCGCATAGATTAGGTATGTTGTCTAATATAACTTTTTTGGAGAGATATTATGGAAAATCATTTAAACCCAACCTATGACATTATGGAGGTTTGTCTACTGGCCGGGAAGATTATGCTGCAAAGTGGCGCAGAAACGTATCGTGTGGAGGATACGATGATGCGAATTGCTGCTTCATTCGGCGTTCAACAATCCCATAGCTACGTGACGCCAACTGGAATTATCTTCTCAATTGAAGGGAAGGAGCCAACAAAGACGAAGCTTATTCGCATCTCTGAACGTACGACGGACTTAGATAAGGTGACATTAGTGAATAGTGTCTCTCGGAAAATCAGTCTTGGTGAGCTTGAATTGGAGACAGCTTATCACGAGCTGAAAGAGATCGAGGCTTCCAGTCCTCAATATACATTGTCTCTTCAAATTATGGCTGCTTCGGTTGCTAGTGGCTGTTTCCTCGTAATGTTCAAAGGCAGCTGGTATGACTTTCTCCCAGCATTGTTAGCGGGAGGACTTGGTTTTTACTGTGTAAACCTGTTTCATAAGCTAGTTCCTGTGAAGTTTTTTGCCGAGTTTATGGCTTCTTTTGTTATTGGGCTTGTTGCCTTCGGCTTTGTAGAATTCGGTTTAGGCCAGCAGTTAGATAAAATCATTATTGGTTCGGTCATGCCTCTCGTACCTGGGCTTTTAATTACCAATGCCGTTCGTGATCTTATGGCAGGCCATCTTGTTTCTGGATTATCTAAGGGGGCTGAAGCCTTCCTAACGGCGTTTGCCATTGGCTCAGGGATTGCCGTTGTTTTCACGATTTTATAAGGAGGGATGGGAAAGTTGATAGTCGAACAGCTTGTTACAAGCTTCATTGCGTCAGCCGCTTTTGGCATGATCTTCAATGCGCCGAAAAGATCATTAATAAAATGCGGAATCGTTGGGATGCTTGGATGGATAATCTATGTTTATATGACAGAGAACAACGCAGATCCAGTACTTGCTTCCTTACTTGCCTCCTTTGCGATCGCAGTGTTAAGTCAATTTTTTGCCAAAATGTATAAAACGCCTGTGATTATTTTTAGTGTGGCGGGTATTATTCCTCTCGTACCTGGTGGACTTGCTTATGATGCTATGCGGAATTTTGTGGAGAATGATTATAACCTAGCGATTAATTTGGCGGCAAAGGCCTTTATGATATCTGGTTCAATTGCGATTGGGCTTGTTTTCTCCGAAGTGATTAACCAAATTATCCGCCAGTCCAAATTAAATCCAAAGAGAAAAGGAGTCTAATCGCTGATTGTAAAAAAATTTTAACCAGTTCTGTAAAAATATTTTTACATGATGGTTTTTTTTACAGGTACCCAGAATAAATGAATCGATACAATCAAACCGTTCAATCCTTTGATAATAAAGGCATTGAGCGGTTTTTTTGCTTTTTTTATAAAAGTTGGCACGGAAGTTGCATTACTAAATAGTGAAGATCAAAAGGAGGTGCAGATAAACAAGATGTTACAAGATTTATGGAGCTATCTTATTGAAAATCAATCAGTGATTTGGACATATAGCTGGGAGCATCTTCAACTAGTGGGACTTGCGATCATTATTGCCATTGCAATTGGGTTGCCGGTTGGAATTTATTTAACAACAAACGAGGACCTGGCTGAAACGATTCTGCAAGTAGCCAATGTGATTATGACGATTCCGAGTATTGCTTTATTTGGCATCATGATTCCTATTTTATCGATTATTAACCAGGGGATTGGTTTTGTTCCTGCGGTGATTGCCTTAATCTTATATTCACAATTACCGATTATTCGAAATACGTATGTCGCTATTAATAATGTAGACCCGAATATTCGCGATGCAGCGATTGGACTTGGAATGAGCACAATGCAGCGATTGCTTCGTGTAGAAATTCCGAATGCCTTGCCCGTGATCATGGCAGGGGTTCGTCAGGCGGTTGTCATGAATATCGGAATAGGTGCCATTGCGGCATTTGTTGGTGCTGGAGGTCTAGGAGTCCTTATTAATCAAGGAATTTCGAGGTCTAACTCTACGATGGTATTAGCAGGTGCAATTGTTATATCAATTTTAGCCATTGTTGTTGATGGGGCTTTAGGAATGATACAGAAGCGTTTAACACCAAAAGGATTAGAGCAATAGAACAAGGGGTGAAGGTATGATTGAATTCAAAAATGTTACGAAAATCTATGGAGATAGTGTAAAAGCAGTTGATCATGTGAGTTTTGAGGTTCCAAAGGGGAATATTGTTGTTTTTCTAGGACCGTCAGGATGCGGAAAAACGACGACCCTCCGAATGGTGAATCGATTGGAATCGATTACGGAAGGAACGATCCTAGTAAATGGCACGGATGTAAATTCGTTAATCGAAATTGAACTCAGAAGAAAAATTGGTTATGTCATTCAACATAATGGCCTTTTTCCAAATATGACGATTGAGGAGAATGTCATGGCTGTTCCGAACCTTTTAGGCTGGGACAGGAAGAAGAAGCGAGATCGTTACAATTACCTCATGGACCTGGTAGGCTTGAACCCAGATGAGTACCGGAAGAGGTTTCCAAATGAGTTATCAGGGGGACAACAGCAGCGTGTAGGAATTGCCCGAGCAATGGCGGCTGACCCACCGGTTATGCTAATGGATGAGCCATTTGGAGCACTGGATCCAATCATTCGGTCTCGTATCCAAAATGAGTTTCTTCAAATCCAACAAGAGGTGCAGAAGACGATTCTTTTTGTCAGCCATGATATCGATGAAGCAATTAAAATGGGGGATCACATCGCTATTTTTAAAAATGGCGAGCTGATGCAATATGATTCACCAAGTGAGCTACTAGCTAGACCGAAAAGTGAGTTTGTCCGAGAGTTTGTTGGACAGGACCGTGCATTGAAAAGCTTAAGCCTGCACACAGTAGAAGATCTGGTGGCAGAACAATCATTACAAAACATTCAAGGGGTTGGAAAAAATCGCAAGGCGATCGAAACAGATACGAATTTACGAGATGCCCTTTCGATTTTGTTAAATCAAGAAGCAGACCAGCTGGTTGTAAAAGATAATCAGAAGACAATTGGTGCTATCCGCATTGAGGATGTTGAAACCTATCTTCATCAACATATTAAATAAGTTAGGAGGGAGTAGATGAAGAATAAGAAGCTCCTATCAT
Source organism: Cytobacillus spongiae (assembly GCF_021390075.1). Lineage (NCBI taxonomy): Bacteria > Bacillati > Bacillota > Bacilli > Caryophanales > Bacillaceae > Cytobacillus > Cytobacillus spongiae. The sequence goes on from NZ_CP089997.1 coordinate 557,349, forward strand.
TTATCATTAAATTTATTCTCTTGTTACTCGTGTTATCCTTCTTTGCTTGGTCGCTTAAAAAGGGATATTATCAATTAATTCTAGACGACTTTGAAGGCTTTCAATTTCTATTAATACAGCACATACAGATGGTGTTTATTTCTTCACTATTAGCAATTGTTCTTGCGATTCCACTTGGAATTCTCGTAACTAGACCAAGGTTTCGTAAGCTTCAGTGGCTATTTATGAATACTGCAAATTTAGGGCAAACGATTCCAAGCTTAGCGATTTTGGCGCTGGCGATGACATGGATGGGAATCGGCTTTAAGCCTGCTGTTTTTGCCTTGTTTGTTTATTCCGTTTTACCCATATTGAGAAATACAGTAGCAGGAATCAATTCATTGGATCCACATTTGCTTGATGCAGCGAAAGGAATTGGATACAAGCCGGCTCAAATTCTTTTGAAAATCGAATTACCCAATGCAGCCTATCCGATCATGGCAGGAATTCGTACAGCTGTCGTGATAAATATTGGAACTGCTGCGTTAGCCTACCTTGTAGGCGGTGGAGGATTAGGTGACTGGATTTTCACGGGAATCATGATGCGAGATAATTCGTATCTATTATCAGGCGCAGTGCCTGTTACTATATTAGCTATGTTGACCGATTTCATTTTACGGATGCTAGAAAAAGTCGTGATTTCTAACGGCTTACGTCAATCGGTTACAACTGCAGAATAAATTTAACTAGGGGGATTAAACCGTATGAAGAAAGTATTTTCATTTGTCATTGCATTAACCTTAATGCTGTCGATTTTAGCAGCCTGTAGTGGAAGTGACACAGCTTCCTCAGGTAACGATGGAGACAAGAGTTTAGTTGTTGGCGCAAAAAATTTCACAGAGCAATTTGTTTTATCGAAAATTTTAGCAATCTATTTAAAAGAAAACGGTTATGAAATTGAAGAAAAAAGCAATATGGCGAGTCAGGTTGTTCGCCAAGCATTAGAAAACAAGCAGGTGGATCTATATTGGGATTACACAGGAACTAGCTTAGTAAACTACAATAAGCTCGACCCGATTTCCGATTCTACAAAAGCGTATGAAAAAGTAAAAGAAGTAGATCGAGAGAATGGAATTATCTGGTTAGATCAATCGAATGTGAATAATACGTATACGTTAATGATGAGAGAAGATCATGCGAAGGAGCTGGGCATTACGTCGATTAGCGACTTAGCTAAGTATGTGAATGACAACCCAGGTGAGCTTAAGCTTGGGACAGATGCAGAGTTTGCCACAAGACCTGATGGAATTAAAGGGGTAGAGAAAACATACGGGTTTAAATTTGGTTCTTCTAATTTAAAGAAAATGGATGTTGGTTTATTCTATCAAGCATTAAGAGATGAGCAAGTAGATGTAGCGACAGGTTTTTCAACTGACAGCCGTATTAAAGCATTTAACTTAGTCAATTTAGAGGATGATATGGGCTTTTTCCCTGCTTATAATGCAGGAATAACTGTTCATGAAGAAGCTTTTGAAGAATATCCTGAGCTAGAGGAGCTGTTAAAGCCGCTTGCAGAGAAGTTAGATACAGATACAATGATGGATTTGAACTACCGCGTGGATATTGATGAAGAGAGTGAAACAGAAGTAGCGAGAGCGTGGTTGGTAGAGAACGGCTTAATTAAAGAATAAGAGACTTGAGAGAGGAAATCTATAAGAATTCTTCTCAGAATGGCGGAAAGAGGGATCAAGATTATGTTCTTGGTCCCTTTCGCTGATTTTGAGATCTGTACGTGTGAAAGAATGGTGATTTCTGCTCCAGTCGCTTTCTTTCCTGGGGGCGTTCGCCATGTCTATTGTTTGCCTTGGAAAGGAAATTAGCTGGATATGTGTGTATAATCGGGTAAAGTAACAAGGATAGGTACATACAAGTTGTTTCGAGTTTGACTAGAGTCTGAGAGGAAGTCAATAAGATTTCCTCTTTTCCCTTATTTGATACATTCTCTAAGCCTTTTATATAATGAATATATAGCCTAGCACCTCAATGAAAGGTGGACCATAATGAGAAATTTTTTCCCCGCAGGACTTACCCAACGCTTTCTATTGCTTAGTGTCATCATTATTTTTATCCCTCTTCTTATCATATTTGCAGTTGCTGTGTCCTCTTCAAAGGATATCATTCAAAAGCAAACAGAGGAGCAAGCGATTCAAGTAGCGAAGGTTCTATCAGATAAAACGAAGGATTTGTTTCAATTTAAGACCCAATTACTTGAAAATATAACTGCTTCAGATCCGTTTAGTCATCGAAAAAAAACGGAAAGGATGGTCACTGAGTTAGCAATGAATGATCCTTTTTTTGAAGAGATTCTCTTATTAGATGAAAACGGAAGCATCGTGTATCAAGCTCCCTTTGAGAAGAAGGAGGATTCGTTGACAGTATTGCAGTCGACATTTTTTAAAGAAATAATTTGGAGGAGAGCTTCCTTTGTTAGTCAGGGTAAAGCTGAAAGCGGTGCGCCAGAGATCTATATGCTGGTACCAGTGCAAACGATAGAGCATGGGCCAGTGAATGGAGCGTTCTTAGCAAGGGTAAGCTTAACTTATTTAGAAAAATATTATAAAAAAAATATTGTGAGTGACTCTGGGAGAACGTTTCTATTTAATAAGGAAGGCGATATCTTGTTTGATACGAAGGACACTAATCTCGCCGGTCAATCAATTGCTAGGTATCCATTCTTTCATCAGTCTATTCTTGATCGAACTGGTGTATTTAAAGGAACTTTATGGGAGAACAATACGCTTGTCGCATATAGTCCAATTGATCGTTTGCCATTTTATGCGGCCACATCTTTGCCTTTGAAGGAAGCTAACTTGGTTATCTCTAGCCTTAAGAATGTGTTAATTAATGGGTTTGTCGTGATTTTGCTTGCTACATTCGCTTTTCTGCTCTTTAGCATCCGCTGGGTCATCCAGCCAATCAAAAGGCTAACGGAGCAAGCAGCGAGCTATGCAAAAGGGGGAGATTGGTTTGTGCCGATGCTTCGGAAAAATGACGAAATCAAGACCCTCTCCAATACGATGAAATTTATGGCAGAAAGCTTACGATCTCAAGAGCGCCACCTGCAATCAATCTTGGAGTCCTTTCCGTTTGGAGTCGTTACCATTAACCCGGATGGCGTGATTACCTCTATAAATGATACAGGGAGTGAGCTACTATTTCTTTCACAGCCACATCTAGTAGGGAAATCGATCGATGAGCTTCCCCAACCTTTTAAGGACCATTTTGAAAAATGTAAGCATGTCTCCCATAAATTTGATGGAGTGGAGGATGATTTTACCCTTCAACATAATCAAGGGAAACGGAAAGTAATGAAGCAATCGAGCTCGCCCCTACTGAATGAGAAACAAGAGGTTATTGGTGTGCTAACCACATTTTGGGACGTAACAAAAGTAAGACAGCTTGAACGGCACATTCAAAGATCAGAGCAGCTCGTAGCAATTGGTCAAATGACAGCTGGGCTTGCCCATGAGGTGAAAAATCCACTTGGAACTGTACAAATGGCTAGTGATGTAATTGAAACAGAGTTTAACGATCTTTTAGAGAAATATTCAATAAAGGATATGTCATCAGATATTATTCAAGAAGCCTTGAAGGATATACAAGATGAGATACAACGGTTAAACGAGCTGGTTCGAAGATTTCTTCAGTTTAGCCGAGAACATAAAAAAGATGAAACAATCTTTAATTTGAAAAGCTTACTTAATGAAACCCTTCATCTGCTTTCACATCAATTTCGGAAAAAGGCGATACACATTTCAACTAGCTATTCGAGTGATCAGCTTCGAATAAAGGGAGACCGGAGCCAGCTAATTCAAGCGCTACTGAATATTTTCCTTAATGCCATTGAAGCGGTAACAGAAAAAGGAGAAATTCATGTTTCCGTAGAAGAAGTTAAGGATAAATATGAATTAACCATAGCTGATAATGGAATTGGAATTTCGGAACAGAAAATAAATCGAATCTTCAATCCATTTTTCTCCACGAAGCAGGAAGGAACAGGGCTCGGATTGTGGATTACTCATGATATCATTACCACCAACAACGGACAAATAGAGGTTGAGAGTGAGTTAGGAAAAGGAACTACCTTTATCATTTCACTTCCAAGACATAAAGAGGAGAGAGTAGATGGGGAAGAGAATCTTACTCGTTGAAGATAACGAGAAATTTCGGAGATTAACCAAGCTTACTTTGCTGAAGGCAGGCTATGACGTAATAGAAGCAGAAACGGGAGATGAAGCTTTGCAGAAGATGGATAGCGAACAAGTGGACCTTGTTTTGCTCGATATCCTCCTGCCTGATACCACAGGATTAAAGCTGTTGGAGAAGTGGAAGCCCCTTTTTCCAAACACTTCGTTTATCATGTGCACGGCATATGGTGATATAGAAGATGCGGTAAAGGCAATGAAAATTGGGGCGTTTGACTATTTATCAAAGCCGATTCGGGCAGATGAACTAAAGGTAGTCATTGAACGTGCACTTGGGTATAAAGAGCTTCAAAGGGAAAATAAACAACTAAAAGCAGCTGTAAAAGAGAAGTTTAATTTACACGGTATGATTGGTTCGAGTGAGAAGATGCAAGAGGTCTACTCTCTTATTCAAAGGGTGGCACCTCAGGATGTTACGATCTTATTAGGTGGAGAAAGTGGAACAGGTAAGTCAAGATGTGCCTATGCAATTCACCTAGAAAGCAATCGGTGTAACGCCCCTTTTATAAAGGTCAATTGTGCTGCCATTCCCCCTAACTTATTGGAGAGTGAATTGTTCGGTTACGAAAAAGGTGCGTTTACAGGTGCGATTTCCTCACAGGAAGGGAAATGCGCGGCAGCAGACGGAGGAACATTATTTTTAGATGAAATTGGAGAAATTCCGCTGGACCTGCAAGCGAAACTGCTCCAGTTCACACAGGATAAAACGTTTACTCCTTTAGGGAGTACAAAGGAAATAAGCTCAGATGTACGAATTATTACAGCTACCAACCGCAATCTATGGGAGATGGTACAAAGTGGAGATTTTCGAGAGGATTTATATTATCGGTTAAACATTATTGGCATTCATATGCCTCCGCTAAGAGAGCGGAGGGAAGATGTTCCAGACTTAATCGATCAATTTATGCAAGAAGCATCCGTTGAACAGAAACGTCCATATAGGATAAGTAAAGAGCTGTTAGTGAAGCTAGTTGAATATCCATGGCCTGGGAATATTCGCGAATTAGAAAATGCAATTGCCCGCGCGACGGTATTATCAATGGATGGGAACTTACTGTTAAAAGATTTTCCACTAGAGGTTATGACGTACTTCTCACAAAGCATAGTAGAGACGAAAGAGGGGGAGGAAGTACCATCTATTAACTGGGATGAGGATTTTTCTTTAACCGAGCATTTAGAGCAAGTAGAGGTGTCTGTTATTGAAGAAGCTTTAAAGAATGAAAATGGAAATCAAGCAAGAGCGGCCGAGGCACTCGGAATATCAAGGCAAGGTCTATTGTACAAAATTAAAAAATATAATATACAAGTCGATTAAGAAGGCAACACTCGAGACACTAAGATCTTGGGTGTTGCTTTTTTATGAGGGAGGTTACTGATATAGATACATTTCAAACTGTTTCAAACCATACTACATTCGTACTAGGAATGTAGTCATGATTTTTCGTTTTGATTGCATACTTGAGCTTGCTAAAATCAAAATAGTTATACATAATTTAGACATAACTTATACAATTTAACTTAAAGGGGAATTTATATGCTATTTCAATTAGGGAAAAAAGCGAAAGCAGCAGAATTTATGGCAATAATGGAGCTTCCGAAAAAGGAAAATGTGGTGCAAGTACAAAATAGCGATATTTCCATGAGATTAGAATATATGGGGTTTGAAAAGCAGCATTTAACGGCACTAAAAGAGGTTCAACCTATTGTCCTTCCCTTATTAGATGAGATTCTTAGAAATGTATTAGACCATTTATATAAACAACCACTACTAGAAAGAATTGCGAATGACCACTCTGGTTATGAACGCTTGTACAATGTGTTTGTCCGGTATTTTGAGAGTTTGTTAAGCGGTGAGTTGAATGAAGCTTATTTTCAGATGAGAAATCAAATTGGAAAAACCCATAATGGTGCGAATTTACCGATTGAGTGGTTTCTTGCGACTTACTCAGCTATTAGTTCGTTGCTGATCCCAAAAGTGGTGGAGTATCTACAATCAAACCCTAGTAAGCTCTCAGAAGTTATTTTAGCAATTACACATGTAGTTAACCTAGATTCACAACTAGTAGTAGGGAATTATTTACAGGCAAGGGTGACCGAATTAAATAACTTAAATGAGGCAAATCAACTGCTTCAAAGGGAGCTCACTTCCATTAGTCAAGAAGTAGCTGCAACGGTAGAAGAGACTGAAGCTACAACGAGTGAAACAAGCGGAAAGGCCGAGCAAATTCGTAAGGAAACAGAAATGACGCAAAAGAGTAGTAGGAATCTACTAAATTTAACGGATGTTAATCAGAATCAAATGGAGAGTATGGAAAAGACGTTTAGTCATGTGTTAGATGAAGTGGCTTCGACGATTAAAGGAATGTCTAAACTAAAATCAATCTCAGAGCAAATTATTGCGATGACAAAGGGAATTGAGGATATTGCGGATCAAACGAATTTACTTGCATTAAATGCATCCATTGAGGCAGCCCGGGCGGGGGAAGGTGGGAAAGGCTTTGCAGTAGTCGCTTCAGAAGTACGAAAGCTAGCGGAAAACTCGAAATCTATGAGCAGCAAGATTAAGTTTTCGATAGAGGAAAATGACTCTTATATTAATCGATTAGTGGATACGATGAATACGATGAATCTTTCGACGAAGGAGTCTCAATCAAAGCTTCAAGATGTTAAGAGTGGATTGTTGACTATGAAGATGGAGATGGAGCATTATTTGGAGATGTTTGACCGCAATAAGATGGATTTAGATACAATTGTGAGTTCAATTAATGAGATTAATCATACGACAGAGAATCTTTCAGTTCTAGCGAATAAATTACTGGAAAAAGCGGAGCAAACGCAGCAGTAATTGAAGGGATATCATGGAGCACTAGTAGCTTGCTAGTGTTCTTTTTATTCTCAAAAAAGGATTGTTCCATTCTCCCTACCCCCGAAAATGGGTTGTGTTGATTATTAATACATGATTAGGAACAAAAAGGAAATAATGTGAGTATGAAGCTGAAATGGTTAGGTGGTTTTTTGTTTGGTTACATTTGTGTTATTGCTTACCTTATCTAGCCTTTTGACAACTGTGACATTCATTGATTTGTTCATGTACGGGGGAGCATTTTTCGCTACTATGACGAACATTATGATGGTAAAGGCTGGGACGAATGAATGGATGGTGTATACAGCTGTTGCGTTAAGTTTTGTTTACTGTATCAGGTTGGATTATAAGGGAATAAAGAAAGTGGACAATTCGAAATGAAGCCTTCTGTAGAGAAAATTTCTTTATGGCAGCTATTAATTCTTATTATAATATTTGAAATTGGGAGTGCAGCTATTGTTGGAATAGGGAATGAGGCAAAGCAAGATGCTTGGATTGCCATTATGGCTACAACGATTTTTGGCGCTAGTTTAGTAGCGGGGTATGTATTTCTGCTTTCCAAGCTACCTGGTAAACACTTATTCGAGCTCTTGTCCTTTTGTTTTGGAAAATGGATTGGCGGGCTGATTTCCTATTTATACATCTTATATTTCTTTTATATCTCTGCAAGAGTAATAAGGGATTTTTGCGAGCTGATGGCTTCTACTATTTTTGCAAACACCCCAATTGAATTTTTATCGATAACGATGATGCTTATCATCATTTACATGTTATATCAAGGGTTAGAAGTATTAGGAAGAACAAGTGAAATCTTTTTTCCGTATGTGTTCTTTTTCGTCCTTATTATTGGAATCTCTGTTTATTTATCTGGAGAAATTAAATTTACCAACCTTCAGCCCATCCTAGCTGAAGGGATTAGGCCAATTCGACAAGCCATTTTCCCTGAATTATTGACTTTTCCGTTTGGAGAGATGGTGGCTTTCATGATGATTATTCCTTATGTAACTAAATTCGAAAAAGCGATGAAGGTAAGTATCGTCGCTATTTTGATTACTGGAGTCCTTTTGACCTATAGCTCCATGGTACAAATCCTTTCGTTAGGTCATGAGATGAAAGAGCGTTCTAATTTTCCGTTATTATCTGCCGCACGAGAAATTTCCCTTCTCAACTTTATTGAAAGAGTGGATTTACTCGTCGTCTTTATTGTTATGTTTGGAATTATTGTAAAGGTGAGCATTTTTTTCTACGGAGGGGTTAAAGGGTTAGAATACCTCTTTCACAGGCCCTATCGTTCCTTTCTCTTTCCGATAGGAATGCTTATTGCCTTATTTACCATTTTAATTAGTGAGAATTATGCGGAGCACATACAAGAAGGACTTGAGTTTGTAACAAAATTTCTTCATATTCCTTTTCAGCTAACGATTCCTTTCGTTATGCTCCCCATCTTATGGTTTAAAACGAGAAAAAAGAAAGGGGGAGGTGGAATTGAAAAAATGGAATCAACTCTTTAAACGAAAGAAGAATAAGCGTAACCAGGAAACAACAGATGCTCAGCTTTTCCATACCGAAGACATCCAGGTAGAATTCTCTCCTTCCCTTGAAAAAAATAAAGAAGAGTTAGAGGGGTTATTTCATGGAACGTTTGATTTTGAAATGGATGAAATTCAGGTAGGGAATAAAAACGGGTTCATCTGTTATTTGAGCACGATGCTGGACAAAGGACAGCTTACGGAAAAGATCCTAGAACCTATTTATAATTGTAATCACGACCATCAGGTGATTACGGATGATAAATCATTCGAAAAAATAAGAGAGTCTTATTTCCCAAGCCTTCCATATGACTATGCACACACGTTACATCAAGTCGTATGGCACATATTGAATGGCTATGCGGTTATTCTTATAAAGGGGTTGAATAAGGCTTTTTCGTTAGAAATCGGGAACATCGAGAAGCGTTCGGTAGAAGAGCCAAGTACACAGACCATTATTCGTGGTCCAAAAGAAGGCTTTATCGAAAATATGAACACAAATATAAGTCTAGTTAGGCGACGAATTAGGAATCCAAGTCTAAAGTTTGAACGTTACCAGATTGGAAAAGATTCGCGCACAGATGTAGCAATTGCATATATGGACAACATTACTAACTTAGATGTATTGGATGAGGTTCGACGGAGAATTGAGAAAATTGATGTAGGTGCAATCCTTGACAGTGGGAATATTGAAGAATTCATTACAGATGAAACCTATACTCCTTTTCCATTAATTTTCAATACCGAAAGATCTGATACTATTGCTAGTCATTTACTAGATGGGAAAATAGCTATATTTGTCGACGGTACACCGTTTGTTTTGACACTTCCGTGTGTATTTAGTGATTTTTTTCAGTCATCAGAAGACTATTATCAACCCTTCTTTATGGCCAGCTTTGTTCGATTTATCCGATACATTTCATTTATGATAGCGTTAACCCTTCCGTCGTTATATGTAGCTATTTCTTCTTTTCATCATGAATTATTGCCAACCCAGCTATTAATCAGTGTTCAAGCTCAGCGAGAAGGTGTACCCTTTCCAGCAGTTATTGAAATCTTATTAATGGAGCTATCTTTTGAGGTGTTGCGTGAAGCTGGAGTACGAATGCCTAGAGCAGTAGGGCAAACGGTGTCCATTGTGGGAGCGTTAGTTATAGGTCAAGCTGCTGTAGAAGCAGGGATTGTTTCAAACGTATTGGTGATTATTGTTGCGTTCACTGCAATTGCTAGCTTTGTTTCCCCTATATACAATTTCGCGATTTCAACAAGATTGTTACGGTTTCTATTAATTTTTGCAGCTTCAGCGATGGGGTTATATGGGGTATTAGTTGGGTTAATTGTCATGGTCATCCACTTAGTCAGCTTAAGGTCCTTTGGGATTTCTTACTTAACTCCTGTTGCCCCTTTGCAAATAGAGGACCAGCAGGACGTATTTGTCCGTATGCCTATTTGGAAAAATAAAAGAAGGCCCTCTTATTTGATGACACAAGCGCCAGTAAAGAAAACAAGTAATCAGGCTCCATCCCCACCGAACACGGGAGGTGGGAGCTGATGCACGTGTCTAGACCTTTCATAATTATATGCGTGTTTTGTCTCCTCTTAGTTGGATGCTGGGACAAAAATGAGTTAAATGACATTTTAATTGTCACAGGGATTGCAGTTGATAAAGGGGAGGAGAAAAGATATCTACTAACGGTTGAGGCAGTTAATGCCACTCAGTTGTCGAAACAAGGGGGGGAGGGCAATACGCCTTCTATCTCTTTTTCTTTAGAAGGAAATTCAATTTCTGAACTTTCCAATAAAATGAATGTAGGAATGGCACGGAAATTAATCTATTCACATACACGGATTCTCGTTATAAGCGAGCAGGTGGCGAGGGAAGGAATTACGGGATTCCTTGATTTTCTTGAAAGAAGTGGAGATTTCCGAAATGACTTCAATATATTGATTTCAAGGAAATATAAAGCTTCTGATTACATTTCAACAGTTGCACCTGTTCAGAAGGTCTCTTCTATAAAAATTAATAAGCAAATTGAAGCTTTTCTTGAGGAGTGGGGAGGAGACCCCAACATTAGGCTGACAGATCTGTTGTCCTCGATTACTTCTAATGGCAGGACACCGGTATTAGCAGCAGTAACGATTAAGGGGGACCCAGCCAAAGGGAAATCAGTTGAAAATATTCAGAGGGTAGACCTTGATGCACTTGTTGAACTGGATGGGTTGGCTGTATTTGATAATAAAAAGGTGGTCGGTTTTCTAACTCTAGAGGATGCGAGAAATTATTTATGGACACAGGATTTAAATCGTACAAGTATAAGTGTCCCATGTGGTGAAGAGGATGAACAGGAAAACGAAAAATTTATTGATGTTCGAATTGTTACATCTACCTCCAGCATCAACGCGAGCTATAAGGGGGATGAGCCAAAGTTAAAAGTGAAAATTAATGGGGAAGCACATATTGATGGGACACAGTGCTCGAAGGACCTTACAAAGGTAGAGACTTTTCAAGAATATGAAAAAAGAGTGAACGACTTTATTCTAACAGATGTAGAAGGAACGATTCAAAAAGTACAAGATGAATATGGTGTAGATATTTTCGGGTTTGGAGATGCACTTTATAGACAGCATTATGACAAGTTTAAACAAGTAGAAGATCAGTGGAACGAGGAATTCACACGAGGAGAAATAGAAGTAGAAGTGTATATGCACCTGCGGCGTTCGGGAATTCGAAATAAAAGCTTTATATCGAATGTGGATGAGAAGCCTTAGGAGTGAGGCTGGGTATTTCAATCAATGAACTATCCGAACGAACAGGAGTTATCTCCATCTCCTTTTACTCGTTCGGGTATTTTTGTTTGTTCGAAAAACAAATTTTTAAAAAATAGTGGAAAGGAGCGGAAGACAATCGACTACTAAGGGAAATAAAGGAAAGGCTGAGACACCAAAGCGCAGCAAGGAGGCTCAGCTTCCTCCCCGTGGAAAGCGAGTGTCTGCAGGGCAGGTGGAACGAACTTGTTTTTACAACCTAACTATTTTAATGAAGTCATTGTTCGTCTTTGAGAAAGAGTCATTTAGTAATGTCCCAGCCTCTTTCTTACCTCTAGTCAAGAGTTTTTTATCATATTTATATATGTTTGAAGACTGATTCTTGGAGGGGAGGAGGGAGTTCTCTCACTCAAAAATCATTTATCTATGCCAAATATACCTAACGAGGTGTATTTTTCGAAAGGTCAGGTATGATATAGTATAAACAACTTATTTACGAACAGGTTAAACTGCTTCGTAATTATAGGTAATGTTGTGTGTTATGAGATGAAATGCCACTTTCAAAAATTTATTCACGCACGCTATTGACGCAACTTTATGGGGCTTTCCTTGAGGTTGCGTTTTTAATTTGTCGTAATACTCTACAATATGGTTGTTAGTCTTAGTACGAAGTTTAATCATCGTTTGAATCATAAAAAAAAGATTTTTCGTAGCTTGTTATTACCTCGTTTTTTGTTGCTAAAGAATGTATAAATTTTTCAATTGTAGATAATCTTCTCGACAACCAACGCCTAGCCCATAGAGGTCATAAGAGAGTTTAGAATGGAAGGCAATGAGCGCCTTCTACTCTAAACTCTCTTATGCTTGTGCCCTAGATGTCCTGCACTTTTGTTCACTTAGCATACCTCATATCCTCAAGAATCAAAAAATTACCTTCGGCACTTCAATAGATTCAAACGGTATCGTATTAAATATGTCTATTTTCACAGATGAAATTTGTCAGAATTACAAAGTGAAATCGTAAGAATCTTCGCTCTATATGTCTGATATTCACTAGTTTTGTAGAATGAAAATTCTATTATTTACACAATGGCAACTTAGGTGTTAAGATTCAAACGGAATATTACAGAAGTTTGAAAATTCAAATAAACAAAAAGGAGGTATAGATACGATCTCACATAGGATTTTAGACACTAGGAATGGAGCAGCTCTTGATTTTCACAAGGCCGTAAGTCATAAGGGGAATCATTAATCAGGTTAAATTTTCGGTATATTTACACTATTAACACAATTAAACCAGATTGCTAGAATTATAACTGTAATATTCTGAATTTGTTATTATTACAAATTATTAGGGGGGAAATGAATGGGAAAAAGTAAGCCTTGGAAAGTAGTATCAAGTATAGCGGCTAGTACAGTTGTCGCATCTACATTATTTGCTGGTGCGTTTGCTACATCAACAACTATTGCTCCAAAATCAGTTAATGCCTCAATGCAAGAATCTTCTCCTATAGATCTACATATTGTCGATGAAGAGCGCTTAGGAAAAGCACTACAAGAGAGAGGTGTAATTTCAAAGGGTGCTACTCAAGAGCAGATTTCGAAAGCTGTAAAGAAATATATTACAGAAAAATCGACGAAAGCAAAAACTCATAAATCCAAAAGCCACAAGGAAAAAGAATTTGATCAAAAAACAAAGGATTTTCTGACAAAGCAGAAAAATAAATTAGCTAAACAATTAGAAAAAGGTCATGATAACTATAAAAAAGGGAAGCCAAATGGATATGTAAAGGTTAACCCAGCTAAAGAAGCAAACTACAAGGGAGAAACACGTGTAGATAAAGTACTCGTATTGTTAACAGAGTTTGCTGATTTTAAACACAATAATGTTATCCAAGAAGAAGGATATATGTATGCTGATGATTTTAACCGTGAGCATTACCAAAAATTAATGTTCGGTGATGAAGAATTCACTTTATTTAACGGAGACAAAATAAAAACCTTTAAGCAATATTATGAAGAACAATCTGGAGGAAGCTATTCAGTAGATGGTGTTGTTTCTGAATGGCTGACAGTACCTGGTAATGCAAGAGATTATGGAGATGATAATCCAAATGGGGGGCATGATAATTTAGCGCCTAAGGGTCCTCGAGACTTAGTTAAAGATGCGTTAAATGCAGCCGTAGCATCTGGTATAGATTTGGCAGAATATGATCAGTTTGATTTGTATGACTTAGATGGGGATGGTAATCAAAATGAACCAGATGGATTAGTAGATCACCTAATGCTCATTCATGCTGGAACAGGTCAAGAGGCAGGTGGAGGAATTCTAGGAGATGACGCAATTTGGTCACATCGATGGGTTCTTGATGGAGTATATCCTGTAGCAAACACAGAAGCGAAAGTGGGCTACTGGGGTGGAAATATGGCGGCATATGATTATACCATTCAACCAGAAGATGGGGCAGTTGGGGTATTTGCTCATGAGTTTGGTCATGATCTTGGACTCCCAGATGAGTACGATACTCAGTATACAGGTCAAGGCGAACCAGTAGCTTCTTGGTCGATTATGAGTGGAGGAAGCTGGAATGGAAAAGTTGCTGGAACAGAGCCTACTAGCTTTTCTCCACAAAACAAGGAATATTTCCAAAAAATTATGGGTGGAAACTGGGCTAACATTATGGAAGTAGATTATGAAAGTATTGATCAAAAGGGATTAGCAGTAGTTATTGACCAAAGTGTCACAAAAAGTAAAAATCCGGGAATTGTAAAAGTCAACCTGCCAGATAAGCCGGTGGAAGGAATAAAACCTGCATTTGGTGAGAAGTATTATTATAGTACAAAAGGGGATGATCTTCACACTACACTAGAAACACCAGTGTTTGATCTGACAGGAGCATCAGAAGCCTCATTTAACTATAAGACTTATTATGAAGTTGAATTTGACTATGATTACGTATTTGTAAATGCGGTAACTGAATTGGGTGAAACAGTAGAGCTTGATGTAATTGGTGATGAAAATACAGCTGCAGGATATGAAACTTCTCTAGGTAAGTGGGAAGATAAACATTACGATTTAAGCCAATTTGCCGGGGAAAAAGTGAAGCTTGTTTTTGAATATGTAACAGATGGTGGATTAGCCCCTGAAGGATTTGCAATGGATAATTTACAACTAACAGTAGATGGAGAAGTTGTGTTCAGTGACGATGTGGAAGGTGAGTCAACCGCTACGTTAAAGGGATTCGTAGTATCTAATGGATTTGACTATGCGAAGAATTACTATTATTTAGAATGGAGAAACTATGCAGGCTCAGATACTGCACTTGAACATTCTCGTGGGGTTAAATACAATACTGGATTAGTTGTTTGGTATGGAGACGATAGCTTTACAGACAACTGGGTAGGGGTTCATCCAGGTGAAGGCTTCATCGGTGTCGTTGATTCACACCCTGAAGCTATTGTTGGCCAGAAGGATGGGCAAGATTCTGTATTCCAAAGCACACGTTATCAAATTTCAGATGCGGCTTTCAGTTTTGATCGGGCACCAAGCTGGGAGATAGACTCAAGCTACCGTGGGGAATTTGATTATGATGGGCTACCTGGAATCACAACATTTGATGATTCTAAAACGTATATCAATCATTTAATCCCGGATGCTGGGCGTATCGTTCCAAACTTAGGATTGAAGTTCCAAGTAATTGGGGAATCGAAGGATAATTCTGCTGGAGCCATTTGGATCCATAAATAAGATGCTGAGAAAGAAATAAGTACTGAGTGCAAATGGCTCAGTACTTTTTTCTATGAAAAATTAGTTGCGATATAGACAACCATCCATCCTTAAGCTAGTATCTAAAACATATTAGTTTTTTCTCGGGGAAGGCTAAGGGGAAGTAAATAGAATTCTCATTAAATTTACATAGATCAGAAGGTGAAGTAAATGTCAGGACAATTTTTATCAGAGTTAAAGCCATTTATCCAAGAGGCATGGAAAAAGTCAGGGTTTGAACAGCCTACCATGATTCAAACAGATGCGATTCCAGCAATCATCGAAGGGAAAGATGTTATAGCAGAATCTCCAACAGGAACAGGAAAAACACTTGCTTATTTGCTACCGGTTTTAAATAAAGTCGATCCAGAGAAAAGAGCAGTGCAAGCGGTGATTTTGGCATCATCCCAAGAGCTTGTCATGCAGATTCTTCAAGAAGTGCAAAAGTGGGCAGAAGGCAGTGGGCTTAAAGGGGCTTCGTTTATTGGGGGAGCCAATCTAAAACGGCAGCTGGAGAAGCTAAAGAAGCACCCACAGGTTGTCATTGGAACGCCAGGGAGAACCTACGAGCTAATTAAACAAAAAAAGCTGAAGATGCATGAAGTAAAAACCGTTGTTTTAGATGAAGGGGATCAACTATTAGTACCTGAGCATATGGGAACCGTACAGAATATTGTAAAGTCCACCTTAGGTGATAGACAGGTTCTGCTTTTTTCAGCGACCCTGCCAAAGGAAACTGAGAAGATGGCACAAGCTCTTACAGTTGAACCGAAAATCTTAAAGGTTGAAAAGGATGAAACCATTCAATCTGGTAAGGTAGAGCATCTTTATATCGTGTCTGAGCAACGAGATAAGATTAAAGTATTAGAAAAAGTCACCAGAATAGATGGTATTAAGGCACTTGCGTTTATTAAGGATATTGGGAATTTAACAGTTACAAAGGAAAAACTTGATTTTAAAGGAATTGAAGCAGGATTACTACACAGCGATTTAAATAAATTTGATCGCCAAAAAGCGGTAAAGGAATTACGTAGCGGGAAATCAAATCTATTATTTTCTACAGATGTTGCTGCGAGAGGACTTGATATTAAAGGTGTAACAACGGTGGTTCATTTTGATTTCCCAAAGGATGTAACCCAATATATCCACCGATCTGGAAGAACAGGTAGAGCAGGAGCAGAAGGTCAGGTTATTTCCATCGTTACGGAAAGAGAAGAAAGAGAATTGAAGAAGTTCGCACGTGAGCTAGACCTCCTTCTTGAAAAGCGCGTGTTCTATAAAGGTGAATTGATAGCTGAAGAAGAAAGATAATAAAGCGAAGACCTTATTCCTTTAGTGGACTAAGGTCTTTTTTCTATGTAAAATTATAATATTCGAATAATTCACTGAAAAAGGAGATGTGAAGCTATTGTTCCATCCGCGATTGAAAAAACTACATAATGAATGGTTAATTGAAGCAACAATAGATGAGATGCAGGAAAAGATGAATGGAGGTGAAGTAACGTCAAAAGAGCTTGTCCTAATGTATATGTATAGAATTGCCCAATTTGATTGTAAGGGAGCTCAGATTAACTCTATACTTGAAATCAATCCAGATGCATTACAAATTGCAGCAGGACTGGATGCAGAGCGAGAGGAACAGGGACCAAGAGGACCACTTCATGGAATTCCTGTTTTACTAAAAGATAATATTGATACGAAAGATAAAATGCACACTAGCGCAGGCTCTTTCGCATTAGCGCATTCTTATGCAATAGAGGATTCCTTTGTTGCTCAAAGGCTTAGAGAGGCAGGAGCAGTGATTCTCGGGAAGACGAATATGACTGAATGGGCGAATTTCATGGCAGAAGGGATGCCAAGTGGTTACAGCTCTAGAGGTGGTCAAGTATTAAACCCTTACGGACCAGGAATATTTGATGTAGGTGGATCGAGTTCTGGTTCTGGGGCGGCTATTGCTGCTAATTTTGCAGCTGTGTCAGTAGGAACAGAGACTTCAGGTTCTATTTTAAGCCCAGCTAGCCAAAATTCCTTAGTAGGGATTAAACCAACAGTTGGCCTAATTAGTAGAAAAGGG
This sequence comes from Cytobacillus spongiae, assembly GCF_021390075.1. Classification (NCBI taxonomy): domain Bacteria; kingdom Bacillati; phylum Bacillota; class Bacilli; order Caryophanales; family Bacillaceae; genus Cytobacillus; species Cytobacillus spongiae. The sequence continues at coordinate 574,591 of NZ_CP089997.1, forward strand.
ATTATCCCGATTGCACATAGCCAGGACACAGCAGGTCCAATGGCACGGACTGTCAAGGATGCTGCCTTGCTATTAAACGTTTTAGTTGGAAAAGATGAGAACGATCCAGCCACACTAACAAATACAAAGCTTTGCCATACCGATTTTACTACTTTTCTTGATATAGATGGCTTAAAGGGAGCTCGAATTGGGATTGCAAGAGAAGGTTTTTTTAACTTCCTTACAGAGGAACAACTTTCTGTCATAAACGCAGCAATTGATGAGCTTAAAAGCCTTGGAGCTGAAGTAATTGAACATGTTGAGATCCTTTCCTCGAAAGAGAAGTGGAGCTATGATGTGTTGACCTATGAGTTTAAGACGGGTTTAAATGCTTATCTTAAATCGCTATCAACAGATATTAAGGTACGTTCGTTAGCAGAGCTAATCGAGTTTAATAAGACGCATGAAGAGAAGATGTTGAAATATGGCCAGGTCGTTTTAGAAGAAGCCGAAGGAACGAGTGGAACATTGACAGAGGAAGCTTACTTGACTGCATTAGCCCATGACCAATTTTATTCAACAGAGCAAGGAATTGATTATGTTCTTAACGAGTATCAAATCGATGCGCTAGTCACGCCTAATAACTTTGGCGCAGGAATTCCAGCTAAAGCAGGGTATCCGTCGATTACCGTTCCTGCTGGTTATACCGAAAAAGGAGAGCCTGTCGGTATCACTTTTACAAGCACTGCTTATAAAGAGCCTACATTGCTTAAATTTGCCTATTCCTTTGAACAAGGGACCAAAGTGAGAAAGCCTCCTGTTTTGGAATAAGATCAGAGAGCGTAACTCATACTATTTCTGACATACTTAAAAAGGAGTCGAGGTCAAATGGGAAGAACGAAGCGAGGAAATGCCAACGCACAACGTAACAATAATGCAAAAAAAGGTGAAAGAACTAGCTCAGAGCTTGTTGAGTTTGCTAACACTCGTCAGGAACGAGTAGTGGAACAACCGAGTGATTGATAACGTGTACGAGGCTGGGACATAAGTAATTCAGTCAATGGTATATCCGAACTATAAGGAGTAATCTCCTTTTACTAGTTCGGATATTTTTGTTTGTTCGGAAAACGAATTTTAAAAAATAGTGGAAAGGAGCGGAAGACACTCGACTACTTAGGGAAATAGAGGAAAGGCTGAGACCCCGCGGAAAGCGAGTGTCTGCAGCGCAGGTGGAACGAACTTGTTTTTACAACCTAACTATATTAAAAAAGTCATTGTTCGTACTTGAGAAGGAGTCATATAGTAATGTCCCAGCCTGATTTTTAAAAAGATAAAAAAGAAAGAAAGAAAGAAATAAACCTAGAAAATTGTTCGGCCCAAACGGCCTGGTGCCTAATGTACTTCGGTCCTCTTGTTTACGATTAGTCAACATTGATTCATCGTGTTTCCTTAATCTCCTTCGGGGGACGAAGGTCCTTAAGGTACTGGACAAGACGCCCTGAGCTATTCTTATGGATGCACCCTATCAACACAATTTGCTTAGCAGCCTTATATCATTTACTCTTCATTCCAGAGGACTCGGTTGAGTGCTTTTGTTGCAGGGCCTTCGATGACTTTCCCATCATAGGAGAAGCGCGAGCCATGACATGGACAATCCCAAGTGCGGTCGCCATGGTTCCATTCTACTTCACAGCCGAGATGTGTGCAGGTTGTGTCCACAATATGAAGAGTGTTGTCTTGGTCTTTGTATGCACCAGCTCGTTTGCCATTAATCATGACAGCTGCTCCCTCATCAGTCTCTAAGTCACCTGGATCCTTAGGAACCAACTCAAATTTGCCTTTCAGCAATTCACCTGCTACATCTACATTTTGTTTAATAAACTCCTTTACACTTGGGTCAGCCTTGATTTCTCTAGAAGGAGAGAATAAACTGCTATATGGGTTGTCTTTACCTAATATGTAATCCTTCATTAAAAGGCTGGCAGCTGTTCCATTCGTCATACCCCATTTATGGTAACCAGTGGCAATTAGAATATTTTCTTTATCTTTCTTAATCGGACCGATATACGGAATTTTATCTAGCGTAAATAGATCCTGAGCAGACCAGCGATAAGGATATTCTTGAATGCCAAACACCTCTTCACCAAATGCCTCCAATGCTTCATAATGCTTGATCGTATCAACGCCCTGACCAGTCTTATGCCCATCACCAGAGATAAGAATTAGTTTTTCGCCATTATATGGAGTGTACCGTAACGAACGAGTAGGCTGGTCGACACTTACATACATTCCACCTGGATACTCAGTTTTTGTTTTTACGGCAACTACGTAGGAACGCTCTGCGTGCATTCTCGTATAATACAGGCCCATTCCATCATAAAAAGGAAAGTGGCTCGCAATGATCACTTGCTTGCTATGAACTTTTTTTCCATTTCTCATTACTACGGTTGGATATTTGCCTTCTTCGATGTCGACGGCAGTTGTATCTTCATAGATGAGACCACCCATATCTGTAAAGCATTTGACTAAATGAGCTAAATATTTTAGCGGATGGAATTGGGCTTGTTCTTTCATCGATAAAGCATTTTTTATTTCGATGGAAATAGGTATGATTTTATGAAGATCACCTGGTATCCCGAGTTTTTGATACGCTTCATATTCCTTTTCTATTTTTTTTGCATTTTCGTCCGATGTGGAGTATAGAAAAGCATCCTCGGTTGAAAAATCGCAGGCGATCCCTGAATCCTCGATTGTTTTCCTAATAAACTGGAGTGCTTCTGAATTTGCTTGGTAATAGTGCTTTGCCTTTTCTTTGCCAAAATGCTGAAGTAACTCATCATAAATAAGACCATGTTGGGCAGTAATTTTTGCAGTCGTATGCCCTGTTGTTCCATTAAGGATTCTTCCTGCTTCAATGATGGCCACTTTCAGTCCTTCTTTTGCCAACAAATAGGCTGAAGTAATCCCCGTGATTCCTCCTCCAACAATTGTCACATCAACTGTTTGGTCTTCGATAAGCTTACGATAGATGGGGAGGCTAATATCACGCCAATATGGCTCTGGAAACTGAGGCATGCGGTTAGCTATTGTCATAAGTGTTCCTCCTATCATTTTTATTAATATTTTTTCCATAAATAGTAAAGTTATGCTCATATGGATGATGGACGTTTGAATATGACAAAATCACGACATTTCTACTGGAGATCATCCAATTGTGACATCCTTCATACAAAGTCTTGAGAGATTCCCATTACAATAACAATATGAAAAAAATGGGAGGTAGGAAGATGGAGGCAATACTGTTTGTTGGACATGGAGGTCGTTCTCCTGTAGGAAATCAACAATTTATCGATTATATTGAAGCGTTTATGTCAGAGGTAGATGTACCAATTAAAGAATTTGCGTTTCATGAAAGGGTAGAGCCAAATATTTCACAAGCAATAGCCGCATGTGTAGAAAAAGGAGCAACAGACATTACAGTTGTGCCGGTTTTGCTTTTGCCAGGGCTACATGCGAATATAGAAATTCCGAAAGAGCTTACAGCGGCAAAGGAAACATATCAAAATTTGACTATTCACTATTCAAATCCAATTGGTATTAATGAAAAAGTGATTGAGCTACTAGAAAAACGACTAATGGAGAGTGGGTTTAAGAAGTCAAACAAGGAAGCAGTTCTTTTATTAAGTCACGGAAGTCCGGATCCTGTAGCAGCTACAGAACTTCAAAAAGCTTCTCTATTGCTACAAGAAAAAATAAATACCACCGTCATGGAAGGATACTTAACCTCATCCCCACTTTATGCAGACCAAATAAAACGACTCCTACAAGATTATCAACAGGTGTATATTATTCCGTATTTATTTTTTATGGGAGGCTTTAAGAACCATATAGAGGAAAGTTTGTCCCATTTAATGATAGATACTCCGAAAAAGAGCTTGACGTTATGTGAATGTATTGGCTATGTAGACGAGTTAAAACCAATCTTAAAAGAACGAGTTCACAATAAAGATCGTGTTCTTCGACACTAAAAACGGCAGAGGGGTGTTTCCCTCTGCCATTCACGTTCATAAATCTTCTTCTTCCGGCAATGGGTCAACTCGAATGGAATCTTCTGAATCTAACGCACCTTTTAAAAAGTAAACAAGCACACCGCCACTTAACCCTAAAACGAAAACAAACCCAAAAGTCGTAACCCACATTTCAGCCATGAGATCATCCTCCCTTTGTACATGTATATGCTGTCGAGGGTTAAATTTTCATAGAGAACAAGAGGATTTCGATAAACTTTACAGAATATTGTAAAAAACAGATAAGGAGTTGGCGAAATTGACATTTAAAACAGCTGACCTGTGTGACGATTTTGCAAGTGAATTAAAAATTGCTGAAGGAGAATTTAAGACCTATGGAAGACAAAGCCGGTTTCATGGACCGATCTCGACTGTGAGGGTATTTGAGGACAATGTTCTCGTAAAGGAATCATTAGAAACCATCCCATCAGGTGCGGTCCTAGTAGTAGATGGTGGTGCTTCAAAAGCATGTGCCTTAATGGGGGATCGGTTAGCTGGGATTGCGGAAGCTCGAAAGCTAGCAGGAGTCATTATCAATGGTTGTGTACGTGATGTAGCGGAATTAGCAAAAACCGACATTGGCATTCTAGCAATAGGAAGCATCCCATTAAAGAGCAAAAAAGCTGGAAAAGGAGAGAAAGACATTCCAGTAAATTTCGCAGGAATTGACTGGCGTCCAGGTCACTTTGTGTATGCTGATGAAGATGGTGTCGTTGTGGCAGAGCGGGAATTGTTGTAAGCGAAACATGAAAGAAGAGGGCCTTCATTCCAATAGGAGTGAAGGTCTTTTTGAGTGAATAAATTGGTATATTTATCCTGGTTTTTTTCGTCGAAGAAATCGAATTCTATAATCGAGGAGGCGTGGAAACAAATGAAAAAAATTCTATTAAGTTTAACGCTAGCGATTTCTATTTTTGCAGTACCTTCGATTTCTTTTGCACAAGAGGTGTATACGGTCCAACCAGGGGATTCTCTTTGGAAAATTGCGGTCCGATATCAAGTAGGATTATCTGAAATAATTGAGGCCAATCCGCAATTCAAGAATCCAGCTCTCATTTACCCAGGTCAAAAGGTGACGATTCCTGATTACAATGCCGTTAAAAGTATTGAACACCAAGTGATTCAATTGACCAATCAAGAGCGTGCAAAATATGGCCTAAAACCACTTACAGCAGATTGGCAGTTGTCACGCGTCGCGCGTTATAAGTCTGCTGATATGAGAGATAAAAATTATTTCTCCCACACGAGTCCTACATACGGGGATCCATTCCAAATGATGAAGAGCTTTGGAATCGCGTATAAAAGTGCTGGGGAAAATATTGCAGCAGGTCAAAACACACCACAAAAGGTGGTTCAAGAATGGATGAATAGTCCAGGTCACCGCAAAAACATTTTAAGCTCTTCCTTCACACATATCGGAGTAGGTTATGCTGAGGGCGGCTCCTACCGTCATTATTGGACGCAAATGTTTATGTCAAAATAAGCTTATCAACACCTCAGGCTGTCAACAAACAGGATGGAGAGCACGTTCTCTGTCCTGTTTTGTTTTGGCTCTTTTCACATAGATTGTTGCTATTTTGACCATCTTAATAAGAGGTGTTAAAAACGAGTAAATTCCACCTTTTTTATCTTGACACCTCCACAATGGATAAAGCCTAATCCCTCTTTAAAACGGGTTACTCTATTTACTAATTTTTCTCTTTCGTTAATATTCAACAATCCAGCTCCGTTAGCTTCAAAAGCCTCTTTTTTTATAATACCATAAAAAGTAAATTGCTCCTTGGTATATTTGCAAGCAACACCCTTTACGAAAAGAGTCTTTTTTATTATTTAAAAAAGTGCAAAAAGGTAGCCAAAATAGGTGATTGGATCAGAAGGAGCTTGACTCCTGGGGGATTTTCGTTACTGCCGAGACCTCACAGCTCTAAGGACGAGGAGGCTTGGCGAACGCCCCCCTGAAAACAAGCACCTGGCTATTTACACTCATCTCATCAAGAATTCTTTTTTTAAAACAACTATACCCAACCGAGAATATGAAATTAGACTATAGCTAGATATTCTAGGTATCCTGTGTCATTTTTCTCTTATTCAATCCTCCAATGACAATCCTCAGACGAGACCTCTTTTACTTTTGATGACCAAATCGAGTAAATCGCTTTCCCATCGCTTGGGTATCCATCGGGCAAATCCATTGGAAAAAGGGCAAAGAAAATAAAATAAAATGAAAAGTAAATGAACTGATACCATAGCATCGAATCTTCTAGCACCTGAACTTCAACGAGCTTGTTAACAACAAAAATACTAATTAAGTTAAATAAACTCCCTCCGATGAAAATTAGCGAATGGGAGATTCGATGATTGACCCTTAGACTCTTAAATTCACAGCCACCATACCAAAAATAAAACTTCCTCAGCTCAAGCCCGCGAGTTCCCCACAGCTTATCCCCACATCCAATGAAAATGCGAATGCCTTTTCCACCGAAAAGGAACACAAAAAAGGTGTGTCCCATTAGATGAACAAACGTCACAATCGGAAAGACGATGAAAAAGCCTTGTAAGAACTTGATAAAGTCTTCCATCCCAAACAAGCGTAGTCCTCCCTTAGCCGAATGTTGTCTTTAGTCATTCCCTAACAAATCACAATTACACCTCAATCAAATGAAAACCAGCTAGTCCCATAACGACTAAGCCTCAGGTCTTATCCAAAAATAAAGCTCAGGCTCGTTATGACAAAGCGAAATTCTAGGTAAGATGGTATCAAGAAAGGAGGAAACGACAATGAAAAAATTTGGATTGTTTCTTATCGGAGGGATCGCGGCAATTGTATTGATTTCACACTTGGGACCAATGGTTGCTTTAGCGGTTAGTTTAGGAATTCTCTACTTTGTCTTTAAACAGTTTCTAAAGGCTGAGTCAGGGATGGCCAAGGTTGGTTGGAGCATAATTGGAATATTTGCTCTACTCGCATCGGCTTCAAATGTACCAGCAATTCTTGGAATTGCAGCTGCTTATATTCTATATGTTGTGTATAAAAAGTGGAATCAAGAAAAGGTTGTTGTTAAAGAGTCACAAGATCCATTCGTTAACTTTGAAAAAGAATGGTCGAACTTAAAAAATTATTCTTAAGGAGAGGGTAAAACATGGGTAACTTAGTTACAAGAATAAAAAATATCGTATTAGCAGATATGCATGAAGCAATTGACCATAAGGAGAAGAAAAACCCAATCGCTTTATTGAATCAGTACCTTCGCCAATGTGAGCAAGAAACGGAAAAAGTTCGAAAGCTTTTAGAGCGTCAATATACATTAAAGGAAGAATTTAACCGCGAATACCGTCATGCAGAGCAGCTTGCTGCTAAGCGCAAGCATCAAAAAGAGGTAGCAACAGAAGCTGGTGAAGTAGAATTAGCCCAATTTGCAGCAAACGAGCAAACACAGTATGAAAACCGCGCAGAGCAATTGAAATCAGCCCTGCAAACAGCTGTTCAACAATTGGATACACTAGAGCAGAAATATGAACAAATGAAGCATAAGCTTAAGGAAATGAATATCCGTAGATTGGAGCTTATGGGACGTGAAAATGTCACTAGAGCTCATCATCAAATGAGCAAGGTATTAGATGATCATGCATATTCTCAAAACCATGCATTTTCACGCTTTGAAGAGATTGAATCTTATCTTGATCGGTTAGAGCACCAAGTGAATAGCTCATACTACCGTAACACAATTGATGCTCGCATTACCCAATTAGAAAAAAATATGAAGAATGAGGAAATTGGTAGCATTTCATAACTTTGGACATGGTATTCTAAAGGCGTAGGCAACTACGCCTTTCGTTACTTAAACCTGTTATTTACACTTGATGGAAAGGGGGATTGATATTGTGTTTAACCGAATAAAAAAGGACTATATTAGCTGGATAATGGTCGTTGGAGTTATTATTCTATTATTTGAAATTGTATTTATTAGTCCAGGTCTAATATTTTCTATTCTCGTTGCTGTCGGTTTTACCTATATTGGTCGCCAACGATTGCCTCGAACTTCTGGGAAAATCTTTTTCTGGGGTGGAGTCGTTTTTTTAATCATCATTGTATTTGATATGCTGGCATTTAAATTTCTTCTACTGGCTCTTCTGGGGTACTTGGTTATCCAATTTGCTACTTCCAAGGGACAACCAGAGCGGATCCGCCCGATTGTGAAAGAACCAAATCAAGCCGAACTAGTAGATACGTTTATTAAGAGTAAGCCTCTGTTTGAGAATTTTTTATTCGGAGAAAAAAAGACACCTGACTATGTATACGAGTGGAATGATATTAACATCCAAGCGGGGATTGGTGATACTGTCATTGACTTAGGGTACACGGTATTGCCAAAGGGAGAAACAGTTATATTTATTCGAAATTTTGTCGGGAAGGTCCAAGTCTACGTTCCTTATGATCTGGAAGTTTGTGTGAATCATTCGGTAATTGCTGGGACAACTACGGTGTTTGATTATCATCAATCCAATATGATAAATCAAAACCTTCATATACAAACAGCAGGGTTTGACCGAGCTACGCAAAAAATAAAAATTTTCACTTCGTTTTTTGTTGGTGACCTTGAGGTGAAAAGAGTATGAATACCATTCAACGGCAAATTGTTTGGGGCGTAGGATTATCTCTCATCTTAACCGTTCTTTTGCTAGCTTCTTACTTTGTTGTATTTCCACCAATGAATTGGGAGGAGCTCTGGAATCGGAAGCTAATGGATATACCGTTTGCCCTCTTTGTTCCAAGTGTCAGTATTGCAATTGGCATCATTTTTGGCTTTGGCTCAGGCCTTTCATGGAAAAATTCCCTGTATTCGGTAGATCGGTGGTTACATGAGATTGTAGAAGGGCGATCTGTAGCTGAAGAAAATTTGAAAGGGTCAACGGATGTATTGACTATCGCGGATAAAGTCGGAAAGGTCCAGCGACTCATAGCTGAGCAAGCAAAAATTACACAAAAGCTAGCTAATGAAAAAGCAGAAGATCAAGAAAATCGAATTCAAGAAATAATATCCGAAGAACGCAATCGTCTAGCACGTGAGCTTCATGATTCAGTGAGTCAGCAGCTATTTGCCGCATCCATGCTTATGTCGGCTATTAATGAAACAGGGGAAATGCTTGATGATCCTCGTACAAAGCAGCTTAAAATGGTTGAGTCGATGATCCATCAATCGCAGCTTGAAATGAGGGCCCTTCTCCTACATTTAAGACCAGTGGCACTTAAAGGAAAAACTCTTCAACAAGGGGTAGAAGAGCTCCTAATTGAACTAACGCAAAAGGTTACGATGAAGATTGAATGGAAGGTAGAATCTTTCCCTGTTGAAAAAGGAATAGAGGATCATCTGTTTCGAATTTTACAAGAATCGGTGTCCAATACATTACGCCATTCAAAGGCGAATAAATTAGAAGTATTGTTAATTAAGCGGGATGAATGGGTGATATTACGCGTTGCAGATGACGGAGTTGGCTTTGATGTGGAAGGAGCAAAGGCGGGCTCTTACGGATTGCAGAACATGAATGAACGGGCAGTCGAAATCGGCGGTACGATGAAAATTATTAGTATTAAAAATCAAGGAACACGCCTTGAAGTAAAGATTCCAATTCTAGAAGAAAAGGGGGAGGACCATGATTAAAGTGCTACTCGTAGATGACCATGAAATGGTTCGGATAGGGGTTTCGGCATACTTAGCAGCTCAGCCAGATATTGAGGTAGTTGGAGAAGCTGATAATGGCCGTACTGCGATTCATATGGCAATGGAAATGCGACCAGATATCATTTTAATGGACTTAGTCATGAATGAAATGGATGGAATTGAAGCTACTCGAAACATTATAGAACAATGGCCAGAGGCCAAAATCATTATTGTCACAAGCTTTCTTGATGATGAAAAGGTCTATCCCGCATTAGAAGCGGGAGCAACTAGCTATATGCTTAAAACCTCTAAAGCCGGTGAAATTGCCGATGCAGTTAGAGCTACATACGGTGGTCAACCTGTTCTTGAACCAGAAGTAACAGGAAAAATGATGATGAAAATGCGCCAAAAGCATTCTGTACCTCTTCATGATGGACTTACTTCAAGAGAAATGGAGATTCTATTGCTTATGGCTGAAGGAAAAACAAATCAAGAAATTGCCGACGAGCTATTTATTGCTTTAAAAACCGTCAAAACTCATGTGAGCAATGTACTAAGTAAGCTCGAAGTACAGGATCGAACCCAAGCAGTTATTTATGCGTTTAAACACTCATTAGTTGAATAACCAAATTTCTGAAACAAATTTGTGTGAATAAACCAATAAGTACTTGAAAAGAATTTTTAGAAATATTAAAATAGAGAAAATATGTTTGAGGAGGTGGAAAAAGGATGAATACAACTGTTTATGCACGAGAAGAGATGTTAGATTCTTTATATATTTTTCGTGCAATTTTTCATGATGCAGCAATCAACGGGACACGTGTGCCCTTTTTTAACAACTGCATATGCAAAATAAAACAGTGAGTTCATCTCTTTTTCTACATCGGTATCGTTTAACCGAAAAGCCATGGAAGGAGTGTATCTTCCATGGCTTTTTAATATATAAAGAGATGGCTCTAATTAAGAGGAGGCCATCATAATGATTGCTTGTAGTGTAAATGAAATTGGAAAAATGTACGGTGGAAATACCATTTTTGAAAATATATCATTAGAAATTAGTGAAAATGATCGCATTGGATTTGTAGGTCGAAATGGCGGAGGGAAAACAACCCTTTTTAAAATGCTAGCTGGGGAGGAAACCCCTGATTCGGGTAAAATCCACTGGAAGAAGGGCTTGATGATTGGCTATCTAGCTCAGCTTCCTGAATTTCCATATGAAATGGAAACGAGAAGTGTATTACGAACAGCCTTTGCCTCATTGATTGAAATGCAAAGTCAGATGAAGCGCATGGAAGAGCAAATGGTGACCGAACAGAACGAAGAGAAGCTTGGAAGATTAGTTGAGCAATATGGTAAGATTCAGGAACGTTTCATTCATGGAAACGGATACGAAATTGAAGCTCAAATTGATCGTGTCACCAATGGGTTAAAAATTGAAGCTCTATTGAATAAACCTTATTCCAACTTAAGTGGCGGAGAAAGGACAAAGGTCGGTCTCGCGCTATTGTTATTAAAGAAACCTGATTTTCTGTTATTGGATGAACCAACAAATCATCTCGATTTAATAGCGGTAGAGTGGCTAAGCCAATTTTTAAAGGAATATGAGGGAACGGTTGCGGTTATTTCCCATGATCGCTATTTCCTAGATGAGGTCGTAACGAAGATCATGGACTTAGAGGATGGCGAAATCCAGCTGTATCATACAAACTATTCAAATTTTGTGAAGGAAAAGGAAGAGAGATTATTAAAGGAATTTCAAGCATATGAAGAGCAGCAAAAGAAAATAAAGAAGATGAAGGAAGCTATCAAAAGACTAAGAGAGTGGGCAAATAATGCGAACCCACCAAATGAAGGGCTTCATAAACGAGCTAGAAATATGGAGCGAGCTCTGGAGCGTATGGAAAAACTGAGCCGGCCTGTCCTTAATCGCAAAAAAATGAATCTTGATCTCCAATCGGCTGACCGTAGCGGCAAAGATGTAGTCATGCTGAAGGGAATTGACAAGTCCTATCAAGATCGCAAGCTTTTAGAGGATGTGCATATTCATATTCAATTTCAAGAAAAAGTTGCAATTGTTGGAGAAAATGGTACTGGGAAATCAACATTACTAAAGATGATTCTAAGGGAATGCACGGTTGATACGGGTGAAGTTCGCATAGGTAGTCAAGTAAAAATAGGCTATCTTTCTCAGCATGTATATGGAGAGCATGAAGAGGAAACGGTCCTTGAGGCATTCCGAAATGTCGTCCATGTGACCGAAGGAGAGGCACGTCATTTATTAGCGAGATTTCTATTCTACGGCCATGCGGTGTTTCGCAAGGTCAACCATTTAAGTGGTGGAGAGCGTATGAGGCTTCGACTTGCTCAGCTGATGCATCAGGACATAAATTTCCTGCTACTCGATGAACCTACCAATCACTTAGATATCGACTCCAGGGAGGTGCTGGAAGAAGCGTTAGCTGAATTTTCAGGTACGATCCTGGCTGTCTCCCATGACCGCTATTTTCTTAACAAGCTGTTCGAAAAAATTTATTGGATTGAACGTGGAAAAGTCCAGGTCTTTGATGGGAATTATGATTGGGCAAAAGCAAAACGCGGAGAAATTCATAGAAAAGAGCCTGCTCCGCTAAAGGCTGTGAAGGAATTGAAACCATCTCCAATTAAAGAGAAGAAACCTTCACATTCTTTTGAGAAATATGAGGTTCTTCTAGAGAGCATTGAACAAAAAATTTATGAGATGGATGAAGCGTTAAAGAATGAAATGGAATTAGACACCTTGCAGAAAATTTATTCGGAGAAACAGCGTCTAGAGGATGAGCGAGCAGAGTTGTATCAAGAGCTCGAAAAATTTGAAGCATGAGGAGATTGCTGATGTTAAAGGTAAAGCCATTAGAGGCGCAAGATTATCAACTAATTAATGAAGCAGAAAAGGTTATTGAAAGAAACTATCGTTATGGTAGGCATCATATCGGAGCAGCTGTAAGAACGAAATCAGGTCAAATCTACTCAGCTGTTCATGTTGAAGCGAATGTCGGGAGAATAACAGTTTGTGGAGAAGCAATGGCGATGGGGAAGGCCATTTCGGAAGGTGAACATGATTTTGAAACCATTGTAGCGGTTGCTCATCCTCATCATGATGATGAAAAAGAAAAATGCTGGGTAGTAGCACCATGCGGGATGTGCAGAGAGCTAATTAGTGATTATGGAAAAGATACGGAGGTTATCCTTACTTATAATGGAGAACTTGTCAAATGCCACGTCCTTGAGTTGCTCCCTGAAAAATATCGAAGTGAATTTGAATGAGCCAGGTACAAAGTCTGACTAGGTGAATGGAATGGAAGGTGCTTGAATTCCTTGGGATTAGCATTACAGTCAAGTTTCCATAGGCGCATGACTGGGCGGTTTGGTGCAACGTTCCCCTGGAAAGCAAGCGCCTTTTTTAATCTGATTTTTTCGTGGAAAAGGTCATCATCAGTTGAATGAAGCCTCATTTGGCTTAGTAATCTAATCATTATGGTCATCATCGTTTGTATGATGCCTCATTTGTCCACGTATTCTTGCCATTATGGTCATCATCGGTTTGATGAAGCCTCTTTTGGCTTAATAATCTAAATATTATGGTCATCATCGACTTGATGATGGCCTAATCTCTCTAACTTTCTTGTAAAAAAAGTCATCATCAGTTGAATGAAGCCTCTTTTAGCCTAGTAATCTAATCATTTTGGTCATTAACACTTAAAAAGAATCCTCAAGCTGTAATTCACTCATTGAACCGTGAAACCAACTCGTCAAACAAGGAAAATATGTGAGAAATAACCATAATTCTCCCCTTTGTCTCATATGTATAAGAGGTGAACAAGCTATGTAAGGGGAGACAACATTGAATACATTTATGAAAGGCACACTGCTGTTAATTGTTGCTACGTTTCTAGGGGAATGTGTGGAGTTTTTTATTAATATGACGCTTGCGAAGGAATTAGGAGAGCATGGCTTAGGGTTGTATATGTCTATCTTGCCTACAATTTTCTTAATTATCCTACTAGCTAGCTTTGAATTTCCAATTTCAGTCTCCAAATTTATTGCGGAGAAGGATGAGAAATATCATCGTGGTATGCTGAAGCATGCCTTTTATCTGACGCTTGCTATAACGGGGAGCTTACTTGCGTTAACGATCTTGATTATTCCGCATATAACCGTATTTAATCCATATCATCCTCTGTTTAGGTGGCTTGTGATTCTATTGATTCCGGTGATCTCTTTTTCTTCGATTACGAGAGGCTATTTTATGGGGAAGCAGCAGATGGGAAAAATTGCGATGGCTCACTTTGTTCGAAAGGTGTTGCAGCTTCTTTTACTCGTATTCTTATACCAAATGTTTGAATTTGAATTAGAAATGGCAATCTTAATTGCCTTCTGTACATTTGTAGGAAGCGAACTTGTCGTGTTTGCCTATTTATTTTATATGTTTATTATTCAATATCATCATATAAAAAATCGTCCATCCGAGCATATGAGTAAAAAAAGCATCCGGCAAAATTTAATGGCTGTATCGATTCCTACAACAGCTCTTCGGATTTTTCACTCCCTTACCCATGCAGTACAACCATTTTTAATTAAAGCAGCACTTGTTCAAACTGGATTATCTGAGACAGTTGCCACCGAACAATTTGGAATGCTTGCAGGTGTGGCGATGTCGATTGGATTTTTCCCAGCGTTTATCGCACATTCCTTGCTGGTGACGCTCATTCCGACTGTTTCAAAGGAATATGCTGACAAAGAGTTTGGGAACCTGCAAAAGCTTCTTCAACAAGTGATAATGATTACATTCATATATGGAGTCCCGTCGGTAGTTGTCTTTTATATATTTGCCGAACCATTAACAAGTATCTTTTTTGATTCGCCAGAGGCTGCGGGATTCTTAAAGCTATTATGGCCATACTTCCTTTTGCATTTCTTTGTGATTCCTATGCAAGCCTATCTCATTGGACTAGGGTTAATGAAGGATGCGTTTTTTCACACCGTCTGGTCAACCATTATTTCATTCGCTCTTATGTATCTGCTAGGGAGGCTTCCCGAGTTTCAAATGGATGGAGTGATCATTGGAATGAATACAGGAATTGTCCTTTTAACTCTGATGCACTATTTGACCATTTGTAAAAAAATCGGGATGACCGTGCTTTTAACTTTTCCAGAAAAACGATGGAGCTAAGAACAAGCCTAAGGGAAACCCTTAGGCTTGTTCTTTCTGATTATAGTAATCTACTGAATACATCGCACCTTCACTTACCATTTTATTATCCTCAAAATCTTGCGGATGAGGGTTTCCCGCTTTTTCAACTGGAAAGGATTTTTGCTTCGTGGGTTTAGAATTCATAACCGTTTTAGATAGTTTAGAACCGATTTCCTTTAGACGATCACGGCTTGGCTTGTAGGCAAATAATAGAGCACTTCCAATTCCAACACCAGCTAGAAAATTGATTGAACGATTATTCATCTTGATTCCTCCTCGGCTAAGCTTATTCCATATGTACCCGCCTTGATACTAGATTAAACATAAGCGTTTATTTGAGGAAAGCCCGCACGTGTAAGTGCGAGCAATTGGATAATCTACTCTTTCAGTAAATCATTGAATGTTTCCTGAAACCCAATTGAATAAGGAGTTTTAGGGATAGGGCCAATGATGGTCTCGTATTTGCTTCCATCTAAGATAACGGGTGTTTCATTTAAATAGAGCATTTCTACATACTCTTTCATAAAAGGGTTGATCAGGCCGAAAGCTTTAATCATCCATTTTCGTATCGGCTTAAATGTAACTTTTCTGTTTAAATAGGAAGAAGCGATTTCTTGAATCTCTAATCCGGTAATAGTTCCTGCGCCGGCAATATTCCAAATTTGTCCATAGGCTTCTTGGTGAAGGGCAAGATCGACAAATGCTTCAGCACCATCTTTTGTATAGATAAATTCTCTTGGAACCGTGAGATCCCCAACAAACCCTACAGTGTTTTTCTTTGAGAGCTGTTCAAATGTGTATTGTAGTACCGTGCTACCTGCTTTGGGTCCATAGAAATCTGGAAAGTGAGCAATAACATATGGGACGCCAGATTCTTCTATTAACGTTTGAAGCTGTAGGCG
The DNA here is from genome assembly GCF_021390075.1 of Cytobacillus spongiae. Lineage (NCBI taxonomy): Bacteria > Bacillati > Bacillota > Bacilli > Caryophanales > Bacillaceae > Cytobacillus > Cytobacillus spongiae. The sequence continues at coordinate 590,429 of NZ_CP089997.1, forward strand.
AATCTTTCCTTTTTTCGTATGGGGCAGCTTGGGGGATTGCTCAGTCGCTTTCGCATGCTGATAGCCATAAGAATAAATATTGTCTACGTATAGGAGAGAAGCATTCTGGTTGCGGCATTCTTGAAGGATATTCGTTAAAATAGTTGTCAGTGTAGGATCCCAATCTTGATAGGGGACATTTAATGTATGAATTACTGTATCGACTGAGCTGATGATCCGTTTTAAATCGGAGGGGTTTGTGACATCACCGGGAATGATTTCTGCTAGTGGGCCCCATGTTTCCTTATATTCAGTTAACTTTGCTTCAGAGCGAGCAAAAGCAACAGTCATAATATTTCGATTAACTAATGCCTCAACTAAAGCATAACCCATACTTCCTGTAGCACCTAAAACAGCCACCTTTTTCATTAAAATTCATCTCCTTAAATTTTATTGACCACTGTTCAAATGTTGGTAAAAAGAAAGCTATGCTAGCTGTAACAAACACTCGTAACATAGCGAAGAGTTTAGCGAATAGCCTTTAATAAAAACTGGATATGTGATGTCGCCAGCATTTTTACATCTTCGAAGGTGGATTGATTTCGAATATACGTAGTCACAAATCCATGTAGACTCAAGAATACAGACCAAATTTCCTTTGTAGTTAAAGGGGTTTCATGTAAGGATGCGACCGCTTCGGCAAATTGCTGATAGCTTTTATTTGGCTGCTCTATGATATAGTTTCTTACATCCTCATCCGTTAATAAAAACATAACTTCATAATGATTCGGATGGGTCAGTCCAAATTGTATAAAGCGATAGAGGATTTGAAAAAGCTTTTCCTCATTCGTTACTCCTATATCTGAAATGGCTGCAGTCAATTCTTCGTCGAGTAATCGAAAATCAGCTTCGATCATTTCATAAAAAAGCTCAGCCTTATTTTTAAAATGATAATAGATAGAGCCATGGCTACAATTCAGGACTTTTGCCATTTTTCGCATGGAGAGGGAGCTATATCCTTCTGTGACAAATAAGTCTCTAGCCACATGAATAATCGTTTCTTTCGTTAAGTCTGGCTGGGAAGCTTTTCTTGGAGACAATTTAAGAAACATCACCTTTCTTATTGAACACTGGTCAATTGAAATATATATGATTCAAAAAAAGAATGCAAGAAAAATTTGGAACTATATTTTACTTTTTCCATCATTAGAAATAAGATGATGATATGGATATGGGAGGGAACAGAATGAAGACAAAGGACGATATCCGTCAAGAACGATGGAATTACTTAACTGAACACAAATTAGGACGCTTTCCTTTTCCCTTAAGCCATCGGATTCCGAATTTCAAAGGAGCGGAAATAGCAGCACAGCATGTATTTTCATTGCCTGCATACAAAGATGCCACAAATATCAAGGTTAATCCAGATGCCCCTCAGCTGCCGATTCGAGCGCAAGCACTAAGAGATGGAAAGACGATATTGGTACCAACGCCAAGGCTAAAGGCAGGATTTATAATGGTGAAGCCAGAATGGGTTCCAGCAGGAGAAGAAAGAAAAGCCGCAAGCTTAAAGCATATGAAAGCGTATGGGAAAGAGATTCCTCTATCAGAGATGCCCCCAATCGACTTAATGCTCGTAGGCTCTGTTGCTTTACATAAAGATGGTCGCAGGATTGGCAAGGGAGAGGGTTATGCTGACCGGGAATATGCAATCATTCGTGAGCTTGGAAATCCCCCAATTCCTGTGATCGGAACGGTCCACAGTACACAGGTTGTGGAAGATGAATTTGAAATCGGTCCCTATGATTTGACGGTTGATTTTATCGTAACAGAGCAGGGGATATTGGAAACAAACAGTCCTTATGAGAAGCCAACCGGCATTCAATGGGAGCTTGTAACCGATGAAGAGATGGAAACCATGCCAGTATTGCAAGACATATGGAATTTAACGAAAAAGGATGGACGAAGGTAATTCGTCCATCCTTGCTCGTTTTATTTCTAATCGTCACTACTAAGGATTCCAAAAATACGTAGAAGGCTAATAAATAAGTTGATAAAGTCTAGGTATAGGTTTAATGCCATTAGTGGCACTTCTTCTGCTGTCACTCCGTACTGCTTCATACGGTTGAAATCATATAATACAAAGCCACTAAATACTAGTACGCCAATGAACGAGAAGGCAAGCATGCCTGTAGAGTTTATTGGGAAAAATATGTTGTAAATTGAAATAACAATGAGCGCTAAAAGGGCAGCGATTAACATCCCGCCAAGGAAAGAAAAGTCACGCTTTGTAGTAGTTCCGTAAATTGCCAAGCCTGTAAATACAACGGCTGTCGTTCCAACAGCTAATAAGACAACACTTGCACCTGCTGTTGCTAAATAATGAGCAACAATTGGATAGGTTGTAATTCCTGAAATGAACGTAAACGTGTAAAGAAATGTGTACCCAATCGCTTTCTTACGTCTTAAGAAAAACGCACCGAATAATAGAGCAATTTCTAGAATTGCAAGCGGTAAGAAAAGAGCTGGTGGAATGAAAACGCCGGCCATAACCCCAAGAAAAGCAAAAGCTAATGACAGAGCAAATGCTCTTAGAACGGATGGTAAATATTGATTTTCAGCATATGCATACATCTGTTAATCACCTCATATAGATTGTATATAATTATACGAACGTCTTGATAATAAGTTTCACATAGATTCAACTTATACTTCTTATTATACTATGTATATAGAAAAAACGAGAACAGTAGGTTTCGATACCAAATTTATTTCGTTGACAATTCCAACAAATTTCAATATAGTAACAAAGGTAAAATAAAACTAAATCACATTTCCGTGTAAAGCGGAGAGGTTCATAGCGAATACCCTCTATAAAAAACTATGGCTTTGATTATAAAGAACTAATCAACCATATCTTTTTAGAGATATGGTTTTTAATATTTGGTTTTTTTAAACAAGAAAGCCGAATTCTTTTAATTAAAGCTCACGTAAGGCACACTGTGCTGGTATGTACTCTTTTCGCTATGGCTTCCCGATTGGTTCAATGTGATGAATCATATAGTAGGAGGCTATTTTTTATGACTGGAAGAAAAGACGAAGAGTTAAAAGATATTACTCTATTAGGAAACCAAGGGACACAATATCTATTCGAATATGCTCCGCAAATATTAGAAGCATTCGACAACAAACACCCAAATCGTGATTATTTCGTTAAATTTAACTGTCCTGAGTTTACAAGCCTCTGCCCAAAAACAGGGCAGCCAGACTTTGCGACCATTTACATTAGCTACATTCCTGGTGAGAAAATGGTGGAAAGTAAATCTTTAAAGCTTTATTTATTCAGCTTCCGTAACCAAGGAGATTTTCACGAGGATTGCATGAATATTATTATGAATGATTTAATTGAACTAATGGATCCAAAATATATTGAAGTTTGGGGTAAGTTCACACCTAGAGGTGGAATTTCTATTGATCCTTATGTGAACTATGGAAAGCCTGGTACGAAATTTGAAGAAATGGCTCACTACCGTTTAATGAACCATGATCTATACCCTGAAACGATAGATAATCGTTAAGGAGGTTATGAGCATTGTTATTATATTTAAATGCTGCCTTCACGGGCTTATTAATTCTATCTAATATTCTAGCAGTCAAGCTATTTAGCCTTGGTACATGGGCGATCCTACCGGCAGCTGTCATTGTATACGTCTTTACGTATCCAATTACGGATGTTATTGGCGAAGTTTACGGGAGAGAGGCAGCAAGGAAAACAGTCCTCGCAGGCTTTGTTACCCAAATCTTAGCAGGGATCTTTATCTATGCTGCTATTCATTTACCTGCTGCACCGTTTTTCGAAGCACAAGCTGAATTTGAAACGATATTAAACGGTAGCTTCCGAATTACAATTGCTAGCTTACTATCCTATCTCGTCAGCCAAAACTTAGATGTAACGGTGTTTCATAAGTTGAAGGAAAAGCATGGCTCGGAAAAGCTTTGGCTTCGTAACAACCTCTCAACAATTTTTAGCCAGTTAGTGGACACAACTGTTTTCATCGTCGTTGCTTTCTACGGTACAATGCCAATCATGGCTTTATTTGGCTTAATTGTAACACAGTATCTATTCAAGTTTTTGGTGGCTGTCCTCGACACACCAATCGTATATTTCCTTGTTAAGCTATGTAAAAAAGAGAAGCAAACAGCGAACGTACAAATGAGTTAGTAGACTACAGTCCAAGATTCCTTGGGCTGTTTTTGTTTTCTTCTAAAAAAATCCCTGCAAAGTGAAAAAAATGGTAAACTATAAGAAAATTCTGTATTCTCTTAGGTGGAGTGATATAGGTTGCTGTTTGAAAGTCAAAGGGTATACTAGGATGGTTGATTGATTTGTTGAAGGGAGCGGAAAAATGGAGCAAAACAACAAAGATCCTCGCTTTAAAATTGCTCATAAAGAGGCGTGGATTGGTATAGGACTAGTCATTTTCAATTTTCTCTGGTGGTTTGGCTTTTCCTACGGATTAGGCTCACAGCCAGTGGAGAAATATGAGTATATATGGGGGTTACCTGCTTGGTTTTTCTACAGCTGTGTGGTCGGCTTTGTGGTGATGGTCATTCTTGTGTGGCTTGTTGTAAAATTTGTATTTAAGGAAGTCTCTTTTGATCTGAAGGATGAGGGAGGCGAATAAGATGAATTGGGAAATTTTAATACCATTATGTATTTTTTTGGTAGGAATCTTTGGAATTGGTTTCTGGGCGAGTCAATATATTCAATCAAGCCAATCTTTTTTACAGGAATATTTCTTAGGTGATCGCCAGCTAGGTGGGTTTATTTTAGCCATGACGATGACGGCTACGTACGGTAGCGCAAGTAGCTTTATTGGAGGACCAGGAGTTGCATATACACAAGGACTTGGCTGGGTTTTACTTGCAATGGCTCAGGTATCAACAGGCTACTTTGTCCTCATGGTTCTTGGGAAGAAATTTGCCATCATGTCTAGGAAGTATCAAGCAGTCACCTTAGTGGACTTTTTAAAAGAGAGATATCAAAGTAAGTGGGTCGTATTATTATCTGCAAGCAGCATTATTATCTTTCTGTTCTCTGCGATGGCCGCACAGTGGGTAGGAGGAGCGCGCTTAATTGAATCATTGACGGGGCTTTCCTACACGAGTGCACTTTTTATTTTCGCGGCTTCAGTCATGGTGTATGTTATTATCGGAGGGTTTCGAGCAGTTGCCGTAACAGATGCCGTCCAAGGGGTAGTGATGTTTGTTGGGACACTCGTCCTTCTAATCGCCACCATTTCAGCAGGTGGAGGGATTGCAAATATTATTTCCGACCTCAGTGCTGAAAATCCACAGCTAATTACTCCTTATGGATTTGATGGGGGGCTTTCGCCATTATATGTTTCATCCTTTTGGATATTAGTTGGAGTTGGAGTAGTTGGGCTTCCGCAAGTAACAGTTCGTGCGATGTCCTACAAAAATTCAAAGGCGATGCACAGAGCATTAATTATTGGTACGGTCGTCGTGGGGTTTATTATGCTCGGTATGCATTTAATCGGTGTTTTCGCGCGACCAATTATTCCTGGAATTGAGGTAGGAGACAAGGTAATGCCGATGATTGCCATGGAGGTCCTGCCACCATGGCTAGCTGGAATCGTTCTTGCTGCTCCAATGGCGGCTATCATGTCTACCGTCGATTCCTTGCTTTTATTAGTGAGCTCAGCCGTAGTAAAAGATGTATATGTAAATTACGTGAAACCGTCTGCCAGCAACGATCATGTGAAGAAGATGAGCTTACTGGTTACGACCATCCTTGGTGTACTTGTATTTCTCATGGAATTAAGCCCACCAGATCTCCTCATCTGGTTGAATTTATTCTCCTTTGGTGGTCTAGAAGCAGCCTTTATATGGCCTGTAGTGCTTGGACTCTACTGGGAAAAGGGAAATAAATACGGTGCCTTATCTTCAACGATTGTCGGCGTGAGCTCCTATATGTTATTTCATAGCTTCTACCCAAATGCCTTTGGGATGCATACAGTCGTTATGCCAATTGGATTATCTCTACTAGCCTATGTGATCGCGAGTTATTTAGGAAGAAGCGTGGCACCACAGCTAGTTGCAAAGGGTTCGGAATGATTTCATTCCGGGCCTTTTCTGTGTGTGGATGAGAATTGAAACTTGGGGCACTGACTTTGGGAAGATCACCATGATTGGGATGAAGGCCAAAATGGAGGAAATTCCGGTTGAAAAAGGTCATCATAAAGGGGATGAAGACCAAGAAAGCTAGTTTGAGGCAAAGCAAAGGTCATCATAAAGGGGATGAAGACCAAAAAAACTAGTTTGTTGCAAAGAAAAGGACATCATAGAGGGTATGAATGCCCGAAAAGCTGGTTTGTTGCAAAGCAAAGGTCATCATAGAGGGTATGAAGACCCCAAAAGCTGTTTGAGTCAAAGCAAAGGTCATCATAGAGGGGATGAAGACCCCAAAAGCTGTTTGAGTCTAAGAAAAGGACATCATAAAGGGGATGTAGACTCACAAAGCTGAAATCCACTTTCCCAAAAGCTTATCATACTAAAGAGGAAGAGAAGATTTCTATTGTGCATTCAAAAAAATGAACGAATTCATCCTCCCGCATACAATCTCAAGAATATCTCCCTAGCTTGGCCCAATTGTTCATTTTTTAACAAAGTAGATTTGTAGATTGTCTCCCATTTTTGTTACACTTATAAGGAACATTATTTCAGAAAAATATTAATGGAGACTTTCATGAAAAATTATATATATATAATTGCTCTATTATCGATGATGGCATTTGTATCTGCATGCAGTCATGAGACAGAAGGGGCTCGAAATGAACAAACTATGGACGATGTAGTGACGTCTGACCAGAATGAACTTAAAGAAACGAAAGATACAGCTTGGTTAAAGGAAAAATCAATCTATCAGTATAAGGGAAGACAGGGGAGCACCGAATTTGAAGTATATGTGTATGCACAAAATGCAACTACATCGGTATTAAAAAAATCAACCGTATCAGGTGACAAGGGCGATACAATCATTGAAGGAAAGCTTGCTGTTTACTTAGCAGAAAAGGGCGCTTCGCTAGCGTACAAACAAACGATACAAGATATAAATAAAAAAATGGTAATTAATATCTCCAAGGACAATCCGAGGGTTTTAACGATTGGAGAAAGCCATGTCCTAACAATTCTAGAGACTGAAGAACGTTATAAATCCAAGTCAATTCTATTAACCTATCATAAGGGAGAAATAAAAAGAATAGGGGAAAAGAGTAAGGACGTTATAGTAACGGGACATACAATTAAGAAAATAAGCACTAACCTCATTCAAACTGCCAACATTGAACAAGGCCTTATTTTTCAAACGTGGCGAATTGACCCAAAGACACTGGAAATCCAATTAGTCGATGAAACGAGCTATGCAGATGCAGAACTTGGGAGACAATTGTATAACGAGTGGGAAGATACCCAGTCTCTCTATCATCCATTTTTAAATCTATCTCTTAACGAACAGATTCTCCAAATGGCGAGGCAAGGACTTTTGATGGGAACTCAATATCCAATCGGAGCGAATGTGGAGGAAATTAAACGAAAGAATGTAGGCTATTTGGTAGATGAAGGAGAGTATCTTCAACATCCAGAGGTGACTTATTATTTGTCTCCAGACTCAAGTAAAGTGACGGGAGTGATGATTCCTGGAGAACGATTGAAGACGACCGTGCATGAAGTCAAGCGGTTGCTTGGCCAGCCAAGCACGTCGTTAATAGAACAGCAAGGAAACGAAATGTCGATGGTTTATCCCGCTGAAGAATACCAACTTATTTTTACGAGTGATTCGGCAGGAGTGGTAAAGCAAGTGCTGTTGAATAAAGCTGGAGGAAAGTAAGTTGGAAAAAACAAAAAAGCCTGATCCCAGGCTTTTTTGTCGTGCTTATTATTAGAATGCCCAATCTCCATTTCTAAAGATCGCTTCGGTTGAACCGTCTTCGTTAATCCCATCGATGTCCATTTTGTCGGAGCCAATCATAAAGTCAACATGTGTTAAGCTTTCATTTAGACCATGTTCTTCAAGCTGCTCACTCGTCATGGTTTTCCCGCCTTCTAAGCAGAATGCGTAGGCACTTCCGATGGCTAGGTGGTTTGATGCGTTTTCATCGAATAATGTGTTATAGAAAAGAAGGTTCGATTGAGAGATTGGTGAATTAAATGGAACTAATGCCACCTCACCTAAGTAATGTGAACCTTCGTCAGTTTCGACTAAGCGTTTTAAGATTTCTTCGCCTTCCTCAGCCTTTACGTCGACAATGCGCCCATCTTTAAAGGTGATGGAGAAACGATCAATAATATTTCCGCCATAGCTTAGTGGCTTCGTGCTTGCTACTGTTCCGTTTACACCAGTTTTTAATGGAACGGTGAATACCTCTTCTGTAGGCATATTCGCCATAAATTCATTTCCTTGCTCGTTAACACTACCTGCACCGACCCATAAGTGGCCGTTAGGTAGCTCGATTGTTAAATCTGTACCTGGTGCTTTGTAATGTAGCTTTTGGTATCGTTTATTGTTTAAGTAATCTACTTTCTTATGAAGGTTTGCGTCATGTTCTTTCCAAGCATCTACAGGGTCTTGTAAGTCTGAACGAGTAGCTTTAAAAATTGCTTCCCATAGTAAAGCGATTTGAGTGTCTACTGGCTCATTAGGGAACACTTTTGCTGCCCATGCTTCTGATGGGGCTGCAATTACCGTCCAGCTTACTTTATCTGATTGCGCCATGCGACGGTATTCCTTTAATGCTGTTCCAGCTGCTTTTTGGAAATTCGAGATTCTTTCTGGGTTTACCCCTTTTAATAAGTCGGGGCTTGAAGAAACAATGGACATAAAGGCTGCTCCATTTTTAGCGAGTTCTTCCATTTCCTTTGCTCGCCATTCAGGGTACTCCGTAAATGCCTCGTCTGGTGCTAAGTCATACTTCGTACGTGATACAGTGTCGTCATTCCAGTTTACCACTACATTCAATGCTCCTGTTTCATACGCTTTTTTGACAACTAAACGGACAAGATCAGCTGCATCTAGAGAAGCGTTCACAACAAGAGTTTGGCCTTTTTGTACATTTACTCCGACTTTAACAGCTAATTCTGCATATTTCTCTAAGTTACTTTGGAAGTGGTTCATATGTATATCTCCTTTTATCAGAATCTTCATATACATTGTAGCGTTAATTTTGTGAAAAAGAAAATAGGAAGTTTAGATTCAGCCATAGAAGAAAATAATTATTAACATTATTACAATCTTAATGGAATTAATGTGGTGGAAATTTTATAATATGGGAGGTTGAAAGTTTTAAAGAGGGGGAAGGAAGTAGTGAAAAATGATGTACTGCTTTTAAGGATTTCGGCAATTTATGCCTTTGTTGGTGCGTTTCTCGGATCGCATATGGCAGGTGCAGGTGGGTACGCTTTTAGGCCAATACATGCACATATTCTAGTTGTTGGGTGGTTAAGCTTATTTGCTTTTTCCATGTATTATCGATTATATCAGGTTCCAAAGAATTCAAAACTAGCATTTCTACATGTGTGGTCAGCGATCTTGGGTTCACTTGGACTGACAGTGGGAATGTGGTTTTATAACATGAAACCATTTGGAATTGATCCTACTTTTGCAATGGTGTTCTATATTGCCGGGGGAAGCGTCCTGCTCATTAGCTTTGCTCTTTTCGTCGTAATGACATTTAAATATAGTAAGCAAAAACAATAAGGGCTGCTGATTTTTCAGCAGTTTTTTAATAGGTACATTTACTAAGAAAATTTGGGCATACTAGTTCTATACTAATGCACTTTTTCTAGGAGAAAAGATGGATGAAGTTGATAATTACCTTTGTAGTAGTTGGGGTGGTATCCATTCTACTGCTTTTGACTCTGCCCCGAATAAAGCCATGGTTTGCTAAAATTGAAATCATACTTCTGTTTATGTTCACTTCCTATTTTTGTCAGAGTATGTTTTATACCATTTCCTCAGCGTATGAACGCCTATCGGTGGTCACCGAACATCTTCCTTTTTGGACGGTACGTCTTCAATATGGATTGGTGTTTCCAGTTGTGCTTATATGGCTTTTAGCTATCTATCGATCAGGGGCATCGCTTACTCTAAAGCTACTAGCTACTTTTGGATGGATGCTATTTGGTGTTTGTGTGGAGAAAGGCTTTCTTATCATTGGGGTGTTAAAGTCGGATAGTAAGAGCTGGTATCCCTCTGTTGACCTTTTTTTAGAAATGATCGTTATTTTACTTTCCCTTTCATTTAGTCAGTTACTTGCGCAATTGCTAAAAAGGGAGGGAATCCTTTGAATGAAATGCTAGCAAGAATATATGCGGTATTGCAGCCAATTCTGCCAAAGAAGTTCGATGAGAACGAATGGTATACTCTTTTCATTTCAGGTCTAATGGTGCTTGTCTTTGTATACATTTATAGAAGAAATGACGTTCTCTTAAAAACAGAAATCGTTTTTATTCTGTTGTTGAATCTTTTATTTACAACAGTGGGAGATTATTTTTTGGCAATGCCACCTTATGATTTCTATGATACAGTCGACCGAAACAGCGGTGAGATAGCAGATATTCTGCTGCAAAATATTGTTTATCCCATTCCTGTATGTGTCATGGTATATTACTATCAAAAATTAATGCCGAATGTGGTTCTTTTTATTATTTTATGTGCGTCCATGTTGCTTTGTCTCGAGTGGATTTCTGTGAAATACTTTCATTTGTTTTCTTATAACACATGGAAACTCTGGTATTCTTATTTATTTTATGTGCTTACTATGTGGCTGAATCTTTTCTTCTTTCAAAAATTTCATCTATTTGTTATCCAGTTGCGGAAACAAAAAGCATGAGAGCCAATCTCATGCTATTGTTCGTTAAACCATAAAGATATAGAAGGTCTCGCTTGTAAAACGTAATTAATACGATTTATAATCAAGGATATATAATCTGACACTTCTGATAGGTTGTATAAGACGTTCCAGAATGGAGGAAGTGAACTTGAAATTACCAAGTAAGCCAGAGCGGTTATCTTTATTTGGATCTGTAGCACCAGGGAAGAAAACGAAGCCAGAAACCAAGGAAAAAATGAAGGACCTACAAAATCAAGAGGGAATGTATTTGTTTCCCATTCAAGCGGTTGGAGTACGGAATGTAAAATACCCAATAGATATTCCATCGCTAATTGAGCCAACAACCCAAAATTCGCTTGCAAATTTTTCTCTTACATCAAGCCTTTCAGATACAGCAAAGGGAACGAATATGAGTCGTTTATTAGAGGTATTAGAAGATGCAAGAGTGAAGAATGAGCTTAAGGCTGATTTTTCATCATTGGAAAACCTTGGGCGTAACCTAATCAAACGCCTTGAGCATGAAGAAGCTCAAATACGTGTGGAATTTCCGTGGGTATATAACAGAAATAGTCCTTCTACCCATTTAGGGGGATTAAACCATACTGAAGCTGCTATGGAAATTATAATTGAGAAAGAGGGACAAGTAAGTAAAAAGAAAGCAGTGCTGACGTGCGTAGTAACCACTCTGTGCCCATGTTCGAAGGAAATAAGTGAATATAGCGCTCATAATCAGAGAGGCTATATAACAATGGAAATTATGTTAAACGAGCGTTACACAGAGGAGCAAGATTGGAAGTCAGATTTACTGCATGCTGCAGAGTCAAATGCAAGTGCGATGTTACATCCTCTCCTTAAAAGGCCGGATGAAAAGATGGTGACAGAATCTGCCTACGAAAATCCTCGATTTGTAGAGGATATGGTTCGACTTGTTGCTGCAGACTTATATGAAATGGATTATGTGTCATGGTTCCGCGTGAAATGTCGCAATGAAGAATCTATCCATCTGCATGATGCGTATGCAGAGCTAACGATAAACAAGTAAGTGGAAATTCCAAGTTGTATGCAATTTACTAGTGGTTAAATCGTAATAATTTCAATTTATAGCCTACAACCCTTCATGAAAGAATGGAAAAAAAGTGCACGCAAGGAGGAAGGCATTCCTCGCTTTTGCGTGCACTCTGCATGGCTATTCTTTCTCTTCAATAGCTGCTTTTAGCAAGTCTCCCAGACTGGTTCCAAAGGAATCCTGTTGGGCATATTTTTGGACGAGCTTTCTTTCTTCTCGTTTGTTGACTGCTTTTTTCTTTTCTTCTGCTTTTTCAACAACGTTACAAGGGCGGCACTGGAAGTAGAGGCCTGCTTTTCCATTGTGCATTTCCATTCGCTTGCGGCATTGTGGGCATCTTCTCTTCGAAAGTTTTGGATCTTTTCTCTTTCGATATTGGCATTCCATGTTAGAGCAAACGAGGATTTTTCCTTCTTTCGTGTTGCGTTCTTTTAAGAAGGAGTTACATTCAGGACACTTAGAACCTGTGAGGTTATGAGCTCTGTAGCTTTGATCACTCGTTTTGACTTCTGAGACAAGATTCTCTGTTTTTTCACGAATCTTCTTAAGGAAGACCTGAGGATTTCCTTTTCCTCTGGCGATTTCCTCTAGCTGTTTTTCCCATTCCGCAGTAAGTTCAGCAGATTTCAGCTCATCGTTCACAAGCTCAATTAACTGCTTCCCTTTCTTCGTTGGATAGAGCCTGCCATTTTGGCGTTCTACTACCTCTGTTTCGAGCAGTCTTTCAATGATTTCGGCACGAGTCGCAGGTGTCCCTAGGCCGTATTTCTCCATTTGACCAAGTACATCCGCTTCTGAATAACGAAGCGGGGGCTCTGTGAGCTTTTCGTTTAAACTTGTGTTAGATACCTTTACAACTTTCCCTTTTTCCATACTTGTAGGAGATTGTTGTGTGTCCTCATCCTCACCTTTTCCAATTACGGCTTTAAAGCCAGCATCCAATACGGTTTTTTCCTTTGCTTGAAATGCTTCACCATTGATATCAAGGGTCGCTTGAATCGTTTCATACTGATAGGGAGGATAAAAGAGAGCAAGGAAGCGTCTTGCGATGAGATCATACAGCCTTCGTTCATCCGTTGACAGGTCTCCCATATGCAAACGTTCTTCAGTTGGAATGATCGCATGATGATCTGTTACCTTTTCATTGTTAAAAACACGAACTGCTTGTACGTTTCCATTGTTAGCTAATATCGGTTTGATCTCTTCTTTGTAGGCAGAAGCCATGCTCTGTAATCGGTCTTTCATAGTTGATTTCATATCGGTTGTTAAATAGCGAGAGTCTGTTCTTGGATACGTAACGAGCTTGTGTCGCTCATATAAACCTTGAAGAACAGAGGACGTTTTTTTCGCGGAAAAACCAAATCGTTTATTCGCATCCCTTTGCAGCTCAGTTAAGTCATATGGAAGGGGCTGTTGCTCCGACTTCTTTGACTTCTGAATAGCTGAAACAGTAGCTGATCCATTCAAAGCCTTTTTCAAGATGCCTTCAGCTTTTTCTTTTGAAAAAATACGACTTTCCCCATTGTTCACCCAAGCTGCCTTCAAAGGCCCAACAGATGCCGTAATCGTCCAGTATTCTTGGGGTTTAAATTTCTGGATAGTACCTTCTCTATCCATGATCATTGAAAGGGTAGGCGTTTGAACTCGGCCAGCCGAAAGGGGATCATTGTACTTCGTTGTTAAGGCTCTTGTGACATTTAAGCCAATTAACCAATCCGCCTCTGCACGACAAACGGCTGAGCTATAGAGGTTATCAAATTGACTTCCTGGTTTTAGATTGCGAAAACCATCTTTAATGGCCTTATCCGTTTGAGAAGAAATCCAAAGGCGCTTAATCGGTTTTTTCCAGCGAATTTTCTCTAAAATCCATCGGGCTACAAGCTCACCTTCTCGCCCTGCATCGGTTGCAATAATAAGTTCCTTCACATCTGTTCGTTTAGATAGAGTTTCGATGGCTTTATATTGACCACTCGTTTGTTTCATTACCTTAAGACCCATTTTCTCAGGGATAATCGGTAAGTCTTCGAGGCGCCAAGTTTTATATTTCGTATCATAATGCTCAGGCATTTTTAGTTCAATTAAATGGCCGAGTGCCCAAGTGACAATATAGTCACTTCCTTCAATATAGCTTTTATGAATTTGCTTGCAGCCTAGGACTCGCGCAATCTCACGACCCACACTAGGCTTTTCAGCAAGAATTAATGATTTCATACGTTCTCCTTTCCGTTCTAAAAGGTCCATAACACTTAACCAGTATAACGGAAATTCAGCATGTTTTGCACAGGAAGCACAAAAAGGAGGCTCCGAAAAGTGAGCCTCCAACAAGTTTATTCGATTTCCTCCGTTTCTACTCTGTTTTTAAATGCTTCGCGAACGTTTAAAAACTCTTCATCTCCAATCGCATCCTTGGAGTGTCTTTCAACCAATGTATGTTCAGGAAAATTTCCAGGGTGTCCTTTTTTCTTATGATTAAAGCTTTTTCCTCGACTCATGATGCTTGCTCCTTTCTTATTCCAATCTATGTTGTTTAGTAATATCGAACCTTTATTTAGTTTTTCCGAAAACACATGAGCTATGTAAGGATGTATGGCAAAATTGAGGATATTTCACTTGATTCATGAATACGTTAGTGATGGGATGAAATTAGACAAGGAGTGTTAAGGATGGACAAATCGCTTCATGTGGAACAATTAGGGAAATGCCCCATTAAAGAGCCGTTCTGTGCTACGCGAGATGATCTTGCCCCTTTGTTTACAGCCGATAGCCTCGTCAATGGAGAAATAAGAAAGCTAAGTTTGGAGCAATATAAAGGAAAATGGATGTTGCTGTTTTTTTATACAAGTGATTTTACTTTTGTTTGACCGACAGAGCTAGCAGCGGTCGCTGCTATTTACCCTTACTTACAAGCGTTAAATTGTGAAGTCCTTGCAATTAGTACGGATAGTGTGTATGCACATAAAGTGTTTAAAGAGACGTCTCCATCGATGCAGCAGGTCACATACCCATTAGTGAGTGATCGAACGCAAGAAATTAGTCGTGCGTATCGAGTGTTAGACGGGAGAACAGGAGGAGCTTTTCGTGTGTCGGTGTTCATTGATCCAGATCAAGTGATTGTAGCAAAGCTGACCTATCCAAAGGAGGTTGGTCGAAATCTTCCCGAACATGTGCGGATCCTCCAGGGAATTCAGTTTGGACGTCAGACAGGCAAAGGGGTTCCTGCGAATTGGGTACCTGGAGACCCCGGGTTGAATGTGAATCCACACATGATTGGAGATATTTAGGGGATTTCTCTGTGATATAATCGAAGAAAGGAGGGCTTAGAGTGGACTTTTCAACGATTGTCTCAGAAGAACGTATCCGTAGGTCCTATAAAGAGGGCGAATTTGAAAATCTTCCCGGCATGGGAAAGCCACTAAAGCTTGAAGATTTGTCAAGTATTCCAGAGGACTTACGAATGGCTTATAAAATGTTGAAAAACGCAGGATTCTCTCCAGAAGAGAACCGCTTAAAGCAAGAAATGATGACCGTAGAAGGATTAATGAAAACATGCGAAGACCTCGAAGAAAAAGAACGCCTCCAAAAAAAGCTAAATGAAAAGCTCCTTCGGTTCAATCAAGTGATGTCGAAAAGAAGAAAACAGACAAATGCCTCCATCTTTAAAAATTATGATGAGAAAATAACAAGGAAATGGAATCAATAGCCAAAATCATCCTAGACCAAGGGGAGACACCTTGGTTTTTTTTTTTTGATTGTGGTGGTAGTTGACCCGGGATGTTTAGGATGAGGGTAAGATATGAGATGGTGTTCATGATATGAAATTTTTGTATAGAGGTGTGATTAGAAGGCGAAAAATTGTGAACGAAGGCATGGGGCAGTCATTTGCACCAGACCAACTTGTGAGCGAACGCTCCTTTTATGAGCGTTCGCTCGCACCTCCCAGGAAATCGCTCGCACCTCCCAGGAAATCGCTCGCTTTTTCCGAGAATCGCTCAGGTTCGACAATGAATCGCTCGCATTCGACAAGCTTTCGCTCACAGGGGCTTGGATTTCGCTCATAATGGGGATTTCCGCAGGAGAATTCCCTTCTGAAGTGACGGTTTTTTCCGAAACGATCAAACTATTCTTTCAGAGTGAAGAGAAAATGGCTCTCTAGAGAGGAGTAGGTGAGGGCACGTATGTTGCACCAGACCAACTTGTGAGCGAACGCTCCTTTTATGAGCGTTCGCTCGCACCTCCCATGAAATCGCTCGCTTTTTCCGAGAATCGCTCAGGTTCGACAATGAATCGCTCGCATTCGACAAGCTTTCGCTCACAGGGGCTTGGATTTCGCTCATAATGGGGATTTCCGCAGGAGAATTCCCTTCTGAAGTGACGGTTTTTTCCGAAACGATCAAACTATTGGTTCAGAGTGAAGAGAAAATGGCTCTCTAGAGAGGAGTAGGTGAGGGCACGTATGTTGCACCAGACCAACTTGTGAGCGAACGCTCGCACCTCCCAGGAAATCGCTCGCTTTTTCCGAGAATCGCTCAGGTTCGACAAAAAATCGCTCGCATTCGACAAGCTTTCGCTCACAGGGGCTTGAATTTCGCTCATAATGGGGATTTCCGCAGGAGAATTCGGTAGTGTAAATTATTTTGTGTAAATGATTGAACATGTGCTTGATAGTCAACAATAATCTTACCTACTAGGGGGATAGGGCAATGCTGGGGAGCAACCCGAGCACCAAGTGGGGTTCTGTACAAAAGGAAGAGAGGATTTTCCTCTCTTTTTCCCTTTTGGGAGAACCTAAAGCGATAAACCCTTAAGGCATTGCCCTAATACGTAGGAATGCTAGGACAGAACTTATTTCCCAAGCCGACCAGCGAACATGATTTCAAACTGTTGCCTACATTCCATCCACCCTGGTACAGGTACAGTCCATCGGTCTGTCACCCCCATAGTGGCCAGAAAAACAATCTTACGTAAAGAATTATCTGTTGGATAAGCTGTTTTGGTTTTCGTAACTTTT
The DNA here is from genome assembly GCF_021390075.1 of Cytobacillus spongiae. NCBI lineage: Bacteria > Bacillati > Bacillota > Bacilli > Caryophanales > Bacillaceae > Cytobacillus > Cytobacillus spongiae. The sequence continues at coordinate 607,392 of NZ_CP089997.1, forward strand.
CTTAACTGCCTATGGAAAGCTTCAATAGTATTCGTTGTATAAATCAGTTTTCTTATCTCTACTGGATAGGAGAAATAAGTAGTTAACTCCAACCAATTTGTTTCCCATGATTTAATAATTGCAGGATACTTCTGTCCCCACTGTTCTTTGAAATCTTGAAAAGCACTTTCAGCTTTTTCTAAAGTAACCGCTTTATAAACTAACTTTAAATCAGCCATAAGTTCTTTGCGGTATTTCATAGGGACACCTTTTACATTGTTTCGTAATTGATGAATAATACATGACTGTATATCTGTCTTTGGGAACGTAGCGCTAATCGCCTCAGAAAAGCCTGAAAGCCCGTCCTTACAAACAATAAGAATGTCTTCAACTCCTCTGCTTTTAAGATCCTGGCAGACATTCAGCCAGAAGCTAGCGCTCTCATCCTCACCAATCCAGATTCCAAGTATATCCTTAATACCATCGGTATTAATCCCTAATACCGTGTATGCGGCTTTACTAACAATTCGATTTTCATGCTTTACCTTAAAATGAATAGCGTCTAAAAACACGATAGGATAAACAGGTTCTAGTAGACGAGACTGCCACTCATAGACCAGGGGTAAAATCTTATCTGTGACTTTACTGACCAAACTTGGTGAAACATTGACTCCGTAGATATCTTTCATGTGTTGCTCGATATCTCGAGTAGACATTCCCTTAGAATAGAGAGCAATAATTTGATCTTCAAGTCCATTGATAGAAGTTTCATACTTCTTGATAATCTGTGGCTCATATTCACCTTTTCGATCCCTAGGTATACTAAGAGGAGTCTCTCCAAGCTTTGTTTTAATCGACTTTTTACTATATCCATTACGACTATTTCCTGTATTATTCCCAGAAGAATCATGCTTGGAATAACCTAGATGTTCCTCAATTTCAGCCTCAAATACCTGTTGAAGTGTTTCTCTAAACAATTCTTTCATCATCATATGAATATCATCAACAGTTTGGCATTGACTAGCTAATTCTCTTACAGTTAGATCTCGAAAACTTTGCATAAACGACCATCTCCTTTAATGGAAAGTATATCCATTTACACAAAATTTTATACGCTCTCGAGAATTCCCTTCTGAAGTGACGGTTTTTTCCGAAACGATCAAACTATTGGTTCAGAGTGAAGAGAAAATGGCTCTCTAGAGATTAGTAGGTGAGGGCACGTATGTTGCACCAGACCAACTTGTGAGCGAACGCTCCTTTTATGAGCGTTCGCTCGCACCTCCCAGGAAATCGCTCGCTTTTTCCGAGAATCGCTCAGGTTCGACAAAAAATCGCTCGCATTCGACAAGCATTCGCTCACAGGGGCTTGGATTTCGCTCATAACAGGATTTTTTAGAACATTCCAATTACGGTTTTTCCGAAAAGAACAAGCATTGTGGTGTTTTTGAAGGAAACATGACTTTATGGAGGGGCTCGGATATAGAAAGGTGATTTGAACAAAAGGAAATGGGGAGTGAATGCGAAGTAAAGAAACATTCTATCTTTGCTAACCTCACATTTGTTCACTGTCTATCAGTGAGGAAAAATAACAATGGGTCATTGAATGTTGTGGGGAAAATAGGGATTTGAGATAATTGGAAATGAGTTAAATTATAAGGAACAGAAAGTTAAGTGATGAGCTTCCCAAATTTACCTAATATGTTACTTGCTACTATGGAACTCAGGTTTAGAAGTATATTTTTGGAGGTGTTAAATTTGATGAAATTCTGTTTTATGCTCGCTGCTTTCACTATCCCTGTTTCTATACTATTCAACCAAGAAGCGGTAGGTATTGTATTTGCACTGTCGTTCATGCTTCTAGCAGCTTATTTTAGTAAACCAAGGTTCAATAAAAATAAGAGCTAAATTTAAACCCTTTTCGAAATTACCGTATTATTTTGTTAAATGAAAATCTACTAAGACTAATATTCTTTTCTCATTTTCGTAGTAGGTGAATAGGTCTTTTTTCCGGGAGTTGATCTTGACTAGAGCAAGTAGTGAGCGTTCGCTCCCAGATAGGTAGAAATCGCTCGTGTCTCTTCGATCATCTCTCACTAGGGTGAGGAGTTTAAACTCTAGTTGGTACATTTTTCTAGTTCTAAAATACTAGTCGATGGATTGAGTTGTTTATTTTTCACTACCAATCACATAAAAAGTTGGGAAAAAAGGTTAAAATATAGCCGATTTGTGTCGAAATAAATAGGGAGTTATATTTGCTCGGCAATAGAGTTTGAGTATAATAGGATAATAGAACTATTTATTGATAGGAAAAGACAGGTGAGCGGAATGGATAAAACATCATTAATAGGCTTAATTTTAGGGTTTTTGGCTGTTGGAATTGGTATGTTCTTTAAAGGAGTAAGTCCAGTTGCATTAATAAATCCTGCTGCGATTTTAATTATTCTTGTCGGAACGGCTGGGGCAGTAACAATTGCCTTCCCAACAACTGAGATCAAACGCGTACCAAAATTATTTGGAATCCTTTTTAAAGAGCGTAAGTCGATGGATCCAAAAGAGTTAATTCGGATGTTTTCTGACTGGGCACAGCTTGCTCGTAAAGAAGGTTTGCTTGCATTAGAGGCAAAGGTAAATGAGATTGAGGACGATTTTTTAAAAAGTGGAATGTCGTTAGCTGTAGATGGACAAAGTGCTGATTATATCCGCGATGTTTTATCTGAAGAGATTGAAGCAATGGAAGATAGACACCAATCTGGGGCGCTAATCTTTACACAAGCCGGCACATATGCACCTACACTAGGAGTGTTAGGAGCGGTAGTAGGATTAATTGCAGCTTTACAAGATATGAGTGATATTGACAAGCTAGGTCATGCCATTTCGGCGGCGTTTATCGCTACCTTATTGGGGATTTTTACAGGGTATGTATTATGGCACCCATTCGCAAACAAGCTGAAACGTAAATCAAAGCAAGAATCAAAAGTAAAATATATGATGATAGAAGGAGTCCTTTCTATTCTTGAAGGAGAAGCTCCAAGGGTCATTGAGCAAAAGCTAGCATCTTATTTACCTGCTGGAGAAAGGAAACAATTCCTAGAAGAAAGTGGTGGGAAGAAGGATGAGTAGACGGAAAAAGAAAGAGCATCATGAGGAGCATGTTGATGAATCTTGGCTAATCCCTTACGCGGATCTACTTACTCTTCTTCTAGCGTTATTTATCGTATTATTTTCCATGAGTAGTGTTGATGCTAAGAAGTTTCAAGCGATGTCTGAAGTATTTAATGAGGCTTTTACTAGTGGGACGGGAATCTTTGACTACCCAAGCCCAATGCCGCAGAATCAAATGGATTCAGTAGAAGAAGCAGAAGATGAAGAAGAGAAGCAAGAAGAACAAACAGAAGAAAAGCTTGACCAGGAAGCCAAAATTAAGATTGATCAGCAAGAGTTAAAGACCATTCAGCAGAAAGTAAACAGCTATATTCAAAAAAACAACCTGAAGAATCAATTAGATACATCTCTAACGGGTGAAGGGCTATTGGTTACAATTCGAGACAATGTTCTTTTCCAATCAGGAAGTGCAGATGTTCGAAAGGAAGACTTAAAGATTGCCAAGGAGATTTCGGAATTGCTCGTTATGGACCCGGTTAGGAACATAATAATTAGTGGACATACAGATAATGTTCCGATTAGTAACGCTCGTTATGAATCGAACTGGGAATTGAGTGTAATGAGAGCGGTGAATTTCATGAAAATTGTTCTGCAAAATAAAGACTTAGACCCTCGTTGGTTCAGTGCAAAAGGGTTTGGTGAATTTCAGCCCGCTGCTTCAAATGGTACGAAAGAGGGAAGAGCCCAAAACCGCCGTGTAGAAATTCTTATATTACCTTTAACATCAAGTCAAACCTAATAGGGTCTGGCTTTTTTTTTGCAAAAAAAAAAGGCTGTTTGCACAGCTATAAACGTAAGCGTTTACATTGATGCTACTCATTCGACTCCTGTTGAACGGGTGTCTTTGGTTTACACATATGATCTAGCATGATTCCAAACCCGATCATACATGCAATTGGAAATGTGAAATTCAAAATATGAATGGCTACCATCGAAATCCCCCCTAAATGATTGTTTATGCTGTTAGTTATATCCATTATATGCTAATAATCACAAAAAAGACAAATAAAATTCACAAAACGTTCAAAATTATCTGTTGACTCTAAAAAGAATACACTTACATTGGAAAATTTACTTGTAAAACCCATAGACAAATGTTTATAATAAAGACAAATGTTTAAGAGGCGGTGATGATTTGGTCTTAAAGGATAAAGAAGCACTCATTATTCGACTTATTCACGAAAACCCTTTTATCGCACAAAATGAATTAGCAGAGCAAACAGGACTTTCAAGGTCAGCTGTAGCAGGCTATATTTCCTCCCTTATAAAAGAAGGGAAAATCCTAGGGCGTGCTTATGTACTGCCAAAAAAGAAAGACATTCTATGCATAGGTGGAGCCAATATTGACAGGAAAATTCAAGTGATTGATCATTTGGAAATCGGGACATCAAACCCTGCTACAAGCACGCAATCTTGCGGAGGTGTAGCAAGGAATATTGCGGAAAACTTGGGGAGACTTGGGACAAAATCTTCTCTTTTGACTGTTGTTGGGGATGACCATGGTGGTCAGTGGCTGATGGATCACACAAAATCGTTCGTCGATTTAACGCCTTCACAGGTATTGCCCAAGATGCAAACGGGAACCTATACAGCCGTGCTGGATGAAGAAGGAGAAATGAACGTAGCATTAGCGGATATGTCAATCTACGATACGGTTTCTACGGAATGGATTGAAAAGAAATGGGGCTACATTTTTTCAGCTGAGCTGGTCATACTGGATACAAATTTTTCAGCTGATGTGTTGAAATCAGTGATTAATCGCTGTGAGGAGGAGCAGATTCCACTTTGTATTACGCCTGTATCTTCTCCTAAGGTTAAAAAACTACCAGAGAACTTAAAGGGTGTAACGTGGCTGATTGCCAATCGTGATGAAGCAGAAGCTCTATCAGGAATTGATATCAAAAACGATGGAGACTTCTTTAAAGCGGCAGAGCTGATTATGAACAAAGGAGTAGAAAAGGTAGTGATTACTCGTGGAGATAAGGGTTTGATTTTCTTCACTAAAGAAGGAGAAGCCGGCGTTTTGCTTCCACCAAAGGTAGAAGTGTCAGATGTAACAGGTGCTGGCGATTCTTTAGTTGCAGGGATCATATATGCTCATTTAAAAGGATTGAAGACAGAGGATGCATGTAAAGTAGGAATGACTTGTTCCTTACTAACTCTTCAATCACATGATACTGTAAGTACTACCTTAAACCATATACGATTACAAGAAGCCTACAAACAATACTTTAAGTGAGGAGAATGCAACATGTTAAATAGTCTATTAGAGTTTTCTAAAGAGGTACAAGATGCAATGGCAGCGAAAAAGCCTGTAGTAGCTTTGGAGTCTACAATCATTTCACATGGGATGCCATATCCACAAAACGTGGAAACAGCAAAAGAAGTAGAACAAATTATCCGTGATAACGGTGCGGTTCCTGCAACAATTGCCATTCTGAATGGAAAAATAAAAATCGGTATTTCGAATGAAGAGTTAGAGTTTTTAGCAACGAGCAATGAAATTGAGAAAGCAAGTAGACGAGACCTTCCTTATTTAATTGCTAAGAAAAAGCATGGTGCAACAACTGTGGCAGCTACGATGATCTGTGCCGAGCTTGCTGGAATTGAAGTGTTTGTTACAGGCGGTATTGGCGGCGTGCATCGTGAAGCGGAAACAACGATGGACATTTCAGCCGATCTTCAAGAGCTAGCGAAAACAAATGTTGCGGTCGTCTGTGCAGGTGCGAAATCAATTCTTGATATTGGCCTTACACTAGAGTATCTTGAAACGAACGGCGTACCTGTTATTGGATATGAAACAGATGCACTTCCAGCATTCTATACACGTACAAGCCCATTTTCAGTGAACTATCGTGTAGACGAAGCGAAGGAAGCAGCTGATATGATTCGTGCCAAATGGGAGCTTGGCCTAAATGGCGGTGTCGTAATCGCAAACCCAATCCCAGAAGAATCAGCTCTAGAAGAGTCATTTATTACTAGTGTAATAGAATCTGCATTAAAAGAAGCAAAAGAAAACAACATCGCTGGGAAAAAGGTGACTCCTTTCTTACTTGGAAAAGTGAAAGAACTTACAGAAGGAAAGAGCCTAACGGCAAATATCGCATTAGTCAAACATAATGCGCAAGTTGGATCTAGAATTGCAGTGGCCCTTCAAAAATAAAGAAATCAGTCCCTAATGGGGCTGATTTTTTTTAATTCGTTTAGCTGATAGGACATATCTATATGGGGCATTGCCAATGTAGGAAAAGGGATAACAGGTGGATAGTGTTAAAATTTCATTTGGGGCCGTTGAACGTATAACTGACGTGTCATCGGCATCCACGATATAGAAGTCGTAAATCTCATACGTGAATTCTCCATACCTCATTTTGATTGAAAGGTGATCCCCCTTTTGCAGCTCACCTATTCTTCTAAATACGGTATCACGATGACCGGATAATAAAATTTGGTCTGTTTGGCCAGGAAGTGCAGTCTTTGAATAGTGCCCAACCCCTTTTTCTAACTCATCCTCATTCGTTCCCTCGATGATAGGGAGCTCTGCTGTTAATGTTGGAATTTGTAATAGTCCGATGATATCTCCTTGTTGATAAGTCACCTGTGATGGAGTTTGTTCTTTTTGAAGAACATTTTGTTTCTCTACGATTGCATGAGCGGTATCTAATGCCTTGTTAAAGCTTCTATCTTGCTTAAGTAATTGGGAAAAGGAATACGTTAAAAGCAGAACTCCGGCTGTCAAACACAGTCCTGCAAGAAGGAGTAACCAGGATCTACCGTTCATTTCCCGTGCTCCTCGTTCGCTCGTTTAAACTTAATGAAGTCCAAGTAATAAGCGAATTCCTCCTTACTCACCCCTTGATGGATTGCTTCTTCTATTAATTCCACCCATTCATTGTCAACCTGCACTTTCATTTTCCACTCTTCCCTCGGGGAGCCTAATAATTCCTCAACACTTGTTCCAAGAGTTTTCGCTAATTTCGCTAACACCTGTAATGAAGGGTTTTCTTGAATACCTCGTTCTATGTAGCTTAAATATGACTTAGACACACCAGCTCTCTCCGCTAACTCATTAATAGAATACCCTCTTTTTAATCTTGCCTGCTTTATTCGTTTTCCCACCATATTGGATTTCCCCTTAAATTGTAGTGTAAATATAAAAACATTATAACGAACAAAAACGTTCTTTAAAAAATACAAAATCATTAGATAACGAGAGGTATTTCTAGAAAACGAACGAAAAATGTTCTTTAAAACGAAAAATCAACCAAATTTGCGATTTTTCAAACTATTACAAATGCACTATACTCAACTTGTGAGTTCGATAAAAAGAACGAAATTGAACATTAAAAAGAACTAAGCCTGTAAGGAGGGGGTTCGAATAAGGTACAAACGAATTAGGAAGTTCCGTGAAAAGAACAAAGCGTTTTGGTTTGTCATTAAAATTGCAGGAGTTTGGTATTTGGTAGTGGGGATCACCTCTTTTTCTACAGGCTTAACGAATGCGTCCTTTTCTGATTCTGATCTAGATCAGTTTGTGATTACAGCAGGCGTGTGGGAAGAGGAAGAAGAATGCAAGGAAGATGAATCTGATCACTGTGATGAGGAAGAGTCAGAAGAGGATGTAGAGAAAGGTGATTCTGAAGAGCAAGATGATGTAGAAGAGGAAGCAGTTGAAGAAGATGAACAAACAACATCTGATGAAGAGGAAGCAGATGAAGAAGGTGAACAAACAACACCTGATGAAGAGGAAACGGAATCAGAAGAGGAAGAAGAATCCGAACAAGATGCTGAAGGATCACAATTAGAGGAAGCTGAAGAATCAAACCAAGAAGATGAGGAAGATTCTGAGCAAGAAGTAGAAGAGCTACAACAGGAAGATGGGGAAGGAACAGAACCAATTAAAGAGGAATCACCAACTGAAGAAGTCGATGAAAAGGACTCTGAAGAGGAAAGCCCTTAGGGAAGAAGCTTTACAAGGGTGTTCTACTATTCGGAGTGCAGCTGGTGAGACAGGGGAAAAATGAAAATAAACAACATCGTCCAGATCCAAGCAAATGGAGAACCAGCGAAGAGTCTGGAGGATGATTGTATATAAATTACAAGTAACATGAGGCGGGAAGGTGTAACTCTTGAAGATTACTAGAAATAGATTGTTGAAGCTTACTAGCAACTTGATCACACTGATCCTTTTTATAAATTTAGTGATGATGGCATTTCTAGTTGTATCATCGAAAGCTTCTGGAGGCGAACCACAAGCCTTTGGGTATCAACTAAAGTCTGTTTTATCTGGTTCGATGGAGCCTACCTTTAAAACAGGGTCCGTAATTGGTGTTAAACCACTTGTAGAAAATGAAAAAAAGAATTTAAAAGTGGATGACATTATCACATACCAAGATGGCCCTGAGAAATTAACTACCCATCGAATTGTGGGAGTGATTGAGAGTGGTAACAACATTCTCTATGAAACAAGAGGGGATAACAACAAATCAAAGGATTTGACTCCCGTCCTATCAGATAATGTTGTCGCTAAGTATTCGGGCTTTACGATTCCTTATTTAGGATATTTTATTGATTTCAGTAAATCACCAGCAGGTAGTGCAATGCTGCTGATCATCCCTGGAATTTTCTTAATTGGCTATGCTGGCTTCAGCATTTACCAAACAATAAGGGAAATTGATTCAAAAACAAAGAAGTCCGCATCAAACGAAGAAACGGTCTAACAAGGTTGGTCACCTTATGGAAACATAAGGGTCAATATATATATTACATACCCGAAGAGGGTAGAGGAGGAAAATGAATATGAGTATTAAAACAAAATTAGGTATGGGGATTGCGTCAGCAGCATTAGGTTTATCTTTAATTGGTGGAGGAACATTTGCTTACTTTAATGATACTGCAGAAACGACAAGCAAATTTACTGCAGGTACATTAGACTTAAATGCATCTCCGACTACCATCATTGATATCGGCAATTTAAAGCCTGGAGATTGGATGACGCGTAGTTTCAACCTCCACAATAATGGGTCATTGGATATTGCTCGAGTATTGTTAAAGACCGATTATACAGTTACAGGTGCAGGAGATAATGCTGGTGATGACTTTGGAAAGCATATCCGAGTAAACTTCTTATACAACTCTGATAAAGAGACAGCTCCTCCAGGTTCTATTCCAGCAAGTCATGTGATCTACAGTACAACTTTATTTGACTTAAAGTCGATGACTCCAGATGCTGTAGAAAACAAAATATTTGTTCCTTTCCTTGAAGAAAATGATGGCTTGAAGGCTGGAACATCAGATAAGTTGTATGTTCAATTTGAGTTTGTTGATAATGGCAATGATCAAAACCATTTCCAAGGCGATTCTTTGCAGCTTAAATGGACATTCGAAGGAAAACAAGGTGCAGGAGAAAGAAAATAGGATTTTTTTAAAAGAGAAAAGGTGGGATGGACTATCCTGCCTTTTTCTACTAATTATTATAAGTGAGGTAATGCCATGAATATTAGACCTTTGGCAAAGCCATTGCTGATTTTCCTACTAGTGATAACCTATTCATTATTTCCAATCCTTGTTTTAGCTGATGAAGCTAAGGATGAGATGGAAATTACAATCCAGTCAAATGGAATTGAATACATGATTCATAATATCAAGCCAGGAGATTGGATGCCGAGAGAGATTACGATTGTAAATGATGGGAATAAAGATTTTTCCTATACGACCGTTATTGAGAATAGCAAGTCAGTTAAAGGGTTATTTGAGCAGTTAGACTTTCTTGTCCTTAGCGGTTCAAAAGTGCTCTATGAGGGGAAAGTAAAAGAGTTTAAAGGAGTTACTCCTAGAAATTTAGCAAAAGGTCAAAAGGAAACATTGATGTTTCAAGTAACAATGCCTTATGAGCTGGGAAATAGCTACCAGGGATCACAGGCTGAATTTGTGCTCAAGTTCTATGCAGAGGAAATAGACAGTGTAACAACTCCAGAAGCCCCAAACGATGATCCACCCAATCCAACAGATGATGATATCTTAGTGACACCAGTAATGAAAGACAAACTCCCTAATACAGCTACTAATACGTTTAATTTCTTATTAACAAGTGTTGTCTTCCTTAGCGCAGGAGGAGCTCTACTCTTGATCTATTATAGAAAAACAAAGATTGATGCTTCTTAATTGGAGGGAATCCATGTACAGAAAAAATTGTACGAAATGTAATCGTCCATCCTTTAGCAGCAGTGAAGTAGGTAAATGGATTTGTCCCATTTGTGGGAATGATTTAACAGGCTATCCATTTTTTGATGCGGTGACATTAGAACGTATTCCAATATATCCGTGGCCGTTTACGAAGAAGCTCCACCAATACACGAACCCCTTTCGTCAGTCATCCTAAAGGACTTATTTCCTATTACCATCATAAAAAATAAAAAAAGAATTCGACAGAAGTGTAAGGAATCTAACAGAATTACCTATGTTTAGGTAAAGGTAAATAACAGAAAAAATGGAGTCCAAACTGATTATAATAAATTTTTTAAGAGAATTTGGTGAATGGTGTAGTTTTGTCATGGTCACAAAATATTCAAACCTTACAAGAAGTGCCAATTTTCATTGCAGATATTGTGTAAGATAGTATTAGAAGCTATGGAGGTCTTAACTAGAAAAAGGCATACTTATTGAAAAATAAGGGCGCAAAATCACAGATCTAAGGTATGTATTCATACTATGATGGCTGGGTTGCCTGGAATACGCTACGTATTTTAGGGGGAATAAACTAGTGAAGAATAGGAACTTTAGCAAAAACCTAGATAATGACTGGGTGAGGTTAATGTTAGAGGCAAAACGGATGGGAATTGAACTTGATCAAATTAGAGAGTTTCTAAGAAAAGAAAATGTAAAGGAGTTTATCGTGAAGAAACCGCTTAAGAGTAACAACTAAATACCATATCAGCACTTAAGTGTTTCTTGGAAGAAGTTGATCTTTTGGGAAATGCTTTTTTATATTAATGGGCTTCGCAAGCAAGAGCCACTTAGGAACAACCTAATGGCTCTTACTTTATTGATTTTGCTTCGTTTTCCACTTTTGGAATTCTAGGAATTCACGAAATTCGTCCTTCGTTACTCCAGAATCCATCGCTTCTTTAATGATATTGATCCAGTCAGAATCGAGCTCATCTGTAGAATGCTGATCATGTATGAGCTGGTCAACAGACACACCTAGAACATTGGATATCTTTTCAAGGAATTGGATGGAAGGATTCGTTTGTAGATTCCTTTCTAATGAGCTTAAGTACGATTTGGCGACACCGGCTTGCTCTGCTAATTCTGATAGAGACATTTCTTTTTCTTGTCTTAGCTTTTTTACACGATCTCCAATCATCGATCTGTCACTCACCTTTATCTGTCTAATTATTTTCATATTAGCAAATTTGTTAACGTAGTTCCATAGATTGATGTGGGAAATGTTCTATAAGTTAGTATAACATATCGTAAACCGAAACAATTAACTAGTTTACAATATTTAGAAAAGCTCCTATCCTGTTGATGTTTATTAGGGATTGATTGATAATATTAATAACAGAAAATTCTAATTATTAAAAGGGGGTACGATGTGAATTTTTTTCAAGAGGATCCTAATTTATCATTTATATTAAAAAAGTACTTAGAAGAGAATTTTTTCAAGTGGGCAGAAGAGGAATTAACCCGTTTTGGTGAACTATGCGGGACCGAAATTGATCAAAGGGCCGTACATACCGATCGAGAGGGACAGCCAAGGTTAATTAAGTTTGACCAGTACGGTGAGGATATATCGCATGTTTGGGTAAATGAGGGGTACAAAAAAACGGTTGAGCAAACGTATCAAGTTGGAATAGTGGGCTATGTACATAAGGAAATCCCTGAATTAAATAAAAAGGGGAATTATCTTTACTCATATGCTCAAGGGTACCTTCTTTCCCACTCTGAACCTGGATTTTATTGTCCAGTGACATTAACGATGGCGACAGCGTACCTAATTGATCATTATGCAGATAAGAAGTTAAAGGAAAAGTATCTTCCCCATGTGATATCCACTGGTGAAGTGGAGTTGTATGAAGGAGCAACCTTTTTAACCGAGCGTCAAGGCGGATCAGATGTTGGAGCGAATGAAGTTCAAGCAAGATTAGAAGATGGTCATTATAGAATTTATGGGGAAAAATATTTCGCATCAAATGCAGGGGCATGTGGTGTGGCAATGATTTTAGCTCGTTGTGAAGGAAGTCCTAAGGGGACAAAAGGCTTAAGTCTCTTTCTTGTTCCATGGAGGACGGACAATGGCAAATTGAATAATCTAGAAATTAGAAGGTTAAAAGACAAGTTAGGTGTACGTGCAGTTCCATCGGGAGAGGTTGTTTTTCACGGAGCAGAGGCTTATTTAGTTGGTGAGATGAACAAGGGAATCTATTATATGATGGAGGCACTTAACTTATCCCGGATTTGTAATGCGATTGCTTCTGCTGGAATTATGAGAAGAGCTTTTTTAGAAGCGAGAAATTATGCGTTTTCGAGACACACGTTTGGTGGGTTCTTAGCTGATTTCCCAATGGTGAAAGAATCGTTAGTCAAGCTAGCCGTTAAGCAGGAGGTGGAAACAAGTGCGATCTTTTCACTCGTAAACCTGTTTGATCAAGTAACAGCACTGGCGGGGAATAAGCAAGATGAAGTAATGACCCGATTATTGATTGCCTTGTTGAAAATGGAATCAGCTGAACAAGCGATCCACTTTTCTCATGAGGCGATTGAGATGTTTGGTGGAAATGGGTATATTGAGGATTTCGTTACCCCTAGACTATTACGAGATGCTCAGGTGCTGACAGTTTGGGAAGGAACGGCAAATATACTAGGTCTTGAAGTACTTCGATTGATTGAATATTATGAAGCTCATACATTATTTTTAGAAGTCATGACAGACGAGTTGATTCAGTTGCCTGAAAGACTTCAAGCACACACTGCTCCCATTCAAAAAGGCATGAAGCAATTACACGAGCTTATAAGCTTTGTATCGCTAGGAAATCAAGATACGAAAACATATCACTGCAAAAGAGTAGCAAAGCTTATGACAAAAATCTATGAAAGTCTAGTAGCATTGCAAGATGCTGCACTCGGGGGAGAGCGGAAAGAAGCAGTAGCGAAAATCTTTCTAAACGAAACTTGGGGAGAGAATCAATGGGTCGATGAAGATATGCTTGCACTCATATACTTTGAACAGATTGTTGGGGGCAAGAATACAGCAAACGTATAAAGTTACGTTGGAGCTCTCCTTTTTAGGAGGGCTATTTATATGAGGCTTTGTGTTACGAAGCTTAAATTGAGTGTAATGAAAATGGGCACACATCAACTGACCATTCTTTTGATATTGTCGCATTCTAGCGATAAAATGAAGGAGATGAATCATACTCTAATGTAAAAGTGACTGAAAGGTAGGGAATATTATGATTGTGTTAAAATCGAAGCGTGAAATAGAAATGATGAAAAAAGCAGGAGAAGTATTGGCTGCTTGCCATAAAGAAATTGCCAAAATGATTGCTCCAGGTGTATCAACATGGGAAATCGATCAATTTGTTGAGGGTTTTTTAAAGAAGCATGGGGCTACTCCACAGCAAAAAGGGTATAAGGGTTATGAATATGCGACCTGCGCTAGTATAAATGACGAGGTATGCCATGGCTTCCCTCGCAAAGAGGCGTTAAAAGAAGGAGATATTGTCACAATTGATATGGTAGTCAACCTAAATGGAGCTTTAGCGGATTCGGCTTGGAGCTATGCAGTAGGAGAAGTATCAGATGAAGCATCACAGCTGTTAAAAGTGACAAAGGATGCATTGTATAAAGGAATCGAAGCCAGTCAAATGGGCCAGCGAATTGGCGATATCGGCCATGCAATTCAAACGTATGCAGAAGGAGAAGGTTTCTCTGTCGTTCGTGACTTTATTGGCCATGGGATTGGTGCCTCGATTCACGAAAAGCCAGATGTCCCTCATTTCGGTCTCCCAGGGAAAGGCCCTCGTATCAAGGAAGGCATGGTTTTTACGATTGAACCCATGATTAACCTTGGGGTATACCAAACGAAGATGGACGCCAATGGCTGGACAGCTAGAACAACAGATGGAAAACTTTCTGCCCAGTTTGAACATACCATTGCGATAACAAAAGAAGGTCCAGTTATTTTGACGGATCAAGAGGGGTAAGAAGTTCGGGTTATATTGTGGGAAAGTGTTAGCCGAGTAGGAAGAGGTGCATGGTTCGGACAGGGAAAGCGGAAAAAGCGAGATCGGAGTCCGAAGTGGCCATTGGTTCGGACAGGAAAAGCGTAAAAAGAGTGAAATGTGTCCGAAGAGGTGCTGGGTTCGGACAGGGAAAGCGAAAAAAGAGTGAATGGAGTCCGAAGTGGCCCTTAGTTCGGACAGGGAAAGCGGAAAAAGAGTGAAATGTGTCCGAAGAGGTGCTGGGTTCGGACAAGGAAAGCGAAAAAAGAGAGAGCGTATAAAATTTTGTGTAAATGGATATACTTTCCATTAAAGGAGATGGTCGTTTATGCAAAGTTTTCGAGATCTAACTGTAAGAGAATTAGCTAGTCAATGCCAAACTGTTGATGATATTCATATGATGATGAAAGAATTGTTTAGAGAAACACTTCAACAGGTATTTGAGGCTGAAATTGAGGAACATCTAGGTTATTCCAAGCATGATTCTTCTGGGAATAATACAGGAAATAGTCGTAATGGATATAGTAAAAAGTCGATTAAAACAAAGCTTGGAGAGACTCCTCTTAGTATACCTAGGGATCGAAAAGGTGAATATGAGCCACAGATTATCAAGAAGTATGAAACTTCTATCAATGGACTTGAAGATCAAATTATTGCTCTCTATTCTAAGGGAATGTCTACTCGAGATATCGAGCAACACATGAAAGATATCTACGGAGTCAATGTTTCACCAAGTTTGGTCAGTAAAGTCACAGATAAGATTTTACCCCTGGTCTATGAGTGGCAGTCTCGTCTACTAGAACCTGTTTATCCTATCGTGTTTTTAGACGCTATTCATTTTAAGGTAAAGCATGAAAATCGAATTGTTAGTAAAGCCGCATACACGGTATTAGGGATTAATACCGATGGTATTAAGGATATACTTGGAATCTGGATTGGTGAGGATGAGAGCGCTAGCTTCTGGCTGAATGTCTGCCAGGATCTTAAAAGCAGAGGAGTTGAAGACATTCTTATTGTTTGTAAGGACGGGCTTTCAGGCTTTTCTGAGGCGATTAGCGCTACGTTCCCAAAGACAGATATACAGTCATGTATTATTCATCAATTACGAAACAATGTAAAAGGTGTCCCTATGAAATACCGCAAAGAACTTATGGCTGATTTAAAGTTAGTTTATAAAGCGGTTACTTTAGAAAAAGCTGAAAGTGCTTTTCAAGATTTCAAAGAACAGTGGGGACAGAAGTATCCTGCAATTATTAAATCATGGGAAACAAATTGGTTGGAGTTAACTACTTATTTCTCCTATCCAGTAGAGATAAGAAAACTGATTTATACAACGAATACTATTGAAGCTTTCCATAGGCAGTTAAGAAAAGTTACGAAAACCAAAACAGCTTATCCAACAGATAATTCTTTACGTAAGATTGTTTTTCTGGCCACTATGGGGGTGACAGACCGATGGACTGTACCTGTACCAGGGTGGATGGAATGTAGGCAACAGTTTGAAATCATGTTCGCTGGTCGGCTTGGGAAATAAGTTCTGTCCTAGCATTCCTACGTATTAGGGCAATGCCTTAAGGGTTTATCGCTTTAGGTTCTCCCAAAAGGGAAAAAGAGAGGAAAATCCTCTCTTCCTTTTGTACAGAACCCCACTTGGTGCTCGGGTTGCTCCCCAGCATTGCCCTATCCCCCTAGTAGGTAAGATTATTGTTGACTATCAAGCACATGTTCAATCATTTACACAAAATAATTTACACTACCCAGAAAAAGTCAGATCGGAGTCCGAAGTGGCCCTTGGTTCGGACAGAGAAATCGGAAAAAGTGCAATCGGAGTCCGAAGAGGCGTATGATTCGGACAGGATAACCCAAAACTACATCAACCCAGCCTAATCCAGCTAACCTCGTCCCAAAGAAAGCATCCATCATCGTAAGCCCCCCCTCCAACCCACCATTAAGCCGTCGCTCCATATACGTCATTATCATATCGCGCCACATTCCTTTCGCCTCACTAAATTTTCCTGATAATTTTGAGCGGTTGGTAGTGACAAGCTATTGCATGGATTTGTATACTAGAGTAAAGAGTGGTGGAAAGAGGGGCGACAAGCGATACATGAGATTGATTAGCATAGATGAATACAACGAGTTGCTCATGCAGTTAGCGAGGCCAGTGTATGATCGTCATCGGCGCGTGCTGCTTGCTGAGGGTCGGACCATTCATCCTACCTACTTACAAAAATTAAAAGCGATGGATATTCGTTATATCTTCGTTGAAGATGCTGAGAGTCGCGGGATTACTATGGAGGAAATGGTCAATGTTCCTACATGGATTGATGCCATTAAGGTGGTTCAAGATGCGTTTGAAGCAGTGCGCAAAGGGGAGGAAATCCCAATGCGTGAGCTTCAAAGGCTAGTGGTGAAATTAGTGGAAGAGGTCGCCAAGCGGAAAGCACTTATCTTGATTCCTGCTTCCTCCCAAGCGGAGGAACTAGCTCCTTATGCTCATGCGGTTAATGTGGCGCTGCTTTCTATGCAAATTGCGAAGAAGAAGAATATTAATCAGCTTCAGTTGAAGGATCTTGCAATAGGTGCTTTACTACATGATATTGGGAAAGTCCTTACAGATAGGGAAGTGGATCATCCGAAGGCAGGCTTTGAGTATATGCGAAAGGTGAGAGAAATTAGTTTGCTCGCTTCACATGTAGCTTACCAGCATCATGAATGGGTTAATGGAGAAGGGAAACCAAGGAAGCTAACTGGGGAACAAATCCATGAGTTTGCACAAATCTGTAGCATCTCGAATGTCTATGAACACATGATTTCAGAGGAGCATCTTCCACCTCATGAAGCAATGGAATATATTATGGTCAATAGTGGAAAGATGTTTTCGCCAGAACTTGTTCAGTTATTTGTTCAAGAAGTTCCCCCGTATATTCCAGGTACTAAAGTAACATTAAATAATGATCGAAATGCGATTGTGACGAAAATTAAAAGCAATATACAAAGGCCTTTTATTCGGTATTTAGATAGCGGGGAAGAACTTTCTCTTGCGGATCATCATACCCTATTAATTTCAAAGGTCTTACACTAAAGAAAAAAATCCACTCCAATTGGAATGGATTTTTTTTCTTACATTTTCCTCAAGTTTCCAAGCTCTTCAACTAATGCTTGCATTTCATTGGGACTAAAGGAGTCTTTCTTCATTACAAGTTCATAAATATCCTTTAATTCTTCATACATTTCTTCATCAAAATGGGAGGGTTTAATCGCACCAAGGTTTAAGACCTTTAGCTTCTCTTTTATTTTTTCAATCATGAATTCTACGTTTTCTGTTGACTTTTGTGTTAAATCCACGCCGTTCATCCTTTCACACTTGTTATTAACATCTTTCCACTTTAAGGTGTAAAAGTCAATGAAAAATCCGACTGAACTGGTCAGCCGGATTTAAATAAAATTATACACTTAAAGTCTTTTCTTGTTTTTCCTGTTTGATCGCATTCAGAACGTTTTTCGTTTCTAGAACGACGACTCCTGAAAGTCCGAGAAGGCCGACGAGGTTCGGGAAGGCCATTAAGCCGTTCATGATATCCGCAATCCCCCAAACCACTTTTAGCTGAAGGATCGCTCCGAAGAATACAGCGACCACAAACAGTATGCGATAAATAATGATCG
Organism: Cytobacillus spongiae; assembly: GCF_021390075.1. Classification (NCBI taxonomy): domain Bacteria; kingdom Bacillati; phylum Bacillota; class Bacilli; order Caryophanales; family Bacillaceae; genus Cytobacillus; species Cytobacillus spongiae. The sequence continues at coordinate 625,424 of NZ_CP089997.1, forward strand.
TTTGGTTATTGAACAAGTAGGAGAAGCATTTTTCCCCGTAATAAGACCAGCCAATGATCGTAGATGAAGCAAAGAACAATAATCCTAGTGCAATAATATAGGCACCAGTCGTTCCTAAGAATTTCTCAAAAGTAATGGATGTTAAGGCAGCACCTGTGACATCTCCTGTATAAAGGTCACCCATAACAAGGGTAATTCCAGTGATTGAACAGATGATAATTGTGTCGATGAATACTTGTGTCATAGACACTAAAGCTTGGCGTGCAGGCATATCCGTTTTTGCTGCTGCAGCAGCAATTGGTGCTGAACCTAAACCAGCTTCATTTGAGAACACTCCACGAGCAACCCCCCAGCGGATGACCGTACCTAAAGCACCACCTGCTACGGCTTCACCAGTAAAGGCATCTGTGAAAATTAAGGCGATGGCTCCTGGGAGTAAATCAACATTCATAATCATTACAATCAGCCCAGCGATTAGATAGAAAAATGCCATTACTGGAACAAAGAAAGCTGTAACCTTTCCGATGCTTTTTATTCCACCTAGAATAACTAAAGCAGTGAAAATAGCTAAAACAAGTCCAGTGACCCAGGTAGGAACGGAAAAGGTCGTTTCAACAACTTCAGCAACCGAATTGGATTGTACTAAATTTCCGATTCCAAAAGCGGCAATGGCGCCAAAAAGGGCAAACATAACTCCTAGCCATTTCTGACCGAGACCACGTTCTAGATAATACATCGGACCGCCGGACATTTCTCCGTTTTCGTCCGTAACGCGGTATTTAACAGCTAGAACCGCCTCTGCATATTTCGTTGCCATTCCAACAAGGGCGGTAATCCACATCCAAAATACTGCACCAGGTCCCCCTGTAAAGACTGCAGTTGCTACACCGGCAATGTTTCCTGTTCCAACAGTCGCAGCCAGCGCGGTCATAAGTGCTTGGAAATGTGAGATGTCCCCATCTGATGTTTTATCTTGCTTTTTTGTAAACGCGAGCTTTAATGAATAAGGAAGTAAGCGAATTTGAAGAAAGCCAATGCGGATAGTTAAATAAAGCCCCGTTCCGACAAGTAGAATTAGAAGAGGTGGTCCCCATACCCAGCCACTTATTCTATCAATCCATTCTTGTATGCTCATTCTGTCTCCCCCTTTAATAAGATGAATTTTTTTAAAAAAAGATAATGTCCATACAAGAATATTCTGAAAATATAGTGCAAATGTCAAGTATATTTTTAAAAAAGAATGTATATTTATTAATTTTCTACAAATTCTTCCTGGAATTATTGCATGAACCTAGTGATATGAAGGAAAATGTAGGAGAGGAGGTTAATGTATGATAAATGTATTATTTGTTTGTTTAGGGAATATTTGTCGTTCACCAATGGCGGAGGCCGTGTTTCGTGAGCTTGTAAAAAGGGAAAAGTTGGAGCATATTATCCAAGTAGATTCTGCAGGAACAGGGGATTGGCATATTGGAAAACCTCCCCACGAAGGAACGAGAAGAATATTAACAAGTCATCAAATTGGTTTTGAAGGGGTGACTGCTCGTCAAATTCAAGCGATCGACCTAGAAAAATTCGAATATATTTTAGCAATGGATGCTGATAATCAGCTGAATATCAAAAGTCTTAAAACAGAAAATCCAAAAGCCTTTGTTGGGATGCTATTAGATTTTCATCCAGATGCACAAAATAAGAATGTTCCAGATCCTTATTACACAGGTAATTTTGAAGAGGTATATGAGCTTGTGTATAAAGGATGTGAAGGATTATTAAATGAAATTCGTTTCAACTATCGAATATAAGAGAGGAGAATAGAAATGGGGAACATGAATAAGCTTTGGAAAGGGATGTTATTTGGAGCGTTAGCAGGAGGGGCTGTCAGCTTGTTCGACCGAGACACGCGCCAAGCTGTGACAAGCAGTTGTAAAAAAGGGGCACAAACCGCAACATATTATATAAAACACCCAAATGAGGCTGTCACACAAGTGAAAGAAACGACGCAAAAAATCCGAACGACTATTGAGCAAGTGAGTGAGGATGTATCGTTTATTTCTGGACAAGTTGAAGAACTAAAAGGGTTAACACCAGCGGTAAAGGATTTGGTCGAAGACACGAAAGAAGTCTTTACGAAGGATAAAGAAGGCTGAGTCTACATATGCTTTGAAAAAAAGATTGCACGGAAAATTGAGGTGGTGCTGTGATAAAAAAGAAGAGATCCTATTTCGTTTTACTCTGGAAGAGGTTTCAAGAGGATGATGTGCTAGGATTAGCCGCTCAGCTAGCATACTTTTTCTTATTGTCCTTATTTCCTTTGCTCATCTTTATTGTTACCTTGCTTCCATATTTACCAATTACACAGGCAGATTTACTTGCAGTCATTCGCGATTTTGCCCCTGGTGAAACGATGGATTTAATCGAAACAAACCTTGCAGGTATCTTAAATGAACAAAATGGAAAGCTATTGTCCTTTGGGGTTATTGGGACGATTTGGTCTGCATCTAATGGGATTAATGCGATTGTACGAGCTTTTAATAAAGCCTACAATGTAACTGAAAGTAGATCGTTTGTAGTTGCAAGAGGCATGTCAATTTTGCTTACCTTTGGGATGATTTTGGTTATTATTGTTGCGTTATTATTACCTGTATTTGGGAAACAGATTGGTGTATATCTGTTTTCAAATTTTGGTCTCTCTAGTGAGTTTTTAACGATTTGGAATACACTCAGGTGGCTTGTCAGCTCAGTCATTATCTTTATCGTATTTGTTAGTTTATATTGGATTGCTCCTAATAAAAAATTGACATGCGTTAGTGTCATTCCTGGCGCGATTTTTGCTACAGTTGGATGGGCGTTTGTTTCCTTAGCCTTTTCCTATTATGTAGGGAGCTTTGGAAACTATTCAGCTACGTATGGAAGTATTGGAGCGATAATTGTTCTGATGATTTGGTTTTATTTAACAGGGATCATGCTGATTCTCGGTGGAGAAATAAATGCCATTTCTAGTCAAATCAAAGATAAGGAGTGCTAAACCATCCTTAAGTTTCCTTTCATGAAAAAGGTGGAGGCGAGCATAATATAGTTGAAGCCAATAAAAAAGGAGGACTACAAATGACAAAGCACACGAAAAAAGACGGCGGGACAAAGCAAAATTCAAAGAGTAAACCAAAGCATAAAACATCTAGCTCTGCGAACGGACAAAACGGATATCACTAAGCATAAAAAAAACCGCTCTAAGGGTATACCTTGGAGCGGTTTCGCTATTTACAAATCATGATGATTTTAATAAACGTAGGCTGTTTAAAATAACCAGTATGGTACTTCCTTCATGACCAATGACTCCATATGGGAGATCAAGGAATTGAAGGAAATTTGATGCGATTAGGAACATAATTACCGTGATTGAGAAGATGACATTTTGCTTGATAATCCGATTCATTCGCTGGGAAAGGCGAATGGCCTCCGCAATCCTAGACAAGTCATTTTTCATTAAGACGACATCAGCTGTTTCAAGAGCAACGTCGGTGCCTTCACCCATGGCGATTCCAACACTCGCAGTTGCTAAAGCAGGTGCATCGTTAATGCCATCACCCACCATGGCGACCGTTTGAAAGCGGCTCTTTAATTTCTTTAGCTCATCCACTTTTTGTTCAGGTAGACACTCGGCGATGTAATCATTCAAATGACTTTCTCCTGCAATGGCTTTTGCCGTTTTCTCACTATCTCCTGTGAGCATAAGCGTATAAATGCCAAGCTGTCTCAAGTCATCGATTGCTTGCTTTGTCACCTGACGAACGACATCCTTGAGGGCAATCAAACCGACAACTTCACCATTTTTCTCTGCATAGACAATTGTCTTTCCTTCTTCTGCCAGCGCAAGAGCAGCTCCATTAGCAAAGTCTTGGGCAGCCTCTTTCCCAACGAAATCGGCTTTACCAATCTTCCAATTATCTTGATTGATGGTTGCTTTAACACCCCAGCCTGCCACGTCTTCAAGGCTATCAGGTGAAAAAATCGGCTGTTCTAAGGTAGCCTTTGTGTAATTAACGATTGCTTGAGCTAACGGATGGTTCGAATGACTTTCAATGGAAGCAATAGATAGCAATACAGCTTCTTTAGAAAGTCCATCCTTCACAATTACTTCTGTTACCTCTGGTCGCCCTTTTGTCAATGTACCTGTTTTATCAAAGGCGATTGCTTGAATGTGACTTAAATTTTCTAAGTGAACACCGCCCTTAAACAGGATTCCATGCTTCGCCCCATTGGATATGGCCGATAATGTAGCGGGCATAATCGATGCGACTAATGCACATGGGGATGCAACAACTAATAGAATCATTGCTCGGTAAAAAGTTTCCGTCCAGCTCCACCCTAATAGGAAGTGAGGTAGGAACATCATTAAGACGACAACTGCTAAGACCACTTTTACGTATGTGCCTTCAAAACGTTCGATGAATAGCTGGGAAGGCGACTTTTCGCTTTGAGCCGATTGTACAAGCTCAATAATTTTTTGAAAAAGGGTCTCATGACTCGGTTTAGTAATTTCAACGGTAATGGAGCCATTTAAGTTTACTGTTCCAGCAAATACTTCGTCTTGCATTCCTTTAGAGACTGGAACCGATTCCCCTGTAATTGTCGCTTCATCGAGTGTCGACTGACCTTTTGTAATTTTTCCATCGGAAGGAACGCGTTCCCCAGGCTTTACTAAAATCAGGTCGCCTACTTTAAGCTGTGAAACAGGAACCAATTCCTCCATACCATCTGAGATTCTAAGCGCTTCTTCTGGCTGTAGCTCCATTAAGGAGGAAATTTCCTTATGACTGCGATTCATTGTATAGGTTTCTAGTGCGCCACTAACCGCAAAAATGAAGATTAAGATGGCGCCTTCCGTCCAATATCCAATAATTGCTGAGCCAATTGCTGCGAAAATCATTAGCATTTCCACATTCAGCTCTTTATTCTCAATCGTTTCTTCAATTCCTTCTTTTGCTTTTGCGAAGCCTCCGATGACAAAGGCTAGAATAAAAGCAACAATGGATGGTGTGCCCGCATCATTTTTATCTAGTATCCAGCCAGTAGCAATTAACACACCACTAAGGAGGGCTGCAATGAGCTCAGCATGTACTTTCCATTTTTCAATAAGACTTTCCTTCGGTTGAGCTTGATTCTTTACTAACGCTTCTGTACTCATGTTTCTCTTCCCCCGATCTCTTCTAAATGAGAAAAATAATCACCTTCAATACCCCTATAAAATGACGAAAGCTGCCATCCAATGGATGACAGCAGTAAAGCCGTTAGAGCTATTTCATTTACATATTTATATATTTACTTTACCATACATCTTATGTAAACGTGAAGTGTTTGCTACAAAATTATTTGATTGGGGCAAAAATGATGGACGCACAGAAGTTTTTCACGCATCCTCTTGGGATTATCGGATCAGCTGTTGGAGCAACGATCTTATGGGGGAGTGCATTTCCCTTTATTAAGATGAGCTATTCGATGATGGATATACAACCGAACGAAATAGGCGAGCAAATGCTGTTTGCCGGGTACCGATTTTTTCTTGCAGGCTTATTAATCTTAAGTGTGTTTTTTTTATTGGGCAGAAACATGAAGCTTCGTAAGGAAACGATTCTACCTATTGTAAAAATTGGTGCTTTTCAGACGTTCTTACAATATATCTTATTTTATATTGGTCTAAGCTATTCAACGGGTATTCAGGGCTCGATTATCGCTGGGACAACTTCTTTCTTTCAAATCGTATTCGCTCATTTTCTTTACCCAGACGATAAGATAAATCGGTTGAAAACGATGGGGCTAATTGTTGGGTTTACGGGGGTCATTTTCGTCAATATTCCACGCGGAGATTATGAGGTTGGATTTGGAATTGGGGAAATTCTTTTGCTGTTCGCCATGATGGCGGGAGCTTTTGGGAACATTTTATCCCGTAATGGCAGTCGCCATATGGAGGTTATCTATATAACAGCTTATCAAATGCTGTTGGGCTCCTTTGGGCTCATTCTCATCGGTGGTGTTTCAGTTGGCCTCATGCCATTCGATTTTGATTGGGCGTCTGCTCTCATCTTATTTTATCTTGCCTTCTTATCGGCTGCAGGCTTTATTCTTTGGAACAATGTTATGAAGTACAACCAAGTAGGGAAAGTCTCACTTTACTTATTCTTGGTCCCTGTATTTGGGGTCATGCTATCTTCCATCCTATTAAAAGAACAGCTGTATTTCTTAGTGTTGATTGGACTGGCACTTGTAGTTGCTGGAATTCTAATCGTCAATAAGCCGCAGCGGAAAAAAGCAAAAGGTTAATCTTTCAAACTGTAGGAAAACTCCACTAACTTCGAGTGTTCCTACAGTTATTTTTTATATATAAAAAATGTGTGGCGTAAATTCCCGCATCACTTCTATCTATTTCTATAGTTTAGAAAAGAAAAAAGTCTTAAGAAAAACGAAGGTTGGTAGATTGAGGCGGAGGGCGCTTGCCTCTTTGAGGAATAGCATTTTAGGCGAGACCCAAGCAGGGTGCATTCCGAAGTGTCTCAGAGAATGCCACCGAAAAGCAAACGCTAGGAGCTGAAATAACCTAATCTCCATAAAAATGAAAAAGGCATCTCGGATGCCTTTTAAATATTTCATACAGCGATACATAGTATGAGCCCGTTGATTTCCGCCTGAACCAACGCCCTTTCCCAAAAGAATCCCCTTGAACAGAAGTTACCCTTTGACCATACTCATATCCTTTTGCAGCTTTCCATTTGGTCGAAAGGAGAGTAGTGCTAACCAGATGAAGAATAGCATGAGACTAATCACAAAGAAAAAGCTATTTTCAAAGAATTGGATGGATAGCCCGCCGATAAACGGCCCACTAATGCTTCCAAGGCTAAAGAAAATCCCGCACATTAAATTTCCTGTCGGAAGGAGCTGCTTTGGCAACAGGTCGGTCATATAGCTAATTCCTAATGAAAACGTCGATCCGACAAGCATCCCTGCAATAAAGAAACAAATCAATAAGCCAATTACCGAATCCTGAAACATACCAGCAGCGGCAAATGCGATAAACCCAGAAAGCATCACAAGCAATAGAATTTGACGCCTTCCATACTTGTCACTTAGCATTCCTAAAGGCAACTGAAAAACAATACTTCCAACAGCAAAAGCGGGAAGGATAATAGATACTGCACTTATATCAATTCCCGTTCGAAGGGCATACACAGGGAAATTACCATTTAAGCTTGCCTCTAAAAATCCATAGCCAAATGGGGGGAGAAAGGCAACCCATGCATACTTCCAAACACGGCCAAATCGCTTGAATGTTCCTAGAAAATTGCTTGTTTCCATATCCTCAGCAGGAAATTCGTTTTTAATCCAAAAGATCATCGTCCAAGCGACAAGACTGATGGCACCTGAAATGAGGAACGGCATCGCTTCATTAATCGCAAGGAATCTCGTCATCAGTGGTCCTGCTGCAAAGCCAATCCCAAAAAACAGTCCATATAACGAAATATTGCGCCCCCTGCGGTCCTCTGGCGAGAAGGACGTGATCCAAGTTTGTGTACCGAAATGGAGCATATGATCACCTACGCCAATTAGCAAACGAAGAATAAACCAAAACCAAAAGGACTTCCAAACGGGAAATAGCAGTAATGATAGAACTACCATAATCCCGCCAATTAAAATAATCGGCTTATAGCCTAATTTTCGAAGGGGAGCTTCCATCAGAGGAGAAGCTAATAAAATTCCAATATACAAGCCCGTTGCATGCAGCCCATTTATTGAAGAAGAAACACCATCTTGTTCAAAAATAATGGCAATAAGGGGAAGCAGCATTCCTTGTGAAAACCCGGAAATTGCTACAATGCTGATTAAAATCCAAAACCGTACAGTTAACTGATTCATATACATGTATTCTCCTACAAAATAATGTCCACTTTACTGATGGTAAAGGGTCTTTTTTTTCAATGCAAGAAAAAGAAATGTTTTTCTTCTTTTATCGTAGGGAAAAATAGTATAATCACAATTGTGAATAAGTTAACCAAAATCATCCAGGGGAGTGAAGATTTGTGGAGTTTCATATGAAAGAAGTGGGCTTTTATACGGATCTTGGGTTTGGTCGTCTAGAAGTGTCAGGAAATGAAGAGCATGGCTTTCGTCCATACCAGCTTTTGGTTTCATCTCTAGCGGTTTGTTCAGGGGGAGTACTAAGAACCATTTTAGAAAAGATGCGCATGCAGGTCGATGATATTCGGATAAAAGCAGACGTCGAGCGGAATGAGAAAGAAGCCAATCGATTGGAAAAAGTACATATTCACTTCTTCATTTCAGGAACAGACCTCAATGAAGATAAACTTCATAAAGCGCTAGAATTGGCTCGTAAAAATTGCTCGATGGTGAGATCTGTTGAAGGCAGCATCGAGGTCATCGAAACATTTGAGATTGTTTAACCGATGAGGCTGACAACTGAAGCATGAAGAAAAGGAAGGATGCATCATACATCACTTCCTTTCACACTAGAGTGTTAGTTCCTCGGGACCGTCACCTGCTTGGTCAAAATAGCGAATTATCGATGGAGTCATCTTCAGAAGTAGGTAGTTTGGATCCTCAGGTCCTGACATCCATTCCTTTAGTTGATCATTCCAAAATTTAGAACGCAGCTCTTTTGAGTCCTCCAATGTTGCTTTTGCCTCAATTTCACAGTATGAACTAGAGAAGCCATTACCTTCGAGACCAACTAGAATATGCACATTCGGATTTTCCTCTATGTCCTCGACTTTATGTGTGTGTTTATTCGTTGCAGCATAGAGTGTTAGATCTTCATGGAAAAACAGCATAAACCGGCTAAAGGGTTTGCCGTTTCGAATGGTAGCTAGTGTACCAACTTGATGTTGATCCAGTAACCTAATGACTTTTTGCTTAACTTGCTCATTCAAGTTAGCCAACTCCTTTCATGTTCTATCTATAATCTGTCTCGAATATGGAATTTTATGTTTCAATCTGCCATGATAATTTTTATAAAAAGAAGCGAGGGATTTTTTTGGTAAATAAAATATTTATGCTAGCTACTTTTATTGGGGTACCCCTTTCAGTCGTTGGTAGCTTAATGCACTGGCCGAGTACGGCTTTATTCGTCATTTACTGTTTAACGATTATTGCACTCGCTAGCTACATGGGGAGAGCAACGGAAAGCTTAGCGATTGTGTCAGGCCCTAGAATTGGTGGACTTTTAAATGCGACCTTTGGAAATGCTGTTGAGCTCATTATCTCTATTTTTGCTTTAAAGGCTGGACTAGTTGGGGTGGTATTAGCATCCTTAACAGGTTCGGTATTAGGAAACCTATTATTGGTCGCTGGTTTATCGTTCTTCGTAGGAGGAATTAAATTTAAGCGTCAATCCTTTAATGTATTTGATGCAAGACATAATTCCGGTTTATTAATGTTTGCGGTCATCGTAGCATTTGTGATTCCGGAAGTATTCTCCATGACGATGAATGAAAGCAAAACACTTACGTTAAGTATTGGTATTTCAGTTATTTTAATACTCCTTTATTTAGCTGCCTTATTTTTCAAGCTCGTTACGCACCGCGGGGTGTATCAGCATGAGGGTGAGGGACATCATGATGAGGAAGAGCCTGAGTGGGGGAAACGCAAAGCCATTACCGTTCTAGCTCTTGCAACAATAGCGGTTGCTTATGTATCGGAGAACTTAGTTCACACGTTTGATGTGGTTGCTGAAACGTTTGGCTGGAGTGAATTATTTATCGGGGTAATAATTGTCGCAATTGTCGGGAATGCAGCAGAGCATGCATCAGCAATTATAATGGCCTATAAAAATAAGATGGACATTGCCGTTGAGATTGCCGTTGGTTCCACATTGCAAATTGCCATGTTTGTTGCACCAGTACTTGTGTTAATTTCGTTGTTCTTCCCAACGACGATGCCCCTTGTATTTACACTTCCAGAGTTAATCACAATGGCAACAGCTGTCCTTCTCATGATTGTTATCTCAAATGATGGAGAGACCAACTGGTTTGAAGGGCTAACTCTCCTTGCTGCATATGTCATTATGGGAATCGGATTTTATTTATTATAGTCTCCCGGGTTTTCGTTCTAGTTACCAACGTAAAGTTCTACAAGAAATCACTAACCCCAGCAGCTGAAGTGACTATTCCATCAGCAAAAAAAAGACTCTGCACGGAAAAATCGTGTAGAGTCTTTTTAAATTTTAAGTATCGAATGGAAATTGGACGAATATGTTCTTACGAAAGGGAATGAAATCGTGCGCTTTTGTGAGTAGCTATCACCAACCTTTTTGATTGTTTTTTTACTAAAACCATCAATTGATCTCGAATAAGCTACAGCCTCCTTTAGTTCAGTAAGCGAATTTCACTACCCTCCTTTAAGAAGTATTACCGTTATTATAATACTTCTTTATAATTATGTAAATATTCTGATTTTTACAATATGATTACAAATCATTCGGAGGGTGTAACGATGAAGCATGTGTACCGAGTAATTTTTTTTCTAGTGGGAATTATGATGCTAACATTTGGAATTTCTTTAACGATTAAAGCTGATCTAGGGGCAGGTCCTTGGGACGCATTGAATGTAGGCCTTGCAAGTAGCTTTGGATTAACGATTGGAAGCTGGGTCATCATTGTAGGGCTCGTACTAATTGTGATCAATGCTTTTCTGTTGAACGCACGACCAGATGTTCTCGCTGTCTTTACGATTGCCCTGGTGGGTTTTTTAATTGATTTTTGGTTATTAGCCGTGTTAGGGGATTGGTATTATTTTCAATTTAGGATGAAGGTATTCATTCTTCTAGTAGGGCTGTTTTCCATTGGCTTAGGAGTTGCCATTTACCTTCAAGCTGATTTTTCACCGAATCCGATTGATAATTTTATGATTGCGATTAAATATCGATTTCATGTCAGTTTTATGATGGCGAAAACTGTGGCAGAAATCGTGGCCCTTGTTCTCGCTTTTGTTGTGGGCGGGCCAGTTGGGATAGGGACGTTTGTAATTGGTTTTTGTATAGGGCCGTTTATTCATTTTTTTCATCCATATTTTGAACGATTGTTTTCTCGAATTGTTCGTTGAATGGATAATATTTGGACACTCCGAAAAAACTATAAGCAAACCGAATAGTTGAAAGGAGTTTCCACGAAATGAGAAAGTACTTATCTGTTTTATTAATAGGCTTCATGTTCCTCACTATAGGTTTACCTACTGCACATGCAGAAAAACAACAAGAACAGAAGCAGCCAGCTAAGAAACAAGAAGAGCAAAAGGAACCGGCGAAGCAAATAGAGAAGATTCAAATTCCTAATTCCGTTTTAAATATTACAAAAGAAAATACGTATCCAAATCCAACACAGGATATGCCAACGTTACAGCCGAGTGAATTTACCCAGGAGCTAATTGACTCTTCTAAAGTGAAAATTGAAAATCCTGAGCTTATTCGGATGTTAAATGAGACAAGCGTCAATAGTACCCCGTTTGCGATTGGCTATCGTGCCGTCATTTACTTAGGCCAATGGCCACTGAATTATGAATCATCAGAGACAGCTCCAAACTGGGAATATCAGCGAATCAATACAAACTACTTCGATAACCGTGGCGGAAAATCACCTTATCAGATTCATTATGTTCAGGAAGCACAGAAGATTGTGAAGGGTGGTTTGACTTCAAAGGTCCCAAATGCAGGAGATGTGCAGAAGATGATGCTCCTTAAAGCCATGGAGAAAACAGGCTTGCCACTAGCATTTGAAACAGTTGTAGGGGCTGGTACGAAGAAGGATCAAATCTACAACATACCGCCAAAGCGACTTGGGTACTTATACGGCTATGCACCAGCTGTAAATGAAAAAGGAAAAGTGACATACGGAGAAGTATACGTGATGCTAAAAGGTAATAAAAAGATGATTGTTGTGAAAAATGTAACCTCACAAGGGATCGGTGCTTGGATTCCCGTTCAAGATCATATGTCCTTTGGATTTGTCGCAACCGAACGTCCGAGATAAAAACAAAACGAGCTCAGAAAGATCTGAGCTCGTTTCGTTTTTTTTATCCATTTGGATGTTTTCGTTTATAGATGAGGGAAGCCAATAGGTTTGCCAGGAAGAAGAGAGGATTGCCCTGCATATTCTCATGAAGGATAGCCTCTCCCGCATTCATGTCCTCGTACATTTCTCCTTGTGTTTTCCCCTTTGTTTTATTCTTTATTTCTTCCGCTTTTAAGGATACTAAGAAGATGTATTGAAAGGGTAGGATAAGTAGTGAAATAAGAACATATAAGCCGATGATTGATAGAAAGATGTAAAATTCCATGATACGGCCTCCAATATATTCCTATATTTCTTTTTACGTGTAAAGCGTTGTGAAGGTTTCATTAGGAGTCTCAAAAAAAGAGTACAAAATCAGTAGGATTTTATACTCAGTGATGACTCTATAGATTTGATTTTTTCTCTAAAAAGTTAACGTCCGGGTAGTAGCTGTTTTTCACCAATACATTTGGTCCAAGGCAGCTAACGCTAGGGCAATGGCAGTTTAGACTTTGGGCGAGTGGCATGTTCATCCACTTGTCAAAAATTGGTTGGAGTGTATCCGTTTGAATATTTCCAAGCGGTGGTGTGTCTCCGAAGTCGGTGACAATCACATCACCAGAAAAAATATTTACATTTAAACGAGAGCGGCCATCTGGGTCATTTCGGACTGTTACATTTTTTGCTCCATGCAGCCTTTTTAGAAGCTCCAAGTCTTCTTCACGACTACTGCAAGGATAGAACGGAAGAGTTCCAAACAACATCCATGTGTCTTCATGACGAATTTCTAGAATACGATGAATGGCCTCGCGAATTTCTTCAAGGCTCAATACCTCTAGATTGGAAGCGAAATCTGAAGGGTACATTGGGTGAACCTCATGTCTTTGACAGTGCATCTCTTCCACAATTTGATGATGAATATGCTCTAAATACGGAAGTGTTCGCTTATTTAACATCGTTTCAGCGGAAACCATAACGCCTTCCTTAGTGAGAGCTTTACTATTGTCGATCATTCGTTGAAAAAGGGCGGCCCGCTGCTTACGTGTAGGCTTTCGGTCCATTCTTGCAAACCCGCCATCTATAAAGTCATCGATCGTTCCCCAGTTATGTGAAATATGAAGTACATCTAGGTGAGGAATGATTTGTTGATAGCGCTCGAGCTCTATCGTTAAATTCGAGTTTAACTGCGTGCGGACCCCGCGAGAATGAGCATACTCAAACAGGGGAGCAACATAGGTTTCAACTGACTTTTTCGATAGCATGGGCTCACCGCCGGTAATGCTAATTGAGCGGAGCGTCGGAATTTCATCTAATCTTTTAAAAAGAAGCTCGATAGGAAGAGCTTGAGGGTCCTTTGGCTGTAGCGTATAACCTACAGCGCAATGCTCACAGCGCATATTACATAACGTAGTTGTCGTAAATTCAATATTGGAGAGTGTTAGCTTGCCGTACTCTTTTACATCCATATAAGCTTCCCAAGGATCATAGCTTGGGGTGATTTTCTCTAAATGGTTTATGTTCATGACGAATTCTCCTCGTGATTATAAGTCCCTTGCCATTATCAAATTGTATTCGTCATCTGTCAATTGTTTTCATCTAATTTATCGGTGATCATCAATTTGGGTATACTTTTACAAGAGTGACTCTTGCGGATTTGAATAATTTTTTGTAGGATGAAGACGAGCAGTGAAAGGAGAGATACCTGTTGGGAAGCCCAGTTAAAGATAAAAATGCACAAGTGACCTTTCTGAAGCAACGCCTAAATATGTTCCTTGACCTATTAGACGCCATTGATCCAGAAAGCACCGAAGTTGAAGATATTGACCGCCTAATCGGCATTATGGATGATCTTGAATCCAAGGTTCGTGAATTCAATAACAGAGATGAAGAATAATCTATAAAAAAGTCCAGGGAACTGGGCTTTTTTTGTTGAGTAACATGTGAAAGAAGAGGAAATGGAGATAGAACTAGGAATCTAGGCCATTGATAAGCGCAGTGAATAAAATAAATGAAACCGAGCACGGATATCCGCAAAAACTAGAAGAAAATCCGCAAGTCAAGCTCAGATATCCGCAACCCCAAAAACCAAATCCGCGAGTCAAGCTCCAATATCCTCGAAAAACAAATATATCCGAATTCATCCATTCCATTCAATTCGTGATAGGAGTATAATGTTTGGTGTAAATAGTTATAAAATTCATACTAAAATTCGTCGTTCAAGGGGAGCAAAGGGAAAGGGGAAACACTCATGAATATCGAAAAATTTCAAGAAAGCATGTACAAGCTGATCGTTGAAACATCAACGATCCTGCCAAAAGACGTGAGACGAGCGATTAAAGCAGCAAAAGAGCGTGAAAATGCTGGAACCAGATCAGCAATGAGCTTAGCAACCATAACAAACAATATCAAAATGGCCGACGATAACATTTCACCCATTTGTCAGGATACCGGTCTACCGACATTCAAAATTAAAACACCAGTTGGCGTAAACCAAATCGAGCTGAAAGCAGCCATCAAGAAAGCGATTGCACTCGCAACAAAAAATGGAAAGCTTCGACCAAACTCAGTAGATTCACTAACAGGGGATAATAGTGGAGACAATCTCGGAGATGGTACACCAGTTATTAAATTTGAACAATGGGAAAAAGACTACATCGATGCCCGCTTAATTTTAAAAGGCGGTGGCTGTGAAAATAAAAATATCCAATATAGCTTACCTTGTGAGCTCGAAGGACTTGGCCGTGCGGGTCGTGACCTTGATGGAATTCGTAAGTGTATTATGCATTCAGTATACCAGGCTCAAGGTCAAGGCTGTAGCGCTGGCTTTATCGGCGTTGGAATTGGTGGGGACCGTTCATCAGGCTATGACCTAGCGAAGGAGCAGCTATTCCGTTCAGTGGAAGACGTGAACCCTAATGAAGAGCTGCGTAAGCTAGAAGATTACGTCATGGACAACGCCAACGAGCTTGGCATTGGAACGATGGGCTTTGGCGGAGAAACAACATTACTTGGCTGTAAAGTGGGCGTAATGAATCGTATTCCTGCAAGCTTCTTTGTATCTGTTGCTTATAACTGCTGGGCATTCCGCCGTTTAGGAGTAGAGATCAATCCAGCGACTGGAGAAATCAACGAGTGGATGTACCAAGAAGGCGAAAAGATCGACTTTGCTGAGGAACAAGGGGAAAAGGAAGCAGCAAGCAGCGAACCTTCAACTGATTTCATTACATTAAAAGCACCAATAACAGAGGAACAAATCCGTCAATTAAAGGTAGGCGACGTTGTTCGCATGGATGGAAGAATGTACACAGGCCGTGATGCAATCCATAAATATTTAATGGACAATGATGCACCTGTTGACTTAGATGGACAAGTAATCTATCACTGCGGTCCTGTTATGCTTAAGGACGAAGAAGGTACATGGCATGTAAAAGCAGCTGGTCCAACTACAAGTATTCGTGAGGAGCCATACCAAGGGGATATTATGAAGAAATTTGGGATCCGTGCCGTGATCGGTAAAGGCGGAATGGGACCAAAAACCCTTGCAGCGCTAAAAGAGCATGGCGGTGTGTACCTAAATGCAATCGGCGGAGCTGCTCAGTACTATGCAGACTGCATCAAATCAGTCGAAGGCGTCGACCTCATGGAATTCGGAATTCCAGAAGCAATGTGGCACTTACAGGTTGAAGGCTTCACAGCAGTAGTTACAATGGACTCCCACGGCAACAGCCTGCACGAAGAAGTCGACAAAAGCTCACTCGAAAAATTAGCGAAATTCAAGGAACCCGTATTTAAATAAATAGCAGAAGACAGCTAATGGAGCAGTATTGGCTGTCTTTTTATTTTTCCGGAGAAACGGATTGGCTAACAATGGCAGGCATGAGTTCACACTTCCAACAAACACTATAGAAAAAGTGGTTTAGAGGAGGTCAGACTATGAGAAAAATCATCAAGCCACTAGTCATACTAGGTGCACTTTTGCTTTTAACGACTAGTGTTGCCTTTGGGCAGTATTCCAATTCACCCATACACTGGGGATTTAAAAAAGGAGCAAAAGAACAGCCGGCAGATGCAGGAAAAGAGCTTAACGAGCTACTGAAGAAATACGACAGCTATTATATTGGTGACACGACGAAAAAAGAGATCTACTTAACGTTTGATAACGGATATGAAAATGGCTACACGGCCAAAATCCTCGACGTATTAAAAAAAGAGAGAGTACCTGCTGCATTCTTTGTGACCGGTCATTATTTAGAAAGCGCACCAGACTTGGTGAAACGGATGGTGAAGGAAGGCCATATAGTTGGAAATCACTCATGGCATCATCCTGACTTAACAAAGGTAAGCGATGAAAAACTAGCTAAGGAATTGTTAATGGTCAAAGAGAAGACGGCTGAGCTTACGGGTGTTAAGGAAATGCGGTATTTGAGACCGCCAAGAGGTGTTCTTAGTGAACGAACAATTGCGCTTGCAAAAAAAGAAGGCTATACCCATGTGATGTGGTCACTCGCCTTTGTGGACTGGCATATTGACCAGCAAAAAGGCTGGGAATATTCCTATAACCATATCATGAAGCAAATCCATCCAGGAGCCATCTTGCTTCTTCATACTGTATCAAAGGATAACGCAGAAGCTCTCGAAAAAGTTATCCAAGACTTAAAGAAAAAAGGCTATCGCTTTAAAAGCTTAGATGACTTAACTGGACAAAACCCAATAGATAACGAAATGCTATACTAACCCGGATTCGTTGAATTCGGGTTTTTCTCCTATGAAGAGAAGGAACGAGCCAATTTAATCATTATATAAAACTGATAAAAAATGCTATAATACGGGGAAAATGATAAAGGACGATTCATATATGAAAATCGCCGGACCTTATGATTTTGATCGTGTGCTCGACCGTTTAAGCCTAGACCCACTACATGCTGTTGACTTAGAAAACCGCACGGTGAAGGTGCCTTTACTGATTGATCAAAAGCCTGTCATTGCCGTGGTAACTGCAACAGGCACAACACAGGAACCTAGCTTTACACTCGCTTTTTCAGATGGAGCATTGAAAGAAGAAGCGACCAAAAAGATCATTGAAATTTTTCAATGGAATAAGCCTTTAACCGATATACACCAGCATTTTCAACAAACAGATCTAAAGGGAATTTTTGCAGAGCACTTTGGAACACCACTTGTGTTAGACTTTGATCCATATGCCTGCATCTTAAAGTGCATCATTCATCAGCAGCTCAATTTAGCATTTGCCCACACGTTAGCGAAGCGATTTGTGGATACGTTTGGCTTTGAGATCGATGGAGTACCATTTTATCCACAGCCAGAAACGGTCGCAAACTTAACAGTTGAACAGCTACGTGAATTGCAGTTTAGCGGAAGAAAGGCAGAATATGTTATAGGAATTGGGAAAGAAATCGTCGAAGGCAGGCTTAATCTAGAGGCTATGCGTGACAAATCAGATGAAGCTATTATGAGTGAGTTGATTAAGCTACGAGGAGTCGGACCGTGGACGGTCCAAAATTTACTCATGTTCGGTCTCGGTAGACCTAATCTTTTTCCAACCGCCGATATTGGCATCAAAAATGCATTGAAAAAGCTATATCAATTAGAGGAAAAGCCATCTGTTGAACAGATGGAGGAATATAAAAAGGACTGGGATCCTTACTTAAGCTACGCTTCTCTCTATCTGTGGAGAAGCATTGAATAATTGGAGTGAAACTACATGTCAGTTGAAATAAAACCGAATCAAACCTTCCCGTTAACAATCAAGCGGCTAGGAATTAATGGCGAAGGAGTCGGCTACTTCAAAAAGAAGGTCGTATTTGTACCAGGTGCTTTACCTGGTGAGGAAGTAGTCGTCGAGGCCACAAAGGTCAACCCGAAATTTGCAGAGGGAAAAATCAAAAACATACGAAAGAAATCCCCACACCGCGTAGAGGCACCTTGTCCTGTCTACGAAGAGTGCGGAGGCTGTCAACTACAGCATTTACACTACGACCAGCAGCTTAAAGAAAAGCGAGACATCGTCATTCAATCGTTGGAAAGACACACGAAGCTGCCTGTAGATCAGCTAGATATCCGCGAAACAATTGGAATGGACGATCCGTGGAACTACCGGAACAAAAGCCAGTTCCAGGTTGGTCAGAAGGATGGAAAGGTACTAGCAGGGCTGTACGGCATCAATTCACATAAGCTTATTAACATTCAGCAATGCGCCGTTCAGCATCCACACACAAACAAAGCAACCGAAACAGTTAAAGCGATTTTACAAGACTTAAGCATACCTATCTATAATGAGAAATCAAGAAAAGGATTGGTTCGTACGATCGTAGCCAGAGTAGGTGTACAAACAGACGAGCTCCAAATAGTTTTAATCACAACGAAAAAAGAGCTGCCGAAGAAGGATCAAATCATCGAGCGAATTACGAAGCAGCTACCGAATGTGAAATCAATCATCCAAAATATAAACGGGCAAAAAACGTCATTAATTTTCGGCGAAGAAACGGTCACACTAGCAGGAAATGACTTTATCCAGGAAACACTAGGCGACCTATCATTCGAGCTCTCAGCGCGAACTTTCTTCCAGCTGAATCCGGAACAAACAATCAAGCTCTACAACGAAGTCAAACAAGCGGCAAACCTAACAGGGAAAGAAAAAGTCGTCGACGCCTACTGCGGTGTCGGAACAATTGGCCTATGGCTCGCAGACCAAGCAGGAGAAATCCGCGGCATGGACGTCATTAAAGAATCCATCGAAGACGCCAAGAAAAATGCAGCGCGCCACGGCTTCAAGCATACCCAATATGTCACAGGCAAAGCCGAAGAAATAATGCCTAAATGGGCCAAAGAAGGCTGGAAACCCGACACAATCGTCGTCGATCCCCCAAGAACCGGACTCGACCACGAGCTACTCAAAACCATCTTAAAAGTAAAACCAAAGAAAATCGTATATGTTTCATGTAACCCATCCACACTGGCAAAGGATATCTCTGTATTAAGCTCAAAATATGAAGTGAAATATCTTCAGCCTGTGGATATGTTTCCGCAGACTAGTCATGTCGAGTGCGTCGCGTTGATAGAGTTGAAATAGCTTGGTATCAATAGGTTCGGCGACCTTTAGCTGAATATCAAAGTGTGTTTTATGTTCCCTCGGACGAATGGTTCGGGGGATTTTTTGACCCCCGGGGTCATACTTTTACGCAGAAATAAAGCTATTTTTTTGTGAAAATGTCGAATTTAAATGAATTTACTTGTAAAATTATAGTATATTTGTCTGTAACAACATTAATAACACATAAGTATATTACAGTAGTTCTAGTAAGTGAGTTGAAACTAAATCAGAAATACCAGAGACCTTAAAAGCTTAGCCCTTATTCAAAGTAAAAGGGGTGTAGCTATGGTAAATCAAAATCCAAAACAAATAGCGAGAGAGAATTCATGTAGGTTAAGCTTGGGTAATACCTAAAGATGCTAAGAAGATAACGTCTAGGTAAAAGACTATTAATAAATATTAGAACTGGTAAATCATATTAAGTTTTTTGGCATATTTTTATGTTTCGCTCCGAAAAGTATAATGAAGATAATACATCATATTCATTACATATAATAATTGTCATGAATAAATTAGGTTGTAAATGAGAAGTGTAACGTGTACATTTTGAAAGGAAATAAAGCTGAAAAAATCGATGCAGTTACGTTTGCTGAACTAGGTATGCAAGAAAGTCACTTAGAAGAGGTAATAAGAAGCGATATTGATATCATTTGCAGCGATGAGGAATCGATGCTCATAGTAGGACAACAAGTTAAAAATGAAATGAACGGACGTAGTGATCTTACAGCTATTGATAATAATGGGAACTTGGTGTTGATCGAAATTAAACGAGATCGGAAAGACATAGAGGGTAGAAAAGAGGCTTTTGAATTTCAGGCTATTCGCTATGCTGCCAGCTATGCCACAATAGAAAGTCCAGATGATCTTGTGAAAAAAGTTTATGCTCCTTACATCGAAAAACACCGTAGTGAGTTTGAACTTGGGGAACTTACTTCTTATGAGCTTGGCATCAGAAAACTCAATGAATTTCTAAGGGCGAATAAAGCGGAAAACAGCTTTAACAAAAAAACAAAAGATCATTCTTGTCGCTTCTGATTATGATGAACAAACACTATCTGCCGTTGCCTGGCTAAATAGCAATCATGTCGATATGAGCTGCTTTAAGCTTACTCCGTATAAGTTTAATGAGAATATTTATCTGTATCCAGAAAAAATCCTACCTGCCACTAATTATGATGACTACTATGTGAATCTTATGGAAAAATCTTTACCGATTTCAATGAAGAAAAATAAAAGCGTGACTCGTCGGTCGCTTCCCAAAATTGATGCTATGCTTGATTGGGGGGTCGTCAATGAAGGGGACATTATTGTGGCTAAGGATAGAGGCAATGAAGGAGTACTTCAGGCTAACGGTAACGTATTAGTAAATGATGAAGAAGTATCAATGTAAGCTTGGTTAAAAGAGATTTACGGCTGGTCCAGTGTCCAAACCTATGTTTTTGCTGTTCATAAAGAAAGTGGTAAATCACTTGCACAAATTAGTGAAGAATATACGGAGCAACAGGCGAAAGAAGTTGCTGAGGAACTTTAGTATGAATAAATGTATTTGGCCTATATTAAATTAAATTCAAAATATTTGCGTAAAGATATTGACTTATTGGTTAATCATGGTAAAGTATAAATTAATTACATACTTAAAAAAGCTATCGAAGTATGAAGCTACCCGCTTCAAAAAAGAACTATGCTGAATTAAGAAAATGTTACTAAGAGACGGTTTGAAAACAAAGTTGGTTTAATTTTGTTTGATATATTGTGTCCGTAACTTTCCTATTCGCATAGGGAAGCTACGGACTTTTTAATGTGTAAAAAATATATCTGAGGAGAATGACCAATGGTTAGAAATCTTAATGAGAGTACTCTGGCCCCAAATGTAAGGACAATAGGAATAGCAGGGGGAACAGGTGATGGTAAAAGTGAAGTAACTAGTACCTTTGCTGATCCAAAGGCAAAAAAAATATTATCCCAAAGCATTGGGGAAACAAATTCGACATTGAAAGAACGTAGGGTTGTCTATACTGATGAAATGAATGAGGAAATGGTTTTAGCAGTTAAGTTAAAAGAGACTATTTTCGAACGAGAAGATTTTAATAATCTAATTTCAGTAACGGTAGCAAAAATTGTAAGAGATTATGGAAAGTCTATTACTGTTGAGTCAGAAAAAATGATGGAAGATTTTATTACACATTTACGTGCGGAGGTTCAAACCAAGGTAAATTCAAGAGCCGTACTTACTTTTCTAACAGAAGTTGAAATTGATCGCCTCGTAAATGAAGTGTATGATATCTTTTTTTCAAATGATTTTTTTAGTGAGAATTCATTCGAGATATATAATAAAGTAAAGAATGATCTAAAAAATCTTGAAGTTAAAAATAATTCAACAAAGTTTTTTGCAGCTCTAAAAAGTGAAGTAGAAAAAGCAATTGACTTAATGGATAAGGAACAGATGTGGTTATTATTAGAAGAAATTAATGGCTATTTAAAAGATATATTTCATCAGTATTTTTCTGAAGATTCGAAGTCACTGGATGGATACTATTATCATGTGATAGATCTAAGTAACCCTGATAAGAGTAGAGAACTCATTAAGGCAATGTTTTCTTCAAATAACCTTAGAAAAGGTGAAAATTTATCCATAGAAGTTTTTTGTTCGGAAATTGTAATATATGCCCCAATCCATAAAAAGATACTAGAAATAATAAAAACTGACCAAAAAGCACAAACAGTTTTTATGGGAAAAGACGGTAGTATTTCAATTGCGTTGTACGACACGAAAGGATTATACCACGAAGATTCAACTGATGAGGGTAATTTAGAGTACTTTACAGAACTATTATACAGCATAAACTACGATGCACTACTGTTGGTTTGTCCTCTTTCAGGTGATACAAATGAATCAAAGTTAAGAGAGCTTTATACCAATGCTATGAAAAAGTATAACAAACAGGTACCGATTTTTATACTAAATAACAAGGTAGACCTATTCATTACTGATTTAAACAAAGAATTAAGCAGTGATGATCCTCTTTCATTAGATGTTTCTGAAGAAGAACTAAGCTTTGATGAAGTGAAAATTAAAGTTAGCAATAAGATGAAATCTATACGTGAGGAACTTCAAAGTGTTCAACATAAGAACAGAAAGAACGCTGAAATTATTTCTTTACCTTGTTATCTAAAAAAAGACAAGAGTATGTCAATGGAGTTGTTGAAAGAATATAACGCAACTAATTCAATAGAGATCATTATAAAAGAAATGGCAATACATCTTGAATCTAGTTCAGAAAAAATATCCTTCACACTATCTGACATTGATACTTCAGATATCACTCCTAAAATTAACTATGAAAAAGTGGAAAAGGCCCTTGAGCAATTACTTCAGCTCAAAGAAATTGACCGTAAAATTTTGTCGCCGGCATTTCAGGATATATCAGATAATATAGGGAAAACACCTCATGGAAATGCTTATAATGCATTAAGAAGAAGATTAAGAAATGGTTACGGGTATACCTCAAATATTGATGAAAGTTATTTCTATAACTGCCATTCCTTCTCAGTTAATTTTACTGCTATGGTGAGAAATTTAATTACCCAGGATCTATTAAATAGATTAATAGGTGAAGCGGTAGAATATGATGGTGGGTGTTTTAAAGATAATGAAGGTTCAAATCGTTTGAAGAATATTATTCTTGAGCAAGATTACTTTAACTCAAATGATTTTGTTACTGAAATTGTTTACTATAAAGCGTTAGAAGAAGCTGAAAAACAAGCTTTTAGCTACGGAGCTAGATTCAATAAATTTTTGAAAAACAGTATGCCTTATTTTGACAAAGGTCAGTTGGATACAAATGCATACACGGATGCTATTATTAAGACTTTAAATTCGGCAGTAAAAAGAGCAATAGATTTGCATATTCTGTATGTATAGCGTACATCGGCAACACAAAAAAAATAAATATCAAACAAAAAAGCTATCGAAGTATGGAGCTACCCGCTTCAAAAAAGATCTATGGCGAATGTTGAGGATTTTATATGAAACGATGTTTGTGTCCGTAATTTCCCTATTCACATAGGGGAGTTACGGACTTTTTTGTTTGTATAAGGAGAGGTAATAAGTGGAGAAAAATATGCAGAACACTATTATTAAATGCCCATGTTGTAAACGACAAAGATTATTTGACATTAGTGAAGGTACAAAAGGAATTATTACCATTAAATGCCAAAGGTGATATTGAATCTAAAATGGATAACATGAGGATATGTGTAAATTATGTTTTTGAGTAATTTAATCAATACCTTGATGATTCGAAAATGGATGAAAAAACAATATTAAATGAAGAGCGACTTGAAAAGTATAAAAAATCATTACACCAATATGAACCTGATATTCAAAACTGGTTAGTAAGGATTTATGATGACTACGATAAACAGATTAATCGCTCAATCATTAGCTTTCTTAAAAAGGATGATTTGTTTTTCTTGTATAATACAGATCATGAATTTCGTAGTGTTTCATATGACTGTTATGCTCAATTAATAAAGAAAAATTCTTTTTTAAGAGATCAAACAGAAATGCTATTTGAATTTATAAAAGATCATTGTATTTGTCAATATTAATTTGAGCCACAGCGATCATTTCAAAAGTGAGCCACTCCATTCTGTTTCATTACCATATTTAGGAGGGAACTGGTAGTTTTTTTGATTTTGCCCCTAGGGGCAAAATCAAAAAAACTACTCGCGCGCTCGGGTTACTGGTCGCCTTCTTCCCTTTGCTTCATGCTTTGTCTAAAACGATAAGATTCTCCATTTAGAAGGAGGATATGAGCTTTATGCGTGAGTCGATCTAGAAGTGCCGCGGTCATTTTTTCATCACCGAAAATCGATGTCCATTCAGTAAATTCTAGATTGGTAGTTATCATCACATTGGCTCTTTCGTATCGGCCCGCAAAGAATTGGAACAAGAGTTCAGATCCCGTTTTTGAAAATGGTACGTACCCAAGTTCATCTACGATGATCACTTGGTATTTGAGCCACTTCTTTTCCAAGGCACTGAGTTTGTGTTCCTCATTGGCCAAAAGGAGTTCTTCTACTAATTCTGCAGCTGTAATAAACTTGACCTTATAGCCATTCTTAATCATTTCAATTCCAAGCCCCGTTACCAAGTGCGACTTTCCCGTCCCACTGTTCCCTAAAAATATTACGTTTTCCTTTTTCTCCACGAAATCTCCCTTTGCCAAAGTTAGGAAACGATTTTTATTCAAGCTTGGCATCAAACTAAAGTCATAGCTATCTAGTGTTTTATGTACCGGAAAAGCAGCTTGCTTGAGCCTTCTTTGCCTTTGATTTTCCTCTCTGGACTCCGATTCGGCTTCCAATAATGCTAAAAGATATTCTTCATAACTCAAGTTTCGGTCTTCTGCCTCTCTGGCAAGAGAACGGTATTGGGCGGCTACAGTCGGCACTCTTAGGTGTTTAGTATAGTGGTCTAACAATAGTTCGGTTGTCATTTTCTGCTTCCTCCTGTCAATTGACCGTATTGTTCGATATTGGACTTATTAACTTTATACTCAAGAAGATTGACAGGAGTTTTATCCGTCGGGAGAGTATTAATCGTAATCTTTTGGCCCGTAAGCTCCTGTATGATTTCATGGACCTTTTCATAACGGAAAACTTGCGTTTTCTCTGCCTCTGTAAAGGCTTTTGTTAGATTTTCCATGCCAATATCGCGATGGAGGAGAAGAAGTCGAATATATTTCCGATCGCCTGCTGGGCCTTCCTGTTCGCGCATTTTTAAATGAAATCGCTTAAAAACTTCAGGAATTTCAGATGTCTGGAATGCATGTGCATCCCTTATTGCCCGTGGTTTCTTAAGCAGTGCTTCCAAATAATGATCAAGAACCGTTATCATTTGGTTACGTTCATAGGAACGAATGTGATTTGCGATCACATGATTTTGAGCCACTACGATCACTCGATCGACAAAAATTTTTACCCAAACATCCTAACCTACAAATTTACAAGGAACTGAATAATGATTGGTTTCAACCGTAATAAGGGACGTTTTATTAACCTTACACGATAAAAGTTTACATGCCTCAAATCTTGTTGGAGGAAGTGGATGAAGATATTCCTTTTCCTTCTCCCACATTTCTAAGACAGTCTCTGATTTATATGGAACGTGGGTCCGTTCAGCTTCCCTTAAACACCAATCCAGGAGGTATTCATTCAGCTCACCCATGGATTGTACTTCCGGATAAGGCACTAATGCATTACGTCTAACGTATCCGACTGTTCCTTCAATTCTTCCTTTTTCGTCGCCACTTGCGGGATTACAGAATTCCGCTTTAAACACATAATGGGCTTGAAGTGCGATGAAGGTCTCCTGCTCCAGCCGATCTCTTCCTTGTAGGATTTTTTGCACGGCTGTTTTTAGATTATCAAGTAAACCCTCGGTTGAAACTCCTCCAAAAAACTCAAACGCATGGACAAAGCCATCCAGGAATGCTTCCTGCTTTTCATGAAGATATGCTCTAACAAACCGCATCCGACTTGCAGAAAGTTGGACGCAGAAGAGAAAAATGCGTTGTGTTCGACCCTGTAGAATAATATCCGCCTCTCCCCAGTCGAATTGGAATTGGTGGCCGAGTTGAAAATCAAGAGGAATAAAGACTTCCTGAATCACTTTTCTGCGTTTAGCTACGATTTTACGAATGTTGGAGGCTGATCCTTTAAAATCATATTCGTCTACTAATCTCTTGAAAATTTTGATGGCAGTGTGTTTTTGTTTTTGCCAGTGCTTTTGGTCATCTTCGAGCCATTGATCAATGATCGGAATGACACGTTTTGTTTCTGGCGAATAATCCTTGGTTCCATAAACCTTCTTTCGCAATACAGTAGTTAGTGCCGTATTCTCCTGTAGATACTTCTTTACAGTGTTTCGGGAAATTCCAAGTTTTGTCGCTATTTGCCTTTGCGACAAGCCTTCAACCTCATTTAAGAATTTGATATTATGAAATTGAGCCATTTCGATCATCCTGTTCGTCCTCTCATATGTAGTAGTTTAGTCACTTCCTATCATAAGAGAGGTTAATAGAATTGGAAATTGGGTGGCTCATTTTTTATGCGATCAAATCGTATAAAAGTGGCTCAAATTTAATTTATCAATAACACTAATTGCCTAAACCTAGACACCACGAATAGTCTTACAACTATTTGTGGTGTCTTATTTGTGGTTGGAATAGTATTGTTTGAGAATTTACTGTTTAATATGACATAAGAGCTTTCTGTTGGTTATCCAGTCTGTCCCGGGTACTGTTTACTATCGTTGTGTCTCCCCTTAAGAGAGAATGCGCTCGCACCGCCCTGATAGTTGAGTGCTTGGTAAAGTGAGACCTGGGCGAGTTGAGAGTATGAGAGCCATATTTTGTCATTTAGTTCATTTAATATTTGTTGATAAGTATATAGCTTCTTTAGCTAACAGAAAAGTTTAGTAGGAGGAAATAATTCCAAAATAGTTAAAATATGATAAGATTACTAGGTAAATTGTAATACGGAGTGCACATTTTAGCACTATTGCCAGTTTTAATTCTGGGGGCATATGTAAAGATAATGAGTTATCTATGAAGTTTGCGGTGAAAAGAAAACTGTCCTGCTGAAATTCATTCCTTAAGTTCACTAGGAAAATAAGTCTCGGAGAATTTTAAGGTTATTGAAGACCAAGTCGGATTTTATTTTTTGAAACTGCTTTATTATCTTTACTTCATTTTTTTTTTAGTTCGTATTACTGATTAAAAGGAACGGAAATCCAAGAAAAAAACATACAGACCATTGAAGCTGTATTATAGTAAAGCCTTATAGGTCAAGATGAAAAATTGAAATAATTATTGGAGGAAGAATTCTATGCTTTAAGTTTGTATGAAGAAAACCTATATTAGGAATATTTTGTAGATGATGCGTTATACCAGGAATTCGTTTCTAGATACGCTTCAGTATTAATGATTTTACCCCTAAGAAATGATGACAAATTAAAAGTAAAAAAATTGAATACAAATAATAGATTCTTCATTTATTGGTAGAATTAGAGTACTGGAATTGAAAGTAGTGATTTAGAAGTTGAAATGGTGATTGGGAGGCTAATTTAAATGAAGAATATTAAATAGAAAATATGTTAATGCGTATTGAAGACTTATGGGTTGTTTGGATAATTAAAGGGAAATTCTAAAGTCTTTCATTTTTATTGTACAGATAATATTACATAAAGAAAACTAGGCGAATGTTTGGTTTTATTATAATTTTCTTTATTTTTTACCGTTTACCGCTGTAATAAAACTAATATATTTTATAAATGGGGGATTTTTCCATATAAAGCCTTATTAAGATAAAACCTTTACATTTAATAGAATGAGACTGGAAAGAAGGAGAACCATGACTGTTAAAAAAGTTTATCAGTGGTTGTTGACAAAACTAGACGATGAAACCATTTTAGATATTTATTGTAGCAGCAAAGGGAAAATAGTCTGTCGAGGATTTAGAGTGAATTCTATTCATGACATTAAGTCCAATAGAAAAATACTCACAACTAACCTATTGAACCCTAGCAGTTATAAATATTTTAAATTATGGTTTACCAAAATAGAAGAGTTCCCCCAGAATCAATCAGATAAATTAACTGAAAAAGAAGTGGATGAGTTATTAGCTTTAGTGTCTGAAGAAGGAATTGTTTCGGTTTTTGTTCGACTCTTTCATCAAAATTTAGAAAGAAAGGCTGTTCAATTGTTTGGAGAAATTGCAGACCATTCCTCTGACTTGCTTGAAGTGAAAAACCAAGCATTTAATAAATATGGTATGGAAAATACGTCTGACAAAAATTTAGAAAAAAGCGATTCAGTTACTGAGTCCAAGAAATCAGAAACAGAACACCTTTCGATTCAAGATAAGAACGAAGACAAAATCCATAAAAAGTTTGAGAAAAAACTTAAGAATATTGAGAACGAATTAGAAAAAAGAACAAAACAGTATACAAAAAAGATAGAAGAGATGGAAAACAAATATAAGAAAATAATAGACTCTTTAAATATAAGACTTTCGGCTGTTCATCGTGTAGTTAAAGAGAAAGATGATGAAATTATAGTGCGTGAGCAAGCTATGCAAAAGTTTAAAAAGTCAGAACAAGAAAAGGATAAGCTAATAGCTTTCTTGCAGAAACAAGTGGATGATTTACAAAAACAAATGATTGAACTTGAAGAAAAACTTCCTAAAAAAGAGAAACGTATACATATACTCGTGGTGGGGAAACCGGCTTCAGAAGTTCCTTTTGAAAATGAGACCATTGAATTTGAGTTTTTGGATAACGAACATGTATACGATTTTCAGTTTGATAATTCTTATGATGGTTATTGGGTTCTAGGTTATGAACTATCAAATAAAGAACAATATTTACTGCGACAAAACGAAACGTTTAATCAACTACCCGAAAAGAAAATAAACATTTGTAAGCAATTTAGCGATGTACAAATATTTATGGGGATATTTGATAAAAAAATAGTGGGGGCATCGTGATGGCATATACGTACGGGAAAAAAAAGTGGGAAATGGATTTTGCAGGTGTATTAGGAGAGGATTATGAAATTGCAAGAAGAACTATCATCCTTAATTCCAATGATACTCTACAATTTTATATAAAAATCATATCTAACCCACCTGAAAATTTTCCAAGACATGTGAGAGAAATAACAGGATATGGGGACGCACTTGCTGATTCTTGTGGATTTTATGATGATACGAACTTGAATGAGGATACAAGAATAGGAAAGCTACGTGATTTTTTAAATAGATACATTTTGTTTTTTAATGTCGAGCAACGGGGTGAGTTTTTTGTAGGAAAAGACTGGCATATCGTTAGAAAAACAGAGTCTTTTCGTTCTGATACTATATTAGACCCAGTTCCGATTTTTTCTGAGGACGCTCAAAGAACCCAAGAAATATTCGAAGAGCAATTAAGGAGTAAGAAATTCATTGGTGTAAATAAACAGGTGTCAACAGACACTGATGACTCACCACCTATTATTCTTTGGAAAAGCAAATCAAAAGAATCAGGTGATGAGTATACGGTGTATGGTCCAATATCCAATCATGATTATGCGTTTGGAGGATTCCGGTTTAATGTTCAAGCAGATGATAGCCCAATCAAAAAAATTACTTTAGACAATGAAGTGTTCTTAGATAGCTATTTGCATGACCAAGTGTTATTCATTTCTTCTATAAATATTACGGATATTCAAGAGAAAATTGTACTTGAGGGAGAAACGTTAGAGCCAATTGAATACAATCACCCTCCTCAAACATTTGGTGAAAGCAATATTGAATATTCTTCTGTCAATGAGGTAAAAAAAGATAAAGAAGAAGATTTCATGGATACGTTCAAACAACAAGCCAAACTCATGGGATTGTACTATGATGAAAAAGACTTATATAACTTTCATACGGCTATGAAAACGAAAGGATTAGTCATACTATCCGGGATGAGTGGAACAGGCAAATCAAAACTTGTCCAATGTTACGCTAAAGCTTTAGTCTTAAAAAAAGGTCAACTTGCATTTATTCCTGTTAGACCATCTTGGCAAGATGACACAGATGTAATCGGGTATCTTGATACGTTAAACAATGTTTACCGCCCAGGTGACTCTGGGCTAATCAATACCCTGATTCAAGCACAGGATAATCCGGATAATCTTTACATTGTCTGCTTCGATGAAATGAACTTAGCGAGAGTGGAACATTATTTCTCCCAATTTCTATCGGTACTCGAGCAAGAAGGTAGCACTAGGGAGTTACAATTATATAATCCAGGCTACGAAACAAGGTTATATAATCAAAATGAATACAAGCCTAACTTGTTAATAGGCAATAATGTTTTATTTGTTGGAACCGTGAACTTGGATGAATCAACGTACCAATTTTCTGATAAGGTCCTAGACCGTTCAAATGTTATATCTTTAAATATGAAGTCTTATGAAGATGTGATGAGAATGGAGGAAAACAGAAGAATGGACTTGTCAATGCATGAGGAAAAAAATGCAAAAGAAAATCCAGTTACCACCGAAATTTTTGAATCTTTCCGAAAGAAAGGAACGGATATTACACTTTCATTATCAGAATCAAAATTATTGTGGGAATTGCATGTAAAACTTCAGGAATGTAACCGAAACATTGGGATAGGCTGGCGGATTGTCCGACAAATCGATAACTATTTAAATAACATACCATCAACTTCTCTTCTGAAAAGAGAAGAGGCGTTCGATTTACAGTTAATACAACGTGTATTAACAAAGATTAGAGGGTCTGAAGAACAATTTATAGAATTAATTGGACGTTATAACCCGGATGCTAAAGAAGTGGAGCATAGTGCTTTACTTGATTTATTAGATACTATGCCTTCTATGTATTCTATGGAGAAAACAAGAAGAGCAATTAAGGATAAAGCCAGGGAGTTGCGTTTGTATGGTCACACCATTTAGGGTTTGTTTTCGTCAAAAAGAGCCTGGATATTATCTAGGAGGCAACACGGAATATAAGGAAATGAACATCACAAACTATGTTGCGGATGAAGCAGATTTGCACAAGTTGTTGGATGAAACAATTCCAGAAGCTGTTGAAAATAAGTGGCTTCAATTAGAATTCACGAGCGAAGACACAAACGCACGCCTTTATATGGATGGTTTTGATACGATTCCTTTAGACTATTTAAATACCGATGAAAGTGACCAAGTCTACATGGCAGCCTCCAAAGAAAGGTTGCTGTTATTCGAAGATAATCCCTATAATACTAAAAATGGTAATAGTTATTATCCATACATTCCTGGTTATTACAGAATCAAAGTTATTTCATTCAATAAGACCTATTATTCTTGGTTAAAGATTAAACCAAAACAAGTAAATGAAGAACAATGGATTGCCATGCGTAACGAGGTGGAAGATACTCTAAAAGGATTGGCACAAGATTTAATCCGTAAGAATGCAAGCGTAGGTGCTGAAATGCATTCTCCCATTCCTTATGATAAGCTTAGAAAGTTGCTAATATTAAAAAATGAGTTCTCTAAATGGATTATCGCCATTAATAAAATAGAAAAAGAGCCACGTTTCAGGGTAGGGAAAGTATACAAACTTGTTCATGAAGGACAGAAAAACATCGTAGATGCAGTTGGTGTTCGCTACCGCTCTAGACATCCAGAAAGTGTCGGATACATTTATAACCCGCAGCACACAAAGAACTATAATTTACCTGAGAATCAATGGTTAAAATATATTCTTCTTTATTTTGTCAGAGAAACAACTGAATTAAGCAGCTACTTAAGAAAGCATAAATTAAAAGTTGAAAAAGAACTAGCACAGAAAAAATTCCTTGCTTTAGAACACATACAAAATCGTTCCACGTTATTGGTTTTAAAAGAACTGAAACAATATGAAATCTATGTGGGTCGCATTAGAAGCAATTGCTTAAGGGTATTAGGAGTTGAATGGATGGAAACAGTGGAAAATCGGCAACCTATGCACATTCCACTTTGTATGCACTTAGATATGACTTACCGCCAAATAATTAAGCTGTACCGCCAAATCAAAACGGAAGAAAAAAGCGTTTCCCTTAATCAAAACTATGATTTCTACTGGAAACGCACCAGCTTATTATATGAAATATGGGGATTTTTACAGATAGTCAAATCATTACAGCACGAATCCTCTGGTTTTAAAATTATAAGTGGTTGGATATATGATATAGATACCAATAGTCAGTCAGTTGAAATACCGTTTTTAGAATCAGGAACGGTTATTAAGCTTAAAAAAGATAATATAAATGTTCATTTGGTTTATGATACGAGCATTCCATATAAACCTGAACAGTCGACTCTATATAAACCTCTTTATGCAGCGGATAAGCATAACAGACCTGATGTTCGATTAGATTTCTATCATGATGTAAGAGAAGACTACATTGGGTCATTAGTGTTTGACTTTAAATATAGACCTGCCCGTGCTATATGGGATAGTGCAAAAATCAATACTTCGGATAAAACAGATACCATGAGGCAGTTGTTAGCATATCGAAATGATTTTGTATCACCGTTTATTTACAATAAGATATTGCCGCGTTATTGGAAAAGAGTCCGTCCAGTCCATGAAGTGTGGGCGATTTATCCAAGACATGATGGAAATCCTACTTACTCAAAGCATTCATATGAGCATTTTCAAACAAGGCTCATGCAGTTAACTCCATTAGAGGATAATGAAGTATTTCATCAACAGTTAACGGATTCTATCCTGGAAATAATTGCGATATATTCAGAGTTACTGCCAGAGTAATTTAACAATACAAAAAACAACCCATTTCATCGGTAAATGTGTTGTTTTTTGTATTGTTGACAATTTATTTAGTTTGCTGCAACGGTAGTCCTGCTTCACATTTTGCTACCCCGTTTTCTGTAAACCATCTAATTCTATTTCCGTTCGTTAAGTTACGAAGCGAAAAGTATAGTCATGTGATAAAATAACAATGGTTGAAATTGCTCGTATTAATAATTCGTTATTTGATGAACTTAATAGGTAAACACCACTACATCTATTATAAAAAAATTGTCTGCGACCTACTATCAAGACATGTGGAGTGTTGTTCACTATTAGTTTTAAATGGAAAATTCGAGTGAGAAGTTAGTGTGGGATTGCCCTCTCTGTAGAGAGGGTTTTTATATGGTTTTAGAATATGGGGGAGAGTTTACATAATTTTAATTGTTTAGTTTTGCTGTAATAGTCAGAACACATCTGCAAGGATAACCATAAGCAAAAATTATAGCGAGATTAATTGATAAAATAAGAAAGGAGCGATTATAAACACACTCCAATTTCTTTATTTAGTTATTAAATTTATTAACAAAATTTTCATATTGGCTTGAATAAGATAAATTAACAGAGAGCTCATCACGTAGTTTCCTTAAAAACTGGTCTTCGCTTTTTTTGAGTCTAACCCAGTTTCCAATATTTGCAGTTCCAGCAGATTCTCTTTTAATAATCTCGATAGTTTTTGAGAGAAAGAGTTGTGAAAAGTTTTCTATTAATCTTTTTGGGAACGAGAATAAGTGACGAATAAGAATTAAAGAATTCCATTTTCAGTGATGATGGAGATTGTTATTTGCAAAATTATCAGGTACCAGACTCTTAATAATATGTAGGACGTGAGCAACAGCGACTTAGTAGATTAGAATAAGAAACGGAGTTTAAGAAGGATTATTTTCACAGAAGGGGAAATAGTAAGATACTACTTTGTGGAAGGGGCTGTAAAATTGATAAGGAACGAGAGTGACATTATTTCACTTATACAAGAGGATAAGTGGATGATGGAAATATTAAGAATAACTAAAACATTGAATTTACCTGATTGGTGGGTATGTGCAGGTTTTGTAAGATCAAAAATTTGGGATGTATTACATGATTTTAGCCAGAGAACCCCCCTATCTGATGTTGATGTCGTTTATTATAATTTTTCAGAGATTAGCGAGTCATATGAGAAAGAATTGGAGAAAAGTTTAAAGTCCCTTAGAGCTGATATCCCATGGTCAGTAAAAAACCAAGCAAGAATGCATGTCATTAACAATAATCCTCCTTATACTTCGTCTGTTGATGCGATATCAAAGTTTCCAGAAACAGTAACAGCATTGGGAGTAAAATTAGACGAAAATGATAATGTGATTTTGACTGCTCCTTGTGGAATTCACGATGTAATCAATATGGAGGTAAAACCGCCCCCATATTTTATGGAAACTAAAGAACGAATGCTAATCTATGAGGAACGAATTAGAAAAAAGAATTGGCAATCAATTTGGAATAAAGTAAAAGTAAATTATGTTATGGAACAATCGGTTATTGAAAATATGCGAGAGTAAGGAGTAATTATGATAATAGAGAAAAAGTTTAATTATCAGTTTAATTCGGTGATATCACATGTAAAGAATACATTTCAGGTAGTTGATTGCTCAGGTGCAAGTGTTATGGTTATTCATTAGAATAAAATTGTATCAGAAGAATATTGGGGAAAGCACTCAAAAGCACCAGATGCAAGATCAATACAGGAAGACTCTCAATTTCATGTTGCTTCTGTTCGTAAATGTTATATTGGCTTTGCTGTTGCATACGCAGTACATCATGGTTACATAGAATCTATTGATGATGAAATCATTAATTATCTCAATCTTGATAATAAACTATTAAAAAAAATAACTATTCGTCATTTACTTACACATTCCCATGGGCTAAATACAACAAAGAGTAAGATAATCCGAGAGTTTGAACCAGGATTAAGTTGGGCATATCGTGATATAAACATAGAATTATTGACACAAGTTGTCAAATTAACAACAGGAAAAACTATAGCTCAAATCCTTAAAGATGAGGTTATTATACCATTAGAGTTCAAAGAAACAGGCTGGCATGATGAAGAAAATGAGAAGTTAGTACAGGTTATTAGAGAACCCAATAATAAATTTTGGTCAACTTGCAAGGGGACAGATGGAGATAGGAAGAATATGTATGTATCCACAAGAGAACTTGCTTATTGGGGATATACCCATTTAAAGGAAGGGTTTATAAATGGGAAGCAAGTGGTTTCGAAAGAGATATTAAATTTAACCACAACCCTTCAGAGTCCATGCTTATTGAATAAGGAATTACCTCAAAATGGTTTTTTATGGTTTGTGAAAGAGTTACCTGCAAGGAATACGGAAATCGGTGAGCTTGTGCCTAAAGAGTCATATCAAATCTTAGGATATACAAATGTAGCATTATTGGTTATCCCTCAGCATGAAATTGTTGCAGTTCGCATGTTTAATAGCTTTGGTTCTACTCCAGGATATGATTATTTATCGGATATCAGGGATTTTGGGGATACACTTTTGAGGTGTATATAGTACATATTGAAGAATTATCTACTATTTGGTTAAATAAATGGGCAGAGTATAACAGGTTAATGGGGGGGGTGCAGAAATGATTAGAGAAGATGTTGTCTATGGACTTATTTTTAATCAAGCCAATGACAAAGTTCTTATGGTGAAAAATATGGGTTCTGTGTGGACTCTTCCTGGTGGAGCTGTAGAAAATGGGGAAACGTTAGAACAGGCGGTAATTCGTGAAGTAAAAGAAGAAACTAATTTAACAATCGAAATTGAACATATTGTAGCTGTAAATGAAGTCCTTTTTGCAGAGAAGGGGGTTCATCCTATATTTTTCACATTTAAAGTAAAGGTTGTGGATGGGGAGATTGGTATTATAGATGAAAATGAAATTTCTGAAATAAAATGGGTGGATTTGGAGACTGCTAATGTACTAATGCCTTATCATCCTAATGGAATTAGAGGTCTACTTGCTTCAAATTCTTCATATATATTTCAGTTATAGAGCAAAAGAGAAGGTGGAGTTTTATCTGTCTATTACAAAGTCTAAGAAGAAAAGTGGAAACTTTATAAAAGGGTTCTGTTTAATATGGATATACAAGTTTGATGAGAGTAATAACGTTTATGTGGCAATTTGTTAATCCCTTTTTCAAAATAAAAATGCGATTAAAAAAAATATTTTACAATCTTTTTATCTTTAATTGCAACTACATGTAATAGAAGTAATCCACTATCTTGCACTCTACCAATAAATTCCTCCCGTGTATCTTCATCAAATGTAGTTAAAAATCTTGATTTAAATAATCAGCCAATTGTTAACTTTTTCATTTTTCTTATTAACTTTTTTAAACAGCACCTGAACGAAATTCTGTAGAGTTTTTTTCCTATCATTGGAAACAGTAGGGATAACCTAAATATATGTCTGAATCACTAACAGTTTACGTGCGGCATGAAGGGGCTGGAGGTTTGAATCCAAGAATTATAAGAACTATGAACTTTCTATAGATTATCTAAGTGAGCAAGACTTTATAGTTAAATGGTCACTAAATAAATGTAATAAAGATGACTGGATTGAAGAGTCAGAAAAATTGTTTAGCTCAAATTCATATGAAGAGCTTTTTTTTGCATTTAGGGAATTTACCTAGTATCTTGTAGGATATTGAAAAAAATTATCACAATTCACAATCTGCAAAGAACAAAAAATAAAACATACTCTACAATAAAAAGTGCCTGACCCTTAGCATGCTAATTCTATAGCGAACTGGAGGTCAGGCACTTTTTTGAGGATTAATGGAGTTGATAGTAATTATACATTGAATATATCTAAAAAGGGCTCAAGTGGTTTTGAGATTTACCAATATAATCAACGAATGGTATGGTATAATATTCCTGTTAAATAGGAGGGGTTTTAGAAAGGACATGCATCTATGAGTTTCTTTAAGAATGTTTTTGAAACAGGGAAAATTTTGGTTGAGTCTGGAAAAGAATTAGGTGGAATTTTGTCTCAAGGACGAAAAGAATTTACAGAACTTATGACAGATGGTTTTAAAGAAATGGTCATTAAAGGTAACAATAACTATAAATCATCATATCAGAAAATAGAAGAAGCTGAACGTATTGTTTCCAAGGCTCGATATCATTACGATGCAGTATTTGGTGATGTTCAATTAAAATTGGATGCACTTCAGCAAGAAGTGGAAGCCCACTATAAATATAAAGTTGGTTTATATGAACAATTAAAGAAGGAATATTCCAATACAGTAGAGAATTTTTTGCAAAAATACAAACTAAAGAAAAAAGAATACCAGATTTCTACTAATCGCTCCTCTTCTGATTTTGATATCCCATTCAATTCAATCGTAGGAACGGTATTATCTGAGTTGACAAAAACAACTGGATTCAAATTGACAACCACAGTAGCATCAAAAGGTATTGTAAGAACTATTCCAGTAACCTTAATAGCACTTGATTTAATCGAGCAAAGCAAAAGGGTAAAGGATGCAGAGATTAATTTAAGTGAAGCGAAAAAATTTCGAGCACGTATTGATGTAGAATGTGAAAGACTAAAAAAACTAAAAAGCAATTTGTACTATGTTGAAGAGACAATGAATGAGGAACGAAGGTTGATTCAACGACTTTTAAACCCGTTAAAGAAAAAGATGGAACAAACAGATCAACTGTTAAATTCTTCGTTAATAACGAAAACACAACTTACTGAATTAGAAGTAGCCATTTCTATTATTGCCATTCTAGAAAAAACACTAACAACAGAATTTTTACAAGATAGTGCGTTAATTACTGAGGAGTATCAAAATGTAATCAAGCAACTACTAGAAATGGAAAATCAAATTTATCATAAGGGAGTTTAATTAAATGAATGTTCCAATAAATGTTACCCCATCGATGGATGTAGTTAACTTAATAACTCAAACAATTGATTCAACTACAAATTACTTAAAAGCTAAAGAAGTGGAAGAAACAGAAAGGCAAAGGGTGATTGCTTGTCTAAATGCTATAACTAAAAAAATGGAAGTCGAAAGAAGAAATTTCGAGCTGTATGTAAAAGAGAGCTTTGCAGAAAGAGAAAAATTATATCAAAGAATGGATGAAGTCATACATAAAGGGTTAGAAACTAATGATATTGAAATGATAAAAATTGCATCAAACGTCATGCTGAATGTATATAATAAAAATCCTTTAGAAGGGTATAAAGATGTTTCACAAGGTGTACAAATGAATGTGTTACAACCTATGCGTAGCCTTATAGATTGATAGGTGGTGTTAGAATGAAATCATCAATTCCAGAAAATGAAGAGGCAATCAAAATAATAGAAGATAAGATTAAACAAGCATCAGCGGAAGTAGAGCAAACTTATCAAGAAGAGTTAGTGAAGCGAGAAAATATTTTAATGATTGAGAAACAAATAGAAGGTTCTTTGGAACAAGAGAAAACCCGTTTTGAAAAAACAATTAAACAAAAAAGTGAACGTAAGGATAAAGAAATCGATAACTTGAATAAGCAATTACAAGATGCGATGAATGAAGGAAATCATCATCTTATTCAAGAGATTCTGAATAAAATGAGTGAAGTATAAAATCAATGCTTAAGATCATTCAGTAGGATAAATGAATTTTTATAGAAAGAAAATTGGATAATATATACCTGACTCTCAGTATGTTAATGCCCTAACTAACTGGAAGTCAGGTATTTTTTAATTGCCCATCAAACGGCTTGGACTTTATAAAGGATAATTTTCAAAAATATGATAGGGGAACTGATGGGATTAAAAGTAGAGAAAATAATAGAGGATTTCATCCAATCGACAGAGAATAGAGTATGAGTAAAGACGGACTATCTGGAGGGATGATTGATGGGAAGACTAGTGCATTTTGAGGTTCATGTAGATGACATGGATCGCGCAAAGAAGTTCTATGGAGAGATTTTTGGTTGGAAGTTTGAAGATTGGAGCGAGTATGCGGGAATGCCTTACTTTGGGGCTGTGACAGGGGATGAAAGTCAACCTGGTATCAATGGGGCTTTGATGAAGAGGCAAGGGCCGCCCCCAGTAGCAGGTCAGCCGATGAATGGGTATTCGTGCACATTAGGTGTAGAGGATTATGATGCCAAAGAGAAGCTGATTCTTGAATTCGGTGGGCAGGTTGCGGTACCGAAATATGCGCTGCCGGGAATGGCTTGGCAGGGGTATTATCTTGATACAGAAGGCAATGTGTTCGGAATTCACCAGCCAGATGAGAATGCGAAATAAAATAGGCAAAGAGATAGATTGAGATCACTGAAAAGCGACTCTTATAGATCATAAAATAAAAAACCTCCTTCATTGACTAACAATGTTTTATTCAATGAAGGAAGGTTTTCTTTTATGCTTAAAGATCAAAATTTGAAGTTAAGCATTTACTTGTATGAATCAATAAAACCCTTACAAAGGTTCTTAAGGGTGAATTAGATTATAGGATTATTCATGATGAACACTTGAATCTACTTTCTGTAAATTGTAGAGGTTATTAGATTAAAAGTGTATGTAAATAGTAGATATCCTTTTTTAAGCTGTGGATTATTGTTAACTAGAAAAGACATCCTGTAAATTAATGTAATATTCAACGTGAACATTAATTCCTTCGTTAAGGTGGATAGTTCCTATTTTGTTAGGGAAAGTGAATATGTAGAAGTAGGTAATAGGAGAGAATGTCCTATTTTTATAGAGGTGAAATATGAAAGAAAAAATGAAGGAAACCTTTAATAGCCTAGCCGCGGTTTATGAAAGGTCAGTAGATACAGAGAGTTTATATAACAGCGAATATGAACGCCCTTCGATGATACGACAGATACCACACCATTTAATTCTTTTTAAGACCAGTTATACTTTCTAAGCACACCAAAGTGAAAAAATGGGGAGGGCAATTTATTGTGAAAACTTGCATGTTTTGTAATCCAATTTTAGAACCCGAGCAAAATGTTATCTTGAGCAATGAGCATTGTATGTTTTTACAGTTAAATCAGTTTCAAGTAAAGGGGATTCAACTCGAAGGTGCAGGGATTATTGTACCAAAGGCACATAGGGAAACAGCCTTCGATTTAACTCTTGATGAGTGGAGTGCCACATATGAGCTTCTTCAAGAGGTGAAAAAATACATAGATGAAATCCATCAACCACAGGGATATAATCTTGGCTGGAATTGTGGAGAAGTAGGTGGACAGCATATTTTTCATGCTCATTTTCATGTGATCCCAAGATATATAGATGAACCTCTGGCAGGCAAGGGGATTCGATATATGTTCAATAAAATAAAGAATAGTAGGGTAAAAGAACAATGAATCGCATGAGCGTATAAGAAAAGATGAAAAGAATAAGAGAAGGACCATGACATTGTTACGAAAACGATAATTCAGTTTGGGAATAGGCCGCTCGATATGTATTCAATTGATTACAATGGTTGGCAGCTCACTTTTTAGTCAGCCATTCAAGCATCGTGCTCGTTTTTATCCACACATATAGAAACGTTTTATCTCTCAAGATAGAAGTCATATCACGAAGGAAATTACAAACAGCTAGTTTTCTGAACAACTATTTCAAGTGAAATTGTACGTTTCTGTTCAAGGTCATCCACTGAGTCCTATATCTCCACATCCAACCCATTGTACCTGATGCAGAATCGCATAGGGTGTTTATATTCCCCCAATTTAAAACTTATTTCTTAAAATTAACAGTTTTTCCTTACCTTGCTATTTTTCCTTCGCCAGCTTTACAATCTTCAAGTGAGTAATATTTCCCCTTTTATCTCCCTATTCGGACATGATTCTTTCATACATATTGACGCTTTATTTATCGATTCTTTATAGCTATCAATGGATAGATTCTGCAGGATAGTCTTTGGAAAGCTCAATCTTTCCAAACGACGGTTGCAAATCGTTGTTGATTAGCTAATATGGGATCGTTTTTTTGTTGTTTATACATATTCCCTTTTTGATTCAATCTATTTTTTATGTAGCAAAGCCGTAAGCCAATGATAATGATCTGTTCCCCATTTCTATTAAGCTAATTTTTCTTTTCCATTAGGTAAAAAATTCAATTTTTATTATGCACAGTCTATCACAAAAACTTCACAATTACTTCAGCTTTAAGTGCGCTAGGTCACTAATAAAGTAGTTTTAAGAAGCTAAGATGGTACTTGTAACAGGATTTGCAAGAAAATGTTGTGACTAAATTTGTAAAGACTTTCAAGGGGGGAAACAAGTGAAAAAACCAGCTATTCATTTCATTCTATTTGCTGTCATTGGTCTTGGCCTGGGGTATTTGATTTTTGATGTTTTAGCCGTCGGCAGCGGTACGCAGAATGAAGTTGCTGTAGAGGACAAACAAGACTCCAAGACTGATGAAACCAATAAAGAAGCTACTGACACTTCATCAGAAGCAACTCCAGATTCTGCAAACTCTGATGGAAATATTCTTCAGGCAAAAGGATGCCTGGGATGCCATGCTGTTGAAGGTTTAAATTTGGAAGGTGGTGCAACAGGACCTGACCTCACTCAAGCCTTTAACAATGTTGAAGGTAAACATGGCAAACCGCTCGATGAATTTCTTAAAGAACCGACATCAGCAGTCATGTCAGGTGTCATTGGTGGAAACCCGCTGACAGAAGAGGAAATCAACCAAATTGCTGAGGCGCTTAAAAAGGCATCAGAATCTAACTAATTATGAAGGTGGTGCAGTGTCAATGAAAAAATGGATTCCTGCTGCTTCCGGTCTTATTGCCGGATTTATGGCAGCTACAGTATTTTTCGCCGACTTTTCTTCCGGACCGTCTGGAGAAGCCTCAAAAGACTCGGCAAATAAAACCAATGCGGAGAAGGTTTATGTTCCGTACGGAGAACTTGATGACTACTATATGCTTTCTTCAGGTGGACACTCAGGGCAACTATTCGTATACGGTGTGCCTTCCATGAGAAAAATTCGTACCGTTCCTGTTTTTACACCTGATCCTGCAACAGGATATGGATTTGATGATAAGTCCAAGGAAATGCTAGGTGGTTATACTTGGGGAGATTTTCACCATCCGGCCATTTCAGAAACAAATGGAGAATATGATGGTAAATTCCTATTTGCTAATGATGTAGCCAACAACCGGATTGCTTCAGTAGACCTAAGTACGTTCCATACGGCAGATATTATGGAAATGCCTAATATGGGCGGACCTCATGCAGGTACATTTGTTACTGAAAACACTGAGTATATCGTTATGCCTACCCGCTTTTCTGTTCCAATGGGTAAAGAATATGCTTCGCTCGATGAATTTGAGGATAAATATAAAGGTGTTACATCCATGGTGAAATTCGACCAGGATGCCAAAAAGTTTGAATTAGCTTATCAAATTATGCTTCCGCCATGGTCTTATGATTTGTCTGATGCTGGGAAAAAAGTGTCCGGAGATTGGATTGTTATGACAACATACAATACAGAATTTGCGACAACAAACAATGAAATCAACGCATCACAAAATGATCGGGACTACATTGTACTGATTAACTGGAAAGAACTTGAGAAGAAGGTTGCAGATGGCGAGTATGAAGAAGTAAATGGAGCGAAAATGATCGACCCACGCAAACATAAAGGTTCTATTTATGCGATTCCTGTTGCGAAGTCTCCTCATGGTGTAGATGTCACTCCTGATGGAACACGCTTCATTGCTTCAGGGAAGCTAGCTCCTTTAATGACTGTTTTCTCATTTGAAAAAGCTTTTGAGAGCATTAAAAACGAAGATTTTGCAGAAGAAAAATTCGGCATCCCTGTATTGCCATACGACAAAG
Source organism: Cytobacillus spongiae (assembly GCF_021390075.1). Lineage (NCBI taxonomy): Bacteria > Bacillati > Bacillota > Bacilli > Caryophanales > Bacillaceae > Cytobacillus > Cytobacillus spongiae. The sequence continues at coordinate 667,835 of NZ_CP089997.1, forward strand.
TTGTTGAGAGAGAAGTTGACCCGCCTGGAGCGCTTGGGCCGCTCCACACTCAATTTGATGATCAAGGATACGCTTACAATACCATGTTCATTTCTTCAGAGGTTGTTAAATGGAAAGTTGATACAGGAGAAGTTGTTGATAGGGTTCCTGTCCATTACTCCCCAGGTCATAGTACAGCTGCTGAAGGAGATACAGCATCACCGGATGGAAAATGGCTGATTTCTTTAAATAAGATTGCCAAGGATAATTTCTTATCTGTTGGTCCTTCTCATCCTGAATCAATGGATTTAATTGATCTTTCAGGAGATAAAATGGAGGTTATCTACACAGTGCCAGTAGATCCTGAACCTCATTACGCACAAACCATCCACCGAGATAAAATTAAAACTCTTAAAATTTATGAAAAAGATGAAAAACGAAAAAATTCTGTTTGGAATCAGGAAGATACTCGTATCGAGCGTAAAGGAAATGAAGTTCATGTCTATGGAATAGCGATGCGTTCGAAATTCATTTTCGATGCCAAAGCAGAACGTGCAGATGAAATCAAAGTGAAACAAGGTGACAAAGTTTATATTCACCTGACCAATATTGATCTCGATCAGGATATCACGCATGGCTTCGGCATAATGGATCATGATTTAAACTATGAAGTACAACCTGGTCAAACTAGCACTATTGAATTTACAGCTGATCGTGCAGGTACATTCCCAATTTACTGTACGAACTTCTGTTCAGCGTTGCATCAGGAAATGAGCGGCTATTTACTGGTTGAGCCGAAATAATAAAAGCCTACCAGAAAGTGAATTTTGAAAAGGGTATTCTTTCTATTGATACCCTTTTCTAAGTTATAGGAGATGAGCAGCATGACCAAAAAATTATCATTGGTGTCCATGATTAGCCTTATTGCGGCTGCTGGAATAATGTTTGCTTCTATTTTTTTCCCTTGGTGGGGCATGAAATTTTTTGCTCCACAATATCCAGAAGGCTTAGACATCATTGTCTATCCGAGTAAACTCGAAGGGAACATAGACATTGTCAATGGGTTAAACCATTATATCGGCATGGCTGAGTTCAGCAATGAGAGCTTTCCTGAACTTCAATACCTGCCTTCTATAATCATCGGATTTTCTTGCTTGATATTGCTAGTTGCCATCATTCGAAGAAAAAACTTTCTTTATGGATTGATCGGACTATTCATTGCAGGCGGGATCATTGGTATTTGGGATATGAAGCGCTGGCTAACAAAATACGGTACTGAACTCGATCCGAAAGCACCAATTGAATTAGATCCATTTGTACCACCGATTCTAGGGGAAAATACGCTAGCTAATTTCATTACGCACAGCTACTTTACAACAGGTTCCTTTTTGCTTGGCGCATCTTTCATTCTAATTCTTATGCCTTTATGGCTGGAGAGAAAAAAATGAAAAAATGGATCCCTCTATTTGTTGGAATAGGATGCTGGCTTTTAGCTTGCCTGCCGGCTACAGCAAATTCCCCTTTACAGCAGCTGATCGACCAGACACCGGCAAATGGCATATTAGAGCTTGAAGGAAAAACATATGAAGGAAATATAATAATAGAAAAACCTATAGTTATACATGGGAAAAAAAACACAGTAATCCGGGGCGACGGAAATGGCAATGTCGTAACCATTAAAGCATCACATGTTACGTTGGACAGCTTAATAATTGAAAATGGCGGACTAAGTCGAAGTTCAGACGAGGAATACTCGGGAATTCGTTCTATGGGAGAGCACAATGCTTTCATTAATCTAGTTATACACGATGTTTACCATGGCATCTATCTTTATAGTTCTAAACATAACCATGTAAAGAACATTACTGTAACTGGCCAGGGCACTGGAAAGCTCGGCAGCCAGGGAAATGGCATTCAGCTAGTCAGAGCTTACGAGAATACCATAGAGAATTGCAAAATTTCACAAACTAGGGATGGTATTTACGTTGAAGATGCAGATCAGAATGAAATTAAATACAATCACGTTAGTCATACTCGATATGGTCTTCACTATATGTATTCCAATGACAATCTCTTTTATCAAAATCGTTTTATAAAGAATACAGGTGGTGCGGCAATTATGCACTCCCAGGGAATCACTCTAAAAGAAAACCAGTTCTCTTTTAACCAGGGATCCCGTTCATTCGGATTAATCATTCAAACAAGCAAAGATAACATTGTAGAAAACAATGAGTTTTATTTAAACCAGCGAGGAATCTACCTCGAACAGTCCACTGATAATCGTATTATTGGCAATAAGTTCTTTCATAACGATATAGGAGTGGAGCTTTGGTCTACATCTTCTTCACAAGTATTTACCGAAAATCACTTTAAACAGAATGTAGCAAATGTATTATCAGTTGGCGGCAATTCGATAAATGACTGGGATGAAAATGGACAGGGAAACTTCTGGGGCAAGGAGCTTTCGGTATTCGATCTTGATCAGGATCAAGTAGGCGACACTCCTGTTGAGTATAAATCATCACTGTATAAATTAATTGAAGAAAATGAACTAGCTTACTTGTTTTTAAAATCACCTGCTATAAGAATTCATGAAAAAATAAATGAAGTGATGAGTACGCAAAAAACAATGGTTACTGATGAGTTCCCATTGCACCAAAAACAAGAACGAAGTGCATTACTAATATACTTCATTTTGGCCACCCTTCTAACGGCCGGCATCTGGTTTTTATACAAGAAGAGAAAGGAGAGTTGAAGATGAATTACATTTGGAAAGAGTGGCTTGAACAGTCACGTGGTAAAGGTTTATGGCTGGGGCTTTCCATGGTGATCCTCACATCCGTCTTTTTGTTGATGGAAGCTCGTTCATATCCTGATGAGCTTGGATTTGACGCCTTTCTCCTTTCTCTTTATGATATGAACGTTTATTTAATCCCTATTTTCGGTCTATTTCTCAGTTCATTTTCTATTTTTCAGGAAAAAGAGCTGAAGACATCGATGATTCTCTTAACTAAGAAAGAATCTCCAAGAACCCTATTGATCAAGAAAAGCATAGCTATCCAATCAGTAGTGATTTCTGTATTTACTGTATGGTATTTTATTTTGGCTATCTTTATGAAATTGTTTCTCGCATTTAATGTTTCCAGCTTTTTTTTCTTCCTGGGAACTGTAATTGTCATGCTTTTGATTTTCAATCAGGTCGGACTGTTTCTTGGGAGCATCTGCAACACAAAAATGCAGCTGATCGGCGCTGCCATTTTTACATGGTTCCTGTTCGTTTTTCTTGTCGACCTAGTTTTCTTGCAGTATATCCCTTCAGTATCCTATGAAAATATTAAACTGTTTTCTTTGTTATATTTCTTGGATCCCATGCATACCATGCGATTTTTTCTAGAAACATCCCTTGGACTTTTCTCTTTAAACAATTTGTCCCGACTAATGGAAAAAATGATCTGGATGGCGCCCTGGAAGTTTTTGCTCATTAACATTGCTGTATGGCTGATTGCTTTCTTCGAGCTGGCCATTCTGTTGAAAGGCAAAGGTGAACGTACATGATCGAAATAAAAGAGCTATCACAGTCTTATAAAAATAAGAAAGTCTTAAATAACATAAATCTCAAAATAGAAAGAAATGAGTACTGTGCTTTAGTTGGAAGAAACGGTGCAGGAAAATCGACTCTGATTCACTCTATGCTTGGCCTCCTTCCGGTTAAAAAAGGAGAAATTACACTTGGCGGTTTTTCTAACAAGAAAGAAAACTGGAAAGAAATTGTTTCTTATCTGCCAGAAAAATTTCATTTATATCCCCATCTGACGGGAGAGGAAAATTTGCGTTTTTTTGCCTCCCTTTCTTCTAGTCATGTGGACGAAAAGAAGATGGAGGAAAAATTAAAGCTTGTAAGTTTATGGGACGACAGAAATCAACAAGTTAGAGGCTATTCAAAAGGCATGCTGCAGCGGTTGGGTCTTTGTGTGATGCTTTATTATGATACGGATATCCTCATTTTTGATGAACCGACAAGCGGTCTGGATCCATTAGGACGAGAGGAAATTCTCCAGATTCTCAAATCTTTATCCGGAAAAACGATTTTTATGGCCTCACATCATATGGATGAAATCAAGCAAATATGTACCCATGTCGCATTTCTTGAAAATGGCTTAATGACGAAATATACAGTCGATGAATTTTCACAAAAACATCTGCAAGGAGTGAGTGGATCTTGAGAAAACTATTTTTCCTATGCTTGCTGATTATCCTTTTTCTCCCAGGCTGCAGTTCAAATTCGGATTACAACATTTCTGTCAAAACAGAACCGAAATATAAAGCGGGAAGCAGCTACCCTATTGCTTTTGAAGTGACAAAAGACGGCCAGCCGGTACCGGAATTAAAGATAATAGCTTCTTTGGAAATGGCAAAGATGGATCACGGTTCTATTGAATTAACGCTTACTGACCAAGGCGGCGGATTGTATGAATCCAGTGTAGAACTGCCAATGGCTGGTGAATGGATTGCAAACATAGAAGCGGGTATAGATGGCGAAACAATTGAAAAGGTCATTACTTTTGACGTGGAAGTTGATTAAAAAAATGATAAACAAATTATTGTTTCCATCCATCCTCCTATTTCTTTTTGCCAGTACGCTAAATGGATGTCAGCAGACTGAACAAACAAACATGAACGCAGCGCATGGAGATACACATGAAAAAGCAGAGAGCAGTGATTCTTCATCAAGTGAGGATAAAGTAGTGACAGTTAACGGCAAGGTTCATAGCTATGAAGATCTAATGTTTTACGAGCTGATGAGTAAGGTTGAAATAGAATTAAACCGCCATCAAGATCAGCTTAATCTAGATGGTGCTGACCTCGTTGATCAGATGGCCTATTGGGATGAACAGCTTGCCTATCATGACAACTACAATGTCAATCTTTCAAAAATGATAGAATTGTATTCTATGTTCCTCCTTGCCAGTGAAAAAGGGTTAAAAGTTGACGATTCTGCTGTGGAAAAAACTACAAAAGAATTCATGGAAAAAACAGAGCAATATGAACCTGCAAAGAAACTTGTCCAATCATTTGACCAGGAAGCCTATACTAGCCGCTTAAACAGGTATTTCACCCAAAAGCTGCTGGCTGAACAAATTTATAACCTGCTCAAAGAGGACGTGTTAAAAGAAAAATCAGGAGTATCCGAAAAAGAGGTCGCCTATGAGGCTTCCAAAAAGTATGAAGAACTATATCATTCTCAAATCTCATCAGAAAACATAGAAATTCATATCAAGTAATCTTGGGTGTTACGGATTATTTTCACACCCTCTAGGGGATTTATTATGAAAGTGTAAGACCCTGTGTCTGCTACTCGTTTAGCACGCACAGGGTCTTACACTTTTTTCCACTCCTTACTTCTCTACCCCATCTCCTCACAATCCCGTATAATGAATCCAAACAATAAAACCGAAAGAAGTGTTTCCTATGCAGTTAACCATTCACGCATCTGGTCCAGATGTAAAGGTTATTTCCTATCTATTAGCAAAGAATCCGAATAATCTATATGAACGATGTGTAAATGGACATCTCGTCAGAATGTTTTACAGTAAGTTTGTTGATGAAGAGCTAGAGGTGACATTCTTTGTGACGCCGGATCCGATTGAGCTTTCGCGAAATAGTTCGGCAAGGTATGATATTACGTCGTATATTAATGATCGCGAGTTTGCGGTGAGTAGCATTTTTTGTACGTTGCTTAGAACGGCGCTTGGGACTGCTTTGAACGGAAAGCCGAAGGAAGAGTATGAGCCTTGGGTGGATCATGCGTTTTCTTTCCGTTTTGAGTTTGGGCCGCTTTCATCTAGTTTATCGGATCAAAAAATTGTTCAGTTGTTTGAGCCGATAGGGTATGATGTGACGATTGATTATGGAGAGGTAGATTATTCGGTAGATATTAAAACGAAGAGCACGGCGCGGTATTTGACCTTAAATGGGATGACGACTCTTCAAACTGGTTTGCGTCAGCTGTTTGTATTGATTCCTGTGTTGGATAATTACAAGCACTATTATATTGATGAGAAAGAGATTGAGAAGATTCAGCGATACGGTGAGGGCTGGTTGGATGCGCATCCAGAGCGAGAATATATTTTTCAAAAGGCCCTTCGGTTTAAGGAAGTGTATAGCTTGGTTGAGAGTGAAAATGACCGGAACTCGGTACAAATGACAAAGGAAGAGTCAGATGTGAAGGTACGGTTGAATGATCTTCGCTATGAGAAAATTATCAGTCATATCAATCGCTTAGAGAGTAAAGATAGCATCGTAGATTTTGGTTCTGGAGAAGGAAAGTTATCGGTTCGCCTTGGATTTGTTCCTGGTGTAAAAGAAATTCTCTCAGTAGAGCCATCAGAGTCGGCTGCTCTTAAAGCGTTGAAGAGGTTTGAGAAAGCGGATGAAAAGGAAGGTTTTCTCCGCCCAACTACGATGATGGGATCGTTGTTTTATTATGATGAGCGATTAAAGTACAAGGATGTGATGATTCTTTGTGAGGTGATTGAGCATATTGATGAAGCACGATTGCCTAAGATTATGACAACGATTTTAGAAGAGTATCAGCCTGGTGTTCTAATCGTGACGACACCGAATCAGGAATACAACCAGGTGTATGATATGGCGGAGGGGGTTCGTCATCATGATCACCGATTTGAGTGGACGAGAGATGAATTTTCTTCATGGTGTGAGGAGCAAAATCACGCTGGAAGATATGAGTTACAGTTTGATGGAATTGGTGAGGAACATGATCACTTCGGTTTCCCTACCCAAATGTGTATGTTTGTGAGAAAGGAGAGGTGACCATGGATGTAGTGTTACCTTACGCTGGAATTGTTTTGCTAGTAGGCCCGTCTAATAGTGGGAAGTCGACGCTAATTAAAGAATTCGTCGATAAGGGGGAGCTTCTATCATCTGAGATGGTGAGCTCAGACGAAGTTCGCCTATTGGTTAGTGACACGGATTTTATTGACTGGAAGCATAGGCCTAGCGATGAAGCGGATGCGCTTTATGAAGAGTATCAAAGAATATCTGTAGAAGCGTTTGGGTTGATGGATCGGTTAATTGAAACAAGATGTAGAATGAATAAGCTTACAGTTGTGGATGCTACTCATCTGCATCCAGATGACCGGAAGAGATATATTGAGATGGCGAGGAGGTACCATGTTCCAATTGTAGCCATCGTGTTAGATGTGGAGCAGAATATTTTACTTGAAAGAGACGAGCAGCGTGATCAACCACGAGGAAAGCGCCGAATTAGACAGCAGTATCAAGTGTTTAAACGAGAGAAGCGTTTTATCAAGAAAGAGGGGTATCGAGCTACGTTCTTTATCAAAAACCCTGAAGATATTCAGTTGAAGAGACATCGTGAAAATCCCATTGAGTTAGATGTCGATAATGGAATTGATGTGATTGGAGATATTCATGGTTGCTACGATGAATTGATTGAACTCCTCTTGAAGCTAGGATATAAGAAGCATGAAGAAGGATATTTTATCCATCCTGAAGGAAGAAGGTTTTTATCCCTTGGAGATGTGATGAGTAGAGGTCCCCGTTCGATAGAAACGATGCAATTCTTCATGGAGCATGTGGATCGCGGGCTTGCCTTTATGATTGATAGTAACCATGGCTGGAAGATTGCAAGATGGTTAGATGGTCGGAAGGTGACCTTAGCTCATGGGGATGAACTGGTTGAAGAGGAAATGAAGAAATTTAAAGAAGAACATGGTGAAGAGCAGACCCAACAATTGAAAGAGGAATTGAAGAGCTTTCTTTTAGGAGCCCCTTCTCATTATCTGTTGAGGAAGAATGGGGTGCCAACTTTAGTTTGTACCCATGCTGGAATTAAGGATGAATTCATCGGCAAACAGTCATATGATGTGAGTGATTTCTGTCGCTATGGAGATAACGAAGGGCTGGATGAGAACGGGAAGCCGATTCGAAAAGACTGGACGATTCATCATAAGACGAGCACCTTGGTTGTTTGGGGTCATGATCCAAAGCCGAAGCCGCTCATGATGAATCATACGGTCAATATTGATCAAGGTGTGGTGTTTGGTGGGGAGTTAACGGCACTACGATATCCTGAAAAGGAATTTGTTTCTGTTAAAGCGAAACGAGATTATTCAGGTGGAAGTCGTAATCCATTGAAAGAGCTTGAGAAAAAGCGTTTAGATCCGCCTAATATTGCTAAGTTTATCAATGGGTATAAGGTGTTAACAGAAGATGTGGGAGAGATTCACGTACCTAAAGAGTATTGTATTTCAGCGTTAGATGATGTCTCTCATTTTACGATTCCCATTGAAGAGCTGGTGTATATTCCACCTACAATGAGTCCGACTCCAATTCCTTCTGTCCTAGAGGATTATTTGGAGCACCCAAAAGAAGTTATAGAATACTACCGCAGCATGGGTGTGGAGCGAATGGTTGCAGAGAAGAAGCATATGGGGAGCCGAGGCATCCTTATGATTTATCGAGATAAGGAAACCGGGTTGAAGCACGTTGGTCGTGAGACACTAGGTGTGATTTATACGAGGTCTGGGAGAAGGTTCTTTGCTCCTGAGGTCGAGAAGGATGTATTAAAGAGACTTAATCAAGCATTAACTCGTTATGATTATTTTAAAACGTATGAAACAGACTATGTGCTGTTAGATGCAGAAATTATGCCGTGGAATTTAAAGGCGAGAGAATTAATAAGTAATCAATACGGGCATGTTTCTGAGCATGCGATTTTAGACAGATCATTTATTAAAAGGAAGTTAGAAGAAGCTGTTGACTCGAATCATAATTTAGAAGCTTGGCTATCTGATTATGATAAAAAGCTAGATAACGCGAAATTATTTAAAGAAGTGTTTCAAAAGTATTGTTGGGATATTGAAGATATCAGCAATATTCAGATTGCTCCATTTCACGTGCTGGCCCATAGCCACGAAACGTTCTTCGATAAGCCACATACATGGCATATGGAAATGAACCATGAGTTTGCGAAGATGGATGGACTGTTTGTCGAAACGGAATATATGGTTATTGATGATTCCTCAAGTGAACAAGCAGTAATTGAGTGGTGGGAAACAATCACGAGTGAGGGGCATGAAGGGATCGTCATTAAACCAGACATCTTTATTACCAAATCAAAAGGGAAGCTCATTCAACCAGCAATGAAGGTGAGAGGGCGGAAGTATCTTCATATAATCTACGGAATGGACTACCTGTTGCCTAATAATTTGGAACGCCTGAAGAAAAGAAATGTTTCGAAAAAGCAAAAGTTAGCTTTAAAGGAATTTTCTCTAGGTGTCGAAGGAATTCGCCGATTGGTCGGAGGAGAGTCGATTGAACGAATACACGAATGTGTGCTTGGAACACTAGCGATGGAAGCGGATGCGGTAGATCCGAGGTTATAGAGTAGAGATCGTGATGGTTTCTTGAATAATTAAAAGATGCTAGACTCTCAGCCTGCTCATACTGTAGCCAAGCTAGGGGTCTGGCCCTTTTTATGTTATGATAAAGGCTGAGTAAATATAGAGACAATGACAGCAATTCGTATGAGTATATTTAATATAAAGCGGACTTGGAGCAGCATTTATATAGACGGTTTGGTACTCAAGGAAAACAAGCTTATTGGAGGTTCATAGATGATCAATAATGATATATTAATCCGATTTAGATATGCCCTAGATATAAAAAATTCGGATATGGTCGAGATTTTCAAACTTGGTGGCATTGATCTAACAAAAGAAGAAGTACTAGATATTCTTACAAAAATGGATCCTGATGAAGATGGACTGGTTGAAAATGAAGTTAGTCATGCGATAGTCGAGTCGTTTTTTAATGGGTTTATTATTTTTAAAAGGGGAAGACAAGAACCAAAGCCTGGAGAGCCAGAAAGACCAGCACTTTCTAATGAACATGTTAATAACATCCTTCTAAAGAAGGTGAAAATCGCTTTATCGTTAACAAGCGACGATATAATGGATCTATTAGATGAAGCAGGAGTTACTATCACAAAGGGCGAGCTAAGTGCCTTATTAAGAAAAAAGGGTCACAAAAATTATAAAGAGTGCGGAGATAAGTACGCTAGAAACTTCTTAAAAGGGTTAACGTTGAGATATCGAGGATAGTGATATATGTAGGGTGATACGTACATAATTAAGAGAAACCATGCGTTTTCAAATGAGTATAAATAATAAAGCTGTTATTGTATTGTTTCTTATAAAACATGTGGAGTTATCCGCTGCCTTGCCGCTGGGTGGGCGGTGAGCCTTCTCGGCTTCGCCTGTGAAGATTCACCTGTCCCACTGCTCCCGCAGGTGTCTCGCATCCTTCTGTTCCAAGCTACTAGCCTTCGTATGAAGAAGGAAATCTTACCTGGTTTAAAACAACATTCTTTTAGAAAATAGCCAAAATAAAAAATGGATCTGAATCTATAAAGTTATCTACTGAAATGCAGAGTCCTAGACTGTGGTTTGACTGCTACAGTATTAAGGAGAAATATATATAATCGCCAGAAAAGCATAAAAGAATGATAGATAAGTTGTTTGACTTTCAGAATCTTGAACCAGTTTGTAATGCTTTTTAGAACCGGGAGTCATCAATTATTTTAGGTGCTTTTTTGAGAGTTGTAACTTCAATCAAAAAGACTTTCAGGTAATCTATTTCAGCTCACCTTGTCTTGAATAATAACAATGTCGTAAAATTTATCCTTAGGCTCAGGTTTAAGCGTTCCATCTTAAATTTCCGTTCTCTATTTAGAAAGACATTCCTTTGTCCTTAATAGAGCTAGATTTGCTTTTTATAGATATATGAAGTGTATAGCAAGGTAAAATCAATTACTAAAAATCGAAGATGAATTTTCCGACCTACCAATCTAAGGTCATTTAAAGAGATTTTTCAATATGAAGAAGTAAGTATAAAAGCATCGGACTTTGTGGAACCTGTCGTTTTTACTTGAATAAGGGGTATGTCATAATTTTCCAATCTGAACAAATGTATCATAAAACGCAGTTCCGTTTGAACCTGAAACATGTTGTCCCATGTCTGTTGGTAAAACAGAAATTAATTTATTCACATTAATTTCAGAATCTACATACCATCGGTGATATATTACAAGAATATCTTTCGGAACCCTATCGCTATATACAGCCCTAATTTCTATACAATCTTGTTCGTTAAATATCTTAATAATTTCCCTATCATAAATTCCAAATCCCTTTGCTACCATAGGATGAATTTCAACAAACGCCTCATCTTCATTCGATAAATTCAAGACATGGAATTGTGAATTAAACCCATATGGATTATGAGGAGTGATTAACCAAAAAGGATGTTCAGCTGTTGGTGAAAGACTATTCACAAAAAGAGGCATTGTTGCAAGCCCATTCTCTTCGGCTTCAGCCGAATAAAACTGGTATAATCCAGATTTAGTCGCGAAACTTCTTTTCTCCCATACGGTTCTTGCAGCTCTTGTCGAAAATCTTTTCTGTTTAAGATCACTCACATTTTTTACAAAATAGTACTCATTTATTTCATCAGTAAATTGTGAATTCAAATACTCTTCTTCACTTGAATGAATTGGAAAGGAGCATTTATCGGGTAGTTTTTCACTTAATCTTAATGCCATTTCTTTCATAATGTTCCACTCACTTAAGCTTTCAAAATATGGATTCACAGCTTTTTCATTTAGTGCAATTTCTTTGTGCCAATAACTTGTCACTATATCAATTTCTTCAAAATGAGTAGTAGTCGGTAATATTAAATTTGACATTTGGGCAGTAGGTGTCATAAATAAGTCAACTGTTACTACAAAGGGAATCTCCTTTAAAAACTCTAAAATGAATTGTGGATTGGGTTCTTGTATTATAGGATTTGCACATGATATCCACAACAATTCTATTGCCTTATTGAGCTGTTGAGGGAGTACTCTTTGATCACGATCGGTCAAATAAATATTCCGGTTTTTTTTCTCTGTTTGTTGATTCTTGAAAAATTTAGCGTCCATCCTCCTAAAGTAGATTCCGCTGCCTTTTTTCCCAATATCCCCGTGAACAGCTGCCAAAGCTTCAATAGCTCGAATACTTTGTCCACCATTAGTGTGCTTTTGAAGTCCAATGCCTATGATATGAGAAACCGCACTGGCACCTTTTATCCAATCCAATAAAATAAGAACAGCTTCTTCACTAATACCACATTTTTGTAGATAAGTGTCTATATCAATTTGCTTAATAGTATCAAAAAACGGATAACTTCCATAAGAATGGTTATCCACAAACTCCTTATCGTAATGATTCGTTTTAAGCAGTTCTTTTATTAAAATATTTGCTAAAGCTCCATCTGTACTGGGGGAAATTTGAATATATAAGTCAGCAAGCTCAGCAGTTTGAGTATATATTGGGTCAATGACCACGAGCTTAGCACCTTTCGTTTTAGCTTCAATAATAAAAGGTATTAGGTGAATGTTTGTTGCTGCAGGGTTTGCACCCCATACGAGAATCATCCCAGAATCCTTAATAGCATGAGGGTCTGACATTTTAACAGTTCCCATATCATATTGAATAGCTTCAAATCCTGTAGATGGCGCAGAAGAGCCGTGGACCCTTGTTGTTTTACTTAGGCTATTGAAGAAATGGTCTGTGACAAAATGATGTACCCCAACATTACCTGTTCCTTTAAAAAGAGCAAGAGGAAGAAAATCTCCATATTTCATATCTATGTTCAATAGTTCACATAATATGATATCAAAAGCTTTGTTCCATGTGATTTGCTTAAACTTTCCAGAACCTTTTATTTCTTGAAAGTAGGGGTATCTAAGCCGTTCTAAGTGACTATTTTTTTCTAAATATGAATAACCTTTAGCACAAAGCTTCCCTTGTGTATAAGGATGTTTTGGCATACCAGTTAATGAAAATAATTGTCCATTCTCAACTGTTGAATTCATGCTGCAATTACTGAAACAATTTCGTGGGCATGCATGATGATATTGATTTTTTGTTGTTTTCTCCAAAACTTTTCACTCCTATTCAAGATGCACTGGGTGTTATTACGTGAAAAACTTCACAAGATTGTCGTTCAAAAGATAATTTTTGCCTTTTCCATATTTTATACTAATAAAGTGGGGCAGAAAATATTTTTTTGAAAAGAAGGGAAGTATCTTGCTCAATCAATTTATGTTTTCCGTTGACCTTAATAAGTGTATAAATTGCAAAACCTGTGAAATGTCTTGTAATACTTTTCATGGTTTAACGGATGTACATCGAAGGAATGTCATTACGATTAAAGAAGGTTCCGATGCACTTATCTATTTTTCCATTTCTTGTAACCATTGTTTAAACCCTGTATGTATCTCTATTTGCCCACAAAATAATTATCAAAAGCGTAGTGATGGAGTAGTTATCCTTGACTCTAATAGATGCCAGGCATGTATGCGATGTGTCACAGCTTGTCCATTTCACGCTCCCAAAATAAATCCTAGAACAAACCGAGTAGATAAATGTAATCTCTGTGTAGAAAGACTAGATCAAGGATTAAAGCCTGTCTGTGTCGAAAACTGCATTACAAATGCCATTGGAATAATAGAGGTCAATATGAAGGAACGAAAAACATATGACTTCCGTGAAGCAAATATTCCTCTTGTAGGGTTCACAAACCCATCAGTATTAATTAAAAAGAAGCTAACGGGTCTGATGTTTCTAAGAGAAGGGTGATGTCTGCATGAAAGATTCGTTACAAGGATTGTTATTAAATGTCCCTCTGTTTCAGTTAAAGTTTCTTACTCCTTTACCAAAGCAACTACTTTATTTTAATTCAATCACTCAACAAATTCCTAACCAATTGCTAGAAAATCCAACAATTGTAACAATTACAGCTGGAGAAGAATTGGAGAGATTAAATAGAAGGTCTGTTGCTAATCAATTAATTCAAGACCCTAATCTGATATCAATAGTAGTATTTGCTGAAGATAAAGCACTTTTAAAACAAGAAGTACTTACTCTTTATGAAGAATGCAAATTACCGCTTATTCAAATAATGGACCTTGCTTCATTAAATGTTTTTCAATATAAAGGACAGAATGCTTATTTTTATTCAAAGTTGAGTAAGGAACTGGCAGGTGCGATGGAGAGTGGGGTAACAAAATTGGCTAGTGAATTATCAAAAGGCTTGGGAACTCCCTTTCTTTATTTAAATGAAAATCAACAACTTCTTTGGCAAACGGGAAGTGAGATGGAATTAAAAGTAGCACATCGCTGGCTAAATGCACATCTGAGAGAGATCCAGGGGATGAATGAAGATTCTATCACCATTTCAACGAATGAGGATGAAGGGTTCAAAGTATATTCGGTTAATATTGCAGGAGTCCTTAAACATAGTTTATTGGTTTTAAATTCTTTAGTTGATTGGCAGAAAAAAATGATTGATAAATTTATTGGTTTAACAGCGCTTATTTTGCAAACGGAAGGAATGTTTCGTGAACAGCAACAGATTATGCAGGAGCATTTTGTGTATGATCTTCTGTATCATAAATTTCAATCACAAAAAGTGATGATTACACAGGCAAAAACATGGGGGTGGAATTTAGAAATCCCTCATCATTTGCTTATAATCCATGTTGATGTGTCTGATGATTTGATGTCTAACATGGATTGGTTGGATGAAATGGTCTTTTTAATAGTAGAAAAAAAAGCTGATATGGAGGAAACTATTATCGTATTTCCATTTCAAGACCAGATTGTTGTTTTATTAGAGGATGGGGAAGATTGTACGAATAGCGAAAGAAATAACCGTGTTTTAGCAGTGGCAAACCAAATAGAAAAGGTGATTAATGAGCACTTTGCCTATTGTCAAATATCAATAGGAATAGGAAAGTGGTATCGAGATGCTACCTTTTTAAATAAAAGTTATCAGGAAGCAATCCAAGCATTAAGATTCGGGAAAATTTGGCTTGAAAATAGGAGTGTTTTTCATATTAATGATTTGGGAGTTCTGCGTCTCTTAATTCATATACACCAAGAGATATTATTTGATTATTGTCAGGAATATCTATCTGTTCTTTTAGAAAGTGATCGAGATCATGGTACGGATTTTATAAATACTTTAAAGGTCTATATTCAACATCAAGGCATTATTAGTGACGTTTCTGAAGCACTGTTTGTCCATCCGAATACATTACGTAACCGTATCAAAAAAATCGAAGATAAGACAGGGATTAATTTACAGGATCCAGAAGAATTTATGAATTTAATGGTGGCTTTAAAAATTCGCTCATTTATTAACTTGTAAGCTATCTCAAATATGATACAGATAAAATAGATCTAGCTTTTACTTTTAAAAGGCTAGATCTATTTATTTTTCAGACTATTAGAAGAAAAATTAAATTGTAATTAATCTTGCCTTTCATAAAATGTCCAATTATATAATTTTTGAGTGGAATCTAACTGTGATTATTACACAATTGTGAGTCTGTAACTATGGAGAATCGTACACTCCCTTTCGAGAGACATGACCGATAGAATAGAAACATAGAGTCATTGTTCTAGTAAACAGAGAACTGTAAGGGCAATCCCCTAGCTTTTAATTTGTGAAGTATTACACAATATAATATTCAAAGATAATTTTGGGGATATCTATTAAATTGTCCATTGCACGTCTACACTACAATCGAAAGAGGTGGAACTAAGATGAATCAGGTTATTCAAACCGATTTAAAGGAGATTCAAAATCTACTAGAGCTGAGAGTGTTCGCTTATGACATTCTACGTAGAACTTTTTTAGAAGAACCAACGAAGGAACTAGTTGAAAAATTTCAGGATGGTGTTATCAAATTTTTTCCCTTCAAAGAAGAACACACATTACTAATAGAAGGTGTAGATTTAGTTAACCATTATTTTGAAATATTTGATATGAATTCAAATTTTGATGGACTTCACTGGGACTATACCAAAATGTTCATTGGTCCATATCAATTACCAGCTCCAATGTGGGGATCTTCTTATGTAAACAAAGACGGACTTCTCTTTCAAGAAGAAACATTACGGGTAAGGAGATTTTATCTAGAATATTCCTTTGAACCATTCCATTATGGGAGAGAAGCAGAAGATCATTTAGGATTGGAACTCGATTTCATGTATCAGCTTAGCAAATTAACTAATGAACTATTAATCAATGATGATATCCCTCAATTAATTAAAATATTGACTGACCAAAGATATTTCCTGAGAGAGCATTTATTAAATTGGATTCCTATGTTTAGAAGTAACGTTATTGAGCACGCTGATACCAATTTCTATAAAGGTATGGTTAACGTCCTTAATGGATTTTTGATAATCGATCAGACTTGCTTAGATGAGTTGTCTTCTAAGTTAAGGATATAAACACTGGAGGTGTTTTTATGTCAAACTTTTTAAAGAAAGCATTGGATCATCGAATGAGCCGCAAAGCATTTCTAGGTTGGAGTACAGCATTAACAGCCGCTGCAGTTGTGCCATCATATGGTCTGACAAAAATTGATTCAAGAGTAGCAGCAGAAAAACTAGAAACAGAAGGAAAATGGATGACAGCCGCTTGCTGGCATAATTGTGGAGGACGTTGCCTTAACAAAGCACTAGTGGTTGATGGTGTGGTTGTAAGACAGAAAACGGATGATACGCACGAAGATAGTCCAGATTATCCACAACAAAGAGGGTGCCACCGTGGACGTTCACAAAGACATCAAGTATTTGGAGCAGATAGAATTAAATATCCAATGAAACGTAAAAACTGGGAGCCTGGTGGCGGAAAGAAAGAGCTACGAGGAAAAGACGAATGGGTCCGCATATCTTGGGATGAGGCGCTTGATTTGATTGCCACTGAGTTAAAAAGAGTGAAAGAGAACTATGGTAATAAATCTATTGTTGGAACTAGCCGTCTTCTAAATTTCTATGGTGGAGCGATGGTTCGCTGGGGCTCATCTTCATCAGGGGCATGGTCAATCCCACAGGAAACTATGGCAGGATTTATGTCATGGAGCGGAAATGACAGATTGGATTGGCGTAATGCGAAGCTTATTGTGATGTGGGGTTCAAATCCAACTCGATCCAATCTTGGAAACCCAAGCTACAATCTTTTACAAGCGAAAAAAGCTGGTGCAAAATTCATCTTTGTCGATCCTTCTGTCAGTCCATCTGTTAAGACTCTAGCAGATAAGCATATTCCGTGCCGGCCAGGAACAGATACAGCCCTCTTGCTTGGAATGGCTTATTATATGATTGAAAATAACTTGCAGGATCAAGACTTCCTTAACCGCTGTACGGTAGGATTTGACAAGGACCATATGCCTGAAGGTGCTGATCCGAAGGAAAATTTCAAGGATTATGTACTTGGAACTTATGACGGTGTTCCAAAAACACCTGAATGGGCTTCGGAAATTTGTGGTACTGATGTGAAAGTAATTAGAGAATTTGCTCATGAAATAGCTACAATAAAGCCAATGATTTTCACATCATCCTTTGCACCTGCTCGTACGTATAGAGGTCAGCAATTTTGTCAGGCATTCCTCACAGTTGGTTGGATGACTGGAAATGTTGGTAAACCAGGATCTGGGGTTTTTGCTATGAACTATGGGAAAAGACAAAGTTATGGAGGGAAAACGCTTGTTCGTGGAGGAAGTGGAGGGCTTCCACCAGCTGTTAACCCATTATTCCCCGATGCCACATATGGTGCCTATGATGGTTACCGTTGGGCAAACCCAACAAACCTCGAAGCTCATGGAATGGCTTATTGTGAAACCTACGATGCGATTCTAAATGGGGAGTATACAGCAACTGCTGGCCGTGGAAAAGTGAAATGCGATATTCGCATGCTTTGGTTAGTACGTGATGGAAGCGGCTATAACTTTTTAAATCAATCATCAGATATTAATAAAGGGATAAAAGCCTTCCGTAAGGTAGATGCGATTTTTACAAATGATATCGTACTTTCAACCATTTCTAAATACGCAGATATTGTGTTACCAGCCACAACCGAATGGGAAAAAGATGGGAAAATACTTAGTGGTAATCCGGAAGCAATTGTAATTTCTCAAAAAATTGTTGAGCCGATTTTCGAAGCGAAAACAGAAGAATGGATGGACAGAGAGCTAGCTAAGCGTCTTGGATTAGATCCTAATAAAATTTATCCAATTACTGAAAAACAGCAGTTGTTTAATAGTTTAGCAGGAGCAGAAGTCATTACAGAAGATGGAGAAAATTATGTTCCACTCGTCACCATTACAGAGAAAGATATTAAAGAGTGGAATGTAGATGGTAAACCACAAAAAGGTAAAATTACGTTAAGCGATATAGTAGAACAAGGTGTATATCAAGTTCCTCGCTCACCAAATGATAAGTTAGGAGAAATTAAATGTGAGGCTTTCGTAAAAAATCCTGAAGAAAATCCAATCCCCACTAAGAGTGGTAAGTTTGAAATACACTGCCAACCATTAGTGGACAAAATCGCAGCGTATGGTTTAACAACCATTTCACCAATTGCAAAATACGAAGCTCCATTAGATGGCTATGAAGCAACATTCGAAAACTGGGAAAATAAGAAAAAAGGGAAATATCCATTCCAGCTCGTAACCATCCATTATGGAAGACGATCTCACTCAGTATTTGATAACGTACCGCAACTTAGAGAAGCATACCCACAAGAATTCTTTATGAATAAAAGAGATGGGGAAGCACAAGGTCTTAAAGATGGGGATACCGTTCTTATTGAGAGTGAATATGGAAAAGTGATTCGTCCAGTAGCACTTACTGAAACTTGTATGCCAGGAGTTGTGTTCCTTGGAGAAGGTGCTTGGGTTGAGATTGATGAGAAAACAGGCATAGATAAAGCTGGGGCAACCAATATCCTTTGCGGAGCACGATTAAGCGGTCAAGGGGAAGAACCATGGAACACAACGATTGTAAATGTTCAAAAGTATAAAGGTGAACCATTAAAACCCGATTGGGAATGGGAACAGAGAGTTATTTTCTAGGAGGTGACGGATTATGAAACAGAAGGGTTTCTATTATGACTCAACAATTTGTACGGGATGTAAAGCTTGTCAGATCGCATGTAAAGATACGAATGATTTAAAGGTGGGAGAGTTGTTTAGAAAGGTATACGAATTTGAAGGTGGAACATTCCCAAATGTATGGGGATATTATCTTTCCCTAGGCTGTAACCACTGTGAAGAACCAAAGTGCGCTGATAACTGTCCGACAGGTGCTATTTATAAGCGAGAATCTGATGGTTTAGTTGTTCAAGATCGAGAAAAATGTATCGGCTGTAAAATGTGTATGTGGTCTTGCCCTTATGAACGCCCTCAATATCTAGAAGAGCAAGGGAAAGTTGGAAAATGTGATGGCTGTGCAAATTTAGTCGACCAAGGTTTGAATCCTGTTTGTGTGGACTCTTGTCCAATGAGAGCAATCGAATTCGGTGATATTGAGGAATTAAGAAAGAAATATGGTGCGAACGATAATCTTAAGGTCTTACCAGGTGCTAATATTACGAAGCCTTCAATTACCGTTAATGCGAAGCCAGAAGCGATGAATTAGAGCTTGAACGAGAGAAAACAAAATTGGTAATGTTAAGAACTCTTTAGGTTCTTAACATTACCTCAATACACTGAAGTAGGAGGTAATTTATATGTTTGCTGAAGAATGGCCATTGTTGCTATTTACCCTTCTAACCCAGTTTGGAGTGGGAGCATACATCTTTTTTGTTATTATACGTGCGTATAACAAAAAGCTTGGGAACAATCTAGGAATTAATGTAACAAAGCGTGGATTATTTCTTGTAGGTCCAGTTCTTGCACTTGCTTTAGTTTTCTCATTATTCCATTTAGGAGATCCATTCGGGGCGTATCGTTCTCTTCTAAATTTAGATTCATCCTGGTTGAGCAGAGAAATCGTGTTTACTGCTGCATTCTTTGCTCTTTGGGGCGTATCGTTCTATTTAGACCTTAAAAGAAAATGGAATCAAATAGTGGGTTGGGTGACCTCCTTTGTTGGTTTAGGTGCCATTTTCTGTATGGCAAGCATCTATGCTTCTTCTATCAAACCAGCATGGACCGATGTCAATACGTATCTAGCTTTTTATGGAACAACTATTCTTTTCGGTTCAGTTACATCTATGATTTTCATTCTTATCAGTAAAGAAGAAAAGACGGAAGCCTTAACTAGTGTTATTAAGGGAATTGGGTTAGTAGGTCTTGGAGCAATGATTGCTCAACTAATTTATTTACCTATTTATGTATCTGGCTTATCCGGTAGTGGACAAGCTGGTCTTGAATCTGCAAGTCTTATTACTGGAACTTATGCAATCTCTACTGTGATTAGATGGGCTCTATCCTTTATTGGAATAGGTACTATCGGATTTCTTTTGTATCGTGATCGTAGAGAGAAATCGCAGATGACTTTATATCTAGTTGCATTAACATTAGTCTTAGTAGGTGAGTTCTTAGGTAGATATATTTTTTATGCAACGGGAGTATCCATAATAGTCGGGTGAAAAATAGGGGAGATTTAGGTCTCTCCTATCGATTAATAATGAGGTGAGTCTGATGGGATTATTAAGCAAATGGGTAGAAAGTTTGGATTTCGACTATCATATATTACCAGCTTGTACTCGCTTAGTTAGTCCTCGTTCTCATTGTGAACAATGTGTACTTGCTTGTGAAGTGAATGCTGTCAAAATAAAAAAGGGTATCCCGTCAATTAACCATAATAAGTGTTTGGAATGTGGTCATTGCATATCTGCTTGTCCAGTTCAAGCAGTTGCTGGCATTTATCCACAAAGAACAATTATACAAAATCAATTAGTTATTAAAGACGAAAGAATCCCAACTACAAAAGAGTTATTAATCCTTTATAAAAAAGGAGTTAAGGTAGTTATTAGTGAATCTCCAACTTTATTAAAGTTATGTGAAGGCTCAATAAACAAAGCCAATATTTTATTAGAGCAGCTGGGTGAAGACTTAGTTTCTTCATGTGTGAAATCGGTTAGGGAAGAGGAATATTTTTCGAGAAGGGAATTATTTGCTTTTTGGGCACTGGAAAGCAAGTCAGTTGCTAAACAAGTTGCACCAGCAAAATGGCGTTTTAATCAAAATGATTTTAACTTGCCGAAATACTATCCTGACTATCAATTTGCAAAAATTACGATTGATATAGAAAAGTGCTCATTATGTAACACATGTAAAAAACTTTGTAAAAAAGATTGTTTTGAAATTAACGAGGGAAAATTCACCATTTCTTCACAAGGCTGTTCAATGTGTAATCTTTGTGTGGATACTTGTCCTCAAAAAGCAATAATGGTCGAGGAACAGATCTCTAATGAAGAAAAAACAATACTCCCTATTTTCCAAACAACTTGTGAATCCTGTAACAAAACAGTTTATTCACTAAGTGAAAAAGAAGAAGAATGTATAGCTTGTAGGAAAAGAAAGAGCTTTTTGAACCAGTCCATGCTTTCGTGATCTGTCGTTTCCAGTTCAACATGAAGAAGTCTTCTATAAAATCAAAGAGAGGGATTGCTATGTTTTCTAATATAGGTATTCCAGGATTAATACTGATACTTGTTCTTGCACTAATGATTTTTGGTCCTAAAAAGCTTCCAGAAATGGGAAGAGCCATTGGACAAACATTGAAGGAATTTAAGAAATCAACGAAAGAATTAATAGATGATGAGAAAGAAAATGTTATAGAGATGGCTAATCCTAACGAGAAAGACAAGAAAAGTGAATAACCCGCCCTATGAAGTACTGAATTAAGATAAAAACATCATTTAGATGATCAACATATTATTAAAGGATTTCTGTAAAGACAGAAATCCTGTTTTGCTATCGATTAAAGACCATAAAATTGAAAAGGGTGTTATCTATGATAAAAACGATCACAAGAGACAATATCAACGAAATTAACAACCCATCATTTCGCTCATATGTAACACAATACTTGAGTATTGAAGAACAAACAAATCGAATGATTGAAGGGATTGGGCTACCTTTTAGTAATGAACGAAAAGAGATTATGTTAGAGAATATTCTAGAAAAGAAGCGAATTGTCCCAAGAAATGAAAATAAAAGCCTTTATTTAAATTGGATATCTCCAGCCTGTAAAGCTTGTAAAACAGGCGAGAAAAGTCATACAACCTTTATTTCCTTTAAATGTCATAAGAAATGTTTCTTTTGCTTTAATCCTAATCAGGAAAACTATGGGGACTTTCGAATGAAAGAACATGATGTTACTGCTGAAATTCAGCATAGGCTTAATAGAGGTGAAAAGTTTGACCATATTGCACTTACAGGTGGTGAGCCCCTTCTTCATCCGAAACAGGCTGTGGAATTCTTTGAATATATCGACAGACATTCCAATAGCACTTATACGCGCCTTTATACAGCTGGAGATTTAATAACAAGGGATATCTTAAGAGCTTTAAAAAGCGCCAATCTGAATGAAATTCGCTTTAGTATAAAACAAGAGGAATCTGAAGAAAAGCTTGAAAATCTATATGAGCTAATGATTCTAGCTAAGGAATATATACCTTTTATCGTTGTTGAAATGCCTGTTATCCCTGGTACACTAGAGCTAATGAAAAAAATTTTACATCGGCTCGATGAAATTGGGGTAAATGGAATAAACCTGTTAGAATTTTGCTTCCCAATGCATAATTCAAAGGAATTTCAAGAACGAGGCTATGAGCTGAAATTCCCTCCGTTTGAAACCTATTATAATTATTGGTACGCTGGAGGACTTGCTGTGGATAAAAGTGAAGAGGAATCTTATCATTTACTGCAATATGCTTCAGAACAATCGGTAGGATTGGGAGTACATTATTGCTCGTTAGAGAATAAGCATACTGGACAGCTATATCAACAAAATAAGAAAACCAACCTTTCCAAACTCTATTCTTTTTCCGAAAAGGACTTTTTCATTAAGTCAGCAAAAGTCTTTGGTGCAGACAAGAAAATTGCAAAAGAGATACTTAACAAAAAAGGAGTTCGTCATTTTGAAGAGAATGCGACTTACGACAGCCTACAATTTCCCGCATCTGCCATTAATCTATTTAAAGGAACCAATATAGAAATTGCAATCTGTTCCTATGTTTCTGAGATCCGTCAAAATGAGGACGTATTACGGGAAGTTAAGGTCGAATGGGTGAATGGTAATTAGATTAATAATGGGACTCTTTATTGGTCATTCTTATTTTAAATGGTGCCTGACTTTCAAGTAAGCTAATGCGTTAGCGAACTTAAGGTCAGGCATTTTTTTAAAGCGAATAATTGAGGTCCTCACTAGAGGGAAAATGAATATTTACATAAATTATTGATGGTGGTTGCATTGAGTGAGAAGTAATCAAATAATTATGGCTTAGAAGTGGTAGAGTCAATTTGAAATTATCTTGACTGAATAGAAACCAACAGTTTGAATATTCCACCTCTAAGATTTGTAGACACTCATAAGTTGAAAAGAGAGACTTTGTTGATCGTAAACTCTTCCCTTCCTGAATATCGTGACTAAAAAGAATGTTAGGGATTTGAGTTAAAGATGAAGAGGGAATTAGATAGGTGATTTTTCTATAGTCAAACTGCTACAATCTTTGAAAAGATTGCACCAATTTACCTGCATATAAAGAGCGGTAAAGCATTCAAATGAATAAATAAGGGTATCTTGGCTTTATTCCAAAAGCACAATCTGTCCAAAACACCACTGTACTCGATACTTTGGTGTTTTTTTTGAACAGAACTATGTACAGATAAGCAAACCCCTGATGCTTGTCATTTTTTTTATTATAAGACCTAAAACAAAGAGTAAACGTTGAAAAAAAGGGGGCTGACTATACTTGAATATACAGTAACCCCCTAACTTAATTTTTTGCAGAAACAGATGATCACTAACAGAGCTGGAATTGATAATTTTAACTATTTAATGAACGGAAATACACACTAGCGAAATATATTGAAATTTCAATACCTGAAATGCCAATGATGATAGCTGGAATAATTGAGATAATGAAAGATACGATAAATCCTGAAAAAAATTGGAATATTTAGTATTTGTGCAAGGGTGATTTCATTAACTGTATTAATAATCATTAGAATAACGAAAATCATAATCCCTAAAATGAGTTTAGTTTTCATGTTGTATGATATGGTGCCCCAGTTAAACATTCTGTCTTAAATTGAAAAAATATATGGCTTTAGTAAAAAAATGGATAATGCAAAGACAGGTAAAATAATGATGTTAGCTGTCGCAAAAATCTTACCAGTTGTTATAAACGAGATGCTTCCGATAATAATCCCAATAATAATGGATTTCTTTGGTTCAAGTACCAACGTTTAGACCTTATAGATTAGCATCATTAACATGGCATGGATACTCATGAGTGCAATGGCTAAAGAGGACAACAAAGCAAGGGTAGTAAGGGTTTTGGTGTTTTTCGATTGAAACATAGGCTCCTCCAAAAAGGTAGTGTTTGATAATCAATATTATATATTTCATAATAATGAAAATTAATATCATTTGATAAAGAGAATGTTAGAAAGTTAACGGGATCTTTTGGTTCCTATCAACAATATTTTTATAGGCTAATATCAAATTTTAGAATCCTTTTCCACATCCACTTAATAAATGGAAAAGGGGTTCTATGACTTCGAACATTCGTAAACATTTTTTGTAAATCAAAAAGAAGCATTCCGAAGTGAGAATGCTCTCCAAAGTACGAAATTTTTAATGTGTGAAAATCTTAAATACATAGTTTACATCGCTTCGTTGCCAAGGCTCTTAAGGCTTTCGCATTTTTACCCCTTTTTAAACTCATTTATTTATACTTTAATGATACTTACTGTAAAGCTTCCAAACTAATTCGTTGCGTGAAGAAACCCCTATTTTTTGAAAAATAACCTTGAAATGATCTTGTACTGTATAATAAGAAATATTGAGTTGATGCGCTATTTCCTTGGATAAAGACCCTTTTAAGCATTCTAGGACAACCTGTTGTTCCCGAAATGTTAACTGGTATGCTTCCATGAGATAAAAGAGCATATCTTTAGACGTTGCTCTGTTTAATGTGATGGCAATAGTATGATCCTTTGATTGATCTGTATATAGAAAAGTTGCTGAAGCCGTAATAAGCATATTTTCCGTTATTGGGATGAAAAACGGGGAGGAGTTTTCCCCTTTGACAAGTAATTTTGTACAGATGGCTTGCAAAGGTATTGGCAATGTTTCTTGGCTGTCAGAACCTTCAAGTTGCCATAATTGGTTGAGACACTGTAATCCTAAGTCATTCATTGATTGAATTTGAAGCTTATTTGTTAAAATGATAACTCCTGACTCTATCATTCTTCTGTCTTCAGTTTGGTCTAAAAGGGAGTGGTAATATGCTCTAAGTGCCTGCCCAGCAATTGCTGAAAGATTCTCTAACAATTGAACAGCTTCATCTGAAAAATAGGGCTGATTCTTTTTTCTGAATAATGTAAGAAAACCATAGCATTTACTTCGATCCATCAACGCTACACGTACTTCATCCGAAAAATGAAGAGGCTTTAATATTGTTTCATATCTCCTGCTTTTAACCTTTCCAAATGTATCACTTAATCTACCAACCTTTGAAGTGCAGACAATTAGATCTTCATATAGGTGTACATCATTCCCTAAATACTCACAAGTTAATAGTTTATGATGAATATCTTCCAGCGAGCTTTCTGTAACAGCTCCTACAGATGTAAGCGTATCTGGATTAATGACAGTGCAGCAATAAGCGTCGAATTCAATGACTTCTCTTAATTTATGTATCAAATCCTTTCGATACTGATAAGAATCTTTGTGTTTTTTTTGTAAAGTATCAGAAACATGCTTCCAGTACCGAGAAGTAACTTTATGCATATGATACCCCCTTGTTTATGGGATGGTTAATAAATGAAATAACTATACAATTGAGAATGATTATTGTTTCAAATTATAACAAGGAGATCTAAAAAAATGAAGAGACTTATAGAAATGGTATGAATATTTTTATTAATTAATGTTGTTGGGTTGGTAATCAATAGAAGATTGAATTAATGAAGTGGTTGAAGGTTGTACTTTACAATTATCAATCCACGGTACTGAAGGTTACGCATGACATTGAAGAAGCACTCGTTTTCAGTACACGAATTATTGTTTTAGGCGGTAGTCCTGTAACAATTATTGGAGAGTTTTCAATTAATGAAAAAAATGTAAAAAGTAACATAATCCAATTGATTAAGGGGCAAAAAGATGAGTACAAATTGGGATAGAAAAGATGCACTAGACTATCAACAGACTATTCGATATAAAATACCTGGTTATGATCTGATATATGAACAAATGGTAGCTATTATTAAGGCAACCAAAAAACCAGAGGACATCCTAGTTGTAGGAGCAGGAGGGGGGCAAGAACTTGTTACTCTTAGTACCGTATTTCCTAATGTTAGGTACACAGCATTAGATCCTTCTATACAAATGATCAATTTGGCTAAAGCGAGGCTCAGCAATCCGTCTTTACGAATAAATTGGTACGTAACAGAGTTACGAGAAGTGACTGAGCAGGTGAATTATGATGTAATCACTTGTCACTTAATGCTTCACTTTTTAAAAGAACAGAAAAATTTTATCAGAGATGTTAGTAATAGGTTAAAACCTGGTGGACTTTGCTTTATTTCTTCAATTATAGCTGAAGAAGAAAGTCAATCGACGAATCGTTTTTGGCAGCAGCATTTACGAAATAACAGAGTACCAAACGAAGCTATAGATCAGTTTCAATCATCGTTAGGGAAAACGACCCATCCCGTTTCAACTGAATTGCTACATCAATGGTTAAAAGAAGAAGATTTTTTTCAGGTTATACCCTATTTTAAGAGTTATTTTGTGGAAGCTTTTGTTGCAATTAAAGGAAATACGCCATGTTAAAAACGGTTTTGATTATAGGTGGATATGGAAAAGTAGGAGGAAGCATCGCTCAACAATTATATAGGAAAACATCGTTAAAAATCTATGTAGGTGGAAGAAGCTACGAAAAAGCAAATACATTTTGCGAAGAGTATTGTCCACAGGCACACATGGGTAAGGAAGAAGCGATCTTTATAGAGGGTACCGTAGCTAGATAATAATGCCTCAGCAAACTGCATGAATCTATATACTATTACTTGGAAGTCATGCTCTGTTATTATTATCCGTTTGATAAAAAGTGCTTTCACATGGTATAAGTGTAAGGGAAGCGGGAATGTTCTGCTGTTGAATGTTGGGATAAAGGTTTTCTTCTATCCCGTGATGAGAGGATTTGAATGGAATGACGAAAGAAAACTTTTGGCGTGATCTACCACGACCATTTTTTATATTAGCACCAATGGAAGAGGTTACGGATGTTGTTTTCCGACATGTGGTTAGTGAAGCGGCTAGACCGGATGTGTTTTTTACAGAGTTTACGAACAGTGATAGCTATTGCCATCCGGAGGGAATCAAGAGTGTACGTGGCCGTTTAACGTTTACGGAGGATGAACAACCGATTGTAGCTCATATTTGGGGGGATAAGCCTGAATATTTCCGGCAAATGAGCATTGGGATGGCGGAAATGGGCTTTAAAGGAATAGATATTAATATGGGATGCCCTGTACCGAATGTTGCCCGGCATGGAAAGGGAAGTGGCTTAATTCTTCGCCCAGATGTTGCAGCTGAATTAATTCAAGCGGCCAAAGCAGGAGGCTTGCCCGTAAGTGTAAAGACAAGACTTGGTTACACGCATGTTGATGAATGGCATGGTTGGCTGAGACATATTTTGGAACAGGATATTGCCAATCTTTCTATCCATTTGCGCACAAGAGAGGAAATGAGCAAAGTAGCTGCCCATTGGGAGCTGATTCCAGAGATCAAGAAGCTTCGAGATGATGTTGCACCGAATACTCTCTTGACGATTAATGGAGATATTCCTGACCGTCAAATGGGTATGGAGCTTGCTCTTCGATATGGTGTGGATGGTGTTATGATTGGACGAGGCATTTTCCATAATCCATTCGCTTTTGAAAAAGAGCCGAAAGATCATAGCAGTGAAGAATTGCTCGATCTCCTAAGACTGCATATGGATCTTCATGATAAATATTCAGAATTAGAGCTGCGACCATTTAAGGCGCTACATCGCTTCTTTAAGATTTACGTAAAAGGATTTTGGGGAGCAAGCGAATTAAGAAATCAACTAATGAACACAGAGTCAACAAATGAAGTTCGTGAATTACTTGATGTGTTTCAAGCAAAAAATCTTGATGGGAAAAATGTTCCCGCCCAAAGTGAAAGTTAAACAAAGCCTGACCTACAGTGATTGACCCAATAAAGTTAGACAAATATTTTAGGCTACATTTAGGACCTGAGTTCGGTATTTTACCGGACTTAGGTTTTTTAATTTTGCCTTTATTCGTTTGTGATTGTACTAGTGAATACAGACTTCTAATTCTTTTTCAAAAAGCCCAATATTATCCAACATCTGTAGATAACAAGTTCAGTCTTCAATAAGACAAAGGAATTTTCAATAACTGCATTATCCAAAGAGTGTAAAAATAGGAGGTTTGGAAGGCAAACTACGGGCTTATTCTAGATGGGATTTATTCGAAGATTGATAGGGTACAAATTTATTTGCTATGATCAATTTGGGAAAAATGGAAAAAATATCTGCGGGTTTTGCAACTTTTTATTAAACTGAAACGTGGATTGGTAAGGGGGAAAGCGGTGGAATTAGATAGGATATTCGAAGCATATGTAGATGATTTATACCGTTATTTGTATTCCCTTTCAAAAAATCACCATACGGCAGAGGATCTAGTCCAGGAAACGTTTTACCGAGCGTATCTACAGCTGCTAGAAGATGGCATCAGTAATATAAAACCGTGGTTGTTTAAAGTGGCCTATCATGCGTTTATCGATTTGACGAGGAAACAAACTCGGCTGATTATATCCAAAGCCTTAAGGTTTGGTGCCTGACCAATTAGCGGTCAGGCACTGTTTTATTTTGGTATGAAAAAATTTTTTTGTTAACGATTTCACATGTAGACAAAAGAATATATTTTTTGTAACCTTAGTAAGTTAAATGACCAAGGAGGAATTATACATCATATGAATATTCAGCAAAATCATACATCAGTAAAAGTGGTAACTGCTGATCCATCTGCATTAGGATTGTTTGGATTGGCGATGGTAACTCTTGTCGCATCATCACAAAAATTAGGAATAACAGAAGGAACGGCGTTAATTTTGCCATGGGCGATCTTTCTAGGCGGTCTGGCACAATTAATCGCAGCGATCCTAGATTCTAAGCATAATAATGTATTCGGAACGACAGCATTTGGAGCATTTGGTCTATTTTGGTTCGGTGTTGGGACAAGCTGGCTGATTCAATCAGGAGCATTCGGTGAAAGCTTACTAGCTATGGCAGATGCGAAACAGTTAGGTGTAGCTTTCGTAGGCTATCTAATCTTCAGCCTATTCATGACGGTCGGAGCTATGGGAACCCATAAGGTATTATTCTTTATCTTTGTGTTAATCGATTTCTTATTTATCGGATTGTCATTAAGCTCATTTGATATTATGTATGAGTTTTCTCATATGCTAGCGGCCATCTCAGAATTACTGATTGCGTTACTTTCATTCTATGGCTCCGCAGCGGCAGTTCTTAATGCGCACTATGGACAAATTGTATTACCAGTGGGCAAACCATTTGGTGTATTTAAAAATTAAAGCGGGACAGAGGGACGGGTTCATTGTCCCAGTTTGTATGGCTGACCCCAGGTACGGTGACACTTTTCCGTGCTTAGGGTCAGTTTTTTTGTGGGACGGGGGTCGTTGTCCTGCCAATCTTGGATAAACTATAATTAGTTGAGTGGACAATAAAATAAATCTGCTCAAGGAGATAGAAATGAGATATCTGAAATCAGAAACATATGATAAAAACTTTATAAATGAGAATATGATGGGTCCAAACAGTATGAAAATATTGGAGGAGTTGCTTGAGAATGTTTCATTAAAAAGTGGGATGCGTGTGTTAGATCTAGGCTGTGGCACCGGATTAACGTCAGTATTTTTAGCAAAAGAATATGGTGTCCAAGTTTTTGCAGTAGATCTATGGATTTCAGCAACTGAAAATGATAAACGTTTTAAGAGTATGGGGCTTGATCACACCATTATTCCAATACATGCGGATGCAAAGGCTCTTCCATTTCCTGAAAATTATTTTGATGCGGTGATAAGCATTGACGCCTATCATTACTTTGGCAACAATGATCAGTACTTTGATAAATACTTGTCCAAGTTTTTAAAAGAAGAGGCTATTGTTGCCATCGCTTTCCCAGGGATGAAGCACGAGATTCATGAAAATATTCCAGCGGATATGAAGCCGTATTGGCCGGAGGAAGCACTTGCCATGTGGCAATCGATTGAATGGTGGAAGAAAACCTTTGCCGTATCCGAATCCTTCTCTTTAACACAAATAAGCGAAATGGAAGGCTTTGATGAAGCATGGAAGGATTGGTTAGGAACAGAGAATCCATATGCGATTGAAGACCGAGCGATGGTCGCAGTTGATAATGGAAGGTTTATGAATTTAATTTCTGTTGTAGGAAAGAAAACGTAATATAAAAATTGCCTACCCGAGTACATAAGGGGTAGGCACTGTTTTTTTCTATGGGTTTGTTGACCACAGTCCAGCATGTTTTAACACTACTCGAGGATGAAGCTTGAGCTGTGCTACCATTAAGTCTGCTAGATCTTCTGCCTGCATCACTTTTTCAGGATTGCCGTCTGTTAGGTTTAATTCTACTGCCATATCTGTTGCAACTGTGCTTGGTGTTAACGTTGATACGCGAATGTCTTTCTTGCGTACTTCAAGCATTAATGATTCGCTCAGTCCGATAACGGCTGCTTTGGAAGCAGAATATGCGCTCGTAATTGGAGCTCCTTTTTGACCAGCAGTGGATGAAATATTAATAATATCCCCAGTGTTGCGCTCAAGCATTTCGGGTAATACGGCGCGAGTAGTGTAGTAGACACCTTTTACGTTGACATCGATAATATTTGTCCATTCTTCAGGTGTCAAATCCATAAACCCACCGAACTTTGAAATGCCTGCATTGTTTACTAAAATATCAATTGCACCAAGCTCTTTGCGAATGGATTCAACGGCTGTGGAAATTGAATCTAGCTCAGCGACGTTTGCTGAAGCAATTGCCACCTTCACGTCATATTGCTTAAGCTCCTCTGCTACAGCTTGTAAATTTTCAATCGTGCGACCTACAAGTCCTACGTGAATTCCTTCTTTTGCAAATGCAATAGCAGTCGCTCGTCCAATGCCACGTCCTGCTCCTGTGATTAATGCTACTTTTCCTGAGATTGCTTGCATGTTTTTCTCTCCTTTAATGAGCTAGATTTACTTTAGACGTATTCAAGTGTATTAAATATATATCGAATAATCAAAAGTGAGGTTGATCCTTACTTTTGGTGGTAAAATGAATAACGCTGTACATGTTCTTTTGTCTAAAATAGAGGAATAAGGGTCTTAGATGACTACCTTCATTCTACTTACAGTTTTCAACAATGTGAAGAATGCACTTTTTTGTGCGGAGGTTACCTAAAGGTAACTTATTATCCAAAAGGAGTTTACTTTATGTCTGACAAATTAAGAGAAGAAATAAAACAGAGAATAGTAAACAATGATTATCACTGTGAAAAAGAACTGACGTTATCCATTATTAGCGGAAAATGGAAGGTCGTTATTTTATGGCATTTAGGTGTAGAAGGACCACATCGTTTCAGTGAGCTTCAAAAGCTTTTTCCGAAAATATCTCATAAGATCTTAACAAACCAATTGCGTGAACTAATGGAAGATGGAATCGTTCATAGAGAGGTGTACCCAGTAGTTCCTCCAAAAGTCGAATATTCCATGACAGAACTAGGAATGACCCTATTGCCGATTGTAGAAATGATGTACGACTGGGGGAAAAAGCGAATCGAACAGATCAAAGAAGGAGAGACAGGGGGAGGGACAGGGGGACGGGTTCCTCGTCCCTAATACGAGGGAAAAGAGACGAGACCCCCTCGGTCCTTCATTTTCTCAGGTAAGCGATCCAGTAGGTTCCAGCAACAAATAAGGTGCCGCCGACTGTATTTCCGAGTAACACAGGCACAAAGTTTTGGACGTATTCAATCCATGTGAAGTGACCTGCAAAAATCGCAGCAGGGATAATAAACATATTTGCGACGACGTGTTGGAAGCCGATCGCAACGAAAGCCATCGTTGGAAACCAGATACCTAACACTTTTCCAACGATATCTTTCGCACCGTAACTAAGCCAAACGGCTGATGCAACTAGCCAATTACAGCCTATGCCAGATACAAAAGCCTGCACAAAGTTCGCCTCTAGCTTGTGTTCAGCAACGTCAATTGTTTTCGTTAAATAGGAACCTGTTTCTGTCAGACCAACAATATGCCCAAAAAAGTAAGCGACAAATAAGGCACCAAAAAAATTGGTAGTTGTAATAATAAGTAGATTTAGCAAAACCTGTCGAGTATTTATAATTTTAACCATACGGGAAAGAGGAACAGCCATCATATTTCCAGTCACAAGCTCTCCACCAGCAATTAGAGTTAAAATTAGTCCGACAGGGAATAAAGCTGCTCCAACAAAATTAGAAAAGCTTCCCCACTCTGCGGGCATACTGGCAGTTACGCGGATATATAATAGAAAACCTAATGCAATGAAGGCTCCTGCCTGAAATCCTAGAATACTAGATTCTAGTACGGGTAAATTGACTTTTTTCTTGCCTGATGTGACGGTGTAATTGGCAATTTCTTGCGGACTATAAAAGCCCATTCAAATCATATCCCTTCAAAAGTTTGTGAAGTATTACACAAAAAATTATACACCTTCTTTAACATTATAGAAGTGAACATTTGTTGACTTTGAAGAGTTAAGGAGAGGGGACAAGTGGGGACAAGGGGACGAGTTCCTTATCCCAGTGATAATGAGACGGTGAACCAGCCCCCTTGGACTTGCTTACTTTATTAGTTGAGCTACTGCTTCTTGCTGTAATTTCCCTGTAGGGTCTGCTTGTGTTTTTAACTGTGTGAAACGTTCAGACCATTCGGATGTTCTCATACGTACTGGGGGCTCCTCCATTTCAATTGAGGTTAAAATGACATTTGCCACTTCTTCAGAGGTTTGGTAGATTCCATCAGCTGATCGATTTTGAGCTCCACCAATATATTTTTCTAATAACGGCTTGTATTCGTCATCGATCATACCGCCGCCCGTTTGAAATTGTGACAGGGCGTTATTGGCAAATTCAGATTGAATGCCACCGGGTTCGATAGCAGTAAACTTAATGTTAAAATGTGGTTGGACATAGCTCGCAAGTGATTCGGTATACCCTTCTACAGCGAATTTCGCTGCACAGTAAAATTCATTAAATGGTTGGCCAACGAGCCCTCCAACAGACGTAATATTTATGATATGTCCGCTTCGTTGTTCTCTCATGCTAGGCAATACCGCTTTGGTCGTACGGATGACCCCCATTAAGTTCAGATCAAATTGCCACATGATTTCTTCTTCTGAAGCTTGTTCCGTTGTACGGATAAAACCAGCTCCAGCATTGTTTACCAAAATATCTATTTTACCTTCTACATCTAAAATTTCCTGTACACATTTATTTACACTTTCGCTAATTGTTACATCTAATTCTTTAATGAATAGTTCGAGGTTTTTTGCTTGTGCTGCTTCTAGTAAACGGTCTTTTTTCGCCAGATTTCTCATCGTAGCATAAACTTTATATCCCTTTTCAGCTAATAAAAGTGAAGCCTCGTATCCTAAACCAGTTGACGCACCTGTAATTAATACCACTTTTTGCATCATTCTTTCTCCTTTCAATAGTTCGTTGGATTCCTAATAGAGTAAACACTCTATTTTGAATATATAGATTAGATGAAAGAAAGTCAATATTTATGTTAATCGCTAGATTTTTAAACGATTACTATTTATAGCTGTTATTTTCGTTTATAATCAGTTAAAATTCTGCTAAATGAGAGAAAATAATGGAGGAATAATTAGAGTGAATACTCTAGTTGTATAAAAAGGAGATATAGATGAATAAAAGAGAGATGATTATCAACAAGTCACTTGAAGTCTTTGTAGAATTTGGATTTCATGGAGCACCGATCACAAAGCTTATAAAATCGGCTGGAGTTTCGAATGGTACGTTTTTTTACTATTTTAAAACGAAAGAGGATTTAATCACTGCTATATATGTTGCCACGAAAGAAGAACTTTATGATGTGTTAGGAATAGAGATTGAGCAAGTTGTATCACTTAAGAAGAGCATTCGAGAGCTTTGGATGAAGTGGGTGATTTGGGGAAGCGAACATGAACAAAAATTTAAGTTTCTAGAATTATTTTCCAATTCTCCTTACGTTCATCAATTAAACAAGGAAGAGATGAAAAACAATTTCACGTTTGTGCAACAGCTACTACGCAAGGGGATTGAAGAAGAAGTCATTGTGTCAATGGATATCCGGTTATTAAGCGAATTGATCTACAGCAGTATTCGAGGAACCATTCTCTTTAACCAGCGAAATGGAATGTTATCTGAAGTAGAAATGGAGTCCGTCTTTAATCTCATGTGGAAAAGCATTGTGAATTTTTGAGGGTCGAGGGGTCGGGTACCATGTCCCCCTCCTGGGTTGAGGTGGGCCGAGGGACCGGGTACTATGTCCCAACTTGTCCCATACCCTAAAAAGGCAGGGGGCCAGGCACTACTGTCCCTGGAATTTCTCCATGATTTCCTCTGATAAAATTCCTTCTTGATAGAAGTGTTTTACATATACATATAGCATCATTTCATTTTCTTCTGTTACTTCAATTTTTTCTAGTATTTGATGGATAATATCTGCATGCTCTTTCGGATTTGTATAGAGTGTATTCCATGCACGAACTTGTAGTTCTGGCTGTTTACTAAGTGCCGCTGTTAGAAGATTTTCTTTTGGTACAGGTTCATTCAAGTGAGCATAGGGATCTTCGTATTGATCGCTGTATATAAACCAAATGGGGTGATAATCTTCGTAGCTGTATGAGTAGCTTTTTTCATCTATGGTCACTATTGTTTCATTCGCTTTAATTTCAGCGCTTCCATTTTCAAGTTGAATCGGATTTGAAAGCTTCTCAATTGCTCCTATTGAATCAGGGGTAATAAACCAGTAACGGTGATTTAAATTTAACCGAGACAGGTAGTCTTCGAGAGAAGTGTCTTGAAGTTTTGCTTCATCTGTTAAAATCGTGAAAGCCTTTGGCCGAAAAAAATATGTAGCTTCTAAGTTTTTCATGGAAATGGTCCATTCAGTTTCTGGACTTTCAAAGAGTATTCGGAATGAAAATCCCTCTTTTGCTTTTTGCAATTCGTAGTAAATAATGTACTGTCCAAATTGCAAAGGACTATCCGTATTTTCGCCTGTGACTTGCTGAAAGATAAAATGAACGTAGGATATAGTTGAAAATCCTCCATCTGTATTAATGTAGAGGTGGAGTGTGTCGCCATCGCGTTCAATCCGTTCAATTGATGAGTCATGCAAGCTTTGTGAAAATATATCTTGAACTGGAGAAGATAAGTGGGTGATGGCCATCATTGTTTGGTTATGTGCTGCATCTAGTACATCTCCAAACTCTCTCTCAGATTCTTTTAACCATTGTATATATTCTTCTCGAACATCTTTTGGCAAAGTCGGCTGGTTCAATGTTCCATCCTCTAAGAAGGGAACAATCTTGCTAGGTAAGATAGGACGTAGCCCCTCTTTAGCCTTATCTAGTTCTTCTCTTAAAATAGAAATTAGGTCTTCGCCTTCTTCCTTTGCGCTTATTAATGCTCGTTCCCAATCTTCATCTGATTCATGTATGGGTAATAGGTGGGTAGTAAGAAACCGTTCTTTTTTTTCTTTCGTTAAATTCCAGATATTAATCACCTCGAGTAAATAAAGAAAGAGCAGCTCTTTCTGCTCTTCCTGAAATAGACTTAATAGTTATCTTTCTCAAAATCGATTAATTGCTGCTGTAAGCCTTGCAATTGCTTTCGCTGAGAATGAGGAAAGCCATCTACATTTGTTTTTACAGCGCACATGGAGCAGGAGCAATGAATTTTCCCCTTAGCAAATATTCCATTAAATTTCACATGATAATATAAAAATTCTGCTAGCCTGACTCTGCGCTGAATCACCTTACTTCTGTGATATCGATAATAAGAACGATTTCGATTTTTTTTATGCATCTTCATTTGATGCCATCACACTCCTTGGGAAAAGATCCAGCCTGTAATCGTCTCCCAAAGAATGACTTAGACAATCACAGGCTAGGTATGATGGCAGTTAAAAAAATCAATAAGGTCAAGACAATCACCTCTTCCTATAGTATACAAAAAAAGAGGGAGAAGCGTTAATTATGACGTTCTTGATGATAAAAAACCTCTTCAATGTCAGAGAATGCATTGGCGCCGTATAAAAAAAAGAGTTCCGTTGAAATTCAGTTAGACGAAACCTGGATGTTCTTAGTTTTAAAAAGTGGGACAGTGAACCCGTCCCCATGGTCCGCCCCGCCTATGGTTCGAGAAGGTATGTCTCCATCTCTTGTAGAATATAAAATACAAAGTCTATTCTATGAGGGAGTGATGGCGAATGGATATTCTAGACCGGTATATGAAGGCTACGAACACACATAATTTTGATGAAGTGAAAAAGCTATTGCATCCGAATGCGATTTTCTTTTTCAGCAATAAAACATGTAAAAACCATGACGAGATTAAAGTTTACTTTGAGCGAGCTTGGGAGTTTGTAAAGGAAGAAAATTATGAAGCTCATGATGTGGAGTGGTTATTTATTTCAAGCACCTCCCTGACCTGTACGTATACGTATTTTTATGAAGGGTATGTAAATGGCGAGTATACAAGCGGGAGAGGGAGGGCCACTAATGTATTTGTTAAAGAGTTCGATGAATGGCTTCTCGTTCACGAGCATTTAAGCCCACTTCCTAATGGGTAACTCCGTAAGATGTCTCTAGAACCTCTACGACTGTATCTTAAACAGTTTCTAATATTCACCCTTTAGCATATACATCACCATGAGGCACTCACACTCGTTGCTAATCCGTATTCTCTCTCTTCCTATGCTTTCTAACTAGAACCTCTGAATTGTATTCAGATAGATGGTGTGAGAACTGTTTTTTTTGCCATCTCATCTAGATATGAACCTGTCCCCCTGGTCCACTCACCATAATTTCAAGGAGTTGATTTGATGAAACATGTATTGGTGGCTGGTGCCACTGGCTATTTAGGGCGTTATGTCGTCAAGGCTTTAAAGAAGGAAGGCTACTCTGTCGCGGTTCTTGTCCGAAATGCAGAAAAATTAAAGAGGGTGGGAAACTATTTAGATCCCGCAATTTATGAGGATGTAGATGAAGTGAGAATAGGAGAAATAACTGACCCTGAATCTCTAATCAACATATGCGAAGGAGTTGATTATGTCTTCTCTTCAGTAGGAATTACGAGACAGAAGGATGGTTTGACTTTCCAAGATGTTGATTATCAAGGGAACCTCAATTTATTAAGAGAAGCGGAAAAAAGTAGCGTAGAAAAATTCATGTTCATCCATGTCTTTCAAGGAGATAAATGGGAGGGGCCAATTACAGAAGCGAAGGAGCAATTCGCACAAGAGCTAATAAACTCTTCTGTACAGCATCTCATCATTCGACCAACAGGCTTTTTTTCCGACTTAACGGAAATCTTACATATGGCTGAAAGGGGAAGGGCCTTCTTAGTTGGAGATGGGAGCAAGCAGTTAAATCCCATTCACGGAGCTGACTTGGCTTCCTATTGTGTATCCGTTTTTAATAAATCGAATCAAATATACGATATTGGAGGACCAGAGACCTATACGCATAGGCAACTAGTGGAAATAGCTTTTGAAGTCGCCAAAAAAAGTCCAAAAACTATGCGTCTGCCAGCCTTTCTATTTATTCCCATTCTTCAAACGCTTAAGATAGTAAACAAACATCAATACGGAATTTTGAAGTTATTTTATAATGGAATGACATCAGATGTAGTTGCTCCAAGTTATGGTGAAAAATGGCTGAAGGATTATTACCTTCAATACGAAATGCAGAATAAACAATGATCTTTACTACCATGATTCTTCAATATACTTTTATCGTTATCTCGATTACAATATGTACATATTAAAATCCGTTGATAACTGAGAGGCTTAATTATGATAGATACACTAGATCAATTGATTATGGATTCTCATAATAGATGTATCCAAACATACCAGATGGATCCGAATGAATTAAAAATACCAAGCGTTTGCATCACGCAAAATATGCAGACGCTTAGAAAAAATACCCTTGGTTCCCTGTTAACTATTTCAAGGAAATTCATGACGAAGTTTATAGAGGACCTTAAGGGAATCCCCGTTTTGGTCGTTATTACTGACCATGATGGCTATATATTAGAAATGTACGGAGATGAAATGATTAAGGGACAAATCAATTCATTGGGGCTATCGATTGGGGTGCGCTTAATTGAAGAAGAGGTCGGAACGAATGGGATTGCACTTGCCTTAAATATAAAAAAGCCTGTTCAATTGATAGGGGACGATCACTTTCACACTCATCTACATGAAAGTGCTTGCTTTTCAGTACCTTTCCAATATGGTGGACAAATGGGTGGAACAATCTCAATGATGATTGCAGCTAGCAATGCGAGCTCCTTTCAATTAGGGCTTTTAAGCACCGCAGTTGATTCAATTGAGAGAGAGGTCCAGATGCAACTGCAAAATGAGAAACTCTTAATGTTGAATCAAGTCATAATTGAGAATAGTAAGAATGGAATTGTAATTACGAACGAAAGCGGACAAATTGTGGAAATAAATCCGTTAGCAGAGCAAATATTAGGTTATCAGAAGCATGAAATGAAGGGACGTTCAATTCACGAAAATGAGATGGTTGGTTGCTATATGGAGCAGGTGCTTTCAGGGAACCGTCGATTTGAAGACATCGAGATTAGTCAAGCAGAACAAATTCTACTTTTTGATGCCTTCCCTATTTTTGATGAGGATCAACAGCTAATAGGAGCCTTTGGTCAATTTAGGGATATTACAGACCGCTTATTGTTAGAAAAGAAAGTGCTAGAAAATGAGAAAATGTCAGCAGTTGGGAAGATTAGTGCTGGATTAGCGCACGAAATTAGAAATCCACTAACTTCCATCATGGGTCTTCTAAAGCTTGTTGAAAGAAACTTACACTCCACACACCAAGATCAGCAACCATACTTTAGAATTATGAATACGGAATTAGAGCGGATTAATCACCTCGTAAACCAATTTGTATTATTGGCTAAGCCAGAACGAGAAGGCCTAAAGAAGGCAGCTGTAAATATCAACGAGCTCGTAGAGGATATTGTAACATTATTTAGGAATCAACTTTCTGATAAGAAAATCACGATCGATTTTTCTACTTCTTTTAAAAGAGAAATTCAGCTTGATGGAGATAAGACGAAGCAGGTACTTCTTAATATTATCCAAAATTCCATCGATGCGATCTTTTATGAAGGGCATATCACCATTTCAATTGAGGCTGATCTGCAAAATAACGGCCTTGAAATCGTAATTGGTGATAATGGACTAGGCATGGATTCTGAAACGGTTGAAAAGCTCTTTACTCCATTTTACTCAACGAAAGAAAATGGACTCGGATTAGGTATGGCGTTAAGCTCAGCCATCGTCCAATTGCACAAAGGAAGAATTGACGTAAGCAGTGAAAAAGGGAGAGGAACTATCTTCACTGTTTGGTTGCCTTTATGAGCCACTCTCCTCACTCCCTTAAACAAGTACTTCTTTGGTAAATTTTAGCGAAAAAGTTTTTATTTGTTTATTTCATCTGATTAGCGTGCATATTTACTTTACGCCAACGGCTAATCTACATTGTGAGGGTTATGTTCTGTTCAGAAATTACTTGATTGAATCGTTCAGATCTAACAAGTGTCAAAATTTTTTACACATTTATCAGAGGTTTGAAAAATTTGAATGACAAACCTTTCTTACAAATTTTCATAAAGGAACAATGCCATTCATGTAGAATGGTTAATAGTAAAAAAGAACGAAAGGAAGGAACAAGCTATGGCGTACGAGCTAAAGACAAAGGAAAATGATCGAAGCGTTCTCGAGTTTATTGAAAATGTTCAGAGTCCAAAGAAGCGAGAGGATGCATACAAGTTGTTAGATATTTTCACAGAAGCTACAGGATATCAGGCAAAGATGTGGGGTCCAAGTATTATTGGCTTCGGGAAGTATCATTATAAGTATGAGACTGGACATGAGGGAGATGCTCCATTAGTTGGTTTCTCGCCTCGTAAAGCAAAGATTAGTCTCTACTTTGCAACAGGAGATTCTAATCGTGATGAAGTTTTAGCACGCTTTGGAAAGCATACCTCTGGAAAAGCATGTGTCTACATTAATAAAGTTGCGGATATTGATGTAGAAGTCTTGAAGGAAATGATTCATCAATCAGTGAAATTCCTTACAGACCTATATCCGAGTGAATAGAAAAACGCTAGGGGCAGCGCAACCTCTAGCGTTTATTGCTTTTCTAAGCGAGTTGATGCTGTTTCTTCTTACCACAGTGGTGGTTTGACGACCATGAACCAAAGCATGGCGCTTAGCAAGAGGAGATAGGTCCATATCGTTCGTCTAAGCTTTGCCACTAATCCTTCTCGGTCGTAGCTCGGATCTTGAAACTTCCTTAGTATAGGTGAAAAGGCGCGAGCTAGAAAGAATAAGGAGGCAAACATAATGATTAAAGTCATCACAATCCAAGGCGTTTGCCATGTCCATGGCCCAAGGATGACGAGTAAGACCCCAGATCCAACTAGTACATGCCCTGAATGCTTCGATAATTGAACGGTAAAGCGAAAAGTGTCTAGATAGGCTTCCAGTTCATTTCCCTTAGCGGCAAGCAGCTTTTTTAAAAGTGGAAATAATACAAAGAAAGGGCCGATTGATACGATGACACTTAGCACATGAATGTAGATTAAAATTCTGTATGAGTATTCCATCGACTATTAATCATTCAAAAGGGCAAATTCATGCACCCAAACTCTCATCTGTGGAAGCCAAGGCATTCCCGGATGGTAAGAGAGGATGGTTTCTTTGTATTCATCTACCGTTGTAAAGCCTTCATCCTTTGCATGTTCATCGGTTAGTTCTCCAAGAGACTGAGAATAGACCCGATGAACCTTGAATTTCTTTCCTTCTAATTCCATGACCTCGCCAATATCAGCATATCTACCATTTCGTCGAGTAGCGGTTTTCTTACCTTCAAGCACTTTTTGAACATCTTCAGGCACAGTTACTAATCGATCAATAGAACATGTTTTTGGAGGCAATGCTTCATTCTTCTTTTCTAAGTCATTCATGATAGAAAACTCTCCTTTACTATATGTATCAATCTAAATTTATCATATTCATCGAAGAAATAGAAATGGCTGAAAGCAAGCTCCATATAAAAACCGAAGCAGTTCGTCTGCTTCGGTGAGTAAATAGAGTTAATTAATATGGGCAATAATTCCTTCTTCATCGTCTAACACAAGTTTGATTCCAGAATATGGATCGCGGTGGAGGTATTCTTCCAACCATAGGCGGAGAGCTTCGATAATATTTTGCATGATCAGGATTT
This sequence comes from Cytobacillus spongiae, assembly GCF_021390075.1. Taxonomy (NCBI): domain Bacteria; kingdom Bacillati; phylum Bacillota; class Bacilli; order Caryophanales; family Bacillaceae; genus Cytobacillus; species Cytobacillus spongiae. The sequence continues at coordinate 709,596 of NZ_CP089997.1, forward strand.
GCTGACGACCATCTACGTAGACTTCCGCCGAAAAGCCATAATCATCATCGTACATTAATTCTACTTCCACATCCTCGGGAGTTACCTGCTTTTTGCGAGCAACATACACACACAAGGCATTAATAATATCTTGTTCAGGAATCATGAATTTTTCCATGAGTTTGCTTCTTCCCTCTTTTTCTTAATTAACTGATACACTTTACGGATAATGGAGATTAAGAAAACAACGGCAAGCACGTTAACCATTAATCCTAAAATGGAACCGAGTAAGCCCATATTGGCAAACAGACTACCGAAAAGCAATCCAGCTAGTCCACCGAGCATTAGTCCCTTCATTAGACCAGATGGCTTGAATCCTTTTGCTGTAGATGTAGAGGACTTGCTTGTTACATTTGAGTTTTGCTTATCCTTTTGGATATTTGTCGTAGTGCCTGAGTTACTGTTATTGTTGTTGACATTGAAGCTTTTCTTTCCTGACTTATATTTTTTGGCTTCAACTGTTACGGGTTGATCTTGAAATACAACATTACCTACTGGTGAAAAAACTAAAGCTGCAGTTAGAAAAAATGCAAAAAACTTCTTCATATGTGTTGACCTCCATGGTTTCATTTTTTTTACGCATCGGAAAGGGAAGTGAGCCCGTAAAAAAACCTTTACCGCTTTATCGGTAAAGGTTGAAAAGTGCACACATAACCCTTTACCAATTTGGCAAAGGTCTCGCAAACAACGTTAGTTGCCAGTTAGGCCGGTGATGGATTATCACGTAATGACGACATAACTGTTAGCTACTCCCCTTTGGAGTATAGTAAAATAACTATACATCTATCATAATATGCTCGTAGCTTGCCGTCAATATGTTAAGTAGTGGGAAGGAAATTATCATGAGAAATCTATTAAAAGGACTTTATATTGTAGCCGGGTTTTTGAGCCTGGGTCTTGGGATAATCGGAATCATCTTGCCGGTTGTTCCAACAACACCTTTATTATTGCTCGCTTCCTTTTGTTTTGTAAAAGGGTCTGAAAGATTCGAGGTTTGGTTTAAAGGAACAAAAGTGTATAAAAAGCATTTAGAGAACTTTGTAAACAATCGAAGCATGACACTTAAAGAAAAGCTGACGATATCATCCTTTGCAGATCTGATGATTCTTATTGCTTTTCTTCTAACCGATAAACTAATCGTTAGGTTTATTCTCGTTGTCATCGTTCTATACAAATATTATTATTTTATTTTTAAAATCAAGACGATTAAAGGGGGAAAATAAACAAAAAATCAGCCGGACCTAGGAGAAACATAGACAGAGCTTGAGGGGGGAGCTCGATCGGTTTCTGCTATAGGCGGCTGACTTTTTAATAATCACGGTCATACTCATTAACGCAATGGTCAGCTAGAATGAATCGGGGGGACGGCAATTCTAGCCTGTATAGACCTAGACTTAATTCGGTAATCTTAAGTCGTTTTCTTTAATTTTGCCAGTTTTCTTCAGAAGGTAGTAAATACCATATGAGATAGATGCTGGTACGAGAATATATGTGATCAACATTGCTGGGAAGATAAAGCCGAAATCATATGTTGTTAAGAGCTGTAATGGTGCAACAAAGGAACTTAACCCCATTCCGGCAATTTCTTTTCCTGCTTCAATTTTAAAGATAAGTGCTGACATTGGGCCGGCAATGGCACTGGCGATCAGTGTCGGCAAGAGAATATACGGGTTCTTCGTAATGTTAGGGAGCTGTACCTTAGGTGTACAAACACCTTGAGCTAATACACCACCAAGCTGATTTTCTCTCCAAGAGATTATTGAGAATCCAATGAAATGGGCTGCGCATCCTGCTAGAGCAGCTCCGCCGGCAATTCCACTTAGATCTAAAGCCATCGCTAACGCTACAGATGATGCTGGTGAGATGAGGAATAGTCCCCATACCATCGCTAGAATTATAGATGCTAGAAGTGGATTTCCAGCTGTTGATTCTTTAATCACGGCTCCAACACTATTCAAGATCGGTGCAATTACAGTAGATAACCAAAGTCCAGCAAAGCCAGCTACTAAAATCGTTGCTAGTGGGATGAGCATCATATCAAGTGGTGTTTTTCCACTGATTCTTTTCCCAATAAATGTAGCGATTGTAGCAGTTAGCAAGGCACCAATTGGTTCACCTGCTTTAATTAACACGCCTGCTTCAGTAATCGATAATGCGCCTGCACCAACAGCTGCTGCAATCATAGCTGAGAAAATAACGAGTGCATTTGCTCCCAGCATTAGGGCAATTCCTGCACCGACTGCTGGGGCCATTAAGCTGATTGAAATCGTCCCAATTTGTACAAGTTCTTCTATTCCAAAGCTTGTTCCAATATTTTTAATTAAAAGTCCAATTCCTAGTGTAACGAATATCCCTTGAGCAATCCCTGTGGATGCTTTAAAAATACGAGGCATAACATACTCTTTCATATAGAGCGCCTTCTTTCTTTTAATAAGAATGTTGTTTGATCGTATGGTATGGGAGGTTGGCTAAAGTCCTGATTTGCCCTTTTAAACCAATTCTAAAGCTTTTTTCTCATAGCCGATGCTTGCCATATAGTCTCTTAATACGTTAGTAGAATGTGCAAATTTTTCCTGTTCCGCTTCCGTTAAGTGTAGTTCTACTACTTCCTTTAATCCTTGGCGTGTAATAATAGCTGGTACACCAGTACAAAGGTCTGTTTCCCCATACTCTCCATCTAACACACAGGATAGAGCGATGATTTTGTGGTCATCATTTAAGATAGATTTAGTGATGAAGGCAATCGCATTACCTATTCCATAATAAGTTGTTCCTTTACGCTTTAGAATTTCAAAGCCTACCTTCTTCACATCTTCAACCATTTGATCTAAGTCGATATGACCTAGCTTGTCTTTTTGCTCTTCGATAATTTGCAGAAGTGGCTTCCCACCAACAGTTACATGTGACCAAGCGGCAAATTGTGAATCCCCATGCTCACCCATTGTATAGCCGTAGATACTTCTAGGATCTACATCAAGAATCTCAGATAAGTAAGTTTTCAATCTACTAGAATCAAGAGATGTACCTGTTCCGATAACTTGGTTTCTTGGAAGGCCAGAGAGCTTCCATACATGATATGTCATAATATCAACTGGATTTGAAGCAATTAAGAAAATTCCATTAAACCCACTTGCCATAATTTGTGGAATGATGTCCGCCATAATTTTAGCGCCAATTCCAATTGTGTCTAATCTTGTTTGCCCTGGTTTTGGTGGCGGGCCAGCTGTAATAACGACAATATCTACATCTCCAAGCTCCTGATAAGTAGCTGTATGAACTTTTGTGCGAGAGTTTGTAAAGTCGATGCAATGGGAAAGATCAAGGCACTCTCCAACAGCTCGTTCTGTATTAATATCAATCATTAATAATTCATCACAAATGCCTTGGTTTAATATGGAGTAGGCAGCACTAGAACCAACTAATCCTGTTCCTATAATCGCAACTTTTCTAATGTTTTGTTGCATCTTCGTCATCTCCTTAAGATGTAAAAAATAATTGTGAAACATTTCACATTTTATTATAAAAAAATAATTTATTAGAGCTAATATTCTCTTTGTGAACTATTTCACAACTTAATTATAGTTCGAATAATTATCTTGTACAATAGTAGAAAGCGATTACATTATGTATAATAATTGACGAAAAAATGGATGAAAAGTGGCTGTAATTTTATTTATTAAAATTTTCTTAAAATATTAAAATAGGGAGGGAAATACGGAGGTGGGCAATCATTTTAAAAACATGTAAAATAGAGGGAGATCGAAGAAAGGGATGAGTTAATTGCAAGAATTGAACCCTATTTTAAAGAAATTGCAATATAAAGAAGCAGGGCAAGCTGTTCTAATAATGAATGCCCCAAGTGCATATCATGAGGTGATGTCTTCATTTAAAGGGGAAGTTCATCAAGAACCTTCATTAGAAGGCTATTCATTTGTACAAGTATTTGGCGTATCAAATGAAGAGCTCCAAACAAAAGCTCAAAAAGCAGAACCCTTTATGAATGAAGATGGCCTTCTGTGGATTTGTTATCCCAAAAAATCCTCTAAAACCTATAAAGGGTCTGACTGTAGCCGTGAAAGTGTGGCAGAAGTGCTTGCTAGCAGAGGATATGAACCTGTAAGACAGGTAGCCATCGATGAAGATTGGTCAGCTCTACGTTTTAGGAAGGTCGAGCATATTAAAACAATGACTCGTAAATCGGCCGTAACAGAAAAAGGGAAGAAGCGAATTGAACAATAAAGAAGGAAGAGACGATGTGCTCTTCCTTCTTTATTAAATAATATTTGAGTGGCAACTCCTTATTCAATCCATTTAATAATATCTTCAGCAGGACGGCGAGTCTTCTCTTTCGGTTCTTTCGCTCGATACCCAAACGCAACCATTACAGAAATATGAAAGCTTCCATCTTCAAGCAATCCCTCTTCAGCTAGCAGTTGATTCATTTTTTCGTAGGAGAACCCTTCAATCGGGCAAGAATCAATCCCGATTATGGCTGCAGAGGTCATCATATTAGCTAATGCAATATACGTTTGCTTGGACGCCCAGTCATGTAGTCTGCGGTCATTTTCGAGTAATTGAAAATCCACCTTTTGGAATTCTTCAATTCTCTGAAGATAATTGGCTTTAAAATCGGCTGGGAGCTTTTTGAAATTCGTGAAATGATCTTCTAAGTAAGCTGAGTCATACGTTGTATCTTTTTTCGATCGAGCTAAGATAATAACAAAATGACTGGCATCAGGGAGCTTCCCGTATGCACCCCATGCAGTGTGTTTTATTTTCTCACGAAGAGCTGAATTCTGAATGACTAGAAATCTCCAAGGCTCAAAGCCAAAGGAGCTTGGGGATAGCCGGCCGGTTTCTAGAATAAATTCCATATCCTCATGGGCAACCTTCTTCTTTGGATCAAATTCCTTTGTCGCATGTCGATTGAGAAATGCTTCTAACACCTCTTGCTTACGTTGCTTATGATCTTCCACCTTTTTCACTCCTTAATCGTAGATAGTATAAACATAACACATCAAGGGAGGAAAAATCAGCCAAAACACTAATGGTATATTTTAAATATTCAAAAAAATAAATGGTAAAATAAAAGAATATCATAATAGGAGAATACGATGAGAGAACAGTTATTAAGACGATTTGCCTATCTGTATTCAGGGGAGTGTTTCTCTCTCTTTAGTTTTGCTATATTAAGCTATCTAGTACATATTGCTTTTTCAGAACTACAATTATATTCATTGCTCTCTTTTTGGTCCTCGTTTTTTCTGTTGGAATTTATTTTAGTACAGGGGACATTGTATTGGTATTCGAAGTGGAAACGACTGAAGAAAGGAAAAGATGCACGTGCACCGATGCATGTTCTAAAACGATTGAAAGCGGTAGAGAAACTTAATATTGCTTTAATTCTCTTTTCTCCAATCGGTATGATGATAGATATCCTTTATAAGTACCCGGATCTACCGGTAAATGGGCTAGTTCTTACAGCTGGCATTTATTTATTTGGGATACTAGAATATATTAATTATTTTCATATCCAGCTTTCATATGATCAACGAACAGATCTCAAGTACTTATTTAAATGGAAAAGATTTAAAAAAGCATGCTTAAAGAAGGAATTTGAGAATATGGGGTCAAGGGGGAAAGGAGCTTGAAGAGCAAGTGGATCAAAATCCTTATTGGAATTGTCGCACTTATTATGGTCGTTCTAGTGGCTGGTGGGAACTACTTTTACAATGTAGCCATTTGTCGAAGCCATGAGGCTGTGGAGCTGCATGGCGGGAATGATGCCGTTACAACAAGCGTCATGATCGAGGAAGAAAGGCAAAAGAAACTAGAAGAAGTGCTAAAGTGGACTGAGAATCAGCTATTTGAAAAAGTAGATATTACTTCTAAAGATGGCCTTAAGCTTTAAGGTCTTTACTTACTCAATCCAGAATCAAATGGCAAAGCTGTGATTATTGCTCATGGCTATAAGGGGAATAAGAAGTAAATGCCTGGCATTACAAAGTACTATTATGAGATGGGCTTTGATATATTAAAGCCAGATGCCCGTGGCCATGGAGAAAGTGAAGGAGAATATATTGGCTATGGATGGCATGATCGTACTGATTATCAAGGATGGATCGACTTTTTAATAAAAGAGAAAAAAGAGAGTAAAAATATTTTTGCATGGGTTTTCTATGGGCGCATCAACTGTTGTTATGACTAGCGGGAAAAGCTTCCATCAGAAGGAAAAGGAGTCATTGCGGATAGCGGCTACACGTCTGTGAATAAAGTGCTGTCCCATCAATTAAAATATCTCTATCGCTTACCAGCCTTTCCAATTATGCAAGTGACAAGTGTAGTTACTCAAATACAGGCAGGATATTCCTTCACTTAGACCTCTGCAGTTGAACAGGTGAAAAAGACAACCCTACCGATTTTTTTCATTCATGGCGATCAAGATGAACTTGTTCCAACAGAAATGGTCCACCGCCTGTATGAGGCAGCAGGAGGACAGAAAGAAATCTGGATTGTAAAGGGAGCTGGTCATACGGAGGGCTATACAGTGGCTGAAGAGGAGTATCAGAAGAGATTACATGCGTTTTTAAAGGAAAATTTGAAAGTGTGGAGTAAACTTCCCCTATTGAAAAAGGGGAAAAAAAGTTTCTGGCGAATAATTAAATGAAACTATGTGGAAAGTATTTCGTATACGAGATAGTAGGAAAAAGATGTAGGAGGCGAAAAGATGAATAATCATGAGATAGATTATAAGATTTATGGAGATGATATGCAATTTGTGGAGGTAGAGCTTGATCCACAAGAAACGGTAGTAGCTGAGGCCGGAAGTTTAATGATGATGGAAGATCAAATCGATATGGAAACTATTTTTGGAGATGGGTCTAGTAGTGGTGGTGGAATGATGGGCAAGCTATTTGGTGCAGGTAAGCGAATGCTTACAGGCGAGAGCTTATTCATGACAACCTTTACAAATAAAGGTACCGGGAAAAAGCATGTATCCTTTGCTTCCCCATATCCAGGAAAAATCATTCCGATGGATCTAAGTGAGCTTGGCGGAAAAATTATTTGTCAAAAAGACGCATTTCTAGCCGCTGCTAAAGGCGTTTCAGTTGGCGTAGAGTTTCAGCGCAAAATTGGCGCTGGCTTCTTCGGCGGAGAGGGCTTTATCATGCAGAAGCTTGAAGGAGACGGAATGGCCTTCGTTCATGCAGGTGGTACGATCCATCAAAAGGTATTAGCACCTGGAGAAGTTCTTCGCGTCGATACGGGCTGTCTCGTTGCCATGACCAGTGACGTCGATTACAATATCGAAATGGTTAAGGGTGTGAAAACAGCTTTATTTGGTGGTGAAGGTCTATTCTTTGCTACATTACGTGGACCAGGTACGGTCTGGATTCAATCCCTTCCATTTAGCCGACTAGCTAGTCGAGTGTTTGCTGCTGCCCCTCAAGGAGGCGGTGCCGACAAAGGTGAAGGTAGTATGCTTGGTGGTATTTTTAGAATGCTCGATGGGGATTAATCCCGTCCATTTGGAAGCTGCCTGCTCAGTTCTTGCTGGGTGGGCAGCTTTTTTTTTGTGCGTGGTCGTTGTATTTAGGAGCTGTAGTGTGTGCTTGGGGTTAGAATGTGAGTTAGGACCTAGAATTGAGGTTGGGGTCAAAGTAGCTGACTTTGTGACGAAGTCTGGTTCATGCCGCAAAGAGTTTGGTTTACGCCACGAAGAGTTTGGCTCTTGCCACGAAATTTGACCTGAGCCAAAAAGTGAGCGAACGCTCCTATTATGAGCGTTCGCTCACAGATACCCAAAAATCGCTCACTTTTCAGCTATTTCGCTCCTAATCGACTAGGTTTCGCTCGCGTTCGACCAATTATCGCTCGGACAAGGCGGATTTTCGCTCCTTTTACAGCTTTCCAGAGTAAAAAAACTTCTTTAATTACGGTTTTTACCGAAAAGATCAACAATCAAATTATTGTTTAAAGAGATAAGCTGGCTTTCTGAAGAAGACTGGCTCATGCAACCAAATTTGCCCTGAGCCAAAAAGGGAGCAAACGCTCCCTTTTACGAGCATTTGCCCGCAGACACCTAAAATTCGTTCCCTTTTAGCAGATCACTCCCCTCCAACTGGTCCATCTATTGAAATAATCAGCTACTAAACAGGGCTAGAGGCCGCATATAGATAAGCTGGCTTGAATAGCATGTAAGAGACATAGATTGGAAAATATCTAGAAAAAAGTTGGGGGACTTGAAAAATGTTTAAGCAATTGGTGTCTATTTGCTTGTTTGCTAGTTTGGTTTGGTTAGTAGGTTGTTCTGACAAAGCATCAAAGGAAACAGGGAATGCGAGCGAAATGGAGGAGAATATACAAACACATGCGGTTAGCAAGCATGAGGTAGCTGAAAAGGAGCTCCCAGTTGTTGTGAAAGTTGTAGACCCGAGCACGCAGGAGGTGATTCGCGAGATTGTACCGAAGGAAATGGATTATTACAATCAGCCTGAAATGTTTCAGATGGAAATCGAACAGTGGGCACGCGAGTTAGCAAGAGGAGACGGAAACCAGAGGGGCTATGATCAAAGGATGGTCCTTGATAAAATAGATCAAGCAGGACAAATTAGAAAAGGTCAGCCGAAGATTATTCTTGAGGAGACAGAGCTTGTTGAAAGAATTATGGAAGCCTCGCAAAATGGTGGAGTCGTTGAACTTCCTGTTTATGTGACCGAAAGTGGCTATGACCCTGAAGAAGTACCGGCTCTAGACGATCTAATTCTTGCCAGCTATACGACGTATTTTGACCCGGTGGTAGCGGGAAGAACGACTAATATTCAGCTGTCTGCTAATTCGATTAACAATACAATTATTGGCGTAGAAGATATTTTTTCGTTTAATACAACGATTGGACCAAGTGATGCCGCACATGGCTATCAGCCAGCGAAGGAAATTGTGAACAAAAAACTTGTTGATGGCATAGGAGGAGGAATCTGCCAGACTTCTTCTACTCTATTCAATGCAATTGACCAAGTGGGAGTTAGCTATATTGAAAGGCATCATCATTCACTCGGTGTGGGGTATGTACCTAAAGGGAGAGATGCTACGGTTTCGTGGGGAGGAGTCGACTTCCAATTTCAGAATACGACAGGAGTTCCCTTCCTGTTAAAAGCATACACAAATGGAGGATCTATTACGGTTGAAGTCAGATCCAAACGCCCGTTATAAATCGAAAAAAGGCATTCAGACTTAAGTTCGTCTGAATGCCTTTTCAATAGTGAGGACATCTAGTAGCACACTCGATTTCTTCCCAATCTTTTTGCCTCGTATAGGAGTTGATCTGCTACATCAATTTGCTGGTGAACATCTTTGGCTGGATAAAATGGACATATACCGATTGAAACAGAAATGCTTGGAGTGATCTCTCCAGACGCTGAGCTGAACTTTTCAAGAAGTAGATGCCTTCTGAGTTCATTAAAGTAATAAGCCGTTTCTTCTAACGAATCTCCGCTACAAAATGCAATGAATTCTTCTCCGCCATAGCGTGCGAACATGATATGGTCAGTCTGCTTTTGCCTAAGATACTGGGCAAATTGAATCAGTACACGATCACCTGTTAGATGGCCAAACTTGTCATTGATTTCTTTAAAAAAGTCTAGATCTAGCAAGGCGAGAAAGTAAGGGTTATTTGGGTTTTGACTGATTTGTTCTGACATGACTTCAAGAAATTTTCGCTTGTTATAGAGTCCTGTTAACGGGTCGAAATCAGCTAATTGGTTTAATCGTTGCCGCTGGTCCTCTTGTTGAATGCCGTTAATAATAAAGATATAAAAGATAAAGGATGAACCTATAATTGAAACATATCGAAAAGTTAAAAGCTGAAGAGCTTCATCCACAGATAGTGAAAAAAAGAAAAGTGTTGGGAAATCAGATAAAATCCATGCAATAGTCGTTGCGATCGCAATCTTCTTAAAATGGTAGCGGGGAGTTTCCCCTTGAAAAAAATAAAGGCCAACGATTGTAGGGAAAATCATACCAAATAGGGTTCCTGGGACTGCTCCAGGACCTCCCATAATCAGCCGCCAAATCGAAGCAACAAATAAGACAGGAAGGGCTGTATTCCATCCTCTCATAATGGCTAAAAATAATAATGGGATGAGCCGTAAATCGAGAAAATATTCCTCAAAGCGAATCGGTAAGTAGAACATAGAAATCGTCGCAGCTATACCGAAGAAAATGATTAGAAATTCCCCGGCTCTTTTCGGAATACATGGCTTGTAATGGAAAATCATATTAATACATAAGTGCAACAATAACAAAAGAGCAAAGTTGGATAACACAGACTGTATCAATGGGATGACTTCCTCTCTCTAGAAGTTCAAAATTTAGAAAAAAGCACCAATTTATATTACCATAAATTACCGGAATAATGGGTATTTAGCAGAATATTTTATCATTTTTTTCAATTAGCGAATGAAAGGATACTTACAGCACACCTTCGAAAAAAATAAAAATAAGAATTGACACAGTTAACGAATCATTGTAAAGTGTATCTCACAGGAAATAATTGAATAAAAATCGTGATTCTTATCGAGAGAGGTAGAGGGACTGGCCCAATGAAACCTCGGCAGCGGACTGATTACAAGTACTGTGCCAAATCCAGCAAGTCATATGACTTGAAAGATAAGAAGAGGAAACATACATATGTTTAGGTGAACCTCTTCTTATCGAGAAGAGGTTTTTTTCATTCCTGAAAAAAGGAAAGGAGATTGAAAACAAGAGTCTTTTTTATATTAAAACATAGTAATCCGATAGGTTAATAATGTATTTCTTATCAAGAGAGGTAGAGGGAAATGGCCCAATGAAGCCTCGGCAGCGGACTAATAATTAGTACTGTGCCAAATCCAGCAAGCGATATAGCTTGTAAAGATAAGAAGAGCTCTACAATGTAGACCCCTCTTCTTGTCTGAAGAGGGTTTTTTGTTGGTACATTTTACAGTTAATCATGACAGTAACTCATTCAAAATCAGAAAAAGTATCATCCCTGTTTAATAAAAAATGAAAAAGGAGTGACAAACGATGATTTTATTTCAGGATGTTCGAAAAGTATATGAAAGTAGCGGAGAACAGGTTCACGCGTTAAATGGAGTGGACCTTCATATCAAGAAGGGGGATATCTTTGGTGTTATTGGATTTAGTGGAGCAGGGAAAAGCTCGTTAATTCGCTGCGTCAACTTACTTGAACGACCGACGAGTGGGAAGGTGATCGTCGATGGGAAAGATTTACTATCGTTATCGACCAAACAGGTGAGAGAAGCGAAGAAAGATATTGGGATGATTTTTCAACACTTTAATCTCCTCAATTCGAAAACGGTTTTTGACAATGTGGCGATCCCTCTTCGCTTGGCGAAAGTTTCCAAGCAGGAGATTACAACAAGGGTAATGGAGCTACTGGAATTTGTCGGTCTAAATGAAAAGGCAAATAATTACCCGGATCAGCTTTCTGGAGGGCAAAAGCAGCGAGTTGGAATTGCGAGGGCACTAGCAACAAAGCCATCGATTCTATTATGTGATGAAGCGACATCAGCCCTCGATCCCCAAACGACTCGTGCGATTCTACAGCTTCTGAAAAAAATCAATGAGGAATATAAAATTACCATCCTTATCATTACCCATGAAATGTCTGTCATCCGAGAGATCTGCAATCGGGTAGCAGTGATTGAAGGAGGCAAGATTATTGAAGAAGGAACAGTCTTTCAAGTGTTCTCTTCTCCTAAAACAGAAACAGCCCGAAGCTTTGTTAGCTCTGTGATGAATGATCAATTACCAGAGGCGGTGAAGAGATTGGTTGAAAATGTAGAAGGAATACAGAGAGTGTACCGAATTCACTTTGTAGGAGAATCGGCGGGTGAGCCTCTTTTTTCCAAACTAGCCAAGAAGTTTGATCTTCACGTAAATGTTCTTTTTGGGAATATTACAGAGCTTCAAGGGATTCCATATGGCAATTTAATTGTGGAATTTCAAGGGGAGGAGAAAGAAATCAATCGAGCACTAATGTACATCAATCAGCAAGAAGTTTTAATAAAGGAAGTGACCACACATGCTAGTTGATCAGCAACAAATTATCGATGCCCTTCTTGAAACAATTCAAATGGTAGCTGCATCCCTGTTATTCTCCACCTTATTGGGCTTGCCACTCGGGATTCTACTCGTTGTAACGAGAAAGGGACATCTTCTTGAAAATAAGGTTGTGTTCAATTGTTTAAATGGAATAATTAACATTTTTCGTTCTGTGCCCTTCATTATTTTGATGGTGGCAATTATTCCAATTACTCGACTTATCGTCGGAACTTCGATTGGTACTGCAGCTGCTGTGGTTCCGCTTGTATTTTATGCAGGGCCGTATATTGCTAGATTAATTGAAAATTCCCTATTAGAGGTTGACCCTGGGGTAATTGAAGCAGCAGAGGCGATGGGAGCTACACCTTGGCAAATCATTGTTCGATTTCTCATACCAGAGGCACTAAGCTCACTCGTGCTGTCCATTACAATAGCAACTGTCGGTCTTGTTGGTGCATCTGCTATGGCTGGGGCTGTTGGTGGAGGTGGACTTGGGGATCTTGCGATTACGTATGGGTATCAGCGGTTTGATACTACGGTCATGCTAATTACCGTTGGGATCTTAGTTGTCATGGTTCAAGGGCTTCAATCCTTTGGCAATATTTTATCGAAAAAAATTAGAAGAAGATAAAAAGGAGGAATTTCATCATGAAAAAAATTGGATTATTCGTTATTGTTCTAGCATTATTGGTCTTTAGTACAGCATGCTCATCGAAAACGAGCGGCAAGGAAGAGGAAGTTACTATTAAGGTAGGAGTAAGTGGTTCTGACAATCGAATTTGGGACTATGTTTCGGAAAAAGCAAAGAAGGAGGGCATTCAGGTGGAGATTGTTCGGTTCTCTGATTATGTTCAGCCCAATATTGCGTTAGCAGAGGAAGAACTTGATGCAAATGCTTTTCAAACAATTTCATATTTCAATGCGTTTAAAAAGGAGCATAATCTGGATCTTGTTCCAATTGCGACGACCGTTATTGCACCGATGGGAATTTATTCAGAGAAATACAAGTCTGTTGATGAAATCCCAGAAGGTGGAAAGATTGCTGTTCCAAATGAAGCAACCAATATGGGCCGTGCATTCTTGCTCCTGCAAGAGGCGGGCTTAATCAAGCTACCAGATGACTTCGATGGGAATGGTTCTCTAGATCAAATCGTTGAAAATCCAAAGAATCTTGAGATTGTTCCAGTTGTAGCAGGGCAAACACCGCGAGTATTACCGGATGTTGCTGCAAGCATAATTAATAATGGAATCGCAGTAGATGCGGGGTTCAGTCCTGTTAATGACTCGATTTTCCATGAAAGTGCAACGGCAACCCCTTACATTAATATTATTGCTGTTCGAGCGGAGGATCAGGATAACGAGTCATTGAAGAAGCTAGCTGAACTCTATCAACAAGATGATGTGGCTGAATTTATTGAGAAGGAGTACAAAGGGAATGTGATTCCTACCTTTGTTCCACTTAGTGAGATTGGAGAATGATTAGTTGTTACCATGCTTACGAAAAACGAGGGAGGTTGAAGAAAGATGACAACAATTGCAAATACGTATCATTTGCAGAAAAAAGCAATAACTGACGATGTGGATAGTAAAAAGGAGCTTTATATATCTACTAGTCATCAAATACATGATAAACCTGAGATTGGAAATGAAGAATTTTTTGCTTCTCGTCTATTAATCTCCCTACTTGAAACAGAAGGCTTCACGGTCGAAAAAGGTGTGGCAGGTCATAAGACGGCATTTTTTGCTAGAAAAAGAGCCGCAAAGCCAGGACCAGCGATTGCATTCCTCGCTGAATACGATGCATTGCCAGGTCTTGGTCACGCTTGCGGACACAATATCATTGGAACTACTAGTGTAGCAGCAGGAATTGCGGTCAGCAAAGCGATTGAGGACACAGGTGGTGAAGTAGTCGTGTTAGGCACGCCTGCGGAGGAAGGGGGTCCAAATGGCAGTGCGAAAGGGAGCTTTGTAAAGCATGGACTCCTCGATGATATTGATGCTGCTCTAATGGTTCATCCATCAAATGAAACCCGGCTAACGAGCCATTCACTAGCCGTCGATCCTTTAGACTTCGAATATACCGGAAAGCCTGCTCATGCTGCTGCCTCTCCCCACGAAGGGATAAATGCGCTAGATGCAGTGATCCAATTATTTAATGGGATAAATGCTCTTCGCCAGCAATTAAAAGAGGATGTGCGAATTCATGGCATTATTACACATGGGGGAGACGCGCCAAATATTATTCCCGAGTATGCAAAGGCACGCTTTTTCATCCGTGCAAAAACGAGAACAGAACTTAATGAGGTCACAAAAAAGGTGAAGGCAATTGCTGAGGGGGCTGCATTGGCTACAGGGGCACAATTGAATGTCATCGCTTTTCAGAACGAGGTAGATAACCTCCTAATAAATAAAACGTTTGATGCCATTTATAAAGAGGTCGCTGAAGAGCTTGGTGAAACCGTTATTGTATCAGAGAAAGGAGGCATTGGATCAACTGATGCTGGGAATATTAGTCAGGTTGTTCCTACTATACATCCCTATATCAAAATTGGACCAAGTGACCTTGTTGCACATACCGTATCATTTAGGGAGGCGGCGAGATCACCTAAGGGGGATGAAGCATTAGTAAGAGGGGCAAAGGCTCTTGCTTTAACTGGATTACAGCTTCTTACCAACCCAAAACTTTTAACAGAAGTGAAGGATGAGTTTTTACAAAGAAAAGCAGGTGAATAGCATAAGGAGAGAGTCCAGCTGGGCTCTCTTTTGCTTATAGGTCGAAGCCACTGATTGTAGTAAGCGAATTTATTCGTTAGAATGGGAGGCAGTAAGCTTTAAAGAAAAGGTGTATATAGATGAAGAAAATGATTGTAATTGGAGCAGGAATACTAGGAGCATCGACGGCTTATCATCTTGCGAAGTCAGGCGTTCACGTCACAGTAGTTGATAGAAAAGATCTTGGTCAAGCAACTGATGCAGGAGCAGGTATCGTTTGTCCTTGGCTTTCACAGCGCCGAAATAAAGCCTGGTATGAGCTTGTTAAAGGAGGGGCACGCTACTATCCGTCGCTTGTAAAGCAATTAGAAGAAGATGGAGAGACGGAGACAGGCTACCGGCAAGTAGGAACACTCTGTCTTCATACCGACGAAAAGAAGCTAGCACAGATGGCAGAACGGGCGAGAAAAAGAAGAGAAGATGCACCTGAAATTGGTGAAATAACTATTTTAACACCAGAAGAAACCAAGCAATATTTCCCGCCTTTATCAGATGAATTTTCTTCTGTTTACGTAAGCGGGGGTGCTCGTGTAGATGGAAGGGCCATGAGAGATGCGCTCATTCAAGGGGCTAAAAAGCATGGAACGACCTTTATCAAAGGAGATGCTACCTTATTAATAGAAGGAGATCGGATTACAGGTATTCAAGTTGAAGGGGAAAGCTTCCTTGCTGATTCGGTAATCATCACAGGCGGTGCATGGGATGAAGCGCTTCTTCGGCCACTCGGAATCACCTATCGTGTAACGCCACAGAAAGCTCAAATTGTACACCTCGAGCTATCGAACACGGATACAACGGACTGGCCTGTAGTCATGCCGCCCAATAACCAATACATTCTCACATTTGAAAATGGCCGGGTAGTTATTGGTGCTACCCATGAAGATGAAAGAGGCTTTGATTACCGAGTCACCCCTGGTGGGCTTAATGAGGTTATTGGTAAAGCTCTACAGGTCGCACCTGGGCTCACTGACAGCACGTTTCTCGAAACACGTGTTGGCTTTCGCCCGTACACACCAGGCTTTCTCCCGATAATTGGAGCGTTACCAGCACATCAAGGGATTTTTCTTGCAAATGGTCTTGGCGCATCTGGCTTAACTAGTGGCCCCTATTTAGGTTCGGAACTTGCCAAGCTTGCCCTCGGAGAGCCAACTGAATTAGATTTGAAGAATTATGATGTTAGAGAAGCGTTCGAATAAGTAAAGATGACTTCGGTGAGGTCATCTTTTTTATATAAAAAAATATACCATTTATGTAAAATTTTATTTACTATAGAAGTAGTGTTTTTTTCCTGGAGAGGAGAAGTGTAGAAAACAGCTAGATAATCATTAGATTAGAGAAACTTTTACTAGAATTGGAGGTTTTCCATTGTTAGAGGTTCATAGTCTTACAAAAAATTATGGGGAAAAGGTAGCCGTTGACGGACTTTCCTTTAAAGTTGAGCCAGGGGAGGTCTTTGGACTTCTCGGAAGAAATGGTGCCGGAAAGACGACTACAATTAAAATGATGCTCGGTCTTGTTACACCTAATCAGGGGCAGGTAGAGTGGGAGAAAAAGAAGGGGTTAAACCATGTTTCCTTCGGTTACTTGCCTGAAGAGAGAGGGCTTTATCCTAAAACAAAAGTGATGGAGCAACTAATGTATTTTGGGAAGCTTGAAGGGATGAAAAAGAGTGAAATCAAACAGTCGGTAGAGTATTGGATGGACCGCTTCGATATTATGATGTATAAGGATAAGTTAGCAGGAGACCTATCAAAAGGAAATCAACAGAAGGTCCAGCTAGCTGCAACATTACTACATAATCCAGACCTAATTATATTGGATGAACCGTTTAGCGGGTTAGATCCCGTTAACACCAATTTACTTACAGAGGTCATTCTCGAAGAAAAACAAAAGGGAAAAGTAATCATTATGTCTAGCCATCAAATGGACCAGGTCGAGAAATTCTGTAAACAGGTGGTTCTTATGAAGGATGGAAAGGCCCTTATAGCAGGCGAGCTAGCGGCAGTAAAAGAATCATACGGGTTAATGTACCTTTCTCTATTTGGCGATGTAAGGACACTAAGTGAGTTCGCTACAAAGCATGGGTATACCTTCCAAGAGGACGGGAAACGAATTATCCTCTCTTTGACGAACGAGGACGATCATTTAAGAGTACTATCACAAGCTGTAGAAGCAGGAGTTCACGTTTCTGAAGTAACCTACCTTCAGCCAACATTGCACCAAATATTTATTGATAAGGTGGGGTCATAGATGCAAGCTTTTCAGACAGCCTTTTTCTTTCATTTTAAAGAACAAATCCGTTCAAAAGGATTCCGAATTACTTCGATTGTGATGTCACTTATTATTTTAGGCTTTTTTGCTTATAATCATTTTTCTGCAGGGGACGAAGAGGTTCGAATATCGGTGCTCAATACAACTTCTTATCAGATTGATGAAAATCTGCTAATGGATCAAATTCCTGGTCTGAAGATTGAAACGACGTCAGAGGATAAGCTCAATCAACAAATCGACAAGATCAAGGAGCAAGATCTAGATCATTTCATCGTAGTGAAGGAGAAAAATTCCCTTCCTGTTCTGAGCTATTACTATCATCGAATGCCAAACGCAAGAGTCATCTATGCATTCTCAGCACAGCTGCAGCAGCAATATTTTACAACGGTAGCAGGGGAAAATAATCTTTCAGCCGAAGTGATGACTGAATTACTTCAAACAATTCCTGTTGAAGAAAAAATGGTTGCAGAGAACAACGGAAGTTTAGGGATCGTATATGTATTTATTTTCTTAATGTACACATTTATCCTCATGTTTGGTCAAGCCATTGCGATGAGCATTACTGGCGAAAAATCAACCCGAGTCATGGAAGTCATGATAACAAAGATTAAGCCCATTTACATGCTCTTTGCAAAAGTACTTTCCAATTTAGTAGCTGGTTTACTTCAAGTATCCATTTTCTTCTTATCTGGCTACCTTGCTTATTTATTGGGCTGGATTGAGACAGATCAGCTCAGTATTTTTGGGTTTTCATTTGATCTTTCTCAAGTGGATGCAGGACTTATTTTGGCTTTTGTGTTTTTCTTTGCATGTGGTTATTTAGTGTATGCACTTTGTTTCGCCGCATTAGGATCGATGATTTCAAGAACAGAAGACTTAGGGAGCGTCATTGGACCTGTAATGATTCTTGTAATGGGAGCATTAATGGTTGGGATAAAAACAATGATTGATCCAACTGGCCCGCTCGTTACCTTTTCAACGTACTTTCCGTTCTTCTCACCAATTGTCGCTTATTCTAAATATGTGATGGGCGAATTGTCGATGCTAGAGTTACTAGGAAGTGGTGCCGTACTTGTGGTTTCAATCCTTCTCATTGCAATGATAGCCTCTCGTATATATGTAAAAGGGGTTATGATCTACGGAGAAAAGTTCAAATGGTCAAATATCAAGGGGATAATGAAAAACGAATAGATTAGAAGCCTTCTGGAGACAGAGGGCTTTTTACAATTGTGCTTGTAGTCAAGTTTCGGACGGCGATTAGGGCTGGGGAAAAAATTGAGCGTTCGCTCCTTTTAGAGCTGGCTTTATAATGTGGGGGAGCTCTCTCGTTGGGACCAAGAACATGTTGCCCATGCCCAACTTGTGAGCGTTCGCTCCTTTTTTGAGCGAACGCTCGCAGCCGGGAGGAAATCGCTCACTTTTCTGGAAATTCGCTCACGTCCAGCGAAAAATCGCTCGCATTGGAAACGATTTTGCTCGGCAAGAGATAGATTTCGCTCCAAATGGGATTTAGTACCGTAGAAATTGACTCCAGTAGATACGTTTTTACGGAAAAGAACATATTTATTAAACGAAGTGAAGATTTTTTGGGAGAGGTGACTTTATCAGGTAGGGTAGCTCTCTCGATGAAACCGAGAACAAGTTGCCCATGCCCAACTTGTGAGCGTTCGCTTCTTTTTTGAGCGAACGCTCGCAGCCGGGAGGAAATCGCTCACTTTTCTGGAAATTCGCTCACGTCCAGCGAAAAATCGCTCGCATTGGACACGATTTCGCTCGGCAAGAGGTAGATTTCGCTCCAAATGGGGTTTAGTACCGTAGAAATTGACTCCAGTAGATACGTTTATACGGAAAAGAACATATTTATTAAACGAAGTGAAGATTTTTTGGGAGAGGTGACTTTATCAGGTAGGGTAGCTCTCTCGATGAAACCGAGAACAAGTTGCCCATGCCCAACTTGTGAGCGAACGCTCCTTTTTTGAGCGAACGCTCGCATTGGACACGATTTCGCTCGGCAAGAGGTAGATTTCGCTCCAAATGGGGTTTAGTACCGTAGAAATTGACTCCAGTAGATACGCTTTTACGGAAAAGAACATACTTATTAAACGAAGTGAAGATTTTTTGAGGGAGAGGTGACTATATCAGGTAGGGTAGCTCTCTCGATGAAACCGAGAACAAGTTGCCCATGCCCAACTTGTGAGCGTTCGCTCGCAGCAATTCAAAAATCGCTCACACTTTTGGAATTTCGCTCTCACTTGCAAAATGAATTCGCAAAAAGAACCTCATATTAGAACGAGCCCGTCCACGCTTCTCCTTTACAGAAATCAGTTAAAGAAATCATTCGACTATCGAAATAATATACTGTATAATAAAAATTGTAATTATCTGAAATTTCTTACATAGGGGGATATTATGCAAACCTTATTAAATGTGGAAGAAGCGAAAAAGCAATTTCGAGCATTAGATGAGAAAATTAGTGCGTTTTCAAGCTTGTTAAGCCTTGCAGGGTGGGATGCGAAAGTAAAGGCTCCCAAAAAGGGGAGAATTACTGCTGCTAAAGCAACGGGAGTAGTGTCAACTGAAATGTTCAAGATGACTGTATCTAAAGATATGGCCGAATGCTTAGATGTGTTAACTAAGCCTAATGTATATGAAACATTGGACCCTGCACTGAAAGCAGCGGTGCGCATTCGTCATAAAACCTACTCCAGAAGTAAGAGTATTCCAGAGGAATTGATTAAAGAATACAGTGTTCTTCAAGGGGAGGCAAATAACGCCTGGGAGGATGCTCGCTCTCTAAATAACTTCTCTTTATATCAGCCATATTTGCAGAAAATGTTCGATATTAAGCGGAAATTTGCTGAGTACTATGGCTACGAGAAGCATCCGTATGATGCGTTGATGGATGAATTTGAGCCAGGCTCGACAGTAGAAGAAGTGGATGAAATCTTTAAGAACCTACGTGCGAGCAGCATCGACTTATTAGAGCGGATTAAAAAGTCAGGAACGCAGCCTGATTCTTCTTTTTTACAAAAAGAGTATCCAATCGAGACTCAAAAGGAGTTCTTGCTTAAGCTGTTACCTAAGCTTGGCTATGATTTAGAAGCGGGGCGTTTAGATCCGACAGCACATCCATTTGCGATGGCAGTCAATAAAAATGATGTACGGATTACAACCCGCTATTCAACGAATAATTTACAGTTTGCGATTTTCTCTACCATTCATGAGGCGGGTCATGCTTTATACGAGCAGGGCGTTCATGAAAATTATGAGGGATCGGTTCTAAGAAGAGGTACTTCTCTTGGAATCCATGAATCACAGTCGCGCTTTTTAGAGAATATGGTTGGTCGTTCGAAAGAATTTTGGCGAGCAGCATATGGCGACTTACAAGGGTTGTTCCCACAGCAGCTTGGGGATGTGTCAGTTGATCAATTCCACCTGGCAGTGAATCGTGTGCAGCCTTCGTTTATACGAGTAGAGGCGGATGAGCTTACCTACAATCTCCATGTCATGCTTCGTTATGAAATTGAAAAAGGGTTAATTGCTGGAGATTTAGAGGTAAAGGATTTACCACGAGTTTGGAACGAAAAAATGGAAGATTATCTTGGGATTGTACCAGAAACAGATTCTCTTGGTGTTTTGCAGGATGTCCATTGGTCATTTGGAGCAATTGGTTATTTCCATACGTACTCATTAGGAAATCTTTATGCTGCTCAATTACTCCATACGATTGAAAAGCAAATTCCAGACTTTTACGGGCAAGTTGGCCATGGAAATCTGCTTGGAATACGTGAATGGCTTCGGGAACACATCCATCAGCACGGTTCACTCTATCTACCAGCTGAGCTTATTCAAAAAGTAACTGGTGAAGAGTTAAACTCTCAGTATCTCGTCCGCTATTTAGAAAACAAATATAGTAAGCTATATAACTTATAAATAAAGAAGCCAATCAAAAGAAGCTGACAGAGAATGGATCTGCCAGCTTCTTATTTTATTCTTCTAGACTTTTCAGCTCAGAAAGTAAATAATTTCGGTCGCCTTCTTCTGAGATGCCTTCAGCTGCCTTGTATGCTAGCTTTAGATGCTTTTCCATAGAAGAGAGGTCATTTCCTGCCTTATATGCCCGTGCTAATGCCTCATGGGCAAAAGCATAATCAAAATCCCCGATTTGGTTGAGTTCGCAAAGCTCCAGACAGTACTGGGCATGGGATTGTGCACTTTGAAACATGCCTAATAGGGAGTACACTCTTGAAATCTGCCATTCTCCTCTACTGAATTCAAGAGGGGTGCCAATTTCTCCCCAGTGAAACCGAGATGCATGGGCTGTGTGAATCATCTGAAAGTCTTCTTCTTGTGTACGGTTTTCCTTTTCCATAAGGTCCCAGGTCGCATTAAAATTATGTACTGCCTGCTTTTTATGCCAGTCAGTCAAAGATAATTGTTCTACAGTCATTAAAATCCTCCTAGAAACATTGTTATTTAAATATTCAGATATAATAACTATAGCATAATAATTGGACAATTGCTGTTATCCATTTAAAAGAATAGGGATTAAAACCTTTTTAGTCGGTGTATGTGAGTAGTCTCTAATTGAACCCTGATATATGTATTCCACATCTTCAAGCTGTCCCAGATCGGATGGGGTGACAAAACAGGTCGGTTTATTAAACGCCACTGCCCTACTTCTAGTTAATAGCGTACTTACAAATTCAGAGCAGAAGAACGCATTTTCCCTATCTAATGGTTTTCGAAACATAAGAGCGAATAAGCCTAGTAAATTATATTTATATTCATGCTGCTTATCTTCAAATTGCTGAATTTGTTGTTGGATATGCTGAAACTGCTCTTCTGTAATATTAAGGCAGTAAATCTCACAAGTGGCTTTTTTGAAAAGTCCTTCGCCAACTTGTTCCTTAACAAAACCTCCAATGAAAGGGTTCCAGGGCTGTTTTCTCCCAAAGCTGTATAGATTCTCCAGCTGCAGATCCAGTGACAGAGAAGAATGGTTATATGTTTGCTTCGTATATAATCTTATTAATCTAGTAAAAATCGTTCCTGTATCTGTTAAAACAAGATAAACTTTCCGCTCCTTTTGATGATTCATGGTATTCCCTCCTCGTTCAGCAGCAGGATTCTCTAGTATTATTTTATGGAACAAATCATTGGAAGAAAATTGTTCCAGAGGTTTAATTTCTTATCAGACTCGAGACCTAGGAGGAGGGGATCTCACACATTTTCATCCAACTATCAGTCTTCGAAAAGCATGACTTCTTCGATGCCTTTTCCATCAATGGACATCTTATACAAATGGTTTTCTTCTCCATTTTGACCGAACTTCTTATCAACGACAAAATAGATTTCCTTTCCATCGGCGGTGACGACTGGGTTCGTTGTATATTCTCCTAGGTTTGTTAGCTGGGTTTCTTCATTCGTATTCATATGGAACTGGTAAAGCTCATATTCGAAAGTACCGCCTTCCTCTGCGTTTGCAATCGATTGGAAAATTAAATCAGACCCAGTTGGTGTTAAATTAAATGTGAATATATCTACTTCTCGATTTGGATTCGTTACGATGCGCGCATGGGTAGGATTGTCTAGAGGGATTTCAAAAATTCGCTGATGAACATTGAACGAGTCCTCTGCTGTCTCTACTCCATCATCGTCATCCATTTGCACATACACTTTTTCCCCATTAGGTGAAACGGTTAAGGAACTCATCGAATATTTCTCTAGCTCAGTTACTTGTTGGTGGTCATTTGTTTCCAAGTCATATTGAAATATGTCCAGTCCATGGGGGCGTTTGCTAGCAATTGGTGAATAATTGGTATACGTATTGGCAGAAAGATAGAATAAGATAGGCTTTACCGAAGAATATTCTACCTCCATAATAATTCCTTCCTTTGAAAAAGCCTCTGTCACTTCCTTTGTTCTAAGATCTAGTAAATATACCTTACTTGTCATCTTCTTTTCTTCTTCAAGGTCCTTCGGAAACGCCACGAAGGCTAGAGTCGAGCCATCCTGTGAAAAGCTAGGGTCAACAATGGTATGTTCATTATCAAGTTCATATGCTTGATCAGAGATGCCTAGCTTTTCATTGTAAAGATGTAGCTGAGGCTTCCCTTTTTGATAGGAAACATATGCTATCGTACCTTGAGAGGATATATCGAAGTGATGGGAGAGCCCATTTTGCTTCTCGTTGTCCTCTTTTTGAAACATCAGACCTGCGATTGCGAGTGTAGCAGTTATCGAAGTTAGCATCACAACAATAATCATTAGCGGTGTTTTTTTCATTTAGGAAAACTCCAATCTTAGACGAGCATAAAAAACAGTAAAGTTAGTAGCACAGCCATGGCACCTATGGCCGGTATGCTACCAAGGATAAAAGCGATTCTTCGGTTCTTTTTCGCTAGCTTGATTTGGACAAAATACAGGCCTGACCATATGAAGATAGGGCTCGCGAACAATAGCATAATTGGCTGCCATTCTCCGATCATTATTAGTCCGCCCCAAATTAAAAATAACGAAGCACCGATAATGAAGATCCCAGATGTAATATTTATGCCGTGCAGAATTTTAGTTGACTTATCTTTCACACTGAAATCATAAAGGGTTGTGCGGTAAATGAGAATCAACGCTAACCCAATATTGAGAATATCCCAAATCGAAAATCCAACAGAAAGCGGATGCTCCATATACGTGGCAATCGCATATCCATAGAGATAAGTGAGAATATGAACGACCAGTAAGCCGTTCATCCAACGCTTTCGATTAATATGAAAATAGTGATTAAGTGGAATGATGAGAATCATCGTACTTGTGAACATGCTTAATACAAGCCAGCCAATATACGCTTCTCCATTGCTTATTAGTTGGATTGTGTACAGGCTAATTGAAAATAGGATGGAGGATATGGCTAGTGAAAGCATCATTTCTTTTCGGTAGGGGAAGAGAGATTGTTGAATTTGCGATCCAATTTCTCCTTCCGAACCGAATTGTTCCATCGCTTTTTTTTCAGCTTCCACTTGGCTAAAGCCTTCTTCCATAAATTGTTCAGTAGATAGCTCAAGATGTACGAGCAACTCTTCGAACAAATCTTCCTTCTCTTCTTCGCTGCCTTCAGTATGCTGAACAATCCGTTTTACGTACTGCTCTAAAGGAGATTTCATAGAA
Source organism: Cytobacillus spongiae (assembly GCF_021390075.1). Classification (NCBI taxonomy): domain Bacteria; kingdom Bacillati; phylum Bacillota; class Bacilli; order Caryophanales; family Bacillaceae; genus Cytobacillus; species Cytobacillus spongiae. The sequence continues at coordinate 733,950 of NZ_CP089997.1, forward strand.
GGCCCTCTGAGCTTTTTCGAATTAAACTTTCTATAAATCCCCAATCCTTTTGCTTTTGCTTCAGCTCGATCATGCCGCCATCAGTCATCCTGTAGTACTTCCTTCTTCCCGACTCAGTATCTACCCAGTAGGACTCAATCCAAAGTTTTTTCTCAAGACGCTTCAATGCCGAGTAAAGAGTACCCTCGCTCATCGCATATTGATCATTACTTAACTGTTTTAATACTTTCGTGATTTCATAACCATACATTTCCTTCTTTGCTATAAGTGACAATAGAAGTAAATCGATACTTCCCTTCATCATTTCCTTATCCATGGTATCCCTCCTTATGAAATGCTGTATTAACCATTGTAATACGAAGTACATCGTATTACAATGGTTATGTGGAAAATAAAAGGGAAGTACATTTCGTATGTTATCTGAACGAACTATTTACTTTCCTATTTTTCATAATAAAAAACTGCAAACACTCAAAAATGTCCACAGTCATCAAAGTCAAGCCTTATACTGATGGTTTTCATTTCGCTAGATAGTGATTGCTATAAACACTTTAATTAATAATCGAACCCCAGGTAATTTGCTGTTCTGCTTTTTTTATTGTCGCTTTGGATATTTCCTTTACATCATCATTAACGATGATGTAGACATTGTAATGGTCGTATACCGTAGCAATCCCGTCAGATATGGGTTCACTGTCGACGGTATGCTTACTGATTTCCATTAGAACATCCTTAACTCCTTGTTCCAGTTGTTCTTGAGTGGATACAGAGTGTGCTTCAAATGTTAATGTCACTGATTTTTCGTTCACGTCTGTTTCCTTAAGTGAAAGAGTAGTGTGATGGGCGTACATTTGCTGTACTTGATCAAGTGTGGCCCTTGTGATGGCAAGTGAGTCAGCTAAACGCGTTTCATCGTGAGCATTATCTGAAGAATCTTTCACATCATTTGTACAACCTGTCATGATTCCAAGAGTTAGCAAAAAGATAAATAGTCGCTTCTTCAATTGGATTTCCCCCCTTTACACTTATTAGTCGTAAGAAGACGGAATGTTGTTACAATTATGAATACATACTAGGCATACTGTTTCGGAGGATGTTATACTTTTCAGTAAATAATTGTAAAAGAGTTGGGGTATGGAGGAACGTCAAGAAGCGTATACGAAATGGAATTCTCGGCGTAATTTCATTTCAAATGGCTAAAACACCATAATTCTTCTAATCACTAGCTGTAACTGAGGGAATTGTTCACCTTGAAAGTTGTTTTGAGTGGTGGTAGAAAAGTATAGATATAGAAGAAATGGAGTGAAGATAATGAAAATTTTATCTGTCATGGAAGCAGCAGTTATCATTGTTATCACTGGAGTAAGTATATTTATTTTTGATCGAATCTCGTTCATTGAAGGAGTAGAATCTGTTGCAGCCGCAAGCTTATTGCTACTATGTCTATTTGGACTTAAATCCCTGGCGAAAAAATCGGAATGGCTGAACCGAGAAATAGAAGTTGAAAATGGAGTTTATTTAATTATTGGCATGTTTGCGACTCCCGTTTTATTAAGTCTCATCTTGTTTGGGCTTGGGAAATAGAATACTAGAGAAAAGGACTGAAGAAGATGGAAACATTATTATGTGAGATGAAACTAGCTCCTTCCCTGGAAGACCAAAGAGAAACGTTTAGACAGACCGTTGCAGCAGCTCAGAACAGAATGACAGCTTTTGCCGAAGCCCATCAATGGGGTGCATATGCTATCGATCCATTTGTGAAAGGTGTTCGCTTCTTCGATTCGAAAGTAGCCTTTGATGATGCAGTTCGTTTTGCCTTTCAATTGGATGAAAGTACAGTGGTTCCAAGAACAGCTTCAGCCATTGTTGCAAATGGAGAACTTCTTATCGTTTCTCCTGACTTGTATTTGGAGCTCTATCCTCTAGGGGAGGAAGAGGCTTTTTATGAAAAGTTAATAGCTCATGAGTTTGCTCATGAATTACATATTCGAGTGTTAAATGGAGAAGAAGAGAAGATGGGGCCGAAGTGGTTTTTTGAAGGTTTTGCTCTTCATGCAGCAGATCAATTTACGACAGAACCAAATCAATTATCTGAGCAAGAAGTTTGGAAAATCATTGAAGAAGACCAAGATGCTACCTATCGGTTATATAAAGAAGTAATTTCGTATTTATTAGGGCATTTTTCCCTCGAAGAGCTTGTAAAGCTAGTACAAACTGAAGAGTTAATCCATCGTCTAAAGGCTAGAGCTTCCTTAGAAGTGGTTTCTACTGACGTATTAGATTATTCAGAGGTCACAACCTTCTTTGTCGAGCATTGGGGAACTTCACAGATGGTTATTTCTAGTGGGATTTTTCAATGCGATACGTTAGACGGATATGCGGTTGTAGACCAGCAGAAATCCATTATTGGTCTTCTTACATATATTATCGAAGGTCGTGAATGTGAAATTATTTCGTTAGATAGCAAGGTCGTGAATAAAGGGGTTGGCTCTAGGTTATTGACAGCCATTGAAAGGAAAGCGAAGAAGGAGAACTGCAAGGAAATAAAGCTAATAACAACAAATGACAATCTTCATGCCCTTGCTTTCTATCAAAAGAGAGGCTATCAGTTGGTAGAGGTACTTTCAAATGCGGTTGAACAAGCGAGGCTCCTTAAACCAGAGATACCGCTCTATGCAGACAATGGCATTCCAATTCGAGATGAACTATTACTAGTGAAATCATTATAATAACAGAATTCTCTTAGAGGATCAGACGTAGTTAGTAATTGACGGATTTGCATGCTATGGATCCATGTGTCAAGCTTTCGTGTATCGATGGATTTATATGGAATGAAAGACTAATCCTACATGATTTAGGCTATAGACAAACTTGAAGCAATTTGAGTTTGTCTATAGCCTATTTTATTTGAGCTATCTTCGTCGAACCTGTTGCAGTCATAGCGAACGCTTTCAAGAAAGCAAACGAATGGATTGGAAATCAATCAGGCTACCTTACTTGATACTTCCTTCCTCGCTCGTCTTATTCTCCTTGCTTTTGCTTGTCCAGCCAATGTGCGAATAGAAAGGAATACTCCTGTACCAGTTAAGATAATCATGCCAATTGTCGCGAAGTTAATTAAATTTGTATAGCGTTCCCCGCCGAATAATCCAATATGCCAATCGTGAGCTGTTTGTGTTACGGGGTTATAATAAATTTTCGAAATGACTCCTTCTGTATTAACAACAACCTGTGTTTGCTTATCATCGTTTAACCCAATGTAATAAGATGGGCCAAAGCCATGATCCATGAGTGAGACCGTTTTTACTTCGTTTAATTGAAACTTTCCAGTCCTTGCTGCTTTATCTACTATTTCTGTAATGGAAAAATTTGAATCGGATTGAACAGGAGCATCATGGCTATGCGAGTTAGAATGCAATTTTTTTCCTAAATCGGGATTTTGATAAGTGATTACCTGAGATCCCATGAATAGAAACTTATTGTTAATAACTAATCCTGTTAATGAAAGTAATAGAATCATCACACTACATAAGAGTCCAATATACAAATGAATATTTTTGTTCCATTTCCAAGCCAAAGTACATTCCTCCAATTTATTTTCTAAGTAAGAGAATAGCGGATAGTTGTGTGACATGAATGAAAATCAGATGAAGTTTGAAAGGAATCTTTGTGAGGGATGTAAGAAGTGCTAGTAAATATATCACTCAATATTAGATATATTCAAATAATATTTTTTACTCAATATTGAAAGCAATTTCTTTATTTTTGTCTAAATTATGAAGAATTACGCCTGTCACAGATCCGTAAAAATGTTATCACAATATAATCATATCCCGGTGGTACACTCATATTGTTTCATACGATACGGGGTACAATGGGGAGATGTATTTGTGAGAAATATGAGTAGGAGGTTCTTAAATGGATGAGTTACTATTGGCTAGACTTCAGTTTGGCTCAACAACGATATTTCACTTTTTATTCGTGCCAATGTCAATTGGTTTAGCATTTATCGTTGCCTTAATGGAGACATTGTATGTTTTCAAAAAGGATGAAGTATATTTGAAAATGACTAAGTTTTGGGGGCATTTATTTTTAATTAACTTTGCAGTTGGTGTTGTAACGGGAATTATACAGGAGTTTCAGTTTGGAATGAACTGGTCTGAGTATAGTCGGTTTGTTGGAGATGTGTTCGGAGCCCCGCTTGCGATTGAAGCATTGCTCGCATTCTTCATGGAATCCACGTTCATCGGTCTTTGGATTTTCGGATGGGATCGGTTATCAAAGAAGGTTCATTTAATGTGTATTTGGCTGGTTTCCATTGGCACAATGATTTCAGCGATGTGGATTTTAGCGGCTAACTCCTTTATGCAAGAGCCAGTCGGTATTGTGATTCAGAACGGACGAGCGGAAATGAATGATTTCTTTGCTCTATTAACGAACCCACAGTTTTTAGTGGAATTTCCCCATGTAGTGTTTGGAGCGTTTGCTACAGGTGCTTTCTTTATTGGTGGCGTTAGTGCTTATAAGATTTGGCGAAAGAAAGAGCTAGTTATTTTTAATAAATCCTTTCAATTAGCTATGGTTGTCGGGCTAATTTCAGGTATGGGAATTGCCCTTAGTGGGCATTCGCAAGCACAACATTTAATGGAGTCACAGCCAATGAAGATGGCGGCAAGTGAGGGGTTATGGGAGGATAGTGAAGACCCTGCACCTTGGACGGTTTTCTCTATTATTGATGAAGAAAAACAGGAGAATTCCTTCGAGATTAAGATTCCTTATGCATTAAGCTATTTAACGTACGAAAAGTTTGAAGGCAGTGTTCCTGGGATGAATACACTTCAAGCGGAGTATGAAGAGAAATATGGAGAAGGCAATTATATTCCTCCAGTCAATGAAACATTTTGGAGCTTTCGTATTATGGTGTTAGCAGGAATGGTCATGATTGGTTTTTCAGCGTTAGGGCTATGGCTAAGCTATCGCAACAAGCTCGATACAAGCAAATGGTATCTTCGCACAATGGTGTGGTTGATCTCTTTCCCGTTTATTGCAAACACAGCGGGCTGGATCATGACCGAGATTGGTAGGCAGCCATGGACGGTGTTCGGCTTAATGACAACAGCTGCTTCAGTCTCCCCAAATGTGTCTAAAGAAGCGTTGTTATTCTCATTCATTTCTTTTACCGTCATTTATGCGATTTTAGCAGTTGTACTTGTATACTTGTTTATCCGTGAAATTAAAAAGGGTGCTGACCATGACCATAGTGAAAACCATGAAGTAACGGTTTCAGTTGACCCGTTTGATAAGGGGGCTTATCAATAATGGAGCTAAGTGAGCTTTGGTTTGTACTAGTTGCAGTTTTATTTATTGGGTTCTTCTTTTTAGAAGGCTTTGATTTCGGCGTGGGAATGGCTACGCGATTCCTAGCAACGAATGATCTGGAGCGGAGAATGCTCATTAATACAATTGGGCCATTCTGGGATGCGAATGAAGTGTGGTTGTTAACAGGTGGAGGAGCAATTTTTGCAGCCTTCCCGCACTGGTATGCAACGATGTTCAGCGGTTATTATATTCCATTTGTGTTTGTGTTGCTTGCATTAATTGGCCGAGGTGTGGCCTTTGAATTTAGAGGGAAAGTGAGTCATCACAAGTGGACGAAAACCTGGGATTGGGTCATTTTTTTCGGAAGTATTCTTCCACCTTTTTTGTTCGGCGTGTTGTTTACCAGTATTCTTCGTGGAATGCCAATCGATGAACACATGAACATGTATGCTGGCTTCACAGATTATGTGAATATCTATTCAGTCATTGGAGGAGTGACGGTTACATTGCTTTGCTATCTCCATGGATTACTGTTCATTACATTAAAAACAGTGGGCTCTCTCCAAGAACGTGCTCGGAAAATGGCTAAAAAGGTTGTCTATCCTGTGTTAGGCTCATTGGTTGTTCTTGTAATTGTAAGTTATGTGGAGACAGATTTGTTCACGGTTCGGCCACTAGTAACGCTGCCAATCATTGCAGCGATCGTAGTAAGCTTTGGAGCGGTAATCCTTTCTCTTAGAAAAAGTAAGGATGGACTAAGCTTTACTTTATCTGGTTTAGGGATTGCATTGACAATAGGGCTTATCTTTGTCGCCCTCTTCCCAAGAGTCATGATTAGCTCACTTGGAAGTGACTTTGACTTAACGGTATACAATGCAGCATCAGGTGCATATTCGTTGAAAATCATGACATATGTCGCCATTTCGCTACTGCCCTTCGTTTTAGGCTATCAAATATGGAGTTATTATGTTTTCCGAAAACGAGTGGATGGCAAGGGAATGATTTATTAATGGGAAAAGATCTCTTTCGATATGCAGGCATAAAGCGTATACTGTCTGCACTAACTATGATTACCATTCTTCAAGGAGTGACCATCCTTCTGCAGGCCATATTTCTTGCAGAAGGGGTCGCTCTCCTTTTTTATCATGGTCTAAATTCCACATATTCTCAGTCTCTGGTCTTGTTTATGGCTGCTTTCATTGGAAGATATGCTTTGCAATGGTTGAAAAATCTGTTAATTGAGTCATATGCAGAAAAAATAACTGTTGTCCTGCGACAAGACGTGTTGACCAGACTTTTTCAGCTAGGTCCGAGATATGCCAAAAAGCTAGGAACCGGAAAGCTTGTGACATTAGTGATGGAGGGAGTTTTGCAAGTAAGAACGTATTTAGAGCTGTTCTTACCAAAGCTTGTCGCGGTTGTGGTGCTCCCAGCAATGATTGCTCTCTATGTCTTCTCGTTAAATATCAAGTCTAGTGTTGTTTTAATTCTCACGATGCCCATTTTAATTGGATTTATGATTTTGTTAGGACTTGCGGCCAAGGTCAAAGTAGGCAAGCAATGGCAAACGTATCGAGTCTTATCGAATCACTTTGTTGATTCTCTACGTGGGCTCGAGACGTTAAAGTTTCTAGGTCTAAGTCGGAAGCATCAATCGAAAATTGTAGCTGTCAGCGAAGACTATCAAAAGGCGACAATGGGTACGCTTCGAATTGCTTTCCTTTCTTCCTTTGCGATGGATTTTTTCACAATGCTCTCGGTTGCGACGGTTGCTGTTTTTCTCGGACTCGGTTTAATAGACGGGAAAATAATGCTACAGCCTGCCCTCACGATTCTTATTTTAGCCCCTGAATTCTTTCTGCCAGTGAGAGAAATAGGGACTGATTATCATGCCACCTTAAATGGACAGGAAGCAGGGAAGGATATGCGGACCATTTTATCTGAGCCGCTATTGACAGAAGAAGAACCTCTTAAACTTGCAAACTGGGCAGCAAATGATCAACTAGAGTTACAGCATACAAGCGTTATTTTAGATCAGGGATCAGCGCCCATTTTGAAAGAGTTGTCCTTTACCTTAAAAGGAAAAAGAAAGATTGGGATTGTTGGAGAAAGTGGAGCAGGGAAATCTACTTTCATTGACTTAATAGGCGGGTTTATTGGAGGAAGTACACCTTCTATCTTTGTCAACGGAACAGGTTGTTCCCATCTACAAAAAGAGGAATGGCAGAAGCAGCTTCTTTATATTTCACAGCAACCGTATATTTTTTCAGATACTATTGCTAACAATATTCGTTTTTATCAACCTTCAGCCTCTGATGAAGAGGTGAGACAAGCTGCAGTTCATGCAGGGTTACACGCTTTAATCGAAGAGCTTCCAAATGGATTAGAAGAAAAGATTGGGGATTCGGGAAGGGAGCTAAGTGGAGGACAGTCACAGCGCGTAGCCATAGCTCGTGCGTTTCTAGAGAATCGTCCGATCCTGTTATTAGATGAGCCGACCGCCCATCTCGATGTGGAAACAGAAATGTCCGTAAAAGAGAAGATGCTGCCGTTATTTAAGGGTAAACTGGTGCTTTTAGCTACCCATCGCCTTCACTGGATGAAGGAGATGGATGAAATCATTGTCCTACATGACGGAAGAATAGTTGAGACAGGTACACATGAAAGCCTACTTGCGAAGCAAGGAAAATACGCTGAGCTAGTGCAAATACAAAGGGGGGAAAGAGGATGAAGAAAAACAGCTGGGTGCTTCCATATTTAAAGGAAAATCGTAAGCTCATTTGGAGTGTAGTTCTCCTCGGACTGCTAGCTGTTTTGGCGTCTGCCGCCCTTATGTTTGCTTCAGGGTATTTGATTTCGAAATCGGCCACGCTGCCAGAAACGATCTTACTTGTCTATGTTCCGATTGTAGCGGTGCGTACTTTTGGAATTTTGCGAGCAGTCCTAAGATATGTCGAAAGATTAGTAAGCCATCATGTCATCTTAACCATATTGTCACAAATGCGACTGCGCTTATATCAAGCGATTGAGCCAACTATTCTCGTTCTTCATTCAAGGCTTCAAACAGGTGATGTATTAGGAGCCTTATCAGATGATATTGAGCATCTTCAGGATGTGTATATAAAAACGATTTTTCCAAGTATAGTTGGATGTATCGTGTATCTTATTAGTGTTCTTGTACTTGGATTGTTTTCATGGTCAATCGCACTAATAGTGGCAGTCTACCTATTTATTCTCGTTTTTGTATTCCCGCTTGTTTCCTTGCTTGTAACGAGGGCAAAGCTAGTCAGAGTGAAGCAGGGGAGAAGTGAGCTGTACCGTCACTTAACGGATGCCGTCTTAGGTATTAGTGAGTGGATGTTTAGCGGCAGACAAGTGAGCTTTATCAAGCAGTTTGAAGAAAAAGAAGAAGTTATTTTAGAAGATGAACGAAAACGCCGTAGCTTTGTTCATCTTCGGAACTTCGCCAGCCAGATGATGGTGGCTGGCCTCGTATTCATTCTCATCAATTGGGCGGCAAAACAAGTTGAATTGGGGTCGCTCGAGGCGACGTTCATTGCTGCGTTTGTCTTAGTTGTCTTTCCGCTGACTGAAGCGTTTCTGCCGTTAGGCGATGCGGTCAGCCAGTTGCCAACCTATGAAGATTCATTGAACAGACTTGAAGGAATGGAAACACAAAGCATACCTAAGAAAAAAGGTTCTATTCGAAAAGAGCCATTTGTAAATGAAAAGGTAAGGATTGTATTAGAAGATGTTTCTTTTTCTTATAAAAAGGAGAAGGAGGTTCTTAGTGATGTATCGTTTCAAGTAGAGCCAGGTGAAAAGCTGGTTCTCTTAGGACCGAGCGGCTCAGGGAAATCGACGATTCTAAAGCTAATACAAGGAGTCATTCAACCGACTTCTGGAAATGTGCGGTTAAATGGAGTGAATTCAGAAGAACTGGTAGAGCAAATCGCTCATGTCGTATCAGTATTAAACCAGCAGCCCCATCTATTTGATACGACGATTCTAAATAATATTCGTCTCGGCCAGCCAGAGGCTAGTGACGAAGAGGTGTACTGGGCAGCCAAGCAGGTGGAGATGTATGACTTTATTCAAAGCTTACCGTTTGGCTTTCATACGCCACTTCACGAATCAGGCTTTCGCTTATCGGGTGGGCAAAGGCAGCGTATTGCCCTCGCGAGAATTCTACTACAAAATAATCCGGTCATCATTTTAGACGAGCCGACGATTGGCTTGGATCCCAAAACCGAAATGAACCTCATTCATCAAATGTTTAATGTCCTAAAAGGAAGAACGATCATCTTTATCACCCATCACTTTGTTGGGATTGATGATCACGACCAGGTATTGTTTTTAGAAAAAGGAAAAATCAAGCTAGCTGGAACCCATCAAACGCTTCTAGAAGAAAATGAACGATATCAGAGATTACAACAGCTAGTGTAAGCTGCCGATCAGATTCGGCAGCTGTTTTCTAGGCAGCACATTCAAAAAATCTTTACTAAAAATATGAAGAAACCCTATTACATAAAAAAGGGAATAGCAGTAAAATGAATGTATGGAATATTTACCAGCTAGAGAGACTCTCGTGAGGTGTTGAGGATGAAAAATTTTCGCCTTTCTTGGTATGCAGTGTTAGAGGATGAATCGGTGTTAGAAGGCAGAAGCCTAGTTCGCGCAGAAACACAAGAAAAAGCCATTGAGGAGCTATTCGTAAAGAAAGCCTACGAATATCGACTAAAGCCCAGCTCCATTAAAATCGGACACATATTAGAAATGAATCACCCCGCATAAAAGAGGGAAAGACGCTGTTTGGGACGGCGTCTTTTTTTTGAGGAGAAATCTTAGTTAGAGAAAATAATGTATGTGAGCAGAGTTAGAATATGAAAATAAAGTGTTATGGAGGATAAGATGAATCAATACATAGTAGACATGAGAAAGCATATTGGTAACGAGACGTTATTGACGGTCGGGTGTGGGATTATTTTAGAGAAAGAAGGGAAAATCTTATTACAACATCGCACAGATGAAGATAATTGGTGTATCCCAGGAGGAATGCTCGAAATAGGAGAAACCTTTGAGGAGGCAGCAAAAAGAGAAACCTTTGAAGAAACAGGTCTGAGAGTATCAGAATTAAATTTGTTTGGTATCTATTCGGGGGATAGTTGTTTTGTCGAATACCCTAATGGAGATAAAGTGTTTAGTGTTCAAGTGATTTTTCTCTCGAAGAAATATACGGGAATTCTAAAGCAAAAGGATATAGAAAGTAACGAGCATCGATTTTTCCATAAGACAGAACTCCCCAATAATCTCAACCCTAGACAAAACCCATTCATCATGGATTGGGTACACCAAAAGAATATACCGATTATTAGCTAATGTAGATTTTCGTGAGGTTGGAGATTCTTGAAAGTTTTATTAGCTGGATTTGGGGAGAGTTGGTAGACTTCGGACAGAAAAGTGAGAAAAAGCGGTAAGGCTGTCCGAAGAGAGGTGGACTTTGGACAGGAAAGTGAAAAAAAGAGGAACGGCAGTCCGAAGAGAGGTGGACTTTGGACAGAAAATCGAGAAAAAGCGGTACGGCAGTCCGAAGAGAGGTTGACTATGGACAGGAAAGTGAAAAAAAGCGGTAAGTAAGGCTGTCCGAAGAGGGGTGGACTTCGGACAGAAAAGTGAGAAAAAGCGGTACGGCAGTCCGAAGAGGGGTGGACTTCGGACAGAAAAGTGAGAAAAAGCGGTAAGGCAGTCCGAAGAGAGGTGGACTTCGGACAAGAAAAGTGAAAAAAAGGGGTACGGCAGTCCGAAGAGAGGTGGACTTTGGACAGGAAAGTGAAAAAAAGCGGTACGGCAGTCCGAAGAGAGGTGGACTTCGGACAGAAAAGTGAGAAAAAGCGGTAAGGCTGTCCGAAGAGGGGTGGACTTCGGACAGGAAAGTGAAAAAAAGCGGTAAGGCTGTCCGAAGAGAGGTGGACTTCGGACAAGAAAAGTGAAAAAAAGGGGTAAGGCTGTCCGAAGAGGGGTGGACTTCGGACAGAAAATCGAGAAAAAGCGGTACGGCTGTCCGAAGAGAGAGAGAGAGCTAAGACAACAAACCAAGAATAAGCGACGCAATTGTCCTAAGCCCTGAAGAATTCGGACAAGTCCAAGAAAAGTTTGTCCAAATCATAATCGTCTTCAAGTATGCTTCAAGACTAACCCAATCCATTTTTACATTCTATGGTTTTTTAGTCGCTAGTTTTACAATAGAATGACCGGAAAAGGATTGCAGTCACTTATCCATAGAGTTATGAACAAGAAAAAGCTTGATTTTATAGTATTCCACAGACTTATACACATTATCCACAACAAAATCTATAGTTATCCACAGAGAGTATATCCACAAATAACTTCAAGTAAATTCTTTGTAAATTGCATGTTAAGAAAAGATATGCACAAAATTCACGGGATTGTGGATAATACTTGTACACAATGTGAAGAAATAGTGAAGTCTATTTACGTATTATTGGAAATGGCATATAGTAAAAGTGTAGAGAGAAAGTGAAAAAAGTCACAAACTCTTTCGAAAAAGTTGGCCAACTTTCTTATTTAAACTATTTTTTGTGAGAAAGCTCACATGATAAAGGAGACGATTACTATGAAATGGTGGAAAACTCCTCAAGCAGCTATAGCTTGGACAGTACTAAGAATATGGCTTGGCATTCAGTGGGTGGAAGCGGGTTGGCATAAAATTGTGGATGGCTTTGATGCAGGTGGGTTTTTACAAGGATCCATTGCTAAAGCTACAGGAGAACATCCAGCTGTACAAAGCTGGTATGCGGGCTTCTTAGAAAATTTCGCAGTACCGAATGTTGGATTATTTAACTTTTTAATACCATGGGGCGAGTTTTTAGTAGGGATTGGATTAATTATTGGGGTTGCAACAATCCCAGCATTGTTAGCAGGAGCATTTATGAATCTTAACTTCTTATTAGCAGGGACTACTAGTACAAATCCTATGTTATATACTGTGGCAATCATTCTATTATTTGCAGGAAGTGGAAGCTATTATTGGGGTGGAGATCGTATCATCCTTCCATATATGAAAGAACGAATGAATAATAAAGGAAACAAATTAGGAAATTCTAACAAACATATTCACAATCATTAAAGAAGGGAGAAGCAGGGGAAACCTCCTGCTTCTTTCTAATTATTATTTTTGACGGTTATTTGCTCTTTGATCAGCGGCATTTGCACGAGCCATTGCCTCCAAATCATCACGGTCGGCGAGCTCCTTGTTGAATTCTACATCTACTCCGTCTGATTTTAAGTTTTTCGGTGTTTGTGGAAGTGTTTTGGAGTTTTTAGCACGATTTTTTCCATTTTGGTGTCCTCGACCCATGTAGCCATTCCCCCTAAAATAAATAAAGTACGGAAACAGCAAGTGTTCCCGTACATTATTTTGTACAAAGTAAACCTATTTATGGCTGGTAAATTAATGATGAGCTTGTTTCTTAGTGAATCCACCTGCCTGATCAGCGCGTTTAAACTCTCGAGAGTATGTGACCTCCTGCATGCTTGATAAGGTACTCTTAGACTTATCCTTTTTCTTTTTATCCAATTCTATAACATCCTTTCCTAATCTAATATCATATCTTCGTCTATTTTTCCCTTGAGATGGAGGAATCATACTCCTTATTTGTATATGTTTTCTAATGCTTCTTGCAGATGCTTGTAACGAAAAGAGTATCCTGCAGAAATCAGTTTGTTCGGCAGAACCTTTTGACCTTCTAACACGAGAATACTCATTTCACCTAATAAAGTCTTTAGCGCAAAGTTTGGTGCTGGAATCCAATGAGGACGGTTTAAAACGTTGCTGAGTGTCTTACCGAATTCATTCATTGGGGTAGGGGTTGGTGAAGTAAAGTTTATAGGACCGCTGAGTTCGCCATGTTCTATTGCGAATATTATTCCATGTACCACATCATCAAGATGAATCCAAGAAACCCATTGACTGCCTTTTCCGACCCTTCCACCGATAAAAAATTGGTAGGGCAAGGCCATTTTAGGAAGTGCCCCTGCATCAGCATCTAAGATGATACCAAAGCGGCATAACACTGTTCTAACATCTTCATTTTCAGCAAGTAGCGCGTGCTCCTCCCATTGGTTAACCGTTTTCGCTAAAAAATCATCCCCTGAGGTAGTTGTCTCCTCAGTAAAAACTTCGGATAGAGAGGTTCCGTAATAACCAACGGCACTGGCATTAATTAATACCGCAGGCTTCTTGTCCATTTTTTGTATGATCGAGATCATTTCAGAAGTAGCCCGCTGACGGCTCTCTACAATTTTGGCTTTATTTTCAGCTGTCCAACGATTATTGATCGATTCACCGGCAAGATTGATTAACACGTCTGTATGATATAATTGCTCTTCTGGCTTGTCATTATTGTTAAGCCATTGAACATAGTGTAGATTCGGTTGGGTGCTCGTTTTGTTACTTGTATTTCGAGTGAGGATATAAACTTCATCTCCGCGGTTTAACAATTCTCTGGTTAATGCCTTTCCAACAAATCCAGTTCCTCCAGCAATTGCAATTTTCAAAGGAGATTCCTCCATTTCAATTATTTCTCATAATTTTCTTTCTCTTGTTCCAATAACTTTTCTTTTTATTGTATGCTTTTTTCACTAAAAATCCTTTTTTCAATGTGTTAGAGTATAAAATGAGGTGAAGTATGATGAATGTTATTACGAAAATCACCGTTCAACAGAAAAATAAAGATCGATATAATATTTTTACCGATGATGGGAATGGCGAAAAATATAGCTTTAGTGTAGATGAAGATACGCTTATAAAGTTCCATCTGAAAAAGGGCAAGGAAATTGATGAGCTGTTGCTGAGTGAAATTGGTTTTCAAGACGATATTCAGAAAGCCTACAACTTAAGTATCCATTATTTGTCCCGAAGAATGAGATCCGAGACAGAGGTTAGAGACTATTTAAAGCAAAAAGAAATCGATGAACCAATTATTCAGGAGGCCATACATAAGCTTTATAACTATCAGTTTCTAAATGATGAAGAATTTGCTTTCGCTTTTGTTCGTACCCAAAAAAATACGACAGATAAAGGGCCCGTGTTAGCCAAAAGAGAACTAATGGAAAAGGGGATTTCTGAGGCAATTATAGAACAGGTAATGAGTGAATACTTATTCGAGGAGCAGCTCGAAAAAGCGGTTCAGCTCTGCCAAAAGTATATTCAGAAAAACAATAAAGATTCCAAGCGAGTTCTTGAGCAAAAGCTAGAAAGCATGTTAGTACGAAAAGGGTATAGCTATCAAGTCATTTCCATTGCCATTGAAGAAGTTGAAGACGGTACTGATCATGATAATGAAGAAATGGAGGCATTGCGTTTTCAAGGTGCAAAAGCTCACCGAAAAAATGCTCACCTAACCGGTTATGAATATTCACAAAAAATGAAACAAACACTCTATCGGAAAGGCTTTTCCATTGAACTAATTGAAAGGTTCCTGGCTGAAATAGAAGAAGAATAACAAGCATGGTCAACACGCCATGCTTGTTTTATTCAGATATAGCACTTGTCTCTTAGTGTAGCTCCCTTAAGTAAGGCTCATCTCATTCAGTCTTATGGTTTCGAGGACTCGATAATAATTGATGGCTCACTGCGATTAGCCAAAATTATTTCTGCCACTTCTTCTGGTGATCGAAGTCTTGTTCGGTCAGCAATATGGTCGTTGTGATCCCAAAAAGGGGTATTCATTCCACCCATGTAAACAGCTGATATGTGAATACCTTGTTGCTCATATTCCTTTTGAATGCTCTCTGTAAACCCTCTAACAGCAAATTTGCTGGCTACATAGACTGCTTCATTCACTTTTCCTCTTAAACCAGCTGTAGAAATAATATTCATAAGAAAGCCCTTTTTGTTTTTTGATAAAATCGGCAATACTGCTTGTGTCATGTACATCGTTCCAGCGATATTTGTTTGGAGCATTTCTTGAATATCTTTTTCTTGTTGCTCAATAAATGGCCCAAAATATCCCACTCCAGCATTATTAACAAGTCCATGAATTTCGAATGATTTCGAAAGCTCATCAATTGCATCTTTTACCGAACGTAAATCCTGAATGTCAATGGTGACAGCATGTGCATGTTCTTCGCCTATTTCATGTTGGACCTTCTGTAGCTTCGATAAATTTCTACCTGCTACTATTATATGGTAACCTTCTTTTGCGAGCTTTAAAGAAAGCTCTTTTCCTAACCCAGAACCAGCACCTGTAACGATGATTGATTTCATGTTGCTGTTCTCCTCCTTTAACGTGTTTCTTTATTTCTCCATAATAATTCAATATACTATATGGGAGTATAAAATAAAAACAGGGGGGACAAGGTAAATTGGATATTCAGCAGGAGAAAAGATATAGTGAAATGACCAAATATGAGCTACAGCAGGAAATTGCCACATTAAATGATAAAGCTAGAAAAGCAGAACAAATGGGAATGGTAAATGAGTACGCTGTTTTGGAGAGAAAAGCCATTATGGCGAAGTCATACTTATTAGATCCGAAGAGTTTTCTTCCAGGAGAGCTATATGAAATTGAAGGTGATCCGGGAGCTTATTTTAAAATTGATTATATGAATGGAGTATTTGCTTGGGGGTCAAGATTGACGGGAAAAGAAGAAGAGGCACTTCCAATCGCTATGTTAAAAAAATGAGAAGGGAACCAGAGCGAGCTCTGATTCCCGTCACGTTATTATGATCTTTTTCTTGTTTGCTTTTCTAAAATAATGAGGTCTTGGGTTTGTTGGGTCTCACCATTTACTTGAGAATGAGCTTTCTTTGGACGGTACCAAGGAGCTGTAAATGGACTGGAGTAAGGATTTCCCTGTAAGAACTTTTTTGAATTTCCCATGTTCAAGCCCTCCTCTTTATTTGAAAAATAATTGATTTGTATCCCCATCACGATGGGATGAGGCACGCATTCTTTCTTGTGGATGAGTATTAATTGTACCATTTGCACGTTGTGAACTATACTCTGCCTTCGCTCGAGGTTCACCCTCAAACTTTTCATTGTTTTGATTTGGGAAATTTCTTGCCTTGTTTCGCATCCAAAAACCTCCTAAATCGTGTTTGAGAAGAACGTGAAAAACAAGGGGTATTGACAATGTCAATCACGTATTACTATTATGGATTTTTTCACAAAAACATATGTGATACATGTGCCTTTAATAAATGGAAGGAGTAACGGTGTATGAACGAATATCAAGATGTTTTAGTTAAGCTATTATTAGATAAAAACCGGGATCTTACTTATGAACAAGCAAGAACATGGGTAGAGCTATTATGGGAAGATTTTGAAGCGACTTATGCTAAAGCAGGAAGACAATATCGCGGGAAAGAATTAACTGAGCGGATCGTTCGCCAATGGATTGAGCAATATGGAGATAAGCTTCATGATTTTGTAGAACGTAACCCTAAGTATCAAAAGTACTTTGATATGAGTGAGAAGCCTCTTCATTAAAGAACGATGTCTTATGAAAAGACATCGTTTTTAATTTGGGATGATATCTAATTTTTTTCGTAGCTTTTCTTCACTGAATATCCATCCTGTATAAGAGGATAAGATTTGTAATTCATTATCTAGCTGAACAACCGCGACAAATGGGTAATGCCCATTACTACGGTACCTTAAGTCGATATAGCGTACCTCAATATAGTCATCATATTCATCAATTTCCCAGCGATAAACAGGTGAAAAGGATAGAAAAGCGGAAAGGTTTTTATCTTTCTTTGCTGCATCGAGAACAGGTGTCTCTGGCACGGGTACACGATTAAATTGATCTAGAATATTGACCTTGTTTCTCTCTGCACGTCCCACGAAGAATTGATGGTCATTGATGACTGCAATTCGCCAATGATGGAACTTCATTGTCGGCGAGATAATAATCTCAGTCGCATCAGGAATTAGTTCCATTACTTCGTTCTTCACTCTTCGTTGTGCCTTAAAGCGGATTACATAATAGGCAATTATCACCGCATAAATCGCTAAAAATGTATATCCAGGATTTGCACCGAAGGCCCAAAAAATCAATCCTACGACATGAAATCCAAAAATATATGGATCAAACGTGTTAATAATCCCTAAAGCGATCCATTTCGACGTAATTGGCCTAAGGGCCTGTGTTCCATAAGCATTAAAGATGTCGACAAATACATGCAGGAAAACAGCAACAAATGTCCAAATCCATAAATGGAGAAGATTGGCCTCTGGAAAGAATGGATAAAGTACAGCTAAAATTAAAATGGGCCATAATAACACAGCCGGTATTGAGTGAGTAATTCCTCGATGATTTCTTATATAAACAGCGTTATTTCTAAGCTTTAAAACAGTATCAATATCAGGAGCTTGTGAACCAACAATGGTTGCAATCATGACACTAGTAGCGGTAGCGGAGCTTTCAGCTACAACGGGATCTAGTGTAGCTAGACCACCTAATGCAATACCCATTACAACATGTGTCCCAGTATCCAAAAGGGAAATCCCTCCTTTGTAGGAAGATTTAAACCTAGTTCTTACTTAAATTTTATCAATAAATCGCTTGTATTAATAGAAATAAATGTTTTAATTGAAAGGAGTTCTGGAAATGAAAAACGATATACAAATGATTGTCCAATACCATATAAAAGATGCCTTCGTCCATCAATATCAACAAGCTATAAATGACATTATAAAGAAGCTTCCAACCTTTGACGCGCAGGAGTTTCAGTATAGTTATTCAGAATCCGATCCATCGAAAATTATTGAAACCTATATGGTACCAACCGAATCTCATTATTATGCGTTAAAAAAGCTGCGTAAAAATAAATCTCATTCTGTATTTGGTTCACTTGATGAATTAATACATGGGGGATTGCAGCAAATGGAATGCTGCGCACTTAAAAAACACTTATAATATAGTATTCCCGTATTGTTAAATGTTTAACATCTTGGAGGAACAAAAGTGAAAGAACATCTGAAAAATATAGAAAAAATCGATCGACAACAGTTTCAATCTGATCTAATCAGTTGGTTTGAAGAAGAGCAAAGAGACCTACCTTGGAGAAAGGATCAAGATCCATACAAAGTATGGGTTTCGGAAATTATGCTCCAACAAACAAGGGTGGACACGGTAATTCCTTATTTCAACAACTTTATTGAGCAATTTCCTACGATAGAAGCATTATCAGTAGCAGATGAAGAGAAGGTTTTAAAAGCATGGGAGGGATTAGGATATTACTCGAGAGTTCGAAATCTGCAAGCAGCTGTTAGGGAAGTCTATGGATCATATGGTGGTGTTGTCCCAAATACGAGAAAAGAAATTTCTCAACTGAAGGGAGTCGGGCCATATACAGCCGGTGCCATCTTGAGCATTGCCTATGGAGTGCCCGAACATGCTGTAGATGGAAATGTAATGAGGGTGATGTCCCGGATATTATCCATTTGGGCTGACATAGCGAAAGCATCCAATCGGAAAATCTTTGAAGAGGCCGTGACTTCGTTAATTTCTCATGAAAATCCGTCTTATTTCAATCAAGCATTAATGGAGCTTGGGGCATTAGTTTGTACACCTACTTCTCCATCCTGCTTACTTTGCCCTGTAAGAGAGCATTGCCATGCCTTTCATGAGGGAAATGAGCGAGAGCTACCAATTAAGACCAAAAACAAAAAACAACGACAAGTTCAGCTTGCATCCATCATTTTAGCAGATGAACATGGTCGGGTGTTGATTCATAAACGTCCCAATAAAGGTTTACTCGCAAATCTATGGGAATTTCCAAGTGTTGAAATCAACCTCTCGTACATTTCACAAAAGGATCAGCTGAATGACAGTCTTGAGAAGGAGTATGGGATTCAGTTTGATCAAATGGAAATGCTAGGCGGAATTGAACATGTATTTTCCCATCTCATATGGAACATCAACGTGTATAAAGGCGTCTTACAAGGACCTGTAGAAGAAAAGAGTGATTTAAAGCTAGTTACGCTCGAAGAACTATCAGAGTTTGCTTTTCCGGTCTCCCACCAAAAAATGATTAAACTATTTCAATTAAATAGCTGAGTGCGGAAAGTCAGTGAAAATCAGCGAGAATAGCATGATATCAGCAAAGTTCACTATATATAAAACGAGATAGGCATATTAGATATTAGGCAAAGGAGTGCTATCAACGGGAACCGAAAGCTAGCGGAAATCAGGTATATTAGTGAAATATCAAGATATATCAGCGAAACCAAATATAGCTCAGCGAAATTGTAAAAGCTTCATCAAGACCTTTATCTTGATGAAGCTTTTTATAATTTCTACCTAAAGCGTTAGCATCGTTTGGGTATATCTCTAAAGTCTCCATAGTTTGCCGAGGGGTTAGCTTAATCTTAATCGTAACTAACCTCTGTTCCATGTGTCCAATCTGCTTCCTGCCGTTTGAGGCCACCACGGTTTTCGATTTCTTTTACGATTTCACGATGGATTGCTTGTCCCTCCGCATTTAAGTACGGGACAACTTGCTGAAGTGAATGATGAAAGAAAGCGAGTTCGCTGTTTTTCCATTCTGTTTTTGACATCATCGAAAGTTCTGTCATATCTCTACCTACATACATGTTGTAACTTCCTTTCAATGTGGGATTTCATCCTCCTTAGTTTCTGAATACTCGTTGCTATCTATACAAGGAAAAGCTAAAATAAAGGGAAAATGCAGGTAGGAAAGGGGATTCACATGTCACAAAAAGTCGCTTTAGTTACAGGAAGTAGTAGAGGGATTGGAAAAGCAACGGCGATTCGTTTAGCTGAACAGGGGTATGATCTGGTTATCAACTATGCCCGCAGCAAGAAGTCTGCCCAAGAAACAGCAGAGCAGGTAGAAGCATTGGGTCGAAAAGCTTTAGTTGTTAAAGCAAATGTTGGAGATGTTGAGAAAATCAAGCATCTCTTTGAAGAAATTGACCGGGAGTTCGGCCGCCTTGACATTTTTGTTAATAATGCAGCCTCTGGCGTGCTACGACCAGCGATGGAGCTGGAAGAATCTCATTGGGATTGGACCATGAACATCAACAGTAAAGCACTATTATTCTGCGCGCAAGAAGCGGCCAAGCTAATGGAGAAAACTGGCGGGGGGAAAATTGTCAGCATCAGTTCACTTGGCTCCATCCGTTATCTTGAAAACTACACAACTGTTGGAGTTTCGAAAGCTGCTCTTGAAGCATTAACTCGCTACCTAGCAGTAGAATTATCTCCTAAAAATATTATCGTAAATGCAATTTCTGGTGGAGCAGTTGATACAGAGGCATTAAAACATTTTCCAAACCGTCAGGAGTTATTGGATGAAGCAAAGTCAAAGACTCCAGCAGGTCGGATGGTTGAAATCGAAGATATGGTAAATGCCGTTATGTTCCTTCTAAGTGATGAGTCAAGTATGATTCGAGGTCAAACAATTATTGTTGATGGTGGCATTTCTCTTTTAGTATAAATTGGTAATTGTTTCATGAAAAAAAGTTTGGATATTTTGTACTTTCCACGGACAAATTAATCTTCGTGGAGGTGATTACAATGGCAAAACAACCAAACAAAACTCATTCTGGTACAAGCATTCAGCATGTGAAGCAACAAAACGCACAAGCTGCACAAGGTCAAGGTCAATACGGCACTGAATTTGGTAGTGAAACTGACGTGCAACATGTAAAACAACAAAACCAACAAGCTGAAGCAAACAAAGCTAAAAACTCTGGTGGTCAATACGGCCAACAGTAATACATCAACAAGAAGGCACCCTTCATCGAGGGTGTCTTCTCTTTCTTTATACGGTGCTAAACGGGCGCTTCCGCTTTTCTGTTTAATAGGTAGAAACTGCTTTAAAGATGGAGTGGTGTCTAGCTGCAGCGCCCAGCCCCTAGTAAACTTCAGCCTCCTTCCTTGCGATAAGTCAACATCGAATCGCTTCCGCTCTTCGTGTTTCCTTTATCTCATACAGAAGGCCTCCAGTTTATACGGTGCTAAACGGTCGCTTCCGCTTTTCGATTCGACAAAACTTCCTTGTCCTCTACATAAGTAGTCAAAGGGATGGTTTGCTTTTTGGCGAAATGGTTAGGTATTCAAATATTGTATGGGACGGTGTTGTGTATGAAGGAATTTAACCGTTTAGTTTCTGAGCAAATGCATACGATGGAAAAGCTATTGTTTTTGCAAGATGAGCTGGAGCGCTGTCAGAGTATTGAGCAACAGTTAAAGGAGCTGCAGGAGGAAGTGAAGTTGGAGAGTGTTCAATTGGAGATTTATCGCATGAAGGAGGAGCTTCGAGAAATTCATCAAGTATTTGAATTGCAAACGGAAGAAGTCATCCAATCTTATCAAAATTCGATGGCCACTTGTTACTAATCGATAATAAAACCACCCAAATATAAGTTTTTCGGAAGAGTCATTGAAAATTCAATGGCTCTTTGTTTTAAATTGTACGTATAATCGTTATAATAGTAGAAAATAGGAAAATGTTCTTTGTTGCCTTTGTCTGTGGGAATAAAGCTTTTAGGTTACAAAGCGTTTTAAGAATGAAAGTAGGGGAGAAGAAATGGGCGTACCCGTCGAAGGAGAGCCAATGCAAATTCATAGCTATAAACATAATGGGCATATCCACCGCGTTTGGGAAGAAACGACCGTACTAAAGGGAACGCAAAATTTAGTGATCGGCGGAAATGATCGAACAATTGTGACGGAATCAGATGGGCGAACGTGGATTACAAGAGAGCCAGCCATCTGTTATTTCCATGCACAACATTGGTTCAATATTATTGGAATGATCCGCGAAGATGGTGTGTACTATTACTGCAATTTAAGTTCACCTTTTATTTATGATGGTGAAGCATTAAAATACATAGATTACGATTTAGATATTAAAGTGTTTCCAGATATGACCTTTAATTTATTGGATGAGGACGAGTATGAGCGTCATCGTAAGGAAATGAATTATCCAGATGTCATTGATCAAATATTAAAGGCGAATGTGGACAAGCTTATTCGTTGGATTCGACAGAAAAAAGGACCATTTGCTCCTGACTTTATCGATATTTGGTATGAGCGGTACCTAACATACAGACGCTAATGGGTGTGAATCATTCTAATCCTAGTAATTAGAGAAATTCAATAGGCATCTAAAAGCTAACCTGTTGATTCACTTTCAACAGGTTTTTATGTTGCATTCGAACGGTTAATAAAGATAAAAAGGAGGGGTGGAAATGGGCAGTATTCGTAGATATTTAGCATTTGTAAAGCCGTATCGCTTACAAATAATTGGGACAATTATTATTGGAGTAATTAAGTTTAGCATTCCGTTACTCATTCCATTATTAATTAAATATGTAATCGATGATATTATTGGTAGCGATACCTTATCGCAAGGAGAAAAAACAGATCAATTGATTCTCATTATGAGTATCATGATTGTGGTATTTGCTGTTGCTAGACCTCCTATTGAATATTACCGGCAATATTTTGCCCAATGGACAGCTAGTAAAATTCTTTACGATATTAGGGACCAGCTGTTCCATCATATTCAAAAGTTAAGCTTTAAATACTATTCAAATAACCGAGCAGGTGAAGTTATTTCAAGAGTCATCAATGATGTGGAGCAAACAAAGACTTTTGTCGTGACGGGGTTAATGAACTTATGGCTCGATGTGGCAACCATTATTATTGCAGTTATCATTATGCTGCAAATGGATGTCACGCTGACAATTGTTTCGTTAATTCTCTTTCCATTCTATGCCTTCTCAGTGCGGTACTTTTTTGGGAATCTCCGAAGCTTAACAAGAGTCCGATCGCAGGCATTGGCAGAGGTACAAGGCTATTTACATGAACGGGTTCAGGGAATGGCGGTTGTTAAAAGCTTTGCCATTGAAGATTATGAGCAAAAGCAGTTCGATAAGCAGAACCGAAATTTTCTAGTCAAAGCGCTTGATCATACGAAATGGAATGCAAAGGCATTTGCTGTAGTGAACACCATTACAGATATTGCGCCGCTAATTGTCATTGGATACTCTGGGTATCTGGTTGTACAAGGACAGCTGACGATTGGAACAATGATGGCGTTTATTACGTATATTGACCGACTATATAATCCACTTAGAAGACTTGTTAATTCATCGACTACGTTAACACAAGCAATTGCTTCAATGGACCGAGTATTTGAATTTGTGGATGAAAAATATGATATTGATGATACAGAAGACGCAATTGAATGCAAGCATGTAAAAGGTCATATTCAATTTGAACAGGTTCATTTTTCCTATGACGAAAAAGAAGCGAACGTGCTAAAGAACCTTTCTCTAGATGTTCAGCAGGGAGAGACAATTGCCCTTGTTGGAATGAGTGGAGGAGGAAAATCCTCGCTTGTTAGCTTAATTCCACGTTTCTACGATGTCTCGTCTGGTCGAGTGCTACTAGATGGACAGGATATCCGTCAGTTTAAGGTAAGGTCATTGCGAGACAAAATTGGCATGGTGTTGCAGGATAACATTCTCTTTAGCGAGTCAGTCAAGACGAATATTTTGTTAGGGAAGCCAGATGCAATGGATGAACAAGTGATAGCGGCTGCAAAGGCTGCAAATGCCCATGATTTCATCATGAATTTACCAGAAGGATATGACACTAAGGTAGGGGAACGAGGCGTCAAACTGTCAGGTGGACAAAAGCAGCGGATCGCGATTGCCCGCGTATTCTTGAAAAATCCACCAATTTTGATTTTAGATGAAGCAACTTCAGCTCTGGATTTAGAAAGTGAACATTTAATCCAGGAAGCACTCGAAACGCTGGCAAAGGAACGTACCACATTTATCGTGGCACATCGCCTTTCTACGATAACCCATGCCGACCGGATTGTATTAATTGAGCATGGTGAGATTGTCGAGACTGGAAGCCATGAAGAACTGATGAAGAAGCAAGGAAATTACTATAAACTCTTTCAAGTTCAACAGCTTGAAAGCTAAAGTGGCAACTAGACGAGTTGCTACCATTTTAAGAGACATACTCTACTTGAGTGTGTCTCTTTTTTTGTACAAAAAAATAATAGAAAACTAGTCATCTATTTTTTTTCTATCACATAAGATAACGTAAGCTAATTTAACAGAAATGAGGTGATTTCATGGAAGTTCCCGTTTTACAGGTGAACCATCTGAGGACGTCTTTTTTTACAAGCGATGGAGAAATTCCGGCTGTGGATGATGTAACCTTTCACATACGAAAAGGTGAAATCCTTGGGATTGTAGGAGAGTCAGGCTGTGGGAAAAGTGTGACATCCCTGTCAATAATGAGGCTCATACCTGAACCTCCTGGGAAAATTGTCGGAGGTGAAATTTTACTAGAAGGGGAAAATCTTGCACTGGCAACAGAAAAAAGAATGAGAGATTTGCGTGGAAATGAAGTGGCTATGATTTTCCAGGAACCAATGACTTCCTTAAACCCGCTATTTACGATTGGAAATCAACTAATCGAAGCCATCTTAACTCACAAAAAATTTAGCAAGAAAGAAGCGGTCCAACAAGCAATCGAAATGCTGAAACTAGTAGGTCTTCCTAGAGTGGAGGAAATAATCAAAGAATATCCTCACCAGCTATCTGGGGGAATGAGGCAACGTGTCATGATTGCCATGGCATTGTCTTGTCATCCGAAGCTTCTCATAGCGGACGAGCCAACCACTGCTTTAGATGTAACCATTCAGGCGCAAATTCTCGACTTGATGAAAAGTTTAAATGAGAAGCTTGATACAGCCGTTATGATGATTACACACGATTTAGGCGTTGTTGCGGAGCTTTGTCAACGAGTGATCGTTATGTATGCGGGGAAAATTGTTGAGGAAGGACCTGTTTCAGCGATTTTCAAGAACCCAAAGCATCCTTATACGATTGGATTGCTTCAATCGGTACCTGACATCCGTGATAAAAAAGAAAGACTATTTTCTATCCCTGGAAATGTACCGAAGCCAGGTTCCATAATGGTTGGCTGCCGATTCTATGATCGTTGTAACAAACGCATAGAACGCTGTAAAGAAGAGGATCCCGCACTCTATGAAGCAGAAGAGAAGCATTTAGTTAGATGTTTTTTACAAGAGGAGGCCGTTTTGATAGAGGGGGAAGAGAATGACTGAGCCATTATTAAAGATAACCAATCTCAAAAAATACTTTCCTATAACCGGTGGATTGCTAGGCAAAAAAATGGGGGAGGTGAAGGCCGTTGATGACATTAGCTTTTCGCTTGAAAAAGGGGAGACGCTAGGGCTTGTAGGAGAATCTGGCTGCGGCAAATCGACAACTGGAAGAATGCTACTCCGTCTGATCGAACCAACTTCAGGTGAGGTCTACTTCGATGGAAAGGAGCTAACGAGCTTGTCTACGAACGAAATGAGAAAGGTTCGTAAGGATATGCAGATGGTTTTTCAGGATCCATTTGCCTCATTAAACCCACGACATACCATTGAAAAAATACTAGAAGAACCCCTAATTGTTCATGGAGGGGGAGCGGCAAAAGAGCGAAAAGACAAAGTAAAAGAGATTCTTGAAATAGTCGGTTTAAGTAGCTATCATGCCAAGCGGTATCCTCATCAATTCAGTGGAGGACAGAGGCAGCGCATTGGAATTGCTCGAGCCTTAATGACTAGGCCAAAACTTATTATTGCTGATGAGCCAGTTTCAGCACTCGATGTATCGATTCAATCCCAGGTGTTAAATTTAATGGCAGATTTGCAAAGAGAATTTCAATTAACCTATCTTTTTATCGCCCATGATCTAGGGGTCATAAAGCATATAAGTGACCGGATCGGTGTGATGTATTTAGGGAGATTAGTAGAGCTGACGAGTGCAGAGGAATTATACGCCAACCCGCTTCACCCTTACACCAAAGCACTGCTTTCAGCCGTTCCCGTTCCAGAACCGGATGTGAAAAGGGAGCGAATTCTCTTAAGTGGAGATCTGCCAAGTCCAGCAAATCCGCCAAAAGGGTGTGCATTTCATACGCGTTGCAATGAGTGTATGGACATTTGTAAAACTGAACGCCCAGCATTTAAGGAATTAGCCCCAGGTCATTTTGGGGCATGCCATTTGTATGGTTGATAGAAAACTTATATGTAAAAATGCTTGGTACTAGAGAACGTCCGGTAGTCATTTGTGGGTCTATAAAAAAAGATTTATATAAAAAACAGGCATGTCAAGCTATGAACGTGCATAAAAGTAGGGATAGAGATAAAGTACCTACATTGAAAGGTGCAAAGCTCTGAGAAACAAGGGAGGTTGAATCGCTAGAAGAAATCCTACTTCCACATGAATCAACCAAATCTTAAGAACAGAGCTGATAAAAAAAGCGGTTTTCGATCAACCTGTTTTTGATACGAAAGAAGCTCGTTGCTAAAACAGTGAAGCTTACGAAAACAGCAAAATGATAAAGGGGGAAAAGGAATGCTAAAGCGTAATTTGAGATTTCTATTGACGTTTGCTTTGCTGCTTTCCATGCTATTGGTTGGATGCAGCAATGAGAAAGACGAAGGGAAAGAAGAGGACAAGGGAACAGACACGGATAAACAAGAAGAAACAGTGAATGACACGTTGATCTTTGGGCGCGGGGGAGACTCTACATCTTTAGACCCTGCTGCTACAACTGAAGGCGAATCGTTTAAGGTGACAAAAAATATCTATGAAACGTTAATTGAGTTTGGGGATCAGGACACGGAAATCCAAAAAGGTTTAGCAATTGATTGGTCAAACACAGAGGATGGCTTAACATATACGCTTAAGCTTCGAGAAGGTGTCAAGTTCCATGATGGAACAGACTTTAATGCAGAGGCGGTTGTGTACAACTTTAATCGTTGGAAAACAGGTAATAGTGGGGCAAGTGAAGACAAGGTTCCTTACTACTACTATAAATCACAATTTGGAGACAAAGTGGATGAGGTTGCCGCTGTGGATGAGTACACGGTTGAATTTAAGCTGAACACACCGATTGCTCCTTTTTATAAAAACTTAGCGATGTCACCATTTGCCATTGCAAGTCCAGCAGCCATTGAAAAGCATGGCGATAAATTTATGGAAAATCCAGTGGGAACTGGTCCGTTTGTTTTCAAGGAGTGGAAGCGAAATGACCGCATCGTTCTTGAAAAGAATGAGAACTACTGGGAAGAAGGAAAGCCAAAGCTTCAGCAGGTTATTTTTAGAGCCATCCCTGAGAACTCAGCAAGACTGAACGCGCTAGCTACGGGTGAAGTCGATCTAATTGATGGTGTAAACTATAGTGATCTCGATTCTATTAAGAGCAATGCAGATCTACAGGTATTCAACCGTCCTTCAATGAACGTAGGGTACGTTGGGTTAACAAATACTCGTGGACCACTTCAAGATAAAAAGGTTCGCCAAGCATTAAACTATGCTGTTGATAAGCAGTCCATTATTGATGCATTCTATGCTGGTGCAGCAGAGCCGGCGAAAAATCCAATGCCACCAATGATTGCTGGCTATAATGATGATGTGGAAGGGTACGAGTATAATCCAGAAAAAGCGAAGGAATTGCTGAAGGAAGCAGGCTTTGAAGATGGCTTTGAAATGGAGCTATGGGCTATGCCAGTACCAAGACCATATATGCCAGATGGTCAAAAGGTAGCGGAAGCATTACAAGCAAATTTTGCGGATATTGGTGTCAAAGCGAAAATTGTCTCTTATGAATGGGGGACGTATTTAGACAAGGCGCGTAAAGGAGAAGCAGATACCTTCTTATTAGGCTGGACAGGAGACAATGGAGATGCAGACAACTTCCTATATGTGCTTTTAGATCAAGATAGCATTGGAAGTAATAACTATGCGTACTACAAAAACGAAGAGGTTCATGCATTATTAACAAAGGCACAAACGCTAGCGGATCAAGGTGAGCGTGAAAAGCTTTACAAGCAGGCTCAGGAATTAATTCATGAGGATGCACCTTGGATTCCTTTAGTTCACTCTCAGCCAGCATTAGCAGGGAAAGCAAACATTAATGGATTTTTACCGCATCCAACAGGATCTGACCTGTTAGCAAACGTAGAATTTAAATAAATATAGCATGAAGGAGACAAAGGGAGTTTATCTATCGACTCCCTTTTCTCTTACGAAAATACGGACAACCTCTACCGTAAAAAAGGAAGGTGATCGATTTGCTTGCCTATACATTTAGAAGGTTATTTATGCTCGTGCCGGTCCTTTTCGGGTTATCGCTGATTGTATTTTTCATGATCCGCGCAATTCCTGGTGACCCTGCACAGATTATTTTAGGGCAGCTTGCAACGAAAGAAGCAATTGCCCAGCTGACGAGGGAGCTTGGCTTAGATCAGCCTTGGTATACACAGTACTTTCACTATTTAGGGGGATTGTTGACTGGAGATTTAGGGGAATCGTTAAAGACAAAAGCAGCTATTAGTGAAGAAATATGGCCCTATTTAGCGGCGACAATGGAGTTATCTTTTTGCGCGATGTTTATCGCAATCGTGATTGGGGTTAACGCAGGAATTATTAGTGCTTGGTTTCAAAATTCTTGGTTTGATTATGTAGCAATGGTGTTTGCACTAGTTGGTGTATCCATGCCGATCTTTTGGTTAGGGCTAATGGAGCAATGGGTATTTGCGATTAACTTAGAATGGCTGCCAACTTCTGGTCGTGAAAATGTTAGAAATCCAGTAGAAGCTATCACACACTTGTATGTCATTGATACCCTTTTACAAGGAAAGTTTGAACAAACATGGGATGTGGTAAAGCATTTGGTTCTGCCAAGCTTTGCACTTGCTACCATTCCGATGGCCATTATTGCGCGAATCACCCGTTCAACGATGCTTGAGGTAATGCGCTCCGACTTTATCCGAACAGCTCGAGCAAAGGGACTAAGAATGTTCTGGGTAGTTTACAAGCATTCTTTGAAGAATGCAATCATTCCAGTGCTGACGGTCATAGGGTTACAAACGGGTTTATTGTTAGGTGGCGCCATTTTGACAGAGACGATTTTTAGTTGGCCAGGGATAGGGCGCTATATATACGATGCCATCAATTATCGTGATTATCCTGTTATTCAATCAGGCATCCTTATCATTGCCCTTATTTTTGTCATGATTAACCTTGTTGTCGACCTACTATATGCGGCAATTGATCCTAGAATCAAGTATCAATAAAGGAGGAGAAACGTTGGAGGCGATTAAGAATGAAGTCGTACAAAAAGATGTAGTAGTTTCTCCTTGGCTTGAAGCTTGGAGAACATTTAGGAAAAATAAATTAGCTGTCGTTGGGGCATTTATCGTAATATTTTTTATTACATTAGCGATTTGTGCACCACTCATCGCTCCAGAAGGAATTAATGAGCAGAAGCTTGCTGACCGCTTGCAAGCCCCATCGAGTGAGCATTGGTTTGGAACAGATGATTTTGGAAGAGATATTTTCTCACGTGTCATTTTCGGTGCTAGAATATCGTTATGGGTAGGACTGTTGTCTGTTATAGGCTCAATGGTAGTAGGTTGCTTCCTTGGAATTGTAGCAGGGTACTATGGCAAGTGGGTAGATACGATTATTTCAAGGTTTTTTGATATTATGCTTGCTTTTCCTAGTATTCTCTTAGCGATTGGGATTGTAGCTGTTCTAGGGCCATCCTTACAAAATGCCTTGATTGCGATCGCAATTATTAATGTTCCGAACTTTGGAAGGTTAATTCGTTCGAAGGTTTTAAGTGTGAAGGAGGAGGAATATATCATGGCGGCGAAAGCAATCGGAATGAAGAATCGGCGAATTCTCTTTCAACACGTCCTTCCAAACAGTATGGCACCAATCAT
Source organism: Cytobacillus spongiae (assembly GCF_021390075.1). Classification (NCBI taxonomy): domain Bacteria; kingdom Bacillati; phylum Bacillota; class Bacilli; order Caryophanales; family Bacillaceae; genus Cytobacillus; species Cytobacillus spongiae. The sequence continues at coordinate 764,104 of NZ_CP089997.1, forward strand.
TGTACAAGGTACACTAGCAATCGCGACGGCTATTATTGAAGCGGCAGCGTTAGGGTTCCTCGGCTTAGGAGCGGCAGCACCAAACCCAGAGTGGGGTAAAATGCTTGCTGATTCAAAGTCATTTCTGATTCAAGCTCCGTGGACGATGATATTCCCAGGAATCGCGATCATGCTAACGGTCTTAGGGTTTAACCTCATGGGGGACGGGTTAAGGGATGCGTTAGACCCGCGCATGAAAAATTAATATGAGATAAAGACAAAAAAGCAGCTGAAATAACTCAGCTGCTTAATTTTTCAAAAGGTGCTCCTTATTTATTGTGGTATGAAATCAGGGTTTTGATTTCAGTTACAGGCACTCGGCCTTCAGCGGGTCTGACGGTGAGTCTCGTCGCAAGCTCCTTTCACAACACTCAACGGTTTTCATATAGAATGTATGCTATATACTTGAAAAATCAGGTTTTGTTAATCCAACTTAAACTTCGAAACGTTTGCTTCGAGGTCGAGTGCTCGTTGTGATAGTAGTTCAGAGGATGACGTAATTTCATCTACTGATGCAGATTGTTCCTCTGAAGCAGCTGAAACATGCTGAATGTAGTCATTTGTTTTTTCAATCAAATGGTTAACTTCTTGAACAATTTCCTGAAGCTTATGCATATGCTGTTCTATATCCTGGATGCCTTTACTTGTTTGGTGAGATGTTGCAACAACTGTCTGAACATTAGTCGAAATAGTATTAAATTTCTCACCAGATTCCTCAACCTGAATAATGCCATCTTTAATCGCCTTCATATTGTCATCCATTTGAACAACAACCCCATTGATATGACTTTGAACTTCATGAATGAGATCTTTAATATTCGAAGAAGCATCACGTGATTCGTTTGCCAGCTTTCTAACCTCTTCAGCCACTACAGCAAAGCCTTTTCCATGCTCGCCTGCTCTAGCTGCTTCAATACTAGCGTTTAATGCAAGTAAATTTGTTTGATCAGCAATTTCGTCAATAAGGTTAATCATTCCTTCAATTTGTTCACTTGTCTTGCTTAAACCGTTGATTCGAGTCGATACAAGATCTCCTGTATTTTCAATTGTTTTCATATTTTGAATAAAGCTTAGAATCGACTCATTTCCTTCTTTTGCAAGTAGATTGGTTTCATCTGTGCTTCCTTGCAGCTTTTGAACATCTTGAGCGATCATCCCGACAAGTTCTGAAACTTCCTCATATACTTGCATTAGAGTAGCCATTTGCTGCACTTCATCATTTGTGATTTGAGCTGCGTATTGAATGGAAGTAGCTACCTCATGAATAGCTTTATTTGTCTCCTCTGAAGAGACGCTTAACTGTGCAGAAGTAGATGCAAGTGTATGAGCATTTTCATAGATTGATAAGACCATTTTCTTAATCGTATCGACTGTCTCATTTAACCGATGGGCAAGGTTTCCTAGTTCATCCTTCGATTTTACGGTTGCCTTGGAGGTTAGGTCACCAGCTGCTAATTTTTCCATTGCTGAATTAATAATGTTGATTTCCTTCGTATGCTTTTTACTAAAGAAATAGATAAATGAAATGACAAGGATAAGCACTACAATTGTAGCTGCAAGTACTTTAACAGCTAAATTGTACAGGGATGCATATAGCTCAATTTGAGGAACTGCAACCGCTAGTTTCCAACCTGTTTCAGGGATGGTTAAATAATAGATATTCATAGTTTCACTAGATGTGGACAGCTGGACCTGTCCATTGGAATGGCTAAAGCTCTTTGATAGCTCTCCAAGTTCTTGATCGTCCTCGAGCTTCGTTTTCATAATTTTATCTTCATCAGGATGGGAGATGAAGAAGCCGTTATTATCGATTAAAAATGCAAAGCCAGATTCCTTCACCTTAATTGATTGAACCTTTTCTTTAATCGTTTGTAGGTTAATATCAGCCGTTACCGTTCCAATAAATTTGTCTGCACTATTTTTAATCGGAACAGTTGTGGTCACCATCGTAATGTCAGTTGTTTCATCGTAATAAGGATCAGTCCAAGCGATTCCTTCTTTGCCAATCGTGTACCAGGGCTGTTTCGGATAGTCGTATTCATCTGTCCCATACTCTTCTGTATAGATTAATTGGTCCCCGTCTTTATAAACATATGGCCCGAAGTATTTAATTGCTTGGTCATATGTGTTTGGTTCAAACCAAACCCCACTGCCAGAAGTTGACTCATTCAATTGGACTTGTCTTTTTAGCAGTTCTTCATATTCCTTTGCCGTCATTGATAACCCATTGACCCCAACCGTTTCACTAATCGTTTCTGCTAACCGTTGATGTCCGATAAATTCCCTTTGAATCTCCTTTAACATTTCTTCTGCATAGGTCTTTAGCCAAACCTTAGAATCTGTTGCAATATTTTGATAGGCAACATATAGGCTTATAGTTGAAACTGAAAGCATGGCGATTAGAGTAAGAGGCACGAAAGCAGAAAGCATCTTAACCAGTAAGCTATTCGTGCCAGTTGACTTACTTTTATTCCCCTTTTTTATCATTCCTTTTTCCCCTAACTTTGTTGGTTTTTGTCGTAAATTGTAGAAAGTAGTTACAACTCATCTTACCATTTTTGTTCCTGAAAAAGGTTAATAGAGTGTAAAAGAATGTGAATATTAGTTCTTTAGAAGCAGGAAAAAAGAAGGTCGGTATCTATATTAAATGTGGGGGATATCTGACTAATTGGGAAGGATCTTCTTGTATAAAAATATGAATAGAGGCTGGGACATAAGTGTATCAGTCAATGATATTTCAGAACAATCAGGAGTAATCTCCTTTTACTAGTTTGGGTATTTTTGTTTGTTTGGAAAACAAATTTATAAAAATAGTGGAATGGAGCGGAAGACACTCTACTTCTAAGGGAAATAGAGGAAGGGCTGAGACACCAAAGCGCAGGGAGGAGGCTCAGCTTCCTCCCTGCGGAAAGCACGTGTCTGCAGCGCAGTGGAACGAACTTGTTTTTACAACCTAACTATTTAAAAAAAGTCATTGTTCGTCTTTGAGAAGGAGTCGTATAGTTATGTCCCAACTCCTAGTATGGATATGGTTATTCTTCTTCTTCCAACACGACTTCGTTTTCTTCTTGGTGATAGGAGTGAAAGCTATTAACAAGAAGGTCTAAATGTTCTACGTGCTCGTCGTATTCAATGATGGCAGATACAACCTGCATGCTGTGATACAAGCATGTTTCATCTTCTTCATTTAATTGATTTTGTTGTGTTAAGAATAAGTTGAACAAATTCTCTCTGTTTATACACTGACTTTGTTCTTCTATAGGAGTCTTTGGTTTGATTTTTCCAACAAATACAAGCATGACCTGTTCATGGTGGCTAATTAAACCATCTAATTGATGTTGAATGGTCTGTTGAAACTCATCTGATGTATGGCTTAGCTCATGCTCATACCTATGGAGTCTCTTCAATGTATCTAGAGCTTTCTTTGAAGTAGAAATCATCTGGCGGTAGATCACGAGCTTTCGAGCTTTAACAGAATCATTTCTCTTAAAGTAGTTCCGTTCTTCCTTGTACATAAGATATAGCTGTTCTACTTTAATCAGACTATCTTTTAGTTTTTCAATATCATTTTTCAATAGCATATGTTCAGAGGCATGTCTTGTATTTAACCTTATCCATTTCGTAATCTCTTCGGTAACGTCCGATATTTTATAAAATAATTTTGTTTCATATTTAGGTGGTAAAAAGACGAGATTGACAATAAAAGCAGACAATACACCTAGAATAATGGTTGAAAAGCGAATTAACGCAAATTGGATAAATGTATCTCCAGGTGTTTCCATTATGGCAATTAGCGTTACAAGTGATAGGGGAATGGTGTTTTCAATTTTTAGCTTAAGATTTAAGATAATGAGAACGATAGCTGCAACACCAATGGTAATGACACTGTTCCCTAATAACAGGACAAACACAACTGCAATAATTGCTCCAAAGATATTCCCTTGAATCTGCTCGATTATGGAAAGATAGGAGCGATAAATAGTTGGTTGTAAAGCGAAAATCGCAGCAATTCCAGCAAAGACAGGGGTTGGTAATTGAAAGAGTTTAGCCAAAAACAAGGCTAACATAATTGCGACTCCCGTTTTTAAAATGCGGGCACCAAGCTTCATACGGATATAATCCTTTCCTACAAATAAATAACTAATGACAAAGGTTTTCTAAACTATTATATTCATATACGTGTTCACTATTATACATACTTTTAACCGATTGAGTATTTGTTAAACAATATTGTACTATACATGGATTAATTGGGAAGTTCAAGAGCTATTTTTCGTTACTTCATAGGGTGGAAGTGATGAAAGTAACAATGAGACACTTTCCCATTGTGAAAAATGAAAATCTATCAATTAGTACATTAATATATTCTTCAAGGTAGGATTAAAGTAGCTGTTGATTTTTTTCTCAGCTATACGAAACGATTTTTTATAATTAAATTTTAAAAGCCAAATTAGGTGATGGAAGTGACTCTTGGGGAATATTGTTACAGATAAGACCCCAGGCCATGGACGAGGACCCCCGTGAAGCAAGTGCTTGGAGCGGAAATCACCATTCTCTCATCCATTCTTATTAATTAATAGAATGATAAAAGGACCTAAGAGTGTTCCTGGTCCCTTTTGTTCAAAATATAAGGCACCGGTTGCAATAACCGATGCCTCTCTTAGTGTTAAAACTTCTCACTCCGTTGAAACGGAAGGATCTGCTTGTTCTTTAACTGGGACGACTTGAAGGAAGTTCTTTTCAGGAGCCACTAGCAAGGACCTTAATTCAGCCGCTTCCGTTTGTTGCTGTTGAAGTTCTAGAAGCTGGATATAGCTTTCAAGAAGCTCTGTAATATCCGCGATTCCTTTCTCTGAAAGAGGATTTACCGATACCTTAGCTCCTTTTGCGATTCTTCGCTGCAAGGCTTCCTTTGTTAAGCCCATTTCAGGCTGGTGGCGAAGATAGACAGTACCTCCTGTCATTCCTGCGCAAATCCATGGGCCTGGATCTCCAAGAACAAGTCCTCGTCCGTTGGTCATATATTCAAAAGCGAAACCTTTAATATTGGCATTCGCACCAATATTGCCATGCTCTGCGTTAGGAAGTGGTTTCTTTAGTTGACCACCGATTATCATATCAGCTCCAGAAAGTCGAATTCCTGCTCGTGCATCCGCATTTCCTTGAGCGATTAGCAAGCCTTGTTGTGCCCCATAGCCAAAGCCTTTTCCGACAGAACCATTATAGAGCTTTCCATCCTTTCCAGGAGATTTAAAGATAGCAATTTTGCCGCCAAATGCTGTTTTTCCAACACCATCTTGGGCACCACCGCTTACTTCTATATCAATTCCTCTGCTATTATAAGCTCCTAGTCCGTTTCCAGGAATAGACCCGTTCATATATTTTAATTCAACAGGTGCTAATGATTGATAAGATCCGTCTAGACGACCGCGCACACGGTGGCAAGAGACGCGACTCCCTAATACACGCTGTTCCGAAGTAATGCGGTGGAATTCGCGAGATTCGTGTAAAGTTTCCACTTCAGAGTCTAAATATTCTGCTCCTACAGCAAGCTGCAATTTCGCTTCATGAATGGAAGCAGTAGCATCCTGTTGATGCAATTGACCGATGTCGAGTGTTTTTAATAGATAGGACAGGTCTAATTGATCGTTGCCTTTTATTTGCTCAAGAAGGTCGGAGCGCCCAACTGCTTGTTGAAGATTCTTAATACCCGCTTCCGCTGCTAATTGCTTCAGTTCGTTAGCGAAGGCAGTGAATAGATTAACGATCCCTTGTACGGCAAGATCATATTGACGCGGAACAAATCGTCGTAACCCATGTTCTTTTGCTTGAGCTTCTGAATCAATTTGTGTAGCGATACCAACATGACATGTATCTAAATGACAGCCCCTGCAGGTAGTACATCCAATGGCAAGCATAGATAGGGTTCCAAACCCAATTCGGTTTGCACCAAGTAACATCACTTTTAATACATCTGATACACTCTTAATTCCGCCGTCAGCCCAAAGCTCAACCCCATCGCGAAGACCTGCTTCCAATAATGCATTGTGTGCGGCTTTAATTCCTATTTCAACAGGGAGTCCGACGTTTTGGATTGCGTGAATTCGTGCGGCACCAGTTCCGCCATCAAATCCACTTAATGTTATAATATCTGCTCCAGCTTTGGCAATTCCGACAGCGATCGTACCGATGTTCGGAACGACAGGTACCTTAACCGCTACTTTTGCTTTATCATTAGCTGTTTTCAATTCATGGATCATTTGGGCTAAGTCTTCAATTGAATAGATATCATGGTTATTAGATGGCGAAATTAAATCGGAACCAATCGTAGCATTTCGAGCTTCTGCTATTTTGGCAGTTACCTTTGATCCTGGTAGGTGTCCGCCTTCCCCTGGCTTTGCCCCTTGCCCAATTTTGATCTCTAATAGGTTGGAAGAGTTCAACAGCTCAGCATTTACACCAAAACGGCCGGACGCAATTTGTTGGCCTCTTGTTTTTGGATATTTTCCGAGCATATCCTTCATTTCTCCACCTTCGCCATTTAAGCTAATCATATTCAGACGATTAGCTCCTTCAGCATATGCTCTAAAAGCAATTTCATTCTGTGAACCGAATGACATCGAAGCAATAACAAATGGATAACTATGTTCGCCAACTGATAAATTCACATCATCTGGTGAAAGAGCACGGTTGGCTTTGCGAATACCGGTTAAATGGCGAATGGTTGTAGGATTTTGGTCTTCCTGCTCAGTAATTTTTTCACGATAACCAGCATAATCTCCTGATTGGGCAACCTCTCCGATGGCCTTCCAGATACGCGGGAAGAGGTGAAAGGTTTTCCCAATGCGTTCTTTCTCGTTGTGGAAATCCTCTGCACGCAAAAAGGCATCTTCCTTCATCATTTGAAAATTATATTTGAGCTCTTTTGAACCAAAGAAGTTTACAGTTTTTACATAATCAGCAACTTCTTCATTTAATCCGATAGAAGAGAAGAGACGGCCGTACCCTCTAAGCTCATGAATCCCAATTGTGGAAATGACCTTCTCTAATCCTTTTGTTAAAGCACTATAGAGGTTCACTAATGGCTCGGTAGATTCGTCTAATACGGTTGTGAACATATAATAAGGGCTTAGGATATCTGCACCTAATCCAAATGCGACAATCAAATCATGGAGAGATCTAATCGCAGCTGAACGTAATAATAGGGAACATTCTCTTCTAAGTTCCTCCTCAACAAGTGCTTGATCTACAGCTGAAATTACCAGATGCGGATCAATAAAGAAATGATCGTGCTGATGAGCTTTTCCATCATCTAATACGATGAGCGTTTTACCAGCTTTCACTTCCTCAATCGTTTGATTTGAAATGCGCGTTAATGCATCTTTGATGGATTCGTTTTGTTTAAATGTACTAGAAATATAGCTTACTAGATTATCTGCTTGGAACACTTGTAGTACTTGATCGTAGCTTGGCTGAGCAAGCTGTAATGAAGAATCATAGCCATGCTTGCCTTCTAGTAGGATAGGAGACGTGAGTTCAAGAATCGGTGAGTTCGTTTCTTTATTCTCCAAAAGGGAAGGGCGTTTCCCAATAATCGTTCTTGTAGAGAAGTGCTCGGTTTCTCGATCTCGGTCAATCGCAGGGTTGGTAACGACTGCTACACTTTCTTTTATGAAATCAGCAATGTTCTTTCGTTCTGTATTTAAAGCGGCTAACGGTGCATCATGGCCAAGGGATCGAATCGGCTCGATTCCTTTGTCCGCCATTTGTTCAACGAGCTGAACATGGTCTCGTTCCCAGCCAAAGGATTTATATTGTCCATTATGAATTTTAGTAGGGTATGTCATCGTGATAATCTTGTCTAATGCTGGTGCAACGAGGTTTTTTCGCGTATTTGTCACGTCTACTCGTTGTGAAAAACGACTGTAAACTTCTTGCTGGTAGCTAGAATGCTCGAACACTTCAAGAGTATCGTTATTCCACTTTAAGCCAACCTTTTCTCCAGGAGCTAAAGGCTTTGGATCATTGATATATTCAGTAGATGGAATGATTCCAGGCTCAGAGGAAAATAAATAAGAGCTTTCAGTTTCAAGCATCCATAATGGTCTTAAACCGAGGGCATCCACGCTAAATACGGCTTCGTCACCGAAACGGGAGATGATCCCGGCTGGTCCTTGGGCAAAATGCCCCCAAGCCTCACGCATATAAGTATATAAGTCTTGTAAATGTTCCGAGTAGGACTTGATTTCATTAATAATTGGCGGGAACATAATATCCATTGCTTCGAACAAAGATAAACCGTCTCGACAAATAAACGTCTCAAGTGTACGGCTAAGGTCCTGTGAATCGCTTCCATCTTTTACAAGTGGTACACCAAGCATCTTAGCCTCATCGCGAAGCTTGGCGATCGTATTAATTTCCCCATTGTGCCCAAGGATACTAAAAGGTTGTACACGGAAAAAACTCGATAATGTATTTGTAGAATAGCGGTTATGCCCAAGTGTCATCGTTGATGCTACGAGTGGGCTCGCTAAGTCGTGATAATATTTTGGTAGAATATCACCAGCACCCATTACTTTATAAACTGCGTGATGGGAGCTAAGAGAAGCGACATGAACAGCTAGATTTTTTTCGAACTCAATCGTCAATTCAAATAGTTTTTTTGAAAGGACTTGTGATTCTTCAGAGGATACACAAGCGAACTGCCAAAATACTGGATTCTCCTGAATAGCAATTGGACCAAGGGCAGAAGAGTTCGTTACATCAGTTGCCTGAAATTGAACAGCTAGACCAGCAGCTTCAAGCATGGAGAGGATATCTGTTTGGATCTCTGAGACATTTGCTTTACGAGAGATAAATACATGACCGACAACAAAGCCAGATTGATCAACGAATGCAGGATTAACTCCTACCTGTGTTAATTTTTCTCTCCATAATGCTTTAGGGATATCGATGTGAATACCAACTCCATCCCCTTCTCCATTAATAAAACCAGCACGGTGGTTCATCGTGACAAGCGCATCAATACAGCTGAAAATATTCTCTCGAGTGGGGATGTTCTTTTTCTCCATACACGAAACAATTCCGCAAGCATCATGTTCCTCGCGGTAAAACTCTGAAAACTTTGAAGGACTCCAAGGTTGTGTCATAACGATCGGCTTCAACAAGGGGAATTCCCTCTCAGCCGTTTCACCTCCTATATAAAATTCGAAAAGAATGGATTTAAGAAAATAATGTGGAAAGACGAATGGTTTACTATTGATGTGTAATGAATATATGGATTTTTTTCAAAAGTAGTAGTTACATCATATCATAAGAATTTTCTGAAATCAATTAAATATACAAAAAGTTGGATGGGTAATTGGGGTGAGAGTTTGTTTCTATCTCTAATAAAACCTATAATGTAAACGTTTTCATAAGTGATGATATAAAAACCTGAGTCTATGCAAGTGACTCAGGTTGTATAAAAAATGAATATTTATTCTGTTTTCAGTGCTTCAAATGCATGGTCAACTGCTTGGAGGGTGGATTCAATGTCTTCTTGAGTATGAGCAATCGTCACAAACCATGCTTCATATTTAGAAGGTGCTAAGTTAATACCTTGGTGTAGCATGAGTTTAAAGAATTTAGCAAACATGTCTCCGTCTGTATTCTCTGCTTGTTCGTAATTGACTACCTTTTCAGTAGTAAAGTAGATGGTCAGTGCACCTTTTAGACGATTGATCGTAATAGGGATTTGATGCTTTAGAGCAGATTGAGAAATTCCTTCTTCAAGCATAGCTCCTAATCGATCTAAATAATCATAAACACCATCTTGTTTTAATACTTCTAAACAAGCTATTCCTGCTAAGATGGAAGCGGGGTTCCCTGCCATTGTTCCTGCTTGATATGCTGGACCGAGGGGTGCGACTTTCTCCATGATTTCTTTTTTGCCGCCATAGGCACCAATTGGAAGGCCGCCACCAATGATTTTCCCCATAGCGGTTAAATCGGGTTGGATTCCAAGCATATCCTGTGCTCCGCCATACATAAACCGGAAGGCGGTAATAACCTCGTCATAAATAACGAGGGCACCTGCTTGGTGGGTAAGCTCGTTTACCTGTTCTAGAAACCCTGAAAATGGCTCAACAATCCCAAAGTTTCCAACAATCGGTTCAACGAGTACAGCCGCAATTTGATCTCCCCATTTTTCAAGTGCTTCTTTAAATGGTTCGATATCGTTAAATGGTACAGTAATCACTTCTTGAGCGATGCTCTTTGGGACGCCAGCTGAGTCTGGTGTACCTAATGTAGAGGGCCCTGAACCGGCCGCAACAAGAACGAGGTCTGAATGACCGTGGTAACATCCAGCGAATTTAATGATTTTATCTCTTCCTGTATAGGCACGTGCGACACGAATCGTTGTCATGACCGCTTCTGTTCCAGAGTTTACAAAGCGTACCTTTTCAAGGCCTGGCATTGCATCTTTTAACATTTTGGCAAATTTCACTTCATGTGGAGTGGGTGTACCATAAAGAATACCTGTTTCAGCTGCTTTCTTAATGGCTTCTGTAATATGTGGGTGAGCATGACCTGTTATAATTGGACCATAGGCTGCTAAATAATCAATGTATTGATTGCCATCTACATCCCAAAAATAGGCTCCTTGTGCTCGCTCCATGACGACAGGGGCTCCCCCGCCAACAGCTTTATAAGATCTCGAAGGGCTGTTTACTCCCCCTACAATATGTTCTGATGCTTCTGTATGTAATCGTTCAGAATTAGTGAATTGCATAACGATCCTCCTTAGGATTAATTGCAAGTATTATTCTATCATGTTTTCAGAGAAGAAGCCTATTGTACGAATTTTTTAAGATGGGTGCATCAAAGTTGAGTTGTGCTAATTGTTTCGATAAACTAATTTGTTAGTGCATGGAAACTAGGAGGAGAACAACATGGAGGATGCAATAGTTGTAAAGGACTTACGTAAGGAGTTTCAGTCCTATTCAAGTAGAGAAGGATTGAAGGGTGCTTTTCGTGACCTCTTTACGCGTAATTATAAAATTGTACCTGCGGTTAATGATATTAGCTTTCAAGTGAAGCAGGGAGAAATGGTTGGCTATATAGGTGAAAATGGAGCAGGAAAATCGACGACGATTAAAATGCTCACGGGTATTCTCACACCTACAGCTGGTGAAGTTACGGTTAACGGAATGAATCCGCATCAAGACAGAGAGCGCTTTGTTCAGACGATTGGTGTTGTATTCGGTCAGCGATCGCAGCTATGGTGGGACATTGCTGTTCAAGAGTCATTCCGATTATTAAAAAAAGTGTATAAAGTGTCTGATGAACAGTATAACGAACATATGGGTCATGTCATTCGAACGTTAGATATTGAGCCATTATTGGATAAGCCCGTTCGAAAGCTATCATTAGGGCAACGGATGCGCTGCGAGCTGGCGGCGTCACTTATTCATAATCCACCATTATTGTTTCTAGATGAACCTACTATTGGGTTGGATGTATTGGTAAAGCTGAAAATTAGAGAATTTTTAAAAGAAATTAACGCGAAGTACAACACAACTATTTTACTTACCACACATGATCTTTCCGATATTGAAGCCCTTTGTGAGCGGGTGGTCATGCTAGATGAAGGGAAAATCATTTACGATGGCGCTTTACAAAGCTTGAAGGAAAAGTGGGGAGAAGGAAAAGCCATTCAATTTGAATTTTTAGAACCTGTCGAATTACTAGGTCTTATAGCTCTTACAAAGGGTCTTGATGTGAAATGGGAAAAAGGAGAAAAAGGGCAAGTATATCAAGCATTGACAGAGGATGATGATGAAACGATATCGACGTTAATTGCGAAGGTAGTAGCAGCATTTAAAATCAAGGACATCAAAATCAAAGAAACGTCAACGGAAGAAATCATTCGCAATATTTATGATAAAGGTGCTGTGTAAGAGGTGAAATCTATTGGAAAAATATATTGAAATGATTCGGATTCGCTTCTTAATGATGCTTGCTTACCGAACCAATTATTATACAGGCATTCTTATTTATAGTATTAACATTGGTGCGTACTATTTTTTATGGAAAGCCATATATGGCGGGAAGGAAGAAATCGAAGGGCTGTCCGTTATTCAAATGACAACATATGTTGCCGTTGCGTGGATGGCAAGGGCTTTTTATTTTAATAATATTGATCGTGAGATGGCGGCGGAAATTAAGGAAGGAAAAGTGGCTGTTGAATTGATTCGTCCCTATAATTATTTGGGAATGAAAACGATGCAGGGTCTGGGGGAAGGGGTTTTCAGACTGCTTTTCTTCTCTGTTCCTGGTATGGTCATTGTTTCATTCCTTTTCCCGCTAAGGATTTCGTCCGATTTGTCCACATGGGGATTGTTTAGCTTATCGATTTTGCTTAGCTTCTTAATTAATACACAGATTAATTTACTTACTGGGATTACAACTTTCTTCTTATATAATAATACCGGGCTGATCCGTGCGAAGCGAATGGTCATTGATCTATTTTCAGGGTTACTGCTTCCAATTAGCTTCTTTCCTTTATGGGCTCAGGAAGTATTTCGCTTTTTGCCATTTCAAGGGATCAGCTATGTGCCGAGTATGATTTTTACTAATGGATTTTCTGAAGCTGAAGCGCTGGAAGCCATTATATTGCAAGGGGTTTGGGTTATTATCCTCTTTATCCCGATTCAATTTCTTTGGAATATCGCTAAAAAACAACTGGTTATACAAGGAGGGTGACGAGTATGTTTTATGTTCATATCTTTTTTCACTATGTCGCCCAATATATGAAAACCCGCCTTCAATACCGAGCGGATTTGTTTGTCGAAGTGATTTCAGATTTATTATTTCAAGCCGTGAACTTGATATTTATCCTCGTTGTCTTTGGTCATACCAATTTTCTGAGTGGATGGAACAGAGAAGAAATCATATTTATCTACGGTTTTTTCCTAGTCCCCTATGCGGTATTTACTTCATTCTTTAATATATGGGATTTTAACGAGAGATATATTGTAAAAGGAGAACTTGACCGGATCCTTACGCGCCCCGTTCATAGCTTGTTTCAAGTGATATTAGAACGTATGGAACTTGAATCCTTGTTTGGAACGATTACAGGAATTGCTGTTATGGCCTATGCTGGTAGCCTTTTAGGGTTAGAACTTCATTGGTATGATCCGTTGATATTTCTTATCTTTGTTTTAGGTGGGGTGCTAGTGTATGCGGGAATCTTTATTATGCTTGCTTGTGTCAGCTTTTGGGCAGATGCAAGAACATCAATTATGCCGATGATGTATAACATCGGAAATTATGGTCGATACCCAGTTGATATTTATAATAAAATCATTCGGTTTGTGCTCACGTGGATTCTTCCTTTTGCTTTTGTTGGAGTGTACCCCTCTGCCTATTTCCTAGGAAAAGAAGAGTGGTATATATATGCTTTTTTAACTCCTTTTATTGGCATAATTTTCTTTGTAGCAGCTGTCCTCCTATGGAATGAAGGTGTAAAAAGATACCGAGGAGCAGGTAATTAAAAATCAACACTCAACGGTATAAAAGAATAGGAAGAAACCCAAGCGCCTATATCTATGCTTGGGTTTTTCTCATGTCTACCTGACATACTCAACATCGTACAAGCGTATAATGGGGTATAGCTTTTGATGGAAGAGGGAAGTAAATGGCATTGTTGATCATTTTATTATTTATTTGTCTTTGCATTGGGATGAGTCTACGGATGTTATTTATTCCTCATAAAATTAAAGGTAAACGAGTTTCTTTTGAGAATTTTATCTTTCTTGCTTTTGTCTACTTAACTGTACTTATTGGGTTTGGATTAATTTATATCATCCTAGAGTTATACGGGTATGTCGTTTTAATTGAAGGTGGGCAAAATATGGTGGGAAGCTTTTTGAATAGATTAGAAACGGGACTATATTTTAGCGCTATCACCTTGTTTTCTGTAGGCTATGGGGATATTTCTCCCATTGGCATTGGGAGGTTAATAGCTGTTCTTGAGGCCCTAATAGGGTATACCATACCGGCTGCTTTTGTCGCAAGAGCGGTGTTTGATATGGAAAATAAGCATTAGTATTTGTCTTTTTTTGAGAAATTGGATAGGCTTACAGTAGAATACTGTTTAGCTGGAGGGATTATGATGGCTTTTGATATCGGAGAATTAGCACCAGATTTCGAGGTGGAAGCTAGCAATGGAGAAAAGGTTAAATTATCTGATTTTCGCGGAAAAAATGTCGTGTTGTATTTCTATCCAAAAGATATGACGCCAGGGTGCACTACACAGGCTTGTGACTTTCGTGATCAGCATGAAAGCTTTAAAGAAGTGAATGCAGTCATCCTTGGGGTTAGCCCAGATCCGTTAAACCGTCATGATAAATTTATTGAAAAGCATGGTCTTCCGTTTTTACTACTTTCAGATGAGGACCATCAACTCGCAGAAGCATATGATGTTTGGAAGTTAAAGAAAAACTTTGGTAAAGAATATATGGGGATTGAGCGATCCACCTTTCTAATCGACAGGGATGGGAAGCTAATTAAAGAATGGCGCAAGGTCAAAGTGAAAGGCCATGTGGAGGAAGCTCTCACTTATATTAAAGAAAATCTTTAAGCCTATTTTTCTAAACACAAGGCATGTGTCCATTCGTTTAAACAAGGATTGAATATCATTTTATTAGGGCATACCTCCTCAGATAAATTTTTCCGCAGGTCAATAGTGGCCTGCTTCTTTTTTTGTAAAGCTCAATTATAGAAACCATACGAATACTCACTTGATTGCCGAGAGAATTATTAGAATATATACTTTATTAAGTAGCATATAACGGGAGGGAAAGGGATATGAGAATTGTGTCATCGATTATGCCGCCAGATTTTATTCAAAATGAGGTTCAAGAGCAGTTCCCTGGAGTGAACTTTCAATTTTTTAAAGGTTTTGAGGCAGCAAAAGAAGCATTTTACGAGGCAGAGGTTTTCATTACATACGGAGAAGATCTTAATGAGAAGGATATTGAAAAAGCTAGTCAGTTAAAATGGATTATGGTGATGTCAGCTGGACTGGACCAAATGCCTTTAACTATCTGTGAAGAAAAAGAAATTCTTGTCACAAATGCTCGCGGAGTACATAAAATTCCAATGGCTGAATTCACTTTAAGTTGTATGCTGCAGCATGTAAAACAAGTAAATGCTTTAAGGAATAACGAACAGAAATATTTTTGGAATCGAAAGTTGCCAATGGGTGAATTGTGCGGAAAGACTCTATTAATTGTTGGAGCAGGGGCAATCGGTGGAGAAATTGCTCGTTTGGGGAAAGCATTCCGCATGAATACAATTGGGATTAACCGAAGTGGTGGTAAAGTGGACTACGTAGATGAGCTTTATAAAATAGATGATCTCACAGTGGCACTTCCAAAAGCGGATTTTATTGTATCGGTTCTGCCAAGTACAAAGGAGACAAAGCACTTGCTGAAGCTTGCTGATTTTGAGCAAATGAAAAGGTCAGCAGTATTTATTAATATTGGCCGAGGAGATCTTGTGGAAGAAGAGGTTCTTTTGCAAGTGTTTGAACAAAAGCTCATTGCACATGCGTATTTAGATGTTTTTAACCAAGAGCCTCTGAGCGAGGGTAGTCCATTTTGGAAGATGGACGAAGTAACGGTTACACCCCATCTTTCTAGTATTACAAAGGAATACTTACCTAGATCCTTTGATATTTTTAAACATAACCTGCATATATATATGAATAATAAAGATGGATACCAAAATGTAATTGACTATAAAAGGGGGTATTAAGGATGAAAATCTATACAAAAACAGGTGATAAAGGGACAACTTCCTTGATCTATGGTGAACGTGTTGTAAAAAATGATCTCAAGGTGGAAGCTTACGGTACATGTGATGAAGCTAATTCTATGATTGGTCTTGCTTTAGGGTATTTAAAAGGCGAATTCTTTGATGGGAAGGACTCGGTAGACGAAGTGTTCCATAAAGTGCAGACGACTTTATTCCATGTAGGAGCAGAACTTGCTACACCGAAGGGGAAGCAGGTGAAGTGGATGTTAGAGGAAAAGGAAATTGAAATGCTTGAACAGACAATTGATAAGTGGGAGAGTGCACTCCCTGCTCTAACGAATTTTATTTTGCCAGGAGGTCATCCATCGGGGGCATCCTTTCATCTAGCTAGGACCATTGTACGGAGAGCGGAAAGATGTGCGGTAGCATTAGGGGAGGATGTTAATCCCCTTGTGTTGTCATACTTAAATAGATTATCTGATCTATTGTTTGTAGCAGCAAGGTTTGTTAATTTGCATCTTGGCGCAGAGGAGAAGACACTTCACGAATAAATCAGTGGCTTTGTTGCTATTACGGAGTTTGTTATATTGACAAAAGTAGTAAGAAATTAGTACACTATTTATAAAGATTATAAAGTAAGAATTCTTTTTAGAAGAAAAGAGGTGCATGGCGGTGTCGCAAGTGAACTTGAAAGAAGCTTTAGATACCTTGAAACAGACGGGCGTCCGGATTACCCCGCAACGTCATGCGATACTTGAATTTTTAATAAACTCAATGTCACATCCAACCGCAGATGATATTTATAAGGCTCTTGAAGGGAAGTTCCCGAATATGAGTGTGGCAACAGTTTACAATAATTTAAGAGTATTCCGTGAAGTTGGCCTTGTAAAGGAATTAACATACGGGGATGCTTCTAGCCGATTTGATCTCATCACTACCGATCATTATCATGTGATATGTGAAGATTGCGGGAAGATTGTCGACTTCCATTACCCAGGTCTAGACGAAGTAGAGCATCTAGCTTCCCATGTTACAGGGTTTAAAGTAAGTCATCATCGCATGGAGATCTATGGAACATGTCCGAATTGTACCGTCAAAGAAACGCACTAAAGCGTATGAAACTGATAGTTAAATAACTATCGGTTTTTTTGTTGTTAAAAGGAACACGCCCATAAGTATGTGAGGGTGAGGGAATATGGATATTTCTAGGGAAGTCAAGGCTATAATAATAGGAACTGCAGATGTTTGAAGTATGGCTGCTTCTGTTGAGGGGAGTTTGTGAGCGAACGCTCCTTTTTTGAGCGTTCGCTCTAAATGCTTCGGTTTTCGCTCTCATTTTTTAATTTTCGCTCCAAAATAATAAGAAATCGCTCGGATATGGCAAACTTTCGAAGATTAAGTATAGAAAATCGCTCATAACTTGTATGTGTGTGATGTGGAAACGTATGAATTAAGTAAAAAAGCCTGGCGGTTATGCCAAGCCTATCTAAATTTCCTTTTTTCGATTGTATTTTTCATCAAACTCTTTACCTTCTAAGTTGCGGTCTAGAGTTAATGGCTCGTTACAATACATACACATATCCACTCGACCTAGCATTTTTGTGTGTCTTCCGCAATTCGGACACTCAACTTGGACAGTTTTCGTCGAAAGCATTCCAATCCAAAAGTAAACGACCGTGCTTGCGACAATAAATAGTAAACCTAAGATCATAAATATGACCATTAATATGGGGGAATTCTTAAAGAATATTCCTCCATACATAACGATAAAGCCAATAAATATCAAACTTAATGCAAAGCTACGAATTTTATTTATTTTACTTGAATATTTAGCCATTTAAATTCCCTCCTAAAGCATTACTATATCATAAAAATTGTTATAAGATAATGCTTGTGTTTGTCGAAAATTGTCTTATGTTTTAGCAGGATTTTTATTATAATTGTCGAAGGTAATAACCTATCAATAAAATGGAGGAATGATTATGGAGGACATTCTTCGTCCCTTATACCAGGAACGGGCAAGTCAACCTAATACTCTAGGTGTTCTAATTATAGAAAAAAGAGAAAAAGCGATTTCGCTTACGGATACATTTGATGTTGTATTGTTAATTATCGTTAAAGAGCTAGAGCAGCCGGTTTTTGTTAAGCATTATACGTACAAAGAAAAGAAAGCTGCTTTACAAATTGTCTCTGAAACGCAATTAAAAGAGTGGCTCCTATTAGGTACGAACCGTAGAATCATTGATTGGATTTACAATGGGAAGATTGTATTTGATCGAAATGAATACATTAGTGAGCTGAAGGTTGAACTACGTGATTTCCCTTTCTATGGAAGAAAAATCAAAATGGGGCTAGAGTTTGCTAAACTAATTAGACGATATATGGATGGGAAAGCCTTTTTTGAGAACGGGAATAATTTAGATGCTTATAACCATGTGGTTCATTCACTTCATCATTTAGCTAGATTAGCTGTGATTGAAAATGGATTCCATCCAGAAGTAACAGTTTGGAATCAAGTGAAGCAAATTGAGCCTGAAATCTTCAAATTTTATGAGGAACTAGTTAATAGTGAGGAAGAAATTGAAAAGAGATTAGAATTATTGTTTTTAGCAAGTGAATTTTTAATTCATTCGAGAACGAAATCAGCCATTGTTCATTTAATTGATGTCCTAAAGGAAAAAGAACAATGGACCTTCAATGAGATGATGCTTCATCCCGAATTAAGCTATTATTCGGTTGATCTAGGAATGTTAGTAGAATATCTGATTGATAAAAAAGTAATAGGTGTTGTAGAAGTAGAAACAAAGGGTCAAGGAATTTATCATAGATATTATAGAGCGATAGAATAATTTTTTTGAAAAAGTATTGACCATTTAAAAAATACTTGTTATATTTATATCCGTCGCTGCGAAACAGTTGCTTTAAGGCTTGCAGCTGACGGATTAAAAATTAAAAAAGTTGTTGACAATAACAACTGATAAATGTTATATTAATAAAGTCGCTTCTCGGCGACGATGATTGTTCTTTGAAAACTAAACGAACCATAACGTCAACGTTTTAATTTGTTTTAACTATTGAGCTAATCAATACTCTTTAATGGAGAGTTTGATCCTGGCTCAGGACGAACGCTGGCGGCGTGCCTAATACATGCAAGTCGAGCGGATCTTTAAAAGCTTGCTTTTAAAGATTAGCGGCGGACGGGTGAGTAACACGTGGGCAACCTGCCTATAAGACTGGGATAACTCCGGGAAACCGGGGCTAATACCGGATAATGGCTCCTAACACATGTTAGGATTCTGAAAGATGGCTTCGGCTATCACTTATAGATGGGCCCGCGGCGCATTAGCTAGTTGGTGAGGTAACGGCTCACCAAGGCAACGATGCGTAGCCGACCTGAGAGGGTGATCGGCCACACTGGGACTGAGACACGGCCCAGACTCCTACGGGAGGCAGCAGTAGGGAATCTTCCGCAATGGACGAAAGTCTGACGGAGCAACGCCGCGTGAGTGATGAAGGTTTTCGGATCGTAAAACTCTGTTGTTAGGGAAGAACAAGTACCGTTCGAATAGGGCGGTACCTTGACGGTACCTAACCAGAAAGCCACGGCTAACTACGTGCCAGCAGCCGCGGTAATACGTAGGTGGCAAGCGTTGTCCGGAATTATTGGGCGTAAAGCGCGCGCAGGCGGTTCCTTAAGTCTGATGTGAAAGCCCACGGCTCAACCGTGGAGGGTCATTGGAAACTGGGGAACTTGAGTGCAGAAGAGGAGAGTGGAATTCCACGTGTAGCGGTGAAATGCGTAGAGATGTGGAGGAACACCAGTGGCGAAGGCGACTCTCTGGTCTGTAACTGACGCTGAGGCGCGAAAGCGTGGGGAGCGAACAGGATTAGATACCCTGGTAGTCCACGCCGTAAACGATGAGTGCTAAGTGTTAGAGGGTTTCCGCCCTTTAGTGCTGCAGCTAACGCATTAAGCACTCCGCCTGGGGAGTACGGTCGCAAGACTGAAACTCAAAGGAATTGACGGGGGCCCGCACAAGCGGTGGAGCATGTGGTTTAATTCGAAGCAACGCGAAGAACCTTACCAGGTCTTGACATCTCCTGACAACCCTAGAGATAGGGCGTTCCCCTTCGGGGGACAGGATGACAGGTGGTGCATGGTTGTCGTCAGCTCGTGTCGTGAGATGTTGGGTTAAGTCCCGCAACGAGCGCAACCCTTGATCTTAGTTGCCAGCATTCAGTTGGGCACTCTAAGGTGACTGCCGGTGACAAACCGGAGGAAGGTGGGGATGACGTCAAATCATCATGCCCCTTATGACCTGGGCTACACACGTGCTACAATGGATGGTACAAAGGGCTGCAAGACCGCGAGGTTTAGCCAATCCCATAAAACCATTCTCAGTTCGGATTGCAGGCTGCAACTCGCCTGCATGAAGCCGGAATCGCTAGTAATCGCGGATCAGCATGCCGCGGTGAATACGTTCCCGGGCCTTGTACACACCGCCCGTCACACCACGAGAGTTTGTAACACCCGAAGTCGGTGGGGTAACCTTTTGGAGCCAGCCGCCTAAGGTGGGACAGATGATTGGGGTGAAGTCGTAACAAGGTAGCCGTATCGGAAGGTGCGGCTGGATCACCTCCTTTCTAAGGATATTTACATGAAAGTTGACGCTTATGGTTCGTTTAGTTTTGAGAGAGCAATCTCTCTATAACAAACTCTCTTCTTATTATAGAAGAAAGTGAACTTGTTCCTTGAAAACTAGATAATGAAATATAGAAGAAAAAAGAATTACCGAGTAATCGCCAATCTTAAGATTTTCTCTAAACAAGAAATTAGAAGGTTTCAAGACGCGAGCAGGTCGAGGAAGCAACTGAGTGAGCACCGGAATGTACTTACGTACATGAGGAGCGGAGCGAAGGAAGCTGACGAAGAGATGCGATGTGTATTGAAAGCTT
Organism: Cytobacillus spongiae; assembly: GCF_021390075.1. Lineage (NCBI taxonomy): Bacteria > Bacillati > Bacillota > Bacilli > Caryophanales > Bacillaceae > Cytobacillus > Cytobacillus spongiae. Next base: position 784,903 of record NZ_CP089997.1, read on the forward strand.
ATAGGTTAAGTTAGAAAGGGCGCACGGTGAATGCCTTGGCACTAGGAGCCGATGAAGGACGGTACTAACACCGATATGCTTCGGGGAGCTGTAAGTAAGCTTTGATCCGGAGATTTCCGAATGGGGAAACCCTCTATCCGTAATGGGATGGAATCCTTATCTGAATACATAGGATATGGAAGGCAGACCCGGGGAACTGAAACATCTAAGTACCCGGAGGAAGAGAAAGCAAATGCGATTCCCTGAGTAGCGGCGAGCGAAACGGGATTAGCCCAAACCAAGAGGCTTGCCTCTTGGGGTTGTAGGACACTCTATACGGAGTTACAAAGGAACGGAGTAAACGAACAAGCCTGGAAAGGCTGGTCAGAGAAGGTAACAACCCTGTAGTTGAAACTTCGTTCCCTCTTGAGTGGATCCTGAGTACGGCGGGACACGTGAAATCCCGTCGGAAGCTGGGAGGACCATCTCCCAAGGCTAAATACTCCCTAGTGACCGATAGTGAACCAGTACCGTGAGGGAAAGGTGAAAAGCACCCCGGAAGGGGAGTGAAAAAGATCCTGAAACCGTGTGCCTACAAGTAGTTAGAGCCCGTTAATGGGTGATAGCGTGCCTTTTGTAGAATGAACCGGCGAGTTACGATTACATGCAAGGTTAAGTTGGATAGACGGAGCCGTAGCGAAAGCGAGTCTGAATAGGGCGAATGAGTATGTGGTCGTAGACCCGAAACCAGGTGATCTACCCATGTCCAGGGTGAAGTCCAGGTAACACTGGATGGAGGCCCGAACCCACGCACGTTGAAAAGTGCGGGGATGAGGTGTGGGTAGCGGAGAAATTCCAATCGAACTTGGAGATAGCTGGTTCTCTCCGAAATAGCTTTAGGGCTAGCCTCATGTAGTAAGAGTCTTGGAGGTAGAGCACTGTTTGGACTAGGGGCCCCCATCGGGTTACCGAATTCAGATAAACTCCGAATGCCAAAGACTTATCCATGGGAGTCAGACTGCGAGTGATAAGATCCGTAGTCGAAAGGGAAACAGCCCAGACCACCAGCTAAGGTCCCAAAGTATACGTTAAGTGGAAAAGGATGTGGAGTTGCTTAGACAACCAGGATGTTGGCTTAGAAGCAGCCACCATTTAAAGAGTGCGTAATAGCTCACTGGTCGAGTGACTCCGCGCCGAAAATGTACCGGGGCTAAACGTATCACCGAAGCTGTGGATTGACATCTACGATGTCAGTGGTAGGAGAGCGTTCTAAGGGCGTTGAAGCTAGACCGCAAGGACTGGTGGAGCGCTTAGAAGTGAGAATGCCGGTATGAGTAGCGAAAGATGGGTGAGAATCCCATCCACCGAATGCCTAAGGTTTCCTGAGGAAGGCTCGTCCGCTCAGGGTTAGTCGGGACCTAAGCCGAGGCTGAAAAGCGTAGGCGATGGACAACAGGTTGATATTCCTGTACCACCTCTTTTCCGTTTGAGCAATGGGGGGACGCAGGAGGATAGGGTAAGCGCGCTGTTGGATATGCGCGTCCAAGCAGTTAGGCCGGTAACGAGGCAAATCCCGTTACCATAAGGCGGAGCTGTGATGGCGAGGGAAATAAAGTACCGAAGTTCCTGATTCCACACTGCCAAGAAAAGCCTCTAGCGAGGAAAAAGGTGCCCGTACCGCAAACCGACACAGGTAGGCGAGGAGAGAATCCTAAGGTGAGCGAGAGAACTCTCGTTAAGGAACTCGGCAAAATGACCCCGTAACTTCGGGAGAAGGGGTGCTTTTTAGGGTGAATAGCCCTGAAAAGCCGCAGTGAATAGGCCCAGGCGACTGTTTAGCAAAAACACAGGTCTCTGCAAAGCCGCAAGGCGAAGTATAGGGGCTGACGCCTGCCCGGTGCTGGAAGGTTAAGAGGAGGGGTTAGCGTAAGCGAAGCTCTGAATCGAAGCCCCAGTAAACGGCGGCCGTAACTATAACGGTCCTAAGGTAGCGAAATTCCTTGTCGGGTAAGTTCCGACCCGCACGAAAGGCGTAACGATCTGGGCACTGTCTCAACGAGAGACTCGGTGAAATTATAGTACCTGTGAAGATGCAGGTTACCCGCGACAGGACGGAAAGACCCCGTGGAGCTTTACTGTAGCCTGATATTGAATTTTGGTACAGCTTGTACAGGATAGGTAGGAGCCTTGGAAGCCGGAGCGCCAGCTTCGGTGGAGGCATTGGTGGGATACTACCCTGGCTGTATTGAAATTCTAACCCACGCCCCTGATCGGGGCGGGAGACAGTGTCAGGTGGGCAGTTTGACTGGGGCGGTCGCCTCCTAAAGAGTAACGGAGGCGCCCAAAGGTTCCCTCAGAATGGTTGGAAATCATTCGTAGAGTGTAAAGGCACAAGGGAGCTTGACTGCGAGACCTACAAGTCGAGCAGGGACGAAAGTCGGGCTTAGTGATCCGGTGGTTCCGCATGGAAGGGCCATCGCTCAACGGATAAAAGCTACCCCGGGGATAACAGGCTTATCTCCCCCAAGAGTCCACATCGACGGGGAGGTTTGGCACCTCGATGTCGGCTCATCGCATCCTGGGGCTGTAGTCGGTCCCAAGGGTTGGGCTGTTCGCCCATTAAAGCGGTACGCGAGCTGGGTTCAGAACGTCGTGAGACAGTTCGGTCCCTATCCGTCGTGGGCGTAGGAAATTTGAGAGGAGCTGTCCTTAGTACGAGAGGACCGGGATGGACGCACCGCTGGTGTACCAGTTGTCTTGCCAAAGGCATCGCTGGGTAGCTATGTGCGGAAGGGATAAGTGCTGAAAGCATCTAAGCATGAAGCCCCCCTCAAGATGAGATTTCCCATAGCGCAAGCTAGTAAGATCCCTGAAAGATGATCAGGTTGATAGGTCAGAGGTGGAAGCATGGTGACATGTGGAGCTGACTGATACTAATCGATCGAGGACTTAACCAAATAAGAAAGCGAAGGCGACTGTACAACTTCGATAGAAGGTAGGAGCCGTAGCTGGACTAGTTATGAAAATGGCATTACCGATATTCTTTCTTCTTCTATACATTATCTAGTTTTGAGGGATCAAATATTAAAAACCTCTTGAAAAACATTAGTATATTTTATATAATACTATTTGTCTTTCTAAATAGTTTGGTGGCGATAGCGAGAAGGTCACACCCGTTCCCATGCCGAACACGGAAGTTAAGCTTCTCAGCGCCGATGGTAGTTAGGGGCTGTCCCCTTGTGAGAGTAGGACGTCGCCAAGCTGTTATAATTATTATTCCGCAGTAGCTCAGTGGTAGAGCATTCGGCTGTTAACCGAACGGTCGTAGGTTCGAGTCCTACCTGCGGAGCCATTTAGGAGAGCTGTCCGAGTGGCCGAAGGAGCACGATTGGAAATCGTGTAGGCGGGCAAAACCTGTCTCAAGGGTTCAAATCCCTTGCTCTCCGCCATTATATACTGGCCCGTTGGTCAAGCGGTTAAGACACCGCCCTTTCACGGCGGTAACACGGGTTCGAATCCCGTACGGGTCACCACTTTAATATGGAGGATTAGCTCAGCTGGGAGAGCACCTGCCTTACAAGCAGGGGGTCGGCGGTTCGATCCCGTCATCCTCCACCATTATATACTATTATCGCGGGGTGGAGCAGTCTGGTAGCTCGTCGGGCTCATAACCCGAAGGTCGCAGGTTCAAATCCTGTCCCCGCAATTTGGTCCGGTAGTTCAGTTGGTTAGAATGCCTGCCTGTCACGCAGGAGGTCGCGGGTTCGAGTCCCGTCCGGACCGCCATTTCATTTGGCTCAGTAGCTCAGTTGGTAGAGCAAAGGACTGAAAATCCTTGTGTCGGCGGTTCGATTCCGTCCTGAGCCACCATTTTATGTACTATTATGACACTATAGGAATACTATAAGTGTTATTTATATGTTATAATCATTCATATTACTGGAGGGGTAGCGAAGTGGCTAAACGCGGCGGACTGTAAATCCGCTCCTTCGGGTTCGGCGGTTCGAATCCGTCCCCCTCCACCATTAAATAGGGGCATAGTTTAACGGTAGAACAGAGGTCTCCAAAACCTCCGGTGTGGGTTCGATTCCTACTGCCCCTGCCAACCAAACTTAATATTCATTATGGCGGCTGTGGCGAAGTGGTTAACGCATCGGATTGTGGCTCCGACACTCGTGGGTTCGATTCCCATCAGTCGCCCCATTTTTAGTAACATCTCATATTCAATTGCATATATTAAGTATTGTCATCATAAAAATTAAAAAATAGTGATCGTTCATTCATTGGGCTATAGCCAAGCGGTAAGGCAACGGACTTTGACTCCGTCATGCGTAGGTTCGAATCCTGCTAGCCCAGCCATTTGCGGAAGTAGTTCAGTGGTAGAACACCACCTTGCCAAGGTGGGGGTCGCGGGTTCGAATCCCGTCTTCCGCTCCATATTTTTTCGGCGGCATAGCCAAGTGGTAAGGCAGAGGTCTGCAAAACCTTTACCACCGGTTCGAATCCGGTTGCCGCCTCCATCTTTTTTTTACACACTTGGACAAGCCTTACGATAAATGCCGGGGTGGCGGAACTGGCAGACGCACAGGACTTAAAATCCTGCGGTAGGTGACTACCGTACCGGTTCGATTCCGGTCCTCGGCACCACTTAATAGTAACTTGATATGCCGGTGTGGCGGAATTGGCAGACGCGCACGACTCAAAATCGTGTTCCTTCTGGAGTGTCGGTTCGACCCCGACCACCGGTATCTCTCATAACAGGTTTTCCTGTTTTATTTTTTGCATAAGCTTCGACAAATTCTGAGTAATTTTGCAACGCGGGTGTAGTTTAATGGTAAAACCTCAGCCTTCCAAGCTGATGTCGTGGGTTCGATTCCCATCACCCGCTCCATACATATTAGGTCACAACGCAGTATCTCGTTTGAAACATAACGTGGTATTGCGTTTTTTCTTTGTTCTGACCTAATGAATACAAAAAAAGGATGCTCCTTAGCATCCTTTTACTTGAAATTGACTTTCTCCTCCATGAATTTGGGTAAACATATTCATTAGGGACTCTATTAGCTTAGTACTTTCTTCGGAGGTCAAGGAAGGTCTTAAATATACAATTTGAAGTGCGTTGGTCGTTTCTACTGTGACGGCTGACCTTTGTGAATCTACAAAAGGTGTTCCAAACGGGCCGGATTCATCAGCTGTAATCAAGAGATGTTCCAATGAATTTTCTCTTCCATTTAATCCTTCGTACACTTCTCCTGTAGCTCCTATACGCATCTCGATTGTACCACTGAGTTTGTCTAGGTCATATATGCCAATGGGAACCCTGTATTGAAGAGAAAAGAAATTGTTCAGGTCTGTAGCGCTGTGAACGGATGGAACAAAGTTATTTTTTTTCACTCTTCGGTATAGCGCTTCTGCAGAATGGCGATATCGATTAGGGTCTTTGCCGATTTTTTTAAAGATTCCACGCCATTCATCAATTCCAGGAAAATCTGTTACATTCTTTGATTCAAGATCAAAGAATATAGATTCTTGAAACATTTGTAAACGCCCTTTGAGCATTTGAGGAGAGTCTGATACTTGAATACCACTGTAAGTAATCATCCCGATTTTAAAATCTGGGATAAGTGAACAAATAGTAGGATGAATCGTCAAATCCATTTCTTTCACCTCCAAATATGATTGGAAATAGTTTATCATAAACTTGTTAGAAGGACGAACATGTTGGAATAGATGAATGATTGGAGATAGATTATTATTAGCAGATAAGAAAGGAGGGATTAGGGGTGAATTGGCAGAAATTTAAGCTGGATGTAATTGAATATAGTAAGACAATTGGAATAGACAAAATAGGGTTTACGACTTCTACGACATTTGATGAAATGAAAATAAGATTACTTCATCAGCAGAGGTTGCAGTATCATTCTGGTTTTGAAGAACCGGATATCGACAAGCGGGTTGACCCTTCGCTTTTAATGGATGAGCCTAGGTCGATTATATCTATTGCATTAGCCTATCCCTCAAAAATGAAAGTCCGCGTCGTGAGTAAAAAGGGAGAACGAAGAGGGATTTTTTGTAGAGCCTCTTGGGGAACTGATTATCATGTCATATTAAGGGACCGATTGAAAAAGCTTGAGAAATATATTCTTTCACGTATCCCTAATGCCACATTGAAATCCATGGTAGATACTGGAGAGCTTGTTGATCGGGCGGTTGCCCAGCGAGCTGGAATTGGCTGGAGCGGAAAGAATTGTTCCATTATTACACCTGAATTTGGTTCTTACGTTTACTTAGGAGAAATGATTACGAATATACCATTTGAACCAGATACTCCAATGGAAGATCTCTGTGGTACTTGTAATAAGTGTGTGGACATTTGTCCAACCGGTGCGCTCGTGCAAGGTGGACAGTTAAATGCGCAAAAGTGCATCGCTTTTTTGACACAAACGAAAGGGTTTCTTCCAGATGAATTTCGCGGAAAGCTAGGGAATCGTATTTATGGATGTGATACATGTCAAACGGTCTGCCCTAAAAATAAGGGAATGGATTATCACCTTCATGTAGAAATGGAGCCTGACCCTGAGATTGCAAAGCCTTTGCTAAAGCCTTTATTAAGGATGAGCAACCGTGAGTTTAAAGAAAAATTCGGTCATATATCCGGTTCATGGAGAGGGAAAAAACCGATTCAGCGCAATGCTATAATTGCTCTTGCTCATTATAAAGATGATACTGCCATTGATGAATTGAAATTCGTTTTAATAGATGATCCAAGACCAGTTATTCGCGGAACAGCAGCATGGGCTTTAGGTAAGATTGGTGGCAATTCAGCTAAAGATGCATTATTAAAAGCTCAAAGGTCGGAAAAGGATGAATCGGTACAATTAGAAATTGAAAAGGGCTTAGGTTTTTTTAAGTGAAAGAGGAGAAAATTCTCCTCTTTTTTGTTTTGAATTACCGCTTTTCTCATATGTATGATATGAAGGGAGTGGCATAAATGAGAAATCAACTACATCAGCATTTAGAGAAAAGAATACATCAATGTGTATCCAATGAGCGTTCATCCCATATTACTTGTCCAAAAATAAAGCGAAAAATAGAAGGACTTCAAAAATCATCGAGAGAAATTGTAAAAGTGAAAGGACTAGGAAAGATTATCGATACGATCGAGGATAAGGAAATGGGGAAGGTCCGCTACCAAGTTCACTCACAGTATTTGATAAAGCACAAGTCAGGTTTATATGTGGAAGAAGAGATCGAGATGAGAGAGGCTGAATTTTATAAGGGGATTCTTGTCGAAGATATCGAGATCAACCCATATAGTGACAGACAGGCAGAGAGTAAAGCAATTCAAGTAGGTGATGATTCCTTCATTGAAGAGCGCCAATTATTCAAATACGATCGTTTAAAGGCTGTACAATACGCGGAAAGATGGTGGAATGATTACAATCCAGCTTATGAAAAATTTGATGTGGATTGTACGAATTATATTTCACAATGCTTACATGCCGGAGGTGCTCCTATGAGTATTTCATCAAATCGGGCAAAAGGATGGTGGATGAAGCAGCACAATTGGAGTTTTAGTTGGACGGTGGCAAATTCGATGAGATGGTATTTACCAGGAGCTAAGAGTGGATTAAGGGCAAGAGAGGTCGATCATCCTGAAGAGCTGCAGCTTGGTGATGTAATATGCTATGACTTTCAAGGAGATGGACGATTCGATCATACGACAATAGTTACGAAAAAGGACCAAGATGGAATGCCTTTAGTCAATAGCCATACGTATAATAGCCGAATGAGGTATTGGGCGTACGAAGACTCGACAGCCTACACAGATCAAATTAAATATAAGTTCTTTACGATAGTGGATGATGAATAACCGAGATTGTAGAAATCTTGCTTGATAAAAGAAGAATGGTATAATAGCTGATAGAGCTTATTTTAGAGGTGAATATTAGTGGCATTGCATATCGTTTTATATCAACCAGAAATCCCAGCAAATACGGGAAACATTGCACGTACATGTGCAGCAACAGGCACAACCCTTCATTTAATTCGTCCGTTAGGCTTTTCGACTGATGATAAAATGCTGAAAAGAGCTGGGTTGGATTATTGGGAGTATGTAAATGTAGTGTATTACGATTCATTAGATGAATTTTATGAAAAAAATGAGGGTGGAGAATTCTTTTATTTAACCAAGTTCGGGCAGAAGTCCCATTCTTCATTTGACTATAGTGACCTTAAGAAAGATCATTATTTTATTTTTGGAAAAGAGACAACTGGATTACCGAAGGATGTCATAGAAAAGAATAAAGAGGTTAGCTTGCGAATTCCTATGAATGATAATGTACGTTCTTTAAATTTATCAAATACTGCTGCGATCTTAATTTATGAAGCACTTCGTCAGCAGAATTATCCGGGTTTAGGGTAAGCCCCATTAGGCCTAATAGTACTATTAGGTCTTTTTTTTATGTGTTTTTTCCTTATCTCTTTGATTAAAAAGGGGGGATTTTGCCCGTGGGTATTTATCAAGGGAGTCTATTATGTTGTAAAGCTGACTATTCTTTTTGCTAAACTACTAATGAGGTGATACAAAATGAACCAGGTTATTGAAACGTTAATAAACCATCGCTCGATTCGAAGTTTTGAAGACAAAGCTTTAACACAGGAACAAATTGAATTAATTGTAAGGAGCGCTCAGGCTGCTTCTACTTCAAGTTACATACAAGCCTATTCAATTGTTGGTGTTACAGATCCATCAAAGAAAAAGAGGCTTGCTGAATTAGCTGGGAATCAGCCGTATGTTGAAAGGAATGGTCATTTCTTTATTTTCTGTGCAGATCTTTACCGTCATGATCAAATTGGTAGGATGGAGAAGGCGGATGTAATAACGAGTATCGAGAGTACGGAGAAATTTATGGTTGCAATAATTGATGCCACGCTAGCTGCACAAAATGCAGCAATTGCTGCTGAGTCAATGGGTCTTGGTATATGCTACATCGGGGGTATTCGCAATCATCTTAAGGAAGTGTGTGATATCATCAAAACGCCAGAACGGGTCATTCCGATATTCGGGCTTGTCGTAGGTTACCCAAATCAGCTGCCAGATCAAAAGCCAAGACTCTCTTTGAACCACATTTACCATGAAAATGAATACGAGCAAAATGAGGAAAGGTATAAGCAGGAGCTAGTTGAATTTAATGAAGTCGTTTCTTCTTATTATCAGGAGCGAACAAACGGAAACCGGAAAGAATCATGGACAGGACAAATGGCGAAGTTGCTTGAGAAGCAAGCAAGAATGTATATGAAGGAATTTATAGAAGAAAAGAAATTGAACAAAAAATAAAAAGCTGCAATGAGCAGCTTTTTATTATTTATTCACACCTGGCTTATCTTCGTAACCTGCAGTGAAAATAGCAGCTAAGAATGCAACCATAACACCGATAATAAGTAATGTACCCATTATATGTAGACCTCCCTTAATTCATAAGTAAATGTTCATAGCGATATAAGCTTATTATAGCCTATATCATAAATTGTGTGAATGAAAAGTGTGGATATTTTTTTACAGATGATATGGTTCATTTTGATATGTACGCTCAATTTTTTGAAGAAAAAAGGACAACCTAACTGACACTTGTTTACGCATGTTCACCTAAATATGGGCATAGAGTATATTAATCGTCTCTGAAATTGCGACAGGGGGAGGACATATATGGATATCCTAAGACGAATTGAGATGCAAAGGCAAGAAGAGGAACATTTAAAATGGGTAGGAACCTTTGGCGAGTATTTAGAAATGATCAAAGAAAGACCATGGATTGCCCAATCCGCACATTCTCGAGTATATAATATGATTAAAGACGCTGGTGTTGATGAAGTAGATGGCAAAAAACGATATCAGTTTTTTAGTAACCAGCTATTTGGTTTAGAGGAAGCATTAGAGCGTTTAGTAGAGGAATACTTTCATCCTTCAGCTAAACGATTAGATGTTCGAAAGCGAATTCTCCTATTAATGGGCCCTGTAAGCGGAGGAAAGTCAACACTAGTCACTATGCTGAAGAGAGGGCTTGAAGCATACTCTCATACAGACAGGGGAGCTGTATATGGTATTAAAGGGTGTCCGATGCATGAAGATGCGTACATATGATAAGTAACCCTCAAAATGAAGACTACCGAATTCGGTAGTCTTTTGTTTCTAATACAGGTGGTTCGGGGTATTTTCCATGTTTTGTTGGTTTGATAACCTCTACTGTAAAGCTTTCAAATAAGAATTGAATGGCTTTCTTCTTTGCTTCAAAGCTTAAGTTTGGCCATTCCTTTTTTACGTTTAAAATGATTGCCTTTATTTCTTCGACAGATGCCTCTTGTTCATACTCCTCTAGATACATTGATAATTCTTTTTCTTCTTCTTGAATCGCTAACATTCTTTTCTGGTAGTCATCTTTGCATAAGTCACCATCGATATACAATTCCTTCATTCGTACCTTTTTCAGATTCAACTTTTCCAATTGCTTTTGAACATCTTCAAAGGAAAGTTCAAGCAGATCTGATTGTTGCTGGTCAAAAGTTAAATTTACATCTTCAAACGAGATCATATTCAAGAACGACTCTTCAATGGCTTCTTCTGCAATAGTTTGTACGTCACACACTCCATATTTAAAACGTCCAGCACATTTATAGTATCGATAGACTCCACCAGACTTACGCTTTTTATACGCTCCTGTTAGGCTATTTCCGCACTTTGCACATTTGGCAATACCTGAGAAGGGATAGTGGTTATCTGAACGGAATGCCATGCTGCTACGCTGTTTAATAATCGATTGAGTCTCTTTGAATTGTTCATAAGGAACGATGGCTTCAAAGTTATCTTGTTTAATATCCTGAATTATTTCATTTCCTGTGTATGCTTTCCCTTTTACTGGAGAACGATAATTCCAACGGTTTTTACCTGCATAGATGGGATTTTTCAACACAAAGCGTACTGAAAAGTCACTCCACATAACTCCTTTTTTCGTTTTAACCCCATATTTATTCAATAGTTTCGCGATGTTTTGAGATCCATTTGTTTCATACTTCTTAAAGATAAAACGGACCCATTTAGCTTCTTCTTCATTAATAATGAGGTCTCCGTTTTCATCATAATCATAGCCGAAAGGAGAGGGGCCTCCATTTCGGTATCCACCCTCAGCCCGATGTTTCATATTGTCATACACACGTTCAGCAATCGTTTCTCTTTCCCATTCAGCCATGGCTGCAATCATCGTGATAAACAGTTTCCCTGCTGGAGTCGTTGTGTCAAAAGGTTCAGTAGCTGATTTAAACATGACCTCATATTGTTCCATATGTTGAAGGAGCTCATGCAGATCTTTTACCCGACGTACTAAGCGATCTAATTTATATACCAAGAGAACATCGAATTTCTTCTTTTCAATATCCTTCATAAGTGTTTGAATGCCAGGACGATTTTCTATGTTTTTAGCAGAAATCCCTTCATCCACATATTCGCCAACAATAGACCAGCCTTGAGATTCAGCAAAGGCGTGTAAACGGTGTAGCTGATTATCTAGGGATACACCATCCTCTACCTGCATATCTGTACTTACTCGTCGATAAATGGCACATCTCATGATAAAATCACCCCTTACTTGAATTTATGCAAAAATCCATGAAAGCTTGTCTAAAACTAGCAGTTAATTAAACACTTTGTTTCTCTTTTATTGGGAAGCAGCTGCAAGACTTCTCCAATGTATCCGGTAGGAACAACAAACTGAGTAACCACATACGGATCTACATTATGTCTTAAAATTCTATTCTTTACACTTTCTAAGCAAATCCCAAGTTTGTTTGGAACAGCAGCATTATTAACGATATCACTAATGGAAATGGATATGCTGATTAAGGAATCATCGAATTCATCCATGTTAAAGTGTTCAAAAGGGGCTGTGACATCAAAATAAAAGACTGGCTTGTCCCATTTAATCTCACAGGGTTTGAAGGTCAAAACATAAAGATAAGGGACTAGTTGTTCATTTACATAATCATGATATAGTCTTTGCTGGGGCATATACAGGTGCCTCCTTATGTTTATTTGCTAACTGATGATATAGTTTGGCAAGAATTTGATTGGTTTCAGCAGAGTAGGGAGGAGCCTTTGGATAAAGAGCCTCCATTTGTTTGCGATGTAATTCATCTAACTGAGCTTGTTGTATTTGATTCAGGAACATGATTAAACGTTTTTTTGCAAATTCATCTGTAACATTAAAAACATTGCTTACAAAAGGGACACCTTCATTCAGAGTGTGAAAATCAATAACTTGATAGTCTAATAACATGAAAGAAGGAACACAGAAGTGATACATAAAATTCTCTGCTTGAGATTCTTGTAACTTAATATAATCTGTGGATAATTTTGTGGATAACCACAACTGGTTTCCGTTATGTCTAATCAAATGACATAATTCATGAGCAAAATCTTGCCACTGCTCTTGCGGTGTAAGCCGTTCATCAATAAACATGTGAAGTTCTTCGCCGTTTTCGACGGCTGTACTACCATCATCATAAAAATGCAATTTCACTTTAAATTGTTCAGCTATGTACACCATATCAATATCTGTAGGAACAAACATATTTAGCTTATGGTACAAATCTCTGACAAAATCCTCTAATGGAGTGTAAGTATATGTCAATTTTCTCACCTCGTATCCATTATACAAACATATGTTCCGTTTTACAATAAAAAGAAAATGCCCAATAAATGGGCACTATTGATTATTCTGTTTCCTATTTTTTCTTTCTTTAAGCATTTTACTAATTTCATCAGCTTTAGTAAGAGCATTTTTGTTGGATTGCTCTTCTAAAAACTTCTCTAATTCATTAAATATACGCTCTTTTCTTATTCCATCCAGTTTTTCATCGTTTACTTTGTTTAAGTATGAAGCAATGTCCCTATTTAGGATTAGGTAAATAAGCAGACCAAATCTAAGTGCACTTAGTAACATATACGTTAGTAGTAATATGCAAATCGATGTGTACAACCAAGGAACCATTTTTAAAATAGGAGATAGTAATGAAACTAACAAATATGAAAAAGAAACAAGGAAGGCGTTTCTTGTATATTTCAATAGAGCTTCAAACTGCTTTCGCTTTAATATAGAGAACGCAGATTTGACTGAAATAGTTGCCAATAGAGTAAAAGCAGTGAAATAAATCCCAATAAAAACTGCAGCAAGTGTTATTAATGTGCTATCTCTTTCAAGAAATACTGTTGTAACATCTTTTATTAAAAATGTATTAAGTTTGATTATTAGAGATATATCGTTGCCCCAAGTAGTAAAAGATAAAATCTGCAAAACAGTAATTAATAGGAGTAGGGTTGTCATAACAATTGAGATCAATTTATTTTCGAGAAAATAAAATATCTTATCCCATATTAAATTTTCCTTAGAATTATCAATGACAGCTCGCCCTCCTTATTAAAATAATTTTATCCAACTTAAGGTAAAATTATAACAGTTATTGATTTTCAGTAGGATAATTTAATTCAATAACTGGTAATTCTGCACTCTCCAGCTGTTCTACATGTCTTCTCCATTCTTGGTTGGCTACCCTGTTGGACTCTTCATAATAATAATTAGAAATACCAATACCAATGGATTCGAATGCGGTATAGGAATTATCCTCCATTATTACCTTCTTAAGTATACCATCATTTTTTAAATCAGCGGTCGTTACCCTACGTTGGGTAGGACTATAATACTTTACTTTTGCTGATGCAAAGGTGTCGTTCTCCATATCTAGAACCTGTAATAAATTTATCAACATATCGAAATCCATTGGATTGGAACGATACCTTCCTTGACCTAAAGTAACAGTAGCGACATTTGCACCGATTTCACGGTATGCCTCTTGGGAATCACTTAACATCCTATATGCAATTGATTCTGGCCCTTCTGGAAGTTCTGTGAATAGTTGTGAATCACTTGATAAAAGATCTAGTTTTAACTCTATTGACCTTATATCACCCGACATCCGGATATCATTAAAAGAAGCAGGTGTTTCAATTGGAATGAGTTCAAATTGCCAACTCTCTCTTCCGTTCGAAGGAAGAAATGTGTTTAGATACCTTTCAATATGTTTGGGTCTTGCCCCAAAATGATTATATTCTAGAATAGCTAAGTGATAGGTAGGAATAAAAAGACCAGTTGTCAATTCCAAAATATCACCTGTAATTTCATTGCGTTGGTCAGTTCCTCTACTTCCAAGATAGGGCTTTTTATCCCTATAATTTGCAAATCCAACTATTCTATCTAAAGAGTTATTATTGGGATTTAAATTAGGCATAAGCATCTCAAGCAATGAATATGCTCCATAACTGTTATTTATGAACCTAATACCCTCATCAAGAGAAATAACGCCATCCAAAAAATCGGAAATCGATACATTTGTTCTGTTGCCGTTTCTAGTCAAAAAACAATTGAAAAACTGAATAGTAGTAGCCATTTTTACTTCCTCCCGAAAAAGTTTACTGTATAGAATTTAATTAATTTCATCCCAAAAATCATTCTCATGAATAATGATTATTTGAGAGCCTTCTTTTCTCATTTGAACTGCCTTTTCAACTTTACGGCCATAGCATGAGAAGGCCCAGCAAGGGTTTCCGTCTCCACCTACGATTAGGTAATCGGTCTTTTTGGTAACAGTATTCGTAAAGCTTCCACCCATATCCTCAATGATGCGTGCGATTTCATTCCGTTTTGCTCGAGTGGAGGTACCAGTAAAACAGAATGTCTTGTCCGTAAAAGCAATCTCAGGACACACAGCGCAGATTCCGTTTACCGAATATTTACTTTGTAAGGCTTTCATTTCGAATTCATTGATATTGTAGGAAATCCTCGTATCTATGAAGTTAGCAAAAAATGCTGTTAGCATGTTTCTCTCATCTTGACTAATAATCCCATCACTTCTAGCACTAACAAGTAAACTGTCAATTTCATCAAAAGGGTATGAACCTTTTAAGAATTCGCGATCTTCCATCCACTTGGATAATTGGCTAATTTCTTCATCAGATAATACATTATCTGCAAGCATTCCATGTAGAATTCCTTCAAGTTGTTGAATAGATGAAGTAATCATGTTGTAATAATCGTCAAATTCATCACTTTTAATTACTCGTTGACATAACCATAGTATGTCCTCCATCTCTTCACTTGTTAATTCATTATCAAATAAAGCATCATCGATCATGGGAATGATTTCTGAGAATGGGGATTTTTTCTTTAAATGTCTATGTAGATTGCACCAATTTGTAATTTCCTCAAGCTCCTCTGTAGTGACTACTCCATCAAACTTTATACCACTAATTATTCCCAATAGGGAGTTAACAGCTTTATGGACTTCGGCTTTTGAGCCGTAAACTCTGTATTCTTCGACTTCCTCATAGTGTTTTCTCAAAGACCTCTCCTCCTTAATTAAATTTACATTTTTGTTATATTTTAACAGTGATAATGTAAATAAAAACACGCATTATAGCGTGCATTACTTTCCTTCGTTCTTAATAATCTCCCAGATCTTCCGCAGCTGCTCTTGTCTCTCTGGAGTATCTTCTTTTATTTCTTTGAAGAAAATATTAAGTTTTGGATCCATTAGTTCTTCTTCTGAGTCCACTTGATTAGGTTTGTCTGTTCTACCGAGAAGGTAATCTGTTGTTACTTCAAAAAAATCTGCTAATTTTTGAAGTGTTTCAGTATCGGGTGTACGATTCCCATTCTCATATCCAGAAATAGAGACTTTAGTTACGTTGATTCTTTTTCCCAATTCTTCTTGAGTGATTTTACTCTTCTTTCTTAATTCAAGAATTCGTCGCCCCAACACTTTAATCACCTCGTTTCTTATATAAAAATTATAAGTTAACAAATAGATAACTTAAATAGATTAAACATCGAGTTAACTAAATAGAAATTATTTTTCAAAAAAAACTTGAAAGTTAACAAGTGGTTAATTATAATAAAGTTAACTTCAAGTTAACAGGGAGGGGAGAATTTTAATGGAGTTAGAAAAACTCAAGAGAATGAGAACGAAAGATAATTTAACTTATAAGCAAGTAGCAGATCTAGTTGGAATTTCAAAAGAGTACTACTGGATGATAGAAAATGGTAAGCGCCGGTTAACTTACGAGCATGCGGTTAAAATTGCAAAAGTATTTAATGTTAGCCCTGACCATATTTTTTTAAGTAATGAGTTAACTAAATGCGAACTTGGGGAGGTGAGTATGTGAAAAACCTTCCAGAAGTAAGCATGTGTCACGAGTTGTTGGCAAAGGTATATTTGGTTGCTCTTAATCTTCAACAGGATTCTTCTTATTCGAGAGAAGAAGGAGCTACTGATTTGCTTAATGTAGGAGAACAGCTTGATGAGTTAATTGAGCTGTTAAAACAAGAATAATATAGCTTGTGTCACAATCCTAGAAGTTCATTGGTACAGGAAAGGGGAGAGGAAGATGGCAATTGGAGAAGCGATGGCCGAGGCAAGAAAACGCCAGGGGTTAACTCAGCACGATCTAAGCCAAGAGGTCAACTACTCACGCGAATCCATTGCAAAATACGAAACCGGAGCAAGGAAACTGCCAAGAGAAATGTATTCAACTGTCACGCAGAAGATTGATGATCCGGAATTTTATTTTGAAACATGGGGAGAAACAACAGGATATGTGAGCATTCCTTATTTTGACGGAGAACACATTGACCGTCATCCAGCGAGCATGTTGATCCTAGTCAGAAGCGAAACACAAGAGGCATTAGATCACTTAAAACAGGTTACTTGGTCGAAGCCAATTGAAGCCTATTCTGATGATGATAGGGAGCAATTGAGGAAAGCTTTACTTGAAACGTTAGATGCAGCTGCATCGATGGTGAATCTTGTAGCAACCATTTGTAAGAAACATAGATTTTCGATGAAGGATTTGTTTTTAACTTGGCAAGTTAGCTTAAAGGCTCGGAGGTATAAGAGATAGGGCAAAACAATGTAAAGGAGATTCATATGTACAAAGATGAAAAAATCGAATTTGAAGATAGTGTCTCAATGACCAAAGAGGATGCCATAGAAGCAATAAAGAAATTTTTCAAAGGTAATAAAAAGTTTATAGACTTAGCATCTTCCATCATTCTATCAACACATCACTTTAACAAACTTAACAGCATGGATTTTCAAACTGAGAATTGGAATTGGGAAAAATTCATGAAAATCTCCATTGATACAGAAATCGGATTTAAACATTTTTGTTATCGCAAGGGAAATAAAAAATATGCCCCCGGTAATGTAAGGGCTGATCTAGAAGGAAACAACACCCACGAGATAGACGAATTTAACCTGGTCATTTATTACCGCGAAAATCAGAAATTAGAAGAATATACGTTATAAAGCAAACTACATCAAAAGATGAAGAAGTAGGTTACTAGTCTATCAATATTAGCTTTTATAGCAGCATATACATCCCACATAAGGGGGAGTGCCAAATGAAGAAGATTCAGTTAAATGCAGAACAGACAAGAAAATTCTTAATGTGTTTTTATGAAGATGCCAAGAGGTTGGCGAATGAGCGCAAGCAAAAGGAAAAAGAAAATAAGGAGGAAAAGGCAGGCTGAATTTAGCCTTCCTGAAAAGGACAAGCATTATTAATTGAAATTGAAGTTGAAGGAAGGGAAGGCACATGAGTACAAATACGATTCCAGCGCTACTAATGGAAGATCGCTACTGGAGGTCTATGCTTCATCTTTTTTTGAAACAGCCAAAGTTAAAAAGTGTATTAACCACTCAATTTTTCAATCTAGAGACCGGAGAAGTGAAAATCCAGTCATTAAAACGGAAAGCAGGACCTTGGTCTACATCTGAAAAAGCCATGCTAAACCTAGCACTGCACTTATTTAACGAGAGAAACAAGTTTAACTTGTCTGATATGGACTCATTGGATGATAACAATAAGAAATTAGCATTTGAAGCAATCAAAATTCGATTTAGGTATGAATAAAAGGAGGAACTAGGTTATGAAGCAATCAATCTACTTAATCCCTGCTCAGAGGGAGCTAATAAAGACAGCAATGAGAAGCTATCGCCTTGGATTAGAAGGAATCGGCCAAAGATTATTCGATATTGCTTATAAAAAAGTATTATCCATGAATAATCAAATTGAGTTAGATGGAATGGAAATGATCTATATAGCCCAAGCGCTAAATAAATGTGGAAAAGTACTAAGTTCATCTGGCAAATATAGAGAAGCTCAAATATATCGCCAACTGGCTCAAGAGGTCGAGTGTATTCGAATCCAATTTCAACGGACAAATGGTCCAAAAATAACCAAAGAAAAAGCAGCAAGTGCGGGAACACTCACTGCCTAAAAATAAATATCAATTCACTAATAGAATATCACTTTATCTGTGATACGGCAAGATTTGGTCTTGCCGTAATGACTAGGAGAGATACACTTGTTTCCCCCGTCAATTGTATCCATTTTTCCTCTACCCTTTGTTCCTAGTCATTACGGTGCGCACCGAATTTTCATGAAAGGAGAATACCTTAGATGACTCGTGAGGAGAAGCGAGAAATACGCATTAAGATACATCAGGTCATTGAGAAGGATTGTAAGGGATGCCCAATAAGATACCACGAGCAAGCGCAAATGTGTAATTCCTTGTGTCCAGTAGGAGAAGAGTTACAGTTGTTGGCATCCAATCTAATAGGCGACGATTATCGATTACAGCGAAAGAAGAATAAACGTCCTGAAGATGTTCATAAGGGCAGATGGAATGAAGAGGAAGAACTCTACCTATTGCATCATATGGACTTATACCCAACAGATCACTTAGCTAAAAAGTTAAATAGGCATCCACAGTCAGTTTACAACAAGATTGTTTACTTTCGGAAAAGACAACAAAAGATTATCTGCTAAAAGTATATGAAGATGGTGGACAAGTTATGTTATATGAAGTTGATTTTACAGTAAAGCATGAGGAAGATTTTAAAGTTATTCATCAAGAAATCATCCCGGCTCTGTCTGTATCAGATTGTAAGGAAGAAGCAGAACGCATTAAGGCTCTTTTACAAAAGACAACTGATCTTCCTATCTTGTATTTCATAGGAGCATAGAAGATGTTTAATAACCAACAATCTAAAGTAGTTCTTCCTATCTGGTTACTAAACCAAAGTAAGAGCTTGGAGGCAAGTCAGTTTCAATATAATGTTCAACGATATTTGGACCGTTATCCAGGTTATGTTTTAAAAGGAGTTATTGGAGGCCTAGCAATCTGTGAAATCCAAAGGGAGGAGAAACTAAATGGCAAAATTTAGAATGATTCACACCGATTTTTGGGATGATCCAAAAGTGGTGGAAGAAATGACACCGGAAGATAAATACTTCTTTCTGTACTTACTAACGAACTCTAACACGACTCAAATAGGAATCTATCAAATTACGAAAAAACAAATGGCGTTTGATATGGGGTATTCCATTGAAAGCGTCAATGCCTTACTAGATCGTTTTATTACCCACCATGGTCTAATTCGATACAACAATGAAACAAGGGAATTGGCCATCAAAAACTGGGGTAAGTACAACTTTAACAAAGGTGGAAAACCTGTACTAGATTGTGTGAAATCTGAGCTGAAAAATGTTAAAGATATTGACCTTATCTCCTTTGTTGGGGAACGTATCGAAAAGGTAGAGATCAAAAAAATATACGACTCGTTCACGATTCGCTCTGAAAATGTTAAAAAATGTGAAACCCCTACAAATCAACATTTTGACGATACGTCAACGATACGGGCACAAGAAGAAGAAAAAGAAGAAGAAAAAGAAGAAGAAAAAGAAGAAGAAAAAGAAGAAGAAGCAGAAGCAGAAGAAGAAAAGAAAGCTGCTGAACGATTCGAATTGATTGAAAAATTTATATCACTTCGAGGACGTGGATTTGTACATTCGCCGAAAGATGAAGAGGCTGCCGAAGAAATTCTTTCGCAAGTACCGTTAACTGATGCAGTTTCTCTTTTAGAACAACGCTTTGACTTTTTTGTACCCAAGCATTCTAGAGATACTATCAACAGTTTAAGTTACTGTGTAGGTTTTATATTAGATAAATATCTTGAGAAGCAGAACATTGAGGAGGGTAACAGTGAAAACGGAACAAAGATTCACAAGTATAGACCAGGTATTAGCCCATCTGCAGGAAAAAGTGCAGAACAAGCTATCAGAGAAGCAGAAGCATCCAGGAGAGCATGGGGAGGATGAAGGGATCAAGTATGAGTGTCCTAAGTGTAAAGACACAGAATTTATCTCCTATGTGGTAGAAGGTCCAAATGGATATCCATACGAATTTGGGAAAGTCTGTGACTGTCGTGAGCGCAAAGCGTGGAAAAGAAGGTTTAAGAAGGCAATGATTCCGGATGAATTTACAAATGCTAATTTTGAGAATTTTCAGCGAAATAATCGAAGCCAAGAGGATATGTATCAACTTACATTCGATTATCTAAAGAACTTCAAAATTGTGAAGGATCAAAACGGGAAAGTGGAAAAGAAAATACCTTATCAAAATTTTGGTTTACTTGCGGTATTTGGAGAACAGAGAATAAAAGAACTGCCAATGTCAGAACGATCCACGGTAAAAGTAAAGCACAACAATTACGGAGTTGGAAAAACACACTTACAAATATCTCTCGCCAAACGGTTGATTAAAGACGGGTTTAAGGTCCTTGTAGTTTCTGATGTCATCTTTGTCGAAGAGCTAATGCAAGCCAAAATGATGAAAGATGATGGGGAAACCTATAATAAACTCCTTCAAAGCGCTCTTAATGCAGATGTTCTCATATGGGATGACATAGGGAAAATGAATTGGACAGAGGCAAGAGAGCGAATGTATTACACCATCATAAACGAGCGTTATCGTAAGCAAAAGCCCATAGTATTTAATTCTAACGAAGATCGTGGGACTCTGGCGGATAAGATTGGTCATGCTGCAGCTAGTAGATTAATAGGGCAAGCCGAAGAATTTATAAGCGACGTGGAAGGCCAAGACTGGCGATTAAAGAAAGGGGCGAAACAATGACTAGTCTAGTAGGGTTTAATGGCCCAAAGCCATACGCGGTTATTATTTGGATTCTAAACGGAAATCAGCATGCAAAAACAATCTGCTATTCAGAGGCGGAAGAGACGCAAGCTATAAAACGTCTACATACATCAGGAGACTTATACAATCGTTTCGACCAAGCAATCATCGTCCGAGATAATGAAATCATCTGTGATCAAAAAGAATCGAAGATAGGTGCCTAGCGATGGGGGTACTTTATAAAGCTGTCATGAAACTAAAGGATATAGAAAAAGAAAAATCCAAAGAGGTTTCGAAATCAGAACATAAAAAAAGGCCGGGCAATAGCCCAGCAAAAACAGTTAAATGAACACCTAAATTATAGCATGAACGAGGTGTTCAATGTGAAGCGAGTGCAAGAATTAGCAATTAATATTAACGATATGAGCATTAATCAAAAATTAGAATCAGGAAAAATAAAAGTCATTGTATTAGACGGTGTAAAAGGGACAGCAACAATTTGTGAAGCAGCTGAGCATGGAGAAACAGTAATCGAAACGATTAACGGAAAAACTAAGCGAATATCTTTTCGTGAAAGTGAACTCATCTAAGATCAATTCTCACACACTCTAGGTACCTAAATAAGTAGCTGCATGGTACAAAAGACGATAATTGGAGGAGATTATCATGTCACTAAGGCAAATTCAAAAAGTGTTAAATAAAACCTCTCGTGCAATTGGAGATATTAACGCAGTAAAAAAAGGTACCTTACACAAAAGGGTAAAAAATAGAACGATCGGCAGAAACCCTGTAAAAAAATTGTTGAAATTCTAATATGAGGGCTATCCATTAATTTTGGATAGCTTCCAGATGAGGAATAGTGATGAAAATCTGTATAGGGAAACCAAGTGAATGTTCAAACTGTGGTGAGTTATTCATAGTTAGCAAAAGTGAGCAAGTCATGTATTGCTGTAGTAAATGTGAACAGTCGCATAGTTTGTTTAAAGTAGTCAATTCAGAAATAGAGACTGACTTAAACGTGGGTAGTGTCGGTTTAGAATAATGAAGCGACAAAAAAGGAGGGAGAAAATGCAACTGAATTTATTCAGAGAAATTATCGTAGATAACTTTGCTGGTGGTGGTGGAGCTAGTACAGGAATTGAAATGGCAACTGGCTTATCAGTTGATATTGCTATCAATCATGATCCTGCAGCTATTGCAATGCACAAAGTTAATCACCCAGATACAGAACATTATTGTGAGAGTGTTTGGGATGTGGATCCAGTAAAAGCTGTAAAGGGAAGAAAAGTAGGACTTGCGTGGTTCTCTCCTGATTGCAAACACTTCAGTAAAGCAAAAGGTGGTAAACCTGTTGAAAAGAATATAAGAGGTTTAGCTTGGATAGCTGTAAAGTGGGCAATTGCAGTTAAACCTAGAGTCATAATGTTAGAGAATGTTGAAGAATTCAAGACATGGGGTCCGTTAACAGAAGAGGGTTATCCAGATGGAACACAAAAGGGGAAGACCTTTAATTCATTTGTTAAAGCATTAGAATCTCTAGGGTACAAAGTGGAATTTAAAGAGTTAAGAGCATGTGATTTTGGTGCTCCAACAATCCGAAAAAGATTCTTCATGGTTGCTCGATGTGATAGCAAGCCGATTGTATGGCCACAACCAACGCATGGTGATCCCAATAGTCTTGAAGTAAAGGCAGGGAGATTAAAACCTTGGAGAACGGCGTCGGAGATCATAGATTGGGATATTGGTACTCCTTCCATTTTTGAGAGGAAGAAACCTTTAGCTGACAATACCATGCGAAGAATTGCTCGAGGAATTCAGAAGTTTGTAGTCGATAATCCTCAACCTTACATTGTTAGAATCGGTCAGACGGGTTTTGGTGGGGATAGGTTGCAATATGAGTTAGACAAGCCTTTAACAACGATTACTACGAAGGCTGAGCATTGTTTGGTTACTCCTTTTCTTTCTCAATACTACACTGAGACTAACCCCAATGAGGTTAGAGGACAATCTCTAAAAGAACCAGTTTATACAATACCGACTGCAAATAGATTTGGATTGGTATCTGCTTTTCTTGCTAAGAACTATGGAGGAAATTATACAGGTGCAGGAATCAATTTGAATGAGCCATTGCATACAATTACTGTCAAGGATCATCATTCATTAGTCCAAGCCTTTCTTATGAAATACTACGGTTCTGATATTGGTCAATCAATCAGAGAACCACTTCACACTGTTACTACGAAAGACAGATTCGGATTAGTCACTATTCATGGTCAAGATTATCAAATCGTTGATATTGGCATGAGGATGCTACAACCACACGAACTATATGCAGCTCAAGGTTTTCCAAAAGAATACGTTATTGAAAGAGATATCAAAGGAAAGCCTTACCCTAAAACTCAACAAGTGGCTAGATGTGGTAATTCAGTACCACCACCTTTTGCGGATGCGCTCGTTAGAGCTAACCTTCCGGAAATGTGTGTGGAAAGTTCCAGGTATAAAAGAGCCATAGTGTAGTGTCGTATCACAAAGAGGAGGAAACTCAATGCCAGTTTATTATGTTGAAGAAAGACCTGCTGACAGGTTTTTCGAAAGGCAACTGCCTAATGGATCATACAGGTATGAAGGATATCATAACACAATTAAATATTGCATCGATTCCAAAGCTAAGAAATCCAAAGATGAAATTAAGGACTTTCTAGATAGTTGTTCAATTGACTATTTAATAGATAAAGAGGGTTATATCATTAACCTTCGTTAGTGACACATTCCGAGATTGTAGTACAGGAATAAAGGATGGTGTATACGGTGACTAGTTCATATGTAATTAAAGACGAAAAAGGGTTTGTAAAATATAACACTCGCTTTGGTGATTATAATGAAAACAGCTATTTTGAAGGATTTACGAGTATACCTGAAACTTTCTTTTCAAGTGAATACAGAGCAAAACTAGAAGCTGAATTATGCGGTTTAGAACAATACAAAGTCGTTTCTATTTAAAAGTTTAATGAACAATTCGATGAAAGAACGTTCATGACCCACGATATTCATTAAAAAAGGGAGCGAATTAATAATGAAACATAGAAAAAATGAAATGGTTTGGAACCAAAAAATCGGTATTTATACTTTACCTAAACGTGAAGTTAAGAACATAACATTTTCAGAATGTGGAGAAGTGGCTTACGGTAAAGCATCCGACTTCAAAAATGCTGATGAATTTATTAAGGAAGTAAACGAACAATATCACGAAGAAATGTGTGAAGTCGAAAACGTTAGAATTGAATCTTGCATTAGTACATTGGAAGGAATAGGTGCAGAAATGATTGTTCCGATATCAAGTACAGATATTGTAATTGAAAATTATTTCGTTGCTGATGTAAGTGAGATTGGAATTGCAGGAAGTGAAAGAGGGTAGTGCCGCAGTTCGAGTAAGATCAACAGCAGAATAATGTTGTTCACTAAAAGGGGGTTTTTAGTTTGGCAATACCAAGAATATTGCATTATCCAGGTAGCAAGTGGAGTATGGCTAATTGGATAATTAGTCATTTTCCAGAACATCAAACATATTTGGAACCATTTTTCGGTAGTGGTGCAGTTTTATTTACAAAGCAAAGAAGCCAGCTGGAGACAGTAAATGACCTTGATGGTGATGTAGTAAATCTTTTTAGGGTTATAAGAGAGAGACCAGATGAATTAGCACAGGCAATAAGATTAACTCCTCACAGTAGAGAGGAATATTACAATAGCTACCTCGAGGCAGAAGATGATTTAGAAAGAGCAAGAAGATTAATTGTTCGATTGTGGCAAGGAAGAGGAGGTAAAACATCACATAGAACTGGATGGCGTAGCATGATTGAAATGAATGGACCTCTTCCAGGTAAAGAGTGGTTGAACTTTCCTAATAAGATTGCTGCAGTCGCAGAAAGGTTACTTGGTGTTCAAATTGAAAATCAATCAGCAGTTGATTTGATTAAAAGATACTCTAGGCAGAATGTATTAATTTATGCTGATCCACCTTACATTTTATCTACTCGTACAACATCGAGTTATAAATTTGAAATGACTGAAGAAGATCACGAAGAACTTATTAACACATTGGATGAACATCCAGGTCCAGTTGTTCTTTCAGGATATTCTCACCCTATGTACGATGAAAGACTAAAATATTGGACAAGAGAAACCAGGAGAGCAAAGGTAGAGGCTGGTGCAATAAGAGAAGAAGTACTTTGGGTAAATCCTTTTGCAGCAGAGTATGGCGTATTTCAAGAGTCGTTATTTTAGTTATATCTTATATTTAATTATTTTATTTTAGAAATATGAAAGTTGATTAAATAACACCTTCCCCGCATGGTTAGTGAAGAAAAAACGAAAAAATGCTTACTTTCCGTTGAGAAGTACGGAGAAATAAACATTTTTGGAGTGTAACATCTTTATATTTAATTATTTCTTTTTGCCTGAAAAGTTAACCCAAAAAATCGGATTAACTTAGGCAGGCTCCATAAGAAATTACTTTTTTCTGTTAATTTTTTTAAAAAAGTGTCGAATTAAACCCACAAGAACTCCACTAATTAAAGTAGTGACAACACCAATAATTATTTGAAGCAATATAGTCAT
Organism: Cytobacillus spongiae; assembly: GCF_021390075.1. NCBI lineage: Bacteria > Bacillati > Bacillota > Bacilli > Caryophanales > Bacillaceae > Cytobacillus > Cytobacillus spongiae. The sequence goes on from NZ_CP089997.1 coordinate 810,579, forward strand.
TACACATACCCCATTTCACAAGAACTTTTGAAAATGGGAGCTGCCAATAGTATCTTATTCAAACTATATGGTTTTGATTCAAAAAAGTTATGATGTAGTTTGAAAAAGTGATGAATTAAATTAGTTCAGAATTGCAATAAGACAAGATGCAACCCATATTTTAAGAAATTAGTAGAAGGAGGAGTTAGTCATGAATGCCAGTGAACAAATGATATCCGAAGTAACTGCTTATATATCCGAGTTGGTGCCAATTAATATCGAGCAAGTAAAAAACAAATTATCAAGTATTCTAGCAAAATACCATGTGAAGAAGGTTGAGCAAACTGACATTCATCCAGATCTAACAGAGAAGATTAGACTCTTCCTTTCTGCTAAAAAGCTTGAGGGTTTGAGTCCGAATACACTTCACGGTTATGGGATTGAGCTAAATAGTTTCTCCAAGCATTTGAAAAAGCGTGCAGCAGACATAACTACTGCCGAAATCAGAGTATATTTAGGCCAATTCGAACATCTTAAATTAAGTTCAATATCTAAGAAACTATCAGTATTAAAAAGTATGTTTGGATGGTTGGCAGCAGAAGAGTTTATTCAACGTGATCCAACAACTAAAATTAAACCACCTAAAAAGGAAAAACGGCTACCTAAAGCCCTTAATATTGAAGAGCTTGAGCTGTTGAGGGAGTCATGCAAGACAAGCAGGCAAAGAGCCTTCCTCGAAATACTCTATGCTACCGGCTGCAGGCTGTCAGAGATTCATGATCTCAATCGGTCAGATATCAACTATCAAACTGCCAGCTCTAGAGTCATTGGAAAGGGTAATAAAGAACGCGAAGTATATTTTAGCCCTAAAGCTATGTACCATCTAAGAAAGTACTTGATGAATCGAACGGACCTGGAAGAAGCGTTGATGATCACAGAACGTAAACCTTATCGAAGATTATCAAAAAGGGGTATTCAGAGGGAGATTGCAAAGATTGCCCAACAAGCTGGATTAGACAAGAGGATTAGTCCTCATACGTTAAGGCATACATTTGCCACATTAACATTAAATAATGGTGCAGATATAGCTGCGGTACAAGCGTTGCTTGGACACGAGGATCCTGCAACTACTCAAATATATGCCCAGCTTACAGAAGAAAAGAAACGTGAAACACATAAAAAATTCTTAGTGTTATAAATATCTAAAAAGAGAAAGGAGTCTAGTTATGAGTCAAGTTATCTCGTGGATTATGACAGAAGAGGAAAGACTGGCATATATTGATAAACATCCCATAAAACCAACAAGTAAGAAGTTAATTGATAAGAACCTTTCTAATAATGGTGTTGATTTTAAATGGAGGGGGAAAAAAGGTAACCAATCACGATATGGTACTAAATAATGCAGTATAATTGAGTTACAAATAAATACTAGTCCAAGAACGAAATAGCGTGAGGGCACTGATCAACAGCAATTAACATTGCTTTGATTGGTGTCCTTTTGTTTTTAGGAGGAATAAGATGGGACAATTATCTGACGAATTAAAGAATTGGTCAAAACAAAATAGTATTTCTCATCAAGAAATAGCAGATAAAGAAGTTATAAAAAAATATAAAGAAAAATTGTCAAAACATGATATTAAAGAGTTGATGGGAATTAATCGCCCAATATATAGGAGAACTCGGGGATCATTAAGGCAAAGATAATCTTACGGGGGAGGAAAAGAGAATGAGTATGCAGATGTCATTATTTAAGGAAGTTGACGAGAAACATGTACGATCTTTAGTGGCCAAAGAATTAAAACTATATAGAGCATTAAAGATACAGTCACAAAATAAAGAGGAACAAAAGGTTCACGGGGTGATCAATCTTTTCCCATCTCTTAGGGACCGTAGTGAGGAAGCAACTCTAAAGATAAAACAAATTGAAAGAGCATTATACGAATTACTGGACGATACAGAAAAATTGATTATTGAATTAAAATACCTTTCCAATAATGTGTTTAGTGACCTATACATCATGGAAGAGGTGGGCCTTAAAAAGGACCAGTTCTATCGAAAAAAGAGGTCAGCAATAAATATGATTGCGACTGCACTCGCAATTATTTAACACCAGAGAAAAAACCGACAAAAAGCCGAGAAAAAACCGACAAAACAGGGTCCAAATTGGGGACCTTTTTTTATTTTGGTAAACAGTACCATTGGTATATGGGAGACGCACCTATCCCTTATCAATGGTGTACTCATCAGATCTCTGCCGGGTAATGAAGCATGCCAGTCTACGAGGGGAGCATGTGGAATCCTAAGCGCGCTAGTCTTGCGATTGAGACGATTGGGGAATTTTAGAGATCACAATTTCTACTTGTATTTCTAAATCACAGCTAATCCTCTCGGTGTATTTGGATATATGAGTCATGTTGATATTTGCATATAACGTCGGAGTCATTCTCCCTTATAAATAAAACTCATTCCACTTCGACGTTATATGGAGTTATCAATACTTTGTCTTTTAAGGGAGGACAGATGAGATGTGATTAAAGTATGAATTTAGTCGAACCAATCAGAGATAAAGAAACAATAAATGCCATTAAGGATTATTTAAAAAAACGTAGCAAACGGAATTATCTGTTGTTCCTTTTGGGAATCAATACGGGGATGGCCATTGCAGATCTACTTAAATTAAAAGTTAGAGATGTAGAAGGTTGGCATATTGTCTACAAAAGACAAAAGACCCTTCACAAAAATCGGCCGACACAAAGAATAAAACTTCAAGCACCAATTAAAAAAGAAATTAGAGAATATATTAAGGGAAAGCCAAAAGATGAGTATTTGTTTAAGAGTAGGATTGGCCATAATAAGCCGATTACAAGAGCTATGGCATATCTCATTTTAAGAGAAGCAGCAGAAGAAGTAGGAATTGAAGCCATCGGGACGCATTCAATGCGAAAAACTTGGGGCTATTTTTATTATAAAACACATAATGATGTGGCAGATTTGCAAGAACAAATGAATCATGCTGATCCAAGTTACACATTACGATATATAGGAATTGATCAAGAGGAGAAAGATAAACGGCGTAATAAAGTGGTTCTTTAACCTTTTTTATTTATTATTGAATTGTCTTTATTTTAGAGTTGTCAAATTCATATTTAGGAATGGCCGGAAAGCTTGATATAGCTGATATGGATTAGCTCGTATGAATTTAACAGTCTATGTAATGAAGATAATTCACAAGGCAATTCTAATTGAGAATACGAGCTCATAAACACTTGGAAAACCACAAATATTTAAGTAAGAGATTAATAGAAGGAAAAAATATATTCCTGTCGAATTAGAAAAATAATATAAGATAGGAGTGATTGGTAATGATGTACCCAGGTGGAGGATTAGGACATTGATTGATTTTAGTCAGATAGATAAAACACCAGTAAATAATATAGCATTGAATTTAGGAATATTAATTGTAATTTGTTCTCTTATTTCGGTGTTAATCATCTTGTTGTTAAGACTTATTAAGCTACCAACTAGTATAATAAATAAATTAGTAGGATTAATAGTTGTAGCAACAATGTTAGGTACTTTCTATACCTTTAGTAAATTAAACTTATTTATAGGTTTTTAGAGCATCCTTCTAAGGGTGCTTTTTATTTTGGAGTGATATAAATGACGATAGACGAAATAAATAAGCTCTTAAACGAGGGTAATATCGTAAAGTTTTATAACTGTCGGAAATGGAGAAAACTCAGCAAAAGAATTCAAAAACGAGACAATTACGAATGTCAGAAGTGTAAACGACGAGGTAAGTACAGCAAAGGGAAGAACGTTCACCACATTAGGGAATTAAAAGTCGTTCCTGAGCTAGCTTATGCGGAGGATAACCTTGAAACGCTTTGTATTAGTTGTCATAACGAAGAGCACCCAGAAAAGCTAGAAGGCTTCAAGAAACCTGAACCAAAATTTATTAACGATGAGAGATGGTGAAATGAAGCAAAATGACAGTTATATACCCCCCGGTTTAAAAAATCGAGTTTTCCTCGGGGAACCGTACAACGGGGAGGGGTGACGATTATTTATCTGTGAGCAAAGGTAACTAGCTTAGTTTAGGAATAAATGGAAAATAAGTGGAAGGAGGGAGCTGGAGTTGGCGAGAAATAGTAAGGCTCAAAGAAAGCGCATTGAAAAAGACCTTCTAAGTCAGCTAGAAGAAAAATGGATCACTGGAAGTCACTATCTTGATCTAGTTCAAGATTACTTAGCGCTTTGGGATCTGAAAAATGAACTTATAGAAGACGTAAAAACAAAGGGTGTTAAAATTGCTGGTATGCACGGACCTAAATCGAATCCTTCTATTAACGATTTAAATAAGACAAATGCACAGATGCTTAAAATTCTGTCAGAGCTAGGTTTGAAGGCAACTGCTGAACAGAAAGATGATGACGATGACGACTTCTAATGTTATTTATAACGAACATATAGATTTTTACTTTAACCAAGTGGAGACAGGCAAGATATTAGTCTCTAATGAAGTACATCAATTAATTGAATATCTAAAAAATAAATTAGATGAAGAACAGAATCTCATTTATATAGACCATAAGGAAATAAGCGAAGCTATTGAAAGCATACAAAAATATTTCCCATTTGAATTATTGGCTTGGGAGAATTTTATTATTGCCTTTGTGGTAGGTGTGTTTTACAAGGCTGATGATTCATTGGTATTCAATGAGTTTTTTTTAATGATGGGGCGTGGAGCCGGTAAGAATGGTTTAATTGCAGCCATTTGTTTTTACTTGATTTCCAAACAAAAGATTAAAAAATATGATGTGGCAATAGTTGCCACAAACGAGAAACAAGCGAAAACTTCCTTTATGGATGTATGGGAAGTTCTTGATGATCATTGGAAAAAATTAAGTAAGCACTTCAAAAGAACATTAGAAGTAATAGGATTTTATAAGACAAAATCCAAGCTTGAGTATTTTACAAACAATGCGAAAACAAAGGATGGTTTAAGACCGGGAGCAATTATTTTTGATGAAGTTCATGCTTATGAAAGTGAGGATAACATTAAAGTATTTACCTCTGCATTAGGAAAAGTGCCAAGACCACGAAGGTTTTATATCACAACTGATGGAAATATCAGAGATGGATTTCTTGATCAAATGAAAGAAGAGGCAAAAATGCTACTAAACGGAGAAATTAAAAATAGTCGATTATTTCCGTTTATTTGCAAACTTGATTCTCCAGAAGAGGTCCACGATAAAAGAATGTGGGAAAAAGCCAATCCATCAATCAACTATTTTCCACATCTTAAATTGGAAATGGAAACAGAGTATAACAATATAGAACATAGAAAATCAGCAAAGCTTGAGTTTATGACAAAGCGAATGAATATCCCATCCCAAGATTCTTATGATTTAGTTGCTGAATGGGAAAAAATAAAAGCTACAAATCAAGAAATTCCTAATTTAAAGGGCAATGAATGTATTGGAGCTGTTGATTATTCTGATACAACAGATTTTGTTGGAGTAGGGTTATATTTTAAAAAGGGTAAAAAGAGGTATTGGCTTCATCATACCTTTATTAATCAGCAATCTTTGGATCAAAACAACTATAAGATCGATATTGAACTAGCCAAGGAACTAGGTCTTGTCACAATTATTAAAGATAAAACAAATCGTCCTGAATATATAGTTAATTGGTTTGCTGAGAAAGCAAAAGAATATAAATTAAAATTGATTGCTGGTGACATGTATCGTATAAATTATTTAAAAGAAGAGTTTGAGAAAGCTGGTTTTAAAAATATCGAGATTGCTAGAAGCGGTAGTAAAACACATACACAATTACAGCCAATAGTTGAGGACCTATTTGCTTATGAAAATCTTGTATATGGCGATGACATGATGATGAGATGGTATACAAATAACGTCTACATCAAAAGAGATGCGAAAGGAAATATAACTTACGAGAAGATTGAGCCACGTCTAAGGAAGACTGATGGCTTTTTTGCTTTTCTTCACGCTTTGCAATTCGATTTAGAGCTAAAAGACTCAACTCCTCTAACAAAAGATAATGTGAAGAAATTAATTAAATCTTATTCTTATTAAAGGAGGTGAGGGAAATGGGTTTTACTGATTGGTTTCGCAATATTATCGGCTCTAATAAAGTAGTCAGTTTAGACTCTTATTTTGAACTAAGTGTTAAAACGTATTATAAAAGGCTTGCAATAGAATCTTGCATAGACTTGATTGCTAACACCATAACTAGGTGTAACTTTCAAACTTTTGAACAAGGTGTAGAAAAACGAGCTGAAAACTATTATTTATTAAATGTTGAACCTAATCAAAATCAAAACGCATCTGAATTCTGGCATAGTGTCATTAATCACTTAATGAACAACAATGAGTGTTTAGTCATTATGCAAAATGATCAACTTTACATTGCTGATGAATTCACCAAGAAAGAATTCGCATTTAAAGAAAATGTTTATACAGACATTGTTGTAAAAGACTTTAAACTTAATAAGAGTTATATCGAATCAGATGTTTTATATTTCAAGCTGAATGACCGAAACATTATGGAAGTTATTAACTCGCTTTATAATGATTATGGCAAATTAATTTCATCTGGCATGAATTATTATAAGCGTAAAAACAACAAGAGGTATAAATTAAAAGGTGAGTTCTTAAGAGGTCAAGATGATGAAACACAAAAAGAAATTGACGAATTATTTGAAAATCAGATGAAAAATTGGTTTGATCCTGATAAAGAAGGTTCTGTTTTTCAGATTCAGGATGGAATTGAAATGGAAGATATGAGTGATGGTCAAAAAGGAAATGCCGGGAATAACGGGACAAGTCGGGATATTAGAGAATTAGTAAATGACATTATTGATTTTGTATCTATGTCTTTCCATGTACCAAAAGGCCTTTTAAGGGGAGACATTGCAGATATCGAAAAACTTATCGATGGTTTCTTAATGTTCTGCATTAAACCAATAGCAAAGTTGTTGGAAGATGAGATTAATAGAAAGATGTATGAAAAGAGCGACTATTTAAAGAGAACTTATATGAAAGTTGATACGAGTCAATTAAAAATAGTGGACATTACGCAACTTGCTACAGCGGTAGACAAGTTATTTGCCGTAGGTGGGTTATGTATAGATGACATATTAATCATGCTTGGTAAAGAGCCTCAAAATACTGAGTGGTCACAAAAACGATTTGTTACCAAGAATTATCAAGATGTAAGTACATTGGAAGGGGGTGAAACAAGATGACAAAAAGAATGAGAAATCGGCGATTTAAAAACGATAAATTTAATACACTTCCTAAGATTGATAAAGTTTTTAAAGCCGAAGCTCTGAATGATGATACACACAAAATCACAATTTATGGTGATATAGGGGAGTCGTGGTGGGGTGATTATATCACTGCAACCGATATAGAAAATCTTTTAAATGATATCATTTCCAGCAATATTGAAGTTCATATTAATAGCTATGGTGGAGATGTGTTTGATGGTATTGCTATCTACAATCAATTAAAAAACCACAAAGCTAATGTAACTGTTTTTGTTGATGGCATTGCTGCAAGTGCTGCATCTATTATCGCGATGGCAGCTGATGAATTAATCATGAATACAGGTTCAATGCTTATGATTCATGAAGGTTCAACTTTTGCTTGGGGGAATAAGACAGATATTAAGAAAACGTTAAATGCACTTGAAGGCATCGATAAATCAATCGCAGATATCTATATGACTCGATATCAAGGTGAACGTTCTGAAATTGATACGATGATTATCAATGAAACTTGGTTTACTTCAACTGAAGCTGTAGAAATCGGTCTTGCAGATAAAGTTAATGAAGATAGCACTAGAGAACAAACTGACCCAGAAGACTTCAAAAATTCAATTCTTGAACGTTTTAGAGCAAAAAAAGAGCCTGGTGCAAAATCAAATAATGTATTAAATCGATTCAAACGCCAATAAAAATTAGGCGTTTTTTATTTTGATTAAAAATTGGAGGGAACAAGATGAAAGTAGAAACAAAACCAAAGTGGTTAAACTTAAATATTCAATTTTTTGCAGGTATTAAAAACCTAGATAAAAAGCCTGTCATTGAAAACAAAGAAGATCAAGTGAAAGCTATGCAAGAAGCTTTTGAAAATGGAGATGCGAAAGTTGTAGCCGAGAACATTGTTGCAAACTTCGAAGATAATATGCTTCATTTTCAAGACATGATGAACACAGTTATTAAGGAAGCGAGACAAGCAGATGCAGAAAATTGGGATGCGCAGGTTTTAGCATCTCGTGGTGTTCGTGTTCTGACGACGGAAGAAAAGAAATTTTACAATGCTGCTATTGAAGCTAACTCATTTGATGAAGTAATTAAGCTAATGCCTCCAACGGTGTTTGAGCGAGTTTTTGAAGACTTAGAGAAAGAGCATCCTTTATTATCACGAGTGAACTTCCAACGTACGGGGGCTACTACTGCATGGGTTTTAAGAAAACCAGGTAATCCAGTTGCTTTCTGGGGAGATGTTACTGCAGCCATTCAAGAAATGTTAGATGAGGGATTCCGTACTGTTGAACAAGGTATGTATAAATTAAGCGGATTCTTAGTTGTTTCTAAAGCAATGTTTGAGCTTGGACCAGAGTGGTTAGATCGTTACGTTCGCACTTTTATGGCTGAAGTAGTAGCGGATGAATTGGAGAATGTAATTGTTAATGGTGACGGAAATAAAAAACCTATTGGAATGATCCGTGATTTAGAAGGTTCTGTTACCAATGGAGTATATCCAGAAAAGACTCCAGTAGTATTAACAGATTTCACACCAAAAACTATTGGTGAAGAGATTCTTGCACCAACAACTAAAAATGGTACTCGTCGTTATACAGGTGTTACTTTAATTGTGAATCCTATGGACTATGCTGTTAAATTCTTTGCACTTGGAGCGAAACAAAAAGACGACGGGACGTGGACATACAATAATTTTTCAATTCCTGGACTTGAAATTATTCAATCCCCTGCGGTTCCATTAGATCGTATGATTTCAGGTAAACCCAAAGATTATTTTATGGGTGTAGCAGCTGAACAAAAACTTGAAACTACAGATGTTTTAAGAATGATTGAGGACCAACGACTATACTTAGTTCGCCAACTTGCAAATGGACGTCCATTAGATCCAGATTCTTTTACTGTGTTCGATATCAGCCAAATTGGTGTTCCTGTTGTATAAGAGATTAAAAGGAGTTGATTCAAGATGAAAATGTATACAGTTTTAAATACATTCCAAGATGTTGAACATGAAGTTCTTTATAAAAAGGGAGAAGCATATCCGAAAAATGGATATGAAACTGATTCTGACCGTATTAAGCATTTGCTAGCAGTTCATAAAAAATATAAAAAAGCGTTTATTTCTTCTGATGAGGAAAGCAGCATTAAAGAGGTAGATAAAGACTTATCAACTCTAACAGCTGATGAGTTAAAAGAGGTAAAAAATGAAACGCTCAAAACATATTTAGAAAGCAAAGGCATTGAATATAAATCAAACGCTGTAAAGGAAGACCTCATTGATCTAATTTTAGGTAGAGAGTAGGGAGAACATGGAACAATCCATACTTACTTCTCTTGTTAAGGAACTAAAAGGAAAGCTCCGTATCACTTGGGTAGAAGAAGATACGGAGCTCGAAAAAATAATAAAAAAATCAGAGGCGTACTTATTACATTTAACAGGCGCGTCTTCTTTTGACTTCGTTAATGAACAATGGCCAGCAGAACTTCTCCTTGAGAGATGCCGTTATGTATACAACAATGCGGCTGATGAATTTGAAAAAAACTTTAAAAGTGAATTATCTCGTCTTATTTTGGAAGTGGCAATAGGGAAAGTTGGTGTAATTATTGTCGATGAAACCGTATCGTGAGACATATAATGATGGTTTTATTAATTACGGTAGAAAGAGTACAACTAGAACATCTACCGGAAAAAGAATAGGTGAAACATTTGAATCAATCGGCACACTTGCTTTTAAAGAAATTTCTTGTAGAGATAGTGACTTTCAAATGGCAGGCCTAAAAGGCGCAAGCTTAGATTTGAAAATTAAAACACCATTTCCACCTTCTTTTAGAGATTTAAATAAGAATAAGTTAACTGTAATTCTAAGAGGGTATGAGTACGATGTTATCAATGTTGATTATGATCAGATGAAAACAAGTCTATTCTTCTATTTACAAAGAGTAGGTGTAAGCAATGAATGAAAAAACAAAAACATTTATGCGTGAACAAATAGAAAACATTGTCCAAAACCTAAATTCGAAATTTGGTATTCCAATTTATGAGGATGAGCCGAGCGAAAATGAAGAGGAGTCTTTAGATGTTAATGGCTACAACTTCTTTGTTTATGAAACAAGCGATTTCCAACCTACCTCAGATACTAAACGGTTATCACAAAACATTTACGTTTATTATCATTCTGAAAATCAAGACAATGTGGACGAACAAACAATTGATATTATATCCTCCATAATTAAAGTAAAGGCAGTATCTTTTATAAGATCAAGAAAAGAGCGTCTGCAAATGAAAGATACAGACCGTTACATGGACAGAGTAACACTTACTTTTAAAAGGCTGGTTCCAATTGAGTGCTGAATTTAATATAGACTTTGAACAATTAAGTATTTTAGAGGAAAAGTTATCTCGTTTACCAGGAAACATAGAAGAAGTAATAAATGATGTGCTGCATAATGAAGGAATTAAATTAGCAACAGAAGAAATCACAAAATTAATTCCTGTATCACGTTGGAAAAACAAAACACGTTCCAAAAATCATGCGAAATTTAGTAAGTGGTCTAAGAGTGAAAAACATAATCTTGGTTTCACAATTAAGGCAAAAGGCGGAGCAGCAAATAAGAAAGGAAGCTTTGGTTACTTAGTATTTCCGAATGAAGGAAGAGGTGTTCATAACTTAGTTGAACAACACTTCATGGAAAGAGGCTTAGAAAATGCTCTACCTCAAATATTAGAGATTTTATCTAATCGCATTGATGATTTTTTTAGGGAGGAATTGTAAATGACAATAACAATTACAGAATTTGATTCAGTTGCCATTAAGAATGCAAGTGTTCAATTTTTCGATGGCGCTACAAAAAACACTGGGACAAAATTTGGTTGTGTGGGAGATATCGAAGGGGAAACAGAAGCGATAGAAATTGTGAAAAAATGTGCTGGAGTCGAAGTGAAAAAGATTACTAAACCAACAAAAATGAACATGAAAGTTAATGCTCATATTCCAGTACAAGTTGCTCGTGATTACTTTGGTTTGTCTAATGACAAATTAAAGCCTGGTATTTGGGCATATGGTAGCATGTCAAAGGGGAAAAGTTTTGTATTTACAGCGGATGTAATTGATGAATTTGAAGACGTTGTAAAACTTATAGCTTTTAGTAACTGTTCTAATTCTACAGGGTTTAAAATCGCAATCGAAAACGGTTCTGATGAAGTGGCTATGTTGGAAATAGAATTTACAGGATTAGCGGATTCACTTGGAAACTTTTATTACGAAACATTAGTAGATGAGCTTGATGATCCTACTGTCGCAGAACAATGGCACACAGAATTTACACCTTCATTAATACAAGTGCCAACAGTTTAATAATTTACTAGAGAGCTTCTATAAGATATAGGAGCTCTTTTTTTATTTCTCAAATGGAGGTATCAAAATGGCTGTAGAAATAATTGAATTAAAAGATATGGAAATTGTAGAAGTTGATGGCGAGTTCAAACCTGTCTACAAAAATGAAATCAAAATACCATGTTTTTTAACAAACTATGCATTAAAAGTTGGCAAGGATCTCGGAATGATGAAAAGTTCACTTGCAGCGGATTTACTAAAACTTCAAGGGATTGATGGAATTGCTGAAGGAACTGTCGGAAGCGAAGTTTTAAATAGTCTTGATGAAGTAGAAATGCAAAAGATAATTTATTTAGGTTGTATAGGAGCTAATCCAACGCTTGATATGGATTTCGACAAGTTTTTGAAAAAATACCATTACAAATTTGAAGACACCGCAATGATTTATTTGCAACAAGTAACAAGTGCAATATCAAAAGAAACAAACAAATTTGTTGCAGGATTACAGTCGAGTACAAAAAAAGGAAAAAAGAAGTAAGACCACCGACTATCAACATTGAATGTGTTGAAGACGTATATGTTCTATATGTATTAGTTTACGGGATTGATAGTAACACTTTTTGGCACGAATCTATTCGGTCGGTGGAAAGAATTATTTCAGGAAAGTTGGCCTTTGATGCTTGGAAAAACAATCCTAAGTAGGAGGTGAATTAGATGAACAATGGGACGGGAGCGGCTGTAACTTTTAGAGCATTTAATCAAGAATTTAATCGAGTAATAAAAGAAATGAAGGCTGAAAGTTCAAATTTACGTCAAGAGTTTAATTTACAGCAAGAACAGTTGAAATTAAATGGCACTGAAACTGATAAATTACAATCAAAACTAGATTATTTAAGACAAGCTCAAGAAATTACAGGACAAAAAGTAGCTGCAACGAGAGAACAACTTGAAAAAGCTAAGTTAGTCTATGGTGAAAACTCAAAAGAAGTTGATAAGTTATCAAGAGACTTATTAGCTGCTAGAACAGCCGAACAACGTCTAGCTAATGAAATTGCTCAGACAAATGATCACCTGGCAGAACAATCTGATGTAGCAAGTCGAGCATCAAACTCCCTAAATAAGACAGGTGAAAAACTGAAAAACATTGGAAATGTAGCAACAACTACTGTCACACCAGCAATTGCAGCTGTAGGTGTAGGTGCGTTAAAAGTTGCTACAGACTTTGATAGTGCTCAAGCTCGAATGCAAGCTCAACTTGGGATTACTGGAGAAGAAGCCGAGAAATTAAGAGATTTCGCGAAATCTGTTTGGGAAAAAGGATTTGGCGAAAACATTGGAGAAGTCACCAACCATTTAGTTACTGTAAAACAAAATATACAAGGAATAAGCGATGAAGCCTTACCAAAAGTAACTGAACAGGCTCTAATTTTAGAAAAGACCTTTAACGTTGATGTTGTTGAATCAACACGCACAGCTACTGTTATGATGAAGAACTTCGGTATTGATGCTTCGACAGCCATGGATCTCATGACTGTAGGGTTCCAAAAAGGCGGGAACTTTTCAGATGAATTACTTGATACATTACGAGAATATTCTCCTCAATTTTCAAGTATGGGACATTCAGCGGAAGATATGCTCAATATATTAATCAGTGGCGCAGAAGCCGGGGCATTTAACTTAGATAAAGTTGGGGATGCGGTAAAAGAGTTTAATGTTCGAGCAAAAGATGGCACTAAAACTACAGCAGAAGGATTTGCTGCTATTGGTCTAGATGCCGTACAAATGGGAGAAGCCATAGCAGAAGGTGGTACCAAGGGTGAACAAGCTTTTCAAGCAACGTTAGCAGCATTAACAGCTATCGAAGAGCCAGTAAAAAGAAACACAGCAGGAGTTGCTTTATTTGGTACACAATGGGAAGACCTTGAATCCGAAGTAATATCGTCAATGGCAAATTCAAAAAATCACATAGAGGGATTCGAAGGCTCAACTTCTCGAGCCGGGGAATCTTTAGAACAAACCTTTGGGATGAAGTTAACATCTATATTTAGAAAATTACAAGATACACTACTCCCAATTGGAGAAGTGCTTCTTGATTTTGCAAACTCTGTTTTACCTCCCATAGCGGTTGCTGCAGAAAAAGTAGCTACTTGGTTTTCGAATCTATCTCCTATTGGTCAAAACTTAGCAATTATATTTGGTCTTATTGCTGCAGCCATTGGTCCATTCTTAACAATGCTTGGTTTTATGGTACAAGGAATTGGAGCTCTGCTAGTACCATTTGGAGGACTTGCTGGTTTAGCAGTAAAGTTAGCTCCAGTTTTTAATGTTATTAGGACGGCTATGATGGCTCTAACTGGACCTATTGGAATTATAATCGCAGTAGTTACTACTTTGGCGATAATAATATATAAAAATTGGGATGAAATAAAGCAGTATACAGTTCTGATATGGAATGGTATGAAAGATTTTTTAACAATACTTTGGGATAGCATAAAACAGTTTTTTATCGACACTTGGACAAGCATGAAAGATAATGCAATAGCATTATGGAATACTATTGTAAATTTGGTTATGGCCATAGTCACTCCGTTTATCAATAGTGTTAAAGAATCATTTATGAGTATGAAAAACGGATTATACCAAATTTTCGAAGGCCTAAAAGAATACTTTTCGAGTGTATGGGACCTTATCAAAAACATTTTCCTTGGAGCAATCCTTTTGATTGTAGACTTGGTGACAGGTGATTTTGAAGGATTAAAAGAACACACAAAAATAATATTCGATAACATTAAAGAAGCTTTGAGAGGAATCTGGGATGGGATAAAACTCATATTCTCAGGAGCTTTAGAAACAATTAAAGGATATATAAGTACAGCATGGTCAGAAGTAAAATATGTTACCTCAACTATTTTAGAAGCTGTCAAACTAAAAATTCAAGAAATCTGGAGTTCAGCGAAGACAATTACTAGTGATTTGGTTGATGGTATAAAAAATAAAGTCAAAGAAAAGTTTGAAGACTTAAAAACTTCTGTTCATGAAAAAATGACAGCAGCCAAAGAAAAGATTCAAGAAATCTGGATTGAAGCAGAAACGTTTTTTAAGAACATCGATCTAAAACAAATTGGAATTGATATCATTCAAGGACTTATTAACGGAATAGGGTCAATGGCAAGTGCTGTTTGGGACAAAGTAAATGAAATAGCCAATAGTATTAAATCAACCATCAAAGATGCTTTGGATATTCACTCACCATCTCGAGTAACAAAGTGGCTAGGACAAATGGTTGGAACTGGTTTAGCGGATGGAATGGAAACCTCATTAGGCAATATTACTAGCATTTCTGAACGTTTAGCTGAAGCAGCAGTCCCAAAAATAAATAATACAAATGGCGCAGTTAGTAACAACAATAATGGGACTGGAATATCAAAAATTGAACAACATATCAACATCGTGAGTCCTACTCCATTGTCACCATCAGAAACAGCAAGGCAAAACAGGTTGGCTTTACAACAAGCAGCATTCCAAATAAGGAGATGAGCAAATTTGCGTGTAAAAGAATTAATATGTACAAACCAAAACGGAGACAGCTTGCTCATTTCTAATTCTGGAGTTTATAGAATTCAAGAAGAAATTGATACTACAGGAGCAAAGGTGAATGTCAACTATGGGTCAAATTTTCGAACTCAAGGTTCAACGGCTATATCTTCACGGATAGAAAGAAGAGATTTCCCTTTATTATTTTACATTGAAGTAAGTGGTAAATCGGAGGAATGGATTCAATCTAAAAGAGATGAAGTGTTTAAAGTATTTAATCCAATATATAACCCGATTAAATTACAAATAAAAACCGAGGTTCGGAGCGTCTATATTGAGGTGAACGTGGAGCTTACTCCATCCATCACTCCAGGAATCGAAACGGTAAATGAAGAATGGCACGACGTACTTGTACAATTATCAGCAGGAAGTCCATTTTTTAAAGGAACAGAACAACAAAAAGTTGAAATTGCTGTTTGGGAACCTTTATTAGAATTCCTTTTAGAAATTCCAGAAGAAGGTATAGAAATAGGTAGAAGATCTTCGTCACTTATCGTTAATGTATTAAATTATGGGCAAGTAAAAACAGGAATGATTATACAATTTAAAGCTTTAGGAACAGTAGTAAACCCTTCATTATTTAATGTTAATTCTCGCGAGTATTTCAAGTTAAATACAACAATGACAGCTGGCGAAGTGATAACAATAAATACAAATAAAGGGAAGAAAAGAATCGAATCCGTTGTTAATGGTGTGACAACAATTGCTTTTAACACAATTGATCACAATAGCAAGTTTATGCAGTTAGAAGTCGGTGATAATCTGTTTCGATATGACGCTGATACCAATGTAGATAATTTAGAAGTATCCATCTATTTCTCGCCACAATATATAGGGGTATAGGAAATGAATATTTTTGTTTTTAACACAAACTTTGAAATGTTGGGGATTATAGACACCTTTATATCTCTTATATGGCGAAGAGAATTTTATAAAACAGGAACGTTTGAATTTCATTTGAATTTGCCAGAAGGTGTAGAGAATGATGATGAAACAACTTTTCAACTTATTCAACTCCTTCAAAAAGGACATATCTTAGTAAAAGAAGATAGTCCGGAAGAGGCTGCTTATATAGAAAATCTAATTTTAGATGAACAGGAAAATGAAATACTAACAGTGAGTGGATACTTTGTTGACAATATAATATCTATTCGAACGGTTCTTGGCGATATGAATAAAAGTGGTTCTGTGGAAGAGGTAATTAAATATTTCATTGATAAAAACGCAGTTACTCCATCGGATCCAAATCGAGTTATTCCTGGCTTAGTATTATCGCCGAATATTGGTATATCTAAACTAGCAAACGAAGTTAATTCCTATGGGAACCTAGCTCAGTTAACAGAAGAACTCGCACTAAAGTATGACACTGGGTGGCGAGTTCTTTTTGATTTGGCTAATAAAAATTACATTTTCGATGTTTATGAAGGTCGAGATTTATCTGTCGGTCAATCAGAAAATCCAAGAGCAATATTCTCTTTAGAATTTGAGAATGTTCATCAACAGAAATTTACAGATAGCGATAGTGGTTTTAGAAATGTAGCAATTGTAGCTGGGCAAGGTGAAGGAGCTGATAGAAAGCTAGTGTTCATAAATAATAATTTTGGAGGATTTGAGCGTAAAGAATTATTTGTGGATGCACGCGATTTGTCTAGTTCGATTCAAAGTGAAGATGGTACTCAAATAATTCTAAATGATGAAGAGTATGAAGCTTTACTTGAAGAAAGAGGGAAATTGAAATTAGCTGAAACTCAACCTATACAAACTTTTGATTCAGGTATCTCTGTTACATCTAATTTAATCTACAAGCAAGATTTTGACTTAGGAGATATTGTGACTGTAAAAAATGACCGTTGGGGTGTCTTGCTTAATACAAGAATAACAACAGTTGAGGAAGTATACGAAAACGATACAGTGGACATTCGAGTAAACTTTGGAAGTAATATTCCTACACTAATTGATCGAATCCAACAAAGAATGAGGTGAGAAAGTGGAAAAATCTTTTATTTTTAACAGTGTAAACGGCGATCGAAAATATAAAGCAGAAGACTTTGTAAACTATTTTAGAAAGTTAGTAACAAATGGTGTGTTTCCCAATATTGCTTCTAATCTCCAAGTGATTGCTGACGATACAGATATGACTGTTAGATTAAAAGCAGGAGCTGCATGGATTGACGGGCGAATGTACGAAAATACAGATGATTTAATTTTGCCCATTGATGTAGCTGACGGTGTACTTAATCGAATTGATCGCATAGTTATCCAATTAAGTTATGTTGATAGAGAAATCAAAGCTAAAGTTAAAAAGGGTATTTTTGCTTCTACACCATCTGCCCCTTCTTTACAAAGGGATGCAGATATCTATGAACTAGGGATAGCTGATATTAGTGTAAACAAAGGGATTACATCGATAGATCAATCAATTGTGACCGACTTGCGATTAAATAATAATTTTTGCGGGATAGTTAATAGTTTGTTACAAGCAGATACAACGGAAATATTTGAACAATATCAAGCTTGGTTTAATAATACTTCTCAAGCACACGAAGAGGAATTTCAAACTTGGTTTGATAGTGTGAAAGGTCAATTATCTGGTGATATTGCTGGTAATTTAAGTAATCAGATAACTGCATTACAGCAACAAGTTGATGAACATTCGGCGGAAGATGCGTCTTTAACACAAAAAGGGCATGTTCAATTATCAAGCAGCGTTACCAGTGAAAGCGAATTGTTAGCTGCTACACCTAAAGCTGTTAAGACAGCAATGGACAGGGCAGATGCGGCTTTTACGTCAGCCAGTAATGGAAAAAACCAACTCGAGACTACCATTATTGGCAAAAAAGGCACTGTCTCAAAGGTTGGTGAAGTGGCAACATTTAATGAGTTGAACACAGGGATTTTAAGTATTCCAGATGGCATAAGGATTAAGAGTGTCCAAAAAGGAAATACTTCGATTTCGGCCGGAAGTTTATCCGTTAATATTCCTATAACGACAGTTGACATCGCAAAGTCATTTGTATTGGTATCTACCCAAACAACAAACGATAACATTAACGAACATAAAGTCATGGGTAATTTGAGTACAGCAACTAATCTATTGTTGCAAAGAAATGCAAATAGTTCGATAGTTTATATAACTTGGCAGGTAATTGAGTTTGAAGGTAATGTAAGGGTTCAGAGTGGTCAATCTCAGATTGGTTCATCTAGTACTGGAACTAGCGCCAATATTGATGTTGTCAACCAAGCCAAAACATTCCTTGTATTTTCATATAAAACGAATAGCGGCTGGAGTACTAGTTCTTCTGTTCAAGGTTACTTTAATTCAAACTCAAATGTGGCTTTCTCTGTTTATCAATCCGGAACGACCACCCAGATATATTGGTATGTAATTGAGTTTTTATAAGGGAGGGCTATGAATGAGAGTAATTACATTGGATGAGAAAGATATTGTTATTGGCATTAAATATGTAGGTGGAAATTGTACACTGCTTGAAAATGAATTTAGCTCTGATATAGGTGAATTTGGTCAAAAGATGCAATCGGATGGAACATTTATCGATATAGAGCCTGTTCAAGAGGAACCAATAGAGACATTAGAACAAAAAATTGAACGTCTAGAACAACAAATTCAACAAGATAATCTAATTCAATTTGAAGTTTTAGCAACAATTTATGAAGAATTGCTTTTGAAAGGTAGTGTTTAGGATGGTGGAGATGTATGTTCGTTTGGTACAAGAAGGTCGCCGTTCAATTGAAGAAGTACCTGAAAAATACCGTACTGAAGTACAAGCTATTATTGAAGGAGGAACTACAAATGGTTGATATGTATGTAGCTTTAATTATTAATAAGAGAAGGACTTTAGAACAAGTACCTTTAACTTTTAGAGCATCTGTTGAAGCAGACTTAAAAGCATTAGGGTTAGATGGTAACGGAGATCCTTTACCAACAGAACAAACTATCTAATGTCGTAACAGGAAGATAATACGACACAACTACCGCACCGATGGAGGTGTATTTTTTATGCTTTTTTATGCTTTTTTATGCTTTTTTATAGAATTTATGAATAAGGAAGGTGTGGGTTCTTGATGACTTGGGTAACAAATCATTATGGTATTTCGCTATTAATAATCGTCTTATTTATGTTGCTTTGTTTCGCACCGACTTTTTATTTTCTAATCAAAGTGATATACTCGCCTTGTAATATTTTACAAGGTGGAGGAACTTATGAAGGTAGAGGAATTAGCAACAAAACTAAACGAATTAGAAGTTAAATTTGAGGGACTAAAGGATTCTATGGGTATATTCCAGGACAATATCAGCAATAATATTTCATGGTTTTATTCTGCAGCAGGGATATTTGTTGGATTGATTGGAGCTGTAGGAGTTGCATTATACTTTCTAGTACAAACAGCAGTTAATAAAGGAATTGAAAAGGGTATAGAGAAAACAAATAAAAAAATTGAAACTCTTATAAAAGAATCCGAACAATTCCACTGGTCTACAGGAACTACAAGTGTCATGAATAAAGAATTTCAAATTTCTTTACCTGACTTAGGGTCAAATGGTCTAATAAGTTTTGAGGTCAGAGATAAAAACGGACTCATTTTAGATCAGATTGTTACAGTAAAAGAACACAGTAGTAGAATCGGAGTAATTTCTGTTAAAGTACCACAATTAGCTGAATACAGTCAGGCATACTGGGCTGCCTTATGGATACCTAACAAGTTCTTTACAAAATAAGGATTTATATAGATGAATACGAAGGGTTAGAGTCTCTTTACTAAGGGGCTCTTTTTTTTGGAAGATGAAGTGACACAACACCACTCAATGAGTAGGTGTATTTTTTATGCATAATTTTAGTTTGGCTACGAACCGATCGTGGCTAATTTAATTTGAGAGCAGGTACGGGTATGGATGGAAATAAAATTGTCTTTGGTATTAAAAGTGTCGGAACTGCTGTAGGATCCATATGGTCCCTTATTGTTGGCGCAATGGGATGGGCATTTCCCACTTTAATTATTATGATGGCTGCTGATTATATAACGGGTGTAATGGCAGGAGCTGCAAACGGTGGTTTAAGTAGCTCTGTGGGGCGCAGAGGGTTTTTGAAGAAAGTATACGTATTGATCCTAATTGGGTCTGTTTACCTCCTAGAAAAAGTTGTACTGGGCACTCAACACTTAGGGGATGGGGTAACTATTGCATATATCATAATTGAATTTATTAGCTTAGCTGAAAACGGTGGTAAATTAGGTGTTAATCTTGGGCCTATAAACAATATCATTGCTGTTTTGAAAGAAAAAGGAGATGGTAAGTAATGTTGAAAATCTCATTAGAAGGCGGTCATGGAGAAAATACGCCAGGTAAACGTTCCCCTGATGATTATAGAGAATGGAGCTATAACCAAGCTATTGTTAAATTCATTATGGCTGAATTAAATAATTATGAAAATGTAGCTGTTTTGAGAGTAGACGATCCAACCGGGAAAAGAGATGTACCTTTAAAAGAACGTACTGATCGAGTCAATGGTTGGGGGTCAAACGTGCATGTATCCGTTCATCATAATGCTGTTGGTTCAAAATGGTGTAATGCAACAGGTACTGAAACCTACGTATACACTTCGAAACCAAAAGAGGCCTTAGCGTTAGCTAGTAAGGTACAAGCTAATTTGGTGAAGAATTTAGGTTTTACTAATCGCGGGGTGAAGAGTGCCGACTTCCATATTCTTCGTGAGACAAATATGACAGCCATCTTGGTTGAAGTAGCATTTATGGATAATAAAGACGAGGCAATGAAGATGCGGACAGTTGCTTATCAAAAGAAAGCGGCAATAGCAATTGTAACCTGTTTAGCTCAACAATATGGTTTAAAGAAGAAAGAGAGTTCTCCTAAACCATCTTTACCAGCAAAGGAAAGTCTATTTAAAGTACAAGTAGGTGCGTTCGTAGACAAATCTAACGCAGATAAATTAGCAGAGGAGTTAAAGAAAAAGGGTTATCCGACATATATAGTTCAGGAATAAGAATTAAGCCCTTTCTCTTTTCGAGAGAGGGCTTAAGTTGTTTTCTAACAACTTTGTGAACGAAAAGGAATTTTATACCATTAAATAGAATCTCTCCTAAAAGAAAGGAGGAGGGATAGTATGTTAAACTTGAAAGAAAAGATCCAACCACGTTGCAATGTTTGTGAGAAGTTATTTTGGGAAGATGACAGAGTCCTTACAGATATTTATTTTGATCAGATATTACATGCAGACTGCTTTCCCTATAATCTGAGCAGTATAAAGCGTACTGGGTCATATGGGGATGTTGTAAGAAATCACCCAGAATATAAGCATATATTTTTAGTACTTAAAAAAGGCCCTTCTCAATGAGAGGGGCTTTTAATCTTATTCTAAATTATCGATAGCGTATTGGGCTTCTTCCGGGGTAAATTTTTCCCCATATTCCGAAATTAATTGGTCATAAACGGCCGAATCAGACATGTTCATACCCTCTGCATACGATTTTGCCTTTTTTAGTGCATTTTCTTTCCAATCCCATACAATGTTATCAATGGCATATTGAGCTGCTTCTGCTGGGAAGTTCTCACCGTATTCTGATGTTAATTGGTCGTAAATACCTGCCTTTGACATATGCATACCTTCAGCATATGACTCTGCTTTTGCTAATGCTGCCTTAAATTCTCTAGGGATTTTCGCCTCGGCTTCAGCCTTTTCCTTTTCAGCTTTTTCCTTTGCCTCTTCTTCGGCCTTGGCTTTTGCAGCGGCTTCTTCTTCAGCTTTTATTTCTTCATCTGTTTTTTCTGCTTCTGGTTCTGCAGAAACTTCTTCTGCTTTTGGTTCTTCTGCTACTTCTTCATCATTAGATCCTAAAGCTCCAATAGTAATAAACACAATGACAACCCAAAACCACCATTTTTTATAAATTGGTTTTTTTACTTTTTCTTTCACTACTTTTCCCTCCTTTTCTAATTACTACCAAATACTATATTACTAGATTTTTACAAAAGTCGAAACAAAAAAATAACCCCTTACTCTTTGAGTAGGGGGAATATAGAACTTTACTTATGAAATGACAATACTGTTCACTAAAACGGCAAATTATCTTCAAGTATTATACTACCTAACCTCACAACTTCCTCGGTTATATCCCTCTCATTATCAACAAGGACTTGTTCCAATATCATTTTTCTGCGTCCAGTTTCTGCTCTTATTTATTCAAACCAATCATAAGCAAGTTGAACTACATTTTGGTTGTATCGAATGACAAACTTACCTCGTTGTAAACCTCTGGTGCCTTCTATGATGTAATGTACAGAAATTATGACATTCATTCAGTTTCCCTTTCGTATAGATCATCGACCTTTACCTCTAATAATTCCGCAAGATCAAACAATTCATCTGCAGATGGTTTACTTTTTCCAGTACACCAATTGGATATAGTGTTTGCAGACTTATTATACCTTTTCCTCAAAAAATCTCTCGTATAAGGGGACTTCTCTATTAGCCATCCTATATTACTTTTTAATCTTTTCATAATAATCACCCAATAATACAATTCTCCACTAGTATGATAATTCCTTTGTGAAATTAATTTGTATATATCCAAAACAAATTTGGTTGGACAGGCAAGATTGATACTAATAGTACATAAGCTAATAACACGAAGGAGAAACAGTAGAAAATGTTTATCTAAATGAAATCTACTGTTTTCAAATCCGTTCCCTGCACATTAGCTACTGTTTAGTCCTACCCCAATAGTACGAGGGAAACATAGCAAAAAAATAATAAACAATAAATTTGTTAAGAAAGTATAAACCAAGAAAAGAAAAAGAAGATAAGGGAGGAACGGAGGTGATTTTTCTGATAATTAGAAAATTAAAATTATTAAAAGGAGTGAGAAAATGTTATTTGATGGAACAATATTAGTTGCTGGAGGAATCACCATTACATTAGTATGTCTTGAGAAAATTTTTGAAGATCTAGGCTTTCATTTTCTAGGAAAAACACTTAAGATACTGATTCCTATTGCAGCAATGGCAGCTGGGGTCTACTTCCTTGAAACTAATGCAATGTTGGGGTGGTTAAGATGAGTTTCTGGTCTGATATAAAAAAAGAAATGTCTATTCGAAAAAAGATGATTAAAGCATTTAAAGCAGGAGAATTATACTTAGGTGAACTAGAACGTCCTATATTTCCTAAAATTCGTTCTATTACAGGAGAAGAAAATCCAACAGTTACCTTTACTATTCCAGATGGAATGGATCCTAAGTTATTGAAAAAAAATCAATTTGTTTTTCAACAGGTATTCGGAAAAAATATTGAATTGGAAGGAGAATTGAAGAAGTTTATGTTAAGAATTTACAACAAAGATATCCCAACTTCTTTAAGCTACAACAAGAACACAATCATTCCATTGCTTACTCCACATCGCTTAGGAATTATTTGTGGAAAGGGTAAAAATGGAGAATGGGTTACCTATGATCTTGCAATCAAACCACACATTTTAATTGCTGGGGAAACAGGAAGTGGGAAGTCCACACAGCTCCGATCTATACTAACGTCGTTGATATTAACGAAAAGTCCAAATGAGTTGGAATTATTTCTAGGAGATTGCAAAAAATCAGAGTTTCATATTTTCCGCAAGGTAGAACATGTTCAGTGTGTTTATAGCAGCGTGAGGGATATAGGAAAGATGTTAGCAGCAATCAAAAAAGAGCTAGATGAACGAAGTGATTTAACAGAGCTATTTGAGGTTAGTCATGTGGATGATCTGCCAGGAAAACATAAACGTCCTTATATTGTCGTTTGCATTGATGAATTTGTCATGCTTCGGAAAGATGAAACCATTATGGATATCTTAACTGAAATTGTGGCTATCGGGAGAACTCTTGGGGTGTTTGCTATTTTATCCATGCAAAGACCGAACGCAAAGGTACTAGATACCACTATTCGAGCCAATTTAACTACTTCAATGGGGTTTCAATTACGTGATGCAGTCGAGTCTAAAATCGTCAATACTCCTGATGCACACAAAATCGATACTAGTGGACGTTTCGTTATGAATAGCGACAAACTTTATGAAATTCAAGCACCCTATATAACCATGGAAAAAGCAAAAGAACTTTTAAACCCTTTCATAGTTATGAAGAATCCAGCGAAGGATGTCACAGAAACACCGAGGCAGTTAAACGAAAAGGATGTGTTTCATGATGTTAACGAATAGAGATAAAGCTATCATTAAAGACTTAACTAAATTTCGCGTCATGGATCGTGACTCCATTGCAGAACTTCATTTTTCTACATTAAAAAAACCCCTTCAAGCAGCCAATAATGTTTTGTTAAGGCTATTTAGAGATGGGGAAATTCAACGTTCAACGGCATTTGCTCCATATGTTTATTTTGGACCTGAAGTTCAGATCAAAAAAAACTCACAAAAGATTGGTCATTTCTTAGCCATTCTTAATACTTACAAGGAAATTAAAAAACATGGATTCATTGAATCATTTTTGGTTGAACCGAAGTATGGAAACAAAGGAGTAGCTGAGCCAGACATTTATTGTCGTTATCGTAAAACAGGCTTCTTTATTGAAGTGCAAAAAAGTATCTATTCTGAAAAGCAAATGCGCGAAAAAATAGAACGATATGTAGATCTGTATAATAGTGGAATCATTATAAAACCGTTTCCACATATATTAATTCTTGGTGAACAAAGATACGCACTAGATGATGAATTCCCCTTTAAAATATTTCAACATCAAAACTTTACCCAGTTTATTCAATCCCTCCAGCCAGAAGAGAAACAAATCCAAGAAAAATATATTTTAGAGCCTAATAGTGGTAAGATAAAAATACAAATAGGATAGGATTTTAGAAGTTTACTTGTCGTATGTACGAGGATGCCTTACACCTAATCCCCCAAAATCTAAGGAAAGAGTTTCATGAGCAATATGGTGTTCGAATTGAAGGGAATTTATCACCGCTGAATATGATGCGTTTAGAGAAGGAATATGGTGGTAGGATTGAAGATGTATTGGTGGAAAGAGTGTTCTTTTCAGAAGATAAGCGGGTTGGTATTGGGACGTTTAGTCCGTCTGATCCGAAGTCTCAAGATATTGCCGACTTAACAGGTAGCATTGATTTTTCAACGATTGCTGAATATGGTTCGGAATCAGATCCTCGTGCCTATCGATTTGATGGAGAGCTTAATAAAGCGAACCGAGGCATGATGGAGTTTCAAGAAATGCTGAAATGTGATGAGAAATTTCTGTGGCATTTATTGTCGCTCACACAGGAAGGGAACTTTAAGGCAGGTCGCTTTGCGTTGATTTCTGCAGATGAGTTAATTGTCGCTCATACAAATGAAACGGAGTACCGTTCATTTATTTCCAATAAGAAAAATGAAGCATTGCATTCAAGAATTATCGTGATGCATGTTCCATATAACTTAAAGGTGTCACAGGAAGAAAAGATTTATGAAAAGATGATTAGTGAGAGCGATGTATCAGATGTTCATATTGCCCCACATACATTACGTGTAGCAGCGATGTTTACTATTCTTACCCGCCTGAAAGAACCGAAAAAAGGTGATATTGATTTAGTGAAGAAAATGCGGTTGTACGATGGCGAGAATGTAGAAGGTTTTAATTCAGCAGATGTAGACGAATTGAAGAAGGAATACTCAGATGAAGGAATGAGCGGGATTGATCCACGTTATGTGATTAACCGAATTTCTTCGACCATTATTCGCAAGGAAATGACGTCTATTAATGCTCTAGATGTTCTACGGTCGCTGAAGGAAGGGCTTGATCATCATCCATCAATAACACCTGAGCTCCGTGAACGTTATTTAAATTATATTTCGCTAGCTCGTAAGGAATATGATGATATTGCGAAAAAAGAAGTCCAAAAAGCGTTTGTCTATTCATATGATGAGTCAGCTAAGACATTAATGGATAACTATCTTGATAATGTGGAAGCGTACTGCAATAAAGTGAAATTACGTGATCCGTTAACTGGTGAAGAAATTAATCCAGATGAAAAGCTGATGCGCTCTATTGAAGAACAAATCGGAATTTCAGAAAATGCGAAAAAAGCGTTCCGTGAAGAAATTCTTATTCGAATTTCAGCTTATGCACGAAAAGGAAAGCGATTTGACTATAATTCTCATGATCGTCTTCGTGAAGCCATTCAAAAGAAATTATTTGCTGACTTAAAGGATGTTGTTAAGATTACTACGTCTACGAAAACACCTGATGAGCAGCAGCTGAAGAAGGTAAATGAGGTAGTCGCAAGATTAATTGATGAGCACGGCTATAATTCAACATCAGCCAATGAACTACTTCGTTATGTGGGAAGTTTGTTAAATAGATAGGAATAACGGCTGGCAGTCCTTCTGTCAGCCGTATGTTTTAAAAAGAGGGTCACTGGGTAAATAGAGAAAAAGAGGTGATCAAGGTGAAGAAGGACAAGCTGGACAAACAATCTGTACCACCCAATAGCTCAATGGCAGAGAATTTAGCAGAAATCGAAATTCTAGGTAAGCAGATGGAAAATCTTCGAACGAATCAAGAGCTTAAGGAAGATGATAAGCATCCTGACCCTATACAAGATGAAAAGAATTCAACCAGAAAAACGACTTGATAACAAGTCGTTTTTCGTATGCGTTTTTTTGTAGGCTTGTCTTTTTTTGTAGGCGATTGTCTTATTGTCAAAATAATTTGTAAATTATTCTACTCATTTTGCATAGGATAGAGTAATCACCATTTTCTTTTGAGTAAATGACACTCGGGATATTGTATGAAACTCGTATGTGAAATGTGAAGGAATTTGAAAACAATTTTATAAGGAGGGGTTATTTTATGACCGATGCAAATAACCATCAGTTTGTGATTTCAAAAGAAGATTGGTCCCTCCACCGTAAAGGCCACGATGATCAGCAGCGCCATCAAGAAAAAGTTCAAGATGCCATCCGCAACAATCTACCAGACTTAGTCACAGAAGAAAACATCGTCATGTCAAATGGTCGAGATGTGGTTAAGATTCCAATCCGTTCCTTGGACGAATATAAAATTCGCTACAACTACGATAAGAATAAGCATGTAGGGCAGGGGGATGGAGATAGTCAGGTTGGAGATGTCGTCGCTCGTGATGGCTCTAGTGGCCAAAAGGGACCTGGGAAAGGTCAAGGGGCAGGAGATCAAGCAGGAGATGACTATTTTGAAGCAGAAGTATCATTAATGGATATAGAAGAAGCATTGTTCAAAGAATTGGAACTGCCAAATTTGAAAAAGAAAGAACAGGATGAAATCATCGTCGAGAATATTGAGTTTAATGACATTAGGAAAACAGGATTAATGGGCAATATAGATAAAAAACGAACGATGATGACAGCATTTAAGCGCAATGCCATGAAGGGGGCACCAAGCTTTCACCCCATTTATCAGGAAGACTTGAAATTCAAAACATGGAATGAAATCGTTAAGCCAGAGTCGAAAGCCGTCGTTCTAGCGATGATGGATACGTCAGGATCGATGGGAATATGGGAAAAATATATGGCAAGAAGCTTCTTCTTCTGGATGACAAGATTTCTACGAACGAAATACGAAACGGTAGACATAGAGTTTATAGCCCATCATACAGAAGCAAAGGTCGTAACAGAAGAGGAATTTTTCACGAAAGGCGAGAGCGGGGGAACGATTTGCTCATCTGCCTATCGGAAAGCAATCGAATTAATTGATAACAAATACGATCCAACACGATATAATATTTACCCATTTCACTTCTCCGATGGAGATAATTTAACATCCGACAACCCACGCTGTGTAAAGCTGGTGGAAGAGATCATGGAAGTATCCAGTATGTTTGGGTATGGTGAAGTGAATCAATACAACCGCCACTC
This sequence comes from Cytobacillus spongiae, assembly GCF_021390075.1. Classification (NCBI taxonomy): domain Bacteria; kingdom Bacillati; phylum Bacillota; class Bacilli; order Caryophanales; family Bacillaceae; genus Cytobacillus; species Cytobacillus spongiae. The sequence goes on from NZ_CP089997.1 coordinate 838,680, forward strand.
GACCCTAATGTCCGCTTATAAAAACATCAAAAATGAAAACTTCCGTTATTACATCCTCAAGCAAAAAGCCGATGTGTTCCATGCGATGAAAAGCTTCTTCCAAAAGGAAGAGAATAAAATGTATGCGTAAGCAAATAAGCCAGCAGGACTGCTGGCTTATTTGCTGTGGAGAAATGATGAAAATAGATCTAGGTGAATATTCCTATTACGGAAAAGGGTCCTCAGAACACTAATCAAAAGCACAAAAAAATCTGATAAAAATATTACTATTATAAAAAAGGAATTTTTATACAATCAATTAAACATGTAAAGCTTTAAAGGTCTAAAATAATTCGAGAAACGAAGCAAACACCTGTGTAATTAAAGACCCTGCTAATTAATCGTTCATTCTCTGGAATTTCCTATTACGTAGATATATAGAGACAGTAAAAATATTGGTTATGTTGAAAAATTTATCAGCAAAGACGTGAAGGTGGGAATCAATTGAAATTTCGCTTAGTGTTCTACTAAAGTAATCTTAGAATAATATAAATTTCTGAATTTAAAATATATTCAGAAATTTATATTGACGTAATCCTAATTATCAATTAATATCAAAATTGTAAAAAGTTAGGGGGTGTGTTTGATGAAAATTACAGTTCGTAAAGTAGAAAAACTAACTCCAACTATTGATGCTGAGCTAATGCACAGAGGCGGTTAATTCCATACATAAATGTGTGGAATGAAACAAATGGGAAATCCCCACTCGTTGTTGAGCGGGGATTTTTCATGAAATTACTTAGAACATTCTTTACCAGTATCTAGAGGGAACCATATTATGACTTTCTAGGATGGGGGATTATTATGTTGAATCCGGCTTTTAAGAAGACATTGCATCCGATCATTAGAAAAGAGAGTTCAATTGAAGTCATTCACAATGGACAAATGATAGAACTTGATGATTTAGACGGTAATTTAAGTAAGCTGCTCCACCTTTTAGATGGAACGAGTTCAATGGAAGAGATTGCAAAAGAACTGAATATTAGCGTGCTAGAGCTTGGCGATGTAATTGAAGCTCTTGATGATCTTGGAATAGTAGAAGATATTGTTATTCCAACTACATACTCATCTACACAGATAGAACGGTATCAGTCAAATTTCAATTACTTTTCTAGCTATGCAAGTATGAATAATAGTAAGTATTCCATGCAAGAAAAATTAAACCAATCGAAAGTAGCAGTACTTGGACTCGGAGGTGGCAGCTTAACGGTATCATTTCTTGCAGGATTAGGTATTGGTGAAATTGTTGGTGTCGATTACGATACAATTGAACGCTCTAATTTAAACCGACAATTCCTGTATAACGAGGATGATATCGGAAGGCTAAAATCGAAAGTAGCAGACGAAAAAACAAGAAAAATAAATTCTGATATAAAAGTAAAGATGTATAACCGCGAAATTAAAAAGTATGAAGATTTATTAGACATTATCGAAGGTTGTCATGCCGTAATTAGTATGATGGATCAACCAAACATTATCGTCGATCGTTGGGTAAATGCTGCATGCTTTACATTGGGCATTCCATTTTATCTGGGCGGGTTTAATGCACACAAGATTAGATGGGATCGAACGATTCCAACATGTAATGAACCTTGCTTAGATTGCAAATTTATTGAACTGATTCAGATGGAGCCAGATTCCATCATTCGTTTAAAGACCAATTACGGTAGAACTTTTACTGGAGTTAACACTGGATTCGCCCCTAATTTAGCCATTTTAACTGGGCTTTTTACATCCGATGTAACGAAATTAATAACAGGCATCTCCCCGTTAATGAAACCTATCATATCAATCGATACGACCACAATGGAAATCTCACAGGACAATATTAAAACAACTAAAAAGCCATATTGTCCAACCTGTTCTTCTGATTTCAAAGAAATGGCTAGCTTAGAAGAATTAATTTCAATAGCTATTGATCACAATGAGGGTGTACTTACATGACGATAGAAATAAACTTAAACACAGTAGTTGATTGTTCACATTTATCGATACAGCCAGATGGAGATGAATACACTATAGGTGATCCACATACTGGAGAATTCTTACGAGTACCTGAAGTAGCTGTGGACGTTATCAAGTTGTTGGATGGACATTCCACGATAACAGAGGCTACAGATATTCTAAAAAAGAAATATGATGATGATATTGATGTGCTTGATTTTGCTAGCACTCTACTAGAATATAAACTAGTGTTAAGCATCGATGGAGAAGTGTTAAACCCTCAAGTAAAACGTGAACCGAGCAGGGTGCTCGTTCAGTTAGGTAGATTTTTCTATTCTTCACCGGCTTTAATTTTGTATTCTATTTCTTTTTTTATCATAATCTTTTTATTGTTCACGCAACCAAAGCTCACGCCACATTATAAGGACATCTTTGTGTTTCAAGCGATTGGTTTAAGCACCCTAAATTTAATGGTTGTAAGCTACCTGTTAATTGCAATTCATGAATTTGGACACGTTCTGGCAGCAGCAAAAGAACAGGTTATTTCACGTGTTCGCTTGAATTTACGAATGGTTTTTTTAGTAGCTGAAACCGATATGACTGGTTTATGGTCAAGGCCAAAATCAAAAAGATATGTGCCATATTTAGCAGGAATGGCATGGGATGTTGTAATTATTTTAGCTTGTTTGCTAATGCAATTATATAGTAGCAATCAGTTGGTCATAGATTATGCTAAGTTAATCGTATACATTTGTATTGTAAAGTTCATCTGGCAGTTCATTATATATTTACGAACCGATATGTACTATGTCGTTAGTAACTGGAAAAACACTTCAGCATTACATGAAAACGGAATTATGTACTTACGAAAGAAGTTCTTAAAGAAGGAGACTCCACTGTGGAATGATCTTCCGAAATACGAGCAAAAAAATGCAGTGTGGTTCGGATATTTGTATTTGGTTGGAGCCTTTGTTGCAGCTGGTCAATTTCTTTTATTTCGGCTACCTCCATCCATTTATGGAATCACGATTGTGATAAAAAATGTAGTTGCGAATGATTTTTACAGTTATTATTTTTGGGATAGCATCATTGTCCTTGGTGTGACGTTAATTCAATTGGTTACATGGCTACTTGGTTTTAGGACGCTATGGAGAGAACGTAAAGAAAGAAGGGCTGTTGCACAAGCCTAAAATAGAATGATATGAATAATGAAAAGCTTGTTTGATGCAACAAGCTTTTTTTATGAAGTTGTTGCTTAACCTACATTTGAATATCTTATTCCTTAGCGGGTGATAGGTAATCTTCGAGAGAGCTGTTTGTGAGGTGATGAGAAATATATCACTCTATCAAATTCGTTTTAAAAGGAAATTAACGAAAAATGGAAAAAACTTTTTGTCTATCTTGAAATCGAAACAAACCTTAAATTATCATACAGTTAAAATAAAGGATGTAAGGTGTGAGGAAGTATGAAAAAAACTATAGCTACTATTCTTTCATTAAGTTTAATGCTTGGTGTTACATCTGAATTAACTTCTGCTACTTCAGCAAAGTCGATTGAAAAATATCAAAATTGCACGGAACTAAATAAAGATTACCAAGGGGGGGGGCTCGTACTAAAGATACGGTCAATAAAGGAGGAAAGGTAAAATATAAACCTTTTGTGTCAAAAGAGCTTTATGATGCGAATAAGAGCAAGGATCGCGATAAAGATTTTATTGCATGCGAAAAGTAAAAGACAATCGTTTAATGAGATAAAAAGATCCCACAAAAAAGTGAAGTTACACGTTCCACATTTTTTGTGGGAATCATCTACTTAATGATGCCCCTCTAAAATCCCTGCCTCATCAGGGCTCCCTTTACGTAAAAACTCTTCATCACTTTCGCTTAGTTTTCCGATTATAAATTGTTTTGTGGGCATGATCATTGTAGTGTTCATGCTAGCATGATAAAACGAGGATTCCAGCATAAAAATTCCATCTCCAAATGGTAAGATAGCTCATACGTTTTTTAGGTGTATTTTCCACACATTTCATTATCCTATATGAATGTTAGAAATAGTTTTATTATCATAATGGATATAAAAAAAGAATGAAGTAAACGGCTAAATATACAAGATTGGAAAAGATTTAATATGAATTAACACTATCAACTTGTTAAAAACTGCCGATAAAATAGATATCAATTGAATAAAGGAGAACAGATATGAAAAAGGCATCAAGATTGAACAATGTTCAAACGAAATTAATTAGCATGATGTTACTTGTAACGTTAATTCCCATAATCGCTCTAGGGAGTTTTTCCGTTATGTATTCTCAAAAAATCGTGAAGGATGAAGTGGAAAATTCGACCGTACAGCTAGTAAATGAAGTCAGCAATCGAATTGATACCCTAACCAATGGGATTGGTGGCCAAATCACTCTTTTATCGAATAATATTAATTTTACCGATTACTATTTAAACCCAGAGAACGCTAAATACGGTTTCTTTTTATTAGATGGAACGCGTTTGACACGAGAGGATTATAAGCATCTCTATTTTGCTACTGAACGTAACGATTTTATGATATCACCTAAAGAATCTGGGGAAGGCTTGCCAGATGACTTCGACCCGACTACACGAGATTGGTATCAATCAGCTGTGAATAATAAAGGTCAATTAGTGACTGGGACTCCATACAAAGACGTAGCAACAGGAGATCTAGTAGTAACTTTATCTAAAACAGTTGAGAAAGCTGGAGAGGTTATTGGAGTCATTGGTGTGGATGTCGACTTAGGAAAGTTAGCAGAAGTAACAAATGAAATTGTTGTCGGACATGAGGGATATGCAGTATTAGTAGATCGAGAGGGGACTCTTATCACTCATCCAAACCAAGAATTGATTGGTACAGATGTAGTGACCAAGCTAAGTGTATGGGAAGACATGCAGAAGAATCAAGAAGGAGTAAGTAATTATGAGTACGACGGTAAAGAAAAATTTTCTGTCTACTCAACTAATGAAAGCACGGGTTGGCATGTATTAGCTACACTTGAAGAAAAGGAGTTTACGAGTCGTACAAAAGGGTTGGAATTTGCCATTTTTGCGTTGATGGCTGGATTTATTGTCATTTCAGCTGTTCTAGCATTCTTTTTTAGCAAAGGAATAGTCAAAAATATTCGTACTCTCCAACAATCAATTCAAACAGCATCTGAAGGAGATCTAACAACCCGTGTTTCGTTGAAATCAAAAGATGAATTTAAGCAATTAGAAGAGAGTTATAATCGGATGATGAATCATCTTTCAAAGGCTCTGACTGAGGTAGAAGCATCTTCACAAACAGTGCTGTCCACTTCGTCTTCCCTTTCTAAAATGACGGATGAGACTACATCTTCTATTTCGCAAGTGGCAATTGCAATGGGTGAGGTAGCTGAAGGGACCGCTTCGCAAACAGAAAACATTCAAACTGTCGCAGAAGAGATGGAACAATTGTCTTCGAATTTAGATGATATTAAAGCGGTAACCAATGATATGTTAGCTGTTCAACAGCAGTCAGTAGAGCTAGGTGAAAAAGGTTTAAACCATATGAATCTATTAACAATCAAATCGACGGATACGAAGGCATCTTCGAATCAAGTGTCTGCCATTATTGGAGAGGTTGCAGACAGTATGAAAGGCATTAGCGCGTTTATTGACACGATTACAGGCATCTCAGAGCAAACGAACTTACTATCATTAAACGCAAGTATTGAAGCGGCCCGGGCAGGTGAGCATGGGAAAGGATTTGCAGTAGTAGCCCAAGAGGTTCGCAAGTTAGCAGAAGAATCCCAAAGGTCAGCAGATCAAGTCGTTGGTATTATCCAAAACATTGAACAAGTTGTGGAGAAAGCGGTAGAGTCAGTAGAATCAACGAATCGTACGGTTGAAGAACAGGAAAAGGCAGTGGAAGAAACGAAAGAAATTTTTGCCAGTATTTTACGTTCATTAGAAGAAGTAACAAGGAAATCGGAGGAAGTAAGAACCTCGATTGAGATCGGCCAACAAAGCAAAGATATTGTATCTGAACAAACAAGTAATATTTCGGCGATTTCTGAACAAACGGCTTCAGCAACTGAGGAAGTCTCCGCTTCGGCTGAAGAAATATCTGCAACGATGGAAGAGTTTAGTAGACATGCAAATGGTCTTGAAGGATTATCTAGAAAGCTAGAAGAACAGGTTCGTCAATTTAAATTACGATAAGAAGTGAGAACGAGCAGGGGGACCCCCTGCTCGTTTTTCTATGATGGAAATTTGGTTTGCCGTGAGAAGAGGAAGGGCTAATTGAGATGGTAGGTCAATTGAGAGAATGCGGCAAATTGAAGTGATGTGTCAATTATGAGTTGCGAGTTAATTGCATAGGATTGCTCTATTAGGAGGCGAGAACTAATTGGATTCGAGGTTTAATTGTAAGATGTTGACGATTCTTCACGGAATTGTCCTTTTTGTGAGCGAACGCTCCTTTTATGAGCGTTCGCTCCATTATCCTCGAATATCGCTCGCATTTCGCCATTTTCGCTCCTATTCGACTAGAATTCGCTCCGATTCGACGAATTTTCGCTCCATAGATGAGGGTTTTCGCTCATCATAGGGAAATTCACATCTAATCTAGTATATTAAGGCTTTAATATGATCGGATATGGCTAATCAATGAGGTTTGATAAATAAAAAAGTGATAGAAAACAAGATGAACGATTAGTAGCATCAAAAGAGCATGGCTAAATTTCAGTATTTTATAAAAACTTTATCATTTCTTCCTTTAATTCTCTACTGTATAATAGAATTCATTAATCACCTGAATAAGGGGGCAGAATAATGAAGCGTTCGATACATACCGAAGTGGTTCATCAAAATAAAAAAGATACAGAATCCATTCGAAGTAAAGCAACACCGATTTTTCAAACCTCAGTTTTTCAATTTAAGACGTTAGAGGATCTAGAAGGGCATTATGAAGGAGACGGTTCCTATTTATATACGAGAAACGGCAATCCGAATACAGATGAGCTGGGTCAGGCGATTGCTAAGCTAGAAGGTGCAGAAGATGGGGTGGCTACTTCCTCTGGGATATCAGCTATTTTAGCAGGTATTTTGGCTGTGGTACAGAATGGCGATCACATCCTCGCAGCAGAAGATCTGTATGGTGGAACGTATCATTTACTGGGTCATGAATTGAAGAATTTTGGTATTCAAGTTACATTTGCTGATTTTACAGAAATAGAATCTCTTCAATCACATGTTCATTCCAATACAAAGCTGATCTACTCTGAATCGATTACGAATCCTTTTTTACGAGTAGAAAAGATAGCTGAACTTGTGAATTTCGCTAAGAAAAATGAGTTGATGACAATGATTGATAACACATTTGCGACACCGATCTTGCTCAATCCAATTGAGCTAGGAGTCGATTTAGTCGCCCACAGCGCGACAAAATACATCGGTGGTCATAGTGATGTGTCAGCAGGTGTTCTAGTAGGGAGAAAAGAACTCGTGGATAAGGCTCGGCAAAAAGTGGTGGGGCTAGGCTCTAATTTAAGCCCATTTGAAGCGTGGCTAACAATGAGAGGCTCGAAAACAATGGCTTTGCGAGTAGAGAAGCAAGCAGCTAATGCGAAGGAATTGGCTAATGCTCTCGTGGAAAGCGAGCTTGTAGAAAAAGTATATTATCCACAAAATGAACTGCCTAAAGGTAATGGGGCAATTGTAACCGTAACGCTGCAGCAAAAGGTAAATATGAGTGTCTTCTTTTCAGCGTTAGATTGGATAAAAATTGTTCCTTCACTAGCAGGTGTAGAAACGACAGTCTCCTATCCAATTGCTACATCCCATCGTGCTCTTCCGAAAGAAGCGAAAGAAAAATTGGGCATAACCCAGCATGTTGTGCGTATATCTGTTGGAATAGAAGAATTATTTGATATTGTCCAGCAATTTACCAAAGCAATTGAGCAAGCAGCTGGAAAATCCGTTTGAAAATAATAAATTTTCTAAAAATGATTGACGATTCGTATCGTATTCGATAAAATCCCCTTGTAAGTAAAAATCAGAACAACTAAATAAACTCTTATCCAGAGAGGCGGAGGGACTAGGCCCGATGAAGCCCGGCAACCACCAATGTACAATTGGGATGGTGCCAATTCCTACAAGTCATGTGACTTGAGAGATGAGAGGAGGATTGTCGATTTCACGCCCTCTTCTTTGGAAGAGGGCGTTTTTGTCAATTATTTAAGGAAGGACGTGGCGTCTTGACAGCTAAAACAATTAGAGTAGCTCTGTTAGGATTTGGGACAGTTGGGCAAGGTATTTTCGAAATGATTGAGGGGAAAAAGTCTGCTTTGAGTCAGTTACTTAATGCGGAGATTGAAGTACCTGTCATTTTCGTTCGAGATGGTGGAAAGAAGAGAGGTGTTCCAGCTAGTACAATTGTTACGAATCAGTGGAGTGATCTATTGAAAACTCCAAATATCGATGTTGTTGTGGAAGCGATCGTTGGGGAAGAGCCAGCTGCCACATATGTGAGCGAGTGGCTAGGAAGGGGAATTCCGGTAATCACCGCAAATAAAGAAATGTTTTCACTACATGGTGAGCGATTGAAACGTCAAGCACAAGATAATCACACGTATATTGGGTATGAGGCGACAACTGCTGGGTCTATTCCGGTTATTCGAACCATTAGTCAGCTTTTAAAGGTCAATCGAATTCATAAAGTCGAGGGTATTCTAAATGGGACAACGAATTATATGCTCACGTATATGAGAGAGCAAGGGAAGGAATATGAAGTAGCTTTAGAAAAAGCACAGCAACTCGGGTATGCTGAAGCGGATCCTACCAATGATGTAGATGGATTTGATGCCTTTTATAAGCTAATGATTCTTTGTGAAACCATATATGGTTCTCAGCCTGTTTGGAATGAAGTAGAACGGAGACCATTAGGTAGCTCTCTACAAGAATTAGTTCCTTTCGTAAATGAAAAATTAAGGCTTAAGTATATAGCTTCAGCTGAACTAGTAGGAGATCGCATTATTGGGTCAATCAGACCAACACTGGTTGGGCCGCAGCATCCGTTATTTGCTGTTGAGGGGGTAGATAATGCAATTATTATTCATACAGATTTATCGGGAGAGCTTACCTTAAGAGGGCCAGGAGCTGGGAAAACAGCAACGGCAAGTATTATGCTAGAAGAATTAGTAGCTATCTTTGCGAAAGAGAATATTCCATTTGCTCATAATAAAGGATGAGGTGCTATTGAACTGCGCCTCATCCTGTACATTAGTGCATAACTAATTGGAAAATCAAGCTCACACAGAAGAATCAAATGTACGATAACATCCTTTCCTTTGGAATGTCCTGTTATCAACCTTATTTAAAGATTCCGAGAGCATCCATGAAAACAATGATAATGATTGGTGGAATCACAAATTTTAACACGATATACCAAATGTTGAATAGGATGGTTCCTCTAGTAGAGTCTTGTAATAATTCTCTTTTAAGCACTTCTTTTTTGATTAAATTTGGAACAAATAATGATATGAGCAATACACCAATCGGGAGAAGAATATTACTCACAAGGAAATCGGCTGCATCAAAGGCGTTTTTTCCAAAAATCGTAAGGTCTGAAAGTGTGCCAAATGAAAGGGCAGATGGAATTCCAAGAATGAAGATGAAACCTCCTATAATCCATGAGTAAGAAGCACGCTTCTTCATATTCCCTTTTGAAAGTGTGGCGATAATAATCTCTAGCATTGAAAAAGCAGAAGTTAAGGTCGCAAATAAGAATAAGGCTAAGAATAAAAAGAAGAAGACCTCTCCCATTGCTAATTTTTCAAAAACGGCTGGTAAAACAACGAACAACAATCCTGGTCCTTCAGCTGGTTCAAGACCTAATGAGAATACGGCAGGGAAAATTGCGAGTCCAGCTAATACTGCTATAAATAAATTCATGAACACTACAGAAAGAGCAGGTTGAACAATTCGCTCTGTCTTAGGAAGATAGGAGCTGTATGTCACCATAACAGAAACCCCAACACTTAATGAGAAGAAGGATTGTCCCATGGCGAATAGGATGCTGTTGGAAGTTAATTTTGAAAAATCAGGTGATAAAAAGAATTTAACACCTTCTAAAGAATTTTCTAAAGTTAACGATCGAGCGATTAATATCACAAATAATACAAATAATGCGGGCATCAGCAGCTTGCTTGCCTTCTCAATTCCTTGCTGAACGCCCTTTGCCACAACGACGATCGTAATCAGTAAGAATGCAGCTTGAGCGAGAAGAACAGACCAAGCGTCCCCAATGGATTCTCCAAAAAGCCCGCCATAATCCGCTCCTGATTGGATGATTCCACCGAAGATTCCTTTGATGAAATAGATAACGATCCATCCACCTACCACACTGTAGAAGGATAGTAATATAAAGCAGGTAATGACTCCGATCCAGCCAATCCAATGCCATTTGCTATTTGGAGCAATCGCTGAATAGGCGCGAATAGCATCCTTTCCCGTACTTCGTCCAATAACGAATTCTGCTAATAATAGTGGAAGGCCTATGAATAAAGAAAATAATAAAAACAGTAGAAAAAAGGCTCCGCCACCACTCACTCCTGTTACATAGGGGAGCTTCCATATCGCGCCAATTCCGATAGCTGAACCAGCTGCAGATAGTATGAAGCCAATTCTTGATGACCATTGTTCTCTCTCCACTTTGTTTCTCTCCTTTTCTATGATGAATTTCAGCTAAAAAGACTTACCTAGTAGGAGTCAAACATAAAAAGCCACGCCCCTATCTAGAAAATCTAGATAGGGACGTGGCTGAGCACGCGGTACCACCCTATTTGAAAGCACAATATTGCTTTCCACTCATTAATCGATAACGGTCTAACCCGTTCTTTTGCCTAAGTTTCAGGAAAAGAAAAGCTCCGAGAATGAAATTCACCAATTCTTTGTATCAGTTTCCACCAACCACTGATTCTCTAGTAACAGGGAGAACGGCTTAATATAACCCATCAACGCTTTTTGGTATTAAAGTATTTCTTAGGATTATATTATGAATTGAGAGAAAGGTCAACAAGAAGTTTAGCTGTAATCTTTAAACCTTAGGCAGGTGGCTTAAAAATCAAAGTTATCCGGATCTGGACCAGTGCGCTCATTTTTATTTAATCCGCTGATTTGTTCCATTTCCTCGCTTGAAAGCTCAAAATCAAAAATGCTAGCATTTTCAATAATACGGTGTTCCTTTGTTGACTTTGGAATTGTAACGACTTCATTTTGTAAATCCCAGCGTAAAATAATTTGAGCAGGTGATTTTTGATGCTTTTCAGCAATAGCTGTGATTGTTGAGTCATTTAGAAGCTCACCTTGCTTAAGTGGGGACCATGCTTCTAATTGGATTCCTTCTTTTTTACAGAACTCATGAACTTCTGTTTGAGTTAAATGTGGATGGTATTCAATTTGGTTTACCATCGGTTTAATTTCAGCAATTGAAAGTAAATCTTGTAAGTGGTGAACATGGAAGTTACTCACCCCGATTGCGCGAACGCGGCCATCTTTATAAAGCTTCTCTAGAGCCTTCCATGTGTCTTTGTACTTTCCTTCTACCGGCCAGTGAATCAAATATAAATCTAGGTATTCTAAACCTAGCTTCTCCATGCTTATCTCAAATGCTTGAAGAGTTGAATCATAGCCTTGATCTGCATTCCAAACCTTTGTAGTGATAAACAATTCTTCACGTGGAACGCCTGCATCTTTAATTGCTTGTCCAACGCCCTCTTCATTTTCATATATTGCAGCTGTATCGATGCTCTTATAGCCATTTTTAATAGCAGCTTTTACAGACTCAACGACTTCTTCGCCTTCCTTCACTTTAAATACACCTAAACCAAACCATGGCATTTGAACCCCGTTATGTAGTGTGGTCGTATCCTGAAGATTTTTTGGCATTTTATTTCCTCCTTTGTTAGGTCATTAGCTCTGAAAAAATCATCTAAATGGAGCTGGGTGAATCATACAATTTATTTTCTCATAAAAGTGGAAAAAACATGAACAAATATGCTTGAAAACTTTAAAGAAGTAAAGTGTGGATACGATAAAAGAAATGGGTATTAAACAGTTAAATAAGGCAATGCAAACGGTTCTTTTGAAATGCCTTAATATTGTAAAAAACAAATGAAGAAATCGTGAAAAAATAGTTTGAACACTCCCAAATTTAAATATTCCACCTATAATATGAGGTGAACAAACTGGAGGTGTCGGTAATGAATATTACGACAATTATTGAACTGGAAAACCAAGAAGTAGAACAAATGGCAAATGCCAAGTTTATATTCTCACAAGAACAAATCCATGAAAGTATTATTGAAACATGTGTATCAGGCTTCGAATCAGTAGAAAATGGGGAGATCATTGAATCAGATGATGCCATGCAAAAAGTGTTTGATGTTCTAAGAGAAAAAGGGTTAATTCCATCAACAGTCGAAGATTTCTCTTTTGAAATGCCATCCTGTGAACGGTTCAAGAAAGCTACCCAAACCGAAGAGGATATGCCACAAAAAGTGATTCTATCTTTTTCATACTAAAGCTCCTGTTGGGGCTTTTTTGTTTGGTTCCTTTTCCTAAGTTGTTTTTTATTATGGGAATTGATCCGAATATAAACCTAAGCTGAAAATAATATACTTTCATAGACATTGGATGAAGAAGTCCTTACAATGGGAATGTTAGTGCTTTCATACATACTCGTTTGAAAAAGGAGCGATCAGAATGACGAAGCAATGGTGGAAAGAAGCGGTAGTCTATCAAATATATCCTAGAAGTTTCATGGATGCGAATGGGGATGGAATTGGTGATATTCAAGGAATCATCTCCAAACTAGACTATCTAAAAGAACTAGGAATAGATGTTATCTGGTTATCGCCCGTCTATAAATCACCGAATGATGACAATGGCTATGATATTAGCGACTATCGAGACATCATGGACGAATTCGGTACGATGGCAGACTGGGAACAACTTCTGAAAGAAATGCACGATAGAGGAATCAAACTAATCATGGACCTAGTTGTTAATCATAGCTCGGATGAGCATGCATGGTTTGTGGAGTCGAAAAAGTCGAAGGATAACCCTTTTAGGGATTATTATATTTGGCGAGAAGGTAGAGATGGAGAAGAACCAAATAACTGGGAGTCATTCTTCAGTGGATCTGCTTGGCAAAAAGATGAAACTACAGGGGAATATTACTTACATTTATTCAGTAAAAAACAGCCAGATCTTAATTGGGAAAATCCAAAACTTCGTGAAGAAATATATGACATGATGAAATTTTGGCTTGATAAAGGAATCGATGGCTTCCGAATGGACGTTATTAACTTCATTTCAAAGGTTGAAGGACTTCCAAATGCGGATAATCCAGATGGGCTAACGTATGTTCAAGGTGGAGACTATTTTATGAATGGTCCGAAAATTCATGATTATCTCCATGAAATGAATCAAAAAGTACTGTCCAAATATGATGTGATGACAGTTGGGGAAACACCTGGAGTAGACACAGAGCAAGCCAAGCTTTATACAGACGAAGCTCGTGAAGAACTAAATATGGTATTCCAATTTGAACATGTTGACTTAGATTCGGGTCCTGGAGGAAAATGGGATCTTCGTCCGCTCACGCTAAATGCATTACGGGATAGCTTTACCAAATGGCAAAAGGGATTAGAGCATGCCGGATGGAATAGCCTATATTTAAACAATCACGATCAACCAAGAATGGTGTCAAGATTCGGAAATGATGAGCGGTATCGGGTAGAGTCAGCGAAGCTGCTTGCAACCTTCCTACATACATTAAAGGGGACACCTTATATTTATCAAGGGGAAGAAATCGGGATGACAAATGTAAAGTTTGAATCTATCGATGACTACAAAGATATCGAAACCCTTAATATGTATGATGAAAAAGTGAGAGAAAAGGGTGAAGATCACCAAACGGTAATGGAGTCGATTTATGTTAAGGGGCGCGACAATGCGCGAACTCCTTTTCAATGGGACGATCGTGAACACGCAGGCTTTACCCATGGAGAACCTTGGTTAAAGGTCAACCCTAACTATATTAAGATCAATGCAAAAGAAGCAGTAGCAGACCCTAATTCTGTATTTCACTATTACCGAAAGCTTATCCAGATACGAAAAAAGCATGAAATTTTGGTGTATGGATCATACGATCTCGTGAATCCAAATCACGATCAAATTTATGCTTATAAGCGTGAGTATAACGGAAAAACCTTACTTGTCATTTTGAATTTCTCTTCAGAACGTCCAGTATTTGAGTTACCGGTAGATCTAAATTATACAAAAAAGCAAGTCCTAATAAGCAATTACGAAGGAAAAGAAGAAGACGATTTAAACCAATTAGAATTAAAGCCTTACGAAGCGAGAGTATATTTATTATCCTAATAAAAAGGAGCATTTTCAACAAAGGAAATGCTCCTTTTTAATTGATTAAGAAAGAATAAGAATTATCAGTGGTTGATAAGTGCTTCTACATCCAGCTCCACCGCCTAGCCCCCCCGAGGTCATAAGCCATTCACAATGGAAGGCAATGAACCCTTCTATACTAAACAGTCTTATGCTTCCCTTTAACTGACCTAAGGCGCCCTCTGCTTCTGTTCATCGTTCGCACACTTGTTAGTTATAAATGGGCGGTGCATCAGGCTTATGATGGTCATCCTTTAAAGAAACATATAATTCTTGGTTTGTATTGAGCGAAGCATAAAAGACTTTATCTACATGGGTAATGTGCCTTTTGGCAAGCTCTTGAAGGAGCCATTGTTTTGTAAGGTTCTTCTTCGTTAAAACTTCCTCATAAACATTTCCATCCACAATCAGTGGGATATCAATGCCTTTATCGTTCGGAACGACATTCAATTGTCCAATCCGAGCAGGCTCTTTAGCGGCCACAAGCTTGATAGACAACGTTCCATCTGCTTCAATAATCCCAATTTCCACATCCTCTACATTAAACACATCTTTTCCTCTCAGTAATTGCAATATATTATCAAGAGAAAAGCGGATGTTTTTCATGTTCTCGACAAGAAACTGACCTTTGTAGATGACCACAGTAGGCTCAAATGTAAGCAGCTTACCGAGTTTTCGATTTTTTATTTTGATATACGCAACGATAAATTGTAAGAGAGCAATTGCACATATTGCAATAGAAGTATACCAATGGTTAATCTTAGGCTCTGCTATATCCGCTCCGACAACCGAACCTAATACTAAAATCACGAGAAAATCAAAGACTGGTAGCTCACCAATTGACCTTTTACCCATAAATATCGTTACAAGTAGTAATAAAGGTAAGATCGTATAAATTCGTCCTAGAATTTTTAGCATTTGAATGATATGTTCTTCCATGAAAAAACCACCTTACTAAATATCCTTTGTTTTGTAATCTTTTTCCCATTTCTATCGTCTTATATGTTAGAGGTGAGCACGGATGAAGTATATTAAAATTATGTGGTTAGGTCTTATCTTTATTATGACGGTATTCACTTGTAAAATTCGAAAAAATAATAAGTTAAGAAAACGGAAGTAAACTGTTGGCTGATAAACCAGAAATACTCGAGAGGAATGGAAGCGTCAATATCTTTGTTCTCTCACTCCATGTCACGTATAATAGCGATGACAACAACATAAGGATGTGAGCAAATGAATCAACAGATTGGGTTCATTGGTTGTGGAAAAATGGCTCAAGCCATGATTGCGGGGCTAATTAAATCTAGAGTAGTTGCCCCTTCTCAAATTAAAGCGAGCGCATTTACAACCTCGACGCTTCAAAGAGTGGAGAATACATATAGCATACAGGTTACACAAAGCAATATAGAGGTTGCAAAGTTCTCGAATCTCCTTGTTTTAGCAGTCAAACCAGAACTGCATTCGGCAATTATTGAAGAAATAAAGGGAAGTGTAGCAGATTCGGCAGTCATTATTACAGTTGCGGCAGGAGTCAGCTTAAGTTACTTAGAAAATACATTTGATCGGAACATCAAAGCTGTTCGATCGATGCCAAACACACCTTCACTAGTAGGTGAGGGGATGAGTGCCATCGCAGTGAATAGCTCGGTTACAGAAGCGGATTTAGAGAATGTAGAAATACTGTTCAGGAGCTTCGGGAAGGTTGAGGTAATTGAAGAAGCATTAATGGATTCCATTCCTGCCATTAGTGGTTCTTCCCCAGCATATGTGTACATGTTCATTGAAGCGTTAGCAGATGGAGGGGTAATGCAAGGAATTCCAAGAGCGAAAGCATACAAGCTTGCAGCACAAGCTATTCTTGGAGCAGCTAAGATGGTGCTAGAGACAGACAAGCATCCTGGGGAATTAAAGGACCAAGTTTGTACACCTGGAGGAGCTACGATAAAGGCGGTTGCTGAATTAGAAGAGAAGGGGCTGCGTGCTGCTGTTTTATCAGCGATGAATGCATGTACAGACCGCATAAAAGAGCTTTCTGTTGAAAAAAATTCATAATCATCTTAGAGGAGATAAGTTTCTACTAGATCTCCTCTTTTTCTTTCCGTAACTCTGGAAAAGTAAGAATGAAATGGGTTCCCTTATTCACTTCACTCGATACATCAATTTCTCCGCCTAACCCTTCAACTATACGGTAAACGACCATCATGCCAAGCCCCGTCCCTTTCCTTTCTTTAGTAGAAAAGTATGGTTCTCCAAGTCTAGCTAATTGTTCATGTGTCATTCCAACCCCGGTATCTAAAAGATGAATGGAAAAGCCACTGCTCAAAATTTTTAAGCCAATATAGACCGTTCCTCCATTAGGCATTGCTTCAATAGAATTTTTAAGGAGATTGACTAATGCTTGTCTAAATTTAGGAGCTTCTCCTAACAAGTAAGCTTCCTGTTCAATTTCATGAATCAATTTCACGGAATGGCGATTCGCATAAGGGGTAATGAGAGCAACTACTTTGAGAATTTCTTCATGTATGGGCATTCTTTCAAGTTGTTCTGGGTGAGGCTTCGCAAAAGTCAGGTAGTCATTTATTATCCCTTCTGCGCGGTTAAGCTCTTCTAGTGCTGTATTTAGGTAATAATTTTTCTTTGAATTATTTGTAGGGTCATCTTTTAATAATTGGATGAACCCTTTGGTTACCGTCAAGGGATTGCGCACCTCATGACTAATGCTTGCAGCAAGGTGTGAGACGACTTCCATCTTCTCTGACTTAATAATGGCCCGCTGGAGATGAATGTTTTGAATCATTAGTTCAGTAGTATAGGTAACGATAATCATTCCGATGGTTTGAGACGTTGTAAATACCATTATGAAGTACCAATTTATCGGATAATTAAAAAAGTAAACCGGCATGATAAAGACGAGTAATGAGAATATGAACGTAATGGCTCCGACAATACAAACTTTTCGAGAGGTAGAGGAATGTAAGAAATAATTTGATAACAAACTAGATATAAGGGCAGCTAAAGGAATCACAATCAAGGTAGTATATATTCCGTCGCCTCCAAGTGGAATGCGAAATAAGATCGTAGCAATCATCACAACTGCACTAACCCATGGACCACCATATAGCCCAGCGATTAGTATAGGGATCATTCGAAAATCAAACTTAAACTCGCCTTCGAAGGTATAGGTGAACATCATACAAATAAAAACTTGAATTATAGCAATTACAGCAATTTTCCATTTGGTTATATGGAGGAATATTTGACCGATTCGATTCATTACGAGAGTCTGTAGAAAGAGCATCGACAATAATAAGATTAAAAGGTTAAAGAAAAGCTCTTTAATTTCATTCATTGCTGGACTCCTAGGAATGTTAGGTAATATTACCTAACATTATACAGTAGTTGGAATTTATTTAATAGAATTAATTTTTCAATTATTAAATAGCTTAAAGGAAGTAGGTCAGAATTTGTAAGAGATCCATCCGTTCAAACAAATGAAAACAGATGAAGAAAAGAACAAATGTGTCATCTATATCGCCTCATTTTTTCATAAAATAGTAATAAACCCATGAGCGTAACTTCTTGTAACGGCTTTCTTTTCATACTAAAATAAAAATATAAGATTATTTTTACGATGTTAGAGGTTATAAGTAATGATGGTACCCGCCCATACCCGGTTCAGGCGGGCTTTTATCATTTCTCCCAAATTGAGGTGCAGGATTATGAACTTGGAAAAATATAAACAGTTATTGTTTCAAAAGATGAAAGAACAAATGAAGGTTTGGTTTGAAGATAAACAAGAAGAGACCGTCTCAAATGAGGATGTGTACCGCTTTTTACACTCCATAAAAGGAACGAGTGGGACCTTACATCTTGTTGGGTTGCATCAGCTGTCCGACGAGTTAATGAACCAAATTGAGGAGAAGGATGAGAAAAATTGGTCGATTCTAGAGCTCCGCAACTTCTTGTATGATTTAATCACTCTAAGCTATGAATACGAGCACCTTCATAATATTGATGTACCGTTTACAGATATGAAAAATGAGGATTCCCCTCTCATTCAACTCATAGATGACGATGTGTCAATGTTGATTTTGTTAAAGGATGCTTTAGAAGCAAAGGGCTGGATGGTTATGGCGAATACCGAACCACTGAAGGCCATCGAACAGTACTTTGATATGCATCCTGATTGCTTAATTATTGATGTAAACTTGCCAACGAAAAGTGGTTTTCAATTACTAGAAGACATCCAAAATCATAATAAAAAGCAGTTTATTCCAAAAATGATGATTAGTATTCGTGATGATCGAGAAACAAGACTTAATGCCTACATAAAAGGTGCAGATGATTTTATTGAGAAGCCGATTGATATTGAAGAATTTGTCATTCGAGTGGAGCGACAGCTTGATAGAAAAGCAATATTTGATCAATCCGTATTAATGGATGAACTCACGCAAGTATACAATCGAAGGTTTATGGATGACCTCCTCCAGCGAAATTTAACAGACTTTAATCGAACAAAGACGCCTTTCGCTGTGGCAATATTGGATCTAGATCACTTCAAAAAGGTGAATGATACATATGGCCACTTAGTAGGGGATAAGGTGCTTGCCGAATTCGCTCAATTTTTAAAAAATCATACAAGAAGCTCCGATACAGTATTCCGTTATGGGGGAGAAGAATTTGTTGTATTATTTCCAAGAACTTCTGATGTGGAAGCAAAAGACACGTTGTCTAGATTGTTGGAGAAATTTGCAGAAATTGAGTTTGAAGAGAATCATCAAACATTTTCAGTTACCTTCTCTGGTGGAGTATTTATGGTACAGGAGCCTGAAACTACAAGATCCGCGGCATTAAAGGCAGCAGATCAAGCCCTTTATCAAGCAAAGGAAAACGGCAGAGCACGCATTGAAAGTGCCAATATTATTCCAATAACAGCCCCTATGAAAAGATTAAATGTGTCGATTATTGATGATGATCCAATTATCCGGACGATGCTAGTAAAGATGGTCGAATCCATGGAGTTTGATCGTTATGAGCTTGACGCCAAAACGTTCGAGGATGGTCTAAAGTTTTTTGAATCAGGCAGGACAGATGAGATAGGGGAGCATTTCTTAATACTGGATGGAATCATGCCAGTGATGGACGGGACAGAGGTTCTACAACGATTAAAGCAATCAAAGAATGCAAGTCGATTCCAAATTGTTATGTTAACTGGTAGAAAAAGTGAATATGACATTGCAAGAGCGTTGAAACTAGGAGCAGACGATTATGTGACAAAGCCTTTTAGTATAAAGGAGCTTCAAGCTAGAATACAACGTTTGATTCAGAGGATGTCATAATATGATTAAGAATGAAATTTTCCTTTTAGTCATTAGTGCAGTTGTCATATTAGGGATTCTGTTCATCCTGTTAGGCTATTTAATCATCCGAAAATGGCGGGAAATTCAAACTAGAAAGAAAATCGAAGACTTTAAAGAAAATTTGAGTTTGAAAATTTATTCGTACTTAAGTGAAGGGAGAGTCATAAGGGACTTAGTCCCCGACTCTCTTTTAAAACAAATCGCAATCAGTGAGCTACTTGGGAGATATACAGATCTACTAGAAGGGAAAGAAGAGAAACAGCGAGTCTCCGAATTTGCAGAAAATTACTTAAAAAAATATTATCATCAGCTTCTCTCGAGCAGGCGTTGGAGTAAGCGTATGAACGCTTTATACCATATTGAAGAATTCACAATCACCAGTTTATTAAACGAAGTTCTCCACTTATCTGAAAAAGAAAGATCCTCTAAAGATGAAATTATCCATAGCCTAAGGATTCTAGCTTCTTTTGAATATGAACACCTCTATACAGCCCTAACACAAAAACACAGCCATTTATCTGAGTTTGAGTATCGAAATATATTAATGCGCATTCCTAATCATCTTTATGACCAGTTTATTGAAGGGTTTCATCATTGTCAGACTAGTCTACAATACGCGGTTTTAGATGCGATTGGTTTACAAAAAAAGATGGAGTATTTACCTTTTCTTGAATCGATGTATGCTAACTCTTCAGGAGAAATCAAAATTCGGGCATTAAAATCATTAGCAGCGATTGGTTATGTAAATGAAATAGAAGCCTATATGCCATCTTGCCAAGCACCTCAATGGCAGGAGAGGATGATGGTCGCTAAGTTGTTTGGTGAAACGAAAGAAAAGGTGGCTATCCCTTGTTTAATTCGGCTTCTTCATGATTCTTCTTGGTGGGTAAGGTCACAGGCCGGTCAATCCATTATGCAATTTCCTAATGGAGAGCGTACTCTTCGAGAAGTGTTAGAAACATCTAAGGATCCTTTTGCTAGAGACATGGCATGGGAATGGATCAATAAAGGGGAGGTGTTATGATGTTATTCATCACTTGGACGGATATCGTAAATTCATTTGCCTGGTTCATTGCCATATATATGATTCTTGTCATTGGCTTTTACTCAACCATTTTATTGATTTCGATTGTTCATCTGCGCCGGGAATATCAGCTTGATCGGGAACAATCGTATGAAGAATACATGGATGAAACATTTACAAGACCTGTATCAATTATTGTCCCTGCGTACAATGAGGAAATGGGTATCGTCCAGAGTGTTCGTTCCTTGCTAAGTATTAACTACCCTAGGTATGAAATCGTAGTCGTAAATGACGGTTCGACAGACGGAACGCTAGAGAAAATGATTGAACATTATGATATGCAAGAAATTAAAAAAGTGGTAAGAAAGCAAGTAGATGCGATGCCTATTAAAACCATCTATCAGTCAAAAATACTCCCGGGTCTCTTTTTAATTGATAAGAAGAATGGTGGCAAGGCAGATGCATTAAATGTCGGGTTAAACTTTTCTCATTATCCATATATATGCTCATTAGATGGTGATTCCGTCTTAGAGCGAGATGCCTTTCTAAAGGTGATGAAGCCAATCATAGATTCAAACGAAGAGGTAGTTGCATCAGGTGGAAGTATCCGGATCGCAAATGGATGCGAAATTCAGAATGGAAATAT
The DNA here is from genome assembly GCF_021390075.1 of Cytobacillus spongiae. Classification (NCBI taxonomy): domain Bacteria; kingdom Bacillati; phylum Bacillota; class Bacilli; order Caryophanales; family Bacillaceae; genus Cytobacillus; species Cytobacillus spongiae. The sequence continues at coordinate 860,152 of NZ_CP089997.1, forward strand.
CCTATCTATTGGGTTATCGGACCATCCAATCGTTATTATGCAGGTAATTGAGTATTTACGTGCGTTTCTCATGGGACGAATTGGGCTTAGCAAGCATAATCTTCTCTTAATTGTTTCAGGGGCCTTCGGAGTCTTTTCTAAGTATTGGCTAGTTGAAGCAGGAGGATATAAAACAAACACTGTTGGTGAAGATATGGAGCTTGTTGTCCGAATCCACCGCTTACTCAAAGAAAAAGGAGTGAATAAGCGAATTGTCTATGTTCCTGACCCTGTATGCTGGACAGAAGTGCCTGAAGAGATGAAATACTTAAGAAGACAGAGAAATAGATGGCATCGTGGGTTATTTGAAAGCCTTTGGGAGCATCGTAAATTAACCTTTAATCCTAAATATGGTTCAATCGGTTTCATATCGTTTCCTTATTTTTGGTTGATTGAATTTTTAGGACCAGTTGTTGAACTTTGTGGGTATCTTTTCGTCCTGTTTTCGTTTTTCTTAGGTGGGATTTATATTGAATTTGCTATTCTAATCTTCTTGTTGTCTTGTATGTATGGCTCCTTATTTTCAATGGCAGCGGTGTTACTAGAAGAATGGAGCATGAGGAAATATCCGAAAATCTCACACCTATTGAAGTTATTTCTATACTCTTTAACAGAGACCCTTTGGTATCGACCCTTAACTGTATTATGGCGATGTGAGGGTATTGTTCAAATGATTTTTGGTAAGAGAAGCTGGGGAGAAATGAAACGAAAAGGTGTTTCGCAATGAAAAATAGATTATCGAAAAACCAATTATATATGTTCATATATGTCAGTCTGTTTCTCGGAATCATCTTAAGCCCGTTCTGGCTATGGTTAGTTAAGTCTGAAAAGGAACTAGACGTATTGGTCGTGGATAAAACCGTACCTGATCAATCATACCGTGAGCATAAGGGACTCGTATGGATACTAAATAATGAAAAATATATAAAAAACAATGGTGCTTCTTATTTATTTGAAAAGGACTATGCAGGTTTCCATCCTCAATCAAACAAAGAATACGAAATCAAGCCGATTCCAAACGACTTAGATCCATATGAAGTCATCTATCTAGCAGATCAATATGGTGTATATGAAGAAGAATTCTTTGGAAGTAATTTGTTAGGAAAGAGATCGAAAAGCTTATATGGTGGATTGCTAGAAGAAGAAGCTTCTCAAATTGAACAGACGTTGTTAGGCGGATTAGGAAAGACTCTTATTGCAGAGTTTAATACATTTGCTAGTCCTACCGCAGAAAGTGTAAAGAGTAAAGTCGAAAACCTACTTCATATCAATTGGAATGGATGGATTGGGCGCTATTTCTCTCATCTAGAAAATACGGAGGTTCCTGTATGGGTAAAGGAAAACTATGAAGATGAATGGGATTTTAAAGGTTCTGGGTTTGTGTTTGTTAATAAAGATGATTTTATTGTAGTTTTGGACGAGAAAGAGATAAGGGGTACAGGGGCACTCTTTGAGCTAACAAAGAATGGGCAGCGTTTTTTTGATGAAGATTTATCGGCACATTATTCCTATTGGTTTGATATTGTCAGCGCTCGAAATGAAGATGAGATTCTTGCTACATATACACTATCTGTAACGGACAAAGCAAAAGAGAAATTATCAAACTATGGGATTCCAGTGACGTTTCCAGCAATTGTTCAACAGAAAAATGCGAAATACACTTCCTACTATTTTGCAGGGGATTTTGCAGATGAAGGCGAGGTACCAACGATTTATCAAACCTCAGGATTCACCTATTGGAAGCAGAAGTTCAGCTTAAATGAATCATTTTATTGGAAAGTATATGTTCCAGTGATGAAGAAAATCTTGAAAGAAGGACTCCATGTCCAACAGGAGAATGAAGCTGTTGAAATCACTGATGTAGACGGGACGAAAATTAATAGTCAAACGAGTGAGGAGTATATTCAAGTTCTTAAAAATGGAAAGTGGGAGAACCTCCTTGTTAAAGGTGTTAATATGGGAATAGCAAAGCCAGCACACTTTCCTGGAGAGACAGCTATCACAAAGGAAGAATATTTTAGGTGGTTTCAAGCGATCGGTGATATGAATGCAAACGCTGTACGAGTGTACACTATTCACCCACCAGCTTTTTATGAAGCATTTACTGAATATAATAAGCTGGCGGAAGAACCTTTGTTTTTAATACATGGGGCATGGGTGAATGAGGAAATGCTTGTTGAAAGCCAAGATGCTTTCAATACAGAAGTAACAGATGATTTCAAGCGTGAAATTAGACAGATGATCGATATCGTTCATGGAAACGCGGATATTGCCCCCAATCCTGGCCATGCTTCTGGAAAATATATTCACGATATCTCTCCATATGTTTTAAGCTTTATGATTGGAATTGAGTGGGATCCGGAAGTAGTTATGGCTACAAATGAAAAGCATAAAGGAATGCCCTCGTTTTCTGGTGAGTACTTCCAATCCATAAATAGCTCTCCTTTTGAAAGCTGGCTAGCAAGTATAATGGAATACACAACAGCTTATGAAAGCAAGAACTACCAATGGCAGCATTCCATGAGCTTTACAAACTGGGTAACTACCGATTTACTCGCTCATCCTGCAGAGCCTTCTGTGAAAGAGGATATTGCAACGGTAAACCCTATGAATATTCAAGCGACAAGTCATTTCAAAGGTGGAATGTTCGCTTCCTATCATATATATCCATATTATCCTGATTTTTTGAATTTTGAGGAAAAGTACACTCAATATGTGGATAAGTTTGGTGAAAAGAATAACTATGCAGGTTATTTAAATGATTTAAGAAAAGAGCATGATATGCCTATAATAGTTGCCGAATTCGGAGTCCCTGCTTCAAGAGGGTTAACACATAAAAACGTATATGATATGGATCAAGGATTTCACTCAGAGGAAGAACAGGGAGAAATTAATGCCAAACTGTTTCGCTCCATTGTTTCAGAAAGGTATGCTGGCGGACTTGTGTTCACATGGCAAGATGAGTGGTTTAAACGAACATGGAATACAATGGATTATGATAACCCTGACCGAAGACCATTTTGGACAAATCTTCAAACAAATGAACAACATTTTGGTTTGCTAAGCTTTGAGCCTGGATTAAATGAAGGGACTATTTTTGTAGATGGGCGAACAGCGGACTGGAATAAACAAAGGGTTCAAGCCTTGGATGTATCATCTGAAGACGGTAAAATCAATAAAGTCTTTTTTACATCAGATGAAGGGTATCTTTATAGTCGAATTGATTTTAACGAGCCTATTAATCGCGAGGAGCTAACCACCTATCTATTAGTAGATACAATACAGGACCAAGGTCAAACGAAAATTCCTTTAGGAGATCATCAAACGGTACAAACCGATTTTGGAGTTGATTTTGTAGCAGAAATTGGCAAGGATGAGCATTCAAGATTGTGGATTGATAGCTACTATGACACATTCTATTTTCATTATGGCGACCAATTGCAAATGATTCCAAGGATTCCTTATGCAAGTCAAAAGGACAATGGCGTTTTTCATCCCATTCGATTGGCTTTAAACAAAGAGCTAACGATCCCATCAACAAATGAAACGATTCCATTCCAATCGTATGAAACAGGAAAATTTCTGTTTGGGAATGCCAATCCAAACGATAAAGAGTATGATTCATTAGCCGATATTCATATTAGTACAGATAAGCAAACGATTGAAATACGGATTCCTTGGATGCTGCTAAATGTGAAGGATCCAAGTCAAAAAGAAGTAATGGGGGATATTTGGAAGGAAGGATTAAGTGCTTCGCATGTAGTAGAAGGTTTTCGCGTTGCCGTGGTTGCGGCTGGTACTGAAGGTGTTATAGGGAGCCTGCCAGCTCTAACAGATAATCATATAAAAAAAATAGATACGAAGCTATATTCTTGGGACATGTGGGAAACTCCGCGCTATCACGAGCGGTTGAAAAAATCCTATTACATGATGAAAGAAATATTTGCTTCTGAAGCATTGAAGGGGGAAGAAGGATGAATAGAATCCTAATTGCAGAAGATGAAGAAATTCTACGGATGCTTATTGTTGATACATTGGAGGAAGAAGAGTATATCGTAGATGAAGCAGAGGATGGGGAAGAAGCATTAAAGTTAATAGAAGAAAATGATTATGACTTGCTTATTTTGGATTATATGATGCCGGGCTTAACAGGGCTAGAGGTCATCCAAAAGCTGAGAGGTGAGGAGTATCAATCGAATGTTAAAATCTTAATGCTCTCAGCGAAAAGTCAAAAGCATGAAATTGATCGTGTACTGGAAGCGGGAGCCGATTTTTTTATGGAAAAACCATTTAGTCCCTTTCAATTAATTGAGCGAGTTGAGGAGATTCTCCATGAGCAAGCTTAACCTATATTTCAAAAAGGGCTTGTCAAGGCGGTTCATTGCCTTGATGGGCTTCTTTATCATATTCTTTATTCTAGGCACTGCTGCAATCTTTCTTACAATGGAGCAAATTAATCGTACGTATTATAAAGAAAGAGCCGAGCTTGTAAACCGTGAGGAAATAATTAGAGAGATTAATGACAGATATAATACCGTTTTTTCAGATATTAGAGGATATATCGCATTTGATAATCCAGATCTTCGAGATAATGCGTTAGAACAGCAGCCAAAAATAAGGAAGCTAATATCAGACTTTAATAAACTTGTTATAACGGATGGAGATAAAGCATATGGAGAAGAACTACTAGAGTTCACCAATTATTACTTTATTGAACAGCTTCCAGTCGCTCTCGAATTAATGGATTCTGGTAAAAAGAGTGAAATATCGAATATTGCCAATTCGGGAACGACTGCGAACATCATCAATTTTCAAGAAAATTCACGGCAATATTTAATCGGAATCAACGATCAGTTGGATGAGAAAGTCCTACAACTGACACAGAAACAACGCTGGATTCAATTAGGATTGATAGTATTTATTTTTACCATCTTAATCGTGCTATTTCGCATGATACGTCTAATGCTTATTCAAATTGGGCAACCTCTTGCTGAGTTTGCCTATGCGGCAAATGAAATTGCTAAAGGAAATGAAGCGGTCATTAAGGTAGACAGTGAGCGTGAAGATGAACTTGGGGCACTAGCGGTTGCTTTTAAACAAATGATTGCTAGTATTCAAGAAAAGGAGCAAGACCTTCTCGCTCACAACGAAGAATTACAAGCTCAGCAAGAAGAACTTGAAGAAGCTTTAGAAATATTAAGAAGAAATGAAGAAGAATTAGGAAGAAGAAATACGCTAATCAATAAAATTTCAACATCCTTAGATAAAAAAGAAGTACTAGAAAGTATTGTCATCAATATGAGTGGCTTAATTAACGCAGATAGAGGGATGATTACGTTAATCCATGAAGATGCCTATGCAGCTTTCGGCGTATCTACTGTTGGGGTAGACCAGTATCGCAAATATATTGACAATGGAATCAATGAACGATTACTAAAGGAGAAAAAACCATTTTCAATTAAACGAGAGATCGATGTAAGTGAAAAAGGTTTCCACGAAGAAAGAGGCTATTGCTACGATATATTTATCCCAGTTCTGTCATCGGCTAATGAAGTGATGGCGACGATGGTTTATAGTCGTTTTGGTGATCCGTTTTTAGAAAGATATTCAGATGAATATGTATCGTTAGCCAAACAAGTGGGAATGTCGCTTGATAAGATTAATATCTATGAAAGATCGGATAAAAACCGCCGTTTAAACCAGGATATATTAAATTCGGTCAATGAAGGGATTCAATTAATCGACTCTGAAGGAACAATCGTACAGGTAAACAATCAGCTTTGCCAAATGTTTGAATGCAAAGAAAACCTAGGCCATTTAGAAGGATTGACATGGACCAAATGGACAAGCTTTATGAAAGACTTTATTGAAGATGAACAAGGGTTCGATGAATTTGTGACTAAGGCGAAGAATATGCTCGATCTATCCGGTGAGTATGCATTCACCTATAAGAAGAAAGCGGAAAATACCGTCGTAAAAGTATACTGCACAGCATTGTTCCAAGGTATTGAACGAGTAGGTACCATTTTCGTGCACCGTGATATCACTAAAGAATTTGAAGTAGATCAAATGAAGTCAGAGTTTGTCAGCACGGTAAGCCATGAACTAAGAACACCATTAGCTAGTATCCTTGGCTTCACAGAGTTGATTCTAAATCGGGAACTGAAACCAGAAAAGCAAAAGAAATATCTGACGACTATTTATGGTGAAGCGAAAAGGCTAACCGCCTTAATTAACGACTTTTTAGACCTTCAACGAATGGAAGCTGGGAAGCAAACATATGAGAAAAAATTTATCCAACTAGGTCCAATTATTGAAAAAGTGATGGATGCCCAACAAGTGAATACGACGAATCATGAACTAGTTTTTGAAAATCAAATCGAAAACGAATCGATACTTGGAGATAGCGCAAAGCTAGAACAAGTGTTTACGAATCTAATCAATAATGCAATCAAGTATTCTCCAGATGGCGGGAAGGTTGCTATTCAAACGTACATCGAAAATGAAAACGTCAAAATTGATGTGACAGATGAGGGGCTAGGCATTCCGCCAGATGCGATGGAAAAGCTGTTTAATAAATTCTATCGAGTAGATAATTCTGACCGCAGACGAATTGGCGGGACAGGGCTCGGTCTTGCAATCGTCCAAGAAATTGTAAAGTCACATGGAGGCGAGATTTCTGTAGTGTCTCAGTATGGCATAGGCAGTACGTTTACCGTTACTTTACCAAAGATTGGCGTGACATCATCAAAGCTCATTTCAGCTAATGGTTCTGATTCACAGGATAAGTATTTAATCCTATTGGTGGAGGATGACCAAAGCTTAGCAGAATTAATACAACAAGAGCTTGAAGACAGCGGTTTTCGAGTGTGCCATACCAAATCAGGAAAAGAAACCATTCAGTTTCTTGAAAATGACGTTCCAGATGCAATTGTATTGGACATTATGTTAGACGAGCAGGAAATTGATGGATGGGATATTATGACTCGTATGAAAAAGGAAGAGAAGTACAAAAATATCCCCATCATTATTTCTTCCGCACTAGATGAAAAAGAAAAAGGGTATGCACTAGGTGCCAAAGAGTACTTTATCAAACCATACAAACCAAGCAAACTCTCAAAAACGATTATGCAAACACTGTTGAAAATTGGGAAAATGGGGCAGATCCTGATACCTGAAGATGCAAATAGTGAGGGCGTGGAAGAAGACAAGGAATAGGTAGTATTGTTGTCGAGTGAAAGAGTCTTGCAGGTTTTTGACAGGAGAAGAGGAAAAACGCTAGAGTAGTCTGAATCCAGGAAAAGTTAGGACTACTAATGGATAAAATTCCACCGAAGAGCCCGAAAACACCAACCACATTCTACGTCAAAGAAGAAAGCAAAGCACTCGCTAGAAACTCCCATCCAGTCATCATCTGGATGGGGGTTTTATCTTATTAGGCTTCAAAATGGAGTCCCCTTCTTTCTAACTAATATTTGTCATTTTCACACACTGCTTTTTCTAATGGGAGCGGATGAGTATTGATATCAGTTGGATAGAATTTTCCTTGGAGAATCCTTCCATTGAGATAGGGATTGTAATAGATAATTGGTGCCTGCCTATTTTAACGTGACATTCCGATACCGAGATTTGGCAAATGGAGACTGATAGTCTACTGGGCGCCATAGCCACCACCTAACTGATGTTCCACCCTTGCAAATAGATTGTGTAACAAGTGAAAATTTGTATAATAATATCAGCTGACTTTTCAATCAAAAGATTGGTATTTCTTTTCACTAGTACAACTTTTATTCCTTAGTAGGTAAACGCTTTCATCCATTCGTATCATAATGACTACAAACTTCCTAACATTTGCATGCAATACAATAATTATTTTGGGAAAGTAATCTTGCTTGCAATTTATAAAATTTTCCTATAAATTTCATAGTGAATCTATCGAAAAAAGGTGATAAATATGCAGAAGGTGAAATTAACTGATGAATTATCCTTTTCACCCATTGTCCATGGACTATGGCGTTTAGCGGATTGGAATATGAATAGCGAAGAAACGCTAAAGCTGATTGAAGCGTGTCTTGAGCTAGGGATTACGACGTTTGATCATGCGGATATTTACGGAAACTATTCCTGTGAAGGTCTATTTGGAGAAGCTCTTCAATTAAACCCTAGGTTGCGTGAAAAGATGGAAATTGTTACAAAATGTGGTATTAAGCTCTTGTCCGATAAGCATCCAGAGCATAAAGTAAAGCACTATGATACGAGTCAAGCACATATTCTAAAAAGTGTTGAAAATTCGTTAAGCCGCTTAAAGACGGATTATATTGATGTTCTACTTATTCATAGACCAGACCCATTTATGAACCCTGAAGAAGTGGCAGAAGCATTTACTAGGTTAAAAACAGAAGGAAAGGTGAAACACTTCGGTGTTTCAAACTTTACACCTTCCCAATTTAGAATGCTTAGCAGCTATCTGGATTTCCCACTTGTTACGAATCAAGTGGAGATTTCAGTTAGCCACTTACATGCATTTGAAGATGGAACGATTGAACAATGCTTAGAAAACCGAGTAGCGCCTATGGCTTGGTCCCCGTTAGCGGGAGGTCAAATCTTCCAAGCGCATGATGAAAAATCGCTTCGTTTGAGAAAGACTTTAGAGGAAGTTGGAAAGGAATTAGGAGGGATAGAGCTTGATCAAGTGATGTATGCTTGGCTGCTAAACCACCCGGCCCGTATGATTCCAATTGCAGGATCAGGCAATTACAATAGAATTAAAGCTGCTGTAGAAGCAACAAAAATTCAAATGACTAGACAGCAATGGTTTAAAATTTGGATTGCTTCAACAGGTACAGATGTTGCTTAATCCATAAAAAAGGGAAACGGACTATACAAAGTCCGTTTCCCCTTTTTTATATGGCTATCTCTCTATTTTTTTCTTGTTGTTGCTTTAATCTTTGTTTTTTAGCCTTTTTAAAATGAAGAAGTTCGTATATGCATGGGATGACTATTAGCGTTAGTAATGTTGCCACCGCTAACCCACCGATTACAACAACTGCTAAGCTTTGCGAAACAAGGCTCCCCGCTTCTGCCTGTTTGAATAATAGAGGGAGCATTGCGCAAATCGTTGCCACTGCTGTCATAATGATTGGGCGCATTCTTGTAGCTGATGCTTCAACAATGGCATCCCGAATGATCATTTTTTCTTCATTTTGCTTAACGCGGTCTAATAGAACAATCGCATTTGTTACAACAATACCAATTAACATTAATGCTCCAAGTAGTGCCGTTAGGTCGACTGGAATTCCGCTAACCACTAAACCGAGAACGGCTCCAATTGCAGCAAGAGGTAGTGAGAACAGGATTGCAATTGGGGCTCTGATCGTTTTAAATGTGATGACCATAATTAGGAAAACAAGCCCTACAGAGATGAGCATCGTCATAAATAAATCTGTAAATTCTTCCGCTTGCTGTGTACTTGCTCCACCAACGAATACTTCAACATTTTCAGGGAATTTTAACCCTTTTTCTTCTTTCTGATCCCCAAAAATCTGTACGTTGATTTCTTTTGCCACTTCCGATAATTTTTGTGGGTCGACTGCTGCTGTCACTTGAACATACGTTTCCCCATCTTTATGAAATTGGTTAGTTGGCTTTTCATCTTTATTTAATGATGCAATGGTTGATACAGGGACCATGCCTGCTTCAGTCATTATTGGTATATCTTTAATATCTTTAGGGGAATCCACATCTAGTAACGGCTCAAGATAAACAATTGTATCCTTATCGTTCAGGTTAACGGTTCCAATTGGAGTTCTGTTCAACATTACACCTATTTGTTGAGCAACTTGCTCAGTATTTCCTTTCGTTGGATCAACCGTTAAGGAGTAAACCGTTTTGGTTTCTTCTTGGTTCGTTGTGACCTCTTCAATGCCATCGATGTTCTGGATTCCTTCCTTAATTGAATTTGCGCTATCCACTAAATCGTTCAATTGATCTCCAATTACATCGATTGTAATATTCGTGCTGGAGCTCCCCATCATAAAGGAACCAGATGCTACAGTATATTCAGCTCCCGAATAGTTTTCTTGTTCACTTTCAAGCTTGTTCATAACGTTGTCGGTGTCTTTTTTATCCTTTAATAAAATCGTAACATGGGCCTCGGTAGGAGAACCGACCTGACCGAATTGAGCACCCTCTGCCGAATTTCCTAACTGAACAGCCACAAATTCGGATTCCTTCAGTTCTAAAGCGGTCTTTTCTAACTCTAGGGCTTTTTCTTTTACTAGTTCAATCGGTGTATTGTTCGGATAACTTAAGGTTACCCCTACATAGTCAGCTGATGAGTTGTCAACTGCTCCCTTAGGCATCATAAAATACGTTCCAATAGAACCGACGAATAAGAAGGAGGCAATAGATAACACAATCCACTTATGGTTTAACGACCAAGTAACTAATTTTGTGAAACGAACAGCCGGCTTATGCTCAGGAAGCTTGGTTTTCTTAAGTAGACTTCCGCTCATTATCGGTACAACCGTAATGGCAACGACTAAAGAGGCAAGAAGGGAGTAAGTAACGGTTAAAGCAAATGGTAATAGAAACTCTTGTAATCCACTACCCACTAATCCGATTGGTAAAAACACAGCTACTGTTGTAAGCGTCGAAGCTGTAATTGCCTTCCCAACCTCTTTAGTTGCTTCAATCACCATAGCAATAGAGAATTTTTCCTTTTGCATTTTTCGGAAGATATTCTCGATTACTACAATACTATCATCGACCAAACGACCAACAGCAACCGCTACACCACCAAGGGTAAGGATATTTAATGTAACTCCTGATAAAGAAAGCAGGAATAGAGTGAAGCATAGAGAGAGCGGTATTGATACAATTGTAATAAAGGTGGATCTTATATTACGTAAGAAAATCATAATTACAATCGTTGCGAATATTGCACCTAGCAAAACCTCTTTCACCATTGCATGAACAGAGGTTTCTACCATGTCTGCTGAGGATAAGAAAACCGTTAATTCAACGTTGTCGTATTTTTCATTGATTTCTTTTGTTACTTTTTCAATTTCCTTACTAACCGTTACGGCATTTGAATTGCCATCTTTCGAGATGGAGAGCTGTAAGCTTTCTTTCCCATTAAAATTAGTAATGTTATTTACAGGCTTTGTTTCTTCGATTGAGGCAATGTCAGCCAAAGTTACATTAGGTGCAATGATGAGGCCTTTCACTTTATCTAAACTTGTAAGATCTCCTTTGACCTTAATGTTACTAGTTTCACCATCAATGACTTGTTCGCCTAGAGCTAATGCGGTATTTTGTCCTTGAAGAATCCCCATTACACTTTGAAGTGATATCTGCTTTTCAGCCATTTTATCATTGTCTATTTGGATAGATACATAGGATGCTTCTGTACCATAGAATTGTATATTTGATACTCCTTTAATGTCTTTGTATAATGGTTCGATTTTATTTTCGGCGAATTCTAAGTTTTCTGAAGTAATCCCATCATTGAACGTAACGCCGATGTTGGAAATTGGAATCATGGAAGTATTAAGCTGAACAATAGAAGGCTTTGATACATTTTGAGGAAGAGCAATGTTGTTAATGGCTTCTTGCACTTCTTGTTTCGCTTGTTTCATGTCTGTTCCGGCTTCAAAGAAAAGATCCACCTTTGAGAAACCATCACCTGTTGTTGAGTAAATTGTATTTTTTCCTTTCACTCCAGAAACACTTCGCTCAATAGGAGTGGTTACCTCCGTTTCCATCGTGCTTGCATCTGTTCCTTGGCCCATCACAACTACTGTCACCTGCGGGTTATCAGCAGAAGGAAGGAATTCCATTGGTAGGGTAAAATAGCTGATTACACCTATTACTAACACTAGCACTGACATTAAAGAAACAGCTGCTTTATTCCCAAAAGACCATTTGGTAATCCAGTTCATCAAAATTTCTCCTCTCTAAGCTAAAATGACATATAAAATGAGTCCAAAACGAATCATACCATTTATGTACATTTTTGGAAATGGAATTAACAATATTTTTGCCAAATCTATACAGGGATTAAAATAGGTCATTTTATCCTAATTAATAAATATTTGGTAATTACACCACTATATAATATTACATGCTAGTGATTATTGCAAGGTAGTGAACATAAAATTACAATGTATGTACATAGATGAATAATGACAGTAAGATAAAGGAAAATGATAAATTTAATAGGTAAAGAGGTGAGTGTAGGTGAACCGACCCTCCATTTGTTACATATTTATGTCGTTTTTCCTAAGTCTATTGCTCTATGAAATAGCAAAAAATAGAATTAGTTTGGGGATGTTACTATGTAAGGAATGGAGGAATTGAATTGTTAAGAAACGCTAAGCTAGGTGTGAAAATAAATCTATTAATGATTATCGTACTAATCATTACGAGCCTCATAATTGCACTTAGTGTTAACAAGAAGATTGAATCTGAAATCAAATATGTGGCAATTGATAAGGCCAAATCAGATTTAGAGCTTAGCTACGGGTATATTGATTCCAAATATATTGGAGAATGGAAGCTAGAGGATGGTGTTCTATACAAAGGCAAAACCAAGATTAACGACAATTTTGAAATTGTTGATTCAATAGCTGAAATAACCGGTGGGACAGTTACTATTTTTGCAAACGATACTCGCGTGTCAACGAATGTGAAAAAAGACGGAAAGCGAGCTGTTGGTACACAGGCTTCTGAAGAAGTCATTTCTCAAGTCTTATCAAAGGGAGAGAACTTCTATGGGGAAGCAGATGTGGCAGGTCATTTATATCAGGCTGCTTATATGCCAATCAAAGACACAAGCGGGAAAAATATTGGAATGTGGTATGTCGGAGCATCACAGAAATTTATTGATGAGACGATTGCATCTACTACGGCTAGCATCATCTTCATATTGCTCTTATCAATAATTGGAGCATCAGTCATTGTATATCTATTTGTGAAAACGATTACAAAGCCAATCCTTTATTCTGTTCGTTTAGGTGAGAAGGTGGCAGAAGGAGATTTCACACATAAGGTACCTGAAAAGATGTTGTTGCGAAAAGATGAGATTGGGCAGCTTGCATATGTATTTGAAAAGATTACATTAAAAATGAATTCTACAGTAGCTGTTGTTATGGAAGGAGCAAATAAGGTTTCTGCCACTTCACAAGAGCTATCCTCGAGTTCTGAACAAACCGACCATACATCTGAGCAAATAGCCACATCTATTCATGAAGTAGCAAATGGTGCAACAAAGCAATCCGAAAGTGTAAAAATCATCTTAGATATGGTGGAAGACACAAACCGACTAGTTAGTAATGGTGATCAGACTTTAAGGCATACAATTGAGCTATCAAGTGCTTCTACAGAAGTGGCTCAAGAAGGAAAAAATGCAATGAATGAATTGGTCAATCAATTAAGTACAGTTGAACAAACAGTGGCGATTGCTGCCGAATCAATCAACCGTCTTGGAAATCAATCTCAAGAAATCAGCTCCATCATTACAGTTATTTCGAATATCTCTGATCAAACAAATCTATTGGCGCTAAATGCTGCAATTGAAGCAGCACGAGCTGGGGAACATGGCAAAGGCTTCGCTGTTGTAGCGGATGAAGTACGAAAGCTTGCAGAAGAATCCTCTAGGTCAGCAAAGCAAATTACAGAGCTTATAGAAGGAATTCAAAATGAAACTCAAATTACAATCAAAGCAATGGACCAAAAAGTAGCAGCCCTTGAAAACCAAAATAAGATTATCGAGCGAAAGAAATTGGTGTTGGAGCAGATAGTGGATACTGTGTTGAAAACACAATACCACACATCTGAAATGAAATTGATCTTTGACAAAATCAAAGATAATACATCACATGTACTTGAATCAATTCAAGATGCTTCAGCTATTATTGAACAATCTGCTGCATCTGCGGAAGAGGTAGCCGCCGCATCAGAGGAGCAATCAGCAACAGTAGCTGAATTAGCAAAGAATGCAGCTGAACTAGCTAGCATAGCCAAAATCCTAAACGAAGAGATGAACACTTTCAAAATCTAATTTTATTCCATACAGTGAATTAAGGGGTGCGAACTAGTTAGAAAGTTCGCACCCTATTACTATACAAACAAAATATGCCCTCGCCCAATGGGCAAAGGCATATGGATTAGATAGTAAATTTCTTCACTTCATGTAGCATCGAGTTAGCGGATTGCTGCATGTCATCAGCCATGTGGTTAAGCTGCTCCATTGAGGAGGTTTGTTCTTCGATGGATGCGGATATCTCTTCAGTCCCTGCTGCTGTTTCCTGACTAATAGAGGTTATTTGCTCCATATTTTGTAGCATGCCTTCCTGCTGAGAGGCAATGTCATGAATGGAAGCAACAATTCCTTCAATAAGTGAATTGTTTTTACCAATTGCGTCGTGAATGACATGGAAGGCGCTTTCCGTTTCATTGACTGCCTTCGTCTGTTCAAGAATGGCTTTATTGGCTTGCTCCATCATTTTGACAGAATCGCCTGTTTCAGCTTGCATTTTTCCGATGATTCGACTGATTTCCTCTAGGGCATCTTCCGTTTGATGAGCTAGCTTTTTCACTTCGTCTGCAACAACTGCGAAGCCTTTACCGTGCTCGGAAGCTCTAGCAGCTTCGATAGCTGCATTTAATGCGAGTAGGTTCGTTTGGCCGGCAATATCAGAAATAACTTGAACAATACTACTAATTTCTGCTGAACGATCATTTAGCTTACTTACCACTTTTACCATGTCGTCATTTAATTGAAGAGAGCGATCCGATTGCTGTTCAAGGTGAGATACATGTGCTAATCCAGACTGTGATACGTCTGTCATTTGTTTCGATTCCTTCAATATCTTTAAGCTTTCCGTTTCAATCAAGTCTATCTTTTCAGCAAAGAATTGGAACGATCTTGTGTTTTGCTCGATTAGCTCAGATTGTTCACCTACACCAGATGCAATTTGTCCCATGGTGATAGCTACTTCATTGGCTGCGGCTGTATTTTCCTCTGAACTTGTTGCAAGAGTATGGGCGCTTTCACTTACCCTCATTGATGTATTTTGAACTTGTTGAATTAAGCTCTTCATGACAATAACCATTTTTAGGAAACTGTCAGCTACTTGGCCAATTTCATCTATCCGTTTGTTGGAAAGAGAAATCGTCAGGTTCCCATTCTCCATCTCCTGCATTGCTGATCGGAGCTCTTTTAATGGCCTTACTGTTCTTTTGACATAGAGATATGTAATGAGGGTAGCGATTAAGGAGACAATAATAAGTGATACGACAATAGGAAAGATTAGGACTTTACTTTTATTGATAAACTCTTCCTTTGGAACAGTTCCAACTACATTCCATCCCATTTTTTCGTTTGTAGTAAACACCATAATTTTTTCTACTTTATTATATGTATAATGTACGGTTCCTTTTTTTCCCTGCTTCTTCATTTCTTTGTAGAAATTTTCTTTTGAAATATCTTTCCCAACCATTTTAGGGTCTGCATGTGTGAGGATTTTCCCGCTATTATCAAAAATAGAAGTTATTCCTGTATCCCCGATTTTTCCATCCTTTACAAGCTCAAAGAATTGATCTACATCGACATCAATTCCGACGACGCCAATTAACTGTCCGTTTGCTCTAACTGCCTTTAGGGCACTAATAACAGTCTTACCTGTAGCAGCATCTGTATAAGGCTCCTGCCATACGATTTGACCTTCAGCATTTACAGCTTTACTAAACCACTCTTTTTTTGTAGGATCGTAATCTTCAGGCAACCCTGATTTCGGATAAAGGACAAAATCCTTGTTGGTAGTAGCTAAATAGCTGTTCAGTAAAGCTTCATTTGAATGATGGTATTTAGAGAATAGAGTCTCTATTTCGAGACTTCCATCTTCCTTTTTATATTGAAGTACTTCTGTTTGATTGGCTAGTAGGTTAATCGTTTTCTCAAGGTCCTCAGTAAAGAGGTTTAACATATCGTCAATCCTTGAGACGATTTCTCTACTATTCTGAGTAGATTGCTCAACTGTAAGATCAACACTACGGTTATATGTGAAAAAGGCAATCGTAGAGCCGGCTAATAGTAGGATGCTTAAAAATAATGTCAATAATTGTGCTAGCAAGCTTTTTTTCATATGCTGTCCTGTTCCTCTCTGATTTTTATTAGTGTTCTGCTTCGTAGTGATAGCAACTTTAGTCGGTATAATAGCTCCGAAAATTCCTTCGAGTGTGATGGGTAGGAATTCATTATTCTTAATATGGCTGCAGCTTCTTCTTGAAGTAGTTCTAAATCATTACACCTATGAATTCTTTTCCTGTATTTCTCAAACAATGTAATAACCACCCATATTTAGTATATATTCACGAAAGTACACGACTTTTAGCATATGACATTAACACTATATAAACAATGGAAATCCAGTCTATTATTTACAAATTTTAGGTGAGAAAACGCTTGCATTGCCAAATGCTGATAAAAGTTCATCTTTTCAGAAAATGGTTTATCTTCAAAAAAGAATGTGGCGAGTTCTACTTCTGAAGGACGTCTTTTGTGGGGGGGGGCCTAGCCTAGCAGTTTCCCTAGCTAAGCTCCGTTCTGTATCTCGACTTTTCCGTGCATGCGCCAGTATCAAAAAATCAATTATTTCCTTCTACAAAATAAAAAGACAAAAGGCAACGAGCGATGCCTTTTGTCTATACGCTTAGGGTTGCTCAATAATTGAGCATTCTTTTTATCTTTAATGCGGCAAGAAAGCCAATTGATAGAAGAATAATACAGCGAAAAGGTAAACAAGCGGATGAACATCCTTCCATTTCCCTTTAACAATTTTCATAAGCGGATAAGAAATGAATCCAAGGGCAATACCAGTAGCAATACTAGATGTTAGTGGCATGCTTAGAATAATTAAGAACGCTGGGAACGCTTCATCAAGCTCGCCCCATTCAATATGAGATATGCTACTCATCATTAAGCTTCCAACGATAATAAGTGCAGGTGCTGTAATGGCAGCTAGTCCAGAAACAGCGCTAACGAGCGGTCCAAAAAAGGCCGATACGATAAATAGGATGGCTACTGTTAATGATGTTAATCCTGTACGTCCTCCTGCAGCTACCCCTGCAGATGATTCGATGTAAGCCGAAGTTGGACTTGTTCCGAACATTGCCCCAACAGTTGTCGCAATTGAATCAGATAATAGTGCTTCACGAGCACGTGGCATCGTTTTGCCTTTCATAAGTCCTGCTTGCTGTGCGACACCAATCATTGTTCCAGTTGTATCAAAGATGGTTACGAGTAAGAAAGAGAACACAACGGCATATAAGCTATGCTGGATCACATCTGAAATGGCAGTGATCGGGTTTAAGACCATGAAGCCTTCAGGAAGGGAAGGCATGGACACGAAACCTTGGTCAAACGAAAGCTGTCCTGTAAAAAAGGCGATGAATCCTGTTGCGATCATTCCAAAGAACATGGCTCCGTTCACACGTAGAGTCATCAGAACCAAGGTAATTGCAAGGCCAATAAGAGCAAGAATGGCAGATGGGGAATGCAAGTCCCCTAACCCGACTAAATTGGTAGGGTGATCAGTAATAATTCCAGTTAGACGTAAGCCGATAAAAGCTATAAACAACCCAATCCCAGCTGTAATACCATGCTTTAAGTTTTCTGGGATGGCTTCAATTAATTTTTTACGAAATGGTGTTAGCGATAAAATGATGAAAATAACACCAGCGATAAATACTGCAGCAAAAGCAGTCACATAATCAATGTTTCCATGTGTTCCAACAACTGAATAAGCGAAATATGCGTTAAGCCCCATACCAGGTGCGATTGCGATTGGATAATTGGCGAATAGTGCCATCCACAACGTTCCAATAACAGATGCGATGATTGTTGCCGTAAATACTTGGTCAAACGGTACCCCAGCATCTGCTAATATCACCGGGTTTACAATGACGATGTACACCATCGTTAAAAAGGTTGTAATCCCTGCAATCATTTCTGTTTTTGGGTTAGTTTGATTTTCCTGTAATTTAAAATACTTATACATGAGAGAACCCTCCGAAAATACGAACAATTTTTAAACACAAATAATATAATATTCGTTTTTAATCTAAAATTCAAGAGAGAAATTTTGAATTTACGATTGTTTTTTAAGATGGTATTTTATCAGCTGGTGGAAAGAAGTGTTGGTTACTTCGACTAAAAACCAATTATTTATTTAAAAAAGAAATATTCTCATAGAGTTATTGAATAAGCACAGTTTTCCATAATGAAACGTTAGATAAAGAAACGTTTGAATTTTCATAAATCAAAAGGTAGACTCAGATTAGATATAGAGGGAGGGCTTAACCATGTTGTCTGAGTTGTTTTCTTTAAGCTTAGAGGAGCAGGCTGAACGATTAACGGAAGAGCTTGTCAAAATAAAAAGCTACAATCAAAGTAATGGAGAAGTGCAAAAGGCGGACTTTATTTATCATTTGCTACAAACCTTTCCTTATTTTAAGGAAAATCCGTTACATGTATGGACACAAGACATCCCTTTTGATAGTGCACGCAGAAAGAATGTCTTTGCGTTCTTTGAAAAGAGTCCAAACCATCGGAATACGATAATTTATCATGCTCATATTGATACAGTAGGAGTAGAGGATTATGGAAACATAGAAGAATTCGCACATAATCCAAAAAGGCTTGAAGAGTTTTTCTCGAAATATGATGGAGATGAAGAATTGAGAAGTGATGCTCAATCAGGTGATTGGTTGTTTGGAAGAGGGGCATTGGATATGCAAAGCGGTGTCGCAATCCACCTTGTTAACCTTCTATATTATACAGAGCATGCAGATGAGTTGAATGGCAACTTGTTGGTCATGTTTAATCCTGATGAAGAGGGGCAGCATGCTGGAGTTCGTTCGGCATTACATGAACTCATGCGGTTAAAAAATGAAAAAAACTTACATTATGTTTCTGCTGTGAATAATGATTTTATTACCCCATTATTTGATGGTGATACGAATAAATATATTTACACAGGAGTTGCAGGGAAGCTTTTGCCTAGTTTTTATATCGCAGGAAGGGAAGCACATGTAGGGGATAGTCTCTCTGGAGTAGATCCTACCTTAGTAGCCTCTGAGCTCAATTCAGCCATTTCTCAGAACTTTGATTTGGTTGAAAAAGTTGCTGATGAGCTTGTCCTTCCGCCAAGCTGTCTACATTTAAGGGATGATAAAAAAAGCTATGATGTTCAAACTGCGGTCAGCTGCAAGCTCTATTTCAATTATTTTATCTATGAAAAGTCTCCGAAAGAGGTGCTGAATCAATTATCAGAGATTGCAAATATGGTCTGTGAAAATATTCAGGAACGCCTTAAGCAAACCTATATTCAGTTCCGACTAACAAATGGGCTTCCGGAAAGAGAATTAGACTGGCATGTTAAAGTGACAACCATAGAAGATTATGTAAATGAGCTAAAGGGGAAAGGGATTGATACAGACGGGTATATTCAGGAAGAACTGCAAAAACGGGATGTGACCGAAGATGAGCGCATGGTGGCTTTTCGAATCGTAGAAGGCTTGCATTTTCTAGATCCCGAGAAAAAGCCAAGGGTCATATTGTTCTTTGCTCCACCATTTCTTCCATCGAACTACGTTTCGTCTTCTACTACTAAAGGCATGAGAATCCAGCAGGTGGTTGAATCCGTTATGGCTCGAATGGGTGAAGAGTATAAAATAAGAAAATATTTTCCTTATTTATCAGATGGTAGCTTTCTATCATTTAATGGAACAAAAGAAGACATGGATGCATTAAACCATAACTTTCCAGGGATGAATCAGCTTTTCCCCCTTCCTCTAATTGAAATGAAGGAATTGAATATACCTTCCATTAATATTGGTGTCTACGGAAAAGGTGGTCATAAGTGGACAGAACGAGTGTATAAGCCGTATACCTTTCATGTATTGCCGAAGCTTATAAGAGAAGTAACGAATCAGTTGTTAGAAAAGGCATGACGATAAAAGGGATCGAGAGAACATACTCGGGATCCCTTTCGTTATGAGGAGGATTCGTTTCCTCAATTAAAGAAAAAGTCATCAAAGGACTCCAGCTCATCTGAGTTAGATGGAATTGCTAGCATAGCTCCAAAAACGATGACTAAGCACATAAATAAGAGTAAAATAAACCCTAACATAGTCAACACTCCTTGTATTTTGTTTCTATATGAAATGTAAAGTATGAAACGCGTTTCATAGCAAGAAGTTTTTGAAAATAGTCATTTTGAATAACAAAGGATGAACTCAGGTGGGGAATATTCGAGAAATTGCAAGGCTTGCTGGTGTATCGGTGACAACTGTATCGAGAGTGTTAAACAATCACCCTTATGTAAAAAAAGAAAAGCGTGACGCCGTTATAGAAGCCGTTGAGAGGTTAAATTACACGAAAAACAGTAATGCGGTACATCTTTCAAAAGGAAGAACACATATGATTGGCGTCATGCTGCCTTATGTGAATCATCCTTACTTTAGTTCGATTTTAGAAGGGATTGCCGATGCTGCATTATCTCATTCTTATAGCTTAAACCTGTTTCAAACGAACTATGATTTCACAAAGGAACTGGATGCTCTAGAAAAATTGAAAACGAAACAGGTAGATGGCATGATCATTACGTCACGCTCCAGTGATGTTTCGTTTCTTGAGAAATTCTCTGAAGAAGGTCCTATCATTCTGTGTGAAAACCTAGGAGAAGACTGGCATTCTTCTGTGTACATTGACCATTACCAAGCTTTTTTAGATGGACTATTATTTTTAGCAGAGAAAGGTCATACGAAAATAGGGTATTGTTTAGGAAGGCTGACAGGGACGAATAGCCAGCTTAGAATTCAAGCCTTTCATGATGGCATGGAGCGTTTAAATGTAAAAGTGAATGAGGATTGGGTATTTCATCAATGTACCTTTATAGAGGACGGACGAAGGGTTGCTCACGAAATCTTCCAATTAAAGGACAAACCAACTGCATTACTTGTTTCAAGCGATCAAGTAGCTGCTGGAATATTAACTCAATCTAAAAAGCTAGGTATACGAATCCCAAAAGATTTGGCTCTTTTAAGTTTTGATAATCACCCTCTTTCAGAAGGGTTGGAATTATCGACAATGGACCTTCCGGTAAAAGAAATGGGGAGGGAGGCATTTGAGCTTTTTCTTGATGATTTAAATGGAAGCGGTCAGAGAAAACAGCGAAAGCTTCCCTACCATTTAATAAGGAGGAGAAGTGTATAGGAAAAGCAGGCCAAATCTTTCGACCTGCTTACATCCGTTTCAAAGAGATGGCTTGGCGAATTTTTTGCAGACTTTCCTTTGCTGTCTCTTCCCGAGCCATCATCACATTAACAAACAAAGCATCGATAATGGTTAATTGAGCAATCCTTGATGACAAGGCTTCAGAACGGTAGATTGTTTCTTCAGCTACAGTAAATAAGGAGATATCAGCTCTTTGGCTCAGTGGAGATTTAGCATAATTCGTAATAGCAATCGTTTGGACATGGTTTTCTTTTAATAAATCCAATACTTGTAACAAATCCTTCGTTGACCCAGAATGGGAGATCAGTATGGCCAAATCCTTCGAGGATAATTGAGAAGCTGACATCAGTTGAATATGTGTATCACTATTAGCCTGAACAGGAATTCCAGAGCGGATAAACTTGTGATATGCATCCATCGCTATAATACTAGATCCTCCACTTCCGAAGAACTCTACTTTATCGGAAGCAAGTATGGCTTTAACGGCAGTTTCAAAGTCACCAGTAATTTTTAATGTATCCTCAAGTGTTTTGATATTTGACCGGAATACCTTTTCTGTAACGGTCTGTATATCATCTTCTTCATTAATGTGCTCATGAATATCCTTCATTGGCGTCACAATTTCAGCAGCTAACGCAATTTTCATGGCCTGAAAGCCCTTAAATCCTAAGCGCTTGCAAAAGCGAAAGACGGTAGAGTCCGCTACTTCTAGATCGTCAGCTACTTGATTAATGGAGCAATGAACAATCTTTTCGGGATCGTTAGCGATATAATCAGCTATCCGTTTTTCCTTATCGCTTAAATGAACATAATGTGTTTTAATCCGTGCTAAACAGTGAAGCTGTTCATAATTCATGATGGCACCTCACGAAAATAATTTTCTTTATTTCTAGTATAACGAAAAATTTTTTTTTGAAAACGATCATTTACGGAAAAAAATTTTGTATAATGAGCATATATATGAAAATTTTTTTCATCCTTGAGGAGGACATTATGAATATTGGAATGATCGGACTAGGAAAAATGGGATATAACCTCTCATTAAACTTAAAGAAGCATGGACACGAGGTTGTGGCTTTTGATAAAGATACAAATTTAGTTGAGAAAGTGACAGCAGACGGGATAATTGGAGTTTCTACAATTGAAAAGCTTGTGCAAGGATTGCCTACACCTAGAATCATTTGGTTAATGGTACCTGCAGGAGATATTACAGAAGCGGTAGTTGAAGAGGTTTCAAGCTACTTAGAGTCAGGTGACATTTTAATAGACGGTGGAAATTCAAATTACAAAGATACCCTTCGTCGTGAGCAAACATTAAAAGAAAAGGGAATCTATTTCTTTGATTGCGGGACAAGTGGTGGAATGGAAGGTGCACGAAACGGTGCATGCACAATGATTGGTGGAGACGAAGAGGTATTCCGCTTGATTGAACCAATTTTCAAGGACATTACGGTTGATAATGGATATTTGTATGCTGGTAGAACAGGGAGTGGCCACTTCTTGAAAATGGTTCATAATGGAATTGAGTACGGGATGATGCAAGCAATTGCAGAAGGCTTTGAAATTCTTGAAAAAAGTCCATTCGACTATGATTACGAAAAAGTGGCTAAGGTATGGAATAACGGTTCAGTCATTCGCTCTTGGTTAATGGAACTAACGGAGAATGCTTTTTCAAAAGATGCGAAGCTAGATGGCATCAAAGGAGTTATGCACTCTTCGGGAGAAGGGAAATGGACTGTAGAAACGGCTCTAGATCTACAAGCAGCCGCACCTGTTATCGCTTTATCTCTAATGATGCGCTACCGCTCATTGGAGGATGACACCTTTACAGGTAAAGTAGTTGCTGCCCTTCGAAATGAATTTGGGGGTCATGCAGTAGTTAAAAAATAATAATAGTACGGAGAAACATTATTTGACCGTGAACAAACTCGATGTGAATCAAGCTTGTTCACGGTTTTTTTTTGCTGAGGTCTCTTTTTGTATTTTGGTTTTAGTAGCTCTAGGTTGATTAGAACCGGATTTGCTTAACCCTTCTTCGGGATTAGCTGGACATGTGACCCTGCAACGCATTAGTCGGCCCGCACACCCACGGAAATCGAAGCATCTAGTTGGATTCAAACGTCTAAATGAATCAAGCAATCCATAAGGAGTATTTCAGTGAGTTCTATCAGCATATTGCAGATGTCAGTATGGCAAATGCCAAGATCAATAAAAAACCGCATTTCATTGACCTCATGAGAATGCCAATGGGGTCTTAATCCCATTCATACAAATTCCAACGAGCAATCCGAAATCTAGTAGATATGAACAAAAAAATGGGTGTTAGCATAGAATGAAGAAGAAATTCAAATGGAAAAGGATACGACTTTTTACAAGTGGATGAAGGAAGTACTCATGAAGAATGAGTGTTCTTCTATGGGAGATTTTTTAATACAAGGTTAGATTACCTTCTTCATCCGAAAGCAGTCTAAAGCAGAAGGATGCGAAACGCCTGCCGGAGCAGTCGGGCAGATGAGGATCCACAGGAGAAGCTGAGGATACTCACCGCACGCGAGTATCCTGGAACGGAAAACTGCTCATGTTACAAATGCAACATGGTATTCGAAAACAACCTTATAAAAAATCTTACCACGCAAGCGGTTTAGGACAAATTTTTCGCGGGAACAAATTAGCAACAGCGAAAACAACGGCTTTTAGCCGCTTTATATAAATGGAGCGCCCCTAATTTGGAGGCGCTCTTTCGATGGTCTAGGTATTTCTATTGGAGTATATTGGAATCGGGATGATACACTAGAATGGAAAACAACTATGCAAGTGGAGGTGTTAGATATGAAGAAAAGTCTATACGACAAAGTAAATTTACATAATGGGGTGGAAATGCCTCAGTTTGGATTAGGCGTATACAAAGTAGAAGAAGGGAAAGAAGTTTGCGACACGGTAACGTCTGCATTGGAAATTGGCTATCGCTTAATTGACACAGCGGCACTTTATAAAAATGAAGAAGGGGTTGGAAAAGCGATTAGAAAGAGTTCCGTTCCAAGAGAAGAACTATTTATTACAACCAAAGTGTGGAATAGCGATCAAGGGTATGAATCGACCTTAAAGGCATTTGAGGATAGCATGGGGAAGCTTGCTCTAGAATATGTAGATTTGTATCTTATTCATTGGCCGGTGAAGGAGAAATATCACGACACTTGGAGAGCGTTAGAGAAGCTATACCTTGATGGCCGTGTCAAAGCAATTGGCGTTAGTAATTTTCAAATTCACCATCTAGAGGATCTAATGAAGCAGTCAGAAATCAAGCCAATGGTCAATCAGGTCGAGCTCCATCCTTTGCTTTCACAAGTTGAGCTTAGAAGCTTTTGCAGTGAGCAGCAAATTCAAATAGAGGCATGGTCACCTATTGCAAGAGGGCGTATATTAGACAACCTGACATTAAATGAACTAGCGACAAAGTATGAAAAATCTTCTGCCCAAATTATTCTACGTTGGCATTTGCAAAATGACGTCATCATTATTCCAAAGTCTGTTACACCATCGAGATTAGTAGAAAATGCAAATATTTTTGATTTTGAATTGAATCCGAAGGAGATGGAGGCAATCAATCGTTTAAATGTAAACCAACGTTTCGGAGCAGACCCAGACGATTTTGATTTTTAACCGAGAAACTAACAAAGGCATATATTTCATTTCTCTAACGTAAAGCGACCGTTGACTTAATTGGTACGGTACGGTCGCTTTTATTCATTTAAAGCACTTCTAAAAAAAATAGAGCAAGTTCGCTTGACGAATAGTAATAAAGGTTTTATAATTATCTCGAATTAAAGATATTTTTTTGTATTATATCTCGAATTCAAAATAATTAACTTCGAGATATAGTTTTAAATGAATGAAAATAGGAAATAAGGTAGGAAAGGAGTGAATGTAGTGATTACAGTTTATCCTGCTGAAAAACGTTTTTCGGCCGATCATGGTTGGTTGAAAACGAGCTTCAGCTTTTCATTTGCAGAATATTATGATCCAACAAACATGAACTTTGGGCCGATGAGAGTCTTAAATGATGATTTTATTGCACCTAATAGAGGGTTTGGCACACATCCTCATAAAGAAATGGAAATCGTCTCAATTGTTCTCGAAGGCCAATTAAAGCACGAGGATAGCACAGGTCAAACAGCTACAACGACCTTTGGAGAAATTCAGCGAATGTCAGCAGGTACAGGTGTATTCCATTCTGAGGTGAATCCATCTAGCACAGAAGAAGTTAATCTTCTTCAGCTATGGTTCATACCTGAGTCGAATGGAATAGAGCCCTCATATGAAAAAACAAGCTTTGATATGGATGCATTGAAAAACAAACTGTTACCGGTAGTTTCAAAGCAATCGAAAGAAGGGATTGCTCACATCCATCAAGACTTAACGATCTACTTATCTGATCTAGAGGAAGGAAAGATCATTCAATTTGAACAAAAGCCAGGAAGAAAAGTGTTTCTGTTTACGATTGAAGGGAATTTGAAGATAAATGAAGACTTTGAATTAGCCAAGCGTGATTCTGCACGAATAACGGAGACAGAGACCGTCCATATAAAAGCAAATTCGAATAGCCGCTTGATGTTGATTGACTTACCATAATAAGGAGAGATGTATAATGGAAAATGTAAATTTAGCAATTATTTATTATAGCTCAACAGGAACGAACTATCAGCTTGCGAACATGGCAGCAGAAGGAGCAAAAGAAGCTGGTGCAAACGTAAAGGTATTAAAAGTAGAAGAACTTGCACCACAATCAGCAATTGAAGGGAATCCAGCATGGAAAGCACACGTAGAAGACACGAAGGATGTACCAGTTGTTGCATTAAATGATCTTGAGTGGGCCGATGCCATTATATTTAGTGTTCCGACTCGTTTTGGAAGTCTACCTTCACAAATGAAACAATTTTTAGACACGACAGGAGGTCTATGGTTCCAAGGGAAGTTAGCAAATAAAGTAGTTAGTGCCATGGCTTCCACTAGCAATCTTCATGGTGGCCATGAACAAACGATTCACCACCTATACACAACGATGATGCATTGGGGTGCGATCATTGCTGCCCCAGGATATACAGATCCATCTATATTTGCCGCTGGAGGAAACCCATACGGGACATCTGTAACCGTAGACCAAGACGGAAACTTTAAAGAAGATGTAGAAGCAGCGGTTAAACACCAAGCCAAGCGTACTGCTCAAATTGCTTCTTGGGTAAAAGCAGGATTACAATAAAAAAAGAAAAAGGCATCTTTTCCTAAGTAGTTCCGATACTGTGGAGAAAATGTTAAATAACAGTTGAATTATCACATTAAATCTCACTCACTTTATCACCATAAATAACAGTACAAAAAGCATACAAAAAACGCTTGGGATTAAACACCCAAGCGTTCTGTTTTTTATATCGTCTTTTTCAACTAAACCACCCGTTTGTTTAAGTACATTTGAAACCAACAGTTATCCAAAGTGATTATGAAACCACCAAACAATAAGAATCATACTCATTATTCCCCAAGCTGTGGTACTCATTATCCACCAAATTATGGATTTAGCTTTTGTTGAGTTTTCCTCGTCCTCCATATTTGCTGTTATAAAAGCGAGCTTACTTTCCATACCTTTTTTCATAGAAGTGAGAACAACAAATCCGATTATTATAAAACCAATAGTTATCCAGAGTGACAAGTCCACCTTTTATACCTCCCTTTTCTTGTAAATTACTTTCCTTTCAATCTTCTTTATTCAATTCAATTATCTGCTCCGTTAGAAGAACTTTCCTTCACAAACTCTACGTTTATTTTAACATAAAATTACTATTGCCTACTTAGTAAATAATAATCAACATAGCAATTGGCATACTAAATAATATAGTAATTATCACGTAGACAACAGCTATTGTCACTATGTTATTTAAGGTGCGATTTCAAATGCGGATTCAAGCGTTTTTATCCAATAAACATCGATATATAAGAAAAAAACAACAGACCAAATCATATGAGATTTGGTCTGTTAATTAGTGTGCTATTTTAAATGTTTCTCCACAAAAACTGAACTACTTAATTTTTTCGATGCCTGTTTCTCTTTTTTAGGCAGGAATTTTC
The DNA here is from genome assembly GCF_021390075.1 of Cytobacillus spongiae. Taxonomy (NCBI): domain Bacteria; kingdom Bacillati; phylum Bacillota; class Bacilli; order Caryophanales; family Bacillaceae; genus Cytobacillus; species Cytobacillus spongiae. The sequence continues at coordinate 887,612 of NZ_CP089997.1, forward strand.
CCGCTCTGCTTTTTTAAATAGAGTAGGGATCTACACTAAAGATGGCTGGTTCATCTAGGAACGGTGCATAGCAAGTAATCTTCTCTCTAGTAAAAGGGTGAAGAAATTCAAGCTTTACTGCATGTAATGCTTGCCTTGGAGTAAAGAGCTTTCCCCCATAAAGTAAATCACCAACTAGAGGATGTCCCAAAGAGCTCAGATGAACGCGAATTTGGTGAGTTCGGCCAGTATCAAGCATGCATTTAATTAGGGTGATTTGTTTTTTAGTATCCTGATTCAGAACTTCGAAATGGGTTATAGCTTCTTGTCCAGTTGGAGAAGTTCTCCGTCTAGTAGGGTGATGTCTGTCTCTGCCGATAGGGGTTGAAATCGTCCCTTTTTTCTTTGTAAGTAAACCTTGGACGAGTGCAACATAGGTTCTCTTAATCACTCGATTTTCAAGCATTTGGTCTAAGATTGCGCCAGCAATAGGCTGTTTTGCAAAAAGGATAGCTCCTGTTGTATCCCGATCCAATCGATGAATATGCTGAACTTGCCTATTTTCTCCTTTTGCTTGTAAATGAAATGCAACGGCATTTGCCAATGTATCTGTTTGATCCTTTGTATTTGGATGTGTGTCCATGTGTGCTGGTTTATTCATCACAATGACAAATTCGTCTTCATACAGCACGTCTATTGGAAAATAGGCAGGCGTTACACCAAAGCTTTCATCTGAAAACAGCCTCAATTGTAACGTATCCCCTGCTTTTATAGGTTCTTTCCAAGGGATAAATTCCCCGTTAACAGTAATCGCTTTATCCATTCTGAGTGCATGAACATGCTTCTTTGGTGCCCCCCAAACCTCTTTTAATAGGTTTTCAATTGTGAGACCATCCCACTCCATTGGAAGAGTGATGTCAAACCGATTTCCTTTAACTTGTGTTTTCATGTGTTGATCTCCTGCTTTCATAATAAATGTCAGATAGCTGGCTTATCCTTAGTTAGAAAGACATGTTTTTGTTGGAAGAAACTACATATACTTATTGTTAGAGGCCTATATAATAGAAAATATCCCCTATTTCATGGGTATAATTACCACGTATTATCCAGTAAAAATATGTTATCCTTATTCTATATGTTGCGAATAGGATCGATAAAGGTGGGTTTTCAGTGAAAGTAGTATATGCATCAACTCCTAGTCAAGAGAAAAGGATCCGAGAACTAGTCCAATATTTCTATACAAATGTGTTTCCACTCTATTTTTCGGACGATGATATAATGGAATTTGAACAGTTACAGGTGTTACATACTTCTACAAGACACTATGAATATTTTGGAACATTGAAGGAAGCTTTTCAAGTGATAACAAGCTTACAAACACTGATCTCCATTCTAGAATCTTCCGAGCCACAGTTGAAATATGAGCCTATTTTTCGTAAAAATGTCCGGATTCTAACTGATTTTGGCTTATCCTTCCCCTTTAATTTCCAACAATTCTCGGGTGAAAAAAATGATGAAAACGTGCTAAGCATCTACACAAAAGCAGCAAATGAGCTATTAGTGTAATGAGAGGCCAGCATCTAATTGATAAGATGAATTTAGTGTACACAGTTAAAAACCACGAAACGATTCGGGAATCGCTTCGTGGTTTTTTCATTACTTACTATTCTCATTAAACCAAGTGGTAAATTCTGCTTTTTCATGGAAACCGACTATACGAGCTATTTCTTTTCCATCACGATACTGGACAATTGTAGGTGTTTCAGAAACACCGTATTGCTCCCAGCCTTGATCAAACTCTAATAAATTGTATTGAACGAGGTCAATACCCATTTCTTCTGAAAGAGGGGAAACAATTGGTGTAGTGCGCTGACAGTGTGAACAAGTAGGACTGAAGAAGTATACCGTCACATCTTCATTGTTATCGAGTCTTTTCTCAAGCTCATCAGGTAATATGATGTTTTGATAGTTAGGATCTTCTAGCTGATCAACTGTTGCTGGATGGAGGGAATCTTTTCCATATACGTTATCCCCAGACACTTTTTCCTCATTTTGCATCTTTGTTAGGACGCCAACTGCCACGAATAAAGCAATAATTAGTGCTAAAAAAATGATGACTTTTTTCAAGTTACATTTCCTCCTTTGTTTTTTTCCAAACGATGAAGCTACAAATGAAGATGATGACAAAGGCAACGAGTGCTAAGAATGGAATGGAAACAAATCCAAACCAATTAATATATTGTCCTGTACATGGAACTCGGCCGCAAGATGGAACATTGTCTGCAAAGAAGCTGACCTTCTGAATGAGATAATGGTATAGCGAGATTCCACCACCTATTAATGATAGAAGCATCGTATAAAGGGAAATCCGATAATCCTTTCGAATCACACCTAATCCGAGAATGACGACGAACGGATACATAACGATCCGTTGATACCAACAAAGCTCACATGGCTCGTATTGGCGAAACTCTGAAAAATACAGACTGCCAAACATCGCAATGACAGATGCAGCCCAAGCAACAAATAAATATGTCTCTCGATGATCTTTATTATTTTTCATTTCTCTCTCCTCAAATCGTTCATCTAATGAGATTATAGATGTAAATGAATGAGCTGTAAATGAAATTGGTCACAAACGTTACCTATTTCACAATCTTTTGTAGCTGAATTTTTTTTATTTGTTTTATTTTGTATAAATACGGGTAACTATTAAAATTACGCTATGATTCGTTAGGGTATGCTAGATTAAAGAGTGTATTCTATTATATAGAAAAGAGTCAGTATGTAGGTTAAGGAGTTGAGGGAACTTATGACAAAGCTCGATCTTTCAAGATTTGAGAAGAAGATGATAATTCGAAATACTAGAAAGGAAGACATCAACCGGATTATCTCGCTACAGAACGTTTGTTTTCCAGGAATGGTTCCATGGAAGTACGATCAATTAGAAAGTCATTTAGATGTATTCTCTGAAGGACAATTTGTTGCAGAATATGATGGAGAAATAATCGGTTCATGCTCAAGCTTAATTATTAACTTCGATGAGTATGATGATCGTCATACATGGGATGATGTAACAGACGAAGGCTATATTACTAATCATAATCCTGATGGCTATAATCTATACGGAATCGAGATTATGGTTCATCCTGATTATCGTCGCATGAAAATTGGGCAACGCTTATACGAAGCACGCAAAGAACTCGTCCGCCACCTGAATTTAAAGAGTATTATTATTGGTGGCCGCATTCCGAACTACCATAAATATGCAGAGGAAATGGCTCCAAGGGAGTATGTAAGTCAAGTTACCCTGCATAAAATCTATGATCCTGTACTGTCGTTCCAACTGTTAAATGGATTTTCACTTATGCGGATCAACCCAAACTATTTGCCTGATGATGTTCAATCCATCAAATATGCAACCTTAATGGAATGGAACAACGTGGACTACAAGCCAACCTCAAAGCGTTTTTATAAAACAAGCTATCCAGTGCGTATTTGTGTTGTTCAATATATGATGAGGCAGATTAATTCGTTCGAGGACTTTGCCAACCAAGTTGAATATTTTACTGATGTCGCATCGGATGCTGGTGCTGATTTTGCCGTATTCCCTGAAATATTTACCACACAGCTTATGTCTTTTTTAAATGAAAAGTCCCCAAGTATGGCTATTAGGAGATTAACCGAGTACACAGAGCCATACATTGAATTGTTTACAGATTTAGCAGTGCGTTACAATGTCAATATTATTGGAGGCTCTCATTTTGTAAAAGAAGAAGATGAGAAAATCTATAACATTGCTTATTTATTCCGCCGGGACGGTACAATTGAAAAACAATATAAGCTACACATTACACCAAATGAGCGAAAGTGGTGGGGGATAAGTCCAGGAGATCAAGTAAAGGTCTTTGATACCGATTGTGGAAAAATTGCTATCCAAATTTGCTATGATATCGAGTTCCCAGAGCTTGCTCGAATTGCAACAGATAAAGGGGCTAAAATTATCTTTACCCCATTCTGTACAGAGGATCGACAAGGATACTTACGTGTAAGATATTGTGCACAGGCGCGTGCAGTTGAAAATCAAATTTATACTGTTATATCGGGTACAGTAGGAAATCTTCCACAAACGGAGAACATGGATATTCAGTATGCTCAATCAGGAATTTTCGCTCCATCTGATTTTGAGTTTGCAAGGGATGGAATTGTTGGAGAAACAAATCCAAATATTGAAATGGTGTTAATAGGAGATGTAGATTTAGAGATTTTAAGGAGACAAAGACAAGATGGGACCGTACGTCAACTAAAGGATCGTCGCCAGGATATCTATTCCATACAATATAAGAAATAAAAGAGGTGATTCCCATCACCTCTTTTTCCAATATTTTCATTCTCCGCTTTCTTCCTCAGTACCTTCTGTTTCATTTTCTTCTGTGTTATTTGTATCTTCTGCATCATCCTCGTTTGAACAACCTGTGGCAACTCCTACGAACATAAATGCGGCTATTAACGCCATTAACCATTGCTTTAAATTCTTCATTTTTCACTGCCTCCTTGATTGGTTCAAAATGAATTACAGTCCTATCATACAAAAAGCCAGCCACAATTTGCACTAGCTCTTCCAATATTTTACATACATTTACAGTTTCTTAAATTTAGTAAAGAACCATTAACAAAGCATTTAGATAATTTCGGTCGAAAGTCTCTTTCAAAGGCACTCAAGCCATGCCAGATACCTAGTCTAGTTAGATAATAATTTTATCTTTTTGAACTTCTATCTATCCATGTACATGAATAGATTAAATAATTGTGGAAGCGATTGGGGGAATTGAGAGAGTGGTCTAAGGGAGGATCATTGGTAGATGAATTCCGTTATGTCGTTGAACAAGCGGAAAGAGGCTTTCGTATAGGAGAGAATGATTACCAAACAACATATTCATGATTTTGATCACTCGAGGAAAAAATAGAAAAGCGAAGCGATTTTTGTCATAATAAAGAGTACAATTTTTGAAGGAGAGTTCTTCTTTAAAAAGAAATTATTAAGTGGATCATATTGTGGGAGGAGATTGCTCCATGAACTGGAAAACGAAAGCAGAAAAATGGATTCAATTTGAAGGATTAGAACAGAATTTACGAAATGAACTACATGAATTGATGAAGGATGAAAAAGGTCTAGAAGAAGCTTTTTATAAAGATCTTGAATTTGGTACAGGTGGAATGCGTGGGGAGCTTGGTGTTGGATCAAATCGCATGAACATTTACACTGTGCGAAAAGCTTCAGCTGGATTGGCTGCTTTTATTGAATCGAAGGGCTTGGTTGCGAAAAATCGAGGGGTTGTCATCGCTTATGATTCTCGTCACATGTCAAGGGAATTCGCGATGGAAGCAGCGAAAACGTTGGCTACTCGTGGTATTCAAACATATGTATTTGACGAGTTAAGACCAACTCCTGAGCTGTCGTTTGCGGTTCGTTATTTACATGCGTATTCAGGCATTGTGATTACAGCGAGTCATAATCCTCCTGAATATAACGGCTATAAAGTATACGGTGATGACGGTGGTCAGCTACCGCCAGCAAGTGCAGATATTGTCATCGGCAAGGTAAATGAGATTGAAAACGAACTGACTCTTGAGGTGAAAGAAGAGGTCGAGCTTCGAGATAGCGGATTGATTCAAATGATTGGGAAAGAAATTGACAGAGCCTATCAAACACAGCTTTTAACTATTTGTGAAAATAAAGAGCTTGCAGAGGATTCCAAGATACATGTTGTCTTCACTCCCCTACATGGAACGGCCAATAAGCCAGTTCGAAATGCGTTAGAAGCCTTAAATTACCGCCATGTAGAGGTCGTAGCGGAGCAGGAGCATCCAGATCCAGAGTTTTCAACGGTCAAGAGTCCAAATCCTGAAGAGCATGCGGCATTTGAGCTAGCCATTCGTGATGGGAAAAAAGTGAATGCAAATTTGTTGATAGCGACAGATCCTGATGCAGATCGGTTAGGGATAGCAGTACAAAACCATGAAGGGGAGTACGTTGTTTTAACCGGAAATCAAACAGGTGCGTTATTACTTCATTACATATTATCGGAAAAGCAGCGAAAAGGAACACTTCCAAGCAATGGGATGATGCTCAAAACGATTGTGACCTCAGAATTAGGAAGCAAAGTGGCATCCTCTTTTGGTGTGAAGACTGAGAATGTATTAACAGGTTTTAAATTTATTTCGGAAAAAATCAAAGATTACGAAGCAACGGGAGAGCATACCTTCTTGTTTGGTTATGAAGAAAGCTATGGATATTTAATCGGTGATTTTGCTAGGGATAAAGATGCTGTTCAAGCAGCTATTTTAGCGACTGAAGTATGTGCTTCCTATGAAAAGCAAGGGAAATCCTTGTATGATGCACTCTTGGATCTATTTGAGGAATATGGATATTATCAAGAAGGCCTTCGCTCGCTAACATTAAAAGGGAAGGAAGGGGCAGAGAAAATTCAACAAACACTAGCCTCCTTCCGTAATGAGCCATTAAAGAAGTTAGGTGATTTACGGGTAGCGGTTGCAGAGGATTACTTGCTAGGCCTTCGCATGACTGCAGATGGCAAAGAAGAAAACATCAGCCTTCCGAAATCAAATGTTCTAAAATATGTGTTCGAGGATGGGTCATGGGTATGCTTACGCCCATCAGGTACAGAACCGAAAATTAAGTTCTATTTTGGGGTAAATAGCTCAAGCTTAACAGAAAGCCATGAAAAACTATCTGCCCTTGAAGCTGAGTTTATGAAAACGGTGGAAGAGAAAATGAATGGTGTGGCAAGTAAATAATTAGTGTGAAGGAAGAGGCCAGCAATAATAGGTTGGTCTCTTTTTTAATGGGGATTTATAGCCATTTTGTTGTGATTGAAGGGGTGCTTTTACATAGAAAAGAGTGGTGGAAAGTTATGATACCCAGTAGATCATATCAGAAATTTCCATCTATTCGCTAGTAAAGCTGTTATTAGTTTTTATGGTTGCGCTCCTTTTTTCTCAAACTTTAGTCGGAGATTCTCTCCGTCTTTTTTCTAACGTCAAATAGTCTGAAAAACGATATAATTAGGAAAAAAGGGTTGGAGGATTGGTTTCTTTGAAGGGAGAGCGGCTTTCAGAAATACAAATCTTAAAGGAAATCGCAGAGCTGTTGAATGAGGGAACAGATTTGCATCACATGCTTTCAGAAGTGTTAAGAAAGCTATTGCATGTTACGGGAATGAAAACTGGTTGGATTTTTTTAATCGATGATTCACTGAAATTTCGGCTAGCAGCATATGAGGCATTGCCTCCTGCTTTAAGGGAAAATAGCTGTGAAGTTATGTGCGAAGGGGATTGCTGGTGCATTGATCGCTATAATGATGGCCGTCTGGAGAAAGCAACTAACATTATTGAGTGCAAGCGAATTGAGGACGTGATTGCTGAAAGCAGAGGAGAAACGAACCATTTAACCCATCATGCAACTGTTCCACTTCGTGCGGGCAAGGAAAAGTTCGGATTGCTGAATATTGGCTCTCCTTTTAAAACTCACTTTTCAACTGAGGAGCTGGACCTTCTAGAAGCCGTTGCATTTCAAGTTGGTACGGCGATTAAGCGAATTAACTTAACGCAACGGGAACAAGAGAATGCATTAACAGCAGAGAGAAATCGACTAGCCCGTGACTTACATGATTCGGTGAATCAATTGCTTTTTTCCGTCAGCTTAACAGCTCGAGGGGGGAAGGAAATGGTCGCAGATCTTGAGGTAAAAGAAACATTTGATTATATTCAAGACCTGGCCCAGGATGCTCTAAGTGAAATGCGTGCGCTCATTTGGCAGCTTCGTCCGAAAGGACTTGAAAATGGAATTTCAAGTGCGTTAAAGGGGTATGGGGCCATGCTTGGTTTAAATGTGTCCACCGATGTAATGGGTGTGATTTGTTTGCCTTGTAAAGTCGAGGAGACACTTTGGAGAATTGGCCAAGAGGCGCTAGCTAACTGTAAAAAGCACTCACAGCAAACCAATGTATCCATTCAGTTTAAAATCGTCAATAATACGCTAGTTTTTACCATTAAGGACCAAGGATGTGGGTTTCATTATGATGATCAGCAGGAGCTCCCATCGTTAGGCTTAAGAAGTATGAAGGATCGAACGGAATTACTAAATGGGCAGTTCGATCTCGAAAGCGCACCAGGCAAGGGCACCAAGATTCAGATTACGATTCCGGTCTAAGGAGGAAGTGGGATGACGATTCAACTATTAATTGCAGATGACCATCACGTGGTACGAAGAGGACTTGTTTTCTTTTTAAAAACACAGGCGGGAATTCAGATTGTGGGAGAAGCCAAAGACGGGAATGAAGCTGTTCAAATGGCAGGAGAGCTTCAGCCTGATTTAGTCTTAATGGACCTAGATATGCCAGTGATGAACGGAATTGAAGCAACTGAAAAAATTAAAGCTAGGTATCCTCAAATAAAAGTCATGATTTTAACAAGCTTTTCTGATCAAGATCATGTTATACCGGCCATTGAAGCTGGGGCTTCAGGCTATCAATTAAAAGATGTAGAGCCAGATGAGCTCGTTCGATCGATTAGAGGGCTGATGGCAGGTGACAACCAATTGCATCCAAAAGCAACCTCTCACCTCCTCACGCATTTAACGAGCAAGCATAAAGTAGAAAAAAATCCAATAGATGAATTAACGAAAAGGGAGCTTGAAGTGTTGCAGGAGATTGCGAAGGGTAAAAGCAATAAAGAAATTGCTACCTCACTTTTCATAACGGAAAAAACGGTCAAAACACACGTGTCGAATGTGCTATCTAAGCTAGGACTTGCCGATCGTACACAAGCAGCTTTGTTCGCTGTTCGAAACCAACTCATCTAACCTACAACTTTGGTCGTAGAATTTGTGTTCGGAGGGTAGACCAATTTCGTAGGGAAAGTTCAAGCGAAGCGACGATTTAAACGGTATGATCTCTCCTTATAATAAAACTATAGAAAACATAAAGGAGAGAAAAATATATGAATGTAATTGTAGTTAATGGAAGCCCAAGAAAAAAAGGAAGAACGGGGATTGCGACCAGTGCCATTGCGAGAACATATGGCGCTCACTTGATTGATCTAAGTGATGGAACCATTCCTCTCTATAACGGAGAAGAGGAGCAAGCTCAACTTTCTGCTATCCAATCTCTTCGACAAACGGTTAAGGAAGCTGACGGGGTAATTATTGCTACACCTGAATACCACAACGCGATGAGCGGAGCACTGAAAAATATGTTTGATTTTCTCAGTAGTGAGCAATTCAGCCACAAACCGGTTGCATTATTAGCTGTTGCTGGCGGAGGAAAAGGTGGAATGAATGCCCTCAATAGTATGCGTACGGTGGTAAGGGGCGTATATGCAAATGCCATTCCTAAGCAGGTTGTATTAGATCCACACTGCTTTGATTATGAAAATGATGGCTTAAATGAAGAGTCTGCTCATTTAGTAAAGCAAATGATGGAAGAATTAACACGTTATATGAATGCGTATCAAGTAATGAAGGGGTAATAGGGGAATATTATGAGTGGATTGTACCGAGATCGTCGCTTCTATTTCATTCTTACGGCCAATATCCTTTCTTCGATTGGGTCTGGGATCACAATGATTGCTATCCCATGGCTTCTTGTTTCAACTCCAAGTGGAGCCTCTACTTTTGGCTATGTAGCTATTGTAATGACAATGATTAGCTTTCTTATTGCCCCATCAATTGGGCATATCGTTGATAAGTATTCTAGAAAGCGAATTTTATTATTAGCAGAGTTAATGGGACTGGTTGTCATTCTTTTTTTTGCCCTAATTGGATTCACAGGCGTAGAGTATCAAGGATGGCACTATATGATCTTATATGGAATAGGTACCTTGTATTACACGTTATTTTACCCAGCAATTTTTGCTTTTAATCAAGAAATATTTGACCCTTCCACCTACCGAGCGTTAAATGGTGCGATGGAAATTCAAGGCCAGCTTTCAAGTATGTTAGCAGGTGCGATAGCTGCAATACTGATTTCAAAGGTAGACTTGCAATGGCTCCTGTTTTTTGATGCCCTAACGTATTTATGTGGCTTGCTACTATTCATCCGCATTCCGTATGAGCAAACTGCAAATGTAGAGCAGCGAGGGGGGGCGTTCTTTAAGAAGCTTAAGGAAGGTATTCATTATATGAAAACAAAGCCTAGCTTATTTTTCTTCCTCATGGCTTCTATTATGCCTTTTATCGGTGTTATGCTAACGAATTATTTATTTCCGATACATTTGAATAGCGTTCTAAAAGTTGATGCAGGGGTTTATGGAATGCAAAGTATGCTTTATGGTGTGGGGGCAGTATTGGCTGGAGTCGTCATTCCCATGCTTGCTGCTAAACGAGGAAATATGGCTATAATCATATCGACCGTTTTCCTCTATACAGTAGGGATTACCTGGATTAGTTTTGTTGAATCAGTGCCGATTTACTTAATTCTCACGATGCTACTAGCTTTCGGAAATGCAGGAACAAGAGTGGCTCGAAATTCATATATGATGGATGAAATCCCAAATCAACTAATTGGAAGAGTCGATAGCTTATTTCGAACAATTGGCCTTGGACTTCGAATCGTCTTACTTGCTGTTTTTACAAAGCTCGCAGGTAATGGTGACATTCAAATAGCGTTTTACATTCTTTTTTCTTTCATGATACTCTCTGTTGGTGTTGTTATTTGTAGTAAGATGGCACTTAATAAGAAAGCAATCACATATGTAAGAAACACGGCTCAATAAAGAGCCGTGTTTTTATATGGTGGAATTCTCTTTACATAAAGGATGTTGCTGTTGCATCTAATACTTCCTGCTCGGAAATTTCATTGGCATGGTCAATGTAGCGTAGTAAAGAATATAGCTGCAGCTCAATTACTTTGTAGTCATTTTCAAAGTTGTAGGCGTGTAGGAAATGCTCTATTTTCTTCGATAAAAATTGATCCTCTGTTCGGACCATGAGAATCAATAGGTTATCCCATTCAGACCGATGGGTGTAATACAATGCTCTGTCATAATCCACTTTGTTCATCTGAACTCTCCTCCTTTTAAGGAGTTGATAATAGTGTATGACATTCTCACGAAAAGTTTCTCAGCAAATGTTGGTGTTTTTGATTTGACGGGATTTTCAGCATTTACCTGTATAAGCACATTCAATCTAAGGAACAATTAGGGTGCAAACGAATTATTAAAGGAGCTTTTATGAAGAAAATCATTTGTTCCCTAGTTGTAATGTTAATTGTTGTGACAACGGCATTTGCAGAACAAATACAACCAATAGTGGAAACCAACCAACCCTATACATATCAATTGCTTCAGAAAGACCTTTGGCAGCTACGTGCCAACTATCAGCTAGAGATAGAAACGATTGGCCAAACACATTTTGGTAGGAAGGTTTATGCTTTTCGAATTGGGAACGGTCCCCAAAATGTGCTGTTGATTGGTTCACATCATGGAAGAGAGTGGATTACCTCATCCCTGTTGATGAAAATGGCAGAGGATTATCTCAGTGCAAAGAAACACAATCAATTAATTGGGGAGTATTCAACTGCTATATTTAATGATGTGTCTCTTTGGGTTGTGCCAATGTTAAACCCTGATGGAGTAACCATTCAACAAGGCTTCATCGATAAGTTTCCCTATTTTCATCGAAAGCGCCTTACGATGATGAATGAAAACCTGGCTGATTTTACAAGATGGAAGGCAAACGGTGTAGGTGTAGATCTGAACCGCCAATACCCAGCAGGTTGGGAAGAGCTACCGGAGAAACCACGTTTCCATTCGTATCAATTTTTTAAAGGAAAAAGACCGATTGAAGCGAAGGAAATCAGGGCAATCGTTCAATTTACAGAACGCATACAGCCTGAAATGGCCATCGCGTATCATTCGTCTGGACAAGAGATTTATTGGAACTATCGAAATGGAGATAATATTGAGCGCGACCGGAAAATAGCTGAAGGGGTCTCACAGCTTACTGGTTATAAGCTAGGAGATCCACCAAAGAAAGCAGTGGGTGGTGGGTTTACTGACTGGTTTATTACGACGTATCAAAAGCCTGCTATGACTATAGAGATTTGTCCTTTAGTAGAAGAAACAAGCCCCCCGTTATCTACATTTGAAGCAGAATGGAATAGCAATCAATTTGTAGGAATTTATCTAGCTTACCAAGCAAAAGAGCTGTTTTTGAAAAAATAGGACATCCCTCTCTCGTCATTTCCTATCTTTTTTTATCATACATTGTGATAAGAGATGAAAGGGGGAGAGGCAGATGAGAGAGAGCGAGCAAAAAGCTCTAGAATATGCAATAGAAGAAATCACCGAGATTGCTTCTGGGTTTGGTCTAGATTTCTATCCGATGCGTTATGAAGTGTGCCCTGCTGATATTATCTATACATTTGGTGCTTATGGAATGCCCACTCGCTTTTCCCATTGGAGCTTTGGAAAACAGTTTCATAAGATGAAGCTTCATTATGACCTCGGCTTATCCAAAATTTACGAACTCGTGATTAACTCCAATCCTTGCTATGCCTTTTTATTAGATTCTAACACCTTAATTCAAAATAAGCTGATAGTGGCTCACGTATTAGCCCATTGTGATTTCTTTAAAAACAATGTCCGATTTCAAAACACAAAGCGAGATATGGTAGAAAGCATGTCAGCAACTGCAGAAAGAGTTCGTGCTTATGAAATCGAGCATGGAAAGAAAGAGGTAGAGTCCTTCCTTGATGCCGTCCTTGCAATCCAAGAGCATATCGATCCATCCCTGATGCGACCGAAGCTTGCCTGGTCTATGGATGATGTAGAATACGAAGAGGAAACGGCGCCAACCTCACCCTACGACGATCTATGGAATTTGGATGAACGAAATCGAAAGAAGGACGACAAACCAAAAAAAGGGAAGAAAAAATTCCCTCCACAGCCTGAAAAGGACTTGTTGCTCTTTATTGAAAGCTATAGCCGTGAGCTGGCCGATTGGCAACGTGATATCCTCACGATGATGCGGGAGGAAATGCTCTACTTCTGGCCACAGCTTGAGACGAAAATCATGAATGAAGGCTGGGCTTCCTACTGGCATCAACGAATTCTCCGTGAAATGGATTTAACGTCTGGTGAAGCATTGGAGTTTGCGAAGTTGAATGCAGGGGTTGTTCAGCCATCGCGCACGAGTATTAATCCGTATTATTTAGGTTTAAAGGTGTTCGAGGATATTGAAGAGCGGTATAACCATCCAACAGAAGAGATGAAGAAGCGGGGGGTTATGCCAGGGTCTGGCCGGGAGAAGATGTTTGAGGTGCGTGAAATTGAATCTGATATTTCCTTTTTACGAAATTATTTAACAAAGGACCTCGTGACAAGAGAGGATATGTATTTATTCCAGAAGCAAGGAAGAGACTATAAGGTCATTGATAAGCAGTGGGAGCAAGTACGCGATCAGCTCGTCAGCATGCGCGTAAATGGAGGATTTCCGTACTTAACAGTAGCTGAAGGAGATTATTTAAAGAACGGGGAGCTCTATTTATTACATGGGTATGAAGGAATCGAGCTGGATGTAAAGTACTTAGAAAAGGTACTTCCCTATATCAATCAGCTTTGGGGCCGTCCGGTTCATCTAGAAACGAAGATTGAAAACAGAAGAATGCTATACACGTATGATGGAAAAGGGGTTCATCGAAAGTATTTATAGGTGTTAAGGAAAGCAGTCTGATTTGAGGCTGCTTTTGTTTTGTATATATTTTACAAACAAGAACATTCGTTCTATAATGGGGTATGAGAAACAAGGAGGTGGTAGGATTGAGACCCACATTAACAAGAGGTATGAGTCTAGAGAGCTTTCGAGACTATTATTGGCTAAAGGAAGAGTTACAATCTTTTTGTCGTGTAAATGGGATAAGTGCCTCAGGTGCAAAAGTTGAGATCGCTCACCGGATTGAAGTATTTCTTCAAACAGGTGAAACCTTATCTCCAATTAGAAGAACAAGGGCACTTCAGAAGGTAGAAGCTGAAACTACACTTAGTTTAGATACGGTTATTACCGAAAATCATCGGTGTAGTCAAACTGTACGTGCTTTCTTTAAGACAGTCATTCCTAAATTTCATTTTTCTACGTTTATCCAAACCTATTTAAAAAACAATGTTGGTAAAACCTATCGTGAGGTAGTTGCAGCTTGGCATGAAGAAGAGAAACGGAAGAAAGATGCTGCCTATAAGAAAAACATCGGCCCGCAATTTGAGTATAATCAGTTTATTCACGATTTTTTTGCTGACCCCAAAAATAAAGGAAGAAGTCGTCAAGAGGCGATTCGTGCATGGAATGAAATCAAAAAGCTTCCTGGAAGTAATCGATATATTTCCACCACATAATCAAATGATACGACTATGAAGCTTCCTTATTTTGCTACCCCTTCCTCTGGATATATATTGTTCTTTTATGATTGTTTGTTTATAGTTGATGTATTGTCAGGACAGATTGAGGTGATTTCGTTTGTTGGATTTAATTGTAGAGCTATCCAATTTTTCTAGCATCTATACTTTTTATGGTAGTTTGCTTCTAGGGGTTCTGCTAGTTAGCTTTTTCCCGCTTAGTACAAGAAATCAACTTACAAGTACGTGCTTTACGATGGAAGGCAGTCATCAGACCAATGTAAAGCTTGTCCTAAATGCACATCTTTATATAAACCATACCATACGGTGGATTCATAAGACGATTAAAAAGTATCAATACACTGATCCCGATATAGAAGGCCCGTATCTACTACTCATTTCCTCATAAATAATAGGATTAGGAGTAGATACGAGATGAAAAAAACAAAAGCATTATTTATCATTTCCTTATTACAGGTAATGATGATTGTTTTAACAGGCTGCCAACAGCAAACAAGTGAAGGAAGCTTCTTTTACACTTATTTTGTCAATCCATTCGTTGTAGCCATTCATGGAATTGCTGAATTATTCAATGATAATTATGGAGTGGCCATAATTATCATTACGATTTTGATTCGTCTTGTTTTAATGCCTTTTATGTTAAAACAGTATAAAAATCAGCAACAAATGAAGTCGAAAATGGAAGGATTAAAGCCAGAAATGGAACAAATTCAAACGAAGCTTAAACAAGTGCAGGATAAACAGGAACAACAACAGCTTCAACAAGAAATGCTACAACTTTATCAAAAGCATGGAGTAAATCCGTTGAATGTGGGATGTTTGCCCATTCTGATTCAAATGCCGATATTAATGGGCTTGTTTTATGCCATAAGAGGGTCACAAGAGATTTCCACCCATTCGTTTTTATGGTTTAGTTTAGGACAACCTGATATATGGGTTACTGCGATTGCAGGGCTTGTCTACTATCTCCAATTTAAGGTTTCACAAAAGAATATGACTGTAGATCAGCAGCAACAAATGAAGATAATGGGGTTACTATCCCCCATTATGATCGTGATATTTTCCTTTAGTGCACCAGCAGCTCTTCCGTTGTATTGGGTCGTAGGAGGTCTGATTCTCATCATTCAATCGATAATCGGTCAAAAGCTATATGCCCCTATACCAATTAAACCAACTGACGTGACTAATGGAAGTGAGGGGTAATGAACAACACCAAAATTTGGTACACATGAGGAATTTTGATTGATTTAGAGAGGATTTTACCCAGCAACCGACGAATACTATACATCATTCCCTATAGAGGAGAGATGTGTTCAATGATTAATCAAGTAGGACAAATTATGTTATATGTTCATGATCAAGATGAGGCTGTTAGGTTTTGGACGGAAAAGGTTGGATTTGAGGTCATTTCTGAGGAAAACAATGGCCAAGGGATGAGATGGATAGAGATCACCCCTAGCGGTATTGCACAAACAAGTATGATTCTTCATAACAAAGATTTCGTTGCGAAAATGTCACCTGGCTTGAACCTAGGTACTCCATCTCTTATGTTTTTTACTGACAACCTTGAGAAGTTTCATAAAGAGCTATCAAGTAAGAATGTTAAGGTAGGGGATATTGTTACAATGCCATCTGGAAGAGTCTTTAACTTTGCGGATGCGGAAGAAAATTATTTTGCTGTAATGGAAAAGAGTAACTAATTGTCTATTGATAGAGTGATTGTCCAGTTAATTTCAGGATGATCACTTTTTTCTTTGTGCTTACCCTTTTCCGATTATTGGATAAAATTCCATCCTTGCTAATTCTGTACTACTCACCTTCAAATCTGTCCTTTCTACGCAAATCTTCAGGTAGATTTCATTAATACCTCCTATACTTATGGTAACAAAGCGAGAGGAGAGATGATGTTGAAAAAGTTGAATCCAATCTATTTACTTTTGTTAGGTGGGGTCTTTATGGTGCTCAGTAATGGAAAGTTTCTGATCGCACCAGCTGCGTGGATTTTCCCAGTGTTATTCTTATTTGCTATAAAAGACATGAGTTGGAAGTTGGCTTGGATCTCGTTAAGTTTGGTCACAGCATTGAGTAATCAATTGAGCTTTCATAAGATGCTTCCAGAACTCCCGATTCCAATGTTTGAATTCATTCCAGCGGCAGCAGGGTTTCTTTATGCCATTCCGTTCGTGTGGCAAAAAATTTACTTTTCAAAAGCCCGTTCTTTTCTAGCAACCTTCATTTTACCCTGTACTTACTCCCTATTAGACTTTACAAATGTATATTTTAATCCGTATGGCACCTTTGGGGTGTTAGGCTATTCGCAGCATGATATGTTGCCAATTGCTCAGTTTGCGTCCTTTATAGGGGTTACAGGAATTACCTTTCTCATTACATGGGTAGCATCCATTATTTATTGGGTAAGTTTGGATTTTACCAAACGAAGAAGAGTGGCCATCATTAGTGTGACAGCACTTGCCCTCATTGTTACCTTAGGCGGTTTGCGAATGTATATCCATCAGCATGAAGAAACGGTTGCTGTATCAGGAATTCATACGGTGGATCGAACGGACTCTGATGTATTAGAAATCTTTACTTTACACAAAAAGGACATGAGTGATTTTGTTGAAAAAGCGGAAGAGCGAATGGATGGGCTGCTAGAATTGACGGTTGCTGAGGCAAAATCAGGTGCCAAAATTATTCATCATTCAGAGGGTGTCATCGTTATAGATGAATCACAGACATCCATGTATTTAGATAAGCTAAAAAAGGTTGCAAGGAAGTATCAGGTCTACATTTTAACCGTTCCCTATATATTCACAGCGGAGGAAGAACCGAATGAAAATGTCTTATATATCATTAACCCTGAAGGAGATGTAGCATTAGAGCATTATAAATATGGGGGCAATGCGGTAGAAAATACGGTCATGGGGAATAAGGAATTGACCACCGTTGATACGGAATATGGCCGGCTTTCGGGGATTATATGCTGGGATAAGGATTTTCCTGCAGTGGTTGATCAAATTGGAGAGCTTAAGGTAGATATCTTGTTTATTCCATCTGCTGATTGGAGAGAACTTTCTCCCTACCATACGATCGTTGGAAACTTCAGAGGGATTGAGAACGGGGCGAATGTTGTTACGCAAACCGTTAATGGTATGTCGATGATTACCGATTACAAAGGTCAGGTTTTAACGAAAATGGACCATTTCTCAACAGACCACTGGGTCATGAGGGGGCACGTTCCGACAGAAGGTGTGACGACCTTTTACTCATTGTTCGGGAAATATTTGGTTGGCTGTATTATACTGATATTAGCTCTAACCATCGTATATATACATCGCTTGGAGCGAAGAAAAAAGCTGAATCATTAAGGAGTTATAATGCGAGTAGGTCTTGTTTGCAGAAATGAAATTCGTGAGGAATTAATCAATCGATTAAAACCATATGGAATAGAAATCTATCGAGAAGCGGATCTTTACATGGTGGAGGAGGGACTTCATAGCGGTTTTTTACCATGCATTGTGTTCGACCCGAACGATCTGAACAGGCTAGGTGAAATTCTAAAGCCATTCGCCCCTACCTCAGCTACATCAAAAATTATTGGAAGTCACAATGAGGAATTTTATGTGATTGACCATGAGCAAGTATTGTACTTTGAAGCAGTGGATTCTGCCGTATTATGTCATACAGCAAAAGAGGTATATCGTTTAAAAGAAAAACTCTATCAACTGGAGGAACGTTTGCCAAATGAACGGTTTATTAAAGTAAACCGTTCCTTTATCGTTAACATTGATTCCGTTGCGAAAATAATTCCTTGGTTCAATCGCAGACTGCTTCTCAAATTTGTTCATTCAAAAAAAGAAGTGGAAGTTTCCAAAAGCTTTGTTGGACCGTTTAAAGAGTTTTTAGGAATGAGGTAAGATGCGATGAAAAAATATTTTATAGAAGCAATTATCATATCAGCTGTTTTAGGTATGGTGATCCGAGCAATCGTTCTTTTTCTAATGGGAGAAAATTTATTTTCATCCGTAGAAAGCTATTTCTTTAGTATGGTGATTGCCATGGTTTCTTGTGTGATTTCTGTTTGGGTTCATGTAAAAGTACTTACAAGTAGCAAGATTCCATTTATTACAAAATACATGATTACGTCATTGTTAATTTTATTCATATATTTAATGGGGAATTTGTTCTTCGGTGGATGGGCCATCATCTTTGAAGCTGCATTTTATGGCTATGCGTTATTGATTCTTCTCTTATCATGGCCATTAATTTATCAGCTTAATAAAAGGATTAGAGCGTATCAGCATTTTTTATCGGTGAAAAAATTACAGAATGGCAAAGAATAGATAAAGTCCTATTCATAGGCAGGAAATTCAATATTTTTAAAGAATGTATCAACATGAAATAATGATATTACCGGTAGATAAGGTGTCCACTTGGACTTAAAAGGGAAGCTGGTGAAAATCCAGGACTGTTCCCGCAACTGTAAGTGTTGACGAAATAAGCATGCCACTGTCTTCTGATGGGAAGGGCTTAGAGTAGGAGGAAACACAAGTCAGGAGACCTGCCTTATTTATGTGTCGTATCTTCTTCGGGAGCTAGGAAGATGCAACGAGGTGTGTTGGCGGGACGACAGGTCTGTTTGCTAATGAATCTACGTTGTGTATCTTCCATCTCTCTTATTAGAGAGGTGGTTTTTTTCTGCCTCATGGAAATGGGGGATGAACTATGAAAGTAGAGTTGATTAAAGATCAAATGGAGATGAAAGGAAGGTTACAAACGATTCCGTTTCATGAACAATTAAACCGATTTCGTCCAGCAGAAAATCAGCAAATGGCTATGATTAAGGCGATCGAGAGGGGAAATGCAATGATGACCCTAGCTGTCTCCGGGCACTATATTGTAGGATACACCATTATTCTTCCACCAGAAGAGGATGAGCGCTGGCATAAACTCCCCTACCTTAAAATGGTAGGTGTGATGGAGGTAGCACCTTCCTTTCGAAATTTAGGACTAGGAAAAAGGCTTATACAAGGGTTATTTGAGGAAGATGAAATGGTACAATCTATCATTGTGTCATTGGAGTATTGTTGGCACTGGGATCTGGGAATGACAGATGGAGATCCGCTTCCTTATAGCAGAATTCTGAAAAATGTACTAAAGTCAGCAGAATTCATCGAATTTGAAACAACAGATCCTGATATTGCCCTCTATGAAACCAACTTTATGATGGCTAGAATTGGAAGTAGCATTACGGCTGAACAATATCAGGAGTTTAAGAAATTAGCCAAGCAATAAAGTAGAAGTCTGAAATATCTGTTGATTATAGGGTATAAATGGGAAAATGAGTTTGGGTGATGAAACATGAATCGAAGAAAAACCGTCTTGGTGTTATCTATCTGTCTTAACTTCATGCTATTTACTCATCCATCAGGTGCTGTTCGCTAAAGTAGGTCCAGTTGAAGTAGGCATCCAGTTTAAAGAAGCGGCTCGAACGAATAATATAAAGATTATTTCGCCTTACATTGCTGATGGAAGAGAGCACCAACTATCAGAACAAGTGCTAAACCAAGTATATCAACGAATGAGCAGTGCTACGAGTTTCCAGACCTACGAGTTACTGAAATTTAGTAATGGTGAAATGGTGCTACTCAACCTAACATCTGACCATAAAATCCAAGAAGTTGTGTTTGTTCCAGAAGAGTCACGAAAGCTGTTTAAGGATTGATGTTGGGCTTTAGGTAAACCTAGGGACATTAATCTCGTTTGTGGGTTTCAATTTGCTTTGACCCTGTTGCTAGAGAAAGCTCAGAACAGAATGTGGTGGAAAAGAGCTTCCGAAGAAGCTCTTTTCCATCTAAACAAATGTTAGCTAATTGCCTTCAGGAGATATTGAATTCCGCTTAACTAGCTCATAATACAGGGCCGTTGTGGTCTGTACAATTAAAAATACGACTACAGAGAATTGAATACTATATCCATCTTGGTAATGGATGACACCCATAATAGTTGACAATTTTTCCATCGTTAAACCGATAACTGTCCAGCCTAGGATATAGGGGATAAATGTAACTTTTTGTATAGCAAATTTCTCATAAAAATACACAAAGAAATAGCCGAAAAACGAAAAGGAAAAGTAAGTGATTAAATCAAAGAGCTCGTAATGATTGGAGTCGTTTACTTTATAGTAGTCATGAAATCCTCCGCCAATGGTGAAATCAAATAAGAGAGAGCTCGCAAAGCCCCACGTTAAAAATAATATTGTGATATACCTGGGAAGAATCTTTTTAAACAACAGAAAAGCTCCTAAGGCAACAGAGAATAAGAGTAGTATATAGATTTCATTTTGATCAAAGGATTCCCAAAGCATCATGAGAAGCTCACCTCATTCCTAGAGAGCCACTTGTAAAGCTTAGATGTAAGTATAGCCACTCCGTTCAAAAATAGATAATAAAGGGCACTATATCCATAATTCCATTCCATGTATTCTGTAATACCTAAAGAACGAGAGAGGACACTGACAAATAATAGTGATATAACAGCCGCCAATATAACTATGACCTTCTTTGAAGTATTTCCCGCATTATTGTAAAAATTCACATGCAATAGCAGAACAAAAGGGACGATGATAGTTCTAGTTAGTAGATATGCCGTATAGGGTAAAGCTTTCTCGGCTACTGTTACCCACTCAAATTCATCGACGATTATCCAGGTGAAATTTACACTAAAGATTAATACAACAAGAAAAACAAATGTATTCGCAGACAACGAAAGACTTTTCTTCGTAACGGCAAATAGCGCGATGACAAACCATGAGATAAAGAAAAAAATAACAAATGCCATAAAATCCTCCACCCATTTTTTTCTAGTAGTTTGTGTCATGTGACGATAGAATATGTATGATCCAAATGAAAAAGAGTGTTATTTTTCATATAAAAGTTTATTGCTTATATGAATGGGGGAATAAGAGATTCAAGTAAGAAAACAAAAATGCTAGTGAATTTATGAATGGAGGAGATTCAAATGGCAAATACATTAATTTTACTCGGGGTAATCATTATTCTCTTAAGTCTATTTACTTCAATAGGTACTGGAACCGCACTATTAATTGCAGTTATCCTATTTATAGCTGCTTTATTAATTCGTATGAAAAAATAAAACAAGAGAGTCATTATCATACTTGTTACAATAAGTCCTCCTCATAACCTTGTTCTGTATAGAATACAATGTGTGGAACAGCGATTATGAAGGAGGATTCATCATGACGATGACATTTCCAGTTGCAGTTTCAACAAGAATGGTTAGTGATGGAACTAGAGAAAATGTATATTATCCGCATATTTTTGGTATGAAAGAAATCATATTTGAACACCAAATCAATCGTGATATTGTTTCTCAAACTCAAAAGCTAATTAATGAACAAGCAGGAGAGGAGCCGTCAACGGTAAAGGAAATGCTGGGCTCATATGAAATAAAAAATAATCAGCGTCAAGTGCTAAGTTTATCCTTAACCAACTATACGTATCATAATCAAGCTGCCCACGGAATGACCCTCATTCAATCTCTTACATTTGATCTGAAAAAGAAACAGAAATGTACGATAGAAAGCTTATTTAGACCGGGAAGTGATTATGTAAAAAGGCTATCGAAAATCATCAAGAATCAAATAAATGATAGGAAGATTCAAACACTAGGAGATTTTACTGAAATTAGACCGAATCAAAATTTTTATATTGCTGATAAAATACTAGTCATTTATTTTCAATTATACGAAATAACTCCATATGTCTATGGATTTCCTATGTTTCCAATCTCCATGTATGACCTACAGGATCTCTTGGTTGAGGATGGGGCACTCGGAAGAATGGCTGTGAATAATTAATATATGTATGAAACCGTAATACAATAAGTAACTTGGAAAGGAAGTTCCTTTGTTTATGTTTGCCATAAACCGTTCATGAAGGAACAAGCACAAAGGGAAAGCTGGTTGATTTAGAAAAGAGGCTGGGACATAACTATATGACTCCTTCTCAAAGACGAACAATGACTTTTTTAAAATAGGTAGGTTGTAAAAACAAGTTCGTTCCACCTGCGCTGCAGACACTCGCTTTCCGCGGGGAGGAAGCTGAGCCCCCTCGCTGCGCTTTGGTGTCTCAGCTTTTCCTCTATTTCCCTTAGTAGTCGAGAGGCTTCCGCTCCATTCCACTATTTTTGGAAAAAATTGTTTTCCGCACAAACAAAAATACCCGAACTAGTAAAAGGAGATAACTCCTGATCGTTCGGATATACCATTGACTGAAATACTTATGTCCCAGCCTTTTTTACTTTCGTCCCTTTATTTTTTACAAACGGCGATTCCAATCGGATAAGAAAACTCTTCATTATGTGGTTCAATTAATACCCCGTCTTGTACATAGAATTTCGCTTCCATGTATTGTGGAAATAAAGCGTGAAATTCATTTACGGTTAATTGATGAACATGAAAAGGAGAGCCACATTCAACTCCACGACCTTTCCCAAAAGGTGTTGAAATGATTAAGGTTCCACCAGGTTTCAACAGCTGATAGAGGTTATCTAGAAATTGTTGTTCCTCTTCGATATGCTCTAGTGTTTCAAACGACACGATGGAATCAAACGTCCCGATTTTCTCTAGAAGAGAAGGGTCAACGGCGTTTTCACATTTATATTCAATTAAAGGATGATGATACCTTCCTCGGGCATAAGCAATCGTTGCTGCATCATTGTCTACTGCTACAATTTTCTCGAATCTCTTCTTTCGAGTCTTTGCTAATATGAGTGATCCAAAGCCAGCCCCACAAGCTAAATCAAGCACGCTTCCTCCAATGTGACGAATGCTAAATTGATAACGAGCAATATGCTCAAGCAATAACATATTCGTTGGCTTTAACTGATCAGGGATGATTCGTTCTCCAGTAAATTCAATCACAAACTCGCTCCTCTACCATTTTATATGGTAGCTTCATTATAACAGACTAGAAAGAATCGAGTAACAGCGAAGAAGGTGAGGGGGGAAGACCATTCTAAGGATCGTGTGTATCTATGGAAGAGTTATGAGGAGGTGGTCATTCAAAAAATATTCATACAAGATAGGAAGCTCATATGTAACGAGTCATTCATAATAAATAGGCTCTCCTTTCTTTTGAAAAAACGCTTCAAAACTTGTTGAACGAGCGAAAATGAAAGTGAAGTGAGCGAAAGTTTGTTCTACACGAGCGAAAACGTGTCCAATAGGAGCGATACTTTGTCGAACTTGAGCGGAAATGAGAAAAAACGAGCGAAAGTTCACTGAAGTGAGCGAACGCTCCAACACGGGCTTAGTCACACCACTTCCACAACTTCGAAAACTACATAGCAATTGAATATTAAATAAAAGCCCTCATCTCTATTAAGATGAGGGCAGGGATATTAAGATTATAATTTCTTAACCTCTAGGTACTGTATTTGGTGACCATCAATTTTCTGAACAATAAATTGATAGCCTTCCGCTTCTAGAATAGAGCCGACTTCAGCATCAAAGTTATGAGATAGGAACCAACCGCCAATCGTATCAATATCTTCATCAGATAAGTCCGTAAATAGAAGCTTATTTACGTCTGTAATCAGAAGCTTTGCGTCGAGGATATAATGGTTGTCTTTCAGCTTTCTGATTTCAGGGACTTCATCTTCATCGAATTCGTCACGAATTTCCCCGACGATTTCTTCAATGATATCCTCGACTGTGACTAAGCCTGAAGTACCGCCATATTCATCCATTAAAATGGCAATATGCTTACGTTCCTTTTGCATTTTAATCAACAAGTCGTGAATGGGTATCGTTTCAATGACACGAATAATTGGATTAATGAAGTCTTTAACCTGTAACTCCCGTTCGCTGTTTTCTTTTAGAAGAGCAACAGTTAATAGCTCCTTAACATTAATAAATCCAAGAATGTTGTCTTTATCTCCATCAACTACTGGGTAACGAGTGTAACGTTCATCTTTGATTGTATGAAGAATATCTTCAAAATGATCATCGATGGAGACGGTAACGATTTCTGTTCTCGGTACCATAATTTCCTTTGCAATTCTTTCATCAAATTCGAAGATGTTGTTCACATACTTTAGTTCATTCTTATTAATCTCGCCACTCTCATAGCTTTCGGAAAGAAGAATTCGTAATTCCTCTTCAGAGTGTGCTAATTCATGGTCAGAAGCCGGTTTTAATCCGAATACACCAATAATTACACGAGCAGAACCGTTAAGAAGCCAAATGAAAGGATACATAATTCGATAGAACCAAATGATTGGTGTTGCAAATAACAGGGTAACTGCTTCCGCTTTTTGAATTGCAATGGTCTTCGGTGCAAGCTCTCCGACAACTACATGTAAAAATGTTACGATAGCAAAGGCAATTCCAAAGGATAAAATATGCGTTATCGTTGCATTTAGATGAAAGTACTCAAATAACGGGTGTAACAGCTTTTCAACAGTTGGCTCACCTAACCACCCAAGCCCTAAAGCTGTAATAGTAATTCCAAGCTGACAGGCGGATAAATACTCATCTAAATGGGACACGACCTTCTTTGCAGCAAGTGAACCCTTTTTCCCTTCAACTACCAATTGCTCAATTCTTGATGTACGAACCTTGACAATAGCAAACTCGGTTGCAACGAAGAATGCGGTTAATGCGATTAAAAGAATAATTAGAAATAGGTTGATTGTTAGCAATGAGTAGTCCTACAAATAAATGTAAGACTTTGCACCTCCTACATGTCTGGTTTAAAATGTAAATTAGTCTTCGTCTTGACCTTGCATGAAAATCATCACGAATTTAATAAGTTCAAACAATGCCATTAAAGCAGCAGCAACATATGTTAAAGCAGCAGCATTTAATACCTTATTCACTCCGCGTTCCTCATCGTTAAATAAAATTCCTTCTGAAAGCATCAATGTTTTTGCACGTCTGCTTGCATCGAACTCAACTGGTAATGTGACTAATTGAAAAGCTACAGCTGCTGAGAAAAATACAATCCCAAC
Source organism: Cytobacillus spongiae (assembly GCF_021390075.1). Taxonomy (NCBI): domain Bacteria; kingdom Bacillati; phylum Bacillota; class Bacilli; order Caryophanales; family Bacillaceae; genus Cytobacillus; species Cytobacillus spongiae. The sequence goes on from NZ_CP089997.1 coordinate 913,055, forward strand.
TCCGATTAACGATAGTTGCTGGAGTAAGATTCCACCTATGAAGAGAAAGGGTGCGATCCCTGATGCAATATTGGCAAACGGAAAAATTTTGTGACGAAGCACTAATGCTTGATATGACTCTTTATGCTGAATAGCGTGACCTACTTCATGAGCTGCAACAGAAACGGAAGCAATGGATTGCCCGTAATAGACAGATTCAGAAAGTCTAACCACTTTTTTCATTGGATCATAATGGTCTGATAACGTGCCGCGTACGACTTCTATCGGAACATCGTATAAACCATTTGAATCAAGAATTTTTCGAGCAGTCTCAGCTCCTGATAATCCTGTGCGAGTAGCCACTTGAGACCATTGATTAAAGTTACTCTTTACTTTAAATTGTGCCCACATTGAAACACCTAATGCTAAAAAAATCAGAATATCCATTGGATGGAAAAACATTGGTTTCATAACCTCCAAAAAGTTTTCTATTTTTTATAAGAAATCATGCATCTATTCTACATCCTTCATCCTCCAATAAAATTGTGCTAATAATTTAAATATAAATCCAAAGTGGATAGATCACAACTAATACGTACTAATGTGTTAAAGGTTTCGAATTATGTCGATTTTTTTCAAAAAATTATCGTTCCTCTCAAACTTTTCAAAATTAAATTTCGAATATATTAACGAAGAAGCAATATCGAGAATATGTGGTGAAGATATGAATCTGGAGCAGCAGTGGATCAAAAAAGTCAAAAAAAAAGCAAGCAGCGAAGCAGCAAACAAGCTAATCTCAAGCTACTACAAGGAAATTTATGCCTTTGTTTATAAGCAGACGCTTGATGCAGAGCTATCGTTAGACATCACACAAGAAATTTTTATAAGTGTTCTTAAGTCAATTAACCGTTTCGATGAAAAAAAAGCATCGTTTCGAACTTGGCTTTATCGAATTGCTTCCAACCGGCTGGTGGATTACTACAGGTCTAAGCAATATCAATATAGTCAACAATCAGAAACCATTGAAGGGTATGAGTTTGAGAATGAAGAGGATGTGATTGTCCAATTGGAATACAAAGAGGATGTAGAGCGTATTGCATCCATTGTCAACAGGCTTGAAAGCAGCACCCAGCAAGTCGTTCGGCTCAAGCTATTTGCTGAGTATACACTGCCGGAAATTGCTGAAGTTGTCCAAATGCCTTTATCAACAGTTAAGACAAAATACTACACAGCCATTAAAAAGATAAAAAAAGAAATAAAGGAGCAGGAAGATGAGTAAAGAGAAATTCACCATTCCGATGCCAGAAGAAAAGAACATTCAATTAGAAATAACCCAAATTGTACAGGCAGGTATGAAGCAAAGACCCTCCTTTGCTACGTATTTATATCATATATACAAACAAGTAGGATGGAGGAATTTCCTGCCGATGGGGAGAGGGGAATTCGCTATTATTCTTTCGTGCTTAGCCATTCTATTGTTTCTATCAAGCGGAATTTCGGAAACGGAAGTGGTACGTGAACAGGATCTATATGCCTTTACCTTTTTGTTTTCACCCTTGCTTTATTTGTCTCTTTCTGTTTATTTTTTTGCCCAAAAATTTCAGGCTGGTACGTATGAAGTAGAGATGGTTTGCAAATATCATATATTTCAAATCGCAGCCTTTCGCATGCTTATGTTTAGCGTAGTATCCATATTAATCAACATCATTTATATTACTTTTCTTGTTGGAATGTATGCAGATTTAAGCTTTGTAAGAGCCTTGATGATTTCTCTCACTTCGCTATTCCTGTTTTCGATTTTCTTCCTGTTTATTTGTATGAAAAAAAAGTCTCTCCCATTTGTCGCAATGGCGGCAGGAACATGGGTAGCTTTGAATATTGGTTTTCACTTCTTTGACAACCATTTTTATCAAGATTTTCTAGTGAAGCTACCGATTGCTGTATATGTGTTTGTATTCATAGTTAGTTTTGCTTTTTATGTCAGCTATTTAAAAAAAATCATGTATGTTAAACCATCGGAAGGAGTTCAATAAGATGTTAACTGTCAAAGACGTAAGTAAGAATTATGGAGATTTCTCAGCATTAGAGAATGTAAGCCTAGAATTTCATCAGGGGATTTATGGGCTATTAGCTCCAAATGGCGCTGGAAAGACGACCTTAATAAAGATGCTTGTGACACTCATTTCTCCATCAAAGGGAGAAATTATATATAACGGAATGAATATTATTGACTTAGACGAAGAGTACCGAGATCGATTAGGCTATTTGCCACAACAATTTGGCTTTTACAAGAATGATACACCCAAAAAATATTTATTATATTTAGCAGCATTGAAAGGAATCCCCAAAAAACAGGCAATTGAAAGAATAGATGAATTACTGGAAAAAGTAGCGCTATCAGATGTCGCAAATAAAAAATTGAAGAAATTTTCAGGAGGGATGATTCAAAGAGTGGGAATTGCCCAGGCATTATTAAATGACCCGCACGTATTAATTCTAGATGAGCCAACAGCGGGCCTTGATCCTAAGGAACGTGCACGGTTTAGGCAACTGCTGACAGAGCTTGCTCATGATAGACTAGTGATCATTTCTACCCATATTGTTTCCGATATTGAATCGATTGCCAATGAAATTATCATGATCAAAAATAAACAGCTACTTTATAAAGAAACGGTTGAAGCTATTTGCAATACCCTTGAAGGGGATGTATATGAAACGAGCTTCAACTATGAAAATTTAGAAGCGTTCCGTCGTCAACATGTTCTTTTATCCGAAAAGCAGGAACAGGGAAGGATGATTGTTCGATTTGTTCACAAAGGAGAGCCAAAAGAAGAATGGACTAAAGTTATGCCTCATTTGGAGGATGTTTTCCTTTATGAATATCGTGATGAATTGTTGGCTGAATCGGAATGAAGAAGACGATCCTTTTTTACGAGTGTAAAAAAGCACTCACTGCACCTATCATCCTGGCATTGCTGCTTTTGTTTAGTGCCTATAATATCTTTAATATTTATTCCTCTTCCAGTTTCAAAGAGGAATTGCATGTAGCAAACCAGCTTGCTAGTAAGTATGGAAGCCATATTACTAGCGAATCCCTTTCAACATTAGAAATCGATATCAAAGAGGAACTATATGTTCTAAATGAAATGACGGAGAAGAAATCAGGACAAACATATGAAAGCGCGTTCGATTTTTTCTCGGAGCTGAGCTATGAAGATGAACAACGATACGCTGATAATGAATTGCTGTTCATGCATGAGCTGTATTTAAAAGAGATGTATGCAGAGACGGCGAAAGCCATCAAGCCTTCCTATGAAAAAATTAATATTGAAAAAATAGCTGAATCGGAAATAGTTAGATATAAGCTAGAAGGACAAGCAGCTGTTACGTTAAGAAATCAATTCGCGAAGTTTGCAGAGAGATTTGCAGACTTGCAAAGCAATGGGGAGCATACACAATGGTTTTTTTCAGGAAAGCAATATTATATGCACAGTCTATTATTCAAGGATGTGTTTAGAGGATTAGTTATTGAATTAATTATATTAGTTGTCCTAGCTACAGCACTTGTAGTGAATTATGAGTTTGAAAATCGAACACAGCTAGTTACCTACTCAGCGAAAAGAGGTAGGAGGTTATTAGGAGATAAATTGGTAGCTTCCCTCATCGTGACGATGACAGTTATGACAATCCTATTGTTCCTTACGCTTGGAAGCTATTTTATCGTGTATGATTATTCCCATTTATTTAAGAGCTCAATTAGTAGTGCATTTAACTGGGAAGGAAACTTTCCGAATGTCTCATGGTGGAGCATGTCGTTTATGACGTATTTACTTGTGGGAATTGCTTTAATGTATATCGCATTGCTGCTAATCTCCATGATTACGTTCGTCATAGCTGTATTCGTCAAAAATAGTTATTATACATTTCTTCTTTTTGGCGGAGTATTTATTATTCTCTATCTGCTTCAAGGGTTTATGCCGGCAAGCTCAAATTTGCTCTATATTACGGGGTTCAACCTCTCCACTCTCTTATTGAACCCACAAACATGGTTTCTTGGAAGTAAGGGATTGTTGTTATTCAAATATTATGAACTTATTACAGTTTCCGCATGGACAATCATTTTAGTTATGCTTTGTACACTTTGCTTGAGAACGTTTAAAAACCAGTCAATCGTATAAGGAGATTTGCATGCAAATAATCATAAATGAAGTTAAAAAATTTTTAAATTGGAAGATGCTTTTTGTTCTTACGTTCGTAAATGTCATCTTGTATTTTCTGTTAATTGATTTTCATATTCGGTACTTTCCGAACGGCCGCCCTGCATTGGACTCCTACCGAATAGGGATAGAAATGATTGAAAAATATGGTGCAAAAATGGACGAGACAGAGATAGCTGATTTTAAGAAAACCTACGAACAACAGGTAGAAGAGGCAGATCATATTTTACAATCAAGGGAAGACTTTAAGAAGGCCGATATAACAACCTATGAACAATTCAAGCAAATGGATTTTGAGGATCAAGTGTACTCAGACCTACATGGGAAACTTTTTTTTGAAGAAAGTATCGATCTGTTTTGGGAACTACAAGAACGCGAAAGTTTAAAAGATTTTCATAATCTGCAACAATTAATTATAAATAATACAATAAGTGCTGCTACTTCTGAGCAAAAGAAGAGATTAGAAGAGATTAAGGCAAGTGGGAGCCATCATGTTTATCCAGAAGTGGCGTTTACCAACTTTAAAGATTTCATCATGAACGTGACAATTGTAATTGTGATTAGTGCGGCTGTAATGGTATCACCGCTTATGATTAGAGATCGAATCTTAAGAGTTAGAGACTTGCAATATACGGCTAAAGAAGGAAGGAAGGTTTATTTAAAGAAGGTGCTTGCGGGGATTATTAGTACGGTTATGGTTGTCACTGTTCTGTTGGGTGTCTACTTTAGTTTATATTCCATGAATCATACGGCAACGTTCTTTCCGGTTCCAATTCAGTCATTTATCGGCCCAAATTTCTGGTACGACCTTACTTTTTTTCAATACATTATCCTTACCGTATTTGCGATCTATGTTTTAGGAATTGTGATTGCCATGTTGGCTATGAGTGTATCAACAGTTGTACCGAATTATATTGCATTAATTGGAGTCCAAGTTCCGTTCCTTTATGCAATGACGTCCATTGCGGTGAGCTATTTAATCAACCAAATCATCAATTTGGGAATTCCCAAGTGGGTTGTACCGGTAAGTTATATGGGATTGGCCGTTTTAACTGGATTATTGATCGCCCTTTCGGTGAAGCGTGAAGGTGTAAAAGATATCGTATAATTGAAACTTCTCACATATGAAAAAAAGATCCAACGTTTTCTGTTTGAAGGCAGAATTGAAGGCTTGATGAACGTCATGAGAAAGTGAGCGTCTCGAAATGTAAGCACATGTTTTCCACTAAGCCGTTGTCTTTATAAACAGTTCTGACATCTCTATTTCAATAAACTAAAATGCAAACATTAGTTGGGTGCATAAGACTGTAGATACCCTCGAAAATTTCGAGGGTGCCTACAGCCTTTTTTTATTACAAGAAAGATATACAGAGATCTAAGGGTGTTGCAATGAAGTATCTAAATCATTTTCTTACCTGTTTCAGGTACTAGAAGCCATTCACCACCAAAGAAATGAAGATAAATAAGAGACATGATAACGGAAGGGATTCTGTATGAAAACTTGGTGATTGCAAAGTCACTAGCCATTCAAGTATCCTTTAATGGGGTAATAAATTTACGAAAGGTAGGGACTGTATGTCACAACAGAAGAAAGATGTACGCACATTATTTGAGCTATTGCTCGTATCCACTAGACTAGGATTCACGTCATTCGGTGGACCGGTTGCCCATTTAGGTTATTTTCATGAGGAATATGTGAGAAGACGTAAATGGATGGATGAAAAAAGCTATGCGGATTTAGTTGCTCTTTGTCAATTCCTTCCAGGTCCAGCGAGTAGTCAGGTTGGTATGGGGATTGGAATCATGCGAGCAGGCATATTAGGAGGAATCATCTCCTTTATTGGATTTACGCTTCCTTCAGTATTAGCTCTTATTCTATTTGCACTCGTATTGCAAGGGCTTGATGTAAGTGATGCAGGCTGGATTCATGGATTAAAGATTGTTGCTGTTGCCGTTGTTGCCCATGCCATTTTAGGTATGGCGCAAAAGCTGACACCGGATATTCAACGTAAGACAATTGCTTTATTTGCTCTAGTGGCTACCTTACTTTGGCAAACAGCCTATTCACAGGTAGGGGTTATTCTTGTCGCTGGTCTCATTGGATTTTATTTATATCGAAATGGACAGGATGTGGATGACAATAAAAGTCATTTTCCGATTTCGAAGCGGGCAGGAGTCATTTGCTTAACCTTATTCTTTGGTTTGCTGTTTGCATTACCCATTGTTCGTGAGATGACATCATTAAGCTGGGTAGCGATGGTGGATAGCTTTTATCGATCTGGCTCACTTGTTTTTGGTGGGGGGCATGTCGTTCTTCCATTGTTAGAACGTGAGTTTGTTCCTACAGGGTGGATGAGCGAGGAAGCATTTTTAGCCGGTTACGGAGCTGCTCAGGCTGTTCCTGGACCATTGTTTACATTTGCAGCCTATTTAGGTGCAGTCATTAACGGATGGAAAGGCGGCTTATTAGCTACATTTGCTATTTTCTTACCGGCATTTCTATTAATTTTAGGTACACTTCCATTTTGGGATTCATTACGCCGTAATCCTAAAATTAAAGGAGCATTAATAGGAGTAAATGCAGCTGTTGTCGGAATTTTGATTTCCGCCTTTTATCAACCGATATGGACGAGTTCTATTCTAGCACCAATTGACTTTGCATTTGCAGCTATTTTGTTTAGCATGCTTGTCTATTGGAAGCTCCCACCATGGGTAATCGTAGTCGCAGGAGCTTTAGGTGGAACCCTAATGTCACTTATCTAAAGGCCAATTCTTTTGAATTGGTTTTTTTATTGGTTCCGTACCTACTAATGCAGATAAGTGTAAGTCACTTGATTACGAAGGGAAGAGGAATGTTCAACATCCATTTAGCTTAACCTCCTATCGAAATGCAAGTGACCTTGAGCGAGCCGGGAAGGGATTTGCGTTTTATCCACGGAATACATCTAGGTTTCGCTGGTATCGTTTTGGTAGGTTTTTACGGAACAATCGTTACTGGGCAAGGTGAATCATGAAGAACACCGTAGCTTACACTTCCAAGAAGAGTTCTTTTTATAGCACCTAATCCTCTTGAACCCATGATGATACTTGTCGCAGAATCCTCTTTTGCAGCTGTGCATATTTCGGTAGAAGGAGCTCCAATTAAGATTTTTTTAGATACATTTATTTCTTGACTGCGTTCTAGTAATTGATCAGCAGGTTTGAAAGCTTCCTCTGCCATTTCCTCTTGATAATCTCTCACCTGAGCAGCTGATAAAAAACGCTTTACATTATGAGTGTCTAAACTAGGTTGGACATTGATTAAAAGTAGCTCTGCATTCAATTTTTTTGCTATCTCAATTGCATGTTGTAGAGCTTTCATAGAATAATCTGAACCATCGATAGGTACTAATATTTTTTCCTTCATTGTCCATGCTCCCTTCAGTTAAAAAGATAATCCCTTTGAATACCATTTTAACTTATCTTTAACTAGAATTTTCATATAATTTCAACTTATTAGTGACGAATTGGATCAAATAAATTGAATATGAGCGAAATTCGTGGCCATTGGAGCGAAACTTTGTCGAATATGAGCGATTTCTTGTCCAATACGAGCGAATAATGGAAGAAGCGAGCGTATTCACAAGGATTAGGAGCGAACGCTCAAAAAAGGAGCGTTCGCTCCTAAGGACTACCCAGTTCTATAAAAATAGTAAATCGCATAAAATAATCGGAATGATTAGGTAAATATTTGAATATTCTAAAATTAATCGTATAATAGATTACAAGTAACATACCAACCGGTTAGTTAGTGAGAAAGGGATGATCAATTTGAACTTTTCGTATTCTTCGAAGGTTATGGAGCTGCAAACAAAGCTGACTAGCTTTATGGAAGAGCAAGTGTATCCCAATGAAAAACTATATGAACAACAATTAAACGAGCAAGAAAATCGTTGGACTACCGTTCCTCCAATTTTGGAAGAGTTGAAGGAGAAAGCGAAGGCAGAAGGATTATGGAATCTTTTTTTACCTGAGAGTGAGTATGGAGCGGGGCTTTCGAATGTTGAGTATGCGCCTCTTTGTGAAATAATGGGACGATCACTAATCGGGCCAGAGGTATTTAATTGCAATGCACCTGATACAGGCAATATGGAGGTGCTCGTTCGCTATGGTACAGAAGAGCAAAAAGAGCGCTGGCTAAAGCCTCTTCTAAAAGGAGAAATTCGTTCCTGTTTCTCAATGACTGAACCGAATGTTGCTTCAGCTGATGCCACAAATATAGAAGCGAGTATAGAAATAGATGGGGATGACTATATCATCAATGGGAGAAAATGGTGGTCTTCTGGAGCCGGCGACCCTCGATGTAAAGTTTCCATATTCATGGGGAAAACAAGTACAGAGGTAGGACGCTATGAACAGCAATCTATGATCCTAGTACCATTAGATACAGAAGGAGTGAAAGTGGAACGAATGCTGTCTGTCTTCGGATACGACCATGCGCCACATGGACATGGGGAGATTACATATGAAAATGTAAGGGTACCGAAAGAAAATATTCTGTGGGGGGAAGGCAAGGGGTTTGCGATTGCACAAGGCAGATTAGGGCCTGGGAGAATTCATCATTGCATGCGATTAATTGGTGCAGCAGAACGAGCGCTTGAAGAATTATGTAAGCGTGTACAAAATCGTGTAGCTTTTGGTAAACCTCTTTCTCAGCAGGGTGTCATAAGAGAGTGGATAGCGGATTCGCGAATCGAGATCGAGCAAGCTAGGTTACTTACATTAAAGGCAGCTTATATGATGGATAGGGTTGGAAATAAAGAAGCGAAGTCAGAGATTGCCATGATAAAGGTGATTGCACCTTCAATGGCATTACGTGTGCTCGATCGAGCTATTCAAGCCTTGGGTGCAGCAGGGGTGTCGGAGGATTATACGCTAGCCGCTCAATGGGCAAATGCAAGAACCTTAAGAATGGCAGATGGTCCAGATGAAGTTCATCGAGCACAAGTGGCAAAGCTAGAATTACGGAAATATCAATAGATCATATGGAAGGAGATGTTGAGAATGGAATCGCTAAAGCTGTTTGATTTGACTGGAAAAACTGCAATTGTAACTGGTGGAGGGAGAGGTCTAGGTGCTCAAATGGCAAAGGGATTTGCCGAGGCAGGTGCGAACGTTGTTGTATGTTCACGAAAGTTAGAAGCATGCGAGAGTGTAGCAAAGGAGCTGGATCAGCTCGGTGCTCGGACACTTGCCCTTCAATGTGATGTATCTAAGCCAGATGATGTGCAGTATGTGGTTGAAGAGACACTACGTCAGTTTTCGCATATTGATATTTTAGTAAATAACAGTGGTGCAACTTGGGGAGCACCTGTTACTGACATGCCACTTGAGGCGTGGAAAAAAGTGATGGATGTGAATGTAACGGGTACCTTTTTGATGAGTCAAGCTGTTGGAAAGGTGATGATTGAACAAAAAGCAGGGAAAATCATCAACATTGCATCCGTCGCTGGCTTAGGAGGCACCGATCCTAGATATATGGACACAATTGTATACAACACAAGCAAGGGAGCTGTCATTACATTTACGAAAGATTTAGCTGTCAAATGGGGGAAATATAACATCAATGTCAATGCAATTGCACCTGGATTCTTTCCAACGAAAATGTCAAAGGTCATTATGGAACAAGGAAAGACACCGATTCTTGAAGCAACGCCGCTTGGGCGATTTGGTTCAGATGACGATCTAAAAGGGGCTGCTATATTTTTAGCATCAGATGCAGCAAACTTTATCACAGGAGATGTCCTAATTGTCGATGGCGGAACACATGCCATGTAGGATGGGAATCGCTAATAGGATCTTAAACAATTGTTTTTAATAAACAAATAGATAAGAATCATTCCTTTAGCGAACAGAGCCTTTTATATAAATAATGAGGAGGATTCATATGACAAATAATAAGGTTTGGCATTCTCATTACCCTAGTTCAATTGCTACGACTGTAGAAGTTCCAAACATCTCTCTGCCACAAATGCTACAACATACAACTGCTACTTATCCTCAAAATCTAGCATTATCCTTTTATGGACAAAAAATTCGCTATCAAGAATTAAGCTACGGCGTTATAGGGATTGCCTCCGCACTGCAAAAGAATGGTGTGCAAAAGGGAGATCGAGTAGCGATCATGCTCCCCAATTGTCCACAATATGTTCTCTCTTATTACGGCTGCTTAACGGCAGGGGGGATTGTTACACAAATCAATCCAATGTTAGTGGAAAGAGAACTGGAATATATTCTAAATGACTCTGGAGCAGAAACGATTGTTGTACTTGACGCGTTATATCCAATTGTAAAAGCTGTTCAAGCATCTACTATGATTAAACACATTATCGTTGTTAGTCTTAAGCCTTCTTCTGAGGCAAATTTTCATCCCGACCGTAGCTTTGAAAGCTTTATAACTGAAGGAAATGGGGAACTAGTTCCTGTTGATGTTGATCCAGATAATGATGTTGCCGTTCTCCAATACACAGGGGGAACGACAGGAAGATCGAAGGGAGCAATGCTGACTCATCGAAACATTGTAGCTAATGTTGTACAGTCCTTTGAGTTTTTCCAACAAGACCTTGAAATGGGAAAAGAGAAATTTCTAACGGTTATACCCTTGTTTCATGTGTTTGGAATGACCTCCTGCATGAACTTTGCCATATATACAGGGTCTGAATCGATTATGCTCCCACGTTTTGAAATAGAAGAGGTATTAAATACGATCAAAAATGAACAGCCCACTTTATTCCCAGGAGTTCCGACGATGTATGTTGCCATTACAAACCACCCACGTGCTGAAGAGTATGGCATTCATTCCATTGAGGTTTGTAATAGTGGGAGTGCGCCTATGCCAGTTGAACTTCTGAAAGAATTCGAAAGAAAAACAGGTTCAAAGATTCTCGAAGGCTACGGACTATCAGAGACAGCTCCAACCACGCACTGTAATCCAAATTTTGCGGAAAGAAAGCCTGGAAGTGTAGGAATTGGATTCCCTTCAACCGAATATAAGGTTGTTGATTTCGCGACAGGAACGAAAGAAGTGCCACCAGGTGAGTTAGGAGAAATCATCCTAAAGGGTCCTCAGGTGATGAAGGGGTACTGGAATATGCCGGAGGAAACAGCACATGCTCTTCGGGACGGCTGGTTGTTTACAGGGGACATTGGAAAAATGGATGAGGATGGATATTTATATATTGTGGATCGGAAGAAGGATATGATTATTGCAAGTGGTTTTAATATTTACCCACGAGATATTGAGGAAGTCCTTTATGAGCATCCTTCCGTTCAAGAGGCAGTTGTAATAGGGGTTCCTGATCCATATAGAGGGGAAACGGTCAAAGCAGTAGTCGTCTTAAAGGCTGGAAAAAATGCTACTGCTGAAGAGATGACCGACTATTGTAAGAAACAAATGGCAGCCTTCAAAGTACCGACAATCGTCGAGTTTCGAGACCAACTCCCCAAAACAAGTGTTGGGAAAATCCTTCGCCGAGCATTAAGAGAGGAAGAGGCTAAGCAAAGATAGCCACGTTCGAAGGAAAAACAGACATGGTATAATTTGCAGCAAAGAATGTTTAGATTGTGGGGAGCAGAAAGTGAAGGAAAAGATTACCGAATTTAGTATACAGCTATTTGAAAAACAAGGATTTTCAGAGACATCTATTCAAGATATAGTGGATAGCATTGGTGTGACAAAAGGAACCTTCTATTATTATTTCTCGAGTAAGGAAGAGCTGTTAATGGACATCCACCTAGGTTATATTGATGAAATGCTAAAACTTCAATTAGAGATCTTTGAAGATCCACATAAGACCTGTAAAGAGAAGCTATTTGAGGTCGTATTTATGCTCATTCGTAAGATTAAGAGTCAAGGATCTAGCGCCAAGATTTTCTTTAGAGAAATGCAAAATTTGAACGAAGAGCGGCTTGCAAAAATAATTCCGAAACGAGATCAATTTCGCTTAAATCTGGAAGCCTTAATTCAAGATGGAATCAACAAAGGTGAGTTTCGACCGGATCTGAATGCTCCAATTATTACGTTTGGCATTTTAGGAATGACAAATTGGAGCTATCAATGGTTCAATCCGAGCGGAAAAGCGTCTGAGAAAGAAGTTGCTGAAACATTTGTCGAGATGATGTTAAAAGGAATTCAAGCATAGAGAATGTAATAGGAAGTGAGGGGTGTCCCTGCACCCTGCACTTCCAAATATATAAACATACTAACCAGTTGGTTGATGGGGAGGAATTTAGGTGAAAGTTCAACAAATTGCTGTGATTGGTGCAGGACAAATGGGACATCAAATTGGAATGTTATGTGCTCTTGGGGGATTTCATACAACGATTCAGGATGTGCAGGAAGAAGCATTAACAAAAGCCAAACAAAGCTTAGCGATATTAATGGGTAAGTGGGTTGAAAAAGGAAAGCTTTCACCGGATCAAAAAGCTGCTGCGTTTAGACGTCTGCATTTTACTACCAGTCTAGAGGAAGCTGTCAAACCTGCTGATTTTGTCATTGAAGCAGTCGTTGAGAAATTGCATGTAAAAAAGGCAGTATTTAAAGAGCTTGAGAAATATGCGCAGCAGCATACTATATTCGCCACAAATAGCTCAACAATTGTTAATAGTTTAATTGCAGGTGTGACACAGAGGCCTGACAAAGTCGTAAATATGCATTTCTTTTTTCCACCATTAGTTATGGATTGTGTGGAAGTCGTGGTGAGTGAGCAAACTTCAGAGGAAACAGCTAGAGTGACTATGGAAGTATGTGAGAAAGTGAACCGCACCGCTTTGCTTTTGAAAAAAGAAATTTCTGGGTTTGTCGCGAACCGAATATTAGGAGCATTACAAAAAGAAGCGTTATCTTTATATGAACAAGGAATTGCCGATTTCAAGGATATTGATATGATTTGCAGGAAAGCACTGAATCATCCAATCGGTCCATTTGAACTGATGGATCTCTCAGGAATTGACGTAGGCTATTACGTAATGGAGCAACGTTATCAAGAGACGGGAAATGAAGAGGATCGACCTACTCCTTCTATGCATGAGAAGGTGGAGCAAGGCCATTTAGGAAGAAAAACAGGAAAAGGCTGGTATGAATACCAACAAATAGGAGTGAAGAAGGGATGAATTCAACTGTAACCTATGAAAAGATGAATGGACTGGGGATTGTTTCAATTAATCACCCTCCTTTAAATGTATTAAGCCAACAGGTATTCCAAGAGTTGAAGAATGCCTTTCTTCAACTAAAAGAGGATGAAGAAATTGTAGCTGTGTTAGTAACAGGTGCAGGGAATCGAGCATTTGTAGCAGGAGCAGACATTAAAGAATTTCCGCAGTTGATCGGCAATCGAGATATGAAGGAGTCTGTAATGGAAGGGCATCGAGTGTTAACCGAAATTCAGCAGTTTCCTAAACCAACAATCGCTGTATTAAACGGTCTCACATTAGGGGGAGGGTGCGAGCTTGCCTTAAGTTGTGATATGCGAATCGCTGAAGAGCATGCCCAAATCGGACTTCCTGAAATCACTTTAGGATTATTTCCAGGTGCAGGGGGCACTCAGCGTTTGCCAAGGCTAGTTGGAGCAGCAAAAGCAAAGGAACTAATGTATACGGGAGAGGCCATTTCTGCAAAAGAAGCGGAACGGATTGGGTTAGTCAATTCTGTTGTTGAAACAGGAAAAGGGGTAGAAGCTGGAATCGCGTTAGCGAAAAAAATGACCAGACACTCCTTACAAGTATTATCCCGAATCAAACAAGCAGTTGATCATGGGTTGGATACTACATTAGAAAATGGTATTGAAATAGAAGCAAATCTCCTCGTAGAAGTGTTTCAAACAGAGGATATTAAAGAAGGTGTAAGTGCATTTATTGAAAAAAGAAAGCCAGTTTTTAGACATAGGTAAATGTATTTCCTGAGAGACACGTAAATAAGGAGAAGTATCAAAGAAATAATTTCAGAATATTCACTCTTCATAAACCCATAGATGAAGGAGGACAACATGCCTAATCAAAAATTCTCTGATACGATTCACGTTAGAAAGGGAGAAGAGTTGCATGTAAATGCGCTAGAGGGCTTTTTGAAGGAGAATATTGTAGATTTTCCTAACGAGCCACTTGAGGTTCTTCAATTTTCCGCGGGACATTCGAATCTTACATATGAGCTGAAAGCAGGGGATTGGAATGCAGTGCTTCGCCGTCCGCCCTTAGGACCTGTTGCACCAAAAGCTCACGATATGGAGCGGGAATACCAGATCCTTTCAGAAGTTTATCCTTATTATTCAGTGGCACCTAAACCTATTTTATATTCAGATAATTTGAGTATCGTTTCGAGTCCCTTCTTATTAATGGAAAGAAAAAAGGGGATTGTGCTAGATACAGATTTTCCAGAAGGCATCAAGGTGACCCAAAAACTTTGCAGGCAACTATCAGAAAAAATGGTGGATCAACTTGTTTCGTTACATCAAGTTGATTATCGACAGACGGGATTAGTTGATATAAGCAAACCTCAAGGGTTTATGGAGAGGCAGGTACATGGTTGGATAAAACGGTATGACCGTGCCGAAACAGATCATATTCCACAAGTTGATCGATTGAAGAAATGGTTAATAGATCATATTCCTGTGTATGCTGATGCAACGATCATTCATTATGATTATAAGCTCAATAATGCGATGTTCACTGAGGATTTAGATGAAATGGTGGGATTGTTTGATTGGGAAATGTCAACTGTAGGTGATCCGTTAGCCGATTTAGGAGCAGCAATGAGTTATTGGACACAGTCAGATGATCCACCACTTCTAAAGAATGGCTTAGGAAAACCGCCTGTAACTGTTTTAGATGGATTTATGTCAAGAACTGAATTTATCGAAGCCTACGCTAGAAAAAGCGGACGTGATGTATCGAATATCAACTTCTATGTCACTTTCGCTTACTTTAAGCTAGCTGTGATATGTCAACAAATCTATTACCGGTATCAAAAAGGACAAACAAATGATTCTCGTTTTTCCCAGTTCAATCATTTTGTCCGTAGTTTAATCACCCAAGGGGAACAGATGACTAGTGCTAGGAATGTACTAGATTAATAGAGAATACTCAATGCTACATGACAACGGAACTAGTTTAGTAGAAGTGATCCGATCGTTTTCTAACTAAAAGGAGGATCTTACATGGATGAAATTCATACGAAAAATAAAGGAGCAAGCTTCCTTTTTGCTCAATTGAATGTAGAGGATCTATTTACCCCTGAGGATTTCACCGATGAGCATGTCATGATTGGTTCAACAGCAAAGCAATTTGTTGAAAAAGAAGTATTGCCAAATATGGATAAAATTGAGGAACAAAACTTTGAACTTATTGTTGAATTACTACAAAAGGCAGGCGATCTAGGGCTACTCGCACATAGCATTCCAGAGAAATATGGTGGATTAGGATTAGATAAAGTAAGCAAAGGAATTGTGGGTGAGATGGTCGGTCCATCGAGTGGGTATGGGGTTGCTCATTCTAATCATACTTGTATCGCTACACTTCCAATCACCTATTTTGGAACGGAAAAGCAAAAGGAGACCTATCTACCTAAATTGGCAAGCGGAGAGTATATTGGTGCATATTGCTTAACAGAGCCGAATGCAGGTTCAGACGCTCTAGCTGCTGAAACGACAGCCAGACTTAATCAGGAAGGAACCCATTTCCTTTTAAATGGTACAAAAATGTATATTACAAATGCGGTGTTTTCAGATACATTCATTGTTTATGCTAAAGTAGATGGACAGCAATTTACCGCATTTATTGTAGAGAAAAATTTCCCGGGATTATCTTTTGGACCAGAAGAACAGAAAATGGGCATAAAGGGATCATCGACTCGAACGGTTATTTTTGAGGATTGTTTAGTTCCGGTAGATCATCTATTAGGGGAAATTGGCAAGGGACACGTAATTGCCTTGAATGTTCTTAACTTAGGACGTTTCAATTTAGGGTCTGCTTGTATGGGTGCAGCCAAAGTATCTCTAAAAAAATCCGTTCAATTTATTCAAGAACGAAAACAGTTTGGAAGAGAAATCGCAGCCTTTCCTGCTACGAAGGAGAAAATTGCTAAGATGGCATCGAGAATCTATGCAGCCGAATCGCTGCAATATCGAACGGCGGCTTTACTAGAAGAGTCCCTTTTTGACCTTTATGAATGTACGGACACCAAACTTATAGGGAAAAGAATGAGCGAATATGCAATGGAGTGTGCAATTTGTAAGGTATTTGGCTCTGAAACCCTAGACAATGTCGTAGACGAAACACTCCAGCTCCATGGTGGTGCAGGTTTTATAAAAGAATACAATGTTGAGCAAATGTACCGTGATTCTCGGATTAATCGGATTTTTGAGGGGACGAATGAAATTAATCGATTACTTATACCAACTCATTTATTCCGCAAAGCAAGGAAAGGCGAATTTCATTTAGAATCTCGAGTAGAGGAAGCTGTTAGATCCCTTCAGAAGCCTTCTGAAAAAGCGGAAGGGGTTTTTGCAAAGGAGCGCTTAACTATACAAACGCTTCGCCATTTGTTTTTACTAAGTGCCGGTGTTGCCTACGAAGCATTCGGGGATAAATTAGTACATGAACAAGAAACGTTAATGAAGCTAGCGGATATTGCGATTTATTTATATGCCGCAGAATCGGCTGTATATCGAACATATAAAAACATCGTGAGAATGGGAGAAGCAAAGGCAGATTTGAAAATCAAACTCTCTCAAACCTTTTTAGAGGAAGCCATTTGGAATGTGGAGAGAAATACACGTAGTATTGTATCTTCACTCACATCAGGTGAAGAACAAAAGCAGTTTATTGATATGACCATTCGAGCGTGCCTTGATTTTCAAGATATAACTGCCGATTTGTTAAGGAACAGAATAATTGCTGAAAGACAATATGCTAGTAATCAATATATTTGTTAATGGAAAGACGATGGAACTTTCCATGGGAACTAAATAGATTCTGATTCACGAATATCCTATTACGTATTAAGAAAATGATAACTAGAAAAAGAGGGATGAGAAATGAAAGCAATTCAATTCACAGAATATGGTGGACCTGAAGTATTGAAGCAAGTCGACCTGGATACACCTCAACCAAAAGGACATGAGGTATTAATCGATACTCATGCAATCGGTGTCAATTATGCTGATACTGCGAGAAGAGAAGGGCAATATGTAGTGAAAACACCCCTTCCGTTTATACCAGGAGCTGAAGTAGCGGGAGTGGTAGTTGCCATTGGTGAAAACGTAACAACAGTGAAGCCAGGGGCGAGGGTTGTGACTTTAATCGAAGCAGGGGGATATGCTGAATATGCGATAGCTGATGAGCGTTCATTGATCCCACTTGTAGAGCAGCTAGATTTTCAGCAAGCCGCAGCCCTTCCCTTACAAGGGCTAAGTGCTTATCATATATTAAAAACAATGGGACGATTAGAAGAAGGGGAGTCTGTTCTTGTCCATGCTGCAGCAGGTGGGGTCGGTACAATTGCCGTTCAACTAGCTAAATTATTTGGGGCAGGAAAGATAATTGCTACTGCAAGTACAGAGAAAAAACTAGAGCTTGCTCGTCAAATGGGGGCAGATGTATTAGTAAACTACACAAAAGATGGTTGGGAAAAGGAAGTATTAGAAGCGACGGGAGGCAAAGGAGTAAATGTCGCACTTGAAATGGCGGGAGGAGATATTTTCAATAAAACCTTACAATGTCTCGCTACGTCTGGGCGTCTAGTTATCTATGGTGTAGCAAGTGGGGAACAGCCAAGATTTTACCCATCCACACTAATGGCGCGAAATCAATCGGTCATCGGCTTTTTCTTACCACAGATTATGAGAAAGCCGCAGTTATTAAAGGAGAGTTTAAACGACTTATTCACCTATTTAGCAAAAGGGCAATTGAAGATAACGGTTGGTGAAGTGTTTCCATTAGAAGAAGCGGCCAAAGTCCATAAACTTATGCAATCTCGTCAAACCTATGGAAAGCTGATATTAGATCCAAAGAAGAGATAAAATTTATTTTGAGCGAGCATTCTTTTTTATGATTGCTCGCTTTATGAAAAAAAGATTTTTCTCTCCCTCATAATGAAATAGACTTCACTCATCACAACCCCAAAAAGGCTGTATACACTCATTTCCGTGATTAATAAAAAGCACGTCACAGTCATTCATCATGCATCATTAGCTTAAGCCAAGAAAATCAAATACCCCTGTTGACAGACCAAAAAAATTATAATATAGTATACCCTGTAAGGTATTTAACAACATGACAATATTATTAATTGAACACACACAATTATTTTTTTATATTCTTATATACCCATTGGGGTAAGGAGGAGATAGAATGACAGACCGTAAAAAAACAACAATTGTCTTATTTAGTGGAGATTATGACAAAGTAATGGCTGCATACATTATTGCGAATGGTGCAGCAGCATATGATCACGAAGTAACTATTTTCCATACATTTTGGGGATTGAACACCTTAAGAAAAGATGAACCAATTAAGGTAGAAAAAACATTTATAGAAAAGCTTTTTGGGAGAATGATGCCTAGAGGCGTGAATAAAATGGGTTTATCCAAAATGAATTATGCCGGATTTGGACCGACGATGATTAAGGATATAATGAAGAAACATAATGTATTGCCACTACCTGAATTAATAGATATGGCTAAAGAACAGGATGTTAAGCTTGTTGCATGTCAAATGACTGTCGATCTCCTCGGATTAAAACCAGAAGAAATAATGGATGGAGTTGAATATGCAGGAGTTGCCGCCTATTTAGCAGATGCATCTGAAGGAAATGTTAATTTATTTATTTAATCAAAGGGGGATATTTTTATGGAAGCGTTTAAGACGAATCTTGTGGTAGATGCTAGGGGGTTAGCTTGTCCAATGCCAATTGTGCGAACGAAAAAAGCAATGAATGCACTAAACCCTGGTGGGGTAGTTGAAGTACAAGCTACAGATAAAGGATCAAAAGCCGATATCGAAGCCTGGTCGAAAGGTTCTGGACACCAATATTTAGGAACAATTGAAGAAGAAGGAATATTAAAGCATTACATTCGAAAAGCAAGTGTTTCGGAAGAAAAGTCTGAATCAAAGTTTCCTCATGTAATCTCAAATGAAGATCTTGTAATTAAGCTGGAAAATGAAGCTGACATGGTCGTTTTAGATGTTAGAGAGCCTGCTGAATTTGCTTTTGGTCATATTCCTCAAGCAGTTTCTATTCCATTTGCAGATTTAGAGGTACGTTTATCAGAAATAGATCAATCGAAGACAATCTATGTTGTATGCCGGACAGGAAACCGTAGTGATATGGCAGCACAAATTCTTTCTGCCAATGGATTTTCAAATGTGGTAAACGTCGTTCCTGGTATGACACAGTGGACAGGTGAAACAGACGGAGTTAAGTAAATTTTTTTCACCAATAATATACCTAAGGGGGTAAAATAGTGAAAGCAATGAATTCACATGAAGTCACGAAAAAGGTTTTCAATAAAGAAGCATTATTTATTCTAGATGTTCGTAATGAATCAGACTTTCAAGATTGGAAAATTGAAGGTGACCAATTTACACATTTAAATATCCCTTATTTTGATCTCCTGGATGGAGTAGAGGAGATTCTTGATCAAATTCCAACCAATCAAGTAGTACTTGTAGTATGTGCCAAAGAAGGGTCTTCTATAATGGTTGCTGAAATGCTTGAAGAAGCGGGCAGGGAGGTTGCCTATCTTCAAGGTGGAATGAAGGCTTGGAGTGAGCATTTAGAACCCGTTAAGGTTGGGAATCTAAAAGATGGTGGAGAAATCTATCAGTTTGTCCGCATTGGAAAAGGTTGTTTATCCTATATGGTTGTTTCTAAGGGAGAAGCAGCGATTATTGATGCAACTCGTATGACAGATATTTTCACAAAGTTTGCTGAAGAAAAGCAAATAGCGATTAAGCATGTGTTTGATACGCATCTTCATGCAGATCATATTTCTGGTGGAAGAAAGATTGCTGAGCAAACAAATGCAACATACTGGTTACCTACGAAAGATGCTGATGAGGTTACGTTTACCTATGAAGCACTGCATGAAGGAAATGATGTAATGATTGGTGACACAAAGATTTCGATTCAACCAATCTACTCTCCTGGTCATACCATTGGATCGACCTCTTTTGTAATAGATGATCAGTATTTGCTGTCAGGTGATATTTTGTTTATCGATTCAATCGGAAGACCTGACCTAGCTGGAAAAGCAGCAGATTGGGTCTTAGATCTAAGAGAAACTCTTTACAGACGTTATCGTGAGCTTTCAGATGAACTGATTGTATTGCCAGCTCATTTCATGATTATCGATGAATTAAATGAAGATGGAAGTGTTTCTGAAAAGCTAGGAACACTATTCGCCCAAAATCATGGGTTGAATATAGAAGATGAAGCGGTATTTAGAAAATTGGTCTCAGAAAATTTACCACCACAACCAAATGCATATCAAGAAATTCGTGAAACCAATATGGGGAAAATAAGCCCAGATGAAGAAAAACAACGTGAAATGGAAATTGGTCCAAACCGCTGTGCTGTTCGATAAAAACGATTTTACATGATGATAAGGAGGAGTTTCATAATGAATGTAACAAAATTACTTGATGCTAAAGGATTAGCTTGTCCAATGCCAATCGTTCGAACAAAAAAAGCAATGGGAGAAATTCAAACAGGTGAAGTTTTAGAAATTCACGCAACTGATAAAGGTTCGTTAAAGGACTTAACTGCTTGGTCACAATCAACTGGTCATGAGTTACTTAAGCATGAAGAGGACAATGGTGTTCTAAAATTTTGGATTCAAAAGGGGTAATAACGAGTAGAAAAGGAGATTATGTCTCCTTTTCTTACATTTTCGCAAAAAAAGAATATGGGTTTAAGGTGCTCTTTCATATCGTAGTGTGAGTGGAGACCTTCTCTCCGCTTTCTTCTATGCATTACAAGGCTAATGTAAGAAGGGGGAACTTATTAAAAACGAGGAGGAATCATATGGATTTTGCCTTTATTATTGTCATTTTTCTAATTGGATTTATAGGTTCCTATATTTCAGGGATGGTTGGGATAGGTGGGTCTATTATTAAATATCCAATGCTCTTATACATCCCGCCATTATTTGGTTTAGCAGCATTTAGTGCACATGAAGTATCAGGGATTAGTGCTGTTCAAGTGTTTTTTGCAACGATTGGTGGGGTTTGGGCTTATCGGAAAGGTGGGTATCTGAACAAGACATTAATTATTTACATGGGTGGAAGTATTCTGATGGGCAGCTTTATTGGTAGTTATGGATCTGGCTTTATGTCTGAGGGCGGAATTAACCTCGTTTATGGAATTCTAGCATTAGTAGCTGCTATCATGATGTTCATTCCTAAAAAAGGCTTAGATGATATTCCAATGGATCAGGTGAAGTTCAATAAGTTTCTAGCTGCGGTCCTTGCGCTTATTGTAGGAATCGGTGCTGGGATTGTAGGTGCAGCAGGGGCATTCCTTCTAGTACCTATCATGCTCGTTGTCTTGAAAATCCCAACAAGAATGACAATTGCCACTTCTCTAGCGATTACCTTTATTTCCTCAATTGGCTCGACCGTCGGTAAGATCACGACAGGACAGGTAGACTATTTTCCTGCGGCAATAATGGTAGTAGCGAGCCTAATTGCTTCACCATTAGGAGCGAATGCTGGTAAAAAAATTAACACAAAAATTTTACAAGTCATTTTAGCTGTATTAATCTTAGCAACGTCCATTAAGATATGGGTAGATATCCTTTTGTAGGAGAGAGTGGGATTACTCTCTCTTTTTCATTTCAGAGTAGACTTCTCTTCGTGTATAGAGAGGTAAGATAAGACCCATGGATGGGCTTAACTTCCTCTCCCAGAATACCAATAATACCAATAATACTATAAATAACTATATGAAACTCTCGGCTCCGATTGAAAGATGTGCTGTCCATTTATTTCTTCAATTCCCATTCGAAAAGTGTTTGGGTTTCCTAAAATTGATATATCTACAAATAATTTAGCAGAAGAGTCAATTACTTTATATTGTACATACGATTGTTTTCCTAAATAAAACCGCTGCAACACCTTCTTATGCTTCCCTTCGCAAAACAAAACCTCATGAAGTGCTTCACTCGATAGCTCTTTCTGTAATAAAGTACCTAATCTTTCAATAACATCTGCATTACTAATCATCGACCGAATCCTTTCCTACTCAATGCTATTTTTCCTATACATTCATTTTAATCTTAAAAAAAGAGAATGCAATGTTAGAATAGTTCTCTTCCGTCATCCCTTTGAATTTTCATCAAGGCATCCGTTTGAATCGTCATAAAATTATCCTATTTACCAAGGTAGGTATTTGTTTTTTTTCGTTATAGTGAAAGGAGATTGAACAACATGCAAGGGAGGATTTCCTTTGAAAATAAAATGGTTTTTTTTCTTCTTAACGATTGTGACTTTCTCGGTTGTTCTTTACAACTATATAGAAAAGGATGACAATCCTCCGCTAAAAGTAGGTGTCATAATGATTGGAGAAAGTCGTTATGAGAAGTTCTTAGGATTAAAACAGGGCCTTCTTGACTTAGGGTACAAGGAGAACGAGTTTGAGTTTGTGTTAAAAAATGGCAAGGACGATGATAGGCTTTTAGAGAACCAAATTGCTCGTTTACTAAAAGAGACACCAGATGTAATTGTGGCAATGGGTGGAATAGAAACACTAGAACTGAAAAAACAGGTAACAGATCAACAACTTGACATACCTATTGTGTTCGCTGGAATTGCGGCACCAAAGGATATTGGAGTAATCGATGAATACCATACACCAGGAGGGCAATTTACAGGAGTGAATAACTATCATACAGGTATTTCTGGAAAAAGATTAGAAATGTTATATGACTTGATACCATCGCTCAAACGAGTACATGTCCTCTATGATCAAGATATCGAAGTAAGTCAATTAAGCTTAGAAAATACGAAAGAAGCAGCAATGAAGCTAGCAATCGAAATCGTCGTACACCCTGTTGGTGGGGCTGATTTTCTAGAGCAATTTGGAAATAGTATTCAAAATCAAGAGGGTATTCTAGTATTACCTGGTTTTCGTATGGAATCAATGGCCGAACAAATCGTAGAGATTTCAAGGAGATATCAAGCACCCACAATGGGTATTTATGAGCATGAAACGGAAAGTGGCTTTTTAGCAAGTTATGGAGCAACTTTTTATAGCCAAGGATATCAAGCTGCGAGGTATGTAAGCTTGATTATTCAAGGGAATTCACCAAGTGAACTCCCAGTTGAACTCCCCGATTCCATCCAATTTTTCATAAATAAACAAGTAGCAAAAGAACTCAACATTCCAATGGATCACGATTTGATGAAAGTGGCAAATTTAGTAATGGCTGTAGAAGGGAATAAAGCAGATGAAGCGGCTAATTGAAGGGTTTCTCTCGCAACCAATTCGAAACAAGGTATTAGTGTTCGGGATGATTATGTCTACGCTTCCTCTTCTATTTATTAGTTACTATTACTACGCTCATGTGAAAGTAGATTTAGAAGTTCGAATTATTGAAAAGCAAAAGTTAATGCTCGATAATTTATCAAGTGAAATAGAATTAGAATTTAACCAAACGTTTCAACGAATTCAAATGGTTTCCGCCTTGAAAAATAGTAAGGATGAAAAAAGTGCTTTCTATGAAATTTTACAACAAAGTGATTTTATCGAAGAAGTAGTAATAACGGATGCAAAAGGGATAGTAGAAAAGCGTGTTTCGCGTTATCTCTTAAACATTTCTGATGAAAATGAATTATGGTTTGAGGATCAAATGTGGTATGCGTTCCAAACGGATGATAAGGTTTATGGCAATGTTATTTTCAATCCTTTTGGCCAGCCTGTTATGAAATTAGCTGTTCCGTTTATGGAAAATGGGGAACGTAAAGGTATCGGTGTTGTTGTTCAGCTTCAAGAAATAATTGGCCTGATTTCATCCTTACGGCAAGACCACTCAGCCTATTTATATTTAATAGATAGAAACGGAAGGGTCATTGCTCATCAGGATTACAGTCAATTATGGAGAAATGAAGCCACAGCTGTGAAACAACCTGTTTTGGGTGTAGAAGCGGAGATTGATCAGATTAATTGGACGTTGGTTATGGAGCAACCAAAAAAGACAGCCTTCGAGCCTGTTAATGAAATGTTTACAAATGGCCTAATGGTAGTAGCAATTGTTACTCTATTTGCCAGCATTATCAGCATATATGCAGGTCTCTATTTTACAAAGCCCATTGTGATGCTAGAAAAAGCGATGCAAAAGTTTCAGTTAGGAAAACAAACGGTAGATATCCAAGTTAATCGAAATGACGAGATGGGAAAGTTAGTTGAAACCTTTAATAATCTGAAAAAAGAATTATATGATAAAACCCTCTACCTTGAAATGGAAAAGGAACGACTTGATATCGTCGTAAATGGAATTGGAGCAGGACTAGCGTTAGTTACGAAAGAATATCAAGTGACATGGATGAACCCAACTCTTCAAAATTGGTTGAAAAATAATGATTTATCATTGCCTTGCTATCATTTAATAGGGGGGGGATTAACGCCTTGTCAAGAATGCCCCATCACATGTCCAGCGCTTGAGAGTCATGCAGATCAGATTATGAAATCTCTTGATGAAGATGGATATGAACGGATTTATAAACATCGTGTGTTTCCTCTCAGTCATGTTATTCCAGGTGAGGGTGAATATCTTATTTTTATTGAGGACATTACAGAGCAGCAACAAATGGAAGAGAAGATAATTCAAACCGATAAACTTAGTGCTCTTGGTCTAATGGCGTCGAGCTTCGCGCATGAAGTGAACAATCCTCTAACAACAATTAACGTATATGCAGAGGACTTAATCGATCGGATAAGTATCCAAGATGAAGAGTTAGATGAAGTAGAAATGAACTTCTATTTAAAAAAGATAAAGGAAAACACCGAGCGATGTAAAAAAATTACGAATAATCTATTAAATTTTTCTAGGAAATCTATTTGGAATGAAAGCTATATGGATGTAAGAGAAGTAATCGAAAACAGTATAAGTTTAGTAGAATATTCGCTTAAGAAAAACCAAATAAATGTAAGGCTAGATATTGAGGGAAACTTGCCAAAAATAGCAGGTGATGGCTTAAAGCTAATGCAAATTGTTGTCAATCTAATCAATAATGCTGTAGATGCAATGGAAGAGGAAGGCAGCCTTACTTTAGGTGTATGGCAGGATGACGAGAATTTATTAATAAAAGTAATTGATACAGGTAGTGGCATACCAAAAGAAATGATTCCGCGAATCTTTGACCCATTCTATACAACAAAGCCTGTAGGGAAAGGAACAGGACTTGGGTTATCAGTTTGTTATGGGATCATACAGCAGTTTGGTGGGAAAATCGATGTATGGAGTGAGGTCGGCAATGGAACTGCCATGCAAGTGATGATCCCAATTGATGGGAAAGTAAAGGGGGATGATTAAGTGACTACAGCAAAGCTATTAATTGTTGATGATGAAAAGGATTTACTACAACTGCTTGTCAAACGATTGAAGAGGAAGGGCTATGATGTAGAACATGCTGATAGTGCAGAAGAGGCATTATCACTATTAACGAATAACTATTATGATATTGGTGTGTTTGATATTCGTCTGCCAAAAAAAGATGGAATTTCACTATTAAAAGAAACGAAAATCATACAGCCTGATATGCAAATTATCATGCTTACTGGTCACGGTACGATTGAAACAGCGATTGAAGCGATGAAATATGGTGCTTTTGATTATTTAACTAAGCCATATAATTTATCTGAATTAGAATTGATCATTCAAAAAGCTAGAGAAAATAAGAGCTTAAAAGATAAAAATGAAAGCATGCGGAAGTTAATAAAACAGCAAAACCAATTTCATATTGTTGGAGAAAGCTCAAAATTGCAGGAGGTTGTACAGTTAACCAAGCGAATAGCTGATAGTGAAGTGCCTGTACTGATTGAAGGGGAAAGCGGTACGGGAAAAGAGCTGTTTGCTAAAGCCCTGCATTATTGGAGTAATAGAAGAGAAGAACCATTTGTTGCACTGAATTCAGGAGCTATTTCAGAAACCTTACTTGAAAGTGAATTATTTGGACATGCAAAAGGAGCTTTTACAGGAGCGAATCAAGAAAAGAAAGGATTAGTAGAAGTAGCAGATGGTGGCACATTATTTTTAGATGAGCTTGGTGAAATGCCACAAGCAGTTCAGGTAAAGCTGCTAAGATTTCTAGAATCAGGAGAGTTTCGACGTGTAGGGGATATCAGGCAGAGAAGAGTAAAAGTACGTGTTGTTGCTGCAACGAATCGACAGATGGAGAAAGAGGTAGAGGAAGGGAATTTCAGAGAGGATTTGTATTACCGCTTAAATGTAGTTAAGCTATATGTCCCTCCACTAAGGGAAAGAATCGAGGATATTCCTGTACTCATCCGTTTTTTTATTGAAAAAGCAAAGAAAACAGAAAAGATCTTTTCAGATAATACAATCAAGCAACTAGAATCCTATCCTTTTCCAGGGAATGTACGGGAGCTCCAACATTTAATAGAAAGAGGCCTTCTCTTATCGAAAGGAAACATTGTAGAAGTTGAGGATTTGCTACTTTCACCTATATCTTCAGGAGAAATAGAAAAACCCCTAACATTAAAGACTTTAGAAGAATTAGAAATGGAACACATTGAAAAAGCACTTCACACTTTATCATGGAATAAGACGAAGGCAGCAGAAGCCTTAGGGATAAGTGTTCGAAATCTATATCGGAAAATCGAGCAATACAACTTAACTGAACGATGACAAATTGACATATGACAAAAAGGCATAACGTGTCAAAATGTCACACTCTTTGAAAAAGCACTCAGGCAATGACTGGAGTGCTTTTTTGTATGCATAGGGTTTGATCATTAGTGTAAATACTTGAAGAATAGCCAAAGGACGGGTACTTGAGGTGTTAAATGAAGAACTAAGTTGGCAGAAAATGCAGTATTTCCAAGTGCTTTCAAATAGTTGGCACGTAACTTGCAAGTTGAATAGATAGAAAGATGAATCCAACCAAAAGGAAGTGAGAGTATGTTATCTAACATTGGGATCCCAGGACTTATATTAATCCTAGTATTAGCATTAATCATTTTTGGTCCAAAGAAATTACCTGAAATCGGTAGAGCCTTTGGTCAAACGTTGAAGGAATTTAAAAAGTCAGCTAAGGAGCTAACTAGTGATTTTGCAGAAGAAATTGAGGAAGTAAAAGAGATCCAAGAGACAATGAAAAAGTAGAATGAGGTGATCACAATGGGATTATTGTTTAATCGGGGACCCGAGCCGAAGGACTTTGACAAATTAGTCGATTTGGTACTTCCTGATTCAAAAAAGGAGATGTCTAATTCCCCTTATGATTCTGAGTTAGGTTTAAATATGGCAAGAGATGCACGTAAAGTAATAAATGGGAGATTAGATATTGTAGATTTTCATCAAACTTATTCTTCTTCTTTAACAAAGGAATTCGGTAAGTACTACGCTTCAGGGGTAGATCACACTACCCAAAAGGAGAAAAGTGGACCTAAATGGGTTATGGTGATTGACTTAAAAAAATGTGTTGGCTGTGATACGTGTACAGTATCTTGTAAAGCGGAGAATCGAACGCCTCCTGGAATTTCTTATAACGTGGTAATGGAGAAATTAGAAGGCGAATTTCCAAATATCAGAGCAGTGAATTTACCTAGACCCTGCATGCAATGTGACAAACCAGCATGTGCTCAAGTTTGTCCAACTAGAGCCACATACAAAATGGAAAATGGAATCGTAGCTATAGACAATGATCGATGTATAGGCTGTCGCTATTGTATTGTCGCTTGTCCGTATGGAGCCCGTTCATTTGATTTTGGTGATAGCTATGAACAAGAAATGATGGGGTTTAATGATGTCTCAAGCCCTGAATATGGGACTGAAAGAGGAGAAAGAAAAGAAGGGAAAACTCCTATTGGAACAGTAAGAAAGTGTAGCTTTTGCTTCCATCGTCTACAACGTGGGGAAGAGCCTGCATGTGTAGAGACATGCATAGGAGATGCCCGTTATTTTGGAGATATAAATGACCCAAACAGCGTGGTATCCAAACTAGCTGCAAGTCCAAGAGCTTTTCGTTTAAAAGAAGAATTAGGAACACATCCAAGTGTTATTTATTTAAGATAGGAGGGATGAAATACATGTCGAATTTAGCCTTACAGACCAAACAGCAACTTAAATCATCTTCGGTATTTAAAATTTGGATTTCCTTTCTGTTTGCTTCTTTTGCCGTAGGTGGGTATTTCATTATTGGCCGGTTTATGGATGGATTATCAGCTACTAACCTATCAAGTATTACGCCGTGGGGTGCATGGATAGCTTTCTACATCTTTTTTGTTGGGTTAAGTGCAGGCTCATTTTTATTATCCACATTAATTTATGTTTTTGGCATGGAAGAATATGAACGAATCGGTAAAGCAGCTCTATTTACTGCCATCGTCTGTATGATTGTCGCGTTAACCTTTGTCTTAATGGATCTTGGTCGACCAGAACGTTTATTTAACGCAATAATTTATTGGAATGTTACATCGGCACTCGCTTGGGAGGTCCACTTTTACCTTGTATATATAGCGCTTTTAACAGTAGAACTTTATATTGCTATGCGCGAGGATCTTGTCAGAATAGCAAAGACGAATACGGTAAAAGGAAAAGTAGCTAAATTGATTACATTTAAAAATGCAACAGTTAATGCTGCTACCAAAAAACGTGATCATATATGGATGAAAATATTAGGAACAATCGGTATCCCATTAGCGATTATTGGTGTTCATGGCGGTACTGGTACGATTTTTGCGTTAGTTAAAGCAAGACCAGCTTGGCACACCGCTATTTTTCCGATTATTTTCGTAGTTTCAGCAATGGTATCTGGCACCGCGCTACTGCTAGCCATGTATATTATTAAGAAAAAAGCAACTAAACAGCCTATTGATAAAGAAATGATCATGTCACTTTCAAAGCTAATGGTGGGTTTTCTAATCATTGACCTCGGTCTTCAATTTTATGAATATTTGACTGGCTGGTATGGCTTAGAAACAGAACATTTAGATACATTAGGAACGATGATGGCAAGTGGTTTTTCCTGGTCATTTTGGGGAGTACAAATGTTTATCGGAGCAGTCATCCCGATAACGATTGTTTTTTGGAAGCGAACAAACCAATCAGTGAATGCCTTGCTCTTTGCAGCTATTGCTATAGTCATTGGAATTATTGGGGTACGTTTTAATATCGTTGTTCCTCCATTAATTGTCCCTCTGTTCCATGAATTACCTTGGGGCAATTACTTCCCGTCATTTAACGAATGGATGGTAAGTGTAGGGGTGGTTGCTATGGGACTAATTATTTACACATTCGGAGAGAAGTTGCTACCGATAGAAGAGTCTGAAATGGATGTAAATGAGGTGAACAACAATGGAAGATAAAAAAATGAAGAGAAGAGGATTTCTAAAGGCGTTAGGTACACTTGGCGCAATTGCATTTGTAGGCCCTGCCTTTGTAGGTCCAGTCAAACAGGTAATGAGCGGAGTTTGGACAGATGAAGAGCATGGAGTAGGAAGTGATTATCAAGACTATTCAGCAGAAAATATAATTTTCACTTCATGTCAGCAATGTAATGCGACTTGTACAATAAAGGCGTATGTTGTGGGAGGTAGTGCGGGAGCCTATTCCTCGATCGTTCGAAAAATTGCTGGAAATCAATACAGTCCGATGAATATGATTCCATATGGCCATATCAATTATACAACGCCAGTGAAGGAAGCGGTAAAAGGGACCGGGGATATTGCGAAAGCGGGAAGAGGATTCCGCGGGGCAAGAACATGTCTTAAAGGACAAGCAGGAATTCAGACTGTATATGATACATTTCGTATTCAGAAACCACTTAAGCGTGTAGGGGAGCGTGGAAGTGGTGTTTGGAAAACCGTTACATGGGAAGAAGCATACAAAGAAATTTTGGAAGGAAGCAAAGAATTAGGGACACCCGGTTTAAAAAATATATGGGCATATGTCCCTGAAGAACAAGTAATGTCAGATTGGGAACAAGTTAAGGCAGGGAGGATGGAGAAGGTTGCATTTGATCAAAAGTATAAAGATGTATTAATTAATACAGATCATCCTGATTTTGGTCCGAAATCCAATCAAATTGCTGTAATGGCTGGCCATCGTCGTGAATTTATTGAAAGGTTAGCAGCAGGAAGCTTAGGTACTGCTAATTATTATGACCACGGAGGATATTGCGGTATTACTAGTGTTATGGGAAATGTTCGTTCCTATGATACCGAAAAAGCTAAGAAGCGGATGATTCCTGATTATGACAATGCTGAGTTCGTCCTTATTTGGGGAACAAATCCAATGGTAGCCAATAGAGGACCAACTACTTTTGCGCCACAAATTACGAATGCGATTGATCGAGGAATGAAGATGGTTGTAATCGATCCAAGGTATAGTAAGACGGCCGAAAAAGCACATCAATGGATTCCTGTAAAGCCAGGAGGAGATGGTGCATTAGCTCTTGGTATGGCAAGATGGATAATTGAAAACAACCGCTACGATGAAACATACTTAAGAAATCCGAATGAGAAAGCAGCAAATTTAGATGGTGAAACTACATGGAGCGACGCAACCTTCTTAGTAAATGTAGATGATAAAAAACGTCCTTTCTTAAGAGCGAAGGATTTAGGAATTGGAGAAGAAGAATATGTCGTTATAGAAGACGGAAACCCAATAACCCATTCGAATGCAACGAATGGAGAGCTTGAAGTAAATACGACCATAAATGGAATTAAGGTAAAATCCGTATTTACGATATTTAAAGAAAAAGTGATGGAAAAGACCCTTGAAGCGTATTCTGAATTATGTGATGTGACTGTTAATCAAATAATCCAACTAGCAAAGGAATTTACGTCACATGGTAAGAAGGTTGGAATCCACTCTTATCGGGGTCCAGCCATGCACACGAATGGGTACTACAACGTTAGAGCCATTAATATGCTGCTTCACTTAGTTGGAAGTCATGATTGGAAGGGCGGGGATACTGCGTTAGGTGCGAAATATAAAGCAACCGAGGGGCGATATGATCTAGCGACAATTCCAAATGCAAATAAAGGATGGGGAATTCCAGTCACCCGTCATAAAGTTCCTTATGAAAAGACATCCTTATTTGAAAAAGATGGTTATCCAGCTAAGCGACCGTGGTATCCATTTGGAAATAAATTAATCCAAGATGTCCTTCCTAGTTCAGCAGAAGGATATCCATATAAAATAAGAGCTCTACTTATTAATCGTACGTCACCTGTTATGGCAGGACCACGTTCGGAGATGCAAGAGAAATTTTTAAAGGACGGAAAAACAATCGAGCTTGTCGTTTCTTCAGATGTGATTATTGGGGAAACTACGAAGTTTGCAGACTTTGTATTGCCGGACCTAGCGTATTTGGAAAGTTGGAATGCAGAAGATATATTCCCCATCCTAAAGTACAAGTTTGCTGGAGTAATTCAGCCGGTTATACGAATTGTATCTGATGCAAAACCTACAGAGCAGGTATACATTGATCTCCTAAAAGAAATGGGTCTTCCAGGTGTAGGTGATCGAGCATTTGTTGATGGGTCGGCTTTGCATGAACCAGAAGATTATTATCTGAAACGAATTGCTAATATTGCTTTTGATGGCAAAAAACCAGTACCTGATGCAAATGCAGAGGAGCTAGCTATCTTTGAAAAAGCTAGAAAAAACGCATTAGGTAAATACTTTAATATGAATAAATTAAAACAGGCAGTAAAGCCTGAAGAATGGAAAAAGGTTGTCTATGTATTAAACCGTGGTGGTAGATTTGAACCGCTTGGAGATGAATATGAAGGGAATCAATTAAAATATCGATGGGGCAATCAAGTGTACTTTTACGATGAAAAAGCTGCCATGTTTAAAAGTGCGTATACTGGAAAATTCTTTGAAGGAGTCCCAGTGGCAGAGGAGATCAAAACCTACAATGGTGAAATATATAAGCCTAATAAGCCATTACAATTTATTAATTGGAAATCTAGAAATATGGCAACACATCGTACAGAAGGAGATCCATGGCTTCGAGAAATCCGCCCTGAGAACTACTTGTGGATGAATCCTCTAGATGCAAATTCAAAAGGGATTAACACGAATGATGAAGTTATTATTCTCTCAAACAATGCACAAGTTAAATCTAAAGTTCTTGTTACACCAGGGATAAAGCCGGGGGTTGTAGGAGCAAATTTCAGTTTCGGTCATTTTTCTTATGGGTCAAATGTTGAAAGAGTTGATGGAAAAACGATCAAGCCAGCAGACCCATATGGCCATCTGCCATTCGAGTTTAATAAGCCACTACATGAAGAGTCAGGCTATACGCCACCTCGTGGAAAAGGATTTTCCGTAAATACTTTAGCGGAAAAGGATGAAAGCTACTTTGAAGGGTTTCTAGCAGATCTACTAGTTGGCGGGCCAGCTCAACAGGATGTATATGTAGAAGTAAATAAGGCTTAATTAGATGGAGAGGTGATAAGAATGACTCAATTAAAACAAGAGCAACAAGGCAAGATGGCAATTGCAAATATTTTATCGAGTATATGGTTAGGGGAATGGAATCAATATGAGATTTTAATGAACCAGATACCCAAGGAGCTCCAAGACCAGCTTCCGTTTCACACATATTATGATAGAGAGCAAGTGGAGTTATGGTATGAGAATCATTTTTTTATCCCAGGGAAGTTTTTTATATCACCTTACCTTTCTTCCTATAAGGTGAATGAAGGGGAGGGTACAGAGTCTAGAAAGAAAGACTTACTTTGTTTAATCCAATTATATGAAAGCATGGGATTCTATTATCCGCTAGAAAATGACCGGTATCCAGACCACCTAGGGTGTATAACGTTATTTTTAAGTGCTCTTGTAAATGAACAATTGGAAAATGAAGAGAATTACAATGTTTTAGTAGACATAGAGCGAGAAATTGTTAAGAAACATATTCAACCAGTTCTTCAAATGGTAGTAACCGAAGGAAGTAATAAGCTTCATCATCCATTTTTAAGAGAGTTCCTTTTCTTCTATAAAGAAACGATCGAAGAGGACTGGGATATTTCTGCATAGAAAGGACTAAGAAACTGTATAACCTGCAGTTCAAAAGACTATAGATAAACTCTTAAAATTATGAGTTTGTTTATAGTTTTTTTATTTCATAGACAAAGTTATATAGAATATAACGGTTGCTTTACGAGAATGTAATTCTACCTAAGTCAGACAATGAGAATAAAGCGCTCCTCATTCACATCGGAAACGGTCTTAGATTCAAATGAGGAATATAAGGATCTCGTTCTAATACCCAAACGGAACGCATAGATGAATATGAAGGGAGTGAGTACAATGGAAGAGTCGATTATAGAGCTAGTCAATCAGTTTATAAAGCGATTTTATCCAAATGCATCAGTGGGTATGGTAGGTGGTAGCATCATTCATAATCAACAAAATCGAGAATCTGATATTGATCTATTAATCATTGATGAAACACAAGAGAGTCCTCATTTATCTTGTTATATATTCGAAGACAGAAAGATTGAAGCGTTCGTCTTTACTGAATCAGCTCTGTATTATCAATTTGAAACAGCTCGTTATACGGGAGTGCCTACAATTATAAAAATCTGTGCAGAAGGAATTATTGTAGAGGATACTGATGATTTAGGAGGAAAAGTGAAAAAAGAAGCGAAGTCTACCCTTATGAACGGAATGGCAATGTGGAGTAGTGAGGACTTTGCTAAGCTTAGATATAAGATAACAGATCAATTATACGATTTGAGAACTTGTAAAGATGAGGGAGAGCAACTTTTCATTGTCAATAACTTAATCGAAGGATTATCTGAATTAGTAATAAGAACAGATGGAAATTGGATGGGGATAGGAAAATGGAGAGCTAGATGCCTTAAAGAATCAAATGAAGAAGTCTACAATAAAATTGTTCAAAATGTAGATCAATTTTTTTCTAGTCATGACCATAAACGATTTTCTGAGTTTGTTGAAGAAATATTGTCCTATTATGGGGGAGAGCTATTTTCTAATCATAAGGAAATGTTATTCTAAAAATTTCAAAAAGAGCTTACGTCTTCAAAGCAAGAATATAAAGCAAAAGACATTGAAGAAAGGCTTCGATGTCTTTTGCCTGTTTCTGAGCTCTGCTAAACGATAGGGAGGACTTTCTCTTCTAATCGAAGAAAATGATTAATTTATATCGCATCTTACATACAGTATTTAGGTACAATAGCAATATATTCGCTCTATCCGGTTTGGACCATTTGTTGCCTATATAGTTGTTTTGCATCCTATGATAGAAATAATATTAAAATCTATATATAAATATATTGACTAAATAATACTAGTCGTGTAATATTAATTCCTGTCGCTGATAAAAAATAAAAGCGAAATTAGTTTTAAAAAAGGCTTTACAAACAGAAAATAATTATGTTAATATAGTTTTTGTCGCTGTTGAAGCGAAAGTGAACACAAAAAATATTGACATAATAATAGTGAAGATGTAGAATTTATTCTTGTGTCATATTGTTCTTTGAAAACTAAACGAACCATAACGTCAACGTTTTAAATTTGTTTTAACTATTGAGCTAATCAATACTCTTTAATGGAGAGTTTGATCCTGGCTCAGGACGAACGCTGGCGGCGTGCCTAATACATGCAAGTCGAGCGGATCTTTAAAAGCTTGCTTTTAAAGATTAGCGGCGGACGGGTGAGTAACACGTGGGCAACCTGCCTATAAGACTGGGATAACTCCGGGAAACCGGGGCTAATACCGGATAATGGCTCCTAACACATGTTAGGATTCTGAAAGATGGCTTCGGCTATCACTTATAGATGGGCCCGCGGCGCATTAGCTAGTTGGTGAGGTAACGG
This sequence comes from Cytobacillus spongiae, assembly GCF_021390075.1. Lineage (NCBI taxonomy): Bacteria > Bacillati > Bacillota > Bacilli > Caryophanales > Bacillaceae > Cytobacillus > Cytobacillus spongiae. The sequence goes on from NZ_CP089997.1 coordinate 948,324, forward strand.
CTCACCAAGGCAACGATGCGTAGCCGACCTGAGAGGGTGATCGGCCACACTGGGACTGAGACACGGCCCAGACTCCTACGGGAGGCAGCAGTAGGGAATCTTCCGCAATGGACGAAAGTCTGACGGAGCAACGCCGCGTGAGTGATGAAGGTTTTCGGATCGTAAAACTCTGTTGTTAGGGAAGAACAAGTACCGTTCGAATAGGGCGGTACCTTGACGGTACCTAACCAGAAAGCCACGGCTAACTACGTGCCAGCAGCCGCGGTAATACGTAGGTGGCAAGCGTTGTCCGGAATTATTGGGCGTAAAGCGCGCGCAGGCGGTTCCTTAAGTCTGATGTGAAAGCCCACGGCTCAACCGTGGAGGGTCATTGGAAACTGGGGAACTTGAGTGCAGAAGAGGAGAGTGGAATTCCACGTGTAGCGGTGAAATGCGTAGAGATGTGGAGGAACACCAGTGGCGAAGGCGACTCTCTGGTCTGTAACTGACGCTGAGGCGCGAAAGCGTGGGGAGCGAACAGGATTAGATACCCTGGTAGTCCACGCCGTAAACGATGAGTGCTAAGTGTTAGAGGGTTTCCGCCCTTTAGTGCTGCAGCTAACGCATTAAGCACTCCGCCTGGGGAGTACGGTCGCAAGACTGAAACTCAAAGGAATTGACGGGGGCCCGCACAAGCGGTGGAGCATGTGGTTTAATTCGAAGCAACGCGAAGAACCTTACCAGGTCTTGACATCTCCTGACAACCCTAGAGATAGGGCGTTCCCCTTCGGGGGACAGGATGACAGGTGGTGCATGGTTGTCGTCAGCTCGTGTCGTGAGATGTTGGGTTAAGTCCCGCAACGAGCGCAACCCTTGATCTTAGTTGCCAGCATTCAGTTGGGCACTCTAAGGTGACTGCCGGTGACAAACCGGAGGAAGGTGGGGATGACGTCAAATCATCATGCCCCTTATGACCTGGGCTACACACGTGCTACAATGGATGGTACAAAGGGCTGCAAGACCGCGAGGTTTAGCCAATCCCATAAAACCATTCTCAGTTCGGATTGCAGGCTGCAACTCGCCTGCATGAAGCCGGAATCGCTAGTAATCGCGGATCAGCATGCCGCGGTGAATACGTTCCCGGGCCTTGTACACACCGCCCGTCACACCACGAGAGTTTGTAACACCCGAAGTCGGTGGGGTAACCTTTTGGAGCCAGCCGCCTAAGGTGGGACAGATGATTGGGGTGAAGTCGTAACAAGGTAGCCGTATCGGAAGGTGCGGCTGGATCACCTCCTTTCTAAGGATATTTACATGAAAGTTGACGCTTATGGTTCGTTTAGTTTTGAGAGAGCAATCTCTCTATAACAAACTCTCTTCTTATTATAGAAGAAAGTGAACTTGTTCCTTGAAAACTAGATAATGAAATATAGAAGAAACCAAATTGAAAGGCGTAGGCGACTGTTCAACTTCGACAGACGTTGGAGAGCTGACCATGCAAATCCTGTTTTTGGATTTGTGGGGGCGGATCGAAACGACCGAGAAGTTAGGAGCCGAAGCTAGACAATAAAGAATTACCGAGTAATCGCCAATCTTAAGATTTTCTCTAAACAAGAAATTAGAAGGTTTCAAGACGCGAGCAGGTCGAGGAAGCAACTGAGTGAGCACCGGAATGTACTTATGTACATGAGGAGCGGAGCGAAGGAAGCTGACGAAGAGATGCGATGTGTATTGAAAGCTTATAGGTTAAGTTAGAAAGGGCGCACGGTGAATGCCTTGGCACTAGGAGCCGATGAAGGACGGTACTAACACCGATATGCTTCGGGGAGCTGTAAGTAAGCTTTGATCCGGAGATTTCCGAATGGGGAAACCCTCTATCCGTAATGGGATGGAATCCTTATCTGAATACATAGGATATGGAAGGCAGACCCGGGGAACTGAAACATCTAAGTACCCGGAGGAAGAGAAAGCAAATGCGATTCCCTGAGTAGCGGCGAGCGAAACGGGATTAGCCCAAACCAAGAGGCTTGCCTCTTGGGGTTGTAGGACACTCTATACGGAGTTACAAAGGAACGGAGTAAACGAACAAGCCTGGAAAGGCTGGTCAGAGAAGGTAACAACCCTGTAGTTGAAACTTCGTTCCCTCTTGAGTGGATCCTGAGTACGGCGGGACACGTGAAATCCCGTCGGAAGCTGGGAGGACCATCTCCCAAGGCTAAATACTCCCTAGTGACCGATAGTGAACCAGTACCGTGAGGGAAAGGTGAAAAGCACCCCGGAAGGGGAGTGAAAAAGATCCTGAAACCGTGTGCCTACAAGTAGTTAGAGCCCGTTAATGGGTGATAGCGTGCCTTTTGTAGAATGAACCGGCGAGTTACGATTACATGCAAGGTTAAGTTGGATAGACGGAGCCGTAGCGAAAGCGAGTCTGAATAGGGCGAATGAGTATGTGGTCGTAGACCCGAAACCAGGTGATCTACCCATGTCCAGGGTGAAGTCCAGGTAACACTGGATGGAGGCCCGAACCCACGCACGTTGAAAAGTGCGGGGATGAGGTGTGGGTAGCGGAGAAATTCCAATCGAACTTGGAGATAGCTGGTTCTCTCCGAAATAGCTTTAGGGCTAGCCTCATGTAGTAAGAGTCTTGGAGGTAGAGCACTGTTTGGACTAGGGGCCCCCATCGGGTTACCGAATTCAGATAAACTCCGAATGCCAAAGACTTATCCATGGGAGTCAGACTGCGAGTGATAAGATCCGTAGTCGAAAGGGAAACAGCCCAGACCACCAGCTAAGGTCCCAAAGTATACGTTAAGTGGAAAAGGATGTGGAGTTGCTTAGACAACCAGGATGTTGGCTTAGAAGCAGCCACCATTTAAAGAGTGCGTAATAGCTCACTGGTCGAGTGACTCCGCGCCGAAAATGTACCGGGGCTAAACGTATCACCGAAGCTGTGGATTGACATCTACGATGTCAGTGGTAGGAGAGCGTTCTAAGGGCGTTGAAGCTAGACCGCAAGGACTGGTGGAGCGCTTAGAAGTGAGAATGCCGGTATGAGTAGCGAAAGATGGGTGAGAATCCCATCCACCGAATGCCTAAGGTTTCCTGAGGAAGGCTCGTCCGCTCAGGGTTAGTCGGGACCTAAGCCGAGGCTGAAAAGCGTAGGCGATGGACAACAGGTTGATATTCCTGTACCACCTCTTTTCCGTTTGAGCAATGGGGGGACGCAGGAGGATAGGGTAAGCGCGCTGTTGGATATGCGCGTCCAAGCAGTTAGGCCGGTAACGAGGCAAATCCCGTTACCATAAGGCGGAGCTGTGATGGCGAGGGAAATAAAGTACCGAAGTTCCTGATTCCACACTGCCAAGAAAAGCCTCTAGCGAGGAAAAAGGTGCCCGTACCGCAAACCGACACAGGTAGGCGAGGAGAGAATCCTAAGGTGAGCGAGAGAACTCTCGTTAAGGAACTCGGCAAAATGACCCCGTAACTTCGGGAGAAGGGGTGCTTTTTAGGGTGAATAGCCCTGAAAAGCCGCAGTGAATAGGCCCAGGCGACTGTTTAGCAAAAACACAGGTCTCTGCAAAGCCGCAAGGCGAAGTATAGGGGCTGACGCCTGCCCGGTGCTGGAAGGTTAAGAGGAGGGGTTAGCGTAAGCGAAGCTCTGAATCGAAGCCCCAGTAAACGGCGGCCGTAACTATAACGGTCCTAAGGTAGCGAAATTCCTTGTCGGGTAAGTTCCGACCCGCACGAAAGGCGTAACGATCTGGGCACTGTCTCAACGAGAGACTCGGTGAAATTATAGTACCTGTGAAGATGCAGGTTACCCGCGACAGGACGGAAAGACCCCGTGGAGCTTTACTGTAGCCTGATATTGAATTTTGGTACAGCTTGTACAGGATAGGTAGGAGCCTTGGAAGCCGGAGCGCCAGCTTCGGTGGAGGCATTGGTGGGATACTACCCTGGCTGTATTGAAATTCTAACCCACGCCCCTGATCGGGGCGGGAGACAGTGTCAGGTGGGCAGTTTGACTGGGGCGGTCGCCTCCTAAAGAGTAACGGAGGCGCCCAAAGGTTCCCTCAGAATGGTTGGAAATCATTCGTAGAGTGTAAAGGCACAAGGGAGCTTGACTGCGAGACCTACAAGTCGAGCAGGGACGAAAGTCGGGCTTAGTGATCCGGTGGTTCCGCATGGAAGGGCCATCGCTCAACGGATAAAAGCTACCCCGGGGATAACAGGCTTATCTCCCCCAAGAGTCCACATCGACGGGGAGGTTTGGCACCTCGATGTCGGCTCATCGCATCCTGGGGCTGTAGTCGGTCCCAAGGGTTGGGCTGTTCGCCCATTAAAGCGGTACGCGAGCTGGGTTCAGAACGTCGTGAGACAGTTCGGTCCCTATCCGTCGTGGGCGTAGGAAATTTGAGAGGAGCTGTCCTTAGTACGAGAGGACCGGGATGGACGCACCGCTGGTGTACCAGTTGTCTTGCCAAAGGCATCGCTGGGTAGCTATGTGCGGAAGGGATAAGTGCTGAAAGCATCTAAGCATGAAGCCCCCCTCAAGATGAGATTTCCCATAGCGCAAGCTAGTAAGATCCCTGAAAGATGATCAGGTTGATAGGTCAGAGGTGGAAGCATGGTGACATGTGGAGCTGACTGATACTAATCGATCGAGGACTTAACCAAATAAGAAAGCGAAGGCGACTGTACAACTTCGATAGAAGGTAGGAGCCGGAGCTGGATTAGTTATGAAAATGGCATTACCGTTATTCTTTCTTCTTCTATACATTATCTAGTTTTGAGGGAATGAACCTCTTGACAAAATATTATTGTTTTGTTAATATAATTTTTGTCGCTAATTTAAAGTCTAGTAATTATTGCGAGAAGGTCACACCCGTTCCCATGCCGAACACGGAAGTTAAGTTTCTCAGCGCCGATGGTAGTTAGGGGCTGTCCCCTTGTGAGAGTAGGACATTGCTAGACTTACTAAATTGGCCCGTTGGTCAAGCGGTTAAGACACCGCCCTTTCACGGCGGTAACACGGGTTCGAATCCCGTACGGGTCACCATTTTAATATGGAGGATTAGCTCAGCTGGGAGAGCACCTGCCTTACAAGCAGGGGGTCGGCGGTTCGATCCCGTCATCCTCCACCATATGTTTTATGCCGGTGTAGCTCAATTGGTAGAGCAACTGACTTGTAATCAGTAGGTTGGGGGTTCAAGTCCTCTCGCCGGCACCATTTTTTGAATGAGCCATTAGCTCAGTCGGTAGAGCATCTGACTTTTAATCAGAGGGTCGAAGGTTCGAGTCCTTCATGGCTCACCATTTAGAATATGCGGGTGTGGCGGAATTGGCAGACGCACCAGACTTAGGATCTGGCGCCGCAAGGCGTGGGGGTTCGACTCCCTTCACCCGCATTATTTATATATGCGGAAGTAGTTCAGTGGTAGAACACCACCTTGCCAAGGTGGGGGTCGCGGGTTCGAATCCCGTCTTCCGCTCCAAAGATAGTGCCGGGGTGGCGGAACTGGCAGACGCACAGGACTTAAAATCCTGCGGTAGGTGACTACCGTACCGGTTCGATTCCGGTCCTCGGCATCATTTTATAAAAAGCGCCCGTAGCTCAATTGGATAGAGCGTTTGACTACGGATCAAAAGGTTAGGGGTTCGACTCCTCTCGGGCGCGCCATTACGGGAAGTAGCTCAGCTTGGTAGAGCACTTGGTTTGGGACCAAGGGGTCGCAGGTTCGAATCCTGTCTTCCCGACCACTTCTTATAAATTCATTGGGGCCTTAGCTCAGCTGGGAGAGCGCCTGCCTTGCACGCAGGAGGTCAGCGGTTCGATCCCGCTAGGCTCCACCAATTATAATTTGATTCATCATGGCGGCGTAGCTCAGCTGGCTAGAGCGTACGGTTCATACCCGTGAGGTCGTGGGTTCGATTCCCTCCGCCGCTATTAACTTCATATTATAATTAAACGGAGGAATACCCAAGTTCGGCTGAAGGGATCGGTCTTGAAAACCGACAGGCGGGTTAAACCGCGCGGGGGTTCGAATCCCTCTTCCTCCTCCATATTTTTTATTACTATTATATTATCGCGGGGTGGAGCAGTCCGGTAGCTCGTCGGGCTCATAACCCGAAGGTCGCAGGTTCAAATCCTGTCCCCGCAATTTGGTCCGGTAGTTCAGTTGGTTAGAATGCCTGCCTGTCACGCAGGAGGTCGCGGGTTCGAGTCCCGTCCGGACCGCCATTTTTACGAAACAAGTAATACATTATTATATTTGCTCAGTAGCTCAGTCGGTAGAGCACGAATGAATAAGCTTCTTGAATAATCAACAGCGTACCGATTGAATGGCTTCATGAATAATCATTCTGAAATCGGGACGAAGGTTTGACTTTGACTCATTTTACGAAATAAGTATGTTAAAATATTATTTGGCTCAGTAGCTCAGTCGGTAGAGCAAAGGACTGAAAATCCTTGTGTCGGCGGTTCGATTCCGTCCTGAGCCACCTTTCATTATGGAGGGGTAGCGAAGTGGCTAAACGCGGCGGACTGTAAATCCGCTCCTTCGGGTTCGGCGGTTCGAATCCGTCCCCCTCCACCATTTACATAGGGGCATAGTTTAACGGTAGAACAGAGGTCTCCAAAACCTCCGGTGTGGGTTCGATTCCTACTGCCCCTGCCAATCAAACAAAGTATTTATCATGGCGGCTGTGGCGAAGTGGTTAACGCATCGGATTGTGGCTCCGACACTCGTGGGTTCGATTCCCATCAGTCGCCCCATTATTATTAAATAATTTAATATGTGATTATAAATAGTGGGCTATAGCCAAGCGGTAAGGCAACGGACTTTGACTCCGTCATGCGTAGGTTCGAATCCTGCTAGCCCAGCCAAAAGGGCGGCATAGCCAAGTGGTAAGGCAGAGGTCTGCAAAACCTTCACCACCGGTTCAAATCCGGTTGCCGCCTCCATTTAATTAATATGCGGGTGTAGTTTAATGGTAAAACCTCAGCCTTCCAAGCTGATGTCGTGGGTTCGATTCCCATCACCCGCTCCAATTAGGGGCCTATAGCTCAGCTGGTTAGAGCGCACGCCTGATAAGCGTGAGGTCGATGGTTCGAGTCCATTTAGGCCCACCATAATATACACTTGAATTTTTATGAATATACATGGTATTATATACATATTAACATTCCACAGTAGCTCAGTGGTAGAGCTATCGGCTGTTAACCGATCGGTCGCAGGTTCGAGTCCTGCCTGTGGAGCCAAACTATACATACAAGCTGGAGAGTAATTCTTCGGTTTTTTTTTGTGCTATTTATCAAATATATCCTAACTAAGAATATAGGTTATTTGCAAATGATAAAAAACACCTCTCCTCTAGAAACTCTGCTTTCTCACTTAATGGCGAATGCCAATAGTCATCATCACTCACTCTTCCTACTTCAGAATCTCTATGATCCACTCTAAAGCAACAATTTTACATCAAACATCTGAATGATTAATTATGTGTCAAGTTTATTAAGATAGTAAAAAAGTCGCATAAATGAAAAGGATTTCTGAAGTTTTTGTAGAAATAGGATAATGTTACAGTTCATTGTAGGGAGATGAGTAGCTTGGAAAATAATTTAATGGTATTAATATGTGATGATTCTGTTCTAATCCGGAAAAAGGTTAGAGCTAATTTAGAGAAATGTAAATGTGAAAATATATTAGAAGCAGAAAATGGGGAAGTAGCTGTAAAATTGACGAAGGAACATCATCCTGATCTTGTATTGATGGATATTGTCATGCCTGATAAAGATGGGATTGAAGCGTTAAAGGAGATTAAAGAATACGATGATCAAATTAAGGTAGTAATGGCATCTTCAGTCGGTACACAAGCCCATCTTAAAACGGCACTTGAGCATGGTGCGTTTGACTTTATTCAAAAGCCAATAACCTTAGAGGCAATTACGAATATTATTGAAAAAGTTTTGGTTGAGAAAAAAGGGGGGAATGTTGGTGTTTAGTCAGTTTTTTGGTAACTACTTATTAAATTCAGGCTATATTACTTCTGAACAGTTAAGTGAAGCATTGGCATTCGCTCAATCTACACATGTTAAATTTGGAATCATTGCAGTTGATGAGGGGTTTATGACAGGTGTACAAGCCGAAGAAGTTCATGAAAAGCAAAAGCAGATGGACAAACGCTTTGGTGAAATAGCGATAGAGCTTGGCTATTTAACAGATGAGCAAGTAGAGAAAATGCTGAGCGCGCAAAAGCAAAATCATTTGCTACTTGCCCAAGCATTAGTGGATAAATGCTTTATGAGCTTTGAGGAGTTCTCTCAAGCATTGGTAAGTTATAAAAAAGAACATAGCTTATCTGATGAAAGATTTGAGGAAATTAAAAAAGGAAATATTGATGCATTGGTTGAGAGTATTCTTCCAGTTGATGAGAAGGATAAAAAGGACTTTTTTGTTGACTATATTTCGTTATTCGCGAAAAATATGATTCGTTTTATAGATGATCAAATTCACTTAGAAATTAGCAAAGTAGAAGGTCAGTTGGAGGCAGATTGGTTGGTTAACCAAGTTATTACTGGGCCAACCCCACTGTTCACAGCTATTCTTACTGATGAGTCTAGCTTTCTAAAAATCGCTTCTGTTTATGCAGAGGAAGAATTACATGAAGTGGATGAGCTTGCGCAAGCTTCAGTTAGTGAGTTTCTAAATTTACATAATGGAATTTTCTTAGTCAATCAATCGAACAAAGGGAATGAGCTGAATATGACTCCACAGCACGTTACAAAATCTTCAATAGTTGACGGTATGGAGTCTGGGCATCTTGTAACCGTCTATTCGTCGTATGGCAGGCTTCAAGTACTATTATCTGAACACCCTGAGACAATTGATGTTCTTGAAAAGGATATAAGTCAAATGGTCTAAAGGATAGGAGCTCCCCCGTAATAGGGGGAGCTCCGTTCTTTTCCTCGAAATATTTCTTATAATAAGAAAAATGTTAATTTACTTTCAAATTGACGGTGTAATAGCAGTTTGATAGAATTATCAACATTATAGAATGAACATACCCTTGTATATGTTTAGGGATAGGGCCTAAACGTTTCTACCGAGCTGCCGTAAATAGCTTGACTACAGGGAAGAATACTTGATTGAAAGTTTAGTATTTTCCCTTAATCATTTTCGGTAGCTTCGCGTACATACGCGAAGCTTTTTTCTGTTTGGTTCTATATATTTGAATCATATTTTATATTAATTCAATAAGGAGGCAACAACAGGTGTCAACGTATTTTCAGTTTGATTTACGTGGTACTACCTATAAGCAAGAAACGATTGCTGGGTTTACCACCTTTTTATCGATGGCATATATATTAATTGTCAACCCCATCATTTTAAGTGAGGCCGGAATGGAACGAGGAGCAGTCTTTACAGCGACAGCACTCTCAGCTATTATTGGTTCTTTGTTAATTGGATTACTCGCCAATTATCCAATTGGAATTGCACCGAGTATGGGGTTGAATTCATTTTTTACCTTTTCAGTATGTATTGGAATGGGGATTCCTTGGCAAACTGCACTTACCGGTGTGTTTGTATCGGGGATTTTGTTTGTCATCCTTAGCTTGCTAAAGATTCGTGAGAAAATTATTAATGTCATCCCAAAAGACCTCAAGCATGCTATTGCTGCAGGGATAGGGTTCTTTATCGCATTTATTGGCTTAAAAAATGCAGGATTAATAATTGGAAATGAAGCAACCTTTGTCTCCATAGGTGATCTTAAATCAACTACGACTTTACTAGCTGTATTTTGTTTTGTACTAACGGTTGTATTAATCGTTAGAGGTGTAAAGGGAGCTATTTTTTACGGAATGGTTATTTCTACGATTATTGGAATGCTAGTTGGAATCATTGATAAACCAACAAGTGTAATAGGAAGAATACCAAGCTTAGAACCAACCTTTGGAGAAGTGTTTCTTCATTTAGATCAAATACTAACACCGCAGATGCTTGCTGTTATTTTTACCTTTTTGTTTGTTGCTTTTTTTGACACGGCTGGTGCTCTTATTGCAATTGCAAGTCAAGCAGGCTTAATGAAGAATAACGAGATTCCTAATGCGGGGAAAGCTCTGTTAGCAGATTCAGCCTCTACAGTAGTTGGTGCCGTTCTTGGTACCTCAACGACTGCATCAATGATTGAATCTAGCTCTGGTATTGCTGCGGGTGGAAGAACGGGATTTACTTCTATCATTATTTCCGGGTGTTTTGCCATTGCATTATTCTTCTCTCCACTGCTTTCAGTCGTTACGGCAGAGGTTACTTCACCAGCATTGATAATTGTTGGGGCATTAATGGCGATGGAAGTGAAGCATATTGATTGGAGTAAGCTAGAGATTGTCATTCCAGCTTTTGTAACCATCCTTATGATGCCACTGACATTTAGTGTGGCAACAGGAATTGCATTAGGGTTCATTCTTTATCCGTTAACAATGTTGGCGTTAAAGAAGCCGAATGAAGTACATCCAATAATGTACGCACTAAGTATTGCGTTTATGGGATATTTTGTCTACCTAGCGTAAAGCATTGTATCGAAGAATACGAAAAAAGCTTGGTGTCGAAGCCAAGCTTTTTTGTGTGAATTCAATTTCGGCAATAATAAAACTATACAAATTCTGGTTGTTTCTTATACTGGACAGTAAAGCTTCCTTTTGATAATTTGACAATTACGTCAGATGCATTTGCAATTTGTTGGTCATGTGTGACCATTATTACGCATTTGTTTTCATGGTGTGCGATATGTTGGAAAAGTCGAACAATCTCTTTAGCTGTGTCTTCATCCAAATTACCGGTAGGTTCATCTGCGACAATAAGATTAGAATTGCAGCAGAGAGCTCTTGCGATAGATACCCTTTGTTGCTGTCCACCACTTAACGTCAGGACTTTTTGTTTGGCTTTGTCTTCTGTGATTCCTACTCTTTGTAGCATTTTTAATGCATGTGTTTTCTTATTCGAAACAGGTGACTTGGTAATTTCCATAGCGGTTACAATATTTTGTAAGGCTGTCATATAGGGAAGTAGATTGTAAGATTGAAAGACAATCGATACAAATTGATTACGAAAATTAGTTAACCCAATCTTTTGAATATTCTTTCCCTCATATAAAATGTCGCCGGACTTAGGTAGATCTAATGCGCTAGCTAAAGATAGAAACGTTGTCTTGCCAGAACCTGATGGTCCTGTAACCGTATAGAAAAGACCTTTTTCAAATGCGATATTTATATCTTTAAGGATTGGTTGTTGTTTCCCTTCATGTGTGTACCAGTAAGAAATATCTTTGAATTCTAATAGGTTGCTCATATTTTTCCCTCCAATGATTAATCCTGCTTGGATAAAATGGTTTTCGGTTGCATTCGCAAAATGGATAGGGAAGGGAGTAATGTAGAAAGAACAGCAATTAACAATCCAATTAATGCGAGCATTGAAAGATCCTCGTTCGTGACTTGAATATTCAGTTCATCAATCGGATCGACCTGTAGAACTTGATTTTGACCACCGAACATAGGCATTCTTTGTTTAAATGCGGCAGGATCAATTTCTGCTTCTGAATCTATCAGCTGCTGCTGAAGTAGCTGATCTCCTACCTTTGTTGCAACAAAGTCACCACTAATGCTTGAAAGTCCAAGAGCTAGTATCGCAATAACAAGTATCTCTGCTAAAAATTGACCGACTAGTTTCCATCGCTTCTCACCAATCGCCATTAACACACCCATTTCATATTTCCGCTCCCGGATGCTCATCATCACAATAAGTCCAAGAATCATAGCACCAGTAACTGTCACTAAAATCACTACATTTGATGAAAAGGAGGCAACATGTTCAATTGGTCCCATCATTTGCTGAAATAATTGATCATTTTTGTCAAGCATATACGTATCTAAGTCGATTAAACCTGTTTCCTTTGCTAACTCTACGAAGGAATCGATATTGACAGGGTCATCGATAAAATAGACCGCACTATCAATCGTCCCGTCTGTTTTATCGCGTTTAAATGGAGTTAACGAAGAATAGGGAACATATAGCTTGTTATATGGGTTTAATGTAGCAAAATCTCTTCCTTGCTGAGTGTTATCTGCAGAAACGGTTGTTTCATACAATCCAACAATCTCATATTCCATTAGATCTTCTGCTGTTGTTGACTGAAGGCTAACCCTATCTCCAATTGAAAGGTCATTTTCCTCTGCTAATGTAATTTCCATTAATAGGAAGTTTTGGCCCGCGTCCATATTTGATAGGTGACGACCCTCAACAAGGGTAGATTGCTCTTCCCTAAACTCTGAAACCGCATCGGTGAACATAACTCCCTGCATAGACACATCGCCCATCATTTTTCCAGGCATCATCTCCATTTGTCCACCTTTGTCTTCAGCAGTTGAGGTAGACGTATCTTCTGATTCTTCACTTTCTATCGGGGCGAAATTGGCTGCGATGGCCGTTGCATTTGCATAAAAGTTATATCCCTTAATATGTTCTAAAGTGAGAAGTTCTGAGGCTACTTCTTCAGAGACAGAAACAGGCTGAAATTTTGCTCTTCCACCAGCTCCTTGCTGCTGCTCCATTAGTTTAGTCATATCAGCTTGAAGGGTAACTTCTCCTCCAAGCTGAGTTCTTGCTAGTTCACTAGACTTAGTTGCTGCTGTTTGAATGGTCAATCCCGATAAAACGAGGATACAAATAACAGTAAATACAAAAAGCTGAAGTAAACTTTTACCGGCCCGAGCCTTCACACTTATCATTGCACGCTTTAAAAAATTCAAGCCCCTCTCCCTTTCTCCAAAACAATGTTAATTTGTTATGTCTGTCTTTATCTCTTCACGAAGCTTTTTCATTTCTTCATGGAATTGGGTATGGTCAATTCCTTGTTCGCTCATCTGCTCTTTAAAAGTAGTCCCTTCGTTATGAAGCTTTAGTATTTCATCTAGATCGGAGTTACTTAGCGTAGAAAGAACAGCAGCTACCATAAGCTCTTTTAGCTTCATGTCATCGTTTAAATAATTACTCAATTCTTCTTGATTTGTATTTGTATATTCAGCTAACTTAAGAAGAATTTCATCCATATTCTCCTCTACGAAAGCAAGCTTTTTCTTTTTCTTTCCCAAATGATTTAGCTCTACGTTATAATGATTGGCAGTATCCACCCATGATGAGTTATTCTCCTTGTAGTAAGCTAGTACTTCATCTACCGACTTTTCTGCTCTTTTTGCAAGGTGAGCTCCCTTGAATATTTCTTTTTTTGTGTACCCCTTTTCTTCTAACTCCTTTACCTTTTCGGCATTAACTAGCTTTTCTTTCCATTCTCTCTTTTCTGCCATACTGTCTTTCGGTTTGTCTTCTGCAGCATACACGTCCTTCAGTCCTGTTCCTGTAAATAAAACACCTAAAGCTAAAGCAGATACCACCAAAATGTTTTTCTTCATGTGAATTTACACTCCTTTTTTTGGGGGCTCTATAATAAGAAGTAGTTGCTTTCTTTAACCAAGGCAAGCTATTCCCTGTTCATAGAGCCTTACGTTTTAATTTTTGCTACAAACATAGCTTATCCTTAAAATATGAACAAAAATGTACGAATCCTGGTAGGAAGGGTGAAATGTATGGAACAAAAATAGATACATATTGCATTCGTTAGGACAATTCGTTTTAATTTAAGAAAAGAAGCTTCGGGATTGAGAGGGATATAGATGAAGATTTTAGTCATTGAAGATAATGAGAGTGTTTGTTCGATGCTAGAGATGTTTTTTTCCAAAGAAGGATATGAAGGTGTATTTATCCATAACGGTATAGAGGGATTTGAGCGCTTTAATAAAGAAAAGTGGGATTTAATTATTGTAGATTGGATGCTTCCTGGAATGGAAGGTGTAACCTTGTGTAGGAAAATTCGCGAGCTTAGCAGCGTTCCCATCATTATGTTGACGGCAAAGGATAGCGAATCTGATCAGGTGCTTGGACTGGAGATGGGAGCAGATGATTATGTAACGAAACCGTTTAGCCCGCTTACACTTATGGCTCGAATAAAAGCTGTTACAAGGCGTTTTCAGCCAGTAGCAGATCAAGATTCTGAACAGGATTTTGTTCGTAGTGAATTTTTTAAAGTGAGTAAAGAGAAACGGGAAGCCTATTATATGGAAAGTCTTATAACAAATTTGACTCCTAAAGAGTTTGATTTATTGTATTATTTTGTGAAAAACCCCCGCCAAGTGTTTTCAAGAGAGCAGTTATTAGACAGGGTTTGGGGGTATCAGTTTTATGGAGACGAACGAACAGTTGACGTTCATATTAAAAGGTTGCGCAAGAAGGTGGGTACAGCTTCACAACCATTTATTCACACGGTATGGGGAATAGGGTATAAGTTCGATGAGTCGGTTAATGCAGATGAAGAATAAATATTTCTATAAGCTTCTTGTCAGTCATATTAGTATCGTCATTACGGCATTTCTTATTTTAAGTTTACTTTTTTCACAGCTGGTTCAAAACTTTATTTTTCAAAATAAAGTCGAAGAACTAGGGGCATTTGGAAAGCAAATTCTAGAAGAATTAACGATTCGCTTTGAAGGTGATGAGAAATTTCTTCGCGAATATAGCAAGTTACTCGATGCAAGAAAGATTAATTACTTTCTTTTTGATAAAGATGGTAGGGTCGTCTATCCGAAGTTACCTAGAACAGCCCTCATTAGCTTAACAGAAGAGGAGTGGGGACAACTGTCAGATGGGAAAATGGTTTCAGTCAAGCAGGACCTAAAAAGATTTGAAACAGAGGTAACACTAGTGGCGCTTCCTTATATGCAAGATCAGACGATGACAGGTGGAGTGCTTCTCGTTTCTCCAATTAGTGGGGCAGTAGAAATTATTGGAAAGCTTAATAAGTTGTTAGTTTATACAATTATTATTTCACTAACGGCTTCGATTTTAATAAGTGGGTTTTTATCAAAGAGTTTGGTCAGAAGAATTAAACTGCTTCGAAATGCTACATCAATGATTTCATTCGGAAACTACAAAGTCCATATACAGGAAAAGGGTGCCGACGAAATTGATTATCTTGCAAAGGATTTTAATGAAATGGCTGTACGTTTACAAGCATCGAGTGAGCAAATTGAGAGTCTCGAAAATCGAAGACGTAAGTTTATTGCCGATGTATCCCATGAGATGAGAACACCTTTAACAACGATAAGTGGCTTAGTAGAGGGGATTCGAAATGACCTTATTCCGAATGAAGAAAAGGAGAAAGGAATGGATCTTATTGATCGGGAAACAAAGCGGTTGATTAGATTAGTAAATGAGAATTTGGATTATGAAAGAATACGATCAAATCAGGTGAAATTGAACAAGGAAGAGATTGATTTGCAAGATGCCTTTGAAATTGTCCAAGAGCAATTAGCTCAGCAAGCAATTGAAAAGAACAATCAACTCATTGTAGAGGTGGAGGAAGGTCTTAATGTCTTTGCAGATTATGACCGGCTGACTCAAATCCTTATCAATATTGTCAAAAACAGTATCCAATTTACTGATAATGGCGTTGTTCGCATGAGAGGGAAGCGAGGCTATAAAGAGACCATCATTGAAATAGAAGATTCAGGTATAGGCATGGCTCCAGAAGAAGTTGAAAACATTTGGGTTCGATTTTATAAAGCTGATTTGTCACGTACAAGCAATAAGTTTGGAGAGTTCGGTCTGGGGCTATCCATCGTAAAGCAGCTAGTACAGTTACATCAAGGAGAGATCCAAGTGACAAGTAGTGAGAATACGGGAACAAGGTTTATGATTCGTCTTCCCAATAAGTAAGGCTTGAAAGAAGAGGAACCTTTTTCGCTGTAATTTTCGTTATTTTTATTTTCCTCCTCGACATAGGCTGATTTCCGCTGCTTGCTTTCCAGGGGGCGTTCGCCAAGCCTCCTCAGCATTCGCTTGCGGGGTCTTGGCTGTACCGCTAATCCCCGAGAAGTAAAGCGCCTTCCGCTCCAATCACTAGTATGACTCAGTGAATTTGAGAAGAAAAATATCCTTAAATGGTTAACTGAATGAAAAAGGCAACCAGCGGACTCATCCCTATAGTTATAATTGAAAATGAATTGGAGGTGAAAGGGTGATTTCCGCTACAAATGCATACTTTCCGGGGACGCTCTTCATCCTATTGTTGCACTTGTCTTTACGAAAATAAAAAAAAGACTATCCGACAAGCTCAAAATTCTACAAGCTTGTCGATAATCTGAAGGATTCCTCATAGAGAGGATTATGGTTTAAATGTAAATTTATTAAGACAATACTTCTGTACTGTTCATCTCGATAGAGACAGCAATTTCTTCAGCTGCTATTTTTTTTACTTCTAGATATTTGATATGGTGTTCCTCCATATCTAAAATTTTAAAGGAGAAGCTTCCAATATGAAGGGTATCCCCTTCTTTAACGTCATAGTTCTCAGTTAAAGCCCAGCCACCAATTGTGTCAACATCTTCATCATCAATTTCTAAACCTAGTAGGTCATTCACTTCACTCACTAGCACTTTAGCGTCAATAATATAGTGTTCATCATTCATCTTACGAACCATCGGAATTTCATCATTGTCGAATTCATCGCGTATATCACCGACTATTTCTTCCACGATATCTTCCACCGTTACGAGACCTGATGTACCACCATATTCATCCATTAAAATGGCCATATGAATTCTTTCTTTCTGCATTTTAAGCAAAAGGTCATGAATTGGAATGGTATCGATGACGCGAATGATCGGTCTGGTATAAGTTTCAAGTGTTTCAGATAGAATTTCTCGATTTCTAATCAATTCAGTCATGATCTCTTTAATATTCACCATTCCAATGATATGATCTTTATCCCCATCAATAATTGGATATCGAGTGAATTTTTCTTCATGAACAACTTCTAAAAAGGTCTCAAGTGTGTCATCTTTTGCTAAAGAAACAATTTCTGTTCGAGGAACCATAATTTCCTTTGCAATACGATCATCAAAATCAAAAATTTTATTTACATACTTGAACTCTGATTGGTTGATTTCGCCACTTTTATAGCTTTCGGATAAGATCAATCGAAGCTCTTCTTCAGAATGAGCTAGTTCATGTTCAGACGCTGGTTTTAAGCCAAACAGGCTTGTAATAAGTCGAGCAGAACCATTTAAAGCCCAAATGAAAGGGTACATTAATCGATAGAACCATATTAATGGACGTGCAAATAATAACGTAATTAACTCTGCTTTTTGTATAGCAAGTGTCTTAGGGGCTAATTCACCAACTACCACATGTAAAAATGTTACAAGCGCAAAGGCAAAAGAAAGGGAAAGAACACTTGTCAAAGATTCAGGTAAGTTAAGTCCACCTAAAAGCGGGTGTAAAATGTGTTCAAATGTAGGTTCACCTAGCCACCCCAAGCCAAGCGCTGTTATCGTAATTCCTAGCTGACATGCTGATAAATACTCATCAAGGCTGGTAATTACTCTCTTTGCAGCGAGCGCACTTCGATTGCCTTCTTCCATTAACTGATCGATTCTAGAGCTTCTGACTTTCACAATGGCAAATTCTGATGCAACAAAAAATGCCGTTAAAGCAATTAAAATGGCAATGAGAACCAAGTTAAATATGTCCAAATAAGTTTCCTTATCTCGTCTTCACGAGTAAGGAGTCACCTCCCAATAAAACAAAAATTAGTTTTGTCTGACAGCGCCTTAAAGCAAGCAGACTAGTTTTTAAAACTCGATAAGGATTTAATTAACGCCGTGCTCTCTACACTCATTTTCTCGGAGAAATTATGCTTTTGTTGTTCATCTAAGCATCCCATAAGCGGGAGTAAGTCAGAGATGTCTTTTCTTAGCTGCTTCATCTGTTGTGTCAAAAGATTGATATGCTTTGTTACTTCAATGTTTTGAATTTCCCCTGATTTCTTTATTTCAAGCTTTCTTCTAATCTCTTCAAGGGGAAGGTGTAGAAGTTTGCACTCTTCGATAAATTTCAAATCTTCAAGTGACTCTTTAGAATATAACCGATAATTTGACTGAGAGCGTTCAGCTTTTAATAATCCTAGACTCGTGTAATAATCTATTGTTCTCTTAGATACATTTGCAATAGTTGCTAACTCCCCGATACGATAGCCTGCCCCATCATATCACCTCTACTTATAAAAAAATGGGCTCTGATATTTCTTCACTGTCGTGTATCGGACAAAATGGAGAATCATTTATTCTACTATTTTAGTAAACAGAAGATTATCAGAGAATACAAATAAACTTAATTATACGGGATGTTAAACCGTACAGTCAAACGTAGTGGTTTTGAAAAAAGTTTACTACTTCTATTGTATGATAAAAAACGCTATATATGAATAGGGAGTAGTTTGATAATGATTATATAAAATAGTCCAATCCTAAATGTGCGCTCTTTACTTCAACTGCTACAAAGTTGAAGTTTTATGCAGTATATTTAAGCTGACATTAACCTTTAACTCTCCATTCATCCGAGAGTAACCCATATATGATTAAATCGTGATAATTCCCATAAAGTTGTTCAGCCCCCCGAATTTTTCCTTCTTCCGTAAACCCAAGTCGCTGTGGAATAGCACGGCTTTTTATATTTTTTTCACCGCAACGGATTTCAATGCGGTGTAGCTTTAGGTCATGAAAAGCATGGTTAATAAGTGCTTGGCATGCTCGAGTCATAATGCCTTTTCCTTGAAAACCTTCTGCCAAGTAGTATCCTATACTTGTTTGTCTATTTGCCCAATCAATTTGATGAAAGCCAATACAGCCAATCAGCTTTCCTTTATAGCGGATTCCTGTATTCATCCCTTGATTGTCGGCAAACTGTTTTAGCCACATTGGAATAATTGAATGGTATTGTTGAACGGATGTCATGCTATCAACCCAAGGTAACCACTCCCGTAAATGTAATCGGTTTTGATTTACAAGCTGATAGAGGTCCTGTGCGTGATGCATTTGGAAAAGCTGTAATTGAATTTCATTATCTACGTCAATAGAAAACATTTTTTCTCCTTTCGTGTTAATCAAGATAAAATGGAGAGTAAATATGGAGAGAACCTCTTTTTAATCGTTACCGTTCTCCAATTTTCCTCCAAAAAAATGCCCCTGCAACCAATGTTTGAGGGGGACTATACATCTTTGGCTAGTGGTAACGTAATTGTGAAGACCGTTTTAGATGGTAAGGACATGCATTCTAATGTGCCTTTATGTTTTTCAATAATTTCTCGGCAGACAAATAAACCTAAACCGGTTCCTAACTTTTTAGTTGTTACAAAAGGTTCAAAAATGGAAACAAGCAGTTCTTCTGGTATCATTGGTCCGTTGTTTGCAATGTGGATTGTAATACGCCTTCCATCATCAATTTTTGTAGTTAGCTCAATTTGTGGATCACTGCGATAAGTACTTAATACGTCAATGGCATTGAAGATGATATTTATTAGTACTTGGCGAATTTCATCTGCGTATCCAAAAAGTTGGATATCTTGATCCAACGACTTTTGAATTTTAACATTGCTATCGAGAATAGAGGGATAAAGAAATATTAATACCTCTTCTAATAATGCATTGAAGAAGAAGTTTGTTTTTTCTTTTCCAATCAGTTCTTTTTTAGATAAGAGTAAAAATTGAGACACACGGAAATTCAGTTGTTCAAGCTCATTCGAGATGATGTTTAAATATTTTATATCTGGATGCTCTGACTTAATTAATTGAATGAATCCTTGAACAGATGTTAGTGGATTTCTAAATTCATGGATGAAACTTGAGGTCATTTGCCCCAAAAGAGTTAATCGATCTTTGTGGGTGGAATTAATGAATTGATTTTTTTCTTCAATAATTTGCTCCTTCATTTCTGAGTAGTAGCTAACCGCATAGTGGAGGAATTTATCAAAGCAAAAATTAATCCTGTCAATTGCTGGCTGTATGTAATCCCATGTTTCACCAATTTTGTAGAGGTTGCTAAAAATGACCGATCGTCCTAAATTTACGTTATATACAAAATTCCCAATATTGCTACTAGATTTGGCCCTTTCCTTGGCAACTTTAATAGCGAGAATTTTGATTTTCTCATCCGTTTCATCATATGAACATGAAAAGATCTTAAGGAGCGTGTCAATCAACTGGTTGCAGTTTAATTGAATTTGTTCTTCCGTACATGGCTCCTGCTGGTCTACAACTACCTTCGCTTCCCATTCACCTACTAATTTCTTTCGATTACTTGTTAAATAATCAATGAGTCGTTCATTTGTTAACGTATACATGAATACACCTACTTACCATTATTCAATCAGAGCAAAGCGTAACTAAAATAAGGATAACCACTATTAAATATTTATTTACAAAATATTTACACTACTTGTATTCGTTTTTTTTGTGAAAAAATCCTTTTATTTCTGAAAAATTCCCAGCGAAATCGGTATATCTAAGGATAATAGTTGTATACATGTTCGATTGAAATATGGACTGTCACAAGTTCAAGCAAAAAATAAAAATAACCCCAGCCATTTGGCTGAGATTATTTTTATTTTTTGCAGGTGCTAATGTTGAAAGGTAAATATAAAGGACAAAATCGAATAAAAGCGGTTAAGACGAACACAATTCCTAGTATTCCAACGTATTTCATGTTTCCTTCTAAGAAGAATGAGCCCAATAACAATATACCAATGATCAAGCGAATGATTCGATCGGTGCTCCCTACATTTAACTTCATGCATATTCCCCCTTAATGTTGTTATGATTATAATGATATATATTAGGGGAGGAAGAATATGTGACTTTGTCACATATTCACAGGTTTGTCATTTTTTCTTCTAATGCCAACCGATTAATCAACTGAATTTTCCCTCTAGATAGGGATAGAATCTTGGCTTTCTCTAAGCTTTTCAGAATTCGGCTAATGACTTCACGTACCGTTCCAAGCTCAATTGCCATTTCATCATGAGTAATGGCAATTGAATTTTCGTCCTCTGTTAGCCTATCGAGTAAAAACTCAATCACTCGTTCATCTATTTTTTTGAAGAGAAGGTCATCAAATAATGCCATCATGGAGATAAAACGTTTGGCTGTGTGTTGATAAACAACCTCTTGAAGCTGAGGGTATTCACTAAGCCATTCTTTTAAGTCATGCTTATGAATTAATAGAAGAGACGTGTCTTTTAATGCTTCAGCACTAGCAGGATATGGCTGGGATGAAAGAGCACTTGTTATCGTTAATATACATGCTTCACCAGGTAATACTTTATAAAGGTTTACAACCCGTCCATTTTTATTGGCTTTGTGAACTCTTACTTCCCCTTTATATACAAAAGTAGCGTACTCACACGTATCTCCGTCCCATAGCATGGTAGTACCTTTCTTTACTTCAGTTTGAATGATTTTCTTTTGTGATTCTTCTGGCAGTGAGTGGACAAAAGGAAAAACCATTGATCGTTCATTCTCCATCTTAAACACCCTTTATTCATTTACCTTCTATTTTATAAGAAATAATTGAATTCTGCCCTTAAGAAATTGACAAATTAGCTATCATTTGTAGGAGGTTTCTTTTCTTTTTTCATTTGTTCATATCGCTCCAACGTCCTTAACCGCGCCCTTTTATGATTGACAACGGGCTCAGGATAGGTGTTTCCAAGTATGACTCCAGCTTTTTCTAATATATGAGCTGGTGCTTCCCAAGGCTTATGAATGTATTCAGATGGCATGTTTCGAAGAGAGGGAATCCATCTTTTGATATATTCTCCTTCCGAATCAAATTTTTCTCCTTGAATAATGGGATTCATAATTCGGAAGTAAGGTGCCGAATCTACTCCAGTACCAGCTACCCATTGCCAACCTAAGGAATTGTTAGCTAAATCCGCATCAAGCAAGGTGTCCCAAAACCACTCAGCTCCTTTTTGCCATGGGAGGAGCAAGTGCTTTGTGAGAAAAGAGGCTACAATCATTCTGACACGATTGTGCATATACCCCGTTTTCCAAAGCTCTCTCATTCCTGCATCAACGATTGGATAGCCTGTATTTCCTTCTGTCCAAACCTTATATAGAGCTTGATTTTGATCCCATTGAAAGGAATGGAACTGATTATTCAGTGAATCAACAGATGAATGAGGAAAATGCCACAATAAGTAGTACGAAAATTCTCGCCATAATAATTGTCTAATAAACTCCTCGGAGTCTGGAATCTTCTTTAATTCTAAAAACATCGACCTAGCAGAAATTTGTCCAAACGTTAAATAAGGTGATAGTCTTGATGTTCCATCATGAGAGGGGACATCTCTGTTCTGATGATAGTCGCTTATTTTCGTACGAGCAAACGAATTAAATAGGTTTATAGCATGTTCTTCCGTAGGATTCCATTTCTCCAAGAAGTTATCTGCCCAAGATTGACGAGGCAACAAACGGAGTTCCTCAATAGGTACAGTGGGTAGCTCAATACTTGAGAGTGGCTCTAGAATAACTGGTAATGGGAGTGGGATATCTACCGCAAGAACCTGTTTGTAAAAATGGGTAAATACTTTATAAGGTTTTTTCTGTTTATTTATGATTGTCCAAGGGGGGAGAAGGAGGCAACTTTCAAATGTTTTTACCTGAAATCCCGATCTTGTGAGCTTTTCTGCTAGTTCTCGATCTCTTGAATAGACAGCTGGTTCGTACTCTCGATTCCAATAGATACAGTGTGCTGATGTTTCATTGATTAATCTAATTAATTCTTCTACTGTATCCCCTTTCCTTATCGTCAAATGTCCACCTAATCGATTGATTTGATTTTCCATAGCAGATAATGCGTAATGCAACCACCACTTTTTCGCTTCTCCTAGCTTCCATTTCCCCCGTGAATGCTCATCATGGATATATGCAATAATCATGTTTTGATGCTTACTAGCTTCATATAATGCTGGATTATCATGTAGACGGAAATCATTCTTGAATAAATAGATGACTGTATCGTTCATATTGAATGGTCCTTTCAAACTTTCATTCTTATTCTTCTTAAAATACAACTGATCTTCCATATTTAGCAAAAAAGAATGTGTTATTTTCCCTTAAGGAGTGATATATGACACAGCATTCTGGAAAAAACCTTGATATAAATAAAGAGAATCATTCTCAATAGTATTCCTACTTAGTAAACAAATAAATAAAATATATATAAGGTGATGAGCATGTTAGGAAATTTAAAGGTTGGAAGCAAAGGGATTATTACCGATATCTCAACAATTGACCATTTAGTTCGCCGAAGATTGCTAGATTTAGGAATTACAGAAGGATCGGAATTTTGTGTGAAGTGTTTAATGCCGTTTGGCGGCCCGATTATGCTTGAATCATGTGGACAATGTGTCGGTATTCGTCGTAAAGAGGCGCGAAGTATTAAGGTGGAAGAGAAATGATGGAGATTGCACTGTTAGGAAATCCAAACACAGGAAAAACTTCTTTATTCAATACGTTAACTGGCTCATATGAATATGTTGGGAACTGGAGCGGTGTAACGGTTGAAAAGAAAATAGGAACATTTAAAAACAATCAGGATCGATTAATTGACCTTCCTGGTATTTATACCCTAAGTCCACTTTCAAAGGACGAGGGAGTTGTTACAAACTTCTTTTTACATGAATCTTTTGATCAAATTCTCAATATCGTTGACGCCTCACAAATGGAACGCAATTTACAACTAACGTTACAGTTAATTGAATATAACAAGCCGTTAGTAATTGGATTAAATATGGTAGATGTAGCAACGAACAGAGGAATCCGCGTCGACACAGAAAAGCTTTCTTCCATACTAAGAATACCTGTAGTACCAGTAATTGCTCGAACAGGGAAAGGATCCGAACAATTAGCTAGTATTGTCACTGATCAAGTAAAGACACTCCCTAAGAAAAATACAATTGACTATGGAAGTGCAATTGAGGACGGGATTTTAAAGCTTGAAGCTATGTTAAAAGGAGAAGATAAACATTCAATCAGATGGTTAGCTCTTCAGTTATTTGAAGGAAATACTTATGTAAGAGAATATCTTTCGAATTTTATAGTCGAGTCTGAAATTGATCATCTTGTCAATTCTACTAGAGAAACTGTTAGGCAGAAAGAGAATGGCAAATCACTTGACCAATTGATATTCCTTAAAAGAAAAGAAACCATTCAACAAATTGTGAAAGAGGTCTCAGAAAAGAAGGAAGGAACGAAAGCGCCATTATCTGAGAAAATCGACGCGATTGTCACAAATAAAATTTTAGGTCTTCCTATCTTTTTAACCCTTATGTATCTGATGTTTATGTTGACCTTTGACTGGCTAGGGTTCCCTTTATCAGATGTATTAGACGGGATAATTGCGGGTCCCATTTCTTCCGGGATTGAAAGATTTTTAGATTTTGCAGGTGCTTCTTCATTTATCCGTTCTTTATTATTAGATGGAGTTGTCGCAGGAGTTGGCGGTGTACTTGTGTTTGTTCCGCAGATTTTTATTCTTTTCTTTTTTATTTCTTTATTAGAGGATTCTGGCTATATGGCACGTGTAGCACTAGTCATGGATCGATTAATGGAAGCAGTCGGATTAAATGGGAAAGCGTTTATTCCTATGATGATTGGTTTTGGATGTAACGTACCTGGAATTATGGCAGCCCGTACGATTGAAACTCCGAAAGAGAGATTATTAACTATTTTGTTAACACCACTCATGTCCTGTTCGGCAAGGCTTCCTGTATATGCGCTTTTTGTCGGAGCATTCTTTTTGCAGCATAAAGCACTTATTGTATTATCTCTTTATGTATTAGGGATTATTGTAGCGTTAATCCTTGCTAAACTATTCTCTTTAACGATATTAAAAGGTGAGACTTCCATCTTTGTCATTGAATTACCACCGTACCGACTTCCTAATTTCGGAGCACTTTGGAAAAGTACGTGGGATAAGGGGAAAAGCTTTGTAAAAAAAGCTGGAACGTTTATTTTTGCAGGTTCAGTTTTTATTTGGTTGTTATCTTATATGGGGCCAACCGGCTTAGATGTGGCAATGGATGACAGCTTTTTAGCAGCAATTGGAGGAGCTTTGGCACCACTCCTAGCACCAATTGGTTTTGCAAGCTGGCAAGCTGGTGCATCCCTCTTAACAGGGT
Source organism: Cytobacillus spongiae (assembly GCF_021390075.1). Classification (NCBI taxonomy): domain Bacteria; kingdom Bacillati; phylum Bacillota; class Bacilli; order Caryophanales; family Bacillaceae; genus Cytobacillus; species Cytobacillus spongiae. Next base: position 973,431 of record NZ_CP089997.1, read on the forward strand.
TTTTAGCAAAAGAAGCAATTATTTCAACGATGAATATTATCTACTATGTTCCAAACGAAGCAGGGTTGCAAGGCTTGCTAGTGGATTATTTTTCTCCTTTAGCTGCATACAGTTTTATGGTATTTATCCTTCTTTACATCCCTTGTTTAGCTACGGTCGCAACCGTATATAAAGAAACAGGTTCAAAGAAGTGGACAGTCTTTTCAGTTGCCTATGCCTTAGGAATTGCCTATCTCCTTTCATTCATCATTTTCCAAGGCGGGAAGCTTCTTGGATTAGCCTAATACAAATGAGGTGTTTGAAATGTTTGCAAATATTGTAATCGGAACAGCGGTCTTTGGGTACGCAAGCTGGGCAATCTATCGGTTTATTAATCGTTCAAAAGCAGGGAAATGTGCTGCATGTAGTATAAGAGAGAGCTGTTCAACGAATTGCTCAAGTCAGTCTAAATAAGTGAATTTAAATAAAATTTAGGCCAGCAATCATTCGATTTGCTGGCTTTTATATGTTTATTCTTTAATTTTTGGATAAAATGGTGTAAAATTACACTAAATGATAAAAAAAGGAATGAAAAGGGAATTTGACAAGAGAAGAGATTATTGCAAAGGTATCAGAGAAGTTGCGTCTCATTCGTACAGAAGCTGGGTATACACAGGATAAAATGGCAGATATTATTGGCGTATCAAAAAAAACACTTGTTCAAATTGAAAAAGGAAGAGTTTTCGCAAACTGGTCTACTGTAGTCACGGTATGTGCACTATTTAGAGAAACAGAAACCCTGCAGTTCTTATTCGGAAATGAACCTTTAGAGGTTATTGAAACAGTTGCTCGAGAAGGAATTGATGTTCGAAAGGAAAAAACATTGGGAGGAAAAGTATGGTGGAAGGAAGTTGAGCGGAAAAATAGCTATATTCTTCAACAAAACATTATCAGCCAGCACTTTCGAATTATCGATGTAGATCGATTTCGGATTTTTAGCAGCTTTGATGAAAAATTATCAAAAGAGCGCTTTATTGAGTTGACAAGCAGGAAGCAATAAATAGTTAGTACTGTATAGGGGGAATACGGGAAATGACTCCATACAACCTTATTTTTGTGGTGTATCCTTTGATAACGATTTTGATTACTGTCGCTGTAAAATTTAGTTTTCGTACTGAAAAAGCAAATATCATGATCTTACTATTCATTTATGTAACGGCAAATGTATTTCTATTCATGCTTGTGGAAGGTGCTTTCTTTACTCATCAATTTCAACCTGAGGCAAAGGGAATAAAAGTGTTTTCAGGATTGGTTATGAGAGAGTGGCTTCGGATTGTATTCATTCCAAGTGTCTTCACATTCTTCTATTTAATCCTAAGCTTTGTTACCTGCTATATCTTTGACAAAGGACACCTCTTAAAAAATGTACTTCAGAAAAGGCTGTCTTATCGAAAATATCAGTAATCTAGAGAATCAAACCCTCTCTGTGTAAAAAGCTTGAGCTAGAAAATGAATCTAGCTCAAGCTTTTTATGTTTCATCATCCTTTGATACCGCCTCTTTTTCATCTGTCTCGATGTCTTCAGTGAGTTTAGCTTCTTGTATGAGAGTGACCAATACCTTTCTTTTTAACTTGTCTTCAAGTACTGTTTCGATGGTTCTAGAAAACTGTTCATCTAGGAATTTTTCTCCCTTAATTTGAAGTTGTATTTGATAAGTACCAGAACCCTTTTGGTATTGAAATACAAAGTCTTCGAGGACATAACCTTCAAATAGAAGGAGTTTTTCATCAACTGTTTGCTCGATAATATGTTCAGGTGTATCGCTTTCTATCACTTCAATAACTTTTTCTTGTTGTGTTGGAAAGAGAGATTGAAATGCATTGGTCGAGCTTTCGTTGCTGACCTTCTGAATAAGAGATACATTTGCAGTCAGACGTACAGGTGCTGCTAGGCGATATTCCAAGCTGTTTTCAAGCGTGCGAATATCATCAGGAGAAATTACACGATCCGTATGAATCTCCGTACTAATTACATAGGTTTGTTCTTCCTTATCAAAATGTACAGATACAAGTTTGGAATCAGGAGATAACACTACAAATCCTTCTTCTAGGCCTGCTCGAATAAGCTTTTCAGTACGATCAGTGTCAATTGAATTAGACATAAAAAAAATCAATGGGATGCTAACAAGCAATAACAGCGTGATGGGATAGATAATCTTATTTTGAACAATCCGATTGCTAACTGATTGATTCTCGTTGTTTGCATTTAAACCAAAATAGTTTGATATGGACGGGGTGGTAAACCCTGCGATTTTAAAAATTAGAATCCCTATCACATGGATGGCGAGCATGTTAACAAAAAATAATAGAAGAGCTCCTCCAGCAAGATGGAATTCCTGTTTTGCAATGCTAATTCCCACAACACAAAGCGGGGGCATTAGCGCTGTAGCAATAGCAACTCCGGGAAGAGTAGCGCCTGCACGATAGCAAATGGCATATGTACCTGCAGCTCCCGAGGCAAGTGCAATAATTAAGTCGATTAGCGTAGGCTCAGTACGCGCTAGCACTTCGGGTGTAAGCACAGCAACAGGGAGGAAAAGAGTTAACAAAGTAGATAAGACAATTGCAATCATCGCACCGATTAGTTCAGCCTTAATTGTTACTCTAAGCAGTCGATTGTTTCCAGTAATTAAAGCAAGTGCTCCACCCAAGATAGGATTCATGAGGGGAGCAATTAGCATGGCTCCGATAATAACAGCTGTACTATTCGAGAGAAGTCCATAGGTAGCTACTGAGCATGAAAGAACTACCATAATATAGAAATAAGCATCTGGTTGAGATTCCTGCCCAATTTTTTTTATAATTCGATTTCGCTCATGCTCTGACAGGTTGTAACGCTTTCTCTTTTGCTTTTCCGCGGCAATACTATGTTCGATAATTGGTTGCTCCATTTTCATTAACCTCACCCTAATTAATCTATCAAAATTATAACGGTATAGAAGGTAGAATAATAGTAAAATTTAGGAAAGCCAATATAAAAGGGAAAGACCTATTCGGTTGAATAGGCCTACTATATTATTGAAATGTTAATTGTCCCATTAATTGATAACCCTTAAGGCTATGGGCACTGATTCCTGTATTTGATAGGGCATAGAGGTTTTCTCCTATATAGAGTAGACGAAGAATTTCACTTTCCCATTCCTCATAAGAAGCCTTTCCATCATGATGGGTAATTTTAGATTGGAGTGACAAACCTTCAGTTGAGTCAATTGAATATACATATGCACCTTGAAATTCGAAGGTTTGCTCATATTCACTTCCTTCAACATCGTTGTAGATATTGATTGGGAAGGCAAAGATGTTTTTCTTTTTATCAAAGAGCAATGCTTTATGGTCATGGTTAAGTGGTGAATAAGTTCCTCTGCCACCAATAATTTCAGTGAATTTCTCTTTAGGTTGTGTTGGATTGGTAATATCAAACATTGAGATCTTGACGCCATTTGTAAGGATGCGCGGCTGTGTGGAATTTTTATCTGTAACGATCTTCGTATCGTGACCAAATCCTATAACATGATTTTCATCATAAGGGTGTAGATAGTTACTAAACCCTGGTATTTTTAATTCCCCTAGCACTTTAGGCTCAGCTGGTTTAGAAGCATCAATGACAAATAGAGGGTCGGTTTCTTTAAAGGTGACGATGTATATTCGGTCTCCCATAAACCGAGCGGAGTAAATACGTTCACCTTTTGCTAAGTTTTCTAATGCTCCCATTTGCTTTAACTTCTTATCGAAAATATAGAGTTGATTCGTTGATGGTTTGCTTTCATCCCATGTTTGACCTTTCGTAGTAGCTACTCTGAAAAAGCCATCATGCTCATCCATTGAGAATTGGTTTAATATTCTCCCATTCACTTTTGTAGATCCAGTTAAGTTGACTGAAAGCTGATCAATGGAAAACCGATAAATCGTTGTGTCTGGGTCATAGATGAAGTCGGATTCAGAAAAAATGTAGTTTTCAACTCCGATATATATATTTTCTTTTGACATATACAATTGTCCTCCGCTACCAAGAAATGTTTGAATAGAGGCTGGATCCTTTGATTTTTCCATATCGAAAGCAGCAATAGTTAAGTAATTCGTTTCTTTTGTTTCAGGAAAATACTGAATGTCCTCATAAGAAATCGACTGTATCTCTTTGTGAACAGCGCTATCCTTCATACGTGGACGAATATCCATATCTTCATTCTCCTCTAACAGCCAGTAATCTGGATAATGACTGGTAACGAGATACACAATGCTGCCAATTTTACGAGTGGAGGTCATGTGTCCTTCCAAAGTAAGGTCTCTCACCTGGTTTGGATTTGTAGGATCACTTATATCATATACAATCACTTTTGTTGATTGGTGAAAGGGCGCAATGCTCACTTTATCTTGCATTTGTTTCGATTGGTTTTCATGCAATTGATATTCCTGACCAATTAGGACTAAATGTTCTCCTTGGAGGTATAGTTGATTTGCTGAAAAGGATTCATCATAGGTTATTTCAGCAGCAAGTTTCATTTTGTCTGCAGGTTGTGCTTGAATAATCCTTATTTCTCGATCAGAAAGCTGATAAATATATTTCCCGTCTGTTTTCACAAGGTCCCCTTCATCAATTCCTTGAACTTGCACATTTGTCTCTGAATGGTCTTGAGTATTTAAGCCAGTTTCCATCGAAGAATCAGCTGCTTTTTCTTCAGTAGCGTCTTCCTTGAAAAGGGGGAAAAACTGGTTGCGATTCGACTTTTTCTCCTTCATGACTGTTAAGAAGTATTGCTGTAATTTTTCCTTTGAACCAATGACTGGAAGCTGTTCTTTGATAATAAAGCTTTGGATCAGTGTAGAAGAAAGATTTCTCCCCCATGTGGACTTAACTCCTTTTCCAACATGAAGAGAATAGGAACCGGCATCTACTGAATAGCCTTCCTCTGGAGGAGAAATGATGATGGATCTTCCATCACGACTAATAGAAACCTCAGTCTCTTGTTTTTCTCCATCACTATTTTTTACGTATACATTTCCATTATGGATCGTATCTTTATCTAACTTCTGGGAAAAAGGAATCGTCCATACTTGATTCGTAAGCCCAACCGGCTTAGTATCCATTGTCATTTGGCTGCTCTCTACATGCAACTGTGTTGTTATAAGATAGAGAGCGATGCAACCTATCCCAAAAAACAATGCAACCCCTAATATCCATTTCTTCATTGTTAAGCCCCACCTTTTTAGTCCTTTATAAGATATGACAGGATCAGTTGGAAGAAGGTTACACTATTTTAATAAATTGGCTTGTTTTCTTATAAATAGAGGGCTGCTTCTATAAGATTGTTGTTTTATACAAGGGAAGATTAGCTTCTTTATATGAAGGTTATCAGTTTGGGGCCTGCGGGAACAGTGAGGCAGGTGAGATCCCAGAGACGAAGATGAGATGGCTCACCGCCAACCCGCGGCAAGCAGTATGCTGGAGCGGAAAATTTCCCATGTCTCAAAGCAGCAATGTATACAAAACAGCCTTAAAGAAAAAGGGGGTTGGATAATCATTTAGTGTCCATTCAATAGAATTGGAAACTTCTTAGAATGGAAAAGGAATAGTTAGTCGGTAGGGAATGAAAAAAATAGAAATAATTTTAAAATACGGTCACAAAATCTTCCATGAAATCGAAGGGTATGAAAAACGGCTTAGAGGAGTTAGGTTATGGATATGGAAAAATATATAGAAATCCATCCCACTATAAAAAAATGCATGAAGCATTTAGACGTTATTCAAGCTGATGATAAAACAAAACAAATTGTGTACATGTATATGGAAAGCTTAATGAAAGAACTGAAAAGAGAACAAAATAAATAAAGAGAAAAAGCATGCGATATCATCTCGTTTGCTTTTTCTTATTTTAGGGAATAATCACACAAAAATGGGCAGGAGAACCGTATGAAAGAAAGAAAAACTTGGATTAATAATGTCATAGCCTTTTGGAAAAAGAAACATCTTACACAGTGGTTATTACTAGTAGGACTAGTGTGTTTATTAGGGATACTGAGCTTCTTCTATTATTTTTCTAAAACAGTTGATACAACTTCATTACAAGAAGGGTTTGCACAAGCAACCATTATTTATGATCAATATGAAGAAGTTGCGAGTAAGATTTCAGGAAATATAACAGAAGGGGTACCCATCGAAGAGTTTCCTAATCACTTAATTGATGCAGTGGTTGCGGTTGAAGATCATCGTTTTTTTGAGCACAATGGAATCGATTTAAAAGGAATTGGTCGAGCATTCTTTAGAAATTTCTCAGCAGGAGAAGTGGTTGAAGGCGGAAGTACAATAACTCAACAGTTGACAAAGAATGCTTTGTTGTCACCAGAGAAAACATACAAACGAAAGATCGAAGAGTTATTTCTTGCGGTCGAGTTGGAAAAGGAATACTCAAAGAATGAGATTTTACAACTGTATATGAATAAAATCTATTTTGGAAAAGGAGCTTGGGGAATCAAACAAGCGTCACTAAAATATTTTGGCAAGGAAGTAAGGGACCTTACGCTAAGTGAATCGGCCTTGATTGCAGGAATTATAAAGGCACCATCTGCCTTAAATCCAATTGATCATGTAGAGAAGGCGATGAATAGACGAAATGTGGCATTAACGAGAATGCACGATTTAGGCTTGATTACAAGTGAGGTACTTAAAGAAGCTCAGGCAGAGAAAATTCAAATAACTGATAAGGGGGTAGACCCACTCAGAGGAAAATATCCGTATTATGTTGACCATGTGTTAGATGAAGCTATACGTGAATATGGTTTTACTCAGGATGAGCTTTTAACAGGGGGATACCAAATATACACAGAACTGGATCCCAATATGCAAAGGGCGATAGAAACAACATATACCCAATCAGAGTTATTTCCAAAGGGTACGAATGAGCAAATCGTACAAAGCGGATCTATTTTGATTGATCCTCGAACAGGAGGAATTCGTGCTCTTGTTGGAGGAAGAGGTGAGCATGTATTTAGAGGATTTAATCGTGCCACTCATTTAAGGGTTCAACCAGGCTCAACAATGAAACCTATCGCTTCCTACACTCCTGCTTTAGAAGCTGGATGGAACATAACAGACTCACTAAAGGATGAGAAGTTAGACTTTGGAGGCTACCAGCCAAGTAACTATAATCACCGATATTTAGGTCAAGTACCTATGTATGAAGCTGTTGCTCAATCATTGAATGTTCCTGCCGTTTGGTTACTTCAACAAATTGGAGTAGAAAAAGGAATCGAGCTTACCAAAAGGTTTGGAATTCCTCTTCAAGAGGGTGACCAAAACTTAAGCCTTGCTTTAGGAGGCCTTGAAAAAGGAGTATCTCCTCAAATGATGGCTGAAGCTTATGGGGCTTTTGCGAATAAAGGAGTGCGTGTGGATTCACATGCTATTAAAAGAATAGAAGATAAAGAAGGAAATATTGTAGCTAAGTGGCAAGAGAAGACAACAGAAGTGACTACAGTAAGTGTCACAGAAAAAATAAATACAATGCTTCTACATGTTGTTGAAAGTGGCACTGGTAAAGGAGCGAAGATTGCTGGAAGGGAAATAGCTGGGAAAACCGGTTCCACGCAAGTACCTATTGAAGGAGTGAATGGAATCAAAGATCAATGGTTTGTTGGGTATACCCCTCAGTTGGTTGGAGCTGTTTGGGTAGGCTATGATCGAACAGATCGAAATCACTATTTGACGACAACAAGCAGTGAAGGAGCAGCTTTAATTTTCAAAGACATCTTGTCAAGTTCGTTGCAGGGGATTGAACCATTGTCCTTTCAAGTGCCAACTGTTGCTGCATATATCGAAGAACGAAAGAAGAAGGAACAGCAAGAACAAATGCAAAAGTGGCAAGAGGAATTAAAGAAAGATGCCGAAAAGTGGCAAAAGAAGCTTGAAAAGGAAAAGAAGAAGTGGGAAAAAAAGTGGCAAAAGAAAAAGGAAAAGAATGAAGATGATTAAGCGATCAAAATAATAGATTATGAAGATGTTTGGAGAGCAGATTCCAAACATCTTTTTTTATTCACATAAAAAATACCATCTTCAAAGATATCGAGGTGTAATAGAAGCTGGATGAACCTCCGTCTACAGACTGAGCTCAAAACCATCAGTAGTCACTTATCCTTATAGAAGGAAGCGGTTAGAATGAAGTTACCAGTTAAAGAATAGGGGTATGGAAATGAACAAATTTAAAGAAATTTTCAAAAATCCGAATTTTGTTAAATTATTTTTTGCTAATTTTACCTCACAGATGGGAAGTACGATAGGGTTAACCGCCTTTATGTTTTATTTGCTCGAGCGATTCTCAGACCAACCTGTATATGCTTCCATAACAGAACTTATGTATTCTTTACCAACTTTGTTTATCTTTTTTCTAGTCGGAGTGTTTGCTGATCGAATGGATCGTCAAAAAATCGCTCTTTATTGCGATTGGATTGGGGCTGCTTTATCAGTTCTCCTACTTCTTGCAATAATGACAGAATCAATGCCACTTATCTTTTCCATGTTGTTCTTGAGAAGCGCAGTACAGAAATTCTTTTATCCCGCAGAAAGTGCGATTATTCAAGGAATCCTGAAGAAAGACGATTATACGGCAGCAGCTGGCATAAATCAGCTAGTAATGAGCTTATTTATGCTATTTGGGAACGGGTTAGGAATTTTGGCGTTTTGGACTGTAGGTGTATATGGAGCTATTATCGTTGATACGATTACATTTATTATTAGTGCTCTGTTAATTCGCTCTTGTGACATCACAGAAGAAGTGAGACTTCCAAATGGGCGTCATACATTGAAAGACCTTAAAGTAGGGCTCGTTCTGAATGATTTTAAGGTTGGGATGCTTTATATCGTAAAGCATAAGCTATTAAGGGCGTTATTAATGGGCTTCTTCATCTTTGGAGTTGTAAACGGTGGATTTACAGTCATGCCTGTGTTTATCTTAAAATATAAGCTAGCTCCCACAAGCTATGAGGAGATGTCAATTTATATTGGAATAATCTTTGGGATAGGTGTTTTACTCGGAAGCTTTTTAGCATCACTAATAAGCCAAAAGATGAAGCTTTATCAAATGGTTATTATTGGTGTGATCGTTTCGGGAGGCTTCATTATTCTATCTTCATTAACGAACGATGTTGTAGTATATTTAGTTCTTACTTTCCTTTCGGCACTCGCCTTACCATTAATAAATATTGGGATTGGAGGCTGGTTGCCTAGCATCATTGATCCAAAGATGATGGGGAGAGTTCAAGGGTGGGTATCCCCGCTAATGATGCTATCTCAATCTGTTACATTAGGGTTAATTGCATTTAGCTTTCCAGCGTACCTCTCGGTTGAAATGCTCTATTGGTTAGTAGGGGGGTGTATGGTTTTTACAGGAATATTATATATGATTACGCTGCCAAAATATTCGAAAAACACTTCAGTTCAAGAGAATGTAGCTAGTGTTAGGCAAACAGGGACTGTATAATGGTTTATTGTTATATATACCTAATAATTTGATAGAACGATAAGCTCGTCAAATGGCGAGCTTTTTTGATAGGTCTAGAAGCTTTAAAGAATGGCAACTGACAACGATACGAAAATTATCTTTCTTTTTTTTGAACGATTTTCATTCGTCACTCGTCTGATGAATGATAAAAAACCAAGCGGGTCGAAATAGAGGGAAGTGAGGGGCAGGAATGGAGGAAAGAGAACTCATTAATATGGCGCAGAGTGGCGACCAGCTTGCATTTGCCAAATTATTTCAGGAGAACTACTCATTTTTACGTAGGTATCTAATTAAAGTTACGATGAATTTAGATGTTGCTGAAGAGTTAGCACAAGAAACAATGGCAAAGGCGATTGAAAAGATTAAGCTTTACCATGGAAAGGCAAAGTTCTCCTCATGGCTGATATCAATTGGAACGAACCTTTATATCGACCAACAAAGGAAAATGAAACGCTCTCGCAATTGGGAAAGGCAAGAACAAGAGCAAATGTTTCGGAAAATTAAGTGGCAAATGGAGAGTCGAAATGAAGAATGGAATGACGTACTAACAGCTCTAGGTAAATTAGCAGAGGAAGTAAGAATTCCGATTGTTTTGAAGCACTATTATGGATATTCTTATGATGAAATTGGTGAAATACTAGGTATTTCTTCTGGGACAGTGAAATCTAGAGTACATCATGGGATAATGGCAGTTCGGAAGGAGTTGAAAGTAGATGAAGGACAAGAAAGTCATAGACTTTGAAAGAGAGCCTCAAGATGAACACGATCTTCAAGCAATCATAGAAATAAAAGAAGGGTTGAATGCAATTGAGAAGATGGACATAGAGGCAACGCCTAGCCTTGATTGGTTTCAACAAATGGTTAGTATACAGCAACAAAATTTACGCAAAAAACTAGTGAGAGATATAGGTATCTTTTCCTTTATTGCTTTGTTCGTTCTAACAGGAGTTCTTTTCACATTGTATCAGCTTCCAATCGTATTCTTTATTTTGCAAGGGATAATAACTATCGGGATTGCTATTTATAGTGGAATACGGTTCTTCAAGCAGGTGAACGAAACATGAATGAAGAAATTTCATTGCCACTTTTAATTGTTGTAGCCATCATCCTAATTTGCCAAAGCATCTTCTTATTTATGGATGCGAGAAAACATGGGCATAACTACTGGTTTTGGGGAATCATTGCTCTTATTCAAGCACCTATGCCTACCATTGTTTACCTCATATTTGTTCGGAAAATTTGGCAGAATAAAGACCATTTAGAATGAGAGGAATTATAAATGGAAAAGCTTAAACAATTATTATTGTTTATTGCAATTGCTGGACAATTAGTAGGCTTGTTGATGTTATTCATTAACATAAAAGTTGCAATTGTTGTTTATATAGTTTACGCATTATCAATCTTTATGATTTTTTATCTATTACTTAAAGAACGTAAAAAAGAAAGGCGGGAGGATGAAGAAAATGATTATCGTGACTACTGATTTTGTACCTGGGCAAGAAGTGAAGGAGCTTAAAGGTTTTGTTAAAGGCAGTACCGTGCAATCCAAACATATTGGCCGTGATATTATGGCGAGTTTAAAAACAATTGTAGGTGGAGAAATCAAAGAGTATACAGAGATGATGGACGAGGCGAGACAAAAAGCGATTGGAAGAATGGTGGAAGATGCAAAAGCAAAAGGTGCCAATGCAGTCATCTGTATGAGATTAGAGACATCTGCAGTAATGCAAAATGCTTCTGAAATTATGGCTTACGGGACAGCTGTAGTAGTTGAGTGACCACTGTTATTATCTAGCTCTATCAAATAGCGAAGAACAAAAAATCTGAAAAATGGGAATTGACTTTATTTATAGTTGGTGATAACCTTACATGTATGGAAAAACATGTGAAGTAAAGGAGGGTTATGAAATGATCGTATTTGATATGAAAAAACAAACAATTGAATATGATATGTTCGTAACCTACTAAAAACTAACTGGTTTTTATAACATTTTTGATTACTATTATAGAATTTTCACAGGTTACGGTTTCGTCGTCCCCTGTGTTTTTTTATGTCATAATAGGCATATCGCACATAATGGAGCGGTATGTCTTTTTTTGTTTTCTATAAAATTCAGAAAATTCTAGGTGTATATCATCTAGTTTTCATAAAACAAGGCTATTTTCTAAAAGATTGTTATTTTATACCAGGTAAGATTACCTTCTTCATTGGAAGGTTAACAGTTTAAGCGGAAGGATGAAAGACGCCTGCGGGAGTAGTGGTACAGGTGATACCCCGAGGAGGCTCACCGCCCAACCACCGCAAGCGATTATCCTAGAGCGGAAAACTCCCCCTGTTTTGAAAGCAACAATGTATATGGAAACAGCCTAAAACAAAAAGTAGGAGGTAATTAAAATGCTATTAGTTCAGAAAAACAAAATGGGTGTAATATGTGTGGATCTCGAAGGTGGTTAGTGAAAGCGCAACAGAAGAGGATAGGAGATGAGTAAATGCTTTCAATTTTTAAAAAATTAGCTTGGTTTTTTAAGGAAAACTGGAAAAGGTATTTTTTGGCTATTTCATTATTAATTATCGTAGGGATTTTAGATGTTCTACCTCCAAGATTAATTGGAATGGCCATAGATGATATTCATCTAGATATGATGAGTACAAATAAGATTCTTCAGTATTTGGGAGCTCTCCTTGGGATCACCGTTATATCCTATGGAATTACGTATGTATGGATGTATCAATTATTTGGTGGAGCATTTCTAGTAGAAAGAAAGCTGAGAACGAGGTTTATGAAGCATCTATTAAAGATGACACCAACCTTCTTTGAGAAAAATCGCACGGGTGATTTAATGGCGCGTGCGACAAACGACTTAAAAGCAATTTCTATGACAGCTGGCTTTGGGATATTGACCTTAGTGGACTCAAGTGTTTTTATGCTAACTATTTTATTCACGATGGGTTTCTTTATTAGCTGGAAACTGACATTAGCAGCAGTTCTTCCCCTGCCCATTATGGCCTATATCATGAAAATCTATGGTAAAAAAATTCATACACGTTTCATGGATGCTCAGGATGCTTTTGGAGAATTAAATGACCGAGTTCTTGAATCAGTATCTGGAGTACGTGTAGTTCGCGCCTATGTGCAAGAAAGAGCGGATCAACAAAGGTTTCATGAGATGACAGAGGATGTGTACCATAAAAACATTGCGGTTTCAAAAATAGACTCTTTGTTTGAACCGACGATTAAAGTGCTTGTAGGGCTAAGTTATATTATTGGCCTTGGATATGGCTCGTATTTAGTTTTTCAGCAATCATTAACATTGGGTGCACTTGTTTCATTCAATGTATATTTAGGGATGTTAATTTGGCCTATGTTTGCCATTGGAGAATTGATCAACGTGATGCAAAGAGGAAATGCTTCCTTAGATCGTTTGCTCGAAACTTTATCCTATAAAGAAGATGTAGCTGATCCTGAATATCCTCATGCAGTGGAAGAACCGAATGAGCTCGTATTTGCTAACTTTTCCTTCCAATATCCATCGTCGAAAACCAAGAACCTAACTGAAGTTGAAGTAACGTTAAACCGAGGAGAAACGCTGGGGGTTGTTGGAAAGACGGGAAGCGGGAAAACGACTTTTATTAAACAGCTTTTAAGAGAGTATCCAAAAGGCTCTGGTAGCTTAGCGCTTGGAAATGTTTCAATTGATCAATTGTCTCTTAATCAAACAAGAGAGTGGATTGGCTATGTTCCACAGGATCATATTTTATTTTCTAAGACAGTTCGGGAAAATATTCTGTTCGGTGGAAGAAATGCTACAGAAGAAGAGTTACAAGAAGCGATTGATCTTGCTGATTTCCGCAAGGATATCGAGAATTTGTCTGATGGGTTAGAGACACTCGTTGGGGAAAAAGGTGTGGCTCTATCAGGAGGGCAAAAACAGCGGATTTCTATTGCAAGAGCACTAATTAAAAATCCGGAAATCTTAATATTAGATGATTCCCTTTCAGCTGTTGACGCGAAAACGGAAAAGAAAATTATTGATAATATTCGGTTGGAACGAAGTGGAAAAACAACGATTATCTCTACACATCGAATGACTGCTGTACAGCATGCAGATCACATCATTGTTCTAGATGATGGGAAAATTGTTGAAGAAGGGACACACGACGAATTGATGCTCCGTGCAGGTTGGTATAAAGAGCAATATATTCGCCAACAAGTTCAGTCAGAGGTAGAGGAGGTGGTATCGTGAGTACAGGACGTCGCCTATTTGAGTATGCGTTACTCTATAAAAAACTAATAATCGCCGCACTTGCTATGCTTACGATTGCCGTCACTGCAGATCTCGCAGGTCCTTTTATTGCTAAAAAGCTAATTGATCAGCATATTTTAGGAATTGAAGGCAATTGGTACGAGATCGAGGAAGATAATGAAGCTGTAAATTATCAAGGATCCTTTTATAAGAGGGAAGCCTATTTGACCGAAGGGGACGAGAAAGTGCAGCCAGTGCGTGTTCTTCAAGTCGGCAAGGATTACATTTTTATCGAAGGAACACTTGAATTTGATGGGGAGCGCTCTTATCAAGAGGGTGTGCTGACTGTGAAAAAAGGTGATCAGACGGCAACATATAATGGGGATATTATTGCAAGCGGTGAACTTCAGCGGTTTTATCAGCCGGAAATCCCTAAAATTATTGGGCTGTTAGCTTTATACTTTGGCCTATTAGTTGTTTCAGCATTCTTTCAATATGGCCAAAGATTTTATCTGCAGAAATCGGCAAACCGGGTTATTCAAAAGATGCGGGAAGACGTGTTTGGTCAAATCCAGCGGATGCCGATTCATTACTTTGATAACCTTCCAGCTGGGAAGGTTGTTGCGCGAATTACAAATGATACAGAAGCGATTCGCGAATTATATGTAACGGTATTATCTACATTCTTTACTAGCATCATCTATATTTCGGGGATCTATATCGCGTTATTTATACTAAATGCAAAGCTCGCTCTCATTTGCTTGTTGTTACTCCCAATCCTTTATTTGTGGATCATTTTTTATCGGAAATATGCGTCGAAATACAATCATGTCATTCGTTCGCGAGTTAGTGATATTAACGCAATGGTAAATGAATCTATTCAAGGGATGAACATCATTCAAGCTTTTAACCGTCAAGATGATACGTTAAATGACTTTGAGAAAATGAATAAAGAGCACTTCACTTATCAAAATAAACTGTTAAGCTTAAATTCTTTAACCTCTCATAATCTAGTTCAAGTTCTTAGAAACATCGTTTTTGTTGCATTTATTTGGTATTTTGGTGGAGAAGCTCTCAAAGCATCATCTGTTGTAACTCTAGGGGTTCTTTATGCATTTGTCGATTATATTAATCGTCTGTTCCAACCAATTCAAGGCATTGTGAACCAGCTTGCAAACTTAGAGCAAGCCCTTGTCGCTGGTGAGCGTGTGTTTAAGCTATTAGACGAGGATGGAGTAGATGTAAATGATGAATCGATACCGCGGTACAAAGGCAATGTGAAGTTTGAACATGTGTATTTCGGTTATAAAGAGAATGAATTTGTGTTAAAGGACATTGATTTTGAAGCAAAACAAGGTGATACCGTTGCTCTTGTAGGTCATACAGGGTCTGGAAAAAGCTCTATAATCAACCTGTTGTTTCGTTTCTATGATTGCCAGAAAGGAAGCATCTCTATTGATGGAATGGATATTCAGGATATTTCAAGGCAAACGCTACGCAAACATATGGGTATCGTTCTTCAGGACCCGTTTTTGTTTACAGGGACAATTGCTTCAAATGTTAGTTTAGATGATCCTTCTATCTCAAGAGAAGCAGTTGAAAAGGCATTAGCCGATGTTGGTGCAATTGATATTTTCAAAAACCTTGAAAATGGAATTGATGAACCAGTGATTGAAAAAGGTAGTACGCTTTCAAGTGGTCAAAGACAGCTGATCTCGTTTGCTCGGGCATTAGCATTTAATCCAGCTATTCTTATACTCGATGAGGCTACCTCAAGCATTGATACTGAAACAGAAGTAATTATCCAAGAAGCGATGGATGTATTAAAAAAAGGAAGAACGACATTTATTATTGCCCATCGTCTTTCTACAATTAAAAATGCCGATCAAATTATTGTGCTTGATCGAGGAAATATTGTGGAAAAAGGGAACCATGACGCCTTAATGGAACTGAAAGGTAAGTACTATCAAATGTATCAGCTTCAAAAGGGAGGAGCCTCGATAGCAGGCTAAGTGAATAAGTTTGGTGAAAGCCCCTCAACGATAGATGAGGGGCTTTCTTAATAAGTGATTCCGACTCGGCAGTTTAAGAAATCTGTTGAACTTAACTGCAAAAAGGCAAAGTCGGCTGTGTCATAGACTGAGATGGACGAACTATTTTCAGGAAGCATATGAATGTCGACTCGATATTGTCCTTTTCGGGTACCAACTGGCAAATATGTAGGACAAACAATCGTCCAATCTAAATTCGATTCTTTTAACTGGAGATAGACTTGTAAATGGTCTTCAGCAGCTGTCGTACTTTTACGCCTAGATTCATTCGAAAGAAAACGGTACTTTTCTGGTTCGGTTCTTGCTTGAAGTATACCTGCTGTTCCAATAGTAATAATTCGTTTGATTCCATGGTGTTGCATCCCCTCGATAATGTATGGAATACTTTTTGAGAGAGTCCCATTTCCATCCGTATTTAATGCACTAAAAACAGCATCACAACCATCCATACTATTGATTATATCTGCTTTATTGAGTACATCTCCCTTTAAAACCGTTAATTGTTTATTTGTAGATAACCTACTAGTATCTCGAACAAGAGAGCGAACACGATGGCCTGAATGGAGGGCGTTTTCTACAATGATTTTTCCGACCCTACCTGTCCCCCCTAAAATGCATATGTTCATAAAACTTTCACTCCTTCGTCACATAACGTTCTTTTTTAAATGTGAGGCATTGTTTGGTTCTATGATAACTTTAAGGTAATTACAGTACAAATAATACGTCATAGGAGGATTCAGTATGGAAGATTATTCAGTGACATTAGCCATTGCAAGTATGATGGTTCTTGTATATTATATTGGCTACTCTATTATTAAATCTTCGTAAACTGCTTGCTGCACAGCAAGCAGTTTTTTTGTTCTAATTCCTTTTTAAATGCATGAAAAAGGGGAATAAGAATAAAAGTGCTAATAAAGGGGTGTGGTGAAAAGTGATGGAACGAATTGAAAGAGACACGATTGGAGAAGTGAGGGTGCCTGCCGATAAGCTTTGGGGAGCACAAACCCAAAGAAGTAAGGAGAATTTTCAAATTGGGATTGAACGAATGCCAGTAGAATTAATTTATGCTTTTGTTCAAATAAAGAAAGCTGCGGCCACTGTTAACAGAAAGCTCGGAAAATTATCAGAAGAAAAACGGAATGCCATTTCGCAAGCTTGTCATGAAATTCTATCGGGAAAATACAATGAACATTTCCCTTTAGTTGTTTGGCAGACGGGAAGTGGTACACAATCCAATATGAATGTGAATGAGGTAATCACGAATCGAGGAAATCAAATATTAGCAGAGAAAAATTCAACTGAACGAATCCATCCAAATGATGATGTAAATATGTCACAAAGCTCCAATGATACATTCCCTACAGCGATGCATATTGCTGGAGCAAGAGAACTATCTGAAAAGCTTGTACCTGCATTGCAGCAATTGAAGGAATCAATTAAGCAAAAGGAAGAAAAATACAAGAATCTTGTGAAAATTGGTCGTACTCATTTACAAGATGCAACCCCTTTAACACTTGGGCAGGAGATCAGTGGCTGGAGAATGATGCTTGACCGAACGGAGCTTATGATTAAACAAGCTTGCCAATACTTAAATAACTTAGCAATCGGAGGAACTGCAGTAGGGACGGGTATTAATGCAGACCCTATATTTGGTGATCAAGTAGCGGAGGAGCTTGCGAAGGAAATTGGTATTCCTTTTCGGTCTTCATCGAATAAATTTCACGCACTAACAAGTCACGATGAACTTGTATATGCGCATGGTGCTCTAAAAGCGTTAGCTGCTGACTTAATGAAAATAGCGAATGATGTACGCTTTCTTGCCAGTGGGCCAAGAAGCGGCATCGGTGAGCTTACTATTCCAGCAAATGAGCCAGGAAGCTCTATTATGCCAGGAAAAGTAAACCCAACACAAAGTGAAGCATTAACAATGATATGTACTCAAATCTTCGGCAATGATGCAACGATAGGTTTTGCTGCAAGTCAAGGTAATTTTGAGTTAAATGTATTTAAACCAGTGATTATCTACAATTTTCTGCAAAGCATTCGTTTGTTAACAGATGGAATGAACTCTTTTAATGAAAATTGTATAAAGGGGTTAGAAGCAAATAAGGATGTTATTAAAAAGCATGTTGAGAACTCGCTCATGCTCGTAACAGCTCTTAATCCACACATCGGCTATGAAAAAGCTGCTAAAATTGCCAAGCTTGCATTTCAACAGAATATCACACTAAAATTAGCTGCATTACAAACGGGCTATCTTACGGAAGCCGAATATGAAGAATGGGTAAATATAGATTCCATGGTTTAATATAAATAGCCCCCTATTTAAAGGGGGCTAAAGCCATATTATTTAATTGTTGTTAAAATAAATTATTGTTGGTAGCTTCCGCCAAGTTGTTGTTGAGCCATAGATACTAAACGCTTAGTGATTTCTCCACCAACTGAACCGTTAGCACGTGCTGTTGTTTCAGGTCCAAGGTTTACACCGAATTCAGAAGCGATTTCGTATTTCATTTGATCGATCGCTTGCTCTGCTCCAGCTACTAAGATTTGGTTTGAAGAATTGTTGTTTGCCATGATGAACACTCTCCTTCAGATTTTTTAGTTTTGTGGACTATTTTGGAATTGAACCAAATTGATTCGTTTGTAATCAAGCATCCATGCATAGTCCATAAAGTGATTAAATAGTGCTTTTATTGGGTGTTGCTACGTTGTTGCCCTGTGTTAATCATTATTATGGAGATTTTTCAGCTGTTTATTCGAAAACTCGCACAGTAAATTATTTCCTATTTCTTATTACTTGAAAGACAGATAAATACACTTACCTTGATGATTACCAATTGGTTACATAGGATGACAGAGAAAACGCAAACTAAGAAAAAAATAAGGAGCTAGAAGCGAATGGCGATTTGTCCTTTATGTAATGGATTTCTGATGATTCAGGAAAAATGCCCTTCATGTGGAGAGGTTTTACAGGATCAAGGGAGGGTCATGGACTATTACGATGACTATAGTCCTTATATGCCCATTGACCAATTAAAGCTTGAGGATGGGATTCCAAATGATTATCAAGATAAGCAATGTCCACATGTATTTCACTGTCCATCCTGTGGAAAAGAGGAGGTAAGGCTAATTGAGGAATAAATAAAAAGCTGTCAGCTGACAGCTTTTTATTGATGTACTAATTGAACTTATTTGCTACGTATACGTGACTCTGTTTCAGCATCAAAGAAATGCACTTTATTCATATCAAATGCTAATTCAATTTGTTGGTTAGGCATAATATCTGTACGTGAGTCAACACGAGCTACGAAAGATTGTCCTTCAAGGTTTGAATAGATCATCGTTTCAGCACCTGTTAATTCAGATACTTCAATTTCTGCAGTGATTTTTGAACCTTGAGATGCATCAATAAAAACAGGCTCATCATGAATATCTTCTGGGCGTACCCCAAAGATAATGTTCTTGCCAACATAATCTTGGTCACGCAGAACTTTCATTTTTCCTTCAGGAATTTGAATCTCAGTAGATCCAATGATTACTTTCCCTTCCTCTAACTTTCCGTTAAAGAAGTTCATAGCAGGTGAGCCGATAAATCCACCAACAAACACATTTTCTGGGTTTGCATAAATTTCTTTAGGGGAACCAACTTGCTGAATGACCCCATCCTTCATTACAACGATACGGGTCGCCATTGTCATCGCTTCTGTTTGATCGTGTGTTACATAGATTGTCGTTGTTTGGAGGCGTTGATGGAGCTTAATAATTTCTGAACGCATTTGTACACGTAGCTTCGCATCAAGATTTGATAATGGTTCATCCATTAAGAATACTTTTGCATCTCGGACAATCGCACGCCCAAGTGCCACACGTTGACGCTGACCACCGGATAATGCTTTTGGTTTACGGTTTAAATAGGTTTCAAGGCCAAGGATTTTTGCTGCTTCCTTTACGCGACGATCAATTTCAGTCTTTGCAAACTTACGTAGTTTCAATCCAAAAGCCATATTGTCATATACAGTCATATGGGGGTATAGCGCGTAGTTCTGGAAAACCATGGCGATATCACGATCTTTAGGTGGAACATCGTTTACACGTTTTCCATCAATAAAGAAATCTCCTTTTGAAATTTCTTCAAGACCTGCTATCATACGTAGCGTAGTAGATTTACCGCACCCTGAAGGACCGACGAATACAATAAATTCCTTATCCTGGATATGAAGGTTAAAATCTTCAACTGCTGTTACTTTATTATCATAAATTTTATAAATATGCTCCAGTTTTAATTCAGCCATCGTGTTAATCCTCCTGTATGTTTGTCTACTCTTATTGTAGCGCCAATAGGCTGCATTCAGTATGGGCAGGTTGCACAAAACGATCAAGGAGCTATTGTGCAACATTACTAGTAGAAGGCAAATCATACATTAGACAAGCTAGATATACGGTAACAGCACTATTAAAATCCTTTAGTTGTACCCCTGTCTTTTCTGTAAATTTATCTAATCGATATTGTAGTGTGTTTCGATGAATGTAGAGCTTCTTAGCTGTCGTTGATGCATTTGAATGATTTTCAAGGTAAATTTTTAATGTCAGATGAAGGTCAGGGTCTTCCTTAAAGGATTGAAATAAGGCGAAGATTGGCCCGCTCTGTAAATTTTGGTTGTATTCTGACACAATGTAAATTGGAAAGAGCTTTTCAAAGGTTTGGACTCTCTGCTGAGGGAGCAAGCGCATTCCCTTGGTAAAGTAGGCTTTTTCCTCTGTAAATGTATCAGCTAATTCTTCTGTTATATTGGAAGACTTTCCAATAAAGAAATAGATTTTTTTGTAAAAGTCAGTTTCAAAGGTTTGTGCTATAGACTCAAATTCGTCCACATTTAATAAGTCCTTTGATTGTTCAATTATTACTCCAAGATAATCATTTTCCCATAGAATCACAGGAGATTCGGGAAAGGAACCTTTAAGTGCGGATTCTAAATCCTGCTTGTCCCATTCATCTTTCTCACAATAAAATAAGCTAAGCCTGGCGGAACCTGTTGTAGAGGAGAGAGGAAGATTTCCATCAGCAAAAAGGAAATCATACCATTGCTGTGAAATAGGGTCATGAGTAGAGAAAATTTCATGATAGTGGTAAAGAGTTTTCAATATTGTTAACTCTTTTTCACTTATTTGTGTACTTGGAATTCCAAGCCAATCGCCTGAAGCACTTTCATAAAACCAATGGTAATTAGAAGAAAGGTCAGGCTTATTTTGTTTAAATATGGACTTTTCATATAAGTTTTGTAATAATTTCAACATAAATATACTTCCTTCATATTGTAATTGTGGGTTTATATTGATTATTATAGCAATTTGCAGCAAGAAGGAAAAAATATGAATGAGGCTAGGACGTGAAATATATTCCTAAACCATTTATAATTTTATACATTAGGGGGTAGCGTATGAGTGAAGAGGTGTCAAATAAAATGGAATATTCAGCTGAGATGAAAAATCGTTTAAAACGGTTAGAAGGACAAGTTCGTGGAGTGATACGTATGATGGAAGAGGAAAAACATTGTAAAGATGTGGTCACTCAGTTATCAGCCGTTCGTTCTGCCGTCGATCGTGCAATTGGTTTCATTGTTGCGAAGAATCTCGAAACATGTATTCGTGACGCAAATGAAGAGGGGAAAAATGCAGAGGAAGCCATTCAAGAAGCTGTCAATATGATCGTGAAAAGCAGATAAGACACTTGCATCCATTGTGGATGAAGTGTCTTTTTTTGATAAAGATTACAAGGTGATACGTCATAGCATTCCATGTATGATAGGCAACATAACGTGTTTTTAGGAGGAGCTTCCGCTTCTCTAATTCACTTCATATGGTGGATCTTCTGGGGGTAAGTCCCTTGCTTCTTCGATGTTTGTTGAGTCTTTTCGCATATGGACACTTCCACCTGACATCCCTTCATTAATCATACGATCAATATCAAGGTAGGCTTTTTCTTTCCCTTCATACGCCAGATCTTTGTTTGTACTTGACTGCTTTTCTTTTGACAACTCATTTGCCTCCTTCCGTTTTATATCTTATTTTTCTTAAAAAGGGAAGGTTTATGCAATGGATTGATTAATCATAGACATGGTAGAGCATTAATTCATGGATACGAGAGAAAAGTGTTGCTTCTTCTTCTGTACTCGGCGGCTTAACACCGGTCCATTCAATTTTACCGTCTGAGTAATAAATTCCTGTCAGTTTTTGTTTTTGGTAATAAAAGGAAAAACGCCAACCTGGCATTTGGTTGTTCTCATATAGTGGTTTAAATTGAAAATGTGTTAGCAATCCCATCTCCTCCTCTTATTCATTGTACATCTTTTGTGAAAATTGAAAAAGTATGACTTGGAGGGATCGTATTTTAAATATCAATCGTGCTTTATAGGAGGAGTCTGAGGTTCACCACAACATACAAAGTGGATGGTTGGAGTCATCGCTCCTTACTTCAAGAAAAACGGTCAACTTTTACCATTTTCTTTCAATTGATAAATTCGCTCCAGTTCGACAAAGGGTCGCTCAAAATCAAAATGAAATAGAAGATTGATATCCTCTAATCCATTAACCGATTATATGGATCCTTTACTACCAATTATTAGAGAGAAAAGGTAACCTTCTAGCCATGTGACGCTTGCACGAATGCAGCCTTTTGAAAAAACAACTTGCAAAGCTTTTCAATTCGGTTAGCTTCTATTTCTTCTTCATCAAAGCTCATTGGCTTTGAATTAACCTCGTAGATGACGTACCCACCAGTGTTGGTTATGCCTGCATCTATTGAAAATTCGCCGAAAAAACCTAGCTGCTCTGATAAAATTTTTCCACATTCTTGAACCATTCTTTTTATGAATTCATCGTGACGATCATTTTGAATGAGGGTGTAGGGGAGGATGCGCCCTCCATTTGGAAGATGGGTTGTCACGTCCTGTTCCAATGATTGCCTAATCCCAACACCAGTTACATGATATTGTTGGGATTCAAAATGGGCTAATATCCTCAAATCATAGCGATGCCCGTCTAGCGTATCAGAAGTGATTGCCTCTTGAGCAAGAAACGGTTTGGTTTGGAAGGTAGGTTCCCAGTTCACCCAAAATGCTTCAAAATTTGGAAACACAGTCTGTTCACTAATACTCGTTAACGTAATCTTTTGATGAGAGTCAAGATTCATACGAGATATTCCTTTACCTTTGGAAGCTTGCGTTGGTTTAAGATAAATTTTCTGATGGTTCTGTAAGAAATCGAACAATCTCTTTTTTTCATTAACCATAATCGTATCAGGTAAAAAACTTATTAAAGTAGAGTGAAGGGTAAACAATTCATACATGTCATATTTGTTAATAAAACTAGGATTAAAGAAAGGAATGTGGTGCTTTTTTAGTAGAGCTCGCACATATTCAAAGCTATTTGATTTCTCTGCCTTTCGATAAGGAATCCGATTATAGACGATATGTGGAAGAGGGCAGCATGCGGGTATCCATTTATCTTGGTTTGGTAGATAAACAAACCCTTCCATCTTACTTTCACATATTCCATCAGGTGTAAAAACGATTGAAATACCGCCATGGTCTAACAGCTTCTTTTGTATTTCCTTGAAAAGAGAACCATTCCCTGCAATGGTTTGATTATCTTTCCGGTCCGCCAAGATCCCAATTAGTGGACCGACACGTTCATCTAGAGAGGTGACTAGAAAGGGAATGGTATCATTAACTAAGTCTCCATCTACTTGATATAAAGGCTGCTCATTTTTCCCAAATTTCAAAGGATTTGAGAGAGACGAATAGTGATACCATTGCCTATTTTTCGGATGATAATGAATGATCATTTAAACATTTCCTCTGGCCGCGTAATCGCTCTTTCGGCTAAGAATACAGCAAAGGCTAAAGATAATCTTCTTGTTAATCCATCAAACTCTTTTAACTGAGGGTGTTTAAAAATAGACCTTCCTGGCTTTGAGTTTGCTTCAAAAAGCCATACGTTTCCTTGGCGATCCATTCCCATGTCAAAGCCGATCTCTCCTATTATTCCTTCCATATTTTCTTCTAGTGCATGGCTTAGCTCAAGAGCCGATTTAGTTAATTTTTCCTTAATGCTTTTTTGGTCTTGTTCAGCTAAAAAAATTTCTTCTATGGTTTTTATTTCGCCCCCGTTATTTAGATGGGTAGTCACACTCCCAGCACCTGCCATTTTCGCTGCTAGAGCAGTGACTTTCCACTTGCCATTTTCGTCTTTATTCGTATGAATTCGAAAGTCAATTGTCCTTTTATTCAATCGAAGTAAGTGGATCCCTTGTTGAACGAGCATATGCTTTAAACTCTTTTGACCAAATAGCTGATTCATGAGACTTTCTAGGGTTTGGAATTTGCGTAGTTTATTGTTACCTTGATCATTGCGATAGCGGCAATAGTATACCTCCTCATGCTTGTCGAAGAGGATTTGGTGTATTCCAAGCCCAAGACTGCCATTCATTGGCTTTAAGTAGACGTGACCGTATTCTCCCAGCATTCTTTCAATCATAGAGAATGAAGTAAATGGATGTGTTTCTGGTAGGTAGTGACTAACAGTAGATTCCTGTTGAATTCGTTCAAAAACGTCCAATTTATTGAAAAAACCGGGATTGTACCATGGAATTAAATAGTCAGTTTGCATTCGGTTTTTCACTTGTTGAAGTGCTTTTTTTCGTTCGCTTTTTCGATTCGGTAAACGGTCGTATACAACATTTGGAAAGGGTACTTCGAGTGACTCCCAGCCTTTATCATGATAGAACAAAGCTTGAATCGTTCCTTGCTCCCAATTAATATGTTCTTCTCCAAATACAAATGGAAGTGCGGCAACACTTTTTTTTACAGATAAAAGCTTTGCGAAAAATAAGCTTCGTTCGCCAATTGGTCTCATGGGAAAAGGTGTAAACCCTGAAGTGAAAATGCCAACTAGTGGTCCAATGAACATCGTGTCATTTTCCACAAAGACATGCAGTGGAAGATTTAGCTGCGGGAACTTAAGTTCATTTGCAAGGTCCTTGCTTATAAAGATTTTTGATTGCTCTTTTTGTACGATAGAAAAGTTATGATCTATTGTATTTGTTCCGAAAGCAACTCTAGTAACATTTTCAAAGTTGTGAATAGTAGTTGGGCAAATGACTGTCTTTAGCGGATGGTCGATGACTTCAATTAGGAATTTTCTTCTCATGAACGGTTCTCCTTTCTATCCAGTTTTGATTGACAATTTTTTTTGCATACAATAACGGAGCTATATATAATGCTTCTTTTTCGTCTAGTTTAGTGCTTATCACTACTTTTCTACCGGGCTTTGAATTCACGTCAAGGATCCAGATCGCTCCATCATTTGCAACACCAATATCAAGCCCAATTTCAAATAAAGGAAAGAAGCTCGATTCCAGTAGATGGGGAAGCTTGTTGTATATATCTTGAAGTTCCTCTACTAAGTAATGTTGCATGGAAATTGAAAATTGGCTAAGCCAATTTTCAAAATCAGAAATGGATCCTCCTGCACTAATATTGGATATAATCCCGCCTTCACTTCCGGTACGAATTCCTCTCCCAATTAATCTCCATATACCATCTTGATCCTTTTGGAGGAAGGAGCGGATATCATATGGACGATTTTCTTGGTTGGACAGATATAAGAAGGGTTGCATGAGATATTCGCGCTTCCTAACCAGCTGGTTGCCCCATTTTACTAGCGTTTCTTGATCGGCAAAGGTATGTGTTATTTGCTTTTCTCGTTTATCGGTTCTAACATGGAAGCCATCCTGCTGCTTTTCAACTAGGAAGATACCGTTCCCTTGAGATCCTGAAGTGGGCTTTAATAAGATAGGGTTGCAGTTTAGAAGGAGCTCTAGAAGTTGTTCGCCAGCGTTAACTTCAATTGAATGTGGTAAATAGGGTGCGAGACTAGAATGGGATAGAGCTTGAAAAATATCTAATTTATTCGGTAAACCGTAGCCGAGGAATTTCAAATCTTTTCGCTTTTTCAACCAACTAACTATGGTTTTGCACTGTCTAGAATGCGTATCCTCACGATAAAAGCAACGATCATATAGGATAGATGGGAGGGGAAATTCACAAGATACCCATCTGTGTTCTCTATGGTCAAATTGCTCTCCTGTAATCTGCTGTGTAACAGGATTTATATTGGTTGGAACAAAACGATAGCATATGATTCCAAAAGAATGGGATCGTTTGGCGATTTCTGTAAAATAAGTTTGCTCACTTGTTTTGTCAAGTGTCATGAAACCTAATGAAAGCATGACTTACTCCTCCTTGCTTCTCATATAATCAAAAGATAACTTAGTGCAGTACTCAAGGATCGCCTTAGCGGATGGCCTTAATGAAGTGGATTTTCCTTCGAAATTTTTTGAAGGTTTCGAATTGATCTCGATTATCCAAAGTTTTCCGTATTCATCCACCCCTATATCTACGCCTAGTTCTCCTACTAAGCCACTAACGGATCGACTTAAGATGTTAACTGCATCAATAGCGAGCTCCTTCATTAACGCTTGCTGCTGAATGGCTGTTGGTTGATCAAATAATAAAGATAAGGCTTTAATAGGACGCATCGTTTCACCGCCGCGAGCAATATTTGATACAAACTGTTCTTCTGCAGAGAGTCTAGCAACCATGGAAGATACCTTCCAGTCATCTCGGTGGTTCTTGTGACAAAGCACACGAAAGTCTAATTTGCGGTTTTTATAATTTAGTAAAGGGATAGACTGTTGAACTAAGTACGTTCTCTTCTTTAGACGTGGCTGGAACCATTGCATAAATGAACTGATTGTGAGAAAGGAAAGAGAATGATTAGAGTGGGGAGAGGTTAGATCAACTTCTAGGTGATTCTTTTCATCTCTCCGCATCCGGATGATATTTCTTCCTTGACTACCATGAATGGGTTTGATAAACAGCTCTTGATGCGTTTGAAGTAGACTGATGATACTCTCTTCTGTTAGGATCTTTGTTTTAGGTAGATGTGGATGTAGATGTTCTTCGTTATACAATGCTTCATGTACATCCCATTTCGAAAAAAATCCATCGTTAAACATCGGAATATTATTCTTTATAAGAATTGTTTGGAATTGCTGAAAGTAAGAAGAGGATTCTAATTTACGAGAATGAATACGATTATAGACAGCAGTAGGATACATCAATTCTGTTTTCTTCCATTCGTTGGTTTCAATATCAAAATAGTAGCCATTTACTTTTTCCTGTGATACATCTTTAAAATGAAAAACGTATAAAAAACCTCCGATTTGCTGTAACCCGTCCTGTAGCTCCTCAATAAATGTGTGGATGGCACGGAAGTTAGGAGTGGTAAGCATATCTTCCTCTTTGAAATCAGTGACTAGAGCAATAATTGGGCCAAGTAAAAGTCTTTTCGTATCATGACAATATCGAGCAAGCAATGAGTGTTCTTGAACAGGTAGAAGGGTTTCCCTAATTAAGAGCTCACTTAGATGAATGTCATCTTTTGTAATTGGCGCGCTTTCAACGCCTACTTGAAGACATTTAGAACCGATGCATAGGCAAATAATTTCTTTTAGTTCTAGACCCCAATATTTCATTAAAGAGGGACTCATTCGGATCGTATCCTTCTCTAGTTGAAACGTTTGGTCAGGAATAATCGTAATAGGTAAATATGTTCTCGTCATGTGTATTCCTCATTTGCTCGTCGTTATAGGTACATTTATAATAGAGAAATGGGCAAAAGCTGATATGGTATCGTATGTTAAATGAATAAATTTGTGCTTCAAGATGAGAGGTAGATAGGAATGAAAATAGCGTTAACGATCATTATTATGATGGGAATTGGTGCACTAATCGGCGGATTTACGAATTCCTTGGCCATTAAAATGTTATTTCGGCCATACAAAGCAATCTATATTGGAAAATGGAAAATGCCGTTTACTCCAGGGCTGATTCCGAAAAGACGAGAGGAGCTGGCTGAGCAGCTGGGACGTATGGTCGTAGATCATTTGTTGACACCAGAAAGTGTACAAAAGAAATTTTTAAATGAAAGCTTTCAATTGGAAATGACCAAGCTTGTTCAGAGTGAGCTGGAACGGTTTTTCTCCAAAGATCAAACACCACTTGAACTCCTTGAGAAATTTGGTGTGGTGGACGGACAAGCTAAGCTAGAGGTGAAGGTAGATGATATGCTTGAAGATAAGTATATCTATTTAATGGAAAAGTATAAGAATGAGCCCGTGAAGGAGCTAATGACTCCAGAGCTTTTGGAAAAAGTGGAGTCGAAAATCCCATTAATTAGTTCCTATATATTACAAAAGGGCACCGATTATTTTGACAGCACTGAAGGAGAACTCAGAATACAAAGAATGGTTGATGACTTCGTAAAAGAGCGTAGTGGAATGCTTGGAAATATGCTACAAATGTTTTTAGGAAATGTAAACCTAACCGATAAAATTCGACCAGAGATCATTAAGTTCTTAAAAAGCGAAGGCACACATGACTTAGTGACAACGCTCTTACATAAGGAATGGAATAAGGTACTGTTGTGGGAAGCAAGCAAGCTTGAAGCTCAAGTAGGAAGACAGTCAATCTTAGTGATGATAAAGGATTATAGTAAGAGGATTCTCAAGTTAGACAAAGGCTTAAATACACCAATTTCCCAAATCTCGTTGCCGATTCGCGAGACGGTCGTGGAGAAGATTTCTCCAAATGCGGTCATGTTGTTAGGAAGTTGGTTAGGAGAGCGTGTGCATGTTTTAATGGAAAGACTTCACTTAGCAGATATCGTTCGTGAGCAGGTTGAATCGTTTTCAGTTGAGCGCTTGGAGGAAATGGTTCTATCCATCACGAAAAGTGAGCTCAAGATGATCACTTATTTAGGTGCACTCCTTGGAGGGATGATCGGATTAGCCCAAGGGATATTGGTCCTTTTCCTTTAGAATGAAGAAAGTGGCTTCCTCGCAATCTGAAACATAGTTTGTTATAGTGTAGTGGATTGCTTAACAATAAAGGAGTTGTCAAAAATGGGAGTAAACTTACATGATTCGGCATATGAACTAGAAAAAGCGATTCGTCAAAGCGATGAATACACAAATCTAAAAAACGCATACGATGAAGTGAATGCAGATCCTTCTGCAAAGGAAATGTTTGAGAATTTTCGAAATATCCAAATGCAGTTACAGCAAAAACAAATGATGGGGCAGGAAATTTCTCAAGAAGAAGTGGAACAAGCTCAAAAAACGGTAGCACTTGTTCAGCAACATGATAAAATTTCTAAGCTGATGGAAGCAGAGCAACGGATGAGCATGATTATTACTGAGCTAAACCAGATTATTATGAAGCCACTAGAAGAATTATACGGCTCAATAGAACAATAACAGAGAAGAGGTTTCCTTAACGGGGGATCTCTTTTTTTGGATAGAGCCGGTTTATCAGAAGCAGAGAAACGAGTAGAAAAACGCGGTGAACCTCTAATTTGGAAGAATTTTAACGACATGAATAAATAATGGTATAAATCATGTTAAGTTTGCAAAGAATTTCATAGGGATGATGAAATGAGAAAGGATATTTGATAATGAAAAGAGCCGTTTTTCTGGATCGAGATGGTGTATTAAATGAAGTTTTAACGGATCGAGTAAAGTTTGTTAACAAAGCAGATGAGTTATTTTTATTACCTGGAGCAGCAAAAGCCGTTGCAGCCTTTACAAGTGCAGGAATAGAGGTATTTGTTGTCACAAATCAAGGTGGTGTTGGCTTAGGTTATTTAAAGGAAGAAAGCTTGATTGAGATTCATGACCGATTGGAAGAACTCATTCGGGAAAAGGGCGGAATCATAAAAGAGGTTGCCTATTGTCCTCATAAGCCAAAGGCAGGGTGTGAATGCCGAAAACCAAGTGCTGGTATGCTGTTCGCTCTTGCTGAAAAATACAATATTGATCTCTCTCACAGTGTAATGGTCGGAGACCATGAAAGGGATATTGAAGCAGGAGTTAAAGCCGGGTGTAAAACCGTATTTATTGGTATGGAAGAGTCAAAAGCCGATGTTCGAGCACCCTCCCTTTATGATGCCGTAGAAGATATTCTTCAATTGGTTTAACTACGAACTCTAATTAGTCCCCATTATCATATGTAGTGGAAACCCGCTAAAAAGATTTTAGCGGGTTTATAGGCCATTTATTCATTTTTTTTGAAAAATTACTTGTGTGAACCACCGAATTGTTGCTGAGCCATTGATACTAAACGCTTAGTAATTTCACCGCCAACGGAACCATTCGCTCTAGAAGTGGTTTCTCCACCTAGGTTTACGCCAAACTCATTTGCAATTTCATACTTCATTTGATCGATTGCTTGTTGTGCATTTGGTACTACTAAGTTATTCGAGTTGTTTGCCATTTCTAATCATCGCTCCTTTTTGGTGTTTGATTGGATGTTACATTTCTAGTTGTTTTAAAAAACAGGTCGATTTATGCAAAAAAACCATATGGTAATATTTTCATAATTTCCGTTTCAAACATATGTAACCTTTTATGCCTTTGTTATAATCGAGCTAAGTTGGATAAATAACGTAAAATAAAATTACTGGAGTTTTCGTCATGAAAAAAGAATCATCCTAGCAGGTGGAACAGGATTCATAGGTCAATCTTTAGCCAGATTTTTAACGTACCTCCGAAAGAAGTCTCCCTCTTCAAGCGTGTGGAGGGCGTAGCCCAAGCGGTAAGGGGGAGATGAATTACGGTTGAGCGGTACCCAAAGGGTCTTTCTTTTGTCATTTTCCACCATGTGTTATAATCAGTATTATAAAGCGTAAGGATTGATATAATAATGAAACTAGACAGTAATAACCATTCAGTATTCTTGATGTATTACCACCTCATATTAGTTGTGAAGTATCGAAGGGAAGTGATAGATGATACGATTTCCGACTATGCCAAAGATAAATTTGTGTCTTTGAGTCAAAAATATAATATTACATTAATCGAATGGAACCACGATATTGACCACGTTCATATCTTGTTCAAAGCACAGCCTAACAGTGAAATATCAAAATTCATCAATGCCTATAAAAGTGCCAGTTCAAGACTAATCAAGAAGGACTTTCCTCATGTTCGCAAAAAGTTATGGAAAGAAATGTTTTGGTCAAGAAGTTTCTGTTTGTTGACCACTGGTGGCTCACCTATGGAAGTGGTGAAAAAATATATAGAAAATCAAGGGATAAAGTGAGGTGATTTGACATGACTACACAAAATAAAGCGTACAAGTTCAGTTTGTATCCAACAGATGAACAAGCTTTTTTTATTCGCAAAACCTTTGGTTGTGTTCGTTTCGTCTACAATAAAATGTTAGCTGAACGAAAAGAAACGTATGAAAGCCTAAAAGAAGATAAAGAAGCATTGAAAAAGGTGAAGCACCCAACTCCTGCTAAGTACTGTTTTCCTAAAAGATCGATGGATGAGGGCTTCCGCTTTAGATATACAAATCTATAAATTGCTTTAAAAGATAATTTATCATGTGGTAGAAGATGTCCAATGATTGTTCTAATTGTCCCTTTCATTTCATACAAGTGATATATAGGTGCACACAACGAGAGAATAGGGGGCATTTTGAAATGATCTATCGTTTACTTGCGATAAATATTGATGGAACACTACTTCAATCTAATGGCCGACTTCATAAATCCACTAGAGAAGCAATTGAATATGTACAGCAAAAGGGTATTTATGTCACGCTTATTACATCACGAAGCTTTCCGTCAGCAAAAAAAGTAGCCAAAGCTTTGAAACTGGATTCAAAAATTGTGACGCATAGCGGTGCGTTTGTTGCAAGTGATTCAGATAAGCCAGTACTGGTTAGGCGAATTCAAGAAGAAATTACATTTGAGGTTGTCCGATTGCTAGAGAAGTTTAACTGTCAAATTAGAATTGTAGATGACAAATTTTCCATCGCTAATGTATCTAAACTGACACATAACCTGTTAGCAAAAACCGTTTTTCAATCAGGTGATCCACTTTATTACGCTCAGCAATACGTAGATTCAATTAGTGAGACGTTAATAGACAATCCAGTTTCTCCACCAAAACTTGAAGTGTATTTTAATGATAAAGAAGACCTACACGATGCTAAAAAAGCATTAAGTGGGATGTTTACAGAAGTTCAGCTTCACGATGTAAATAATTATCGAATTGACATCGTACCTCAAGGAGTTTCAAAGCTTAATGGTCTTCTATATTTAGGGGAATTGATGGGAATATCAAGGCAGCAAATGGTGGTTATAGGTGATTCATTTGATGACCAAGAAATGATTGAAGAGGTAGGGCTTGGAGTGGCAATGGGGAATGCTCCAAACCACATCAAGCAAGCGGCAGATTGGGTGACCCGCTCCAATAATCAGCATGGGGTAGCGTATATGGTTAAAGAGCACTTCAGAAAGCAGCAGCCGATTGAGTTTCTACGAAAAATGAATATAATTAAATAAATGAGAGGCGGGTCCAATTGTGACCTGCTTTTTATGTTTAGTGGAATACGTAGTTTTAGAATAAGAGGAAAATTTTTCACTATATTGACCTTGTATAACAGATTCTGTACACTTAAATGAGTTTATTTTATGCTTCTTTCGGTTTATTCTATTGAACTAGAGATAGATGCAAGGACTGTCCATTTATTATTATGCATCTGATACGAAAATCAACACCATGTTTAACAGATTCATATATTAAAAAGGTGATTACTTTGAAAATATTAATTACAGGTATTAAAGATGAGCGAATTCATCGTCCTCTGCGGCTAATTGCTGATTTGTTTTTTGAAGAGGCGAAGGTTCTGTTTGAAGAAAATAATGAGACAACAAGGGTGACAATTGATTTCTCCCTTTCAATTGATGAAGAAATTAAAGTCGAAGCCGCTTTACGAGATGAGAATGGGATCAGTAAGTCTGCGCAATACCAAAAAGCACTTGAAGTTGGGCTTGATGAAAAAGGACAATTTCGACAAGTAAAATACGCTATCTCTCATGCTTATCTTTCGGTCTTGCAAGAATGGACCGGTATGATTCAAAAGTGGGGATTTCTAACAGGTGTTCGTCCAACAAAGCTTCTTCATAAGCTTCTGCAAAGTGGAGTTAAAAAGGAAGATGCCCATGCCCGGTTAAAGGCCGAATATCTAATAACCGATGAGAAAATTGAGTTAATGCAGCAAATTGTGAATCGTCAATTAGCAATTGTACCAGATCTTTATGATTTGAATAAAGAAGTAAGCATTTATATTGGGATTCCATTTTGTCCGACAAAATGTGCATATTGTACATTTCCAGCATATGCGATTAATGGCCGTCAAGGCTCTGTTACATCCTTCTTAGGTGGATTGCATTACGAAATGCGTCAAATTGGAGAATGGTTGAAAAAGAACCATATTAAAATTACAACTGTTTACTACGGTGGCGGAACACCAACTAGTATCACAGCACAAGAAATGGATATGCTTTATGAAGAAATGAATGCTTCCTTTCCTGATGTGGAAAGCATCCGTGAAATTACAGTTGAGGCAGGGCGTCCCGATACGATTACGACCGAAAAATTAGAAATTTTAAATAAATGGAAAATCGATCGAATTAGCATTAACCCTCAATCCTATATTCAAGAAACACTCAAAGCGATTGGCAGACATCATACAGTTGAAGAAACAATTGAAAAATACCACCTTGCTCGCAAGATGGGCATGAATAATATTAACATGGATTTAATTATTGGTTTGCCTGGTGAAGGTGTTAAAGAGTTCACTCACACATTGAATGAATCGGAAAAGCTGATGCCAGAATCATTAACGGTTCATACACTTTCATTCAAAAGAGCTTCTGAAATGACGAAAAATAAAGCCAAATACAAAGTCGCAGATCGTAATGAAATTGAAGAGATGATGAGCCTAGCAGAGAAATGGACGAAGAATCATGGCTACGCTCCCTATTATTTGTATCGTCAAAAGAATATATTAGGTAATTTAGAAAATGTCGGATATTCTCTCCCAAATCAAGAAAGCATCTATAATATTATGATCATGGAAGAACAGCAAACCATTATTGGAATTGGATGTGGAGCTGCTAGTAAATTTATTCATCCACAAACTGGGAAAATTACGCATTTCGCAAACCCTAAAGACCCTAAATCGTATAATGATGGATTTGTGGATTATACAAATAAAAAAATTGATATATTAAATGAACTATTTCATCATCCACAAATGAACTAAAGTAAAAGAGCTCCCATCCACCAGAATGGGAGCTTTATTCATTGGTTAGTTAAATATCTAAAAATTCTGAAATAAATTAAAGGATATTTACAAAAAAAAGAGAATGATTTAGGTATAAGCTCTCATAGAATCTATGAGAGCATTTGAAAGCGTTTACTAAAGGAGGAATGTGAAATGATGATGCAAACACCTTTGACAATGACGCAGATGATTAAAAGAGCAGAAAAGCTATACCCAAAAAAAGGGGTCGTTTCAAGAACGGAAAGTGGAATTCACCGCTTAACCTACAAGGAAATTGGTGAACGAACAAGAAAATTAGCAGATCAATTACAAAAGCTAGGAGTCAAAAGAGGGGATAAAGTAGGTACCCTTGCATGGAATCACCATCGCCATTTAGAGGCGTATTTCGCTATTCCTTGTAGTGGAGCAGTTCTACATACCATCAACTTTCGCCTAGCCCCACAGCATATTACGTACATTATAAACCATGCGGAAGATCAAGTTCTTATTCTTGACTCGGATATCCTCCCTTTAATCGAGAAGATTCAAGGTCATTTGACGACCGTTAAAGCCTTTATCATTATGACGGACAAGGAAGAGCTTCCTGAAACAAGTCTTTCGCCAGTGTACCACTATGAAAAATTTATCTCTGAAGGAAGCGCTGATTACGAGTTTCCTGATGATATCGATGAAAACGCTCCAGCAGGAATGTGTTATACATCTGCCACTACTGGAAATCCAAAGGGAGTTGTCTATTCCCATCGTGGGATTGTATTGCACAGTATGGCACTTGGGATGGTTGACAATGTAGCCATGAGTGAAAAGGATATCGGTATGCCTGTTGTACCAATGTTTCATGTGAATGCATGGGGTGTACCATTTGCGGGAGTATGGTTTGGCACCACACTCGTATTACCAGGTCCATATTTTACCCCAAAGATTCTTGCAGAGCTCATCCAATCGGAACGAGTCACGATGACAGCTGGGGTTCCAACAATCTGGTTAGGCCTGTTAAAGGAATTAGAGGAAAACACATATGATATGAGCAGCTTGAGAATGGTGCTTTGCGGTGGTTCTGCTGCCCCTAAAGGCATGATTAAAGCCTTTGAAGAAAAGCACAACATTCCTTTTGTTCATGCATATGGAATGACAGAAACCAGTCCGCTTGTGGTGGTGTCTAATCTAAAGAGCTATCAGGAGGATCTGTCAGCAGAAGAAAAGCTAGAGGTTAAAGCAAAGCAAGGAACGCTTGCTGCAGGTCTTGAAATGAAAGTTATCGGTAAAGATGGGGAAGTCAAGTGGGACGGAAAGGAAATGGGAGAACTCTTAATTAGAGGTCCATGGATTGCCTCTGAATACTATCAAGATGAAAGAACGTCAGATGCTTTCCGTGATGGCTGGTTATACACAGGAGATGTTGTAACGGTTGATGAAGAAGGCTTTATGAAAGTAGTTGACCGTATTAAGGATTTAATAAAAAGCGGCGGTGAATGGATTTCATCCGTTGATCTAGAAAATGCTTTAATGGCCCACGAGGGAATATTTGAAGCAGCGGTTGTTGCCATTCCACATGAACAATGGCAGGAACGTCCTGTAGCCTGCGTCGTGTTAAAAGATGATTACAAAGGGAAAGTAAGTAAAGAGGATATTTATGAATTTTTAAAGCCACAGTTTGCTAAATGGTGGCTACCTGATGAAGTGCTTTTTATGGAGGAAATTCCCAAAACGTCTGTTGGAAAATTCTTGAAGATGGCACTTCGTGATCAAGTCAGCCAAATGCAAAAAAGTTAACAAGGGCTTGAGGCTGAAACAAAAGTATGTCAGTCAATGACAAACCCGAACTATTAGGTGATCTTTTTAATGAATCACTCGCCTGATAGCTCGGGTGTTTATTTGTTAACTGTTTATACTATTTTTTAATAAGTGTGGAATTGAGCGGAAGACCTTCGATTTGAAGGAAGATGAAGAAACGATGAGATATTGATGGCGTCACTCAGAGTAGGCACAGCTTCCCCTACGGAAAGCGAGCGTTTGCAGCGTAATGGAACGAACTTGTTTCTCTAGCAATGATTCGTTTCTCTTATTGGATGGTATCAATAGTTATGTCCCAATCTCTTATTTCCGCAAGATAATCATTATATTACGTAAATTTGAAAAATTTAGAAAAAACCTTTCATATGTTTAATTTGTTTTTTATAATAATAGTAAATGGCTGTATTCTAAAATATTTTCGCTTTTACACATCTGTCTCCCTATTTATTCAAGGCAAGCAGGTGTCAAAAGCGTGGTGAGAACTTGAAACATAAGTAACTTAGAAACAGGCAATATTGACAAAACAGCTATTTAAATGAACCGAGTAGGGGGTCTCTATTTTGACGACAGAGTATGCAACAAATACAGTTAATGTAAAGATTGACGGTCGTGTGGCTACAGTAGAAATGAATCGCCCAGAATCATTAAATTCACTCAATTACGAAATGTTAAAAGGGCTTGTCGGAAATTTAAAGGAATTAAGTTTGTCAGATGAAATTGATATCATCGTTCTAAGAGGTAATGGTCGTGCGTTTTCATCTGGTGGTGACATTAAAACAATGCTGGCAAGCAGTAATGAAAATGACTTTTTCACGGTCATGGATTGCATTAATGAGCTCGTTGTTACTTTGTATAGCATCCCAAAATTAACAATTAGTGCAATTACTGGTCCAGCAGCTGGGTTAGGTTTAAGTCTTGCACTAGCAACCGACTATATACTAGCTGAAGAAAATAGTAAAATTGCTATGAACTTTATCGGAATTGCTCTTATTCCAGATGGTGGTGCGCACTTCTTTTTAGAACGTCGCTTAGGAGAGGATAAGGCTAAGCATTTAATTTGGGAAGGGAAGCAATTGCAAGCAGAAGCAGCTTTGAAAATAGGGCTTGTTCATGAGGTTGCGGAAAACCTCGATGATGCTTTAAATGCCAAACTACAAGGTTGGTTAAATCGTCCAGTCCAAGCGATGATTAAGACGAAAAAAATTCTCGCTGAAAAAAATAGACCACATTTATTGAAAATTCTAGAGCTAGAGAAATTTGGCCAACAAAAAATGCGTCAAACCGCTGATCACAGAGAAGGCGTTCAAGCATTTATTGAGAAAAGAAAGCCTAACTATACTGGAAAATAAACAAAAGAAAAGCAAAGAATATTGATTCTTTGCTTTTCTTTTTACCTTTTATATATGAAATAATACTAATGTTCCGCTTGGAGAGGTGCAGCGGTGCGTTTTATCAGAGAGCCCCTTCTCCTCAAGCTTTTGTTCTCCGAGTGTCTTTGCTTGTTCGTCAGATTCTGCTTCAAACGTTTCATCTAGAATTTTTTTACCAGTCGCTTCAAAGGCAGTTAGTTTATAGGCTTTCATTTATTCATTCCCCTTTGTTTTAAAATTCTGATAGTTACTATTATTCTTGCATAATTTCATCTTTTGTGCAAAAGAAAAATTTGCTGTTTTTTGGAACCTTTTTGGAAGAGAAATCGTATAGACTACTAGTAAAGGAGTGATCAATTTGGTTTTAAAACTAGAACATGTGACCAAAAGGTTCGGAAACTTTTCAGCCGTAAATAATCTATCAATATCCATTCCAGAAAAAGAGATGTTTGGATTTTTAGGAGCAAACGGTGCAGGTAAAACTACTACCTTTCGGATGATCCTTGGCCTTCTAGATGCTAGTAGTGGGAGCATCACTTGGGATGGAAAACCGATCAACTACTCAACAAGTAGTATTATC
Organism: Cytobacillus spongiae; assembly: GCF_021390075.1. Classification (NCBI taxonomy): domain Bacteria; kingdom Bacillati; phylum Bacillota; class Bacilli; order Caryophanales; family Bacillaceae; genus Cytobacillus; species Cytobacillus spongiae. The sequence continues at coordinate 1,011,261 of NZ_CP089997.1, forward strand.
GGTTACTTACCGGAAGAAAGAGGATTATATCCAAAATTGAAGGTTAAAGATCAAATTGTATATTTAGCAAGACTAAGAGGAATGCAAAAAAAGGATGCCCTTAAGGAGCTACAATTCTGGCTTGAGCGCTTTAAGGTACCCGAGTATATGGATAAAAAAGTAGAGGAGCTTTCAAAGGGAAATCAACAAAAAATCCAATTTATTGCAGCTGTTATACATAAACCCAAACTATTAATCTTAGATGAACCATTTAGTGGGTTAGATCCAGTAAATGTGGAGCAGCTTAAGGATGCTGTTTTAGAATTGAAAGAAAGTGGAACAACGATTGTGTTTTCCAGCCACCGTATGGAGCATGTAGAAGAAATGTGCGAGCATCTTTGCATTATGCATAGAGGAACTCCAGTTGTTCATGGGGCTCTTAAAGAGATTAAAAGAGCATTTGGAAAGAAAAACTTAGTCATCCACGCTGACTTTGACTTAAATTATTTAGCGAATGAAATAGGAGTAACGAAAGCTAAGAAAACAACTGAAGGTATTCATCTTCAAATCGAAAGTGAAGAGATAGCCGAAAGAATACTAAAGGAAGTCGTCTCAAAAGGGTTTGTACGAAAATTTGAACTTGAGGAGCCTTCTTTAAATGATATATTTATCGAGAAAGTAGGTGCTTCCTATGAATAATTTTTGGATTATCTTATTCCATACGTATTTTAGTAAACTGAAAACCAAGTCATTTATCATAACAACCATTATTAGCTTAGTCATTATTGTAGGACTTACCAACCTATCAAATATAATTGAATTTTTTGATAACAAAGAAGAACAGCAAGACAAAGTAGCTGTCATCGATGAGTCAGGGAAGTACTATCCAGTCTATAAAGAACAAATAACCGCCATTAATAAAGACCTCCTATTATCGGAGATTGATGGAAGTGAAGAAGATGGCGAAAAAGCTATTAAAGATGGTGAGTACCAGGGCTTATTAGTCCTATCAACTGATGAATCTGGTCTTCCGTCAGCAACCTATAAAGCGATGACAATGGCAGATTCTTCAATTTCAATGGATCTTCAAAATGGGCTACAGCAGCTAAAAACATCTTTAGCCGCTGCTAATTTAAACTTAACAGGAGAACAGTTAAATGAACTCTATGAGCCTGCTTCATTTGAAAAAGTAGCATTAGAGGAAAATGCCAAAACGGAAGAGGAGCTAAACCAAGCGAGAGGTCTTGTATATGTGTTATTGTTTGTCATTTATTTTGCTGTCATCATGTATGCGAACATGATTGCGATGGAAGTGGCGACAGAAAAATCATCTCGTGTAATGGAAATATTGATTTCCAGTGTGTCACCTATTAAACAAATGTTTGCGAAAATTTTAGGAGTGGCACTGTTAAGTTTAACCCAATTAGCAGCCCAGCTTTTAGTAGGTTATTACTTTGTTAAGCGAAATCTTAAGTCAATGGAAGGTGGGTTTTTTGATTTCTTTGGTTTTGGAAATATTCCCGCCTCTACCATAATTTATGCCGTCACTTTCTTTATCTTAGGATATTTTTTGTATGCGACTCTAGCCGCTTTTTTAGGCTCCCTTGTCAGTCGGATTGAGGACGTTCAGCAAATGATTACACCAATGACACTGATGATTGTTGCGGGCTTTATGATTGCTATGTTTGGGTTGAACCAACCAGATACTCCGTTTGTAACAGTAACATCTTATATTCCTTTCTTTACACCGATGCTGATGTTTATGCGTGTAGGAATGCTATCACTTCCTGTATGGGAGCCAATTCTGGGAATCGCCATTTTAATCCTAACCATAGTGCTTCTAGCCATCTTTGGAGCAAGAGTATATAAAGGTGGAGTACTTATGTATGGAAAATCAAATTCATTTAAGGATATAAAGAAAGCATTGCAACTAACGAAAAACAATTAGCGTGTAGAAGAGTGCAAATCATTGGTTTGCACTCTTTTAAGGAGGCGTATAATATGAGTGGAAAATTGGTTCGTGTAGGTACAACCTATTTACCCGTAAACAACGTGCAAAAATCGATCAAATGGTACGTAGACCACTTGGAGGCGAAAGTCAGTTATGCTGACGATCAGAAGGCAATAATTAACTTTGCCAACCAAAGTTTTTTTCTAGTCAAAGCATTGAAAAATCAAAGTGCCAATTTTTTAGATGATAACGGAAACGAGCATTTTTCTTTAACCTTCGAAGTCGACGGAGAAAGGGCGTTGCAAGAGTTTTACGAAGAGTTATGTGAAAAGGGTGTTCAAGTGGGAAGGGTAGAGGACCGTGGGCATCCTGGTAGAAATTTTGTTTTTTATGATATAGATGGGAATTGCTTTGATGTATGGAGCGAGCTAAGCCTATGCTTTAAAAATGAATAAGTGAAAGAAAAAATGGTATTTGCAAATTAAAGACGTTATGGTATATTGAGAAGGAAATTTGAATAATTTGGCACTGGGGGTGCCGGAATGGCCGGCTGAGATTAAGACCCATTATAGTCTTTGACCCTAATTACCTGATCTGGTTCGTACCAGCGTAGGGAAGTGTATGGATAATCACATACATAGTAGATTCCTAGCAACAGTCTGTTTTTTTGCGTATTAAAAGCAATCATTGGTACTTGAATGCACAAAGTACCAAAGACTTGAGCTATCGAATTACCTTTGTTTCAGGCCCCAGTGTACGAATTGCTAGGGGCTTTTTTGTATAGAAGATTCTTTGTTTTTACTTCTAAAATTGCGGCAGCAATCATAACGTATAACAATTGAATAGTTTGATCTACTAGGGGAGTCCTATGAGCAGGGCTGAGAGAAAAGCGCTATAAAGCTAATTGACCCTTTGAACCTGATCTGATTCATATCAGCGTAGGAAAGTAGAACAGTCTTGCTTAACTTGGAGAATACTGTTTTATCTTTTATCGGGTTCATATTGAGCCCGATTTTTTGTTGTGCCTATGATCATGAGAGTAAAAAGAGTCAGAAAACTGGAATTAGCCTCACCAAGCATGGAGAGGAGGGAATTGGACGGAGAGATCTGTGTGTTTGGACAGAAATGGCAAGAAAACGAAAAGCCGAGTCCGAAGAAAGGGTGATTTCGGACAGAAATGACAAGAAAAAGAGAATCCGAGTCCGAAGAAAGGGTGATTTCGGACAGAAATGACAAGAAAAAGAGAATCCGAGTCCGAAGAAAGGGTGATATCGGACAGAAAAGGCAAGAAAACAAGAATCCGAGTCCGAAGAAAGGGTGATTTCGGACAGAAATCGCAAGAAAACGAGAAACCGAGTCCGAGGTAAGGGTGATTTCGGACAGAAAAAGCAAGAAAACAAGAATCCGAGTCCGAAGAAAGCATGAACTCGGACAGAAAATTCAAGGAGGAATTAACATGACTACTAATTTTCAAGGAAGTTATTCATTTCCAAACAGTAAAAAAGTGTATGTGGGGGGATCACGCTCTGATATTCAGGTTCCAATGAGAGAGATTGCTCAAAGTTCAACGGAGGGAGTATTTGGTACAGAAGAAAATGCGCCAATTCGTGTTTATGATACGAGTGGGATTTATACGGATACTACTCAGGTAGTCGATATTCAGAAAGGTCTGCCAAAAATAAGAAGAAATTGGATAATTGAGCGTGGGGATGTGGAGGAATACAAAGGTAGAGATGTAAAGCCGGAGGATAACGGATATAAAAAAATTGAAGACTTAACAAAAGTAGAAGTTTTCCCAAATATTGTTGATCGTCCGCTCAGAGCTAAGGGGAAACAGAATGTAACGCAGATGCATTACGCCAAAAGAGGAATCATCACACCTGAGATGGAGTTCATTGCTATTAGGGAGCAACTTGATGCAGAATTTGTTCGTAAAGAGGTAGCTTCTGGACGTGCCATTATCCCAGCAAACATCAATCATCCGGAATCAGAACCGATGATCATTGGACGAAATTTTCATGTGAAAATAAATGCGAATATTGGGAACTCAGCGGTATCTTCATCTATAGAAGAAGAAGTAGAGAAAATGACGTGGGCGACTCGGTGGGGAGCTGACACGATTATGGATCTTTCAACAGGAAAAAATATACATACAACAAGAGAATGGATAATCCGAAATTCATCTGTCCCAGTTGGAACTGTTCCTATTTATCAGGCACTTGAGAAAGTGAATGGGATTGCAGAAGATCTCACATGGGAAGTGTACAGGGATACATTAATTGAGCAAGCCGAGCAAGGGGTGGATTACTTTACGATCCATGCAGGTGTGTTGCTAAGGTATATCCCAATGACTGCAACTAGAACAACAGGAATTGTTTCGCGTGGGGGCTCTATTTTAGCCCAATGGTGCTTGGCTCATCATCAGGAAAATTTTCTCTACACTCATTTTGAAGAAATCTGTGAGATTCTAAAAGCCTACGATATTGCTGTGTCTTTAGGAGATGGGTTAAGACCAGGCTCAATAGCCGATGCCAATGACAAAGCCCAATTTGCAGAGCTTGAAACGCTAGGCGAACTAACAGCAATTGCATGGAAGCATGATGTGCAAGTTATGATAGAGGGTCCAGGACATGTTCCGATGCACTTAATAAAAGAGAACATGGATAAACAGCTTGAGATTTGTAAAGAGGCACCTTTCTATACACTAGGTCCATTAACAACCGATATAGCTCCAGGATATGATCACATTACATCTGCCATTGGAGCAGCAATGATTGGCTCGTTTGGCACAGCGATGCTTTGTTACGTGACGCCTAAAGAGCATTTAGGATTGCCGAACAAGGAGGATGTTAGAGAAGGTGTTATCGCTTATAAAATTGCAGCACATGCCGCTGACTTAGCAAAAGGCCACCCAGGTGCTCAAGTTCGAGATAATGCCTTATCAAAAGCGCGCTTTGAATTCCGCTGGCACGATCAATTTAATTTATCACTAGACCCTGACCGAGCAAGAGAATACCACGACGAAACACTTCCTGCTGAAGGAGCAAAGACGGCCCATTTTTGTTCAATGTGTGGTCCGAAATTTTGCTCGATGCGAATCTCTCAAGACATTCGTCACATGGCCCAATCAGAGAACGGCTTAATCATAGAAGGAATGAAGGAAAAAGCGAAGGAGTTCGTTGAAAATGGTTCAGCCATCTATAAATAAGGTGAAACAAGTATCCTATTTAAAAGAAGAAATTAATCGATTAAAGAACATAATCGAGCAATTAGAAGAACAAATTTCCCAGATTCAAATACAATGCAAGCATATTTTCTTAGAAGTAGAGGGCTTTCGAAAATGCACCAAATGTCATAAAGTTGAAGTCATCTATTATTGAGGAATAAGCATATACATCTCAAGAGGTGATGACATGCTAAATATGATTGAGGGAGAAGTGCGTTTCCAAGAGGCTTTGGAAAAAGGAAGAACCCTCACGAAGACGTACCGGACATATCCTTATCGAATATTACAAGCGAGTGTAATGTTAAGAGGAATCGATTATGGATTCTCTGATAAAGAAGGAATGTTCTTTCGAACGACAATTCAGACGGATGCCCAGCTAGTTTCACCATATGAAGTTCGAGTCAATGTTACGTATGGCTTTCGTTCAAGAGAGTTTGATAAGCGAACGGATGCAACTATTCAATACACATTACTCTTGCAACAAGTTTATAGCCCATAAGTGATGAAACAAGCATCTTTATTACTGGTTTTAAATTGTCGATAAAGGGATCAAGAGCATATGCTTGGTCCCTTTTGTTTTTTATTAAAGATGGAGAAAAAGTAATTTCATTTTCAATTCCTTTTAATAAATAAGACATATGAACTATTTGTGAATGTTTTAACAAACTTGTTAATCAATTCGATTTTAGGTCGAAAAAAAGGGAGGAATGACTTATTTTGAGGAGGCAACTACAATGACATTAACCAAGCTATCTACGAAATTCTTACTCTTCATTACGGCACTTATGATAATAGCTACAAGTACATTAGGTAGTTTAAGTTATTTGTATGCAAAGAAGGAGCTTGTAGAGAGTGGGAAGCTTGATCTTCAACATATCGTTTCTGCATCCATCTCTACTCTAGAATTGTTGAACGTAGAGGTAGAGAACGGAGCCATTACTTTAGAGGAAGCACAGCAAAAAGCGAGAGAATTATTTTTAGGACCTATTATTACAAAGGATGGATCCAAGGTTTATGATTACAAACAATCGGATTATCTTTATAAAGAAAATGGATATCTAGTAGCATACGATTCTAACTTTACAGCCCAGCTCCATCCAGTTATCCCTATTGGAGAAAATAAAAAGGAGTTAACGAATGAAAGCGGTCGATATATTATACAAGAAGTTGTAGAAATTGCGAAAAAAAGTGCACCAGCTGACCGATTTTATGATTACGGATGGAAAAATCCAGGTGAAACTAAAGAAAGTAACAAAATTATTTATATGTCATATTTTGAACCTTGGGATTGGAATATTGGACTAGGTGCGTACGAAGAAGAATTCTATGAATCCTTAAACCAACTGCAGAAGATGATTGTATTTACTGCACTGATTGTAACATTTTTGGGGTTATCCATATTCTATGTAGGAACAAGAGGTAGGTTTAAGGTATTACAATTAGTAACAAAAGCTTCCGTAGAAATCTCCGAAGGGCTATTAGCTCATAAGAAATTACCAGAATCAAAAGATGAGATTGGACAGCTAGCTGGTGCTTTTAATAAAATGAGCTTTCAATTAAAAGAGATCATTGAAAATATGCAAACAATGAGTGCGAATGTCTCCCAATCAGTGTTAGAGCTTTCAGCACTTTCAGAGGAAACGAGTGCTACAAGCGAGGAAATTGGAAAAGCGATGGGGGAAATTACCAAGGGTTCTGTATCACAAGCATCTGATATTGAGTTAACAAGTCAAAAGGCAGATGATCTCATTCGCGCGATTCAATTAATGAATCTCAGAAATAATGAAATGCTCGAGTTAACGAAGCATTCCACTGAAGCAATTGAATTGGGGAAAAATCAAGTGGTTAAATTACAGAAGTCTAATCAACAATCCATAGATGCAAATGACCAAATTAGCGTAGGAATTACACATTTATATAGCAAAATTCAAGATATCTCGAATATCGTGACCACAATTGATACTATTTCCAAACAAACGAATTTACTGGCGTTAAATGCGAGTATTGAGGCAGCCAGAGCTGGAGAATATGGAAAAGGTTTTTCAGTTGTCGCTGATGAAGTGAGGAAATTAGCAGAAGAAACAAATGAGGCAACAAATGATATTCAAGAAATGATAATCAGTATTGAAAAAGACACAGAAAAAACGGTACTTGCTATGAGTAGTACCGTTGATATCTCGACTCAATTAAACGGAGCTGTTGCTGATACCGAAACTCAATTTAATCACATTTCTCGTTCGATGATACAAATTGTTGACTCAATTACAGTATTAACTGAGGAGATTCAACATGTAACTTCTAATAGTGAAGTAATTTTGCAATCCATTCAAAGCATCTCAGCAGTATCTGAAGAGACGGCTGCATCTTCAGAAGAAGTTCTTGCATCGGTTGATGAGCAAATTCAAGTAATTGGTACAATTGCGTCTTCTGCTGAGGCATTAAATCACCTTAGTGAGAACTTGAAACAAATAAGTGGGCAATTTTCTACTAGATAAACCGATATTCATAAGCTTGGAGTCATCTCTTTTAATGAAACTTCTAAAAGATTTACATTAATTAGCACATTGAAATGGTTAGATTCCTTAATGTGTTTGCAATAGATAAATGAGGCAAGGGATGAAGGAAGTTGATTTCCGCTTCACTAGTAGAAAATACATGAAGCGGATATTGACATACTTATACAATGCATTCAATTAGTCTCCAATCAAATCGCATGCCAAGGCATGCTTTTTTTGTTTCTTCTATCAGAACGTGCATTCGCTTTCTTTAGGTGCTAAAATGGATAAAAAGCGTATGTGAGGAAATAGATTCTATGAAAAAAATAACATTTATTCATGCGGCAGATCTTCATTTAGATAGCCCAATGCTTGGTCTTAAGCAGTTGCCAGAACCGATTATTAATCGAATTCAAGAAAGTACCTTTCTTGCCTTTAGGAAAGTGATCGATGCAGCCGTAAAATATCAGGTGGATTTTGTCATTTTGGCTGGTGATTTATTTGATCAGGCAGACAGAAGTATTCGAGCGCAGGCAAGGTTAAGAAAAGAGCTAGAAAGGTTAAAGGAATGTGCCATTGCCGCTTATATTATTCATGGAAATCATGACCATTTAGAAGGGAACTGGCGACACATTCATTTACCAGAGAATGTGTATATATTTGGTCCTGAAGTAGAAGTAAAAGCCTACACTAAAAAAGGTGTGACCGCCAATCTTTATGGATTTAGCTATGGGCAAAGACATGTTTATGAACGAATGATAGACCAATATGAAAAGAGAGAGGGAGCTGATTTGCATATTGGGATTTTGCATGGACACCACGAAGGAAGTAGTGAACACGGACGATACGCTCCTTTTCAGTTAAAAGATTTGTTAGAAAAAGATTTTGACTATTGGGCACTAGGACATATACATAAACGTGAGTTATTAAATATGTCTCCCCCAATTGTCTATCCTGGCAATATCCAAGGAAGACACAGAAAGGAAACGGGGATGAAGGGCTGTTATTTAGTAGATCTAACTTCTGCTGGTGCAGACTTACACTGGGTCGAGACTTCAGATATAGTTTGGAAAGAGATGTCAATAATTACTGACCATGTTATGGACTTTGATCAGCTATACCAGTTGTGTCTATCACTGATTGAAGAAGAGCGTGCCACAGGACTAGGGAAAATTATCACCCTTACCTTGGAAGAAACAAGGGCGGAAGAATGGCTGGATCAAACAGTAATGGAAGAGCTACTGGAAAGTCTTCAAGAAATGGAGCAAGCTGAAGAATCCTTCGTTTGGATTCGGCAAATCACCTTGAAGAGACCCAAATCATCTTATATGCAACAAATGGATTTAACGGAGCAGGGCGGATTTTTTAACGAATTATTTCAACTCGTAGAAGAAGACCAACAAGCTCTTGTAGAAAAGAGTATAGTAGCTTTGAAACAAAATCCGCTAGGAAGGAGATATATGGATAAGTTAACTGAGGTCGAAGAGGAAGAGCTTCTCCAAGAATCGTTAGAGATGCTCATGCATCAGCTATTAACCAATAAGTGAGGAGGTGAACAGTTTGAGAATACTCGGAATTCATATTTATGGTTATGGAAAGCTTGAAAATTATCGACTAGACAATCTGCAAAATATGGTTGTTCTATATGGTGAGAATGAGGCTGGGAAGTCTACGATTATGTCTTTTATTCATAGTATTCTATTCGGGTTTCCTACAAAGCAGCAAGCAGAATTACGATATGAACCAAAGCTGGGTAGTAAATATGGTGGTCAGCTGATTGTTCAATTCCCCAATATAGGAAAAGTGGTCATTGAACGTGTGAAAGGAAAAGCAGTAGGCGATGTAAGTGTTGTGCTCGAGGATGGGACGAGAGGGACCGAAGAACTTTTGAAAGAGCTTCTAAATGGAATAGACAAAGTCTTGTATCAGTCGATCTTTTCCTTTAATCTTCATGGGCTACAAAATGTCCACCACATGAAGAAGGAGGACTTAGGGAAATATTTATTTTCTACAGGGGCTGTCGGTACAGATCAGCTTTTTATAGTTGAAAATCAATTACAAAAGGAACTTGATACACAATTCAAACCGAATGGAAGAAAGCCATACATAAACCAACAGCTGATAGAACTGAAGAAGCTTCAGGGTGAACTTCTAAAAGCTGAACAACAGAATGATCGATATTGGATATTAATTGAGGAAAAAGAGCGATTAGAATATAAAATAGCCGAGGAACAGAAATATGATAAACAACTCCAAAAAGACATAGATAAACTTCGACAATGGACGCACTTTCTTCCTTATTATGAAGAGAAGCTGGTTTTGGAAGAAGAATTAGCTGGGTATGATCAGATATTTTTCCCATCAGCTGGGCTTGAAAGATTAGATCAGTTGAATGAGCTAAAGAATGCTTGTGAACGGCAGATTCATATTTTGCAGGAGCGTATGAGCAATACACGCGAACAAATTGAGCAAATTCAACTGAATGAGCAGCTTATAGCAAAGGAACTAGATGTAACAACAAGCATTGAAAGCTTACCTGTATATGAGAGATTACGTCAGGAAGAAGGGCACTTAATCATTCAGGTACGTCATCTTACTGAAGAACTTGACGTATTAAAAGAGAAGCTTAACCTTAAAATAGAGGATGATAAAATTTCAAATGTTGATACGAGTGTATTTATGGAGGAGAAAACCGCAAAAGCTCAGGCTCAACAAAATCGGTTAAAGGAAGAGAAGCAAACTTTAGATCGACAGTTTCAAATTGAACAACGTGCATTGACGGCAATAGAAGAGCAGCTGGAAAGCTTGAAAAAATCCATATTAACGGAAACAGAAAGGCAAAAACTTCAGGAAAAAATCACAGGATGGAAGTCATCATATCAGCTTGAAGAGATAGAAAGAAGAATTCTTTTTTTACAAAACTCACAAAAGGTAGAGCTTCAACAGCAGAAGCATTTGAAACAACAGACCTTCATCCAAATGGCTGCACTCTCCCTGTTGTTTAGTTTGTTAATCGGTTGGGGAATTGTGAATAAAGAATGGTTTCTGGTAATCGCAAGTCTTATAGGAAGCGGGTTTATCCTATTTTCAAAATTGAAAAAGCCACTTAACACTAGCATACGTCATTTAGAGAAAGAAATTTCTGAAACGTATGCTAAAAAAGAACAGCTCCTCTCAATGAGCACAGCTAATGGGAGTCATGAGCTATCTGCCTTTGAAGAAATGTATAGCAAGGATCAAATGTTGCGTGAGCAATTATATGTTCTAGAAATGAAGTGGGAGCAGCAAAATACTCAATATGAGAATGTCATTGAAGGGTATGAAAAGTGGGAGAAAGAAGCCATCGAGCATGAAGAGAAAATAATTCAATTGGGCCATCAGCTTTCTATACCGAAGAACATTGCATTAACGAACCTTCATGATGCTTTTCAATTAATTGATAAATATAAAACGGTTCTAAGAACGAAAAAAAATCATGAGGAACGTTTAGAAACGATTCAGACGGAGGCTAGTAAAATTGTAAGCCAGCTTGAAGAACTACAACAAATGTTTATGATAACCATTCCAGTTTCATTGCAGGAAACAGCTTCTCTGTTAAGGAATATGTTAAAAGAAGAATATGAAAAGCGCGTTCAACATAAGGAGCAGGAAACAAAGCTAAAGGAACTGAAGGAAGAATGGAATGAGCTTTATATACAACAAATGCAATTAGAAAAGGAAATAGGCGAGTTATTCAAGTTAGCAAATGTTGAAAATGAAGAGGAGTTTTATGAGCTTGGTCAAAAATCTGAACGGAAAAAGCAGCTTGAAGAGAGATTAATACAGATTCAGAAAAGCTTATATACGAGTCCTTTCGGCGAAAAGGATCACAAGGAGATCCAAAGTAAACCAGATATAGCTGGTACAATCCTTGAGTTAGAAGAACAAATGACAGAAAAAGAGCATACAATCCACACATACCAAGAAAAGTTAGCGAAGATTCAATATGAGATTAATCTACTTGAAGAGGGTGGAACGTATGGCCAATTGCTGCATACGTTCAATCAGAAGAAATTTGAACTAAATGAAGACGTTAAGAAATGGGCTAAATTAGCTATTGCCAAAACATTACTGTCGGAAACCGTTGATCGGTATAAGAAAGAACGCCTTCCCCAAATGCTCAAAAAGGCGGAAGAGTACCTTCAATTTTTAACTGGCGGAAAGTATATTCATATTCATTCTAGTGATGAAGGCAATGGTTTTTTAATTGAACGGAAAGACCACGTGTTTTTCCAAGCAAATGAACTTAGTCAAGCGACTTCAGAACAAGTCTATGTTTCCATAAGGCTTGCACTGGCTACCACTCTATATAAAAGTTATACATTTCCATTTATGATTGATGATAGCTTTGTGAATTTTGATGAGGGACGTACAGAAAAGGTTATGGAGCTATTGAAGGAATTAGCTCCACAGCAAGTATGGTTTTTCACATGTCACCAGCATCTCTTAACGCATTTTTCTAAAGAACAGGTGATATCATTAAGTACCTCTTCTTACACGGTTATGTAATAAAGCCAGTTAGAAGGTGAATAATGTAGGTATCTATAGTAGGATAAGAATGGAAAACATTCAACTTTGGTAATTTGAAAGGGAAGGATGATTTTCTAGGTATGCTGCATCTTGAACCTTTGCTTTCCATCTTTCTGAAGGCTTACAAGTGCTTTCTCTTGCCGAATAGAGGTTAATATTGTATTTGAGAGGAATTTAAATATGGGTGAACAAAAGGATAAACTTCAGGGGAAAAAAGGACCTCTAATTTTATTAAGTTTTAATTTATTTATAATAATGGTTGGAATTGGCTTGGTTATTCCAATATTACCTTTTTATGTAGAGCTTTTTGACGCGAATGCCCAAATTATGGGATTACTTGTCGCTGTATTCTCATTTATGCAGTTTTTGTTTGCGCCAATCTGGGGACGACTGTCGGATAAAATCGGTCGTAAACCCCTCATTACCCTCGGATTAGTAGGTTTTGCGGTCGCTGAGTTTATTTTTGCATTTGCAAATGGACTTTGGATGCTTTTCTTATCAAGAATACTCGCAGGAACATTTGGATCAGCGCTGATGCCAACAGCGATGGCATATGTTTCCGATGTAACTTCCCCAGAAAAACGAGGACAAGGGATGGGGATCCTTGGAGCTTCAATGGGACTCGGAATTGTTGTAGGACCTGGTATAGGTGGATGGCTTGCCGAATTTGATCTAACATACCCGTTTTTATTTGCCGGGGTTGCTGCTACGATTGCTGCAATTGTATCTTTCTTGATTCTACCTGAATCTTACCCAAAAGAAGATAGAGTATCTGGTGATGAGATGGAAGAAACAGTGGGGCAATTTAAGCAAATGAAAATAGCTCTTTCAAGTCCAGTAGGCTTTCTGCTCATATTAGTATTTATCATGAGCTTTGGATTAGCAAACTTTCAAGCAATTTTCGGCTATTATACGATGGAAAGATATTCTTATGATCCAGGTGAGGTAGGCTTAATCATCTTGATTACAGGGATTATCGGAACTATTGTTCAGGGAGGTATAGTAGGGAAGCTCATAGCGAGGTTTGGGGAAGAACGAGTAGTCACAGGTTCTTTGTTATTAAGTGCAGTAGGCTTTGTTATAATGACACTTGCTCCTTCCTTTGTATGGGTATTAATTACGACCTCGATCTTCTTCGTTGGGAATTCCACGTTAAGGCCATCGATTAATTCACTGATTTCTAAGCTTGCTGGGAATCGCCAAGGAATGGTAATGGGGTTGAATAACTCTTTCCTTAGTTTAGGAAATGTAGCAGGGCCTATTTTAGCAGGGACGCTTTTTGAATGGAATATCCATATCCCCTACTTATTTGGGGGGTTCATTATGATTGTTGGATTAATAGCTACAAATGCATGGATCCGAAAAAAGAGAGTTAACCAAGAATTAAGTGAAGGATAAGAGGCTTTTTTGTAGCCTCTTATTTTTGGTCTTGATATGGATATGTAGAACCAAAGATGATTTTTTCTCCTAGACTATCGTTACTAAGAACACTGTAAACATGATCGATCTATGTGAAGATCAAATTTTCTAAATTTATACGTAAGAGGATTTCTGGGCGAATAGATGAATGAAAATAACAAGGAGGAAAGTAGTGAATGAATCAGCATGTATTTCTTTTTGGAGGCGGTCCACCTTTTACAGAAAAGATGGCAAAGAAATATGTTAGTTTACTACCGAAGAAAAATGGTTCTATCGTATTGTTAGTCCTTGAGAGAGAGGGATGGGAGGCTTATATGCCTAAATATACGACGGCGCTTAATAGGCTAGGTGTTAATGAATTTATTTATCTCCCACTCCCATCGACACCTATTGCAAAGGTGATTGAATGTGTACTGAGTAGCTCTGGAATTATCATCGGTGGTGGTGATACTAACAGCTATGCGGACTATATTGTGGACACACCAATATCAACTGCCATTCAAGATCGTGTTTTGAGGGGAGTTCCGTTAGCAGGCTTTTCAGCTGGAGCTTTACTTACACCTGATATTTGTGTCATATCTGGGAAGGATCATAGGTCACAGAAGCTACTACAAAGGAAAGGACTAGGATTACTTCAAGACATGATTTTATCCGTTCATTATTCTGAGTGGGAGGAAAAGGATCATTTATTAGAAACGGCAAGACTATTTTCTTCACGCAAATACTATGGAATTGATGAGCAATCTTGTATTTGGTTGAAAGATAATCAAATTCAAGCGTTTGATGGAAAAGGAATCTATGAATTAATAAATGATGAGGTTGTGCAAGTGTACAAGGGTGTAGAGAACGATTTGCAGTGGAATATGGTATACTAGAACCATAGAGAAAGGAGCGTCGGAAGTCTATGAAAAAAGGAATATTACATTATGAAGTAGGCGAGCAGGTAGAGGTGTATCTACTTATTAAAACGGCTTCGAAAGGAATTGCTAGTAATGGCAAACCGTTTTTGACACTAATCTTTCAAGATCAAAGTGGAGACATTGAAGCTAAGCTTTGGGATGCTTCAGATGAAGATGAGAAAACGTATGCACCTCAAAGTATCGTAAAGATTTTAGGAGATATTCAAAGCTATCGAGGACGAAGCCAATTGCGCATTAGACAAATACGTCCGGCGTCTCCAATGGACCCTGTCCAGCTATCAGATTTTCTAGAAACAGCTCCTATAGAAAAGGAAGAAATGTCTAGTAAAATAACACAATATATATTTGAAATGAAAAACCCAAATATCCAGCGAATTACAAGACATCTTTTGAAGAAGCATCAGCAGGAATTCATAGAGTATCCAGCAGCAACAAAAAATCACCACGAATTTGTTTCTGGGTTAGCGTATCATGTAGTGTCTATGCTTGATTTAGCCAAGGGGATATCTAGTTTATATCCAAGCCTCGATAAAGATTTATTGTATGCAGGTGTGATCCTACATGACTTAGGTAAAGTCATTGAGCTATCAGGCCCAATTTCTACGACTTATACAGTTGAAGGCAATTTACTAGGCCATATCTCGATTATGGTCAATGAAATCGGCCAAGCAGCTGATGAGCTAGGGATTTCTGGAGAAGAGGTATTAATCCTTCAACATCTCGTTTTAAGCCATCATGGGAAAGCGGAATGGGGAAGTCCAAAGCCACCACTAATTAAGGAAGCAGAAATCCTTCACTATATTGATAACATTGATGCGAAAATGAATATGCTAGACCGAGCATTGGAACGCGTCAAGCCAGGAGAATTCTCGGAGCGAATCTTTGCATTGGACAA
Source organism: Cytobacillus spongiae (assembly GCF_021390075.1). Classification (NCBI taxonomy): domain Bacteria; kingdom Bacillati; phylum Bacillota; class Bacilli; order Caryophanales; family Bacillaceae; genus Cytobacillus; species Cytobacillus spongiae. Next base: position 1,026,715 of record NZ_CP089997.1, read on the forward strand.
TCGCTCTTTCTATAAGCCGACATTCCATAAATAATAGCATCCTAGAGCCCTACTTCTTTGAAGTGGGCTTTTGTTCTGTTTAAGGCAAAGAAAACTCATATGGAACGCAATTAGACTAGACATCATATAAGTAGAGAACAACTAGCATATTTTCATTCCCTTTGCATAGATTTTAGTAAAGAGAGTGTGAATTCTAGTAGTGAAAAAGGAGATGTAGATATGATTCCAATTTGGGTATACTTTGTTGTTGCAGGTATCATTTTTAGTGCGTTAATGACTATCAAGTCCGCTAAAGAGGATCGAGATATTGAAATGGAAAGCATAGAAAGAGAAGGGGATATCTATATGAAACGGCTTGAAAAAGAAAAGGAAGAAAGACAAAGGTCATTCGGAGCATAAGTAATAGAGCAACAAATATAGTCAACAGAGCTGATAATAATCTTTTTATATTTTGCCAGTATAATTGCCAAAAGAAAAACAGATGCCCTACTTAAAAGTGTACCTTTTGTAAAGGACATTTTAACAATTGGGCATCTGTTTTTTTAAAAGCTTATAAGTGTTTGCATCAGTGCTAAACCAAGTGCTTGTACTTACTTATTCAGCTTCTTTTTGTTCTAGGATTCCTTTTAAGTCTTTATCTTTAATATCTACTTTAGCATCCTTTAGCTCACGATCCATTGCAGCTTGAATCTTTTCGCCATCAAGTTTTGCTGTTTTTACTTTGTATTCAATTTCTTCTTTCATTTCATCGAAAGATTTCTTTTCTTTCTTTTCAGTTGTTTGAATGATGTGATAACCATGTTCAGATTTCACAGGGTCACTGATTCCGTTTACTTCAAGAGCATATGCTGCTTCTTCAAATTCAGGAACCATTTGACCCGCACCGAACCAGCCTAGGTCCCCACCATTTGCCGCAGAGCCTGGATCTTGAGAGAATTCCTTCGCTAGATCTTCGAATTTGTCGCCCTTATCAAGCTTAGCTTTAATTTCCTTTGCAGTTTCTTCATCTTCCACTAAGATATGTCTAGCTTTAATTTGTGGTTTGAAGTTATCATAGTATTCTTTAAGTTCATCTTCAGTTGCTTCAATATCCTTGATGGCAGCTTTTTCTTGAAGAAGACCTGTTTTAAATGTTTCTCTTAAGTCATCTTCACTTGCATAACCATACTGAGCTAGAGCCATTTCAAAGTTAGCTCCTAGCTGTTGTTTTAATTCATCAATTTTAGCATCTAATTCTTCATCTGTTACTTCGTATTTTTCAGAGAGAACTTTTTCATATACTAGCTCTTGAAGTGCTTGTTCTCCGTACTTTTCCTTCATAGCTTCATAAAGCTCGTCCTTTGTAATATTCCCAGCTTTTGTTTCTACAATTACATCAGAACTTGAGGCGTTATTACAAGCGCTTAACCCAATAACTCCTGCAGCAAGAGTTAAGGACAATAACCATTTTTTCTTCATGCTGAACATCTCCTAAAAAGTTAATTTCGACTTTGAATTGAATTCACAAATATTACTATATCACAAAGTGCATATAGAGGAAAAACAATATCCTATATATTTTTTCGTTCGCTGTAAAATATATTCCAATTTTTTGTGTAGAGGGTGACTTAAATACAAACGATTTTGATTTAATGATTGACTGGAAACAATAGCCTATCCTTGGATTCTTCGATGAAAATTAGGGAATTAGCCCATCCCATTTTAAGGACACTTACATATGATGTATCGAGAGAGAAAAAAGGAGGGATCAAGATGGGTTACCACAATGGCTTTGCGTTAATCGTTGTATTATTCATTCTATTGATTATTGTTGGTGCAGCATACTGCTAATGAAAATGATATAGATTTTTTAAAAAATAGCATGAAGAAATAAACATGGTTTACCTACTATTTAATTACTTATCTAGACATGTGTATAGATTAAGTGCCCAGCGCATAGAAAACTTTAGCCCTCACTGGATAGCTAAATGTTATTCGTGTTTCATTTATGTTAATCAAGAATATAGAGGCTGATAATAGACCTGGCACTGTTAAAGGACTGCTGTGTGAAGCAGTTTGCCAAGGGGATTTTTAGCAAGTGATGGGGGATCCAGAATAGGGGAGGCTCAGTGCTTCTCATGAAATAAGCAAGTCAGTCATTTCAGCTTGTTAAGAAAGGAGGTGTTATCATGGGTGCAGGTTACGGTAGCGGTTTCGCGTTAATCGTTGTATTGTTCATTCTTTTAATCATTGTTGGTGCTGCTTGGTTATAAGAAGGAGCGGCCGTTCGACGTACGATGTAGAACTCGAAGGAAAATAAAGAGCATGAGGTTTAACTCATGCTCTTTCCTTATACATAATGCTCAATCCTATGTACCCAAAGCTTAAGCGAATAGAATTTCTATATAAGAAGAAATTAGTAATATTGTAATCAGAACATTAATGGTCCGGAATACTTTTGGCTGCCGCTCTTCGGGGATTTCCTTTTGTAAACAAAGGGAATTTGTCATCTTATTAATATAGAATAAAATGAATATAGCAAAGAAAATAAACATGGAGATCATCGACGATTCCCTCCTGTATGTATAGATTTGGTATGTTACCTACAATAACAAATATTTGTAAAAAAAGATAGTAGTAACATTCATAACTTATTCTATTCAAGAACCAATCATTTTTATGAACAGCAGTTTGAAACGAAAAAGGCACTCAGGGTGAATGCCTTTTTAATAAGCGTTGTTCTTAATTAATATTTCAATCCCATCATCATTTTCCTCAATAAACGATCCTTTCGGTGCGAAAAGAACATTCTTTACACTAATCATATCAGATACACACATTCCTACATGAAATGCAAGAATAATTGTTAAATAGTGCACGTAATGAGGGAATAGATAACATGCAAATATTAATAGGGGGTTTATAATGACAAATGGCATAAGAGACGCTGTTAAGAATAACCATTTTTTTATTGGTTCATTCACGCGTATATGAATCACCGGTATGCAACTATAATAAAGGCACACATTTTTTTGTACCTTTTCGCCCATACCCATGAGAGGGACAAGGTGCAAAAATTTGTGGAGCGGGTAAACTAGCATCGCTCCTAAGACGAAAAACAAAAAGTGATTATCGTATAGGGAAGTTGCTCCGTCAAATAAGTAAGTAAATGGAACATAAAGTAAAATAAAAGAAAATAGCATGGTTAAGGAAGACAATATGAAAAGTCTTTGAGTACCATATTGTTTAGCCAAATTTACCGTCTTCCAGCAATTCATCGTATCAGCCCTCCAAAAGGAGAAATTATTATAAGGTTTATAAAACTTACTAACATAATTTACGACGAATTAAGCAAAAAAGCAATAGAAATTTTGCCGACAAATATGGACATTCCTTGCCGAGTTTCAATAGAAGGAATTGTTTGTGAAATGATGAACATAAAAAGGGGAAAATTGGAAGCGGAAGAGGTGTGCTGACATCCGCTTATTAAAGTGATTCGTAATTATACGTATTCTTTATCTACTGGGTTTTTTTTCTTGATTTTCCCATCTTCTTCAACAAAATCGTGTTCAATTTTACTAAAAGATCTTTCGAAGATTTCCATGAAATCATCACCGTAAATATTGCGTACAATAGCCATCATCTCAATGACCTCTGGAAATTTTCCATATAAGTCCCTTAGTGGTTTAGCACCTGAAAAAGCTGCATTCTTATCAGGCTCATACGTCTCCATTAATTCTAGTAAAACGCTTTCACCCTTTTCAGTCAATTGAACATACGTATTTCTTTTATCATTTTCCTTTTTAGAAAATTGTAGTAATCCCCGTTCCTCTAATTTCTTAGAAAAATTGAAGGCAGTTGATACATGCATAACACCAAATTTTGCCACGTCAGATATGGAAGCTCCATTTAAATGATAAGAAATCCAAAGGATATGGTGCTCATTGATATTAAGGTCAAATGGCTTAATCCATTGCTGCCAATCTTTTTCAATTGATTTCCATAACGCTTTACTGATCTGTGCAATCCTTTGACTGAAAAGCAAAGCTTCCTTCATTGAATATTGTTTTTCTGTCATCCCTGATTTCACCTACTTTTTGATTTCATATATTCATTATGCCAATAAAACAAAAATTAATAAAGATATAAATTTGCGAAATTTTTAGAAATATTTTTCGATACTAAGTTAAAGGTATTAATTACTGGATACTATACGATTTCAATCTGTAGTATCTGAACTGAAAATTTTTATAATATATTGGTTTTTCATTTACTAAAGAAACTCCTTCTTTCTATTTAGATACTTAAGAATGAAGGAGTTTCTTTGATTAATTTTCTGGTTTGCTCTCTAATTCTTCTATGGAGTGTTCTATGGCCCGGAGCTCATCTTGAATCGCTTGTTGATGTGGTTCTACTTCTTTTTTCCAAGTCGATATTGAGTGATTCAAGTCTTTTGTAAGAGCTGTAATGGTTCCCTTTCCTTGTTGTGATAACTTGATCGCTGAATTTTTTACCTCAATAATGCTCTCTTGAAGTTCTTGTATATGCTCTGACCAAATTTTTTTATTTGCTTGGAGATTTTTTCTAGTTTCATTACCCGAAGCAGGCGCAGTCAGTAATGTTGCAATAGCAGCAGCAGCTCCTCCAACGACAAATCCAATGAATGCAGACTTTCCTCTCATTTATTACACCTCATATCTAATCTTTTTCAAAGACTGTTTTCCCAATACTTTCATATATAAACAAATACTTGAGAAACAAGCTCCAATTTGTATGAGAAATCAAAAGCAACTTGTTTTAAATAAAGAATATTTACAAAATTCTACAAAAATAAGTGAAATCCTTTATTTATCAAGTTTATCATACCTTTCTGTTCATTGGTTTTTCATAGGGGAATTGCTTGTTGCATACATATAATTAATCAACAAATAATCGCTAGGTATCATATATTGTTAGACGTTAGGACGAGCGGAAGGAGTGGAAGGGACTTGGCAGGAGTTGTGTTCGGCATATTTGCACTAAGTGCCGTTTTATTTTACGGGGCATTTCATTACTTGATTGCAACGCAAAAAACAGGAGTTTATCCACCGAAACACGTGTTACGTAAAAGAGCAGGTGTTTTAGCGGCATCAGCCCTTGGTGCATTGTTACTAGGGATCATCATGTATAGCTTTCAATAGGGTGAAATTTTAAATAATAATGAAAAAGGAACCTGGAAATTCAGGTTCCTTTTTGTATATTTTATTGTGTAATCGTTGTTTGTGTTAGCTTCGTTCTTTTCACAATCGATTGAGCTACCGGGTATAATACAACCATTGTAATTGTATTTACAGCAGTTGTTGGTAAAACAACAGCTCCAAATAGTGCAGCAAATGGACCAGGAAGCCCTGCAATGAGATAAGCTGATGTTAAGAAGATTATTCCAGAAATAATAGTACCTACAGCTGTTAAAATAGCAACAGTGACAACAGATTTTTGAAATTTCTTTAATGCTAGAAACAATCCAAAAAACAAGAACGCAGTAATTGGCTTATCAATTAAATTTGGAAACAATCCCGCTGGAAACGTAGTAGTTAACCCTGAAATTAAGCCGGTTACTAAACCAAGTAATAAAACACTTTTCTTTTCTGGAAATAGGACAATTCCGATAAACATCATAGTCAACATCATGTCAGGCTTCATTCCTAAGAAGAATCCTGGAACTACAGCGTGAAGTACGGCACCCATTCCTACAAGTAGTGATAGTGCAACAAGATTTTTCGTATTCAATTCTCATCTCTCCTCATCTAAACTAGACTATTCTATGTTTCTCCTACAGTGCACTCATTGCCTGTAGCGAAAAACTTTCTATAATTATAACATAATTTAATGGGAATCCAAGGATGTTTTTTCAATTGGTCTGATAAATTTAGAACAATCTTACTATCTAAAGATTAAAGCTTAGTAAAAGTAGCTCATTTTAGCTGTATTGAAGCTGAAATTCTTTCATAAATTGAGCTAATTGAACAACATCATCCTGTGGGACCGCATTATAAATAGAAGCTCTGCACCCCCCGATGGATCGGTGACCACTTAGTCCAACAAACCCTCTGGATTTAGCCTCTTGAAGAAATTGCTTTGTGTATTCTTCTGAAGGTAGAGTAAATGTTACGTTCATTAAAGACCGACTTTCAACTGTCGCATGCCCATTGAAAAAACCGCTACTTTCATCTATTACTGAGTAAAGAATGTTAGCTTTTTGTTGGTTATGTTTCGCCATAACGTCTACACCGCCAATTTCCTCCACCCATTCAAGGACGAGATACAGTAAATAAATGCTAAGAGTAGGCGGAGTGTTATAGAGTGACTGACTATTTGCATGTGTTTGATAATTTAACATCGTAGGCAAGGAAGAAGGGGCTTTCTCTAAAAGTTGTTTGTGAATCATTACAACGGTAACTCCAGATGGTCCTAAATTCTTTTGTGCACCTGCATAGATAAGGCCAAATTTGTTGACATCAATCGGTTTACTTAGAATATCACTCGACATATCTGCAATAAGTGGAACTGATATATCCGAAGGGTAGCTGCTCCATTGGGTACCATAAATGGTATTGTTGCTTGTAAGATGAACATAGGCTGCATCGCTTGGTAAATTAGGCTGTTCTATATGAGGAATTGTTTGATATCCTAAAGCCTTCCCAGAGGAAAGTATCGATGTCCTGCCGATTTTCTCTGCTTCTTTTAAGGCTTTTTCTGACCAAGCTCCAGTGAGAATATAACAACCTACTTCATCTTCGCCTAGCAGATTCATTGGGACCATGGAGAATTGAAGACTTGCCCCTCCTTGTAAAAATAGGATTTCATAATCATCTGAAATGGCTAATAATCTTCTCAACCGGGCTTTTGCCCCTTCATGAACTAACTCATATTCTTTACTTCGATGACTTAATTCCATAATGCCCATACCTGTTCCATCGAAGTTTAACCAGTTTTTTGAAGCTTTCTCTAGTACTGGTTGCGGGAGGGCGGCTGGCCCTGCATTAAAGTTAAAAGTACGACGCAAAAAACACACCTCCTATAAAGTAAATACAATAACGCGGTAAAGGAACGAAAGATATACTTTATCCTACCAAAATATTGCTGTTGTTTTCTATAAAAATTTGAACATTTCGAAAAAATAAATAGAGCGGTTGAGGAATTTAATAATGGATTGGTTTAAGATGTTAACAGGGTAAGTTAGTTTTTCTACCATCATACGAATATAGAAAGAGGCTGGGACAAACGTATTTCAGTCAATAGTATATCCCAACGATCTGGAGTTATCTCCTTTTACTCGTTCGGGTATTTTTTTTGTTCGGAAAACAAATTCTTAAAATATAGTGGAATGGAGCAGAAGGCACTCGACTACTAAGGGAAATAGAGGAAAGCTGAGACACCAAAGCGTAGCGAGGAGGCACAGATTCCTCCCCGCGGAAAGCGAGTGTCTGCAGCGCAGGTGGAACGAACTTGCTTTTACAACCTAACTATTTGATTAAAGTCATTGTGCGTCTTTGGGAAGGAGTCATTTAGTTATGCCCCTGCCTCTTTTGGAGAATTTGAAGATCACTTATTTAGTTGCTGATGGATGCTTTTAGCAATATGTTGAAGTTCTTCGGGAGTGTATTCGTCTTGATGACTTTTCCATACGGCTCCAAATCCATCGCCCTTTCCATAGCGAGGTAGCAAGTGCATATGGTAATGGAACACGGATTGTCCTGCTTCTACACCGTTATTATTTAACGTATTTAACCCAATGGGTTGGTACTCAGCTTTGATGGCGTTTGCAATTGCAGGGACTACTTCAAAAAGATTTCGAGCGATTTCTGGTGTAAGCTCGTAAAGATTTTCCTTATGTACTTTTGGAATGACAAGTGTGTGGCCTTTAGTTACTTGGCTAATATCTAAAAATGCTAATACATGCTCATTCTCAAATACTTTTGCTGCAGGGATTTCACCATTTACTATTTTACAGAAAATACAATCACTCATACTCGAGCCTCCTAATGGTTATAAATACCAAGTTTTTAGCTTATTTTAGCACAGCACAATAGAAACGGGAAACAACAAAGACAGGATTCGCTAAGAATCCTGTCTTGTTTGAAGGGGAGTGCTTCTTTATATACGTTCATTTTCAGGAAACTTTTCTTTGACAAACACCTCATTTTTGATGTGTTGTATTACTTTATATGTTTCTCAACGTATAAAGCTAAAAGTGGCCTGCGACAAACACCTCATTTTTTAAATGATCAGATGAAATGTGTTTAATTTAGCTTAATTCGAATTCTGGTTCAAACGAACCATCCCCTTTTCTTCTAATTGCAATAGACAACTAAAAGCTTAGAAGATGTCTTTGATAAACACCTCATTTAGTTTTTAGGCTTGATGAATTGTGTTTATGGTTTAAAACGAATTCTGGTTCAAGCGTACCATCCCCTTTTTCTTTTAATTGCAATGACAACTAAAAGCTTAGAAGAAGATGTCTTTGATAAACACCTCATTTGTTTAGTGTTTTCGATTAGTGACCTATGGTTATTCGCATCTTGTGCAATGCAACCATCCCCTTATTCGAACGATTGAAGCCTATACTTATCTTGAAAGGAAAGAGTCTGGTGTAGACACCTCATCTCAAATGTTTAAGTGTTTTCCCCTTCAAAGATTAGGATGCCCGGGTAGGAAAGAAATATGTAAAAGAACAATATTTTTTGTCGGAAGAATCATTTAGGCTATTCCTACTTTTTAAATTGACATTTTGTTAAAATAAAAATAGCTTAAACGGGAGGACAAAATAAATGACATTATTGCAAATAAAAGAACTCACAGGTGGTTATTCAAGAACCCCTGTTTTAAAAAATGTTTCCTTTGATGTAAAGGCAAATGAAATAGTTGGCTTAATTGGGTTAAATGGAGCGGGAAAAAGTACAACTATTAAACACATCATTGGATTAATGGAGCCTCAAAAGGGAGAGGTAACGATCAATGGTCTTAGCTTTCATCTAGGGAAAGCAGAATATCGTAAACAATTTACCTTTGTTCCTGAAACACCCATACTATATGATGAATTAACGTTAGAGGAGCATTTAAAAGTAACAGCAATGGCTTACGGCATTGACGAAACAACGTATAAAAGCCGAATTGAAATCCTCTTAAAAGAATTTCGCATGCAAAAGCGATTAAAATGGTTCCCTGCTCATTTTTCAAAAGGGATGAAACAAAAGGTGATGATTATGTGTGCCTTTTTAGTACAACCTTCTCTTTATATTGTCGATGAACCATTTGTTGGACTAGACCCCCTTGGTATTCAATCACTATTGGATTTAATGAAAAAAATGAAAGATGATGGGGCAGGAATTTTAATGTCTACCCATATTCTAGCGACTGCAGAAAAATATTGTGATCGATTTGTCATTTTGCATGAAGGAGAAATTCGAGCGAAAGGCACTTTAAGTGAGCTACAAGAACAATTTGCAATGCCTAATGCGACTCTAGATGATCTCTATATTCAGCTAACAAAGGAAGAAGATTATGTTTGATGAAAAGAAGCTTTGGAAGGAGCGTTTTAGCTCAACCAATAAAGAACTAGGCCGTTACCTTCGTTATATATTTAATGGACATTTGGTGATTGTTCTCGTTTTTCTTTTAGGAACGGCAGCCTATTATTATCAAGAGTGGTTACGTACATTACCAACAGATTTTCCTGCAGCCATCGTTCTTGCGGTTTTCTTAGGAGGAATTCTGACTTATAGTCCAGTTTATACCTATCTTCTTGAAGCCGATCGAATTTTCTTGTTACCACTTGAAACGAAGCTTGGGAATTACTTTAAAAGGTCCATTGGTATTAGCTTTGTTTTTCAAGTATATTTGATTACTGTTGGGCTAGCTGTATTTATGCCAATGTACGCTCATGTAAATCATGGTTCTTTTCGGGCATTTGTCCCTTTTTTACTAGTGATAAGTGCAGTAAAGCTGGTGAATATACTAATCAAATGGCGAGTTCAATTCTACGTAGAGAAACGGGTACATGTTATCGATTCATGCATTCGATATTTTATTAATGGAAGCCTCCTTTATTTTTTATTTGCCAATGCTTCTCCTTTATATGCTGGTCTGATATGGTTGATGCTTCTTGGTTTATACTTCTACTACTCAAGCCAGACGAAAAATATGGGATTAAAGTGGGGGAGCTTGATTGAACAAGAGGAAAAGCGAATGGCAGCCTTTTACCGGCTGGCAAACATGTTTACAGATGTTCCTCAACTAAGGAACAGTGTGAAACGACGCAAATGGCTAGATTGGCTGTTTGGAACTTTACCATATGTAAAAGAGAAGACGTATAGTCATTTATATGCTCGCACTTTTTTGCGTGCAGGTGATTATTTTGGTTTGTTTATTCGATTGACGATTATCGGAGCCCTTGTTATATATTTTATCTCGTTTGGATATGGGCAACTATTGTTTGTGCTGTTATTTTTATACTTAACAGGCTTTCAGTTATTGCCTTTATGGATGCATTATCAGAATAAGCTTTGGGTCATGCTTTATCCGATAAAGGAAGCGGATCGGTTGAGGTCGTTTCAACGGTTGCTTGTCATGGTTCTTGGAATACAATCTTTGTTTCTGTCTTTGCCGATCTTATTAAAGGGAGACTTGCTTATCGGCTTATTGGCTATTTTTAGCGGATGGATATTTACCTATTTTTATGTCTTTATTTATAGCCAACAGCGGTTGAAATTGTAAGCTAGGAATCGTTTGAAAGTTGATTTCCGCTCCGAGGTGCTTGCTTCCCGCGGGGCGTATGAAGTGAGAAGTATTCAATAAGAGAGGCTGGGACATAAGTATTTCAGTCAAAGGAATATCCGAACGATCAGGAGTTATCTTCGTTTACTAGTTCGGGTATTTTTGTTTGTTCGGAAAACAAATTAATGGAGAGGAAGACACTCGACTACTAAGGGAAATAGAGGAAAGGCTGAGACACTAAAGCGCAGCGAGGAGGCTCAGATTCCTCCCCGCGGAAAGCGATAGTCTGCAGCGCAGGTGGAACGAACTTGTTTTTACAACCTAACTATTTTAAAAAAGTCATTGTTCGTCTTTGAGAAGGAGTCATATAGTTATGTCCCAGCCTCTTTCTTTTTGACCGAAACCTGTGGGTGATTTCAAACGTAGAATATATCCTATCATGTGAAGCAAAAGGGTGGGAGTAGAAGCTGATGAATGAATATGAACAAAAAACTTATGAAGAAGTTGAATTGTGGAAAAATAGAATGAAGAAGCGCTCAAGCGTATTTAACCGATTGTCAAAAAAAGCCCAAATCAAAGTGAATAATTTGATTCCTGAAAAGGTTCACACCATCCTGACAGAAAGTATTAAAAACATGGTGAAAGCTACTTTGGTTGGCTCCAATCTAACAACGAACAAGAAAAAACATCGATTCTCGACCTTAAAAGAACGAGATGAAAGACTGAAAGTGAGTTTAGCAGCATATCGGAAAACGGCTACCATAGAAGGAGCTGGAACTGGAGCAGGTGGGATATTTTTAGGATTGGCGGATTTTCCACTGCTACTTTCAATAAAAATAAAATTCTTATTCGAGGCGGCTGCCATCTATGGCTATGACACAAATCAGTTTGAAGAGCGATTATTTATTCTCCATATTTTTCAATTGGCGTTTTCAAGTGATGACCACCGTCGTGAAACCCTAGAATTATTGGAAAACTGGGAAAATAGAAAATCAGATCTAGTGGATTTGGAATGGAGAGTTTTTCAACAGGAGTATCGAGATTATATAGACCTTGCAAAAATGCTTCAGCTAGTTCCTGGCATTGGGGCTGTGGTTGGAGCTTATGCGAATTATAATCTTTTAGAGCATTTAGGAATAACCGCTATGAATGCTTATCGCATGAGGTTATTAGAAACTCCTCCCATACCACATAATTAAGAGATGAAATGATAAGGATATATATATGGAAAGAGGACAAATGAAGATCGTCGCTTTTACATCATTTTGTGTATTTGTTTTCTTGATCTACACTGTAACCTCTAATACTTCCTTAGTTGTTGATGAAGCCGTTGCTAGGTTTATACAGACCCTATTTCAAGAGAAGACATATCCATTCTTTAAGGGGATAACTTTTCTAGGATCTAAACTGATGATAGGTGCGATTTCATTATTCGTCATTGCATTTCTATGGATTGTAAGGAAGGACTATGTAGGGGTAGTTACCTTTACTTTCGCTGTAGCAATTGGATATGAAGGGAACATGCTATTAAAGGGCCTCATTGGGAGGCAAAGACCCAGTGGAGAGCATCTTGTTCATGTAAATAGCTTAAGCTTTCCGAGTGGACATGCCATGGTGGGCTTGATTCTATTTTCTTTTATCGCCTATTTTATCATAACAATGGTTGAATCAAGACTGGTTAAGTGGATTTCAGTTACTTTAGGTGCAGTGATTATTATATTTATTGGGGTCAGCCGAGTGGTACTTCAGGTGCATTATCCGACGGATGTCATTGGAGGATATGCATTAGGAATTACTTGGACAAGCTTATGGATTTCCATCCAACAGTCATTAAAAGAAAGACTAGGCAGAGTTAAAGAAAAGAAGTCTCCTTGACAAACGTTAAGGAGACTTTTTTGATTACTGCTGTTGATAGTTTGAATTTTTCTTAGCGGAACAAATTGACCTATTTTATAAAGGCTATTTTCAAAAGATTGTTGTTTTATACCAGGTAATATCACCTTCTTCATACGAAGGTTAACAGTTTGGAGCGGAAAGATGCGAGACGTCTGCGGGAGTATTGGGACAGTTGAGACCCAACATGCGAAGCCGAGGGGCTCATCGTCCCCGCCGCAAGCGAGTTTCCAGGGGCTCCAAACTGCCCATGTTTCAAAAATAATACTGTATACAAAACCAGCCTTTAAAAAAACTGTCAAGATAAAAATTAGTTCGAAAAACAAAAGGAATGCATGTAATTCTTGAAGTTGAACCAAATTATATTAAGAACATTGCAACAATCGTGGTTACAGTTAACCCGACTACTACAGGTATAACATTGCGTCTTGCTAGTTCAAAAGCATCTACATTACAGATGGCGGCTGCAGGAATTAGTGCCCAAGGGACAAGCGTTCCGCCACCTACCCAAATTCCCGCAATCTGACCTAGCGCGGTTAAGGTAGCTGCGCCAGATCCGATAGCTGTAGCAAATAGCTTTGCAATTGATCCAGCTAATGAAATCCCTGAAAATCCAGATCCATCTAATCCGGTTATTGCTCCTACTGCTGTTAATGTAATTGCGCCTACCTCTTTACTCAATGGAACGATAGCGGCTAACCCAATACCTAAGTCATTGACAATTCCTTGTGATGCATTCGGAAGATAATCGCCAATCATTGTCGTGAACCCAGCATCTCCTAAATAAAAAAAGGCAGCTATTGGAATAACAGGACCAAATACTTTAAAGCCAAATTGGAACCCTTCAATTAAATAGCTTGTTGTCTTTTCTAATCCCTTATGTTTATGACTAACTAGTGTAATAATGATTAAGATAAAAATCGACGTCCCACCAATTAATGCGGTAGCATCTCCCCCTTGGAGATTTTGTGTAAACATTAATACGACATCGATTAGAAAAAGGGTAGGGATCAAAAGGGCAAAGAATTTTTTTTGGTTTTTGGTTAATAGATTTGGTTGTGGCTCGGGAAATTCCGAAGAAGTGTTACCTGCTGTGGAACCAGGGTGAACGGAGAGTTTGCCCAATTTCATATCTCGCATTAGTAGATAAAAAGCAGTAACCGTTGTAACAGCACCCATTACAATTACTAATGGAATACTAGCTTGAATGACGTCACTTACAGGAAGGCCAGCGGCATCTGCCGTAAGCTTAGGAGCTGCTTGGATGATAAAGTCACCTGATAGAGCGATTCCATGACCAAATAAATTCATCGCTACTGCTACTCCAAGGGCAGGGAGTCCAACGCGTAGAGCTACTGGAAGCAACACAGCACCCATTAATGCAACAGCAGGAGATGGCCAAAAGAACCATGAAATAATCATCATGAGGATACCAATTGTCCAATAAGCAAGAGTGGGAGTACGAATTAATTTTGAAAAGGGAGAAATCATTACATCATTTATTCCTGTCTTGGTTAGAATTCTACTCATTGCTACTATAATAGAGATAACAAGAATAGTAGATAATAATTCATTTATGGCATAGATAAAGCTAGAAAAAATACTACTTATCGACATGGTAATCGATTCAGTAGCTGTAAGTGCAATCAAAAAGATCCCTAAAATACACACTAACGTCGTATCCCGCTTCATCACCATAAACGCAATAATGAGAAAGATAAAGCTTAAATAAATCCAGTGAAGTGCTGAAAAATCAACGACCATTGTTTATGGAGCCTCCTTTCCAATTCGAAATAGGGGAGTCCCGTTAGATAGGCAATCCCCCATATTCTGAACGTAATACAGAATATGTTCAGTCATTAAAGTTGTGAGGCGTAAATGAAAATATATCAGTCTAGAGGCGGAGAAGGTAGCGACTACAGGTTGTTCTTAAGAGATAGAAAAAATAGTAGTATACAGATAAGTAGTAAGGTTGAAAAAGGATTTAGATAAAGAATATCGAAATTGTATGATAATCATAAGAAAGAAGGGGTCTTTGTTGCGGTATCGTTCGATTAATCAAATTTTCTTCGCGTTATGTTTATTTGCGATTGGCACTTTACTTCTCCTTGTAAATATAGGTGTCATTTCCTTGGAAATAAAAGAACTTTTTGTCGTTTCCTATCCTTTCGTGTTATTTGCCTTTTCAATAGGTAAGTTAATATATGCTATTACCATTCGGAAAGGATGGTTCGGTTATTTAATTTTAACGTTTTTTTCAAGTCTGCTAATAGTTGACCGTTTTAATATCATTAATTTTCAATTTTGGGATTTCTGGAAGTTATGGCCTATATTGCTTATCTTCATTGGTGTGAACTTGCTATTAAACAAGGGTCGGGTCAAGGTTCACATATCTTCTGATGTTCCCCTTGAAAAATATCAATCTAAGGATAAGGTTATTGAGCAGGACGAGGTAGGAAATCAAGGTACAAAAGTAAAAATCGCTCAGAAATTTAGAGGTTTTTCTATAGGAGATGTAAACTTTAAGTCCTCCAATTGGGCTGTCGAACCAATGGAGCTTTACAACACAATTGGGGATTATTTTATTGATTTTAGCAAAGCGTTTATTCCCGAAAAGGAAACGCCTATTCGTCTTCAAGGGGTAATAGGAGATGTCAATATCCTGATTCCAGATGACATTCCAGTTGAAATTCATACGAAGGTAAAGGTTGGAGATATTCGTTTATTTGAACTAGATTCGGAGGGTGAATTATCAGCAAATAGAGAAATTTATTACAAATCTCCAGACTATGATGATGCGACAAGGAAGCTACGTATGGAAATATCATTAAAAATCGGATCTATTCGAATAGATCGGGTTTAGGGGTAGTTATATGAAAATAGAAAAAGGTATTAGATATTGGTTTGTTCAAAGTTTCGTCATGTTAGGGATTATCGGCCCGCTCTTTTTTTTCGTCGGACTGCAATTGTACTTGTTTAACAATGAGAACCCTCAGTTTACGATTCAAACAACTTTTTGGCTAACGCTTTATATGTTTGTTGTTCTTATTCTTGTTGGAGGTTATTTGGGTATTAAAGGGAGCTATCTCTTTAAAGGAAGATTGAGCGACATTTTACTATACGTTTCCACATTAAGAAGTGGAAAGTTTTCTGAAAGAATGCCTGTTTTTGAAAAGGACGAGATTGGATTAATCTGTGAAGAATTAAACCAACTAGCCGAATTTATCCAGGAGCAGGTATACTCCATGCAAAGGCTAGCAAATGAAAGGTCTACACTTGCACAATCAGCTCACACAGCTGCCGTTATTGAAGAAAGGCAGCGTCTCGCAAGGGATCTGCATGATGTGGTAAGTCAACAGTTATTTGCCCTTAGTATGATGTCGTCAGCGACCATTCGTCTGTTTGATACAAATCCAACTCGTGCAAAAGAGCAGTTAGAGCAAATTGCTGATATAGCAGCTAAAGCCCAAGGAGAAATGAGAGCTTTACTCCTTCATTTACGTCCTGTAGAACTTAGCAATGATAGCCTGTGTGATGGAATCATTAAGCTTATTCAAGAACTGAAAGAAAAAACAACCATTCATTTCAAGGCAAGCATTGATGAGATTGAGCATATATCTAAGGCAGGGGAGGAGCATTTGTTTCGCATCGTACAAGAGGCACTGTCAAATATCCTTAGACACTCTCAAGCCAGCAAAGTAGAAATCACCTTAACAGAAAAGGAAGAGTACGTTCATTTATTTATTGGGGATAACGGCAAAGGGTTTGATCCTCAAAATGAGAAAGTCACATCATACGGTTTAAAAACAATGCGTGAAAGATGTGAAGAGGTAGGGGGAGTATTCAAGGTTCGTTCGAAGCTGAATGAGGGTGCGTATATTAATATTCGTATACCAACAATTGGGGGGGATTCGAAATGATACGAGTAGTAGTAGTAGACGATCATGAAATGGTAAGGAAAGGAATCATTTCATATTTAATTACTGAGCCAGAAATTGAAGTAGTTGGAGAGGCAAGCTGTGGGAATGATGCCGTTGCACTTGTTATAAAAGAAAAACCGCAAGTAGTTTTAATGGATCTCTTAATGGAGAATGGAAATGGGATAGAAGCAACTAAGACAATTTTAAAAACATACCCTCAATGTAAAATCATTATTATTACGAGTTTTTATGATGATGAACAAGTTTTTCCTGCGATTGAAGCGGGGGCGTTTAGCTATATGTTGAAAACGGCAACGGCAGCTGAGGTTGTTACCGCTATCCGAAAAGCAGCAAGAGGGGAAACAGTTATAGAACCGAAAGTGGCGAATAAAATGATGAATCGCTTGAGACCACAAGAAACGAAGCCTCATGATGAACTGACAGAAAGAGAATTTGAAGTGTTAACCTGCATTGGAGAGGGAATGACCAATCAACAAATTAGTGAGGAGCTCTTTATTGGAATTAAAACAGTTAAGTCCCATGTAAGCAATATCTTAAGCAAGTTAGGTGTAGCTGATCGTACTCAAGCAGCTGTATATGCTAATCGGAATGGGATTATTAAAAAAATTGAGCAGTAATAAAGGGATGTCCACGCTTCATGGACATCCCTTTATTACTGCTTAAGAAAATTGATCATATGTAAATAAACGCTTCGACATCCACTAGGCCATAATTCAAATTAGAATGGAAGGAAAGAATATTTACTATTCTAAACTGTCTAACTTGCTCTATCCTGACTAAGGCGCACTCAGCTTTTGTTAAAGCTCCAAGCTAGTTACCCAGTGGTGATTTCATAACTTGTAACAAAGGATGGGCGAGCAAATATTTGTGGTTGTTGCTTGTCTACTCCTTGCTCTGTTCCTCTTTTTTCATGGGCTTTGTTATAGGCTTGTGAATCTTGCCATGCTTTAAAGTCCTTTTCTTCTTGCCAAAGCGTTAAGATGACATATGTATCATTTGATAGTGGTCTTAGTACACGTATGGCTACAAATCCTGGCTCACTCTCAATCAAGCCAGCTCGGTTCTTAAAACGGTACTCAAAGATTGGTCTACCTTCCTCGGTTACAGGGATGTTATTTAAGACAGCGAAACCAGCCCCATCCAATGTTCCTGAGGAATCAATTACTTCATACTTTCTCGGTTCATTAAATACGGATTCTCCCTCAGTTTCATGTAATAATAGAGCATCTTCTCCCGCATGCATTAACATCATTTGATCATCACGATGCTGTGAATGCAAGTTACTTAAATAATCAACTGTTCCATTCGTTAAATAGACATTCATTGTGATCACCTCATACACATTTATTGGTTGCTGTTCTTTAAGCGGTTCTTTCTCAATTTTTATTATAACGGTTTAAAAAGGGAACGCATAATAATAGCTCTCTAAAGTTATCTCGAAATTGTCAATAATACGTCAAAAATAATGTGACAAATTTGGATGACCATCATAGGTTTCATTGGATATAATCAACTTTGAAATAGAACGGACTAGCGGAAAAACGTCAATTTATTGACAATTCACTAGGTTATCTATACAACCATAGTAGAAAAGGCTATATTGAAATAAGCCAATTTAGAATAGCGAATGTTTATTTTTGTTGATATATATTACAATGTTAAACAGATATGTTAGGAAAGGTGGAAATTTGTCAAATGACGAGAGAATTTAATGATACGTTTTTAAAAGCTGCTAGAGGAGAGAGGACTGACTATGTACCGGCTTGGTATATGCGACAAGCTGGACGTTCTCAACCAGAATATCGGGCAATTAAAGAGAAATATTCTTTATTTGAAATTACTCATCAACCAGAGCTGTGTGCATATGTAACGCGTCTGCCAGTAGAACAGTATGATGTGGATGCTGCCATTCTTTACAAGGATATTATGACACCGCTTCCAGCTATAGGAGTGGATGTTGAGATAAAGACAGGAATTGGTCCGGTCATTTCGAACCCAATCCGGTCTATGGCGGATGTAGAAAAGCTTGGTGAAATTCACCCAGAGGAAGATGTACCTTATGTCTTCGAAACGATCAAGCTCTTAACGCAAGAACAATTATCCGTTCCGCTTATCGGGTTTGCTGGTGCACCATTTACCCTTGCAAGCTATATGATCGAAGGTGGTCCTTCAAAGAATTACAATAAGACAAAAGCCTTCATGTATTCAGAGCCAAAAGCTTGGTTTGCGTTAATGGATAAACTAGCTGAAATGACCATTACATATGTGAAATCACAGGTAAATGCAGGAGCTCGTGCAATTCAAATTTTTGACTCTTGGGTAGGGGCGTTAAACGTACAGGATTACCGCTACTTTATTAAGCCTGTTATGAACCGAATTTTTTCTAGTCTACGTGAGTTAAATGTACCTTTAATTATGTTTGGTGTTGGTGCTAGTCACTTAGCTTTAGAATGGCATGACCTCCCATTAGATGTAGTAGGGTTAGACTGGAGATTACCAATAAGTGAAGCTCGAGAAATGGGAATTACGAAAACGGTTCAAGGAAATCTGGACCCTTCTATTTTGTTAGCTCCTTGGGACGTAATTGAAGAACGAGCGAAAGCGATCTTAGATCAAGGAATGGAACATCCTGGATATATCTTTAACTTAGGACATGGCGTGTTCCCTCAAGTAAACCCAGATACATTGAAGAAGTTAACTACTTTTATTCATGAATATTCAGCTTCAAAGCTAGGAAAATAACCACCCTTTGTCTAGGGATTAGATGCTTCTATAATAAAAGAACTACTTAGTTCTTTTTCCAATTTGAGCATTCGAATTGGTAAGTTAGTCGGATTTTTGGCACAATAATGGACTAGATACAAATTAAAGAGGTGGAATAAATGACAAAGAAGAAGATGGGGTTACTTGTAATGGCTTACGGGACTCCATATAAAGAAGAAGATCTAGAACGTTATTATACGCATATCAGAAGAGGGAGAAAACCTTCTCCAGAAATGCTAGAAGAATTAAGAGAAAGATATGATGCGATTGGTGGAATTTCTCCACTTGCACGAATTACACTTGATCAAGCGGAGGCTCTTGAAAAGCATCTAAATGAAGTACAACATGAAATAGAATTTAAGATGTATCTAGGACTTAAGCATATTGAGCCATTTGTAGAAGACGCGGTTAAACAAATGAAAGAGGACGGGATTGAAGAAGCTGTTAGCATTGTGCTTGCTCCTCATTTCTCTACTTTCAGTGTTAAATCATATAATGGCCGGGCGAAAGAAGAAGCAGACAAGCTTGGTGGTCCTAAATTTACCTTTGTCGAAAGTTGGTATAATGAACCTAAGTTTATCCAATACTGGGTGAATCAAGTGAAACAAACACTCGAGTCAATGCCGAAAGAAGAACAAGACCATGCCGTTCTTATCGTATCTGCACACAGTTTACCTGAAAAAATCCTTCAATTAGGCGATCCATATCCACAGCAGTTGAAAGAAACAGCAGCACTAATCGCTAAGGGTGCTGGAGTTGAAAATTATGAGGTAGGCTGGCAAAGTGCTGGAAACACACCAGAGCCATGGCTTGGACCAGATGTACAAGACTTAACAAAAGAACTATACGATGAAAAGGGTTATAAGGCTTTTGTCTATACTCCAGTTGGTTTTGTATCAGACCATTTAGAAGTTCTGTTTGATAATGACTATGAATGCAAAGTAGTTACTGATGAGATAGGTGTTAGCTACTATCGACCAGAAATGCCAAACGCTAAGCTAGAGTTTATTGATGCAATGGCTACGGTCGTATTAAATAAACTATCTGAATAAATAATAGCTTTTCTTGTAAAGAGAAGGATGTTTACGAAAATAGTCTTTTATTAAAGGGTAGAGATAATAGGCTTGATAGAGTCGAAATACCATAGAAAAGAAGGCGATTTACAGTGTTGGAAGAGAAGAAAAGGGTTGTAATAGTTGGAGGGGGAATTACGGGGATAACTGCTGCATATTATTTGCAGAAGTATGCAAAGGGGCAGAATCTATCAATTGATGTCAAGCTTGTGGAAGCTTCCCATCGTTTAGGAGGGAAGATTCAAACAGTCATTCAAGATGGATATGTAATTGAAAGGGGTCCAGATTCCTTTTTAGCTAGAAAGCAAAGTGCATCACGGCTAGCGAGAGAAGTTGGGATGGCTGATCAACTGATCAGTAATACAGCAGGAAAATCGTATGTTCTTGTGAAAGAGCGACTACACCCAATGCCAGGTGGCTCAATTATGGGAATTCCAACTGAGGTAGGGCCATTCGTTACAACTGGCTTGTTTTCAATGAAAGGCAAGTTAAGAGCAGCTGCCGATTTTGTGTTACCTCGTTCAAATCCAGCTGAAGATCAATCCTTAGGACAATTCTTCCGACGTCGCCTAGGGGATGAAGTTGTAGAAAATTTAATTGAGCCGCTGCTATCAGGAATTTACGCTGGTGATATCGATCAATTAAGTTTAATGTCAACTTTTCCACAGTTTTACCAAGTGGAGCAAAAATATCGGAGCTTGGTAATTGGAATGAAGAAGGGTACTCCATCACCACCTAAAAATTCTCATGCGAAGCAAAAAAGCAAGGGTATCTTTCTGACTGTAAAGACGGGATTACAATCATTGGTGGATGCAATCGAAGATAATATGGATGATGGCTCAATTCTAAAGGGGCATCGAGTGGAGCAAATTCTCAAAAAAAGCAATAGCTATGAGCTTTCCTTAACTAGTGGAGAGATTATGATTGCAGATGCTGTAATTGTTTCGACTCCACACCATATCACACAATCGATGTTTTCAACATATCCCTTTTTCAATTCACTGAAGGAAATGCCTTCTACATCGGTCGCAACAGTTGCATTGGCATTTCCCGAAGAAGCTATTAATAAAGATATCGATGGGACAGGGTTTGTCGTGTCTCGAAATAGTGATTATACAATTACGGCTTGTACGTGGACGCATAAAAAATGGCCACATTCTACTCCAAAAGGAAAAGTGCTGCTACGTTGCTATGTCGGTAGGGCAGGTGATGAAGCAGTTGTGGAATTATCGGATGATGAGATTGTGAAGATCGTACTCCTAGATTTGAAAAAAACGATGGATATTACTGCGGATCCTGAATTTACGATAATATCACGTTGGAAGGATTCGATGCCACAATATACGGTGGGCCATAAAAAGCGTATCGAAGTACTGAAACAAAGTGTAGATCAAGAGCTACCAGGTGTATTTTTAGCTGGAAGCTCCTTTGATGGTCTTGGTCTTCCAGACTGTATTGATCAAAGTGAAGCCGTCGTGAGTAGTGTGTTAGACTATTTATATGAGAAAAAAGCTGTCCATTCGTGACAGCTTTTTTTACAAGGCAAATAATAGATTGTCTTTAGAGGATGCAATTAAATATTCTTATTCAAGAAGTTCATTTACGATTCCTAGTTGCCACAGTATAAAATGTCTGATATAGTAATAAACGTTACGAAATGACCCAAATGTTCATTTAGTCAAAATGGAGTGGTTTTCGATGTCAATAGACCGTAAACAATTAATTACAGACGCAGCAACGAAGTCATTTTCTCAATTTGGATACAAGGCGACAACAATGGATCATGTCGCAAGGATAGCCAATGTGGGAAAGGGGACCATCTATACTTTTTATAAAAACAAGGAAGAGCTATTTGATGAAATTATTTCAAGTCTCATTCGTGAAATGAAGCAAACAGCTGATGAATCCTTTGATTCAACCTTGTCTTTTAGAGTGAATGCCCATCGAGCACTTTATAAAATCTTGGAATTTAGAATCCAACATCAATTAACAATCAAACTTTTCCAAGAAGAAAGAGAAATGGGTACCCCAATTGTCATGGAAGCGATGGAAAAGTTGGAGAGAGCAATTATTTCGTATATAAAGGATAAAGTTATTCAAGCTATTGAAGCAAACGAAATTCAGGATGTTGATCCCGAGCTCACCGCTTTTATTATGTTAAAAACATATATCGCACTAATATTTGATTGGGAAAAGCATCATAAACCACTTGAGAAAGCAGAGATAGCCAAAGTAATTGAACAATATATTTTTAAAGGATTGTCTTTATAAGGAGATAATCCTTCCTTTTTTCACTGGATTGACTAAATGAACAAAACAGTCATTTATTACTTATGGGGGGCATATAAATGAAAAATAATCTTCTAAGAGAAGAGTTACGTGCTGTTGTTCGAAATAAAAAATTACTGATACCAATTATTGCAGTATTGTTTATTCCGGTGCTGTACAGTGGGATGTTCCTTTGGGCTTTCTGGGACCCATATGATCGTTTATCAGATCTTCCTGTAGTTGTAGTGAATGAAGATACGGGAGCTACGCTAGAAGGGGAGGAATTGCAGCTAGGGAACGACCTTGCACAAAAATTGGAAGATAGTGATGATTTTCATTTCCAAGTGTTAGATAAAGATAAAGGATATAAGGAGCTTGAAACTCAGAAATTTTACATGTTGGTAGAAATCCCTAGTGATTTTTCTGAAAATGCTACGACGCTTCTAGATGAACAACCCAAAAAGCTAGATTTAATATATGTCCCTAATGAGGGATATAATTTCTTATCTGCTCAAATTGGAGAAAGCGCAATTGAAAAGATAAAGGTTTCTATCTCACAAGAAATTACGAAAACTTATTCAGAAATGATGTTTGACAAAGTAAGTGAGTTGGCTGATGGAATCAGTCAAGCAAGTGAAGGTGCTAATCAGTTAAATGATGGCGCAGGTGAGTTAAAGGAAGGTACGAAGACGCTAAAAGAAAAGCTTGGTGAGCTTGCAAGTAAGTCAATTGAATTTACCGATGGAATGAGCTTGGTTAACGCTGGTTCTACTGAATTAAAGGTTGGTGTTAGTCAATTAGCTAATGGATTAACACAATTGCAAGAGGGACATAAGCAGCTTGAAGAAGCAGCTGCTCAATTAAACAGCGGAAATCAACAGATTTCAACGAATATGGAAAGCATCAAGCTTGGCCTAAAGCAGACAGAACAAAAGCTCCCAGAATTAATTGGGGGAACAAAAGAGCTTCAAGCTGGAGCACTAGAGGTTTCAGCAGGGGTAAGTTCTATGAAACCTGAAACGGAGAAATTAGCTGCAGGTTCTGAAAATTTATATAAAGGAATTCTGGCACTAAAGCAGCAACTAGAAGCATTGGAACCTTCGATGACTTCGGAGCAAAAGGCGATGCTCTCTCTTACATTACAAGAAGTATTATCAGGAAGCGAACAAGTAAAAGAGGGCACAAGTAAATTATCTGCTGCAACAGGTAGATTAGCTGATGGTGCTACTCAAGTATCGGATGGAGTGAACACAGTTTATACTGGTGAACTAACGCTGCAAAAAGCTATCAACCAGTTAACAAAAGGAAGTATAGATCTTAACGAAGGGGCAAAACAGGTAGCTTCAGGCCAACAAGACTTTTTAACCGGAATGGGAAATTATTCTAATGAATTCACTAAAGCAAAGGCGGGAGCGGACCAACTACTCGGGGGCTCTAATGAGTTGACAAGTGGAATAGATGAATTAACTGCTGGTGCAAATCTTCTTGCTCTAGGAGCAGGACAGCTTGAAGATGGTGCTCAATCGCTAGCAGATGGAACGAATGGCCTTGCCGATGGAACAGAGAAATTGGCTTCGAAATTAACAGATGGGGCAAACGAAGCTTCAGAAGTAAATGCGGATGATCAAACATATGATATGATGGCTCAGCCAGTAGATGTTCAAAATGAAAAAATCAACAAAGTACCGAATTATGGAACGGGGTTTGCTCCGTACTTCCTTTCACTTGGTCTTTTTGTTGGAGCGTTATTATTATCAATTGTATTTCCGCTAAAAGAGCCTGCAGTTGTTCCACGAAATGGATTTAATTGGTTCTCCAGTAAATTCATTATCTTAAGTGGAATTGGTATTATTCAAGCATTAGTAGCGGTATTTATACTAATTGTTGGGTTAGGACTTGAGGTGAAGAGCTTACCACTATTTGTCTTATTTAGTATCATTACAAGTCTAACTTTTATTACGTTGATTCAATTTTTAGTTACTGCTTTTGGAGATCCTGGGCGATTTGTAGCCATTATTATATTAATTCTACAATTAACGACAAGTGCTGGAACATTCCCTCTGGAGTTAATTCCTGAATTTCTACAGCCATTCAATCTCTTCTTGCCAATGACCTATTCTGTATCAGGGTTAAAGGCAGTTATTTCTAGTGGGGATCTGAGCTTTATGTGGCAAAATACAATGGTATTAATAATTTTCACCTTTATATTTGTGTTAGGAACAATTATGTATTTTAACTTTAAGCATAAGCGTGAATTTGAAACATTAGTAGAATAAAGAAAGAGGCTGGGGCATAACTAAATGACTCCCTCTCAAAGACGAACATGACTTTTTTCAAATAGTCAGGTTGTAAAAACAAGTTCGATCTACCTGCGCTGCAGACACTCGCTTTCCGCGGGGTCTCAGCATTTCCTCTATTTCCCATAGTAGTCGAGTGTCTTCCGCTCCATTCCACTATTTTTTATAAAATTGTTTTCCGAACAAACAAAAATATCCGAACGAGTAAAAGGAGATAACTCCTGATCGTTCGGATATACCATTGACTAAAATACTCATGTCCCAGCCTCATACGATACAGTCAAACTTAGATTTTTTTAAGTTTGACTGTAGTTTTTTTATACACGTATAGTTGATTAATGTCTGTTCCATATCGTTCTAGTTTTCGAACTTTATAACTTATAAACTAGTGACTCCTAAGCATTTATCGCATGTATTACCATAGCATTCGTGTTGTTCTTCAATGGATTCTCCACAATCTGTACATTTTTTTGGCGGCAAGTTTTTAAAAAATTCCACTACGTTATGAATCATTTACACTACCTCCAGTGTTATTAATATGACAAGTTTGTTTATATACAGTTATCAAAGGAATGAATCTGTAATATAACAGTTTTGTTAAGTAAATTGTATGATAACAGACGCGAGATGTCAATGAGTGTTTTGTAACATTTGAGAAATTGGGCATAATGGGTAAATAGATGAAAAATATGCCAAAATGTTATAGTTTAAATTGAAGGAATTTAATTGGAGGAGATTGTCATGAAATTAACGGTAATTGGTCAGTGGGGCGGGTATCCTAAAGCAAATGAAGCAAGCTCAGGATATCTATTAGAGCACAAAGGGTTTAACTTGTTAATTGATTGTGGGAGTGGAGTGCTATCAAAGATGCAAGAGATCCTCACAGCTGAAAAGTTACATGCTGTTATTTTATCTCATTATCATCCAGATCATATAGCGGACATTGGGGTGTTACAGCATGCTCGATTTATTCAAGGAATTCTAGGAGTTCCACTTGACCCTCTTCCTATCTATGCACATTCAGATCATCCTTATGAATTTAGTAAGCTTACATATAAAAAAATTACAGAGGGAAAAGCATATGTTCCTCAAAAAACTTTGAAGATTGGTCCATTTCGAGTACAATTTTTATTGACGAGTCACCCTGTTACTTGCTACGCGATGAGAATAGAGGCAGACGGAAAGGTATTGGTCTACACTGCGGATGCAGCGTTTAAAAGTGATTTTATTCCTTTCTCAAAAGATGCAGATTTGTTACTATGTGAATGTAATTTTTACTGTCATCAAGATGGCAGGAATGCAGGTCACATGAATAGTTATGATGCAGGGATACTCGCTCAGTCGGCAAACGTTAAGAAGCTAGTTCTAACGCATCTCCCCCACTTTGGAAATATTGAAAATCTAAAAAAAGAATCTGCGCAGAAATTTACAGGTCCCATTGACTTAGCCACTCATGGGTTAACATTTACATTATAAAGGAGTGTCCACCGTGTTATTTATTGATAATAAAGGAATAACCGATCCAAGAATAAATTTAGCTATTGAAGAATTTGCCTTAAAAAACTTAGATATTAATGAAACATATTTGCTCTTCTACATAAATGAGCCATCAATCATCATTGGTAAAAACCAAAATACGATTGAAGAAATTAGTACAGAGTATGTAGAAGCTAATAATCTTCATGTCGTTCGTAGGCTATCAGGTGGAGGTGCCGTTTATCATGATTTAGGGAATTTAAATTTTAGCTTCATAACGAAGGATGATGGAGAGAGTTTTCATAATTTCAAAAAGTTTACTGAACCGGTTATACAAGCGCTTCACAAACTTGGGGTTACTGCTGAACTTAGTGGACGTAATGATATTCAAGTTGGGGAACGTAAAATTTCAGGGAATGCGCAATTTTCTACAAAGGGTCGTATGTTTAGCCACGGAACCTTATTATTTGATTCTGAAATAGAACATGTCGTATCAGCACTAAAGGTGAGAAAGGACAAGATTGAATCTAAAGGAATTAAATCGATTCGTAGTCGTGTGGCGAACATCTCTGAGTTTTTATCAGAACAAATGACGATTGAAGAATTTAGATTGCTATTATTAAAAAATATTTTTGGCGATGAAGAAAAGATTTCAGAGTATGTGTTAACGGAAGAAGATTGGGTAAAGATTCAGGAGCTTTCCAAAGAACGCTATCAGAATTGGGAATGGAATTACGGAAAATCCCCCAAATTCAACTTACAGCATACTCATCGCTTTCCAGTTGGGCAAATTGATGTGCGCTTAGAAGTTAATAAAGGGATGATTGAAAACTGTAAAATATATGGTGACTTCTTTGGAGTGGGAGATGTAACAGAGATTGAAGCAAAGTTATCTGGAATACGCTATGAGAAATCTCAAATTGAGGAAGCTTTAGCAGACATTCATATGAACCATTATTTTGGGAATATAACAAAGGAAGACTTTATTCAGCTAATCTATTAATAAGAAAACACGAGTGGTAGTTTCCTCTCGTGTTTTTTACATGTCTAGAAATAAATGTGTAAGCATTCGGACTCATATATCTACATATATTTATATATTTTCTATTAAATTATGAAAATTCATATATATTCGAACCTTTCCCTTGAAACTGCCAAATTCTTTCAATATAATATATTTAGAAAATTTAATAAAATGTGAATGATTACTCATTCATTAATTGTAGGGAGGGAGAAAAATGAATTTATCAACACAGCTTCATGAGACAGCAAAGAGGTTACCTGCGAAACCAGCCTATTATTTTATGGATCAGCAAAGTACATATGCAGAATTAGATGGTGCGGTTAATAAATTTGCTGATGGGTTAGAAAAGTTAGGGGTAAAAAAAGGGGAGCATATAGCCGTATTATTAGGAAACTCACCGCATTTTGTTATTGCTCTATACGGTGCACTTCGGCTAGGGGCAAAAGTCATTCCTATTAATCCGATTTATACGGCGGATGAAATTGGTTATATTGTCAATAACGGAGATGTAAAAGTGGTTATTACGTTGGACTTATTAGTTCCATTAGTAGAAAAGCTACATCACGCACTACCAAGAGTAGAGAATTATATTATCTGTGAGACTCCTAAAGGACAAGCAGCGAATATTGATGTGACGAAGCTTTCGTTATTCCCAAAAATGAAATCGTTTACACAACTTATTGCATCAGGAGATCTATCCTATACGGGTCCAGAAATTGATGAAGATGAAGTAGCGATTATTCTGTATACATCTGGTACAACTGGAAAGCCTAAGGGTGCTATGCTGACACATAAGAACCTCTATAGAAATGCAAAGGATGTAAGTGATTATCTAAAAATGAATGAAGATGATCGCGTCATCACAACTCTTCCAATGTTTCATGTGTTTTGTTTTACCGTTGCGTTAAATGCGCCACTAATGAATGGGGCGACACTTATCATCGACCCTAAGTTTAGTCCGAAGGAAATTTTTAGAATGGCTAAGAAGTATAAGCCGTCCGTATTTGCTGGGGTACCGACTATGTATAATTTCTTATTGCAATACCCAGAGGGAAATCCAGAAGATTTACAATCTTTAAGGTTATGTATTTCTGGTGGTGCCTCCATGCCTGTAGCATTATTAAAGAATTTTGAAAAGAAATTCAATGTAGTAGTTTCAGAAGGTTACGGATTGTCTGAGGCTTCTCCTGTCACGTGCTTTAATCCGCTAGATCGTCCGCGGAAACCAGGATCAATTGGTACTTCAATTGTGAATGTAGAAAATAAGGTTGTTAACGAATTAGGGGAAGAAGTCCCAGTTGGTCAAGTGGGAGAATTAATTGTTAGCGGTCCAAATGTAATGAAGGGCTATTATAAAATGCCGGAAGAAACGGCAGCCACTATACGTGACGGCTGGCTTTACACAGGAGATCTTGCCAAAATGGATGAAGATGGTTATTTCTATATTGTGGATCGTAAAAAAGACCTCATCCTTGTAGGTGGATACAATGTGTATCCAAGAGAGGTGGAAGAAGTGCTCTACAATCATCCAGATGTGATGGAGGTAGCTGTCCTAGGGGTGCCAGATCCAAATCTTGGAGAAGCGGTTCGTAGTTTTGTTGTCCGTAAAAATCCAGCATTAACAGAAGAGGAACTACTCGCATATTGCAAAGAGCATTTGGCAAAATATAAAATACCTAGCTCCATTGAATTTCTAGATGAGCTTCCGAAAAACACAACTGGAAAAATTTTAAGAAAAGCACTAAAAACCCAAGTGCTACAATCGTAAAGCGAAGTGCCCCGTAACTGTGTTAAGTTAGTTTAGCAGATGCGGGGCTTTAATGTATTCACTCAACTATAAATGAATTCACGTAAAAATTTACAAATGGTGAAAGGGTTTCCAAAAAAGTTCACGAATTGAAAAAAGAGGAAGGGAGATGGAGTCAATGAGTTCCATATTATTTAATATTGAGAATTATATTGGATATGTCACGATTAACCGTTCAGCAGCTTTAAATGCCCTTAACTATGATGCGTTATTAGAGCTGCAGCAGGTCGTTGAGAAAATTCGGACGAGCTCACAGGTTCGAGTCGTTATTTTTACAGGAGCAGGTGAGAAAGCATTTAGTGTAGGAGCCGATTTGAAGGAGAGAAAAATTCTATCAGATGAAGAGGTTAAGCGGAATATCTATAAAATAGGGGAGGTGTTTACAGCGATTGATGAGCTACCACAACCAACAATCGCAGCATTAAATGGATTTGCATTCGGAGGAGGAATGGAGCTAGCATTGGCTTGTGATTTTCGATTGGCAGTTGAAGGTACGTTAATGGGGCTAACGGAAACAAGTCTTGCAATCATTCCTGGTGCAGGTGGTACACAGCGTCTTCCTCGACTAATTGGTCAAGCAAAGGCACTCGAACTCATTTTGACAGCGAAACGTTTAACGTCAGAAGAAGCGTTACGATATGGAATGGTAAACCGGGTTGTTGCTAGAGAGTCATTAATAGAGGAGGCCATTCAATTAGCGGACCAAATGCTAGCAAACGGGCCAATTGCCCTTCAACAAGCCAAGTTCGCAGTAAAGCAAGGCATGAATGCGGATCTACAAACAGGTTTACATATTGAAAGGAAAGCTTATGAGATTACGATTCCTACTGAGGATCGAATGGAGGCATTGACAGCATTCGGTGAAAAAAGGAAGCCAGTATTTAAGGGGAAATAAAAAAGCTCCTGCAGAGGTAATGACTGCAGGAGCTTTTTTGTTGCTTAAGAAAGCATCCCTGTATAAAAATGTAAAATTTATCGATTGTTAAAAATCTTTGACACCCATCGCTTAGCCCCCTCCAAAGTCATAATCCAATTCAGTATGGATTACAAATAATACCTTCTATTCTAAATGGTCTTACTTGTCCTCGTCTGACTAATATGCACTAAGCTTTTGTTTTGAGTATTAAAAGAATATTAGTCTATAAGATTTGTTATTGGAAAGTTTAAAAAATAGGTTGATATTCTTAGATATATCTGTGTATAATTTAGTGAATAAAAGCATAAAAGCATAAAAGCGTTTAAGTAAAAAAGCACAAGGTATAAGGGGGATATCAAAAATGTTAAAGAAACTATTATCGGTTACTGCAATCGGTTTAATAAGTTCAGCATTGTTAGCTGGCTGTGGGACAAAAGATGCTAGCAGCAGTGATGGAGGTGCGTCTAGTAAGGCATATCAAGTAGGAGTTACCCAAATTGTAGAACATCCATCTCTAGATTCAGCATTCGAAGGGTTTAAACAAGCGCTCAAGGATGCAGGATTAGAGGTAGAATATGATGTTCAAATAGCAGGTGGAGATCAGAATAATAACCAAACGATCGCTACTAATTTTGTTGGCGATGGTGTCGATCTTATTTTTGCAAACTCAACTCCTAGTGCATACGGTGCTTTAAATGCCACAAATGACATTCCGATCGTTTTTACATCTGTAACTGATCCAGTCGGAGCTGAGTTAGTTAAGTCCATGGAAGAGCCAGGTGCGAATATCACTGGTACAACTGATACACATCCAGACGCTATTCCGAATACTGTGAAGTTTATGAGTGAACATTTTTCGGGTGAAAAGGTAGGGGTCATCTACAATGCTGGAGAGCAAAACTCAGTTGCACAGATTGAAATTGTGAAGCAGGCTTTAAAAGATACAAATTTATCTTTAGTAGAAGCTACTGTTGCTAACTCTTCAGAAGTAAAGCAAGCGGCAGAATCCTTGATCGGCAAAGCTGATATGTTCTATATCATTACAGATAATACAGTTGTATCCGCATTAGAGTCAGTCATTCAAGTAGCAACAGATCAACAGCTACCGTTATTCGTTGGGGAGTTGGATTCGGTAAAACGAGGAGGGTTTGCAGCCTTTGGTTTCGATTATCAGGATATTGGATATGAGGCAGGTGAAATGGCTGCGAAAATCTTACAAGGGGAAAAGAAGCCCTCAGAATTACCTGTTCAATATCCACAAAACCTGAAGCTGTTAATTAATCCGAAAGCTGCTAAAGATATGGGAATTGAATTGCAAGAAGAATGGGAAAGTATGGCTGAGTATACAGAATAGCCATGTTTAATAGAGGATTTCTCATCTTTGGGAAGTCCTTCTGTTTATTTTATTTTGGGCTTTGTTAGCTTGGAAACGAAGTAGATGAGAGAAGCTGTAATTCTTTAACGGGAGAGGCTGGACACTTTAGAAGCTATATCTCTATAAGTTGCAATCTACCTGCGTACCGTTCACAACGGACATCTGGAGCAACTCTTACTCTCCCAACTAAAGCCTAATGAAAAGGAAGGGTGTTTAACATGTCCATAGCAATTTTCGGCTCGATAGAAGCCGGTGTAATATACGCATTGATGGCACTAGGAGTATACCTGTCCTTCAGGATTCTTGATTTTCCAGACTTAACTGTTGATGGTAGCTTTGTCACTGGAGCAGCAGTAGCGGCCATATTAATAGTGGATGGGATGAATCCTTTATTGGCGACGACTTTAGCGGTTGTTGCTGGGTTTCTTGCCGGATGTATGACAGGACTTTTACACACGAAAGGTAAGATAAACCCATTGTTATCTGGGATATTAATGATGATAGCTTTGTATTCTATTAACCTTCGAATTATGGGAAAGTCGAATGTACCACTATTGCAGGAAGAAACTGTCATGACATCAATTACAAACATATGGAAAAGCTTTGGCTTAGATGATTGGATACAAGATATTCTGTCTGCGATAGGTCTTGGTGGCTTTGTACCGAAAACGTGGGCAGTAGTATGTATGATGCTTGTTCTAACGTTAATTATCAAGTTCATAATTGACGCATTTCTAAAGACGGATATCGGCTTAGCCATAAGAGCAACTGGAGATAATGAGACGATGATTCAAAGCTTTTCAGCTGATACAGACTTCTTAAAAATTCTTGGTCTTGGTATTTCAAATGCACTGGTAGCTTTCTCTGGAGCGTTGGTTGCCCAGTATAATGGTTTCAGTGATATTGGGATGGGAATAGGTATGATTATTATTGGGCTCGCCTCTGTTATTATTGGAGAAGCGATTTTTGGCGCAAAAACGATCGTGCGAGCAACTCTTGCTGTTATAGGTGGAGCCATTTTATATCGAATTATTGTGACGCTGGCACTTCGAGTAGATTTTCTTGAAACGGGAGATATGAAGCTCATTACTGCCCTTATCGTAGTAAGTGCTCTTGTTATTCCGAGGCTTGTTGATCAGCAGCGTGAAGCACAAAGACGAAAAAAGCGTCTTACATCTATTGGGAAGTCAAAAGTTGAAAAAAGGGGGGAGAGTCTTGCTGCAATTAAACCAGATCTATAAGGTATTTAACGAAGGGACACCTGACGAAAAGGTAGCATTAAACCAGGTGAACTTAACTCTTCAGCCTGGTGATTTTGTTACTGTCATTGGTAGCAATGGAGCGGGGAAATCAACATTAATGAATATGATTTCAGGAAAGTTACTCCCTGATGTTGGTGATATAGAGATTGATGGGAAAAATGTATCTACCATGAAAGAGCACAAGAGAGCTCATTTGATTGGAAGGGTATTTCAGGACCCAATGGCAGGTACAGCTCCTACCATGACAATCGAAGAAAATTTAGCCATTGCTTTTAAACGTATAGGTGCTAGAGGATTAAACATTGGCTTATCCAAAAAACGACGGATATTCTTCAAGGAAAAACTTGAGACTCTGCACTTAGGTCTAGAAAATCGGCTTCAAGCGAAGGTAGGTCTTCTATCCGGTGGAGAGAGGCAGGCATTGTCCCTTTTAATGGCAACCTTTACAGAACCAAAAATATTATTACTTGATGAGCATACAGCGGCTTTAGACCCTGCTCGAGCTGAGCTTATTACTCAGCTTACGAAAGAAATTGTTGAAACATATCAGCTAACGACTTTAATGGTAACACATAATATGCAGCAGGCATTGGAGCTGGGAAATAAATTAATTATGATGGATAAAGGACAAATTATTTTTAAAGCAGATGAAAAAGAGAAGTCCGAGCTTACCATTGAGCAATTATTAGAGGAGTTCCAACGAATTCGTGGGGAGAAGATGAATAACGATCGAGCGGTGTTAATTTAGAAGGAGGCTGGGACATACGTATTTCAGTCAATGGTATATCCGAACTATTAGGGGTTATCCCCTCTTACTAGTTCGGGTATTTTTGTTTGTTCGGAAAATTAATTTTTAAAAAAATCACTTTCGTCCTTTGAGAAGGAGTCATTTAGTTATGTCCCAGCCTCTTTGGTCAAAGCTTAGGAAAGTATAAAATTTATCGATTGTTGTTAAATAGAATCGAAGGCAAAGAGCGCCTTCGATTATAAACTTTCTAACTGGCCCCAACCTTACCATGGCGCACTAATCTTTTGTTCTGCTCGTTTTTCAAATTTAGCGATAGTACATTACTGCTTGATATCTCGTTAATTCCTGGCTAATGTTTTTGTACGTATGTGCTTGATTAGCTAGGAAATGAATGGAATTACCTGTTGAAATGACGTAGGCTTTTTCACCAATAATCAATTCTAACGTCCCACTCATCACTGTAATATATTCTTCAACGCCTTCATTATGCTTATCGGATGTATGCTGACAACCCATCTCCATTTCAACTGTGAAAATTTCAAACTTCTTTCGAGGATCAAAAGGGAATACGGAATAGACACGATAATCTCCGTTATTTTCCATAATGGGATTGACCGAATGGAGCTCAACATAGTGAACCTCCGAGGGCTCTTCATTCATCAACGTTGAAAAGGAGATTTGCAGCCCCCTAGCAATCTTCCAAAGAGTCGTAACTGTAGGATTGGATTCTCCACGTTCAATTTGGCCGAGCATTGCTTTTGAAACCCCAGTTAATTCAGCCGTCTGTTCAAGACTTATTCCTCGATTTTTTCTTGTGGCTTTTAAATTGACCCCAATATTTTTTTGAATATTTTCCATTTTTCCCTCCGAAAGATATTGTTTATTATAACGCACGTATGTATAATATAGCGTATAAGTAATTGCTCTATAAGATTTATTATAATACATAACTGAAGAATTAAGGAGGGGACAACAATGGCAGAAGCGGTAATGGGTAAGCATCATTCTGATTTTAAGAGAGGATTCCAATCTGGAATTAGTATCGGGATCGGTTATTTCCCTGTTGCATTAACCTTTGGCTTATTAGCTAAGACGACGGGATTGACACTGACTGAGACGGTACTCATGAGTCTATTTGTATTTGCAGGAGCGTCTCAATATATTTCTCTAAGTCTATTAACTCTTGGAACAGGGATTTTTGAAATTATTCTTACCACGTTTATTGTAAACATACGCCACTTTCTTATGGGGACTGCTTTGAATGAAAAGAGTGAAGATGAACCAGTTGTTAACCAGTTAATTTATTCCTTTGGTATAACAGATGAAACATTTTCTGTTGCCTCTATGAAGGATGGAGTAGTTACAACTGGCTATATGCTTGGAGTTATTTCGATCTCCTATTCTAGCTGGGTAATTAACTCTGGAATTGGCCATTTAATCGGAGCCAATCTTCCGAAAACGTTACAAGAAAGTATGTCAGTTGCCTTGTATGCAATGTTTGTCGGCTTGTTAGTCCCTTCTTTGAAAAAAAGTACAAAGGTTCTATTACTTGCCTTAATAGCTGCAGCTTTCCATACCATTTTTTCTATGCTCCAACTCATGTCTACCGGCTGGGCGATTGTTGTTGCTACACTTTTATCAGCTGTACTTGTAGAGGTTGTTGAAACATTAAGAAAGAAGAAAAGGGGAGTGATTTCTAATGAACAGTGAGATCATTTGGATGATTATTGGGATGGGAATTGTAACATATATCCCAAGAATGCTCCCGTTTGTCTTGTTTAAAGGAAAGGAACTTCCTGAATTTTTGCAAGGAGTCTTGAAAAATGTTCCTTATGCCACATTAGGTGCGTTAATTTTCCCAGGAATCCTATTTATTCAAGAGGATATTTGGTTTGGGCTATTTGGTGCGGCTGTTGCTTTCTTACTTGCCTTTATGGGCGCAAATGTTATTATCGTCGTACTAGGATCGATTGCCTTTCTATCAGTCTATTCTCTCTTTTTTTAATTTCGAAAGGAAGAAAATTTATCAATTGTTGATAAGTGCTTCGGCATTCAGGTCCAGCGCCTAGCCCCTTGTTGTCTTAAGCCAATTTAGAATAGAAGGGAAAAGAACGCCGTCTATTCTAAACTGTCTTATGCTTGCCTTAGCCTGACCAAGGCACCCTGAGCTTTTGTTCAGAAAATGGAAATTAGGGCTTGCTTAGCACGAAAGAAGAGTATGGTTAAGGAGAAAAATCGATTGCTCTGAATCTAGAAGCGCACCCTGTCCAATCTTCATCTGAAAGAGCAATAAGTACCCCAAATCATACCTTCCCAATTGGCTCAATAACTCCTTCTTTAATTACCATTCCTAATAATTGCCTCAAGCAAAGCAAATAATACAGAAGTTATCGTTGAAATTTGGATTCAAAGTTCTAAACCAATCTTTTTTTACTAAAATACATAGTAAGAGGTTGTACCAACTAGTAGAGAGAAAATAGGGGGGATTTAATGGCAAGGAAGATCGGCTTCTACGGTGCGCTCGCCTTTATTATTTATGGACTGTTTATTTATTGGTACTTATTTTACTTTGCAAATACAAGTTTACCGTTTGAATATGAGGGATCGAAAGCAGACCCAGCCACATTTCTAAATGCTCGTGAACTAGAGTTAAGTGAAGAATATTCGAAGGTAAGGAATATGTTGTTTTTCTTATCAACTCCATTTGAGTGGATATTTTATTTGTTTATTTTGTTATTTGGTTTATCTAAGGCATTTAAACGGTGGGCAGAACAGTCTTCAAAATTTAAAATCATTCAAACAGCTATATATCTCGTTTGGCTTTCATTCTTTGCTTTTGTAGCAACATTTCCCTTAAGTTATATTAGTTTTTCGATTTCTAAAAGCTACAATATCTCAACTCAAACTTTTACTTCTTGGATGAAGGATGAGCTAATTGATTTTTGGGTGAATTACGGTACGATGTTTTTGATTGTATCTGTCCTTTATTGGTTAATGAAAAAGAGTAGTAAACGATGGTGGTTATATGCATGGCTACTATCCGTTCCCTTTACATTATTTATGATGTTTATTCAACCTGTCGTAATTGATCCTTTATACAACGATTTTTATCCGTTGAAGGATAAACAATTGGAGACAAAAATCTTAGAATTAGCAAGCGAGGCAAATATTCCTGCAAAGCATGTGTTTGAAGTTAATATGGCAGAGAAAACAAACGCTCTCAATGCATATGTAACAGGAGTTGGATCTAATTCTCGAATCGTCTTATGGGATACAACCTTGAATCGCTTGACTGACGATCAAATTCTATTCATAATGGCACACGAAATGGCCCATTATGTGGAAAAGCATATCTATTTCGGTATTGCAGGTTATTTACTGCTCTCGTTAGTAGGCCTTTACATCACGTATCGATTAATGCACTATATCATTAATCGATGGGGAGCTGCTTTTAAAATTCCTGCCGTTGAGGATATACGATCGTTGCCATTGTTCTTCATTATTATTTCAATGCTGCTCTTTATTTCGAGTCCGTTGTCTAATTTAGTCTCAAGGTATGAAGAAAAACGAGCAGACCACTATGCTATTCACATGACAAATGATTTAAAGGCTGCCATCGATACATTCCAAGAGTTAACAAGGGCTGGACTCAGTCAGGTGAATCCACCATTGCTTGTTAAAATTTTCCGATATGGGCACCCGACGATGCTTGAACGGATTTCTATGGTAGAAGAATATGAAATTCAAAAACGGAATGAATAAAAAATAATGTGAGGCTGGGACATAACTACATGACTCCTTCTCAAAGACGAACAATGACTTTATTAAAATAGTTGTTGTAAAACAAGTTCGTTCCACCTGGGCTGCAGACACTCGCTTTCTGCGGGGAGGAGGCTGATCCTCCTCGCTGCGCTTTGGTGTCTCAGCCTTTCCTCTATATCCCTTAGTAGTCAAGTGCCTTCCACTCCATTCCACTTTTTATAAAAAATTTGTATTCCGAACAAACGAAAATACCCGAACTAGTAAAAGGAGATCACTCCTTATAGTTCAGGTATATCATTGACGAAAATATTTATGTCCCAGTATACTATGTTCCAAACCTTTTCGTTAACTCTTTATACTGCTCAGATAGCTTTAAAAATGTCAGTTGATCTCTTTCGTCAATTGCACGATCAATTTGCTCCATCACTTTTTCTTTTTCCGCTTTTAATAGGACCTCGGTTAACAACATCTCAATATACAAGTTGACTACATAAGACTCTTTATTATTCTTCTGTTTGTGAGCACTTGCTTTCATTAAGTCTGTGTATGATTTCTCTTTCATGAAAATCACCTCGGATGCCTTTTTAATATTATATGGAATTTTCGGAAAATATTCAACTGAATTTTTAAAAATTTCTGAAAACTTATTTGTTATGTTGTGGAATTGTGTACAAATTAGTAATTTTTTCTAAAAATATACAAATTATGGAGGTGTGGTGTTACGATTATGGAAAATAAAGGAGTTGATATTAAATGGATAAGCACCGCCCAATCGTGGAGGAATATGAAATTAACTCTTCAACGATGATTGTCGTTCCAACTACATACGGAGGAGAAACATACTCTTTAATTCTTGAGCTTGAGGATGAATTTATATCGCCATTTCGTCCAATCGAAATTATCAAGAATAGCTGTCATTATTTTGGGGCCAGCTATGAAGGCAGGAAAGAAGGTACAAGACAGTTGATTGGCATCACACATAAAGTACCAATCACCATTGATCCGACAAACTTCATCTATTTCTTCCCAACTACCTCACCAAGTAATTCTCAATGCATTTGGGTTTCACATGAACATGTGTTAAATCATCATCGTCATGAAGCAAATCAAACAATCGTTACTTTCCGAAATAAACAAACGTATATCCTTCCTATCTCTAATCATTCTTTTGAAAATCAATTGCTTAGAACAGCTCTTTTACGGACTAAATTAATGCAACGTATTGAGCAAACGAACCGCAGATCCTTTTATCTTGTTAAAAAACCTACGATGAGGGCTTCTGAGCAGAGCAATGTATACAAAAACCCAAATTAAAGCTTGGAAGAGAATCGTTTAAATAAATAATGCTCCATTAGTTCTTGGACTTTGTTGCGTATGCGAGGGTTAAAATAATTGTGATGCTCTTCATATCCTTTGTATAAGAAAAGGAACATCGTAAATGCTTCATCTCGTTTTAGCTGTTCGACGCGGAGCTGGTGCTTGCTCATATAAGCTTTTACTTCTTTCAAGTCCTTTTGAATAGCTGTCATTGTCAGCTCAATTAACTCGAGATATGGTTGCTTTAGCTTAAAGGGGCTATTGTGAATAACGGTCAAATCGCGGTTTAAGATGGTTAGAGCCATAGGTAAGTAGATGGCTTGCTCCATAATGTTACGGTCACGCTCAGGAATACGGGTCATTTCAGTAATACTCCTTTTGTAAGAATAAAATAGAACATATGTTCTATAAAAGAATACACAATTAAAAAGGAAATTGCAATGTTGCTATTATTTTGCTTAACTTTTCCAAGTAACGAATTTTTTAGTACGTCTAGCAGGTTAATTATTTCTGATGTCGAAATAATTAATCATAAAGATGTATATTATGGCATGCTGCTATCTAAAGAATTGTAACGTTAGTAGCCGTTTGGAAAGGTGAGGATGAAATTGAGAACGTTAAATGCGGAGGATTTATTTGAAATGAAATCTGTGGCAGACCCACAGCTTGCAACGAATGGGAAAGAATTAGTGTATGTGGAAACTTCAATCGACAAAGAGTTGAATGAATATTATTCTAACCTTTTTTACATACAAGTAGATGAGAAGAGTGAGCCAGTGCAGTGGACTTATGGGAAGCACAAAAATATCACTCCACGTTGGTCAAATGATGGAAAGAGACTTGCATTTGTGTCGAATCGAAATGAAAAGAATCAAATTTATATAATGAATAAAAGCGGTGGAGAAGCAAGACAAATCACTTTTTGCTTAAATGGAGCATCGAATCCACTTTGGTCCCCAGATGGTAAAAAGATTGCTTTTCAAACATCATTAAAGGAAAACGAGTCAGTGCTGGAACAAACGGAACGAAAAGAAAAGATGATTGCCCCGTTAGAAGTTGATCAAATGAAATATAAGTCCGATGCTCAGGGCTTTTGGGACGGAAGTTATCATCATATTGGAATTGTAGATGTAGAAACAGGTGAAATACTGCAGCTAACAGAGGGAAAAGCGGATTACTATCTGCAGTGCTGGTCACCAAATGGAATGCAAGTTGCATTAACGGCAGATTTAAATGACGATCAGGATTTGTCTTTTTCAAATAGCGTTTACCTTATGCATATCGAGTCAAAGGAGCTAATTGAGGTGACAAATCATACAGGCTACTTTGGAAATGTGACTTGGTCCCCAAATGGAAAATATGTAGGAATGCTAGGGCACGAACGAGAATATGAAAATGCAACGCTAACCAAACTATGGGTTTATCACACAGAAGAACATACATTAACTTGCTTGACTCCAAATTGGGAAGTAAATGCAGGTGACTTTGCTATTGGTGATTTTCAGCAAGGGACAATAGCTCCTGGTTTGTTGTGGTCTGATGATGATTATGAAAGCTTCTATTTCTTAGCTACCGATCATGGCAATACCGTTGTCTACTACGGTACGGTTGCAGGCGAAATTTATCCAGCATTATTAGATCAACAGCATGTGTATGGTTTAACAACTGGAGGTCGTAATGACCGAGCGGTTGTAGCTATAAGTAAGCCAAATCTTCCAGGAGACTTATTTTTATTGGAGGTTACAACGGGCGAAGTAACACAGTTGACAAATTGTAACAACGATTTCTTAGAAGAAGTTCCCCTTGCAGAAGTACAGCCGTTCACCTTTAAAGCAAGTGATGGACTTGATGTTCATGGGTGGATGATGAAACCTACAATGTACAAAGAAGGAGAAAAATATCCCATGATTCTTGAGATTCATGGTGGTCCCCATATGATGTATGCAAATACTTATTTCCATGAGTTTCAGCTATTAGCAGCAAGAGGCTATGCGGTCGTATTTACGAATCCAAGAGGAAGTCATGGCTATGGTCAGCACTTTGTAGATGCAGTCCGAGGAGATTATGGCGGGAAGGATTATGACGATTTGAT
Organism: Cytobacillus spongiae; assembly: GCF_021390075.1. Taxonomy (NCBI): domain Bacteria; kingdom Bacillati; phylum Bacillota; class Bacilli; order Caryophanales; family Bacillaceae; genus Cytobacillus; species Cytobacillus spongiae. Next base: position 1,067,463 of record NZ_CP089997.1, read on the forward strand.
GGAAGCAGTAGACTTTGTGCTGCAAGAGTATCCTTTCATTGATGAGAATCGATTAGGTGTAACTGGTGGAAGCTATGGAGGATTTATGACGAACTGGATCATTGGGCATACAGATCGTTTTAAAGCAGCAGTTACGCAACGCTCTATCTCGAATTGGATTAGTTTCTATGGTGTAAGTGATATTGGTTATTATTTTACAGATTGGCAAATCCAAGCAGACCTTACAAATATCGAAAAGCTATGGAAGCACTCTCCATTAGCTTATGTTAAGGATATGAATACCCCTTTATTAATACTGCACAGTGAGAAGGATTACCGCTGTCCAGTAGAACAAGCGGAGCAATTATATATTGCCTTAAAGCACCAGAAGAAGCAAACGAAATTCGTTCGATTCCCTGAGTCGAACCACGAGCTATCGAGGAGTGGAAAACCAAACTTCCGAATTGATCGATTAAAATATATAGAAAATTGGTTCGAATCCTATTTAAAGTAAACAAAATCTTCGCTCGCAAAGAAAAAAATCTTTGCGAGTTTTTTTATCCTATCAAAAGGAATGAAGTTGTATTTTCTAGAAAATAGTAAATATATCGATTTTCTGCTACTCTTAATTTATAGTAAAAAATACTAGAAAAAATAGAGAAACTTTTTAGAAGGAGCAATAGTCATATATTATATGTGTTGTGATTTTTGCTTCGTCACGAATGCAAATAATATTGAGAATGAGAATGGATGGGTTTGAATGAGATCTGAAAAATATAAAAAGAAGAATAAAAAAAGAAAAACATGGAAAATAACTCTGTTTGTTTGTCTTTTACTAGTGGCTGGGTTATTTGTTTATTCATATCTACAATATAAACAGGGAGTATCTCAATCCTTAAAAGAAACAGAAGTTGAGCAGGTAGAGTATGAGTTTAAAGGGAAGCCAGATCAATATGGTGGAACAAATGTATTACTAATTGGGAGTGATGCTCGTGGAAAAGATAAATCTCGCTCTGATACGATTATGATTGCTCAATATCACCCGGAAAAAGGAACATATAAGATGATATCGATCATGCGAGATACGTATGTAGATATTCCAGGGCATGGAATGGATAAAATCAATGTTGCCTTTGCTTTAGGAGGTCCCGATTTACTTAGACAAACCATTAAAGATAATTTCGATGTGGATATTCAGTATTATTCTGTTGTAGATTTTAAAGGATTTGTTCAATTGATTGATGAGGCATTTCCAGATGGAGTTGAAATTGATGTAGAAAAGGAAATGTCGGCAAACATTGGAGTCACTCTTCAACCAGGTATGCAACGCTTAGATGGAGAACATCTATTAGGGTATGTTCGATTTCGAATGGATGCAGTTGGAGACTTTGGCCGCGTACAAAGGCAGCAGCAGGTTATGAAGAAGCTAGCAAGTGATCTTAGCAGTATTCAAACATTACCGAAATTACCGAAGCTTGTTGGGGTAGTTCAGCCATTTATAAATACAAATCTTCAAACAACCGATATGTTATTCATTGGGAAGGACTTCATCACTGGCGGAAATCGTGATATTGATACTTTAAGAATTCCAGTAGATGGTGCTTATTGGGATGAGAGGATAGGTGGTGGAGTGGGACTTGTTCTTGCCATTGATCTCGAACAAAACAAACAGGCAATACACGACTTTCTCGCAAAATAGATTTCTACAGAAGAGTATGAAATGGACCATGTTAAAGGAAAAATAAGCTATGAAGCAGAATGAATGCTGGATCGATAATGTAGGATAGCTTAATCATATAAGTAGAGTACACCGGCAGGGTCGCATGAAACAGCTCACGTGCTTTCAATAAGGAGACTTTCAATGGACTTAGAGACATTAAAAGAATGGTTTACAATGGAAAATATCATGGAGTTAATTGAGCACTATCGCTCGTTCGGACCGATTCCAGGCATTTTACTTCCGATGGTAGAGGCTTTTCTGCCATTTCTACCTTTGTTCCTTTTTGTAATGGCAAATGCCAATGCATTTGGACTTTGGTTTGGATTTTTATTTTCTTGGATTGGTGCTTGTTTAGGAGCGCTCCTTGTATTTTCTCTCGTCCGAAAATATGGACAAAAAAGGATTCTAAACTTTTTAAAACGGCATAAGAAGGTCGAGAAGCTTATGTCTTGGGTAGAGGATCATGGATTTGGCCCACTGTTTCTATTACTTTGTTTCCCGTTCACACCTTCAGCAGTTGTGAACATTGTCGCAGGCTTATCTAAGATCAGTATTGCTCAATATATGCTGGCTGTCTTAACTGGAAAGATGGTGATGATCTTTACGATAAGTTTTGTTGGGTATGATATTAAATCGTTGATTACTCAACCGGTTCGAACAGCAATAGTTGCGGTTGTTATCCTTATTTTATGGCTAGTAGGAAAGCGGATTGAAGGTAGAATGAATAATCATGTATCAAAGGAAAAGCAAGGTGGTTATTAAGATCGTGACTCTAGGAGGGCGTCAAGTTTGAAGGAAACGGTGAAAAATGAAGGAATCGAATGGTTAAAAGCGTTAGGAATTGGGTTAATTATCTTTGTCTTCATTCGCACGTTTTTTTTCTCAAATTATGAAGTCGATGGGGAATCAATGAAACCTACACTACAAGACGGAAATATGCTTGTAGTAAATAAAATTGGCTATCAAATTGGGAAATTAAATCGTTTTGATGTCATTGTATTCCATGCCAATGAAGAAGATGATTATGTAAAAAGAATCATCGGCCTACCTGGGGATCAAATCGAATACCGTGATGATGAATTGTATATTAATGGTCAGAAAATGGAAGAGAAATATCTAGAGAAATATCGCAATCATCACCTAGGGAATCGGTTAACAGGTGATTTCACTTTAATTGAATTAACAGGTGAAGAAGTAGTTCCTGAAGGAAAGATATTCGTACTTGGTGATAATCGTCTTCGAAGCTGGGATAGTCGCCACTTTGGTTTTATCTCTGTTGACAAAGTCGTAGGAAAAGTGAATTTACGATATTGGCCCCTGAATGATATGGATGTCACATTTTAAAGAACTCGAGTAGATTCGAGTTCTTTTTTATATGGAATATGGTAAAATAATTTAAAAATTCAAAAAAGAAAGGGGGTATTCAATGAATTCGAAAATGCACATCCTCCATACGAAATTAATTGTTCCTCGTGTGAAGGATGATTGGATAAGACGTGTTAGGTTAGCAAAAAAAATGAAAGCGATTTCTCGATATCCTCTAACGCTCATCCATTCAGGTGCTGGATACGGAAAGAGTACGGCGCTTGCTTTATATGTTACCGATTCAAAATGTGATTGTTGTTGGTACTCTATCTCCTCATCTGATGATGACGTGTTTCCTTTTTTAACCTACTTGGTTTATTCAATCCGAACTAAAGTTCCAAGCTTTGGAGTTGAACTAATTCATTATATGAATCAAATGGACCGCTATATAAGGGATGAAGAACTAAACTCACTTTGTTCCCTCTTCGTAAATGAAATTCATTCCCTCCCAAATGAGATGATATTAATCATTGATGATTTTCATCAAGTGGAACAATCGTTTACGGTCAACCGATTGGTAGAATTGTTACTTGAACATATTCCAACGAATTTACATCTCGTAATTTCAAGTAGAAGCAGACCGTCGTGGAAATGTTTGACAAAAATGAAGGTGAGTCGTGATTTGTTGGAGCTCACGAAAAGTGATTTTATGCTCAAAAAGGATGAAATTGAATTACTGTTAAATGAGTCTTATCAGATCACGCTTCCTCCAGATAAAGTAGAAGAAATATACCACTTAACTGAAGGGTGGGTAATTGCACTAGGAATGATTGCCCAACAGGCAACAGACGCTGTACGCTTTTCAAGTAGTGAATGGTTCAAGCCATCGAACTCTTTAGAAGACTTATTTCAATACTTGGCGTTGGAAGTATTTGCTAATCAACCTCCTTTTATCCAGCAATTCCTTGAACAAACCTCCATATTTGAAGAAATAAGTGAAGAAAATTGTGATGAAATACTGGGGATTAAGGGTTCTAAAATCATGATAGAGCAATTGTTGGATAAAAATCTATTTATCCAACAAATAGGAGAACAGCAATATAAGTACCATGCTCTATTTAAGGAATTTTTAGAAAAACAGCTTCAAATTCATCAGCCGCAAAATTTTCAGCGGTTACACGAAAGAAGTGCACGCTATTTCGAAAGAACAGGTCTATGGGAAGAAGCAATCGGTCACTATGAGAAAATTCGTTATTATGAAGGGATGGCTTCCTTGCTTAGTAAGTATGGAGATGAAATGCTTGATAACGGGAAGCTAGAGGGATTAAAGGATCGGTTGGATACAATTCCTTCCACATATAAAAACACATTTACCCAGCTTTGGTTTTTAGAAGGGGAAGTTTATCGTTTTCGGTCTCAATACAAACAAGCGGAGGATTGTTATGACCACGCACTTCTATTAGGTGAAAACAGTAGCGATTTAGATTCTAAAAGAAGGGCATTAGTGGGTAAAGCGAAAATCTACCTAGATACAATTCAGCCATATCAGGCAGAGCGTTTATTATATCAAGCTATTGAATTGAATGAGCAAAATCAAATCAGCTCAGAAGAAGAAATAGCAAAGCTATATAAATTATTGGCGGAAAATTTCATAAATTCAGGTCAAGCATTAAAAGCGGAGCGATGGATTGCTAGAGCGAAACAGCATCGTGTTCCTTTAGAGGATGGAAATCTTGAAGCTAGGTTATTGCTACGAACGGGAAGATTGATACAGGCCAAAGCTGCTTTAAGAGGCTCAAAAAATGCAACTGGTTATGTAAATGATCATCAGCCCTTACCTCAATCACATCGTGAAACAGATCTACTACTCTCTCTTTTAGAAGCATTTACCGGTAATGGGAAAGAAGCGAAGTACCTGGCTCAGGAAGGAATTCAATATGGGATGAGAATTCAATCTCCATTTGTTGAAGCGTGTGGCTGGATTCGGATGGGGCATGCCGTACAATTAATAGACCAATATGAATCATCAATGGCGATAAAATGCTATGAAACGTCACTTGAGATGATGGACCGTCTACATGTGGATCGAGGGAAAGCTGAGCCGCTGATGGGACTTTGCATCTTGTATGGAAGAACTGGAGATTATGAAAGAGCAATTGAAATTGGAAGACAGGCATTGCTTGAGACTGATAGAGTAAAAGACCTCTGGTTATCCTCCTTAATCTCATTAGCAATGAGTTTAGCTTTTGTATATCAAAATCATTTTTTAAATGCTATCAATGAGCTTAAGAAGACCCTTTTAAAATTTGAGCAGTGTGGGGATGAGTACGGGAAAATGCTTGTCTATTTCTGGGTGGCATATATTTCCTATAAACAAGGGGATTTGGCGGGTTTTACTAAATCTATAGACGCGTTTATTAAACGGGTTCAAGTAGGAGAATATGAATTCTTCTTTAAAAAAAGAACGACTTTTGGACCACAAGACTTACAAATGGTAATCCCTTTATTGCTTGAAGCACAAAAACAAGAAATAGCGGCTCACTATGTAACAAAAATTCTACAAGAAATGAGTGTAGGAAACCTTGATTCACATCCAGGCTATACATTAAGAATCCAAGTACTTGGGAAATTTAAAGCCTGGTTAGGTGATCAAGAGGTGGAAGAACGTGGATGGCAAAGAGAAAAAGCAAAAGAACTTCTTCAGCTATTCGTTTCTAATCGTCAATTGCTCTTAACAAAAGATGAAATTTTTTCTCAACTGTGGCCGGACCAAGCGGAAAAAAGTGCTGCTAGAGATTTTAAAGTCGCATTAAATGCCTTAAACAACGTATTAGAACCGAACCGTAAGGCAAGAGCACACCCATTTTTTATTGTGAGGGAAGGTACATCTTACGGTTTGAATACGAAAGCTGCAATAGAGATTGATTCGGTTCTATTTGAAAATTACATTCAAACAGGCTTGGAAGAAAAAGATAAGGAAAAATCCATTCCTTACCTAGAGAAAGGTCTGAACCTATACAAAGGAGATTATTTGATCGAGAGGCGCTACAATGACTGGTGCATCAATGAGCGAGAAAAACTCCTAGTTTTGTTTTTAAGAGGAGCGGAAAAGCTAGCGCAGCTTTCGGTTCGAAGTGAAGAATATGACCAAGCAATTGCTTGGTGTGAAAGAATCTTAAAGAAGGACCGAACCTGGGAGGAGGCTTATCGACTATTAATGTATTGCTATTATCGGAAAAACAATCGTCCTTACGCCTTAAGATGGTATGAAAAATGCTGTGAAACACTTGAAAACGAATTAGGTGTTCCTCCACTTGAACCAACCCAACATATGTATGACATGATCGTAGAATCTGAGAAGTTTATGCAATATTAAATGCCAAAGAATGCTTTTAGAATAAGACTGAAGACGACTTTTTTGAAGTTGCCTTCAGTCTTTTTTATTTTTAGAAATATGATTGTCAAAACAGTGTGGTGATTTTTACTCCAAAATTAAAATCCAAAGGAATCGTTCTCGAGGTCTTTTATTGGCTCTCTAAAACAGGTATGGAGGTATAACTCTATACCTGTTTCTTATATATATCTAATATAGGGGACAAGCTTAAGTGGCCATCTTATTCTCTCATCGGTTCATTTTGGTGCGGAATAGTACTTTTTAACCCTGTAACTCGTTTGTAACTAGCTTTTCTTATGATGTATTCAAAGCTTGTGAGCTTTTAGAAAGGCTATTCTCTTAATATAGTTGCTTTTAAGCACCTTTGGTAATGGATCAAAAGAAGTCGTTAAGAAAAACTTGAAAACAATAAAGTTGGAGAACAGCCTTTGGCAAAAAACAAATAAGGGGGAAATGGAATGAGCAAGATTATTCGCCGTTTGGGGTTTATTTGGTTACTTTCGATAGTTATGGTCATCTCTAGTGCATGTAGTTCTGAGAAAACAGACAGTAGCGATGGAGAAAGTACGGGAGAAAAGAATAGTGAACCAATAAAAATCGGAGTATTGGCTTCACAAACAGGTGGGCTGGAGGCATACGGTGAGCAGACGCTTAGAGGCTTTGAACTCGGTCTTGATTATGCCACGAATGGCACCATGGAAGTTGAAGGACGTAAAATTGAATTTATCGTTGAAGATACAGAAACAAAGCCAGAGGTTGCTGTCCAAAAGGCGACCAAATTATTAGAGGAAGACCAAGTTGATTTCCTTGTAGGTTCTTCAAGTTCTGGTGATACACTGGCTGTCCTTCCCCTAGCAGAAGAATACGAAAAAGTAATGGTCGTTGAGCCTGCTGTAGCTGATAGTATTACAGGGTCAGAGTTTAATAAATACATTTTCCGGACAGCAAGAAACTCTTCGCAAGATGCAGTTGCAGGAGCAGCTGCCATAGCTGATAAAGGAGTGAAAATCGCAACGTTTGCACCTGACTATTCATTTGGTCGTGATGGGGTAGCGGCGTTTAAAGAAGCGGCAATCAAGCTTGGCGCTGAAATTGTTCATGAAGAATACGCGGATCCAGCTGCAACAGACTTTACATCCAATATTCAAAAAGTAATCGATTCAGAACCAGATTATTTATTTGTTATTTGGGCAGGAGCGAATTCCCCTTGGAATCAAATTGCCGATATGAAGGTTCAAGAGAAAGGAATCAAAATCTCTACAGGAGCACCTGATATTGCTGCATTAGCGACAATGGAGCCACTGGTTGGAATGGAAGGGTTTACCGTTTATTATCATGATCTACCAAGTAATGATGTGAATGACTGGTTAGTAGAAGAGCACAAAAAGCGTTTTGATGGCGATGTACCAGACCTATTCACACCAGGGGGAATGAGTGCGGCTATTGCAATTGTAGAAGCGATAAAGAAGACAGCTGGGGATACTAATGCAGATACATTAATTGAAGCGATGGAAGGGATGAGCTTTGAATCACCGAAAGGGAAAATGACTTTCCGCCCAGAAGACCATCAAGCACTCCAAACCTTATATGCCATTAAACTTGAGAAGAAGGAAGGTTTATCTTACCCAGTACCAGTTCTAGTAAGAGAGCTATCTCCTGAAGAAACAGCACCTCCAGTGCGAAATTAAAGGTTTCATAATTTTAAAGTGAACTTCGGTGATGATTAACCGAAGTTCATTCTATTAGAGTGTAGGTGGTGAAGAGAATGAGTTCTATTATAGAAACGAAAGATTTAACGGTTTCTTTTGGCGGACACAGGGCAGTTGATGCTGTATCAATTTCTGTCAAAAAAAACCAATTCAAATCCATTATCGGTCCCAATGGTGCTGGTAAAACGACGTTTTTCAACCTACTAAGCGGCCAGTTAGCTCCGACAAAGGGAAGCATCTATTTCAAAGGAACGGACATAACGAAGGCGAGTACAACTGAAAGAACTAGGCGGGGGATTGGACGATCATTTCAAATCACCAATGTTTTCCCCAATTTAACAGTACTTGAGAATGTTCGATTAGCTGTCCAATCACAGGCAGGTGTAAGATTTCAAATGCTTGCCCATTTTAAGAGCCTCAAGGGATTTGAGGATAAAGCAATGGAATGGTTAAAGCTTGTATTTTTGGATAAAAAGTGGGATACCTTAGCGAAAAATTTAGCCCATGGTGAAAAGCGAAAACTAGAAATTGCCATGCTATTAGCTTTGAACACCGAGGTGCTTTTACTTGATGAACCGACAGCGGGAATGTCCCTAGAGGAAGTACCTGCTATTTTGGAAGTGATCCGCAAGATTAAAGAGCAAGGTGATCGGACGATCATTCTCATTGAACACAAAATGGATATGATCTTAGATTTGTCTGATTCAGTAATGGTTTTATTTAATGGTCGACTGTTGGCGGATGGAACACCAGAGGAGATTATGAAAAACGAAACCGTTCAATCTGCTTATTTAGGAGGTTTATATGACGAACGCCCTATTGAAGCTTAATGATGTTGAGACTTATATTGGACAGTTTCATATTTTACAAGGAGTTTCCTTTGAAGCTAAAAAAGGAGAGGTAACAGTTCTACTTGGGAGAAATGGAGCTGGAAAAACGACAACCTTACGAACGATTATGGGGTTAAACCCTGCTTTTAAAGGAAGCGTTACATTTAAAGGGGAAGACATTCAAAGCTGTCCGACTTATTCCATTGCCCAAAAGGGTATTGGTTATGTTCCTGAAGACCAAGGCATATTCGCTGAACTTACAGTGGAAGAAAATATAAAAGTTGCTATTACAAAAGAAACAGACGATACGAGAGAAAAGCTATCCTATATTTTAGAGCTGTTTCCAGATTTGAAAAAGTTTTGGAGGAAGCAGGGAGGACTATTAAGTGGTGGGCAAAAGCAAATGCTTTCCATTGCCAGAGCTTATATGAATAATAATGAACTATTACTTATTGATGAACCGAGCAAAGGGCTTGCTCCGATAGTTGTTGAAAAAGTGATGGAATCGATTATACAAATGAAGGATACTACAACGATTGTGTTAGTTGAGCAGAATTTCATGATGGCAAGTACAATTGGGGACCGTTTCTATATTATTGATGATGGAAAAACAGCCACTAGTGGAGAAATGAAACAATTAAAAGAAGATAAAGAAATGAGAAGGAAATATTTAGGGATTGCTTAAGGGAAGGAGGAAGTTGGCTTGGAGTTACTGATTAACCTGACCGTTAATGGGCTGGCAACAGGAATGTTAATCTTCTTGCTTGCAGCAGGATTAACATTAATATTTGGTCTAATGGATGTTCTTAATTTTGCTCATGGTGGTTTGTTTGCATGGGGAGCTTATAGTGGTACTTGGATTTATATGACAACTGGTAGCTTTACTGTTGGAATAATTGGTGCGTTATTAACGGGTGCGATCCTTGGGATTGTAACTGAAAAATGGATTATTAAGCCGGTATATGGCAATCATGTGCAGCAAATCTTAATTACTCTTGGCTTAATGCTTGTCCTGTCCGAGTTATTAAAGGTCGTTTGGGGACCAGATCAAATTTCAGCTGTTCCACCAGATTACTTAAAGGGAAGCTGGGAGCTTGGGGGAGTCATCATTATAAAATATCGTGCTTTTATCATTCTAGTAGGCTTCCTTGTATTTTTGGTCGTTCAATATGTTTTAAGAAATACGAAAGTTGGTTTAATTGTTAGAGCAGGAGTAATGAATAAAGAAATGGTCCAATCACTTGGCATTAATATTCAAAAAGTATTCATGCTTGTGTTTATGGTGGGTGCTGCAATGGCTGCTCTAGGCGGAGTATTACTTGGGCCATACTCTGGCGTTATTTATGCAGAAATGGGCATGGAGTTTGCCATCTTAGCATTTATTGTCGTTGTCATTGGAGGAATGGGTAGCTTCCCAGGGTCATTACTTGCCGCTATTCTAGTAGGGTTATCGGGTTCATTTATGGCATATTACGTACCAAATCTAGCTCTCGCTGTTAACATGCTTCTAATGGCAGTGGTTTTAATTTTTAGACCACAGGGCTTATTTGGACTAAAGGGGTGAGAACAGATGAATGTGGTAAGGAATAATAGACGAACCTCCATATATCTTTTAGTTGCAGGGTTTTTAATCTTATTGCCATTTATCTATGATTCGCGTACCATGCTTATTCTTTTTACACAGATATTTATATTTGCCATCTTCGCGATGAGTTATGATATTTTGTTAGGTTACACAGGAATTGTATCGTTTGGTCATGCAATGTTTTTTGGAATTGGAGCTTATACTGTTGGGGTTTTTATGAAACAGCTTGATGCGACGGCAACCAACTTCATTCTAGCCATATTACTAACTTTATTGTTAACAGCTGTATTGAGCTGTTTTGTTGGATTACTCACATTGCGATTGAAAAGTCATTTCTATGCCATGTTAACAATGGCATTTGCAGGATTATTCTTAGTGCTAGCAGAAAAGTGGAGAACAATAACATATGGAAATGATGGGTTTACCTTTAGAGTCCCAGAATTTCTAAAAGACCGAACAGATTTCTATTTCATTTGTTTAGGGACGATGATTGTCGTGTTTGTCTTGCTTACTCGTTTTACAAACTCACCACTTGGGAGAGTACTTCAAGCCATTCGCGAAAATGAGCAACGAACAGAATCGCTAGGCTTCAGCATTATTCATTATAAAATTATTGCGAGTGTTGTTTCGGGAATGATGGCAGGTATCGCTGGAATTCTCTATGCCATCTCATTGCGTTTTGTAAATACGAGTGTGTTTACAATGGATATTACATTAGATGCCTTGTTAATGACGATTATTGGCGGTGTTGGAACATTGGTTGGTGCAATTGTTGGCGCAGGTATTATCGAATTTGCTCATCACTGGCTTACGGAACTTGCAAAAGTACATTGGATTTTTGAGCGTTGGATCATATTTTTTGGGATTATCTATATTTTAGTAGTCATGTTTTTTCCTTCGGGGCTGGTTGGAACACTTCGATCAATTCGCTTTGGCAGAAGAGGAAAAAAGGAAGCGAAAGCAGAGCATAAAGCGGCTAGTTAGGGGGAAGGGATGGAATCAAATCACGTAGCATCTTTTGTCGTGCGATTTCACTTAGCGAATAAGGAAGAGAGTACGGGAAAAAAGTATTGGCGAATTAAGGTAACACACGTTCAGGAGGAACTAGAAACGATGTTTGAGACAATTGAAGAGGTGCTGATTTTTATGAAAGAGGCGATGGAGGATTACGACTTAAATGAGTTATAAAGGAGGAGGTAAATTGGAAATTGGGATTGTCAGCACTGGTACGTATATACCTGAAACATTTATAACAGGAGAAGAAATTGCTCATGAGGCAGGAATTCCTCCATTCATTGTGGAACAAAAGATGGGAATAAGTAGAAAACCTATCCCAGGTCCAGATGATCATACATGTGAAATGGGCATAAGGGCTGCAAGAATTGCACTGGCAAATGGCGAGATTGACCCATTAGATATTGATCTTGTCATTTATATTGGAGAGGAATACAAGGAATATCCCCTTTGGACAGCTGGGATTAAACTTCAAGAGGAAATTGGTGCTTATCACGCATGGGCATTTGATGTGGCTCTGAGGTGTGGTACGACCATGATGGCGATTAAAGTAGCGAAAAGTATGATGCTGTCAGATGAAAGAATTGATACCGTATTACTTGCTGGTGGCTATCGGAATGGGGATTTGATTGATTACAAGAATGAAAGAACGAGGTTTATGTTTAATCTTGGTGCAGGTGGAGGGGCAATAATCTTAAAAAAAGGTCACACAAAAAACCAAATCTATGAAACTGAAATTATGACAGATGGATCCTTTTCAGAGGATGTTGTAGTAGTCGCTGGGGGAACGAAACATCCAATTACAAAAGATAATCTTTCATTGAATAAATTAGATGTATTAGATCCAATTGGGATGAAGCAGCGTTTAGAAGAAAAATCAATGATAAATTTTATTCATGTAATACGTGAATCAGTCAATCGTAGTGGGTTTAGTGAAAAAGATATCCGTTATGTAGCCATGCTGCACATGAAAAGATCAGCACATGAATATGTATTAAAGGAACTAGGCTTGTCTGCAGACCAGTCCATCTATTTAAACAACTACGGCCATATTGGCCAATTCGACCAGATTCTATCGTTGCAGTTAGCTGAGCAGGCTGGGAAATTAAAGACCGGAGATGTAGTTGTACTAGTAAGTGCAGGAATCGGTTATGCCTGGGGAGCGACAACCATTAAGTGGGGAGAGGTGAATGTTGATGTCAATCACTAAAAAAGTAAACATCAATAAAGTAGTTATTTCAAATGGAGAAACTATTGCCTATCGAGAAAGAGAGGGAGGATCGAAGAATATTCTTCTGATTCATGGAAATATGACCTCATCAAAGCATTGGGATCTTATAATGGAGCAGCTCGATGAACGATATAAGCTCTATGCACTTGATTTAAGAGGTTTTGGAGAATCTTCCTATAACCGTCCAATCCAATCGATAAAAGATTTTTCTGATGATGTAAAAATGTTTGTAGATGAAATGAACTTGAGAAATTTTTCAATTATCGGGTGGTCAACAGGTGGAGCTGTGGGAATGCAATATGTTGCGGATTACCCAGGGAGTTGTGAGAAGTTGGTATTACTAGCTTCTGCTTCAACAAGAGGGTACCCTTTTTATGGAACGGGAGAGGATGGGATGCCAGATCCCGATCACCGCATTCAGTCATATAAGGAAATTACAGAAGACAAAGGAAAGACAATCGCTGTTCAAACAGCCTATGATTCTAGTAACAGAGATTTTCTACGTGCGATGTGGAATGCACTAATCTATACGAAAAAACAACCGAGTGCTGAAAAATACGAAGAGTATATTGATGATATGCTGACCCAAAGAAATTTAGCAGAAGTCTATCATGCTTTAAATACATTTAATATTAGTAACCAGTGTAATGGACTTTCAACTGGTACGAACCAAGCCAAAGATATTCATGTGCCTGTTCTAGTTTTAAGGGGAGACCGTGATCTTGTCATTTCTGAATCAATGACAAATGAAATAGTAGAAGACCTAGGAGAACGAGCTTCTTTTGTCGAATTAATCGATTGTGGACATTCACCACTTGTAGATGATGTAGAACAGCTATCGGAATTATTGTCTGAATTTTTAAATTAATATACAGGAGGACCTAAAATGAGATTAAACGATCAAGTAGCTGTAATTACAGGAGCTGCTAATGGAATAGGCTTAGCAGCAGCAGAGATATTTGCCAGGGAAGGAGCCAAAGTTGCACTAGCAGATTACGATGAAGATACTGGAAAAATGAGAGCAATTGAACTGCAAGAAAAAGGATATGAGGTGGCTTTTTTTCAAGTGAATGTTGCTGATCGGAAAAGTGTTGACGAGATGATTAACGGGGTGAAGGAGTATTTTGGGAAAATTAATATACTCGTCAACAATGCGGGAATTACGCGAGATGCGATGCTACACAAATTATCCCATGAGGATTTTCAAAAGGTGCTAGACGTTAACTTAACAGGTGTATTCCATTGCACCCAAGCGGTGTTGCCCGTACTTATGGAACAAGGAAAAGGAAAAATCATAAACACTTCATCCGTCTCAGGAGTATATGGGAATATAGGGCAAACCAATTATGCGGCGACGAAAGCTGGAGTTGTAGGCATGACAAAGACTTGGGCAAAGGAACTAGGACGAAAAGGAATCAATGTAAATGCTATAGCGCCAGGGTTTATTGCTACAGGAATGACAGCTAAGGTACCTGAGAAGGTAATCGAGCAAATGAAAATGATGGTTCCGTTAGGTAGACTAGGAAATCCAGATGATATTGCGAACGCTTATCTTTTCCTCGCATCTTCTGAAGCCGATTATATAAATGGCACAGTCATTCATGTGGATGGTGGAATCATGATGTAAACAAATAAGAAGGGCCCAATAGAAGGTCCTTCTTATTTGTTGTGCTTATCAATTTATGTAACTAACTTGTAACTCTCCTTTTCTACAATGGTACTATCTTAATGGAATGAAGGAGAGGTTAGTGTGAGGTGGGAACTCGATTGGATTGAAAGTAGAGCGAGATTAACACCAAATGCAACTGCTGTTGTCGATGGGGGGGACCATGAAGCATGGTCCTATAAGGACTTGAATGATCGAGCAGAGAAAGTCGCCAGTTGGTTGCTTAATGAGGGGGTAAGAAAGGGAGAGAGAGTTGTACTGATCTCTCCTAATCATATAAGTTATTTTGATCTATTGTTTGCTTGTGGAAAGGTGGGGGCTGTTTTTACCCCCTTGAATTGGCGTTTATCACTGGAGGAAATTAACTTTATATTAGAAGACTGTACACCAAGTGTAGTATGTTATCACCCTATATTTGAAGAGTTGGTCGAAAATCTCCACCCATGTTTTCAACAAGTTCCAATCAGTCAACTATATTCAGCGAATGGACAGCCGATTAGCATAGAATTGCTTGATGAAGATCCGCTCGCCATGATTTATACGGGTGGAACGACTGGAAGGCCAAAGGGCGTTGTCCTTACACATCAATCGATTTTGTGGAATGGCATCAATACGATTGTTAGCTGGAACTTAACGAACGATGATACGACTTTAACCTATTTACCTATGTTTCATACAGGTGGATTAAATGCCTTATCCATCCCCTTGCTGATGGCAGGTGGAAAAGTCATAATTGGGTCGAATTTTGAACCTGTTCAAGCCGTACGCATCATAAACGATTTCCAGTGTACAATCGTTCTATTTGTTCCAACGATGTATCATATGCTCGTAGAAACTACCGAGTTCAGACAAGCCCAGTTTCCAAGCATGAATACATTTCTTTCAGGTGGTGCACCTTGTCCACTTGAGATATACGATGCATTTCATCAAAAGGGGCTTATGTTTAAAGAAGGGTATGGACTGACTGAGGCAGGACCGAACAATTTCTTTATTGACCCGATAGAAGCTCAAAAAAAGTTGGGATCAGTCGGAAAGCCAATGCTATTTAATTCTATTAAGCTTGTAAAAAAAGACGGAGCTGAGGCCTTAATTGGCGAGGTTGGAGAGGTGTTAATTCAAGGAAAACATGCCTTTCAATCTTATTGGAATAATGAAAATGCTACAAACGCTGCAATAAAGCAGGGATGGCTGTACACGGGAGATTTAGCTCGTCGTGATGAGGATGGCTACTATTACATTGTTGGCCGAAAGAAAGATATGATAATTACAGGTGGGGAGAATGTGTATCCTTTAGAGGTAGAACATTGGATTTCTACTCACCCTCACATTAATGAAGTGGCAGTGATTGGAATGCCACATGCAAAATGGGGGGAAGTAGTCACTGCCTTTATTGTATTAAAAAAAGGTGCAACAATAACATCCAATGAAATAAAAGCACACTGTCAATATAAGCTAGGGAACTATAAAATTCCGAAGAGTTTCTTTTTCTTAGATGAGCTACCGAAAACACATGTCGGAAAAATTGACAAAAAAGAATTGAGAATTATTGGAGAAATGAAAGGAATCAAATAAAGTACAACTGGTGAGAAGTGTATGATAACCCCAGTTAATAAAAGTCAAACTGGGAGATTCGTGTTACAGACAAGACTCTACACTACATCGAATGCTGAGTACATGGAAAAGCGGTATTATTACTTTTTGTATCTAGGTTTAGAAGCACTAGGTTGATTGGAACGGGAGGGTGCGTAGACTCCTGAGGGATTAGCGAGACAGGTGTGATCCCGTATGCGCTATATTCGCTGAGGAGGCTCACCACACACTCCCCGGAAATCAAGCGCCTTACCTGGAGCAGAAATCATCCAACTATTTTATTCGGTGATATATGAACAAAAAAGATGGCAAAAGAGACCGAGAAAGTAATCTCGGTCTCTTTTGTCAACAATCTAAGAAAGCACTATAAATGGTCCTCTCTATTGCGAAAAGCATTTATTCAATAAATTGAACGTCTATTGTTTCATCGTTTGTCACAATTAACCCCTCTGGCACTTGTATGCGAATTAAACTAATACCCCCATTGTAGTCAGGATCGTAGTCATCCATGTATGTTGAGTCTGTAAATTGGCTAATCGTAAATTCAGGTGAAAACTTATATAGCCTCAAATTAAAAGGTTCTGCCTTTGATAAAATAAGGTTATCCTCTGTAAGTTCAATGGTAATGTTGTCAACTTTTTCCGTATAATCAATCCCATCGTAAACAGCAAGTGGGGTATAGTAGCTAGCAACGATTTCATTCGTTAACTCTTGACTCTCTTCTACCGTTATAAAAGAGTTCACAAAAACTGTATTGTAGCTTTTTATATGAAGTGTCTCATCTGAATAGGTGAGTCTCCATTCATCTTTTACCATATACCCCTCTAATTCATCCGCTTTTCCTTGTATGATTTTTTCATAATATTGATCATCAATGTGAACCTCATCTACTTCTTTTGTTGAAATCCCACTGTTTATGGAAGAAAAATATACGATCACACATATCAGCAAGATCAATCCATATCCAGCTAAAAGGTAATAGCTTAAGCGATACCCTAATTGAACAGAGGTGAAGCTAGTTCTTTTATTTACTAAGGTACGTACTAAAAAGTATATGAGTAGTAAGATGCTAAAGAAGAAGATGACTGGAATAATTGAGATGATTCCCATTATTTCACCTCCAAGTGATTAGATATACTGATGGCACTAACAAATAGCAACCCAGATGTGAACAAAACTTTTAGTGTAAATTGAAATAATGATGTTTCTAGATAGAAAAATTCAAGCACTAGCTGTAAAATGGGAAAGTTCTCTCCGACAATTAATAGCCCAATTAATAGGGAGCTTAACACAATGGCAAATAATTTGTGAAGCTGAATAATTACACCTAGTAAGTAACCAAGAGCGCTAATTAGGAAGACATATAAACTAGTAGAAAGAAGACCAACTATAATATCAAGTGGAGAGAATGGACTACCTATTATTTGATCAGCACCTTGTTGATAGAAAATAAATACCTTCAAACCTATTCCTGAAAGCAGCGAGGTAAACCCACCAATCATGCTTAATGAAACGATATAAAGAATATTGGCTAAGTTGCTACTTAATCGAGTAGAAACAAAAGTAAAATCATCATTTCGGTAAGCTCTAGTTGTAATGGTAAAGGCACTAACAAATCCCCAAATCATAGTAAAGGCGATGACAAGGTTAGCTGAGTACGAGCTAATCGTGACCGATGTACCATCACCACTCCCAGTGCTCAACGACATTAACCCGCCAAGTGAGAACAATAAAGCAAATAGCTGGGCAATGAGTAGAGAAGTAATTGCTCCTACAAATCCCTTTAATTTAAAAAAGTACTGTTTTTTTACGATATCTGAAAGGTGAACCTCAATTAAAGACATGGTCAATCCCTCCTCTTCTGTGTTCCGTTAAATAGATACATAGTTCATTCGCATTTATTTTTACTATATCAATGCCTTCTTTTTTCATTTGTTGCTGTTCTGATTCATTCCATTTGTTTTCAACGACTTGATAGGCCGTATTGGCTCCAACAGTGCCTTCATGAAGAATATCCACATTTTGAGTCCATCGGCATAAAGTTTCAGTTGGACCCTTTAAGGCGATGGCGTATTCTTTTAAATCAGTCATTGTTTCATGTAATAATACTTTGCCATCCTTTAAAAGCAACACTTCTTCTAGGATATCTTCAAGTTCATTTAATAGATGACTAGAGAGAATGATGGTTCTAGGATATCGAATATAATCCTTTAGCAATGCTCGATAAAAATCCTTTCTTACTGCTGCATCCATTCCTGTCGTTGGCTCATCAAAGATGGTTAAAGCACTGCGAGATGCTAATCCAATTATCATGTTAAATGTACTTTTCATCCCCTTTGAAAGATTGTGATGTCTGTCAGTTGGTGTAAATGAGAAATAATCAAACAATCCTTCAGCGAGCTTTTGATTCCAGTTTGGAAAAAAGCGAGCGGATTCTTGGAGAATTTCTTTTAAATTTAATGAGTTGGGTAAACTTAATTGGTCATCAATAAATACCGTATTTGCTGATACAAGTAAGCTATTAAATGGTTTTTGGTCGAATACTTGAATGTCTCCTGATGATTCCTTTGTAAATCCTGCGATTAATTTTAGTAAGGTTGTTTTTCCAGCTCCATTTCGTCCAATCAACCCAATCATTTTATTTTCGAAAATGGCAAAAGTAGCTCCATTTAAACCTCTATCATGACCGAATGTTTTTGTTAGGTTATTACAATCAATCACTTTCATTTTTATCAGCTCCTTTAAACTCATATTCAGTTAGAACCATTTGAATTAATTCTTCCCTTGAGATACTTAAGCGTTGGGCTTCTAATACAAGGTCCACTACTAGATTTTTGAAATTTAAATTTTTTCGTTTTTGCACAATCATTTCACGTGCATTTGCGGATACAAACATACCAAGGCCTCTTTTTTTATAAAGGATGTTTTCTTCTGCAAGGAGAGTAATCCCCTTTGCAGCTGTAGCTGGATTAATGTTGAACATTTCAGCCAGCTGATATTGAGAATAGACTTTATCGTCGCTTGCAAAATGTTGATTTAATATTTCGGTTTCTAACCATTCAGCTATTTGGATATAAATCGGCTTTGTTCCATCGGTGTTTAATATCAATTGAAAACACCTCCTGATCTTCAGTGTGGAATAGTGCATTAGTGTTGTAATGTACTATACATCCTATTGGAGAGAATTTCAAGTGTATTAGAAAAGATTGTTAAAATTGGGCATTAATTAACTGTCAATTTAGTGAGTGAGTTTTAACGGATCTGTTCCATAAAAAAAATCCCTCCTCTTGCATAGGAAGGATTAAGTAATTAATTTCTCTTCTTTGGAAAGGAAGTGTCCAAAGAAAAAGTTCAGTGAAAAAAAGCCTATTAGCAGGAGTAATACATGTTGAAAACTAAACATCATAACGATTGGTGATGCGAGACTGGCACCTGTTAAGAGAAGAAAGGAATACAAGGATAACGCTTTAGCTCGGTTAGTACCGCCAATCGTTCCAATCAATGTAATTATTGTAGGAATCAATAGAGAGATCGAGGCAACAAATAAAATGGATAAAATCATAAGCTCATAATATCCTTTAAACATGGTAAGAAGAATAAGGCTGCCTATTGCGATGCATAATCCTGCCCTTAATGTAGTAAATATTCCGTACTTATCAATTAGTTTCGCGGTAAATAGCGAAAGTGCTGCACCAATTAGACCTACAGAGCGGATCGTGAACAATTCATCATATGTGCCATGATAAAATCTTGCGAGTGCATCGTATAAAGCGACGAAAGAAAACAATAGTGTAAATGTAATGGCATAACATTTTAATAATTGCTTGTTTTTAAGTAATTCGATAAAGGTTTTAATAAGTGATGTGTTTTGGTCGTGTTCTGTTTTTGTCTTCGGTAAAATCAAGAGTGAGACCACAAACAGAAGAAAATAACAAATCGAAAAAAAGTAAAATACATAGTCCCAGTGAAATTTGATTGTGATCGAAGAACTGATTAATTGGCCAAGAATCCCTGCCATTAAAAATCCAGTGTTAATAAAAACAAGTAGAAGGGTTCTTTTTTTGGGAGAAAACAGATCAAAGGAGTAGGCGAAAGCAACTGGAGCAAAACTTCCCAAAGTGAGCCCCTGTAAGGAGCGGAACAAATATAAAGTACCTAAGTTAGTAGAAAATGCTACAGCTAATGTAGATAACGAGGATGCTAGCATTCCGAGAACAATGATTCGTCTTCTCCCCACCTTATCAGAGGCAGGGCCGAAATACAAAAGACCAATTGCATAAAAGAGCGTAAATAAGCTTCCGGCACCAACTATATGATCCTCTGGGACACTTAAAGAAATAGCTACATTACTGTAGATGGGGATGAGTGTATAAATGTTACTTGCTACAAATATGCCTGTTATCGTTAAAATGAAAGCGGTGGCCCATAAAATAGGCCTTGATATCATATCAATCACCTGCCCATTTAAATTCTATACTATTCTATGGGAATCCAGTGAAAAAGGAAGTTGTTTCAATTTAGTTCGTTATTCAAACGGGTCACTTGTAAAATAAAGGAGAGTTTTCCTATAGGTCTTACAAAAATTTGAATCGTGTCTGTGTTAAGATGTTGTATAGAATAAAGTCGTAGATTTGGAGTAAGGAGGCATATTATGTCTGTTCATTTTGTATTAGGAAGAGCTGGGACTGGAAAAACAACCTATTGTTTAAATGAAATTCGCAAAAAGTTGCTGGCTGAACCGGATGGTCCCCCAATCATTTATATGGTTCCAGACCAAATGACGTTTTTATCAGAATATAAGCTAATCACAACCCCACAGCTTGGTGGAATGATCCGGTCCCAAGTGTTTAGCTTTACTCGTTTAGCTTGGAGAATTCTCCAAGAGACCGGTGGGATTAGTCGCTATCATCTAAATAGCGTGGGGATAAGTATGTTAATACGTAAGATTATTGAAGATAAGAA
Source organism: Cytobacillus spongiae (assembly GCF_021390075.1). Lineage (NCBI taxonomy): Bacteria > Bacillati > Bacillota > Bacilli > Caryophanales > Bacillaceae > Cytobacillus > Cytobacillus spongiae. The sequence goes on from NZ_CP089997.1 coordinate 1,088,448, forward strand.
GGATGAATTAAAGCTTTTTCAACGGACAGCTGATAAAAATGGTTTTATTGATCAAATGGAGCAGATGATCACCGAATTTAAACGGTACTGTGTAGAACCAGCGCAGCTGATTGAAAAACAAGTCACCCTTTCTCACTCTGGTGACATGACCAATAAAGTGCTAGCAGATAAACTTCACGATCTAGAGGTAATCTACCGAAGCTTTGAAGAATCAACATTTGAAAAGTATATTGATTCAGAAGATTATTTCCGATTATTCACTGAAAAGGCTTTAAATTCTACGTATTTGCAGTCAGCAGAAGTATACATTGATGGATTTTATAGCTTTACCCCCCAGGAGTATTTAATTATTAATCAATTAATGAAGGTTTGCAAAAAAGTAACCATTACCTCTACTCTAGACAAGCCATTTGAAACAGCACCTCCCCATGAGCTTCATTTATTTAGGATGCCGGGAGAAACCTACCAAACGCTCTATCAAATGGGACAATCCCATGGATTAGCTGTTGAAAAAACCTTACTAGTAGAGCCAAAACGCTGGCAATCTCCTGCTTTAGTCCATTTAGAAAAGCATTTTGACTCAAGACCAGCAAATCCTTTTCAAGATCATGCACCTGTCAATATTGCTCAGGCTGTTAACCGAAGAGCGGAAGTCGAAGGGGTAGCAAGGAAAATAAAACAACTTGTTCAGAAGGAAGAACTTCGCTTTCGAGATATAGCTTTATTATTAAGGAACGGCAATGAATATCATGATTTAATTGAATCGATTTTTCAAGATTACGAGATTCCATTCTTTATTGATCAGAAACGAACGATGCTAAACCACCCTCTAGTAGAACTCATTCGTTCAAGTCTAGAAATTATCAATGGCTTTTGGCGGTATGAACCCATTTTTCGTGCAGTAAAAACGGAACTATTATTTCCTGTGAAATTAAATGTTCGTAAAGTCAGAGAGCAGACCGATCGCCTTGAAAACTACGTGCTAGCCTATGGAGTCCAAGGCGTGAAGTGGACGAAAAAAGATCGGTGGGTATATCGAAGAATCCGTGGGTTAGAGTTTGAAGATATTGCCCAAACAGATGCAGAAAAAATAGTAGAAGATGAATTAAACAACTTAAAAGAAATGATTTCAGCTCCAATTATAAGAATGTCAAGAAGACTAAAGAAAGCAAGGGACGGAAGAGGGCTGGCAGAAGCCTTATTTCTATATTTAGAGGAACTAGACATTCCAGTGAAATTGGAAAAATGGAAGCTTGATGAAGAAGAGAGAGGGAATCTATTAAAGGCAAGAGAGCATGATCAAGCATGGAATTCGATTGTGGATTTACTTGACCAATTTGTTGAAATGCTCGGAGATGAAGAAGTTTCACTTAAACAGTTTGCTTCAATTCTTGATGCAGGATTAGAGTCATTAAAGTTCTCCCTTGTACCACCTGCATTGGATCAGGTGCTTATTGCAGATATGGAAAAATCTAGATTAACTGATATAAAAGCTGCATTTGTAATGGGAGTGAACGAAGGAGTATTACCTGCTAAATTTTCAGAGGACGGAATACTAGCAGATGATGATCGGGAGCTACTACTCTCAACAGGAGTGAAAATAGCTCCAAGTAGTAGAACTCGTTTGTTAGACGAGGAATTTATTGCCTATAAAGCAATTACAACGGCATCCCAATATATTTATATTACGTATCCGCTTGCAAATGAAGAAGGGAAAGCACTTATGCCTTCCTCTTATATTAAACGTATTCAAGATCTTATGCCTTTTGCACATAAACACTTCTTCTTATCAGATCCTGCGGAGTTATCAGAAACAGATCAATTAGAATATGCAGTAAATGAGAAAACGGCACTTGCCTATTTAACAGCTCAGCTGCAATTAAAGAAAAGAAACTACCCTGTGTATGATTTTTGGTGGGATGTATATAACTACTACATGGACCATGAAAAATGGAAAGCACCTGCTAAAAAGGTACTTTCAAGCTTAAATTATGAAAATCGAACCAAGCCACTTACAGAAAAAACAAGTCAAGAATTATATGGTGATTTAATTCAAGCCAGTGTGTCGCGAATGGAACTGTTTCATAGCTGTCCATTCTCCCATTTCGTGCAGCACGGATTAAAGCTAAGAGACCGGCAAATATTCAGGCTTGAAGCACCGGATATTGGTGATCTGTTTCACGCTGCGCTTAAATATATTGCAGAGACCATTATGACGCAAAATCAATCTTGGGGCGATTTATCCAAAGCTCAGCTTGAGCAATTGGCAAAACAAGCTGTAGAAATGCTAGCACCGAAACTGCAAAATGAGATTCTATTAAGCTCAAATCGTCACCACTATATTAAAAGAAAGCTTGAGAATATTATTAGCCGTGCTTCCTTTGTTTTAAGTGAACAGGCAAAAGCAAGCGGTTTTTCTCCGATTGGGTTAGAGCTAGGTTTTGGACCGAAGGCACAGTTACCTCCGCTAGCTTTTTCATTGAATAATGGGACGAAAATGGAGCTAGTTGGCCGAATTGATCGTGTAGACAAGGCTGAACATAGTGATGGTGTATTCCTAAGGATTATTGATTATAAATCTAGCTCAAAGGATTTGGCTGTAAGTGATGTTTATTATGGACTTGCCTTACAAATGCTTACTTATCTTGACATAATCATAACCCATTCAAAAAGCTTAATAGGGAAAACAGCGGATCCAGCAGGTGTATTATATTTCCATGTGCATAATCCATTAGTTAATGCCAAGAAAGTGATGACACTTGATGAAATAGAAGATGAAATTTTTAAAAAGTTTAAGATGAACGGTCTAATGCTTGGAGAAGACCAGGTAATACGCTTAATGGACAATACGCTAGAATCAGGCGATTCTTCTATTGTTGCAGCTGGTATTAAAAAGGATGGTAGTTTATCAAAACGATCAAAGGTAGCTAGTAAAGAGGAATTTAATCTATTAAGAAATTATGTTCGGAAGCAATATTTAACTACTGGAAATGCCATTACAGAAGGGACATTGCATATTTCCCCTTATAAAATGAAGGATCGAACTCCTTGTACGTTCTGTTCATATAAATCTGTATGTCAATTTGATGAATCGTTGGAACAGAATGAATACCGAGTTCTTCTCCCGCAATCCAAAGATGACGTGCTAGCTAAAATTAGAGAGGAGGTAAACAAGAATGAATAAATTAACTATTCCGCCTAAGCCTGAACATGTAACCTGGACAGATGACCAATGGAAGGCGATCATGGCTAATGGTCAAGAAATACTAGTGGCAGCTGCTGCGGGTTCTGGGAAAACTGCCGTACTTGTTGAGCGAATCATTAGTAAAATCATTTCTGATGTACAGCCGATAAATGTGGACGAGTTATTAGTTGTTACATTTACGAATGCATCGGCCGCTGAAATGCGTCACCGGATCGGAGAAGCATTGGAAAAAGCAATCAATCAAAACCCTACTTCGAATCATTTAAGGAAGCAGCTAAGCTTGCTAAATAAAGCGTCTATTTCAACACTCCATTCTTTTTGCTTAGAAGTCATTCGAAAATATTATTACTTAATTGATGTGGATCCAGGATTCCGCATTGCGGATGAAACAGAAGCTCAATTGCTAAGAGATGAAGTAATAGAAGAATTATTTGAGGAACAATATGGGAAAACATCTAATGAAGCTTTTTTTTCATTAGTCGATACATTTACGAACGATCGCAGTGACCATGCTTTGCAGGATATTGTACGCGAACTATATGATTTTGCAAGAGCTAATGCTGCACCAAATCAATATTTACAATCATTGGTAAAGATGTATGATGTGGATGAAAATTCATCCTCTATTGATGATCTACCATTCATGGAAGCTCTCATGTACGATATTGAACTTCAGCTCGAGGGGGCAAAGCAGCTGCTTGAACAAGCACTTGAAATATCAAAGGAACCTGGGGGACCTGCACCGAGAGCTGAAAATTTCTTGGATGATATACAAATTGTAAATACGCTAATTCAAGCTAATCAAGATTCATGGTCAACACTTTTTAATGGAATGCAGTCATGGTCCTTCTCCCGTGCCAAGGTATGTAGAGGAGATGAATATGATAAGGGACTCATTGAACGTGCTCAAAAGCTAAGAGAAAAAGCGAAGAAAATTCTCCAGGATTTGCAATCAGAGCTGTTTTCTCGAAAGCCAGAAAGCTTTATTAAGGATATGCGGAAAATGCATCCGCATATCAAAACACTCGTAGAACTCGTTCGCGCATTTGGAGAGAAATTCGAACAAGTAAAGAAAGATAAAGGCTTAGTTGACTTTGCAGATTTAGAGCATTATTGCTTGAAAATATTAGCTCAATCTTCTTCAAATCAAGGTACGTTACTTCTACCGTCTGAAGCAGCGACTAGCTATCGGAATCAGTTTAAAGAAGTATTAGTGGATGAATATCAAGACACAAATATGGTTCAGGAGGCTATCATCCAACTGGTTACTCAAGATGGGGAGCAAACTGGAAATCTTTTTATGGTTGGCGACGTTAAGCAATCGATATACCGGTTTCGTCTTGCAGAACCAAACCTTTTTTTAGGAAAATATAATCGATTTGAAGTAGATGGAGAAACTTCAGGGTTAAGAATCGATCTTGCACGAAACTTCCGAAGCCGTAGAGAGGTATTAGCAGGAACTAACTTTATTTTCAAGCAAGTGATGGGGGTTAAGGTAGGAGAAATCGAATATGATGAAGCTGCTGAATTAGTGAAAGGCGCTCCATATCCTGAAGAAGAAGAATACCCTATTGAGGTCCTTTTAGTAGATTCTGAGGGATCTGATGTGGAGGGAGTGGAAGAGGAAAGCAATCAGGCAGACTTTGATCAAGCTGAGCTAGAACAATCTCAAGTAGAAGCAAGGCTTATTGTGAAAAAGGTTAAAGAGCTTATTTCCTCTCGTAAAGAGGTGTATAATCCAAAAACGAAATCAATCCGCCCGGTTATGTATCGAGATATGGTGATTTTACTTAGGTCAATGACATGGGCTCCGCAAATTATGGAAGAATTTAAAAAGCAGGGAATACCAATTTATGCAGACCTATCATCTGGCTATTTTGAAGCAACAGAGGTTGCCATCATGATGTCGTTATTAAAAGTAATTGACAATCCATATCAAGATATTCCTCTTGCGGCTGTCCTTCGCTCACCAATTGTAGGATTAGAGGAAGAGGATCTAGCGAAAATCCGAATTCATAATCGAAAGGGAATGTTTTATGAGGCTTTAGCAAGCTTTTGTCGCCATAAACCATCTTCTGAAGAGGAAGAGCTTTATGAAAAAGCGAGACCTTTTATTGATCAGCTTGAACATTGGCGCTCTATTGCAAGACAAGGATCCTTGTCAGAACTTATTTGGCAATTGTTCCGTGATACTCATTTTTATGATTTTGTCGGTGGCATGCCTGGAGGGAAACAACGCCAAGCAAACTTGAGAGCATTATATGACCGTGCTCGCCAATATGAGGCGACTTCATTTCGGGGGCTATTCCGCTTTCTACGATTTATTGAACGAATGCGCGACAGAGGTGACGATCTAGGGGCTGCACGTGCTCTTGGAGAACAAGAGGATGTTGTAAGAATCATGACGATTCATAAAAGTAAAGGCTTAGAGTTTCCAGTCGTCTTTATGGCTGGCATCGGCAGGCAGTTTAATATGATGGATTTAAGAAAAGCAGTCATGCTTGATAAAGATCTAGGCTTCGCATCGAAATTTGTAGATGCAGAGAAACGAATTTCGTACCCATCACTTCCTCAACTAGCATTCAAACGAAAGAAGAAAATGGAAATGCTTGCAGAAGAAATGCGTGTTCTGTATGTGGCTCTAACAAGAGCGAAGGAGAAGCTGTACTTAATTGGCTCTGTTAAAGGATTGGAGAAGAAGCTTGAGACCTGGTCTCAAACACTGGCGAATCCAAATTGGCTGTTGCAGGAATTCGAGCGAGCGTCTGCAAAGAACTATTTAGATTGGATTGGTCCTTCCCTTGTTCGGCACAGCGATTGTGAATCACTTAGAGAAGATGGGGCTGGAATAACTCCGCAGATCCCAAATGAAATCCAACATCATCCATCATCCTGGAAAGTTGAGCTCATTGTGGCAAAGGATATGATCTTGCAAGATCAAATAGAAGATGAAGGCCAGCAGTCAAGATTAGAAAAAGTATATAAAGGAGAATTGATCCCAGAGGCTTCTCCGTATAAGAATGAGCTAGAAGAACAGTTGTCTTGGAAATACAATTATCTTGAAGCTTCAAAGTATCGTTCAAAGCAATCTGTTACAGAGGTAAAACGCCAGCGGGAGTTAATGGATGAGGAAAGTGGTACAGAACTCCTTCGCAAGATGAGCAAGCCTATTCTAAGTCGTCCTCGTTTCATGCAGGAAAAAGCATTAACTCCAGCTGAAAGAGGAACGGCTATGCATATGGTCATGCAGCAATTGGATTTGGCCGTCCCAATTAATGAACAGTCAGTAAATATTCAACTAGACGATCTGGTTAAGAATGAATTGTTAACAAAGGAACAGCGTCTAGTCATTGAACCAAGCCAAATCGTTGCTTTTTTTGAAACAGAACTAGGAAAACGAATGCGAAACGCGACAAAAGTGCAAAGAGAAATTCCGTTTAGCTTATGCTACCAAGCTAGTGAAATTTATGCTGATTGGAAGGGAAAAGATGAGTCTATATTAATTCAAGGGGTTATTGATTGTGTGTTTGAAGATGAGCATGGAACCGTATTGCTCGACTATAAAACAGATGGAATCACAGATCGCTTCACGGGGGGCTTTTTTGAAGCAAAGCCCATTTTAGAAAATCGCTACAAAGTCCAAATCGACCTTTATACTGAAGCACTAGAAACCATCTATAAAAGGACTGTTAATGAAAGGTATTTATTTTTCTTTGATGGCGCACATATACTTGGAATCCATAAATAGAGAGAAGAAACAAGTGGATTCTTTAAAATGTGGGAGGCTGGACCTAAGTATTTCAGTCAATGGTATATCCGAACTATCTGGAGTTATCTCCTTTTATTAGTTCGGGTATTTTTGTTTGTTCGGAAACGAATTTTTTTAAAATAGTGGAATGGAGCGAAAGACACTCGACTACTAAGGGAAATAGAGGAAAGGCTGAGAACTCGCTTTCCGCGAGCAGGCTCAGCTTCCTCCCCGCGGAAAGCGAGTGTCTGCAGCGCAGGTGGAATGATCTTGTTTTTACGACCTAACTATTTTTATAAATTCATTGTTCGTCTTTGAGAAGGAGTCATGTAGTTATGTCCAAGCCTCTAATTGTTTATTTTGTAGCGGGAAATTTTAACATACGCTTTTAACTTTGTATAGGCAATCTCGCAAGGAGTTGAATAATCTTAGCTGTTTTTTTCATAATAAAGCTATCCAAAGAAATTCTTATCATACTATTGCTGAAACCGAAAAAGGGAGTTATCTAATCGATGGGTAAAAAATGGACAACGGGAACTTGTGAATTGTGTAAGCGTGAGGAAGTGGAAATAACGGTCCATCATCTAACCCCTAAGGAATTGGGGGGGACCTTTTTGCCCACTGCTAACCTTTGTCTACCATGCCACAAGCAAATACATGCTCTTTATACAAATGATGAACTGGCCATTCGCTTACATACCCTTGATTTGCTGCGAGCAGACCACAAGATACATAAATATATAAAATGGATTCGAAAGCAACCTTCAACAAAGCTTACAAAAGTAACGAAGTCGAATGACCTGAAGAAAAAGCGTAGGTAATTTTTTTCAGTACAACGAAAAGAAAAGCAGTACAGATGACATTGACTGCTTTTCTATAAATTGTATTCACCATATACTATGCATACGCATTTCTTAATTGTTCCCGACAGTAGGCTGGTCAATAAGGTTGGTATCTAATACATTTGTTCCACTTATCCCATTATTAGTAATAATGAAACCACCTGTATTAAACGAACCAGAACCAACTGCCGATTTTGAATTACTTTTTGGAGAAATATAAAGGGTATCCCCAAATTGGACAATTCCTCCACCAACATTCACGATTTGAACAGGTCCTATAATAGCTGGCATATAAAACATCCTTTACTCTTATTCATAACGTTCATCAGGGGAAGACAATTGACGAATATGTTTAACCCTTGATTCAAGGGAAACATGCTCGGTATTACCTATATGAAGGGCTGAAGATGTGGAGATTCCAAGAACATGAATATTATTGACTTTGATATTAGGGTTATAGTTATGAGATTCATAAGTTAACTCTTCTTCAATTGGCAAGAAGGGGATCGGTTCTGAAAAAATAGGATATTTAGAAAAATCTCCCTCATCTCCAAAGAAAATATCTGCATCTCTTTGTACAGCAATTGCTCGTGTGAATCCATTAATATAAGTAGAGTCACCAATTTGTAAGGTAGAGCCAAAGGATAAAGCATAAACTTCTAAGGAGGTCACGTGAGATGTTCGTCTAAACATTTAATCACCGGATAGTTAGCGGAACAAAGGGACCAATAATTAACGATTCAGCAGGTGTATCGAAAGTAGAGGCAAGTTGAATCGTTTGTGTGTCTCCTATCATTAATAACGAGGAGCTTGAAACCCCCACTACTTCAATATCGCCAACACATAGATTACGATTATAGACTTGGAAAATCATTGATTGCTCATTCCCTTCACGTTATCTGGTAAATGACTTAAAAACGTCAAGACACCGTTTTGTATTTCCTTTTTTAACTGCTCCACTATGTTATCCTTTCCTTCTTGTCTCGTTCGTTCTTCTGTTCCATTTTGTTTTATATAATACTGTACTCTAGAGGGTAACTGCTTTTTTATATCTTCTTTAATAAAGGAAAGGTAGGAGTCATCCACATTAATGTTTAGCTTTTGCTGTGATTGTTGGTAAATTGAAGGTAATTCTGATTCAAGAAATTGATTAATCTCTTCTTCAACCTCCATACTTCTCTGCATGAAGTCCTTAGGAGAAAGCTTTGGAGTCTGGATTGTTTGTTGATCTACGGTAAACTCATCTATCCCTTGAAGATCCGATGGGTTTAAGCCGATATTTAATGTCCCCTCTAATGACTCTACTTTTAATTGATCAAACTTATATTCTATTTTGTCTACACGTATAGGTGGGCGTTCCTTTATTTCCCCGAACTGTTTTTGTAATTCCTTTACATCTTTTTCTAACCTTTGAATCCTTCTATCTTGATGTTGAATATAAATTTGTAGCTCTTGAATATAGCGATAAATATCTTGGCTCATGACGAACACCTCGCTCATTCGTTCGAGTTGTATAGCTAGGCTAACCTCTAATTGGTGCCTGCAACGGAACAGCAGGAGCTTCTAAAATTCCGTTTTGTGAAGTTTGTTGAACGGCTTGAGGAGCTGGTTCTGTAAACCCGCCAGTATTGTACAAGTAAGAAGCAGGCTTAATGATGCCTGCACTCCCAATTTGAAGTACGGAAGAATTTGTTATTCCATCAATCCGAATCGAATTAATTTGAATAGATTGCTGTATATAAAAATTCATATGAATCACATCCATATCTATGCATTGAAATAATTCCCTTGATCTAATACGTCTGAGTCGTACGTATTGGTTGTACTTTGATTATTATGAACGGTCATGGCTTCTCCTGTATTAAAAGACCCAGCTCCAGAAAAGGTTTTGGCGGTTGAAATAGGCATTATTTTGTATACATCCCCAATATGAAACACTGAGCTACTCCCAATTGTAATCACTTGTGCAACTCCGACAATTGCTGGCATAAAAAACACCCTTTTTTTAGTTTCTTTAATATCGTATGTGAAGAAGAGGAGGATGTGATTCATTAGCCCAGATTAATTTCTTTCCATAAGGCTCCGAGGCGATCGTCACAAAAAATTCATTGAAAATGTTATACAACAGATGAAATATAACTCAAACTGTCTTAAAATGTAAAATAGATCATTATTTTTTCTGAAAATTAAAATAAATAAAAGTAAGAGGAGGCTGTTAAATGAATGTACCGTTAGTTTTACCACAATTCTTAGATCGAGCTCTTTCATTATATGGAAAGAAGAAGGCCATTTTTTGTGATGATCGTGTATTTACGTATGAAGAGTTAAATGATCGAGTGAACCGGTTATCTCATGGGCTCAAGGAAGCTGGAATAAAAAAAGGAGACCGAATAGCATACCTAGCTCCGAATACGGTCGAAATGCTGGAAGGATTCTATGGAGTTTTCCAGCTAGGAGCGGTTATGGTGCCTCTCAATATTCGCTTAAAGCCTGAGGATTATTTATTTATCTTAAACCATAGTGAGTCTAAATTATTGTTTGTCGACGAGGAGCTATTCCAATTAATTGCTCCTATACAAGAACAGCTCACAACAGTTGAACAAATCATTGTTCATTATAAACATGATTTGACTGAAGCGATAGGTTATGATGAGTGGCTAGCGTCTCAAATAGAATCTCCGTATAGCCGAGAAAATTTAGATGAAGATGATGTTTGTAGTTTATTATATACGAGTGGCACGACTGGAAATCCTAAAGGGGTCATGTTAACTCATCGTAATAATTATTTACATGCTTTAAGTACGATGCATCATTTGCGCGTTAGTGATGATGATGTATTGCTCCATGTATTGCCAATGTTTCATGTAAATGGATGGGGATCTCCATTTTATTATACCGCTAATGGTGCTTCGCAAATTTGTTTAAGAAAAGCTTCGCCTGAAGCCATCTTTGCCGCATTAGAACAACATAACGTATCCATCATGCATATGGCTCCAACCGTGTTAAATTCGCTATTACAATATTATGAGAAGAATGTTCCAGAAATTAAGCAAGATGTCCGTGTCGTTATTGCAGGCTCTGCTCCCCCACCAGCATTTGTTACAAGAGTAGAGAAGGAATTGGGGTGGGAGTTTATTCAAGTTTATGGAATGACAGAATCCTCGCCGTTAAGCACGATTTCAACCATTCGCTCACATCTAAAGGATCTACCCCTTAAGGAACAATATCGAATGAAGGCAAAAGCAGGTTACTCCATGATCGGAAGTGAAGTAAGAGTAATCAATGAATATGGAGAAGCGGTTAAGCACGATGGAAAAGAGATAGGGGAAGTAGTGACTCGAAGTCACGGTGTGATGAAAGGCTATTGGAAAAATGAGCAAGCAACGATGGAAGCCATCCAAAATGGCTGGCTTCATACAGGAGACATGGCAACTGTTGATCCGTATGGCAACATTGATATTGTGGACAGAAAGAAGGATGTAATCATAAGTGGAGGAGAAAATATTTCTTCTATAGAGGTGGAAGGAGTTCTGTACGAGCATCCTGGGGTATTAGAAGCAGCTGTTATTGCCGTTCCGCATGAAAAATGGGGTGAGACACCACATGCATATGTGGTGATCAAACAGAATAGCCAAATATCAGAGTCAGACCTAGTTTCCTTTTCTCGTGAGAAGCTTGCACACTTTAAGGCGATTACAGGTGTTACATTCGTTTCTGAGCTTCCTAAAACAGCATCAGGGAAAATCCAAAAAGTCCATTTACGCAATGAATATTGGGAATCTCATGGGAAGAGCGGGAGGTTTGTCAACTAAGCTGCATTTCTATAGATGAATTTCAAAAGAGGCCGGGGCAGAATGATTTCAGTCATTGAACTATCCGAACGATCAGGAGTTATCTCCTACTAGTTCGGGTATTTTTGTTTGTTCGGAAAACAAATTATTTAAAAATAGTGGAATGGAGCGGACGACACTCGACTACTAGGGGAAATAGTGGAAAGGATGAGACCACTCTGCGCAGTGAGGAGGCTCAGCTTCCTCCCCGCGGAAGCGAGTGTCGGCAGCGCAGGTGGAACGAACTAGTTTTTACAACCTAACTATTTTAATAAAGTCTTTGAGAAAGAGTCATATAGTTAAGTCCCAGCCTCTTTTGTTTCGTTTACTAAAAAATTCATCCTTATTGGCAAGGGTTCATGTATAATGATAATACAGATTTTGGGAAGAGGATGTGTAAAATAATTGAATTCATTAGAACCAACAGCTGGAAAGGATCGTATCGTTTCAATAGATAGTATGCGAGGATTTGCAATCTTGGGCATTTTTTTAGTCAACATGCTATCCTTTCATTCACCTATCCTGTATTTGGATCCATTTAAATGGTGGGAAGGATCAGCTAATTTAGCGGTCTATCGATTGATTGATCTATTTGTTCAAGCTAGCTTTTATCCATTGTTTGCCATGTTATTTGGCTATGGGCTTGTTCTTTTTCAAGAGAGAACGTTGGAAAAAGGGTTATCCTTTCCAAAATTAGCCTTTCGCCGTCTTGGGTTTTTAGCAATTATGGGACTCCTGCACGCGTTATTTATTTGGCATGGAGACATCTTGTTTAACTACGCCATGTTAGGGTTTCTTTTTCTTCTGTTTATTCGAATGAGAGGAACGGGGCTTTTACTTACAGGTACTTTGTTGTATATCCTCCCTAATCTCTTGTTTTCGGGATTATTGCTTCTATCTGTGCTAATTGCTCCTGCAGATCAAATGAATACCTATGATATGAAAGAAGCGAAGGCGTCTCTTGAAATTTATCAAAATGGAACTTTTATAGAAATTATGAATCAACGGGTCACGGATTGGTATGGAGTGAATAATTTAGTAGGACTTATTTTTTCTATCGTTACTATTTTCCCGTTTTTTTTCATTGGTGCATGGGCCGGGAAAGTGAAATTGTTTGAGAATGTTGCAAAACATCGAAAAACCATGATGTGGGTTGCTGTTGTATTTTTTGGTTTAGGGCTTTTAATAAAGTCGGTGCCATATGTAATTGAGCGCAATTTATTTATCGAGTATGTTCAAGATATTTTCGGAGGTCCACTATTCGCGATTGCCTATGCCTTGTGCATCGCCCTATTATTTGAAAGAAAAAGAGTTCAGAAATGGCTTCTTCCACTTGCGGCAGTCGGGAAGCTGTCATTGAGTAACTACCTATTACAATCAATTATTTTCACACTAATTTTCTACCAATATGGTTTAGGCTTATATGGAAATGTATCCGTAGTAGCTGGAACGATGATTGCCATTGCATTTTTTATCTGCCAAATCCTTGTTAGCCGGATATGGGTGAAAAACTATTACTATGGACCGTTTGAGTGGGTGTGGAGAAGCGTTACATATGGAAGCTGGCAAAGGTGGAAGAAGCAATCATAACTTAATGAATAGTAGGTGAAAGAAATGAAGTTTGTAACAGGTGAAAAGGATGAAACCGTATTTATCGGAATCATGACGGAGGATGAGTCAAGTGTTATCGATTTAGGAAAGGGAAGACAAGAACAAATCGGAATAAATGATCTCCCCTTGTCAATGATCGAGTGCATTTCCCTTGGAGATGAATTTGTTGAAAAGGTTCAAAGCCTACTTGAATGGTTACAGGATCATCCTGCTTCGGCAAGGGGTGTGATGCATTTAAGAGCAGAGATAGTTTTACATGCACCGATTCCAAGGCCGAGCAAAAATATTTTCTGTGTAGGGAAAAATTACGCTGAGCATGCAATTGAAATGGGAAGTAAGGAAGATATCCCAGAGCATGTCATGATATTTACAAAGGCTCCTACAACAGTAATTGGACCAAATCAACAAGTGTCTCATCATCTTAGAGTGACTGAGCAACTAGATTATGAGGGGGAATTGGCTGTTATCATCGGAAAAAAAGGAAAAGAGATTTCTAAAGAGAATGCACTGGACTACGTATTTGGATACACCATCATAAATGATATTACCGCTCGAGATCTTCAAGCGAAGCATAAGCAATTTTTTATTGGAAAAAGCTTAGACACGACTTGCCCAATGGGACCATGGATTGTTCATAAAAGCCAAATCCCAAACCCAAATTATTTACATATCCAGACAAAGGTAAATGGAGAGGTCAGGCAGAATTCCACTACAGCTCATTTTATCTTTTCCATAGAAGAAGTGATCTCTGTATTATCTCAAGGTATGACTCTAGAGCCGGGAGATATTGTTGCAACAGGTACACCAGCTGGTGTGGGCAAAGGGTTTAATCCTCCAAGATTTTTAAAACCAGAAGATCAAATAGAAATCTCAATAGAAGGAATTGGAACATTAATGAATACTCTTGAAAGTTAAATGGGGAATTAAGAAGATAAACACCTTTCATTTAGGAAAAATGAATACATTTATGTTATGATGTTAACGTATTTGGAATATAAGGAGGTTAATCCATGACACATGCTCATATTACGACATGGTTTATTGCAATCGTACTTTTCTTTGTAGCTCTTAGCTTACATAAAAGCGGGAAAGCAAAAGGGTTTAAAGTTGTTCAAATGATTCTACGATTATTGTATCTATTAATTATTGCGACAGGTGCATTACTATTATTCAGCATAAGTACAATCACATTATCCTATATTATTAAATCGTTACTAGGCTTATGGGTTATTGCTATGCTTGAAATGATTTTAATTAAAACGTCTAAAAATGAAAAAACGACTCTATTCTGGGCGCAGTTTGTCATCGCCCTTGTTTTAGTCATTTACCTTGGGTTCAAATTACCACTTGGTATACCAGTATTTGGGTAATGACATAAAATGAACATTTTTTTAAAAAAGCTTCCGAAAAGGGAGCTTTTTTCATTTTTTGCCATTACAAAAGGTCTTATTTATGGTATTTTTAGAAATAAGTATATGCTGAAAATCATAATCTATAATGGTGGTTGCGATGGTCAAAACAATTTCTTGCCTGTATGAAAATGATAACCAACTAAATAGCTTTATAGATTTACACGATTTATTTGAATACCCCAATTTATTAGTTCAAGTCTTTTCAGGGATTAACGATACCCGCCGATTAAAGGAAGTACAACGGACATTAAGCGAATCTCTACCAACAAGTACAATTCTAGGCTGTACAACTGCTGGTGAAATGATGGATGGCGAATTATATGAGGGGCAAATCGTCTTAAACTTTACGATTTTTGAAAAGACAGAGTTAAATTCTGTCTTATTAAATCAATCATTCTATAAAGATAGTTTTGAAATGGGCAAACAACTTGCTACTTCTTTGTCCAGTTATGATACGAAGGCAATCATTCTTTTTTCAGCAGATGAAAAAGTCGATGTCCAATTGTTGTTAAATGGAATATACGAAGTAAGTCCAGAGCTTATCATCTCAGGCGGTGTAGCTGGTGATTATGGTCAATTTGAGCAATCATTCGTGTTTAACGAAACGGAAATAATAAGTAGCGGGGTTGTGGCTGTCGCTTTAAGAAGTGAGCAATTACAAGTGCGCACGTATACAAATTATAAATGGCATGAAATTGGTCAAGCTTTTACTGTGACTAAGTCAAAAGACAATGTGATCTATTCCATTGATCATCGAAAGCCCTTGCAAATCATTCGGCATTATTTAGGTGATATTTTTGTAGAAGGCCTGCCTCTATCAGGAGTGGAATTTCCCTTTCTCCTAGAGGAAAATGGAGAGAAAATATCGATTTTTATTACAAAAGTACTAGCAAATGGAGCGGTAGAGGTGAACCGCTCTGTAATAGAAGGAAAGAAGCTAACTTTTTCGTATGCCAATTTGCAAGGAATTATTGAAGATTCCTTACAAGAACTTAAGAAGCTCTCAAAGCATCCAGTTGAGTCGATTTTTATTTATAATTGTATGGCTAGAAAGCGAATGATTCGGCCATTTACTGAATATGAATTACAAACGTTTAATAGAATTGCACCTACATGTGGGTTTTTCTGTTATGGTGAATTTGCCACAAAAACGAAAGCACCAACACAACTAGTAGGTCATACGTTAACCTATTTGGCATTGTCGGAAACATATGAGGTTCAAAATCGAACATCAATATCCCCCAATTTTGTAGTGCCTGAGAATATGAAGGTCATTGATTCTCTAACTCACCTTATGCAAGCTTCACAAGCAGATATACGTACCTTAAATGAACATCTAAGTGTATCTGAGCAATACTACCGATCGCTTTTTGATAATAATGCAGATTTCGTGTATTCCACTGACCTTCAAGGAAATTTCACAAGCACTAATCCTGCTTTTGAGGCAACCTTTGGTTACAGTCAGGAGGAGGTCCTTGGAAAATCAGCCTTGAAATTTATTCATCAGCAAGATATACCTCGTGTTCGAATGCATTTCTATAGGGCATTAAAAGGAAAAGAGCAATATTATAATATTGAAATACAATCCAAGGATAAGGAAGTTCAGTTATTCCAGCTGAAAAATATTCCGATTACTGTTGATGGCGAGCGTGTAGGGATTTATGGAATTGGGCGAAATATTACGGAACAGAAGATCATTGAGGATAAAATTATTCAATTGGCATATTTTGATCAGGACACAGGGTTACCCAACCGTCTAAAGCTAACAGAACAGCTCAAAGAATTAATCCAAAGAGCTAAGAAAAAGAAGCGTTCTTTAGCAGTGATGTTTATTGACATGGATCGATTTAAATTGATCAATGACAGTTTAGGGCACTATGCTGGAGATTTAATTTTAAAAGACCTTATTCGCAGGGTGAGAAAATCTCTTCCCAAGGGAGCTTTTTTAGGGAGATTTGGCGGAGACAAATTGTCATTATTATTATCAAAAGATGTCTCGATAGAAGAAGTAACAAAGATTGCTAATAACATTCTTGAAAAAGTTAGTAAGCCTGTATTCTTTGAAAACCAAGAATTTTTTGTCACAGCGAGCATTGGTGTTAGTATGTTCCCAAGTGACGGCCTTGATGAAACTACATTATTAAAAAATGCTGACATTTCCATGAATCGTTCAAAGAACCATGGAGGGAACCTGCTAACTTTCTTCTCAAATGAAATGAATGAACAAGCTTTAGTTCGCTTAGAATTAGAAAGTTATTTACGTAAGGCCCTCCAAAAAAATGAATTCTATCTATGCTATCAGCCGTTAATTGATCTTCATACCGGAGCTATTTATGGTAGTGAAGCATTGATTCGTTGGGAACATCCATTAAGGGGAACTGTATCTCCTGGAGAATTTATTCCACTTGCTGAGGAAACGGGTTTAATTAACGACATTGGTAGCTGGGTGTTGCGAACAGCTTGTAGACAAACAAAAGAATGGCATGAACGGGGTCTTGGAGAGCTAACCATTTCGGTGAATGTTTCTGCTTATCAATTTCAGCAACCAGGATTTATAAATGATGTCAAGCGAGCTCTAGCTGAATCTAGACTAGACCCACAATACCTTACATTAGAGCTGACTGAAAGTACAATGCTTAGAAATATCGACCATAGTATTATAACCATGAAGCAGTTGCAAGTGATGGGAGTTAAAGTATCTATAGATGACTTTGGCACGGGATATTCCTCCCTTAGCTATCTAAGATCACTACCCATTAATACACTGAAAATTGATCGATCATTCATCAATAATTTGCGTTTAGATACATCTGATATCGCAATAGTAAAAGCCATTATTACAATGGGACATGGATTAGCAGTTAAAGTAGTAGCTGAAGGTGTAGAAACGAAGGAACAAATTGAGCTGTTGAAGGAGCTTAAATGCCATTATGCACAAGGGTTTTATATCCAAAAACCACTGAAGATTGCTGATTTTGAGAGGAACTTCTCGAAAACTGTTATATAAATCGTGTTAAAAGTGTAAAGAAGGTTCTGCTGGAGGGGTGAATATGCCTGGGGTTTGGGTGCTGGTAATATTGATTGCCGTAATGATCTTATTCATGTTTATTGTTCAAGCAATGGCAAGGCAAAATGGGCACACATTATTAACACAAAAGGATGTCATTGAAGCGTTAAAGGACCGAAGAGACGAGAGTGTAGAAGAGTCAAATGAGGAAATCAAATAGGAAGAGAGTGGCTTGAGCATAATGTCTCAAGCTTTTCTTTTTATTAGGTTAATTGGAAAGGGAATGAATACTTTCCCTAGGTCATGCAAAAATTGGATAGGATACAATCATACGCATTTATCAAATTCGAAACCTACTAAATGATATTGACCGTTCATTAGGACTTTTGATACGGTAAAGTTATTAGATTATTTAATTAATCATGATTTTTTAATGAGAGGAGTAAGGTGTTATGCCTCCTTTTTATATACGGATAACCCTATTATGTACTTTAATGGTTTGCATCTTTTATTCTTTAATTGATGAGCCGCAAGTTCAAATTTCCTATTTGTTTTATTCTGCATGTACATTAGCTTGCTACTTTTATTTGCCGCTGATGAATAAGCAGTTAATGGGATTAAGTTTTTTAATAGCAACGACAGTTATTTTTGCAGGACATGTAAATTATGGAACTTCCTATCTCCTCCTATTGCTAGCTGCGTTCTATTTATTCGAAGCCAATTTTTATCTTAAGATAAAACCATATAATTATTTATTAAGCGGCACGGCTGTTTTTACATTTCCTTACCTTCTTTTCTATCAAAACAATCTACATATGTTGACGATCATACTAGGAATCTTCTTACTTCTCCTATTCTTCTATTTACATAATTTGTATAGGAGTGTGGAATCTCAAAAAATCATATATGATCAAATTCTTGCTGAGTATCGAAAGCTAAAGAGACAAGCTATTCAAAATGAAAAGTCTATTCGTGCGGAAGAAAGAACTAGGATTGCAAGAGAAATGCATGACTCGGTTGGTCATAAGCTAACCGCCATCGGATTTCAGCTTGAAGTATTTCTTATGAATCAACCAAACGAACAACTAAGAGGGATAAAAGTGCTAGTCGATGAGAGTTTAGATGAAACAAGGAAAGCAGTTAGAGCTCTTCAATCTGAAGAAGTAGTAGGGATTACCTCTGTAATTAATTTAATTCGAAAGCTTGAGGCAGAGAGTCACTTATTGGTCCATTTCACAACAAAGCAGGGAGTACTAAACCTTTCTTTATCAAATAAACAAAGTGTGGCTCTTTATCGAGTGATCCAAGAAGCATTAACGAATGTGATGAAGTACAGTGATGGGCGAGAGGTTTCGGTAACCTTTGGAATATCGGCAAAAGGAGATCTTAATTTTCAAGTAATCAACCGAGTTTACCAGCCAAATTCTTTTTATGAAGGCTTCGGAATCAAAAGTATGAAAGCAAGACTACAGGGAGTGGGAGGGTCTATTCATATCTACCAAACGGATCAGGAATTTGTCGTAGATGGGAACTTGCCGCTTTAGGAGGAATGACAAAGTGAATCGAGTATTATTAGTTGAAGATCAATTAATTGTTCGACAAGGACTAAAGATGATTATTGAACAGGATCCTGATTTTGTCGTTATTGACGAAGCGGAGAATGGGCTTGAAGCAATGGAAGTAATGGAAAATAAAGCGGTAGATATCATATTAATGGATATAAGAATGCCTGTCATGAATGGAATTGAGGCTGCACATAAGATTAAAGCACGTTGGCCACAAGTGAAAATCCTCATTCTAACTACTTTTAATGATGAAGAATATGCTCTCCAAGCTCTAAAGGAAGGTGTAAATGGATTTCTCTTGAAAACCTCTGACGGCCCTAAGCTCCTACAGTCCATTAAAAGCTGTTTAGCAGGTGGAATGGCGATTCATGAACAGGTAGCCGCAAAGGTAGTTCCAAGGCTACTTGAAAAGCCAGAAACCACAAGTATTGATCATTCATTATCCCCTAGAGAGCTGGCAATAACAAAGCTGGTTGGACATGGAAAGACAAATAAAGAAATTGCCTCTGAGCTCTTCCTATCGATTGGTACAGTAAAAAATCATATTACACAAATCCTACAGAAGCTAGAACTTAGAGATCGAACTCAGCTCGCCATATTTGCGGTACGGCATGATCTCTTATAACCTGACTAAGCTGACTCACGCCTACTTATCTATCTTGAGTCAGCTTTTTTTGTATTGTAGTCCACATCTATGGAGGAGCTCAAGCTGGAGTGACAATAGGGTTAGCATCTGAAGCTTAGAGATCAGAGAAGGAAATCTAAATGAGAATATATATGATTGCTTCACTGTGTCTATGAATGATGGCAAATCAAATTACACACTTGTAATAATGACGGAAGGAAATGACTGAGGTCATGGTTAGACAAAGAACTAATGACTGTAGATAGTGTGGACTATTTTGGATTTCGGTTAAAGTAGTTATTAGAGGAGGGATTCATATGTTAGAAGTTGTGGAATTGAAAAAACAATATAAAAATAAATACGCAGTAAATAATGTAAACTTGTACCTTGAGAAGGGTGAAACAGTCGGACTATTAGGTCCAAATGGCGCAGGGAAGTCTACGATGATCTCGATGATATCTTCTTTAATCAGCCCAACAAGTGGAGATGTCAGGGTATATAATGAGAGTATTTTAAAAGCACCAAAAAAGCTAAGAGAAATTTTAGGGGTCGTACCTCAGGAAATCGCCTTATATATGGAGCTTACAGCAAGAGAAAATCTTGAGTTTTTTGGGAGAATTCATCGGATTCCTAAGGTGGACTTGAAGAAAAGAATAGAAGAAGTATTGGAAATCATCGGTTTAAAGGATCGAGAAAAAGACCTAGTGAAAACCTTCTCTGGAGGAATGAAGCGGCGACTAAATATTGGCGTTGCATTATTACATGAACCAGAGTTGATTATTATGGATGAACCTACTGTTGGAATTGATCCTCAGTCGAGAAACTATATTCTTGAAACCGTGAAGCGGTTAAATTCAGAAAAGAATATGACGGTCCTTTATACGAGTCATTATATGGAAGAAGTTGAGTATCTATGTGATCGAATCTATATCATGGATCATGGTGAAATCATAGCTGCTGGATCTAAAGAGGAGATAAAATGTATTTTGTCTGCTGAACAGACCATTTTAATTAAAGTTGATTTAGTTAAAGGAGAGTTTATTCAACAGCTTGAAAACAACCCAAGTATCAAAAATATCTCAATACAAGAACCGAATATCTCGATTATTGTACCAAAGCAAGTAAACATCTTGAAAGATGTGTTTAAAATTGCAGAGGAAACTGGGACGGTCATAACATCTGCTAATGTTGAAACACCGTCCCTAGAGGATGTTTTCTTGCATTTAACCGGTAGGCAATTAAGAGATTAGGAGGGGATAATGATGCTCATGCAAATGATAAAAAAAGATCTTCTCATGTTTTGGAGACGACCTCGGGAGCTGATCATTCTCCTGCTCATGCCTTTTGTATTAATAACAATCCTTGGTACGGCATTAGGGGCACTCCAAGATGAGAGAGTACCGAAGCTATCCATTAAATTAGCAGTTTATGAACAATCAAATCATGAAGAAGAAGTAGAAAAGCTTGTCACACAGTTTGAAGAAGCTTCTCTCCCCAAAGCTGAAAAAGACCAAATAATACAAGCAATAAGACAATTCAATCCATTAACTGTTTTTATTAATGAAATTGAAGAAAGTGAAGAACTAAAGAAATCGATTACGATAGAAAAGATAGATACAAAACTTACAATGAAGCAAGAATTGGATTATAGTGGGATATTATATGTTCCCAAGAACTTTACGACGCAATATTATGAACATGCCTATTTCAATAAAGGTGATGCACCTAAGCTAGAATTAAAATTAAATGATTCTAAGTCGCTTGAATCAAGTATCTTAAAAAACATTTTTGAAATCTTTCAAAAGGAAATTAACTTTTGGTCGAAGGCCACGCAATATGGAATTAGTTCAGGGGAATTAGAAGCGAAGCTGTCCAAGGAAATTGGAGAGCGAGAAACAGTTTCAAAGAAAAAGCCGATTAATTCTGTTGCGTATTATGCGATTGGGATGAGTGTTATGTTCATCTTTTATGTGGCTTCAAATAATGCATCCTTTGCTTATGAACAAAAGGAGAACCATATTTTTGGAAGAATCTTGTTAGCAAGTGTACCTAAGTCTGTTTTCTTTATAGGAATATTTATTTCTACCATCATTTTTGCTTTTTTACAAATGGTGATCTTATTTGGGCTATCTGCCATCATTTATGATGTGACTTGGCCGAGTGTATTAAATTTCTTGATTGTAACTATATTATTAAGTGCGATGATGGGTGGATTTGCGGTGCTATTAACTGCCATCAATTTTCGCATGAACTCAGAAAGTACAGCTAGGATCTTTTCTTCCTTTCTAGTTCCGATTTTAGCATTTTTTGGAGGGAGCTTTTTCCCAGTATCTCAATTTGGTGCATTGTTTGAACTATTAGCAAGTTATTCACCAGGTGGAGCAGGAATTTCATCCTACTTAAAAATAATTCAAGGTTATTCTATTGGTGATATTAGCTCTCAAATGATCACCATGCTTGTAACAACGATTATTTTATTATTACTTGGAATTATTATTCAGCCGAAAAGAGGTGACTCGATGTGAAGGGGATTTTGTATGGCAAGCTGAAAATGTTAAGGAAGCCAGGAGCATTTATAGCTACAACAATCATATGTATTGCTTTTGCATTCTTAATGGGAACATCCTCATACTCCAATTCAAAAATAATTGTACCTGTCTATAGTACAATGGAAGATGATGATTTTAATCAGATAGTGAAAGAATTGAATGACAATGATACGTATCAATTTGAGGCAGTTCCGAAAAGAAAAGCATTAGATGAAGTATCTGTTGGAAAAGCAAATGCAGGCCTTGAATTAGAACAGGACAGCTACGTTCTCTATACTTTGGGAGGGGCAAACTCAAATGATCGTTTAATTGAACAATATGTAGACCAATTCTATCAAGAAAAACTAAAGGAAGAAGTAGTGAACGAGGCAACAGGAAGCACCGAGGTATTTCAGCAAATCAATCAAAACCCTCTATTAGATATTCATATCACTTCTTTCCAAGACGACGAGGAATGGGTGTATGATCAAACATTACAATCATTATTTGGCTATGTTTTATTCTTTTCGATCTATACGGTGGCATTTAATGTTGTAGAGATTTTAAGAGATAAGCAGTCAGGAATCTGGGATCGCTTAATTCTCTCACCAACCTCAAAGACCCAGATATATGTAGGAAATTTATTGTATAGCTTCTTCATTGGATATTTTCAAATCGCATTAATATTCTGTGTGTTTAAGTTTATGGTTGGAGTCGATTTTAAGGGAGCTTTTGGAGCTGTTCTACTCGTTGTCATTCCCTATTTATTTGCAATTGTTGCGATGTCCATTTTATTAACAGGTTTAGTGAAAACGATGGGGCAATATAACGCAGTCATTCCGTTAGTTGGTGTGAGCTTTGCCATGCTAGGAGGAGCTTACTGGCCGATTGAAATTGTTTCTTCTGAGCTTCTCCTTGGACTATCAAAATTTATCCCTATTACGTACGGGATGGAATTATTAAAAGGTGTCACCGTATCAGGCCTTTCAGTATCAGACCTGTTATACCCAATTGGCCTCCTTCTGTTGATGGGAGTCGTCATGATGGGGATTGGGATTCGTTTAGTTGAAAGAAGACATGTGTAAAGGAAAAAAACAGCACGTGAAAAGTGCTGCTTCTAAAGATAGTTGTTTAAGGGACCGAGAGCACGCTCTTGGTTCCTTTTCTGAATTTTTAATGGAATTTAGCCTTTCATTTTGTAAGTAACGCTAAGAAGATACCTTCTCGATAATCATCCGTTTTCCGCTATTGATGGTAAACTCAAAACGGTCATTTATGCTTTCAAAATAGCTGAAATGATGCTGAACATTGCAAAGCTGTTCTTGATTATCAAAAATCAAAAAATTAACTCCTGATTTTCGTTTTTCATGGCCTAGAAACTCCAGGTGATTGTAACAATAAATACAATCATAAACAGAAAACTGCAAGCTATTTAAGCTCGTCACAAATTGAAAAAATGAATCATCAGATAAACCCTCTAATAATCTTTCGAGAGAATAAATTAAGTGTTTACGAATTCGAATTAGATCATGATTCTGAAGAAAGATGCTGTCTTTTCCTAAGTCAATCTTGCCTCCTTCGAAAATCTTCCCTTTTTTCCAACGATTGTTGTATAGGATTTCAATTTCCTGGTGGAGGTAGTCATCCATTAATGATGCTTCTTCGCTCTCTGAATCAAAGAAAACCCACTGATCATTCATATATTCAACGGTACCTTCTGTGAAAGAGCGAGTTTGATATTCCATTAGCTTAATTCTTTGCTGTTTATTCAAGTTAATACCTCCGTAATCATCCCTCAACATCCTTTGTAGACAGTTTCTTCAAATTTTATAACTCATCATATTACATTTAGGTAAATAACCAACTCAGTAATCGCTGCATACAATAGATTCTACCTTAATGAATGTGGTTATCCTTATTCAAAAAAGTTGTAAATAAGCATATTTACAATGGGTTTTTCTCATTTTTTACATTCAAACACATATATTTGAAAACGGGTAATGGGTAGCTTCGACTATCGTTTACATTCACAACAAGATAGACAACCAAAGAAAGGATGGTTCACATGTGCGGAATTACTGGTTGGGTTGACTTCGGAATAGATTTACGAAAGGAAACGTCGACTATCGAAAAAATGGCGGAAACATTAGCGAAGCGTGGTCCGGACGATACAAATATATGGACGGATGTTCATGTTGGATTTGGTCATAAGCGGTTAATTGTTGTTGATCCAGAAGGTGGAATCCAACCAATGACAAAAGTAAAACAAAGCAATAAGTACACGATCTGCTACAATGGCGAACTATATAATACGGAAGACCTCCGTAAAGAGTTACTACTTAAAGGATATTCTTTTAACGGCCATTCTGACACTGAGGTTTTACTAGCTTCTTATATGGAATGGCAGGAAAAATGTGTGGAGTTTTTAAATGGGATTTTTGCTTTTGCAGTTTGGGATGAGAAACAACAGCAGTTATTTATCGGCAGGGATCGGTTAGGGGTAAAGCCTTTGTTCTTTGCGGATACTGCAAAAGGAATCATCTTTGGATCTGAACTAAAGGCGATCTTAGCCCATCCGAACATGAAAGCGGAACTGAATCGTGAAGGGCTTTCAGAAATTTTTGGACTTGGCCCATCGAGATCACCAGGTTCTGGTGTGTTTAAAGGGATTAGCGAATTAAGACCTGCTCATGCAATGACCTTATCTCGTTCAGGTCAAAAAATATGGCGCTATTGGAATGTGAAAAGTGAACAACATCAAGATTCATTAGACCAAACTGTAGAAAAGGTAAGAGGTTTATTTACCGATGCGGTTAATCGGCAGCTTGTTTCAGATGTTCCACTATGTACGTTTTTATCAGGTGGGGTGGATTCTAGTGCGATTACTGCCATTGCAGCAAAGGCATATGCAGATGAAGGGAAAGGTCAGCTTCATACGTATTCAATTGATTACGAAGGCAATGATCAGTTTTTTAAGACGAATGAATTTCAACCAAATTCTGATGGTGCATTTATTCAGAAAATGACGGAAACGTTTAATAGTAAGCACCATTACAGTATCATATCACAGGAACAGTTAGCCGAACATTTAATCGAAGCAGTTCATGTACGGGACCTACCTGGTATGGCAGATATTGACTCGTCCCTATTATGGTTTTGTCGTGAAATAAAAAAGGACTTTGTTGTAGGATTATCCGGCGAATGTGCTGATGAGATTTTTGGGGGATACCCATGGTTTCACCGAAGCGAGGATTTGAGCCGTGAGGGGTTCCCTTGGCAGCGTTCTGTTCATGCACGTCAAGAACTGCTGAAAGGCCACTGGAGCGAGCGATTGAAAATTCAAGATTATGTCATGGGAAAATATTATGATACAGTGGCTGAGACACCAAGGTTAGATGGAGAGTCATTAGAGGAACAGAAAAGACGTGAGCTATTTTACTTAAATATGATATGGTTTATGACGACGTTATTAGATCGTAAAGACCGTATGAGTATGGGGGCGAGCTTAGAGGTGCGAGTGCCGTTTGCCGACCATAAGCTAGTAGAATACGTATGGAATATCCCTTGGGAGATGAAAATGTATGGAAACAGAGAGAAAGGAATCTTAAGAAAAGCTTTGGAGGGGGTTTTACCCAATGAAGTTCTATATCGTAAAAAGAGTCCTTATCCCAAAACACATCACCCAGCTTATACGAAAGCAGTCAAAGGATTCTTAGGAGAAATCTTAGAGGATCGAAATTCAGCATTATATGAGTTTTTCGATCAGCAAAAATTAAAAGAAATGATTGATAGTGAGGGTGCTGCATTTAAAGAGCCTTGGTTTGGTCAGCTCATGACAGGTCCACAATTACTAGCTCATCTTGCACAGATACATGTGTGGTTTAAAGATTATCATATTAATATTGTGGATTAACGTAGAAAATCAGCTTCTATTAAAGATAGAAGCTGATTTTCTTTTATGAACACATTGAAAATTGTCAAATGTGGTTGATGTTTATATAATGTTTGTATAACTTATGTACAATAAATATACTAGGAGGCCAATCATGGCAAAAAACATTATCGTCATTGGTGCAGGGCCAGGGGGATTAGCAGCAGCCATGCTCCTTTCAAGTAAAGGATATAACGTAACTGTATTTGAAAAACAGCCATTTGTTGGAGGAAGAAATGGGTCAATGACCATTGATGGATATACTTTCGATATTGGTCCAACTTTCTTGAGCATGCCTCATATTGCTGAGGAGCTATTCGAAGCCGCAAATCGTAACATAGATGATTATCTACAATTGGAAGAGTTAGAAACCATGTATGAGTTACAGTTTGACGATATTCAGCTAAAGATGACTCGAAATGAACATGAAATGTATCACCAAATTGAAACGCATTTTCCAGGTGAGGGAAAAGGGTATCTGGCGTTTATGAAGGAAACAAAGAAGAAGATGGATGTATTAACACCCATTCTTCAAAGTAAGATGGATCGATATTCGGATTATTTAAGCTTAAAGGTATTAAAAGCACTTCCAGAACTATCGTTAGGTAAGTCACTTTATGACGTGTTAAGCCAATATTTCACAAGTGAAAAACTCAAGCTTTCTTTTACATTTCAATCAAAATATCTCGGAATGTCTCCATGGGAATGTCCTGGAGCCTTCTCCATCTTATCTTATATGGAGCATGAACATGGAATATTTCACCCGATTGGGGGACTCAATCAACTTCCTAAAGCAATGGCAAAGGTAACGGAGGAATATGGTGGAGAAATCCGATTGAATATGGGTGTGGAAAAGTTATGGCTAGAAGGAAAAGATGTGAAAGGTGTCATTTTAGAAAATGGCGAGAAAATTGAGGCAGATGAAGTCGTCATTAATGGGGATTTTGCCCATGTGATGACAAAACTTGTAGAACCTGGGGCTTTGAAAAAATACAGTCCGACGAAGCTAGAGAAGAAGAAGTATTCTTGCTCGACCTTCATGATCTATCTAGGACTCAATCATATGTATAATCTTCCACACCACACGATTTGTTTTGCAGAAGATTATAAGAAAAACGTTGAGGATATTACAAAAACGAAGACGTTATCTATGGATCCTTCCATTTATATTCAGAATGCATCAATTACAGACTCTACGTTAGCACCAAAGGGAAAATCAGCCTTGTATATTCTAGCTCCTGTTCCAAATAATTTTAGTGAAATCGACTGGGAAAAGCACGAGAATGCATTTCGAGATCTAGTGTTTGAGACAATCGAGAGAAAAACGGGTTTTAAAAGTTTAAGACAATTTATTGAGGTGGAAAAAATTATTAGCCCACGGCATTGGGAACAAGATATGCATGTCTATAAAGGGGCAACCTTTAATCTTGGTCACCAGCTATCACAAATGATGGTACTACGTCCTCATAATCGCTTTGAAGAGTTAAACCATGCATGGTTAGTTGGGGGAGGGACACACCCTGGGAGTGGGCTCCCAACTATTTTAGAGTCTGCACGAATTACGACAAGATTAATTATGGAAAGCGACGGACTTAAGATAGAATACCCAATCCAGCCGAAGATGGAGCAGGCACTATGAGAGCAGCGATTATTGGCGGTGGAATAGGCGGATTAGTTACTGCATTACTTTTATCAAAGCAAGGGCATGATGTTACTATTTTAGAAAAAGAGGCACGGCTTGGTGGAAGGTTAGGGTTTGTTGAAAAGAATGGGTTTAAAATTGATATAGGTCCAACCATTGTCCTATTGCCAGAAATGTTACAGGATATTTTGACAGAGGCAGGAATAAATAGTGATGCGTATGAATTAATCAAATGTGATCCACTGTATAAAATTCATTTTGCTGATCAAAGTGCTTATACCAAGTATGCGGATATGAAAAAGCAAGAAAAGGAAATCACCTCTCTGTCACCCGATGATCTAGCAGGCTTCCGCCAATTTATGAAAGATATGGAAGGTCGGTTTAATACAGGAAAACCGAAGTTTCTTGAAAAGTCCTTTACAAGGAAACGGAATTTTTATAACAAAGAAACGATTAAGACTTTACTTGAAATGAAAGCTTTCCGAGATGTGTATAAGCAACTTTCTCGCTATTTTTCGGATGAAAGACTAAGAGTTTCATATGCACTCCAAACTTTGTATATTGGTGGAAATCCTTTGCGGACACCTGCGATTTACAGCTTAATTTCATACAGTGAGCATAAACATGGAATTTATTATTTAAAAGGTGGATATGGTAGCTTAGTTGATGTGTTAGAAGCGGAGTTACGCAAAAGGAAAGTTACCATCCACTTGGATACTAAAGTGCAGGAGCTTCATTCCACAGGTTCACACGTCGATTACTTAATGGTAAACGATGAACGTCATGTGTTTGATTCATATGTAGTAAATGGGGATTTCCCAGTAGCAGAGCGAGAGCTATTAAATAGAGAAAAGTCATACACCCCTTCATCAGGATGCTTGCTCTTCTATTTCGGTTTGAATAAGAAATATGAAGATCAAATGACTCATCAATTTTTTATCGGAAGTAACTTTAAGCAATCGATGAAGGAGATATTTGAAAAAAGAGAACTACCTACTGATCCATCGTACTATACATTCTACCCTTCAAGTATAGATTCATCATTAGCTCCAAAGGGGAAAAGTGTTCTCTATGTGCTTGTTCCAGTACCTTCGGGGTCTCAAATTGCTTGGAAGGAAACGAGGGAATTTCAAGAAAAGATTCTTCGCCGAATAGAGGATGATGCGTTCCCTAATTTAAGAGAGCATGTCGAATGGATGAAAGTGAGAACACCTGAAGATGCGGAGGCGGAAGGGCTCTTCGCGGGAGGAAGCTTTGGTATAGCACCCGCTCTTATGCAGTCTGGTGTGTTTAGACCACAAGTAAAGCCATTTAAGGAACAGAATGTTTATGCAGTAGGGGCATCCACTCACCCTGGTGGGGGGATTCCGATAGTTATGCAAGGGGCAAAATTGGTCGCTGAGGAAATGTTTAAGGAAACGACTACCTATATATCAAAAGAGGAAGTGATGACAATTGGATAAACTTCAAGTCGCATATGAATTCTGTGAAAACGTGATAAAGGAAAATTCGAAAACCTTCTATCGAGCATTTTCTTTTTTACCATCCAGCCAAAAACGGGCTGTTTGGGCCATTTATGCCTTTTGCAGAAGAGTAGATGATATTATCGATGAAAGCGCCCATCCGAAGCGAGAAATTCTTCAATTTGAGCAAGAATACGCACTGTTTAAAAAGGGCCGCTTTGTAGATGATCCAATGTGGATGGCACTTACAGATGTGTTTCAGTGTTTTGACATGGATGAACAAGCATTTGATGACATGATCAAAGGACAAAAGATGGACTTATGTAAAAACAGATATGATACGGTAGAAGAAATGGTTGATTATTCCTATCATGTTGCCAGCACAGTGGGATTAATGCTCTTACCCGTTCTTGCACCAGGAAAAGAAACAGAACTTAGGGAAGGGGCTATACAGCTAGGTCTTGCCATGCAGATTACGAATATTCTTCGAGATATCGGCGAGGACTTAATGAAAGGAAGGATCTATCTTCCAAAGGAGAAATTTATCCAGCATCATTATTCTATGAAGGAATTTCTTCACTATGAGGTAAACGAACGCTTCATCTCAATGTGGGAAGAACTCGCGAAAATGGCAGAAGACAGTTATGAGCAAGCAATGGAAACAGTAGAATTATATCCAGAGTATTCACGGATTCCTGTAAAAGGAGCAGCCTTTCTATATCGAGCAATTTTAGATGAAATTCGGAACAAGGGCTATAACGTCTTTAAGCAGAGAAACTTCGTCACAGATCATATAAAAGAACGAATTATGGCTTCATTATAAATTGTTTTAGTAAAACACTTGGACTTTTCATGCGATTAGTCCGGGTGTTTTTTTATTGATGAAAAAACTCCATGTGTTGGTGGTGTCAGGATAGAAGATGAAAATGAATGTGAAGAAGGTGAGGGCGGATCGGACAAGAAAAGGTAGAAAAAGAGGAACCCGAGTCCGAAGAGAGAGTGATTTCGGACAGAAAAGGTAGAAAAAGAGGAACCCGAGTCCGAAGAGAGGGCGATATCGGACAGAAAAGCAAGAAAAAGAGGAACCCGAGTCCGAAGAGAGGGCGATATCGGACAGAAAAGCAAGAAAAAGAGGAACCCGAGTCCGAAGAGAGAGCGATATCGGACAAGAATGCAAGAAAAAGAGGAACCCGAGTCCGAACAGAAAAGCAAAAGTCTACGAGCGAGAAGGTATCTTCTTTACAAATGATTTATCCATCCAAACTTTTGATTTCCATCTCCAAAGCATCAGGAGGCCTCTCAACCATTCATCCGCTATAAAAGCAATCCAAATCCCGACTAGGCCTAGACCGAAATGGATGCCTAGCAGATAGGATAAAGTTACACTGACTCCCCACATTGAAAGAATGCCCATGTACACAGGGAATTTGACATCGCCAGCAGCTCTTAATGAATTGATAATGACTAGATTAAATGAGCGTCCTGGCTCTAACAGAATAGTTAACAATATTAAGGTGCTAGCTACCCGAATAATTTCACTGTCTGATGTGAATATCCCTAGCAATTGATGGGAGAAAAAGCTAAACACTAGAGCAGCACAAAAAGAAATCATCACTGCAAGCTTCAAGCTTTTCAAGCAGCGTTTGTAGGCTTCTGAAAATTCATTTGCACCAACCATATGTCCAATGAGAATTTGAGTTCCCTGACTAATGGCGATACCGAATAAAAAGATGAACATCATTAAATTCTGTGCATACACTTTTGCGGTTAAGGCCTGTGTACCTAAAATCGCGATAAAATAAGTGATGACCATTTGTGAACCATTATAGGAGAGGTGCTCACCGGCAGATGGAATGCCGATACGCAGTAAGTCCTTCAAGTGTTTTTTAGGAAAATGATATAGAAACTTTAATGGGAAACCGCCTTTAACTCTATTAAATAACAAGATAAGGGCAGCAAGTAAACCTAAGAATCTACTGATTGTTGTCGAGATGGCAACGCCCTCAACTCCGAGAATAGGAAAACCGAATGGACCAAAGATAACAAAATAGTTACCTATGACATTTAATATATTCATGCCGATTGTAATGTACATAACATCTCGAGTAAAGCTATAGCTTCTAAGAATGGCACCAACTGTCATGATCAATGCTTGAACAAATGAAAAGACACCAACAATTTTTAAATAAACGCCTGCCTCTTCTAATAGTTCATTGGGAATATCCATTAAGAGGAGGATTCGCTCGCTTAATAAAAAAATGATTAAGCTTAAGCCAAGGGAAAATACAAAGTTAACCCCTAATGAAACGACGGCTATTTCAGAGGCAGTTTTCATTTGCTTAGCACCTAAGTTTTGTGCAATTAGAATAGCCGTTCCTGTAGCGACAAAACCGAACATGACTATAATAAATGCTAGAATCTGGTTTGACACGCCAACAGCAGCTACTGAATTATCGGAGTACTGAGATAGCATGAGGGTATCTGCGTTTCCCATTAACATATGTAGGAGTACTTCAATAAAAATGGGCCATGTGAGCGTAAATAGAGTAAGATTCCTTTTTGATTGATTTTCCATAATAGCCTCCAAAAAAGCCCCTCATGAAAACGGGGCTTTTGTTCTTATGCATGAAACGTGTCTAAATTTATTCCTTTGAAAAATGGAGAACCTCATAGCCATATGGTGGCAATTGGACAAGCAATTGACTTGCTTCAGCTGCATACTCTTTCAAGTGAATTAAGTCTGTAATCTTCTTTCCTCTCAAGTGAAAGGGGATCGGAAACTCACTATTTTCGTCAGAGGGGTTCATCACAACCAAAACAACTTCTGTTTCCGTTGATTTCGTAAAGGCTAGGCACCCTGTGACACCGGTTGAGTGAAGGAAAGAAAAATCACCCTCATTTGCAAGAAGGGGGACTTCTTTTCTAAGTTTAATAAACTTTTGTATATGCTGAAATAACTCAATATTTTGCTGAGTTGGATCCCATTCCATGCATCCTCGACATCCAGGGTCCATTTCACCTGATAATCCAATTTCATCTCCATAATAAATACAAGGTGTTCCAGGAAACGTTAATAAAAATGTAAAGATTATTTTAGCCTTTCGAATATCTCCTCCACATTCTGACAGAATTCTAGGTGTATCGTGGCTTCCTACCAAATTAAATAATGATTGGTTGACTGTTTCAGGATACTTGAATATTACGGCTGTCATCCCCTCGATAAATTCTTTGGTTGTTATCTCACCTTTTGCAAACAACTGGATAACAAAGGATGTAAATGGATAGTTCATTACGCCATCAAATTGATCTCCCCTAAGCCATGGCATAGCATCGTGCCACACCTCACCTAAGATATAGAGATCCTGCTTTATCGTTTTTAGGGCCGTCCGAAACTCCCTCCAAAAAATATGATCGATTTCATTTGCGACGTCTAATCTCCAACCGTCAATATCAAACTCACTTACCCAATAGCGCCCAACGTCTAGTAAGTATTTTTTTACTTCAGGATTTTGGGTGTTTAGCTTTGGCATAGTTTCTACAAAGGAAAAGGTACGGTAATTTGGAAGAGGTCCCCCTTCCAAAGGAAACTGATTCACGTAAAACCAATCTCGATACTTTGACTTTTCACCATTTTGTAATACATCTTGAAATGGAGGGAAGTAATAGCCACAATGATTAAAAACGGCATCAAGCATCACCTTTATGCCTCGGGAATGACATTGGATAATGAATTTTTGAAAAAGCTGTTTCTCCCCAAACTGTGGGTCCAATTCAAAATAATCGATCGTATCGTATTTATGGTTAGATTTTGCTTTAAACACTGGTGTGAGGTATATACCTGTTACACCTAAATCTCCCAAATAGTCTAGGTGATCAATGATTCCTTGAAAATCTCCGCCAAAAAAATTGGTCGAGGATGGAGGCACACTTCCCCATGCTAGAGTATTTTCTGGGTTGAGCGACTCTTTTCCATTTGCAAACCGCTCAGGAAAGATTTGATACCATACTGTATCTTTTACCCAGTCTGGCGCTGAAAAAATTTCATTGCTGTGTAAGTAAGGGAAACAAAAGTAGCTACCAGGGTCATTTGGGCGTTCATTGATGAATCCCTTCTCGGTATAGAAAATTTGATTTTCATGACCTATTAACTCAAAGCCATAACGAATACGGAAATGAGGGGGATGGATACTCGTCTGCCAATAGTCATAGAGGTGATCACTGCCTATCTTTTTCATTTCGGTGATATGAGATATCCAGGTGCCATTCTCCCACTCAAATGGATCACCATAAGTTAATTTAATTTTCATCACATTTTCTTTTTTCGTTTGAATTTTAATGTGAAGTGAATGATGGTCGATTGGATACGTTAGATGATCAATAGGACGATGGTATATAGACGAACATTCAATCAAAGATATTCACCTCCATTTATAGCGCAATCGTTTGCGCATTTGCCAGGAATTTATTGTACAGTTTGAAGCTACTAGGTACAAGGCATCCTCAAAATTCAATTCGTTCTAAGAAACTATTCTTTGATTATTATTATATTCCAAAGTAACAAAAAATAGGGAATCAAATCAAGAGGAATTAGAGGGTTTGAGAAATTCTTCTTGTTTATAGAATAAGAGCCTTCATGATTGACTAAAGAAGATCGGAAAGGCTAATCTATAGGAGGATGAAAGAAGGGTCTAATTGGTTATTGAATAGGTAAAGCTATGTAAGGGTATGCAAAATTGCATGCCATCAACTATATGACTTTTTTACATTCCGATATCACCTTTTAAGGAGGAGCGGGGATGAAATCAAGAGCACTGTCTCTATTCTTCATTCCATTTCTTCTTTTCTATGGTCTCCCAGTTGGAGCGGTTGAAAACGAAGAGCGGAAATGGCTAGATGAATCAATTTATTTTTTAATGATCGATCGGTTTAATGATGGAGATCCATCAAACAATGAAAATGTACAAATGGAAAATATGGATGCATACCATGGTGGAGACTTTCAAGGAATCATAGATCGACTTGATTACATAAAAGAAATGGGCTTTACTTCCATTATGCTGTCACCGATATTTGCAAATGCAGATGGAGGATATCATGGATATTGGGTGAATGACTTCTATCAAACGGAAGAGCACTTTGGCAATATTGAAATGTTCAAGGAGCTTGTTGAGGAAGCACATAAAATTGAATTAAAAGTAATCGTCGATTTTCCTGTTCAATTTGTCGGAAGCGAACATCCATGGGTAACAAACTCACAAAAAAAGGATTGGTTAAAGGGTCAGGTGAATGAAGAGCAGTATGAAGTTAACCTGGCAAATGAAGAAGTGCAGAAGGAAATGGTCAATCTAGCGAACTGGTGGATTCAAGAAACAAAGCTTGATGGATATTTTATCGGTACCGTAGATAGCGATTTCGGTTATTGGCGAGATTTTTCAGAGGCTGTCAAGAAAGAGAATCAAGATTTTATATTGATGGGAAATTCGAATGAAATAGAACTGGATATTCAATTGAATACAAGTCTGGTTAAACCTTTGCGAAATGCATTTGAGAAGCCTGACAAGTCGATATCAGAGCTCCTTTCATTACAGCAGGAAAATGAAGTACTAAAAGGGAACTATGTTGACAATCACTTAACATCACGCTTTACAAGGGAAATTATTGATGAAAATATTCATCCTGGTGCACGATGGAAGTTGACACTTGCCTATATGTTTACTACCCCAGGAGTTCCAATTGTATTTTACGGAAGTGAGATTGCTTTAGATGGTGGAGATGTTCCTGATAATTATAATCAAATGGACTTTCGAACAGATAAAGAATTGATTGAGTATTTAACGAAGCTTGGGGAGCTTCGCGATCGTCTACCATCATTAACCAAAGGCACAATGGAGCTTGTAAAGGAAGAGAATGGTGTAGCAGTTTATAAGCGTGAGTTTGAGAATGAAGTGTCAATTGTTGCTCTAAATAACACTTCAAAATCTCAAAGCATTGCCATCCCAGCAAGTACATTTGAGGCAGATAAGGAGCTGAGAGGGCTACTTGCAGGCGATCTTGTCCGTGAGGAAAACGAAGAATATACGATGATTATTGACCGAGAAGAAGCTGAGGTTTATGTACTAACAAATAAGTCAGGCTTAAATATTCCTTATTTAGTAACAATGGGTATTGTATATTCTGCTTTCATTGGTTTTCTAGTATTAATTTGGAAAAGAGCGAGAAGAAATCGATCAGAACAATAGAGGTTGCATAGATGAGAGGGAGAGGAATGATATATTTCTCTCCCTTTGTCTATCATTTTTTCAGATATTATGGGAAATATGTGAATAACTGAAAAAAGAAAGAAAAAACGCTTACATTCGATTATAATAAAGGAATAGTCAATGATGAAAGAGGGGGAACTGATGGGTGTAACAATTAAAGATGTGGCAAAACTAGCAAAAGTAGCCCCTTCAACAGTTTCACGTGTGATTGCAAATAATCCTCGGATCAGTGAAAAGACAAAGCAAAAGGTAAGAGCTGCAATGGAGCAGCTTGGGTATCATCCAAATTTTATTGCTCGTAGCTTAGCAAGTCAGTCAACACAAGCAATTGGCTTAGTGATGCCGAGTTCAACTGATGTTGTTTTTCAAAACCCATTCTTTCCAACCGTTTTAAGAGGAATTAGTGAAGCGGCTCATGAAAGACAATATGCTCTTCATATGACGACAGGGAAAACAGAGGAAGAAATATACGATGGCGTCATCCAAATGGTGCAAGGTAGAAGGGTAGATGGGTTGGTTCTGCTCTATTCGAAGGTTGAAGATCCGGTTCTCAACTATTTGCAAGATAGGGATTTTCCTTTTGTTGTTGTAGGAAAGCCATTTAAACACGAAGAGACGATTTCTCATGTGGATAATGATAATTTTAGGGCTGCTAAAGATGTGACAAATTATTTACTTCAGCTTGGTCACGAGCAAATTGCGTTTGTTGGCGGAAATGTAAATTTGGTCGTGACAGTTGATCGAGTGCTTGGTTATGAGAAAGCTTTAAGAGAGGCCAAAATTCCTTTCCGAAATGAATATATTGTTCATGAGAAGTTTTTAAAAGAGGGGGGACAAGAGGCAGTTCGCGAACTTCTTCTATTGGATAAACCACCTACTGCTCTAGTTGTAGCCGATGATCTTATGGCAATTGGTATATTAAACACCTTAACGGAGCTTGGAATTCAAGTTCCAGAGGATATTTCTGTTGTTGGGTTTAATAATGTCCTATTAGCAGAAATGTCCCGTCCACCTTTAACCTCAGTTGATATTAATATTTTTGATCTTGGATACCATGCTACGAAGACACTGATTCAACTGGTGGAAAATCCAAATGAACCGGTCAAACGAATGATTGTCTCTCATCGAATTATCAAACGTTCATCTTGTAGTATACCTAGTTTGAAGAGGCCAATCATGTCATAAACAAGCAGCGAATGTAAAGGTACACATAGCTGCTTGTTTTTTCTTTGTTTAGGGATAAAGTACTTCGACAAGCCTTAAGAGGTCGTACGTCAGATTAGAATGACTTTCTTCAATTCTAGTTTGTCTTGCTTGCCCTTGCATGACCAAGACGCACTGAGCTATTGTTACTTTACCCGTTTACGGCTGTCCCGCCATTCACATGAATCATTTGTCCACTTACATAAGCTGAATCATCACTTGCTAAATAAACATAGCTAGGTGCTAGCTCAAAGGGCTGTCCCGCTCGCCCCATCGGAGTGTTTGTCCCAAATTGGCTCACCTTTTCTGCAGAAAAGGTAGATGGAATAAGCGGTGTCCAAATAGGGCCAGGGGCTACGCCATTTACTCGAATACCTTGACTTGCAAGGCTTTTAGCAAGAGAGCGGGTAAAAGAAACTACGGCACCTTTCGTAGAAGAATAATCTATTAGCTGTTCATTTCCTTCATAAGCCGTTACTGAAGCCGTATTAATGATCGAGCTCCCTTTTTGTAAATGAGGAAGTGCTGCTTTCGTTAAATGGAAATAAGAAAAAACATTCGTACGAAAGGTTCGTTCCAATTGTTCAACACTTATGTCTGTTAAGCTTTTTTGTGGATGCTGCTCTGCTGCATTATTTACAAGGATATCAATGCGGCCGAATGTATCTAGCGTTTGCTGGATTAATTGACGACAAATGCCTTCATCCCCAATATCTCCAGAAATCGTTATGCAAGCTTGTCCTTCAGCTAGGACAAGCTTTTTCGTTTCTTCAGCATCCTCATGCTCATCCAAATAGGAGATGACCACATTTGCTTCTTCTTTTGCGAAATAGATGGCAACTGCTTTACCAATTCCGCTATCGCCACCGGTAATAATGGCTGTTTTACCCTTTAGCTTTCCGCTTCCTTTGTAGTTAGAATCGACGGATAAAGGCAGGGGCTTCATCTGTGATTCGATTCCTGGCTGGCGCTTTTGATGTTGCGGGGGAAATCCTGCTGACGATTGATTTTCCTTATTCATTCTCATGCACTCCTTCCATTTCTCAGAAGTTTCCCTTATTAGTATGGAATAAAACAGGTGAATTAACTTACATTTATTATTTTGGATTTGCCCCATCTCCTGAAATTATCCGTGTGTTGATCCTGCTATTATTTTATTAATGAAGAAAACGACCTGCTAAATAGCAAGTCGTCTAAGGATGCTTATGACTTTTTAAAAGTGGAATATGTTTTATAGCCACCAGATAAATTTTTTACTTTAAAGCCGTTCTGCATTAAAATTCTTGACGCGAGATATCCTCGTAATCCAACCTGACAGGTGATGAGAATCGTATCGTCCTTCGGAAGTTCCTCTAATCGATCTCGAAGTTCATCTAGAGGAATATTATTAGAACCTTGGATACATCCACAATCATGTTCTACAGTTGTTCGAACATCGAGTAAATATCCTCCTCCTTGAACAAGCTCGTCAATTTCATGCCATTTCACTGTTTCAATCATGCCGTCGACAATGTTGGCCGCAACATATCCCAGCATGTTGACTGGGTCTTTTGCTGACGAAAATGGAGGGGCATATGCTAATTCAAGCTCCTGCAAATCATGAACAGTCAAACCTCCACGGATGGCAGTGGCGAGGACATCAATCCGCTTATCCACTCCATCTTTTCCAACTGCTTGCGCTCCAAAGATTTTCCCTGTCTCTTTGTCAAATACTAGCTTTAAAGCAATCGGTTCTGCACCAGGGTAATAACCAGCATGTGAAAGTGGATGAATATGAACAACTTCATAAGGAATATCTAAACGTGTTAGTGTCTTTTCGTTATTCCCAGTTGCTGCTACTGTTAAGTCAAAGACTTTAACAATAGATGTGCCAAGAGTTCCTGGATATTTGATCTTTCTTCCTACTATATGGTGTGCAACAATATGTGCTTGCCGGTTTGCTGGCCATGCTAGAGGAATCATAGTTGGGTAGCCAAGGACAAAGTCCTTAACTTCAATGGCATCTCCTAATGCATAAATAGATTCATCAGATGTTTGAAGATAATCATTGACGATGATTCCACCTCTTCCACCTAGCTCTAACTCTGCATCAGTTGCTAATTTATTCTCTGGTTTAACTCCGATAGCTAAAATGATTAAGTCTGAGTCAAGCATTTTTCCGCTCTCTAACACTACATTTCTGCCGCTTTCTGTAACCTCTTGAATGCCATCCTCTAGAACAAGATTAATTCCTTTATTTTCGAGCTTGTTATGAACTATTTCAGCCATTTCAGGATCAATAGGAGCCATTACTTGGTTTGATTTTTCAACGATTGAAACGGTTAAACCTGCTTCAACTAAGTTTTCAGCCATTTCAATTCCAATAAAACCTCCACCAATCACAACTGCGGTTTTGGGTTTTTGTTCACTTATAAAAGATTTAATCTTGTCCATGTCAGGAATGTTACGGAGTGTAAAGACATTTGGATTCTTTCCCCCTTTTATTGGTGGTACAAAAGGCTTGGCACCAGGAGAGAGAATGAGGATATCATATGACTCCTCGTATTCTTCTCCAGATTGCAAATTTTTCGCATTGATCTTCTTCTTATGACGATCAATTGAAAGTACCTCTGTGAAATTACGAATGTCTAGGTTGTAACGACTAGTCATTCCTTCCACTGTTTGAACTAGAAGCTTCGAACGGTCTTCAATCACATCACTGATGTGATAAGGAAGTCCGCAGTTTGCAAAGGAGATAAATTCTCCACGCTCAAACATAATAATTTCTGCTTGCTCGTCTAATCTTCTTAATTTCGTTGCAGTTGTTGCTCCGCCGGCCACTCCACCAACAATAATAATTTTTTTGCTCATCTATTTGTAGCCTCCTTTGTTAGAAAAAAATTATACCTATATAGGTATAATACATGAGTCATTCATTATATCCAAGGACGAAATGTGAAGTTTTTGCGACATAAAAATGCGAATGAGCATCATCCCATTCGCACTGTATTGATTAGCGATAATTAATAAATTGAACATCAATTGATAAGTCTGCATCTTTAATGGCAGCGATGATTTGTTGCAAATCATCACGATTCTTTCCTGTGACGCGTACTTGATCATCTTGCACTTGGCTTTTTACTTTTAACCCGCTATTTTTAATAAGCATATTAATTTTCTTAGCATTGTCCTTATCAATTCCTTGAATGAGCTTTCCACGCTGCCGGACTGTCCCACCAGAAGCTCCTTCAATTTTACCGTAATCGAGGTTTTTAATCGGAATTCCACGTTTGATCATTTTGCTAATTAAGACATCCTTTAATTGTTCTAGTTTGTATTCATCATCTGAAATAAGAACAAGCTCTTCCTTATCTAGTGAAACATCACTTTTGCTTCCTTTGAAATCATAGCGTGTTTTAATTTCCTTTAGTGCAAGATTAATAGCGTTTGTAACCTCTGAAAAATCTACCTTTGATACAACATCAAATGAACTATCCTTAGCCATATGTACCTCCTAATAATTTGATAAGTATTGGGTAAAAGAAATTTCCGTGTGGAATAATAAAAACCATTACGGAAAGGTTTCACTTTATGGCTACATTATAGTAAAATATAGCAGTTCAAACAACTTTATGGACAATTTCTTCGCAAAGGGTTAACTAAATTGTGATCAAGGTTCATACACGAGAAGGACTATAATGAATAGGAGTAACTCTGAGTAGAAAGTAAAGTATCCAAAAGACAATGAGTTCAATTTGTCTTAATGGCGTTTGTTATATAGATTTAGGAAAGAAAAAGGAGGATAAATATGTCATTACAAGAGCAGATTGGTGAAGTAGTTAACTTAACTGTATCTAGAGAAGCTTCGTTTGGCTACTTTTTAACGGACGGAACAGAAGATGTATTGTTACATACGAATGAAGCTGATCGAGAATACAGCGTGGATGAGAAGGTTCAGGTGTTTCTTTATACGGATAACCAAGGAAGGGTTGCCTCAACGACGACAATTCCAGTTGTATCCGTAGGAAAATACAATTGGGTAAAAGTTGTAGATATTAAGCCAGGAATTGGTGTTTTCCTGGATATAGGGATTAATAAACATCTATTACTTGGCGAAGAGGATTTGCCTACTCATAGATCAGTATGGCCACAAATCGGTGACTTACTATATATCACCATCCGCATTAACCGAAATCATCGATTGTATGCGAAGCTTGCAACAGACCCAATCATGGAAGAACTTTCGATTGAAGCTACAAGCAAGGACTATAACAAAAACATTCAAGGTCATATATATCGTACGGCTAAAGTAGGTAGCTGGATATTCACAGCTGAGGGCTACAAAGGCTTTATTCATGAATCCCAAAGATTAGAGGAGCCTCGTTTAGGGGAGAAGATTGAGGGAAGGATCGTTGATGTGAAAGTAGATGGAACGGTCAATGTATCATTGCTCCCTAGAAAGCAAGAAGCCTTAGATGAAGATTCAGAGGGAGTCTATCAATAC
The DNA here is from genome assembly GCF_021390075.1 of Cytobacillus spongiae. Lineage (NCBI taxonomy): Bacteria > Bacillati > Bacillota > Bacilli > Caryophanales > Bacillaceae > Cytobacillus > Cytobacillus spongiae. Next base: position 1,129,803 of record NZ_CP089997.1, read on the forward strand.
CTCTTATCTCGAAATGGAGCTATGCCGTATGGGGACAAAAGCATGCCAGAAGATATTTTAGAGCGTTTTCAATTGAGCAAAGGTGCATTTAAGCGTGCTCTAGGTAAGCTAATGAAAGAAGGGAAGATTTACCAAGAAGAAGGCTGGACATATGTGAAAAAAGACTGAAGAAAGAGCAAGCGTCATTTGAACGCTTGCTCTTAGCCTTTTTTATCTTTATAGATGATCAGTATTTTTCGAATATTGATTTTTGCCAGCTTGGCGATTTTTTTCTTTCATCATGTTTTTTTCATGACGAAGTGCATTTTTGTCCTTGGCTTTTTTATCATTATCAGAAGTATGTGGCATAGAAATACTCCTTTCCAAAATAGGTTCATTTATAGTGTCTGTATAAATCGAAAGGAGTATGTAACTTTAAGAAGGCAATTTATTTAAGAAAAAGATGGAAATTGTACCTGGTCCAGTATGTGAGCCTATTGCTGAACCAATCGTATTCATATAAAAGCCCTTTGGGTGGAATTCAGCTTGGATCATCTCTTTGATTTCATTAGCTGTTGTAAGGTCATCTGCATGACTAATCCCAATTAATTGAGTATCAAGAGAGACTCCGCGTTCCTTCATTATTTCAATCATTCGTCTAAGAAGCTTCTTTTTACCGCGGATTTTTTCAATCGGAATCAACTTTCCATCTTCAACATTCAATAGGGGCTTGATGTTTAGCAAACCACCAAGAAATGCAGAGGCTCTAGATACTCGACCGCCTTTTGCTAAATAATCTAAATCTTCTACGGAGAATAAATGCTCCATATGCTGACAGTGGAAGATGATTTTATCTTCTAATTCGCCTTTTGATAATGATTCCTTAGCAAGTCGTGTAGCTTCAAGGACAACTAAGCCATAGCCAACGGAAGCACATTTTGAATCAATAATGGTTAAGTCTAGCTGTGGAAACTCTTCTTGCACTTGCTCCTTAATCATTACAGCAGTTTGATATGTACCTGATAGTTCTGAGGAAAAGGCAATATAAATACCTGATTCATTATTTTCCGCCATACGGGTAAAGATTTCTTTAAAGGTATGGGGAGAAACTTGAGAGGTTTTTGGAGTTTTTCCGTTGCGAATTTCGTTATACACTTCAATAGGTTGGATGGTTACGAGATCTTCAAACTCCTCACCATCAATTTCCACTTTTAGTGGTAATAGTGTGACATCATTTTCCTTGTAAAAGCTTAATGGCAAATCACACGCGCTGTCAGCTAAAATCTTTACTGACATATAGTTCACCTGCTTTCGGCATTCTTTGTTTATAAGTTTAGCTTGAAAAAATTTAAAATACAATTATTTGTGTTCAAAAACATCGTTTTAGGGTATAGAAATAATAATAGGTTTGAGGAGGACTCTTCATGATTTGGCTTGAAACGAAAAAACTCATTGTCGTAGCTATAGGGGCATTATTAAATGCAATGGCTATGAATTTCTTCTTAATCCCTGCAAATGTCTATGCAAGCGGATTCGCAGGTGTAGCTCAGCTATTATCTGGGATTTTTGGATCGTTTGCATCAACAGGGATTCTCTTATTTATCTTAAATATCCCTGTGACCATTTTAGGATGGAAAAAAGTAGGGAAATCATTTACGCTATATAGTTTTATTAGTGTGTTTCTTATGTCTCTATTTCTGGAGATTATTCCCATTATTCAATTGTCTGAAGATATTTTACTGAATGCAGTGTTTGGTGGAGTTATTGCAGCAGTTGGTGTAGGGATTACCTTAAAATGGGGGGCATCTACAGGCGGGATGGACATTGTTGCTATGGTATTATCCCGAATGAAGGATCGCCCTGTAGGTACATATTTCTTTACGTTAAATGGGATTATTATTGTGACAGCAGGGTTTTTATATGGATGGGAAAAAGCGCTCTACACGCTCGTAACCTTATATGCATCAACTCGTGTGATTGATGCCATTCATACAAGGCATGAAAAACTGACGGCAATGATTGTAACAAAAAAATCGGATGAAATGAAAAAAGCTGTGCATGCTAAGCTTGTTCGAGGTATCACCACAGTTCCTGCAAAGGGTGCTTTTACGAATGAGGATAAAGAAATGATGATCATCGTAATTACCCGTTACGAGCTTTATGATTTAATGCAGGTTGTCAATGAAGTAGATCCAAATGCTTTTACCAATATCGTTCAAACAACGGGGATTATCGGCTTTTTCCGTAAAGATTAATTATAATTCTTAATGGAGGGACGTAAATGAAACGATTAGTAGTGGCCATTCTTTTATTATGCTTATTGTATCCTTTAGTTGGATTAGCACAAGAAGGAGGGCAAGCCTCTACAATTGATTATTCTTTTTATGTAATTCCAACAGCAGGACCAGAGCATGCGGAATTTGAACTCGTTTTAAAAAATGAAGAAGCTTTTCCTATTACTTTTCAATTCCCTTCTTCTCAGCTCTATGAAATTGAAGTGAAAAATGATAAAGACCAAGTGATCTATCGTTACTCAGAACGGCTTTCGTTTACACAAACAGTTGAAAAGATCACATTAAAACCTAATGAGAAACGCACTTGGATAGAAAAATGGAATCTATCTTATGAGGACGAAAGGGTAAAACCTGAGGAATTTCGAGTAACCACTTATTTAATGGCGAATTTAGTAAATGGGAAGCGGGTGGATTCCGAAGAAAAATCGGAATCAACTTTATTAGTACCTGCTGAAAATCCGGTTTTCAAGCAAATCAAAGTTTCAGGAGAAAAAGGGATCTATGCTGTAACGGGTAAATCCCGTCCAATCGACGGTGAATTTTTCTATACAGTTGAAGACGGGCACAATGAATTCATTCAAGAAACTTCTGTTAAAACACAAAAGTCATTTCCATCCTGGAGCCCATTTACGATAGAAGTATCTATACCGAGGGATGAATTACCAACAAATGGTACACTTATTTTGAACTTATATGAGAGAAGCCAACAAGACGGAAAAATCATTCACACATATCCCCTTGTACTTGAAAAATTTTATTAAAATGTGTTTGTGGATTGATATTAGCTAGAAAGTAATCCTTGAAAATCTATATAACATCAAAAAGGATGGAGATCATGCTCTCCATCCTTTTGCTTGCACTTGAAGCTGGCATCCAAGGTGCTAGCGTACCTCAACTGCTCTTTATATTCCACCAAGAGAAGATTCATTCACATTTTTTAGCTTTTGCGCTTCCGCTTCAGAATAAGTCATGTGATAGGGAATACGTTCATCATGTTTAGATACACTATTTGCACTCTTTTGTACAAAGCGTTTTGATTTATTACGTTTACCCATTCCGAATCCCTCCAGTTTGTTAAGAGCTGTGATGAGTCCTAGTTGCTGACTCATTAAATAATATGCCCATAACAGAGACATAATAATAAAGGGAACGAGTGGGCTTGCTTGCATAATTTTATAGTGCTTTTAAATTTAAGTAATCATTTAAATAAACGCCAATGCCGTCTTCTTCATTTGTAAGGGTCACTTCATTTGCGATATTTTTCACCGCATCTATTCCATTGGCCATTGCAATTCCTTTTCCAGCGAACTCCAACATCTCCAAGTCATTATCTTCATCCCCAAATGCAATGATTCTGTTTTGAGGAATATTTAAGTTATCCGAAATTCTTTTTAAACCAACCGCTTTATTCAAGCCAGTTTTTACAATTTCTATTACATGCCATGGAGCAGCCCAGCTTCGATGGTCAATTACTTCAGCGTGTACAGCAGATAAATGATCACGGATTTCTTTCACATGGTGCTCATCAGCATGGATTAACATACTTGTTGGAGAGTCTTTTAGAAATTGTCGTAGGTCACCTGTCGTGTATGAAGGACTACCTAAACTAAAGATATCCATTAACTTTTCATCGTGATAATGGAAATAAAGATCATCTATTACTTCCGCAATAATATTGTGAAATTGAAATGTATTGCAAGCATCTACAATTTCCTTAGCCACTTTAATGTCTAAAGGAGTATGAAATCTGCCCCAAGCATCATCTTTAGGATGATGAACGAAAGCGCCATTAAAGTTAACAATCGGCGTATTTAATCCTAACTCATGATAGTACATTTCACTTGATCGATAGGGTCTACCGGTTGCTATCATCACAATGTGACCTTCTTCTTTAGCTTTATTAAGTACCAATTTTGTTTGATTTGAAATGGTTTTATCATCCTTTAATAACGTACCGTCTAAGTCTAGTGCGATTAAATGTTTTTCTTTCATGGGAGTCTCCTTTTTCATTTTTTACAAAATAAGTGTAATGCTTTGAGAAAATCACTGTCTACATGATACACTAAATCTAAAGAATTTTTTTACAATCAATGAAAGTTGGTAGATGGTGTTTATCGATGTAACAGACGTTTACCAAATTTACCTTATAAACACTATGGTAACAATTTATTAATTCAATTGTAAAAACATATACTATTAGTTTAACAAAAATCTGTATTGGAGGTTTGAATTTGGTTGTAGTTGAGAATAAACGGATCCAACAAATCCCAATGGTACATATTGTAAAACAAGAATATTTTTCAGAAAAACTGCCAGTGGTTTTCTTTATTCACGGCTTTACAAGTGCGAAGGAGCACAATCTCCATTATGCATATTATTTAGCTGAAAAAGGATTCCGTGTGGTTTTACCAGAAGCTTTGTATCACGGAGAAAGAACTATCGGGCTTAACGAACATCAACTAAGTGTACGATTCTGGGAAATTGTATTAACGACTATTGACGAGTTGCATACTATTAAAGAATACTTTGAAGCAGAGCAATTGATTGATCCTAAGCGCATTGGTTTAGCTGGAACCTCGATGGGAGGTATTGTAACTCTAGGTGCATTAACAAAGTATGACTGGATTCAATCAGCTGTAAGCTTAATGGGAATGCCTTATTATGAAAAGTTTGCATTAGCACAATTAGCGGATCTAGAGAAACAAGGAGGAATGCTGTCTATTTCGGAAGAAGAGTTAGCACAGCTTTTGTCAACGCTTCGAGGGCTAGACCTTAGCATTCAGCCAGAAAAACTAGATCAAAGACCACTTTTATTCTGGCATGGAAAGAAAGATACCGTTGTTCCCTTCTCCTATACATATGAGTTTTATCACAAAATAAAACCAATATACAGAGGGGCTCCAGAGAGACTTTGCTTTATTAGTGACGAGCATGCTGGACATAAGGTTAGTCGAGAAGGTGTGGAGAAAACAGTGGAATGGTTTGAACGCTATTTAATGCAACTAGCAGTAAAATAAGTATAAATTTAAAGGAGTGTAGAAATATGGATCAAGAATTAAAAGATAGTTTAATGGGAGCATTAGAGCTTGTTGTCGATCCTGAGTTAGGTGTAGATATTGTCAATTTAGGTCTTGTATATAACGTAGATGTAAATGAAGAAGGAATTGCAACTGTTGAGATGACATTGACTTCCATGGGATGCCCACTTGCAGGAACAATTGTAGAGCAAGTTAAATCCGCTTTAGTAGATATTCCAGAAGTGAAGGAAACAGAAGTGAACATAGTTTGGAATCCACCATGGAATAAAGATAGGATGTCTCGCTATGCAAAAATTGCACTTGGAATTCGCTAAGCACTTTTTTAGGGGGAGAGACCTTTGAAAAATAAATTAATACTAGTGAGCTCTGACCAGCTAGGAAAAGGAGATAAAGAGCTAGGTGAGGGAGTGCTAGAAACGTTTTTTACGCTATTAAAGCAAAGAGAAGAGCTACCTTCCGCTATATTTTGTATGAATAGAGGAGTCTACACCCTAACGGAAGAGTCGTTTGTTTCTGTCCATATAAAGGAATTAGAAGGCAAAGGTGTCAATGTTTTCGCCTGTAAAACATGTGTTGACTATTATGATGTAGAAGGTAAAATAATTACCGGCAAAATAAGTGGCATGGGTCACTTTATCGAGCTTGCAGAGAAATATGAAGTACTTACCATTTCATAATGAATGCTGAATTCTATTGATTGAGCTTCGGATTATTCAAGAGGCTGGGACATAGCTAAATGACTCCTTCTCAAAGACGATCAATGACTTTATTCAAATAGTTAGGTTGTAAAAACAAGTTCGTTCCACCTGCGCTGCAGACACTCGCATTCCGCGGGGAGGAAGCTGATCCTCCTCGCTGCGCTTTGGTGTCTCAGTCTTTCCTCTTTTACCCTTAGTAGTCGAGTGTCTTCCGCTCCACTCCACCATTTTTTAAAAATTTGTTTTCCAAACAAACAAGAATACCTGAACTAGTAAAAGGAGATAACTCTTGATCGTTCGGATATACCATTGAATGAAATACTTATGTCTCAGCCTTTTTGTTGTTTAAGAGAAGATAAATTTCATCAATTCTGAACTGTCTTATGCCTTCCCTAGCTTGAACAAGGTGCCCTGAGCTTTTGTTCTGATTATTACATTAGAAGATATAGAGAAAAGCTCATTTTTCTATTGAAAAATTATAATATGTGAGATACTTCACTTACTTTCATCTCTGTTTCAACTATAATCATCCTCATAGAAGCAGTAGGGAGGGGCATAAATGGTATTTAATCGAGATTTTCAAAAAGACCCTTTTATCGTGATTTGGGAATTGACTAGGGCGTGTCAGTTAAAATGCTTGCATTGCCGGGCTGAAGCTCAATATAAGACAGACCCTCGAGAGTTAACGTTCGAAGAGGGAAAAGACTTAATTGATCAAATTTATGAAATGGACAATCCCATGCTTGTGTTTACAGGTGGAGACCCATTAATGCGCAAAGATGTGTTTGATATTGCAGAATATGCAGTTAAGAAGGGTGTAAGAGTTTCGATGACACCAAGCGCCACACCAAATGTCACGAAAGAAGCAATTGAAAAGGCAAAGGAAGTTGGCTTATCTCGCTGGGCATTTAGCTTAGATGGACCGAATGCAGATATTCATGATCATTTTCGCGGCACTTCAGGTTCCTTCGACTTAACGATTGAACGAATAAAATACCTCCACGAGCTTGAGATTCCTGTTCAAATAAATACAGTGATTTCTCGTTACAATTATGATTACTTAGAAGAAATGGCGAAGCTAATAGAGAGTCTTAAGTGCGTCTTATGGAGTGTATTTTTCTTAGTACCAACTGGCAGAGGACAAGAGAAGGATATGATCACACCTGCTGAACATGAAAAGGTATTCACATGGCTCTATCAACTAAGTAGAAAAGTTCCGTTTGATATTAAGACTACAGCAGCTCAACATTATCGAAGGGTTGTCATTCAGCAGAAATTGAGAGAAGCAAAGGCTCAGCCTGATGAAATTCAATATTTAGATGCACTAACTCAACAAGGCAGGACAGGATCAATTGATGGGTTAGGAAGGGCTCCTAAAGGAGTAAATGATGGAAATGGATTTGTGTTTATCTCACATATTGGCGACGTTTATCCTAGTGGTTTATTGCCGATTAAGGCAGGAAATGTCAGAGAGCAATCATTAGCTACTATTTATCGCGAATCTCCAATCTTTAAGAATTTAAGAGATCCAGACCAATACAAAGGAAAATGCGGTAAATGTGAATTCCGATATGTATGTGGAGGTTCACGCTCACGTGCATTTGCCATGACAGGTGACTATTTAGAAAGTGAGCCATTTTGTGTGTATATTCCCAAGGCATTAAGGCAGAAACAAGCATAAGAATGAGACCATTAGCGAATAGAAGCTAATGGTCTCATTCTTTCCTACATTTATTCGATACTACAATATACAGCAGGGCAATTCTCGCATCCAATTTCATCCTTTAAAAATTGCAGGTCATGAATAACAATTTTACCTTTGTTAATTGAAAGAATACGATCTTTTTTTAGATCGTTTAATATCCGATTCGCACTCTCTCTTGAGGTACCACAGAAATTGGCAAGCTCTTGATTGGTTAGCGGTAGATCGATTAAGATGCCGTCTTGAACTTCAACTCCATAACTATTGGTCATGCGGATGAGAGTGGAAAATAATGCACCTTTCTTCCCATTTAAGACTAGATCACGGAATTTGGTTTGTGTTTTTCGAAAATGATCACTCATCCATTTCATAAACTCAAAAGCTAAGCTGCTATTTTGAAAGATCTCTTTCTCTATCACATCTTTCTTAATGGCTATGATTTCAGCACGATCAATCACTTTTGCACTTAATAGGTATTTAGGCTTTTCGGTAAAGAGCGTTAATTCTCCGCAAATATCATTTTCTCCACAAATGCGAAGGGAGAGTTCTCTTCCATCTGTCGTCATTTTACTAATTTGTACTTTTCCAGAAAGAATGATATAAAGCTCAACGGCCTCCATTCCTTCTTGAAATAGAAAGGAACCTTTTTCAACTTGAAAGGTTCGATCAGCAAACCTGAGCAATTCTTTAATTTGTATCGAATGTGTTGCTTTCATTTTTTCAACCACAAAGCATCACCCTTTAATCATTATTAATTTTCGCTACTAAATAGTACGTCTATTTGTAGCATGAATTATAGAGAAAAGAGTGTCAATAAGGTTTCCAATAGTTTAACAATATGTTCATGTTTGAATGGTGGTTCAAGTTTTGTTTGTGAATACTTTTTGAACTTATAAAGGGATGTGAAGAACTTCACATCTTGAAATCCTCCTTTTCTTTACGATAAATGCAAATAGCATGCTTATTTTCAAATAACACAGGTTGGAGGTTTGATGAAGATGGCTAGAATCACGAATTGGAATCCTGAAGATTCTCATTACTGGGAGGCAGAAGGGAAAAAACACGCAAAGAGAAATTTATGGATATCTGTTTTTGCCTTAATGCTTGCCTTTATTGTGTGGCAAATTTGGTCGGTAACAGCTGTACGATTAAATGATGTAGGCTTTGAATTTACAGCAAGTGAATTATTTACACTTGCTGCATTACCAGGACTTGTAGGTGCAACCTTTCGAATCTTCTTTACATTTATGCCGGGAATCGTTGGAGGGAGAAATTGGACAGTTATTAGTACTGGAGCGCTTCTAATCCCTGCAATTGGAATTGGAATTGCAGTTCAAAATCCAGAAACATCCTTCTTTACAATGGCATTATTAGCCGCATTATGTGGAATTGGAGGAGGAAATTTCTCCTCATCGATGGCAAATATAAGCCCATTCTTTCCAAAAAAAGAAAAGGGGACAGCGAACGGTATAAATGCAGGGTTAGGAAATATCGGAGTCAGTATTGTTCAATTTGTAACACCAATCATCATTAGTGTGCCTTGGCTAGGGATGCTAACAGGAGGAGCCAAAAAACTACCAGACGGATCAGAGATTTTTATTCAAAATGCAGCTTTTGTTTGGGTCATTCCAATTGTAATTGTCACGATTATCTCGTTTTTTGGAATGGATAATCTTCCTGGCACAAAGCAATCCTTTAAGGAGCAGTCAGCCATGTTTAAGGAGAAGCATACTTGGGTTATGAGCTGGCTCTATACGATGTGTTTCGGTTCTTTTATTGGATATGCGGCAGCATTTCCGTTATTAATCAAGTCAGAGTTTCCAGAAGCTGGAGCAGCTGGACTTGCCTTTTTAGGACCTCTAGTAGGTGCTGCATTCCGTCCGGTTGGTGGGTGGATTTCTGATAAAGTTGGAAGCGGTGCAAAGGTCACTTTGATTGATATACTGTTAATGATTGCTGCAACCATCGGGGTTATTTATTTCTTAAACATCCATCATTTCACTGGATTTCTCTCAATGTTTATCCTATTATTTTTTGCAACAGGTATTGCCAATGGTTCAACATTCCGTATGATTCCGTATATTTTTGAAGGAGGAAAAGCCAAGTTAGCAGCTCCAGTATTAGGGTTCACGGCAGCGATTGCAGCTTATGGGGCATTCTTGATTCCAAAGCTCTTTGGTTGGTCCATCAATACTACAGGGTCTGCCAATTTAGCATTGTACTTATTCTTAGGTTATTACGCCATTAGCTTAGTTATCTGTTGGTATTATTATGGCAGAAAAAATGCTGAAGTGAAGTGTTAGTAAAAAAACGCCAAGTGGGTTTTTCTTGAGAAGGCTATAGACAAACTCGAAGTCTATTGAGTTTACCTATAGCCTTTTCAATCTTGACAACATCATGACAAATAGTGCTATTTTTAACTATAGGTAATAGTTTTATGTTGTAATAAGAATAAGAAAGCAAATGGATGAATAGTGTGAGATTGTTAACATCTTTTTCTTCATAGTATTGTTACGATGAGATTATGCACTCTTATAGTTGGGGTTGACGCTAATGACGAAACAAATCATAAAAGACCAATTAAATAGACCATTAAGAGATTTACGGATATCGGTGATTGATCGATGTAACTTTCGATGTAAATATTGTATGCCTGCAGATATTTTCGGACCTGATTTTCAATTTCTTCCGAAAAGTGAACTATTATCCTATGAAGAAATAGAAAGAGTTGGGCGAATCTTTGTAGGACTAGGAGTAGAAAAGATTCGTTTAACAGGTGGAGAGCCTCTGATGAGAAAGGATCTTCCAGTGCTTGTTAACATGCTATCAAATATCGAAGGTTTAGAGGATATTGGATTAACAACGAATGGTGTTCTTCTACCTAAGCATGCAAAAGCTCTCAAGGAGGCAGGTCTAAAAAGAGTAAACATCAGCTTAGATAGCCTAAATGATGAGCTATTTGGTGATATTAATGGTAGAGGTGTAGGTGTTCAGCCGATTGTTGAAGGGATAAAAGCTGCTCAATCAGCAGGACTAGGTGTCAAAATAAATATGGTTGTGAAAAAAGGTTTAAACGATACTGAAATCGTTTCAATGGCTAAGTTTTGTAAAGATAATGAATTACAATTAAGGTTTATAGAATTTATGGATGTTGGCAGTACAAACGGCTGGAAAATGGATGATGTAGTGACGAAGAAAGAAATTTATGAGTTGTTAAAGGAGCATTATCTCCTAGAGCCTGTAGATCCTGATTATTTTGGCGAAGTGGCGAAGCGGTATCGCTATGAGGGCACTGATGTGGATGTTGGTTTTATCCCTTCCGTTTCAGAATCATTCTGTTCTAGCTGTACACGCATGCGCTTATCGGCCAATGGACAATTATATACATGCTTGTTTAATGGTAATGGTCATGATCTTCGAGATTATATGAGAAGTGGCGTATCAAATGAAGAAATTAAACAGCATATTATGCAAATATGGAATGGCCGGAAAGATCGTTATTCCGATGAAAGGTCGGAAGAAACCGCAAAAAACCGAAAAAAAATTGAAATGTCTTATATTGGTGGATAAATAATAAGCGGGCGGACTGTAGACGAACTCTAATCAATGGAGTTCGTCTACAGTTGTTTTTGTTTTAGGTTATTCTTAAAAGACTGCTGATATAAACCAGGTAAGAATACCTTCTTCATTCGAATTCGGACAGTTGGGAGCGGAAGGATGCGAAACACATGCGGGATTAGCTGGAGAGTTGAGACCCTGAAAGCACTTTAGTCCCTGTAGAGGTTCACCGCTCGCCCTTCGGAAAGCAAAGCATCTTATAATGGAAATCACCCCTTCAAACGCCACTCCCATCAAAAATATCACAAAAGGCAGTGAGAGGGATTCTCACTGCCTTTGTCGTGAATCTGCTATCATAAATGTAAAGTTTCTGCTCGTTTTTAGTTGAGAAATAAGAATAAAAAGTGTTTATTTAATTTGATTTAATCTTCAAAATAACGCGGGAACAGAATGTTGTTTTCTAAATGAATATGCATGAATGTATGTTGTTCAAGATTCTCTAATCTTTTAAAAACTAGTCGATAAGTTCCACAAGCATCTAGTGGTGGCTCAAAGTCTGTAGTAATCTCACGTAGCTCCTTCAAAATACTTCCAGCATGATCATGCTCTTTTTCAAGCTCTTTAATTCCCTTCATCATGTTATTGCGTTCTTCAACTTGTACATCATCAAGCTGTTTAAGCAATGGGAATACATCACTTTCTTCTTTAAATGTATGCTCTAGTAGCTCTTCCTTCAATTCGTAAAATAGATCGTGAATTCGAACGAGCTCAGGTCTCCTCTCTCCGTGAACTCGTGCTACCTTCGTTACATAAGGACTGAGATTTTTTAATTCTTCTTCTAACGGACGATGATAATGATCTATTATATGCTCGATAATTTCATTAGAAGATGAGTTGGTCCAAACCTCTAAATCATCCTTTTGATTTTGGGATTGTGAATATACTTCCTGCAGTTCTTCCATTAAGCTAGCAAGGTTAACTCCTTTTTCAGCGGCAGCGCTTTTTAAAGGGGTATTACCTCCGCAACAAAAATCAATACGATGGCGTTTAAAAACATCACTCGTTTTTGGTGCTTCGTTTACTATATCTTTGACGTAAGTGATTTCAGAGAATGGCATCGTGTTCATAGGATGTGGATCCTCCTTCAAATGGATTGGTTTACACTATAAGAATAATAAATTTCCAACAGAATGTTGGTGATGCGTATCACACTTACATCGAATTTTTACCTTACGGAGAGTTAACATTCATTTATTAAAGGGAAATCACTGCATTGGTATATGTGATTTATCTCATAACTGTAAAAAATATATGTTGATATATTTAGGGAAAAAGGTTGAGGTGTATATAGATGTTTATTAGACAAAACACTTATATGAAAATATTAGAAGAAAGAGATCAATTAATAGAAGAAAATTTGAGGTTAAGAGAATCTTTGAATAATAAAGAAATTGAACAAGTGAGTTTCGTCAATCGCTTTCAAGAAGAACTCATAATGGCGATTGAACAGCATGAAACTGTAAATGGACAGCATCATATACTGGGAGACTTAGTTACAACTATTAAAAAACACGTAGAAAAAACGAGGATGGAAATAACAGCTTCTTCAGAAAGTGCTAACCACATGAATCAGAAAGGAGAAGAGCTAATATCATTAGCGAATAATATGGCTATTCAAGGGGAAGAAGGTCAATCGATAGTGAAGAGGATGGGAGAACTAATAAGTAACCTTGGAGTAGAAATGAAGCAGAATATGAAACTGGTTAAATCGGTAAGAACACAATCCAATCAAATCGATGAGATTGTCCAAATCATAAAGGGAATAGCTGAACAAACAAATTTACTGGCGTTAAATGCCTCAATAGAAGCAGCAAGAGCTGGAGAACATGGAAAGGGGTTTTCGATCGTTGCTTCAAAAGTAAGGGATTTGGCAGAGGAAACTGCCTCCAGTATAGAAGGGATAACCAAATTAACAAAGGGATTCCAACGGGACATTGATACTACAGTTAGAAGTACCGAAGTATGCTCTTCAATCGTACAAACAGGAATGGAATTAGGGAAGCAAACGGTCGAGAAGATAGATGTAATTGATCAAGTGATTCGCAAAGTGCGAATTCAGGTTGATGACGTTCGTGAGCTTATTTATTTCCAAAATCAAAGCTGCTTTCAAGCGCTAGATGAGATGAAGCAAACGGAAGAGATTTTTGAAAAAACGAAGCGTTTGATCAATGAACATATTCAAGCAGCTGCAGTAGTGGATGATAAACTAGAAAGCGGTATTGCTAAGCTAAAAGAAAAAGGAGTTTCTATGTCAATTTAGAGCTGTGATGTTTGTCATGTTGGGTCGCTTTTTGTACAGTTATAATAATAGGAGAAATAATTTTGACTCAAGTTCTAAAAAGAGTCTAAAAAAAATAAGCCCGCATGTACATAGGAGCTGATGAAATGGTAGAGAGAAGAAAGCCCATTCCGATTGGAGAGGCTGTTCAACGAGTTATGCAATATTCAATCACAGGCGAGATAGAAAAGGTAACGATACAGGAAAGCTATAGTCGCTTTCTATCTGAGGATTTAATGGCTACAAGTGATGTTCCTCATTTTGATCGTGCTCCATATGATGGATTTGCTGTACGATCAATGGATACAAACGAGGCAAGTCAGCAAAATCCTGTTACGTTTGAAGTCATTGATCATATTGGTGCAGGGCATGTAACCGATAAGACAATTAATGAACGCCAAGCAGTTCGCATAATGACAGGAGCACAAATGCCTGCAGGAAGCGATTGTGTGGTTATGCTTGAATTGACAAAAGAAGAAGAGCATAACGGTAAAAAATATATGACAATAAAGAGAAGGTACAATAAAGGGGATAATGTATCATACCGTGGTGAAGATGCTAAAGAAGGAGAAGTCCTGGTTAAAAAAGGAACAAAGGTTAATCCAGGTATTCAAGCAATGCTAGCGACTTTTGGATATGCTGAGGTATCAGTTGCTAAAAAGCCAAGAGTTGGTCTTTTCGCTACAGGCACAGAACTTCTAGATGTTCACGATTCACTAGTACCTGGAAAAATCCGCAATAGCAATTCATATATGATTGCTGCTCAAATTGAACGAGTAGGTGCTGACGTTCACTATTTTGGTAAACTTCCTGATGATTTTGATACATGCTTTGAAGCAGTTAACAAAGCAATTTCGGAAGTAGATATGCTGATCACAACGGGTGGAGTTTCAGTAGGTGACTTTGACTATTTACCAGCAATTTATGAAAAATTAGGAGCAGAGGTATTATTTAATAAGGTGGCGATGCGGCCTGGAAGTGTCACAACCGTTGCACAATTAGAAGGAAAGCTTTTATTTGGACTTTCTGGAAATCCATCCGCTTGTTATGTGGGATTTGAATTATTCTCAAGGCCAGTTATTCGAAAAATGCTTTTTTCAGAAAACCCTCACTTGCGTAAAGAGAAAGCTATCTTACAGGTTGATTTCAAAAAAGCGAATCCGTTTACTAGATTTGTACGGAGTATCCTATCTGTATCAAATGGGAAGCTAGTAGTCTCACCTAGCGGATTAGATAAATCGAATATTGTGATGAGCTTAGCAGGAGCGAATTCTCTTATGCTTTTACCAGGTGGGACACGGGGCTTCGAAGCAGGAACGGAGGTAGAGGTTCTAATACTGGAGGATGATGTTGGAAGTGAATGGCCATGGTAAAACCAATCATATTTCAACTTGTTGGGTATCAAAATAGCGGCAAGACAACCCTTTTAAAAAGAATGGTTGATATTTGTACAACAGATGGTAAAAAAGTTGTGACGATAAAACATCATGGTCACGGTGGCAAGCCTACTGTATTCGAAGAAAAAGACTCGAGCCAGCACATGCAATCAGGTGCGATGGCTTCTTTAGTAGAGGGAGACGGAAGGGTGTTAATTCAGGCTGAATTAGACGCTTGGCCCCTTGAACAGCAAATTGCTTGGCTTTCATATTTAAAGCCAGATGTTATTTTTATTGAAGGGCATAAAATGGCTTCTTATTCAAAGGCTGTATTGCTCCGAAGTATTGATGATTATGCTAGTCTGTCACAATTATCTGAGATAAGAGCATATATCACATTAGACCGCAACCTTTTAGGGGTTCTAAAAGAAAAAGCGAATGTTCCAATTTTTTATCGTGGCGATCCTGACTTTCTTAATTGGGTTAGAGATTATATGACTAATTAGGTGTTTGTTCAAAAAAGATTTAAAAAATGTTAATAAAATTGTCAAATTCGTAACTTTTGTCACTGCTATTCCTTGAGGGTGCTGGTAGGATGGCATTAAGGGGAAATGATGTTTGTTTAAATATAGGTGGTGTCAATTGAATGGAAATGCTCCATATCATATTATGGATGATTTATCCTTACACAGTTATTGCCATTTTGGGGATGGGACTTGTATGGCAATATGACTTAACAAGATGGCAGGACGATCAATTACCAGATTCTATAGGAAGTCGGATGCTTAAGAAGACTGCTGGAGGATTATTAATTCTCAGCTTTTTATCAGGAATAGCTGTAATTTTCTTTTATAGCATGGCGAATGAACCTGTGGATCTATTTTATTGGGTAGTTAGCTTGATACAGTTAAAACCTAATATGGAAGTGATTGAGAGCATTTCTATTCTATCACGTATTCACTTAATTCTATTGTTGACCTTTATCCTAGTTGTGTCATTAACAAAGTATGTTTACTATATATTTAAACCACACCGATATATAAAGAAGCGACTAGCTCAGCGAAATTTCCAGTAAACCGCCTTTGGCGGTTTTTTTGTTGCTTAAGAAAGTAGAAAATTGACACTTGTTGATAAGTAGGTCGGCATCCCGCTCCATCACTTAACACTTAAGGGGTCGTAAGTCAATTTAAAATGGATGGCAAAGACCTTCTATTCTAAACTGTTTTATGCTTGCCTTAGCCTCGCAAAGGCGCACTAAGCTATTGTTCCATTGTTTTTTACGTGGAAGGTGGTAATTCGCTCATAATATCTAATTTTTATCCCGGTTGAAAAGTGTTCGCTCAAGATATATAAGGTATCATTCAACCTAGGTATTTCATGTATGAGATTGACCTGAATCAATTTTACCTTCTCTTATATTTCATATGTTAACTTGTGATATGCTTCACTTACTTCTGAAGGCATTTTCTATATAGTGAAACTAGGATGATGAGGGAGTGATAACATTGAAATTATTTTTACCAAAGCAGCATGGGGCATGGGCAATGCTGATCATACCATTTTGGTTAGGGGCGGTTGCAAGTACGATCATATGGCAGCATATTCCGTTCTTTTTGGGATGGTTATTATTGTATTTAGCGACATACCCGATGCTGCTTTTATTTAAAAAGAAAAAAATCCCTTTTTATACAAAATGGACATTGATCTATTTGTTGCCGGCTCTCATACTATTACTTATCCCTTTATGGACAAGGCCAGGAATAGCATATTTTGGGTTTGCAATGGTTCCATTTTTTCTTTTAAATTCCTATTTTTCGAGTCGAAATAGAGATCGGGCATTATTGAATGATATGAGTGCCGTTGTCGTATTTAGCATCGCTGGTTTAGCTAGTAGCTTTTTGGGTGGTGGAGAGGTTTCAAAACAAGCATGGATGGTATTTATCACATCTATCATTTTCTTTATGGGAAGTACCTTCTATGTAAAAACGATGATTCGCGAAAAGAAAAGCACTACTTACAAATGGGTTTCTTGGGGATACCATCTAGCCGCTGTTTGTAGTTTTCTGTTCGCAGGTGAATGGCTCATCGCATTTGCATTCCTTCCTAGTTTAGGTCGGGCGATTTACTTTTATGGAAAAAATTATTCTGTAAAGAAAGTTGGCATATTAGAAATCGTAAATGCCGTATTATTTTTTATCATAATATTTTTTTGGATTGTACAGAAGTAAGGAAATAGATCAAATGAATGTTATGAACACAAAAAAAGTCGATTTCTTTGCAATCGACTTTTTTCTGTATAACGAACGTTCGTCTTTATTCAATATTACAAATTTCAATTGGACAATTCTCACAATCTATCTCTTGTTTTAAATGTTCTAGATCATGAATCGTAATAATCCCTTTATCAATTGATACGATGTCGTTCTTTCGTAGTTCGCTTAGTAAGCGATTGACCACTTCGCGTGAAGTGCCACAAAAATTAGCCAATTCTTGGTTTGTTAGAGGTAAATGGATGACCATTCCTTCCTCAGTTTCTTTGCCGAAGCTATTAGATAATCGTATTAATGTAGAATATAGCGCACCTTTTTTTCCATGGAGTACTAGATCACGAAATTTCGTTTGGGTTTTTCGATGCTGAAGGCTTAGCCATCGCATGAATTCCAAAGCCAATGTACTATTTTGTTCAAGCTTTTCCTCGAGCTCATTCTTTAGTATGACGGATACTTCTCCATTTTCAACCACTTTTGCATTCAACATAAACTTCGGGGTGGGGCAAAAAAGAGAAAGCTCTCCAATCAAATCTCCTGCCTTACACATACGAAGAGTAAGTTCACGGCCATCTGGAATGATTTTGCTTATATAAATGATACCACTATTAACAAGATAAAGCTCATTAGCACTCATTCCTTCTTGAAAAAGAAATGTTCCTTTTTCTACTTTTCGAGTGTGGTGAACGGTTTGAATTAACTCTTTTAACTCCGATGAAATTTCTGTAAATGACTGCATTTTCTAACCACCTTTTTGAGGCGAAATAATCGCTACTACTGATTTAAAATGAAAATCGGTATACAGTCAACCTCAGACTTATTTACTATCATTATATTGTAAACGAAATAAAAGATAAACAAAAACAAGGAAAAATATGTTGATTTAATATAAAAGTATTCTTATAATAGGAGGAACTAAAAGTTATAAATATAAAATTACTTGTTTATTTATGCATAATAAAGCGAAGGGAAGTTGATAAATGAAGGTATCTATAATTGGTGCATCAGGCTATAGTGGGGTTGAACTCATAAGACTAATAAACCAGCACAATGAATTTTCATTGCAATCAATACATACTTCTCGAGAAGAAACCCTAATCAGTCAGGTGTATCCTCATTTATTTCAGATCATTCATTCAAATTTGGAGAGAATCGAACCAAACCTCATCTCAGAACAAGCAGATCTAATATTTTTAGCTACTCCCTCAGGAGTATCGAAACATTTAGCCCAAGAGTTTTCGACTTATCACGTTCCAATTATTGATTTATCTGGAGATTTACGATTAAAAAACGATAAGGAATATGAACAATGGTATAAAAAACCTCCTGCAAAAAAAGAACTAATAGCTGAAGCTGTTTATGGTTTACCAGAATGGAATAAACAACAGATTCAATCAGCTAAATGGATTGCGAATCCAGGCTGTTATCCTACGGCTAGCCTTCTTGGATTAGCCCCAGTAGTAAAACACGGATTAATTGATCCTGGAAGTATTATTATTGATGCAAAATCTGGAGTATCAGGTGCTGGAAGAAAAGCAGCAATTGAAACTAGCTATTCGGAAATGAATGAAAATTTTAGAATATATAAAGTGAATGAACATCAGCATATTCCGGAAATTGAACAACAACTTCAAGAATGGAACCAATCCATATCAACTATCACCTTTAACACCCATTTATTGCCCATCACTCGAGGAATCATGACAACGATCTACGTACAGCTCAAGGAAGAATACCCTACCGAGCAGATTATAGAATTATATCAACAAATGTATAAGCAGCAACCATTTATCCGGATTAAGCCGATGGGTGTTTTTCCTAGCATTAAGGAAGTACGTGCTTCGAATTTTTGTGATATCGGACTTAGTGTAGATAGGAGAACTGGAAGATTGGTTATTGTTTCTGTCATAGACAATTTAATGAAGGGTGCAGCAGGTCAAGCGGTTCAAAATGCAAATTTACTCTTTGGTATACAAGAATCAGAAGGGCTTCATTCGATCCCGGTTTACCCATAAGGAGGGAATATAGTTGAATGTAATGAAAGTAGCATCTGCTGTTAAAGAAATAGTAAATGGAGATATCTTAAGTCCAAAAGGGTTCAAAGCAGCAGGAATACATGCGGGGTTACGATACTCTAAGAAAGACCTTGGAATTATTATCAGTGATGTACCTGCAAATAGTGCTGCTGTTTTTACAACGAATCAATTTCAAGCAGCTCCTCTTAAAGTTACACAAGAGAGTTTGAAGGAAGGTGGAGTATTACAAGCAGTTGTAGTAAACAGTGCTTGTGCGAATGCCTGTACAGGAGAACGAGGGATGAAGGATGCATATGAAATGAGGCGTCAGACAGCAGCTGCTTTTAATCTTATCGAACATCAGGTGGCTGTCGCTTCAACTGGAGTAATTGGTGAATATTTACCGATGGAAAAAGTGAAAAAAGGAATATTAAGTCTAACTCCTGAACGTACGGAGAACCAAGCAGAAGCATTCCAAACCGCCATCTTAACGACAGACACTGTTATGAAGAAATGCAGCTATTCGGTTGAGATTGAAGGGGGAAAAGTTGTTATGGGAGGAGCGGCAAAGGGGTCTGGTATGATCCATCCTTCTATGGCAACCATGCTAGCTTTTATTACAACAGATGTTAATATTACCTCTTCCGCATTACACTTGGCTCTTAAACAAGCAACTGAACATACATTTAACCAAATTACTGTAGATGGAGATACATCTACAAATGATATGGTACTTGTCATGGCAAATGGGAAAGCCAATCAAACTAGCCTGACTGAGGATCATCCAGATTGGATGAATTTTATAGAACTATTAACATGTACATGTGAGAACTTAGCAAAGCAAATCGCAAGGGATGGAGAAGGGGCAACTAAATTAGTAGAAGTTTGCGTAAAAGGTGCCAAGACAAATGAAGATGCTAGGGTGATAGCAAAACAAATTATTGGTTCTAATCTCGTCAAAACCGCTATCTATGGTTCAGATGCAAACTGGGGGAGAATCATCGGTGCCATTGGCCAGAGTGATGTGAAAATTAGTACTCAATCAGTTGATATATCAATTGGGACTATCCAGATGCTAAAGAAGAGTGAGCCTCTCCATTTTTCAGAAGAAGAAGCAAGAGCCTATTTATTACAGGATACAATCGAAATAATTGTTGATTTACATGAAGGAGAAGGGATAGGAAGAGCTTGGGGCTGCGACCTCTCATATGATTATGTCAAGATAAATGCAAGCTATCGAACATAAGGGGGAATAAAATTGAAGCGGATCCTTTTTAAAATAGGAGGAAATGTGCTTGAAGAGTTAACTCCTTCTTTTTTCCATAGCATACATGAGCTTATTAAGAAGTCTTATCAATTGCTTTTTGTTCATGGAGGTGGCCCAGACATTGACCAGATTCTTGAACACTATCAATGTGCGAATCAATTTGAAGATGGATTAAGAGTAACTACAGAAGAAATGATGAGTTTAATTGAAATGACACTAGCTGGAAGAACCAACCGAAAACTCGTCCACGCATTAGCAGAAAATGGCATAAAGAGTATCGGTGTCCATGGTTCAGATTTAAATTTGTTGCAAGCGGATTTCATTAATAAACAAAAATATGGCTTCGTAGGGAAGATTCTAGAGGTTGAAGCAAGTCATATTCTTTCATTATTAGCTGAAGGAATCAATCCCGTGATTACACCAATTGGGATGACAGACAAAGGGGTTACATTAAATATTAATGCAGATTACGCTGCAGCTGCTCTAGCTAGTGCCCTAGGTGTAGAGCAATGTGTGTTCGTAACAAATGTTCCTGGTATATGTATGAACGATAAACCTCTTACACATGTAGATGAAGTGGAAATTGGAAAGTTCATAAATGAAGGGAAAATAACTGGGGGAATGGTTCCGAAGGTTCAATCAGCTTTGGTTGCATTAGGGAGTGGTCTTGAACATGTCAGAATTGTTTCTGGAAAGGAAGCTTTTTTTAAAGCTGATAACTGGAGTGGGACTAAAATTAGTAAGAAAGAAGTGATCAACAAATGAGTCATTTGTTCTCAACCTACCTTCGCTGGGAAATAGAGCCCATTGAAGCTTGGGGCAGCTACTTAAAGAGTAAGGATGGAACACAATATTTAGACTTTACCTCGGGAATTGGTGTTTGTAATTTAGGGCACAAGCCACCCAGTGTAAAAAAGGCTGTTGAAAAGCAGCTTAATCAGTTTTGGCATGTCTCAAACTTATATGAAAGTTCTTCACAGGAGCTTGCTGCTTTGAAGCTTGCAAATGCAAGTGGATTAGACTATGTGTTTTTCTCTAACAGTGGTGCTGAGGCGAATGAGGCAGCTATTAAACTGGCAAGAAAAGCAACGGGTAAGTCGAAAGTTATAACGTTCCACCAATCCTTTCATGGAAGAACCTTTGCAGCAATGTCCGCAACGGGACAGGAAAAAATTAAGGAAGGATATGGGCCTTTGCTAGATACCTTTATCCATGCTCCATTCAATGATCTAGAATATATATCTTCGATTATGGATTATTCGATTGCAGCTGTTATGATAGAAGTAGTTCAAGGAGAAGGGGGAGTGTATGTTGGAACTCAGGACTTTCTAAAAGGAGTAGAAAGACTGTGTAAGCAATATGGTGCACTCTTGATCATTGATGAAATACAAACCGGCATAGGGAGAACAGGAGAGAATTTTGCTTATCAGCATTTTCAAATTAACCCTGATATCGTTACAGTAGCCAAAGGATTGGCAAGTGGGTTTCCTATTGGAGCAGTAATTGGGAAAAGTCACCTTGCTTCAGTTTTTGGCCCTGGAAGTCATGGTTCTACCTTTGGCGGGAACCCGATTTCTATTGCAGCTGCAATTGCTACAATGGATGAAGTGTTTAAAAGAGATTTTCTTCAAATAGTTAAAGAAAAAGGAGCTTATTTAATCGGAAATTTGCAGAGAGACTTGAGTCAAACCTCACTTGTTAGAGATGTAAGAGGAATGGGAATGATAATTGGTATTGAATTGAACCATAAAGCGCAAGCATATATAAAAGAATTGCAAAATTATAACCTGTTAGTTCTACCGGCAGGTGAAAAGGTAATCCGATTACTTCCACCATTGACAGCTAGCAAAGAAGAGATGGATCAAGCAGTTTCTCGAATTACCCACATTCTTTCTGCAATCGAAATTGGTGAGCGTCATCCAATACAACCATACTAACCAAGAGATTATATATTTTTTTTGGATAAAAATGAATAATTATAAAAATAATATAATATTTATACAATAAAGAGAGGTGCAGACTTTGGAAGGCTACTTACATTTGGAAAGCGGAAATCAATATACTGGAGTTTGGATGACGGGAAGACCATTAACTGAGGCAGTTGGTGAAATTGTTTTTTATACTGGAATGACTGGTTACCAAGAAGTACTTACGGATCCCTCATATAAAGATCAGATAATTGTATTTACTTATCCACTCATTGGTAACTACGGAATAAATAGATTCGATGATGAGAGCACCAAACCTCAAGTGGCAGGAGTAGTTCTATATGAAATAGCAAAAGAACCATCCCATTACCAAGCAAATAAGAGCTTGGTAGAATATTTAAAATCATGGAATATCCCTGTGTTGGCTCATATCGATACGAGGTCAGTAGTAAAAAATATTCGAAGTATCGGGACGATGAAAGCTGTGTTATCTTCTACGTCATGTCTATCCAGAGTAGGGCTCATCCAACAAGGGGAACTAAAAGTAGAAAAAGTGGCAACGAAGAAAGCTCTTTCGTATGGAGAAGGGAATCAACACGTTGTATTAATTGATTTTGGAAGTAAAAAATCGATTGTAACATCGCTTTTGCAAAAAAAATGCCGAGTAACTGTCATACCATACTTTGCTATAGAAGAATTGGAAGCTCTTCATCCTGATGGTATTGTCCTTTCCAATGGTCCAGGTGATCCTAAGGAGCTTATGAGTCTTCTTCCAAAGATTAAACAATTAATCATGCACTATCCTTCACTTGGGATTTGCTTAGGTCACCAGTTGATTGCACTGGCACTTGGTGGAGATACTGAGAAATTACCATTTGGTCACAGAGGAGCGAATCAGCCTGTATATGATTTTGTAACAAATAAAGTACTCATGTCTTCACAAAATCACAGTTTTGTCGTAAAGGAAGAGAGTCTTAATCAAACTCAGCTAAAACCAAGGTTTATTAATCTGCATGATGACTCTATAGAGGGTTTAATGCATGAATCCTACCCGATCTTGTCAGTTCAATTTCATCCAGAAGCACATCCAGGACCAGAAGAAGGTGGCTTTATCTTTGAAGAATTTCTTCAATTAATAAAAGAAAGCAAAGGGAGAAACGTTCATTATGCCTAAAGATACATCAATTACCAAAATTCTAGTGATTGGATCTGGTCCAATCATAATTGGGCAGGCTGCTGAGTTTGATTATGCAGGGACACAAGCATGTATTGCTCTAAAAGAAGAGGGCTATAAAGTAATTCTTGTTAATAATAATCCTGCTACCATCATGACAGATTCAAAACATGCCGATCACGTATATTTTGAACCTTTGACAGAAGAGGCTTTAGAGAAAATCATTTATAAGGAAAGACCAGATGGTTTACTAGCTACGGTAGGTGGTCAGACAGGGCTGAATTTAGCTTTTCAACTAAATAAAAGTGGAGTCTTAAAAAAATATGGTGTCAAGCTATTGGGGAGCAAGATAGAGGCCATCCAAAAAGGTGAAGACCGACAAGCATTTCGAAAATTGATGGTGGAAATAGGGGAGCCAGTTCCTGAAAGTCAAGTGGTCCATCATTCAAATGAAGCCATCCAATTTGCCGAAAGAATTGGATTCCCTGTAATCGTCAGACCAGCTTATACGTTAGGGGGGGCTGGTGGGGGAATAGCAGAAACGCAAATAGATCTTATCAATCTAGTAAATAAAGGTCTTAGTGAGAGTCCGATTCACCAATGCTTAATCGAACAAAGTATAGCCGGTTTTAAAGAAGTAGAATATGAAGTAATTCGAGATGTGGAGAATACTTGTATTTCCATTTGTAATATGGAAAATGTGGACCCAGTAGGAATACACACAGGGGATTCAATTGTTGTGGCACCTTCTCAAACGCTAACAGATCAAGAATATCAAATGCTTCGAACATCTGCGCTTAAAATTGTTTCTGAACTAGAAATCATTGGAGGCTGTAATGTTCAATTCGCTTTAGATCCAACTAGTTCCCAATATTATTTGATTGAAGTAAATCCGAGGGTCAGTCGATCATCTGCATTAGCCTCTAAGGCGACTGGTTATCCGATTGCAAGCATCGCAGCAAAGCTTTCGGTAGGATACTTATTGAGAGAAATTGTGAATCCCGTCACCAAAACGACATTTGTTAGTTTTGAACCTGCTCTAGATTATGTTGTTGTCAAAATTCCCAAATGGCCATTTGACAAATTCCCAACCATTGACCGAAAGCTGGGAACACAGATGAAGGCAACAGGAGAAGTGATGGCGATTGATCGTAATTTAGAAAGAGCGTTTCTAAAAGGAATACAATCTTTGGAGCTGGAAATAGATGACCTTTTTCTACCCAAATTAGCTAACATCCCAACGGATCAGTTATTAAAGCAAATCAAACAAGGAACAGATGAACGATTATTTTCGATATTTGAGCTCATAAGAAGAGAAATGAGTGTAGACATATTACATGAACAAACAAACATCGATCCTTTTTTCCTAAAGTGCTTCGTTCGTTTAATCAAGCTTGAGCAATCAGTGTGCAAAACAACTATTGATTCCATTACAGCGAAAGAGTTGCAACAGTATAAAGAAAAGGGGTTTAGTGATTCATTCCTAGCCTCCGAATGGGGAGTGACTGAGGATCAGGTTCGGTTGAAAAGGAAAGAACTGCGAATTACCCCAATTTATAAAATGGTGGATACATGTGCCGCGGAATTTCCGTCTTACTCGAATTATTATTACTCAAGTTACTTTGGTGAAAATGAACAGATACCATCAGCAAGGAAAAAAGTACTCATAATCGGAAGTGGGCCGATACGAATTGGTCAAGGAATTGAATTTGATTACTGTTCTGTTCATGGAGTTTACGCTCTAAAGGAAGAAGGAATTGAGACGATATTAATCAACAATAACCCTGAAACGGTAAGTACTGATTTTTCTGTAGCGGATCGTTTATACTTCGAGCCGCTCCAATTAGAGTCAATTTTAGATGTGATGGATGCAGAGGGAGTGAAAGATGTAGTTGTTCAACTAGGCGGACAAACAGCATTAAACCTTGCGCAAGAACTTGAACAGACTGGAGCAAATCTATTAGGAACTAGCTCATCAACGATAGCTACTTTGGAAGATCGTCATCTATTCTATCAATTATTAGATCAACTACAAATTCCCCGTGTAATGGGGGAAATGGCTCATTCACCAAAGGAAGCTTTGCAAATAAGTGAAAGAATCGGTTTTCCAGTACTTATTCGCCCCTCTTATGTTATTGGCGGGAAAGGGATGGAAATCATTCAAACCTTAGAAGAGTTAAAAGTCTACTTAATGGAAACTGAACGATCTTTTCCACTATTAATCGATGTTTTTCATAAGGGGAAAGAAGCAGAAATTGATCTTGTTTCAGATGGAGAAGAAATATTACTACCCGTTCTTATGGAGCATATTGAAGGAACTGGTGTTCATTCTGGAGATAGTATGACCATATTACCTGCACAGAGCTTCACTAATGATATCAAAGAAAAAATGATTTCTTACAGTAGAAAAATTGCACTTGCCCTTAAATACAAAGGGTTAATGAATATTCAATTTATTATTGAAAAGAATGAAGTTTATGTATTGGAAGTAAACCCACGAGCAAGTAGAACGGTACCGATTGTGAGTAAAATAACTGGAATTCCATTAGTACAAATTGCGACAAAAATATTGCTTGGGAAATATTCCTTGTCGAATGGGAAAGAAATGGTTCATGACCAGTCATATCCTTTCGTTTGCGTTAAATATCCAGTGTTTTCACATTTTGCATTAACCGGATTAGATATGAAAGGTGGCCCTGAAATGAAATCAACGGGTGAAGGAATTTCTATTGGCGTAACCTTGAAAGAAGCTTTAGGAAAGCGCTTTTCCGTATGGCAAAAGAATCAAATGGATCATCCAATCTTAATATGTCGCCAGTTTCCTCAGGAAGGGAAAATCCTACAAGAATTAACGCGTTTAGGCATTGCCATTACATGTGTCTCTTTTCTTGATATGGATGTAAAGAATAAACAGCTATTAGCCTATTACAATCCATACCAAACAAAACAAGACCAAAATGAACGAATGAATGCGATGCAAAAAAGAATCCCAATTTTTACGGAAGAAGAAAGCCTGCTTGCCTTCCTTTATTCTTTAGCACGAAATTCATGGGAAGTAAAATCAATAGAAGATTGGCACAAATTAATTCGAAAAGGAGTGAATCTGTGATGATTTCTGCTACCCAAAAAAAGAATAGCAGCTTAAAGGGAAAGAGTATCCTCACATTATCAGAGCTTTCAAGTGAGCAAATTCAATTCATTTTAGATAAAGCAGAACAGATGAAAACGAATAAGGAAGATGGGACACACCTTTTGCAAGGGAAAATAGTCGGAATGATATTTGATAAACCATCAACTAGAACAAGGGTTTCATTTGAAGCAGGAACGCTACAGCTCGGTGGCCATGCATTATATTTAAATGGTCAAGACCTCCAATTAGGTAGAGGTGAAACGATAGCAGACACAGCGAAAGTGTTATCTAGCTATGTAGATGCAATTATGATTCGAACTTTTTCACATCAAACTGTTGAAGAATTGTCCCTGCATGCATCAATCCCCATAATAAATGGACTTACGGATTTATATCATCCTTGCCAAGCCCTTGCGGACCTTCTCACTATAAAAGAGCAAAAGGGCCAATTAAAAGGTGTAAAGCTAGTGTATGTAGGAGATGGAAATAATGTAGCAAACTCCTTAATGCTTGGAGCAGCCAGCATGGGGATCACTATGGAAATTGTGACGCCACCAGGATATGAACCACAACCTAGTATTACAAAGTTTGCTCAATTGCTTGCAGCCAAGAGTGGAGGAAGAGTAATGTTACATCATGATCCATTTGAAGCAGTTAAAGGAGCTGACGTTATCTATACAGATGTATGGACGAGTATGGGACAAGAGCAAGAAAATGAAAAAAGGCTAATGGATTTTGTGAATTATCAAGTTAATACAACTCTTCTTAAGGAGGCTAGTCAAGATTATATCTTTTTACATTGCTTACCTGCTCATCGCGGTGAAGAAGTGACAAGTGAGGTTATTGATGGAGAACATTCGGTCGTTTTCCAACAAGCAGAAAATCGATTACATGTCCAAAAGGCATTACTTGCAGAGATTTTAAGCAGTTAGCAACCCCTACCTACACATGATTCAAGATAAACGACAAACGGGACAGAGAATATGTCCTCAATCCCGTTTGTATGAACTTATTTACATCTATCATCTGAGAACAAGACAAACCCATTAAGCAAAAATTAATACAAGAGTTCCAGCAATAAAACAGTAGATGGAGAAATAAACCAAATTCCCCTTTGCCATTAAATTCATAAACCATTTAAGTGAGAAGTAAGAGGTAACAAGGGATGCGATAAATGCCAATGTATAAGGGATGGCTAATTCTTTAATGGTAGGATCACTTATTATATCGGAAAATCCTAGTATCATTCCTCCTGCACTAACGGGAATATAAAGAAGAAATGAGTAACGAAGAGCAGTTTCTTGTTTCATACCGAGTCCCATTGCAGCAACAATTGTCGCACCTGAGCGACTAATCCCAGGGATTAATGCAATTGCTTGAGCAACCCCTACTATGATTGCATCCTTGAAAGTTAGCTCTGCGTCATTTTTCCGCCCTCTCATATTGCGGATGAGCCAAAGAGCGAGTCCGGTAATTAATAATGTAACCCCAACCGTTTCAATGCGTGCTAAATGCTTATCAATAAAATCTTCGAAGAGAATGCCAATTACACCTGCAGGAATAGTTCCCACAATTAAGTAAATAATAAAGCGAAAATCTGCTTTAGCTTTTTCATCTTTCGTCGCAATATAGCTTAAGCCATTTCGAATTAATCGCAATATGTCTTCGCGGTAAATTAGTAACACGGCAAGTAAGGAAGCTGTATTTACAAGAAGAGCAAAGCTCATCCCTTCAATTTTAAGCTTCAAAAAATATTCTGCAATTTCTAAATGACCGCTTGAAGAAATTGGAATCGGTTCAGTAAACCCTTGGAATAGTCCTAAGACTAAATATTTTAACAATAGGTAGAATTCTTCCACTTATGTATCCCCCAATAACAAAATTTCATACCTTTTCATTTAACTATACAATACCTTTAACTGTAAAGAATAAATAAGACTAGGTAGATGTGGGAAAACTTACATTTATGTTCAACGATAGAGTGGAAATAATAGAAAGTGAACAATAAAAAGGGGGTTTTTATATGGGACAAAGTCATCAATTCCGTGCAGGTCAGAAAGCTCCAAATAACGGTATTTATATTGAAATTGGTGAGACGGGAAGCAATATCATGAATCCTAAAAAAATTAAGCTGAAAGCAGGGGATCGATTCCCTGAGAACTCAAATCATAATCGACACTGGACATATCAACGCAAGCCATAAGAAAGGTAAAAGCCATCCAAAAAGGGTGGCTTTACATATGTACAAAAAGGTTTATAATGGTAAATATAAAGGTCAAAAAAGGTCAAAGGAGGAATTGCTGTGAACTTTAATCAGATGACTGAACGACTACAATCAGCTTTCATGAATGCACAAACGTTGGTGATTCAAGAGCTTCATCAAGGGATAGAAGAAGCTCATTTATATCTAGCTCTTTTGAACCAAGATGACAGTCTAGTCACAATTATTCTAGAAAGATTGAACCTTTCATCTGATAAACTACTACAACAATTAAGCGAATGGCTTAAGAAATATCCTCAGGTGACAGGATCTAAAGTGGAGCAAGGGAAGCTTTATATTACGAAAAACCTGCAAGTTATCATTTCTTCAGCAGAGAAGGAAATGCAGAAGCTAGAGGATGAATACTTGTCAGTTGAACATATTCTTATAGCAGCAAGCCAGCATTCGAACAGTGAAATAGGTCAGTTTCTTCAAAAAGAGAATGTTAATAAAGAAACCATTTGGAGTGTAATCAAAGAGATAAGGGGGAATCAAAGAGTGACATCATCAAATCCTGAAGCAACTTATGAAGTGTTAAAAAAGTATGGTCGTGACCTTGTAACAGAAGTTCAATCTGGTAAGCTCGATCCAGTAATCGGAAGAGATTCTGAGATTCGTAATATCATTCGAATCCTTTCGAGAAAAACGAAGAACAATCCAGTGTTAATTGGTGAGCCTGGGGTAGGTAAAACAGCTATTGTGGAGGGATTAGCCCAAAGGATCGTTAGGAGAGATGTTCCTGAAGGATTAAAGGATAAGACGATATTCGCTTTGGATTTTAGTTCGCTTATTGCTGGAGCCAAATTTCGAGGTGAATTTGAAGAGCGATTAAAAGCGGTACTTCATGAAGTAAAAAAAAGTGAGGGGCGTATCTTACTATTTATAGATGAAATCCATACAATAGTTGGAGCTGGCAAAACAGAAGGTGCGATGGATGCAGGGAATATGTTGAAGCCGATGCTTGCTCGTGGGGAGCTACATTGTATTGGGGCGACAACCTTGGATGAACATCGAAAGTATATTGAAAAGGATCCAGCTCTTGAGCGTCGATTTCAACAAGTAATCGTACAAGAACCAAATGTGCAAGATACGATATCCATTTTAAGAGGGTTGAAAGAACGCTTTGAAATTCATCATGGAGTGAATATTCACGACCGGGCGATCGTAGCTGCTGCAACATTATCTGATCGATATATTACAGAACGCTTTTTACCAGATAAAGCAATTGATCTCGTTGATGAAGCTTGTGCAATGATTCGTACAGAAATCGATTCTATGCCTACTGAATTAGATGAGGTAACAAGAAAAGTTATCCAGCTTGAGATTGAAGAGGCAGCTCTTAAAAATGAGAAAGATTTTGAAAGCAAGGAGCGACTCGTTCAGCTTCAAAAAGAATTAGCTGACTATCGAGATCGTGCCAATACGATGAAAGGTAAGTGGCTTCTTGAGAAAGAGGGAATCCAAAAGGTACGGGAAAAACGGGAGCAAATCGAAAAATTTAAAAGTGAGCTAGATCAAGCAGAAAGTAACTATGATTTGAATAAAGCGGCTGAATTAAGGCATGGAAAGATTCCAATGTTACAAAAAGAACTACGCTTACTCGAGGTAGAAATTAGTCAAGAAGAAGACAGGCTACTAAGAGAAGAAGTAACGGAAGAAGAAATAGCTGGGATTGTAGCAAGGTGGACTGGTATCCCCATTACAAAGCTTGTTGAAGGAGAACGTGAAAAACTTCTCCGCTTAGAAAGTATTTTACAAGAGCGGGTCGTAGGTCAAAATGAAGCAGTTCGTTTAATATCAGATTCCGTGCTTCGAGCAAGGGCGGGGATTAAAGATCCTAATCGTCCTATTGGATCATTTATCTTTTTGGGCCCTACAGGAGTTGGTAAGACGGAATTAGCAAAAGCACTTGCCCAATCCTTATTTGATAGTGTGGATCAAATGGTCCGAATCGATATGTCGGAATATATGGAAAAACATGCTGTTTCCAGATTAATTGGAGCTCCTCCAGGGTATGTAGGTTATGAAGAAGGAGGTCAATTAACGGAAGCTGTTAGAAGAAAGCCGTACTCTGTCATATTATTTGATGAAATAGAGAAGGCACATAAAGATGTGTTTAATATTCTTCTACAAATCCTTGATGATGGCAGAGTAACAGATTCGCAAGGAAGAAACGTGGATTTTAAAAATACAGTTGTAATTATGACTTCTAATATCGGTTCTAACATATTATTAGATCAAGAAAATACGGATCATGATATGAAAGAAGAAACACGTAACATGATTATCCGTCAATTGAGTACTCATTTTCGTCCAGAATTTTTAAATCGTGTAGATGAAATCGTCCTATTTAACCCACTTTCACTTCATGAAATTAAACAAATTGTTGTAAAGCTTGTAAATGACTTACAGAGAAGATTATCAGAACAACACATTCAGCTACGCATATTAGATGATGCGAAAGAATATATTGCAGAAAACGGATTTGACCCTGTCTATGGAGCGAGACCACTAAAGCGCTTCATTCAGCGTCATGTTGAAACAGCATTGGCAAAAGAAATTATTTCAGGATCAATTCATAATCATGGCCAAGTAACAATAACAATCGAGGAAGACCAACTCAAACTAGTCATAGAATAAAATGGTATTCCTTAAATCAAAAATATCGAAGCCAAAAACGGCTTCGATATTCCCTCTGTCAAAGTCATTTTGCTTTGACGATTTTCTCCATTAATGTGAATCATGTCCACTTGGTTCATTAGGGATAATAGAAGGTACAACTAAGATTAAGATCGTAGCGCCAACAGCTAAAATGGCACCGGTTACATAATTAAAGTCAGTACCGATCATTGAACTAGCGACATAAGTCAGCATCTCAACTAAAAGGAATGTCCAGAAAAAAGTCCAAAAGTATTGCACCTGTAATCACCTCATACTATTTAAATCCTTTTCCATCTTACCATAACCAAAAAAAATAATAAACGCCATTTTAAACAATTCTTCATTTGACGGATAGGGGAGTTGAAGCTGTTTTTCATAAAAATAGGCAAACTCCCTTTCATTTTATGTGAAACTTCATACATTATTAAGAGCAAATAATGGCAAAAGGAGTTTTTAGAATGGAAAGCCGAAACTTTCAACTGGATACCGAATGGAATATGATTCACTATCCGAAGCAGCCAACAGGTTTCGGTGTCCTTATCATCGGGGATGAACGTCACTATGTTGATGAAAAAAGTAGTTTTTGGACACAAAATGAAGGTAAACGTGCAATGATTGAGAAGCTGAAAAATGAGGGTTATACAGTCTTTTATTCAAATCTTTACGGAAAGAACTGGGGGAGTGAGCGTGCTGTTGAACTAGCGAAACGACTGTATGAGTATATGATTCGGATGGAAATCCTAAATGAGAAAATTCATTTGTTAGCTGAAGGGATGGGAGCGTTGGTAGCACTAAAGCTGATGGATGAAATGAAATCAAAAATCCGCTCTGTCCTACTAGTTAATCCCGTTCTTTCTCTATCGAAGCATCTGGAGCAGGAAAAGGAACATAAGTTTTTTTATAAAAAGGTATTAAAGGAGCTTGCTTATTCTTATGGAACTGAAATTACCAAAATTGAAGATACAGTAATAAAGGATAATCAAGAACCAAACTCGATTTCAAATGGATTACCTGTACAAATCATCCATGTGCTGTCTGGAAATAGAGCTTATAAGCAATCAAATATTTTAAAGCAGCTCTCTGTTAAATGGGAGGATGCAGCTTCTCCTGTAACAGTTACCTACATGCTTCCAGAGAAAAAGCAGCAAATTGGATATCAAATGACTAAGTTCTTTAAAAAGAATGAGACAAACTTGTAAGGGTTTTGTAAGAAATAATTGAACCTCCCTGAGCATAGGATAGAATGACAAGGCATCAGGGAGGCATGATGATGGACAAGGCAATTGTAATAGGAAATTATGAGTTTATTGGGTTTCATTTGTGCAGAACATTATTGAATAAGGGCTATGAAGTAAGCGGGATTTATAATAATCAACTTGAGTATGTTGAAGAAATGCAATTTGAATTTGGGAGAAATGCAAACTATACTGATTATTATGCTTCAGGTGAAATAGAAGATCACCTAACGAATGACAATCAAACTGTAATTTTTGTAAATTATTATGATTATTTTCACCAGCGTAAGGAGAAGGTATTCAGCAGGATTATGTTAAACTACCAACTTGAAGAGACTTCAGCAAAAATTGTTCTTGTTTTGCCAATTAATCTACTCTCCAATGGATTTGAGGAAGCTAGAAAAGAACAGTTATTTCGTTCGGCAACTGCTCAAATGGTTTATCTACCTACCATTTATGGGCCATGGCAGTCTTCCCAATCTCTCTTTCATAACGCATTATTAATGCAGAATAATGGGGAAGATAGAGAGCTTAAGTGGAATGATCGGGAATACAATCAAGATGCTATCTATGTTGATGATGCTATCAATCAGGTGATTACATTAGCTAAGACGAACAGTCCAAGAGAAGTGATATTGAAAAGTTCACTCTCTCATCATTGGGATAAGTGTGCCAAGCTCTTAAAGATTCCACAACAAATCGAACAAAAACAAAGGCTCTTCAATCTGAATAAAGCAAATCAAATCATTCATGTTCCTTTTTCTTGTACGCCCTCGGAAGGCTTGGAAAGACAAAGGCAACAAATTGAACGGACCTACCTTCATAGGTAGAGGAATAGGCATCTTTCTTAGAAAATGTTATTCAATAGAAGGAAAGAAGCGATATTTTCTTTATTTACTAACAACATAATAGAAGTATAGGCACTTTGAAAAGGAATCACAGCCAACTTAATAGAAGATGTTTCGTGAGGGAGGGATGTATGATGAATAACGTACCTCCCTCTTTTATACTGTATTCTGACTTAGTGATCCACCTTCAAAGTAAAAAAATCTTTTCATCAAAAAAGTTACCATGTAAAATGTAATTGTTATTATCTATATTGGAGAAATTATGAATTAATAGGATGGGATAGGGTCATCCATTAAAGAAAGGCGGAAGAAAAGGAGATGCATAGGATATTGTACCGTTCGGTGTTTGTAGTAATGTGCCTTCTTTTAGTGGCCGCTTGTGGACAACCTATGTCTGCAGGAAATATTAAAAAAGTAGGTCTTCTAGTCCCAGAAACGGTAAATGACCAGGTTTGGGGAACAAAGGGTTATAAAGGGTTATTAAAGATCCAATCGAAATTTGATGTGGATGTCTACTATAAAGAGGGAATTAATACACAACCAATAGCGGAACGAGCCATTAGGGAATATGCCCAAAAAGGTGTAAATCTAATCTTTGGTCATGGAAATGAGTATGCTGTCTATTTTAATGCAATAGCTGATGATTACCCAGATATCCACTTTGTGAGCTTTAATGGAAATGCCACAAAAGAAAATACGACAAGCCTAAATTTTAAGGCATATGCAATGGGTTTTTTTGGCGGAATGGTAGCAGCCAATATGTCGAATTCGGAAAGGGTGGGGATCATTGCTGCTTATGAGTGGCAGCCAGAAATAGAAGGCTTTTATGATGGAGCGTTCTTTGAAAATGAAAACGTTAATGTTGATATCCAATATGTTGGACATTGGGATCATGACGAAAAGGCGTTGCAATTATTAGATAATATGTTAGAAAATGAAATCGATGTTGTTTACCCTGCAGGTGATGGGTATAATGTACCTGTCATTGAAAAAGTAAAAGAAAATGGATTGTATGCCATTGGCTATATTTCAGATCAGTCTGATTTAGGAAAATCAACAGTATTAACTAGCACAATTCAGCATGTTGACACATTATATGAAGTGGTTGCTGAAAAGTTTCAAAATGGAGACTTGGATTCTGGGAACTTATTTTTTGATTTTCAAGATGATGTCATCTCATTAGGTGAGTTTAGCCCAGATATTGATTATCAATTTAAAGAACAAATTAATCAATATATCCAGGTTTACAAAGAAACAGGACAGCTTCCGAATGAATGATAAAGGAGAAATGGAACATGTCTCAAGATAAAACAATGGAATTTATGCAAATTGCGATGAAATACCTACCTGAAGCGAAACAACAGCTTGAACAATCAGGCGTTGAGCTTTCTATGGAAATGATTCAACCTTTTATGGCGTTATTTACGCAAGTGATGAGTGAGGCTTATGAGTTGGGGAAAGAAGATGGAAAAAAAGAAATAGGAAATTAAGTAAACTAGGCTGCTCAATTTGAGTAGCCTAGTTTGCTTACAAGAGGGATATTCTTCATTTAAGTGAACTAGATTTTTTCAAAGCTGGTACGTTCCATTCTGCTCCAGTCACTTGATTTCCGCTGCATTCCACTATTGACCTTTTAATCTCAAACCAATGGAGAGACTCATCACTTAAAAGATAGAAGTTTTCACAATGTCTTAAATCTTGAGTCCGTTTCCCCAATTGATTATTTATATTTATAGAATTCCAAACACTGCTTAAATTGATCAATCTTGCCCACTCTTTAAAAATTGACTAATAAACGGCTTAGCTTTTTGGAACAATGGCTTGAGTTTTCCAGCTGACGTCATTAGTGTATCGAAATGGGTGAATAGCTCATCTATTTCAATATTATCTAGAAATGATAAGTTCGTTAGATTGTTAGGATCTTTCTCCTCGAATTCCTCTCCTGCTTCTTTATCTGGCTGTCCAGCCCTATTTTGATTTCTCGGAAACCAAAAAAGATTAACATCTCTCCTGCGTGTTTGCTCCTCTTCATTTGCAATTGGGCGTCTTTGTGGTCCGAACATAAACCGATCAAAGAAATCGTCTCTGGGCTCGTTTTCACTCATATTCATTCCCTCCCTTCAAATCCCTTGTAATATTTTATGTGTAATAATTAATAGGCGTATAGACAGTTGCTATATAGAGTCAATTTTTATTTGATTCGTACAAATGTGTTGCGAAAGTTAGGTGCTATTTGATAAAATTAGTACCAAGTCATAATAATTGATAATAAAAATAATATTTTACGATACATTAAAGTAAGCAGATGAATGAATAGGACAATAAAAGGAGTTGGGTGCATGAATGCAGGGATATTAGGAATTGGTAGATGCCTCCCAGAAAGAGTTGTGACGAATCAAGAGCTTGAAACAATGATGGATACTTCTGATGAATGGATTCGCACGAGAACAGGCATTGAAGAGAGACGAATTGCAGGAGATGATACAGATACATCTGACTTAGGATATGAAGCTGCTGTTAGAGCACTAAATGATGCAAACATTAAGCCTGAAGATATCGAGCTGATATTAGTAGCAACTGTTACTCCAGATCAACCTTTTCCATCTGTAGCTTGCTTGCTTCAAGAAAGACTTGGTGCCAAGAAAGCTGCAGCTATGGACATTAGTGCAGCATGTGCTGGGTTTATGTATGGTATGATTACAGCAAAGCAATTTATTGAAACAAATTCATACAAGTATGTATTAGTAGTAGGTGTAGAAAAACTGTCAAAGATCGTAGATTGGGATGATCGAAATACAGCAGTTCTATTCGGAGATGGAGCAGGAGCAGTTGTACTAGGACCCGTATCAAACGGTAGAGGAATATTGTCGTTTGAGCTCGGCGCAGATGGTTCGGGTTCAAAGCATTTATACCAAGACGAATATGTCATAATGAACGGTCGTGAAGTGTTTAAGTTTGCCGTTAGACAAATGGGAGAGAGCAGCATTAATGTACTAGAAAAAGCTGGGCTCCAAAAAGAAGATGTGGATTTCTTAGTTCCACATCAAGCGAACATTCGCATAATGGAGGCAGCAAGACAACGATTAGAGCTTCCAGAAGAGAAAATGTCTAAAACGGTTCATAAATATGGAAACACCTCTGCAGCATCTATTCCAATTTCTTTAGTAGAAGAGCTAGAAGCAGGCAAAATTAAAGACGATGACCTAGTTGTTATGGTAGGATTCGGCGGAGGACTAACCTGGGGTGCAATCGCATTGCGCTGGGGACGTTAATTAAAATAATACAAATCATACACAAAATAAGTCGATCAAAGGAGCTGGGAAAACAATGGAAAAAAGAAGAGTAGTTGTTACGGGGCTTGGAGCAGTAACACCTGTCGGAAATGATGTAACAACAGCTTGGCAAAATATTGTAGCTGGTGTTTCAGGAATTGGACCGTTAACAAGGTTAAACCCAGAGGATTATCCGGCAAAAGTGGCAGCAGAAGTAAAGGATTTTCAAGTTGAAAACTTTATCGAAAAAAAAGATGCAAGAAAAATGGACCGCTTTACTCACTACGCAGTTGCCGCATCATTAATGGCAGTGAAGGATGCAGACCTAGACATAAACGATGAAAATGCTCACCGTATAGGGGTTTGGGTTGGTTCAGGTATTGGAGGAATGGAAACATTCGAACAGCAGCATGAGACCTTTTTAAACCGAGGGTATCGACGAGTAAGCCCGTTCTTTGTTCCGATGATGATTCCTGATATGGCTACAGGACAAATTTCAATTACACTAGGAGCAAAAGGCTTTAATTCTTGTACAGTGACCGCGTGTGCTACTGGAACAAACTCTATTGGAGATGCTTTTAAAGTCATTCAGCGTGGCGATGCAGATGCAATGATTACTGGGGGGAGTGAAGCTCCAATTACCAAAATGTCATTAGCAGGCTTCTGTGCAAATACAGCATTATCAACGAATCCAGATCCGAAAACGGCAAGTCGACCATTTGATCAAAATCGTGATGGATTTGTAATGGGGGAAGGGGCAGGAATAATTGTCCTTGAATCTTTAGAGCATGCACAGGCACGTGGTGCGAAAATATACGCTGAAATTGTTGGATACGGGGCAACTGGTGATGCTTATCATATTACAGCACCTGCTCCAGCAGGAGAAGGTGGAGCAAGAGCGATGAAAATGGCGATATCTGATGGAGGATTGTCACCAGCAGACATTGGTTATATTAACGCGCACGGAACTAGTACGGATTACAATGACAAATTTGAAACATTAGCGATAAAAGAAACGTTTGGTGAGCATGCGTATAAGCTAGCCGTAAGTTCAACCAAATCAATGACAGGCCACTTACTCGGAGCAGCAGGAGGAGTAGAAGCTATCTTCACAATATTAGCTCTTAAAGAAGGCATTTTACCACCTACGATTAACCTTGAGACGCCTGATCCAGAATGTGACCTTGATTACGTACCAAATGAAGCAAGAAAACAAGAGCTTAAAGCTGCAATGAGTAACTCTCTAGGCTTTGGAGGACATAACGCAACAATCGTATTTAAAAAGTATGAAGGATAAGACCGAGAATACTCGGACTTTTAGACTGTAGACATCTCGAAGCAATTTGAGTTTGTCTATAGTCTTTTTTTATTTATAATAGAAAAACTTTGAACATGTTACTTCCATTCAGGCAATGGACTGAGGAAAGCAAGCATCTGGATTACTATTCTCACAACATTCACTATTTTAGTACGATATTGCATAATGGTAAAACTCGTGAAGCTAATGGATATACCGCTTATTCTTATGGATTTCAAACTCAATCAAGTATTGAAGCAATTAGAAATTACATCTGACTCCACTTTCCCCTCCAAAATAAACAACAATAAACATAAATAATCATAAACTAACGTAAATATTAGTGAGGAGTGGGGAAGATGGGGTAATACGTACAGACGAATGGCTCAAAAAAGACTTAAACCAACCGATACTTATTTGCAAACGCCTACTTAATGACTTTCAAGAAAAACACCCGGAACCTATTTACGAGTATTTACGAAACTTTGGAATGTATAGACCGGGAATAAGTAGCCAGCAACAATTTCAGAAGCTCCAGGAAATAGATGTATGGAATAAAATCGAAAAGATCTATCAAAAATACAAGAAAAAATGGGATGGCCCCGACCTACCCATTTACATTTTTCCCTTTAATGATCAAGTGAAAAATCCAGAGAGAAGCGAAGCAAAAGCAGGAGTGTCGTTTAAAGATAAAATGTTTTTGTTTCTAAGTCCATTAAATGATGAAAAGGAATACGAAGCACTTTTCGTGCATGAATACCATCATGTCTGTCGAATATATCAGCAAAAGAAATCGATATCGGATTATACTCTATTAGATTCAATTGTGTTAGAAGGACTCGCTGAGCATATGGTAGAGAAATATTGCGGAGAAGAATATATAGCAAAATGGTGTCGATATTATTCTAGAGACAAACTGGAAGATTTTTGGGAAGAATATATCCTTAAGTATAAGGATTCTAGGAAAGGAGAAGCCATCCATGAACGAGTATTATATGGGCTTGGAAGGCTTCCCGTCTTGCTTGGATACGCAGCTGGATATTATATCATTGAAAATTACAAGAATGAAAATCATTTTTCTACAAAAGCAACTTTTATTTTGCCAACCGAAAGTTTTATAGATTCGTAGTAATTATTTTCTTAACACGAAACGCTTTAAAGCCCTAAAGATTGGGCTTTTTTTAATTTTCATATAAAAAGAATATTAATAATTGTAAAAAAAATCTTGCAAATGTAATCGGATTGTAATAGTATTTTAATCAAATAGATGAAATTGACAGATAATTTCAAAAAATATAAGAGGTGTACTATGAGCGTTAAAACTCCATTGAAAAAAGACGCACCTTTACTTGAGGTGAAAAATCTAGAAACAGCCTTCTCCATTGATGGCGAATACCATAATGCGGTTGACAATGTGTCATTTACTGTTAAACCACGCCAAGTTGTTGGAATCGTAGGGGAGTCAGGTTGTGGAAAATCAGTGATGAGTCTCTCGATCATGAAGCTTCTTCCTAAAGGCATCGGAAAAATTCGTTCAGGTGAGATTTTAT
Source organism: Cytobacillus spongiae (assembly GCF_021390075.1). NCBI lineage: Bacteria > Bacillati > Bacillota > Bacilli > Caryophanales > Bacillaceae > Cytobacillus > Cytobacillus spongiae. The sequence continues at coordinate 1,169,690 of NZ_CP089997.1, forward strand.
TTAACGGTGTCCATTTAGAGAATATGTCAGATAGAGAGATTAATAAAGTTCGTGGAAAAGATGTAGCGATGATTTTCCAAGAGCCAATGACTTCATTAAACCCAGTATTTTCTATCGGGTTTCAGCTTCAAGAAGTTCTTTTTAATCACATGAAGATTTCTAAAAAAGAAGCACGATTAAAAAGCATCGCCTTATTGAAAAGTGTAGGGATTTCAAGGCCTGAGAAAATAGTGGACGAATATCCTCATCAATTATCAGGGGGTATGAGACAAAGGGTTATGATTGCAATTGCAATCGCATGTCAACCAAAGCTATTAATTGCAGATGAGCCTACAACTGCGTTAGACGTAACGGTACAAGCCCAAATCTTGGACCTGCTTAAGGAAATTCAACAAGTGAATGACATGTCAGTCATTCTCATTACACATGACCTTGGTGTTGTAGCAGAAATGTGTGATGAAGTGATTGTTATGTATGCCGGAAAGATTGTTGAACGCACGGACGTTGATTCTTTATTCCATAAGCCGAAGCATCCTTATACGAAGCTCTTAATGGGTGCGATTCCAAAGATGGATGAAAATGTAGAAGTGTTGAGTTCAATTAAAGGAATAGTTCCATCCTTAAAGAATATGCCGAAGACAGGATGTAAGTTTGCTGCTCGTTGTCCTCAAGCTATGACTGAGTGTACAACTATTAGTCCGAAGCTAGCAGAGAATGAAGATGGACATGAGGTCTCTTGCTTACTCTACGAAACAAGTCAGCCGAAAGCAGGGGTGAACGCATAATGTCAACAGATGTAAAAGATTCACAAGTAACTAAAAGAGATAAAAGTCAAAACGAAACATTATTAGAAGTTATTAATCTAAAAACATACTATCCAATCAAGGGTGGGATTCTTAGAAGAACGATTGGTGCAGTTAAAGCAGTCGATGATGTGTCCTTTGAAATCAAAAAAGGAGAAACTCTTGGCCTAGTAGGAGAATCAGGATGCGGTAAGTCGACAGCAGGAAGAACAATTCTTCGCTTACTAGAGCCAACCGACGGAAAAATCATATTTGAAGGAAATGATATTACAAATGTAAGAGGAACTACTTTACGAAAGATTCGCAAGGACTTTCAAATGGTGTTCCAAGATCCATATGCGTCCCTTAATCCGACTATGATGGTTGGACATCTCGTTTCGGAACCAATTCGAAACTATTATAAAAAGTCTCAAAGTGAGCTAAAACCAGAGGTGATTGAACTTCTAGAGAAGGTTGGTCTACCAGAAGATGCTTATTATAAATATCCCCATGAGTTTTCAGGTGGACAGAGACAAAGGATTGGTATTGCGAGAGCACTTGCATTAAAACCAAAATTGATCATTGCTGATGAGCCTGTATCAGCTCTAGACGTATCGGTACAATCACAAGTACTAAATCTTCTGAAAGAGCTGCAAGATGAGTTTGATCTTACATTCTTATTTATCGCCCATGACTTAAGTGTAGTAAAACATATGAGTGATCGAATTGGTGTTATGTATTTAGGCGGGCTAGTCGAGGTTGCTGAAAAAGATAGCATTTATGAAGAGCCGCTTCACCCTTATACACAGGCCTTACTTTCTGCTATTCCTGAGCCAGATCCTAGGAAAAAGAAAGAAAGAATCATATTAGAGGGGGACGTACCAAGTCCAATCAACCCTCCATCAGGATGTACTTTCCATCCTCGTTGCGCTCATGCTACTTCTGAATGTCAGAAAATTAAGCCTACTTTAAAGGAGGTGAAGCCTGGGCACAGAGTCGCATGTCACTTATATAATTAAACCCAAAACAAAAAAATGAAATCGGGGGGAAAACGATGAAAAAGTCAGCATTTTGGCTAGTATCAATCATGCTTATTATGTCTCTATTCTTAGCTGCTTGTTCTGGCGACAAGACAAGTAATGAGCCTGAGAAGAAAGATGACGAAGAAAAGAAAAGTGGAGAAGTTCAAGAAGGTGGAACAATTACATTTGGTTACACTCAACCATTTAAAGGTGTTCTTTCGTATGCTTATTACGAAGGGGAAGATGATGCAAATGCCCTTCAATTTATGCACGAGGGTATGGTAGCTTACAATGATGAGCTTCAACCAATTCCTAATTTAGCTGAGTGGAGCTTCAATGAAGATAATACAGTTGTAACATTCAAGCTTAAAGAAGATGTAACATGGCATGATGGTGAAGCATTAACTGCTGAAGATTATGAATATGCTTGGTACTTAATTGCAGATCCAACATATGAAGGAGCACGTTTTGCAAACGTAGCAATGATCAAAGGTGCTCAAGAGTACAAAGATGGTAAAGCTGAAACAATTGAAGGTATTAAAGTTGTAGATGACTACACAATTGAAGTTACAGTAACAGAGCCATCTGTTAACTTAATTGATAATATTTGGTCTTATCCAGAACCAAAGCATTATTATGGTGAATTAACTTCTAAAGAGCTTCCTGACTCTGACCAAGTTCGTAAGAGCCCAATTGGAGTAGGACCATTTAAAGTGAAAAACATTGTACCTGGTGAAATGGTAGAATTTGAGCGTTTTGATGATTACTGGCGTGGACCAGCGAAGTTAGATGGAGTTGTTTATAAAATCATTGACGGTTCTCTAGCTTCAGGTTTAATCGAAAATGGTGAAATTGATGTAATCCAAGCTCCATCTGATCAGTGGGAGCAAATTAAAGCATTATCTAATATTAACCCTGTAACAATCGATGCAATGTCATACAGCTACATCGGTATTGACCAAGGTCGTTATGATGCAAAAGCTGGTAAAGTTGTAATGGATAACCCTAAATTCTCTGATAAGCGTGTTCGTCATGCAATGGCACATGCACTAGATCGTCAATCTTTCGTTGATGCATTCCGTAACGGCTTAGGAAAACCATTAAACGTTCCACTTCCTTCAGTATCTTGGGCTAAAATCGATGATTCTGAAATCAACACTTATGATTATGATCCAGAAAAAGCAAAAGCATTACTTGATGAAGCAGGTTATAAAGATGTAGACGGAGATGGTTTCCGTGAAGATCCAAACGGTGAGAAGTTCACGATTAACTTTGATGCGATGAGCGGTGCTGAAACATCTGAAGCACGTGCACAATTCGTTATCCAATCTTGGCAAGAAGTTGGTTTAGATGCAAAGCTTAATGGTGGAGCTTTAAAAGACTTCAACCTATTCTATGACTCAATCGAAGCAGATGATCCATCTGTAGAAACATTCCATGGTGCATGGGGACTTTCATATGATCCAGATCCAGCTGGTATTTGGTTATCAACTGATAAGTGGAACATGTGGCGTTGGTTAAGCGAAGAGTCTGATGCTTTAATCAAGAAGGGTGTTCAATTCCCAGAAGGTGACCAAGACGTCATCGAATATCGTAAAGAAGTATATGCTGAGTGGCAAAAGCTTGTAAACGAAGAGCTTCCTGTTATCTTCTTCGAGCAACGTGAAGATGCATGGGCAATCAACAAGCGTGTTGGTGGAGTGAAAGTAACTCCAGGTGGAACGGATGAGTTCTATAACTGGCATATCGTAGCAGAATAATAGAGAAATCAATGTTAGATAAGGGGAATGGAGTATGCTACAGTACACAATTCGAAGACTCATAGGTATGATCCCCATTATCTTCCTTATCTCAGTAGTGGTATTTACCCTGGCAAAGCTTATGCCAGGGGATGCCCTATCTGGAAAGATAGACCCACTAAATTCTGACCCAGAATATATTGAAGAGATGAGAGAGAAGATGGGATTAAATGACCCAATTCCTGTTCAATATTTCCGCTGGATGTCTGGTGTGGTCAAAGGAGATTTTGGTGATTCATTTGTTCATAAACAACCTGTAATGGAATTGATCGGTCAGCGTTTACCGAATACGATTATTTTAGGGATATCCGCATTAATAATCACGTACATTTTAGCATTTTTGATGGGGCGCTTCTCAGGAAGGTTTCCATATACAATAGGAGATTATTTGATATCAGGTTTAAACTATTTAGCTCTAGCAATTCCTAGCTTTGTTGCTGCGTTAGTAGCGATTTATATTTTTGCTATTAAGCTAGGCTGGGTACCAGCAAGTGGAAGTATCGGTACTGGGGTAGAAGCCGGCACAATTGAGTATTTTATCAGTAAAGCAAAGCACACCGTTTTGCCTGCAATCGTGTTAGGTGCGATGGCAACAGCAGCATATACACAGTTTTTACGAAATGATATGATTGAAAGCTCTCGCAAAGATTATGTTCGTACAGCAAGAGCGAAAGGTACGAAGGAATCAGCGATTTATAATAAGCATATTTTACGAAATTCGATCATTCCAATCGTTACATTATTAGGATTTGACATTGCCAACCTTTTAGGTGGAGCAATTATTACCGAGTCGATTTTTACTTATCCGGGTATTGGGTATTTGTTCGTTGAATCAGTAAATTCTCGTGATTATTCTGTTATGATGGCAATCACAATGATGTTGACGATCTTAACTCTAATCGGAAATCTTGTAGCTGATATACTATATGGTTTAGTAGATCCGCGAATTCGCTTAAGTTAGGTAGGTGAGAGTATGGAACCAGTAACACAAACGAATACCACATCTGTGGTGGAGAAACCGAAGCCACCAAAAAGCCAATCACCATGGGCTCTCGCCCGCCGAAAGTTTTTTAAGAATAAAATCGCAATGGCTAGCTTACTCTTTTTGATAACAATTACGTTTATGTCAATTTTTGCAGAGCCTCTAACAATGCCTGTTGAAGAAACTGCAAAGATTAACTTAACACAAATTGGAAAAGAGCCATCTTCGGACCATTTTTTAGGTACAGACAAGTCTGGAAGAGATGTATTTGCAAGAACCCTACATGGTGGTAAAACATCATTAATGCTTGCATTCTCTATCACCATTTCTGTTATCACATTAGGTACAATTGTTGGAGCAGTAGCTGGTTTCTTTGGTGGATGGGTTGATAACGCACTAATGAGATTCACAGATTTTATCATGAACTTCCCATTCTTATTATTTGTTATCGTATTACAGTCTATTTTCTTAGAATCAAGTACTGGTACACTAATCTTTGTAATCAGTGTTCTAAGCTGGACAGGTACAGCACGTATCGTACGAAGTAAGGTAATGGCTGAAAAAGAGAATGAATACATTATGAGTGCGATTTCAATAGGATGTTCTTCTACCAAGACGATTGTCAGACACTTATTACCTAATGTTATGTCTACGATTATCGTACAAGCTACGATTACGTTAGCAGCCATGATTGTTGCGGAAACAGGGCTTAGTTTCCTAGGATTTGGAGTTCCAATGAATATTCCAACTTGGGGGAACATGTTACAAGATGCTAGAAGCCCAGATGTTCTAACAAGCAAATGGTGGATTTGGATTCCACCTGCAACGGTATTAACGATGACTATTCTTTCTATTAACTTTATCGGTGAAGGGTTAAAAGATGCATTTAATCCAAAATCAAATCGTTAAAAAGATAACTCCCTAAAAACGGGGGTTTTTCTTTTGTGCGAAAATTTATGTAATAGATGGGGGGAAAGTAATCGTTCAAATACTCATATTTTTCCATATTAATTACTCTGCATTTGTGCACTTTCACTAGTTCTGCTCTTTCTCTAAGGTTAATAATTTAATAGAGCATAAAGAGCTTTTCTTATCTGATATGTCTATTTAATATGGACAATTTAACTAGTATTTTTTTTCACACACTCATATTGTAGCAAGACACTCATATATATAGAAAAAAGTGGACAAGTTTTAGAGGAGATGTTCATAATGCTATTCTATGTAAAAAATATAGGACATAGGAATTTAACATGATTATTCGAATATTCCTTTTATTTACAGGGTTTGGAATCGCTGTCTCGGGGGGAGTAAGTACCGTTGCCTATTTAAACCTGTTAACAACAGGGCATGGATTTTTAGAGTATTTAGAATTTATTTCTTCTCGAATCGAATGCTATCTTCTCCCTGCGGGTATATTCATTATATGGACGAGTATATACTTTCCAAGTAAAGGCGAAGAATAGTCAGTTTTTTGGGATAACGTATCAAAATAGGAATAAATTTACTTGTGTCTGCCCATACTGAGAGACAAAATAGTTTGTTGAAGTGGGGGTTATAACATGCTTTATCTTCATGATGTTTGGGTTAATTGGTTTGAAGGAGAAGAAAATGGATATAATGTGTGTCCGTTCCATGAGTGGAGAAAGGATGATGGCGTTGAATTACTTGATCAAGTGCCACTCATAAAAGTAGAAACCATACTATTCAACTACATAGAGAACGACTTAGCGGAATTACCACAACAACTTATGGACGACATTTTCCAAAAAGCGTATTTACGAAAAAATCATGAAAGAATTCAGTTAGATTACTGCTTTGTTATATCAGATGGGACAGGCATTATAGCCATTGACACAATAGGTTACAATATTCCAATACGGAAAAGTAGACTAATACCAAGGCAGGAGCAATTAGTATACGAGATGTTAGAAAATCATGAAGCTGGGAAATATTCCTTTAAAGGAGAAAAAGGGAAGGACTTCCACATTTTATCTCCTGAACCTGAATTAATGAGCGGATTAACAAGAAAAGAAAGACAATTAAAGCAGTTATTGTTTATGGCATTAGACCAATTGCATTCATCCACAAACGAGGCAGAAGTAAGGTATTGGTATACTGAATGGTGTCCCGAAAGGTACTCTCATATCCAACAAATGGAATTTACTGAGGCATGGTCACACCTATATAGTGAGTTGAAGTATGGTTGGACAGATAAGCATGAAACATTTTGTGAAAATATTATAAAGGGACAGCCATTTTTTGAGAAGCTTTGGGAGCTTGAAAATGGATCAAAGGTAAACTAAAAAGGAGCTGAAATCTCAGCTCCTTTTGCTTTACACTTAGAGGTGAATTTTCAAATTCAAAACTAAAATTATCGTCTCTTTCTCCCTAGCCCCATTGCATTTTCCATTTTTTTCACCATTTTACTAGCTACAAAGTTTGCTTTTTCTGAGCCTTTATCGAGGATTTCATCAAGTTCTTCTGACTCCATCAATGAATAGTATTTCTTTTGAATCGGTTCGATTTCATGGATGACTACTTGAGCAAGATCAGCCTTAAATTCCCCATATCCAACGCCTTCATATTTTTGTTCTAAACTCTCTATTGTTTCATTAGTAAAGATAGAATAGATAGATAGGAGGTTTGATACGCCTGGCTTATTCACTTTATTATACTTCACAATACCTTCAGAATCTGTCACAGCACTTTTAATTTTCTTTTCGATTTGCTTTGGCTCGTCTAGAAGGGTTATAAAAGATTTTTGGTTCGGATCAGATTTACTCATTTTTTTAGTCGGTTCTTGTAAGGACATCACTCGTGCACCTACCTTTGGAATACGAACCTCAGGTACGGTGAAAATGTCATTATACTTTTTATTAAATCTTTCAGCTAAATCGCGAGTTAATTCTAAATGTTGCTTTTGGTCTTCTCCAACAGGTACTAAGTCTGTATTATATAATAAAATGTCTGCTGCCATAAGAGGTGGGTATGTTAACAAACCTGAAGATACTGCCTCCTTACCAGCAGATTTATCTTTAAATTGTGTCATTCTTTCAAGTTCTCCAATATAAGAAACACATGTCATCATCCAACCTGCCTGAGCATGTGCAGGAACTTCCGACTGGATAAACAGTGTTGCTTTCTCCGGATTAATACCGACAGCAAGGTACATAGCCGCTAAGCTGCGAATATTTTTCCGCAACTGTAATCGCTCCTGTGGCACCGTAATTGCATGTTCATCAACAATACAGAAATAACAATTGTATTCATCTTGTAATTCTACAAATTGCTTCATTGCTCCAATGTAATTACCTAAAGTAATTACACCACTTGGTTGAATACCAGAAAAGATGGTTTTCATTTTCGTTTCCTCCTATTAAATGTATTACCGGTCCCGATCTAATATCAGCTTCACCTTATAATAGAAGATTTACACTTGATAGTAGGTGAATTAATGCATGAAAGACGAAACCATAAATTGAATTTCACATAAGACGAATGGTAGATCATAGAGAGTCTAGAGTAACTAACAGCTATATTCGTCCACTAGTATTGTGTTTGACAACTACATTTGATAAAAATTACCCATAAAAAAAAAGACCATTCCCCTAACAAAATAGGGACGAATGCTCCGCGTTGCCACCCTATTTACTCTTGAGAAAAGAGTCTCTTACTCCCTAAATTGTAATAGGGCACCTTTGTAACGGAAGGTGATTCGCTAGGGAATAATTTGTTATTGAGAAATAACATTTCCTGCCTAGGGCTCGAAAGTCCATTCCATTTATCTTTGTACTTGTTCACACCTACCACAAGCTCTCTAAAACAAATTAATAAATGTACTACTCTTTTTCATTGCCTAAAATAATATAATTACTTCTAAAATATAACAAACGGACAATAAAATCAAGAAATTAATGAAAAAAGAGTTGAATTTCTCCCTGTTAAAGTGTTAAATAAATAACGTAAGAAAGTGAGTTATTATTCGACAAAATCTTTTGTTATTTGATAAAAATTTCGAAATGTTTAAATTTCATAAAACCTAGTAAAAATGCAGGATTGCATAATGTTTTTACTAGAATAGTAATTTTATGCATTGAAAACTCACTTGCAATAAACATTTAAAGTATTTATAATGAATGTAACAAACGAAATTTTTACGAAATTGTAACAATTACTTAAAATGCATATGTATAACTACGATACAGCATTCAAATCCTACAGAGGAGTAAGTTTATAGAGTACATATTAAAGTACCTGAAATTGTCAGAATAGAAGGTAATCTTTAAGAATATGAACTTATTTTTTTGTAAGTTCAATAGTCAGTAAATTCCTATAACTAGAATTGACAGATTATTGAAAGAATATACTCGTAGTGGACATTTGTTTTAAAAAGGTGTACAAATGTAAAAAGCGTTTGTTGTAAAGAATATAAAAGGGGGAAAAATTGTGAAAAAGAGATTATCGATCTTTTTTAGCATGTTGTTAGTTCTTAGCATGTTCTTAGCTGCTTGTAGCGGTGGAGATAACAATGCTAAGGAAGGAGACAAAGGTGGGGACGATACTGAAAAGTCAAGCGTACCACAAGAAATCGCAGTTAACATTAATACTGAGCCTTTCTCTTTAAACCCTGGATTAGCAAACGATGCAACTTCAGGTGGAGTATTACTTCAAACTTTCGAAGGATTAACTCGTATCGATAAAGATGGAAAACCTCAACCTGCTATGGCAGAGGAAATCACTCCTTCTGAAGATTTAAAAACGTATACGTTTAAATTACGTGATGCAAAATGGACAAACGGTGACGCTGTAACAGCAGAAGACTTCGTTTATGCTTGGAAATGGGCATTAGATCCAGCAAATGAATCACAATATGCTTATCAGCTTTACTATATCAAAGGAGCTCAAGCTGCAAATACTGGCGAAGGTTCTCTAGATGATGTAGCTGTAAAAGCTGTAGATGAAAAAACGTTAGAAGTTACTCTTGAAAATCCAACACCGTACTTTTTAGAACTTACAGCATTCTACACATATTTTCCTGTAAACAGCAAAGTTGCTCAGGAAAATCCTGATTGGGCAGCAGATGCTGGTGAATCATATGTATCAAATGGACCTTTCAAAATGTCTGAATGGTCTCACTCAGATAAAATCGTTTTAGAAAAGAACGAAAATTATTGGGATGCAGAAGCAGTAAAGCTTGAGCGTATTGAAATGTTCATGATTAATGATCCAAACACTGAGCTTTCTATGTTTGATAACGGTGAATTAAGTTGGGCTGGTTCTCCATTCGGTACACTACCAACTGACGTTCTTCCACAGCTTAAAGATGAAGGTAAGTTAAACGTTCAGCCAATCGCTGGTACTTACTGGTATAAATTTAACACTGAGCAAAAGCCTTTAGATAACAAAAACATTCGTAAAGCATTAGCTTATGCTATTGATCGTAAAGCGATCGTAGAGAACATTACTCAAGGTGGACAAATTCCTGCAATGGCAGCTGTTCCTCCATCCATGATGGCTGAGAACGAAAAAGGTTACTTTGCAGATCATGATGTAGAAAAAGCTAAAGAATTTTTAGAAGCTGGATTAAAAGAGATGGGTCTATCAAGTGCATCTGAATTACCAGCAATTAACCTTTCTTACAACACAAGTGAAGCTCACCAAAAGATTGCACAAGCAATTCAAGATATGTGGGCTAAAGATCTTGGAGTAGAAGTAACTCTTGATAACGCAGAGTGGAAAGTTTATATTGATAAATTACATTCTGGTGATTATCAAATCGGACGTATGGGTTGGTTAGGTGACTACAACGATCCAATCAACTTCCTAGAGCTTTTCCGTGATAAAAAAGGCGGAAATAACGATACAAACTGGGAACATCCAGAATTCAAGCAATTGTTAATTGATTCTGCTTCAGAAGCTGACCCTGAAAAGCGTAAGCAAATGTTAAAAGATGCAGAGGAAATTTTCATTGATGAAATGCCAGTAGCACCAATTTACTTCTACACTAATACTTGGGTACAAAACGAAAAGCTAACAGATGCAGTAGTATCAGGTCTTGGTGACATTCAATTAAAGTGGGCATATATTGCTGAGTAACCCACAATTGAATACTCAATAATAATAACAAGGTATATGGGCTCGCGCTCATATACCTTCGTTTCTGAATAAAAGCTTTTACTAAAATTTGGAGGTGTATCCATTGGTTAAGTATATAGGTAAACGGTTGTTGTACATGCTTATATCGCTATATTTAATTGTAACAACAACATTTTTCCTCATGAGATTGGCACCAGGTAACCCGTTTACATCTGAAAAACAACTTCCACCTGAAATACAGGCAAGTTTAAATGCCCACTATGGACTTGATCAGCCTTGGTATGTGCAGTACGGAGAATATTTATTAAAGATTGTTCAATGGGATTTTGGTCCATCATTTAAATATAAAGCACGAACAGTTAATGATTTAATATCAGATGGCTTCCCGGTTTCTTTAATTTTAGGTCTTGAAGCAATCTTTATTGCTGTTGCAATAGGGGTACTTCTTGGGGTTATTGCTGCAATGAAACATAATAAATGGCAGGATTACACAGCTATGATTATTGCTGTTATGGGTATTTCAGTCCCTTCATTTATTATGGCAACTGTTTTGCAATATTTCTTTGCAATCAAACTCCAATTATTCCCGGTTGCTCGCTGGGAGACGTTTATGCATACGGTCCTACCTGCACTTGCACTAGCTTCAACGCCGATGGCCTTTATTGCCCGTCTTACGCGTTCAAGCATGCTTGAAGTACTAAGTAATGACTATATCAAAACGGCTAAGGCAAAGGGACTAAGTCAAGGTACAATTACAGTTAAACACACGATTCGTAATGCAATGCTACCAGTAGTATCCTACATGGGGCCTTTATCTGCGGGGATTATAACTGGAAGTTTCGTAATCGAAAAAATCTTCGGTATTCCAGGACTAGGTTCACACTTTGTAATGAGTATTTCAAACCGTGATTACACTGTTATCATGGGTGTTACCGTATTCTATAGTATCATCCTATTAACTTCTATTCTCCTTGTCGACATTGCTTATGGATTAATTGATCCAAGAATAAAACTAGCTGGCGGGAAGAAAGGAGAGTAAACAATGGATAAAATGACAAATGATCGTTTTAAAATAGTTGGTTCACAGCAGTCGGATGCTGAAAAAATTTCTAGACCGAGTTTGTCTTTCTGGAAAGATGTTTCTATCCGTTTTAGAAAAAATAAGCTTGCGATGTTTGGAATTGTCTTATTAGCTCTTCTCGTATTTATGGCTATTTTTGGACCGTATATGACGGAGTACGATTATAAGACGAATGACCTAACGAATACGAATAAAGCACCATCTTCCGAGCATTGGTTTGGTACGGATGATTTAGGACGAGACGTGTTTACTCGTGTATGGGAAGGTGCACGTATTTCCTTATTCATTGGTGTTGCAGCAGCACTTATCGATTTTACAATCGGAGTCCTATGGGGAGGAATCTCAGGTTATAAGGGCGGACGTGTTGATGAATTAATGATGCGTTTTGCAGATATCTTATATGGAATTCCATACCTACTATTAGTAATCCTATTAATGGTAGTATTAGGCCAAGGACTTGGTACAATGATTCTTGCGATGACCATTACCGGTTGGATTAACATGTCACGTATTGTTCGTGGACAAGTTTTATCTCTTAAAGGGCAAGAGTATGTTTTAGCAGCTCGCACATTAGGTGCTTCTACTTCAAGAATTATGGGGCGTCACTTGATTCCTAACACAATGGGACCGATTTTAGTAACAATGACATTAACTGTTCCTTCTGCCATTTTTACAGAAGCGTTCTTAAGTTATTTAGGACTAGGTCTTACACCACCGTTAGCTAGTTGGGGAACAATGGCTTCCGAAGGTATTCCTGCTTTAAGATATTATCCATGGCGAATATTCTTCCCAGCGACATTTATTTGCTTAACGATCTTTGCTTTTAATGTTATTGGTGATGGACTTCGTGATGCATTAGATCCACGACTACGTAAATAGGGAGTGAGAACATGAAAAAATTACTAGAAGTAAAAGATTTAAAAGTCTCATTCCAAACTTATGGAGGCGAGGTACAAGCTGTACGCGGTGTATCTTTTGATCTTCATAAAGGTGAGACACTTGCAATTGTTGGTGAATCGGGCTCTGGTAAAAGTGTTACATCTCAAACGATAATGAAGCTAATTCCGATGCCACCAGGAAAGATTACTGGAGGTCAAATCCTTTTTGAAGGAAAAGACATTGTTCCATTAAATGATAAGCAAATGGAAAAAATCCGCGGTAAAGAAATAAGTATGATTTTCCAGGATCCTATGACTTCATTAAACCCAACTATGAGAATTGGGAAGCAGATTATGGAAGTACTAATTAAGCACCAAAATATGTCTCAAACTTCAGCTAAAGAACGTGCAACAGAGCTTCTACGTTTAGTTGGAATTCCAATGCCGGAAAAGCGTGTTAATCAATATCCACATGAATTTTCAGGTGGTATGAGACAACGTGCAATGATTGCCATTGCTTTAGCAGCAAGTCCCAAGCTATTAATTGCCGATGAGCCTACAACTGCACTCGACGTTACGATTCAAGCTCAAATTCTTGAATTAATGAAAGATCTTCAAGAAAAGATGGATACATCAATTATTTTCATCACACATGACCTTGGAGTTGTTGCTAACGTTGCTGATCGTGTAGCTGTTATGTATGCTGGCCAAATCGTTGAAATGGGTACGGTTGATGAAATTTTCTATGATCCACGTCACCCATATACATGGGGCCTTCTTGCATCAATGCCAAGCTTAGATAATGAAGATGAAGAAGAGTTAGCTGCAATACCTGGTACACCGCCAGATTTAACAAATCCACCAAAAGGTGATGCATTTGCAGCCCGCAATAAATATGCACTTGCAATTGATTTTGAAGAAGAACCACCTATGTTCCAAATTTCTGAAACTCATTTTGCTAAAACATGGCTTCTTCATCCAGATGCACCAAATGTTGAACCACCAGAGTCAGTTAAGAAACGTATTCGTCAATTATCCTCTAACTTTGAAAAGCCTATTTTAGTTGAGGAGGGTAAATAATCATGGCAGAAAAATTACTTGAAATAAAAAATTTAAAACAGCATTTTAACGTAGGAAGACCAAATATGGTTAAAGCTGTTGATGGTATAACATTTGATATCTACAAAGGCGAAACACTTGGTCTAGTTGGTGAGTCAGGTTGTGGAAAATCTACAACTGGTCGTACAATTATTCGCCTCTACGATGCAACAGATGGTCAAGTAATATTTGATGGAGAAAATGTTCACGGAAAAAAATCTACATCGGAATTAAAAAAGTTCAACCGCAAAATGCAGATGATCTTCCAAGATCCATATGCATCTTTAAACCCACGTATGACAGTAGCTGATATCATTGCAGAAGGTATTGACATACATGGTTTAGCTAAAGACAAAAAGAAACGTATGGAACGTGTATATGAGTTGCTTGAAACAGTAGGTCTTAATAAAGAGCATGCGAACCGTTACCCACATGAGTTCTCTGGTGGGCAAAGACAACGGATTGGAATCGCACGTGCACTGGCAGTAGAACCTGAATTCATCATTGCGGATGAGCCAATCTCTGCGCTAGACGTGTCAATTCAAGCTCAGGTTGTTAACCTAATGAAGCAGCTTCAACGTGAAAAAGGGTTAACATATTTGTTTATTGCCCATGATCTATCAATGGTTAAATACATCAGCGATCGTATCGGGGTAATGTATTTTGGAAAAATGGTTGAGCTAGCGCCTGCAGAAGATTTATACAAAAATCCACTGCATCCATATACTCAATCACTATTATCAGCTATCCCACTTCCAGATCCGGATACAGAGCGTACCCGTAAAAGAAAGAGCTACGATCCAAACGTACACAATTACTCGGATAACGAACAAGTTGAGATGCGTGAAGTTTCACCAGGACACTTTGTTCTATGCTCAGAAAAAGAGTTCCAACAATATAAAGCGCAATACAAAAGTTAAACAAAAACGATCTCAATAATTGAGATCGTTTTTCTATTTATGGTTAGTCTAGCTTTTTGTAAGCAACTTTTTAAAAAAATAGATAAATCCTATGAACTAACCAAGTTGAAAAACGACTTTGTATTTCGAATATTGAAATTCTTTTTATTATCATACAATAATTTGATTAAAAATACCATTAAAATTTTCTTAAAAAAGTAAATTTTTAAAAAGTTATTGTTCCCAAACAAAAAACCGCCTATTTAAAAAGTACTTCTATAATCTAATAGAAGGCTTTCTTAATAAGCGGCTTTTTATTTGACACAATATTTACATAATGTATTATTAATAATAGGGAAATAAATAATTAATTCTTTTTCCCACCAACGCTTTTCCAGCCAGTTTGAAAACGTTCAGACTGATCCACAAATTCGGTTCTTCGTTTGCCACCGAATAGTTTTTCTCCGATTCCGTTTGTAAAAACGCCTAAAAATGCTGTGAAGCCAATTACAAGCAAGGCAACAATTGTTAGATCTGTTACGTAACCAACCATTTGATAAACCTCCATCTTTCTTTTTCACAGGAAATCTGTGATACATCTGAATGAAAATCCCCTTAACCTTATTTTAAAAGAAGTGAACATGTATTAAAAGGGGAAAATAAACAAATACTTCCGTTGATGAGAAATTTTTTCATATCTATAGTGTCAGTATATGGCTGGATAAAGAAAGCTGGGTGCTTATCGGTTGGAATTAAAATCGAAGGAGTTATTTTATGCATTGGTATGAGAAGTTAAATCAATACTTTCCAGTAGAGGAAATGAAATCAAAAGAGCATATGGAGACGCTTTTAAAGGAACGCTCAGAAATTTATCATAAGGACGAAGGACAACATCACGTATTGATGTATGCTGAACTAGATCAATTTGTGTTTATCGATTATTTATTTGTATCAAAGGCATCAAGAGGTCAAGGTCTTGGACATAAGCTAATCACGAAATTAAAAGAAAAGGGAAAGCCCATCATTCTAGAAGTAGAGCCGATTGATTATGAGGATTCAGATTCAGAAAAGCGATTGCATTTCTATAAAAGAGAAGGATTTGAACATGCTCAATCGATTGGGTATCGAAGACGATCTCTTGCAACAAATGAAATAAATGCGATGGAAATATTATATTGGTCCCCAAGTAACGAGTCCGAAGAAGTAATCTATGAGGGAATGAAGCAAACGTATGAATTAATACATACGTACCGTGACAAGCACTTCTATGGGGCATCCTATCAGCCAGTTGAAGAAGTATTAACATATGAGAAAGACCACGATAACGAGGACTTATTAGGCAAACTGTAAGTTCAATTCATACCAAACTGTAGGCGCTCGCTACCAATCGAGATGCCTACAGTTTTTTTATGGGAAATATAAAATGTATCGAAGTGAATTCATCTCTATACCCACATTTAGCAGCAACCCCATCTACGTTGTTTGCTGGAGATGGGGTTGCTGCTTTGGGTTTTGTTCCATGTTTGCGTTTTCACTACCAAATAGGTAATTGAGAATAAAACTGAAGAAAAGCAGGTTTTTTTCATAGTAAAAGGGGTATATAAATGGTAGCCACTTTTTTCAAATAGATAAGGTTTTCCGTAGATTACCTCAATAATAAAAAAATAATAAAAATCCAAAAGAAAAAATGAAACTTTTTTTTATCTCAAACGTCTATAATAGTAATGACCAAGTAGTGAGGCTATTTATTTCATTGACACTAATAGTTGTTATTTCATTTCCACCAGAAACTATTTGAAATAATTATTTATAAGAGATTTGAACTAAAAATCGTCAATTGAAAAAAAGATACCTTTTTGGTCAGAGTTAGTGTATAATAATCAATATAAATTACTTAATTAAAGTAATTTTAATTTACAATTAACTTATATATGCATACAGTATATATATTTGATAATTTTAAGGGAGTGTGAATTTGTAAATGGTCACATTATACACTTCACCAAGTTGTACATCATGTAGAAAAGCTAAGTCTTGGCTTGAAGAACATGAAATTCCTTATACAGAAAGAAACATCTTTTCTGAGCCCTTATCAATTGAAGAGATTAAGGAAATTTTACGTATGACAGAAGATGGAACAGATGAAATAATCTCTACCAGATCTAAAACATTCCAAAAACTGGATGTTAACTTAGAAACATTACCATTACAAAACCTGTTTGAGCTGATTAAAGATAATCCAGGATTGCTTCGCCGTCCGATTATCATTGATGAGAAACGATTACAAGTTGGTTATAACGAAGATGAAATTCGCCGTTTTCTTCCAAGAAAGGTGCGTACATTCCAGCTTCGTGAAGCACAGCGTTTAGTTAACTAACAAATGAGACCTTCGTTATTCATAGCGGAGGTCTTTTCTTATTGCTTTGGAAGGTATCAAATTTATTCAATATTGATAAGTGCTTATTCATCCTTCGCATGGCTCCTAACCTGACCAAGTTGCCCTGCGTTTCTGTTCTCTATTGGCTTCTTTTCATTCAAGGGAATTATGTTCAAGAAATGAACAGATTATATGCACAACTAAAGAATACAGTTTCAATATTTGTGAGTTGAAAAGGATTCTGATAAAATACAGGGAATATCAGTTGAGATATAGGCATATAATTGTTTTTTCGTAAATAGGTATTTTTATTTCCCTTTATCCTCTTTTTGTCATAAAATAAAAGTAAAAGTACAAGGTAAGCAAGATCTTACTTATCTTGTGACATAAGGGGATATCCCAACTGAATGTTACGACAATTTCACGTAACTTTACTAACTCAGGTGCAGGGGGTATTTAGTCCCTTCAACTTAAATCAGAAGGGAGAGATTTCTTGATGGAAATTGAACGCATTAACGATCATACAGTAAAATTTTATATATCCTATGGTGACATAGAAGAGAGAGGCTTTGACCGTGAAGAGATCTGGTATAATCGGGAAAGAAGTGAAGAACTCTTTTGGGAAATGATGGATGAAGTTCACGAAGAAGAGGATTTCTTAGTTGAAGGTCCTTTGTGGATTCAAGTGCAAGCATTAGATAAAGGTTTGGAGGTTCTAGTAACGAAAGCTCAATTATCAAAAGATGGACAGAAATTTGAGCTTCCTGTTCCAGATGAAAAACTGAAAGATCTTCCAGTTGATGAGAAAATAGAAGAGTTACTAGATCAACACTTTAACCATAAGAGACCAGATGAGGACGATTATTCCTTTGATGAACCCCTTGAGTTCCTAATTACCTTTAGAGATTTTGAAGACGTAATTGGATTGTCAAAACGGGAAGCGTTAGATGTCCTTACTACTAAATTCTATTCATTTGAGGGTAAGTATTACTTGTTTGTTGAATTCTCTGAGGAAGAGTTTGATGAAAATGATGTGGATAATTATTTAAGCATCATCCTTGAACATGGGGAAGAAGCGCAAGCAACCATTCATCGTGTTGAGGAATATGGGAAGCTAATTATTGCCGAGCAAGTATTCTCGGAATTAAGAAAGCACTTTAATTGATCTATATGCCGATTTCATAGCTGGAATCGGTATTTTTACTGTAAATAATCAATTTAGTTCTATAATGGTAGGTGAAGAGAGAGTTGAAAAATACCGTTCAGGTAATCATATTTACAGCCATTATTTTTGCTGTTATGTATTTTTTAGATGATATCATTCATGTAAGCTTCTTTGGCTTATTAAGTATTCTCATTTCCTTAACCGTAATTATTATTGGGTTTGTCATTTTCTTTGAGAACAGGCACCCGACACAAACATTAACTTGGTTGATTGTTTTAGGAAGTTTTCCTTTAGTAGGGTTTATCTTTTATTTATTATTCGGTCGAAACTATCGGAAGGAAAAGATGTTCCGTAAGAAATACTTCCTTGATAAGCAAGCATTTATGCAAATTGAAGGAGAAGTGGATCCTGTTAGTCGAAAAAAGATGGAACAAATGGAGAATCATCAACGTAAACTCTTCTATTTGGCTCAAAATTTAGGGAATAGTCCCATATCATTTGCTACTTCTACTAAGGTATTAACGAATGGGGAAGAAACGTTTGATGCTATTTTAACAGCGCTAAAAAATGCCATCCATCATATACATATCGAATATTATATTGTTCGCCATGACGAGATAGGTAATCAAATAAAAGACTTATTAATAGAAAAGGCAAAATCAGGAGTAAAGGTTCGCTTTCTATATGATGCTGTTGGTTCATGGAAGCTATCTAAAGGCTATATAGAAGAACTGAGAGCAGGTGGAGTAGAGGTAGTTGCGTTTGGTCCTGTAAAGCTGCCAGTGTTAAACAGCAAATTCAATTTTCGAAATCACCGTAAGATTATCGTCATCGATGGTTCTGTAGGATTTGTAGGCGGATTAAATATTGGAGATGAGTATTTAGGTCGAGTAGAACAATTTGGGTTTTGGAGAGATACCCATCTCGAACTAAAAGGTGAAGCTGTTCGATCATTACAGCTAATTTTTCTACAGGATTGGTATTACATGTCCAATCAAAGCTTGCTGACAGCCGAATATTTATCGCCTATTCTTGAGGAAAATATACATGGGGGAGTCCAGCTTATTGCAGGGGGACCAGATAATGAATGGAGTGTCATCAAAAATATTTTCTTTTCTATGATTACTTCCGCTGAGAAATCCGTTTGGATAGCATCACCTTATTTTATCCCTGATGAAGATATATTTTCAGCGATTAAAATTGCAGCTTTAAGTGGTATCGATGTTCGAATTTTAGTGCCGAAAAAACCTGATAAACGGATTGTGTTTCATGCTTCCAGGTCGTATTTCCCTGAGCTTCTCGAAGCAGGTGTGAAAGTGTATGAGTACGAAAAAGGCTTCATGCATAGCAAAATCATCATTGTGGATGATGAGCTAGCATCAATTGGCACATCTAATATGGATATGAGGAGCTTTCATTTAAACTTTGAAGTGAATGCGTTCTTATTCCGAACAAGAAGTACGCAAAAGCTAGTGACAGAATACTTAAACGATCTAGAAGAATCAAAAGAAATAAATCTAACCGATTTTAATAATAGACATATCGGGTTGAGGATCCTCGAATCAACTTCAAGGTTACTCTCTCCATTATTATAAGCTGTGAAAGGCCGTCAATGAGTGATGGTCTTCTTTTTTTTGTGCAAGAAAAATTCACAAATTAAAGACAGGATTTCACTCTATGAAGCCGAATAGTATTAGAAAAATGAAAAGGAGGATATTGATGTTGCTTACAGCTATTAATAAAAATGGTGATGCGATTCGGCTTGGTGTTCATTTGTCTCGATTTCAGCTCACTGAGTTGAAGAGACAAGAGAGTTTTCATTGCCCTGTTTGTGGAGGTGCATTATATTTAAAGATTGGGAGGAAAAAAATTCCTCATTTTGCCCATCAGAAAGCTACCAATTGTTTAGAACACTTTGAACGTGAATCAGAATATCATATGCTAGGGAAGCTTCAATTGTTTGATGCGCTTGAGCAAACGGGTGTTAAGCCAACTCTTGAACCGTATTTCCATACCATTAAGCAAAGACCAGATATTTGTTTTTCATATGGTACAAAGCTCTATGCAGTAGAATTCCAATGCTCAACAATTCCTGAAGAAATATTTATTAAACGGACTGAACAATATCAGCAACAAGGAATTACTCCGGTATGGATTTTGGGTGGTAATCGTCTAAAACGAAAGAGTGCAAATACGGTTTCTCTATCTGGATTCGATTATCTATTTCTTTCTGACAGAGGGGACTTTCATATTCCATATTACTGTCCAAGCACAACCCGCCTTATATTTCTCCAAAATCCTCATCCTATCTCAACAACTAAAGCGCTTCTATCCCTTTCCATCTATGCTCTATCGGCACTTACCGTCTTAAAGATTGTTTCTCATATCCATCAACCGTCTCCTCTGGAAAATTCATGGCGAGAAATGGTAGAGAAATATAAGCGGGAATATAGCTATTTTCAAGGAAGAAGAAAAGACCCAATATTAATGGAATTGTACCAAAATCACCTCCCATTTCATTTACTACCTGCAGTAATTGGGCTCCCTGTCACATTTGCTTTCTTTATTGAAACATCCCCGATAGTTTGGCAAGCATACCTCTATCTAGATGTATTTCAACATCGTCTAAAAGGCCAAATAGTCACATTCCAACAAGCATATCAGTCTTTCAAAATAAGAGTAAGAAAGCGGCAAATTAGACTTAGAGTGCTTCCTTTAGTTATGGAAGGAAATGCCTCTCTTGCGGTTATGGATTATCTTTGTTTAATTTGTGAATTGGGTTACTTAAAGAAAGTAGGAACATCAAGTTTTCAAGTAGTCAAAGAAATGAATAGCCCTGTTTCAAGTGATGAATTTTCAAAAGTGTCGAAAGAATTTTATGAAAGCTATAGCAATTTGTTAGGAAAAAGATTAATGAAATAGTAAGATGGAACATAAAATAGCTATTGTTTAGCAGGAATTTTAGCTATTAAAATAGAATCTACTTAGTAAGCTTTTCGGATTCCGAAATGATGAATGGAGGGTTATTATGACAAATGAAACAGCAGTAAAAAAACTTCCTCTGAGAAGTGAGATTCCTGTAGAAGATACTTGGAGATTAGAGGATGTTTTTGAAAGTGATGAAGCATGGGAGAAAGAGTATGAAGAGGTGAAAGCTCTCATTCCAGGTGGGGTAGCATTCCAAGGGAAATTAGGAGATAGCGCAGATACCCTTTATGCTGCATTACAGTATCAAGATGAGATATCTGCTCGAATTGGAAAGTTGTATACATATTCCCATATGCGTTATGATCAGGATACGACGAATTCCTATTACCAAGGGCTAGATGATCGAATCAAAAACCTATACTCTCAGGTTGCGAGTGCTCTGGCTTTTATTGTTCCAGAAATCTTAGCGGTAGATGAGCAGAAAATTCAAGGGTTTCTTAGGGAAAAGGAAGAGCTCAAGTTATATGAACAGGCATTACAAGAAATCAATCTACAAAGACCCCATGTATTATCTGCAGAGCAAGAGGCATTACTTGCGGAGGCATCTGAAGTATTAAATAGCTCAAGTAACACATTTGGGATGTTAAATAATGCGGATCTTGAGTTCCCTACGATCAAGGATGAAAATGGGGAGGAAGTTGAGGTCACACATGGGCGATATACTCGTTTTCTTGAAAGTGAAGATCAGCGGGTCCGCCACGATGCTTTTAAGGCAGTATACGAAACGTATGGTAAATATCGAAACACCTTCTCTAGTACATTAAGTGGAAACGTGAAAAAAGACAATTTTAACGCACGTGTTCGGAACTATCAGTCAGCTCGTCACGCTGCACTTGCTGCCAATAATATTCCAGAGAGCGTCTATGAAAACCTAGTAACCGTTGTGAATGAGCATCTGCATTTATTGCAACGTTATGTAAAGCTTCGCAAGAAAGTATTGGGCTTAGAGGAAGTACATATGTATGACCTTTATACCCCGCTCGTTAAAGACGTAAAGATGGAAGTGAAATACGAGGAAGCGAAGGAGCTTATTTTAAAAGGGTTAGCACCACTCGGCGAAGATTATCAAAATGTCTTAAGTGAAGGATTTGCAAATCGCTGGGTAGACGTGCAAGAGAATAAGGGGAAACGTAGTGGAGCCTATTCGTCCGGGGCTTATGGAACGAATCCATATATCTTAATGAACTGGCAGGACAATGTAAATAACTTATTTACGCTTGCTCATGAATTTGGTCATTCTGTTCACAGTTATTACACGAGAAAAACACAGCCTTACCCATACGGAAATTATTCAATTTTTGTGGCAGAAGTTGCTTCGACATGCAATGAAGCATTGTTGAATGATTTCTTATTAAAGACCATTGATGATGAACAGAAGCGTATTTACTTGTTAAACCACTATTTAGAAGGATTTAGAGGGACGGTATTCCGGCAAACTATGTTTGCTGAATTCGAGCACTTAATTCATAAAAAGGCACAGGAGAATGAAGCCTTAACAGCTGATTTCTTCACAAAAGAATACTTTGCTCTAAATAAAAAGTATTTCGGAGAAGAGGATATCGTAGTAGACAAGGAAATTGGGCTAGAGTGGTCAAGAATACCTCATTTCTATTACAACTACTACGTATATCAATATGCAACTGGGTTTAGTGCAGCAACTGCATTAAGCAAACAAATCCTCGAAGAAGGGCAGCCAGCAGTTGACCGTTATTTAGAGTTTTTAAAAGCTGGAAGCTCTGACTATCCGATCGAAGTCTTGAAAAAAGCAGGCGTCGACATGACTAGTAAGCAACCGATTGAAGATGCATTAAAAGTATTTGAAGAGAAATTAACAGAGTTAGAAGGCTTACTGACTAAATAATAAAAAAACAACGCTTTGAATGTGAAATTCTAGGCGTTGTTTTTTTCATTTTGATGAGATAGTCGTTTTTGAATATAAAAAGAAACAAGAAATACCGAGGCGATACCTAGTGAAATAGTCATTACAAATTGTGAAGGGGTTAATGATAAGAATTTAGCAAGCTCGATAGAATAGGATAATAATGATGAGGTAATGAGCTTAGATATCGCTGAGATAATTATGAATTTTTTGAAAGATACTTTGCTGATCCCTGCACCTACTGAAATAATTTCATCAGGTAAAATGGGGATGATAAAAAGTAAAGTTAGGATGACAGTTTCATTTTTACTCACAAATAACTGATATTTGCGTAATTGTTTTTCTTTCACTAACTTTAATGCAAGCTTTTGTCCACCATACCTTGCAATCAAGAACATTACAAGAATCCCAAGCGTAGTACTAACAAAACTGATTAATGTAGCCATAAGAGAACCTAATACAACGCTACCAGCTGGAACTGTAACTGCTTCTGGAAGTGGTAATATAATGGGCTGTAGGAAACATACTAGCGCAAAAATCCATTTGGCAACAGACGCATGATCTCTTAAAACCTGTTCCATTCCATGCTGGTCTGAATAAACAATAAAGCTAGATAGATAATAAATGACTATACCTCCGAAAACAATAAAAGACAATACTAGCAGGATTTTTCGTACAATCTTTAGATAATGATATTTCCGAGATGCTATTAGGTATAAGTCGACAAATAATAATGCAAAGATGGAAAGAATAAATAACAATTTATTAGCTGTTAGAAGTGTGGGCATGAAAGATAATAGCGTCCCAATCATAATAGCTGATAAACCCAAGTGAATAAGAGTTTCTCCTGCCCATTGTTTTTTCTTCCGTATCAACATTTGATTCCCCTTAAAATATTAGCTTTGTTCACCTTATTATCTAATGAGTAAGAGGAAGAATGAACGATTCTCTAATGGTACGGGGGGGCACCAATGAAATTAATCTTCATTCACCTTGAAACATATTTTAATAAGGTTAAACAAAGCTAATTAATTCTTAATCTAATTATAATCTTAACCTTAGATAAGTGGAAACAATCTGCAGGCTTAACCTGTAATTAGACCTAAGACTTAGATAAAGACCATCTAAGTTAGGACGAATTGTTAGAAACCTTTAAATTTGTTACGGCTATTTAGATAAGAAAAAAATACGAGGAAGGAAAAAAATAAAACAGGAGAGCTAATGTATAGGGGGATCAAATTCATTAACCCTAATACATGAAGAAAAAAAGAGAAGATTATTAAGATGATCATTAGCAGAAAAGGGAGACTTTTCATCATTCGCATCCTCCAGCATAGATTAGAATTAGCTTTGCACTTCATATATATGTATTTGTCCGAAAAATATGAGGGGATTTTGACAATATTGTGAAATAACACACAAAGTTATTGTCAGTCCTAATTTATTCGTGATATATTACAGATGTGAAGTTGTTCACAAGCAAACATATACCCCTTTGTTTGACCGTGAAAAATTTCTCCCATCCCCTTTGTTCGTAAATTTAAATAGGAAAAGGCCTTGCAATGTCGGAAGCTTGCAGGGTCTTTTTCATTTTCTTGAAAAAATTCAATAAGGCTGGGCTGCTTACCAGTGAAGTTTCTAAGGATGAAATGAACATCCATCTAGAAAAAAAGACTATAGATACTCATAGAATAGCTTCGTTGAGTGTCTATAGTCTTATTGCTTGTGTTAACATTGCTAATTAATCATTATAGCGCCAAAACATGCCGAACTTCACTGGTACTTGTTCTACCTTTTGCTTGAGCTGTAGTTTTTTCATTTCACGTTCGACCTCGTTGATAGCCATGTTGTATACTACAGCAATTTCTTTTGTTGCAACTAACTTAAAGTACTGAAGAAATACTTCTAGAGGAGGTGGATCAAGCTTATCTGGCTTATCTTGAAGCATTTGTTCTAGAATCTGTACGTACACTTCATAAGGATAATATCCAGTAATTTTAATCCCCTCTTCTTCGATGTTTTGATTAAAAAAGACAAGAGTTGGGATTTCATCTACTTCCATCTCAGAAGTAATCTTTAAGTCGCATTGAAAAGCTTTCGCTGCACTTTCTGAGTGGATATCATTAATAAATTCCTTCACATCAAGGCCAACTTCAGCTGCGCACTCCTTTAACACGTCAAGTTCAGATATGTTTTGCTTCTCAAGAAAAAGCACTTCTTGTAGCTTTCTTAGGAAGCGAATGGCCGATTTTCTTCCTTGCAGCTCTGCCGCTTTTATAGCAATTGATGCAAGGTGGGGAGACGAGACTGGATTTTCAGTCCATAGGCTGCCATCACAGGACATTCCTGACCGACTAGCGGTTCTTTCCCATAGGTCCGCTATGTTTTCATAGCATTGCTTTTTACCAAGGTTCAAAGTGGCAATCGAACCACTTACAACATGCTTGATGGAGAAATATCTTCCGTATTCGATTTGTAACTTTTTTATGATGGGTTCAAGAGCCCAACATTCAGGACATAAGGGGTCGATAAACATATAAATCTCAATGGGTTTCTTTTCTGATCCGTGACAATGATGACTAGAGTTCATTTTTGGTTGATATGTTTCATTCTCCCTCACGTGCTCTCACCTTTCAAATCTTCATTTTCCGGAGTATTAATCATATGCTGAGCAGTTAGGACAAGTCTTGAAAAAAAATCTTCTCTTATCGGACCTTCTAGCCCAACCTCATCCATTGCTTCTGACATACATGTAATCCAAGCTTTTGCTCTAGATTCAGTAATTTCAAATGGCATGTGTCGAGCTCTTAACATAGGATGGCCGTGTTCGGATGTGTAAATTGGTGGGCCGCCTAAATACTGTGTTAAAAATTGTTTTTGTTTACGTGCTGTTTCCGATAATTCCTTTGGAAAAATAGGAGCTAGCTTCGGATGTTGTCCAACCTTCAAATAAAAAGTGTCAACTAATTGAGTTAGCGTATCCTCCCCAATTAATTCGTAAGGTGTATGGTTAACCATCTTAGGGAACTCCTTTATAAATTTTTTCATTTTACATTGGTAAACAGATGATGTATTTTACCTATTCGTAAGTTAGGGATACATATTTCCCTCATATAATTGCTTTTATTTTACCAGTGGCTTGAGGATATCTCAAACAAATAGCTTTCAGCAGAGAAGGATACAATTGGATGTCTTAGGTCTTCGTAACGATACTAAATGAATAACTTCGAGAATATTGTTTGCCTCTACATGCAAAAAAATCCGTCTGTCTCGATTCAACAGACGGATTTACAAGTAACTACGCTAATAATGTGCCGGTGACCTTTTGCACGTAATTTTGTGTTTCTTTAAATGGAGGAATTCCCCCATATTTATCAACGTTTCCTGGACCAGCATTGTAAGCAGCTAGTGCTAATTGAATATTTCCATTGTATTTGTCTAGCATTTGTCTTAAATATTTGCTTCCTCCAAAGATATTCTGTCTTGGATCAAATACGTTAGTAACACCTAAGCCTCTTGCTGTGTCAGGCATTAACTGCATTAAACCGGAAGCACCAGCATGGCTAGTTGCATTAGGATTGAAATTGGATTCCTGTTTAATGACTGAACGAATTAAATCAACAGGCAAACGATATTTCTCTGCAGCCTCTTGAATAATAGAATCGAAATCGGAAGGACTTCTAGTAAGCTTAGTGAAGCTCATTGGTGGTAGAGTAGTCGTTTTTTGAATCGGCAATGACTCAAAATGATTGGATTCATTCGTTATGGAAGAGGAAGCATCCTTTGTCACTAACAATTGGTTTAAAAGCTGTCCAAACATGGATTCCTGTGAAGATGTCGATCCAGAAGAAGAGGTCTGGCTAAAATTCTGAAGAGCTTGTAACTCTAACATTACTTTTAGTTGGTTGATATTCATTTCCAATCCCCTAACTCTCTAAGTTCATTTGGTTGTATTTTTCAAGATAAAAACGGCGGATTTTATTTTTTGTTTTTCGAATGGGTATGTGTAAATTGGTCAGTAAATTAGTGAAATGCTGAAAGCCAGTCTGATAATCACTTACTTCGTATTCTACCTCATAATCTTCTTTATTTAAATAGAAACTATGATCGAGAACAAGCAAGCCATTAAGGTATTCGATCTCAGCACGTATCGTAGTTAGAGATCCGAAATAAGCAAGCTTTTGAATATCTATGTTCATCTCAAGAATTAGTTCCGAAATATGGCCATCAGGAAGCGAACCGCCTCTTACCATATTTTCCGCTTCTTCTACTGTTAAAGACTGATTTGTTTCAAGCAAGCCTTCTGTTGCGGGCTGCTTCAATGTCATTTCTAAGTGAGATCCCTTTTGCCTAATTCTTAAGGCGCATCCGGATTCTTTCAAATCGAATTGATTCGTATCGAAATAGTGGTTTTCCTGACTAATAAATTGTTCGGGTCTGACGGAAAATGCCTGTACTAGCTTAAGGAATTCCTCTTTTGTAAGCATGTTTTTAAATTCAATCTCAATATTCTGTGACAAAGGGAATTCTCCTTTCTACAAATATCATCAGCTATATTATCTCTTTCGGTTTGAAAAACTGCAATGTTTAGGATAATTTGTTCAATTATGATAAAATAGGGAAGAGTATGGAGGTTGAAAATATGAGACAAAAAAGACAAATGACCAAATCGATTCAAATCGAAAATACAGAAGTTCAATTAATCACGAATGATCCAATCGAAAACTTAACCGCAACAGGAAAAATGCTTGTTGATTCCGATCAATTTTCCTTTGTTTACATAACTGAGCAAAATGATGACTATATATATATATCATTGACAGAAGCGGTTTGGAGTGATTTGAAAAGCGCTCTAGATCTAGAACTACCTGTAGTGATAGTCCATGAAACTGAGCGGTTAGAATTAAGTGATTTTCATGAGGAACTAAGCTATTTAATCGAAAATATTAAAGGAAACAGTAATTACGGAGAGGAAATGGTCGCGAAGGTTGAGAATACTTTTTAGCGAACAATCATCATCCACTAGAAGATAAGAGAAGAGACAACGGATGAGGTGATGAACTTGAAGCATTGGGATCAATTTTTGGCTCCTTATAAGCAGGCCGTTGAAGAGCTAAAGGTGAAGCTAAAAGGAATGAGAGGGCAATTCGAAATGAAGTCTTCTCATTCTCCAATTGAATTTGTCACAGGCAGAGTGAAGCCGATTGCAAGTATATTAGATAAAGCAAATCAAAAAGACATTCCTTTGGATAAGCTAGAAGTAGAGATGCAAGATATTGCAGGCCTACGAATGATGTGTCAATTTGTTGACGATATTAAACCAGTAGTTGAGCTTTTACGCATTCGAAATGACTTTGAGATCGTAGAAGAAAGAGATTATATTTCTCATAAGAAAGCAAGTGGTTATCGATCTTACCATGTAGTAATCCGATACCCGGTACAAACGATTCAAGGAGAGAAAAAGCTTCTTGTTGAAATTCAAATTCGCACACTAGCGATGAATTTTTGGGCAACGATTGAGCATTCACTGAATTATAAGTATAGTGGGCAATTTCCTGAAGATATCCGTATTCGTTTGCAGCGAGCTGCTGAAGCTGCTTTTCGTCTGGACGAGGAAATGTCGTTAATTCGAGGAGAAATTCAAGAGGCACAAGCGTTTTTTTCAAAGAAAAAAGAACAGCAGCAGGATCGAAAAAATTAGCAAACAGAAGTTGGGGAAGCAAAATGATTATAGAGGAGTTTGTTACCAATGAGATTTGCAATTACCTCTAAGGGAGATTCAAAGTCAAACACCCTTATGCATAAAATGAGAACCTATCTCCTTGATTTTGATTTAGTTTATGATGAAGACCAACCAGATATTGTCGTTTCAATTGGTGGAGATGGTACATTGCTCTATGCCTTTCATCGCTACAGCAGCCGATTAGATAAAACAGCCTTTGTAGGAATTCACACTGGTCATTTAGGTTTTTATGCTGATTGGGTACCAGAAGAAATGGAGAAACTCGTCATTGCCATTGCGAAGACACCTTATCAGGTAATTGAATATCCACTATTAGAGGGCATTATTCGTTATCAGCATGGTGGAAAGGAAACAAGGTATCTTGCGCTTAATGAATCGACGGTGAAAAGCGTGGAAGGGACACTTGTCATGGATGTTGAAATTCGTGGCTCCCAATTTGAACGTTTTCGCGGAGACGGACTTTGTGTTTCTACTCCTTCAGGAAGTACAGCTTATAATAAGGCATTAGGGGGAGCGATTCTTCATCCATCCCTTCAAGCGCTTCAGCTAGCAGAAATGGCTTCAATAAATAATAAGGTGTTCAGAACAATCGGTTCGCCGTTAATTCTACCAGCCCATCATACGTGTATGTTAAAACCTGTGAACCGTTCCGATTTTCAAATTACGATTGATCATTTGACATTATTACATAAAGATGTAAAATCTATTCAATTTCGAGTGGCTGATGAAAGGATTCGCTTTGCTAGGTTTAGACCTTTCCCATTTTGGAAGAGAGTTACAGACTCCTTTATATCTGATTAATTTAAGAAGGCTCAATTCTAAAGAAGTATACTCAGAAGTCATGAATGGAGCAAAAGAAAAGGAAACCCTTCTTCTGAATCTATTTTTCTTAGCAAAAGCCTTATTTAAAGATAGGAGATATTTGGATGTCCGCTTTTACCCTTACATGGAATATATCAAACGAAGAGGAAGGAATCCTTGTTAGAGAATATTTAAAGAGTCATGACATTTCAAAGACTGCTTTGACTGATATTAAATTTTCTGGTGGGAAAATTCTAGTCAATCAGCAAGAAGTAACTGTTAGATATATGTTAAAGGAAGGAGACCGACTAGAAGTAGTATTTCCAGTTGAGCTTCCTAGTTCCTCTGCTCAAGGAGAACAGATTCCAATCGATATCGTCTATGAGGATGAATATGTTCTAGTTGTCAATAAGCCTGCTGGGATGAATACCATTCCTTCTCGTGAACATCCAACTGGAAGCCTAGCGAATGCCATAGTTGGCTATTACGGACAGATTAATTTGACAGCTACGGCGCATATTGTTACTAGGCTTGACAGGGATACATCAGGGCTTGTTCTAATTGCTAAGCATCGTTACGTCCATCATTTATTAAGTAAACAGCAAAAGCTTGGCAATGTAAAACGATTCTATCATGCAATTGTAGAAGGATCTAACCTAGACCATTCAGGAAGGATAGTAGCTCCTATTGGTCGAAAGGAAGACAGCATTATTGAGCGGGAGGTAAGGACTGACGGTCAGTATGCATGCACGCACTATCGGGTGCTACGAAGGTTTAAAGGTTATTCATTAGTAGAGCTAAGCCTAGAAACAGGGAGAACGCACCAAATACGCGTTCATCTATCCTATTTAGGTCACCCCTTACTTGGAGATGATCTTTATGGTGGAAATAGAAGATTGATAATTAGGCAAGCCTTGCATTGTTGTAAATTATCTTTTTATCACCCGTTATTGAATAAAGAATGGTCCTTACAAGCGGCAGCACCAATGGATATGAGCATATTAGTTGACTAACAAGGGGATGCTTTCTATGTTAGAGGGCATCTCTTTCTTTGTTTCTTTTCACTACTCTCTCACTCAAGGAAGAGACAAAAGCTTAGTGCGCCTTGGATAGGCTAGGAAAACTAAGTCAGTTTAGAATAGAAGGTGTTCAGTGCCTTCCATTCTAAATTGGCTTATGACCTAGAGGCGGAGCTGCTTCGCCTGGTAGTCGAACGGATTAGTGAAAATTTAATAAATAGGAAAAGTTAATAAGTGAATTTTTCTTTAACAAAAGGCATAGTTGAAGGAACTGAAACAACCTCTAGCTCTGGGTATCTTAATGCTGATAGCTTGTTGCCAAATACAGCTCCCGTATCAACGTTATACGTTTGATTGACAATTCTCGCATCAAGTACAGGTGTATGACCATAAACAATAATTTTTTGACCATGATATTGACTTGCCCAATCACGCCGAACAGGCCTACCGTCAGGCAGCGTTTCCCCAGTAATATCTCCATAAAGGACAAAGGTTTTAACTTTCGAACTTTGTTGGCCAATGTAATCCTCTCGTATTCCTGCATGAGCCATGACTAGCATATCTTCATCCAGTATATGATAAAGTGGAGAGTTGTCATATAACTGCATAAACATACTTTTTATTTCTTCTTGATCCGAAGACGATAATGCTTCATATTCAGCAGCTGTTGTTTCCAAGCCGTGTTTTAGTTGAACTTTATTTCCAAGAAAATACCTATATAATTTGTTGCAATGGTTGCCAGGAACATAATAAGCCGCATCTAACTCAATCACTAATCTCCATACTGCACGAATGACTTTCAATGATTCAGGGCCCCTATCTGTTAAGTCCCCAACAAATCCAAGCTTTCGTCCACTTGGGTGAAGAGGAATACCATGTTCCCAATTATATCCGAGCAATTTGGTTAACTCGACAAATTCATGATAACAGCCATGTATATCACCTATTATATCGATTTTCATTTAAAATCCTCCTATATCCATCTAATAGTACTATATGCAAAGTTTGTTTTTAACTCAAATAATAGGGGAAATTAAAAGAAATCGGGCTAATCTAAATGGGAAAAAATGATTTATTCTTAAATAGAATTTAAAATAATAGTAACGACAAAAAAACAAAGATTTGCTAGTATAATAAGGACGCTTACTATATAGATGGCATAGCTTGATCATTTAACCGATTACTCCTATATGCTTTGTAAAGAGTTTGTAAATTTTCATTGAATTAAGTATGCCTCAATTGAGAGAGAACCTTTAAAAATGCATGGTGCTCTTCTAAATGGAAGGAGGTAATTATAGATGACTGACCAAAAGAATGAAAAGCAAACGCCAGTCCAACACATTAATAAATCATTACTACTTCAATCGTTAAAAAATGAAGACTTTGATCTTTTCCGTGAAGAATTCTTAGAATTGCACCCATATGATCAAGCTTCCTTCTTTAAGGAATTGGATGAGAACATAAGGGCTAGGATCTATCATTACCTATCTCCCGAAGAAATGGCTTCATTATTTGAAAACTTAGAGATTGATGAAGAAGAAATTGAAGATGTTCTAGCCACGATGAACCCTACGTATGCTGCAGACATGCTGGCAAATATGTATGCAGATGATGCCGTCGATGTGTTAAACGAGCTGGACAAAGATCAAGTCGTTAGCTATTTAACCTTAATGGATGACGAAGCAGCTAAGGAAATTAAAGAGCTATTACATTATGAGGAATATACTGCTGGAAGTATAATGACAACGGAGTTTATCTCCATTTCAGCCAATCAAACTGTACGCTCTGCCATGTATATTTTGAAAAAAGAAGCACCCCGTGCTGAGACCATTTATTATGTATATGTGGTAAATGAAGACAAGCAGCTTGTAGGTGTTCTTTCATTAAGAGATTTGATTATCGAGGATGATGATATGATGATCGAAGAAATCATGAATGATCGCGTATTATCTGTTTCTGTAAGCGAAGATCAAGAAGAGGTAGCTAGGAAAATGAAGGACTACAACTTCTTAGCTCTACCTGTTGTGGATTTTCAAAAGCATTTACTCGGTATCATAACCGTAGATGATGTCATGGATGTCATGGAAGAAGAAGCTTCTGATGACTACTCAAAATTGGCTGCCGTATCAGATATGGACACAGTTGATCGAAATCCCCTTGTAGCTGCTCGCAAACGATTGCCATGGTTAATTATTTTATTGTTTTTGGGAATGTTCACAGCTAGTCTGATAGGAAGATTTGAAGACACGTTGAATAAAGTCGCCATATTAGCCGTTTTTATCCCGTTAATTGCAGGAATGGCAGGAAATACTGGAACACAAGCGCTAGCCGTGGCAGTAAGGGGAATTGCTACAGGTGATTTAGAAAAAGAAAGCAAGGGGAAGCTAATAATAAGAGAAGCTGGCACAGGGGTTATTACTGGATTAACTTGCGGGATTCTTGTTACAATAGTCGTCTATTTATGGCAAGGTGACATATATTTAGGAATGTTGGTTGGCATTTCGATCCTGTCTACATTAATTGTAGCGACACTGGCAGGAGCGCTTGTTCCTTTGCTCATGCATAGATTAAAGATTGACCCAGCTGTAGCGTCTGGACCATTTATTACAACGATTAATGATATCATTAGTATTTTAATTTATTTTGGGATGGCTACGATCTTTATGAGCTATCTAACTTAGAGAAAAAGGGGGAACCAATAGATGGAACAGCATGGAGCTTCCGTTACATCACTCGTAATTGTTATCTTAATTGCATTTCTAACACCCATTCTCCTACACCGGTTTAAATTAAGCTTTATTCCTGTTGTTGTAGCTGAAATTATCATGGGATTAATTATCGGAAAAAGCGGGTTTAATCTCGTTCAAGAAGATGTATGGCTTGAAACGTTATCAACCCTTGGATTTATCTTTTTAATGTTTTTAAGTGGACTTGAAATTGATTTCTCAGCTTTTTCAGGCGGAAAGAAACGAGAGAAATTGCCAAACGGCAAGCAAGAACCAAATTCCTTCTTCGTAGCTTCAATTGTATTTGTTGGGATTTTTGGTGTCTCACTTGGCTTGTCCTATTTATTTGTCCTTGCTGGCTTTATTGATAATGCCTTCTTAATGACCTTGATCATTTCAACCATATCATTAGGGGTTGTTGTGCCGACGTTGAAAGAAGCTCATATTATGAAAACCAGCGTAGGTCAAATCATTCTACTTATTGCGGTTATTGCAGACTTAGCTACGATGATCTTATTAGCTGTTTTCGTATCTCTTTATGATACAGGTCACGGCAACACATGGTTATTACTAGTTCTCTTCATTGTCGGTGTGGGTCTCTATTTCGTTGGTAAACGATTTAAAAATAAGAAATTCATTGAGGCATTGTCGACTGGGACAACTCAAATTGGAATGAGAGCCGTATTCACGCTTATCATCTTCCTTGTAGCGTTATCAGAGACAGTTGGAGCAGAAAACATTCTTGGCGCCTTTTTAGCAGGGGTTTTAGTATCATTGTTGTCTCCAAACCAAGAAATGGTTCACAAGCTTGATTCCTTTGGTTACGGCTTTTTAATTCCGATCTTCTTTGTAATGGTAGGGGTCGATCTAGATATTTGGTCTCTCTTCAGTGAAAAGAAGATGCTTATGTTAATTCCGTTGTTATTAGTAGCATTGTTTTTATCTAAGATTATTCCCGTG
This sequence comes from Cytobacillus spongiae, assembly GCF_021390075.1. Lineage (NCBI taxonomy): Bacteria > Bacillati > Bacillota > Bacilli > Caryophanales > Bacillaceae > Cytobacillus > Cytobacillus spongiae. The sequence goes on from NZ_CP089997.1 coordinate 1,203,988, forward strand.
TACTTAATGAAAATCTGGTTTGATATGAAAACCGTTATGGCATCTGGTTTCTTATTAACATCTACTTTGTCACTTGTCATTGCAGCTGCAACGATTGGAGAACGGATGGAAATGATAACACCAGAAATGAGTGGTACATTAATTCTAGTTGCCGTCATTACTTGTGTCATCTCACCGATTTTCTTTAAAAAGCTATTCCCTCAACCCGTTCAAGAGGAAACAAAGATCAAGGTGGCTTTTGTTGGTGCAAATCAATTAACAATGCCTGTATCTCGAGAATTAAAGTCAGGCCTTTATGTACCTGTTTTATATCATAAGAAGCAGGAAAAGGCAGAAAAACAAATTGCTTCTTCGCTTTTTGAAATTGTCGAAATTGAAGATTATACGTTAGAAACCCTTGAAGCAACAGACGTGTTCCATGCAGATGTTGTAGTTATCTCAACCGGTGACGAAGAGGTAAATGCTACATTAGCTGTAGCTGTGAAAGAAAAAGGCGTAGAACGTGTCATCTGTCGAATCGAAAGCCCAGACTTGGAGGAGGGTTTGCGAGAACAAGATATTGAAGTGTTCTCAGTATTCCTATCTACAAAAGCATTATTACGCGCTCTGATCGAATCACCAAGTGTTATGAACATATTAACGAACCAAGAAACAGCTCTTTATGAAATTCGCCTACTAAACGAGCAATTCGAGGGCATGACACTAAGAAGATTCCCGTTCACTGGAGATGTCATTTTTGTTCGGATCTTTAGAGGGAAAGATTCAATCGTTCCACACGGAGATACAGAGCTCCACCTTAATGATAAATTAATTGTAACTGGCTCTAAGGAGTACGTTGACGAACTCAAACGTGAGCTAGAATTTTGTGAGTGGTGTTAAGATTGGTTGATGAGCCCGCTGCTAAAATGCAGTGGGCTTTTTGGTGTGTTTAAGCACAGGGACAGCCAGTTAGAGGAGAACCAAAGGAAGACGAGTGCGAATTTCGAATGAGTTGAAACAAAAATAGAAAATGCTAGTAGGTGCGTTCGCAACATTCAGTGAGGAAAGACAAAAAGGGAGATTTGAGAAATAGAGTCTGAAGAAGTAGCGAGGTCGGACAGCAAAGAAGGAAAACTAAGAAAATGAGTCCGAAAAAGGGTCAATTCGGACAGCACAGGGGGAAAATCAAGAAAATGAGTCCTAAAAAGGGGGCAGTTCGGACAGCAAAGAGGGAAAACTAACAAAATGAGTCCGAAAAAGGGGTCAATTCGGACAGCAAAGAGGGAAAACTAACAAAATGAGTCCGAACCCTGTGAGAGTTCGGACATCTAGAGGGAGGGAAAGAACAAGAAACAGTGTCCGAAACAGTTAGCCACCGAAAGTACTAATATAGCCCTAGGTAACTAAACCCTGCTATCAAATTAAAACCTAATCATACTTCACAAGAATTTATTGTAACCTTACTTAACTATTATGATTCAATCAACTCTTATTACAACTATTGCTTTGATCAACGCTAATGGTTTTTCTCATAAACAGTATTCTTAGCTGGCTTCCCTTTTTCGGAAAAGTATAGTAATATTAGTACTAGGTACTAATAACTTGTAATAATTAATGGAGGGTAAAAAAAAATGACACTTTCTTTACAGGGAAAAACGTATGTAGTTATGGGTGTTGCCAATAAACGAAGCATTGCTTGGGGGATTGCTCGTTCTCTTCATCAAGCAGGAGCAAAGCTGATCTTCACGTATGCTGGAGAGCGTTTAGAAAAAAGTGTTCGTGATTTAGCTGAAACATTGGAAGGTAATTCCATAGTGCTTCCTTGTGATGTGACGAATGATGAAGAGGTCCACAAGTGTTTTGCAGCCATTAAAGAAGAGGTAGGAACGATTCATGGAGTTGCCCATTGTATTGCATTTGCTCATAAAGAAGAGCTTCAAGGCGATTACATGAATACAACTCGCGATGGCTTTTTATTAGCTCATAATATTAGCTCGTATTCTCTAACAGCAGTAGCGAAAGAAGCAAAAGGTCTTATGACAGAAGGTGGGGGCATAGTTACGATGACGTATTTGGGCGGAGAGAGAGTCATCGAAAACTATAATGTAATGGGTGTTGCAAAAGCATCTCTTGAGGCAAGTGTGAAATACTTAGCAAGTGACCTTGGGAAACATGGAATTCGAGTAAATGCAATTTCAGCTGGGCCAATTCGAACTCTTTCTGCAAAAGGCGTTAGTGACTTTAACTCGATTTTAAAAGAAATTGAAGAAAAAGCTCCATTACGTAGAACGACTACTCCAGAGGAAGTAGGGGATACCGCTCTATTTCTATTCAGCGACCTTGCTCGTGGAATTACTGGTGAAAATATTCATGTTGATTCTGGCTTTCATATTTTATAAATGAATTTTTTACTCGACGAGAAGAAGGATATGGGAGAACGACATTATCCACGATAATATTAAGATGAATCGAATGGCTGATGTTGGTTCACACGTCCTTATATAGTGGTGAGCTGGTGAATCAGCTTCTCGCCTTATAAGGAACTAAATCGTGCTGAAAAAATAAAAAAGTCCCGCTTTCATAAATGGAAGCGGGCAAAACTATATATAAAGGGGGTCAAACACAAAATTAGATTAAACGATTAGCAATTGATTTTTTTAACACTTGATTGTTATCCATGATAATAATCTCATCATCTAAATTCACAAAAAATGTACGCGGCTTAAGAGCGGATTGTATAGCTGCATGATAATGAATGATTTCATTGATGATAATTTTTGGCACTTCTTTTACAGGAAAGTTTGGCCTTGCTAAATAATATCCTTGTCCACAATCAATCCCAAGATCCATCACTGTTCTTAATTCTTCAGAAGTTTCGATTCCCTCGGCAATAATGGTACTATTCATCTTCTGTGCAAAGGTGACAAATGCCTCTAATATATGTTTTTTCACATCATTTTCATCAATATTACTTATGAGTGAACGGTCAATTTTTATGTAGTCAGGCATGATTTCGGAAATAGCTTGTAGGGAAGAATAACCTGCTCCAGCATCATCAATTGCAATTTCAAACCCTTGGTCACGGTAATGGTTTAAGGCTTCTCTAAAAGTAGTAAAATCCTCAATGGCACTTCTTTCGGTTATTTCAAAAACCACTTCCTCTGGATTTACATCAAACTGTTCAAGCAATGAAGCGGTATGTCCTGGGGTAAAACTAGGATCATGTACAACTTGCGAACTAATGTTGATAAAAAGTTTTTCTCCATTCTGTAATAAGGAATGACTATTCTTAAAGGCAAGTTCCCTTGCAATTTTTTCAAGAGGATAGAGTAAACCTAGCTTTTCAGCATATTGAAAAAGATGGAGCGGAGAATGAAATTTGCTATCTAAAGGCCCTCTAGTAAGAGCTTCAAATCCAAAATTATCCCCGGTTCGAAAGTTAATAATTGGTTGAAAAAACATGGTTAAGCTTTTATTCATTAAGATGCTTCTAAATTCTTTTCTCATAATTAGATCTTCTTCCGTTTCTACTAGTTGAGCGGAGGACGTTAGTCTATTCATTAACCCGGTCATCAGCAAGACCTCCTTGCTTACAACAAAAAATATTCCATAATTCGACAATAACAGAGAATTGTTAAGTAAATATATTCTCATTGTAAATTTTCGATTATAAACATCGATTTGCAACGAGACAAGCCCTACTTGCATACATATAGGGTGAATCACTATGTGAGTGAGGTGAATGGTATGTCTAAGCAGGATCGAAAACGCGAACCCTTATTTTACATTACTCAGCCCCAGGTAAATATTCCTACAGGTAAAATGCAGGAGACGTATTCAGCTAAAAAAGCCGAAAAAGAAAGAGCAGAACGTGAAAGGAAGTTGAAGGAACAGGCAGTAGTCCATGAAGATAAGGTCAAGAAGAAAAAGCAAAAATTTTTCATTGAGGACCTTGGGGAAGAAACTGGGGCTTTTAGCGGAAAGAAAAAGCCTTTAGCTGATGAACCAGCTGCTGATGAGATTCAAGAAGTCATCAATCAATATGAAGAGACCGAGACGCCAAATGAAACAGTAAACTACGGATTAAGAAGAGTAAAGAGCTTTAAGGAGATGAGCTTATCTGAACGGATTGACTATTTAGTTCATTTTCCAAAGCAGCTTCCTCCCGTTCCGTGTGCTTTTTCAACAGACGAGGAGATTTACAAAGGCTTTTTAGTAACCCGTGGTGAAGATGATGTAGAAATCAAGCTGTATAACCAAAAGAAAATAGTAGTTAAGCTCAGCGATTTAAAAGAAATTAGGATGATTGGATTCTAATTTGCACCTATTTGTCGTAAAAATAAATGCCAGTCGTGTAAAACGACTGGCTCAATGTTGTTACATTACATGATTAATCTTCACAGATGTTTAAGTTTACGTCTGCTACACATTGAATTGCGCAGAAGCACTCAAGGTCAACTGTGATGCAGTCATTTGTAGCACGGAAGTGTTGAACGCGACATACTGCATTTAGATCGATGCAGCATTTGTCTTTGTAGTCACCAGTAAGGTCTACAGTGTTGCCATGCTCATCTACTGGACGTAATACGCGAAGCGTTGCACAGCAGTTATCGAATACATCCTCTACACGGAAAAAGATGGATACGCATGAACAGTCATGCCCTCTAAAGAATGCATGGAAAGGTGATCCATCAGCTGTTTTTAAGATGAATACACGTGTATCTGCATTTTGACGTCTTGCTGGTGCTACTAAAGATCCTAGTGGCTCTTGGAAACAATTTGTAGGACAATCACACTCGTCTACTGCGTTATCTTGAATATCTTTAATTGCGCGGACAACTTCGCAAACACAATTGCCTTTTCGAATATCGAATACATCGTCTTTTTTTCCACAACCCATTAATAATTCCTCCTTATGATTTCTGTTTACTTACTACACTAATAACATATTGTGGGAGGGCTCAATGAGTTACGGACAAATGCCTGTTTTAGGTGAAATTAGGCGATCATCACGAGGGAGTGGAAGTAATGGACATACAGTTGATGGAGCTAATCGTTTTTTCATTAGCAAGCTTTCGTCTGACCCGATTGATTGTTTTTGATAAAATAACGAATTTTATTCGAGCACCTTTTTTCGAGGAAGTTATAGAAGAAGATGAAGATGGACAGCAAGAGGTTTATCTCATTCCCAAAAAGCATATCGTATATGGCTTTTTTGGAGAGTTATTGAGTTGTTATTGGTGTACAGGGATTTGGGTGACAGTTGCTCTATATGCAGGCTATCGTTATCTCCCAAGTGTATCGATTCCAGTCATCGTTATATTAGCAGTAGCAGGAGTTGCTGCCTTCATTGAAGCCCTCTTGCAAAAAGTGTTAGATGAATAAAGAAAGGGCACGTTTGTTAGGCGTCTTCTCTAAGCAAAGTTCTCAGTATTACGTAGAATAAAGTACAATCCATAAGAGTTGGGGGACTGAATGCATGAATAATTCAACAAAACAAGCCTCTAAAAAGATAAAGCCTCAACCTACGAATAAGAAGAAAAAAGGTTGTGGCTGTGGAAAAAAGAAAAAAGTAAATTAAAATAGATGTTAGGCTGGGACATACGTATTTCAGTCAATGATATATCCGAACGATTAGGAGTTATCTCCTTTTACTAGTTCGGGTATTTTTGTTTATTCGGAAGACAAATTTTTAATAAATAGTGGAATAGACCGGAAGACACTCGACTACTAAGGGAAATAGAGGAAAGGCTGAGACACTAAAGCCAGCGAGGAGGCTCAGCTTCCTCTCCGCGGAAAGCGAGTGTCTGCAGCGCAGGTGGAACGAACTTATTTTTACAACCTAACTTATTTAAAAAAGTCATTGTTCGTCTTTGAGAAGGCATCATATAGGTATGTCCCAGACTCTTATTTTATCTCTTACTAGGTAGAAAGTGCCTATAGATGTATTTAGCGGATCGTTTTACTTTCAGTAATATTAGGTTATGGAAATTCTACCCATTCATAATTTTTAATATCTAGAAGAAAATAGGATTAACCTATTCGAAAATATTTTTACATAGGAAAGGACGCGTATGATGTCTATGAATATTCGGTACATTATAGGTACAATTCTTTCTGTTTCCATTCTTTTTGGCTGTCAAAGTAAGGAAGCGAAAGATAGTCAACTTGCATTATTAAAAACGACAAACCCATCTCCAATGGTCGTTGAAAAAAAGACCGAAGAAAACCTCGAGTTAGTTGACAAGATTAAAAAAGATGTTGCTGACTTTGAAGAAATTTATGATGTTGCGGTTATTAAGGGGAATGGTGATGTACTAGTTGTCTATAAGGTTAAGCATCTCAAACGATTCCATATGAAGAAAATTGAGAAAAAGATGACGAAGCTCTTGGAAAAGAATTATCCAGATGAGGAATTCACCGTTTCAAGTGATTATAAGATTTTTATGGAAGCTGTCGAATTAAATGAAAAAATGCAAGACCCGAAGTACTCAGAAGAAAAAGCGAAGAAAAAATTCAACCAAATTCTTGAGCTAGAACGAGAAATGACTTAATAGAAGGGGATGAATGCTCTGTGGGGAAGAAAAATGATCAATTAACACCTGAACAACAGCAATATCAAGAATTGCAGCAGAAGCATGAGACTAAGCGCCCGGTCTTAAAGAATTGCTTAAAGGCATTTTTTGTGGGTGGCCTCTTTAGTATAGTAGGACAGGCAATTAGTTATTTCTATATATATTATTTTAATTTCACAGAACAAACAGCTGGAAATCCAACAGTTGCAACAATGGTATTTATCGCAATGCTTCTTACTGGCTTTGGTGTTTATGACCGATTAGCGCAGTTCGCAGGAGCTGGAAGTGCCGTTCCTGTAACAGGATTTGGGAATGCGGTCATATCTGCTGCCATTGAACATCGTACGGAAGGGTTTGTTCTAGGGGTTGGAGGAAATATGTTCAAGCTTGCAGGATCAGTCATTTTATTCGGTGTATTTTCTGCATTTGTGATTGCGTTAATTAAAACGATTCTAATCCAATGGGGGGTGATCTGATGCTTAAAGGGAAGCAATCTTGGGTGTTTCACAATCGCCCTGCAATACTTTCAACTGGCGTGACCGGTGGACCTTTTGAAGCAAATGGGAATTTAGCTGATGACTTTGACATTCTTCATGATGACTTATGGATGGGCGAGGACACTTATGAAAAAGCACACCGTGTATTAATGGAGGAAGCAATTCAAACAGCATTGCAAAAACAAAGTCTTCAGCAAGAACAAGTAGAGTTTTTAATAGCTGGAGATCTAATTAATCAAATTACTCCTACTAGCCTGGCTGCTCGTAAAACGCAGATTCCCTACTTTGGCATTTTTGGTGCGTGTTCAACTTCCATGGAAGGCCTTGCTCTTGCTTCCTTTTTTGTTAATTACGGGGGTGCTAAACATGTAGTTACTGGGGCTGCAAGCCATAATGCTGCAGTAGAAAAGCAATTTCGCTACCCAACTGAATACGGCGGTCAAAAGCCACCTACTGCGCAATGGACGGTAACAGGTGCAGGAGTTGCCGTTATTGGCAAGAATACAAATGACGGGAACCAGCCTGTAACAACTTCAGCTACGATAGGACGAGTCATTGATATGGGGTTGACGGATCCATTCAATATGGGAGGGGCTATGGCACCAGCAGCAGCCGACACGATTACCGCTCATTTCAATGACCTTCAAATTGATCCTTCGTATTACGATCTGATTATTACAGGGGATCTTGGAAGGATTGGCCAAGAAACAACCTTAGATCTTTTGAATAATAATGGCATTCAAATAGATTCTGCTAAATTTCAAGACTGTGGATTGTTAATCTACAAGGATACACAGCCTGTTCAATCTGGGGCAAGCGGGGCTGGATGCTCTGCAACTGTGTTATATGGTCATCTTTTAAACCAAATGAAGCAAGGAACATTTAACCGAATTTTAGTTGTAGCAACTGGGGCATTGTTATCTCCTCTTACCTACCAGCAAAAAGAAAGTATTCCTTGTATTGCCCATGCTGTATCAATTGAAATGAATCGATAGGAGTTGGTTTAACATGCTAGCAATGTTTTTTTGGGCATTTGTTGTAGGTGGTCTTATTTGTGTCATCGGACAACTACTGTTTGATCTAGCAAAGCTCACGCCAGGTCATACGTTAAGCATATTGGTCGTTGCAGGTGCTATTCTTGAAGGCTTTGGATTATATGAACCACTTGTTGATTTTGCAGGAGCTGGTGCAACCATTCCAATAACGAGCTTTGGAAACTCACTTGTACATGGAGCCATGCAGGAGGCTGAACAACACGGAGTTGTAGGAGTATTAACTGGAATGTTCGAGGTGACAAGCTCTGGGATTTCAGCAGCGATAATCTTCGGATTTATCGGTGCACTACTATTTAAACCTAAAGGATAGGATAGAAATATGAATGAAAATATGGAGAGCTTGAAACAAACATCGGCCATGTTAAAACAGCTAGAAGCATATTTGTTAGAGAAAGCTTATAAGATTCGAGAGGAAGAGTCTAAAGCGATCTATGAGAAGGGGGTCGCTACAACTAAGGAAATGCAACATTTCATTGATAGCCGATTATCCGATTTGAGGTGGCTTAAATGATTCGAAGGAGAAAATAGATGTCAACGATCGTGGAAACCATTATTCGGTCTTTATTTATCATTGTTGGATTATTTATAATTACTAAATTATTGGGGAAGAAGCAGCTGTCTAAGCTATCTTTTTTTGAATATATTGCAGGGATAACGGTAGGAGATATTGCAGGTACCTTATCAATGGATCCAGAACTGAGCTTGCGAGATGGAGTGACTGCTTTGCTCATTTGGTCGTTTGTCCCTTTATTTATTTCTATCTATTCACTAAAAAACAAAAAATTCCGAGATATTGTCGAGGGAAAGCCAACTATCTTTATTGAAAAAGGAAAGGTGTTAGAGAAAAATTTAAAAAAAGAGCGGTACAGTGCGGATGAGCTTTTAGAGCAGCTGCGTACGAAGAATGTCTTTCAAGTAGCAGATGTAGAATTTGCATCACTCGATTCAAATGGTGACTTAAGTGTTCTATTAAAAAAAGGGAAGCAGCCTGTAAGAGTTGAAGACTTATTTAATCGTTACCATGAAGAGAGTGAACCACAAACGATCATATCAGATGGATCCTTGGACGAAGAAAAGCTGAATAAAGCCAGTATTAGTCGCGGATGGATTGAGTACGAATTAGCAAAACGAGAGCTCACAGTAGAGGATGTATTTCTGGGTCAGATTACTTCAAATGGAGAACTATCCTTTGACCTATATAATGATGATATGAAAGAGCAGCAGGTAGATGATGAAGAATTTTTGGGGGTTTTGCTTACGAAGCTCCAAGCTGATTTTGCGTGGAATTCTTCAATTGTTACTCCACCATATCTAAAAAGAATGTACGGGCAGTATAGTGAAGAGCTAGCCAAATTAATGTGTGAGTTAGCCCTTAAGCGGAAAGATAACTAGAAAAATCGGTAAACCTAGGGTGTTGCCTATACCAAAAGCATGTGTCCCTCATATGGTGATAGTGAACCTATAAAAAGTGAGGTGACATACATGGGCTACGGATGTTGTGGTGGATACGGATACGGCGGCTACGGTTATGGTGGTGGCAGTACATTCGTATTAATCGTTGTTCTATTCATTCTTTTAATTATTGTGGGTGCCAGCTTTTACCACTAAGTTGATTTGAAATATGTCGTTTCTATATGAAGCGGCATTTTCCTGTTTAATCATTTTCATTATCCACCTTCGCACACTTTTCGCCCACCTTCATAAGATAAAGTAGCTTATGAAGGAGGCGTGATGAACGACATGGAAAATAACTTCTTTAAAAACGTTGAAAAGAAAACGGGCGTAAACATGAAAGATATCTTTGATTTGGCTAACTCTTTGCAAAGCGCTAATTTTAAAGATGAAAATACAGTGAGAAACGTGATTAAACGTGTTTCCCAAATAGCCAACAAGCCAGTATCTAAAGAAATGGAAGATCAAATTGTCAGTTCAATTGTGAAAGATGGAAAACAGCTAGATATGAATACAATTACAAAAATGATCAATAAGAAGCAATAAGCCAGCTTCTACAAATGTGGATGGGGAAAAAGGACTTGGATACGTATCCAAGTCCTTTGTACTGGTTGTGAAGAAATAAAATTGACGCATCTAGTTGCACTTAGCCAAATTGGAAGAGCCCCCTTCACATCTAGTTGCCCTTAGCCAAATTGTGAGCGTTCGCTCCATTTATGAGCATTCGCTCACAGCTGTCTGATTTTCGCTCGCTTTTCTAAAATTTTCGCTCACAAATGACAAGGATTCGCTCTAATTCGACCAACTTTCGCTCGGCCAAGGGTGACTTTCGCTCAAAAAGAGGATTCCTAAAAGCTGAAATTCAAAAGAAGGATACGATTTTCACGAAAAATCTATACATTTTGTGTAATTTTCAATCTCTAGTCCTCTAAACTAGAAAAGTAGTTACAAGAAACCAACAGCATAGTAGTGAGTGGGACGCTAAAGCACACCTATTTACCGAATTGGCTGTAAAAAACGAGATGAGTTTGCGGTCTTTCCTCGGCGTTTTTCTGGAACGGATAAATAGAGGTGCTCTTGTGCTCGAGTCATGGCAACATAAAGTAGTCTTCTTTCTTCTTCTAGGGGTCCTTCATCACCGTTACGATACGCATCTAGTGCATAGTCATGGGGAATACTGCCGTCGACTGCTCCGAGTATATAGACGGTTTTGTATTCGAGTCCTTTTGCTCGATGAATGGTACTTAGGGTGACAGCGTGTTGTCGATCTTTGCTAAGTGCCTTTATTTCGCGGTTCATGGCACGCATATGGTCTACATGCTCCAGAAACTCATATAACGTTTGAAATCGTTTGGCTGCTACTTTTAGATCTCGTATATCGTCTGAACCTTTGTCCATTTGGTTGCCTTCATTTCCACGCTTTTTAATAAAATCTTGAAATCCTAATTCCTTTTCCACCTTTTCAATAGCTACAACTGGTGATAATGAAGCCAATGTTCGGGTAATTTGCAGAACTCGTTTTAGTTTGCTTTCCTGAAAGGCGAAGCCTGTTTTAATTTGTGGAAGACACTCTAATAAAGTACAATCCTGTAAGATGCTTTCTGCTTTTAAATCCTGCAGAACAGACTGCTTCACAAATAAGGCGGGCAAGATTTGTTTTATTGATTCTTGATCATCTTCATTCAAGGAAAGCTTAAGAAACCCGAGCATACTTTTTACAATAAATCGATCATAAAAAGATTCAGCATCTTGGTCAATCGTAAATGGGAGACTCGAATGGACAAATCGTTCGAATATAGCTCGGCTCCCTGTGTGTGTACGATATAAGATTGCAAAATCCTCAGGGCTTGCCCCAGCTTCCATTTTTTCTAATATATCTGTTAATATCATTGTCGCTTCTTCTTCCTCATCAAAGGGATAAAAGAAGATTGGTGCATGGTCTCGATCGTATTGAGCAATCATGCTTTTCGCTCGTCTCTGTTTGTTCTTCTTAATGATGGCATTGGCAGTTGCGACAATAGGATGGTTTGAACGGTAGTTTTGATCAAGGATGACAACCTTGGCAGTTGGAAAGTCCTGTTCAAAGTCAAGTAAATAGTGAGGGTCACTTCCACGAAAGGCATAAATGGACTGATCATCATCTCCCACAGCGCAAATATTATTTGACTTTGAAGAAAGGAGTTTCATTAATTCATATTGAACTTTATTAATATCTTGAAATTCATCAATAAGAAAATAGTGAAGTCGATTATGGTAGATGGATAAAAGCTGTGGCTGTTCTGTAAAAAGCTGATAACAGCCAATTAACATATCATCAAAATCAAAGAGTCTCTGCTTTTGCTTGAAATTCTCGTAATATTGATAGAGAAATGCTACCTTTTCTTCCCATGGGGTTTTTGCATGGACATGATTCGGTGCGATTAGGGAATTTTTCCACAGGCCAATTTGCTGTAACGCTAGATCATACGCAAATTCTTTTTCATCCAGCTTTAATTCTCTTCCAGCTTCTTTCAATATTTGTTCCCGTTGCCAATCTTTTTTTAGTAGTTTTTCAGATGAATATTGTTCTGGTTGATGGAAGGACAATATTCTGTAGAAAATGCTATGAAACGTTCCAGTTACGAGCTGTTTCACCATTTGCTGGTTCATGTCTGGGTATTGAAGTAAGCGCATTTTCATTTCATTTGCTGCTTTCGCTGTAAATGTTACAAGCATCATTTCATTACCCTTTATTCTGTGTTCATTTAACATATATGCTGTTCGTGCTGTTAAAACACGTGTCTTTCCGCTTCCTGCGCCTGCGAGCACGAGAAGAGGACCATTTACGGCAGTAACAGCATTAGATTGGTGTTCGTCTAGAAATGTTCCATCGTTTGCTAATTTTTGTAGATATGACGCCTGTAAGTTTGCTTGCTCTACTGACGTTGGCTGAAAAGGGGGAGGAGCCTTAACCGATTTTGCTTTTTTAAAAGAAGTTGTTTGCTCTTGAACAACAGTGATTGTACGAGATTTTGGAATTTGAAAGCCGTTTAACTCTTTTGAGCTTTCAATTATTTCAATAGGCTTTTGAATTGAAAGTTTGTCTTGACATGTTGAAGGACGATTGGATATATGAAAAAAATGAGGTTCGTCTTGAATACCTAAATACAGTCGAACCGGTTCTAAGCAAGCAGGACAAGTGAGCCTTCCTTTTTTTCCTTCTTCATAAAGAAATTGATATATTTCTCTTTGATATTTAACTAAATTCACTAGTTTTTCGTTATGTAGAGCAGTGTTCATACGTAATTCCCTCATTCGCATTATTCATCATACTAATTCATTTTTGACATTGAATTCTATCATATCAAATGACTCAGTGATTCTAAAGAGATTAAGAGAAAAGTTTAATTTTTCCTCAAAACGGGTAAAGGATTACAAATCTGAACATATAAATAGTTAACAGAATATTAAATATTTTGTTAAGGTGGTGCATCTAAATGGGATATATTGCTCCAATAATCCATTATCAGTATGATCAATATGCTAACAGAGAATTAAGTAATGACTATGACCCGTTTACATTCTTACCTATCCATTCCATAAAACAAATAAAAAATGGGCAAACTCCAGAACAAGAACAAAATAAATTTAAACAGAACCTTAAAATCAAGCAAACCAAAAAAGCAATTGATCAACAGTTTATTGAACAAGCTTTAGCGGAAGTAACAGGAAAAGGGCAGCTTTTTAATGAATGTGTATAAAAAGGAGAAGCTTAGTACGTTTGCACGTGCAAAGCTTCTCCTTCTTTGTATTCAGCGTATAGTATATCAGGGATAGATTGATATCCTAAGCGTCCCAATTCTTCCTTCAGTGACTTTTCATCAAAACTAGTTAACGGAAGGTGGTCGTACAAGATTTCTCCATCTATTACGACAGATACCGGAATATCAACAGGTTTTATTGGAAGAGAAAGATCCTGAGCAGTTGGGTTTGTATACTCTGGCTTCTTTAATACACTTACTGTTCCGTCGGTTTCTAAAATTGCATACTCGCATTCACTTAACGAAAAGACATCCTTCGATCTTAATAGATGTTGAAGTTGATTTACATCTAAATGGTTTTTCTTTAGTGCATTAAAATCAATCTTACCTTTCCTAATAACTATTGAAGGATCTCCTTCTAAGAATTTCCGAAGTTTTCTTGACTTCTGAGTAGTAAATTCAATGGCGTAAATTAAGGCTCCCCAAAGTGTTATTGAAAAGAGAATCTCCCCAATACCTGCTTCTTGATCAAACAGCGCATTTCCAACTAACTCACCTAGAACAAGTGCGGAAATAAAGTCAAATGCTGTAATTTGTGTAATCTGGGTTTTGCCAAGGATTTTGGTTACAAGCAATAAGGCAAAGAAACCAACAATGATTTCCGTTGTAATATGTACATATTCCATGTCAGCACACTCCTTACTAGATCATACTAGGGCCGGAGATTCTAGTATGAAGCCAAGAGGTTAAAACCCTATCATCCGTGAGTATAATGTTAGTTTGTACAGTTAAGAGCGAAATTATCGAGAAAAAAACTCTTGCGCATTTTGCAAGAGTTTTACGGGTGTTTATTATACTTTTTTCTTCATCGTTCGATGTGGGATGCCTGCATCAAGAAATTCTTCCGATACAACTTCATACCCTAATTTGTTATAAAAGGGGATGGCATGTGTCTGTGCATTTAGCTTTAGCTCATGGATATTCTGCTCCTTAGCAAAATCTTCAATCGCGGTCATTAGGGCCTTTCCAGACCCTCCTTTGCGATGGGAAGAAAGGACGCAAATTCGCTCTACTTTTCCGATGCCATCTAGTACTCGAAACCGACCAGCACCTACGGCTAATTCTCCATCATACAATACAAAATGAGCAGCAGAACTTTCGAATTCATCGATTTCTTCTTCAAGAGGCACTTGTTGTTCTTCGACAAAGACGCTTTTTCTAACAGAAAACGCATCTTGTAGTTGTTGTTCTTTTGTGACTTGGATGACTCTCACGATTTTATTTTTCCTTTCCTAAACGAAATGTTTCATATACAGTCCATGAACCATTATCCAGTTGATAAAGTAGATGGAAACGGTCGACTATTTCTTCATGATTTACTTTTGTCATTCTTAGAGATCCGTAAATGTCAGAATGTTCGTCGTTTGATAGCTTTTGACCAATTGTAATATGTGGTACAAAGGAATATTCTCCTTCAGACCCTCCAACTGTTGTTTGGATGTCCTCTTGGAGGGCATCTAATGTTTTAGTTGGTTCTACTTTTAAGTAAATGACATTATTGACAGGCTGAAACGAGCTAATTTTCAAGACATTTAATTGGAATGGCAAATGCTGCATGGCTACATTATGTAGCTTTTCGGCAATCTCTTTAATTTGTTCATCAGATGCTTCAAAGGAGCTTTTTAATGTGACATGAGGCGTAATTAATGCGTAATGGGGGTCATAACGTTTACGAAAAGAGTTTGCATAGTCTTGCATTTTTTTTGTGGGAAAAATAACAATTCCAAAATTCATTATATTACCTCCTATATGGGTTTTGTATTAAATGGTGGAGCATGAAATAAATGGTGCTCATATTATATCAGATATCCTAAGTGGTTAATATCATTATACCGATAAAGAGAACAAAAATCATGTGAGATATGTCGCTAAACATCAGATAATTGTAAATATTTAGAACAATCCCTCCCCTAGTCAAATAGAAGGGAGGGATTATGATTAAAACATTTGCTTTAAAGCTCTTTTTAAATCAGGTTGCCAATAGGTCCAAGTGTGATCACCGGCAAACTCCTCATAGAAATAAGGAAAATTCTTTTCTTTGAATACGGTAGATAATTCACGATTAGGTGTTAAGAAATCCTTCACTTCGTCGGCTGTCGTCTTTACTCCAGTTTCTTGTTGACCAATAACATGATATACAGAAAGTAGGTGAGGTTGATTGAAATCTTTAACTGCAGTTAATACATCATCGTTAACATATGGTGATTGTAGGATTACTCGCCCAAAGCTATTCGGATATTGTAGTGCTGTCATAAGGGAAACGGTAGCTGCTAATGAATCTCCAATAAGTGCTCGCCCCATTCCCATATGATAGGTAGGAAACTCTTGATCAAGATAAGGTACAAGCTCATGTGCTAGGAAGCGGATGTAAGCTTGATGCTGCTCACCTTTTGGGTGATATTTTCTTCTCCGATCCTCTACATTTTTATATGGTACCCCTATGATAATCGTATTTTCCATTTCTTGATTATCCAAAAGTTCATCAGCAATGCGGCCAATACGGCCTAGCTGGAAATAGTCCCTTCCATCTTGAGCAATTAAAAGAGAGTATTTATATAATGGGGAAAAGTTAGCAGGCAGATAGACTAAAATGGAAATTTCCTCACCTAGCTCTTTGCTCTGTATAGTAAGATCCTTAATGGTCCCTTTTGGTGTTGTCATGTTGAATTCCCTCCGATACCTATTGTTCGAAAAAATTTGCCATTCTAATGTAAGGCTTTTCAAAAAAGATTTTACCATATGTATGTGAGAAATGCTGAATAAAAGTTCTATATAGAAGATTAAAGAATTCCACATGTTATAATATGAGTGAATGATAACGAAAACATGCTAACTTTAGAGAGGAGTTTTAGTAAGATGAAGCGTGTTCATAGTCAAGAGGTAACAATGGCTGCTCGAAATCTATTATTTGAAAGAGGCGTATCGATTGAAGCGATTGCAGAAATCGTTTATGAAATGCAATATCCATATAATCAAGATCTCTCCATGCGTGACTGTATCGAAAGTGTAGAAAGCGTTCTGTTGAAAAGGGAAATTCAGCATGCGATCCTTGTAGGAGTTGAATTAGATAAGCTAGCAGAACAGAAAAAATTATCAGAGCCATTGCAAACGATTATCGAAACAGACGAAGGCTTATTTGGAATCGATGAAACCATTGCATTAGGTGCTGCATTAGGTTATGGCAGTATTGCAGTTACAACTTTTGGTCATTTAGACAAAAATAAGATCGGTATTATTAAAGAATTAGATACGAAGAATGTACCAGGTGTACATACATTTTTAGATGATATTGTAGCAAGTATCGCAGCTACTGCAGCATCAAGGCTAGCTCACCGAATTAGGGATTTAGAAGAGCTTGAAGAGAAACTCTCAGAAACGATTAGTTAAGATAGGAGGAAGCTTCCGATTATTACTGGGAAGCTTCTTTCTTAGTTTTAAGAGAATATGTATATGAAATGAATAAAGTTTGCATACTAAATGATAGAGTTTTTTTGGATTGTTTCAATTATTCAAAAAAGATGCTAGAGAATCTCACGTTTATTTGACAATTGAAATAGGTTTTATGGTAAAATAAAATTCGGAAAACTGTAATTTTATAAAAAGGGGGAAATTACATGAAAAAGAAAAGTTTTCTTCTCGCGACAGTTTTACTGTTAGCGCTTTCTATGGTTCTTGCTGCATGTGGTGGTGGAAACAACGAAGGTGATAATGCAAAAGGTGGCGACGAAGGCGGCGAAAAGCCAAAATTCATTAGTATCGTTACAGGTGGTACAGGTGGTACATATTATCCGCTTGGAGGAGCTTTTGCAGACATTGTTAAAGATGCAACAGGTATTGAAACAAATGCGGAAACATCTGGCGCTTCTGCTGAAAACATGAACACATTAAAGAATGGTGACGCAGAAATCGCATTTACACAAACAGATATCGCTTCTTATGCAAAAGATGGAAAGTTAATGTTTGATGGAAATAAAGTAGAGAATGTACAAGCAATCGGAACTTTATATCCTGAAACAATTCAAATCGTTACAACAAAAAAATCTGGAATTAAGTCAGTTGCTGACCTTAAAGGGAAAAAGGTCTCTGTTGGTGCTCCTGGATCTGGTACAAACCCAAATGCTGAGCAAATTCTAGAAATGTATGACTTAACGTTTGATGATATCGAAAAGCAAGACCTATCTTTCGATGAGTCAGTTGCTGGAATCCAAGATGGTACAATTGATGCTGCATTCGTAACTGCAGGGACACCGACTGGTGCGGTTGAAGGTTTATCTGCTACTGAAGATGTGGTAATTGTTCCGATCGATAAGGATAAGGCTGACGCTCTAATTGAAAAGTATCCATACTACATCCATGATGAAATTCCATCTGGAACTTATAAGCTTGCTGAAGCAGTTCCAACTGTAGCAGTCCAAGCGATGCTTGTAGTAAGCAGCGACCTTGATGAGGGAACTGTATATGATATTACAAAAGCAATTTTTGAAAATCTTGACAAAGTAACACATGCAAAAGGAAAGCTAATTAATGCTGAAAAAGCGATTAACGGGGTAGGAATCGAAGTACACCCAGGCGCGCAAAAATATTATGATGAAAAGGGAATTAAAGCAGAGTAAAACGAGCTTAATTTTTCATTCATAAAAATATGACCGGCTAGAAAACCTTTAATCGGGTTTTTATGCCGGTCAAATTCCTTTTTTAGAGACGTTATCATAAACTAAAAAGCTACTTTGTATAGCTCTAATCTGTTTGAATTAACAATAGTAAGGTGAGGATATATGAAAAAAAGAAAGATTCAAATGTTGCTCTTTCTAACACCCCTCATCGTCTTACTCATCGCTTTTGTGTTACTCATCCCATACCAAAAAGCACTAGTGCTTCAATATCAGAACACAGGAAAAGTGCTTGCCTACATTTCTTTATCTAATACCGAAAACTTCAAAATTAAATATACTCACTCCATCCATCTCTCAGATGTTGTGGAGAGTTATACGGTGACAGAGGACATGAGTATTCTGCAATATGAGCTCATGTACGAGGATTTTGCAATTGGGATGCCTTCTGATGCTGCTGAAGGGGAAGTATTTGAGCAAAAGGACGGAAAATATTATATTAAAAATATGGAACGAATTTTTCCTTCATTTGATATGCGCATTGGGAAAGTCCGAGC
This sequence comes from Cytobacillus spongiae, assembly GCF_021390075.1. Lineage (NCBI taxonomy): Bacteria > Bacillati > Bacillota > Bacilli > Caryophanales > Bacillaceae > Cytobacillus > Cytobacillus spongiae. The sequence goes on from NZ_CP089997.1 coordinate 1,222,513, forward strand.
GAATCACCGTGTCATCTACAATGAAAAGGAATATCCCATTGGGGATGTGATTGATCCAGGTACATGGATCAGAATAAAAGTCGAAAAAATATCGATGTTACAGCAACTGAAAGGAGTGAACATCCTTGAGTCATAATCAAGAAAACTTATCACAAGAACAACAACAAGAGCTGCTAGAAAAATATGACCCAGAAGCAGGGACGAGAAAGCTTGGAGGCATATTTGGCTGGATTGCGTTTATTGGGCTTCTATCATTCTCTTTATTTCAGCTTTACACGGGTGTATTTGGAATGCTTACAGCTCAACTGCAAAGGTCGATTCACTTAGGCTTTGCATTAGCATTAATCTTTCTATTGTTTCCCGCACGCAAAAAAGACAGAGGTCGCACACATAAGGTTGCTTGGTATGATGCTATTTTAGCTCTTTTATCTATAGTCGTTGGTGCTTACTGGCCAGTCATGATTGATGATATTGTTAGCCGTGTCGGAGTCCTAACAGATATGGACTTTTATGTGGGGCTATTAGCTATTGTTTTAGTATTAGAAGCAACGCGAAGAGCAGTTGGATTGCCAATTACCATTATTGCAGGGCTTTTCCTTGTATATGCATTGTATGGTCCGTATATGCCAAGCTTCTTAGCTCATAGAGGGCTTGAACTAGACCGACTTGTTCAGACGATGTTCTTCACAACTGAAGGGATTTTAGGTACGCCTCTTGGAGTATCTTCTACCTTTATCTTCTTATTCCTATTATTTGGTTCTTTCCTTGTTAAAACAGGAGTTGGACAATATTTCAATGATTTAGCCGTTTCGATTGCAGGGAGACGAACTGGGGGACCTGCGAAGGTTGCGATCTTTTCAAGTGCATTGCAAGGAACGATTAGTGGAAGCTCAGTAGCTAATGTTGTAACGTCGGGTTCCTTTACTATTCCAATGATGAAAAAGCTTGGCTACAAAAAAGAGTTTGCTGGCGCTGTTGAGGCTGCTGCCTCAACAGGCGGGCAGCTTATGCCTCCAATTATGGGGGCAGCAGCTTTCCTAATGGTTGAATTTATCGGCGGGATTACGTATTGGGAAATTGCAAAAGCTGCAGCTATTCCAGCTTTATTATATTTCACTGGTATTTGGATCATGACACACTTTGAAGCGAAGCGTATTGGTTTGCGTGGGCTTTCTAAGGAAGAAATGCCAAATAGAAAAGAAGTTCTAAAGAAAATCTATTTACTATTACCAATCTTAGCGGTCATAATTTTACTTATGTCAGGAATGAGCGTCATTCGTGCAGCTCTTTGGTCCATTGTAGTGACGATTGCGGTGAGTGCGATCCGTAAAGAAACGCGCATCGGCTTTAAAGACGCAATTGATGCACTGGTCGATGGAGCAAGAACGGCTCTTGGAGTAGCTGCTGCAACTGCTGCTGCAGGGATTATTGTTGGGGTTGTTACAAAGACAGGCTTAGGTTTAAAACTAGCAAATGGATTGCTTGACCTTGCTGGTGGTGCATTAATTCCGACGCTAATGCTAACGATGGTTGCTGCGATTGTTCTTGGTATGGGTTCACCTACGACGGCGAACTATGTTATTACCTCGACTATCGCGGCTCCAGCGATTATTTTACTAGGTGTACCAGATTTGTCTGCTCACTTGTTCGTATTCTATTTCGGAATTATTGCTGACATTACACCGCCAGTAGCATTAGCTGCTTTTGCTGCGGCAGGTGTTTCAGGAGGAGAGCCAATCCGAACAGGAGTCAATTCAGCTAAACTCGCCATTGCGGCCTTTATCATTCCGTATATGTTCGTGCTTTCACCTGAGCTATTGATGATTGATACGACGTGGACATATCTGATTTGGATTGTATTTACAGCACTTGCTGGAATGACAGCAATTGGTGCTGGTGTTATTGGTTTCTGGTTCCGCAAGCTTTATTGGTATGAGCGGATTCTAGGAATTGTAGGTGGGTTATGTTTAATCTATCCTGAAGGTATGACGGACATCATTGGTCTTATTTCTTTCGGTGTTCTAATTGCACTTCAATTTATCTTTAAACGCGGAGATTCTGCTAAGGCACAAACTGCATAATACAAGAGGATGAAGCCATACTGGTTTCATCCTCTTTTAATTTGATTAAACGTCTAACCGATGTTTTTCGAAACTTTCTTATGATGCGGTGAAACAGATAAAATGTTCTCAATTAAAAATGTACGTTTCTGTTTACGCAAGTAACAATAGGCTTGAATGGACGTATCGTCTATTCTATAGATGATGATTGTACGATGAGTAATCTTTTGTTTAGAAGAAATATAGATGATTTCAAGTAATTGCCTTTCGGTAAACCCACGCTTAAGAAGCTGCATCATGATTTCCTCACCTACCCTTATTTATAGTGTATGCAAACAAATGTTCTTGTATACTAAAGAAAATTAGAATGTAACGAGGTTAAGAATTTTTTATGTTCTTTAACACAAAAACTCACTAAAGTGTTAAAAAAGACCAAAACATTAAATAAATGGTATAATATGATAAAAAAAGCTGAGGTTCTAAATGGAAGGTTACATTTTTACGGCAAACCATGTAGAAAAGATGATAGAAGGACTTCCTATCTTAAAGGATGTATCCCTAAAGATAAGTGTAGGCGAAGTTGTAGCGATTAAAGGGCATAATGGTTCTGGAAAAAGTAGTTTGCTCAAGCTTATTGGGGGCATTTACGAGCCTTCTAATGGAAAGGTTGTTCGAAATGCTAAAAAAATCGGTTATGTACCTGAACACTTCCCGGAAAAAATCCGATTTAAGCTACAGGAATATTTACTATTGATTGGTGAGATGAATGGTCGCAGGAAGGAAGAGTTGAGCAATGAAGTGAACCAATATGTCCATCAATTCAAGATACAATCGTTCTTACACATTCCTTTAAAAAGCTGTTCTAAAGGCACAAAACAAAAAGTAGGAATCATACAAGCGCTGCTAGCCAAGCCAGACCTATTGATATTAGATGAACCCCTAACAGGCTTGGATGAACAATCCCAACATGAACTTTTTGCCCAATTATCCTCTGTCAAAGGGAATTGTACAATCATCTTTACCACTCATGAAGACTTACTCATTACTGATTTGGCAGATCGAGTAATAGAGGTTGAAAATGGCGATATAATTGAAAATAATAAAATAGCGTCATCAAAAGAAATCCATAAGCAAATTACGGCGATTGTCCCATCTATCAAAAGTCTTGAAGGAATTCGTGACATCGCTAAGGTTCAATATGATCAAAGGGACAATGCGATTATTCTAGTGGAATCATCGAAAAGTGATCAAATTCTCCAAGAATTATTAATCAATGGATGTTCAATAGTGGAATTGAAGGAAATGAGGTAATGGTTTGACGGTTTTTATTCGCTACCAGATACTAAGCTATATCCGTTCTTTGACATTTATCCCTCCTGTAACCGTGCTGCTTGGATGGGTCTTTATTTTATATGCTTATAAAAACGTCTCTATCTTAAGTAGTTATGCCATTTCAAGTGTAGCAATATATTTGACGATGACATGGATTGCTATGGGGATTTTTCAAATCGATGGGGACAGTGAAAAGCATATTTTGTTTTTTACAATCGGGAAGAAGAGCTTGTTTGTTCTAGGGAAGTTCCTTACCTGTTTTCTAGTATGGATTCCTCTCTTTCTTTTTGCTGAATTCTTTCCCTTAGTCACGCACTCTTTTAATGGGGAAATGACTCTAATACATGCGGGACTATCATTGTATAGTCATTTTATACTGGGCATGCTTGGAGTCATTATTGGTGCATTATGCTCTGCGACAAAGCTCTCGACCAAACGATATGCTTGGCTCACAGCAGTATTGATACTCGTAATTTCAATGGCAACTCCATCCATTTTAGAAGGAGTTTCAGCACTTAGGTACGTTCTCTGGCTCTTCCCGCCAGTGACCCAGGTGATTACCTACTTAAACCAAGGAGATGGTATTCATCTAAGCAGCCTATTTTGGGTGGAAACGAGCCTAGTACTTATCTATGTAGCCATTGGATACATAGCCATAACTTGGTTGATATTAAAAAGAGAACATTGAAAAATGATTGACAAAACTACTTTCAAAGTATATAGTATTAATTGTCCTTATCATGAAAAGGACAATAAACATATACTCGATTCCGTAGCTCAGCTGGGAGAGCGCTACCTTGACAGGGTAGAGGTCGCTGGTTCGAACCCAGTCGGAATCATACCTCAAGAGAAGCTCCAATTCCTTGTTAGACAAGGGATTGGGGCTTTTTTTATGTTTGTATATTAACCACCTATAGTGCCCCTATTCATCGTTTGGTGCCATTTTGGTGCCCTAGCACTTTTTATTGGCTATTTGATAGTAAATTATTGATTTGTTTTGCCGCCTCATCCTGCATGTTTGGCAATACATGTGAGTAAATATCAAGCGTTGTTTTAATGTTACTGTGACCAAGACGTTCTGAAATCACTTTAGCATGTACTCCTTGTGATAATAAGAGTGTAGCATGAGTATGACGTAAATCATGAAAGCGAATGGCAGGAACATCCGCTTGTTTGATTAAGCGGGCATACGTGCGTCTAAGGTTAGCGGGAAGTATGGGTGTACCCTTTGATGTACAAATCACCGGGTCATGATCTACATACTCTTGACCTACTTGCAACCTCTCCCGAGCAATGACAGCCTTATGCTTTCGCAGTAACACAATTGTTTCGTCAGGAAGTTTAATGCTTCTAACACTTGAAGCTGTTTTAGCCCCCACCAAAAATTCCTTACCGTCATGACTTAACGTTTGGCATATACGTATAACACCTTTCTCCAAGTCTACATATTTCCATCGCAATCCTAAAATTTCACCTTGTCTCATTCCTGTTGTAATGGCCAAGTGGAAGGCAACATAAAGCCTGTCCTCTCTTGCTATATGAAGAAAAGCTTTACTCTCCTCAACATTCCACACAGTCATTTCTGTTTTTTCAATTTTAGGCAATTGAATATTGGTGGCGGGGTTCTTCGCAAGCAACTCTAGGGTCTTCGCATGCTCCAACGAGTTACGAATAATGTTATAAATCTTTTTAATGGTAGCACTCGCTAAACCGTCCTCTTTCAAACTATAAATATAGTTTTGTAGCACCATCACATTCAATTGAGACAATGGTATATGACCGAGTTTAGGGATAATACGATGGTTCATGTAATTTTCGTAGGATTTAGCTGTTTGGCTATTAATAGTGGCTTTTTTACCTCTGAACCACTCCAACAACAAGTAATCTTTGTATAGAGTATTAGTTGGTTCAATATACGTACCTCTAATAACCTCTGCTTCCACCTGGGCTAAAGCCTTCTCTGCCTCCCGCTTTGTTTTAAAACCACGCTGTTTTTTACGCTTTCGTTTTCCTGTAATCGGATCTTTTGGCAGTTCAGCAACAAAGTACCAACTTGAACCGTCTTTTTTTACTTGACCCATAGGTGACATCCTCCTTTTAGATGTCCTCTAAAGGTAACTGTATGACAAGCTTCTATATAGATAATGTAACAAACCGTCCATTTATTTACAACTGAAATCATTATTTGATAGATTCCCCCTCCATTTAATTTGCTTCGTATACCTTATACGTTGAGAGGGAAGGGGGAGTTAAGTTAGTGATAAAAAATATAGGAAGTTATCCAATTGATGAGATACATAGTTTTTATGTTTAATGAAGGATTGTTGTGAGCGGGGTGCTAAAGAGATGGAAGCAGCATTAAAACAAAGAAACGGTAGGAGAGTATCTTGGAATGACTATTTAGCAAAAAACTAAGAATAAAATTTTAAATTAACCCCCCCAGTGCCTAGGACATCGGCTTTGTATTACAGAATGGACGGGGGGCGCAAGTTACCGACAGTGAATTTTCTCGAAAAGGTGGTGCGGATTAACTTAACTGCGTTCTAGTTCAAACGTATAAGTAAAAGAGGAAGCAAAGAAGCGAATGTCTAAAAAATTTTAAATCCTCTTCTTAACTCTCTTTACAGGAAACGTATAAGGAAAGGGAGGAAGTAAAAAGCATATGTGTTAAAAAACTTTAAAGACTAGCTCTTAACTTCTTCTACCGCGAAGCGTATAAGTTCATTGAACGTTAAAAGTAAGGACCCTCTTTCAGAAGAGAAAAGACTAAAAAGTGCCTTAACTGTTCTTACAATAGTCGTATAGAAAACTGTACGACATAAAGGGAAAAGAAACTTTTTCAAAAAGGTTTCAGAAACAACTTAACTGTCTTTGCTAAGTTTCGTATAAAAAATTGCGGATTATCAAAATCCAAAAATACACAGAAAGCAGGTACTTATATGAATAATGTAGAGTTTATGAAATTTTGGTTTAGTGAATGTGAAGGATTGGTTGAATTTCGACTGATTGGAAAAGAAGGTGTAAGAGGCCAACACTTCGTTGAAGTAAGTGCTATTAATGATGAATTACTACAACCCTTTATCAATAGTGGTAAGGACAAAACTCTCAATGTCTATTTTGGTGTAGCAACTCGAACTGAGAAAGACAAAGGAAAGGAGCAGGACGTACTAGATGTTCCTGGATTATGGGTAGATATTGATCCGAAACATGCTTCAATGGAAGAAGCCATTCACAAGGTTTCTAACTTGCCCACCCCGCCGTCCGCCATTATTTCTAGTGGAAACGGAATCCATGCTTATTTTAAATTAAATAAGCCGTTTCGTATCTCAACTTCCGAAGATTTTCAGAAAATCAAGGGAATGAGTAGCGGCATACACAAGTTACTGAATGCTGACAACACTAGTGACTTAGCAAGATTACTGCGTGTACCAGGTAGCTTAAATGTAAAGAATCCAGAGAACAAACAGGCTTGCTCAGTTGTTGAGTTGACAGGTGCTGTTTATAGTATAGAAGAATTTAAATACTTGAATGAGGTGGAATTTGTCCCTAAAACTACTAAAGTTGAAAAAGTCGTAATTAGGGATTACATGCCGTTAGAGTTAGAAGAACTTCGAGTACATAAACATATTTTACGGCTCATTGAAGAGGGAGCAGAAAAAGGGAATCGTTCTGAGAAAGTATTTGGAGTTACATGGTCTATGCTGGAGAATGGCCATACTCCAGAAGAAATTGCCTATGTGCTTACAAATCCTGATTGGGCAATTAGTGAAAAAGTATTAGAGAGACCTATCCAACATCAACTTCCTTATATTGAAAATGCTATTAATAATGCATTACAACGTATTGAGGAAGGAAGAAAATTTATTGCTGTTACTGAAAATATGCTTTCAAGTGAAATTGTTGAAAAACAAGGGTGCTATTATCATGGTGAAAAGAGATTGTCCAATTTCATTTTTACGCCATCTGAAAGAGTTTTGTTGGGGACGAATGAGATTTTAAAAGGAATCATTGAAGTAAATGACGGTACCCAAATTACTGTCCTGCTAGATCATACTTCCCTTATTTCTAAAAAGGATCTTCTCACATCTATTAATAGTAGTCGTGTGAGTTGGTTGGGGGGAGATAAGGAAATTCAGTATCTTCGTGAACACCTACTTACTAAAAAAGTTGTAGATAGAAAGGGAGTAACCAAAATTGGGCTACATAAAGGGAATTTTGTCACTTCACATGAGGTTATTAATCATACTGGAATGGTTCAGGACTCCTCTTTAGTGTATGTATCTAAATTTCCAGGTAGTGTGAATAATCTGGAGAAATCTGTAACTCTTCGTTTCAAGGATAGTTGGAGAGAGGGAGCAAAGAAAGTTGTAGCTTTATTGCCAACTATCAATGAAGCTACAGCAATCTACCCAATTATTGGTTGGCATATGGTTTCTTCCATTGCTCCTTTGGTGCGCGAACAAACAGATAACGGGTTTCCGCAGTTGATGATATGGGGAACGAAAGGATCAGGTAAGACAAGTACCGCTCAATTATTTGGAAAACTATTCGGTAATGGTGAAGTTCGTTCTTGTTGCCGCCCACCATTTTCTATCATGAAAGAAATGGATATCCTAAACGCTGTGCCACTTTATTTAGATGAATATCGTCCCCAACAAATGAATAGAGACTATATGAATCAGGTTAAGCATATGGCATTAGCTGCTTATAAAGGTTTAACTGATGCGCGGGGACAACAAAATCAATCTGTTGTGGAATATCAATATACAGCACCGGTAGTGTGGATGGGGGAGACGCCATTTACAGAACCAAATCTATTAGAAAGGATAGCTATGGCAAAACTTTCACCTAATACATTTATAAAACATCCAGACTATAAAGCTAACTTTAGGCAGTTAAATCGGTTAGATGTAACATCTTTTTTAGGAGGTTATGTAAAATGGATTCTTTCCAAGGTACATTTTCAGGAGTTCAATCTTCATCAAACTGTAATGGATATGAAAGAACAGGTTGAGGATAGCTATAATGTACCAGAGAGAGTCTCTTTTAACATTGCTACTATCCTTACAGGATTATGCATCTTCCAAGAGTTGGCGGGGGATTTAGGTGTTGAGGCAGAACCAATTCCTTTTGAAGATATTATAAGTAACCAAATCCACCATCTAGTTGGTGAAGAGGCCAGAAGTTCCTTAGATCGTTATATGGAGCATACTGCAACATTAATTGACCGCGGCGAATATTTGACTCCTGGTACAGACTATTTGTATGATTCTCAAACGGGGCAACTCATTTTGGCAACATCTGACTGGAAGGCAGCTGTTCAAAAGTTTTGGAAAGATCACGGCTATTTTGAAGAGTCGATGGGAGATGCCCAACTTAGGAACTTTCTGAAGGAAAATGAACAAGTTGGTGGCTATGTAGTAGCTGCTCAAAACGTTAGAAGGACTTTTGGTAAGAAACAAAAGCGCTGTACAATCATTAATGTTTTTCGATTAGAACATCAGTTAGGTATCCCAGCGGATACATGGATTTATTAAATTAGAGCTACAGCTTATTGCTGTAGCTTTTTACTACTTATACATTTATGAAAGTGCAGACAAAAAAGGTTCAAGTGTGTCAAGTAAATAATATAGATAACATCTATGTACTTCTCTATTTAGACACATATGACAATAATAAAATATAAGATATAAATAGTAATGTAGAATAACAGATTGATTTACATGTATCTATTGTTTAAATCATTGCCTTTATGTCTAATTATTAGAAAATACATATAGTATCTAGTTAAATTAGATGACAGTAAGCTATTAATAGTGTCACTATACAGTAATGGTAGCCTTGAATTTGTAGTAATTAACTGATTTTAGCGTATTGAAACTCCATTTTGATTAGTTCACTGCATCATGTTGAAACATGTGTGTGGGGGGGAATATCTAATTTTATGACAACATATGAATAGAAAGGATCTAACAATTTAACCTTTCATATAATGAAACAAAAGTAGCAGCGTAACGATTATTTAGAATTATCTTTCCAGGAAAGCAAGGATTCAATCATATCTGCTATGTACTTTTGGTCATCTATACTCTTTCCATGGAGCTTCTCCACTATTCTCATAATAATCATGGATTGTTCCGATAGTTTATCGGATGGAAGGTACTTAAAGAGATCTTCAAGTGTAATATCGAGGGCGGAAGCAACTTTATATAAGCTCTCAATAGTCGCATTTTTTTCCCCACGTTCTAATTGACCAATATATGTTGTATGTAGTGCTGCTCTATGGGCTAATTCCTCTTGGCTTAGTCCTTTATCTTTTCGATATGTTCTTAACCTTTGTCCGATTAATTTGGTAATATCATTCACTATTATCACCTCTAAGGTAACAATAAGTTTTAAATACGCACTCACCAATAGACTATAAGTATTGTATTTTATTTTTTATATACTATTGATATTATAATAAGGAGAATATATACTTTATTTACAAATAATGTTATTAAGGGGTGGGGGTATTTGGGTAGAAAATATGATCATGAATTTAAAGAGAAAGTAGCTATTGAAGCAATCAAGGTAAATAACATTAGTGCAACGGCTAAGAAGCATGGAGTAAATTCAAACAGCTTGAGGAAATGGGTGAAAAGTCAGAAGCAGGGTAGGCAAGCTGATTTAAATTACTCCTCATTGCGGGAAAACGAGATGAAGAAGAATATACCTATGGAAACTAGTATAGTAAACAAAGATACTCAAGAACTGCTTAGTCAAGTTAATCAATTAAAATTGATAGTAGCGGAGAAAGAAATAACAATAAGGAAGTTAAAAGAAGAATTATTCAATATCCAGCGGAATATGCTTGTACATTATAGGAAGTAGTGGGTGGAAAATCTCTGCTATCTATGAAGAACAAAGGACTAATTCATGCTCCCATGAGTTGGTCTTTGGATAGGCTACACTTAGTTGGACATATAAAATAAGGGGAGGTAAACTTAGACTAATGAATAAAAGGAGCGTGCTAAGATGACACGTCAACGTCGAACTTTTACACCCGAATTTAAACTCCAATTAGTGAAGCTATATGAAAATGGCAAATCCCGTGCGGATATTGCCAGAGAATATGATATTACTCCGTCTGCGTTAGATCGCTGGATTAAGAATCATCAAGAAACAGGTTCCTTCGCTGCGAAGGATAATCGTTCAGAGGAAGAGTCTGAGTTAATGCGTCTTCGCAAAGAAAATCAGCGTTTACTTATGGAGAACGATATTTTAAAGCAAGCCGCGCTGATCATGGGACGAAAATAGATGTGATTCGTAATAACGCTCACAAATATTCGGTATCAGCAATGTGCGACGTCCTCAATATCCCTAAAAGTACGTATTACTATCATGCAAATTTAACAGGCAAACGTGCACAAAAAGCTGAAGATAAAGAGCTTTCCAAGGAAATTTCCCGCATCTTTAAAGAAAGTCGCCATAACTATGGAACGCGTAAAATCAAGAAAGAATTGGCTAAGTTGCCAGATCCAAAGTGTATATCTCGCCGGAGGATTGGCCGGTTAATGAACGAAATGGGTCTTGTCTCAAACTATACAGTGGCGCAGTATAAACCTCACAAGTCAACCTCTAATGAGGCTCAAGTGAAGAACGAATTAAAGCGTCAGTTTAAACAAGAGGAGCCATTAGCCGTTATCGTCAGTGACTTAACATACGTCCGTGTCGGAAAAAGGTGGCATTATGTATGCTTATTTGTCGACCTTTTTAATCGTGAAATCATTGGCCATAGTGCTGGTACAAGTAAGACCGCAGACCTTGTATATCAGGCAATCGCTAGCATTCAAGCGAATTTAAACGATGTTAAAATGTTTCATACGGACCGCGGAAAAGAGTTTGATAATAAACTAGTTTCAGAGGCACTCAAAACATTTGGGATTCAAAGATCGTTGAGCATGAAGGGCTGCCCTTATGACAATGCGGTTGCCGAAGCGATGTTTAAAGTATTCAAAATAGAATTCGCTAATGGAGCGCATTTTTCTTCCCTTGAACAGCTCGCTCTTGAACTTAATGACTATGTTCACTGGTTCAACAACATTCGAATTCACGGAACACTTGGGTATGTAACACCTGTGGAATTTAGAAAGCAAGCCCTTTAATTTTTTGTCCAGTTTAGTGTTGACAATCCACTTTTTTTATTTAGCAGGTATGAGTATGTATAAATTAAAAGGACCTACGTATTTTGTGCAATAAACATAATTAAAGGTTTGGGAATATTCAATAGAGATTTATAAGGTAATTTGTACTGTTGCAACACTTATTTGCTTCTTTATAAATAAAGGAAGATGTTTCATGACCTTGGATTTGTCTTAGCTTCGCTCGCTTTTATCAAATTAAAGGTTGGTGCGTGTTGCGTTTGCTATTATATTCTTCAAGTAAGTTGCACCAATATGCAACACTCCTCCCCCCTGGTGCGTTTCTCTAAAGAAATTTGTGTCATTAAATAATAGAGGGCAACTAAGTAAATACCTCTTCTTGTTGTAAGGGTTAGATAATATGGCGGTGGTAAAACCGTAAAAGAGTATTAATTTTATGACTGGGATAAAAAGAAAGTTCTAGAGCGCAGGTGAGACTATACATTAAAAAAGTGCTTCGAAGGTGGGACTATCCACCAAATAAGGAACCAAAAGCAGTAGAAAATGTTTTAGAGCAAGATAAATTACAAGTTGCAAATATGTAAATGAAGAGAACAACTTTTGAGGCTAGTTTTGGTAAAAAAGCTTTATCCAATTTGACTACATAGAAGTTAGGCAAACCGCTCACTTTTGTATGATGAGTAGTTCTAAAAGATTAATGCACAAATAATCAATTACTTCGGACAACTTCACGAACAAGTGAAGTTGTTTTTTAAATTCCACATATGCTTTCCGTATTATTGTAAGGGGTATGATAAAATTACCTTTAATGGTAAAATTTACATATGATAATTTAACTTGAAGGAGAATTAGTATTGGACTGGTTAAAGACATTAAGTGATACTCATACTATAGACCCGATAACTGAACAAGTATATAACGAGCTAATAAACCATTTCGATAGCGATCAAAGATGCAAAGGATATAAAGGATCAAAGCAAAGGAATCCCCGACCAGCAAATAATGAAAACTTAGTAGAAATTGCGGAAGAAATATATGGTTATTTCTCGGCTCATTACTTTAAGGCAAGACATACATTTATTGAACAAGAAAAGGTGCATAATAAAGATAACCTTCTTAAAAATCCAATAACAATAATCGACATTGGATGTGGGATAGGAACAGCTACTTATGCATTAATAGATTTAATTAGATATAAAAATAGTTTAGATAATACACCTAATAGTATTGAAATTAAAGTGATATTCGTAGAATTAAGTAAAAAGAAATGTGAACTCCTTAAATTATGTATAGAAAACTACATATCTAAATGCACTGATATAAAAATCCAATATGAAATAATTAATGATGCTTTTCCTAATTGTACTGAAAATATAAAACCTCTTATAAATAAGGATAAAAATATTCTTGTAATTATGAGTAACTTAGTAAGTTGGTTAAAGAGTGAACCTTACGAAATGGGTAAAGGTATACACAAAATTAATATGGAGAATCCTGATATTTACGATATTAAAGTAATAAATATTGAAGGGCATGCGCTGGAAAAGAAAATAAAAGCGCAATATGAATTTTTGTCTAATAAAGGTATCTATAAAATTTATGGACCTGATGATGTTAAAGACAAGCTAAAATACAATAATACTAAAAAAAGTTACTGGTATGAAATAGCAAAAAATAAAATAACATATAGAAATAAATTGGGGTACTTACACGGAAGTGTGAACTCAATACCTCTTATAAAAGCGGTGTGTAGTAGTTCGGTGTTAGAGCTTGCATTTTTAAAGGCAAGATATGCACACCGGTCCCAAGGAGTCATTGATGAGATTGATATAAAGTATGTTGAAAGTAACTTAACTAACATTATTAGATTAATACAAAAAGAGTTGGAAAAAAATAATGGATATAGTTACAGCGACGATTTTCTGGAGTATAAAATTCCAAAAAACGAAAAAGAATTTAGACCTTATGTGATAGAAGACTTAAAAAATGACATTGTAAGTGCTTCTTTAATTATGACCATGGGTGACAGTATGGATGATGAACAAGATTTATTAAAGAGAGAAGAATATTCATTTGGTAATAGGTTAACTAGTCAGTTAAGAAGCCCTTATATTTTTCAAGCATTTGCACAGAAATACTTTAATGAATATATAGCAAAGGCAAGAGGGTTTTCAGAGGAAGCCTCCCAGAATTACTGTATTCAGGCAGATATAAAGTCTTTTTATACTATGATAGATAAGCAGAGATTAAAAGAAATTATTGAAAATACTCTACCTAGTACTGTACTGTGGGTTAATAATACAATTTATTCATATATCGATAGGATATTCGATGGATGTAACTTAGGGAAAGGCATTCCGCAAGGTGTATTCATGTCAAACTTACTAGCTAATTTATACCTTACTAAATTAGATGAAAAAATTAGTCAGTTTGAAAAGTCGAAATATGTAAGATATGTTGATGATTTTTTTATATTTAGTAATACTAAAAAAGAAGCCGAAGAGATAGATAAAATGATAAGGGGATTATTAGAGAAAAACCTTTTATTAAAATTGAATGAAGATAAGAGTGGAATCATAGAATCTGAAAAGCTACAATGGCCCGGCAGTAGAGAGATTTTTGAAGATTTAAAAGATAAAGCAGATCAAATATTAAGAACAGTATATAAGCTTGATGCAACCAATTATAAAAACTACGAAAGGAACCCACAAGAATTCATTGAGTCTTTTCATAAGTGTTTAGATTCAGTAGGGATATATATACCTGGAAATTGGTTGCAAATAAAAATTACCAAGGAAGCAAGTTTTATTGAGAAAATGTTAAAAACATTTAAAAAGCCAAGCGAGTTTTTTAAATGGACCAAGAGAAAAAAAATATACAAGCAGGAGATAAAATGGGATAAAGTCCCATTAATATTAAATGAAAAAGCATTAAATAAGTGGAAGAAAACTTTTTATAAAAATAATAAGGTCTTTGTACAGGAGGTAGAGGAATTTTCAGATATACTAGCTGAAAAGTTTTTAACTAACTTTCAGAAAGTACTTTTTAGTAATGAACAGATTACCGATTCTGAGAAGAAAGAAGCTCTGCGAATTGCAAAATTTTGTTTTAATCATCTAGGCAGGTTTAAATCGGATAAAATAATAAGTGAGTTTGAGAACATAATTAAAAACCCCTGGCTATTAAATTTTAAGCCTTTAAGGGCATATCCGAAATTAGGAACAAAATTGCTGGATTTAGTGACTAATAAAAGAACCGATAATTATTTATTGTTAAATAGTATTTGGTTATTAGGGGAAATGAAGGATAAAGCTGCTATTCATGAAATTACTAACCGCTATATACAGACATTAGATACAAAAAATAAAGAGGAAATATTATTAAATACAATTTGTGCAGAAGCGATATTGAAAGTAGATGACTGGTTACAGTTTCCTTCGGATGATATTCATAAGAAAGTTAATAGTTGGTTAGCTAAAAAGATTAAGCCCAATTATAAAATTATAAGGAATGTTTTTTTAATTCTAAGTACAGTAAATGTAGAAAATTTTGATAAGACTCTTGGATTGGCCTTAAATATATGGAAGGATGACGAAAAGATAACTACATTTCTAAACTGGCTAGATGAAATAGATAATCCAAATATTATAGATAATTTTGATTATGTGACAGAGGAGGTAAAGGAAGCGTATCCTCTGACAGAACCAGAACCAAATAATTATCAATCTTAAGGGTGATTAAATGAATATTATATCTGCTAGTAGAAAAACAGATATACCAACCTTTTATATGAACTGGTTTATGGAGCGTATAAGGGAAGAAAAGGCCTATGTACATAACCCATATCAGAAAGAGGCTGTGGAAGTTTCATTAAAACTAGAGGATGTAGCTGCTATAGTTTTTTGGTCTAAAAATTATAAACCTGCATTAAAAAGGCTAATTGAATTAAAAGATATGGGATATAGAATGTATTTTCACTACACGATTACAGGACAAAGAAAAAGTAGCGAGAAGTATGTTAGTCCGTTACAAACTAATATTGAAACATTTAAATGGATTTCAGAACATTTCTCAAGAGAACAAATAAATTGGCGGTTTGATCCTATATTCTTTACTACGAAAATGCAAGAAAATTATTACTTAGAGATATTTCAATATATGTGTGAGGAACTAAAGGGATTTACAAATAGTTGTTATACCAGCTTTGTAACTTTTTACTCTAAAGTACAGAGAAATATAAAAAGAGAATTAGAGGGCGATGTTCCTATAGAAATATCAGTTGAGAGACAAAAGCAGTTATTAATGAAAATGGAAATTATAGCTCGAAAATGTGATATTCAATTATATAGTTGTTGTCAAGATCACTTGGCAGAAATACAAGGAATTGAGAAGGGAAGTTGCATAAATGTACCGTATCTTAGCAAGTTGTTCGATATAGATTTTGATTCGAGGAAAGCTGCTACTAGGGAGGAATGTGGATGTTATAAAAGTTTTGATATAGGTTTCTATAATACATGTCCACATGGATGCGTATACTGTTATGCCAATTTAAGCCAAAGTCATGCATTGAAAAATTATAAAAATCATGATAAGAATAGTAATTTTATTTTGAATTCAGAAGGGATTAAAATAAAAGAAAAAGAAAGCGAACAACTTAGTTTGTTTGATTAGATTTGTACTATACGACTGTATAAGGATGTATGTCTTTTTTAATTTAATTATGAGTATATAAGGCCTCATGCTGATCTTTTATGAAAAATATACCATATAAGGAGAAAATAGATACAATAGGAATATCACAGTTAAAAGGAGGTATTTAAATGTCAAAGGATTGTCAGTGTTCATGCTGTGGGAAAATGGTAGAGTACCTAGTGGATAATGGGATTTGTCAAAAATGTTTTGAGGAGCAAGAGTAAGTAGGTTCTCATTGGTTTGTATGTCTCTAGCCTATCTATAATCTGGATAGGCTTTTCACTATGGTAAAAATTAAAATAATTTTTACCATAGTGAAGGCTATTTTTTGAAGAGAGTTCTATATCAATTTAAAGCATAGTTGTCCATATAGTTTAGAAAGCTTGTCACATCAACCTTCAGAGGATTTTTACTGGTGCTGTATTTGGTGCCTAAAATGGTGCCCATGGATGTATCAGTTACAACCTAGCATATTTAAAAATGAGAGAAATACTGATATATTAACGATTTGTGAATGAAAAAGGTCTTACCTAATCAATTTCAAATACGAAAAAGCAGCCGTTTTGCTTTGACAGGGTAGAGGTCGCTGGTTCGAACCCAGTCGGAATCATACTTGTACAAGAAGCGTGTCGTCAATCGTTATCAATTGATGACACGCTTTTTGCTTCGTGGGGGTAAATTCTAGTTATTCTTTCTTTATCTGTTTGATATTCGTTGTTTCAGCATACAGACAACAACCTTGGTTTGGGAAGCAACCATTCGATAACTGTAGCTTGAGCTAACATGATTGACAACACATCGGTTTTTAGGTATTATTTTAGTAATTTCATAAGTGATCGAGAGATTTTATTTCATCTGTATACGAAAAGTGCTTTAGCGTGCGGTTAAATGAGAATTTGGCTAAACGAAAAGGCGATGCTGAATGTGTATAGATAAAAATAAGGTAAATCGGTTTATTTCTTAACTAATGAGTTAGCTTAAGGAATAGACCGATTTTTTGTTTGAGGAGGTTTAAATTTATGAAAAAAACAAAAGGCTCTCTAGAATCAGAGATTAGTAAGGCAATTACTCAGTGGGAGAAGGATTATCTTGGGCGGGGGTCAGTTTCAGTTAAGGCAGATATACTCCGAGATATGGTTATTGTAAGCTTACAAGGGATCTTAACTCCGGCGGAATATCGTGTTTGTGAAACAAAAGACGGGATGTTAACGATTAAGAAAACCCGCTCTGAATTAGTCGAGTCAGGTATCGAAAATCTGAAGGAAATTATATTTTCTATTACTGGAGTAGAAGTGAAAAGCTTTCATACAGACATAAGTTCACGGACAGGTGAACGTGTGATGGTGTATAAATTACACGAAGACCTTGAAAAAACTCTATAAGTTAGGGAGATCTTTAAAAGACATAGTTCAGTTAAAGATAAACCGGCCATTTCAAAAATCAAGTGTTTGAAACCACTTGATATTCTGATGTGGTCGGTTTTTATTTTGTTTATTACCCATTGTAAGGAGGCAGAAAATGAACGAAATTATTACTCAAAACCTATTATCACCCGTTGTATTGTTTTTTGTATTAGGGTTAATTGCAGCCCTGGTTAAATCTGACCTAAAATTTCCGAATGGATTAAGCGAAGGGTTAAGCATTTACCTATTGATCGCAATTGGAATAAAAGGCGGTATTGAACTTTCCCACTATCCACTTGCATCCGTTTGGGAACCTATCTTAGGCGCATTATTTTTAGGTGTTATGATTCCTTTTATCACATTATTTGTCCTAAGGCTCATTAAGATGGATTTGAAAAATTCTATTGGACTTGCCGCGACATATGGGTCGATAAGCATTGTGACATATGGAGCTGCGATTTCCTTTCTAGAAAAAAGCGGAACATCCTATGAAGGGTTCATGAATGCACTAGTGGTATTAATGGAGAGCCCAGCTATATTCGTTTCATTGTTTTTACTCAAAGTCATCGAAAACCAAAAGGAAGATTATCCGATGGTTTCTACTCAGAGAATGGGAATTGTTGCCACGTCACCTACCTGGTTTGACAAAGAGGTTATTAGAGAAAGTGTCTTTGGAAAAAGTGTTCTTCTTTTGATGGGGAGTTTAATTATTGGATGGGTGCTTGGAGAAAGTGCACTTCCGATGGTTAAGCCTTTGTTTATCGATTTGTATAACAGTGTTCTGATTCTATTCTTATTGAACATGGGCTTGATTGCAGGTGCCCGCTTACCAGAGGTTAAGAAACATGGGATGAAGTTAGTGTTATTTGGCTTAGTTTCACCTCTATTATTCGGTACCTTAGGTGTTCTCGTTGGTAGCTTTGTTGGCTTGTCGTTAGGTGGAGTTACATTAATGGGTGTATTAGCTGGAAGTGCATCTTATATTGCAGCACCAGCGGCTCTTAAGTCTTCAGTGCCAGAAGCAAATCCCTCAATTTATTTAGGATTATCTTTAGGAATTACATTTCCATTTAACTTAATCATTGGAATCCCTGTTTATTTTGAAATGGCTAAATGGATTCAATAAAGGGAGGAATCATTATGTCGAAGCTTAATCAAAAAAAATCATTAATAATTACAGATGTAAAAGAAGATATCTACCGTTTGTTTCCAGAAATAACGAATAAACAGCCTTCAGAATGGGTCGTTTTTAACAGCTATGGAACAGTTATATCGCAGCCATACGGATGTATGATGAGAAACATCATTTTAGCCGTATACAATGATAATGTTGAAGATATATACATCATTGGTGAAAAGGATGATCAAGGACGAATGGGAGAGAGCATTTTAAATAAAATAAAAGAAGCAGGAGTTTCAGAGGACACCATTCATACGATCAATTATTTGGATGTAGTGGACAATGATCTTGCGAGCTGGTTAATTGGAGCTGAAGACGTTAAGGGAGCGATTGAAAAGAATATTGATTTAATTAAAGGCCATCCCTTAATGCCTAAGTCAATTTCGGTCCATGCGTATATTGCAGATACGAATACGGGAGAATATGCAGCAGTCTAGTCTGCAAGTTGTATTCTTTAATGTAATATCCGACTCGAAACTTCAAATGTGTTGATGATCTATTCAGTTCCTTCCAATTTCCCAAAATCCAAAATAAACACCTTGAGGTTTCTAGTTGGATTTGTTTTAATTTTATTAGGAATGGAAATACAATCCTTTCTATAATGAGTAGTCGAACAGAGGAGTCTAGGGATATGACCATCACAAAGAGTCAAATGAGAACCGAGAAGGATTTTTTAGGAACAAAGGAAGTTCCTGCCGAAGCCTATTACGGAATTCAAACACTTCGTGCAGTTGAAAACTTTCCAATTACAGGGTATCGAATTCATGAAGAGTTGATTAAAGCGATGGCAGTTGTGAAAAAATCGGCTGCTTTAGCAAATATGGATATTAAACATCTTTATTCAGGTATTGGTGAATACATCGTGAAAGCTGCTGATGAGCTGCTGGCTGGTAAATGGCATGATCATGTCATTGTTGACCCAATTCAAGGTGGAGCTGGAACTTCCATTAACATGAACATGAATGAAGTTATTGCGAACCGTGCACTCGAATTGTTAGGACATGAAAAAGGGAACTACTCTTATTGTAGCCCAAACACACATGTGAATATGTCCCAGTCCACAAATGATGCATTTCCAACTGCGATTCATATTGCCGTGTTGAATCTGTTAGAACAGTTAATTGAATCTATGGAAAATATGCACGCAGCCTTTCAAGAAAAGGCACTTGAATTTAACCATGTTATTAAAATGGGGCGGACACACCTTCAAGATGCTGTTCCTATTCGTCTAGGGCAAGAGTTCGAAGCTTATAGCCGTGTAATTGCTCGTGATATTAAGCGGATTAAACAATCGAAACAACATCTTTATGAAGTGAACATGGGGGCAACAGCAGTTGGAACAGGATTAAATGCTGAACCTGCCTATATAGAATTAGTCGTTCACTATTTACGTGAGATTAGTGGACTTCCATTAACTGGCGCTGAACACCTTGTGGATGCGACTCAAAATACAGATGCATATACCGAGGTATCAGGTGTATTAAAGGTTTGTATGATTAATATGTCAAAAATCGCTAACGATTTAAGATTAATGGCATCTGGCCCAAGAGCTGGTTTAGGAGAAATCGTGCTACCAGCAAGGCAGCCAGGCTCATCGATTATGCCAGGGAAAGTAAACCCTGTATTACCAGAGTTAATCAATCAAGTGGCATTTCAAGTTATCGGGAATGATCAAACAATTTGCTTAGCATCTGAAGCAGGTCAATTGGAATTAAATGTGATGGAGCCTGTATTAGTGTTTAACCTCTTGCAGTCGATTAGCATTATGAGTAATGCATTCCATACCTTCACAGAGAATTGCTTAAAAGGAATCAAAGCAAATGAAGAGCGACTTCGAGAATATGTCGAGAAGAGTGCTGGGGTTCTTACAGCTGTTAACCCTCATATAGGATACGAAGTGGCATCACGAATAGCACGTGAGGCTATCTTAAATGGAAAACCGGTTAGAGAGCTATGCTTACAATATGATGTGCTATCAGAAGAAGAGTTAAATTTAATCTTAGATCCATACGAAATGACAAAGCCTGGGATTGCAGGTGCTTCATTACTTGATAACGATTAAATCATAAAGAAAACCCCCGAACATTCCGGGGGTTTTCTGCTTATTTCATTTGCTTTGCAATATACTGAACGATTTTTCGCAACTCTGTAGTTGAAGGACGTCCAAATGGACTTGTTTGTCTTTGTTGGTAGAGAAGTTTTCCGTTTTCATCAACAAGGAAGTATGCAGGCTCACCATGTGCTCCATGATCCTCGTATGGTGCATCTTCTCCGTGGTAGAATACATCAAATGATTTTAATGCTTCAAGATTTTCATCTGAAAGAACGGGGAAAGTCAGTGAATGCTCGTCTACCATTTGTTTTAGATTGCTCTTAGAATCAGTTGAAATGGTGATGAAATGAACATTCTTTCCTTCGAAAAATCCTTTGTTTTCCTCAATATCTTTTAAATCCTGAACACATACAGGACACCATGATCCTCTAAAGAAAATAATCATATGCCAAGCCTTATGTTCTTGTTGATGGCTATCAAATGAAAAATCTTCTCCAGTAGCGGTTGGTAATGTGAAATTTGGAATTTTGTCTCCAAGTGAAAATACAGACATGGAATATCCTCCTTATAATTAGGTTAAACCTATTTACGTGATTGTGTTACCCTTTATATGATAGCTCTAAACTACATGAAAATATGTAAGGATGCTTACATAACGTAAAATTGCCTCTTTTGAGCATCTCTTTTCATCTATTTTGTGAATCATGCTACAATGCAAATACAGATGCAGTGTTGATCGGTCTCCAGCTGCTAACTAAATAAAGAGGTGTTATCAAATGAAAATTGAAGTGTGGTCGGATTTTGTTTGTCCGTTTTGTTATATTGGAAAACGTAAATTGGAGATGGCTCTTGAGCAGTTTCCACATATGAAAGATGTGGAAGTTGAATATAAGAGCTTTGAGTTAGATCAAAATGCTCCTATTTATTCTGGTGAAAGTATCCATGAGGTTATTGCTAAGAAGTACGGAATTACGGTAGACCAAGCAAAAGCAAATAGTATTGGCGTCGGTGAGCATGCTGCAAGTGTGGGATTGACATTCAATTTTGAAGATATGAAACCAACAAATACGTTTGATTCTCACCGCTTAGCCAAGTTTGCGAAGGAACAAGGAAAAGAAAAAGAAATCACAGAAAATCTGTTATATGCCTATTTTACCGAGTCAAAAAATCTCAGTGATATTGACACTTTAGTTGAAATTGCAGAAGCTTCAAACCTCAATCGTCAAACAGCAATTGAAGTATTAAATGACAAAGCAGCATTTGCAAATGACGTACGGATAGATGAGGGAATTGCTCAACAATACGGAGTGACAGGTGTTCCATTTTTCATCTTTAATCAAAAATATGCGATATCTGGTGCTCAGCCTCTAGAAACTTTTGTAGGAGCACTACAAAAAGTTTGGGAAGAAGAACATCCTAAACCACAATTGGTCGATCTTTCTTCGGATCAAAGTGGTGCAGCAGTATGTACAGATGAAGGCTGTGAA
Source organism: Cytobacillus spongiae (assembly GCF_021390075.1). Classification (NCBI taxonomy): domain Bacteria; kingdom Bacillati; phylum Bacillota; class Bacilli; order Caryophanales; family Bacillaceae; genus Cytobacillus; species Cytobacillus spongiae. The sequence goes on from NZ_CP089997.1 coordinate 1,244,864, forward strand.
ATCCCTGAAAAGGAATAACTAATTATGAAAAGCAAGGACATCCGTTTGGGTGTCTTTTTCTATGAGGATTTCTAGCAATCATACTCCGTTGCAACTACAATAGTAATTATAGCTAAGACGCGTGAAAAAAGGTGGGTATATGGAGCAAATAACTATTCATCATTATCTCCAGAATGATTTTTCAATTATTGATAATAAATATGTCAAGAGTACTGACGAAGGTAGCTCAATCCTTATTATGAAAAAGGGGAATAAGTATTTTTATGCTGTACGAGAAGAGATTCTATATTTCAAGGAACCTTATTTTCGAGAAGCAACAATAGTAGACGAAAATGCTTTGATTGAATCTCTCTTTGGGCAATCGGTAAGTGCTTATATTATTGTCTTAAATGAAAAACATAACGTGGTCGGATATCTCAGATCGAGTAGAGTTCATCAAGAATTGTATAGGGTATATAAAAGACAATCCGCTTTTTTCCAAACCATGGTTGATACGATGGACCATTCCGTATCAGTTGTAGATCATAATGAAAAAACATTGGTTTGGACAAAGGGAGCGGAAAGGTTGTTTTCAATTTCTCAAGAAGAAATTATTGGAGAAAGCATGAGTCGATTTTTTCCAAAAGAAAGGCTATTAAATTGTGCAGCGATGATGACAAAGCAATCATATAGACAGCATCTTCATCAGCCTCGCGAAGATTTATATGTATTGATTAATGCAAGTCCGGTTATTGTCGACGGAGAAGTAATTGGGGCAATTGCTGAAGAAACAGATGTTACAAGTCAAATGTATATGAATCAAGAGCTCTTGAAAGTATCTTCCAAAATCCATCGACTAGAAAAAGAAGTTTCTCAATGGAAAGAGGGCTTTGATGCTTTTCAAAAAATAAAAGGATCGAGCCCTAAGATCAAAGAAACCCGAGCCTTCGCAAAGAAAATGGCAACAACGAATGCCAACCTGCTGTTACTTGGAGAAACTGGTGTAGGGAAGGAAGTATTTGCAAGAGCCATCCACGAGGAAAGGAGCTCGAAGGAGCCATTTATAGCGATCAACTGCGGTGCATTATCTTCTACATTGTTTGAAGCTGAACTATTTGGCTATGCTCCTGGAGCTTTTACCGGAGGGGATCCGAAAGGAAAGGCTGGAAAGATATCAATTGCTGGTAATGGAACGTTATTTCTAGATGAAATCGGCGATCTTCCTCTTGAGCAACAGGTTAAATTGCTTCGTATTCTTGAAAATCGCACCTATTTTCCTGTAGGAGGGAACAAGCAATTTGAGGTGAAATGTAGAATAATTGCTGCCACTAATCAACCTTTGGAAAAGAAAATGTCTGATGGGACCTTTAGGGAAGATCTGTATTACCGCCTAAATACATTTTCACTTGAAATTCCACCCCTTCGTAATCGAAAACAAGATCTAATTGAATATTTACATCAGTTTATTTATGAATTTTCTGTTGTTTATGACAAGCAAATTGAACGTGTAACCCCCTTAGTAATGAAGGCACTATATAGTTATGATTGGCCAGGCAATATTCGTGAACTTAGAAGTTGTGTGGAACGGGCAGTTTTGTTAGCTGATAATGGACAACTCGATGTGAATGGCTTTCCAGGAGTGATTAGTTCTAGTGTAATGGAGTCTTCGAATTCGAGTGATTTTTTATCTAGCAATCTCGAACAATATGAAGTGGTTAAAATCATTGAGGCTTTGAAGATGGAAAAGGGAAATAAGAAAAAAGCAGCAGAGAGGTTAGGGGTGTCTCGCGCTACTTTGTATAATAAATTAAAAAAATTCGGGTTAAATTCTGTAAATTAAATAAGTTTGATAAAATAAAGGGAAAAGTTTCTAATGGGGGAATTGGATGTCACGATATATCAGTATCTTTTTTCTAGTGATTTTTTCGAGTGTCTTGATGTTTTTTCTGTTTGCACCGCTGTTTGATGGAGGCGATGCTGGAGAAACGGCTGTATACACAACGAGTATGATAATTATTGTGTTACTTTCTATGATAATTACTATACTGATCTATTTGATTCAACTAGTCAAAGGATCCATCGGGCGGGGGAAAAAATAGCTATTCAAAGCCAATAAGAGAAGCATAATGAAAATCATAGTTGGTTAAATGGCCAACCGTAGAACGCAGTTATGGATGCAACTGCGTTCTTCCTTTTTTAAATTAATAGTATGCGAGTGATGATTGTTCTCATATGGAAGGATATGTGTTGCTACAATGGTTCTATTTGGTTCTCATTTATACTTACATTGACGTACTGTCTTAGTTATAACGTGATTGGCAATGTTTTGCAAAACTAGAACAGTTTGAATAAGTAACCAAGAAATAAAAAGGAATTTCTTCAAAATGTATAGGTAACGATACATATTTTTATCTCCCGTGTCAAAAAAATTAGACACTAATTCTTATTGCCCTGCAGTAATCAGTTGGCATGAATTTTGCAACAGTGTTCGTAGGGGGGGAAGAAAAAATGAATGAAATACTTATGTGGATCATTTCCTTATTTGTCATTATTAGTATCATTGACCGAGTAGGAGGATTTAGATGGGGGTTTGGAGAAGAATTTATAAAGGCCTTTCAAAGTATGGGAGCCCTTGCTCTTTCTATGATTGGAATGATCTCGCTGTCTCCTGTTCTTGCGAGATGGTTGATTCCGATTGTCACTCCTGTATTTGAAGCTTGTGGAGCAGACCCGTCCATGTTTGCCTCGATGGTATTCGCGCTTGATATGGGCGGGCAAGCTTTGGCGGAAGAGATGGCTCTAACAAAAGAGGCAGCCTATTTTTCTTGGGTGTTCGTAGGAACAATGATGGGTCCGACCATTGTGTTTACCATTCCTGTTGCGTTAAATATGCTGAAGGAAGAGGATCTGCCTTTTTTCGCACAGGGAATTCTAATTGGTCTAATCACAATCCCACTGGGGTGTCTAATCGGGGGATTAGTAGCGGGATATTCCTTATTATGGATGCTACCGAATCTTCTTCCGGCAGTAATATGTTCTGTGATTATTAGCCTGTTATTGAAAGTTTATCCAAAACTCACGATTCGGTTATTTACGTATTTCTCCAAACTAGTGGAGTGGACATTGATGGTAGGTCTTGTTTGCATTGCTCTTGAAGCTCTAGTTGGAGTTAAAGTTTTCAAGGGGATGATTCCAATATCAGAGAGCTTTCAAATTGTTGGAAGCATAACGATTACATTAGCAGGAGCTTTTCCACTGATGTATGGTGTGCAAAAGCTCTTAAAGAATCCAGTGATGAAAATTGGAAAAAAATCGGGGTTGGATGAATATTCACTGCTCGGACCTATTACATCATTAGCCCATCATATACCAATGTTTACTAACTTACAAAAGATGACTCCAAGAGGGAAGGTACTTAACACTGCTTTTGCGGTCAGTGGTGCTTTTACATTTGGGAGTCATCTAGGGTTTGTGGCTTCAGCAGCACAGAGTATGATTTTTCCCATGATTATAGGGAAATTGTCGGCAGGTATATTGGCATGGGCTGTTGCATGGATTGTAACAAGAGAATAGGTTGAATTAAAGGAAATAGAATAAAAAGAAAATAGCAAGGAGGAGAAAGCCTATGTTTGACCGATTATGGCTAGAGATGTCAGATGGACATGAGGTGTTTGTTTCTTATTGGTATCAAGAGGGTCTTAAGCCTAAAGCGATAGTACAAATTGCTCATGGGATGGCAGAACATATTGAGCGTTATCATGAGTTTGCAAATTTTCTTGTTTCTCACGGGATCTTTGTTTATGGAAATGATCATAGAGGACACGGAAAAACAGGTGAGAAGGCAGGAATCCTTGGCTTTTTTGCTGAAGAAAATGGATTTGAAAGAGCTGTAGATGATTTGAAGGAAATTAATTCATATATAAAGCATGCAAGTCCACAAGTACCAGTATTTATTATGGGGCATAGTATGGGGTCCTTTTTAGTTCGCCGCTTTATTCAACGGTATGAACAAAGTGTAAGTGGAGTAATTTTATCTGGTACCGGAGGCAATCCCGGTTTTCTAGGGAAGTTAGGTAAGTTAGTTGCAAATTCACAAATTCGAAAGCATGGGAAACGAACCGAAAGTCCTCTGATGAATCAATTATCGTTTGGTAATTTTAATAAGAGATTTTCAGATGGATCCTCAGAATTTAATTGGCTCACGAGAGATGCGAAAGAGATGCAGAAATATATAGATGATCCACTGTGTGGCTTTATTGCAACAGCAGGATTTTATTCTGACTTAATGACGGGACTTGAACGAATTCATCATAATCAAGAAGTGAGAAAAATAGATAAAGAATTGCCATTTTTTATTTTCAGTGGTGACCAAGATCCGGTTGGAAAAGATACAAAGGGTGTCAAACAGGTAATCGATCAATATACAAAACATGGTATACATCAGATTGAATACAAATATTATTATGAAGGCCGCCATGAGATGCTAAATGAATTAAACCGTGAGGAAGTGATGAGAGATATTTTGGAGTGGCTTGAGAAGAGGTTAAACGCCTAACATTTTTCCGGTTTTATTAATAAAGAGACGTATTTAGAGTATCATTCATGGGTACAATATTTTTTTTATAAAGCATGCATGTGAATTTACTGAAAATTTTCAAATATCCTTAGGAGTGAAAGCGATCATCCTGTAAGATAAATAAGTAGATTAATATAACTAGGCGGTGATATCCATGGCTATTGCTGGACCACTACTCATTAATACCTTGATTATTTTAACAGGCTATTTCTTTCTACACGTTTATTTAACTAGCTATAAGAAAAGAGTAAGAAATGCTAATAGGGTCATCTTTGTAGTAGCAGGGATTATCACCATTTTAGTTGTCTCTTTCCCGTATGTGCTAGAGCCTGGAAATATTTATGATCTTAGAAAAATACCTATTATTCTAGCTTCTTTTTATGGGAGTATTCCCGTGGGGATTTCAATCATTATCATCATGTTTGTATACCGGTATGTATTAGGTGGAATTGGTGTAATTCTAACACTAATCATTTACAGCATATTACTAGTTTTACTTATTGTATTTGAAAAAAAATTCAAGCGAGCTACTATTAAAGGAAAAATCATTATTTCTTCTCTCTTAGCTGGTGGAACCTCTTTTCTGGGCCCTTTTATAGATCTGTTTAGCGGCATCCCCATTTTGGAAAATGATTATCTCAACTTTTATCTTCTCTTCTTTTTAGGAAATAGTGTTTTTATGGGGATATGTGTTTACATGACGGAAGGAATCATTAATAATTACCGGCTGAGAGAGAGGATGGTTCGCAATGAGAAACTTGGTGTAGTAAGTCAATTAGCTGCTTCCCTAGCCCATGAAATTAGAAGCCCTTTAACCGCAAGTAGGGGTTTTGCCCAACTGTTAGAGGAAATGGTAACCGATGAGACTCAATTGAATTATATCCGAATAACGAAAAACGAAATGGACCGTGCATTATCAACGATTGAAGATTATTTAACTTTTGCAAAGCCTGAAGCTCATCGATTATCAGAAGTGAATTTGAGAGAAGTCCTGCTGCAAGTTAACGAAATATTGACACCGTATAAAGTCCAAAATAATGTTTGCCTTCATTTGAATTTGCATAATTGTTATATTCAAGCGGATTCCTCGAAGCTATTGCAATGTTTCGTCAATATCGTGAAAAATGCAATCGAGTCAATGCCTTCTGGCGGAAGTGTAAGGATCTATCTTCGAAGAAATCGAGAGACCATTTTTGTATCAATTAAAGATCATGGAAAAGGAATGTCTGTGGAAGAACTAGATCGGTTAGGAACTCCATTCTATTCAACAAAAGAGAAGGGGACTGGTTTAGGGATGATGGTTTCCATGAGATTGATTCAATTGATGAAGGGAACGATCGAATTTCAAAGTGAAGTAAATAAGGGAACAGAAGTAATCGTGACCTTTCAGAATGAAATGTAGAAAGATAAAATGATCAAAAAATCCCTCAAAAGTGAATAACTATCTTTTGAGGGATTTTTTTAAGGGAAGCTTGCGAGAAAATTACAAATCTTAGACTTGTAGATGCAAAAACAACTGTTTGATTGCTTCTCTTTTGTCTTTGCAAATAAGTACATACAATGTGTCACCAGGACATAGCTTTGTATCTCCACGCGGTGTTATCAGTTGATTATTCCGAATAACAGCGGTAATCAATGATTCATCAGGTAGAATAATGTCCTTTAATTCTTTCCCGATTACACTAGATTGCTCTGTGAGTGTCAATTCCATAATTTCATTGTTCGTCTTTCCAATAGACACAAGCTCTAAGCTATGAGAGATTTGGAGCTTTTCTCCGCCTGATAGTCCAAGACGCTTGGCAAGCGGGTTGATCGTAGCCCCTTGTAACAAGGCAGATAAAAGGACAACGAAGAAAACAACATTAAAGATAACCTGGCTGTTCTGTAAGCCTACTAGCATTGGGTATGTTGCTAAAACAATAGGGACCGCACCCCTTAATCCTGCCCAAGAAATAAATACTTTCTCACTAAATGTGTACTTGGAGAGTAGCATACTAATAAAGACTCCGATTGGACGGGCTACAAGCATAAGAACAAAGGAGAGTAGAATTCCTTGCCATGCAATATGGATTAGTTGGTTTGGAAATACGAGTAATCCTAATACTATAAACATTAAAATTTGCATCATCCACGCGAATCCTTCATTAAACCTAAAGATTGAATGGCGGTAGGTTAAATCAGAGTTACCGACAAGAACAGCCATAACGTAGACTGCTAGTAAACCACTTGCTCCTAAAACGGTTGTAATGGCATACGTTAAAATGGCTAAAGCTAATGAAAGAACCGGATAAAGTCCAGAAGAATCGAGATTAATCTTATTGATTAACCAAACAGACAGCTTTCCAAATAGTAATCCAGCTACAAGACCAAAGCCCATTTGCCAAAGAAACGAAAAAAGTAAGTTTATATAGCTGGTTTCTGGCATTTGAATCACACTAATCAGGGTAACGGTTAGGAAAATCGCCATTGGATCATTTGTCCCCGATTCCGCTTCTAATGTTGAAGTAAGCTTAGGTTTTATATTTTTATTGCCTAATACGGCGAATACAGCGGCAGCATCGGTCGAACCAACGATTGCACCAAACAATAGTCCTTCAAGCCAAGTGAAGTCTAACACAAATTTAGCAACTATTCCGATGATAAGCGTTGTAACAAATACACCTATTGTTGCAAGTGAAAGAGAAGCTGGAAGAACAGGGCGAATGTTGGTCCATTTCGTCTGTAATCCACCTTCGAATAAGATAACGATTAATGCTAATATCCCGAATAATTGAGTAATCTTTGCATTGTCATAATAGATATAATTGCTAAGGACCATTCCAACTGCTACGAAAAGTACAAGTGAGGGTAAGCCAAGCCTAGCAGAAAATTTTGTCGTGACTACCCCTAGAATTAACAAACAGGAAAGCAATAATATAGCTCCATCTACCGTAAAGTGCACATGTTTGCTCCTTTCTTTCGTTCTTTGAATTAAGCGATATAGAAATTCCTATGGAAATATCTATGGAAATATCTATGGAAATATCTATGGATGTATGGGTTTACTACTATTCACTGTATAAAAACGAGAATGGTATTAATGTTAAATTTTTGAGATAGTTATCAAGCCTAATTAGGGGAGAAGGCTAACGTATTAAGATAGGATTTAGCTATTTAAAGCGGTGATTTCTTTTTTATTATAAACAGTATTTTGCTTCATCACCAATGATTTGAATTATTGTGTCATTCAGTTAGAGGTGTCGATAGTAAGAACTACATGATCATCTATATTAAGGGGAGGAAATGTAGCAAATCATTTAGGTTTCCAATTCCATAATTTACGATTACAATGGAAACGCAGATAGGAGGGGTTATATGTTATATCAACAGTCAGTTATTGAAACGATGAAACGGCGTCAATCAATTCGTACATATGAAACAGAAGTTATTAAACAAACAGATGTAAATAAAATTCTAGAGTTTATTAACCAAGAAGAAAATGTAGTTGGTCCTTTTGGAACAAGTGGCCGAATGGAATATGTTGCTGTAACAAAGAATGTTTCTGACAAAGGTATTAAACTTGGAACTTATGGATTCATAAAAAATCCACAAGGTTATATTGTGGGGATTTCCGTGAATGAGAAGTATTCGTTAATTGAATTTGCTTTTACCTTTCATAAGCTCGTGCTCTATTTATCAGAGCTTGGACTAGGAACGTGCTGGATGGGTGGAACCTTTACAAGAAGTACTTTTGAGCAAGAAATCGCTCTTCTGGATTCGGAGTTTATTCCATGTATTACTCCAATAGGTTATCCGAAGGAAAAACAACGTGTGTTTGATAAGGCATTAAGGTATGTTGTAAAAGCAGATAATAAGAAAAGCTGGAATCAATTATTTTATACTAACCAATTTAAATCACCTCTTACAGAAGAAGCAGCAGGTTTATTTGATATCCCTCTTGAAATGGTTAGAATCGGACCATCTGCATCTAATAAACAACCATGGCGTTTAGTATTATCAAATGATGGAAAGACCGTGCATTTCTATATTGAACATACCCCGAACTATAGTGCTAAGCTAGGATATGATATGCAGTTATTGGATATGGGAATAGCAATGTGCCAATTTGAATTGGCTTGCAATGAATTAAAGCTAAATGGTAGCTGGATCGTTAAAGATCCTAACTTTAAGATACCAAATGAAAACTTTGAATATGTTTCAAGTTGGAAAGCAAACTAGTAGGAGTTAAGACTATTAAGGGAAATAAAAGAAAGCTGACACACGAAAGCGCAGCGAGGAGGCTCAGATTCCTCCCCGCGGAAAGCGAGTGTCTGCAGCGCAGGTGGAATGAACTTGTTTTTACAACCGAAATATTCAATAAAAGTCATTGATCGTCTTTGAGAAGGAGTCAATTAGTTATGTCCCAGCCTCTTTTTACCTATTCTATAGAGGAGTTTTTTTCTAAATAAGGTTTGTTTACGAAGTAGTACATCCATCCCATTAAAATGCTACCTCCAATCAAGTTTCCAATCGAGACTGGAATTAGATTATAGAGAACTCCTTGGAAGCTAATGGATATTGGATGTTCAATCACGAGGGCAATTGCAAATGTACACATATTCGCAATACTATGTTCATACCCCGAAATAAAAAAACAAAAAACAAATAAAATCATGACAAAAAGTTTTGCAGCGTCATTGCTTAGGTTCATCGGAATAAAAAAAGCTAAGCAGACGAGCCAATTACACAGAATACCTCGAAAAAATAATTCAAAAAACGGGGCATGCATTTTCTTTTCAACGACAGCTAACAAAAACTCACTTGGGGCATCGGTGAAAAGTCCCGTTGTATAAATTAACAAGGCAAATAATATGGCGCCTATTGTATTCCCTAAATAGCTGACTGCTAATAAAGACCATACATTTGACCATGTCATTTTCTTCCTTAATGCGGAGAATGTAAAATAAAAGGTATTTCCAGTAAATAAGTCTCCTCCTCCGAATGCAATTAGAATAATTGCAGCTCCAAACGTAATGGCAGCCATTGGATAAGCGACGGGAGATTGGACTTGATAGAAATAGCCACCGGTTTTAAAGGCTACAATTACTCCAAAACCTATAAACATACTAGCTAATGCAGCTCGTAATATATAATGAATCGGATTGGTTTGGAAGATGACTTGTTTTTTATCTGCTAGTTTTTCTACCTCTAATAACGGCTTTAATTCCATGTTAGCACCATCCAATAAGTATTAAGGAATAGTGTATGTAACTTACTTCATTTCTATTAATTCCCTTTGAAAAAAACAGTGTTAACGTTAAATCTCAAGACCATTGTATAATAGAAGAATACATAATAATTGGAAGAAGGCTGAAGAGAATGATCGTAGTAAGTGCTTGCTTAGCTGGGTTAGAGGTTCGGTATGATGGAGGACACTGTCTGCACCAAAAGCTACTTCAATTAGTAGAAGAAAAAAAAGCTACGACTATTTGTCCAGAGGTTCTCGGAGGATTAGCAACACCTAGAGAGCCAGCAGAAATCATCGGTGGAGATGGAGCAGACGTCTTAAATGGTACAGCAAAGGTTATAGATCTTAGAGGGGAAGACGTAACAGCCCCATTTATTAAAGGAGCTTATGAAGCATTAACTATTGTTCGAGAATTAAAGGGTACTACAGTAGTTTTAAAGGAGAATAGTCCTTCCTGTGGTAGCACAATGATTTATAGTGGTGAATTTAACGGAAGAAAGGTCGCTGGAAATGGAGTAACAGCAGCCTTATTCAAAAAGAATGGGATAAAAGTAATTTCGGAAAAACAATTACAACAGTTATTTCTAGAGGCTTGAATCTGATGCCCATCAGATGGCTATGCTTTTGGTGATAATAGATTGTTCTTTAAGGAAATACTGATAATTGGTATGGAAGCTGTGTAAAACAACGAAAGCTGTTTCACACAGCTTTTTACATGATTTTTTATATCCCTTTCAAAAAAAATGATGGGTAGTTTGCCATAATAAGAATAGTTTAAACGACAGTCTAAAAATTGGAAACGGCTTTCTTTTACAGAAGGTTTTATGATCGCACTAACTTCGGTAAAATGACTAGTGTATGAATAATGCCTATTCTTATGTTTAGAGAACTATACAAATTTAATGGAGTCAAATGGATAGAAAATAAGTTTGATTATTTTTTCATATAAAGGAGTGTAATCCTATGAAGATTAAATTCGATGAGCAATCTTATCAGCTTGATGCGATTCGGTCGATTACCGAAATTTTTGAAGGACAACCGGTTAAGGTTTCCAATTTCACAGTCAGTATGGGTGAAATCGTTGGTCAAGAAGTAACAGCTCTAGGTATTGGAAATAAACTTGAGCTCTCTGAGAAGGAAGTGCTTGAGAACATACAAAAAGTTCAAATGAGTAACCAATTAAAAAAGAGCACCTCCATTCAAGACTGGAATTTCACAGTTGAAATGGAAACAGGTACGGGAAAAACATATGTGTATACGAGGACAATATTTGAGCTGAATAAAATGTACGGATTCACAAAGTTCATTATTGTTGTCCCAAGTGTTGCCATTCGTGAAGGGGTGTATAAATCTTTACAGATGACAGAAGAACATTTTGCTGAGCAATATCCAGGCCAGCATTGCCATTACTTTAAATATGACTCTTCAAAGCTTGAACAGGTGAGAGAATATGCGACAAGCACCAACATTGAAGTAATGATAATTAATATTGATGCTTTCAAAAAGAGCTTTGACGACCCAGAAAAAGAGAATAAAGCGAACTTAATTCACCGCGAACGAGATACAATGAATGGAAAAAAACCGATTGAATTTATCCAAGAAACAAATCCAATTGTCATTATTGATGAACCACAGAGCGTGGATAACACTGATAAAGCGAAAGAAGCGATTTCTTCGTTAAACCCTATGTGCAAGCTTCGTTATTCAGCAACACATCGTGAAACGTATAATCTAATGTATAAGCTCGATCCAGTCGATGCTTATGAAAAAAAGCTTGTAAAAAAGATTGAAGTACTTTCGGTAAATTCAGAAGAAGATTTCAACGATCCTTATATAAAACTACTAAGTGTCTCAAACAAAAATGGCTATAAAGCGACAGTTGAAATAGATGAGAAAAAGAAGAATGGAACAGTTGCTCGTGTGAAAAAAGAAATTAATCCGACCAGCAAAAACAATCTCTTCTTGATATCTGGCGAAAGGGATCTGTATCAGGGATACATAGTGGAAGGGATTGATTGTTTACCAGGGAATGAAAGTATCGAGTTTGATAATGGGAAGGTGTTAAATTTAGGGGAAGCGATCGGCACAATCGATGACAACCTCCTAAAGCGCTATCAAATTCGTGAAGCTATTCGAACCCATTTAGACAAAGAATTAAGATTAGTTCACCATGGGATTAAAGTCCTTACCCTCTTCTTTATTGATAAAGTTGAAAATTACCGAGTATACCCTAAAGGGAAGCAATGGGAGAAAGGGAAATACGCGTTAATGTTTGAAGAAGAATATACGAACCTAATTCGACAGCCTAAATATCGAATGCTATTTGAAGAGGATCAGTATATTTCTAACCAAAAAGCAGAAGAAGTACATAATGGTTATTTCTCTCAAGATAAACAAGGGAACTTTAAGGATAGTCGCGTAAACAAGGATGGAAGCATTCGTTCGAATAAAGATGATGAATCTGCATTTGAATTAATAATGAAAGAAAAAGAACGGTTATTAAGCTTTGAGACACCATTACGTTTTATTTTTTCTCATTCGGCATTAAAAGAGGGGTGGGATAATCCGAATGTCTTTCAAATTTGTACGCTGGTTGACACGAAGGATCCATTCACGAAACGACAAAAAATAGGACGTGGGCTTCGTTTACCTGTGAATCAAGAAGGACAGCGGATCTATAATGAAAACATAAATGTTCTCACAGTCATTGCAAATGAATCTTATCAGGAATTCGCTGAGTCATTGCAGAAAGAAATGGAAGAAGAAACAGGTGTTAAGTTCGGATATATTGAGGAACACGCTTTTTCTGCAATTGTTAAAGAAGATGGCGTTGAAATTGGGTACGGTGCATCAGCTGAAATCTATTCCTATCTTATTGAAGAGAAAATGATCAATAAAAAAGGGATGGTTGAAAACAAACTTAAAGAAGCTATTGCTAACGATGACTTTGAAGTTCCTGAAGAATTTGCTCACATGAAAGTTGAGATTGAGCAAGTAATCAAACGAGCGATAAAGAAGCTCCCTGTATTCAATAAAAAGGATGAAGTACGTATTAAATTAAATAAGGAAGTCCTTTTAAGCAATGAATTTAGACAGCTTTGGGATCAAATTAAATATAAGTCTACTTATTCTGTTCAATTGGATTCAGATAAATTGAAAGAAAAGTGTATATCAGAAATCAAAAAGCTTCCTGTCTTTAAAGCGAGGAAAGTTAAACGGGAAAATGCCGTATTGAAGATAGATCAAGCAGGGGTTACGGGTGAAGGCCAAACGATGCGTGTTTATGAAGTTTTAGAGGAACAGCGACGTCTACCAGATATTCTAAGATACTTACAAGAACAAACGAATTTAAAAAGAAGAACACTTGTAGATATTTTAATTGGGTCGAAGCGTTTAAAGGACTTTGAAAAGAACCCTCAAGCCTTTATGGAAGCGATAATGAAGATTATTAACCGTGAAAAGCGAAAACTAATTGTCGATGGTATTAAGTATGAACGAATAGGTGACCATGCATTTTATCAACAGTCATTATTTGAGCATCAAGAACTTGTAGGGTATATGAAAGCAAATGCAGTGGAAGTTTCAAATGACAAGTCAATCTATAATTACATTCGCTATGATTCTTTCGGGGAGAGGACATTTGCAGAGAAGCTTAATAATGATGAAGATGTAAAGCTATTCGTAAAGCTCCCGTCTGCATTTAAAATTGATACGCCTCTAGGAAATTACAATCCTGATTGGGCGGTGTTAATCGAAAAAGAAGGAAGTGAAACCTTATACTTCGTTGTGGAAACTAAAGGGAGCATGGAACAGGAAGAATTGAGATTAAAAGAACATGGGAAAATTCTTTGTGGACGAAAGCACTTTGAAGCAATTCAAACTAAAGTAAGCTATAAGTTAACAGATCGTTTTGAAAGTCTAAAAGAAGAAGTTTAAATGGTAGATTCGATGAAGAGAAACACATTTCTCTTCTTAATCGAATCATCAAGGAGTTGTAATTTTTGCATAAGCTTAATGGGAAAACATGTCATATTGTTCAACAAAATTTAGAAAAAATAAAGGAAATCCTTCCAGAAGTGTTCACAGAAGATAAGATCGATGTCAATAAATTTCTGCTTGCAATGGGTGAACATGTTGAAGTAGATAAAGAGAGATATGATTTTACATGGAATGGAAAAACTGGAGCTATACAGCTTGCTCAAAAGCAATCAACTGGTACACTTCGCCCGTGCAAAGAGGAAAGTGTAAATTGGCACGACACAAACAATTTATACCTGGAAGGAGACAATTTGGAAGTACTTCGAATTCTCCAACATTCCTACCGGGGGAAGATTAAAATGGTGTACATTGACCCTCCATATAATACAGGACAAGACTTTATATATCATGATGATTTTCAAGACAATGTAAGAAACTATCGAGAAAGAAATCAAGAAACGATGAAATCAAACCCTGAAACAAAAGGGAGATATCATACTGATTGGCTCAATATGATTTACCCACGATTGAAGCTTGCCCGTAACTTAATGAGTGAAGATGGGGTTATTTTCATTAGCATCGATGACCATGAGCTTGCAAACTTACGTAAGGTTTGTGATGAAATCTTTGGAGAAGAGAATTTCATCGGAATTTTCTCTGTAAATTCTACCCCGAATGCGAGGGATTATGGTCATATCGGTAAGATGCATGAATATGTACTATTCTATGGAAAAAAATTAGCAGAAACAACGACAAATATGCTTCCTGATACAACTAAGCAATTTAAGTATGAAGATGAATATGGAGGCTTTAATATTCATCCGTTATATAACAGTAATGTTTTATTTACTAAAGAAAATCGACCTAATCTGTATTACCCTTTCTATTTGAACCCAAATGAAAAACGTGAAGATGGCTTCTACACGATTTATTTAGAAATGCATGATGGATTTGTAGAAATATTCCCACCTAAATCGGTGAAGGATTCTGTTCAATTTGTTTGGAGATGGGGCAAAGCAAAAGCAATGCAGGGGTTAAATAAAGAAATCATTGGCTACCAAACGAGTGACGGTGACTTTCGAATCGTTCAAAAAATGCGTCATTCAGAGAAAATTATTAGAAGCCTTTTACTAGAAAAATCCTTTACGAGCCGAAGAGGAACAGCTGAAGTTGAGAATATTTTCGAAAAAAAGATTTTCTCTTTTCCAAAGCCAATTGAGCTTATTCAAACCTTCTGTCAAGTTGGGACGGATAAGGATTCCACTGTGCTTGATTTCTTCTCAGGCTCTTGTACAACGGCCCATGCGGTAATGAAGCAAAATGCAGAAGATGGTGGGAATCGGAAATTTATTATGGTACAACTTGATGAGTCAACAGACGAAAAATCTCTAGCATCTCAGGCTGGTTTTAAAAATATTTGTGAGATCGGAAAAGAACGAATTCGCCGAGCAGGGGCATTGCTATTGAAGGATATGGATAATAATCAAGCAGTTGATGTAGGGTTTAAAGTATTCAAGCTTGATGAAACCAACCTAAAGGTTTGGGAAGAAGATGCACTTCACATAGAGCGCAACCTATTAGATCTCGTTGATCCTGTAAAAGAGGGACGTACCCAGGAGGATGTGGTATATGAGGTCCTATTAAAGTATGGGATTGGGTTAACAAGTTCAATAGTGGAAGATTCGATTAGTGGAAAGAAGGTTTTCTCGGTAGACACTGGTAGGTTGCTTATCTGTCTCGATGTAAACCTTACTCTCGAAGCAATTGAGGAAATGGCGAAAAAGAGACCTGAACGAGTGGTTTTTTATGATGAAGGGTTTAAGAATGATACCGTTCGCACAAATGCTGAACAACTGTTGAAACGGTATGGCATTATCGATATTCGTGTAATCTAGTGTAAGCAAAGGAGTTATAGACATGCAAAGGCTAGAAGGAAAAACGTTCAATGCGGTAGAGAAGAATATAGAAAAGCTTAAGCGACTATTCCCTGAGGTATTGACGGAAAATAAGATAGATGTGGAAAAGCTACTTGTTGCTTTAGGGGAACATGTTGAAACTGAAAAAGAACGGTATGAGTTTAATTGGAATGGAAAAGGACAGGCAATTCAGCTTGCACAGAAGCAAACGACAGGTACTTTAAGACCGAATATAGAGGGGAGTTTAGACTTTAATACTTCAAAGAATCTGTATATTGAAGGAGATAATCTTGAAGTACTTCGTGTCTTGCAAAGTTCCTATCGGAATAGGATCAAGATGATCTATATTGACCCTCCATATAATACGGGAACGGACTTTGTCTATAAAGATAATTTTCATGATAACCTAACCAGCTATAAAGAGCGAATGGATGAACGGATGAAATCAAATGCTGACACTAGCGGAAGATATCATACGGAGTGGCTAAATATGATGTATCCAAGGCTGAAGATTGCTCGAAATTTATTAGCGGATGATGGCGTTATTTTTATATCAATTGATGATCATGAAGTAGAAAACTTAAAGCGGATTTGTAACGAAATTTTCGGTGAGGAGAACTTTGTTACTTCCATTGTAATAAAGACCTCTGAACCAACAGGTGTGAAGATGACTCATGTGCGAAAGCGCATCCCAAAGCTTAAAGAATATGTTCTTTGCTATAAAAAATATGATACAACTTTTGAAAAAATCAGCGTTCCGAAAGAGAAATGGGATCGTGAATATAAAACGATTCTATTGAATGTTACGAAGGATGAAGTGGATGAATTGAAAAACATTCGCGACGGGGATGCACGAGATCCCGAAACACTTAATAGATGTGATGAAATACTAGCGAAAGTGCAATTTGTCTCGGTTTCCCAAGTAATTCAAGAGAAGCAAATAGAAAAAGCAAAAGTCGATGATTTTCTTTTTGAAAATGCTTGGAGAATTATAAGAACTGTATCTATGACTGGTAATGCAAAGAAGCTTGCGGATGAAAAGAAATTGAAGAATAACGAAAGAGCTTTTGTTATCAACACGCCAAATAATAAGCTATATTTTATTGATAACCAATATAACCCAGATGTAGAATCACCAAGGATTAAAATTTTATTTGCTGATGATTATTTAACTGTTCACCCATGTGATTTCTGGCAAGATATTAAAACTACAGGATTAGATAATGAGGGCTTTGTCGAATATAGAAACGGTAAGAAACCGTTAAAGATGATGGATAGATTGTTGAATTTAGCGGGCTTAAATGATGAAGATTTAGTCCTTGACTTCTTCTCAGGCTCTGGAACAACTGGGGAAGCAGTTATTCGCTATGGTATTAAGAATCAAAAGGCGGTTAACTATATTTTGGTTCAAATAAATGAAGATTTAACAAAATCTGTTGATAAATTATCTGGTGATGCCAAAAAAGATACACAAAATCTCCTATCTTTTTTAGAAGGTGTGGGAAGAAAGCCGGTGCTTTCTGAGTTGGGCAAGGAAAGAATGACTCGAGTAAAGAAAGAGCTCCAAAGTCAGTATGAATACGACTTTGGCTTCAAAAATTTCACTCTAGATGATACAAATTTGAAACAATGGGATGAAGGCTCTGTGGATCTTGAACAAGACTTGATTAATTTAATTCAGCCTGTAAAAGAAGACCGCTCGCAAGAAGATGTAGTGTACGAGATATTATTAAAGTATGGTATGGAGCTTACATTACCAATAAAAGAATTGAAGGTTGCTGATAAAACAGTATTTTCAGTAGCTGGAGACCAGTTGCTACTCTGTCTAGAACAAGATCTCACGTTACATGCAATCGAAGAAATCGCTAGTATGCAGCCAGCTCGAGTGATATTTTACGATGAGAGTTTTCAAAATGACACGGTACGAACGAATGCAGAGCAAATTCTTAAATCAAATGGTATCGAGGACATTCGCGTAATTTAGCCAAGGGGGAGTGAACTCTGTGGAAAAACTGGATGGAAACACACACAATGTAATAAAAGAGAATATCGAAAAGCTAAAGTCGCTATTTCCCGAGACAGTTAGTGAAGATCAAATTGACTTCGATAAACTGAAGCTTCTTCTAGGTGATGTAATCAGAACAGAGAATGAACGATATGAGTTTACATGGAATGGGAAGAATCAAGCGATTCAGCTGGCGCAAAAACAAACAACGGGGACATTGCGTCCTTGTTTAGAAGAAAGTTTGAATTGGCAGCATACGAACAACCTTTATATCGAAGGGGATAACTTAGAGGTACTTCGTGTTTTGCAAAATTCCTATCGAAACAAAGTGGATATTTTCTATATTGATCCTCCTTATAATACAGGTAAAGATTTTATCTATAAGGATAATTTCCAAGATAATATAAAGAACTACAAAGAAAAGACAAATGAAGCACTGAAATCCAATGCGGAAACAAGTGGCAGATTTCATACTGATTGGCTGAACATGATCTATCCCCGTTTAAAAATAGCAAAAAATCTTCTCAAAGAAGATGGGGTAATGTTCATTTCAATTGATGATGATGAGGTTTACAACTTAAAAAAAGTATGTGATGAGATTTTTGGTGAAGAGAACTTCTTAGCTAACCTAGTTTGGGAGAAAAAAAAGAAGGGCTCATTTTTATCGAAATCAATTACTAATATTAAAGAGTATGCTCTAGTCTATTCAAAAAATATTGATAGATTTGAGGGGTTAATTGGAGAAATTAAGACTTCCATTGAAACGTACCCATGTATTAATGCTTCCAATAAACGAGAAATCAGAAGAATTCCTAAAGGCATTTCAAGTAAATATAAAGAGTTAGATTATACATTAAAAAAAGGAAGCATCATTTCTGCTTCGACAATGAACTTAGTTCTCCATTCGGACCTTGTGATTCGAGATGGAGAGCTTGCAGAGGAGCTCGTTATTGAAGGGAATTGGCGTTATTCTCAAGAAGCAATGGAGGAATATGCTCATAATCAAGAATTGTATCTAACACAGGACCTGTATTTAAGGCGTATTGTCTCAGAGCCTAGATACAAGACGTTAAAGGATTTGCTTCCAAGGGTTGGATTAAAAGCAGAAAGTAGTTATAAGGAACTGAACATAGAGAATTTATTTGATACAGGTTGGGGATCAAATGAGGATGCGGATGAAGAATTAAGAAAGTTAATGAATTTACAGGGGATTATGGATTATCCAAAGCCGGTTAAATACATTTTGAAATTAGTTGCTTCAACAAGAAAAAAGGACGCGTTAGTTGCTGATTTCTTCTCGGGCTCTGCAACTACCGCGCATGCTGTTATGCAGTTAAATGCAGAAGATAATGGGAAAAGGAAATTCCTCATGGTGCAATTGCCAGAAAGGCTAGATGAACATTCAATAGCAGCAAAAGCGGGCTATCATACGATAAGTGAGATTGGAAAAGAGAGGATCCGCAGAGCTGCGGATAAGATTCACTCTGAATATCCAAATGCACGGAACATGGATCTTGGATTCAAAGTATTCAAGCTTGATGAAACCAATCTAAAAATATGGGATGAAACTTCTATCGATTTAGAAAGAGACTTATTCGACCTCGTTGACCCGGTGAAGGAGGGGCGTAGCTCGATAGATGTTGCTTATGAAATTCTTCTAAAATACGGGATAGACTTACATGTACATCTTACAGAAATAGAGGTAGCAAATAAAACGGCTATTTCTATTGCTGACGGGTCACTTGTTATTTGCTTGGAGAAAGATCTTACACTAGAGGAGATTGAAGAATTAGCAAAGCTTCAGCCTTCTCGAATCGTATTTTACGATGAAGGTTTCAAGGACGATACGGTTCGAACAAATGCAGAGCAAATTTTAAGACGTTATGGGGTAGAGGATATCCGTGTGATATAAGTCAACCCTCCAATCAGGCTATGGCCAAACTCAATTTCTTTTGAGGTTGGCTATAGTCTTTTTGTATATATGAAGTTCACTTTATCATTGTGTAGCATGGACAGTTTGCATGTTTGAATTCGATTACTCTAGAGACCAAGTACTAATTATTAATTCTTTTAGTAGCTTGTCGTGAATTTTTTATGATTCAATTGATAAAAACAAAATAGGTGATTGGAGCGGAAGGTGCTTGACACCTGGGTTAACGCCCCCAGAAAGCAAGCGCCTTGAGAGGAAATCACCATTTTTCCACCTACCCTAGCTTTCTAAAACCGTTCTCTACAATATTTTTAAAGCAAAACAGACTGTTAAAAAGTGTTAACAGTCTGTTTTGCTCAGTGCTAGTTATTTTTCAATAACGAGTGATTACTTTTCCTCTTCTTCGTTAAACCAAAGAGGATCATCATTATCGACTTCTCCATTATAGTTAATGAAAATTTCTTCACCAGCTTTAATGTCTCGGTAAGCATAAAATTTGAAAGTATGGTCTTCAAAATGTATATCGTAAACAGCGTTTGGTTCATAGGAATGATTAAACAGCATGCCATATCCTAGTAAAATTGCGGTATGATTTGCTCCATATTCGAATGCATAATCATCTAATAGTGTCTTCTCAATATGCTTATGCTGTTCGTTCGGGTATGGAATGACGGGTGCTATATGGAGAAGATCCCCTTTTTTAAAATCGATTGTAGCGAATACCCCGCGGTTAAATTCACCGTTGCTGATTGTTGAAGTTTTTATTTCGATCATATCTGCCACCTGCATTTGAGTTATTTGTCTTATCAAGTTTGACAGTTGTTAAGAAGGAAAGCAAGTAGAAACCTGTTATTTTTGGTGAAAAGAGTCCACTTCATAGATAGGTACAGCAGACAACCTCCTTTCATTTGATTTGAAACTTTTTCACCACTTGTTTCGTATATAGTCATATAATTGTTTGAGCTTGGAGGGGAATTATGGTTTCAGAGGTCCTCGGAATGATAAGTTTTATTGGGATATTAGCATTTGTATATATAAAGAATTCGACATACATAGGGAAGTTGAGGTTATGGCAAAAGCTCGTCAGCCTTTTACTATTTGGCTTTTGTATCTTTGGATGTGTGTTTATTTTTTATGTTACTGGCCCGATCATTAATAGCGTAATTCCCATCACCTGGATGAATTGGATAGCGAAATTTGTATGCGTTGTGCTCGTTGTTACAATGGCAAAGCTTATATTGTATAAGTCTCTTTCCATGATAACAAATGGAGTCTTCCCACCAAAAAGCTCGGAAAAGGAGTAGATCATGAATTCAATAGCGACAAAATTAAGAAAGTACTTACCAAATCAACCGAAAATAAAAATCATTCCCGACCCGGAAATTGATCATATGGGACAAATTATTGATGAAGTTCACGAGACGGTGTATGGATATTTAGAAGTATCTTCAAGTCAAGAATTAGTTAGTTTCCATTTAGATATACTTGAGGATGAGGATACACATGTTCTAATTAACTCACAACATAAAAAGCTAAATGAAGAAGAAATTATGGCAGTGGGTGATAAATTTGCGAATGAATTTTACTCGCGACCTGTTTCCCTAAGCGGTCTATTTCAATGGGAGCCAGATACATATCTAGTTATATATGAAGAGAAGGATCAAGAACTTGGGTTATTGATTCCAAATACTGGTTGCATGGTGAATGTTGATATATACGGCCATGTAACCTCAGCTTCCTTTCTAGATGTCGATTACAAGCTGTTATTTCCTGAAATCAAGATTAATTCAGAAGAAGCGAAGGAACTGATTTGTCAGGAATCGCTAGTACAGTTAGCCATTTCATTAGAGGAGAAGCCAGAGCTAGTATATTATCCAATCCATGATATTGCTGGTGTTTCCGTTGATGGAAAGATTCAGCGCAGCACGGAATTGCTTGAATTCGATACAAAATCAGATCAGCCAATTGAAAAAGTGGTAGTAGAGTTCAGTATGGAAGAATTGCTAGGGTTGGCAGAAAGTGACCAAAAGATAATAGAGGAAGAACAAACGTACTGGATGCGAAATGGAGAAGAAGAGCCGGTAGCAATAATTAATAAAGAGGATCCACAACATTTGTTTTATCAATCGTTTTCTGAATGGAGTAAAGATGCAGGGACACTAGATGAAGAGGTTCTGAGAAAGCGAGCTATCCAGTTTCTAGAATCGGTCATTGGAAATGTTCATGAAAAGTATGTTGAAGAATTTCAGCCATCTTTAGATGACTTTCCGTTTACTGAAGAGGAAGAGGAAGATTTAATCGATCTATATGAATCAACCTCAACCTTTCTTTTTAAAAGAGTGTACAACGGAATCCCAGTACCTCCTTATTCAGTTGAAGTTAGAATCGGAAAGTGTTCGGGAATCATTCGGTATGCCATTATTCCAGTGATTTCGCAGGAACAATTGGAAGAAGTTGTACAGGAGAAGCCTCGAATTACGATTGAAGAAGCAAATGGAATTTACAAAGATACGTTAACAATGAAGCTTGTACGTTCGGTAGATCACATTCAAACCCCATCTATATATGGGCTTAGCTATCTAATTGACTTTCCAAATGGTCTTCATATTGAAAAGATCAATGCGCATACAGGGGAAGTTCAGTTCGTGGATTCGGGGTTAATTAGAGAAGGGTAAGAAAGATGAAAGAAGGTCATTTAAGTGGATAAGAGAGTAAAAAAAATAGTTGACCAAACGAGGCTTGCCTTCGAGCTAGTAGATTATTTTCTACATCAATATTCTTTTCGAAGAGACGTAACCATATTTAATGAGACAGTATACAAGTTGTCAATGGAGTGGTTTCCAAATGGATACAAGGATTACCAAGATGATGAGCTTAATCCTGATGGAACTGTTTCAATTGAATATAACTTGAACACGAACCAATTTGATTCAGTGATTTTTGTTGGGGGTCTTACGTATGCGAAGGGACCAACCTTTCCGTCAAACGATGTAGAATCTATAACGACTTGGATAGAAGAAGAAACGGGCTTACCCTTCGGCAAACAGTTTGAATTACTAAAAGCTGAGGGATCGGAATTTGTTTTTCAAGAATGCTGGAAAGGGGTTCTTGTTTCTCCAACAGGCAGAATTGAAGTGGAGCTAGATGAGCATTCAAGACTTATTGGATTTTCAAAGTATGGACAGTTCCCCTCTCCTGACATGTTTATGGAAGAAGATTATTCACTTACTCTTCCTGATGTTAAAGAGATTGCAAAGGGGCAGATCCAATTACTTGATATGCCATTAAATGATCAAAAACGATTAAAGCGGATTTTTGCATTAGAAGAAATATATATAAGGAATGACAAATCATCCACCATTCCATTTGAGGTAATCGTAGATGTACGAGCTTACACTCCTATTGAGGAGGTTCTCTATTGGGAAACAACAACGGATCTAGAAGTAGAAAGAAAACCCATTTTTAATCGGGAACAACTGACGGTTGAACAGTTTTTTTCCAATGAACCACATCTAGACGTTAAGCCTTTAACAAAAGATGAAATTGACCTATGCATAAACACGGTAAGAGCCTTCCTAAGTAGTTATTATGAAGCTGATTCAGGCCGATGGGTCCTGAAAACCTTGCATCGTGAACAAGGGTGTATAAATGCCATAGTCAAAACAGTGACCCCAACGGGATTGGTTTTCCAAAGAAAACTACTCGTTATGATTGACCCAGTTTCATTTGAAGTGCTTAATTTCATGGATAATGAAGGGTTTCTTGACGTATGGAAGTCTTATACACCTTCAGTTGATGGGATTATAACGAGAGAACAAGCATTTACAGAAATCAGCAAGACCCTGACATTAACCCCAACATATGTATATGATTTTGCAATACAGCAATATGTACTTTGTGGAAAATTAGATAGTGACTATGGTGTAGATAGTGTTACAGGAGAGTTAATTAAATTGGACGATTTGTAAATGAGGCTCCTCAATTCAAAGGAATTGAGGGGCTTTCTGTTGGTTATTAGGCACGCTATACTATATCGATTGTTAAAAAGTGCTTTGACCTCGAGCTCAAGTACCTTTTTCTTGTGGTGAATTAATTTCCCTTCCAAAAAGAGGAAGGGGAAGGTACACTATAATAAACAGAATATTGCGAGGGTTTTAATATGCGAATTGGAAAAGTATTAGTCGTTCTGATAGGTTTATTGCTTATAGGATATTATTTTTACCTTGCCATGCAAAGCGAGCAGCTAATAGGTAAGGTCGTACTAGTGATTGGTGCAGCCTATTTTCTTTGGTTAACAATTATTATCTTTCGAGAGAGAGAATTAACAAAAGATGACCGGACGAGAAAATGGTTTAAGAAAGACTATCCGAAAGGGAAACATTATTCCATGGCTAAAGGAGTTTTTTATTTCGGACTTCCTTTAGGTTATTGCATTTGGGCAGTAGACCAGCCCTTTAATGAGGGATCAGATTTATTATACACAAGTGTATTTCACTTTGTAATCTATGGCATATTAGGCATTGTAATAGGCAGGATGTATTGGAATATCCGATTGCAGGATTCTCATCATTTAGGTTTACTTAACAATCAGGAGCAAATAAAATAACGGGACAAAAAGAGAGTATCTTTCTTCCCTATTAAGGAGAAAAAGTATGAGAAAATATGTCATTTTTGATTTTGATGGGACTCTTGCAGATTCACAAGAGGTTTTCGTCTCTTCTTTAAATAAGCTTGCAGAAAAGCATCGATTCGACAAGGTCCAAGTGGAGGATCTAGAGGATTTGAAGAAGCTTTCAATTAAAGAACGTTGTAAGATGCTGAATTTCCCAATGTATAAGATGCCATTCATCATTCCCCAGATGTATAAACTGTATTTAGATGGTATTCGCGATGTAAAACTATTTAATGGTGTAAAAGAATTACTTGCAGAGCTTTATGCAAAAGGCTATGAAATTGCGATTATTTCTTCCAACTCTGAAGAGAATATTCGGACATTCTTGAATGAAAATCAAATATCAATTGTTTCACAAGTCCTCTGCTCGAGTAAAATATTTGGAAAGGATAAGCTTCTCAATCGGTTTATGAAAGAAAACCAACTATCTCCATCGGAAATCATTTACGTAGGCGATGAAGAACGGGACATCCTTGCATGTAAAAAAGCTGGAGTTGATATCATTTGGGTAGGTTGGGGATACGATGCGACAGACATGGTCCAAGAGGTGGAGCCGACCTATAAAGCCTTTGAACCACAAGATATTTTAGCCATTATCTAATATCGACTTTTGTCATTTAGGAGAAATGCATGAATAATTTACTCGTATGTTGGTATGCTCTGATACAATAATGCAAGGTGGTAGAATGGAAATGTTTCAGGAACAGCTAGATAAACTGGTTGAACTTGATTGTTTTTTGTATTCAAAAGCAAGAAAGCACCCAGCAGATTCAATGAATCATTGGAAAGAAAGTGGTGTGAGTAGTTCACTTCGTCATTCGATGGATGCTATTCAAAATAGTTTCAACAAAAACAATGGTAGTATTATGATCCGTGCTACGCTAATCTATATTTCATTTGAAATGACTGTTCAATATAATGGGGAAGGTCTGGATAGAGATACAA
Source organism: Cytobacillus spongiae (assembly GCF_021390075.1). Classification (NCBI taxonomy): domain Bacteria; kingdom Bacillati; phylum Bacillota; class Bacilli; order Caryophanales; family Bacillaceae; genus Cytobacillus; species Cytobacillus spongiae. The sequence goes on from NZ_CP089997.1 coordinate 1,270,092, forward strand.
TAAAGAGAATTCTTCCACCTTTCTTCAGTACAAGACAAGAAGGAACGGGAATAGGTTTAGCGGTGTGCTAAAAAATCATACAAAATCATGGTGGAATTATTGATGGAACAAGTGAACAAAATGAAGGTTCAACTTTTATCATCTCACTTCCTATCAATTAGGAATAAAGAATGGGCTTGATAAGTTTAAGGTGGTTAACAAATGAATGTTGTTGCAAGGGAAATTCTTGATGGGTTAGTAGAGAAAATCTATGAAAATTATCCAGAGCTGTTGGAGAAATATGGAGAGGCTGGAAAGGTTAAATGTAGAGAAGATGTACAACATCATTTTAGAAATTTAGATGTTGCTTTCAAATTAAACCATAGTAAAATATTTATTGACTATTCCATTTGGCTAAATAATGTATTAACTAGCCGTGGAATGAAGACGGAGCATATTATTGATAATTTTCAAAAGATGCAAGAAGTGCTTCATGAGCCGGAGTTTGCTGGGAAAGCAGAATTCTATCATATTTGCTTATCAGAAGCGATTCAAGCACTAAACCAAGTAGATAAACCTTAAAGAAGGCTTGCATACTTCTAAGAAACTTAGATTAAAGCATAAGGAGTAACCGAGTTTTCAAGGTATCAGACAACGAGCTTATTGAAGACTATTTCAGTTCGTTAGAATTATCATTAGATCAATAGTTTATTGAAATGCTCAAACAGGAAATCAAGGAAAGAAACTTGAGACACCGAATCGAAAGCAAATCGCTACAAAAATAACGTAAATTTAATATTTCTATTATTGAGGCTGTGACATAAGTATTTTAGTTAATGGAATATCCGAACTATCAGGAGTTGGTTCCTTTTGATAGTTCGGGTATTTTTGTTTGTTCGGAAATCAAATCTTTAAAAAATAGTGGAATGGAGTGGAAGACACTCGGCTACTAAGGGAAATAGAGGAAAGGCTGAGGCCCCGAAGCGCAGTGAGGAGGAACAGATTCCTCCCCGCAGAAAGCGAGTATCTGCAGCGCAATGGAAAGAACTTGTTTTTACAACCTATTTATTATTAAAAAAGTCATTGTACTCTTTGAGAAGGAGTCATTTAGTTATGTCCTAGCCTCATTTTGAATTAATAAGGTATCTAAGCCAAATAAATCTATGTCCGAACTATTTGCATTTAACTTACTTGGCTTGTCCAATATTCATGAACTTCATTTTCGGATGGACATTTAACGTGATCGTTGGATAAACTTCATCCCAATTCATTTCTTTCCATTCCTTATATGAAAGCTTATTTCTTACATGGGCCCCTATACCAAGTGGGTCTACCCCTAATTCTTGAAAATGCTGAAAAGTCTCAAGTGATTTTCCTGTTAAATATCTATTAATTTTTTTCTCGAATTTTTTCTGAGCTTTTTCTGCGTCAAGTAGCGTTTCACCTGTATATTCAAGGACACTTCCTTCAAGCTCTATTGTAATATCAACACTTATTGGGTTTGTAGAAGACATTTTTATATCTAAGTCAAATTTTTTCTGATGATAATTAAACAATAACTGCTTGGGAAAATTGCTTTCCTTTTCCCTTCCTACTTCCATACTAATTGTTCCTCTTGGAATATCTTTTCTTAAGAAGAAGAGAATACTCGCTTGTTCTGGTGATATTTTTTCGATGAACTGATCACGATCAAATAGTGCATAACCATCTAAATTAATTTTCCCATCCTTTAATATGATGTACGGCATAATGGGATCAATGCCATCATCAAAATAATCACGGATAAATTGAAGGGAGTTGTAATTAGTGACTTCTTTTGTATATGCGGCACGTTCAAATATCGTTCTCAAGTATTTTGGAGGGTTAGGTCCTTGCTTTGGCTTTAAATTAATAAAATCAATAGCTCTCCCTTCTGATATCGCAAAATACACTCGTGGACCCAAGCTAGGATCACGCATAAATGTATCTAAAATATCGCTTATTCCCGTTTTAGCAAATTCTTCTCCAAATAAAGCGACGGTAAGCTGACCGCTAACTAATTCGAGATTTGTCATGTTTTTAAATTGAAGTCGAGCATCTTTGCTTGATTTGGCATCAACAGATAATACCTCGTTATCAAAATCCCCTTCCTTAGTTACAATCGGATAGTTAACTGCGACTGTGAGAGGTTTCTCTTCGTTTTCAGAAAGATCATATGTGACAGTATCGATTAATGCTAAGTCATCAATAATATGCTGCGAGCACCCTGATAGCAAAAGGGCGCAATAAAGAAGGTGCGTAAACCGTTTGATCATGAGGAGTCTCCTCTCGCTTTCTCTTTGTACTTATGTAATAGAATCGTGAACATTAATGTAATGGGCACAACAATGGCAGCTGCAGCTATAATATTTGTAAGCCATTTGAGCCACAAATCGACTTCTCGAATGATATTAGGTACTAAAGATATCAAGTATCCTCCAGCTAGAATACTAAACGTAATAAATGTGGGATTGATAGCCTTGAATGAATGTTCAAGGAGGAGCTTTCCTGTCCATAAGTACATAACAATTGTCATTATGACCTTCAAAGCAAATAGGGAGAAAATTAAATTTTCTACTCTTTCAATAAAAGGAAATTTGATATACTCTAATATCGTAATAACAGGGTACATATCATTTAATAATTGATCAAAACTTAAGAAACCAAATGAAATAAATGTAACCGAAATGTAGATGATTGTCGTTATTCCATTACCAATAAATAAGGCTTTTGTCCATCCTTCCTTAACATAGGGAAAAAGGAAGAGGCTTAATTCAAACCCTAGAAAAGCTGTATAAACATTCATGATTCCCCCAGCTAGATCAGGGCTCCCTTTAAAAAAGAAAGGTGTTAGTCTGGTGAAGCTGAACTCTGGAAAGATAAACCCTAACAAAAAAATTGTCCAAATCGTCAAAAAAAATAAAGAGACCGTTATTTTGGCAATCTGGTAAATGCCAGATTGAAGCATTATGTAGCAAAGAATAAAAGTCATTGACATAAATACAAATGTTGGTGTTTCATGGAAAAAAAGCATCTGTAATAAAAGGATAAACTTCTTTGCCACCATCATTCCTAATGTAATAAATAGGACGGCAGAAGCAAAATATACTGGAACCAACAGCCAAAAAGGGAAGACGCCTTCATAAATATCAAAAATTGATTTGCCCTTTCCCCATTTAAATACAAGAACGATTAATAAGATGTTGAGATTAACTAGAGCATATATGCCAATTAAGCCAACCCATCCATTTGTTCCAAATGTCTCCGCTGATAATCTAGGAATACTAAACAATGTTACTCCGGATTGGATCATATATATCAAAATGGCGATTTGAACGGGATGAAGCTTCTCATGCATAGTACTCACCTATTTTTTCATTTTGTTATATTCCCTATTTTTTGTGTTCACCTGTGTTGGCCGCTCTTTAATCAACTGGTATGGGGCTCGAATAATTGTATCCAACCAATCGGTTAAGAAGGTAGGTGAAATAGGAATTAAATAAGGTGTCTTTAGGGTTGTGAGTGTTGATAAATGGACGATTAATACTCCTAATCCAAAAATTAAGCCTATGTTTCCCCAAAACCCGGCTAATAATATGAAGCTAAACCGGACAATTCGAATCGAAGCACTCATCGTGTAATTAGGAATAACAAACGATGCAATTGCAGAGACAGCAACTGCAATGATTAAGATATTACTGGTTATCCCTGCTTCAACGGCAGCTTGCCCAATGACAATTCCTCCAACGATCCCAATAGTTTGACCGATTTTCGTTGGTAATCTTGCACCAGCCTCACGCAATAGCTCTATGACCAGTTCTAAAAAAAGTGCCTCTATTAATGGAGGAAAAGGAACTTTGCTTCTAGACTGAATTAAGCTTGGGAGCAATGGTTGGGGAATCATTTCGTAATGAAATGTCGTAACTGATACATAAATAGCAGTAAATGAAATGGTGATAGCTAATGCAAAAAAACGTAATAAACGAATAAAGGTGCCCGTAATCCACCTTTGGCTATAATCATCGACTGATTGAAAAAAGTCGAAAAAGCTTACTGGTGCACAGAAGACATATGGACTTTCATCTACTATCCCTATGATTTTTCCAGCTAACAGCTTTGATGCTATCACATCTGGGCGCTCGGTTGTAAGGAATTGTGGAAATGGTGAATATGGGTGTTCATCAATCATTTGAACAAGCATATTGGTATCTAAGATTCCATGTGTCTCAATTGCCTCGATTCGCTTGATAAGTTCCGTTAATTCTGCTTGAGGGGCAATATCTTCGAGATACATAACCGTAATCGTAGTCTTAGTAATTTCACCTGCAGATAAACAAATAGATTTCAAATGAGCGCTTTTCACTTTTTTTCTTATGAGTGATTGATTAATGCTTGCTGCCTCAACGAAAGCTTCATGAGGCCCTAGAATTATGGATTCAGTCTCTGATTCTTGAATAGCTCTTGCTTCTCCACTAGAAACAGGTAAATAGAAGACTTGATGATTAAAAGAAAATAATGCATTCCCATTTAAAACTTCATTGACTCCATCTTTATTGTTTTTTATTGCTCTTAGCTCAGAATGAAAAGCAATAACTGATAATTGAGAGGGGTCTTTATGTCTAATGTCATTAATAAAGGCTTGTAGCTGTTGCTTATCAACTAAATGGCAAAAATAAAAAATTTCCATTCCTAGATGTTCAATGTGAAGATGGTCAATATCTGAGCAATTTTGAAATTGATTGATTATGTGAGAAAATTGTAGATCATCATCCCGCTGTTGGTCTGATTCTAAATCTAGATTATTACCTGTTTGTGCGGTATGTTCAGGCTTAATAACGATTTTTTTTAGCATCTTAATCATGTTCATATGAAAACCTCTTAGTGAAATATGGGGTCACCATCATGTTGTATTATTACAAGAATTTACTAATAGGATGTTCTAAATTGGTTTTTTTAAACTTGTAATCATTCCTCTTTCTCAGAAATAAAGTGTAATGAAGGATTAAACAAGGGGGAATGTGAAGGGCTATGACATATATGCATATTACACCATGGGAAGAACATAGCTTTTGGTTATATGTATTAAAGGATCATGCATACTTTATTCGTGATTATTTATCTCCATCAGAAACCAAATGGGTTAGGCAGGCGGAGGTATTTATTCAAGAATTTGAACGTGTAGAGAAGCAACTAGAGACTTTACCAAAGAATATAGGTGTCTCAACTGAGGCCATGGTACAACTTGCAAAGAGAGCATACTATGTTTCACACCAATATTATCAATTCGAAGGATATCTTTTGAACTTACGTCTTTATAATAAAGTGAATTTAAATTTATCTCCTACGTATTTAAATGGTACGTTGTTAGAAAATGGAGAGTATTTACGAATACTTCAGTACTATTCAAATGGCATAGAATATCCTCCATTGCCACTCACTGACCTTTTATCGTTATGGCTTGAGGATCAATTAGGACACTCAGCTTTGTTAATACGCTTACTAGATGGAGTGGAGTTCGATATGATACAGCGGGCGAATGCTTTGAAACTACAATTCTCACAATTTATTGTGAAGAACAGCGCGATAAAAAAGTATTTGCAATTCACAGAACCAGGCTTCCCAATACAGCTGAAATTTGCTCGCGATGTATCTAAAGCGGTTGTGCAATTTAATGAGTTAGTTGGGGAAGCAATTTATTTATATAAAAATGACGAATTAATTAATCAATCGACCCTACGGTTCCTAGAACATCATTTTCCAGAATCGTGTTATTTTTTGAAAAAATTATCGTATTACGCTCCTGATATTACCTTTCATCCATGCTCTCTAAAGCCAGAAAAATAAAATCATTCATTTTGTCCAACCTTTTTATCATTCTCTGAATAGAATAATTCGTAAGTACTAAGAGTTATAACATGTAAGGAGGATATATACGAATGTCAACTATAGTAATAGATCCAGGTCATGGAGGAGCAGATGCAGGGGCAGTATATAAGGGGAATTATGAAAAAGATTTCAATCTTGCTGTTGCAAGAATTGTTCAGCAGAAGTTGCTAAGAGATTATGTTGTAGATGTAATTATGACAAGAACAGGTGATCAAACGATATCTTTAAATGAGCGAACAGCACTCGCGAACGTTAAAAAAGCTGATTTCTTTTTATCCATTCACCATAATGCAGGTGGGGGAAGCGGTTTTGAAAGTTACATTTATAATGGGAATGTTCCTTCATCTACTAAGCAATACCAAGCAATCATCCACAGTAAGATTATAAAGTCCATACAATCAAAATATCAAGTAAAAGACAGAGGGCAAAAACGAGCAAATTTTCAAGTAGTAAGGGAAACAAAGATGGATGCTCTTCTTCTAGAAATCGCTTTTGTGGACAATGAACAAGATTTAAAGCTTTTAAATAACTCGACATTTATTCGAGAGGTGAGTAACAGCATTGCGGATGGGGTCGCTAATGCTTTGGATCTTCCAAAAAAGTCAATTCAGTCACCTTCTCCACCAGATAGAAGTTTGTATAAGGTGATCGCTGGTTCTTTTAAGGAAAATAAGTATGCCGAGATCCGGACATTGGAATTGAAAAATAGAGGAATTAACGCATTTGTAGTCCAAACGGAAATCAGTGGGCAGATGTATTACCGTGTGCAAGCAGGAGCCTTCTCTAATAGAGAAAACGCCGACTTACGAGTTGAAGAGATAAAGAAAATGGGGATAAATGGAGCATTTGTAGTGGTGGATGACAAAGAAGGCGAGGAATTACCACCGAAATCGTCTCCAGCACCTCAAACTATTCGCTCTATTGAAGGAGAAGCGCATCTTTTATCATGCCAATTAGATTTGTTTGCAAAAACAATTAATATGAATGCACCTCGTCTTGGGGAGTATTATGTATCCTATGGTGACCTTTATGGAATTAGAGGAGATATAGCTTATGCACAGGCATTGCTGGAAACGAATTTTTTCCAATTTAACGGACTCGTAAAGGAAAATCAAAATAATTTTGCAGGGCTGGGTGCTATCGGTTCTGGAAGTCCTGGAGCCAGCTTTCAAAGCCCTGAAGAAGGAGTGCACGCTCAAATTCAGCACCTTTATGCATATGCAACGACTAAGAATCTACCAGCAGGATTAAGGCTGATAGACCCTCGTTTTAAGCTAGTATCTCGCGGGAGTGCCAATGCTTGGACAGATTTGAACGGAAAGTGGGCAGTGCCAGGTACTAATTATGGTGAGAGCATTTTAGCAATTTATAGAAGGATGGTTAATTTTACGATAGAACAAATAAAAGAGCAGCAGGAACAACTGCAAAAAATAGTAATGGACTTATAAGAGTACCCGGTTGGGTGCTCTTTTATAAAAGGGATTATTTAGTTTTTATGGTAAATAATTCCGTAATTGCGTATGTTAACAATATATGAAAATGGAGGAGCAATTATATGAAAGAGAAAACTATGAAAATCAATAATTCTATTCATTTACATCTAGAATATCAACTGGGGTTCAAGGAAACAATTCTTTTTCTTCACTTTAGCGGCGGAACAAATCAAATGTGGAATGGGGTTATACCACATTTTAATCAAAGTTATAATATTATGGCACCTGACTTTCGTGGACATGGAAAATCAGACAAGCCGTTAACAGGTTACCATATAGACGAAATAGCTCAAGACGTCGCCCAACTTTTAGAAGACTTAGAGGTCGAGCAATATCATATTGTTGGAAGTTCTATGGGTGCTGAAATTGGAGTATGCTTAGCTGCTTCATATCCCGAAAAAGTGCGATCTCTTGTGTGTGAAGGAGCTATGTATAATGAGTTCGGTGCATAAGGAATATTTAATGGTACAGATGAAGAAATAGAGCAGGAAAAAAGGAAGATTTCTAAGCAATTGGATGAACGAGTACTTCCTAGACATACCTGTCGGCAACAGTTGTTAGAAGAATTGAAAAAGCCATTTGTAGACGAAGGTATATATAATGAAACATTTCGCCCATTTTTAGATAGTTGTGTCGAACTTCTTGAAGACGGATCCTATACAAGCCATTACAAAAATCATGTGCAAATTGAATACATTCAGAAATGTTGGGACATTGAATTTGAGAATTACTATAAGAAAATTAAGTGCCCAGTACTTTTTATTCCAAGCACTGATGAATGGAACAACGAAAAAATCCGAAATAGTTTAGCAGCATTCTCTAACTATCTCACATCCTATGAGGTTCAACAAATTCCTAACACAAACCATGCTTATGTTTGGATGGAGCAGCCTAAAAAGGCAGCTGGATTAGTGAAGGAGTTTATTGAATCTTTATAGAGGTGGAAAGAAATGAGATATGTGCGTTTGTAGATAAAAAAATGAACTAACTTTAGTTCCTCAGGGGATTTATCATTAAAATAAATAGAAAACCTGCAAATGGCATGTTACAATCTCAATACATTTACAGAGATTGGAGTGCCAAAATGAAGGAAAAGGAATACGATAAGCTATTGCATATTCATACGATTGGGGAACAGAAAGGTTTTCTTCGCTCGTATCATTATCATCGGTATGAGCCAACTCCATATGAAGCTCTAGACTATTTATTTTCGGAAATTCCTATACACGAAGGGGATCGAATTGTTGATTTTGGTAGTGGAAAGGGACGACTCCCTTTTTATGTACATTATTTCTTCCGTGCTATCGGTATTGGTATTGAGATGAATGAGCAATATTATGATGAAGCAGAGTGTAATTTACAATCTTACTTAGAAAACATCAATGATAAAAAGGTACCTATTCATTTCCATCATGGACTAGCGGAAGATTATAACATTCATTCCAATGATAATTATTTTTACATTTTTAATCCATTTTCAGTGCAAATTTTCATCAAAGTAGTTAACAGAATCTTACGTTCAATCGAAGAAAGCTATAGACAAGTATACATGATTTTATATTATCCTTCTGAGGAGTATATATTTTATTTAGAGAATCATCCGTTGTTTCTATTAACAAATGAAATAAAGCTTCCCATGTATGAATCCAATTCGTTTGAACGAGTATTAGTATATTCTTTAGGTTATTAGAAGTGGAATATACTGATGGAGATTGGTGAAATAGCTTGATTTCCGCTCCAGGCACTTGCTTTCCTTGTGGCATTCGCTGCAACGCAAATCCCCTTGGAGTCAAGTGCCTTCCGCTCCAATCTACTAGTTTTGGCATCGGAAATCTAGTGATAAAATCCCTTCATATAATGCCTGTATAAGCGATCTATTGCTAATTCATTTCACTTTCCTTATGAACGTTAATCATTTCCGTTATTATCATTCCCTTGTTTTTTCCCACTTCCAAGTTGTTCGGCTTTCCTTAAGTCATATCCATCATCTTCTCCGCTAATGTGCAGAATATCTTCATTTGCCCCTATTTTATTTGCTCTTCGAATCTCATTTTCATTTTGAAGCACGTCTTTGACCTCCATAATCTCATTTATAACCTTCCATATTAGTTTTATTGAATTATTTAACATTATTCATAGCAAATACTTTTATTTTTATAACATTTTTTAACTAATACTAAATTAAAAAGATTCTAATTAATCACAAAACTTTCATATTATCCTCGGTCAATAGTCATAAATATAAAGTAATAGAATGGGTATTTGATGTTAGAATTTATTAGGTAAATAGTATATTTAAGGTAATAAGTGGGATGGAGGGTTTTTTTTGAAAAAAGTGTTGAATTTATCAATAAAATTAAAGCTGTTAGTTACTATCCTAATTGTAACGTTATTGCCATTGATGACAGCAGGGTATTTTTCGTACGAATCTTCATATAAAGGGGTATATGGAGTGACTAAGCAGGATTTAAATTATATTGTCCATCTTGAAACAGAAGTACTTGGAGAAGCTACTTCAAACATGGAAATATCATCAGAGGATGATCAAAACATAAAAGAAGCATTATTAGATCTTAAAACGGAATACTTTGAAAAAAACGAGATGGAAGGCTATGGATATATATTGGATGAAAAAGGGGTAATCCTTTACCATCCTGATCAAACAGTCATAGGAGATAACCTATCAGACCAGTCGTTCGCCCAAAAGATATTAAATGAAGAGTCTGGATATATTGAATATGATTGGAAAGGAGAAACAAAGGTTGCGGCTTTTGATAAGCTTCCGAATGGCTGGTCTTTTGCTGTGTCGTCTTATTTGGATGATATGATGAAGCCGGTAGAGCCAATAAAGCAAGAAGTACTTATTATAAGTATTATAGGATCAATTGTAGCAATGATGGTTGGTGGGTTTATTATTACCCAAATAACCAAGCCAATTAAGTCAGTCGTAGCTGCAATGGAGAAAGCGGAGAGTGGAGATCTTACAGTAGAAGTTCCTGTCTATTTCGAGGATGAAATTGGTCAAATATCAGTTATGTACAATAAGATGATGGGGAAACTGAAGTCCATCCTAATAAGTATTCATGAAGCATCTGAACAAGTAGCTGCCTCTTCTCAGCAACTGACAGCAGCAGCTGAAGAAAATAGTAAGGCATCTGAGCAAATATCTTCTGCAGCTGAAGAAATTTCAAGAGGTTCACAGGAACAGGTGGATTCAGTAGCTCAAGTAGTTTCTTCCATTCATACGATTTCACATTCGATCGACCTAACAGCAACTAATGTAAAAAAGGTTAATGAAGACTCACGAATTGCAGACCAATTCGCAAAAGAAGGCGTTGAGAACTTAAATAAAGTAGTGTTTGAAATGAATGATATTACGAAAAAAGTGAGTAATACGGAACATGTAATTCGTGAACTAGGTCAGCAATCTGCTGCAATAATGGGAATTATTACGATCATTCGTGATATTAGTGAGCAGACAAATTTGCTTGCATTAAATGCAGCGATTGAAGCTGCACGAGCTGGTGAACAGGGGAAAAGCTTTGCGGTTGTAGCTGGTGAAGTTCGAAAACTTGCTGAGCAATCGGGTAAATCAGCTAATGAAATTGCAGAATTAATCGTGACAATTAACGATGAAATTAAACAAGCAACCGTTATGATGGAGGAAAGCTCAAAAGCAGTTTCTGAAGGAGAAACAGTTGTTCAGGAGGCTAGTGGCTCCTTTGTCAAAATTAAAGATGCAGTATTAGATGTACATCTAGAAATGGAAGTCTTAGCTGAAGCAATAGTTGACATCAAGGAAAATGCATCTGTCATTGTTGGCAATGCAGATTCGATTTCTCGCCTAGCGGAGGTTGCAGCAGGCGATACTGAAGAGGTAGCTGCTGCAGCAGAAGAGCAGAACGCATCAATGCAGGAAATCAATTCTTCCTCCCATATGCTAGCGCAAATGGCAGAGTATCTGCAAAGTCAGGTAAGTCATTTTAAAGTGAAATAACAGTTTATTAAATAACTTAATCGTTCTACTATTAATCAAATGCTGATAAAATCTATATAAAACCATTGGAGGGGAAACATGCTAGATACAGTAGATTTATCCGTTAAAATGGTGAGCAAAAAGGTATATAAGAAGCAGTTAAAGTCTTATCAATTTAAGTTATTAACATTGCAACGTCTTCTAGCAAAGAACCACCTTGGCTGTGTGTTAATTTTTGAAGGGTGGGATGCAGCTGGGAAAGGTGGTGCGATTAAGCGTTTAACCGAGCGTCTTGACCCTAGAGGATTTGAAGTACATGCGACAGCGGCACCAACAGCCGATGAGAAGAAGTATCACTATTTGCACCGATTCTGGATGAGAATCCCCAAATACGGAAAAATCGGCATTTTTGATCGTTCATGGTATGGAAGGGTGCTTGTTGAACGTGTAGAAGATTTTGCTACTGAGGCTGAATGGTCAAAAGCTTATGAGGAGATAAATCATTTTGAACAAATTTTAGCAAATGAAAACTATATTGTCTTGAAGTTTTGGTTTCATATTTCAAAAGAAGAGCAATTAAGACGTTTCAATGAACGTCAGAGCGATCCATTGAAACAGTGGAAAATAACCAATGAAGATTGGAGAAATAGAGAAAAATGGGATGACTACGAGCAAGCAGTTGAAGATATGCTCGAAAAGACGGACCGCGATGAAGCAAAGTGGACCATCATTGAAGGGGAAGATAAGAAATATGCTCGAATTAAAGTGATAAAGAGTGTAATCGAAGCATTAGAAGAAGAGTGTAGGAAACGCGATATTAAAGTAGAATATGTTGTTAAGTCTACTTAGGCTGTTCTTAGAAGGAGAAAGCCCGGACTATAGGCAAACTTGAACCATTGAGTTTGCCTATAGTCTTTTTTTATCGAAGTTTATATAAAATGAATATTTTCATTTTGCTAATAGAATAGCGAGGAGGGATTGCTTTCTTTTATTTACAAGCTGAGTGGTTCTAATAATGGACCTTATTTTGCAAGAGGTCTCTTTCCTTCTGAAATACTCTAATCCAGTTAAGGAAGGGAATGATTTCATGTTTTGGTGAAACACTAGCAAATATGACAATTCTTTAGATAGCTAGGTGAGGCAGATGAATCACGCATATGAAGAAGTAAACCAACGCTTTTTTAAAGAGAAACTAGAAGGTTCAATTGATTGTATGTTTCAAGAGTTGTCCCTTCATGGGCAAAGGGTGGATTTAATATATTTGAAGAGCATTTGTGACACCGATAAGGTTCATCAAATGTTAGTGAAACCTTTCTTTGAGATAAATGAACATCGAAAGTTCGATAGCTATGTACAGTCGTTAGATGCTACCAAACCGTTTGAGACAAATCATGCAGCTTTATCGGATGTATTGAGGGGAAGCGTGGTACTAGTTGGGCCATTTCACACCTATGTGATTGACTTAAAGAAATACATTAATCAAGGTGTTAAAGATGCGAATGTGGAAACAACGATTCAAGGACCTCAAACTGCATTAAGTGAAGACATTGCAATTAATATGAATCTTATTCGACATCGCTATCATCAGCCTTCCTTGAAAATTGAAAATGAGCAAGTTGGTTCTGTCTTAAATATGGAAGTTATTTTAATATATGACAGCAATAAGGTACAACCTGAAATCCTCCAAAAAATTAAGGAGAAGATAGCAAGTATTAAAAATGATAACCGGATCGTTCAATCACCGGGTGAATTTCATCGATTGTTAACACCAAAGAAACGAACCTTGTTTCCTGTCTACATGATTTCAGAGAGAACGGACCGGATCGCACTTAACCTTTCAGAGGGGAAGGTAGTTCTACTAATTGAAGGAAGTCCTTTTGCTCTTATTTTACCTGCTGTCTTTTTCGACTTTATGAGTTCTATGGAGGATTTCTATCAGCCTTATTGGGTTTCGAAGTTCCTGCTTTCCTTAAGATATATCGGACTATTCATTAGCTTGGTTCTCCCTGGTTTTTATATTGGTATTACTTCGTATAATCCGGAGCTTTTTCAAGTTCAGCTCGCTTTAGGAATAGCTGGATCTCGAGCAGCAGTTCCTTACTCCTCCTATTTAGAAGTATTTTTTATGCTTTTTATGATGGAGCTTTTAACAGAAGCTTCAATACGTTTGCCTAAGTCTATTGGATCAACGGCTACGACAGTAGGGGGATTAATACTTGGAACTGCTGCGACAGAAGCTGGACTTGTTTCAAATATTATGATCATTATTGTTTCCGCTGTGGCCATTTCGAACTTTGTGATTCCCATAAATGAAATGAGCTTTGCTATGAGGGTGATGAAGTATATTATCGCAGTCCTTGCTACTGTCACAGGCCTTATTGGGATTGTAGTAGGTATGCTTGTGTTAATTACCTATTTAATTCGACTAGATAGCTTTGGACAACCGTATTTACGGTTGTATTTCAGCGAGGCTAATAAAGACTAAGTGATACGGAGGTACGGAATTGGCAAGCAGATATTTCTATTATTTAATTTTTTTAAATATGGGAGCGAATGTAATCATTTTCGTACCTCGAATGTTAATTGATGATCGGACAAATGGTGCCATCTGGTCAATGATTCTATCTCTTCCGCTCGGCTTTATATTTATGTATTTTTTTACGAAGATGATTATGAGGTTCCCTGGAATGGATTTAGCAGCTATTTTCAAGGAATCCTTTCTTCCAATATGGCTTGGGAAAATCATTATCATTTTACTTAGTCTCATTTGGGCTACTTCTGGTGTCATAACATTGATTACCTTCACAGATATCACGCATCGCTTTATTAATCCAGATATGAGTGGAATCTATATAAACCTATTGTTTATCCTTTTCGTTGTTTGGGCAACCACCCTTGCCACTGAAAAAGTATTGTATCTATTAGAAATCATTTTAGTTTTGAATGGTCCGCTGATACTATTTTTATTTTTAAAAGCATTTTTTAGCGAGAGCATTAGCTGGTCTGAGATTATGGAGGCAGGCACATATGTTAAAGAACTCCCAACCTGGGCTTCACTTTCAGCAGCTACTTATATGTTTTCTGGGTATGCAAATTTAGTTGTATTTAATAAAGTATTCACAAAAAAAATTAGTACTAAATGGTTTTGGTTACTAATCCCTATTGGAATCACCAATATATTCACTACATATTTTATTCCAATTGGAGTATATGGATTTCAAGGGGTAGGGGAGCTTACTTATCCTTGGTTAAGTAGTGCGGATGCATTAAGAATAAATTTAGCTTTTATAGAACGGGTATTCTTCGTTTTTGTTTTAGTATATGTAGGTATTTCCTTAATCAACGTTATTCTTCATTGGCATGTAGGTATGAAGTTAATCTTAAGCGTAATCTCAAATGATCATATCCGTAAACCGCAACCGAAGGAAATGAAGTTAAGTATTAAATACTATATAAAAAAATGGATGAACTTAAGAAACTTCATCCTTTTGTTATTTGCTTCTCTAGTACTTGGTCTCGAGTACTATTTTAATGAAGCAGAAATATTTACGTTTACAGAATGGTGGATGCAAATACGAATGCCGATGGAATACGCAGGCGCCCTATTAGTTATCATTATAGGATGGAGGAAAAAGTCATGATGAGAAAAGGGATATTTTTCATGATGATCTGTTCTGTTTTGCTACATAGTGGTTGTGGATTCAAGGATATAGATAAGCGTTTTTTTGTTGTCACTATTGGAATTGATACCCCGAAAGAGGGGGAGAAAAAATATAAGGTGTTATTAAAATTAGCTTTACCTAGTGCTGAAAAAAAAGGGGGATCGAATGATTTTTTATTAATTACAGAAGAGTCTGACAGTATAACAGATGCGATTCGACTGATGAAATCTAGAGTGGATCGAGAAATTGATTTCGGTCATGCAAAAGCAATTATCTTTGGAGAGAGCGTTTTTCAAAAAGAGATACATCAAGAAGTAGATTGGCTATTACGAAGAAGAGATATTCAGAAAATCGCTTGGGTTGGGGTAGGCAGGCCGACTGCAGAAGCGGTTTTGAATGTAAAGCCGCCTTCAGAGAATATTCCTTCAAATGCGATTTTTCTTTCATTTGGACAAACCGGTTCCGAATCGCCTTATACTCTTTCAACGTATTTGTTTGAGCTGTTTAGAGACCTAGAGAGTGATGGAATTAGTCCTATTCTCCCTTTGATTGAAGTGAAGAATGAACTATTAGAAATGAATCAAGCAGTCGTCTATCAAAAGGACCAAATCGGTTTAGTTCTTGGGAAGAATGAAACAAAGACTTATAATTCGTTACGAAATGATTTCGACAAAGTTCAAGTCAAAGTAAAAACAGAAGAACATCATTTCGTCGTTGGTGCTGAGGCATTTCATAATAGGTTCAACGTGCAAACCTCCAACAAAGGTGTTGTTATTCAATTTCATGTTCGTTTAGAAGGCATTATTGAAGAGTCAAGGGAGGATATCTCCGAAAAAAAGCTAAGGGAATATAGCAAAGAAACTGCAAAAGCATTTAAGAAAGACGTGGAGCAGCTATTAACAAAGCTTCAGGAAGCAGATGTTGATCCCTTTGGTTTCGGTTTAAGGTATCGAGGAACACATTTTGAAGATCAAGAAGTTGAAATCAATAGATGGCAAGAGCTTTATCCAGAGGCTGTCTTTCAAATCAAAGTCGATGTAGATATTAAAGGAACAGGAGTAATCGAATAACATTCCAATAAGAAAATCATATAAGTTACCAAACAAACAACATATAATCTTCTACACAATATCGATGGTTCGTAAAGATGCTCATGCTCATTGAAACTTTAGCAGAGGTTTATGCATATAGTAGGAAAAAGGCATGAGATAGGATGAGGCAGATGATCCGCATACAAGGTAAGCCTATCGTTGAGAAACCTGAAAGTTTAACTGTTACCCAAACAGTTGTTTATAATTCCTTACTAAATAGTCGATATGAATATCGCTATGAATCGGTTCAACAATTATGGTTTGAGCTTATGGTTCGAGAAAATATCATGAAATTTGCATTGGAGTTAAGTAGAAGCAACGCGCAATTTCAAACATTTAATGGAGCAAGCTTTAACCCCGTGTATTGGATAAAGACATCAAAGGGATTTATTTTACAACCAAATGTACATCCTTCAGATGCTGTTCGAGATATATATCGGAACAGTAATCTGTATGGATTTGAATGCTCAACTGCAATCATGGTGATCTATTATAATGCTGTTCTAGCATCCATTCCTAAGCGAAGCTTTGATTATTTATTCCAAAACTTAATTATTTGGGATTGGAATTATGATTCTGATTTAGGAATGACAACCATTGTTGGTGATGATTTTATTCCAGGTGATGTAGTATATTTTTTTAACCCAGATTATGAACTACCTGTTTGGACAGGAGAAAACGCAGTTTATCTGGGAGATGATTCTTTTTTTGGTCATGGTATTGGTGTTGAAAGCTCTTCAGGTATGATAGAAAAATTGAATACGTTAAGAAAGCCAAATGCAACTGAAACCGCTTATTTACTTCAGCAATACACAAGATTGAACTTTAACTATTTATCTCAATTCTCAAGTATTGAGGGAATCTAAAAACTTTTTCGGATATTTTCAGTCAAGATAATCAAGAAAATCTGTAACAATACCATCAACAGGTAGATGTTTAATCCGCTTAGCTTCACTTTTTGTTCTAATTGTCCAAACAACCGATTTCATCCCATGGCGGTGTATTCGTCTAAGTAAACGTTTATTGATAAGGGTTACTTTTGGATTTAAATAGGTTGCGTATCGAGCAACTTTCTTTATTTCTTTACTTCTAATTCCATGAGGTTTGTATCGAAAGAGAACACCAACAGGAACAGATGGTTGAATAGAGTGAAACAGTTCCATTGATTTTAGATCAAAGGATTGGACAATTATGTTTTCATTAATTCCTTGTTTTCTTAGTTCATCAGCTAGTGCTTGTTCAATTCCAGGGTATAGACTAGGCTTTTTTATTTCAATTAGTAGGCCTACACACCCCTTATATCTTTGTAGAAATTGCGAAAGAGTTGGTACTTTTTCTTGGTTATAAATAGGGTTGTACCAGCTTCCAGCTTCTAGCTTTTGAAGCTCTTCTAATGCGATGTCTCGAACGTTCCCTCTGCCATTTGTTGTCCGATCGACTGTTAGATCATGAATGACAACAAGTTCTCCATCCTTTGTCTTTTGAATATCTAATTCTAAATAATCTGCACCCATCTCTATAGCTTTATCAAACGATGCAAATGTGTTTTCTGGGCAATATCCAGCTGCACCTCGATGACCGATTTTAAAAGGTGGAGTTCTAGGATGATTTGGGAATGAGCTACACCTAAGGAATTTACTAACATGATTTCTAAATGATTGCATCATAATCACTCCAAATTTTTTGAAGGCAAATTGTATATTTAGTTTACCATCTAACCTTAATACAAAAGAAATTTCTAATCAAATCACCTATTCTCTGGGGAAAACACCCAAGAATTTAATGGGACTTTAGCATACGATTTATTGTAGATAAAAAATTTGAATGAGGAGGAGCTAAGTTGAATCAACACTTTGAATTATTCCCTACCCGTGAGAATCGCGTATTTGTTGGCCGTCCTGGTTTTCGCCGCCCATTTTTTGGGTTTCCGTTTTTGGGTGGATTTGTAGGAGGACTTGCAACTGGTGCCATTATTAGGCCAAGGCCACCTTATTATTATTACCCACCATATCCATATCCTTATTATCCATATGGAGGGTATGGATATTAATATCGATACAAAAAACTCTACTGAGCATTCTCGGTAGAGTTTTCATTATAAACAATAGAGGTTGAAACCTCGTAAAATGAGCTTATTACAAAAGCCTTCTGAGAAAACAAATCTTGTCCATGAATACTCTAAATTTATATATAGGGTTTGATTGATCGATCTTATTTCCAATCTTCATAGATAATCGTTCCCCCTGTTAAATCAATCGTACTTCGATCTCCTTTATAATACATTTTGCCATTTTCCCTCACCACTAATTTTTCATATGTGAAAACTTCTTCACCAGATGGAAGCTCAATGACGACTTTTCGACCTAGGTCCTCCTTCGGCTTTTCAACTTTTATTAAGCTTTTTGAATAATAATACCCAGACACAAGTAAAACGAGACATAAAAAAGTTATTACTCGTGTAATTGAGAAGATAAAATTGGTGTAATTTGTTTTTTTTACATATCGATCTGAACGATTCATCATGTACCAATCCCTTGCTACTATTCCTTTTCCTTGAATAACATATGCGGCGTCTCCAGTGATGATGACAAATGAGTGAGATATGTAAAGAGAAGGGTCTTATGTACTGAAATCAAGACTATAAGACTAAGTGAACTTTTAGGTTCCTTTTTTTTAGGGAAAATGACTAGTTAAAGACACCGTAAAAGTATGATATCGTTATACTCTGAAATAGATACAAGAATTCTTAATTAATATGGGGGAAACATCATGTTTTGGGAAAATATAGATGGAATAAATTTGTGGAGTATAAATAAAAAGTTAAAAAAATTGGCTTCTTCTCGAATGGAAATTGAAGAGAAAACTAGAAATCATGTGTTAACCATACAATTGCCTTCTAAGAGAGAAAGAGAACTAACTGTACAAACTGTCAAAGAAGAATTAATTGAAAAGATCAAGAAATTAGATGGATTTGAAACTCTCCAAGTTTGTTTATTAGAAAACTGTGAACCTGTTCTTAAAGAGCAGCTAACACAGTATGGAGTATTTCGTTGGATTGAAATACCAATTGAACAATCAGTGGAATATGAATTTAGTTTTGATAACATTAAAGGAATAAAAGGGAATACATATTCAATCAATGCTTATTCATAAAAAAAGGAGTTAGACCATCCGAATTCTGTTCAATAGGATGGTTTTTGTTTTACTGAAATATTCAAAATCTTATGACGTATTTATGACTTTTGACTTACTTAACGTTTAAAATTAACCTGTTATATTACAATATTCCTCAATAAGAAAGAGAAGAGGGGAATACTGTGAAGAGTGTGAAACTAAAATTACTCATCGTCATTCTACCAATTATTACAATTGCACTAATAAGTGTATCTGTTATTAATCATAACAAGGCTAAAAGCTTCTTAGAAGAGAATTTTGAAGAGAAATCACTCGTACAGCTCGAGCTGTTACAGGAAAAGCTTGTAAGTAAATTAGAAACAAATATAGAAATATTGAAGAACATAGCTTCTAGTAGTGACGTAACTGGATTAAAACCAGATATGCAAATGGCTTATTTAATGAAAAAGCTTAAGCAATATGAAGAGTTTCAAATGTTCTTTATATCTGATGTGGATGGAAATACGAGGACGACAGAAGGTAAAACAACTAACATAGATGATCGAGCTTATTTTAAGGAAGTCATGTCAGGAAAGCCCTTTGTTATATCAGATCCGATCATAAGTAAAACGTCAAATATTGATACTGTTGTATTTGCCGTTCCTATTCAGCTAGAAAATGATGATATTGTTGGATTAATTGGAACATCCTTTCCTTCGTCAAACCTACATAAAATTGTCGAGGAAGTGATAATAGGCGAATCAGGTTATGGATATCTAACACAAGCTGATGGTTTAATCATTAGTCATCCAGAACGAAGTATGGTACTAAGCACAAATATTAATGAGCTAGGAATTGAAGAATTAGAGCTTTCACAAGAGAAAGCTTTAAATGGAGAAACAGGGGTAACAAGGTATACTTTTAAAGACATAGAGAAATATGCGTTCTACACACAAATACCACAAACGAATTGGCTCCTCTATTTAACTGCACCTATCGATGAAGCTTCCAGCCAATTAAACGAATTAGCTATCATATCAGCAGTTACAGCATTAGTCGTCCTTATTTTTACAATTGTAATTGTAATCTTATTTTCGTCTAGACTTATCCGCCCTCTTCAGAAAATGAGCCTCATTACATCTCAAGTAGCAGATGGAGACTTAACGATTTCAATCAAGCATCGAAGTAACGATGAAATTGGGAGACTTGGGGAAAATTTTAATGCAATGGTGGCAAAGATGCAAAGTCTATTAAATGAGATTGGCTATGTGTCAAGTAAAGTAAGCGGTTCATCAAACATACTCGTTCAAACAAGTGAAGAGACAAAAACAGCCTCAGAGCAAGTGGCTATTACGATTTCAGAGTTAGCAACAGGGACTTCAGATATCGCTTCCTCTGTCACAAATGTATCTCAAAAAATCCAAGAAATGAATGCAACGCTTAATGGAATAACTGAATTTGCAAAAGAAGTAACCGAAGTATCTGAAGAAAGCAGACAGTCTGCAAATAAAGGGAGGATCTATGTAGATGAATCCATTAATCAAATTCGAGGAGTAAATGAATCCGTTCGGGGGACAGCTGAAATTATTCGAAGGGTGGATCAGCATGCATTTGAAATTGGAGAAGTTATTTCAATTATTACGAGTATTGCAGATCAAACAAACCTCTTGGCTTTAAACGCATCGATTGAAGCTGCAAGGGCTGGAGAACAAGGAAAAGGCTTTGCAGTTGTCGCGAATGAAGTTCGAAAGCTTGCAAATGAAACAACTGTTTCTGCTGAGAAAATTTCTTCTATTATTCGTGAAACACAACATGAAAGTCATCGAGCGGTAGGTTCAATTGAAAATGGAATGATCATTGTAGAAGAGGGAATGAACGCAGTCATTAAAGCTGGTGAATCATTTATAGAAATTAGTGAAAACGTTGACATGGTATCTAATAAGAATGAAAACATAACAAGATCGATTGATAACTTAGAGAAAATCAGTCTGGATATTCGAAATGATATGGAGTCGATTTCTGCTGTTACTGAGCAATCTTCGGCGGGCGCTGAACAAGTAAGTGCTGCAAGTGAAGAGCAAGCAGCAAGTGCGAACCAGATTGCCACTGATGCTCGAAGCTTAGCTGAGCTAAGCCATAACTTAAAGGAGTTAATGAGTCAATTCAAATTAAAGTAGCAGATGAATATACGGTAAAAGGGTTAGACGTAGCTAGGACGTCTAACCCCTTCTTATTCCTTATTTTAAATCTTCAATTGATTTTACATCCATATAGGCTGGAACGACTAGCCCAATTTTAGTCCCTTCTAAGTTAGCACCTAGGTCTTCGAAGTCACCTTCAAATTCATTGTAATAATCTGCGTGTGTTGCAGGTAACCAGCCTGCAATATGTGCATCTAAGCTACCATCTGCTACTCCTGTCCACATGGGTCCAGCTTCTACTTGACGAAGTGTGACATCGTATCCTAAATCTTCAAACACTTTTCCAATCACATTTGTACTTGCAATTTCACTTGCCCAAGCAACATACCCAATTGTGATTTCTTCCCCATCAACTTTATTAACACCTTCTGTCCAAGTGGCAACTTGGTCAGCGTTTTCTTCTACCCATGTAGCAGCTGCCTCTTCAGGAGAATCACCATCTTCGATCATGACCATGACACTCCCCATGTCTTCAGAAGTCCAATTGAATTGGTCTAATACTTGATATGCACCAGGAAGATCTTCCTGTAAGCCATTACGTGCAATGGAATGAATACTTTCAGCATCTCCATATACTCCTTTTGGATCTTCTAAGTATTTTAGATCAAATTTAGAGAACATCCAATGTGGAGTCCAGCCTGTCACAATAATTGGTTCTTCTTTATCATATGCCTTTTTCAAGGCAGCTGTCATAGCTGCACCAGAACCTTCAATCAATTTCCAATCTGTCAATTCATACTCATCAATTGCTGTTCCAGTAGCCTTCATTAGTCCAGCTCCTGGATCAATCCCAACAATCTCATAATCTACACTTTCACCAATAGCTGCTTCCTTGCTAGAATCTGAATCATTTCCTTCATTACTTGCCTTGTCAGAGTTACAAGCAACAAGTCCTACTGATAAAGCTAATACGAATAACATCAAAGCCCATTTTTTCATTATGTAGTTCCTCCTTGTTTTTTATTTCCTATATTTTGAGTAATACGGTCTAAGATAATGGCAATAACCACAATAGCTAGACCTGCTTCAAAACCTTGGCCAATCTGAATTTGTGTTACAGCACGGTACACATCTGCTCCAAGCCCAGGTGCTCCAACCATGGAAGCAATAACGACCATCGAGAGAGCTAGCATGATGCTTTGATTAATACCTGCCATAATCGTTGGCATTGCTAAAGGTAATTGTACTTTTAGCAACCGTTGTCCAGTTGTTGAACCGAAAGCCTCAGTTGCTTCAATAATATCTGCTGGGACTTGTTGTATTCCAAGTATCGTTAGACGAATTGTTGGAGGCATGGCAAAAATGACAGAAGCTACAACTCCTGGTACTACTCCAATGTTAAAAAAGAATATCGCCGGGATGAGATAAACAAATGCAGGCATTGTTTGCATAAAATCAAGAATCGGTGTGACGATTCGTTTCACTGTTTGATTTTGCGAAGCCCATATGCCTGCTGGAATTCCTAATATGATGGCAATCACTACAGCGGTTAATACAAGAGCTAATGTTTCAAGCATTCCTTCCCAGTAACCGAGATTATCAATAAGGAAAAGTCCAAAAAATGTAAATAAAGCAATCCCATTATTTGATAGCTTCCAAGCTAATAAGGTTAAGAGAATAATAAAAGCTATTGGAGGGATGTATCCAAGTCCTGCTACAATGGCTTCAACAAATGCTTCGAGCCCTTCTGAAATTCCATCAAATGCTACAGAAAACGTTACAGTAAGCCAATCTACAAATACATCAATCCAATCAGCGATCGGGAGTTTTGGTAAAATTCCTTCCAACTAGTTCACCCCCTTGTCTGTAATAGTTGTAACAGCTGCTTCTTTTTTAGCTTTCTCTAAGTCATTAATATCTGAGTTATTTCCTGCAAGTGCCCCAATGACAGCACCTTTTACAAGAATTCCTCGTAATCGATTGGTATCATCTATAACTGCAACAGGAATGCTTGCTACGGATACCTTTTCAAATAAGTCTGTTAGGATTGTGTCACTTTGAACGGTTAACACATCTGTCTGGAGAATATTCTCAACCTTTTCGTTTTGATCAACAGCACGTTTCGCATCGTCAGCAGTAATGGCACCAAGGAGATTTTGCTTTTTATCTACCACGTATATGCTTGAGATACCTAAGTCCTTCATTATCTGAAGTGCTACTCGTGGACCTTTATCGATTTGAACGGTCTCTGCGCGCTTCATTACGTGACTAGCTGTCAGAACTTTTGATAAATCTACATCTTCTACGAACCTCTCAACATAGTCATTTGATGGATTCATTAATATTTCTTCTGGTGTACCAATTTGGACAATGGCTCCATCCTTCATTAATGCGATACGGTCACCAATTCGCAGTGCTTCATCTAAGTCATGTGTAATAAACACAATTGTTTTCTCCATTGAAGATTGAAGCTCTAACAACTCATCCTGCATATCCTTCCGAATTAATGGATCAAGTGCGCTAAATGCTTCGTCCATTAGAAGGATATCAGGATCATTTGCTAATGCTCTTGCTAAACCAACACGTTGTTGCATCCCACCACTTAATTGCTTTGGATATTGATTTTCATAGCCTTCAAGACCTACTAGCTTTAAGGCATCAAGCGCTTTTTGTTTTCTTTCTTCTTTAGCAACACCTTGAATCTCTAATCCATATTCAGTGTTTTCAAGTACTGTTCGGTGCGGAAGAAGAGCAAACTTTTGAAACACCATACTGATTTTTTTACGTCGGACCTCTCGTAAGTGTTCTTTATTCATTTTGACAATATCCTTCCCATCAATGGAGACCTCGCCGCTTGTTGGTTCAATTAATCTGTTAAGTAAGCGCACTAACGTGGATTTTCCACTTCCTGAAAGCCCCATAATGACAAAGATTTCTCCGCTATGTACTTCAAAGCTAGCTTGGTTTACCCCAACAGTTGAACCCGTTTTTTTAAGAATACTTTGTTTGGATTCACCGTTTTTGAGTAAGCTAACCGCTTTTTTTGCATTTTTCCCAAAAATCTTTGTTACATTTGAAACATTAATTTTTGCTTGTTGATTATTCATTTGTTCACCCCATTCGGTTTCCGTCTGTATATCCGACTTATTAATTGTATTTTTTCTAGAGAAATGGGGCAAAGGTGGTAATTGGGCAAATTCAGCTGTAAAGTATGTACAGAAAAAACTGTATGCACCGAATAGTCTGCATTCTTAAAATTCCTCTAAAATCCTCTATATTACTTTTGTATCACTTCCTTTACAATTATTATTTTGGTGTTAAGCTAATAAAGGATATGTCTATATAAGGTTTTTTTAGATATTCCTTCACTTTATTGAAACGATATAAGAATATAGGAAGTGGTTGTTACATGAAGGGAGCAGAAAAACTCGAGCAGGCACGTGAACGAGTTATTGATACAATTGCACAGAACATGAATTTATATGGAATAACCGATTCAATTGGTAGATTGTACGGCCTGCTTTATTTTCAAGAGGATTCGATGACACTTGATGAAATGAAAGAAGAGCTTGGAATGAGCAAAACAAGCATGAGCACATCGGTTCGAACCCTCATGGAATTAAAAATGGTCGAGAAAGTATGGAAAAAAGGGGTTCGAAAGGATTTGTATGAAGCCGAAGAAGATTGGTATCAAACTTTTATTGATTTTTTTACAATCAAATGGCGTGCAGGAGTATCAATCAATGTGAGCAGTATTGAAAAATCTCTTATTGAACTTAATGAGTTGATCAATGATCCTGAAGTAGCAAACGATATAAAAGCGGCAGCAAATAGAGATATTGGAAAGCTAAATGATAGCCTACTTTATTACGATTGGTTGAACCGGCTTGTAGATAGCTTTGAATCTAAGGAGATTTTTAATTATATACCAAAGAAACAACATAGGAATGAAAACAGATAGTGGTTAAAAATGCTGTAGCCAAACTCGAAGAAGTTCAGAGTTTGGCTACAGTTTTTTTTTACAATAAAGCGTATAGGACTTAGTTCTAAAGATAAGTGATTTTAATCAGGCAGAACACTCTACAATGTATGAGACTTGAGTACTGCCTTCATCCTAATAAATGTAATCGAGCAATCACCCTTTTGTTATTCGTGTTAACTCGCTTCACACAACAATTTATAAGTGCCAATTCAATAATGACGATAAAAAGTAACTACAGTGTTCAGTGAAAAATGAATTTGTCGAAAATAATTGTAGTTAAATCATTGACTTTATAGTTCATTTGCTTTAAATTTTGCATTAGGGAAACTTTTATGATTGTGGACAAAAAATATAACTTTATATAAAAAATATAGTCTAATATAAAAGTTATAGTTAAATATAAATTCTATGCACTAACCTAAAGATTGCAACATACACTTTTAAGAACTTATGCAAAGGGAACTATTCATTGAGGGATTCATATAGTTGCTTTTCCTTACAATCATTTTGCAGAATAGTGGTTAAAACAAAATAGTAGTAAGTAAGGTTGCGAAATCTGTACTTAAGTATCTTTAATAAAAATAAAAGACAGCTTTAGGTTCTAGCTAGCATCAAAAATAAATAATGGGGTGAATTTAAATGAAAAAGCTTTTAGGTTTATTAATGGTATTTACTTTAGCATTTTTAGGAGGATGTTCGGAGGAAACGAATCAATCGGATAAAAGTGGGGAAAAGCTTGTAGTTACAACAACAATTGGGCAGATTGCAGACGCTGTTAAAAATATTGGTGGAGATAAGGTTGAAGTTGAGAGTCTAATGGGACCAGGAACAGACCCTCATTTATATAAAGCGACTCAAGGTGATATTGCCAAGCTGCAAAGAGCAGATATTATATTTTATAACGGAATTCACTTAGAAGGTAAGATGCTTGAAGTATTTGAAAAAATGAATACGGAAAAGCCAACCTATGCGATTGCAGAATCTATTAAAGAATCAAAGTTATTGTCAGATGCTGCTGACAGCTCTGTAACTGATCCGCACGTATGGTTTAATATTGATCTATGGTTAGTTGCTTTAGAAGAAGTAAAAAAGGGATTAATTGAAGCAGATCCTGATAATAAAGAGCATTATGAAGCAAATGCAGAAGAGTATTTTAATAAGTTAAAAGAATTAAAGGAATTTGCTGTTGAAGAAATGAGCAAAATTCCAGATGAGCAACGTGTACTTGTTACAGCTCATGATGCATTTGGATATTTTGGAAACGCGTATAATATGGAAGTTATGGGCTTACAAGGACTTAGTACGGATGCTGAATATGGGCTAGGTGATGTTCAAAAACTTGTAGATACGTTAGTTTCTAAAAACATAAAAGCGGTATTTATCGAATCAAGCATATCAGAGCGTTCAATTAACGCGGTTATTGAGGGAGCTAAAAAGAAAGGTCATAATGTAGAAATTGGAGGAGAGCTTTTCTCAGATGCTATGGGTGAAGAAGGTACTGAGGAAGGTACTTATATCGGAATGTATAAGCACAATGTGAAAACGATTGTAGACGCTCTAAAATAGGAGGAACGTTGTATGAACCCTGTTCAAGTTAAAAATTTGACAGTTGCTTATCAAAAAAAGCCTGTTTTAACGGATGTAACATTTGAGGTGCCTGAAGGAAAGTTAATCGGAATCATCGGTCCAAATGGGGCAGGTAAATCAACGTTAATTAAAGCTATTTTAGGATTGATTCCAAAGGCATCTGGAGAGATTGAGATTTATGGGAAGAAATACCATCCGAAAGACAAAGTAGTCGGTTATGTACCACAGCGAGGGTCGGTCGATTGGGATTTCCCAACAAATGCTTTAGATGTTGTATTAATGGGGCGGTATGGTCATATTGGTTGGTTTAAGAGGCCTACTAAATCAGACATGGCTTTAGCCCTTGAATGCCTCCGAAAAGTAGGGATGGAAAACTATGCTAACAGACAAATAAGCCAATTATCTGGGGGACAGCAGCAAAGGGTGTTTCTAGCAAGAGCATTAGCTCAAGATGCGAAGGTCTACTTTATGGATGAACCATTCGTAGGGGTAGATGCAGCTACGGAACGAGCAATCATTGATCTTTTGAATGAATTAAAAAGCCAAGGGAAGACGGTGTTAGTTGTTCATCATGATTTACAAACAGTAAAAGATTATTTCGATCATGTTTTGCTACTTAATATGCGAACGATTGCCCAAGGACCTACAGATGAAACATTTACAATGGAAAATTTACATCGTACGTATGGTGGTAGATTAGCATTCTTAGAGAAAGATCAGCTGATGGTGGAACAAAAATGAGGTGTTTGATGTGAATGATGTTATTCAAATGATCTTAAACGATGCAAATACTCAATGGGTCCTTCTCGGAACGATGCTGCTCGGGATTGCAAGTGGTGTTTTAGGAAGTATTGCTCTATTAAGGAAACAAAGCTTAATTGGTGATGCAGTAGCTCATGCAGCCTTGCCGGGGATTTGTATAGCTTTCTTAATAACGGGAGAGAAATCACTGATTGCCCTTTTAATTGGAGCAACAATCACTGGTTTATTAGCTGCATACTGTATCCAATTCATTACATCAACTTCCATTTTAAAAGAGGATACAGCCATTTGTTTAATTCTATCCGTTTTCTTCGGATTTGGGATTGTATTATTAACGAAAGTCTCTCAATCTTCGTCGGGAAATAAAAGTGGCTTAGACGATTTCATTTTTGGGCAGGCTGCTTCTTTAGTAGGTAATGACGTTAAACTAATGGCAGGTGCAGCATTTGTTCTTATTTTCATTACAGGCTTACTATTTAAAGAATTAAAGGTTTTAACATTCGATCCTGCATTTGCTAGAGGTCTTGGACTACCGACAGCTTTATTAAATTTCTTATTCTTATCTCTGCTTGTTGCAGCTGTAGTTATTGGAATTCAAGCAGTTGGGGTTATTTTAATGGCAGCGATGCTGATTACACCATCTATTGCCGCACGCTACTGGACGAATTCATTAGGGAAAATGGTCGTCATATCAGGTTTCTTTGGTGCCCTTTCAGGTATGATTGGTACAATTGTTAGTACATTTGGAGAAGGGTTAGCGACAGGTCCTTTCATCGTGGTTACGGCAACAGTTTTGTTTTTTATCTCCATGCTATTCGCTCCAGAAAGAGGTCTATTGACGAAGTGGGTAAAGAGAATGCTCTTTAATAAACAAACTAGAAAAGAGCAAGTGCTTCGCGGGTTGTATAAATTATCAGAGGAAAAGTATTTAACAAGTGGCAATGAACATTATGAAGTGCCAAAGCGAATGATATTGACCCAACTAGGTTACTCAGAGAGAAATTTGGATAAGTTGCTTCAAGAGCTTATTAAAGATCGATTTCTGCATGAATCGGATTCAGGATGGTCCCTTTCAAAAGAAGGAATATTGAAGGCTTATGAACTAACAATGGAACAAAGAATCACTGAAATTTGTTTAATGCACAGAGATGAATTTAATGAAGAGGAGAAAGATGAAATAACAGACAAAGTGATGAAAGAGCCATCTGATCCCATGACAAAACGAGTGCTTCAACTGCTCGAACAGTATAATATGACGCCGGCACTTTCGCCTGTTATAAATGAAAGGAAACGATTGTCATGAGTTATGAAGCTTGGATATTAATTGTTGGATCGCTTGCTGGGGTAACTTGTGGAATCACAGGCTGTTTCTTAATTTTACGAAAGCTCTCCATGCTAGCAGATGCGATTAGTCATACAGTTCTGCTAGGGATTGTATTAGCTTTTATGATAAGTCAAAGCATGAGTGGAGTTTATATGCTGATAGGGGCTGCCATCGTTGGCTTATTGACTACATTCTTCGTGCAGTTATTTCATTCTAGTGGGATACAAGAAGATGCCTCCATTGGTGTAGTATTTACATTTTTATTTGCTGTAGGTGTTATTTTACTTACCATTTTTGCTGATGATGTACACTTGGATGTAGATCATGCCCTTATGGGAGAGATTACATTCGTACCATGGGATCTTGTGAAGTGGGGCTTTTTGCCAGAGCTTCCTAAAGCATTTCTCATGTTAAGTGTTGTATTAATCATCAATTTGCTGATTATTGGATTATTCTACAAAGAATTCAAGATTACATCCTTTGACCCGCAAATGGCAGCGGCTATTGGAATTCCAGTATTATTTATTCACTATCTTCTGATGGGGATGGTATCAGTCACAACGGTTGCATCCTTTGATAGTGTCGGAGCTATATTAGTTGTAGCCATGCTAATTGCTCCAGGTGCATCTGCTTATTTATTAACAGATCAACTTAAAGTCATGCTTGTATTAAGTGCTCTATTTGGCGTAATGGCTGCTGTCGTTGGATATTACATGGCAAGCTGGTTGAATGTTTCTATCTCAGGATCTATGGCTACGATAAATGGGCTCATATTCTTAGTAGTTTTCTTATTTTCACCGACTAAGGGGTTAATCTCTAAGAAACTGTCAATGAAAAAGTTAAAAACAGAATAAACAACAAAAACAGGCTGACTCAAGATGAGTCAGTCTGTTTTTGTTTCTAAATGGATTGTAAATGAGTTCTGAGATAAGGCTAATGAAAACACCTAAAATGGGTAAATGACTATCGCACATTTGACTCAGGTTGAATAAGATATAGGGAATCAAAAAGAAGGAGGTAATGTGTGATGTCAGCTGGATATGGATATGGCGGAGGTTTTGCTCTAGTCGTTGTATTGTTCATTCTTTTAATTATCATCGGAGCTTCTTGGGGTTACGGATATTAATAAAGTAAACCGTTCATTCGTATAGAAGGAGGCGATTTAAATGCCATACGGTTATGGATATGGATATGGTTGTGGATACGGTTACGGAGGCTGTGGCTATGGTGGCGGCTTCGCCCTAATCGTAGTCCTATTCATCCTACTAATCATAGTGGGAGCAGCCTGCTTTAAGTGGTAATAAGAAAAGCGGAAACGCCCGTTTAGCACCGTAGAAACTGGAAGACCTCCCGTATGAGATAAAGGAAACACGGAGAGCGGAAGCGATTCGATGTTGACTTATCGTAAGGAGGAGGGCTGAAGTTTCATAGGTGCTGGGCGTTGGAGCTAGACACTGAACAAGCTAAGGGAAATAACTCTAGATAAAAGTAGATAAAGCGGAAACGCCCGTTTAGCACCGTAGAAACTGGAAGACCTCCCGAAATCTAGTTGCGGCTCCTAGACCCTCGAGGTCATAAGCTGAACTGTTCTGTGGCAAAGTGCGCCACGCCACAGTCCATCTTATGCAAGTCGGGTCTGACCAGTCGCCTCACTTTATATTGTATGAGATAAAGGAAACACGGAGAGCGGAAGCGATTCGATGTTGACTTATCGTAAGGAGGAGGGCTGAAGTTTCATAGGTGCTGGGCGTTGGAGCTAGACACTGAACAAGCTAAGGGAAATAACTCTAGATAAAAGTAGATAAAGCGGAAACGCCCGTTTAGCACCGTAGAAACTGGAGATAAGACGGTGTATGCGTTGCTTTGAATTTAAGATAATAATGAAGAAGCAGGGAATTATACTGATTAATATCTCTGCTTCTTTTGTTTGATTTTATGAATTTATTGAATAAAAAAGCTGAGTATTCTTGAGTATTTGATCATAAACCTTTTCAATGTTATTGCTTTTAAGTTTTGAAATTTCTTTAATGGAATGATGAATCATAGTTGGGTGTGTCATTTGATTATTAAAAGGTCCTTCAAATGGCCAGGGACCATCAGTTTCTACCATCAATTGGCAAAGTGGATATTCGCTAACGAGCTCTTGTATTTCTTTCTCATATAATACGTCTGGAGTAATTGAAATATAATATCCGTTGGTTATCATTCGCTGTATTGTTTTATTATCACCTTTAAACCAGTGAAAATGAGCTTTTGTGAACGAATGTTTCTCCAAGAGATCACAAACGAGTGGTGCATCTTCGTAAACAGCATGAAGAATAATGGGTTTGTTGAACTCTTTGGCCATTTTGATGAAGATTTCCATTAACTCTATATAGGGGGAAAGAGACAGTGTTTTCTCTTTTCTTGAATAATAGGGAAGTCCTACTTCACCGATAGCAACCATTTCACCTTGATTCACGGTTATCCAATCAAATAGCTCACTTAGATTTCTGTCATTTGGTATCTCCTGTTCTGGATGAAATCCGTATGCTGGTAGGATAAATGGATATTTTTTCGCTAGAACTTGATTGGTCATACATGAAGATAAATCGAACGATACAGAAATGAGTTTTTGAATTGAAGGATCAAGGGAGTCTAGCATGAGTGATAATTCATCGTGTTTATAGTGATCTAAATGAATATGAGCATCAATTATGTGTTTCATGCTTTCTTACCTGCCCTTTTTAACTCGTAATAAATTTCTTTTTTCCATAATAAAAATTCCTCATCTAAAAGAAGTTCTTCTGGGCGTGGTCGCTCAAAGGGAATATGAAATTCTCTATTCACCTTTGCTGGTTTGTCAGAAAAGACTACTACTCGGTCCGAAAGAAACAACGCTTCTTCAATATTATGTGTCACAAACAAAACAGTTGGTCGATGTTCTTCCCAAATGCTTAATAGCCATTTTTGCATTTCTAATCGTGTCAATTCATCCAATGCGGAGAAGGGTTCATCTAAACATATTAACTTTTGTGGACTGAGAAGAGCTCGTATAAAGGCAACCCTCTGCTTCATACCACCAGAAAGCTCATGTGGATAAGCATCTACATATGGACCTAAGCCGGCATTATCGATCATCGATTTTGCTCGCACAACGTCCTTTATTCCTTGTAATTCTTGCCCTAAAAGAACATTTTGCAGAACAGTTCTCCAAGGAAATAGGGAAGGAGTCTGAGGCATATAGCTAATCGACCCTTTTTGCCCATTAATTAAGCGGTCACCAATGTGAATCGTACCCTTGTCTGGTGTTAATAAACCACCGATTAAATGGAATAAGGTACTTTTCCCACTACCAGATGGACCAAGGACGGATACGAATTCACCTTCTTTGATCGATAAGTGTAAGTTTTGAATGACATCATGATTGTTAAAGGTTTTTGCTACATTATGCACGGATAATAGACTCATTTTCGGTCACCTCCATTCGACTGCCAACGGATTAGTTTTCGTTCCACTAGATTAATCAACGCAAAAAAGATTAAGCTTAGAAGCATAATGGCAAATATGGCTACAAACACTTTATCCGTTCTGAAGGAAGAAGAAGCAAGTGTCATATAAACACCAATTCCTTCTTTTGCACCAAGCCATTCAGATATGACCGCACCCATTACACTATAAGTAGCGGAAATTTTTAACCCTGAGAATAAGGATGGAAGGGAAAAGGGAAGTTCTAACTTCCAAAATAATTGCATTTTATTTGCACCTGCCATCATCATATAATGCTTCAACTCAGGTGATGTTTGTCTAAACCCATCTAAAGCTGCAACAGTAATTGGAAAGAAACAAACAAGTGTAATCACAATCATCTTTGGAAGGATCCCAAACCCAAACCATATGACTAATAGAGGAGCAAGTACAATAATGGGAACATTTTGAGATAAGATAAGTAATGGATAGACCGATTCCCGGATAAACGGAATAAGGTGTAAGATAATTGCAGTTAAAAGTCCAATACCTGCTCCAATGGTAAAGCCTAACAACGCCAGCTTAGACGTAGATACCATATTTGGCCAAAAGTTGGGAAACCCAATTATAGCTTCTTTAATTATGCTAGTTGGTGGGGGGAGTAGCCATTTAGGAATATTCAAATACGTGACTGAAATTTCCCATGTAACGAACAAAAGGAGGAGAACCAGTAGCGGTCTCCATCCTTTGAGCCAATCCTTCTTCATTATCGATATTTCTCCGTTAACTCAGCCATCGTAATTCCGGAAGGCTGATAAAGGACTTTAATTTGCGAAATGACGTTGCTACTCCCCATTTCTATCATTCGCTCATTCATTTCAGTAATTATGCTAAAAATTTGACCAAGTTCTCCTTCTATTGTAGTTTCTAAAGGATTTACTTGATAAGTGAGACCAGATTGATGAATCACGTTAATCGCTTCATCTACATAAGGAATTACATTTTCTCCATTTTTTGTTTTTGGTAGTATTTGAATACTCACTAGTGAATTTGCCATTTGACATATCTCCTTACTCTGGTAGGAATTCATTTGTAAATGCTTTTTTCGCATCTAATTCCTTTTCTAGTAGATTATTTTCATACATCCAAGTTGCATAGTTTTCCCATACTTTGAGCTTTTGTTCGCCCCATTTAGCTGCGTCATCTTTATATTTTGGTGCAAGCCATTCTTGACTCTTTTGCACCAGTTCTGCATCAAGATCTGGTGCAGCAGCAATTAAGATATCAGCAGCTGCCAAAGGGTTTTCAATAGAAAATTCATACCCTTTCGTTACGGCTTTTAGAAAAGCCTTTACGGTATCTGGTTGATCCTTAAGCATGGTTTCATTCGTAGTTAAAACAGGAGTATAATAATCTAGTTTCTCCGAAAAGTCGGTTAAGTACACCATATTGATTTCTTCATTTCTTAGCTCTGCTTCTACTCCTGTCCATCCATAATATATCCAGGCAAAGTCAATATCTCTTTGAACTGCTGTGAAGAAATCGCTGTCACCCATATTCACGATAGAAACTTTATTTACATCCGCGTTTTCTTGCTTCATGATTGACTCAATGACAGCCTTTTCTACAGGTGAACCCCAACCACCATAAGATTTTCCTTCAAAATCCTTTGGGGATTGGATATTTTTATCGGCAGGTGAAGCGAATCCAGACGTATTATGTTGGATGACCGCTGCAATTGAAACAATTGGTACATCTTGAATTCTAGCTTGTGTAATCGACTCTTGATAGCTTACACCAAACTCAGATTTTCCTGATGCCACTAGCTGATCGGCACCGGCTTCCCCTGGCATGATGATTTCTACGTCTAAGCCTTCTTCTTCAAAGTATCCTTTATCCTTAGCCACGTAAAGACCTGTATGGTTTGTGTTTGGTGTCCAGTCTAAAACGACAGAAACCTTTTCAAGGGAATCTTGTTTTTCTTTTTTATCTGTAGCCGATTTATTTTCCTCTCCATCATTGCTACATCCTACAAGTAATCCTAAAGCTAATAATGAACTAAGCCATTTTTTCTTCATGTTCATTCCTCCTTGTTGTATTATGTAAAATATTAGGTATTAAAAAGAAATGGAGGGAACTAAAAAACGCCAAGGCTCAGAACCAAGGCGCATATCGATTAAACAAATGAATATTTGTTTTATAGAATATGTTCCCTACGCTGGTATCAACCAGATCAGGTTCTGAGGGTCAACATCTTTCGGATGAAATCTCAACCAGCATCAACTGGTCCCCCTACAATTCTTCTTATTCAATTAGGTCTGTTAAACGTAGCTAAGTTTCTTTCACCTTTTCGTGGGAGTGAAAGAAATAAGGATAACAGATTCTTGTAATGAAATACTCCCATCATTATAGCAGATTTTTATGATTTGACTAGTTAATTGCTTACATTTCCATTAAAGGGTAGGA
Organism: Cytobacillus spongiae; assembly: GCF_021390075.1. Taxonomy (NCBI): domain Bacteria; kingdom Bacillati; phylum Bacillota; class Bacilli; order Caryophanales; family Bacillaceae; genus Cytobacillus; species Cytobacillus spongiae. The sequence goes on from NZ_CP089997.1 coordinate 1,305,020, forward strand.
ATAAATAACATGGAAATCATTTATATTGAATCTTCCAGAGAGACTGTGATAAGGTATAACGTATGTTTTTCAATTCAATAGAAAAAGGAGGAATATCGATGAGAAAACTAATTTCTTTAGTCGTATTCATGGGAGTCCTCTCATTCTCTTTCATCCAGATTAATAACAGTGCTTCTGCTGAACTTATAGACGGTGTTAAAGTGTATAAGATGAAAAAAGGGGAAACTCTTCTAGATAAAGGAAAAGAGTTCGGTGTATCAGAGAAAGAAATCAAGATCGTAAATTTTTTAAAGGATGACCAAGATTTAAGCGGAAAAAAAATCATCGTGCCAAAACCTGTTCAAGATTCTTCCATAACTCCATCTGAAAAAGAGTTATTAGCTAGACTTGTACATGCTGAAGCTGAAGGGGAACCATTTAAAGGAAAAGTTGCTGTTGCAGAGGTCGTCTTAAACCGAGTAGAAAGTGACCAGTTCCCAGATACAATAAAAGAAGTTATATATGAGGACAAGCAATTTCAACCTGTCGACAATGGTACGATTAACCAGCCCGCTGGAGATGAAGCAAAACAAGCGGTTAAAGAAGCTATTCAACATGATGAAATAGGAAAGGACTCTTTATATTTCTATAATCCAAATATTATTAGCAGCACATGGCTCCAAACAAGAACAGTCACATTTGAAATTGGAAACCATCGATTTGCAAAATAAATAGTACGATGAAAACCAGCTATCCTACAGGTATGCTGGTTTTTTTTCATTAGGAATGAAATTTGGTGGATTAAAGGAGAATAAAACTATATAGAAAAGGAGTGAATTACGGATGCCCCGCAAGTCATCAGAAGAGCTTGAAGAAATGGGTAATAGGAATACTGACAATGAAATATCAAAGCTAAACAGATTTTTAGGTGTGGTGATGGAATATATTTCAGATGATGAAATAGAAGAAATCGACGTAGAGCACTTACTTGACAGGACAGAGGGATTGCGCGACTGGTGGAATCAATACCTTGAAAAAAATCGAGTTCAGTTGGAGGAGGGCATCAAAAACGCTTTAAGTGAACTTTCAATAGAAGAACTACAGCTAATTAAGGATCAAATTAAACAATATGAAGAGAAAGTGAAAGGATGACTAACATTCATCCTTTCCTTCATAGAATGCAATTTTTCTATCTACTTTATTAATATTCAATTCTAATTCTTTTATTTGATTTTCGATTTTTATTCGATGGGAGAGCAGGATTCTTTTTCTTTCTTCAATGGTAGTAGTCCCAATAATACTTAATCTGACGATTTCTTTTATTTGCTGGACAGGCATATTCGTTTCCTTTAGGCAGGTAACTATATCAAGCCATGCAATATTTTCTTCTGTATACAATCTATTCCCTGTGTGGTCTCTATTAATTGGAGGCAATATCCCTTCTTTTTCATAATATCTTAACGTATGAGTAGATAGGCCAGCGATTGATGAGACTTCATTAATTTTATACATGTATACATCCCCTTTTTGCTAAAATTGGAATCAATTCTGTAAACTTGGTTTAGGCTTTTTCTTCCACAATCTGCTGTCTTACTTAGGTCTACTTCTATTAATATGTAATATAATTCTCAATCATAAAACGAAAAAAATCTAGACTTAATTAGAACTAAATGTACTAATCAAGTCTAGTTATATTATGCATCCTGCATAGTATCGGTAATGATTAGCTCGCGAATTAGGACAGATTGTGGCAAGTCATAGACAAATTTAATCGTTGTTGCAATATCAGATGCTGTAATATTGATTGCTCCTACACTCTGTTTCCAAGCCTCATAGCCTTCAATTATTTCATCACTTGTTGTATGGGATAATAATTCAGTCCCAACCGCACCTGGCTCCACACACACCACTCTTACATTAAAGGGGCTCATTTCAGCTCTTGCAACTTGAGTTAGTCCTCTAACCCCATATTTACTCGCACAGTATACTGCGTGGTTTCCAAATGGCTGAACACCTGCAATGGAGGAAAGATTAATTATGGTGCCGAATTTTCGATCTTTCATATCTTTCATGACAATTTGCATCCCATTTAAAACACCCATTACATTCACATCAAGCATTGTTTTCCATTCGCTTGGATTTTGATTGTCTATCGTGCCAAGTAGCATTACCCCAGCATTATTGATAAGTAAATCGGTTTTTCCATATCGGTCTTCAGCTTCACGAACGGCTTTTTCAAAAGCATCTAAGTCTGTTACATCTACTTTTCTACACATGGCATTAGGTAGGTTCATTTCCTGTAATCGTTCAATTCTTCTAGCTAAAAGTAAAACAGGATTGCCAGCGTTACTAAATAACTTGGCCATTTCTTTTCCGAAACCTGAGCTTGCACCTGTAATGACAACTAATTTCTTCATTAAATAGACTCTCCCTATTGATAAAATATTTAAAGAGTCAGTTTGAATGACTGACATAGTCAGTGTAAGCCTTAGAGTAAACTCTAAGTAAAGTGGTTAATTAAAGAAAAGGATGAATTAAAAATGTAGTTACCCCTTAATCTTCTTTCCATTTTCGAAATTCTTCTAAATCTGTTGAAATCTGTTTAAGAGTAAAACCAATAACGGCCGCATCATCCAAAAACCCAAGGGTCATGATAAAGTCAGGTACAATGTCTATTGGAGCTACAAAATAAAGAATAGTTGCGATGATCATGACAATCGATTTTTTCGGTATTTTTGTATATTCCCCTTTAGACCACGCCTTTATTAATTGAATTAATAGCTGAAATTTATCCCAAACTTCAGATAAAGAACCTTTTTTCTCATCTGCTTTTCTAATGGCTTTCTTTAATAAACCTTCTGTTTTTTCGGGATTTTGTGCGTATTCCTCTGCTTTTGCTTCGTATTTTTTATATCCATCTTCAAACAGGTTGTTATTCTTCATAATAATAAGTTTCACCTCATTGAAAAGTATAGTATTCACAATAAGTGCTATTAAAGATACTATAGCTATGTTTTTATGCTAAGTAAAATATTTGCAAAAAAAGTCCTCCACCGAATAGATGGAGGACGAGATAATGTGTACAGTTGCGATATTTAAAATAACATACCAGCAATAGCACCACTTAATAAAGATGCAAGTGCACCTGCAATAACAGCCTTCACACCAAGGCGAGCAATATCCGCTCTGCGATTAGGCGCAAGATTTCCGAGCCCTCCTAATAGAATGGCCATCGAGGATATGTTCGCAAAGCCGCAGAGAGCAAAGCTGATAATTGCAACTGTTTTATCTGTTAAGTTCGGTATGTCTGGTGCAAAAGCAGAATAAGCAACAAATTCATTTAAGATGATCTTTTGCCCAATATAGTTGCCAGCTTGTACGGCTTCAGCCCATGGAACACCAATCGCAAAGGCTAATGGGGAGAATACATAGCCTAAAATCATCTCAAGGCTTAGTTGGTCAAATCCAACGAGTCCACCAATTAACCCTAAAATCCCATTAATTAATGCGACTAGTGCAATAAATGCGAGAAGCATAGCACCAATATTTAATGCAAGTTGTAAGCCAACACTTGCCCCCCTTGCTGCCGCATCGATCACGTTTGTAGACTCATTATCGACCTCCATTTCGAATTCCTTGCCTTCTTCATTCTCTTCCTGCTCTGGAATTATCATTTTCGCCATAATTAAACCTGCTGGAGCCGCCATAAAGCTTGCTGCAAGTAAATATTCTAACGGTACCCCAAGCAATGAGTATCCAACAAGAACAGATCCCGCTACAGAAGCTAATCCTCCTGTCATAACGGCAAAGAGCTCAGAATGCGTCATGTGAGCCAAATAGGGGCGCACGACTAGTGGAGCCTCTGTTTGTCCGACGAAGATGTTTGCAGCTGCAGACATTGATTCTGCCTTTCTCGTTCCAAGCAGCCAAGAAAGAGCTCCCCCAAGGAATTTAATAAAAAACTGCATGATTTTTAAATAATAGAGTACAGAAATTAACGCAGAAAAGAATATGACGACTGGTAAGACTTGAAAAGCGAATACAAACCCAACACCAGATTGGTCAGTAAACAAACCACCAAACAAAAAGTTAATTCCTTCATTCGCATAATTAATAATGTCATTAACAGCCATGGTAAGCCCATTAAGAGCTTTTTTTCCTAAATCCCACTTTAAGACTGCAAATGCGAAGCCTAGCTGAATAGCTAACCCAGCAAGGATGGTCCGAAAGTTTATCGAACGTTTGTTGTTAGAAAGAAGAAAGGCAATTCCTAAAACCGTTAAGATTCCAAATATACCCCAAATATAGTTCATCTTTTCACCTCTGTTTAATATGTATTTACATGATGTGGGTTTCATTATTTTATTATCATTCCAAAAGAGATTTTTATTATGAGGCGAAACATATGAAAAATAGAAAAGGAAATAAAAAAAGAGAACCAAGCTTAGGGAATCGTTTTGAATTCCTGCTAAGTAGGGAAATGTGAAATGAGGATGTAAACAAAGAGACATAGTGCAGACTATGTCCCTTTGATGTACCTTACTTAATAATCGTCTGCAATAAAGGCATTTCCGTTTAAGTTCTTATTTGCATTTGCTACTTTTTGTTCTGAGTCTTGATCAGAATCTTGTCCTTGTGCTTGCCCTTGGTATTGCGACTGATATTGAAATTGATATTGAAATTGCTCTTGGAACGCCTTTGCAAAGGCATGTGAAAATGCATCTGAATAAGCGAATGCGGTATTGTCAGTATCTACTTCAGTTTTTTGCATCTGTTGCTGAATGGCAATTGCCAATGCTACTGCAGCAGCAATCGTTTCTTCATCGAATAACCCATTACCTAATCCCATCTTTTTACCTCCTTTATCCTTTGAATGATTCGTAGGAATTATTCTGCTTGGTTGGAATAATAACCATCTTTGTGTTTAATAAAAGAGTTACCGTTTAAGTTTTTGTTTGAGTTAAAGATTTTTTGATCGGAGTCCTGTTCAGATCCTTGACCTTGCGCTTGACCTTGGTATTGATTTTGGTACTGCTCTTGGTATTGTTTTTGAAATTGCTTTGCAACAGCAGTAGCAACTGAGTATGCGAACGCATAAGCATCTGCATCATTTGTTACATCAACATCTGTTTTTTGCATTTGTGCTTGCATAGCTTTCGCGATCGCAACTGCTAAAGCAAGTGTTTCTTCGTTGAATAGTGCCATAATCTCACCTCCTTGGCTATCTACTATAGAATATGTTCAGACACCCGTATGTGAATGGGTTAACAATCTGATTGAATAGCGGAATTATTACTATAGAAGGATCCAGAATTCTTGATGAGAGAATTGCCATTTTCATTTGATCCTTGATTTTCAATAATGAAAGGGGGATTTATTTTAATTATGGGAATATGTTCATTATCGGGTGTGGTAGTTATTGATGGAGTTCGGTAATTGTCCAACGTCGCATTTTTATCTTGGAATGGAGTATTTGTGAGATTGTTGATATCTTGTTGATCAACTAAGCTTCCATTATTTTCATTAGTAGAATCAGTAGCGTTTTCCATTGGCTGAGGTGAAGTTTTTTGATTCTGTTTAAGTTTTACAGGTTGGGACTGCAGGCCATTTTTTTTATCCATCTTACTTAATGTATCAAGATAATTATCCTGTGAATTCAGTTGGATAGTGCTGGGATTTCCCTTTAGTGAAGAAGCAGTTATCTTGCTTTTTTTATTGTGGTCTTTCTTTTCATAGAGCCAACTTTGGATCGCACAGATTTGGTCTAGACAAATGAATATCGAGGTATTCAATAGCTGATTTGTTTCTGACACTACCGGTTTTATTTTAATAAGTTGATGTGTAGGATCTATAGATATTAGTTGAAATACAAATGTCGGGTTGTTTTTGCTGCCAATGTGTTTAAAAACAGTGCCGCCTTTAAGCTGAATGATAACCTGTTTTCCAACTAAACTTTGAAGCAAATGGATGGGTTTTATCATCAGTAATCACCACCATTTCAAAAGAAAGATTAATCACCGCTGTCTTTAGGTTTTATCATTTCTTTGAATAATTTTCGATTCTCAGTAATGAGGTTTTCAAGTTTTTCTAAAATAGAGTCATAGGAATTAGAGTCTACATTTTGATTTTCGATAAATTGTTTGTAGAATAAAATCATTGCATAGGCAATCCCTGTATTATCAACGTAAACAAATCCATTTCCGCTATTTTTAATACTTGAGTTACCGTTTTCATTTATTGTTTCATTGGTGATTTTAGTAACAAACTCCTTCATCTGCTGTTCAATTTGTTTTGCGACTATCTCCTTAATGATTTCCTTGTCAGCATCCTTCATCATTTCCCCTCCTAAAATAAGGTTATTCTTTTTATAGTATGCTACACCCTATTGTTTGAGAGGGCTTAAACCTATTACGAGAGGCTTAGGTTTTATTGGAAGGACTTAAGATCATCTTAGTTTATTAAAAATATTGGAAATGAAAGGTCTCCTCTTAGCGAATTAGACAAAAATGGGCTGGGATTTTACTTAATACAATTGCAATCTGTTCACCAGGGAGATATGATAGAAGTTATGGGTAAAGAAAATAAAACATTATATACATGAATCAAGTGTTAGTTTGCATAAAAGAGAGGATAAGATTATGTCAAATAGTTTTAAAGATGAAGTGTTGTCTCGACGCACCTTTGCGATCATTTCCCATCCGGATGCCGGTAAAACAACCTTAACGGAAAAGCTTTTATTATTTGGAGGAGCGATCCGAGATGCGGGTACGGTTAAAGGGAAGAAAACAGGAAAATTCGCAACAAGTGATTGGATGGAAATTGAAAAACAACGTGGAATTTCTGTGACATCAAGTGTGATGCAATTTGACTATGATGGTGCACGGGTTAATATTTTGGATACTCCAGGTCACCAAGATTTTAGTGAAGATACGTATCGTACATTAACAGCTGTAGATAGTGCGGTAATGATCATCGACTCAGCAAAAGGGATTGAAGCTCAGACGCTAAAGCTTTTCAAGGTTTGTCGCATGCGTGGAATTCCAATCTTTACATTTATTAATAAGCTGGATCGCCAAGGACGAGCGCCACTTGAGTTATTAGCTGAGTTAGAAGAAGTAATGGGAATTGAGTCATATCCGATGAATTGGCCAATTGGGATGGGGAAAGAATTCCTAGGGATTTACGATCGCTTCTATAATCGAATTGAACAGTTTCGTGTAGATGAATCAGAAAAATATATTAATCTGAATGAAGATGGAGAAATTGAAGGAAGCCATCCTCTAAAGGATTCCGGTCTCTATGATCAGACCATCGAAGAAATTATGCTTTTAAATGAAGCAGGGAATGAATTTTCTGAGGAAAAGCTTGCAGATGGTTCTTTAACGCCTGTTTTCTTTGGAAGTGCATTAACTAATTTCGGTGTACAAACCTTTTTAGAAACGTATTTAAAGTATGCTCCAATTCCTCAAGCTCGTAATTCATCTGAGGGAAAAATTGATCCGTTATCTGATGAGTTTTCTGGTTTTATTTTTAAGATCCAAGCGAATATGAATCCTGCTCATCGCGATCGAATTGCATTCTTACGTGTGTGTTCCGGGAAGTTTGAGCGTGGGATGACGGTGAACCTTCCTAGAACAGGAAAGCAACTTAAGCTGGCTCAATCGACTTCCTTTATGGCTGACGACCGAAGTACGGTAGAGGAAGCTGTAAGTGGAGACATCGTTGGACTTTACGATCCAGGAACATATCAAATAGGGGATACTTTAACTGTTGGGAAAAATGCTTTCCACTATGATCGCCTTCCACAGTTTACTCCTGAACTATTTGTTCGTGTTACAGCAAAGAATGTGATGAAGCAGAAACATTTTCATAAAGGTATTCAACAGCTCGTGCAAGAAGGAGCGATTCAGCTCTTTAAAACAGTGAAGACTGAAGAATATTTGTTAGGTGCAGTCGGGCAGCTTCAATTCGAAGTATTTGAACATCGTATGAAAAATGAATATAATGTGGAAGTCTTAATGGAACGTCAAGGTTCGAAAATTGCGCGTTGGGTAGAAAATGAACAAATCAACGAAAATCTTTCTAGCTCTAGAAGCATTCTCGTTCATGATCGTTATGATAAAAAAGTATTCTTATTTGAAAATGATTTTGCTCTAAGATGGTTTCAAGATAAAAATCCAGATGTCAAACTGTATAACCCAATGGATATGTACGAATAGAGAGAAAAGAGGCTATTTCAATATGAATGGCCTCTTTTATTATTGCTTCATGAGTAAAGACAAGACATTCCGTAGGATGCTTTAAAGAGAATATCTAAAGATTTGAAAAACATTTGCTAAGCTGTTTGTTTATTGTTTTTGTTATGATGAAGAGAGGCAGGAAAAAAGGAGGGTTTTTATTGAATGACCAATGTATCCATTGTGGGATTCCTTTTGTGCTTTATGAAAAGGGATATTTATTTATTAGACACGAACAATTTGTTTTGCCAGCCCTTTTTCAGAAGCATAATGATGAATGGATGAAATGCCCGTTCCGATCAGTGGAAGATTTGAACAACATCTTGGATGAAATCAAAATTGAAAAATCAAACATTAAGGTAGGATTAAATGATAAAGATGAGCATCCCTTTCTTACCTATCCATTATCATCACTATACGCAAGAGTCAAGGAACGAGAAATAGTTGAGGTCATTCAACATGGTGAACTTGAAAGTTACATTCAGCCAATTATTGAGCTAAAGAAAAATCAATTGTATGGCTATGAATCCCTCTTGAGAACTGGTGGTAGCAAAAGTTTTTCTCCTTTAAAGCTTTTTCAAGCTGCAGAAGAAACGGGGTTACTTTCTCTATTAGATCAACGTGCACGGGAAGTAGCCATTAAGACGAGAAAAAGCTTTGTTCAAGACGGGGTAAAGAGTTTTATCAACTTTTTACCATCGACTATTTACAACCCGGATTATTGCTTACGACACACCTTTAATTTAGTAGATAAATATCAAATAAACCCTAATAATCTAGTTTTTGAAGTGGTGGAGACTGAAAAAATTGAAGACATTGACCATTTAAAGGATGTTTTATCCACATATAAAAGGGAAGGGATGAAAGTGGCGCTAGATGACGTGGGTGCCGGATTTTCTACACTCTCTATGCTAGAACTTTTATCCCCGGATTATGTAAAGATAGATCGACACTATATTGACCATTGTGATCAATCAGATGAGAAACAGGAATTTTTACAACAAGTTATTTCTCTTGCAAAACAGTTAGACATTATTGTGTTAGCGGAAGGAATAGAGAGAGAAGAAGAATTGGCCTATTGTCGTAGAATTGGAGTTGATTTAGCTCAGGGCTATTTTATTGGTAAGCCAACGAATGCAGCATTCACTTCTTAGAAGTCTATTCATGCTGTTACAAATGAGTGTTCGCTTCTTTTTATACGAACGATCTACCTAATCATGACTGCTAAGTTTTGTCTTGTAATATATGCGCTTTACATCGACAAATGTACAGGATTCTTTCACTCAAAATTAGTTCTCTTAGATTCAAAACAATATGATTAGGAATAATATAATTGTTGACATCTTTTGAAAAGAATCATATATTAATAGTATACGAAAATACTTTAGTGCCTAAAAGCTAAAAAGCGTTTAAGTGAAAAAGATGATAGAGCAGTCTGCAATTATTATTAGAGTAATATCGTCGCAGCAAGTAGAGACTAGATGGTTGGTGCAAATCTAGGCAGATATGACTTGACCTACAAATTGCCTTACGGACAGCAAACAATGAAAGAGGATGGTCCTTTAACAAACAAGGATGGTCAATTAGGGTGGTACCGCGGAGCTTCTTCGTCCCTAGGGATTAAGTAGCTTTTTTTGTGTTTAATTTTAAAGGCTCAAGAACAAACCAAATCTCCTTGAAAAGTCGGGTTATATTACTCCCCAACTTTCAAGTGAAACCATCCGTGAAATATTAGGATAAGCTCTATTAGGTTCGTGATACTATTATTAAATTGGAGGAAAACATCATGGAGAATCAATCAGTTATAACAGTAAAGCCTCTTGAAGCTTTGTTAATGGTTATATTAATACTGGGAGGAATAAGCTACACGATCATTTCTTTAGGAGCGGTTCCACATATCCCAATATTGTTAGCAACCTTTCTATTGATCGGTTTTGGTTTATTTAAAAAGGTCTCAATGAAAGAAATTGAAAATGGGATGGTAGAGGGTGCCAAATCTGGTCTGGGTGCCGTTATGATTTTTTTCTTTATAGGGGTTTTAATCAGCAGTTGGATGATGAGTGGTACCATTCCTACGTTTATCTACTTAGCATTAAGTGTTGTAGACGGTAAGTTCTTTTATGCCATTGTATTCTTGGTTACAGCGATCGTAGGAATTAGTATTGGGAGTTCGTTAACTACTTCAGCGACTATCGGTGTTGCCTTTATTAGCGTTAGTACAGCACTTGGTCTTTCAGAGGCAATTACAGCAGGTGCCGTCATTTCAGGTGCGTTTTTTGGGGATAAGATGTCTCCGTTGTCAGATACAACAAATCTTGCCTCTATGCTCGTAAAGGTCGATTTATTTGAGCACATTCGAAATATGCTATGGACAACAATTCCTGCTTTTGTGTTGTCTTTCATAATGTTTATGGTTTTATCCCCTAAACAAGCAGATTCAAGCTTTCAAAAGCTACAAAGCCTAAAGGAAGGATTGCTGAATGCAGGTTTCATTCATTGGTATACGCTTATTCCTTTTGTGATACTAACTGCACTAGCTATTCGAAAAGTGTCAGCCATTCTTACCTTATCGGCAGGTATACTCACAGCGATTGTTATTAGCTTTGTCGTAAACCATTCAACTACTATGAAACAAATTGTACAAGTCTTATACTCTGGATATACTTCAACTACTGGAATAGAAGAGTTAGATGCATTACTCTCTCGAGGTGGAATTGAAAGTATGCTTTTCTCCATTTCCCTTGTGATTCTAGCACTTTCAATGGGAGGGTTATTATTTAAGCTTGGCATACTACCCGCTTTGTTGGATGGGGTAAAAGGCATGCTCCACAAAGTGCCAATGCTTATCTCATCTACTGCTGCTACTGCAATTGGTATCAATTTTTTAGTAGGAGAACAATATTTATCGATTCTCTTAACTGGAAATACATTTAAGGAACCTTTTCAGAAGGCTGGCTTACATTTGAAGAATTTATCTAGAGTATTAGAGGATGCTGGGACGGTCGTTAACCCGCTTGTACCTTGGGGAGTTTGTGGTGTCTTTTTAACTAGTGTACTAGGAGTATCCACTTTAGACTATCTTCCATTTACGTTTTTCTGTCTATTCTCGCCGCTCTTAACAGTCGTTTATGGACTGACTGGATTCCGCATCATTAGAAACTAATCAGTAAAGAGGCTGGAACATACGTATTTCAGTCAATGATCTATCCGAACTATTAGGAGTTATCTCCTTTTATAGTTCGGGTATTTTTGTTTATTCGGAAAACAAGCTTTTTAAAAATAGTGGAATGGAGCAGAAGGCACTCGACTTCAAAGGGAAATAGAGGAAAGGATGAGCACCAAAGCGCAGCGAGGAGGCTCAGCTTCCTCCCCGCGGAAAGGGAGTGACTGCAGCGCAGGTGGAACGAACCTGTATATACAACCTAAATATTAAAAATAGTCTTTGTTCGTCTTTGAGAAGGAGTCATTTAGTTATGTTCCAGCCTCTACTTGATTTTATATGCATCAGACTATATTCCCCTTTATTTGGAAAAAATAACTGTATTCACAGGATTGTAATGTTTGAAACACACAAATAATTGCATACGCTTCAAGGCTTTAATATAGTTATATATATGAAATTACATACAGCCAGTCATTTGATTAAGGGAAGGAGAAAAAATTTTGAAGATCAGTAATTTTTCCATTAGAAGACCCATTTTCACCTTAGTGACGATGTTTTTAGTTCTAATCTTAGGTGCGGTCTCGCTTTTAAATATTCCATTAAAGTTGATTCCGGATATTAATCCGCCTGTTGGGGTAGTCGTTACATCCTATCCGGGTGCTAGCCCTGATGAAGTCGTTGAAAAAGTCACAAAGCCTTTAGAGGCCAATTTAGCTACATTGCCAGGAATTAAAACGATGTCTACTACTTCACAGGAAGGTGCAAATTTAATTTTATTGCAGTTTTCTTGGACAACTGACATTGATGAAATCCAAAGTGAAGTCATTCAGCGTTTAGATCAAACAACATTGCCAGATGATGTACAAAAACCTAGGTTTCTTAAGTTTGACCCCTCACAGTTTCCGATTATTCAGCTTAGCTTGAGTTCAGATCGTGATGAGCAATCTTTAAGAGAATTAGCAGAACAATTAAAGTTAGAGTTAACCAAAGTGGATGGAGTAGCAAGTGTTAACCTCTCAGGAACTACAATAAAAGAAGTTCGCGTCCAATTGGATCAAGATAAATTAAAAACCTATAATTTGAGCCAACAGGATGTTGTTGATGTTATCCAAGCAAATAATATTTCCATGCCTGGGAATACAATCTTAACGAATGACAAGGAATTAACTACGCGTATTATTAGTACGATAGATTCCATTGATACATTAAAGAATTTAACTGTAACGATTAATCCTTCAAACGGTGAGAAGATCAAGGTTAGTGATGTAAGTGACGTTGCCCTAACAAACCTAGATGATCGAACAATTACTCGTACAAACCAAGAGCCATCTGTCTTACTGAGTGTTTTACAGCAATCTGACGCTAATACAGCTGCTGTATCAAAGGAATTTGTCAGTCAATTAGATGAGTTGCTTGAAAAGGATGTTTATGAAGGAATCGAGTCTGAGGTTCTATTTGATCAAGGGGATTACATTCAGCAAGCGATTGGAAATATTTCGAACTCTCTTTTACTAGGTGGAGTGTTTGCGATGATGGTGTTGTTTTTCTTCTTGAAAAACTTGAAGAGCCCATTAATTATCGGGATTGCCATTCCCTACTCAGTCATTTTCACTTTTGTCCTTATGTATTTTGCAGATTTCACTTTAAATATAATGACCTTGGGTGGTCTAGCTCTTGGAATTGGGATGCTTGTCGATAATGCCATCGTTGTAATCGAAAATATCTATCGCCACTTATCTATGGGCAAGGATCCTAAGGAAGCTGCAAGAGACGGTGCTAAGGAAGTTGGAGCAGCTATAACGGCTTCCACATTAACCACGATTGCCGTATTTTTACCTGTCGTATTTATTACAGGGATTATTGGAGAATTATTTACAGAATTTGCCCTAACGATTTCCTTTAGCTTATTTGCATCTTTAGTTGTCGCTTTAACGGTTGTCCCAATGTTAGCAAGTAGATTGTTAAAACAGCCGAAGAATAATATAGAAGAAAAAAGACAAACATCTCGCCCGATGAATCTTCTTGAAAGCTCGATTAAATGGTCGCTCCGTAATCGTGCAGCAGTCATCATCATTACGATTGTATTGCTAATTGGCGGAGGATATGGGGTAACGACAGTTGGAACTCAATTTTTACCGAATACAGATGAAGGCTTTTTTAGCATTCGAGTAGAGCTAGGAAATGGTGTCGCCTTGACTGAAACGGAAGAGGTTATGTCAGCAATAGAGAAGGAATTTGAAGAGCAGGATGATGTTGATACGTATGTAAGCTTAATCGGAACAACTCAAGAAGGTTCTTTTAGAGGTTCGAAGAATGCGAATATAGGTGAGCTCTATGTTAAAATGGAGGACCTTGAGAGCCGTGAGCGATCAACCTTTGAGTTTGTCGATGATGTAAAGGGAGATGTAGAGAGAGCAGCCCGAAAAGTAAACGATACAGCAGAAGTCTCATTTAGTCTTCAATCTTCTTCAGGCTCAGCTCCCAACACATTAACCTTTAATGTAAGAGATACGAACAGCAATCGACTAAATGAATCAGTGAATAAAATTTATGACGCTTTGATTGAATTAGATGATGTGAATGAATTGACTACTGACCTAATGGATGAAGTAGAAGAAATTCAAATAACAGTAGACCGTGAAAAAGCTCTTCAAGAGGGGCTAGCTCCAGCTCAAATTGCAATGATCGTAAATGATGTAACAAGAGGAAACCAAGCTACACAAATGACCGCTCAAAACGCAAATATATATGGGGTTTTTGTAGAGTATGATAAGGATATTACTCAAAATCTAGAAGAACTAAAAAAATTATTAATAAAAAAGCCAAATGGTGGCTTTGTGACTCTTGACGAGGTAACAACAATTGAACAAGGAAAAGGACCTGTAAATATTCAGCGAATTAACCAACAGGACGCTGTACAATTTACCCTTAAATACAAGGATTCAACGAATTTGGGTGAAATCTCGAAAAAAGTAGATGGAGAAATTGCTGATTTAGATTTATCTGAGGAAACTGAGATTGTCTTTAGTGGGGATCGAGAGCTACTTGATTCGTCTATTGATGATATGTTAATGGCATTTGTTCTCGCAATTATCTTTATTTACCTAGTTATGGCTGCACAATTTGAATCCTTAAAATATCCATTTGTTATTATGTTTACAGTGCCATTGATGGTTATTGGGGTTGCGATTGCCTTAACGGTAACAAGAACACCAGTTAGCTTAACTGCGATCATCGGTATTATTGTTCTTGCAGGAATCGTCGTTAATAACGCGATTGTGATTGTCGACTATATTAACCAGAAGAAGGATGAGGGAATGCGAAGCTATGATGCGATTGTCGTTTCAGTAAAGGACCGTGCTCGACCAATCCTTATGACAGCCCTAACGACAATCTTAGGACTTATTCCATTAGCGCTAGGAATAGGTGAAGGTACAGAGATTAATCAACCGATGGGGATCACTGTTATCGGTGGTTTAATTAGTAGTACATTCCTAACATTATTCGTTATTCCAGTTGTATATAGCTTTTTCGATAAAGAGACGAGAAGATTAAATAAGATGTACGCTACACCTGATGGTCATCTTATTCCAGCATATTTATTAGAGGAACGCATTGAGAAACATGAAGATGAAGATATGAAAGAACAGAAAGAACTAGATGCACCTCGTGAAGAGAAACATGAATTAACAGAATCCACTAGATACAGTCGCAATGATATGGCAACTATGCTAGAAGAGTTACTTAAGCTTGTAAAAGACAATAAAAATGATGAGTCATCTGATAAAGACAAGAACGATTCAAAATCTTAATTAACGAAATAATGATTAGCGGTAAGCAAACCATGTACACACGTAGTTGCTTACCGTTTTTTATAGCTAGTTATGCTTGGTTAAAAGATTAGGCTATTTCTAAGAGAGTGTTGTTTTTTACCAGATAAGATAACCTTCTTCATACGAAAACTACCCATGCTTGCAAAAGCAACATTGTATACGAATACAGCCTATGTTTATGTTGCATTTTAGCCATCTATTTATTTGATGAAAATGTGTCTTGTAATGCATGGGTAAATTTTTCTGAATAATCAAATAAAATATTTCTCATTTCCATAACATATAGTTAAAATAAGGAAAAAGGGGTGGTGATGAGATGAAATATTTTTTTACGGGGTTCCCTGGATTCATTTGCAATCAGCTTATTCGTAAAATAGTTGAAAACAACGAGCTTCAAGGGAGCGTTTATGCACTTGTGCTCCCAAGTATGATGGAAAAAGCCTCAATAGAAAGGAAAAATATCATAAGAGAACTAAATTTAAAAGAGGAACAGTTTCACCTAGTTATAGGAGATATTACAAAGGAAGGACTAAGTATCTCAAATGAACAACAACAGGAATTAATACATAATGTTACCCATGTATTTCATCTTGCAGCAATTTATGATCTAGCTGTGCCAAAGGATATTGCCTATCTAGTTAATGTAGATGGAACTAGAAATATGAATGATTGGGTAATGGAGCTACGGAATCTAAAGAGATATGTCTATTTTAGTACAGCCTATGTTGCTGGTTTTCGAGAAGGGGTTCTTTATGAGCATGAACTTCAAAAGCCGAGCGCATTTAAAAATTATTATGAAGAGACGAAATATGAAGCTGAAGTCTTAGTAAATGAATTAAAGGCACACATTCCTGTATCCATTATTAGACCAGGAATTGTAAAGGGACATTCCGAAACAGGTGAAACGATTAAGTTTGATGGGCCATATTTCATATTGAATGTTCTAGATAAATTAAGACTTTCCCCTTTTATTCCAAGGATTGGAAGTGTTGAAGCAGTTATTAATCTAGTTCCTATTGATTATATTCTAAATGCTACAGTCTATTTAAGCTTTAGCGAAAATGGAATAGGGAAAACCTATCATTTAACAGACCCAAACCCCTATAGAGTATCTGAGGTTTATGAGATGATGGTCGAATATTTATTGAAAAAGAAATTAATAGGTAGTTTGCCAATATGGATAGTAAAATGTGCACTTTCTTTAAAAATGGTTAGAACATATTTACAAGTGGAGAAGGAAACGATTGATTATTTTACATGGATGGGGAATTTTGACTGTTCACAGACAATTGAAGATCTCAAAGATTCAGGAATTGTCTGTCCAGATTTTAAAGAAGGGATCCCTTCCATGATAAATTTTTATGAGAAGCATAAATCTAATCCTCATTATCAAGTATCTATTACCTAGATAGATGATGGGAATATTTCGATAGATCGGATATTGAAAGTTGGTCGCTAAGTTGTAAAAATGTGGGCTCTAGAAGTAATTCCAACAATTCATGAGGATGAATTATACTGGGTAAAGTATTTGCAAGATAAAGCGATAGAATGGAATCTTAATGAGAAACCGAAAAATGTATATAAAAGATAAAGATGCAAATAGAGAAGGATTTAAAAGAAAGAAAAGGCCTTGATAAAAAAAGGCCTTTTTTCTTGTGTGCCAGGCATGGCAACGATCTAGGTGTGGTGGTGGAGGTCCACTGTGGGTACACATCAGCCAACCACTAAGCAAGCACAAGGTGCTTATTGTGAGATAAGGGCTGGAGGAAGCGAGGAATAAAATCTTGGCTTGACGAACAGAAATCTGATACTAAGGCTTTATAAAGGGATGAGGCTCCAAGACAAGCAAAGTCCGAAAAGATGTACGTAACTTT
Source organism: Cytobacillus spongiae (assembly GCF_021390075.1). Lineage (NCBI taxonomy): Bacteria > Bacillati > Bacillota > Bacilli > Caryophanales > Bacillaceae > Cytobacillus > Cytobacillus spongiae. Next base: position 1,322,106 of record NZ_CP089997.1, read on the forward strand.
GTAGAGTAAATCAGGCGAGTAAAAGGGGACTACGGTTCGTGAGATACGCGAAAATAATCATCTTTTTTCCCTCTTTATGATTTATGATATGGTTTCTATTTATAGGAATTGTCTTAGTAAATGAGCTTTATACCCTTTATGTCGAATATTGTAATAAATCAATAAAATTTTTACTGATATTGGAAAAGAAAAAGGAGCAAACTAGTGTTAACGAAAGGATTTTTGGTGATGATGGATGCAAAAACTTGGGAAGCTAGAAGTAATGCTTTGGAATATTGCATTACCAGGGTTTAGTCAATTATTGATGCGGCAATATGTAAAAGGGATTTTATTTATTTTCCTAGAAATAACAATTAATATGTTTGCCCGTTTTAATTTAGCGATTCTTTATAGTTTTCAAGGGGAAATTGAACAAGCATTGAACACGATTAATTTTCAATGGATTTTATTTTATCCGTGTCTATATATGTATGCATTATGGGATGGATATCGATCGGTTATGAGCGAAGATGAGAAATATTCTTATCTCCCGTTTGTTTTTAGTGCATATTCTGTTACGGTTGGGGTATTTTATTCGGCAAAATTAAAGTTATATGGTGTACTGATTGGTCCCGTGTTTTTACCCATGCTATTTTTGATTCCAGGGATTGTAATTGGTCTATTACTAAAATATTTAATGATATACATTCAAAGCCGCCAGTAGTTGGCGGCTTTGTGTTGGTTATCCCTCTATTAACTCAGAAATATTGACAGTAGAGCGTTGTTCAAGCGGTCCTCTTAAATGAACAGTAGCAGTTGTGCCATCTTCATGTAATTCATCGATCCAAACAGAAACCCCATTATATCTTACGTCAATATCTGCTGAAGAAGATAAAATTTGTTTAACTCTATTTTGTTCCATTCTTGCTCACTCCTTTATGTAAGTTATTCTATTTTTTGATCTGTTATGATATTTTATTCGGTGCATTAAATGCATATAGCTCAAGTTGTAAATATACATAGACAACTAGGGGGTAAGTATCTTTACGTAATCCCATCTTTCAGAATCTTTTCACTGTTCGATTTCATGGAAGGACTGTTTTTTAAATTATATATCATGCTAAAAATTATTTCTTATAATTTTATTAGAAAAACCCCCATAAACCGTTGAACTCCTTACGTAACCATTTAATGAAAACACGGCGCCGTTACAAAATTATATGAGGTGAACAATGGGAATTTTACCAAATAAAGATTTGAACAAAGTGGCAAAAACGAGTATAGCACTTGTCTTAGCAAGTACAATTACCTTTTCAACAACTCAAGCATACGCCAATGAACAAGGTGAAGCAGACTCCATAGTTTCTACAACAGAAAACGTAGAGGAAAATGAAATAACTCAAAACGATCAATCGGTAGATAGAGTGATTATCGATTCAAATGAAGATTCAAAAGCGGGTGAAGTACCATCGATTATTCCAGGAGACTTCTTCTATTTTGCTAAGCTTGCACTAGAGAAAATTAAGCTTGCATTTACACTAGATGATGAAAAAGAAGCTAAGCTTATAGCTGAGTTCGCTACAGAACGACTAGCAGAAGCAGAAGCCTTATTTGCTGAAGGAAATGATGAAAAAGCGATTGAGCTTTTGGAAAACGCTCTTTCAGATATGGATGAACTTAAGGTATTAATGGAAGAAGACCATCTAATGGAATCAGATAACCATGCACTTCAAGATCCAATTTCGAATGAAGAAGCAAATGAAGAAGAGAATCTTTCTGAAGAAGTGGAAGAGGATCAAGAGGGTACCACGCACTCGGAGATTGAGATCATATTTTCACAACATATCATTGCACTTCAAGCAGCTATGGAAAAAGTGAAAAATCCTACTGCCAAAGCTGCACTTCAAAAAAATATCGAAAAGAGCTATGCAAAATTTTTTGAAAAAATAAGTAAAATGGAAGCTGAATCAGAGGGTTTAGAAGTCGGTGAAGTAGTTAATGATTTTACAACTGAAAAAGTCTCAACCTCAAATGAGGCAACAGTAGATCCTGACAGCAGCAATCGTGAGGACGTTGAAACCATTCGTAGCATTGGAAATAAAAGTGAGCAGCAAATTATTGATGCTAGTAAGGCTACACATAGGACAACAAATCAATTAGCTAAGCAAAAACAAGAAACAGCAAAAGAAATAGATAATGAAAAGAAAGAAAAAATCAAACAAAATCATGAATTAGCAAAAGAAAAGGCAAAAGAAAACAGCGAATTAGCAAAAGAAACAGCCAAACAAAACCGTGAAGCAGCAAAGGACAAGGCAAAAAAAAATCGTGAAAATGCTCAAAACAAAGTGAAAGAATTAAAGCAAAATGGTAAGCCAGAAAGCAAGGACAAGGAATAGATTAAAGCCTTTATTGTTTTGATTCGTGTAAGTCAATAGCCCTATTTTGTAAAGGTTAATGCTTTTTCCAATACCTTACCCTTAAAAAAATGTACACAACACCGTATAATATACAGTGTACAAAAGGGGTGAGACTATATGCAATTATTTAGCCTACTGTTTATGGCCAAAAAACGCAAGCGAACACTAGAAGAAACGGTTCGTTTAGTACAGGATGGTGATAAAACGCTTCATAATGAACTTATTGATTCGTATAAGCCTTTTATTGCCAAGACTGTTTCATCTGTTTGTAAACGATATATACATGAATCAGATGATGAATATAGCATTGGCCTGATTGCTTTTGATGAGGCCATTCAAAAGTATAGCCCTGATAAAGGTAGCTCTTTGCTAAGCTTTGCAGAAATTATAATAAAACGAAGAGTTATTGATTATATTCGACAACAATCAAGACATCAAAATTTAAGCTTTGATTTAACAAAAGAAGACAATGAGGATGAAAGTCCAAAAACATCGATAGAAGAACATATTTCCATTGATGATTATATAAAAAAATCTGATGATGAATTAAGAAGAGAAGAAATTATACATTTTTCATCTGTATTAAAGGAATATGACTTGTCATTTTCTGACTTAGTTGAACAATCTCCTAAACATGCGGACGCAAGAAAAAATGCGATGGTTGTTGCCCAAATCCTTGTACTGGATGAAGAGCTTCAAAAGCTGCTGTTAGAGAAAAAGAGATTGCCTGTAAAGCAGTTAGAGAAGCGTGTAAATGTGAGCAGGAAGACGATTGAACGTAATCGAAAATATATTATTGCCATTTCTCTCATTCTCATAGGGGATTATTATTTTTTAAAGGATTATATTAAAGGGGTGTTGGAAACGTGAGAAAGGGAATAATTATGGAAATAGACGAGCGTTTTTTAACATTATTGACCCCAAATGGTGAATTTCTAAGAGCAAGAAAGCAACAAAAGGATTACACAGTGGGACAAGAAATCGATTTTTTTCCTGTAGTAGCAGAAGAAGAAAAGGCAAATAAACCATCATTTGCTTCTGTATTTTCTATATTCAAGAAAAAAGCGATTATATCTGTTGCGCTTGCTTTTATACTTGCGATTGTATCTTTCCTTCCTTTTTACCAAAATGATCAGGTATATGCATATATGTCGATTGATATCAATCCGAGTATAGAACTTGGGGTTAATGAAAAATTAGAGGTTGTGGAGCTTACACCATATAACAAGGAGGGCACTGAAATTGTCAAGGAGCTTCAAGACTGGAAAGGTCAAGAAGTTCATTCAGTTGCCAAACAAATACTTGCTGCAATTGAGAAACATGGGTATATGAATAGAAATAAAGAAGTAGTAATTGCGACAGTATACAAAGGTAAACGAGAAAAAGAAACGGATAAACAGCTACAAAAAGAAATTTCTACTATCCAAAAAGATGTTGAAAAGGAAAAGCTGGAACTTACGGTAATAGAAGCAACTGAAGTTGATCGAGAAAAAGCTAAGAAGCAAGGTGTAACGGCTGGAGTATACAAAGAAAAACAAATGATTAAGATTCAGAAAAAAGAACCAGTAACTATTGAAAAAAATGGGGAAAAGCAATCGAATTCAACTGAATCACCAATTAATCCATCAAGTAAACAGCCATTAGTAGAAGAGAAGTTGAATAAGAATGACGATTCCATGCAACAAGACTTAAATGAACTGAATCAGCTAACAAATCAGCTTGAAGAGCAGAAGAAAAATCTTAAGAGTGAGTTGAAAGAAAATAAAGAGGTATTGAAAGAAAATAACCAGCTAAAAGAGAAACGTAAAGAACTGAAGGAAGTAAAGAAAGAAATTAAAGAAAACCGACAGCAACTAAAAAAAATTAAAAAAGAAGCCAAAAAAGAAATCAAACAAAAAGTGAAAGAAGAAAAAAAAGAAATGAAGAAAAAAGAAAGAGAACAAGAAAAGTCCGGTCAGCAATGACCGGACTTTTTATCCATATTATTTAATTAAGATTGGCTTTGACCGTTCAGTTGAGATTGTGCTTGTTGAACTAATCTTTTCGTTATCTCTCCACCGACAGATCCATTTGAACGTGCTGCTGTATCAGAGCCTAAGTTTACGCCAAACTCTTGCGCAATTTCGTATTTTACTTGATCTAGATACTGCTCTACTCCTGGCACTAATAATTTATTGCTGCTTCTTGCCATCGATCTCAACTCCTTTGAATGAATTCAGAGATCAAAATTGCTCTCTGTAACTCTAGTATGTATCAGCTTTCGTATTTCATTAGTGGTAAAGTTTTGGAAGAATGAAATGAAAAGGAAAATACCTTTGCTTAACAAAAATAAGAGCTATGAAGAAAGGAGAACATATGATAGTCAAAAATCATCACATGCTCTCCTTATATAAGAAATTAATGTAATTCAGGCTTTTCTCCAGTTGCTTCAAGTAATAAGTCAACAATATGAACAGCACGCATCTGTTTGGAGAGTCCTTCACGTTCAATCCCAAGCTTCATTTGTAGCAAGCACCCAGGGTTTGCGGTAACTATTGTTGTTGCATGGGTAGCTTTGGCTTTAACCATTTTATCATCTAATATACGCATGGACATTTCAGATTCGACTATATTGTAGATACCAGCTGAACCACAACAACGATCTGCATCTTTCATTTCGATGTAATCAGTTCCTTGTATGGCTTTTAATAAGGTTCTAGGAGCATCTGCTGTTTTCATGACATTTCGTAAATGGCATGAATCCTGATACGTAATGATTTGGTGCGGAAGTTTAAAGTCGTTTCTTTTGAAGAACTCCAGTTCATATAAGATTTCACTAACATCCTTTAATTTTTGGGTAAAGGTAACTGCACGCTCTTTCCATTGATGGTCATCTTTTAATAGGTGATCATAGTCGATTAAAAATGCACCACAGCCCCCAGCATTCGTAATAATATAGTCTACTTCTAACTTTTCAAAAGCACGGATATTTCGTTTCGCAAGCTCCTTTGAGGTTTCTTTTTCACCACTGTGACCATGTAAGGCGCCACAGCAAGCTTGATCCTGTGGAATGACAATTTCACAGCCTGCTAGCTGAAGGAGCTTCATCGTGGCATTATTCGTCTCAAGAAACATAGTATCCATCAAGCATCCTGAGAAAAAAGCCACCCTTTTCTGCTGTGTTCCAATCGCTCCTAAATGGGCTGGACGATTTTTCATTTCCTTCATCGTTGGAACCTCTGGTAGCACTTTTTCCATGGTGGCTATATTTTCAGGGAAAAGCTTCATAAAGCCAACTTTTCTCGCTATGGTTTGTAATCCAGACCGTTGATAAAATCCTAGTAATCCAGTTACCGTTCTCATGCGCTCTTGATGAGGAAATAGACCATCAAATACCGTTTTTCTAATAACCTTTTCAGATAGAGACTGATTTTTATTTTGTTGAATAATATCTCGTGCTTCTTCAAGTAAATGACCATATTTTACTCCAGAAGGACAAACAGGTTCACATGCACGGCAGCCTAAACATAGATCTAATGAACGTTCCACATCTTCATCTGGTTCAATGAACCCATCGACAACTGCCTTCATTAATGCAATCCGACCACGGGGAGAATGTGTTTCTTTCTGACCTGATGTGATATATGTTGGACAAGAAGGTAAGCAAAAGCCACAGCGCATACAGTTTAGTAATTCATCTTCATTCATTCTTTCTTGAAAAGCTTGTTGAATTTTTTGCTGTTCGGATGCTGTTGTCATTTGGTTACCACCACACGTTTTCTGTTATCCTTTGCAAACACTTTGCCTGGATTCATAATCTGATTTGGGTCAAGTGCCATTTTAACAGCCTTCATAGCAGCAATTCCTTCTTTTCCAAGCTTTAATTCTAAATAAGGCGCTTTCATAACTCCTACACCATGTTCCCCTGTAATCGTTCCACCTAATTCAATCGCTTTTTCAAAAATCTCTTCAAATGCTTTTTCAACACGTTCCATTTCGTCATGGTCTCTAGCGTCTGTAGGACAAGTGGGGTGAAGGTTCCCATCACCTGCATGACCAAACGTACAAATCTTTACTTGATATTTTTCAGCGATTTCGTTGGTCGCTTGGACCATTTTAGCTATTTCTGAACGAGGGACAGTAGCATCTTCAAGGATTGTCGTTGGCTTTAGTCGTGCTAATGCAGAAAGGGCAGAGCGACGAGCAGTCCTTAATGCTTCTGCATCTGCTTCTGTTTTTGCAACTTCCACACTAACTGCATGCTGTAGCTTACAAATTTCAGCCATTTTTTCCATATCTCGCACTACGACTTCTGGCGAGCCATCTTGTTCAATTAAAAGAACCGCTTTTACATCTGTTGGTAAGCCAATTTGAGCATATGCCTCAACGACCTCTAAAGTAGGTTGGTCTAAAAATTCAAGGGTTGTGGGGATAATTTTATTGGCAATAATTGCAGATACAGATTGTGCAGCAGCTTCAAGATCTTGATAAAGTGCCAGCATCGTTTTTTTGGTTTCAGGCATCGGAATTAGCTTCAGGGTGGCTTCTGTAATAATTCCTAGCGTTCCTTCAGAGCCAACAAATAATCTTGTAAAGTCATAGCCTGCTACATCCTTTGCAAGTTTTCCTCCTGTTCGGATAATGTCTCCATTTGCAAGTACAATTTCAAGTCCAATTACATAATCGCGAGTAACGCCATATTTTAAGCCTCGGAGACCTCCAGAATTTTCATTAATATTCCCCCCGATCGTAGAGATTTTCATCGAACTTGGATCTGGTGGATAAAATAATCCTTTAGCCTCTACTTGTTGAATCATATCAAGTGTAATTACCCCAGGTTGAAGGGTAACGGTAAGATTTTCTTCATCAATTTCAAGAACTTGGTTCATGTGCTTGAATAAGAATATGATCCCGCCTTCTGTTGGACAGGTACCTGCGCATAAATTGGTCCCAGAACCTCTAGGAACGATAGGGATTTTGTATTCATTACAAATTTTTACGAGTTCAGACACTTCTTTCGTATTTCGAGGGCTAACTACTGCATCAGGCATTGACTGAAAGTTAGGTGTTGCATCATATGAATAGACAAGCCTTCCCGCTTTCGTATCATCGTAATTTTCCTCTCCAATTATCGCAATCATCAACTGTTTAATCTGGTTACTTATCATGAATCCATCCCCTACCTACTAATGTTTAATCAATTTAAGTGATGGTATAAGTATAAAAGAAAACCCTATAGCCTTCTATGTATGAGTATACGAAAATTAAAAGATATCTTTATTGTTTTTTGTACATTCATCTAGTATTTGGAGAGCGAAAAAGAGCGTGATTTGATCTTGAATGATACTAGGACTAAGATCTGTTAATTCAGTGATTTTTTTAAGTCGATAATGGAGCGTATTGATATGAATATGTAGAGATTGAGCCGTATTTTTTAGTGAATAATTCTGTTTAAATAGTTCAATGAGTGTATCTAGTAAGTCTTGTTGCAATAAAATTGGGCCAATAGAGCGATTCATAAACTGTATCTTCGTATCAAGGCTGACTTCGTCGAGAATCATTTCAAGAAGAAGATCTTCATCAAATAGTATTACGTTTGCACCACTTGTTGCTTTTAAAGCCCGTTCAGCTTGTTTATACGATTGATCCATATAATTATAGCTAACAGGTTGTCCGATCCCAATTGACACATTTGTTTGTAATTGGTCTTGGAGAAAATGATGAAATCTAGTTGTTTTTTCGATTAAGAAAGACCGATTCTTGCACCTTTGAAACAGGCCAATTACCCGATTATGCCCCCAGCGAACAATTATGTCTTGCTCGTCCTTCACATTCCAAGAAAATATCGAAGACCATTGGTCTCTGTAATATGGTTGTTTTGAAGAACCAAATTCGGAAATGATGACAAAACGATCAATGGATAGATCTATCTTTAATAGCTGAGCTCGATCTAGAAAGGAAGGGTCAGGTTCTTTTAGTTGTAGCCAATCAAATACAAATGCTTCCAAAGCCCGTGATTTCCAATCAAATTGTTCTGCGTAGAAGCTTTCACTAATAAGCAGCTCTGTCATTTTTCGAATAATTTCTCCATAAGGAGAGACAACTTCAGGATCGCCAGTAATTCCAATGACTCCAACAACTTCTTTTTGGGAAAAAACGGGGAGATTAATACCTGCTTTGACCCCTTTTAAAAGAAGTTGATCTTCTTTGGAAATGATTAGCTTTTCTTGGCTTTTACAGACTATTAAACCTCCTTCATGAAATTTTCCTACCCGATCCTTGTCTGTACTTGCAATAATGATTCCTAGTGTATTAACAACGATTAACTCTTCATTTAGTAATTTTCGAAGTTCTATGACGATTTTTTCAGCTAGTTCGACAGATAGCATATTAATTTACATGCCTCCTTTTTAATTACCTTTATTTTATCTGAAATCATAAATGATTCCTATGGAAGGGTGCATGTAGATAGTTAATTGATCAATTGATTTGTTTTTCGGAAGGGGAATAAGATTTTTCATGCTTTGGAGAAGATAAAAATGTTCTATAAATTTCCGAATAGGGTTTAAAAATAGCTGGATTTTCATTATCATAGGATAAGGGAAAAGCTGAAAGGAAATATTAGATAGATGAATATTAAAAAGAAGTGGTTTACAAAGGATCTCACACCTGCACAAATTATTGTTTCATATTATGTAATTGCCGTTTCGATATCCATGATTTTACTTAGCTTACCGGTTGCTCATAAGCCAGGTGCGAAATGGACCTTTATTGATGCCATGTTTACTGCTGTTAGTGCTGTTAGTGTAACGGGGTTAACGACGGTAAGTACAGCAGATACTTTTAGTGTAACGGGGATTTTTATCCTAATGTTTGTTCTGCAGTTCGGTGGAATAGGGATTATGACTTTAGGAACGTTTTTTTGGTTAATTCTTGGAAAGAAAATTGGACTGAGAGAACGTCAGCTGATTATGACCGATCAAAATCAGTCTAGTTTGGAAGGGCTTGTTAAACTTTTAAAACAAATTTTGGGGATTATTATTCTTATTGAAGCTGTTGGGGCACTTATTCTAGGTGTGTACTTTTTGAATTATTATCCAACATGGCAAGAAGCATTTCTCCACGGACTATTTGCATCTGTTAGTGCCACTACAAATGCTGGCTTTGATATTACAGGCTATTCATTAATACCTTTTGCCAATGACTATTTCGTTCAATTTATTACGATTATTTTGATCACATTAGGTGCAATTGGTTTTCCAGTTTTAATTGAGACGAAGAATTATTTATTTAACAGAGACCAAACAAAAAGAATTCATTTTTCACTTTATACGAAGCTAACGAGCTTTATCTTTTTTGTATTACTTATCTTTGGAACGATTGCCATTTTCGCATTAGAGTTTAATCAGTTTTTTGCAGATATGGTATGGCATGAGGCCTTTTTCTATTCCTTCTTTCAATCAGCAACGACGAAAAGCGGCGGACTGGCTACGATGGATGTAAGTCAATTCTCTGACCCTACTCTCTTGCTTATGTCAGCCTTAATGTTTATAGGTGCATCTCCAAGTTCTGTTGGTGGTGGAATCCGTACAACTACTTTTGCATTAAATATTCTATTTTTATTTCATTTTGCAAGAGGGAATCAAACGGTTCGTTTGTTTAATCGTGAGTTGCATGAAAAAGATATCATTAAGTCTCTTGTTGTATCGATGTTTGCGATGTTCATTTGCTTTACGAGTGTAATTATTCTTATGCTTACAGAGGACCAACCAATACTTGCCATCATCTTTGAAGTTGCTTCTGCATTTGGTACATGTGGACTAAGTCTTGGTATTACCCCAGAGCTTTCAAATATTGGAAAAATTACGATTATGATTTTAATGTTTATAGGACGAATTGGAATACTAACGTTTTTATTTATCATAGGCGGAAAAGAAAAGCAGGCGAATTTCCATTATCCGAAGGAACGTGTCATTATAGGGTAGAGTAACAAAAAGGGTTCGGTTATTCCGAACCCTTTTTATTAATCATTTCCATGTCCGACATCTTTTGATGGGTGCATGAATGGATACGCATTAGGATTTTTCTTGCTCTCTAACAGCTCTCTATTCTCAGTTGTGTTCCATCCAATATCATTAGTAGGGTGTACCCATTGATCACCTGCCATAATAGAGGGGTCAACCTCATCCGACCAATTTTCTAAGGGAGAATCTTTTGAGGCATACATACTATCTCCTATTGTCACTCCGAAGGAATTTTGAAAGGGAGGATCCATTTTTATTCCTGTCCCCTTAAAGCTTGGAGCATTTATTTGATGAGGAAGTGTTTCATCAATCCCTAATTTCTTATGGTCTTCATTTTTTTTAACCATAATTATCACTCCTTTATCTTATTTTCTGTTGTTGGTGTTTTTTTATGAGGAATTTATGAGAAGTTGTCAATCATGCAGAATTAGGTAAGGATAAATAGAAGTTACTAGATTAGACTATTAGTGAACAAATAATAACATTAAGGGGGATTTAAGATGGCTAAGCGAAAAGCTGAACATCGTGTGGTCGAGAAGTATAGTAAGACACCCAAAACCAACACTCTCCAATCAGAATTCTCAGCTGAATTCAGTCGAGGAGAAGAGGATATGAAGGGGTTTAACCGAAACTCCAAGCAGGGGAAAGAGGGAAGAAGTTAATGGACAAAAAGAAGGAAAGACAAAAAGGAGATTCTTCCAATGTTGAATTTGGAATTGAATTGGGGGATATGAATGCAGCAAAACAATATGAAATCCCGTTTATGAATCCGAAAAAGAAAAAAAACGATGAAGAAGATTGCGATTACCCTGTTCAATAAAACATTCTGATGATTAAGATTCCCTCCTAGAGGGTTCAAAGTGGATATTAAATTGTAATTAAAAACGACTGAAGAAGACTATCGGTGAATAGTAATCTACAGTCGTTTTAATGAATGAATCGGGCTTATTTTACACTAAAAATTTTTGCTTGTTCTTTAGTAGGGTCAAAATAAACAAGAATTTTTGTTACTTGCTTATGAATAGATCCGGTTTCGAGATAGACATGTAAATTAAATGCTAGTTCTTCAACAATTGTATGCTTATACAAGTCCCTCTCGTGTAAATTGTACGCTTGATATTCGTTTCCTAAGATTGAAGGTTGTTCAAGAATATGTTGGTAGAAATGTGATCTTGTTTGTTTATCAAGTTTAGACTCAAACCAAGGTTTTCTTGGTTTGTATTTGTGGTTTAAGAAGTAATCATATTTCATTAGTCCTTCGACAACCTCTAAGTCTTCAAGTTTGATGTACTTTAAAAATTGATATAACCGTTTAAATAAATCTTCAAGTTGATGCCCAATTCGGGACCAGCCTTGGTCTTCCCAATACGAACCAAATAATTGGAAAAACTCAAATGGAGAAGTAAAGGCATGAGATACTAAATATTCAATTGTATGATCCATCCTATGATCATTCCAATACTTTTCGAGAACATCTTCGACTTGTTTAATACGAATGATATCATCAAATGACAATACATTGTTACCAAGTATTTCATAAGGAGATTGATCCATGTATATATATTGGTGGTTATCTGCCGTTAATCGGAGGCCAGTACCCCTTAACATTTTTAGGAAACCTAGCTGTAGCTCTTCCGGCCTTAATTCAAATACATCATTAAAGGTTTTTTTGAACGTATGGTAATCTTCTTCAGGTAGTCCAGCAATTAAATCTAAATGCTGAGCAATCTTTCTGCCGTCTTTCACCATTGTTACGGTTCTTGTCAGCTTTTCGAAATTCTGTTTCCTCATTACAAGCTCATTTGTGTAGTCATTCGTTGATTGTACACCAATTTCAAAACGGAACAAGCCTGTAGGGGCATTTTGGTTTAAAAACTCAATTACTTCAGGACGCATAATATCTGCCGTAATTTCAAATTGGAAGACAGTTCCAGGTAAGTGTTCATCAATTAAAAATTGAAACATCTCTAATGCATAGCTTCTACTAATATTGAATGTCCTGTCCACAAACTTAATGGTTTTAGCTCCATTGTGCATTAGATAACGAATATCTTCTTTAATTTTTTCTCGATCAAAATAGCGAACGCCTACTTCTATAGAAGAAAGACAAAATTGGCAGCTAAATGGGCATCCACGACTTGTTTCAATATATGTGACTCGTTTTGAAAGCTGAGATATATCTTCTTCAAACCGGAAAGGGGAAGGTAAGTCTCGCAAATCAAGCTTGTTTTGCTGAGGATTAATGATGATTTCCTCGTCTTTTCGGTAGGCAATTCCAGGAACATTATTAAAGTCATTTTCTGTTGATAGTTGAGTGAGAAGCTGTTTGAACGTTTGTTCACCCTCACCAATTACAATGAAATCAACGTTTTCAAGCTGTTTCATCCAGTCATGAACATCATAGGTCACTTCTGGACCTCCGAGAACAATACGAATAGAAGGATCAATCTTTTTAATCATTCCAATCACTTTCATGGTCTCTTCAATATTCCAAATATAACAGCTAAAACCAATGATATTTGGCCTTTTTTGAATTAAATCAGTCACAATATTCATAACTGGGTCTTTAATTGTATATTCTGCAAGCTGAACATTAAATTCTGGTGCAGCATATGCTTTTAAATAACGAATGGCTATATTCGTATGAATATATTTCGCATTTAAGGTCGAACAAATAATATTCATTAACGTTAAACTCCTTTTAGAAAGGTTCATTTATAAATAACATAAAATAGTAATTATTAGAATGGCTCCGTTACATTTTGTTGTTGATTTCAGCTACAGTCAATGGCTTTACGTGGACCGGGGGTGACCATCCTCAGCTTATAAAACGCTCTAAAGGGATCTTCGAGAACCGAATTCCCCAATGAGTCTAAGAGCTTTCTTTACAATCGACTTATTGTTAAAAATCAACACTAAGGTTTAACACCCATTAGAAACAAAGCTCTTTTTCATAGAGTAGCTTATACAGAACTATAATTATAAAACATTGTAGACAAAATGAACAGTTGAAAAACATGGTCCAAACCGAAAACGACTGCCTCATGTGAGAGGCAGCCTGATAAAAAAGTTGTATTTCAAAGTTTGTTTTATAGAAAAACACTACAATTACATAACCAAAAGATCATCTAAGGAATCATCCAAGATAAAATTCCATTCTGTAAGAAAGTTAAAATCCCTATTAATATTACTAAGAATATGCTGTGTTTTATAGTAAAACGGAAAAGGTCCGATTCTTTTCCAGCTAGTCCAACTGCTGCACATGCGACAGCGATAGACTGAGGTGAAATCATCTTTCCAGTAACACCACCAGAAGAGTTAGCAGCTACAGCTAATAATGGATCCATTCCTACTGAGGTAGCAGTAATTTTTTGTAGATTACCAAATAATAAATTGGCTGAAGTATCTGAGCCAGTTATAAATACACCTAACCAACCTAGGAATGGTGAAAAGAACGGGAATAAAGACCCAGTTTTCGCTAAAGTCATTCCTAAAGTAGTACTCATACCAGATGCATTTGTTACATAGGCAAATCCTACGACAGAGGCAATTGTAATGATGGGATACTTTAATTCATTTAATGTTTCTCCAAACGTAATTACCCATTGGGTCCATGAAATTTGAACTATAAATTTTGTTACGATAGCAGAAAGGAGGATAGCCGTTCCAGCAGCTCCTAATAGCTCAAGCTTATAAAAGGCTGGAGTAGCTTCACCCGATGCATTAATTATTTTATTGCTTAGGCCGGGAACTTCAGGCATTAACGTGAAAAGATGTCCAATTGAATTGACCCCTTTAAGGATCACATTTGTGCCTTCGTAATGGCCCGTCAATGCGGACTTAATGGTTGGAATTCCCCAAATCGAAATAAAGCCAGTTAACACTAAGAAAGGAGACCAAGCTTTAAATATTTGCCCACCTGAAAATGTAACAGGCATTGTTGCTTGATTCTCAGCCACGCTAGCAGCCATCTCCTGTTCTGCGGAGAATCGAAAAATTGTCTTAGGCTTCCAAAACTTCAAGAAAATAGTTAAAGCCAATAATGAGACTAATGCAGACAAGATGTCTGGAAGTTCAGGTCCCATAAAGTTTGAAGTAAGGAACTGGGTAACTGCAAAAGAAATACCTGATACTAATATGGCAGGCATGATCTCAAACGCTTTTTTAAATCCTGCCATAATCACAACTAAATAAAACGGAATAAATACGGATAAGAATGGTAATTGTCGTCCAACCATTTTGGAAATTTCCATAGCAGGAATTCCTGTTGGACCTTCAACAGCAATAATAGGGATTCCTATTGCTCCGAAAGCAACTGGAGCCGTGTTAGCTAGTAAGCAAATTCCAGCAGCGTAAAGGGGACTAAAGCCTAATCCAACTAACAATGCCGCAGAAATTGCAACAGGTGCTCCAAATCCAGCAGCACCTTCTAAAAATGCTCCAAATGAGAAAGCAACTAATAAAGCTTGTAAACGGCGGTCCTCCGTAATAGATAAAACAGAATTACGAATAATGTCAAATTGTCCTGTTTTTACAGTTAACTTATATAGAAAAACAGACGTAATAATTATCCAACCGATTGGTAGGATTCCATAGACAGCCCCCTGTGTCGCAGACATAACCGCCATGCCCACAGGCATTTTGAAAGCGATTACAGCAATAACCAAGGCAATCCCCAAAGTAGAAAGACCAGCTAAGTAACCTTTCATACGTTTAACAGCTAATGCCCAAAAGAAATAAATGATTGGAATTAATGCCACTGCCGCAGATAATAATAAATGATCTCCAACAGCAGTAAAATCTGGTGTAAATGTCATACCATTTCCCCCCTGAATTTTTATAACTATCTTATCTACTACATCCCCCTGTACGACAATTTCACGAAGAAATCGTTCACATCATATTATAGAATAAGATAATTAGGTCATCTGATGACTGGATGATAAGTGTTCTGAAAAGAATTATATTTGTGAATAAATAAAAAAACAATAGGTTTGTTGAAAATTTTTATCTTTTTCCTTTGGACCTTTGACCGTTTTCAGTATAATCAAGAGAGAAACTTGAATGAACCATTTATCATTCGAGTGGTTGCTATGAGGTGATCTATTGAAATATAAACAAATTAAACCGAAGAAAATATATGAAGAAGTGGCTGAAGCGTTATTCGAGTTGATTCGTTCTGGACAACTTCAACCTGGTGATAAGTTAGATTCAGTGCAGCAGCTTGCAGAGAACTTTCAAGTGGGACGTTCAGCTATTCGTGAAGCCTTATCTGCGCTTAGGGCAATGGGACTAATTCAAATGAAGCAAGGGGAAGGAACTTATGTAAAAGGGTTTGAGCCTGAGCAAATTTCTTTTCCTCTATCAACTGCAATCTTAATGAACCAAGCTGACATTACAAATTTATTAGAAGTTCGGAAAATCATCGAAACGGGTGCGGCAGCTTCAGCAGCTAAGAAACGAAGATCAGACCATCTAGCTGCTATGCATCATGCACTTGAAGAAATGAAACAAGCATCTGGAGATGAAGAGCTGGGGGAAAAAGCGGATCTCGATTTTCATTTGGCGCTAGCAGAAGCTTCTCAAAATCCCTTATTATACAGTTTACTAAATCATGTTTCTGAACTTATGAGAGAGACTATGAAAGAGACGAGAAGAATTTGGTTGTATTCAAAAGAGACGACAAGAGAGCAGTTATACGAGGAGCACCTTGCAATTTACGATGCGATTGAGAAGCAAAATGAAGTAAATGCAAGACAATCTATGTTTCAACACCTTGAAAATGTGGAAGCTATTTTAAGTAAATATCTTAATAGCTCAAAACAATCTTAATAAAAGGCGGGAGATGGTTGAAACATCTTCCGCCTTTTATTTTATCCATAAAAAAATCTCTTCGATAGCTATCTATTGGGTATAGGTGCATTTTGTAGGACGATTAATTTCGAAAAATATATATCAGTCATCAGATGACCAGTTGACTAGTTAGGCATTAAGGAATAAAGTAGTAATCATAGAAATTGTCTAGGGGGAGAGGGATAAAAATGAAAGTAACCCTTTTTGCAACATGTTTAGTCGATCTGTTTCAAAGTGATGTAGGAAAGGCAACTGTTGAATTGCTAGAACGCCTGGGATGTGAAATTGATTTTCCCGAAACGCAGGTATGTTGCGGCCAGCCTGCTTATAATAGCGGTTATGTAAAAGAATCAAAAGAAGCAATGAAAAGGATGATACAATCATTTGAACATGCCGAATATGTTGTTTCACCTTCAGGTTCCTGTGCAAGTATGTTTAAGGAATATCCGCATATTTTTAAGGATGATGCCAATTGGCGGGCAAAAGCGAAAGCGCTTGCAGAAAAAACATATGAGTTAACTGAATTTATTGTAGATGTTCTAGAAGTTGAAGATGTAGGAGCTCGCTTTGAAGGAAAAGTGACATATCATACGTCTTGTCATATGACGAGATTACTAGGAGTCAAAGATGCCCCTATAAAATTATTAAGTCATGTTAAAGGTCTAGAATTTACTGAATTACCTGGAAAGCATAATTGTTGTGGATTTGGAGGAACTTTTTCAGTGAAAATGGCTCAAATTTCTGAACAGATGGTAGATGAGAAAGTTCAACATGTTGAAGAGACGGAAGCTGATTATTTAATAGGTGCGGACGCTGGCTGTTTAATGAATATTGGCGGTAGAATCGAGCGTAAGGGTAAACCAATTAAAGTGCTTCATATTGCTGAGGTGTTAAATAGTCGGTAATTGAAATAGAAATAGCTAAGTTTATTCATAAATTGAGTAAGCGGTTAAAATGACGTAAAACAAGCGTTTGCGTTTTAAAGGAGGAATCGTAATGGCAATGAAAATTGGGACCGAGGAGTTTAAAGATCGTGTTGACCAAGGTATTCAAAATGCGTTTATGCGCGGAGCGGTTTCAAGTGCACAAGAGAGGCTTCGAACGAGAAGGATAGAAGCTGCAGAGGAATTAGGAAACTGGGAGGAATGGCGCTCTCATGGAGAAGAAATTCGTCAGCATGTGCTAGAAAATTTAGATTATTATCTTCTTCAGTTGAGTGATAATGTTTCAAAGCAAGGTGGGCATGTATTTTTTGCTGAAACTGCTGAAGAAGCAAATGAATATATTCGCAATGTAGTAGAAAACAAAAAGGCTAAAAAAGTAGTTAAGTCTAAATCAATGGTCACGGAAGAAATTCATTTAAACGCAACGTTAGAAGCTGCAGGCTGTGAAGTCATTGAGACAGATTTAGGGGAGTATATTTTACAAGTTGATGATCATGATCCACCTTCCCATATTGTGGCTCCAGCCCTACATAAAAACAAGGAACAAATTCGTGATGTGTTTAAAGAGAAACTCAATTATGAGAAAACGGAGAAACCCGAAGAACTTGCTTGGCACGCACGAGAAATGCTTCGTCAAGAATACTTAACTGCTGATATTGGAATTACGGGATGTAACTTTGCTGTAGCAGAAACAGGCTCAATCAGTCTCGTAACAAACGAAGGAAATGCAGATCTTGTAACAGCTCTACCAAAGACACAAATTACTGTCATGGGAATGGAAAGGCTTGTACCTACATTTGAGGAAATGGAAGTACTCGTAAGTCTACTAACAAGAAGCGCAGTAGGCCAAAAGCTTACAAGCTATATCACGGTGTTAACAGGACCTAAAGAAGAGAAAGATGTGGATGGTCCAGAAGAGTTTCACCTCGTAATCGTAGATAATGGCCGTTCGAATATACTTGGTGGAGAATTTCAATCGGTTCTACAATGTATAAGATGTGCTGCATGTATAAATGTATGTCCAGTATACCGACACGTAGGAGGACATTCATATGGCTCTATATACTCTGGGCCTATAGGAGCCGTTCTATCACCTTTATTAGGAGGCTATGATGATTACAAAGAACTTCCATATGCATCCACATTATGTGCTGCTTGTACCGAAGCGTGTCCTGTAAAAATTCCTCTACATGAGCTTCTCCATAAACATCGACAAGTGATCGTAGAAAAGGAAGGACGTGCACCGATTTCCGAAAAACTAGCAATGAAAGCATTTGGATTAGGTGCCGCATCTCCTAATCTTTATAAGCTTGGTACAAAAATGGCTCCAACAGCAATGAACCCTTTCACAGTTGGGGATAAGATCTCTAAAGGACCGGGACCGTTAAAAGCATGGACAGAAATAAGGGACTTTCCAGCTCCAACGAAAGAGCGTTTTCGAGATTGGTTTAATAACCGCCCTAAAGGAGGAAACCAATAATGACTGGGATGATTCATAATCGGGATGCTTTTTTAAATAAAATTGCTAATCGTTTAAACCGTCCAAGAAATATAACAGGAGTAATAAGACCAAAATGGAAGTATACTCCTCAGGATGATGTGCTAAAAGGAGCTTCACAGGATGAGTTGTTAGAGGTATTAAAGATACAATGTACGAAGGTTCATACGAATCTAATTGTGACAACTACTGAGGAATTACAAGCTAAACTTATAGAGGTAGTGAATCAATTTGGTAATGGATCAATTGTAGCCTGGAAGGATGAGCGCTTTGAGGATTATGGATTAGGGAAGCTTCTTCACGAAGGGTGGGATCATGTATGTGTACACATATGGGACTTTGAGAAAGGACGAATGAATGTAGATGTTGCAGATCAAGCAAATATTGGCATCACGATAAGTGATATCACACTAGCCGAATCTGGGACAGCGGTTTTATTCAGCAATCAACATAAAGGAAGATCCGTTAGCTTTCTACCAGCAACATCCATTATTCTCATTCCAAAGAGCACGATTGTACCAAGAATGACCCAAGCAGCTCGTTTGATGAGGGAAAAGGCACTAAATGGAAAAGTAGCTTCATGTATAAATTTTATTACTGGCCCAAGTAATTCAGCTGATATTGAAATGAACCTAGTCGTTGGAGTTCATGGTCCAGTTGAAGCGACATATATTGTTATTGAAGATCAATAGAGAAATAGATGCACTAGGTCATCTAGAAAAATTATGACCTCTAGGTAAACTTAAAAGCCTTTGAGTTTACCTAGAGGTCATTTTTCAACCATTCAATTATATATTTCTTAATGGGGATTTAGCCCGCACTCTCTGCTTAAGGTGCTTCCATTTGGATAGGTTTAGTTCAATAATTGGTTGTGTTATGGTAGTGACTAGCTTACTTGATAGTACCATTGTTAGTAAAAGAGCAAGTGCTGCGAGAAAGACAAGATCTTCTATAGTTGTAAAGTAACTTCGAACCTCACTTTCTCGAAAAATACGAATGAAAAACCCATGAAGTAGGTAAACATATAGTGTGTTTTTTCCAAAGGTCGTAAAGAAATACTTCCTTCTTGGGACGAAGATGAAAAAGGAAAATATCATCATTAAACTTAATAAATAGATCCCAAACCTTGTAGCCATGGATAATATTGAAGCATTTCCCATCTCATCGTATGGCTTTGATCCAAGTAGCCATTTATTATCTAATTCTGGGAAAAAGTAAAAACCAATAACTATAGATATCAAGATAAGAGCACTCAAAATTTTGTACCTTACCTTTAGAAATTGAAAGAAATGATCCTTTTTTAAATAGTATCCCAATAGGAAGAACGGAAAAAAAACAAGCGTTCGCGATAAACTTAAATAGTTTGCAACCCAATCAATATATCCGACGCCTAACGCAATTAGAACTGACAACGAAATGGATAATCCCGGCTTCAGTTTTGTAAAGAGCATGAGCATGAGATTCCAACAGAATAAACTAATTAGAAACCACAAAGACCAATGTGGATCGAGCAAATCTATATTGATCCACTCTCTACTATAGAGAAAGTAATAAAAAATTGAGTAGATTAGTTGGAAAATAATATATGGAATGATTAATTTTTTGGTGATTTTTTTAATGTATCCATCTTTCCAAAAGCCTTTCGCAAAATATCCAGAAATCAAGATAAAAGCCGGCATGTGAAACGTATAAATCGTTTGATAAAATGTATAAATCAACTTCTGATCCTCAATAAAAGAGTGAATAAAGTGACCGAAAACAACTAAAAAGATTAAGATGAATTTTACGTTGTCAAAGTAATATTCTCTTTGCTGCATAGTTTCCTCCTTAAAGATACCCCCTAAAAAAGTTATAATCTTTTACCCACCATTTCATCTTCCAAACTATGAATATTAGAGTGAATTTGAATGTAGGATCAATGTACCAAAAGTGTTATAGTACAATTTTCTATCTGTTATATAATTGTTAACACTTCATAACCCTCTTGGTTAAAAGGAAATTAGTAAGCGAAAAAATGTGTTTCAAAAAAAAGTGACACATGTTTGATATTTATCACAGCCAATCACAGGTTCTTTCCTTAGAATTATATTGGGGACAGTAAAGGATTCGAAATTGGGAGGGAGAGTATGTCCATTTTACCTGTAAAAAATGAATTGGGATTTTATGAAATTAGATTAGAATCGATTGGCGGTTTAGGTGCCAATTTAGCTGGAAAAATGCTAGCAGAAGCTGGTGTATTGGGTTTAGGACTAAATGGGTCCAATTTTTCATCATATGGTTCAGAAAAGAAGGGCTCACCTGTTAAGAGTTTTGTCCGATTTTGTGAGCCAAAGGTTGAAATACGAGCACATAGTCCAATCGAACAACCGCATGTGATTGGGATTTTCCATGAAGCATTATATAAAACGGTAGATGTAGTTAGTGGACTCTTACCAAACGGTGTCGTGTTAGTTAATTCTACAAGGGATTTTGACTTGATTAAAAAAGATTTAAAACTAGAATACGGAACGTTAGCCGTTATTGATGCGCTGGGAATTGCTGTCGAAGAGAGAACCAAGGTTAATACGGCTATGCTAGGGGCTCTTTACCGTATATGCGACTTCTTAGATCCCGAAGAAATGAGAAATGTCATTCATAGAACGTTTGAAAAAAAATATCCACACTTAGTCGAACCAAATATCCGAACTTTTAATAGAGGGTTTGAAGAAGTACAGTTTAAATCTTATTCATCTTCTGAGAATGTAATTGCGAAAGCGTTTACACGTTCAGTCACTTCACTTGGCTATGAAACACAGCCTATCGGTGGTGTTATTCAAACGCAAGCAAATAGTATATTGAAAGATTTAAGTGGATCTAGACAAGGATTCTTACCACAGTTTGAACAAGAGAAATGTATCAATTGTGCTCAATGTGATACTGCATGTCCAGACTACTGCTTTGTGTGGGAAGAAAGCGAAGATAAGCGTGGGCGCAAGCAGATGTTTTTAAAAGGCATCGACTATCAATATTGTAAAGGTTGCTTAAAATGTGTGGAAGCATGTCCTACTGAGGCTTTACGTGACTTGCGTGAAACCATTGGATATGCAGAAAGTCATCGAGTGAAGCAAAACTTTCCTTATCTAACGGGAGGGACGTTGTAATGGCCATTTTAGAAGAAAATTTAAAGACAAATGCTGCTGCAAAACAAGTGACCACGTTTGAGTCAGGAAATGAAATGGCGGCAATGGCAGCGGCTCAAATTAATTATCATATTATGGGATATTTTCCAATTACTCCTTCAACGGAGGTTGCACAGTATTTAGATCAAATGAAGTCTCGTGGAGAGCATGATATTAAGTTAATTGCTGCCGACGGAGAGCATGGGTCAGCAGGAATCTGTTATGGGGCTGCAGCAACCGGAGCTCGTGTGTTTAATGCAACAAGTGCGAATGGCTTAATGTATATGTTAGAGCAATTACCAGTCCAATCAGGAACTCGATTCCCAATGGTAATGAACTTAGTAACAAGGTCAATTAGTGGACCTCTAGATATTAGAGGAGATCATTCAGACCTCTACTTTGCTCTTAACACTGGATGGGTAATTTTAACAGCGAGAACACCTCAAGCTGTATATGATATGAACATTATGGCTTTAAAGATAGCAGAGCATGCATCCGTACGATTACCTGTCATGGTCGCGTATGATGGGTTTTTTACATCCCATCAAAAACGGAAAGTTGATTACTTTAAGGATCGAAAGGTTGTTCAGCAATTTGTTGGGGAATGCCCTACAGACTATCCAGTTGCTCGTGATCCTAAGAAGCCGGTAACAATCGGTGCTCATATGAATGGGGATGACTTAATAAATAACCATTTTCAGCAATCTGAAGCAATCTATCAGGCTGGAAAAGTATTTAAAGAGGTCGCAGCAGAATATGCAAAAGTCTCAGGTCGAGAATATCCAGTCCTTGATTTGTATCAAATGAAAGATGCAGAGGTAGCATTATTTTTATTAAATTCAGCTGCCGAATCTGCAAAAGATGTAGTAGATGGCCTTCGGAAAAAGGGAATAAAAGCAGGGGTTATTAGCCCTAATATGATTCGACCATTCCCAAGCAAAGAAATACAGTCAGCGTTAAAAAATGTAAAAGCCCTATTAGTCGGTGAAAGAGCAGACTCATATGGAGGGAATGGTCCTAATCTAACACATGAAATCAAATCAGCCTTACAAGAAGATTTGGAAAATCACACGATTGTTTTAAGTAGAGTGTTTGGTCTTGGTGGGAAGGATTTTTATGCCGATGATGCAGAGAATTTTTTCGAGCTTGCCATAGAGGCAATGAATAAAGGGTACGCTGAAAAAACATTTGATTATTATGGTCATGTTCCAGGCGATCCACTACAGGAACAAGGACAGGTAATCAGTCCTCAATATGGAGACGCTTATAAGACAGGTTTGATCCAAGTGATTCCAGATGATGAAACGAAAAAGTTAAAAGTGAAGCTCCCCCCTTTAAGAGCATTAACGGCTAAGCCAAAAAGGCTTGCATCGGGGCATGGTGCATGTCCAGGTTGTGGTATATTCGGAGGGTTAGAGTTATTCTTTAAAGGGATTGAGGGAGATGTTGTCGTTTTATTCCAAACTGGTTGTGCATATGTAGTTACGACTGCTTATCCTCACACTTCTCATAAGCAGACAATGATTCATAACTTGTTTCAAAATGGCGCTGCTACATTATCAGGTACATTAGAAGCATTCTTAGAGTTGAAACGTCGCGGAGAGGTAAATGTCGCTGATGATGCTACTTTCGTCATGATTACAGGTGATGGCGGGATGGATATAGGAATGGGATCTGCCATTGGTACAGCTCTGAGAAATCATAATTTAATCATGCTTGAGTACGATAATGAAGGGTATATGAACACTGGATCACAAATGTCTTATTCTACACCAATTGGACATATGACAAGTACAACAAATATTGGAAAAACGCAAAAGGGTAAGGCATTTCATCATAAAGATACTGCACAAATTATGGCTTCAACCAATATTCCGTATGTTTTCACTGGAACAGAAGCATTCCCACAAGACTTAATTAAAAAAGCTGCGAAAGCACAATGGTACGCGCAAAATGTTGGAACAGTTTATGGTAAGATCTTAATTACATGTCCACTGAACTGGAAATCTGAAGATCGTCATGGCCAAACCATCGTAGAGGCTGCTGTTAATTCGTGCTTCTTTCCACTTTATGAGGTTGAGCAAGGGCAAACTACGATTACTTATGATCCAGAGAGCAAGAATAAACGAATTCCGTTATCAGATTGGCTGAAACAAATGGGAAAAACGAAGCATTTATTGAAAGAAGAAAATCAAGACATGTTGCTTGATTTTGAAGAGGAAGTCGAAATAAGATGGAAGCGCCTGAAGGCGAAGAATGAAAACCCTTATTTATAAAATAATATGTTAGTTTCTAGAGAGTCAATGATATAAGGGATAAAACTACTTTAAAATAATAAATTGACAAGACTAAAAAATTTATAGTGTCTTTAAAGGTTTAAAGAAAAGAAGCAAGGTGAATCATTCCACCTTGCTTCTTTTACTGAAATTTATTATAAATTAGGGAAAATTCTTCAAATTAATTTAACAATCTATTATAATTAGTATAATACTTTAGACTTATGTTATTTTTCTGTAAATTATAGGTGGAGTAGGAAGAGAGTTATAGGGGGGTTTTGTGTGAAAGGGCTGAAGATTAAGAGAAATACAACAAAGAAAGAAAAAGTGGCCAAAAAGAAAGAAAAGTCTATTCAAAATAGGCATAATTTTCTATCTAAACTTCTTACTAGTAATAAAGTCTGGAATAATCTAAAGCTGGGCAAGAAATATGGTGTCGCGTTATTCTTAACGATAGGTTTATTTACAATTTCCACTATTATCACCTTTATTCTATTAACTATTGGAAACGGAAAGATGGATGAAGTAAAAAGAAGTGGTGAGAATGCGATAGCTGTTATTGAAGCTACAGCTATTTTTCATGAAAAAGGTGGAGCAATTGGGAATTTTATCATTGACAGCAACCCTAAGCATGTAAGAAGTTTCGATGAATTAACAGAAACATTTGACAAGCTTCAAAAAGAAATTGAACCAGGACTTACAACAGCAAATGCAAAAGAACAGTTTGATGAGATTGTAAAAAATGAAGAAAAAATTACTTCTCTTTTCAAAGATGTAATAGAACCAGAGGTTAAACTTCAACATGAAAGAGAATATCGTTTAGGAAAACAGCAAGTAGACAGTTTAATTGCGGGTACTGTTGTTCGCCTTGACAATCTTCGACAAGCAATGAAGGAAGATCAAGAAAGGTCCGTTAAGTCAGCTAAATCGAGCATTATCCTTACATTAATCGTTTTAGTTATTTCCATTGTTATCTCTGCTTTATTAGGGATATTAAGTATTGTAATCATCGGAAAAATCAT
This sequence comes from Cytobacillus spongiae, assembly GCF_021390075.1. Lineage (NCBI taxonomy): Bacteria > Bacillati > Bacillota > Bacilli > Caryophanales > Bacillaceae > Cytobacillus > Cytobacillus spongiae. The sequence goes on from NZ_CP089997.1 coordinate 1,347,256, forward strand.
AAGCACTAAACTAAGTGAAATTGTTCGAGTTTCCAATGAAATTGCGGCAGGTAACTTAAATGTGAAAGCTGTTGAATATCAAGGAACTGACGAAATTGCGGAGTTAAGTAAGGCCACGAACTCTATGAAAGAACGACTGCAATCAATGATTCAAGAAATTTCTTCTGTTTCATCCTACGTATCGGATAAAAGCGGGGAACTAAATAAAGCAGCAAATGAAGTGAAAGCATCTAGTCAGCAAGTGGCTTCTACGATGCAAGAGTTATCAGGTGGTGCAGAGGAGCAAGCAAATAGTGCCTCTGGTTTAGCAGAAATGATGGATGATTACCTCAAAGAAGTAGAATCAGCAAATGAAAGTGGAAATGCAATCCATCATGCATCAAATGATGTTTTAGATATGACAAAGCATGGCGATCAATTGATGAAAGAATCTCAGCAGCAAATGTCTATGATAAATACCATTATGAAAGAGACCGTAGGTAAAGTAAGAGGTCTAGATGATCAAACAAAAGAGATTTCAAAGCTAGTACAGGTCATTCATGAGATTGCAAACCAAACGAATTTACTAGCCCTAAATGCGGCGATTGAAGCTGCTCGTGCGGGTGAGCATGGACGAGGCTTTGCAGTTGTTGCAGATGAGGTTAGAAAACTAGCAGAACAAGTATCGTTCTCTGTATCGGATATTACGAAAATAGTAAAAGGGATACAGACCGAGTCTAATGCAGTTGTTACTTCATTAGAGGAGGGTTATACACAAGTAGAAGAAGGTACAGTTCAAATTGAGGTTACAGGACAAACATTTAAGAAAATATATGAAGCTGTGAATCTCATGACGCAAAATGTAACAGGTATTTCTGAGAGCTTAAGACAGGTTTCAACTAGCTCAATAAAAATGAATCAGTCGATTGAGAATATCGCATCTATTTCAGAGGAGTCCGCTGCTGGAATTGAACAGACAAGTGCCTCAGTAACACAAACTAATCGTGCAATGGAAGAGATTTCGGATAATGCAGAATCATTATCTGAATTAGCAGACCAGTTAAATAATATGATCGTTAAATTTAAATTGTAATTGATAAGACCGTTTCGATGAAACGGTCTTATTCTTCGTCATTTTTAAAAGGTGTGATATCAGTTGAAAGAGTTTGCTTTCAGAGGAGTGTCTATCATAGTTCCTCGTCGCAAGCCTCTATTGAATCATGGGAAAGGGTCATCCTAATCAATCTTCTAGTTTGGATTTGAATACAGCTTGGAAACCACCCGATAGATACTAAACGTATGAAGAATTAAAAACATAGTTTTATAACTATTTTCATATAAGAGGAATGATAAATAAATATAAATGTAGACAAATTTTGGTGAATAGTCTCAAATTTAAAGGGTTTTCATCGGATTTTGTAGAATATAGAAATGTCCAATTCCAATTTAGGAGGGTTTTAGTTGAGCAACTTCCAAACAGACAATCATAAGAACAATGATTTTAACTCTTCAGGATTGGAAGACTCCAATCCTTTATACAAACAAGCCTTTCTCCAGTCTTTAGATGGAGTTCTTATATTTAACAATGAGTTAAGGATCATAGAATTAAACGCTGCATTCTGTAATCAAATGGACACTCCTCCGCAAGAAATTGTGGGCCTCACACTTTTTGATTTTGTACCTTCTAGTCAACATTATAAATTAGACAAAATCCAATACCTTTTACAACAACAAGGGGCTGCTAAAGGGAATCTTCCAATCCGTTATCAACATAAAGAAGGGTTATTTGACTTTACAGCCAACTCTATTCATGGAGAAAAGATGTTTATGGCAATTTTACGGGATGTGACGGAGAAGCGCATACTAGAAGAAAAAGTTAGTAAAAATGCAGAACTATATAAAGCACTGTTTACAGAAGCGTTAGATGCTATTGTTTTGTGGGATAATGATTCTAAGATTAATAATGCTAATGATGCTGCTTGTCGGATGTTTGAATGTTCTTATGAAGAGCTATTAACGAGAAAGTTAGATGATTTTGTATAGCACAAAAATGAAAAATATGAGCGGTGTGTCCAATCCTTTTTAGAGGTTGGGCAGATTAGGGAAGAATTAGCTTTTTTAATGCCAAATGGTCAAGTGAAATTATTAGAATTCACTACAAAAAAGCATGCTGTGGAAGGGTTGCATTTAAGTACCTTTCGGAATGTAAGTGAGCGCCATAAAATGGAAGAAGAACTTCGTAAATCTGGAGAAAAATTTAAACAAATATTCGAAGGGGCTTTAGAAGGAATTATTCTTTGGAATGATGATTATGAAGTGATGAATATTAATCGATCCGCATTAAAAATGCTTGATGTATCGAAAGAAAAGATCATTGGAAAGTCAATCGCCTCTTTTCTCGGAGAAACAGTTAATATTGATAATCAGAAGCTAAACGAAGATGGGCATTCAACAGATTTAGTAACCATCCCCTTTTGTAACGGACAGACGCGAACATTTGAATATTCTAGTAAGTTCCATGTTGCACACGATCTAAACATCACGACCTTTAAAGAGATCACAGAAAAGCTAGTGATGGAGGAACAGCTAAGAAAATCGGATACTCTTTCGGTTGTTGGTGAGCTAGCAGCTGGGATTGCTCATGAAATTAGAAATCCGATGACAGCATTAAAGGGGTTTATCCAGCTATTAGAAGATGAAGTTGAGCAAGATCATGAAATGTATTTCCACGTCATTAAGACGGAGCTTGCTCGAATTGATTCAATCATTAATGAGTTCTTAATCTTAGCAAAACCTCAGGCTGTTAAATTTATTCAATCAAATATTAATCAAATTATGTCCGAGACTGTTGAACTACTTAAAGCCCAAGCTGTTTTACATAATGTTCAAATCATCACATCATACGCAGAAAAGCCTCCATTGTTATTTTGTGAGCCTAATCAATTGAAAAAAGTATTTATTAACATCATTAAAAATGCTATTGAAGTAATGCCAAATGGAGGAATCATCAGTATCGTAATTGAACAGAAGGACGAAAGTATGTATCATATAGCAGTGAAAGATCAAGGGAAAGGAATTTCTAAAGAGAAAATAAAAAAGCTAGGAGAACCTTTTTATACAACTAAAGAAGGTGGTACGGGCTTAGGATTAATGGTCAGTTATCGAATTATTGAGGAACATAAAGGTACAATAGATATTCAAAGCGAAATAGATAAAGGAACGACCTTTCATATCTACTTGCCTTATCGTAAAGGAGAAAAAAAATGAAGAATTTTTTTGGTGTAATAGATTCACCTATTGGTGAACTTTATGTTGTTGTAGCAGATGATCATATCGTGTCATTACATATTGGTAAAGAAAGTTTTGAAAAAGAAGAGGAACATTTAAATCTAGTCTATCAGCAGGAGAATCCAACTGTAAAAGTTGCCATTCAGCAGTTAGAAGAATATTTTTCGGGATTTAGAAAGGATTTTGACCTGCCTCTTCTTCAAAAAGGAACCTTATTTCAACAAAAAGTTTGGAATGAGCTTCATACGATTCCTTACGGAGAAACGCGGTCGTACGGTGATATTGCAGAACTAATTAATTCTCCAAAGGCTGTTCGAGCAATCGGGCAAGCGAATAGAAAGAACTCCATTCCGATCATTGTTCCTTGTCATCGAGTTATCGGAAAAAATTCTTCATTAACAGGGTATGCAGGAAAACGGACAGATATAAAACAAAAACTGTTAGATCTAGAGGGAGCTAGTTACAAATCCTAAGTTGAGGATAGCAAGTAAAGGACTTTTCTTATATCAATATTATCCATAAGATGATGAACATCATTAACTAAAATAGACATAAAACTTCTTAACGTAAATAGTTTAGGAGTTTTTTTGTGTTTGAAATGATTAAGGCCAGCTTAAAATAACTGTGAAAATCTGCTTGAACATATTACATATAAGTTAACTTATAGCATTTTTTTAACATCAACATATAGAATATATTGACAAACATCTATCTAATTTGATATATATCTAATTAGATAACCATCGAATTAGAAGGGGTGATATCATGCAATTAGAACGACTTGTATCTTTTTATAAGACGATGGGGGACCCAACAAGAATTAGAATTGTGACACTTCTTACAAAAGGACCTTTGCACGGACAAGCTATAGCAGGAAAGCTGGGGTTGACCCCATCAACAATTTCACATCACTTGAACAAATTAAAGGATATTAATCTGGTCTACCAGAGAAGAGACAAAAACACGATTTATTATTTCTTAAATGAATCATTGCTACATCAACAAGCAAACAAAATAACCGAATGGATAAATGAAAAGAAAGAGGTGAAAGAAGTGAAAGAAATTGACAAGCAAAAGGTTATCCAGAATTTCTTTACAAAAGAAGGAAAACTAAAAAATATCCCGTCACAGAGGAAAAAGAAGCTCCTTATATTTGAACATATGATCAGTGGCCTTGAAATGGGAAGAAAATATGATGAAAAAGAAATTAATGAATATATTCAGAGGTTTCATGATGATTACGCAACCATTCGAAGAGAGTTTATTATTAATCATTATATGTACCGCGAGAAGGGAATCTATGAATTAAACCCGCAAGAAATGTGGGCTAGGACAGATGGGTAAGCAGCTTGCTAAGAGTGAGTTCGGACTTGTAAAGGAGATTATTAGGGAAGAAGATAACGTACCAACGTTTGTTTATTCCATTCTCGACTCAATTATTGCAGGAAAAGTGGTTGTTGATTGTAAAAGATATCCAAACGAAGTATACTTTGCATTGCCAAATGGGGTTTCTTACTTAGCAGGAAACGGGAATAACTTGATTGAGTATATAAATGACCGTGTGGCATTAGCAAAAGAAAAGAAGCAGCGCTTTACGATATTTTTAGGTTCTTTTGCTTCAAGTCACCCCTTCATTAATTCAAGTGATTTTAATGTCTTTGAGAGAATTTCTTTTCAAGACCATTATGTTCAACCTCCTTCAATGGCGGGAGAAAGAGAAAAGTACTTGATTCGTACAATTACAAAGGAAGACCTAATGAAATGCCAAGAGTTCTCTCCGAATTACATCCAAACGTATTGGGGAAGTATAGATTCATTTATGAAAATGGGAACAGGGGTTACTATTCGTAACCAAAATGGAGAAATAGTAGGGGAATGCATTTCAATTTTTCGAAGCAGCAAGTATATAGAAGTAGATATATTTATTGATCAAGAGGCGAGAGGAAAAGGGCTCGGTTATTGGCTAGGTCATTCGTTTATTGAGCAAGCCTATTCAAATCAATTAGCACCTAAATGGGACTGTGACGTTCAAAATACATCATCCATCAAGCTAGCAAAAAAGCTGGGGTTTGATAACCCTTCGACCTATAGAGTATATTCGTTAATAAATGATTCATAGATTTCTGAGGCTGGGACATACGTATTTCAGTCAACGGTATATCCGAACGTTCAGGAGTTATCTCCTTTTACTCGTTCGGGTATTTTTGTTTGTTCGGAAAACAAATTTTAAAAAATAGTGGAATGGAGCGGAAGACACTCGACTACTAAGGGAAATAGAGGAAAGGCTGAGACACCAAAGCGTAGTGAGGAGGCTCAGATTCCTCCCCTCGGAATGCGAGTGGTAGAACGAACTTGTTTTTAAAACCTAACTATTTCAATAAAGTCATTGTTCGTCTTTGAGAAGGAGTCATTTAATTATGTCCCAGCCTCTTTATTCGGTTATCTATCAAAAAAGGTCATATGTGGTTTCTCCTCACGATAATAATTTAATCTTTTTGTTAGATTTCCACTATGAAATTCAAATTTATGGCCATCAGGATCACAAAAATAAAGAGAGTTTTCATCTCGCTCGTTTCGTATTCTACTTTTTAAAATTTGTACTCCTAAAGTGGTAAGCTTTTTCTCTAGCTCATTAATTTCTTCAGGATAAGCAGAAAATGCTATATGCGTGTAGGAAGAGTGGATGTCCTTACGAGGTATGCATTTTTCTTCATTCAAGGCTAGCCATAATCCGTCAAGGTCAAAATATGCAGTGGTCCGACCTTTCACAAGAAGCTTAGCTTGAAACACATTTTTGTAGAACTCTATGGACTGATTAAGGTCCGACACGGAAAAGCAGATGTGATTAATTGAATACATATGGTTCACTCCTAAAATTGAATCATCTACCCCTATCATAATGATTACTTGAATATTCTTCAAAATGTAAAGAAAAAAATGAAACTTAATTCGCATAGAAGGTTGTCGAAAAGATAGCTAATAGAACCGTGATATTTGTCGAAAAAGAAGTGTAGAAAAAAACTTTGTCTAATATTGCGAATCTATTTACATTTATAGAAAATCTTGTAATAATGCATCAGTATAGTTTTTTAAAAAATGAATAAAGTAAGGCTTTGTGCAATGATTAGGAGGAAGAAGGGTGTATCAAACAAATAAGCAAATGTTAGAAAGTATACAAATTAAGAGAGAGCGAATGATTGAATGTGGGTTAAAAAAGGGGTTCACTAATGTAGAAACGATTCAATATAGCCAGGAGCTAGACGACCTAATATATGAATACCAATGTAGCTTTCTTAAAAAGACAATTAAAAAAGAATCCAGAAAGTTTCCAATGAAGCAATTGATGCTCGTGTGGCCGAAGGTGCTAGTAAAATCCTAGAAAGTAGGGTACTATTAACCTATCCCTACATACAACTTTGCGACTAAGAGGTCCTTATATGGAGTATATTACGATTGTAAAAAGTCAAAAATCAGTTCAAGCAGCATTGTTTGCCATTGAAGGAGAAATCTTAAATGTGATTGTGAAAGATCCTACATTTTTTATTCTTGGTGAAGAAGTAGAGTGTAGATTCGGAGATTCCCGTGAAAATGGATCAATTGTAAAAAAAGATGATTATAATCTTTATCTGTATATTCCGTTTCATAAGGATCAAAAGATACCATTTAAAAGGACAAGTATAAGATGCCCCATCCATGAACAAGGGGTAATTAAGCTTATTGAAACGAACATGGTTAAAATTCTACGCGTTGAGATACTCGACATTAGTAGTAAAGGGATTGCTTTTTACTCAGATACGAAGTTAGCAATCAACCAATTATATATAATTAGCTTCCCTATTTCTTCAGAGCCTATCCAATGTAAGGTCATAATTAAAAATGAAATAGCTGAAGAAAAAACGCACAAATACCGATATGGATGTCTTTTTGAAGGGCTTAACAAGCATGCTATATATCATATTCGAAGATATATACTAAATGCACAACTTATTACGATATAACAAAGTCTGTCTTCGTGATGAAGGATAGGCTTTTTTTGTTGGATTCTAACTAACAATCTCAATTGTAATTTCGTGCTGACTGTTCAACCTGTGATTTTTATCATTGTTTTATTTTGAATATTTACTATATTATAATTGAAAGCTTTGCAAACTTACGTTAACACACTTACAGTACAATACTACAACTGTCCCTTCTAACATGTTTCTTCATCAGAATAACTTCAATCAAAATCAATCGATACAACAGAATTACAACAATAGGTTATTTAATGTTCGTATGAGGAGAATTACTGAATAACTTAGTACGTTACATTATTAACAATAAGACTTTGTTAGTGCTTTTTTGTTTTGAATAAAACAGATCAAAGTGGAGGATGTAAATTTTCACAAAAGTAATATATCGCCTTAGAAACAATCAAATAGAACGAATTTTTACATCCCCGATTAACAGAGTAGTAAAGGAAGCCAATATTCATATCTATGATGAGGAGGGAAAATTATTATGCACATTGTTGTATGTGTGAAGCAGGTGCCAGATACAAAAATCATTAAAATTAATCCGAAAACAAATACGTTAGATCGCCGCAGCGCCCCTGCTATTCTTAATCCATATGATGCACATGCTGTACAGGAAGCGGTCCGATTGAAACGCATGGGTGGTAAGACAATCATATCAGTCTTATCTATGGGGCCCCCCCAAGCAAATGCCATTATAAAAAAGTGCATTGAAATTGGTGCGGATCGAGGATATTTAATTTCAGATCGTGCGTTTGCTGGAGCGGATACACTTGCCACTAGCTATGCATTATCAAAAGCTTTAGAGAAAATCTCGAAAGAACTTCCGATAGACCTTGTCATTTGTGGAAAGCATGCCATTGATGGGGATACTGGTCAGGTTGGTCCAGGGATTGCGAGAAGACTGGATATCCCACCAGTTACGAACGTAATTGAGGTTGCAGAAATTAATGATCAAGAGAGAACGATCCTCATAAAGCGAAAGTTGGCATCAGGATATGAATTAATTCAAGCGGATTTACCTGCTCTGTTAACAGTTGAAAAAGAAATAAATGAAATAGAATACTCCCCCCTTCCTAATATGCTGAGAGCTGCAAGATATGAGCCGGTAATTTGGACTGTTGACGATCTCAATGAAGTCGATCGGACTCAATTGGGCTTGAAAGGATCGCCAACAATTGTAGGGAAGATGTTTACTCCCCCTAAGCCTGAGGGAGGAAAGAAAATAGAAGGAACCCCGGAAGAACAAGTAAACGAGTTAATAAATATACTTATGGAGAAAAAAGACTGGTTTGTCAAAATGTAATTTCCTCAAGAAATTATCCTTCAGAGCTGATGAATGAGTAATAGAAAAGGGAGGGCATCTAATTGATAACAGAATACCAAGGAGTATGGGTATTTATCGAGCAATCAGAAGAAAAAATTGAACATGTTTCACTTGAACTGCTTGGAGCAGGTAGAAAATTAGCCGATAAGCTAGAGGTACCATTAGCTGGAATTCTTTTAGGTGATCATATTAAATCGCTCGGTCAAACGGTTATTGCATATGGGGCGGATGAAGTATATCTTATCGATCATCCAGTATTAAAAGATTATCGTACAGAGTCTTTTATGAAAGGCCTAATTTTTTTAGCAGAAAAATATAAGCCTGAGATTATTCTTTATGGTGCGACACCAAATGGGAAAGACTTAGCTAGTGCAGTGGCCACGGATTTGTCTACTGGATTAACAGCTGATACAACGATGTTAGATATAGATCTTGAAAAACGGTTATTAGAAGCAAGTCGACCTGCATTTGGGGGTAATATTATGGCTACTATTCTTTGTAAAAAGCATCGACCTCAAATGGCCACGGTTCGACCAAAGGTGATGAAGGCTCTTGAACGAGATGATCAAAAACAAGGAAAAATAATAGAGGAAACCATTTCCCTTTCTGAAGAAAGCATGCGTACAAAAGTTCTTAAAATTGTGAAGGATGTAACAAAAATATCTAATTTAGCTGATGCTCATATTGTAGTTTGCGGCGGAAAAGGTATGGGGGATGCAAAATCTTTCGAGCTTATCCAGGAGTTGGCGAATACTCTTGGAGGAGCAGTGGGGGGAACAAGAGACGTTGTTGAGGCAGGGTGGCTTAAACATGAGCTCCAAATAGGTCAAACTGGTGAAACGGTTACTCCAAAAATCTATTTTGCTATTGGTGTTTCAGGAGCCATTCAACATGTTGTTGGAATGAAGAATTCTGAGATGATCATCGCCATAAATAAAGACCGAAATGCTCCTATATTTGATGTTGCTACTTATGGAATTGTAGGCGACGCAATCCAAATAGTGCCAATGTTAATCGAACAATTCAAAGGTGCATTAATTGAAAAAGGCGGTGAAAAGACTTATGCCTGAGAAATTTGATGTTATTGTAGTTGGAGCAGGACCAGCAGGTACAGCCTGTGCCTTTACATGTGCAAAAAATGGTCTAAAAGTGTTACAGATTGAAAGGGGAGAGTATCCAGGAAGTAAGAATGTAATGGGCGGTGTCCTATATCGAAAGCAATTGGAGGAGATTATTCCAGACTTTTGGAAAGAGGCACCACTTGAAAGACCGATTGTAGAGCAACGTTTTTGGATGATGGATAAGGAATCAACAGTGAATTTTAGCTATAAAGGGTTGGAATGGGGGAGAGAGCCTTATAATAACTTTACTGTTCTAAGAGCACCATTTGATCAATGGTTTGCTCAAAAAGGAGTAAATGAAGGGGTATTGTTAATCAATGAAACCGTTGTAACCGATTGTTTAGTAGAAAATGGGAAAGTGATTGGCGTACGGACAGATCGACCAGATGGAGAGGTATTAGCAGATGTAGTAGTGCTAGCTGATGGTGTCAACTCATTACTTGGAAAAAAATTAGGATTTCATAAAGAATTCCGACCTGATGAGGTAGCCCTTACAGTTATGGAAGTAATTAACCTTCCAAAAGAAAAAATTAACGATCGTTTTAACTTAGAGGATGGCCAAGGATGTACAATAGAAATTTTTGGAGATTCAACCAAAGGCAATTTGGGAACCGCCTTTTTATATACGAATAAAGAGAGCTTAAATATCGGAGTGGGAACTACTCTTTCAAGCATGATGAAAGCTAAATTAAAGCCTTACGATCTTTTAGATCATCTAAAAAACCACCCAATGGTAAAGCCACTATTATCTGGGGGCGAATCTGCTGAGTATTTGGCTCATTTAATTCCTGAGGGTGGATATCATTCCGTACCAAAGGTGATAGGGAATGGAGTACTAGTTATAGGAGATGCGGCACAGCTCGTCAATGCTATACACAGGGAAGGGTCAAATATGGCGATGAGTTCTGGAAAAATGGCGGCTGAAGCAATCGTCAAAGCAAAAGTCAGAAATGATTTTTCAGAAGTTGGTTTAAGTAGTTATCGAGATTCATTATACAATAGCTTCATCATTAAGGATCTAGAAAAATATAAGAATGCTGCACATACCTTTGAACAATACCCGCAATATTTTAAAGATTACATCCCTATGATGAACCAAGCTGCTAGTAAATTTTTCACAGTGGATGGCACACCTAAAAAAGATAAACAAAAGCAAATCATGAAAAGTGTTACAGGTGAAAAAGGTACTTTAAAAGTATTATCTGATATGTATCGTGCCTGGAAGGCGGTGAAGTAATGTCGACCAAAACGATTGAAGAAAAACAGTATTTAGTTCGTTTTAAAGCGGATCACAAGTCTCATTTAACGATAATAGATCACGATATTTGCTTAACCCAATGTCCGGATAAGCTTTGTACCCTGTTTTGTCCAGGAGAAGTATATAAATGGGAAGGGAAACGAATGCAAGTAGGATATGAAGGTTGCCATGAGTGTGGAAGCTGCCGAATTGGATGTCCTACTCAAAATATTAAATGGGAATATCCGAAAGGCGGATATGGTGTCATTTTCAGGTTAGCGTAATCATAATGCGTAAGGGCTAGTTCAATATTTTTTGAACTAGCTTTTTTGTTGCTTAAGATAGTATCAAATTAATCAATCGTTGTTAAGTGCTTCGATATCCAGCTCCTTAGTCATGCCCTAGCCTGACCAAGGAGCCATGCACGATTGCTCCAAGTAGTGAATTATCTATAACTGTGGTAATAGAGGTTTGCATTTAGAGGTGAAGTGAAGAACTTATGTTCAAGAACCGTCCAAAGCTTTTTCCAAAGCCTAGCTCGGTGAAAGGAGCATAAGGTGCTTGTCTCATGTGGTAACGGTGCTACAGAAAAGTCCTTTCATGAGCTGCAGAGGAGACTTGGTGATCTTCACCTGAAAGCGGGCTTTTGGTGAAATTACAAAATCTCAGCAATAGTTTACTTCATAAGAAGACAAAAGAGTTCGTTAATCCCTTTTGTCTTCAATCTGACACATTTACTCAATGAAAATTATATGCTTTTGGTTAACCCGCAGTTTGAGCATTTTCTTAGAAATTGATAATTTTTAACAGAGCTATTAAAATGTGTTGATCCACAATTGTCGCAACGACCGCTTTCTTTATCTGGGTAATCTTGATAATCATAGATTATACTCGTATCTAACTTCTGATCTTCATTCATGAAATCACCTAATCTTGATAGTATTGATTGTTATTGTATCATACGAATGAAAAGTCGTTAAAGCTCATTACCGTGCTTTTTTTATACTGTTTCGTAAGAGATTTAACAAAATCCAAGAATTATTTATTAACTATGTAGGAAAATCACTATCTGTATGAGAATTCACAAAGGAGTCGAAAAAGAAGGGGGAATCCTGAGGGGAACTGAGGAATAACAGAGGAATTAACTAATTTTTTGGCTTAATGTTTCTTTATATAACTGGTCATTTAAACTGGACTTTTCAAGGGTATCGGCATGTTCAAAGGCAGTATCCATACAATCATATAGCTCAGAATAGTATACTGGTTTGTTGCTAATAATACCTTCATCAGTATTCGCAGGAAATACAAACACTCTCCAGCTGTACACTGTTTCATTGTCCTCATTTCGTTTACTTTCAAGAGCAATTAGCCAATGAGAAAAGGCAGATTCATTTTCATCATGGAATAGTAATTCGTAATCACTTCCACCAATAGGAATCAAAGATTTTGGGTAAAAATCCGGGTAATTCAAATCATTCATATCTACAACTCCTTTCATCTCCTTTCATTATATGTGTTAAAAGGAACGAAAAATCATTCAACTTGTTAAAGTTTTTAGAATTTTTAATATTCTATCTTTGTGATGAGTATCACAACATCTTTCTTTTATCCCTTTTATAATGAAGTTAACAAGATGAAAGGGGCTTTTGCTGATGGAAATGCATAGCTGTATTAGTAGTATGATTGGAGCAGAGTCACCAGAGCTTTGCGAGGGACTTAAACAATTGAAGGACGAACATCCACCTTTATTAAATAAATTAGATGAAATCTTAAAAAGATGTAAGTCAATTGAAAGGGCATTTGAACAAGAGCAATTTTCTCATCTCATCAATGATGTTCTATTGTTTAAAGATGAACTAGAGCCTCATTCTGAAAGAGAGGAAGGGGTTCTATTTAAAATGATGGAAGCTTATATAGGAAAGGAAATGGGCCCTCTTGCAGTGATGGAATATGAACATGATCAAGCAAAAGGCTGTATTGGTAAGTTCATTGAAAATACAAAGCAAGATCGTCCTTTTTCAAAAGAAGAAATGATGGAGAATGTCGAACTAATTAAAAATGCATACTTTATTTTAGTTGATCATTTTGCAAAAGAAGAAAAAGTTTTATTTCCAATGGCAGAAAATTTGTTGTCTTTAGAAGAGAAAGTTGAATTGCTTCAGCAAATAAGAAATTAATCGCTTGGAATTATCTATCAGTCCGCACTTAATTGTTGTATAATTCTGTTTATTAAGGGGGGAGTTTGATGGAAGCAAGCGTTGATGTTTTGTTTTCTGCTGAAGTAAGAGGTCATTTTTTCGAGCAATTTGGTTTAAGGTCAGACTATAAAAAACTGGGTGATTTTGAAAACTATGTTTTTGAGGTATATCAAGACGACCAGCCATTTGTTATGAGGGTAACACATAGTACCCATCGAGATGAAGCTGATCTTATATCCGAATTAGATTGGTTGATGTATTTACATGATAAAGGATTGAATGTTCCGCAAACATATCCTTCAAGACAAACCAAATTTGTTGAGTCAAAAATAGTAGAAGATGGTTCCATTTTCTATGCTAGCCTGTTCTCGAAAGTCCCTGGAGCAATGGTATCAATTAATAGTAGTGAATTTAATGAGGATTTATTTTTTCTTTGGGGAAAGACAATTGGTGCAATGCATAAAGTGACAAAGGATTATGTTCCAGCTGAACAAATTAAAAAAAGGCCAGAGTGGGTAGAAGAGGATCTATTGAATATAGATAAGCATATCCCTGTTAACGAAGTAGTTGTAGTAGAGAATACGAAGAAGCTCATCCATGAACTCAAGGGGTTACCTGTAAATGATCGGAATTATGGTTTGATTCATTCTGATGTACATACAGGAAATTTCTTTCTTGATCATGATCAAATCTATGTATTTGATTTTGACGATTGTGGTTATCATTGGTATAGCTCAGATATCGCTATCCCCCTCTACTATTCTGTATTATATAAGAAGGTCGATGATAAGAGTGAATTTGCAAGCAAATTTATGTCCGCTTTTCTTAAGGGGTATAATGAAGAGTATACATTGTCACCGAACTTTAATAATGAACTGCCGCTGCTTTTAAGGCTAAGAGATGTCGTTCTATATGCTGTTTTAAATAAGAAAATAGCACCTGAAGATCGAAGCCAAAACCTAACGATTATGATGAAGGAAATAAAGCACAGAATTGAGAATGAACAAGTAATTGTAAACATTAGAAGATAAGAGTAGCAAAAGAGTAAGAGCATAGAAATCATCTATGCTCTTACTCTTTTGCTAAGGGAAGTGTAATAGTTACTTTTGTCCCGTTATTTTCTTTGCTTGAAATCGATATCTCTCCATTAAAAGATTCGATAATTCGTTTGCAAACAACAAGTCCTAATCCAGTTCCTGTTTCTTTCGAAGTATAGAATGGGTTGAAGATCTTGTCCATATCAGCTTTAGGGATTCCTATTCCTGTATCCGTTATTGTGATGGTAGAGGTATTCTCTAACTTTATTAAAGAAATTGTTAAAGAGCCATTTGGCTTCATTGATTCAAAAGCATTTTTAGTTACATTCAATATTACTTGTTTCATTTGATCTTTTGTACAAAGAATCATCACATGTGATGGTGGAATTGCTTTATTATAAGTAATGCTAGAATAGGCAGCTTCGGAGGCAATTAAAGGATCTAACTCCATTAGAACATCTCGAAGGTCAATACTCTCCATTTTTTGTGCTGTTGGCTTACCTAAAATTAAAAATTCTCCAACAATCTCATTAATTCGGTTAATCTCCTTATTAATAACTGTAAAGTAAAACTGGTCTTGTGGATCTGTATACTTTTCACTTAGAAGCTGAATGAGCCCATTTATTCCAGTAAGTGGATTTCTGATTTCATGAGCCGTACTCGCAGCTAATGTTCCGACAAGCTCTAATTTTTGAATCTCATTCTGTTTCTTTTCAATTGCCGCTCTTCTTTTTAATAGGATATAGAGTACGAATAAAAAAAAGATGTGGAAAAATATACCGATTAAAACAAGGATAACAGCTGAATCTTTAAAAAGAGCTTTTTTGTCTTGTCCATTAATTTTAATGCTCATGCTCCAAGGGATCATATCAAATGGGATAGATAACCATTCTCCAGACTCTTCAATTTCCTGATTTTGCGTATTCAAGCCCATAATAGGATCACCTTTGGCATTCATCACATAAAGCTGATCATCTGGTGTAAGGACTTTCATCACATTTTGAATATAATCTACACGGATATGGGCTAATAAAATATAAGAGAGCTCATGGTTATTCGTTACCGGAAATCCGATTCCAATTACTCTTTGCCCATTGTTTAACGTTTCTAGTTGGTTCGATATCACGATGTCTTTAGCTGCGATTACTTCTTGAATATAGGAATACTTTGAAAAGTCTGTGCCTATAACAAGTTTGTTTGAGCCCGTCAGCAAGTCCCCATCTGAATTTAATAAATGAATGCCACCATATCGAGGGTCTGTTTTTTGTGCCTGTGATAAAAGCGGTTGAATTTCTTCCAATGTGTCTATACCTGTTTCAATCGTAATAGAAAGCATATCTAGGGATGTAACAGTTTCGGAAATTAAGTCATTCCAAGTGGTTTTATGAATAGAACCAACCCATTCTGTACGATGACTTTCTTCTTTTAGATTATTTTTCATGCGCATATCTAGAAATAAAAAGCTTATGACTGTGCTAGGAATAATCACAATAAGAACATATAACATTAGGTTTCTTAACGATTTGTTCATATAAAGTCCTCTTAAAAGTGGTTAATTTTAACCTTATTGATATACTTTGTCATAATTGAATTTTACCTTCGAAAAACTTGGTCATTATACTTAAGGGGTTTGCTGCCTAATTGAGTTAGATTTTATCATCTGTATCCAGTTAAGATACAATCATAATAGTTTCAAAAAAATTATTTAGTTTGAATTAACTTTTATTATAACATTAAAAGGATTTTATTGGAATTTAGCAAACGGACGCGAGTATATAAGGCAAATTGACTTACTTCTGATTCGGGAATATAATGTTTTTAATTCAAGATAATTAAAAAGGATGTTTTCGATGTCAAATAAAAATGAAGTAAACCAATCGTTAAAATTATATATTGTACTTTCACGTGCTTTTCGTGCAGTAAATGAAAATGTCACAAAGCTAATCCAATCTTATGGATTAAACCCAACTGAGTTTGCGGTTCTTGAATTACTCTATCATAAAGGGGATCAGCCCCTACAGCAAATTGGTGGCAAAATTCTACTGGCTAGCGGGAGTATTACGTATGTTGTGGACAAGCTTGAACAAAAAGAGTTGTTGATAAGAGTAGCATGCCCAAGTGATCGGCGAGTTACTTATGCACAACTTACAGAGAAAGGGAAAGTCTATATGGAAGAAATATTTCCTTCACATAAGGCGAAAATTGATGAGCTCCTTTCAGAATTAAATTTTGAAGAAAAAGGAGAGGCTATTGATCTCCTTAAGAAACTTGGACTATCAATAGGGAAGTATTAACATAAAGCGGTTCATCATGAACCGCTTTATGTTTGTCAGTCTAATAAAATGGTCATTAGTAGCTCTTTTAAAATGTGGTTACCATGCTCAATATGATAAATCTTTTCCTTATTTAGAGGTTTTTTTTGAAGTATGTCGAATTAATATGTTGGATTATATTTAGAATTTTTTGAACAGGGGGAGTCACATAATGAAATTTGAAGAGTATACATACGTACGTCCAAATATGGGCGAAGTTGAAAGTCGTTTCAATGCAGCGATTGAGCGGTTTCAGCAAGCTAAATCAGTTGACGAACAAAATGAAGCAATTCAAGAAATTAACACAATTCGAAATGACTTAGGAACAATGTTCAATATTTGTTACATTCGCCATTCGATTGATACGAATGACGAATATTACAAAGCGGAGCAAGATTATATGGATGAAATAGAGCCGCAAATCGATGCATTCGTAACAAAATATTATGAAGCATTAGTGCAATCTGAATTCCGCAATGAACTTGAAGAAAAATGGGGCAAGCAATTATTTGCATTAGCTGATGCTCAATTAAAGTCCTTTAAGCCAGAGGTCATTTCATTATTGCAAAAAGAGAATAAGCTTTCGACCGAATATACAAAATTGATGGCATCTGCAAAGATTATGTTTGAAGGCGAAGAACGTACATTAGCTCAAATGGAGCCTTTCGCGGAATCAACTGACCGAGAGATGAGAATAAAGGCAAATGAAGCTCGTTTTGGTTTCCTTGCTGAAAATGAGGAAGAGCTAGATCGAATTTATGATGAATTAGTAAAGGTAAGAACGGAGATAGCTCAGGCTTTAGGATATAAGAACTTTGTCGAGCTTGGCTATTATCGAATGAGCCGGATTAATTATGATGCTGATATGGTGGCTAAATTTAGGGATCAAGTAAAGGATTTTATCGTACCAATTGCAACGAAGCTAAAGGAGCGTCAGCGTGAGAGAATTGGTGTTGAAGAGCTAAAGTACTATGATGAAGGGTTTGTATTTAAGAGTGGAAATCCTGTTCCAAAGGGTGATCCTGATTGGATTATTGAAAACGGACAAAAAATGTACAATGAGCTTTCAAAGGAAACAGGTGAGTTCTTCTCTTATATGAGAGAGAATAACTTGATGGACTTAGTTGCTAAAAAGGGCAAGGCTGGTGGAGGTTATTGTACGTTAATAGAAAACTATAAATCTCCTTATATTTTCTCTAACTTTAATGGTACTTCTGGAGATATTGACGTGCTTACTCATGAAGCTGGCCATGCCTTCCAAGTATATTCTAGCAGTCATTTTGATATTTCTGAATACTATTGGCCAACATATGAAGGTGCAGAAATTCATTCAATGAGTATGGAATTCCTCACATGGCCATGGATGGAATTATTCTTTAAGGAAGATACAGATAAATATAAATTTTCTCACTTGAGCTCTGCATTATTGTTTTTACCGTATGGGGTAGCAGTTGACGAGTATCAGCATTGGGTCTATGAGAATTATAAAGCAACTCCAAAAGAGCGTAAGCAAGCCTGGAGAGATATTGAGAGAAAGTACCTTCCTCATAAAGATTATGATGGGAATGAATATTTAGAAGGTGGAGGCTTTTGGCAACGACAAGGTCATATTTATAATTCTCCATTCTATTATATTGATTATACTCTTGCTCAAATCTGTGCCTTCCAGTTTTGGAAGATTTCAAGAGATAATCGAGAAAAGGCTTGGGAGAGTTATTTGAAGCTTTGTAAGCTAGGGGGCAGCCTTCCGTTTACAGAACTTGTAAAAGAGGCTAACTTACTCTCTCCATTTGAAGAGGGATGCGTAGAGTCCGTCGTAGGTGAAATTGAAAGCTGGTTACAATCAGTTAATGATAAGAGCTTGTAAAGTAATTTGAGAGAAAAATAAAAGCAAGGCCAAATGGCCTTGCTTTTATTTTTCTCTCTTCACTTGCTTAAAGAAGAACATCTCATAAATAACCGGTATTAGTATAAGGGTTAATAATGTGGATGATGTTAGTCCCCCAATTACGGTAATAGCAAGCCCTTTGGAAATTAATGTTCCTGAAGAGGTCGTAAATGCCAATGGTAATAGAGCAGCTATTGTCGCAAATGCAGTCATAAGGATAGGGCGAAGGCGCGTCTTTCCAGCTTCAATCAAGGCTTCGCGTATCTTCATTTCCTTCTCCTCGCGATTTTGCCCAATGCGATCAACCAAAACGATCGCATTTGTTGTAACAATACCAATAAGCATAAGCAATCCAATCATTACACTAACAGACATCGGTTCTTTAGCTAGGAACAAGCCAAGTAATGAACCAATGGGTACAAAGATTAGAGATGAAAGGATAATAAATGGAATTCTTGCTTGCCCAAATGTAATTAACATGGTTAGGTAGACAAGTCCAATAGCGATAATCATAGCTAATCCTAGAGAATAGAAGGTTTCGACTGTTTCATCACTCCCACCGCCACCTTCGAATGTAACGTTATCAGGTAGTTCTACATCGTTTTTAACTCCATCAATTACTTCTGTTGTTACGGTACGTATATCATTAGAGTTAATTTGTGCAGATATTTGAGCAAACACTTTACCATCTAGCTTTTGGATGGAAGTGAAATTATCAACCTCTCGAATTTCTGCAAGGTCAGTAATTGGGACAGGACCTTTTGCTGTGAAAATCGTAAGAGACTTTAAGTCTTCTACCGAAGTAGCGGATTCGTTATAGGAAAGTTGAACATTTCTGTCTACTTCATTTAATGTTAATGTTCCAACGTTCACAGGCTTTGTTTGATCACTAATCGTTCCTAAAATTTGGAATCCTGAAACCCCAAATGTAGCTGACTTCTCTGAATCAATTTCTACGACAACTTGCTTTTGCTTTTCTGAAAAGTTATTTGATACGTACTTCAGGTCTTTTTGCTTTAACATATACTCTTCAACACTCTTTGAAGCTTCTTGCAATGCTTGGAGATCAGTTGAGTATAGATCGATATTTACATTGTTATTTGAAGGAGGACCACCTGTTGATTGCTCTTGAATCCCAAGTTTTGCATCTGGCTCGATCTTATAAGTAATTTCCTCCATGTCCTTTTGAAGCTCTTCAATGAAAGAGGCTACTTTAACATCTTCATTCAAGCTAATAAAATAGTTCGCTTGGTTTTGTCTTTTTAATCCAGTTTGGAAGTCACGACTTCCGATCCCAGCTGTTACTTCCTTAATTTCATCTAGTTGATCAAACATTTCCTCAAGCTCTAACGAGACTTCATTCGTACGCTCGATAGATGTAGAGGATGGAAGTTCAACACTTGCAACTAGAAGCTTTTGTTCTTCATTTGGAATGAATGTAAATCCTAGCTGAGGGACAAGTGCAACTGAACCAACTAATGTAAATAGTGAAAGAACTAAGACAAGCAACTTATGGTTTAGAGCCCAATAAATGGTTTTTCCATAAGCTCTTTGCATTCCATCTTCTTTTTCTTCTTTAGGAACCTTCTTAAAAGAAAATTTTGCTAATATCGGTACAATTGTGATGGCTACGATTAAAGAAGTCAAAAGTGAAAATACGATAGTTAAGGCAAATGGTAAGAAGAATTCTCCTGTAATTCCACCAACAAATCCTAAAGGTAAAAACACAACAACAGTTGTAATGGTTGATGATGTAATTGCCTTAAGTATTTCCCTTGTTGAATCTTGGATCAATTCATCTGACATTCCTGAGTTCGTCTTTCGGACTCGCCTGAAGATGTTTTCTATTACAACAATACTATCGTCAACTACACGACCAACAGCCACGGCCATTCCCCCTAATGTCATAATATTAAGGGAGATGTCTAATTGATTTAAGAAAATCGATGAGACAAGTAAGGAGAGTGGGATGGAAATAATTGCAATAATGGTTGCTCTGAAATTCCTTAAGAATATCAGTACGGCAACAGATGCAAATAAAGCTCCAAGTAATCCTTCTTTAACCAAGGTTTCAACAGACTTCTCAATTCCTTCTGCAGAATCAAAACCAATAGCATAATCTAATTGATCACTGTAGGTTTCAAATGTTTCTAACACTTTATCTGCTACTTCTACTGTATTTGCATCTTGTTTTTTCGTAATGGCCATTGATAAAGAGTCTGTTAAATTAAACCTGGTGATTTCAGCTTTCTCTGTGATTTCTTCAATTTTTGCAATATCCTTCAGTTTGACTGGTGGTGCAGATGGATTAAAACTAGAAGTGATCGTTAGATCTTTTAAATCGTTTATCACATCAATTTTTTCAACTACACGAACTGGGATTTTTAATTCTTTCCCGTCTAGGTTTCCAGCAGGGAAGGATAATTGCTTTTGATTAATCTGTTCTTGAATTTGACTAAGAGATAATCCTAAGTTTGCAGCTTTTTCTTTATCTACGGTGATTTGAAGAAGCTCTTCTGTTTTTCCACCAACTGACACACTATTAATTCCTTGAATCTTATTTAGCTCTGGAATGATATCATCGTCAAGTAATGCTTGAAGATTGGTGTCTCCTTTGGCAAATAAAGAAATGTTAAAAATAGGAAAGGTACCAAAAGAAAAACGGTTCACCTTTGTTTGAACAGTATCAGGCAATTGTGCATCTTTAATATATCCATTTACTTGTTGCTCCACATCATCCATATCTGTATTAAATGGGAATTCCAGATTGATAATAGCAATGCTTTCAAATGAAGAACTCTGCATTTTTTTTACGCCTTCAATGCCCTTTAACTTCGTTTCAAGCTCTGTTGTTACTTGCTCATTAATATCCTGAGGGGATGCCCCAGGGTATATGACTTCAATTGAAAGCTGTGGAAATTCTATGTTTGGAAGAAGATCCACTTTTAGCTTAGAGAATGAATATAAGCCGCCTAAAATCAAAAGGAACGAGATGATAAACACGGCAAATGCATTCTTCAAACTAAACCTTGTTAAAAAGTTCATAATGATACCTCGCTTTTTATTCTGTAATATATTCATATTTTAATGTAAACAATAGAAAGTTTCATTTTTAAACTGTAATGAACGATTTATTTTTTTGATTACATACTCTAGAAATGGTTACATTTCGATTTCGAAGAAGAATGAATTTTATTTCCAGTGATTTTTAATTTGAATTGGAATAGTAACTGGTATTGACCAAAAAGTAGAAAATTAAAAAAAATGTTGAGGGTTTTGTGGGATAAAACAAAGAGGCTGGGATATACGTATTTCAGTCAATGGTCTATCCGAACGAGTAAAAGGAGTTATCTCCTTTTACTCGTTCGGGTATTTTTGTTTGTTCGGAAATCAAATTTGAAAAAATAGTGGAATGGAGCAGAAGAACTCAACTACTAAGGGAAATAGAGGAAAGTCTGAAACTCCAAAGCCTAGCGAGGAGGCTTATGTTCCTCCCCGCGGAAAGCGAGTGTCTGCAGCGCAGGTGGAACGAACTTGTTTTTACAACCTAACTAGTTTAATCAAGTCATTGTTCGTCTTTGAGAAGGAGTCATTTAGTTATGTCTCAGCCTCATTACTTAAGCTCGAACAAGAGGTAATAAAATTTCAACTTTAACTCCTCGGTTTGGGCTGTTTTCAATTGTAAACGTTCCTTTATGGTGGGCAATGATTTGTTTACTTATCATAATTCCTAAGCCAGTCCCAGCTGATTTCGTTGTAAAGAATGGGGTGCCAATCTTATGAACAACATCTTCTGGAATTCCATTTCCCGTATCTTCAATAGTAATAGAAACATATTGGTTAATTGTTTTTCTGCAGGTTAACAGAATTTGACCTCCGTTTGGTAAAGCTTCAAACGCGTTTTTAAAGACATTGATTAACACTTGTTTTAATTGATTTCCTTCACCTAGTATCATGTCATTCTGTAAGGCAATCATTTGAATGATTTCTACATTTTTAAGGTGTGCTTGTGACTGATATAAAAGAACGACCTCATTGATAAGCTCTGATACATTAACTGGACTAAGCTCAGCGTTATTGGGCTTTGATAATAGGAGGAATTCACTAATGATAGCGTTCATTCGCGATATTTCTGACTGGATAATAGGATAGTATGGTCCAAACGCTTTCTCCTGTTCATTCATCATTTGTATGAACCCAGAAATAACGGTTAAAGGATTCCGGATTTCATGAGCAATCCCAGCAGCAATTTCACCTGTTACCTTTAATTTCTCAGAGTTTCTTACATATTCTTCTAGGTTTAACTTCTCAGTAAGATCCCTGGCACTCATTGAGATCGCAAAAATCTCAGCTTCTTGGTTATAGACAGGAGATATGGTTGCTTCAATAAACTTTTCGAATAACTTTAAAGGAACATTGGAAGAACCTTTTCCTCGTTTTGCTCTTTGCAAAGCTTCACCTAATTCTCCGTTTTCAAGTGTAATGATTTGAGTGATTTTCTCACTAGAGAATAATTGAAACATTTCAACGAAAGAGTCATTTTGTTCAATAATTGTAAGGTCTAAATCTAGTACGACAATGGCGTCTTTACTATTTTTGAAGAAGCTCTCAATAAAGGATTGCTTAGATTGGAGATCTTCTTTTGCTTTTTGTTCTTTAAGGTACGCTCTTTCCCACAGAGCATTTGCGTATTTTATCATGAAAAATAAAACGATGGTTGTAAATAGTGTCAATAAAATAAAATAAGGGAAATCTTCCGTTCCAATTAAAGAGACAATTCGTTCCCCATTTGTGACGGAAAAGTATAGAAGGGACGCGATTGCTAAACTGCTTGACCAAGCTAATGCAAAAAGACTTTGGTAGAACGCAGATATAATAACACCAAAGACTAAGAATATATAATTTATTAGATATGGGTACTGTATATTAATATAAAATAAATAGGCATATAATGAACTGATCAAAAGAACCATTATTAGAACAGGATGTAGTTCAAGCCTTTTATACAGAAGGGTAATCGCTATACAAAGGATAAGACCGACCGGTGGCCATAACAAATCAAGATTCTGATCCACGATTGTATAGAAGAGGGTATCAGCTACATATAAAAACCAAAACAATCCAATTAATAAATGGTTTCTCTTTTGAATAAGGGCAGATTTATCCATTCTACTATACCTTCCATATATTTCATTTCTTATAGTAAATCATATCATAGGTTAGCATGGAATGGTGTTTAATTTTCACTGGAAAAGTCAATAATTGTCGAATTAAAAAGAATTTCTTTTTTTCTAAATTCCACCATACGACTATGTAGCTAGTGGAGCCATTTCCTTTAATGAGAAAGAATAAGACTATACACAAACTCGATACTAGTTTCAAGTTTGTGTATAGTCTCTAGTAAATAGTAGATATCCTTAGGCTTTCTTAATAATAATTTGATCATTGTGAAGTGTCGCTTGAAGGTTTCTCGCATTAGGGTCATCTATAATTACATCAGTAACTGGATCCTCTAAATGCTCTTGAATAGCTCTTCTTAATGGGCGAGCGCCGAAGCTAGGATGATATCCTAATTCAGCTAGTTTTTCTTTCACATCATCTGTGTAAGTCAATGTGATCCCATTATCATATAAAGAGTTATTTAACTCTTTCAACAATAAATCAATAATTTGTATTAGATGTGGCTTTTCTAATGACTTAAACTCAATGATGCTGTCGAAACGGTTAAGAAATTCTGGTTTAAAGAAGTTTCCAAGGGCCTTAAGGATACTTGATTCTTCTAGTGCATTGTTTTTCTCAAAGCCAACCTGTAGCGTGCGATGACCAATGCCAGCATTACTAGTCATGATAATAACCGTATCTTTAAAGCTTACTGTCCGGCCTTGGCTGTCTGTTAATCGACCATCTTCGAGAATCTGTAAGAACATATGCTGTACATCGGGGTGAGCTTTTTCAATTTCATCAAGTAAAATGATACTATAAGGATTTCTTCTCACTTTTTCAGTCAGTTGTCCAGCCTCTTCATGTCCAATATAACCAGGGGGAGAACCGATTAACTTTGATATTGCATGCTTCTCCATATATTCACTCATATCTAAACGAATCATGGCATCTTCTGATCCAAATAATTCCTTAGAGAGAGATTTTGTTAATTCAGTTTTTCCAACGCCTGTTGGTCCGACAAATAAGAAGGAACCAATAGGGCGATGCTTTGACTTTAGGCCTGCCCGACTTCGTCTAATCGCTTTGGCTACCTTTTGTACAGCTTGTTCTTGTCCAATCACTTTTGCTGCTAGATTTTTTTCAAGATTTTGCAGCTTATGCTGTTCATCTGTCTGTAGCTTTCCTACAGGAATCCCTGTCTTTTTCTCAACAATATCTTGAATCAGTTCAACTTGCACCGAAGGACGGTTCGTTTTGCAACCTGTTTGTAGAACCTTTTCTAGCTTCAATTCTTCTTCACGTATTTTTGCAGCTTCTTCATACTTCTCAATTTTTAAGGCAGCTTCCTTCTGTTTGGAAAGTTCGTTTAACCGTTCTCCAATCTCTTCAGTAGATGGAGTGGCTAATGACAGATTCACCTTTGAGCCAGCTTCATCCATGAGATCAATTGCTTTATCTGGTAAAAAGCGATCTTGAATGTATCTGTTTGATAGTGATACACATGCTTTAAGGACCTCGTCAGAGAAAGATACTTGGTGGAAATCCTCGTATCTTTGTCTTAATCCCTTTAGGATTTCGAACGCTTGATCTATAGTTGGCTCTTTAACTTGGACAGGTTGGAATCTTCTTTCAAGTGCTGCATCTTTTTCAATCGCTCTGTACTCTTTTAATGTAGTAGCTCCAACTAGCTGAAGCTCTCCTCTTGCTAAGGCGGGCTTAAGGATATTTCCGGCATCCATTGACCCTTCTGCAGATCCAGCACCAACTAATAAGTGAATTTCATCTACAAATAATAGGATGTTTTTCCGTTGCTGTAATTCATTCAATAAAACCTTCATTCTCTCTTCGAATTGTCCACGAATACCTGTATTGGCAACTAGTGATGCTACATCAAGAAGGTATACTTCTTTCCCTTTTAATTTGTTAGGAACTTCTTCTTCAACTATCTTCAATGCCAGTCCTTCAGCAATGGCTGTCTTTCCTACACCCGGTTCACCAATTAATACAGGGTTATTTTTACCACGTCTATTTAGAATTTCAATTACTCGACTGATTTCATCATCTCGGCCTATTACAGGGTCTATCAGACCTGCTCTTGCCATCTGTGTTAAGTTTCTTCCATATTGTCCGATAAAACCATCCACCCCTTTAGTTGACTTTGGTTGATGATGGGGGGATTGCTGCTTCTGATTCATTTGTTTAAAAAACTCCTCCATAGGGAATGGCCCAAAGCCTTGTGAGTGATGGAATGGCCCTCCTAATGTAGAACCAATCTTTTGGCGTTCCTCTCTATAGCAGCTCTCACAAAGCATAGATTGCTGGTTATGTTCATTTAATTTAAGTGTCAATGAAATAGTAGCTTGTTGTTCATTACATTTTTCGCAAAGCATATCATTATCCTCCAGTCAGTTTTTGACTTTGACTATCTTTGACTTTATTATAATTTGACCTTTTTTGACTTTCAAGTAATTTGTTTTTGGATGTGCTTCCTATTTTTTCTTTGGAAAAAAGCTCGTCTTTGTTTGTCCTACTATACATATATTGAAAAAGGAAGGAGGAATTGATATGAAAACGAACTGGGGCGCTGCCTTTCAAATTGCTGCTGTTTATGTTGGAACAGTAGTTGGTGCAGGGTTTGCTACAGGAAAAGAAATCGTAGAATTTTTTACTCGCTTTGGTTTTATAGGACTAGTGAGTATATTGATGAGCGGTTATATAATGGTATTTCTTGGTTCTAAGCTTATGAGAATATCTGCACATATTGGTGCCACTTCATATCAAGAATTTAATGAACATTTATTCGGAAGGTTCTTTGGTACGACCATTAATTTTCTAATGCTTTTTATGCTTCTTGGAGTATGTGCAGTTATGTTAGCTGGAGCTGGAGCTGTTTTTGAGGAACAGCTAGGACTGACAAAATCTGTTGGGGTGTTCTTGACGATCGGACTTGCGATTATCGTTATGTTTGTTGGCACAAAAGGATTGTTTGCTGTTAATACGTTCGTCGTTCCTTTAATGATAATGTTTAGCTTCTTTCTGATGTTCCTTTCTATAAAGTTACCGAATTTTATTGATCAATTATTGTATATCCCGTATGCAGAGGATGGTTGGAAATCTGTTATTGCACCATTTTCATATACTTCATTAAATTTAGCGCTAGCTCAAGCCGTGTTAGTTCCAATTGCTACAGAAATTAAACATGATCAAACCATCAAATGGGGTGGAATCATTGGGGGAATCCTTCTAACAATTATCTTAATATCTAGTCACATAACTCTAATTATGCTGCCAAATCTAGAGGTATATGAAATTCCGATGGCAGTTGTCATGAAAAATCTAGCATCTGGATTTTATTGGATTTTTGTCATTGTTATTTATGGGGAAATCTTCACATCTGTAATCGGGAATGTGTTTGGCCTTGAAAGACAAATAAGAAAATACGTGAATATTCCTAGTATTGTGACCGTGTGCAGTATATTTGTAGTCACATTTTTTATTAGTTTAATTGATTATAGTACGTTATTAGCCTATTTATATCCCCTGTTTGGATACATTAGTATTGTGTTCATAGTATTACTGTGGATGAAACCATTTAACGAAAAAAGGAAATAATAAGGATTTTGTCGAATAAAATTGAGGTGTAATTACAAACCATTAATTGTTGATAGAGGAAAAAAACGATGAATAACCCTGAAAAGCTAAGATTACAAGTTTATTTAATTGGAATGTTATTAGCCTCATTTGGAACAGGTTTTCACTTTATTCTTGTTTCCTGGCTTTTATTTGAAGAAACAGGAAATGCCGCACTAACAGGGATTTTTGTAGGGCTCGGTTTTTTACCTGGTTTAATAGTGAATTTATTTTTTGGAGTCATAGTAGACAGATTTTCAAGAAAGAAGCTAACAATTCTATCTGTATGGCTCATTACAGTAATTGTTGGACTTTTTTTAATGTTATGGAGTTTAACTGGGATTAAAATTTGGATGTTTTTTGGGTTACACATGATGGTTCAATTGTCTGGATCACTCTTTAGACCATCTGTTCAAGCATTTGCAGCTGAAATTTTTCCATATGATCAATTGACTAAAGTGTATAGTTTTGCAGGAGCGGTAGGGGAGACAGGCGTGCTATTAGGTGCATCATTAGGGGGGTTCCTTCTTGCTATACTCTCGCCATTTATTGCATTAAGCTTTAATGGATGTTTATTTCTGGTTGCTGGTTTGTTATTTATATTTCTCCCATCATTTCCGGTTAATTCTGTAAGTAGAAGAGGTCCTTTCGTTCAAAATGTTTTCCAAGATCTTTTGGAAGGATTAAATTATTTAAGGGGAAATCGGTTATTATACAAACTTTTTTTCATTATGTTTGTAGGTCAATTAACGTTACATTCAACTGTAGGGTTATTATCTGTTTATACGTATTCTTTTTTAGAAAAAGGGAGCGGAACATACGGACTTTTGGATGCATCGGTTTCAATCGGAAGTATTTTAGCAGGGATGATCGCGGTCCAATTTATCAAGCGGACTAGGGGACGTTTTGGTACATATGCATTATTTTTTTCGGGTATAGGAATTTGTTTATTGGTCATTGCTCAAAACATTTTTGTCGCTGGTGTTGGATTAATGGTAATCGGTGCTGGTACGACATGGATACGAGTGCTTTTTCAAACGGTTCAGCAAATTTCAACTGAAGGAAGATTCCATGGTAGAATGGCAAGCTGGAGGATGGTATTTAACCAAGGCTCAGTTGTTATAGGTGCACCAGTTCTTGGAGTTATTGCAGAGCGAACAGCAGCAAATATTGCCTATAGTATTTTGTTAATACCTATTTCAATCATTACTGTATACTCATATTTGTTAGCGAAAGACAATTCTTTTATAGCAAAAGTCGAAGAAATGAGCTTGAGGGGATAATAACGGTTTAGTTGCTTAATTACTGTAGCTTCAATCGCAATTGGAGCTTTGTAAACAATTGTGAAAGGAGCAGACGATCTAATTTCGTCTACTCCTTTCATTTTGCTATTGTTTTGGAAGGATGGTTTTGGCCATTTGAAGAAATGTCTCTTTATGGTTATTTTCGACAGATGTAAACATCGTTAATTTAAGAGAAATGTCATCGTGTTGGACTAGGTAACCAGTCACAATATCTTGACCATCTGTTGCTTCATAAACAATTGCGTCAGTAAAAAACTCATCGGTTGGAGGCTCGAGCTCCGATACATTCTCATTTACAGCAGCTAATTGGGTATTCATATTGTCTTTTGCACTTTCCAAGTCCATATCATCTGGAAGTAATTCAATTCTCATAAAAATACGATCGTTTTCTGTTAGGTATAAGGAATCCTTGTAAGGCTCTTCTGCTGTTAACTCGTAATCAGGAAGTACATACATGGAATAGTTTTGGTTCTCACTATTCTTTAAAAAGGCTGTTTCTTCTTTTGTTTGCCCATTTACTGTATATGTCATATTTTGTTCTAAAATGCGAACAATTGGTTCGTTTTCAGATGAGTTATCTTCCGTTTCTTCCTTAGCTTCTTCCTGTTTATCGTTTTCTTCTACCTTTACTTCCGTGCCGTTAGTTTGTTCATTATTCGCTTCTTTCGTCCCGCAACCAGTTAATACAACAGAGAATAGGCCAAGTATCAAGAGGAAATTCTTAATAGTGTTCATCCTAAAACCTCCTAAAGAGTTTATTTGAAATAGTAGACGTAACAAATTTGAACGTTGTTACATTATGTACAAATGGCCTCCTACATAAGGAAGCCAATTTAATTGTATCAGATTTTCACTGTAATGGTAGGACAACAAACAATAATAGATCAAAAATCAGGTGAGAAACGATTACCATCGGAAGGCTACGTTTCCACGCGAATAAAATACCCCAAAAAATTCCAGCGACTAATGCTGCAAGGGCTAAAATGGGATAACCAGAATATAAATGAGCTGATGAATACAATAAAGCTGAAACGATAATTCCAATCCACACATTGGTGTGCTTCACAATTCGCTTTTGAATGAACCCACGCCAAAAAATCTCTTCACCGGGAATAATAACCAGTAGAAGAACAATATAATGCCAAATCAACGACGGGGCAAATCGATTATAGAGCTTTGATACGTCATCAAGGAATGGTAGGTTAAGAAAATCTAATAAAGAATACCCAGTCCAAAATAGTCCGTAGAGGAGTGCTCCTGATACAACGCCATAAATAATATAAACACTAAATGACGCCTTGTCCTCAAGTTGTTCGATTAGGATTGAATAACTGATCAAGATGAGCAATGAAGCGGTAAATATATACCAAAATATATTTTTATCTTGAAAAGAAAAGTACAATAACAGATGCGCTAACAGGAAACCACCAACGAGCTTTAAGTCATATGCGCATTTTTTCATTTGCGTTAAACCCCTTTCTCAAAGAAACCAAACACTATTTTAACAAATTTTTTGATGAAAAAGTAGGGAAAGATTTGTTTGCCAATTTTTAAATAAATTCGTTACAAAAGGTGAAAGCTATTATTGGAAGAAAGGAGGGAATTGGATGACAAAGTCAAAACGTGAAAAAGAGCGAGAATGGACAGTTAGAAAGCAAGACCAAAACCCCCACGGGAAAGTAAAATCGATGAAAGAACTAGCAGAAAATAAGGAGTAATGTCTCGTTTTATAATGGACTAAAAAAGGCTATTTACCCCAAATATGGATAAATAGCCTTTTTGATGTTCTATTTAACTATTTTTTATTGTTCACTATTTTCACCAGTAGAAACGACTGCCGCTGTAAGTTTTTACAACAATATGTACCTTATGTTTATTTCGTAGGAGGGTGAATAAACGCTTACAATTTATTTTGTAACAGATTCTTGTATAATTTTATAGTTTTTATGGTTTACTACAGTGCGTTGATCTAACTCAAGCTCCCTATAATTATCCATATAAGATAAGTCAACAATAACAGAGTTTTCATTTACTTTCTCAACAACGCCTTGTAAGCCTTCTTTAAATTCAATGACATTTCCTACTTCAGCAATTTTCAATAGATTCCTCTCCTTATTTAGACTTCCTAATATTTTACCATAAGTTTGCACGAATAATATAGATTCGTAAAGGAATTTGGATTAAATTTGTACATTTATGGAAATCTAATATAAGATTACTAGATTACGAAAAGAGTTTAAAGCCCAAAGTGGAAATTAGTTACAATTCAATCTAGACACTTGGTGTTAAAATGTTTATGATATTTAGTATTACGAAACAATACAAAATTAGGAGTTCACCATGAAAATTAATAAGAATATTTGGATAATAATGATTGGGGAAGGGATAGCAGGTTTAGGTATGTGGGTGGGAATCATTGGGAATTTGGAGTTCTTACAAATACATGTTCCGTCTGATTTCATGAAATCGCTCATTCTATTTTCAGGTTTGTTTGTAGGTGTTTTATTGGGTCCTATAGCAGGGAAGGTCATCGACCAATATTCTAAAAAGTCAATTATGCTATATGCCGGGATCATTCGGATTTTTTCTGTACTCTTTATGTTCTTAGCTATTTATCAAGAGAGTGTTATTTGGATGATCATATATATGATGGGGATAGGAATTTCAGCGGCTTTTTATTTTCCGGCACTTCAGGCGGCAATTCCATTGATTGTTTCTGATGAAAAGCTACTAACAATCAATGGAATTCATATGAATGTAGGAACAATGGCGAGAATAATTGGAACTGCTTTAGGTGGTTTTATGCTTGTCTATGTTAGTTTATTTTCGTTGTATTTATACACGTTCTTCTCATATATTATGATATTCTTATTTACATTTGCCCTAGATATGAAAGAGGAAACCGAAAGCACATCCTTTATAGCAGGAAATAAGGAAGGATTTAAAGAAATCTGGCCAATTATTAAGACAACCCCTGCCATCTTAACAGGTCTCGTTCTAATGCTTGTACCCATTTCATTTATTGGTAGCTTTAATTTAATGGTGTTAAAAATAAGTGAAATGCAAGGTGACTCTGCTATAAAAGGAGTATTATACACTACGGAAGGAATTGCTATTATGGTAGGAGCCTATTTAATTAAGAAAATCTCTACAGGCAAAAATATCATTCCTATCTTGTTAGGTAGTTCATTTTTAATTGCTGTTGCGCATTTATCTCTATTTTTTTCAGATACAAAAATGATGTCAATTATTACATTTAGTCTATTCGGATTATCAGCCGGTGCATTTTTCCCACTAACAGCAACTTTATTTCAAAAAAAGGTTCCAAAAAAAATTCATGGACGTTTTTTTTCATTTCGAAATATGATGGATCGAATCCTATTTCAGGTTGTGCTGTTAAGTACTGGTCTATTTCTGGATACGGTCGGGTTTAAAAAAATGGTCTTGGGATTTGGAACTTGCTCCTTATTAATTGTAACCATTATATTTATCCGTCAAGTTCGCTCTCCAGTTGCCTTTACTGATGAATCGATTAAACTAGGAAAATAGGTAACACTATTTCCTTGGAAATTTCGACAAATTTCTTTTTTGGTTAATTGCTAGAACATGAATAAACTAGTAAACTTTCTTTTTGAGTAATGGGAGGGAAACAAATTGGAAAAAGAATATGTAGATGAAATATCAAATCAATTGAAGAAAAAAGAACTGTCAGAGCTCTATGTAAAAAGAGAGGATTTTCTCGATTTTCGAAAACATCTAGTCGGTAGAGATGATTTCAAACATTTTAGAGGAATTGCTCAAAGAGGTGGGGATGTTCTATATCGGTATATGGATACACCAAGATCGTAAATAAAGCTAGTTAACGTAGCGTTAAAGTTGTAATATGTTTGACATATACGATATTTTACTGGATTTATTTCCCTGTAACAGCTATGCAGTTGTGCAAAAAAAGATCTTGATAATTTTACCAAAAAGCAGATTAGTAACTTTATAACAGGTGTTGAAGCACTTGAAAATATGATTCCAATCTTTGGATAGTGAATCGAAATATTACAGCTGTTAGCCTAGTAGTAGAGATATCGCAACTACTAGGAGGTTATTGTATGCATAAACTTAAGAAACTTGTAGTTACAACAACATTAGCTTGCTCATTATTAGGATTTGGTGTTACTTCTAAGACAAGTGCTGCTGAAGTGTCACACTCGGTTCAATCTGGAGAAACTTATTGGAAGATTGCTTCTCGTTACGGTGTTCCTGTTGCTTCTCTAAAGAAGCGTAACAATCAAACTAGTAATCTACTTCATGTTGGACAGAGATTGACAATTCCTAGCACAATCTCACAGGCTGATAAAGATCTGATGGCTAAGTTAGTAAGTGCAGAAGCAAAAGGAGAGAGCTATGCTGGTAAGGTGGCCGTTGCCACAGTAATTCTTAATCGAGTGGATAGCTCACAATTCCCAAATTCCGTTAAAGGTGTTGTGTATCAAAAGGATCAAGGGTATTATGCATTCACACCCGTACAAAATGGTTCCATTAATCAAGGAGCGGATTCTGCATCTAAAAAAGCGGTTAATGAAGCATTAGCTTTTCGTGGACAAGGAAAAGGGTCATTGTATTTTTACAACCCAAAAACAGCTAAGAGTAATTGGATCTTATCTCGTGAAGTAACAGTTACTATTGGCAATCACAGGTTCGCAAAATAACGGTATAAATGTCAAATTTTTGAATATCTTGCAGATTTATCGTTGGAAATATGAAGAAAATACTACATGCCTTTCCTTTTTTATAGTAAAATATATTTAATATATAAGGGGGTGAACGCTGATGTCAAAAGGTTATAATTGTGAGGATCTCTTAAAACTAATTGAGACAAAAAGAAGAGAGATGATTATGATAGCAAACAAGACTGGTATGACAAGTCCACAGACAATACAGACAAGCATTGAGTTAGATGGGCTGTTAAACCTCCATCGGCGCTTCACTGAAAAGGCAGTCATTATGAATAAAGCAAATTAACTAGAATACTAAAAAAGACACTTTCATTATATATTGAAAGTGTCTTTTTGCATTAGTGGAAAAAATAGATTTCCTTTTTAACGCTCTTAATGTACGTTTTTCTTATTTCCCGCTAAGTTGTCTACCTTTTTCTTAATAATGCGATATTAAATAGAAAAACGACTATGACAAATAAAATGCAGATCAATATTTGAGATACCATGAAGTCCCCTCCTAAAAAAGGTTACTTTCATGATAAGAAACGAATTTTAGAGTACTATTATAGAAACGTAATTTTTTTGTAAATCAATGAATCTTCACAATAATTTCATAATAATTGAGCTGACTAAACTCTTGGTTGTTTCATTGAAATATTTAGGGTTGTAAAAACAAGTTCGGTCCACCTGCGCTGCAGACATTCGCTTTCCGCGGGGAGGAATCTGAGCCTCTTCGCTAGGCTTTGGAGTTTCAGACTTTCCTCTATTTCCCTTAGTAGTCGAGTTCTTTCGCTCCATTCCACTATTTTTAATAAATTTGTTTTCCGAACAAACAAAATACCCGAACGAGTATAAGGAGATAACTCCTTTTACTCGTTCGGGTATACCATTGACTGAAATACGTATGTCCCAGCCTCATTCTTCATTTTGGTTTTCTTGTTGAAGCGCTTTTTTTGAGTATATTTTAAGTTCTTCAATAATTTCTTTTTTGGTTTCCTGATCATTTATTCCGGTGAAACCATAAATATACCGAGTACCGTGTGTTTTTTTCCATTTAGGTGTACCAAGAATCCGAATTAATCTCTCATTTAAGATAAAGTTAACCTCAATTAAAAGGGAGTTTTGTTCAAGTGGCAAATCTAATCCTGATTCAAACCTTAATCCATTTGGAGATAAATCAATGATGTCAGCAGATCCAAGTTTGGATTGACCGCTCTTATCGTTAATCTTCAATAGCTTAAATGTACCGTGAATCGGACGATTAAATTCGAATCGAAAAGCTTCATCACGTCTATATATCATATTGATCACCTTATTTAAATAACTTTGAAAATATTGTAAACAATTAACGTGTTTAGTAAAATCATACATATTAGAAGACATAAATGCAATATGCAATATGGTGAAGACGTAATGTTCTTACAGTCTGGTTGTAGTTGTTTCAAATAAATGAGTGTATGTAGGAGGATCTGATGAATCATATTGAAAAGATATCAAGGTTAAAAGAAGAAATTAGTAAAGTGATCATTGGGAAAGAGCAAGAGGTCGAGCTCCTAGCAGTAGCTTTATTGTTCAATGGGCATGTGTTATTGGAGAGTGTCCCAGGTACAGGTAAGACCATGCTCGCTAAATCTTTTGCGAAAACTATTGATGGTGAATTTTCACGCATACAGTTTACCCCAGATGTGTTACCTAGTGATGTAACAGGAATTCAATTTTTTAATCCGAAGGAACAAGAGTTTGAACTTCGTCCTGGTCCCATTGTGACAAATGTGTTGCTTGCAGATGAAATTAACCGGGCTACACCTCGGACGCAGTCTAGTTTGCTAGAGGTAATGGAAGAACGACAAGTAACTATTGATGGCCATACAATTGCATTGAAGGAGCCGTTTATTGTCATTGCCACACAAAATCCTGTTGAATCCCAACAAGGGACTTTTCCGCTTCCTTTAGCACAATTGGATCGTTTTTTTATTAAAATGCAACTCGGATATCCAAGTTTTGATGAAGAAAGAGCTTTGTTAAGCTTACATAGAGGGGAAGGATCTGCTCCTCAAGTTTCTTGTATCATAAACCGTAAAGAAATTAAAGCAATGAAGGCAGCTGCTCAAAATGTCCGAATTTCTGATGACATTGAAACCTATTTGCTAGAAATTGTCCGTAAATCGAGGGAGCATCAGGCAATCGAACTGGGAGTTAGTCCTCGAGGGGCAATTGCCTTAATGAAGGCTGCTCAAGGTAAGGCATATATACAAGGACGGGAGTTTGTCGTTCCAAATGATATTAAAGAAATGGCTTCCTTTGTCCTTGGCCACCGCATTATTCTCTCAACTGAAGCTACATTGACCAAAACAACAAATCATATTATTAAAGACTTGTTAGAGAGTACATCGGTCCCTGTGGAAGAAGGTTTCTGATTTCATGGAGTGGAAAAAGTACACAGTTGAGAATATTTCTTTTTCTATAGTAGGTGTAATCGCATTACTTATGTTGTTAATTAGCTTTTACCTTCAATCGTGGCTTTTATTCTTCTCTGCCACCCTCATTTTTGTTATTCGAGTTGTTAATTATTATTACTTGGAAAAGCTTGGAGTAAAACTGGTTTTCGACAATAGGAAAGTAAGAAGGAAGTTTTTTGTTGGTGAAAAAGGAGAGTGGGAGCTTTTTTTTGATAATAGGGGAGTTCCTATTATGAATGGGGATATTCGCATCACATTTGATGAAGTAGTACAACCTATTGATACATCAGTTGAGGCTAGGCTTTACAAGTATGAAATTATGGCTCCTTTTTCATTAGGCTACGGGCAAAAAATTAAAATAAAAATACCTTATCAAACAAATAGGAGAGGACTAGCTAAAATTAGGAAAATAGAGCTTCATATTCCCCATTTCTTTGGTTTTAGTGAAACGGTTTTAGAATATAAATACATGGTAAAGCAAGAAGTACTTGTTTACCCAAGGACCATCCCAGTCAAAAATAAAGAAGTCTATTTATCTATGAAACTAGGGGAAAGTCCTATTAAAGACTCTGTGTACGAAGATTTGCTAGCCCCAGCTGGGACACGAGAGTATTTGAACACAGATAGCTTTAATCGGATTCATTGGAAAGCAAGTGCTAGGAAGCAAGCTCTTCAAACTAAGGTGTATGATAGAATCGCAGAACAAGGGTGGCACTTATCCTTAAATATCGGAGAAGCTCATTCGATTTCTAGTTACTTAGAATCATTAGTGAGCAGTGCTGCCGAGCTCGCCTATTTTTCAGTTAAAAATCATATTCCTTTCTCTATTTCGATTAATATTCGGACGGCAGGTCATACACCTTTTTATTATATTCCAGTTGGATTAGGATCTGACCACCTTCAGCGTGTATTAGAGATGTTAGCCCATATTGACTATCATAGTTCAATCTATCCTTATCATAAGATGCTCTTTTTTTATGAACGTCATTTAGTGAACCAACCATATTTTATACAAGGTGGGAATGCTTCGAAGGATTCAAAGGAATTTTTTGCACGGATAACGAAAAAAGGCCAACAAGTTGTTCTTCTTCAAATTGAAAAGGATGAGGCTTCATTAGTTCCATCACAATTGTTTTTAGATATGGGTGATATCAAATGAGTTGGATGCGCATATTAAGTGTCCTTTATTATCTTATGAGTGAGTTAATCATAGGAGCATTGCTTTTCTCTAGCTTCTATCTGTTTAATAAGCAATCACCACCTATTTTCTTCTTTTTTCTAGTTTCATTTCTTACTATCGTGAGCTTTACTTTGCTTTTGGAAATATTTAATGAAAAGGGAAAAATATTTTTTTTATTTATGATAGTACCTCTCATAATGTTTATTAGCTGGTTCATACAATTTCCTCTAATCGTTACTTTATTAATAGTAGCCTTTGCTTTTTGGCGAACACTTATCTATTTTAATGATTGGAATCAAGAAATTTCAGGGAAGGCACTATTATTTACTGTATTAATTGTCATTTTTCATGTCTTTCTAGGTGGAATTGCTCAATACCCCAATTGGGAGCTTGTCCTTTATTTGCTTATTGCACAAATAGGCTTTAGTCTAGTAGGAAATTTTCTAATCAGGTTATTAAGGCTTGAAGTAGAAATAAAAGAGAAGAAAATCTTCTTTAAGCAATACCTAATTGTCATCATTGGAATGATTTTAACTGGGCTATTTCTTTCATTGAGTATGAATTTTTTGAAATGGGTTTTTTTTAGTTTGTTAAAATTAGCTGCATGGCTAAGTGGGTTAATATTCTCTCCTTTCTTCAAATGGGCTGAAAAGCAAAACTGGAGTGACAGACTTGAAGGGTTTGAGCAGAATGGGCAATCAGAATACAATAAAGCTGAAAATGAAGTATTGCAAACAAACGATCCAGTTCAAATAGTTAATTTAGAATTAATCCTAATTCTTGTATTCATTGCTTCAATTGTAGGGATTATATATTATCTGTTTAACAAACAGAAAGTAAACAATCAATTATCTAATACTCAGCTTGAAAATATTAATAGGATGGAAAAAGAAGAATTAAGAAAGGTAAATCAATTTCCATTCTTGAAGAGAACTTCTGTTACGCCTCCATCTCACATTGTTAGAAGTGGAGTCTACGATCTTGAGAGATATGGAAGGAAGCTACAAGTAGGAAGGAATCATAGTGAAACATTGCAGGAATGGCTAAAGCGGATCGGATTGGAGAAATATATAAATATCGTTGAAATATATGAACATATTCGTTATGGGGAAGACTTACTCTATGAATTTAATGAAATGTTGTTTAGGGAACAGCTAAATAACTTGAAAAATGATTTAAAGCTGAAGCAACAGCAAATGATTGAAACCGGAGAATTAACCCAACAAAAGCGAAACATATGGAAGACTTCTCGGCAAATCTTGAATGGATGGCCAAAAGGGTAGAGAGGATATCCTATTGAAAAATGATGGTCCCTTCACTCATGTATTTAAGCTTTTCATCATATAATTTGGCAAATAGCTGAAGAGGGTGAGTGAATGAGAAGAGACATAGAACGCGCATTGAGGGTTAAGAGTCTTTCTCTAGATATACTAGCGGAATTAATGGAAGACGGAGTCACATATGATGAACGCGAATTGAAACATTCGGTTGAATTATTAGCAAGATCTGTGAATGACTTAGTTAATTTATACGCTGGTATTGAAGAGGATCATCCTACCACATTTAAAGGGACGATTGCGAAAATGAAAATTGCCACGAATAACCTTCAATCGTGTAAAGAAAAGAAAAGATTGGAAAATGAAAGCGTTTAACTAAAAAAGTTGTGAAAAATCCTTTAATTTTAGGGTTTTTTCGTTGTGAATACCTATTGGAAATGCTATTCTTTTTCTGTGGTTGTCAGTTGTCTGATGACTTAATTATGGGGAAGATGTACTTGCATTATACATGATTAAAGAATGTATGGAAAAAATAAAACAGCAGTAGCATCTCAACTATTGATAAGCTGATTAGACAGCTAAAATCGAAAATTTAGATATTGAAGGAGCTTGATCGCAATGGCTGAAAAACAATTTAAAGTAATCGCTGAAACAGGAATCCATGCACGTCCTGCTACTCTACTTGTACAAGCTGCAAGTAAATTTGATTCTGATATTCAACTTGAATATAAGGACAAAAAAGTTAACTTAAAGTCAATTATGGGTGTTATGTCTCTAGGTGTGGGTCAAGGCGCTGAAATTAAAATTATTGCTGAAGGTAGCGATGAGCAAGCTGCATTAGATAGCCTTGAGGAAACTTTAAAAAACGAGGGCTTAGCTGAGTAATGAATTTATTAAATGGAATTGCTGCTTCAAGCGGTATCGCAATGGCAAAAGCCTTTCGTCTCGTTGAGCCAGACCTTTCTTTTGAGAAAAAATCAGTCGAAGATGTTCAAGCTGAAGTAGAGCGTTTTCAAGCTGCATTAATCAAATCAAAAGTGGAGCTCGAAGCCATTCGAGAAA
Organism: Cytobacillus spongiae; assembly: GCF_021390075.1. Taxonomy (NCBI): domain Bacteria; kingdom Bacillati; phylum Bacillota; class Bacilli; order Caryophanales; family Bacillaceae; genus Cytobacillus; species Cytobacillus spongiae. The sequence continues at coordinate 1,386,443 of NZ_CP089997.1, forward strand.
AGGCGAGAGTGGATCTAGGTGCAGACAAAGCTGCAATCTTTGAAGCACATTTATTAGTATTAAGTGACCCAGAGCTTGTAAACCCTATTGAAGATAAAGTAAAACTTGAGAATGTGAATGCTGAAATCGCTTTAAAAGAAACTGCAGATATGTTCATTACGATGTTTGAATCAATGGATAATGAATATATGAAAGAACGTGCTGCAGATATTAGAGATGTAACTAAGCGTGTCCTTTCCCATTTATTGGGTGTTCAGGTAGCGAACCCAAGTATGATCGCAGAAGAAACAATTATTGTTGCAGAGGACTTAACTCCTTCTGATACGGCTCAATTAAACCGCCAATTTGTGAAAGGCTTTACAACAGATATTGGAGGAAGAACATCCCATTCAGCCATTATGGCTCGTTCAATGGAAATTCCTGCTGTTGTTGGTACAAAATCTTCCACAAAAGATATTCAAAATGGAGATTTCGTTATTGTGGATGGGTTAAAAGGGGAAGTACATATTAACCCTTCTTCTGAAATCATCAAACAATATGAAGAAGAGCACGCTGCTTTCGAAGCTCAAAAAGCTGAATGGGCTAAGCTTGTAAATGAAAAATCATATACAGCTGATAACCATCATGTAGAGTTAGCTGCCAATATTGGTACACCTAAAGATTTAGAAGGTGTAAAGAATAATGGTGGTGAGGGTGTTGGTCTATACCGGACCGAATTCCTCTATATGGGTAGAGAGCAACTTCCTACAGAAGAGGAGCAATTTGAAGCTTATAAAGCTGTTCTAGAAGGAATGGAAGGAAAGTCTGTCGTCGTTCGTACATTAGACATTGGTGGAGACAAGGAGCTTCCATATTTAAACCTTCCGAAAGAAATGAACCCATTCTTAGGCTTCCGTGCAATTCGTCTTTGCTTAGAGGAGCAAGGAATGTTCCGTACTCAGTTAAGAGCACTATTACGAGCAAGCACATATGGAAACTTAAAAATTATGTTCCCTATGATTGCAACGCTTGATGAATTTCGTGAAGCAAAAGCAACTCTAGAAGAAGAAAAGCAAAAGCTTATGAACGAAGGTGTTGTTGTTGCTGAGAAAATTGAAGTTGGAATTATGGTTGAAATTCCATCAACAGCAGTTATTGCTGATCAATTTGCGAAGGAAGTAGACTTCTTCAGTATTGGAACAAATGACCTTATTCAATACACAATGGCTGCAGACCGAATGAACGAAAGAGTCTCTTATCTTTATCAACCGTATCATCCAGCCATCTTAAGGCTTGTTAAAATGGTTATTGATGCGGCTCATAAAGAAGGAAAATGGGCAGGTATGTGTGGAGAAATGGCTGGTGATGAAGTTGCAATTCCAATCCTAATTGGTTTAGGCTTAGATGAGTTTTCAATGAGTGCAACTTCCATCCTAAAAGCACGTTCTCTAATCAGAAGCTTGAACAAAGCAGATATGGAAAAGTTAGCGAATGAAGTGCTTCAAATGAGCACTACATCAGAGGTTATGACAGCAGTTCACGCTGCTGCTAACTTAGAGCGCTAATAAATTTCCTTTTTGTCAGTTTATTAAATATTGTTATGGGGTATATGTTAATTAACACTTAGTTAACTCTAAGAGTAAGCTAATCATTTTCATTTTCCCCCTATTTTGGACTGGTGCTACATAGCCCAGTCTTTTTTAATGTGTTTTTTTTGTATCCAATCTGAACGAAATAAACGAAAAAGGGACACATAAATAATATACTCGCCTTATAAAGTGACAAATGATGTTGTAAAACGTTCTCCTACTATGGAATATTTCTGAATCAGACCTAAGGTGGAGAGAAATACATTCCCTTGATTGTTTTGGAAAGTAAGATTTTTTCCTAAAATAAACTTATCAAATCGAAAAAGGATGATGAATATGTTATCAACGATTATTAGCTTTCTATTTAAGGATAAGTATTCAAAGGCGAAAGAACAACGTCAAAATGAAATTTATGAAATTCAAGCACAATTTATAAGCAGGGTACTTCATTAATAAATTCACCGTTTATTTGAAGCTAGGACGTGTTTACTAGATGTTGTTGTAAATACAAAAGAACTAAAACTCTAAGAAGGCTAGCAGTTAGGACCGGAAGGATGTGAGATGCCTGTGGGAGCAGTTGGGCAGGTGAGATCCCACAGGCGAAGAGGATACTCACCTCAACCCCAAGCAGATATCTGGAGGGGAAAACTCCCCATGTTTCGATAGAGACGATGTATACGAAAACAACCTTTTGAAATGAAAGAAAGTGTGAAAGTATATAGAAAAACAGCTGTAATCAAGTTTAATTGCACGATTTATCGGACATGGTAGAGGTAAGGAGGTAGTGTAATGAACATTTATAGAAAATGGCTTCTCGTCCCCTTTATGGCTTCTGTTTTACTCTCAGGATGCACATTTGATGATGAAAGCACGATTATTAATCGATATGCTGAAGTACTTCTTACCAAAAGGAACGAAATTCAATTTAGGTTTAAGATTAATCCACATATTTTCTCAGAGCAGGAATTATATAAAGTTAGGGTTTCTATACATAATAAGCAACTTGCTGCAGCATTAGGTACAGATGAAGTAATATATGGCGAGCGTTTCGTATATAGAGGAGAGTTTTTAGAAGTAGATAAGCAAAAGGATGAAGTGATCTATATGGAGCCAATTCCTTTACTAAAAGATTTACATGTTTCAGAAATTAAAGAGATGATTAGACAAAGAGATGCGGTATCAGTTGAGATATTCAATGACCATAAAGTGTTAGGAAAATCATTTTTAACCCATTTTTCTTCTCAACTTTAGAATAAGTTATAGCAAATTAGGGAATATTAATAAATGTGCATGCAATTGGAGTGAAATGGACTAAGGACTGGAGCTTAGTCCCTTTTTTTGTGGAAAAAAGGATGTAGGACTTCCCTTTAACGAAGGGGATATGAAAAAAATTCCTAATCATAAGAACAGTTAATGGTTTTCTAATGAAGCTATTAGAATTAAGATAGATACTAGAAGATAAGCGAGAGGAGAATTGAATTGGTACAAACGAAACAAAATACGACTATTGGGTTTATCGGAACAGGTGTTATGGGGAAAAGCATGGTAAATAACTTGATAGAGGCAGGTTACCCACTCGTTATTTATTCACGAACAAAGACCAAGGCTGAATCCTTAATTGAGCAAGGAGCTAAATGGGTTCAATCTCCTAAAGAAGTGGCTGAAAGAGCGAATGTAATTATTACGATTGTAGGGTATCCTTCTGATGTAGAAGAAATTTATTTAGGGGAAAACGGACTCTTAGAAAATGGAAGAAAAGGAACATACATGATAGATATGACAACATCTACTCCTACACTTGCGAAGAAAATATATCTTGAAGCCGCCCAAAAGCAAATTCATGCTCTTGATGCACCTGTTTCTGGTGGAGATATTGGTGCAAGAGAGGCTCGTCTTTCCATTATGGTAGGGGGAGAAAAGGAACATTTTGAAGCTGTCTCTCCTGTATTTGAAGCATTAGGCACAAACATAGTATATCAAGGAGAGGCTGGAGCAGGTCAGCACACGAAGATGTGTAATCAAATTGCAATTGCCTCTAATATGATAGGGGTGTGTGAAGCAATTGTTTATGCTGAAAAGGCGGGATTATATCCAGAGACTGTCTTGAAGAGTATTTCATCAGGTGCAGCTGGAAGTTGGTCACTATCGAATCTAGCTCCACGAATGATTGAAGATAACTTTGAGCCTGGCTTTTATATCAAACACTTTATTAAGGACATGACGATTGCACTAGCTGAAGCAGAAGCGATGGGAATGGATACACCAGGGTTAGCATTGGCTCAATCATTGTACACGCGGTTAGCACAAGCTGGAGAAGAAAATAGTGGAACTCAGGCATTATATAAATATTGGAAATAAATAACTTGGATAAAATGTACCTCCTTTAAGAAAATAAGAGAGTATCAAAAAGGAGGCATAATAATGGCAAAACGAACGAATAAAAATGATCCACAACAAAAAAATAAAAAAGGCTTTGATTCAGCTGTTTTAAATGAAGAGTTTGCTCATGAAGTGGGTAGTGCAGCAGCAAACAAAATGCATAAGGATAAAGCCAAAAAAGAAAAATCTTCTAAAAATAATGGTGAGTATACAAGCTAAAATGAGAGCCCCCATGTTAAGGATATTCCTTTACATGGGGGCGTTTTTATTATGCTTTTTGTAAATAATCTTCTATTCTGTCTAATCCTTCTTTTAATGTTTCAAGAGAATAAGCAAAAGATAAGCGGAAATATCCTTCTCCATATGCAGAAAAAGCACTCCCCGGAACAACGGCTACCTTTGCCTTCTCAACTAGCTCAAGTGCAAAATCGAATGAGCTTAATGTATCGTTTGGGAGCTTAACAAAAAAGTAAAAAGCTCCATCTGGTTTAACGACTTCTAACCCCATTTGTATCAAACGATGATAAACATACTCTCTACGTTTAGCATATTCGACTTTCATTGGAAGAGCATCATCTTTTCCAGCTGTTAATGCTTGTAGGGCGGCCATTTGAGCAATTGATGTCGCACAAGTGACATTGTATTGGTGGACCTTTAGTATATGCTTAGTTAAATAGGCAGGAGCATATAGGAATCCAATTCTCCACCCTGTCATCGAATGTGATTTGGAAAGTCCATTAATGACAATCGTTTGATCTCTTAAATTGGCAGCAATGGAATGATGAAGTCGGTCATAGATCAATTCACTATAAATCTCATCAGCTAACACAAAGATGTCTTTGCCTTTTACAAGGTCTGCAATCTCGCCAAGTTCTTCAGCTGTTAAACTGACACCAGTTGGATTAGATGGATACGGTATGACAACACATCGAGTATTTGGTGAAAGATGTGCTTTTATTACTTCAGCTGTCATCCGAAATTGGCTATTTCTAATATCAGCTATTACAGGCTTTGCACCACAAAGATGAATAATCGGTTCATAGCCGGGATAAACAGGTCCTGGAAGAATAACTTCATCACCTTCAGTAAGAATCGTTCGAAAAGTGATGTCAATTGCCTCGCTTGCACCAGCTGTAACAATAATTTCGGATGAAGGGTCATATTGAAGCCGATATTTTTCGTTTACGAATTGGCATGCTGCTTCTCGTAAACGAATATCACCCGCATTATGTGTATATGTAGTGAAGTTTTGATCTATTGCTTGTTTACCTGCTTCTTTTACATGTAACGGAGTCGGGAAATCTGGCTGACCGATTGTTAGAGAAATCATATCTTTTGTGTCGGCAACCATATTAAAGAATTTCCGAATCCCAGAGATTTCAATTTGTTTTACCTTTTTATTTATTAAATGTTCCAACTTCTTCAGCCTCCTAGTTGTCCTATTTTAACATAATCAAGCGAAGATGATGAAGGAGCAATTATTATTGAGTGTACAGCATTAGTAATAAATGCCTGCTCTTTTTTAGATAAAAAAGGATTAAAATAAGACATTATTGGGTCCTACTGGTTATTAAAGTTTGGTAAAATAAGAAATGTAGCTTTTATTCTATCTATTTTTGATTGTAAACTAGGAGGTAATTATGCAGACAGCTTATGAGCAAGAGGGTTATGAAGGTCAAAAGTATGCAGGCTTTTGGGTGAGATTTGGAGCGTATTTAATTGATTCTATAATAATAGGAATTCCTTTAACGATCATTACGCTCATTATTTTTGGAGTCTTTTTTGGTGCCTCTGGTACCCTTGACATGATCATTGCAGACCCAAACCTTGAACAAGAAATGTCAGATGCGGAAGTAATGGCAGTTCTAGGGTCGTATTTAGGTGCACTAGTTGTAACTGTATTAGTGAATCTAATAATAACAGTTCTCTACTACGCTGGCTTACATGCGTCTAAATGGCAAGGTACGGTTGGAAAGAAACTTCTTGGTCTAAAGGTAATGGATAAAAATGGCCTTAAAATCTCATTTTGGCGGGGGCTTGGACGATATTTAGCTATGGCATTTTTGTCCTCTATTTTCTTCATTGGTTATATTATGGCTGGTTTTACAGATAAGAAGCAAGCATTGCATGATCTTATTGCAGGAACGGTCGTAGTTAAGTCTAGGTCATAATTAAAGACATCTAAAAGGTTGTTGTTTAGACTAAGTAAGATTCCCTCTTCATACGAAGGCTATGCGATTGAAAAGAAGGGACGAAAGACGCCTGAGGGAGCAGTGGGAAAGGTGAGACTTCAAAGGCGAAGCCGATGATACTCCCCGTACTCCTTGCGTCAAGCCAGTATCCTGGAGCAGAAAACTGCCCATCTTTCAAAAGTAACTTGAGTATGAAAACAGCTTAATTAAAAAAGAGTTGCCTTTATGTTCACACACATGAAAGGCAACTCTTCTTTTCATTATTAATATTATTATGTACAAAGCAGCTATTGGCTTGTTGCTTACAGATTTTTTTCAATCGTGTGGCTTCCTCGCTAATTTCATCAACGGTTGAAAATGTTCTAGCTTCATTTGTTACTACTGCAATTGAAATGGAACAAAGCGGTGTTTCTTCAAGCTCGCCTTTTCGGTTGGGGACGAGAATATGGCCTTTATTCAGGTCTTCATCAGAATAGAATTGAGAGGTGACTTGTGTGAATTCCATAATAATCGAGTCACATATTGCATTATATTCATAATGAGGAAGGATAGCAATAAAGTCATCTCCTCCAATATGACCAACGAATGCCTTCTCCTTTTGTTTTAATAGTACATATTTATTTAAGATATTTGCTGTTTCTCTAATGAGGTCATCTCCCTTAGAGAAACCATATACATCGTTGAATCCTTTAAAATGATCTAGGTCGGCGTATAAAATTGTATAGTGGCTCAGCTTGAGAGCTTCGATCACTTTTTCTTTAATAAGTGTATTTCCTGGCAATCCGGTTAAAGGGTTTGTATGCCGAGCTATCAGTACTTGTTCCTCAGCAATTTTTATTAGTAAGTTTTTAATATTTACGATTCCAATGACTTCTCGGTTTTTTTCGACAATAATATAGTCATAAAGGTCATCTTGTTTCCGATTCATTGCAAGAGAGCTAACCTCTGTAATGGGAGTATAGTAATCAACTATTAATGGATTTTCGGTCATAAGAAGCTCTACTTGTCTCCCCATATAGACATCAAATCCATATTTAGAGGATAGCTTATGATAGAACTTGGTCTTCATCACGAGTCCAATGGGTCGATCGTCATCAAGAACGACGATTCCTTCTATTAATGGTGAATGTTCGAAGATTTCATATATTTCTGAACTTTTATGATTCGATTGGACGAACGGAACCTCTTCGGCAATGTCACCTATATAGCTAATCATAATAACCTCTCCTTTAACTATACAAACGGACCTTAATGATATAATACTTATTTCCTATTTTACTATAGTCTAGTAAAAAACATTGTTAAAAAAATGTAAAAGTTAATAAGAAAGAGGTTTCAGATATTTAGGTGAATTATTTCTTGCTATACTTAGTGATTTATTTCAGTTATCAACTTTTATTAATTCAAGAAAAGGGGCTAATATATCTAGAATTACCTCAGTAAAGGGTATATCTTCAGCGCCACTAGCCCAAGAAAGTAAGCTACCTAAATACGTATTAGTTAGAGTAGTAGCAAGCTGACTGGAATCCATCTTTGAGGAAAATTCTCCTTTTATCTGACCATCCTGTATGATTGTTCTTATTGTGACATGGAATTGATTATAGGGGGTTGCTTCATGAATTGTTAATGAAGGTCGAGAATATAATAGTTGAAATATAGATAGAGCTACTTTTTTTCCGTATTTGTCCATTTGTTCGGATATTCGACGGAAGAGAATAATTAATGCTTCTATAGCTGATTGGTGTGTAGCGTTTTCTGCAAATTGATTGATGGATTGAAGCTGGGATATTCTTATTTCTAAGAGAATGGATTCTTTTGAGGGATAATAATTGAAGAAGGTACCCTTAGCCACTCCTGCTTGATCGGTGATTTGCTGGACGGTCGTTTCTTGGAATCCTTGTTTTTTAAAAAGTTCAATTGAAGTGTTGAATAGGAGGTTTTTCGTTTGTTGTTTCTTCTTCTGTCGAAGCATATGCGTTTCCACCTTTCTAAACATTCTGATGTTTATGATGAGTTGTTGCTGACATAAGTTCGTTTCATTCCGCTCCAGCCACTTATTTTCCTCAGGGAGCAAGTCATGCCACCTCGGCTTCGCCTGTTATGGGTTTGACTATTCCTCATTATCTCGCAATAGAACAGTGATTTCCGCTTCATTGCACTAAGGTTATTAGAATTTTCATATGTTGGATGCTATTGCCGATTAATGCATTGACTTTTCCGATATTTATTCGTTCCATTGAGCTGTAGACCTTTGCTTTCCTTGGGGATAATTCAATCATCAGTGCGTTTCTACTATTTAAGAATATAAGTAAAAACGCATAAATATTATTATAACACAATATTCTGAAAATTACACTGGTTATTGTTACAGTATTTCGACTATTTTTTTGTTAATTCATTGTAAAATTAGAGGATAATCATTATCAGGGAGGGAATATATACTTTCAGTTTAAAAAAGGAGTTGAAGCGATGGATCCGCAGAATGCACAGGTGAATCATAACAACGAACAACGCAAAGGGTTGAGTCTTTATTTTACTCTGCCAATAATGTCATGGGCTTTATATGATTTTGCTAATACGATATTTTCTTCTAACATTAATACCATTTTCTTTCCGTTCTATTTGCAAGAAACGATTGGTGAGAATGAAGTGTTAAACCAAATTGCAAGCACCTTTCTTTCTTATGCTAATGCAATAGCTAGTTTCTTCCTCGTTATTTTTTCCCCTTTATTTGGTGTTCTTATTGATCGTACAGGAAGGAAAAAGAAATACATTGTCATTTTCACAACTATCTCGGTACTATCTATTGTTTTAATGGGTGTTTTTGCTGAGAGTAGTTTGAATGCAAACGTATTTGGACTGCCATTATATTTATTACTAGTTATATTTTGTTTTATTATTGCGAAGTTCTTCTTTCATTCTAGCCTAGTGTTTTACGACTCTATGATTTCTGATCTTGGAACGAAACAAGAAATTCCGTTAATTTCTGGATTTGGGGTAGCTGTAGGATATATCGGCACGTTAGTTGGCTTATCTGTGTATCCATTTGTTGGTGATGATGGTTTCCATGAAGCGTTTATTCCTACTGCCCTACTCTTTTTCGTTTTCTCTCTGCCATTGTTCTTTTTTGTAAAAGACCAACCGGTTCAATCCGTTAACAAGAAAAGTGGTTCATTTCTTTCAGGGTACAAAGAAATTAGTAAAACATTTAAAGAAATGAGAGCTTATAAGTCCATCTTTACATTTATGATTGCATACTTCTTTCTAAATGACGCAATAGCAACAACCATTGCAATGATGGCTGTATATGCAAAGACAATCGTAGGGTTCTCAACAGGGAAATTTATTTTGCTTTACCTTGTATCTACAGTATCAAGTATCATTGGGTCGTTTGTTTTTGGCTTGATTACGAAAAAAGTAGGGTCGAATAGAGCGGTAAAATATGTGGGAATCTTGCTTTTAGTAGCGTTAATTATCGCAACGTTTGCTGTAAATGAGTTCATGTTCTGGGTAGCTGGAAGTATGTTTGGAATCGCATTAGGATCCATGTGGGTGACAACTAGAACATACATCGTAGAACTTACCCCAGAAGATAAACGGGGGCAATTCTTTGGATTATTTGCATTCTCAGGAAAAGTATCTTCTATTATTGGTCCTTTGCTTTATGGAAGTATAACTTTAGCGTTTGCAAGCTATGGGAATATTGCTAGTCGTTTAGCACTTGGTTCGTTAATTATCCTAACATTAATTGGTCTTATCATACACTCACGAATTAAGTCAGAAGAAGCGATTGATTCATTCTAAAATGGAAAAAAGATTTTTTCAATATGGAGACTATCGCCCGCTGGAAGCTTACATTACAAACAGAAAGCTCAAGACGCTGTTTTGACCATCATTTTTTAAAAATAAAAATGGAATGGTTAGAGTTTGTCTATATTCTGAAGAGGCTGGGACATTGGTATTTCAGTCAATGGTATATCCGAACGATCAGGAGTTAACTCCTTATACTCGTTCGGATATTTTTGTTTGATCGGAAAACAAATTTTTAAAAAATAGTGGAATGGAGCGGAAGACACTCGACTACTAAGGGAAATAGAGGAAAGGCTGAGACACCAAAGCGCAGCGAAGAGGCTCAGAATTCTCCCCGCGGAAAGCGAGTGTCTGTAGCGCAGGTGAAATGAACTTGATTTTACAACCAAAATATTAATAAAAGTCATTGTTCGTCTTTGAGAAGTAGTCATTTAGTTATGTCCCAGCCTCTTTTCATACTTTAGAAGGAGAAGATTAACGTACCATCCTTATTATGATAGGGCAAGTCTACTACAATTCACGAAATCTTATAAAAAACGTTTAAGAAAATATACTTATTCATGATATAGTAATCATATATTCTTATGATAGGAAGGGCGAACCATATGGAAACTAATAAGGGTATTTTGCTAGAAAGCGGAACAAATGAACTCGAAATTGTCGAATTTGGAATAGGTAAAAATAAATTTGGAATAAATGTAATTAAAGTTAAAGAAATCATTAATCCTGTCCCAATCATCCAAATCCCTCATGCTCATAGGAATGTAGAAGGAATCATCGAGCTTAGAGGGGAAGTTTTGCCAGTTGTAAACGTGGCGACAGCTTTAGGATTCCCACCATCTGAACATCCCGAGCAGGATAAATTTATTGTAGCTGAATTTAACAAGCAAAAAATCGTTTTTCATGTGCATACTGTTACGCAAATTCACCGAATTTCTTGGGATCAGATAGAAAAACCTTCAGAGATGTACCAAGGGGTAGATAGCCAGATCATTGGAGTTATTAAATTGCACGGAGAAATGATTCTGTTACTTGACTTTGAAAAGATTGTGGTTGAAATTAATCCAGACTCAGGGATTAATGTTCAACAAGTAAAGAAGCTAGGGAAAAGAGAGCGCTCAAACAAACGCTTGGTCGTGGCAGAAGATTCACCATTATTACGCAAACTATTACATGATACTCTATCTGAAGCAGGCTTTCAATATCTTGAATTCTTTGAAAACGGACGAGATGCATTGAACTATTTAGAGAGCTTAGCAGCTTCTGGTAAAGTGATTGAAAATGAAGTTCAGCTCGTTATTACAGATATTGAAATGCCGCAAATGGATGGACATCACTTAACGAAGAGAATTAAAGACCATACGGGGCTTTCTAAATTACCAGTTATCATCTTCTCATCATTAATTACAGATGATCTACGTCATAAAGGGCAGATGGTAGGGGCAAATGCACAAGTGAGTAAGCCAGAAATTGCCGAATTAGTTCTTCTAATTGATGAACATATATTATAAATTATTGATCGATACAAAAAAGCTAGGAAGTATATGCTCCTAGCTTTTTGTATGATTAAAAGTAACTTTCCCCTAATTTTTTAAAAACAGGCTTTTCGTATTTTGATTTTTGTCCCTTTGGCTTTTCATGCCATTCTTTTTCACCCGTATAAGAGAGAAGTAACTTCTTTGCTTGATTCAGAGAAATAGTAGCTTTAGGGTTTCGAACGAGGTGATCTAATTTCCCAAGGTGTGGCAATATCTCAAAATCGCCTTTAGACGGTGGAAGATGAAATGAATATGCTCCACATTCTATTAATACATCTGATTGCTGTTGGCTAAATTTGGGGTTGCTTGAAAAATGAAGACCTACCTTTTTTGCTTTCCCTTCTCTAATAAGCTTTAGGAGAGCAGATTGTTTTAACTTATATAAGAATTTAGGGTTGGGAGCAGTTTTCGCATGCTTGTTCACGATGAAGATGGCTTGCGAGAGGTTTTCAACAGTTGGATTTAGTTGAGGAGACCTATTGGAATTCAATCGAATTACTCCTTTCTATGTAGTTAATTACATTTGTTCCATTATACCCTTTTTCAATGGAAAATAAAAAGGCTTTCCTGTAATATCCATTACATTAAATGAAAGATAAAAAGATACCATTTCTGAGAATGACCAAAATATGAATTTGATTCCCTAAGGATTAATGGACACATACGTACCATTTGGAACGATACTTGCTAGCTCTAATACATCTTTGTTATACATTCGTACACATCCTTGAGATACCGCTTTTCCAATAGAAGAAGGATTATTTGTCCCATGAATACCATACCCTACCTTTGAAAGAGTTAACCACATAGAACCAAATGGCCCTCCAGGATTTGGTTCACGATTAACGACAACAAATTGCCCAACCGGGGTACGCGTTAACATTTTCCCAATAGCAATTGGGAATTTTTTTATAGGTGTATTATTTTTATACAAGGTTAATATGCGCTGATTAAGGGAAATAGTTATTCTGTATGGGATGGATTGTGGATCGGGAAGTCCTGGAATCGTTATACTTTGACCTGGATAGATTAAATTAGGGTTAATATTTGGATTTGAAGTTAATAATTGTTGTAAGGTACGCCGATAATTTCTAGCAATGAGACTTAATGTTTCTCCTGTTTGAACGATATGATTCAATGAAATCACCCCTATAAGAAGTTCTATTCAGTTAAATATATGCCACCTTCCTCTGTTGAATTCATTTTTAACTACTTCATGACATTGTAATAAAAGATTGATTTTTTTTCTTGAGAATTTGTACAGGTTCCTACTAAAATAAATAAAAACGATTATTTGCTATTGAAGGAGATTGAGATGCTAGAGAAGACACCCCCTAAATGGGCAATTATTGATATTGGATCGAACACGATTCGCCTAGTTATTTATGAAAAAGTATTTGGAACATATAAAGAGGCAGAAAATATTAAGGCTGTTGCAAGGCTTAGAGAGTATTTAAATGAAGGTGAAATCCTTGAAGAGGAAGGAATTCAAGTATTATTAAAGGTATTAGCAGGTTTCAAAGATATTATTAAGTTCCATCAAATCAATAGCGTTAAATGTGTTGCTACGGCAACGATTAGACAATCTCGTAATCAAAAATCAATCTTAGAAAAAGTTAACACGGAAACAGGGTTTAACATTCAAATCCTCTCAGAGCAAGAGGAAGCTTATTACGGTTATTATGCTATCATCCATACCACACCTATTGAAGAAGGTGTTACGATTGATATAGGTGGAGGTAGTACAGAAATCACGTATTTTAAAGACCGTAAAATAGTGCATTCCCATAGCTTTCCATTTGGTGTGGTTTCTTTAAAAGAACGATTTTTTCAAGGGAGCGATACAGAGTTAGAAAACCATGCTAAATTAAATGAATTTATCAAGGCTTCCTTGAATCAACTACCTTGGTTAAAGGACGTTGGTGCACCAATTGTAGCAATTGGAGGAAGTGCACGTAATATCGCCCAGGTTCATCAAAATTTGATAAATTATCAAGTGGCTGGTATTCATCAGTATCAAATGACTAATCAACAGTTAAAAGAAACAAAGGAATTCTTGTTCGGATTAAATATTGAGGAATTACAAAAGCTAGAGGGGTTGTCAAAAGACCGTTCGGATATTATATTGCCAGCTGTAGAGGTGTTTGTCCAGTTGTGTGACTTCGCAGCTTCTCAACTATTTATGGTTAGTCGAAAAGGACTTAGAGATGGGTTGTTTTTAAACGAAATTGATCAAGACCAGCTTCTCCCCACAACTAAGCAAATTATTGACAAAAGCATAAATGAGCTAATGTTAGCCTATGGTATTGACTGTTCTCATTCTAAGTATGTGGAACAACTTTCAACTATGCTATTTAATGAGCTACAGCTATTTTGCAATCATAATCATTCTAAAGAACTGTTAGAAGATATTAAAAGAAGCTCCTATGTATATTATTTAGGGGAGTATGTGGATTCTGATGCAAGTAGTCAGCATACTTTTTACTTGTTAGCCAATACCTCTATTAATGGGTTGGTTCATAAAAAAAGAGTACGTTTAGCATTAATGGCGTCATTTAAGAATAAGAATTTCTTAAAATACTATTTGTCCTCGTTACCTGATTGGTTTAGCAAAGAAGAAGTATATGAAATTAGGATAGCTGGAGCTTTAATTAAGTTTGCATCTGCATTGGATGCGTCCAAGAGAGAAATTGTAAAGAATATTCGAATGGTTGTCCATCCGAATGGAGAAGAATTAACTTTCCATATAGAGTGCACTGGTAATTTCTTTGTAGAGCAATATGAAGGGGAGAAACATGTCAGACAGCTTGAAAAAGCGTTAAAACGTTCCATTCATTTGAAATTTTACACTAATAAGTAATAAGGGAAGAGAAGGAAAATCCTTCTCTTCCATCGAATTTAGCATACATGGAAGCATAGCGTAGTACTTCTCAATATGAAACTTTACATAAAATTAACATCGTTATCAATATAGGTCTGATAACATTAGGTTGTAGAAATATGTAGAAAAAAGGGTGGATAAAGTGAGTGCAAAGATAGATTTTAGCCTTCCTTCCTATTACAACAATCGCGAATTAAGTTGGCTCGCTTTTAATGAAAGAGTACTAGAAGAGGCGTTAGATAAAAGAAATCCTTTATTAGAACGCCTAAAGTTTTTGGCGATATTTAGTTCAAATTTAGATGAATTTTTTATGGTACGGGTTGCGGGCTTAAAAGACCAAGTTAAGGCAGGCTTTAATAAGCCGGAGAATAAAGCAGGAATGACGCCAAAACGGCAGATAGCAGAAATCTCAAAGAAAGCTCACGAACTAGTTGATATTCAATGTGACACATTGAAAAATGTCATCTTGCCGAGTCTCGAAACAGAACATGTTTTTTTACGAAATCTTAATAAGCTAGATGATACACAGCTTTCTTTTCTAGAACAATATTTTGAGGATCAAATTTTCCCAGTTCTAACTCCGATGGCTATTGATGCCTATCGTCCATTTCCGATGCTGCTTAACAAAAGCTTAAATATCGCCGTTAAAATAGAAGGGGATATGGATGCAGATGGGGAAACAAAGCGGTTAGCAATTGTTCAGGTCCCAGCTGGAGTTCTGGATCGTTTTATTGAGTTACCATCAATCGCTCCCCAGTCATGTTATGTACTATTAGAAGATATCATTTGCTACTTTATCGAGAAGTTATTTAACGGGTTTAATGTGTTATCCGTAACTCAATTCCGGATTACAAGAAATGCCGATTTAACCATTCATGAAGAAGGCGCACGTGATCTTTTATTAGAAATAGAAAAGGAACTTAAGAAGCGAAAATGGGGTGCGGCAGTTAGGCTTGAAATTCGCGATGAAGGCTTCGATGAAGATGTATTCGAGTATTTGCTAGATGAGCTGGAAATCACAGAAAATGATACGTATCGTATTAGTGGTCCTTTGGACTTAACCTTCCTCTTTTCCTTCTATAAGACACTTTCTAAGAAGAGAGAAGACCTTGTATACCAAGTATTTATTCCACAGCCTCCAATAGATATGGATTTAGATGAGGATCTTTTTAGTACGGCATTAAAGGAGGATCTATTCTTCCATCATCCATTTGAATCATTTCAACCTGTAATTGACTTTGTTTCTGAAGCTGCAGATGATCCGAATGTGTTAGCTATTAAACAAACTCTTTATCGTGTAAGTGGTGATTCTCCGGTAATTGAGGCGTTGAAGCGAGCGGCTGAAAACGGAAAGCAGGTTACCGTCTTAGTCGAACTTAAAGCTCGATTCGATGAAGAGAACAATGTCCAATGGGCTAAAGAATTAGAAAAAGCAGGCTGCCATGTAATTTACGGAATGACGCATTTAAAAACTCATAGTAAGATTACACTCGTTGTAAGGCGTAAACATGGTAAAATTGAGCGATTTGTTCATTTAGGTACAGGAAATTACAATGATCAAACAGCTAAAATTTATACAGATATGGGATATATTACGTCAAAGCGAAAATTCGGAATTGACGCAACTAACTTCTTCAATTATTTAAGCGGATTCACTAAAAAACCTGAATATCACCATTTAGTTGTGGCTCCATTCGATATACGAGGAGAATTTATTCGACTCGTCGATGAAGAAATAAGCTATCATAAAAAATATGGGAATGGCCATATCATTGCCAAAATGAACTCACTAACTGACAAAGAATTAATCATGAAGCTTTACGAAGCTTCAAGTGCAGGAGTGAAAATTGAGTTAATAGTTCGTGGGATTTGTTGTTTACGTCCAGGTATACCAAAGGTAAGTGAGAATATTCGAGTAATTAGCATTGTAGGTAGATTCCTAGAACATAGCAGAATCTATTATTTCCATCATAATGGTGAAGAGAAAATCTATTTATCTTCTGCAGACCTCATGACGAGAAATATGGAAAAACGAGTAGAGATTCTTTTCCCTATTTTTGAAGCTTCATTAAAGAAGAGATTAAAACATGTGTTTCATTTACAACTAAATGATAATCAAAAAGCACGGGAGCAAGATGCAAATGGAATTTATTCCTATGTCACTGATGGTGTAAAAGATCTTTCTATAAGTAGCCAAAATCAATTAATGGCAGAAGCATATACTTTAAGGGAAGATGAAGAATAATTGAAAATCTATTCTAATTTAACTCCTTTCCAAGACTGTAGACACGCGAATTTGTTCGTCTACAGTCTTTTTTTGTTGGTAGAAAAAGCGAGTAGGGAAAGCAGTCGATTTATTCCCTAATCAACAGACCTAAGAGAATGTGTACGAATATCACACGAATACCTTCTTAATAACCAATAAAAAGTGTAAAAGCTGCTAAACTAATTGACAGGAGAGCTAGTTTCCTAATATAGTTTATGGTGTGAACTATTAACGAGGTGAATTAATTGGATCCAATAAAATTAAAGCAATTAATCAAACGATATGAAGATGTCTATTTATTTGCAACAAAAAATATTTCAACGATGATATCAGAGGAATTGTCGGAGTTATCATTGGAACAGTTTGCTGTTTTGAGGCATTTGTCGCTAAAAGGAACTATGCGTGCAACAGATTTAGCCGGTTTTTTCTGCGTGAATAAGAGCGCAATAACTGCCAAAATCGATCGGTTGGTAACAAGGGGTTTTGTTGAAAGAGTACGCGATGATGAGGATAGAAGAACCGTTTTTATTAAAATCACGAAGGAAGGGGAGGAAGCCTACTTAAAGGGTGAGGGGAAAATTGAAGAGTTTGTTTCCTCTTACTTAGAAGAGCTTCAAGAAGAAGAAATTGAATCATTTCTAACTATTTATGAAAAGATTCTACACATCATTGATAAAAGGCAAAAGGGGAGAGGGAAAAATTGAGGAATATTGTAAAATTTCGGTGGATTGTACTGATTGTTTGGATAGCTGCTGCAATAGGCATAGCTATTAGCGCTCCGAACATGGAGCAGCTTGTTAGAGATAAAGGACAAATAACTGTACCAGAAGGATATCCGTCTACAATCGCAAATAAAATCATTTCAGAGCATAATCCTAAAGAACAAGATAGTGAAGCAGTAGTAATTGTTTTTAATAAGGAAAAAGGATTCACTGAAAATCAGTTAAGTCAAGTAAAGCAAACGGTTGAGCAACTTAACAACCAGAAAAGTGAGCTTGGTATCGTTGAAATCACAACGCATTTTGATGAAATAGAGCTGAAAGAACAGCTCGTTAGTGATAATAATGAAACAATTTTAGTTTTACTTGACGTGAAAACAGTGGGCAAAGAAGTTTCAGTGATTCGTGAAGGACTTCAGCAAGTTATTGAGTCAGATGATTTTGAGGCTTATATGACTGGTAATTTATTCATTAGTGAGGATGTAATTATCAGCTCTCAAAATGGGTTGAAGAAAACGGAGATTATCACACTTGTATTCATCTTAGTCGTGCTCGTACTTGTGTTTAGATCAGTGGTAGCACCTATAATCCCACTGGTGGCTGTAGGGATAACCTATATTACAAGTCAATCAATTGTTGCTTACCTGGTTGAATATTTCAATTTTCCACTGTCAAACTTTACACAAATATTTTTAGTGGCAGTTTTGTTTGGGATTGGAACTGATTACTGTATTTTACTTCTTAGTCGTTTTAAAGAAGAGCTTACATCACAGGACGATATACAGCAGGCCATTATTCAAACCTATAAAACTTCTGGTAAAACTGTAATTTATAGTGGATTAGCTGTATTAGTAGGATTTGCTTCGATTGGACTTGCGACTTTTAAGCTTTATCAGTCAGCAGCTGCTGTGGCAATAGGGGTAGCTGTCCTCTTAGTCGCTTTAATGACGATAGTTCCATTTTTTATGGCGACACTTGGGAAGAAGCTATTTTGGCCTATAAGAGGAGATATTTCACATCCTCAAAGCAAGCTTTGGGGATTAGCTGGACACTTATCGATTAATCGTCCATTTATCACGTTATTAATTGTAGCAATCATCATTGTTCCTTTATTAATTAAGCATGATGGATCACTTTCATTTAATTCATTAGACGAGATTGGGGATAGTTACGATTCTGTTAAAGGGTTTAATATTATTTCTGACAGCTTCGGTCCAGGGGAATCCTTACCTGCTAAAGTTGTCATTGAAAATGATGAATCCATGAAAAGCAGCGAATACTTAACTCTAATTGAAAAAGTAAGTCGTGAGATTGCGAAAATAGATGAAGTGGATAAAGTTAGAAGTGCTACTCGGCCAATTGGGGAAGAAGTAAATGAGCTATTTGTTTCCAGTCAAGTAGATGAGTTAAAGAATGGATTATCCAAAGGAAATGACGGAATTTCAGAAATTAAAGAAGGACTTGGAACGGCTGCCTCTTCTTTAAAAGACTCGAAGCCAGAAGTCGATCAAGCAATTTCAGGTGTTGGGGAGCTTGTAGATGGTACGAACCAACTAAATGATGGGGTAGGAGAGCTTAAGAATGGGCTAATTCAGATTGAGTCTGGGCTAAGAGATGGAACGATGGGAATTTCCCAATTAAAAGAAGGTTTAGCATATGCAAAGTCTGAGGCAACAAAACTAAGCCAAGGAATGGCAGAAATGTCAGTTGGAATAACAAATGCAGCTACTAGTTTAACTAGCTTAGTAGGAGAATACAATAATTTAGAAGGTGGCTTATTACAGGCGCAGTCTACATTACTTGCCCTTCAAGACCCACTTAATCAATTGAAAAATGATCCGGATTATACAGGACTTAAGGAAGACCCTAACTTCCAAACAATTGAGGGAGGAATTCTTGGGGTAAATGAATCGCTACCAGAGCTTTCTATGGGAATGAAAACCCTTAATGAAAGCTTGACTTTGTTAACATCTGAGCTATCTAAGGCAAGTAAAGGTATGGAGCAGCTCTCGAGTGGGCAAATTGCATTAGTTAAAGGTTTTGATGAGTTTATTTCTGGAGCTGGAGAGCTTGAAAAAGGGTTTGCACAAGCGGCTGCAGGACAAGGTGAAGTGATTTTGGAACTACCGGCTGTTCAAAGAGGTCTTGGTGAGCTTGCGACTGGTCAAATTGAACTTAAGAATGGGGTAAGTGATCTAGTTTCCCAATTAGATACGCTTGAGTCAGGCTTAACTGCAAGTGCAGAGGGCCTAGGGGAAATAGAAGGAGGTTTACTTTCTGCAACAGATTACTTAGGTCAATTAGCAGAAGCAGATGATCAAGAGATGTCCGGATTCTATATTCCGGAAGAAGTGCTAAAAAGTGAGGAATTCCAAAAAATATTTGACGTCTATATTTCTGAAGATGGAAAAATGACGACCTTAGATATCGTATTAAAAGTAAATCCATATTCAAATGAGGCACTTTATAAAATTGAGGATATCAGAGATGCGGTTACTAGAGCGGTAGATGACACGAAACTTGAAAATGCGAAACTGGGGATTTCTGGTGTGACGAGTATGTATAATGACCTCCAAAACATATCTGATGCCGACTATTCACGTACAGTCATATTTATGCTAGTTGGAATTGGGATCATATTAATCATTTTATTGAAATCTTTGATTATGCCGATCTATATTCTAGCTTCACTTGTTATGACCTATTTCTCCTCAGTAGCTATTACTGAATTAATCTTTGTAAATATGTTAGGATACCCAGGAGTTAACTGGGCTGTACCATTTTTCGGATTTGTTATCTTAATGGCATTAGGTGTCGATTATTCCATTTTCTTAATGGATCGTTTTAATGAGTACCGAGAGATGAAGGTAGAACAAGCAATGATGATATCAATGAAAAATATGGGGACAGTTATTATGTCTGCTGTGGTCATATTAGCGGGTACATTCGCCGCCATGCTTCCGTCAGGCGTATTATCTCTATTGCAGATTGCCACATTAGTGTTATCAGGATTATTGCTATATGCACTAATTGTCTTGCCTCTCTTTATTCCTGTAATGGTAAAAATATTTGGCAGAGCTAATTGGTGGCCATTTTATCATCATAAATAACAAAAATAAACTCATCGATTTCTGTTGGAATTCGATGAGTTTTTATTTCTTAGAAATTGAAAAGAAATCAAAAAGATTAAACATAAAAACATATGTAAAATGAGCAAATCCGATTATAATAGAGTTCATAAGAACCAAAAAAGTAGGTACATAGTCTTTCGATAAATAAAAATCAAGACTATCTTTTTTGGGTGATTTGTGCGAATATTGTAATAATATAAGACGAACGACTACATTAGATAATGCATAAGGATGATTGGATGGAGAATTTAACTGAAATCTTCTCAAAAGAGAATGATAATCGAAAAACGAGTAAAACGATTGAAAGTATCATTTTTAATATCATATTTAAGCATGTGCAAGATTTGGTATTTATAATGAAAGTAGAGGAAGGACCGAGCTTTCGTTATATCTTTGCCAATGAGGCGGCGTGTAAGCATGCTGGATTGAACAAGAGCTTCGTAGGTAAGACTCTTGAAGAAGTGATGCCTTTTGATCGTGCACTGCCTATTCAATTAGAATATGAAAAAGCACTAAAATCTAAGAAGTATACAGCATTTTTTGATGAATTTCCAACCTCATCTGGAAAAGTAATCTATGGACAATCTAATTTAACCCCTGTTCAGGATGAAGAAGGGGTTACAAGGTATATTGTCTCTGTAACAAGGGATATTACTGAATCGATTTCGGAAAATAAACGACTAATAGAAAGTGAACAGCGTTATCGATCAATTGTTGATCATAACTTAGACGGGATTTTTTCCGTCGATTTACATGGAGATATATTAGAAGTCAATCCAGCAGGGCAAGTATTAACAGGCTACTCAAGTGTCCAGCTAACCAATCGTTCCTTTTTACAATTCATTCATGAAAAGGACCACGCTCATTTTCAAGCAATCTTTGATAAAACCAAACGAGGTTATCCTTTAGAAACATTGGATTGTCGGTTTATTCATCGTAAAGGATTTCAATTGCTATTGCAGATAAAGACGGTCCCAATTGTCATAAATACAGAAATTCAAGGGATTTATGTCATTTTACGAGATATATCCGAACAAGCGAAAAGTGCGGAAACAATTAAATATATGGCTTTTCATGATCAGCTAACGGGTCTATTGAACCGAAGAGCGTTAATTGAGGACATTACCGAGCAAATATCTATTTCCAAGCAGAACAGGACTGAGTTTGCCCTTCTTTCCATAGACCTTGATCGATTTAAGCAGTTAAATGATACACTCGGACATTTAGCAGGGGATGAAATATTAAAAAAAGTGGCTGAACGCCTGATAGAAGTAAATTATGAGAACTGCAAAATTTATAGACAAGGTGGAGACGAGTTTATTATTTTATTGCAGCAATCGAATCGCCCTGATGCAGGCAAGTATGCGCAAAGCATCCTTTCTCAATTTAAGCATTCTTTTTACTTGAATTCTCATGAATATTACATCACACCTAGTATAGGAATTAGTCTATATCCCAATGACGGAAAAGAAGCTGATACTCTTATCCAAAAAGCAGATGAAGCACTATTTCGTGTAAAAGAAAAAGGAAAAGCCCATTTTCAATTTTATTGCGCAGAAGGAAGTTCATTACTTGTAAATGTTATTACGCTTGAAACTCATTTGAGAAAAGCGATAGAACGTCAGGAGCTTTCCCTATATTATCAGCCACAAATTGATTTGGAAACAGACGAAATTAGTAGCTTTGAAGCTTTAATACGCTGGCATAACCAGGAATTAGGGTTCATATCTCCTGTTGAATTCATCCCACTTGCTGAAGATACAGGTTTGATCATCCCTATTGGAAATTGGGTAATTGAAACAGCATGTAAACAAATATATAATTGGACGGAAATAGGGAAGAAAGAAGTGAGGATTGCTATTAATATTTCCCCAAGACAATTTCAACAGCCAGCCTTCGTTCAAGTAATCCGAGATTCAATAAAGAAATATGGAATCAAACCGAGTTTATTAGAAATTGAGATTACTGAAGGAGCTATGCAGGATACAGCTGAGGCGATTCCCATATTAAATGATTTAAAAAAGCTAGGAGTTACCATAGCGGTAGATGATTTTGGAACTGGATATTCATCATTAAATTACATTAAGCAATTCCCAATAGACGTATTGAAGATTGACCAGTCGTTTGTGAAGGACGTTCTATTAAATGAAAAAGACCAAGCGATTACAACGACCATAATCCATTTAGCTAATAGTTTAGGAATGGAGGTTATCGCAGAAGGGGTTGAAGAGGCAGAGCAAGTAGAATTTCTTAAAAGAACAAATTGTCATAAAGCTCAAGGATATTATTTTTCAAAACCATTTTCAGCAGAAGATATAACAGCAAAGTACTTTCCAAAATGACATCAATTGGATTGAAATAGAAATATAAGTTTCATGATGTGAAAAGAGGGAAATCATTGAAGGATCATAACGAGGGTAGCGCCCTCTCCGTGGGAAATTCCCTTCACTTCTATTCCTCTATTCGAGCGTTAAATAAATTACCAAATTCAATGTTATTCGAGTTTATCAACTAGATGCTGGGACAAACGTATTTCAGTCAATGGTATATCCGAACGATCAGGAATTATTTCCTTTTACTCGTTCGGGTATTTTTGTTTGTTCGGAAAGCAAATTTTTTAAAATAGTGGAATGGAGCGGAAGACACTCGAATACTAAGGGAAATAGAGGATAGGCTGAGACACCAAAGCGCAGCGAGGAGGCTGAGATTTCTACCCACGGAAAGCTAGTGTCTGCAGCGCAGGTGAAATGAACTTGTTTTTATAACCAAAATATTTAAATAAGCCATTGTTCGTCTTTGAGAAGGAGTCATTTAGTTATGTCCCAGCCTCTTGTTATCTCTACGATTTCTAGAATAATAATCTACATGAATATATGAAAAAAGACTGTAGATTACTTAAATGAGCATCTACAGTCCGAAGAGATGGGTAATTATATGTTAGCTATTTCTTTGCTTTAATGTAAAGACGGTTAATTCTGGCTTTGACAGGAATCGAAATGGAAGCCTAGTCGTTCCAAGTCCTCTATTCACATATAAACTTAATGAACTGGCACCTTCCCCAACTGTATAGAAACCTTCGTGATAATTTCGAGCATATGGTGGGGTAACAAGTGCTCCAACTAGTGGAATTTTGATTTGTCCTCCATGACTGTGACCACTTAATTGAAGTTGAATACCAAGAGGTGATGCCTGGTCAGCTAAATCGGGTGCATGAGATAATAGAATTTTAAAAGAGTCCTCTGGAACAAGGTGTAGGGCTTTTTCAAGATCAGGTTTTCCTAACATGGCATCATCTATTCCAACTACATAAATACTGGAATGATCGATTAATTGTATAGGTCTTGATTCATTTAATAAGAGGGTAAATCCTGCGTTTTGCAAGATATTCTTATATATGTCCGTACCATAGCCACCATGATCATGGTTTCCGTAAATGGCAAACTTGCCGAAGGGAGCATCGAGTTGCTTAAGAATGGGAACCAGTTCATTTACTGCTTGAAATTTATTCGGCTCATCTATTAAATCACCTGTAAAAAAAATAAGATCCGGCTTCAATTGATTAATTTCTGTTACTAGCTTTGTTAGCTGCTTAAGTGTATATTGAAATCCAATATGTGTATCGCTAAATTGAATAATTTTAAATTGATTAAAGCTTTTGGGGATTTGTGTATGTTCTATTTCATGTTCAACTATATCTAAAAGTCTAGTTTCAATGTCTCTTGCATAGAAATATCCCCCAGCACTTAATCCTATAGAGGTAAGAATGGTACCAGTTAATCCTTTTAGAAATGTTCTACGTGATATTTTCTTCGGCATGTTTATTACCAACCTATCTTACAGTTTACCCTTTTATACTATCAGACATTAAATTGAAAAAGAAGCATTGATTGTGTTGGTTGTTTTTGTAAACAAGCTGTCTAGTGCTGAAGTTATTCATGTGACTCCTTTGACATTGAAGGGGAAAACAAGTAAAGTATTAACCAACTTAGCTATCAAACTACTTCATGAATATAATCAAGAAAATAATATAAAGTTCCATTCGTTAAGAGTACTTACAAACTCTAAAGGAGCTGTGTAATATGAAATTGGATGACAGAATGGATCTAATCTTTATACCAACTACTACTGGACTTCTTAAAGTACAAGTAACCGGGTTTATTAGACTGGGTTCTCTTGGTAAAGTCTTTGCAGAATTAAATGGGATTACGGCTACAGCAAGCGGTTACCATCGCAAAAAAACGATTATCCAGTCATTGACTAATTTGCATACATTAATATTAAAAAATAACTAACCCTCAGACATTTTGTCTCAGGTTGTCGCAAAAAGGTATCGAGAATAGTCTCGATACCTTTTTGGCCTTTTTTGGAATGGTTTCAGTATGAATAAAGAATTGAAATCAGCCAAAACGATTTCTACCACTAGCTTTCTTCTAATCCGATTAAGTCACGTGGGTTAATCTTTTAAGACGATATTTCAAAATCGATGGTCTATTTGTGTGTGTGGTTTCATTAAATTAAATGGGTATTCATTGTATTTGTTTTTAAAAAGTATTCGGAAAATTCTATAATTTATGGTAAAATAAAACTGAATACCTATTCATTTTTAGGAGGGAAAGCAATGAAAGGGAAAGTAGTTATCGTAACTGGTGGATCTAGTGGAATGGGGAAGTATATGGCAAAAAGGTTTGCACAAGCAGAGGCAAATGTGGTCATAACTGGTAGGAATCTAGAAAGATTAGAAGAAGCCAAGGCGGAAATTGAGCAATTCCCTGGACAAGTGTTAACTGTTCAAATGGATGTACGTGAAATTGAGCATGTAAAGCATATGGTAAATGAAACAACAGGAGCCTTTGGAAGAATAGATTATTTAGTAAATAATGCAGCAGGAAACTTTATCTGCCGCGCGGAAGATCTAAGTGTGAATGGCTGGAACTCGGTTATTAATATTGTTTTAAATGGTACGTTTTATTGTAGTAGTGAAGTAGGGAAATATTGGATTGAAAAAGGAATGAAAGGTAGCATTATCAACATGGTAGCTACATATGCATGGGGTGCGGGAGCAGGAGTTATCCATTCTGCGGCGGCTAAAGCAGGGGTGCTTTCTATGACAAGAACACTTGCCGTTGAGTGGGGTAGAAAATATGGAATTCGTGTCAATGCCATTGCACCAGGACCAATAGAAAGAACGGGTGGAGCAGATCGTTTATGGGAATCTGAAGAGGCTGCGAAAAGAACACTAAAAAGCGTCCCATTAGGGAGGTTAGGAACTCCGGAAGAAATTGCAGAATTAGCATTTTTCTTATTCTCAGAGAATGCTGGCTATATCAATGGGGAATGCATATCAATGGATGGAGGTCAATGGTTAAACCAGCATCCATTCTAAGCGGAATGGCTGAAGGGTCCCCCCTTCAGCCATTTTTCCTATTAATTTTCAGTCTCTGAAACTAACAGCTCTACTATTCAATGCCTTCCACGAAGCAATAAATTGCTTCTTATTGACACGAACCTGTTTTTTTCCTGAGAGCGGATCATTTATATACACATGTGTAGTATCATAACCAACTAGAACGACTGCATGTAGATCCAGAGGGGTCTTAATGGTCTGTTTTCCATGGAGCCATGCTTCCCACCTGTCTGGTAATCGGTAGTCACCTGTAGTCCAAACTACAATAGGATAGCCATCCGAAACATGTGATAATAGATCATCAAACCTTTTGTTCGTAAAGTTAACAGCCTTACCAGGAAGATAATCATTGATCAGTTTTTCAATTGGTTGATCAAACACAGCATATCCTGCTCTTCTTCCAGTCATATCCCCGACAAAACCTTCTGTAGGATTTCCCCAACGAACAATATCTCCTTTCGTTTTTACGAGAGGGTCAGGGTCCTTTTTTACTTGTCGATAGAGAGTCATTTTATCTGTCTTAACTTTAGCATACTGTAGGACCATGGCTAAGCTTGTTACTTCACAACCATATTTCAATTCTGGGTTTTGTTTAATTAATGGAACATCTAGTAGGATCTTTTGTTTTCTTGCATCAGTTTGAGTTGGTCTCATCTTCTCTTTAGTATGAATACCGCTAATTTGTTGAGCAAGTTCATTATTGGTTGGTAAGCGATGTTGACGCGTTGAATCCTCGGTAATTGAAGTTGTTTCATTCTGTTTTGGTGTTGATTCAGTGTGATTGCATCCAAGCAATGGAAGAAGGACTAATAATAAGTGTGTTTTTCTCATCCGTCAGCCTTCTTTCTTAATGGATTACTGTTATTATTAACGAGAGAAAAATAATTAATATGTAATACTTTTACCAGAGGATTTAAAGTGTTTAATCGTTCGGTGTGGTATAATCATACATATGAACGTATATGGAGGAAGCTTTATTATGGATGCATTGGATATCTTAACTGATTTAGACAACGTGCACCCTTATTTTCAACCCATTTTTAGTGCAGATGAGCATCGAGTGATTGGTTATGAAGTATTAGGCAGATATAAGAGTCAAGATGGGGTTGAAAGCTTAGGTCCCTTTTTTCTAGATGAGTCCATTCCGGAAGAATACCGGTTAGAGGTTGATAACATTGTCTTAACGAAAGCTCTGGATCAGGCATTAGGTCTAGAAGACGATGTACTATTATTTGTAAATAGAGATGCGAATTTACTTATGCACGAAAACGGAGAATTATTACTAAAGCTATTATTGGGGTACGAAGAAAAGGGGATTAAATTAAATCGAATCGTTCTTGAAATTACCGAACAGAATTTCAATGAAGATCTAAACCATTTAGATAATTTATTAAATTATTACAGAACGTATGGAATGAAAATTGCGATTGATAAAGTTGGAAATGATAGCAGTCATTTTGAGCGAATTGGACAGTTAGCACCGGATATAATGAAAATTGACTTATTAGCTTTACGTTCCACTGAAACTGCGACTCGTTTTCAGGATGTCTTATATTCACTTTCGATCCTTGCTCGAAAGATAGGAGCAAGTTTGCTGTTTGAGAATATTGAGATGGTGTACCAACTTCAATTTGCATGGAAAAACGGTGGCCGTTTTTATCAAGGGTATTATTTGCATAAACCGGCTGAATCATTCATAAATAGGAATTTATTAAAAGATAAATTGAAAAAAGAATGTCATCAATTTATTTCTTATGAAAAAAATAAATTAGAAAAACTACACAGTATCACAGACTCTTTTCATCGGAAAATGAGTGATTTTATCCAAAAAAATCGAATAGAAGATTATGAAGGAATGCTAAAGGAGTTAGCTATTGAAATTCAACATATGGCATTTAGATTATATGTTTGTGATGAAGATGGTTTTCAAAAGTCACCAAACATAATTAAATTTGAACAAGAATGGACCGTTCAGCCTGAATATATGTCTAAAAACTGGAGCTGGCGACCATATTTCTTAGAGAATATTGTAAGGATGCGGAAGGAAAAAAGGGGACTGCTGTCAGATCTCTATAGTGATATTGAAACAGGAGAATCCATCCGTACCTTTTCATTTCCATTAAACTCGGGTGACTTTCTCTTTGTTGACTTAGCATATGCTTATTTGTATGAGAATGCAGACTTGCTGTAAATGGTAACATCTTCACGCAAGAGGATGAATAGAAATACTCGCTCTGAAGGAAAGTAAGTAATGACACTTTCCTTAAAGGAGAGATACTAAATGAGCATATATATGACAATGATTTTAATTGTTACAACTGGAATTCTTGTTTTTTCCCTCGTATACACACTACGCATTACTAAGCAGCAAAAGGTAGTAAAAAGCAATTTGGATACGAAAATTGATAAGCGAGTCGAAGAACATCCATATACAAGAAATCCTGTCTTTTTGACGTATGGCATATTCTTCGTCTTGTTACTATTAATTATCACTTTTATTGCTCTATCAACGAATTATTAAGATCAAAATCAAGGCGGCAGATCTTCTCCTGATTGGAGATTTCTGCCGCCTTTTTGTTTGATTTGTTTCTTAAATATAAATGTTATTAGATGAACTTCTTTCGTCCAATGCCATTATGTACAAATGAGTTTGATGGTTTTTGTTATATGCTGTAGGTTTTCGGGTAAATGTAACAATATATATGGTGAACGTGTCTAATGCTGGAGTTATTTTACGAATGGTTTTGGTCATATGGCCCTTTTTTTGCTGATACAATAATAAGTACAGAGTTAGAGTAGTAAGGAGAGTGTGTGATGAATAAACATCCAGGGATATTTATAATGTTGTTTTTCGGAATTTTTTTTCTTTTCCCTTCGAACTATTCAGCCAAAGAGATAGATGAACGTAAAGACATGTTTAAATTTCTTCAATCTGCCTTTGAAGCACAAGTTTCATTGAGTGAAAAGGAAAGGAGTATGGAAGAAGTAAACAAGGTTCTATCACCGTATTTTTCCAAAGAATACAGTGAATTGTTTCTTGAGGAGAACCTACACTCCTTTAATGGTCAATTTATCACTTTTGGAACTGACTTTGCCTTTTTTTATATACCGTATTTCAGCTATACAGACGATACAAAAATCGTAAGGGAAGACAATCTGGTATATGTATTTGAATTTTTCCCGGCAAATAATGAAGGACCTGTGTCTTATTCTGATCATTATGATGGCTTGCTTTTAGAGGAAACCTCTGAAGGAGTATTGGTCACAAAAAAACTT
Organism: Cytobacillus spongiae; assembly: GCF_021390075.1. Taxonomy (NCBI): domain Bacteria; kingdom Bacillati; phylum Bacillota; class Bacilli; order Caryophanales; family Bacillaceae; genus Cytobacillus; species Cytobacillus spongiae. The sequence continues at coordinate 1,415,607 of NZ_CP089997.1, forward strand.
TATAATGATGTTCCAGAAGATATTCTTTCAGAAGTAAATAATGAAAAGCTAACAGACCAAAAGAGAGAGGACTATCAATCATTACTTGATCAAACGTTCTTGCAGCTAGAATATTTCTTTAGGCCACTACAAGCACTCTTGAAATTTGGATCAACTGTGGCTCTAAATGAACAATGGGCAGATCATTTTGTCCGTTAGTCTAATAATACAACCTAAATAAATGATAAAAAACTTGAGGCTGGGACATACGTATTTCAATCAATGGTATATCCGAACGATCAGGAGTTGTCTCCTTTTACTCGTTCGGGTATTTTTGTTTGTTCGGAAAACAAATTTTTAATAAATAGCGGAATGGAACGGAAGACACTAGACTACTAAGGGAAATAGAGGAAAGGCTGGGACCCCACATCGCAATGGAACGAACTTGTTTTTACAACCTAAATATTTTTATAAAGGTCATTGTTCGTCTTTGAGAAGGAGTCAAGTAGTTATGTCTCAGCCTCTTTTTGAAAAAAATCGGATGTACGGTTCAATGAATGCAGGTAGCACTTGTATGTAAAACTATAACAAATACAAAATAGACTATAGGCAAACGGAAATGTAAGAGTGTGCCCATAGTCTGTAGAATGAAGAATTTTACCTAGAAATATTTAATTTCTCACTTAATATTTCTAAGTCAAATCCACGAATAATATCTTGATCATCTATAATGATTGTCGGAGTAGAGTAAGACTGGTATTTGTGGGTTAATTCTTGTCGAGCTTTTGGGTCCATTTTAATATCCTTTATTACGAATGGAATGTTGTGTTCAGTTAAGAACATTTTCGTAATTTCACAAGGGGGACAATCAGGTTGTGTATACATAAGCACCTTTGGCAAATTCGTTCCTCCATCATCTGTTTTTTTCTATAATAGATGCATCAAGGGGGCAAATGCAATGAATATGCTATTGTAGTTTTAATTGTTTTTCAATATAGTCAACTATCCCCATTGAACAAACATTAATATCTAGTTGAAGGACTTGAAACACACCATGTTCTTTATTAATACCACTTTTCGCTAAATGGGCAGTAAGAAGGTGAATTAATCTAGATGAAGTGAGCTCTATTCGTTCCATTAAATTACTACCCAATTCATATGCTGCTTCTCCCTCCTTTATAAAAATAGGGAGCCAGTACCTTATTTGTTTATACACCTCTTGAGGAGTATCGCTCAGCCCATAATGACCAAAGAATATAAAATCTAAATTCATGCTTTCATAAAGTTGTACGGAATCAAGCATTTTATTAGGAGAAAATTGATTTGGTGATGTGGATGGAAGGTATAGCTCAATTTGGTCTTTTGAAAGCTGTGGATACCTTACACCGGCAGTATCTCCAGTAAACATTCCGTTTACTTGCTTATGATAAATGCTTAGATGATGGTCAGCATGTCCGGGTGTATAAAAAAATTGAAGTGTACAATCTTTGCTTAACTGTAGCTCTTCTCTATCATATTTCACTAATAGTCGATCGTTTGGAATCGAGAGAACTGGGTCAAATAACGCATCAAACTTATCTCCATAAACAGCTCGGGCCCCTGAGATTAATCGAGAAGGGTCCGCTAAGTGCCGCATGCCTTTTTCATGCACAATGACTTTGGCATTAGGGCAATGCTGTAAAAAGAGCCCCGCACCGCCTGCATGATCTAAATGAATGTGTGTGAGAATAATCCATTGGATATCTTGAGGATCTAGACCAAGAGCGTGCAAACCTTCTAATATATAGGGGACTGAGGGACTTGCACACGTTTCAATGATGGTTAATTGTTGTTCGTTTAAAACATATGTACCAGTTCTTTCAGGCATCTTTAGATCAAAATCGTCAATTAAGTATATATTTTTAGCAATCTCTACAGGTTTCTTCAAAAAAACACATCCTTTTATAAGGTTTTACTTGTATTCATACCATATATTATTTTATGCTGTTAATATTGGCATGTAAAGCTTAAAGGTAGAATATTCTGAAAATATTTTCTAACGGAACTGTTTTGGATAGAAACATGTCAAAAGAGAAACCTATAAGTAAAGATGTTTGGCTTTTGAAAGGAGAGGAAGCATTTGTCACAGCTTCAAGGGATTTTAACTAGATTGAAAAACCTTCAAGAACAAGCTAACGGGAGCGAACCGTCACAGCGATTTTTTGAGGTAAATGGTGAAAGAAAATGTCAGGTCACTTATCATCCAAAAACAGAAACTTTTGAGTTAGAAGTTTATCAGGATAAAGAGAAGCCGAAAAGGTATCAATTTGATAATATTGACATGATCACGATTGAGATTTTTGATCTCATTCAATAATTGATTGGGAGCCATTAGGGCTCCTTTTCTTTTTTGCGTTGGTTATTATATCTTCATTTTTAGTGGAAAATAGACTAGAGGTGATGTGAAGATGATGCCAATTGTAAAGTGTCCAAGATGTGAAAGTGAAGAAGAGATAGTTGAAGTATTAACTGCGCAATCAAATCAAAATGTGATCTATCGGTGCAAGGTTTGCTTGTTTGTACAGAAGGATATCCATACCAGTAAAGGATAAAGAAGAGCATAATGCTGAAAACTGTGTTAGAATTAAATGGTGAAATGAAAACGTAACCAAGGAGTTTTCGGCAATGATTAGTCTTCATAGTGGAGAATTTTTAGAAATTGATCTTTCAGCATTAATGATTCCTTCAGAGCGAGTTGCACACGTTCAAGTGGGGAATAATTTAGAGCACGCACTTCTTGTTTTAACGAAAAGTGGGTACACGGCTATCCCTGTATTAGATCCACACTATAAGCTTAGAGGTTTAATTAGTACCCCAATTATTATGGATTCAATTCTTGGTCTTGAACGAATTGAATTCGAGAACCTCGAGGAAATTAAAGTGGAATCGATTATGAATACTAAGCTTCCACGATTAAAGTTAGATTCCACGTTGAAAGCCTGTATTGACCTTTTAGTTGATCATCCATTTCTATGCGTGGAAAATGAAGAAGGTTGTTTCGAAGGAATATTAACAAGAAGAGCCGTACTACAGCAATTGAGTAAGCATGTTAGACGATTGAATAAATAACTCAAAAGTCAATAACTTGGTAACTAGAAAAATGTATAGTGTCATTCCATAGCCCCCAACTGTTGATGGGGGCTATATTTTATTGATTTTCATGAAATATTTATGGAAGTGAAGCTACTCAAACGACTGGAGCTGGCTGCTGGATCTTTTTTTTATTTGTGTTTCTCTATTCTTTCCTATTAGGGGGAATATGCATAGTTCGTTGAGAGGGGGCCTTAAGATACTTGGTACAATTAGATAAAAGAAAAGTAGAGAGTAAAGATAGTACTGAGAAAAAAATAACAAAAAGGGGCTTCGTATTAGCCTCCGTGATGCTTGCAATGTTTATGGCAGCTATTGAAGCTACAATCGTAGCAACGGCTATGCCTGCAATTGTAGGAGACTTGGGAGGGTTTTCTCTTTACAGTTGGGTGTTTTCCGCCTATTTATTAATGAACTCCGTCACTGTCCTCATTTACGGGAAACTTTCAGATTTATTTGGTAGAAAGCCAATTATTATAATGGGAATCTTAATCTTTTTAGTTGGGTCAATTTTGTGCGGAACGGTGAAAACGATGGAAATGCTGATTCTATTTCGCTTCATCCAAGGGTTTGGAGCAGGTGCTGTGATGCCAATTGCCACAACCATTGTAGGGGACATTTACACAAAAGAAGAACGTTCTAAAATCCAAGGGTACTTATCAAGTGTTTGGGGGATATCGGCTGTTATGGGTCCAGCTTTGGGCGGAATATTAGTTGAATATGTTAGCTGGCGTTTTGTATTTTGGATTAATGTACCATTAGGTATATTAGCTATGATCGGCATATGGCTGTTTCTCCATGAAAACGTTGAGAAGAAAAAGCATGATATTGATTATCCTGGTGCCATCTTATTAACTGTAGCGATTTCATCATTAATGATTGTCCTCGTGGAAGGTGGGACCAATTGGCCTTGGACTTCTAGTCAGACTATCGGTATGTTTGGGATCAGTTTGCTGGCATTCATCCTATTTGTATTACAAGAGAGGCGTGCTAAGGAGCCAATGATGCCGTTTGCCATTTGGAATAATCAGTCAATCCTTATTGCGAATTTGGTATCTTTAACAACAGGTATCATATTAATAGGTCTTTCTAGCTTTCTCCCTACCTTCGTTCAAGGGGTTATGGAAGAATCCCCTATTATAGCCGGATTTACATTGACTACGATGTCAATTGGATGGCCAATTGCTTCGACTCTTGCCGGTAAACTGCTATTAAAAATTGGTTTTCGAAATACGTCGCTTATTGGTGGACTTTTCCTCGTATGTGGAGGAAGAAAGTTTGCTACCTTATCCCCTGAGTTAGGACCTATTTATGCCGCTGCCGGTTCCTTTTTTGTGGGTATTGGAATGGGGTTAACTTCTACTGCATTTATCGTTTCAATTCAAAGCTCGGTTAACTGGGAACACAGGGGAATCGCAACAGCATCAAATATGTTTATGCGTAATCTAGGAAACACAATAGGGGCAGCATTACTTGGAGGTATTTTGAACAGTCAAATTCAGTTATATTTAACAAAAGAAGGAAAAGGGGTCGCTTCTGTAGATTCTGTAAATAGCTTGCTAAAACACAAGGACAGAGAGCAGCTAACAGAGTCGCATAAAGAGCTTCTACAAGAAGGGTTAACGGTTTCTTTACATACGGTTTACTACGTAGTTCTTTTATTTGCTATGATTAGTTTAATGTTAATTATATTTCTTCCTAGAAAAGAGTCTTAAAGTATTTTGGTGTCTGAGTATCTATAACTATGAGGTTACTCACAGGTTACGTCTCCTTCTTTCAAATGAGAGGAATTTTACCAAAGAGTTAGCTTACAATTGTATGAAAATTAATAAAGTGGTGAGTCTATGTCTTCATTATCCGAATTTCAACTCCTGTCCGTATTAGCTCAAGAAATGAATATGAGAAAGGCGGCAGAACGATTATTCGTATCACAGCCAGCATTGTCACAAAGACTACAGTCGATCGAAAAAGAATGGGGTACAAAGCTCTTTTTACGTTCACAGAAAGGGCTATCACTCACACCGGCTGGAGAGCTAATAGTAAACTTTGTAAATGATGTATTAGCAAAAGAAGAGAAAGTACGTGAATCCATCCAAGCATTCAATTCAGAGGTTCATGGAACATTGAAAATCGCGGTGGCATCGATTGTCGGACAGAATTGGCTCCCCCAGGTGTTGAAGAAATTTGTTAGCAAATACCCACAAGCTAAGATTTCCTTAATAACTGGATGGAGCAGTGAAATATTAAAAGCTCTTTATGAAGACCAAGTGCATATCGGTATCATTCGAGGAACACCGGATTGGAAAGGAGTAAAAATCCATCTTTTTCAAGATAGCTTGTTTTTGGTAGACAAAGAAATTCAGCGACCAGAGCAGGTGTTAGAAACCGACCGTCCGTTTATTCAATTTAAGAGCGATTCGAATTATTATCAAGAAATCCAAGATTGGTGGCACCGTCAATTCCAAACAGTTCCAAAAAGGACCATTGTGGTGGATCAAATTGAAACCTGTAAACAAATGACGTTTAATGGTATTGGTTATGCCATTCTACCTGCTATTACACTTAATGGAGCTGAGCAGGATATTTTCAAAGTTCCTTTATTAGATGAGCATAATGAACCGATAAAAAGGGACACGTGGATGCTTGGATATGAGTCAGCCTTTCAGTTAAAGCAGGTTCAAGCATTTGTAGAATTGATTAAAGAGCATATCGAAGAAGGAAACTAATGTTTTTTCTTGTTTAAAGTGCTTTTGTTTGTTAAAGTAATGCTAGCATATACATAATGGAGGTTTGTCTTATGAAAATGATGGATGCAAACGAAATTATATCGTTTATTCAAAACAGCACAAAATCTACTCCTGTTAAGGTTTATGTAAAAGGAGATATAGAGGGAATTGACTTTGGTCAAAGCTCAAAAGCATTTATTACAGGTAATACTGGTGTTGTTTTCGGAGAGTGGAGTGAAATTAGTACTGCGCTAGAAGGAAACAAAGAAAAAATTGAAGACTATGTAATTGAAAATGATCGTAGAAACTCAGCAATTCCATTGCTAGATACAAAAAATATTAAAGCTCGTATTGAGCCGGGTGCGATTATCCGTGATCAAGTGGAAATCGGTGATAATGCCGTAATTATGATGGGAGCATCAATTAATATTGGTTCTGTAATAGGAGAAGGAACAATGATTGACATGAACGTAGTTCTTGGTGGGAGAGCCACTGTTGGTAAGAACTGTCATATCGGAGCGGGCTCAGTCTTAGCAGGTGTAATCGAGCCACCTTCTGCGAAACCAGTAGTTGTAGAAGATGATGTAGTGATCGGGGCAAATGCAGTTATTCTTGAAGGTGTAACAGTTGGGAAAGGTGCAGTTGTTGCTGCAGGTGCAATTGTTGTAGACGATGTACCTCCTAATACAGTTGTTGCCGGGACACCTGCAAAAGTAATTAAACAAATTGATGAGAAAACAAAGTCTAAAACTGAAATTAAACAAGAGCTTCGCCAATTATAATGAATACGTTCGAAAGAAAGCGTGGATGTTACTCCACGCTTTCTTTCTACATATAAATGGAGGAGAAACAGATGAAAAGTCCGTTTGTAAAAATAAGAAGAGATCTACATCAAATTCCTGAGCTAGGATTTAAGGAATTTAAAACGCAATCCTATTTACGAACTTACATAGAAACACTTCCTCAAGAAAGACTAGAAATGGAATTTTGGGAAACAGGGATTTTTGTATTAGTACGAGGCATAAACCCCCAAAAAACGATTGGGTATCGCGCAGATATCGATGGCTTACCTATTGAAGAACAAACTGAGCTTCCATTTTCATCATCTCATAAAGGGGCGATGCATGCTTGCGGTCATGATTTTCATATGAGCATTGCCCTTGGGGTTTTAACGCATGCAGTAAATGAACCTTTACAGGATAATCTATTATTTATATTTCAGCCTGCAGAAGAAGGTCCTGGCGGAGCAGAGCCCATGTTAAATTCAGACATTATGGCTAAGTGGAAGCCAGATATGATTTTCGCCCTACATATTGCTCCCGAGTATCCTGTCGGCTCTATAGCGATAAAAAAGGGCTTATTATTTGCTAATACGTCTGAATTATTTATTGATTTAAAAGGGAAAGGTGGTCATGCGGCTTATCCGCACCAAACAAATGATATGGTTGTTGCTGCATGTTCACTTGTTAATCAGCTACAGTCTATTGTAGCAAGAAATGTAGATCCATTAGACAGTGCGGTTGTGACGATAGGCAAAATTACAGGTGGTACGGTTCAAAATATTATTGCCGAAACAGCAAGATTAGAAGGAACGATCAGAACACTGTCTGTCGATTCAATGGCAAAAGTTAAATCAAGAATTGAGGCATTAGTACGAGGTGTTGAAGCAGGCTATGAATGTGAAGTGAACATTGATTACGGAGCTATGTACCACCAAGTCTATAACCATCATGATTTAACAACTGAATGGGTTCAATTCTTAAAGGAATGTACAGATGTTGAAGTAATTATGTGTAAAGAAGCCATGACAGGTGAGGATTTCGGTTATATGCTGCAAGAAATACCTGGGTTTATGTTTTGGCTCGGGGTAGACTCTTCTTATGGATTGCATCATGCAAAGCTAAATCCAAATGAGGAAGCCATTGATCATGCAATTGACTTTATTTCAAAATATATTCAGTTCAAAGGGAATTAGTAAAGAGGCTGGGACTTACGTATTTCAGTCTATGGTATATCCGAACGATTAGGAGTTATCTCCTTTTACTCGTTCGGGTATTTTTGTTTGTTCGGAAAACAATTTTTAAAAATAGAGGAATGGAGCGGAAGGCAATCGACTACTAAGGGAAATAGAGGAAAGGCTGAGACACCAAAGCGCAGCGAGGAGGCTCAGCTTCCTCCCCGCGGAAAGAGATTGTCTGCAGCGCAGGTGGAACGAACTTGTTTTACAACCTAAAAATTTGAATAAAGTCATTGTTCGTCTTTGAGATGGAGTCATTTAGTTATGTCCCAGCCGCTTCATTACCCTACTCTTTTTTCTCGATAAACACTTGATGAGGAAAAGGAATCTCAATGCCATTTGCATCTAACGCTTCTTTTAAGGCTTTACGAAGCTCTCGCTCTACAGCCCATTGTTCCATATTCTCTGTCTTTGCAAGAACACGTAATACGACCTCTGAAGCTCCTAATGTTTGAACACCAAGAACATTTGGACCATCTACAATTGATTTGTTAGAAGATTTCACTTTGTCACACGCAGCTTGAAGTACCTCGATTGCCTTGTCAATATCGTCGTTATAAGAAATTCCGATATCAACAAGTGCGCGCATATTTCCTCTAGAATGATTGCTTAAACTTGTTATTTCTCGATTTGGAAGATAGTGTAATGTTCCATCAAAGCCTCGTATATGGGTTGTTTTAAGCCCAACCTGTTCGACAATTCCAGAATAACTAGCTGTTGTTACATAATCCCCTACATCAAGCTGTTTTTCTAATAGTAAGAAAAAACCAGTAACGACATCACTTACGAGCCCCTGTGCTCCAAACCCAATGGCTAAACCAACTACTCCTGCACCAGCTAGAATTGCAGTTGCTTCAATGTCAAATATTTGCAATACCGTTACAATGATCATGAATATGAGAACGTATGAAAAAATATTTTTTGTTAAGCTTTCGAGCGTTTTGGCACGACCTTCTGAAACTCTATCTCTTTGCTGAACCCTTTCAAAACTTCTATGTATAATGCGGTTGCCTGCAGCCTTTACAATTAGATAAACGATATAAATGGCAATCAGCTTTAAAACGGTATAGCCTGTCTTAATAAGAAGTCCTTCTAGATCAAAATCTTTTAATTCGATCCCAATTTGATTCAATCCAAGAATGAAATCCAATCCCATCATTCCTTCCTTCTCCATAAATTTGTTTAAGTTTATCATTTTAACAAAGTTTTCTCCAAATGATAACTATTTTAGTTCATGCTGTCGAAAAACAATGCTTATTATTTTATATCCCCCAAAAATCATGTTAAACTAAAAATTGAGTATGGAAAAATAAGCAAATGGACAAGCTTAAAAAGGTTTAGTTCATTTCGAGTAGGTGTGGGTATCTGAAGAATAGATGAAAAGCAATAATCATTGTTAATTTAGTTTTATTATAATTTGATATTGACTGTATTGTTTAAAATGAATATAATTGGATTGTGAATGAAGGAATTCAATGAGAATAGACAAACCTATTTCTCATTTAAATTACATATTGGAGGGATTTAACATGCCAGAACGTATGGTTGGAAAACAAGCTCCACGCTTTGAAATGGATGCAGTTATGCCGAACAAAGAATTTGGAAAAGTAAGCCTTGAAGAGAACATGAAGAACGGAAAGTGGACTGTACTTTTCTTCTATCCAATGGACTTCACATTCGTTTGTCCTACAGAAATTACTGCATTATCAGATCGTTACGATGAATTTGAAGATCTTGATGCAGAAGTAGTTGGTGTATCTACAGATACCATTCATACTCATTTAGCCTGGATCAAAACAGATCGTAAAGACAATGGATTAGGAGATCTTAACTATCCATTAGCAGCAGACACGAACCACGTAATCTCTCGTGAGTATGGGGTTCTTATTGAAGAAGAGGGAATTGCACTTCGTGGCTTATTCATCATTAGCCCTGAAGGTGAATTAATGTACTCTGTTGTTAACCACAACAACATCGGACGTGATGTTGAAGAAACATTACGTGTACTTCAAGCTCTTCAAACTGGTGGACTTTGCCCTGCAAACTGGAAGCCAGGTCAAAAGACTTTATCATAATTAGATCAGCAATTTGAATGGGGAGTTAAAGATAGCTTGTCATTTCATGAGAAAGACCTAACTAATATGGTTAGGTCTTTTCTTGCAATAAGAAAGTGCTGAATCATCATCTTGCTTATCTGAAAGGGGAATTATAATGAAATTACGTGAGCAAATGCCTGAGTTAACAGGTGCAACTGAGTGGTTAAATGGAGAAGTGACTAAAAGTGATTTAGTTGGAGATAAACCAACCCTCATCCACTTTTGGTCTGTCAGCTGTTATTTATGTAAAGAAGCAATGCCCCAGGTGAATCAATTTAGAGATGACTACAAGGATAAGCTAAACGTAATTGCAGTGCATATGCCACGATCTGAAGAAGACTTAGATCTTGAAGCAATTAAAAACACGGCAAATGAGCACGGTATTAGTCAGCCAATTTTTGTAGATAGTGAGCATAAACTAACGGAAGCATTTGAAAATCAGTACGTTCCAGCATATTATGTGTTTGATAAGGAAGGAAACCTTCGTCATTTCCAAGCTGGAGGAAGTGGCATGAAGATGCTAGAAAAACGTGTAAACCGAGTATTAGATGAAATGGAAAAAAGTGAATAAGTTTTGACTGTGAAACCTCGATTGCTACTTGGCAATTGAGGTTTTTCTTTGTTCTATGCAACAAATGAAAATAACGTATCATGAAAGTTCATTTAAAAAAATGTTGGCATGAAAGTACCGTTAAAGTATGAACTTGAGGTATTTTCGAGGTCATTTCCTAAAAGTAGAAAATAAAAGTGGGAATTTCAAACAAAAGGGTGGAAATATATTTCGAAAGCCGATATATTAGTAGTTATCTTGTTATTTTAAAAATTCAAAAATTTCATTCAACAAGAGGGGGGAGTATGAATGGAAACGTTTAAAAAATTAAAGGAATATTATTGGCCATATAAGCATTATTTTCTCTGGTCGATTGGCTTTTTACTAATCGTAACTGCTATTACAGTTGTGTATCCAATTATTTTACAGGTAACAATTGATGAAGTTGTACTCGGTGGCAAATATCATTGGATTCCATATTTAGCACTAGGCTTTGTTGGGCTTATGCTGATAAAAGGAATCGCTACGTATATTCACCAATATACCGGGGACTTATTTGGAATTACATCCGTTTATAAGCTTCGCAACAGCCTTTACGAAAAACTACAGTATTTACCTTTTCGATATTATGATAATGCAAAAACTGGGGATCTAATGTCTAGATTAACAGCAGACGTAGAGGGGTTTCGATTCTTTTTATCATTTGGATTCTCAGAATTAATTCGCTTTGGATTATTAATTGCAACTAGTTTCTCAGTTATGTTTTATTATTCTATCCCACTAACATTTGTGACGTTATGTACACTTCCTTTTTTAGCAATTGTTACGTATCGGTTTGATAAAGCTGTTCATCCTGCTTTTCGCGGCATACGTAAATCCTTTGGTCGACTAAATACAAAAGTCCAAGAAAATATTAGTGGAATTAATACAGTGAAATCACTTTCTCGGGAAGACTTTGAAATTGGGAAGTTTAATGACTCTAATAGTGATTATAAAGACAACTACTTGTTCACATCTAATATTTGGGCAAAGTACTTTCCACTTATGGAGTTCTTGGGGAATTTAAGTGTAGTTTTCTTGCTTTCATTTGGCGGATATTTAGTAATTAACGGGAGCCTTCAACCTGGAGAGTTAGTAGCGTTTTACAGTTTGGTCTGGTACATTATGTGGCCAATCATGAATTTAGGTTTTGTTATCAATTTATTTTCTCAATCAAAGGCATCTGGTGAGAGATTACTAGAGATACTAGAGGCAGAAAATGAAATTATTGAAGCAGATCATCCAATCATTAAGCGAAAGTTTGATGGAAAGGTCTCATTTCAAGATGTTACGTTGAAGTATAATAACGACGATATAGAAGCTCTATATGATATATCCTTTAAAGCTGAACCAGGTAAAGTTATCGGCTTAATAGGGGCTACAGGCTCGGGAAAAACGAGTATTACCCGTCTAATGACTAGATTATACGAACCAACTGAAGGTGAAGTTTTAATCGATGGAGAGAGCGTAAAAAATTATTCTCTTGAGTCCCTCAGACAAAATATCGGGTTTGTCCTTCAGGAAGTCATTTTTATTCTCGTCTACGATTAAAGCCAATATTTCTTATGGAAATCCAGATACATCAATGGAACAGATTGTGGATGCAGCGAAAAGGGCGCAGGCACATGATTTTATTATGGAACTTCCAGATGGATATGACACGATGCTAGGAGAAAGGGGAATGGGGTTATCAGGAGGACAAAAGCAACGAATCGCCATTGCTAGAGCCATTTGTGTAGACCCAAGTATCCTCATCTTAGATGATGCTACAAGTGCAGTAGATATGGAAACGGAGTTTAAAATCCAAAAAGCATTAAAGGAGGTAATGACACAGAGAACGACCTTTATTATTGCTCATCGTATCTCCTCTTTAAAGCACGCCGATGAAATTCTAGTTCTTGAGAATGGACGAATCGTCGAAAGAGGTGTTCATGAAACATTATTAAGCAATCAAGGACCATATCAAAGAATCTATGATATTCAATATCAAGATGCGGCTAAAATAACACAAACGCAAACAGGATAAGGAGGTGGTTTAATGGGAAAAAACAACTTTAGTAAAAAGCAAGTGAAAGATAATGTAATGGAACGTTTTCAATATTCAACCGATCAAATAATCGAGAAACCATTTAACTGGGCTCAAATGTTAAGGCTATTTTCATATATGAAGCCATATCAAAAGAATCTACTGCCATTATCCATTTTAATGGTCCTGATCACAACAGGTGTAAGGCTTATTATTCCAATACTAATAGGTGTTTACACGTTAGATCAAGCGATAAATAATAAAGATATGGGGTTATTAACACAGCTAATTGTACTAATTGCAGGGCTTTATCTTGCATCATACGTTGCAAACTACTTCCGAATTAAATGGATGAACACATTAGGTCAAAGTGTCATATATGATCTAAGGAAACATCTTTTCACACATGTTCAAAGTTTATCTCATCGCTTTTTTGATCAGCGTTCAGCAGGCTCTATATTAGTCCGCATAATGAATGACATCAATTCATTGCAAGAGCTATTCACGAATGGAGTAATCAATTTATTAATGGATATGGTCTTGCTGCTTGGAATCTTTATCATATTGTTTTCACTAAGTCCACAGCTTACATTAGCCATTATGATCATTTTGCCGATTATGTTCTTCATATCAACTAGTTTACGAAGAAATATAAGAAGAGCCTGGCAAACGGTAAGGTTAAAGCAATCAAAGCTAAATTCACATTTAAATGAAAGTATTCAAGGAATTAGGGTAACCCAATCATTCACACAAGAAAAACAAAATATGGAGTTCTTTGATGGAATTAATACAGAGAGCTTCGATAGTTGGAAGACTGCATCACAGAAGAATGCGATGTTTCGGCCACTTGTTGAGTTAACCAATGCATTAGGAACAGCAGTTTTGATTTGGTACGGGGCATCTTTAATTCAAAATGACACCATTTCAATAGGTGTATTTGTATCATTTGCCTTTTATTTAGGTATGTTCTGGGAGCCAATTTCTCGACTAGGAATGGTATATAATCAATTGCTAATGGGGATGGCTTCATCGGAACGGATATTCGAATTTCTAGATGAACGCCCGATTGTGTCTGAAAAAACGAATGCTGTAGAATTAACAGACATCAAGGGACAAATTAAGTTTGAAGATGTAGCCTTTTCTTATGATGAAAAGCGAACTGCTTTAAAAGGAGTTAACCTGGAAATAACGGCTGGACAAACAGTTGCTCTAGTTGGGCATACTGGCTCAGGGAAGACGACTATTGCAAATTTAATTAGTCGATTTTATGACCCAACAAGTGGGAAAGTGAAAGTAGATGGTATAGATTTGCAAGAGGTGTCTCTAAGTAGCTTACGCCATCAAATAAGTGTCGTTCTTCAAGATACATTCATATTCTCAGGGACGATTATTGAAAATATTCGATTCGGGAGACCAGATGCCACAGATGATGACATAGTAAGTGCAGCAAAGGCTGTAGGGGCTCATGACTTTATCATAAAGCTTCCCAATGGGTATGAAACAGAAGTAGAAGAGCGAGGGAATATCCTATCGGTAGGGGAGAGACAGCTGCTGTCTTTTGCTCGTGCTCTACTAGCAAATCCGAAAATTCTCATTTTAGATGAAGCAACGGCAAGTATTGATACGGAAACAGAAGTGAAAATTCAACAGGCTCTTAAGAGCTTATTAAAAGGAAGAACAGCTATTATCATCGCTCACCGCCTTTCAACAATTAGGGATGCGGATCATATTTTCGTGTTAGATCATGGAGAAATTATTGAACAGGGGAATCATAATCAGTTAATGAGTCATCAAGGAGAGTACTATCAACTTGTAAAGGCTCAATATCATATGTTAAACGTTGGTTAATTAATGAAGAGGTCTTCCTAAGGTCAGTAAATTGACTGGAAAGGTAGCACCTCTTCTTTACATTATAGATAACCTACTGTTCTTTTCTTCTAATTGTGCTAAAATGAGAGCATATTTCAAACCCAATGCTGGAGGAATTATTGTGAAAAAAGAATTTGCTGTAATTGGCCTTGGCCGATTTGGAAGTAGTATTTGCCGAGCTTTAGCTGAACAAGGAATGGAAGTAATGGCAATTGATAATAATGAGGATCGAGTAAATGAATTTTCAATGATTGCTTCACATGCAGTTGTTTGCGATTCGACCGATGAATCAGTTTTAAAGAGCTTAGGAATCCGTAACTTTGATCATGTCATTGTCGCTATTGGAGATAATATTCAAGCAAGTATATTAACAACATTAATTCTAAAAGAATTAGGCGTAAAAAATATCACAGTGAAAGCACAAAATGATTATCATGAAAAAGTTTTACGGAAAATAGGAGCGGATCATGTGGTCCATCCAGAACGAGATATGGGAAAACGAATTGCGCATAATATTGTATCTAATAATGTATTGGATTATTTAGAGCTATCTGATGAGCACAGCATCGTTGAGATCGTAGCAAATGATAGACTAGATGGTCATACGATAATCGATCTGGATATTCGTGCAAAGTACGGAATTAACATTGTGGCTATAAAAAGAAAGAATGATATTATAGTATCCCCTCAAGCGAATGAAACAATCATGAAGGAAGATATATTAATTGTCATTGGAGCAGACGCTGACATTAATCGATTTGAGAAAAAGGTATTAGGATAAATGAAAAGCACTCACGATTGTGAGTGCTTTTCATTTTATTATACTTCCATAATGATTGGTAAAATCATTGGACGACGCTTTGTTTTTTCATAAAGGAATGGAGCTAATGTATCTGTAATTTCATTCTTGATTTCAGACCATTGTGTTGTCTTACGTTCCATCACCTTATTTAAGTGTTTGGAAATCAAGGATTGTGCATCATTGATAAGATCACCAGACTCTCTCATATAGACAAATCCACGTGAGATAATATCTGGTCCAGCTGCAATCTTGAAGTCCTTCATATTAATGCTAACTACAACAACGACAAGTCCTTCTTCAGAAAGGATACGGCGATCTCTTAATACGATATTGCCGATATCTCCAATTCCACTTCCATCGATATAAACAGAGCCAGAAGGAATCTTTCCTGCTATTTGTGCTGTATCTTCTGAAAGAGCTAATACTTCTCCATTATCCATAATAAAGCAGTTATCTTCTTCAACACCGCAGTCGACTGCAAGCTTCGCGTGCATACGTTGCATGCGATATTCACCATGAATTGGCATAAAGAACTTAGGCTTAATTAAACGAAGCATCAGCTTTTGTTCTTCTTGTCCGCCATGGCCAGATGTGTGTATATCATTTAGCGAACCATGAATAACGTCTGCACCTGCACGGAAAAGCATATTAATTGTTCTGCTAACACTTACTGTGTTCCCTGGGATTGGTGAAGAAGAGAAAACAACCGTATCACCTGGGATAATTTGAATTTGTCTATGTGTGCCGTTTGCAATGCGTGAAAGGGCAGCCATCGGCTCACCTTGGCTACCTGTACAAAGTATCGTAACTTGGTTAGCTGGAAGACGATTAATTTGCTGAGCATCGATAAATGTATCCTTTGGTGCACGAATATACCCTAAGTCTTGTCCAATATTAATAGCAGCTTCCATGCTTCTTCCAAAGACGGCAATCTTACGACCGTTCGCTACAGCAGCTTCTGTTACTTGTTGTAAACGGTGAATATTTGAAGCAAAGGTAGCAAAAATGACGCGGCCATCCACTTTTCTAAAGATGTCATGGATGCTCTCACCAACTCTGCGCTCAGACATCGTGAAATTTGGGATTTCACTGTTCGTACTATCTGAAAGTAAGCATAGTACTCCTTCTTTCCCAATTTCAGCCATTTTTGTAAGGTTAGCTGGCTCCCCAACAGGGGTAAAGTCAAATTTGAAATCTCCTGTATGGACAATTTGTCCAGGAGGCGTTTTCACTACAATACCGTACGAATCTGGAATACTGTGAGTAGTGCGGAAAAAGGTAACAGACGTTTTTCTAAACTTAATAATATCATCTTCTTGAATTTCGATTAGTTTAGACTGTCTTAATAATCCGTGCTCTTCTAATTTATTGCGGATAAGCCCTAGTGCTAATTTTCCTCCATATACTGGAACATTAATTTGTCTCAACAAATAGGGGATGCCGCCGATATGGTCTTCATGACCATGTGTGACAAATAATCCCTTGATTTTATCTTCGTTCTTAATAAGGTAAGTGTAATCTGGGATTACATAATCGATTCCAAGTAACTCATCTTCAGGAAATTTGATTCCTGCATCAATAAGAATAATTTCATCTTGGAATTGTACTGCATAAGTGTTCTTACCGATCTCACCTAAACCACCGAGGGCAAAGATCGCTGTTTGGTCGTTTTTTACAAATTTCATAAATTATATCTCCAATACTTTAAAATCTTCATTTTGTTTTTCGTACTCTAAAAGTGCACCTGCGACAGGCATTACAAATTCAATGTTGTATGGTTTATCAGCCAATTTCGTTCGAACATCTCTTTCTGAATCAGCTTCCATATAAATCGTTTTTGTATTCTCCCTTACAGGTACTTCCTTTTTAGATTCCTGAAAATAAACTTTAAAAATCATTCAAAATCGCTCCTTAATTGAATATAACTTTTTCTATTATATAAAAAAATCACATGTTTTTCATGTTTTTTCTTATTTAAGTTTAATTTTCCTGTTTTTTGTATGTAATTCAGCAGAACAAATGAATGATTTCGATTGCTCAATAGGATAAGGAAAGCCCTTCAGCTTAGGAAGGGCAAGAAAGTTTAAGCAATTGTTTTTTTTCGAAGCATGTCTCTCCACTGACCTAAGAGCTTCTTTCTAAGCTTCTTTAACATAGTGGTTCATCTCCTTACTTCTTATTTTAAACAAACCTCGTCTAAAGTAAAGGAACCAAAGTCACTTTCTCAATCTTTTTCATTTTTTCCGCAAAATATCCTGTTTTTTGCATTACAAAAACAAGTTCTTTCCGGTTAATCGACTAAAAAAGGTGAGTAGATGCCGATTCAATTCGAGCTCGCTATGTCCTTTTTAATCTTGAACTCCCTTTTATTGTTTAGTATGGGAAGAAGAGCGATATTTCTCTCATGGGTAAACATGGAAGTATGGTGATAATTGACAATCAGATAAAGAGGGTTTAGGGTTAATGAGAAAAAGTCTACATACGAAGTAGGGATGAGGATTGGCAAAGTTATATGGAGCTTTAGGTTTACTTAGCTTAATTTGGGGGATGTCATTCTATTTTATTAAAATGCTGTTAGAGGATCTAGGTCCATTCGCAATCGTTTTTGGTCGATGCTTCTTTGGGGCAGTAACATTAGCTTTGATCGCATTTGCAAGTAGAAAAAACGTATTAAAAGGTTTGCCTTGGACAAAACTTTTATTGGTTGGAATATTAAATAATGCGCTTCCTTGGCTTTTTATCTCTGCAAGTGAGACGAAAATTACTTCTAGTTTAGCATCTATCGTAAATGCTACGACACCGTTATGGACACTGATTATTGGCTTTCTGTTCTTTTCTTCAAGCTTGAGGAAAAATCAATGGGTCGGGATTATTATAGGTTTTGTTGGTATTTTTATTCTATCCGATATTTCAAGTAGTCATGTTTTTGCAGGGGATACGGTTGGTGTACTTTATATGATTGGGGCTGCCGCCTGTTACGGAATTGGGACTCAGCTATCAAGAAAATACTTTGCAGATTTAACGGTGTTACAGATTTCTTTGACAACATTAAGTTTTGCTTCTATAGTTAGCTTTGTCCTATTGATGCTCAAATCACCACATACGGTTTTGGATATTTTTCAATTAGATACTCTACTCCTATTTATTGGATTGGGTAGCTTTGGGTCAGGGGTTGCCTATCTTTTGTTTTACTATCTGGTTCAAAAAGGGAGTGCAGAGTTTGCTTCCCTCGTAACCTATTTGGTACCAGTAACTGCAATATTGTGGGGGGCAATCTTATTAAATGAGCAAGTGAAGATGAGTATGATTTTAGGACTAATGATCATATTTTCAGGAGTCTATATATCATCATTAAAATTGAAGAAAAAAGAGAAGAACAAACAAGCAGCATAGAATAATTACTATCTGGGAGAGATATTCAATGAAGAAAATTGTTTTTTTTGATATAGATGGTACGTTGTTAGACCATGAAAAGAAGTTACCAACCCAAACAAAAGCTGCAATTAATCAACTAAGAAAAAATGATGTTTACGTAGCAATTGCAACGGGAAGAGCTCCGTTTATGTTCAAGCATATTCGTGAAGAGCTTGAAATTGATTCATATATAAGCTTTAACGGACAATTTGTTGTTTTTGAACAGGAGACAATTTATAAAAACCCACTCAATGAAGGCGAAATTGAAAAGCTTATTACACATTCAAATTCTAATGGTCATCCCCTCGTTTTTTTAAACGAGCATACGATGAAAGCAAACGTTGTCCACCATCCTTATATTGAGGAGAGCTTAGCAAGTATTGAGTTTCCTCATCCTGATAAGGAAGAAGAATTCTATCGCAATCGGGAAATCTACCAATCCCTTGTCTTCTTTGAGGAAAAAGATGAAGGCCATTATCTAAATCGCTATCCTCATTTTGACTTTGTCCGTTGGCATCCGTATTCAGTAGATGTTCTTCCCGCTGGTGGTTCAAAAGCAGAAGGGATTAAAAAAATGATTCACCGCTTAGGCTTTGCTCTTGAAGATGTATATGCATTTGGAGATGGGCTGAATGATATCCAAATGTTAAGCGCAGTTGGTACAGGGGTAGCGATGGGAAATGCATCTGAGTTTGTCAAACAGCATGCAGATATGGTTACAACTGATGTAGCAGATCAAGGAATATACAATGGGCTGAAAAAATTAGGATTAATTTAATTATTTGTACTTCGTTATCATATTTAGAAAAGGGACTGGGACATAACTAAATGACTCCTTCTCAAAGACGAACAGGTTGTAAAATCAAGTTCGTTCCACCTGCGCTGCAGACACTCGCTTTCCGCAGCGAGGAAGCTGAGCCTCTTAGCCTCCTCGCTGCGCTTTGGTGTCTTAGCCTTTCCTCTATTTCCCTTAGTAGTCGAGTGACTTCCGCTCCATTCCGCTTTTGGTAATAATTTGTTTTCCGAACAAACAAAAATACCCGAACTAGCAAAAGGAGATCACTCCTGATCGTTCGGATAGTTCATTGACTGAAACCCTTTTGTCCCAGCCTCTTTACCTTAAATTATTTATTATCTTTCAATTGCGATGGCATCCTTTGGTTCTTGAAAAGGGTTTGCCTTATTAATGTGATCATAGAACATAACGCCGTTTAAGTGGTCAATCTCATGCTGAAATACGATTGCCACTAATCCTTTTAAGCGTAATTTTACGTCCGTTCCATCTATGTCTGTTCCTTTCACTGTTATACGAGCATAGCGGGGAACAAAACCTGGTATAGATTCATCAACAGATAAACAGCCTTCTCCAGACGTTAAATAAGCCATTTCAACAGAATGACTAATAATCTTTGGGTTAATTAGGGCGTGACTATAAAGGGTCCCCTTTTCATCGTGCACATGAATTGCAATCATTCTTTTCGATACATTAATTTGGGGAGCAGCTAGCCCGATTCCTGGACGTAGTCCATATTTTGAAGCAATTTCAGGTGTTTGACTATTGATTACATACTCTAGAAGACTTTTTAATATTTCTTTATCTTCTTGAGATGCCGGTAAGGGTACCTCTTTAGCCACTTGTCGTAAGCTAGGATGGCCATCGCGAATAATATTTTCCATTGTAAGCATGGTCACAATTCACTCCATTCTTTACTAACTTCTATGTATTGTTTTAGTCTACCAAAGAAATTCTCAAAAGTTAATCTATAATAACACAAAAGGGGTCAATCACATCATATATATAAGAGTGATTAATTGATAATGCTAGTCATAAATGTACATAACTCTTCATACATTATAGCAATAGGACAAGCCTAACAGAGGAGTATTTTAAACCAAGTCATAGAAACAATCATTGTAAAAATAAGAAACAATCGATATAGTAAATAATGTTATTAGTTAGGAGGTTTATAGGTGTTAGGTATATCAAAATCACGACTTCTTGTAGTTATAATGGGGTTAGTATTGGTATTATCAGGATGTTTAAATTCTCAAACTCCAGTTGACAAATTGTATTCGGTGTTAGAGCAGGTAGTAATAAAGGAAAAAGAATTTGAAGAGCAACAAGAGCCTCTAGTTAATTTAGAAAAAGAAGAAAAGGTATTATATGATAAAATCATTTCCTTAGGAATGAAAGAATATGATGAAATTGTAAAGGTTGCTGACGAAGCTATACAGATTATTGAAAAACGTTCCCTTCATATGGAGAAGGAACAACAAAGTATTCAATCTTCAAAAAAGGAATTCCAAAAAGTAACAAGTATTTTAGAAGAAATGGATGAAACAGACATTAAAGATAAAGCTGAAGAGCTCTCTGCTATGATGGAGAGTCGTTATCAAATCCATGAAGAGCTATTTAAGAATTACACACAAGGGATAAAATATGATATAGAACTCTATGAGATGTTTAAGAATAAGGATATACAATTAGAACAGCTGGAAGCGCAAATCATTAAGATTAATGAAGTTTATCAAAAGGTACTAGAAAATAACGAGGACTTTAACAAAAAAACAGAAGAGTATAATAAGAAGAAATTAGAATTTTACAAAGCAGCAGGAATTGAAATAAAAGAAACTACCTAATACAAATGTGAAGCCGACTTGAAAAGTCGGTTTTTTGCATGGTAAAAGTTGAGATAATTTTGATTAATTATGTATCTAATCACCTATAAAGTGGAATCTTCTTTAGAAAAGAATAGCAATTCTAATCCATTCAAGGTTCGAAAAGCTTGTATATATAATTATTATCTAATGTTGGATGTTTTAGCAATATAATATCATCAATGTTCTTTTTTATAACAGGACGAAACTGTGAGTTGTTTTATAATACAGTAATCTGTGGATTGTAATACAGTTATAAGTGATGGGAAACATATAATTATAGTGTAAAGCTTTTAAAAACATAGTACTAAGTAATTGACGGGTATGAAATGTTTGTTGTACACTAAAAAACGAAATTGGTTGTGTATTAATTTTGTTGCAAATTTCATTAGTACAGAATAAGATAATCTTATAAATAGTATAAGACGTTTTTTCTTGAGAAAATGTGGAAAACTATTAGCATGGATATTTACAAGATGTTTAACGATCTTCTAGTACAAATTTTTGTTGGTAGCATGTTTTCTAATATCAATAAATTTGGGCAACCTATTTTTTGTGAGAAAATGAATGAAAAACGTTTTTTAAAAGAAAGGAAGAGGTGACTCTCATGGCTTCTAAAACAAAGAAGGAAGTATTAGATGCTAAAAAGCAACTTGAAAAAGTTGAAGAGCAGTTTGAAATGTTCCAAATTTTAAATGAAGAAGGCAAGGTTGTAAACGAAGCGGCAATGCCACAATTAACGGATGAGCAATTTCAAGAATTAATGCGTCGTATGGTATATACACGTATTCTTGATCAACGTTCTATTTCATTAAATAGACAAGGACGTCTTGGTTTCTATGCACCAACAGCTGGACAAGAAGCATCTCAATTAGCTTCTCAGTTTGCATTAGAAAAAGAGGACTTCATTCTTCCAGGATACCGTGATGTTCCACAAATGATCTGGCATGGTTTACCGCTTGCACAAGCTTTCCTTTGGTCTCGTGGACACTTCGAAGGTGGTAATATACCTGAGGGAGTAAATGCAATTGCTCCACAAATTATCATTGGTGCTCAATATATTCAAACTGCTGGAGTTGCACTTGGAATGAAGAAGCGCAATGAAAAATCAGTAGCAATTACTTATACAGGTGATGGAGGAGCTTCACAAGGTGATTTCTATGAAGGAATCAACTTTGCAGGAGCGTTTAAAGCTCCTGCTATTTTCATCGTGCAAAACAACCGTTTTGCCATTTCTACTCCAGTTGAGAAGCAATCAGCTGCGAAAACAATTGCTCAAAAGGCAGTTGCTGCTGGAATCCCAGGAGTACAAGTTGATGGAATGGATCCATTAGCAGTGTATGTAGCTGTTCGTGATGCCCGCGAGCGTGCTATCAATGGTGAAGGTCCTACATTAATTGAAACACTAACATACCGTTATGGTCCACACACAATGGCAGGAGATGATCCAACTCGTTACCGTACTTCTGACCTTGATAACGAATGGGAAAAGAAAGATCCATTAGTACGCTTCCGTAAATTCCTAGAGGAAAAAGGAATTTGGAGTGAAGAAATGGAAAATGAAGTAATTGAAAAAGCAAAGGAAGACATTAAAGTAGCTATTCAAGAAGCTGACAATGCTCCTAAGCAAAAAGTGACAGATTTAATGTCAATTATGTATGAAGAAATGCCATTTAACTTAAAAGAACAATATGAAATTTATAAGGAAAAGGAGTCGAAGTAAGCCATGGCGCAAATGACAATGATTCAAGCAATCACGGATGCGTTACGTACAGAGCTACGCAATGATCCGAATGTATTAATATTCGGGGAAGACGTAGGTGTGAACGGAGGGGTATTCCGTGCTACTGAAGGTCTTCAGAAAGAGTTCGGAGAAGATCGCGTATTTGATACGCCACTTGCTGAATCTGGTATTGGTGGATTAGCTGTTGGTCTTGGTTTACAAGGCTTCCGTCCTGTTCCTGAAATCCAATTCTTTGGTTTCGTTTATGAAGTAATGGATTCAATTTCCGGTCAATTAGCACGTATGCGATACCGTTCAGGTGGTCGTTACAATTCACCAGTTACTATCCGTTCACCATTTGGTGGGGGAGTTCATACTCCAGAAATGCATGCAGATAGTTTAGAAGGCTTAATGGCTCAACAGCCTGGTCTAAAAGTAGTTATCCCTTCCACTCCGTATGATGCAAAGGGATTATTGATTTCATCAATTCGTGATAACGATCCAGTTATCTTCCTAGAACATATGAAATTGTACCGTTCTTTCCGTCAAGAGGTACCTGAAGAAGAGTACACAATTCCATTAGGGAAAGCAGACGTTAAACGTGAAGGGACAGATCTTACAGTTGTTACTTATGGTGCGATGGTGCATGAATCGATAAAAGCAGCAGAAGAGCTAGAAAAAGAAGGCTTCTCACTTGAGGTAATTGATCTACGTACAGTTAGCCCTATTGATATTGAAACAATTATTGCTTCTGTTGAAAAAACAGGTCGTGCAATTGTTGTTCAAGAAGCTCAAAAGCAAGCGGGAATTGCGGCAAATGTAGTAGCAGAAATCAATGACCGTGCGATTCTTAGCTTGGAAGCACCAGTTTTACGTGTAGCTGCACCAGATACAGTGTTTGCGTTCCCGCAAGCTGAGACAGTTTGGTTACCAAACTATAAAGATGTAATGGAAACAGCGAAAAAAGTACTAAATTTCTAATCAATTGCCACATATAGCAACAGATTGAAATCTATTGAAGATCAGTAGGAGTTACACTTTTTTGATTGAAACAATGCTCAATCAAGAAAGTGTGTTGCTATGACTGCATTCTAGTAGAATTCACTGAGCAATAAGATCGTAAAATATAGGAGGGTGAATCCATTGTCATTCCAATTTAGATTACCTGACATCGGTGAAGGAATCCATGAAGGTGAAATCGTTAAGTGGTTTGTTAAAGCAGGCGACAAGGTTCAAGAAGATGATGTGCTTTGTGAAGTACAAAACGATAAAGCTGTTGTAGAAATTCCTTCTCCAGTAGCAGGGACAGTAGAAGAAATTTTAGTAGGCGAGGGAACAGTAGCAACTGTTGGTCAAGTACTTGTAACCTTCGATGCGCCTGGATATGAAAACCTAAAGTTCAAGGGTGATCATGAAGATGAAGCGCCAAAAGAAGAAGTTAAACAAGCTGAACCAGTTAAAGAAGAAAAAGCACCGGCAGATGTTGAAAACACTACTGATAAATCTGTAGAAACACAGTCAACTGAACAAGTTGATCCAAATCGTCGAGTTATTGCAATGCCGTCAGTTCGTAAATATGCTAGAGACAAAGGTGTTAGTATTCAACAAGTGGCAGGATCGGGGAAAAATGGTAGAATATTAAAGGATGATATTGATTCGTTCTTAACTGGTGGTGCACAAGCAGCTGCTCAAACAGAAGAAGCGCCTGCTCAACAAGATGCAACTGCAGCTCCACAAGAGGAAGCAAAAGCAGCTCCTGTGATTCCCCAAGGTCAATACCCAGAAACTCGTGAGAAAATGAGTGGTATTCGTAAAGCGATCGCTAAAGCGATGGTCAATTCTAAGCATACAGCTCCTCACGTAACATTGATGGATGAAGTTGATGTAACAAAGCTAGTAGCACACCGCAAAAAGTTCAAAGAGGTTGCTGCAAACAAAGGAATCAAGCTAACATTCTTACCTTATGTAGTTAAAGCATTAACAAGTGCTTTACGTGAATTCCCTGCTTTAAACACATCAATTGATGATGCAGCTAGTGAAATCATTCAAAAGCATTACTACAATATTGGTATTGCGGCTGATACGGATAAAGGCTTATTAGTACCGGTAGTAAAAGATGCTGACCGTAAATCGATCTTCTCTATTTCAAATGAAATCAATGAGTTAGCAACTAAAGCTCGTGATGGAAAGCTTGCTTCTGATGAAATGAAAGGTGCATCATGTACCATAACAAACATTGGATCTGCTGGCGGACAATGGTTCACTCCTGTTATTAACCATCCTGAAGTAGCGATTTTAGGAATTGGTCGAATTGCAGAAAAGCCTGTTGTAAGAGATGGAGAGATCGTAGCAGCTCCGGTATTGGCATTATCTTTAAGCTTTGACCATAGAATCATTGATGGTGCGACAGCTCAAAATGCACTTAACCACGTTAAGCGCTTATTGAACGATCCAGAACTATTGTTAATGGAGGCGTAATAAATGGTAGTTGGAGATTTCCCAATTGAAACTGATACTCTTGTCATTGGTGCTGGCCCTGGTGGATATGTAGCAGCTATTCGTGCTGCACAGCTAGGACAGAAAGTAACAATCGTTGAAAAAGGTACATTAGGTGGAGTGTGTTTAAATGTAGGTTGTATACCATCTAAAGCCTTAATCGCTGCTGGTCATCGTTATGAAACGGCTATACATTCTGAGTCAATCGGGATTACAGCTGAAAATGTTAAGGTTGATTTCTCTAAAGTACAACAGTGGAAAGCTGGAGTTGTAAAGAAATTAACTGGCGGTGTTGAAGGTTTACTTAAAGGCAATAAAGTTGACATCGTCCGTGGAGAAGCATACTTTGTTGATGCAAACACAGCTCGTGTGATGGACGAAAATTCTGCTCAAACTTACAAGTTTAAGAATGCTATTATTGCAACTGGTTCACGTCCGATTGAACTTCCTGCATTTAAATATACAAAGAGAGTTCTTGATTCTACAGGTGCATTAGCTCTTGAAGAAATACCAAATAAGATCGTTGTTATTGGTGGCGGCTATATTGGAACTGAGCTTGGTGGAGCATATGCGAACTTCGGTACAGAAGTAACAATTCTTGAAGGTGCAGATGACATCCTTAATGGGTTTGAAAAACAAATGTCTTCTATTGTAGCTCGTAACCTGAAGAAGAAGGGTGCACAGATTATCACTAAGGCCCTAGCTAAAGGTGTAGAAGAAAAAGATGACAGTGTCATTGTAAAATATGAAGTAAAAGGCGAAGAAAAGACGGTTGAAGCTGATTACGTTTTCGTAATGGTTGGTCGTCGTCCAAATACAGATGAACTTGGTCTTGAGCAAGTAGGGATTAAGATGTCTGATCGTGGAGTAATTGAAATTGACAAGCAATGTCGCACAAGTGTAAGCAATATTTTTGCCATTGGTGATATCGTTGATGGTCCTCCACTAGCTCATAAAGCTTCTTATGAAGGGAAAATTGCTGCAGAGGTTATTGCTGGGCATAATGCGGAGATTGATTTCTTAGGAATTCCTGCTGTTGTATTCTCTGATCCGGAATTAGCGTCTGTAGGATACACAGAGAAGCAAGCGAAAGAAGAAGGAATTGATGTTGTTGCATCAAAATTCCCATTCGCAGCAAACGGTCGTGCTCTAGCATTAGATAGCACTGACGGCTTTGTTAAGCTAGTGACACGTAAGGAAGATGGCTTAGTAATTGGAGCTCAAATTGCTGGTCCTAGCGCGTCTGATATGATTGCTGAACTTGGACTAGCGATTGAAGCAGGTATGACGGCAGAAGACTTAGCTATGACTATCCATGCTCATCCAACGTTAGGTGAGATTACAATGGAAGCTGCAGAAGTCGCTATGGGAAGCCCTATTCATATCATTAAATAATAGACAGAAAAAATCCTTTTCACTTGTTGAAAAAGATTCAGGCTGTAGTCAAACTTGAATGTTGTGTTTGACTGCAGTCTTTTTTTTGATTGCTTAGAAAAGGATAAAAATTATTAATTGTTGATAAGCGCTTCGATTTGCTAAAGTGGCTAGTTCCCTCGAAGTCATAAGCCCATTTTGAATGGAAGGATAAGAACACCTTCTATTCTAAACGATCTTATGCTTGACCAAGGCACACTGAGCTTTTGAACGTAGTGCTAGATTTCCTAGAGATTCAGTTCGAGTGAAGCGGAAGTGGTTGTCCCTCCATTACTTTACATGTGAATACTGAGGAAGCTTGACAAACGTCACCGAGAGAGTGAGCACCTCAGGATGTCCGTCCCTCCTAATAAATACATGACAAAAGGGATCGAGAGTGTGTGCTCTCCATCCCTTTTACCATTTTATACACCTAAAAGGACTCTTAAAAGGTTCTAAGCGCTCCTTATATATCATCAGCAAGAAATTCAGAAATAGGGACAATGATTTCTTCTTTAGAAGCATGTCCATTTATTTTAATCGCAATATCATTCTTATATAACACGAGGATAGCAGGGCAGGATTTCACTTGGAGGAAATCGTAGTAATCATTAACTCGTTCTGCAGGTATAATTTGCATGTTGCTAACTTCTTTTGGGAACTTTTTCTTTAGTTCTATAATCGCGTCATAATAGGATGCTTCTATTTGATAGTCTGTTTCATCAGAGAAAAATATGATTTGTTTCTCATCCGGATTTAATTCAAGCTGACGATTTGTATGAGTAGGAGTACAGGAATTTGCGAACAATAGGAATAGAGAAGCGATCAGGATCCACTGAATACTTTTCATTTTTCATTTCCTCACTTTTCTATTAAGATCATGATAGAAAAAGTAATTGAGCCATTAGCATTAAAATACACCGTGAAAAGTTATTAATAGTCCATATTTTAACATAGGAGTTTTTTGAATAAGTACTTGTCACCCAAATGTTACATAAATGAAAAATAACCTTAGGATTGTAAACATATACTGGTTACAAGAGTTACTTCCCAATATGAAGATTGTGGTGGTGTGGGGATGAGAATTTATACGGTGATCTTATTACAGTTAATCTTGTGGAGCGGTTATACATTCATTGAGTGGTTGTCAAAACATGACCATTTTCTTTATAAATTTTTAATGTTTTTTGTATTTCTATATCTAGCGATTCTTTTAGGGAATTACATTACACGTTCAAAAAGAAAAACGTTTTTAATTACACTTATTAGCTTAGGGGTATATGGTTCCTTTCATATTACGATGAACTTTATCCATTCTTAATAGCCGAACATTGCACAATACAAAAAGGGTACGAAAATGTACCCTTTTTGTATTTGATTCTAGTTTTTTGCTCGATGAGGAATGATTTTTTCTTCTTTAAAGGATTTTATTAAAGAAACGACAATTAATAGCATGATAATTGTAAACGGTAGTGCTGCAATAATCGATGCCCTTTGGAGTGCTTCAAGTCCTCCAGTCCAAAGAAGAATTGCAGCAGAGCTAGACTGAATAATTCCCCATACAAATTTAACTCGATTAGGAGGATTCAAACTGCCGTTAGTCGTTTGCATTCCCAGTACAAATGTTGCAGAGTCAGCAGAAGTAATAAAGAATGTACTAATAAGAAATACTGCGATCATTGAAAGTACAGTTCCTAATGGGAAATTATCAAAAACAGCGAATAAAGCTACTTCCATTCCTTGATTATTCATCGTTTCCATCAATGGGAATCCTTGAAAGAACTCAAGATAGATTCCAGTCCCTCCGAATACAGAAAACCATAATGCACCGAAGATCGTAGGGACCGCTAATACACCAATTGTGAATTCTCTAATGGTTCTACCCTTTGAAATACGCGCAATAAACGTTCCAACAAATGGTGCCCATGCAATCCACCATGCCCAATAGAATATCGTCCAATCTTGGAACCAAGTGAGATCTTGATCAAATGGACTAAGCCTGAAACTCATGGAAGGCAAATTCTGTAGATACGAACCAATTGTTGTTGTAAATAAATCCATAATAAAGTTCGTAGGACCTACAAACAGTAAAAAAACAAGAAGCGAAATGGCCAAAATAATATTAAGATTGCTTAAATATTTGATTCCTTTATTTAAGCCTGTTTGTGCGGAGAGCATAAATAATACTGTAACGATGGCTACAATGACTAATTGTGTTCCTATTGAATTTGAAATAATACCATCAAAAATGTAAGATAGTCCCCCAGATATTTGAATCGCTCCAAGACCTAGGGAGGTTGCAACACCAAACACAGTTGCAAAAACAGCTACAAAGTCAACAATAATTCCTAAGCTACCATCCACTCGATCTCCAAATATCGGTCTCAGTATCGAACTAATTACTCCTGGAGCCCCTTTGCGGAATTGGAAGTAGGCAAGGGCTAAAGCAATGACGGTATAGATTGCCCATGGATGCAATCCCCAATGGAAGAATGAGTACCTCATAGCAGCTCTTGCTGCATCTGGAGTTTGTCCTTCTAAAAATGGAGGAGCATAATAATGATACATTGGTTCCGCTACACCCCAAAAGACAAGCCCGATACCCATTCCTGCACTAAAGAGCATGGCAAACCAACTCATATAACCAAACTCTGGTTCGTCTGTATCTTTTCCTAGACGAATATTGCCGTATTTTGTGAAAATAAGAACAATCGCAAAGATCAAAAACACCGATGCGGATAATAAGTAAAACCAACCGAATTTTTGTAAGATAAACCCTTGAATGTTTTTAGTAACATCATCTAGATTGGCAGTAGGTAAAATACTCTTTGGGATTAATCCCCAAACAATAAATAAGGCTGTGATGACTACGGACACTGTAAATACTGGCGTCAGCCTTTTCATGAAATCCCTCCGTTTCTATAATCCATATAATGAGTATCTAACGAATAGAAGATTTTATACGCTAGAGCAGTGATTCATTCAATTAAATACAACAATTTGATAATTGAGTAGATGGAATGAATTTTCGAGTAATTAAGGAGATGCAGGAGTGTTAAGTAGGAATTATGTATGTTGAACGACCTTATAAATTCTAACATTAAATAAATAGTAGGTACAGCGATATGGTTAGAATCTCTGAAAAATAAAGAACAAGGTTGTTTTCGTATATCCATTGTTGCTTTTGAACCAAGGGCATTTTCACAGCAAGATATTCACTTGCTGGAGGGGCGTCAGGTGAGTATCCTATGATTCATCTGAATGGTCTCGCATCTCCCACTGCCCCCGTAGAGGTCTCTCATTCTTCCGCTCCAAACGGCTAGCCTTCGTATGAAGAAGGAATTATACCGCGTATAGAACAACAATCTTTTAGAAAATAGCTAAGAACAAACCTATATGTTGCAGTTTCTTTCTATTGCAATTATACCCATAGTTCATCTATTGGAAACTCGTAATAATAAAGAAAAGATCCTGTTTAATTTTCAGGATCTTCTTCATTGGTTCTTCGTTTTCCAATACCGCTAAAAAAGCGAATAATAATGCTATAAAGGGAAAAGAAAAATAAGTAGAAAAATAAGAAGGATAAAATAAACGGAACGAATAAGAATTCTACGTCTTTTTCTAAAGGAGAAGTAAATGTAACTTCAATAGGATAATCATTTTCATCAGCTGGAAGAGTTACACTTTGCTTGGCAAAAGGAAAAGGTCCTCCAAAAGGGACAACAGGTGAAGACTCTTCTGGTTTCTTCTCAAAATATGCGTTAAATACAAAAGGTGATGCGATCGTAAAAAGTAAGCTAATAACTCCAATAATTATGACTCTATTTTTCATAAATGACTCCTTCATGTATAGCCTTAACAAATGATCAAAAAACGCAAGTAAAGAAGGGCTAGAATCCCTTTCTATTGTAACAGTATATCTTAATGTCAATCCCGTTACAATCACTTAGATTCACGCCCTTATTCACTTAACGTATTCTTATTTTCTTGGATAATAGTACATCACTCTACCATTAAATAAATGAAGTTCCCCTTTCAATTTCTTTGCTAAATACTTGGCAAATTCATTCGCTTTTCCTTTATCACCAAATGTAGCTGTTTCTGGTAAGGTAATTTGTATGTATGTTTGCTTTCTTTCAGAACCATCATCGTCTTGAATGGTTTCCTGATCAATCCCTAATAGAATGACTTGGTATCTGTCATTGTCAGAGGACATATAAAACCATGTCCCTTTTCCTTCATTTGTTTCTTTTAATTCATAAGGAAAAGCTGCCTCGTTATAGTGCCAACTGACCTGTTCTCCGGTTTTTGTAGTAATCTCTTTATAATAATGAAAAAGTTCTTTCACTTCATCAGTGGTAACGCTTTCTTTTGCTGATAAAGGCACAAGCTTAATATATGCATTACTGGCCATCAGCTCCCCCCCCAATCCCACATTCTGTTCTATTTTATTCTAGCATTGAATAAAATCCTATGACAACTCTTTCTATTTGAAAAATGAGAAAATACTTGTAAAATTGGTAGTGTGTAAGTTATAATAATATTCAAAATATTTAAAAATAATTAACTTTAAAAAAGGAGGCATTGTATGGAGCTTTTCGATAAGCTTTATGATGAGCAAGAACACGTGAAGGTGCGTTTTGTCGGCTTTACGACCGATGATACACGCTATGATTTTGGTATTGTATATACGAATATGTTTTTTGGAAAGCCTCTTGTCGTATGCATGCAAACTGGCCGCTCAGCACTCCTCGACCCTAAAGACCTCGAAGATGTAGAATACTTGCAAACAACATTCCGGATACAGAACTCAAAACAAGCCATAGACTTAGCTGAATTTTTTTCAGGAGAATTACCAAGCATTCCTTTTGAAACACAATATGAATAATTATGAAGCAAGCAGACCGTGTATCAAACGGTCTGTTTCTTTAAATTGAAAATCTTGCTTGAAGGGCATGAGAATGGTCATTATTTCAATCATTCATATGAAAATAATAATAAATGACATACTAATGAAATAGATGCATAATATTGACATAATAATCATACTTTTTATTGTTTTATTTCTTATTGTGACATACAATTTAGGCTTGAAAATTCAATAGTGTTATATTATTATAAATCTAAAGATGTTAAAGCGCTTTCAAAAAAGTTGTGAATACTACTTAATGAAAAGGGGATTGAAAAGATGGGTACAATAGTATGCCAAGCTTGTAATTCTACAATCGATCATTTTGAAGATGAAAAAGTAAATGTACTATACGGTAAATGTGATTGCTGCGATTCTCCAGAGGATCACGAGTAAATAGAAGATAATATTGAAGTGTAGAGGCTGGAACATAAGGATTTCAGTCAATGGTCTATCCGAACGATCAGGAGTTACTCCTGATCGTTCGGGTATTTTTGTTTGTTCGGGAAACAAATTTTTAAAAAATAGTGGAATGGAGCGGAAGACACTCGACTACTAAGGGAAATAGAGGAAAGGCTGAGACACCAAAGCGCAGCGAGGAGGCTCAGCTTCCTCCCCGCGGAAAGCGAGTGTCTGCAGGGCAGGTGGAACGAGCTTGTTTTTACAACCTAACTATTTAAAAAAAGTCATTGTTGGTCTTTGAGAAGGAGTCATTTAGTTATGTCCCAGCCACTTTTTGTATAGAAAAGCTCTTCCATAAAGGAAGAGCTCGCATTTTTACCGGATGGCTCGATGCTCTTTAATAACTCGTAGCATCTTTAAGTCATAATCTTCTGGGCCTTGGACAGGTAACCCTACCTCCATATTTCGTTTAATATAAGTGAGGTTTTCTTGTGTAATAATTTCACCAGGAATGAAGATAGGTATCCCTGGTGGATAAACCATAATAAACTCCGCAATGATTCGACCTTCAGAATCATCAAACGGCACTAATTCCGTTTCTGAATAAAAGGCATCACGGGGGGTTAATGCAAGCACTGGTATATCTGGGAGAAGTACTTTCGACTTAACTACAGGTGCTTCTCCTTTATGCTGCTCTATCGATAGTTGTCGAAGTGCAGACACAAGTAACTCTGCCTCGTGCTCTGTATCTCCAGGAGTAACAATACATAGAATATTGTAGAGATCTGACATTTCAACTTCGATCGTATGCTTTTCACGTAACCATTTTTCAACTTCATAGCCTGTTAGCCCAAGGTTTTTGACGGAAATTATAAGCTTGGTTGGATCATAACCGAAGGTAGCTTTCGTGCCAAGAATCTCTTCACCTACACAATACAAATCTTCAATTCCATTTATCGCTTGTCGCATAGATTGTGCTAGTTGTATCGTTTGTTCTGCTAATTCCCTTCCTTCAGTAGCCAGCCGTTTACGTGCCACATCTAATGAAGCAAGTAAAAGGTATGAAGTCGATGTGGTTGTCAACATACTTAATATCGACTGAACTCGTTTAGGAGAAACCAAGCCTTCTTTTACATTAAGAATAGAACTTTGGGTCATAGAACCGCCTAATTTATGAACACTTGTTGCTGCCATATCTGCTCCAGCTTGCATTGCTGACATGGGAAGCATTTCATGAAAATGAATATGGACTCCATGAGCTTCATCAACTAATACAGGAACATCATATGAGTGAGCAATTTCAACGATTTTCTTCAAATCAGCTGATATCCCAAAATAAGTAGGGTTAATAACGAGTACACCTTTCGCATCTGGATGCTGTTTTAAAGCTCTTGCAACAGAATCAGTTGTAATTCCATGAGAGATCCCTAAATTTTCATCCACATCAGGATGAATAAAGATAGGGGTAGCACCGGAAAAAACAATAGCTGACATAACCGACTTATGAACGTTCCTCGGAACGATAATTTTATCGCCAGGTCCGCATACTGCCATAACCATGGTCATGATTGCGCCACTTGTTCCTTGTACGGAAAAAAATGTATGGTCAGCTCCAAATGCTTCAGCTGCTAAATCTTGTGCTTCCTTAATGATTCCTTTTGGAGCATGAAGATCATCTAAAGGTCCTATATTGATTAAGTCGATTGATAATGCATTTTCACCAACGAAATTTCTGAATTCTGGATCAATTCCTGCTCCTTTTTTATGTCCAGGGATATGGAATTGAATTGGGTTCTTTTTTGCGTGATTAAGTAAACCGGTAAATAACGGTGTTTCTAATTGGGACAACGTTTACACACACCTCTTTATCTGTTTTCTGTTTGCTCTATTAAGACATAATTTCTTTGATTCTTTTGCATATAAAAGAAGCTTAACAAAGCTGATTATTTATGAATATAAAACAAATGAATTATAGCACTAATTTGAAGTTTTTGCATAGATTTTTTTGGAGAGCAGGATTGTTTTTTTGTCATATCTATTATGTGTATAGTTAGCAAATTTATCTCAATATCTGTTGTTTTATTCAAAGAAAAGGAGATTTGGAAATAAAATCGAATGTAATTATGTAAGAGTAGTGTATTTTATGGAGGGATGAAAGTGATTTGGAAAACCAGAGTTACTGACTTATTGCAAATTAAATACCCTATTATTCAAGGTGGATTAGCGCATTTAGCTTATTCTGAGCTTGCAGCCGCCGTCTCAAATGCTGGTGGGCTGGGACAAATTACTGCCATGTCATTAGATAGTCCAGATGCTTTAAGGCAAGAGATTCGTAAGGTTAAACAAAGTACGAAAAATCCATTTGGAGTTAATTTTGCTATTGGTCAGCATGGACGACCGTTTTCAGATTTTCTTAACGTCGCCATAGAGGAAGAAGTTCCAGTGGTTACAATGACAGGAGGAAATCCTACACCTATTTTTGAACAGCTTAAAGGGACTAATACGAAGAAATTAGTGCTTGTTGCAGCAAAGAGACAAGCAGAAAAAGCGGAAGAATTAGGAGCAGATGCTGTTATGGTGGTTGGCCAAGAAGGTGGGGGGCATTTAGGTAGAGATGACATTGGAACATTCGTTCTCGTTCCGCAAGTGGTTGATGCAGTTGGCATTCCAGTAGTAGCCTCTGGAGGAATTGGTGATGGTCGAGGCTTAATGGCTGCACTTGCTCTAGGAGCAGAAGGAATCGAGATGGGTACGAGGTTTATAGCGACAAAAGAGTGTGTCCACGCACATGAAATATATAAGCAAGCCATCATTGATGCTTCAGAAAGTGATACAACGGTTATAAAACGCTCACTTGGGGCACCTGCAAGAGCTTTAACAAACCCTTGGACAGATCAAATCCTCTCACTTGAAAAGAATTATCCAGGTTACGATACCTTAAGAGATTATATTAGTGGAGAAGCTAATAAAAAATATATTTATGAAGGGAGAGGAGAAGAAGGATTCGGTTGGGCTGGCCAAGTAGTTGGACTAATTAAAGATGTGCCATCAGTAGATGAGTTATTTCAGCGAATGTTAGTTGATGCCGAAACTATCCGCGGAGAATGGGCAAAGTAAGATTAATTGTTTTTATAGGCTCTAACAAGTAAAATCAAGTTCGGACACTTAAGTAAGGCAGGAGAGGATTCGATGGAATATCAATATCCAATTGACCCACATTGGTCTACAGATGAAATTATCGATGTGGTAAAGTTTTTTGAACAGGTAGAAATGGGTTATGAAAAAGGGATCGAAAGAGAAGTCTTTCTATCTTCATACCGCCGTTTTAAAGAAATTGTACCGAGTAAATCCGAAGAAAAAAAGATTTGTGATGAATTTGAAGAAACAAGCGGATATTCAACTTATCGACTAGTGAAAAAGATGAAGGATGCAGAAGTTGGTAAGAGAATTAAGATGTCACAAAAATAACCTCCTCAATCTGAGGAGGTTATTTTTGTTTAGACTCTATGCGCCCAATTATATTCATCAAGGGTTTAAACCAATTGATACAGGGGTAATAATTTCTTAAAAACCTCATCTATCTGGTTTATCATTTCATTATTTGACATTTTAACAACTTGTTCCCTTGGGATTTGATACCCACATAGTATTTCAGCTTTTTTAACATTTTTTAATCGAATAAACAATGCTTCAAGCTCTTCCTTGGACAAAGTGGAATGTTTGACAACTTCTGGTTTAGTATGATCTCCAGACCAAACGAAATCATCTGGTATTTCAATATAGATTTGATCTAAATGGTTTTGTAAAGTCTTCGCATATTCTTCTTTATGGGGTGCTTCATATATAAGCGCAAACCAGATAAATACATGTGTTTCCCAAAGCCCAATTTGAAAATGAGGCAGCATTTTATATCCTCTAGAATTACTAGCGAAAGCTACCCATGTATCTTTGGGTGGGTTCTTAGTCCTTCTAGCATGCTTTGCTACATGTGGAAACATTTCATCGCCAGTCATGGTAGAAAGCGTTGGCGCAAAGTGACGACCAATTTCTTCAAGTTTTGGACGAATAGTAGTTTTTAGTGCTTCCATACGCTCATCTAATCCATCTATTTGAAATACATGAAAATCTTTAGAAGTGAATGATGTCATTTGTTGTACATCTCCTTTTTCAATTAGCTATGTCAGACATTGTAGCATAACGGTGAAAGAGAAAAAATTGAAACGAATGATGAAGTAGAGAATAATTGAAAATAAGCTATAGGTAAACACACAAATTAGTTGCACCGAAAGCTGTTTGCTCATATTATAATAGTAAAAATAATCAGAAAATTAATCGAGATTTGAAAGGGGTGCTCGACAGAATGAAACAGCTAATGAATACCTTGAAAAAAAGTGCTATTGACCGCCAAAGGGTTGCTGTTTTAAGACTCGAGATGGATTATGAGCTTGCTACATTGTTTGAAGCAATGGGAGAAAGCAACGAGTCTAAGAAGAAATTTAGTAAACAAAAGCTCGAAAGAATTCGCGAAGAACTGCTGAAGCTACAAGCGTTATAACGTTCAGCCAAAGGGGAACTTGAAATGATAAGAAAAAATACAATTAGTTGATCAACGAACTCCGGGAGATTGTGGGGTTCGTTTTTTTGATTTGAACAAATTTGCTCTAATTAAATAATGTTGCTTTTGCTAATGATTACTACAATGAATGCAATAATGGGATATAGTCAAACATGTATTGGTCATACTAATTTTGTATGTTTCATAAGTATTAGTTTGTGAATTGTGAAACCGAATCGTACAAAGTACAAACATAATCATTGGACAAAATTTCAAGTAAAAAGCTAAACTAAAATAAAGAGTCTGATAAAGCGTACCGTACAAATCCTTATTTGAAGGACAGAAATGGAGGATGAAAATGACGAACTGGAATGAAGTCGATACATATGCAAAAGAGTGGATTAAAGAAGCTGGAGAATCCATAAAAAAGTCTTTTGTTCAAAAAATTACAGTAGAATCAAAGTCAAATCCAAATGATCTTGTAACAGATATCGATAAAGCTACTGAAAAATTTTTTATACATAAAATCAATGAAAGGTTTCCGACCCATCAAATTTTAGGTGAAGAAGGATTTGGGAATGAATTAGAGGAATTATCAGGTACTGTATGGATCATAGACCCGATTGATGGAACGATGAATTTTGTTCATCAACAAAGAAATTTTGCCATAAGTATTGGAATCTATGAAGATGGTGTGGGGATGATTGGCCTAATTTATGATGTTGTACATGATGAGCTTTATCATGCGATGAAAGATAAAGGGGCTTACCTTAATGATCAACCATTACCAAAGTTAACTAATGTAAAGGTAGAGGAAGCTATTATTGGATTAAATACAACGTGGGTAGTTCCAAATAGAAGGATAGATCATTCCATTTTAACTCCTTTAGTGAGAGATGTGAGAGGGACGAGATCTTATGGATCTGCTGCATTAGAAATTGCTTTCGTGGCAACAGGTAGGCTAGATGCATATATTACCTTGCGTCTATCCCCGTGGGATTTTGCTGGTGGAATTGTGATTATTGAGGAACTTGGCGGCGTCTATACGACATTAAACGGAAAACCGTTCAACTTATTAGGACAAAACTCAGTCCTAATATCTAGACCTGGATTACATGAGAGGATTTTGAAGGATTATTTAAACAATGGAATATGGTGATGTTAGATTGAATTTCGATCAGATGAAGGATTCTGATATCGGTTTTTTTGAAGAAATCATTATGGATAGCCCCGAATGGGAAGAAGTAGAGCTTATTCAACATCAGTTATCGGAATATATTCAAAAATACGCTCATCTGAACGGGGAGTGGCGCGTATGGAAATTAAAAGGCCAGAAAGTGGCAATCTCTTATCATTTACCTAAATCTTACTCAAATCACAAACCATGGATAGGCACGCTGTTAGTAAGAAAAGCTGAAAGAAACAAAGGTATTGGAAAAGAGATTATCTCAAATATATGTACAGAAATGAAGGAATGCAATCAGAAGGTGATTTTCGCAGGTTTCCCAATTGAAAATAGCCAATGGACTTCATTTTTAACAAGTTGTTCCTTTGAACAATATAAGCTTGAAAAAGATGAACAAGGGGACAATTATCTAATCATGATTAGACCTTTAATTTAGTTATTTGCAGGACTTGAACATTTTCTATTTGTCTTGGGTCCTTTTCTTTTAAACAATGCCAAAAGAGGCTAGGACTTAACTAAATGACTTCTTCTCAAAGACGAACAATGACTTTTTAAAATAGTTAGGTTGTAAGAACAAGTTCATTCCACCTGCCCTGCAGACCCTCGCTTTCCGCGTGGAGGAAGCTGAGCCTCCTCGCTGCGCTTTGGTGTCTCAGCCTTTCCTCTATTTTCCTTGGTAATCGAGCGTCTTCCGCTCTATTCCACTATTTTTTAAAATGTTGTTTTCCGAGCAAACAAAAATACCCGAACTAGTAAAAGGAGATAACTCCTAATAGTTCGGATAGACCATTGACTGAAATCCATAGGTCCCAGCCTCTTTTTGAGATAGCCTTAACGGAACGGCTTTAGAGCTCGCCGCTTTCTCTCATTTTCTTCTTCGTTTTAAAACCAAATCCCATAACGAACACAAGTGCAACCATACTAACAAGCACACCAATTATACTACGTTCGCCTATTGCAATTCCAATGCCCATAATACATGTTGCGGCAGCAATTGCAAAAAATAATAATGGCCATTTAATTTGTTTCATGGGTATGTACCCCCCTTAAAGGAGTTTATAGAAATAATATAATTTCAATTGTACACAAAAAGCTTTTAGGTTTCCACTGTATATGTGATATAATATTTCAGTTGTGATAAAAGTTTTAATAATACCTGTGAAGATTGATATTAATTTTAGGAGTGAACCTATTTGAAAATAAGAGAAGATATCCGCAATATAGCTATTATTGCCCACGTTGACCACGGAAAAACAACGTTGGTTGACCAATTGTTAAAGCAATCAGGTACTTTCCGTACGAATGAGCACGTTGAGGAACGTGCGATGGATTCAAACGATCTTGAGAGAGAACGTGGAATTACAATCCTAGCAAAAAATACAGCTATTCAATATAAAGATACGCGAATTAACATTTTAGATACACCAGGACATGCGGACTTTGGTGGAGAAGTTGAACGGATCATGAAAATGGTTGACGGTGTTCTTCTAGTTGTAGATGCTTATGAAGGATGTATGCCTCAAACGCGTTTCGTACTAAAAAAAGCTTTAGAACAGAATTTAACACCAATTGTAGTTGTGAACAAAATCGACCGTGATTTTGCTAGACCAGAAGAAGTTATTGATGAAGTAATTGACCTATTTATTGAATTAGATGCTTCTGAGGAACAGCTTGAGTTCCCTGTGATTTATGCTTCTGCAATAAATGGGACTGCAAGTAAAGACCCGAGCAAACAAGATGAGAACATGCAATCTCTTTATGACACAATTGTAGAGAATATTCCTGCACCAGTAGATAATCGTAATGAGGCGCTTCAATTCCAAGTAGCCCTACTTGATTATAATGATTACGTTGGAAGAATTGGAATCGGGCGTGTGTTCAGAGGGACAATGAAGGTTGGTCAACAAGTAGCCCTTATGAAATTAGATGGCACAGTTAAGCAATTCCGTGTAACAAAGATCTTTGGTTTCTTCGGCTTGAAACGTCAAGAAATACAAGAAGCATTTGCTGGGGATCTAATTGCTGTTTCTGGGATGGAAGACATCAACGTTGGGGAAACTGTTTGCCCAGTAGAACATCAAGAAGCACTTCCTGTTCTAAGAATTGATGAACCTACTCTTCAAATGACATTCGTTGTTAACAATAGTCCGTTTGCGGGAAGAGAAGGGAAATATGTTACTTCTAGAAAAATCGAGGAAAGACTTCGTGCTCAGCTTCAAACAGATGTAAGCTTACGAGTAGAAAATACAGATTCACCAGATGCATGGATTGTTTCAGGACGTGGAGAACTTCATTTATCCATTTTAATTGAAAATATGCGTCGTGAAGGCTATGAACTTCAGGTTTCTAAACCGGAAGTTATCGTAAGAGAAATTGACGGAGTTCGTTGTGAGCCAGTTGAACGAGTGCAAATCGATGTTCCTGAAGAACATACCGGTTCAGTTATGGAATCTATCGGCGCTCGTAAAGGTGAAATGCTTGATATGGTTAACAACGGCAATGGGCAAGTGCGTTTAACGTTCAACGTTCCGGCACGTGGGCTAATCGGATATACAACAGAGTTTTTAACTCTTACTCGAGGGTATGGAATTATCAACCATACGTTTGATAGCTATCAACCAATGGCACAGGGCCAAATTGGTGGAAGACGTCAAGGTGTACTTGTATCTATGGAAAGCGGCAAAGCTTCAACTTACGGCATTATGCAAGTTGAGGATAGAGGGGTTATCTTCCTTGAGCCGGGTATTGAAATTTATGAAGGGATGATTGTTGGTGAGCATAATCGTGAAAATGATCTGACTGTGAATATCACGAAAGTAAAACAAGCAACTAACATTCGTTCAGCGAATAAAGATCAAACAACAACAATGAAAAAACCTCGCATTATGACACTTGAAGAGGCTTTAGAATATCTAAACGAAGATGAATATTGTGAGGTAACACCACAATCTATCCGTCTTCGTAAGAAAATTCTTGATAAGAACGAACGTGAAAGAATTACGAAAAAGAAAAAATACGCTGAAATGAACTAAAGGGAAGAAGGAGGAACCGAGGAGAAATGGATATAACTGACCGCCTGTCTTTTTTCGCTGCATTATTCAAAGTGAATGAAAATCCAACATTGGGAATGTGGCTACTTTATGCAACAATTATTGTTTTATGTATTATTGTGTTTAAGCTAGGATTTGCGAAAAAATTACCACTTGTTCAAACGGTATTGATATACTTGTTCCTTATTTTGGGGTGTACAGTCTTAACATTTCTAGGAGTGTTTCTTCCGGTAGCTGAGAGCTTAGTTGTTGCAGCGTTAATTTTAGTTATATATAAGGTGCGCCTCCATCAACAGAAAAAGCAAGAAAATGCTTAGGTTTGAAGGGGGAGGAAGATGAATTCTATTCAAGATGCGCTTTATAATTGGTTGACCATTTATGTTGTTTGCGAGCACAGACCAGATGATACAGCCGCAAAAGAGACTGCTGATATGTTTTATGATATGTTAATTAATGACCATCACATATCAGATCTGATCATAACACTTGATGAAGAAATGTATTATATTGATTATCGACTGAAGGATGAGAATAAACGTCAGCGGTTTCCAAGAGAATTGATTGATGTCATGTTAAATCAAATGAACATGGAGCCTGAAAAATACGTTAATTACCCTGAAGAATAACGAGTATAGAATTTCTAAAAAAGGCAGTGAGAAGCTTCTCACTGCCTTTTTTCATGTGTTCGGTGTCGGAAGGGAAAGACTGATTTTCACTGCGGTTGGTGAGCCTCCTCACCTGGTTATCACTCTATTAATTATTGCCATGCTACTGGCTTCATTGGAATGCATTCCTCTAAATAACAAGCATTTGACCTCGGAGTGTCGTCTGACGCATATCACCATATACTTTGTAAGTATATGTTCAATCGTTTCATTGCGTATTCAAATAAAAAAAAGAAGGCTATCTTCTAAAAGATTGTTGCTTGACCAGGTAATGTTCCCTTTAAAGTACGAAGGCTAGTAGTTTGGAGCGGAAGGATGCGAGATGCCTGCAGGAGCAGTGGGCAGGAAAAAACGCCTATGTTTCAATAGCAACAATGTATATGCAAACAACCAAGAAAAAAGACTGATGACAAACTCAATTTCTTTGAGTGTCTTCAGTCTGAGGCCTTTCATTGGGAGTGTTTTTTTAGATGGTAGCTGATAAGTCCTAGTGATAAGCCGTATAGCAGATGTCCTGTTGACCAATAGAAAATTGATTCTACATCCTTGATGGTAGGTACATCTTTTTGGGCTAGTAGAACGAGAGGGAAATACAGAAATACCGTAGGCAATGTGACTACTACCCCAATAAATAAATAGCTACTTAACTTTTCGATGGAGTATCTTGAAATAATGAATACAAACAAAATACTTAGACCAATAGAAAAAAGAAGGTGAAAGAGAAACTCAATCGCCTCATGCCATGCCATTGCTCCTAAAATAGGCACGAAATCCACATTTAATAACAATGTGTATACCTTATTACCTGTTGCCACTTCAATCACCTTAAGAAAAAATCCAAGAATTAGTCCTGAAGCAATACCTAAAAATAGCGCTAACTTCCACTTTACCATTCTTCTTCCTGTAGTTGAGAACGATATAACTTGAAATTTCCAGTCGCTTTACGTGCATTCGTT
The DNA here is from genome assembly GCF_021390075.1 of Cytobacillus spongiae. Taxonomy (NCBI): domain Bacteria; kingdom Bacillati; phylum Bacillota; class Bacilli; order Caryophanales; family Bacillaceae; genus Cytobacillus; species Cytobacillus spongiae. The sequence continues at coordinate 1,458,267 of NZ_CP089997.1, forward strand.
TTTGTCGTTATTCGTTCTTCACACGGCTTACACATATATGTGTGAATGGGGCGATTTCGAAGCCTTTTTGCTTGTAAGGTTTCATTATCTATTGATTCAATTTTATCGCATAAAAAGCATTTTACTCGCATAGTAACACCTCATCGTTATACAATTCCACGTTAATGGGTTTATTTGTTATGTATATTATAGTACATTCAGATAAAAATATCGATTCTTCGATTCAGGAGATTAAAAGTTGAAAGATGCTTGTAGTAGTAATATGATGGTATTAAAAGGAGGGAATGGAATGGTAAACCAAGTAGAACCAAAATTAGTAAAGCCATTATTTGACGAATTGCAAAAGGAGCGTTTTGTGACAATTGCAACAGTAGATCATGAAACAAATGGACCGAATGTTAGTGCAATTTCATGGGTTTTTGCTAAGGACGAGGAAAGCGTTTATTTTGCTGTAGATAACCGCTCTCGAATTGTGCAAAACATTCGAGCGAACCATAAGGTCGTGATAAATGTCATTGCAAATGAATCTACATATTCCATAAGCGGAGATGCAATTATCAAGGTGGAGAAAATGGACGATGTCCCATTAAAGCTTGCATTAGTTCAAATTAATATTAATGAAGTGAGAGATGTTATGTTTTACGGCTCGAAAATAACAGTAGAGCCTGAATATGATAAAACTTATGATAAAGATGCAGCTACTCGTCTTGATCGTCAAGTTATGGATGCACTGAAAAAAGCTTAGTCGAATGGACTAAGCTTTTTTTGTAGTAAAATGATCATTTTTGGTTGGTTGAGAATTATTTAAGAAGGATATTAATCCTTGTAATAATTGGATTGCTTCTCTTGTTGCTTTTCTAAATTTTGCTTTTCCTTATTTTCTAATTTGTCTTTTGAATCATTGATCCCGTTCTTTGGTTTTGGGTCGATAATATCAGCAGGTACTTCTGGCATTAATCGTCCAGAGATATCTGCAAGTTCATTAACAATCCCTTGGACAGGCTCGCCATTTTGTATATCAGCAGTAAGCTCCTTTAAACGGGCATTAATATCTGGATCTGCTACAACTATTGCTCTTGCCCCATGTGGGTCATTCTTAAGGCTCTCAGCAACCGAATATTTTATGGAGCCTACCTGTGAGCGTTCAATATCCTTGTCTACATCAATGCCAACAATTGCGTATCTACCTAAGACAACAGCTGTTGCATCACGAACACTAGGGATACTTGTAGCTAAATCGACTAGATGCTTTGAGATTTCCTGACCAGATTGCCGGTCTACACTTTCAATTGCTGTGTTCTTGACGTTAATTAGATTTTGTTTGTTCTCATCTGTTCCTTGTTCATTTCCATTACACCCTGTAATGGTCACAATTGCCAATAGGAAAGGAATCCACTTTTTCATTTAATGACCTCCAAGCATTTGTTTTGGAATACAATATTTCAAAATAATTTCCTTTGAGTGAATTTTTCTAATTGAAAGGATAAACCCTTAAGTTTTTTTAGAGAAAATTAAAATAAAATAAGGATTCATTACCGATTATTGTGCAAAATTTCTTCTAACTTTATTCGGGAAAACATATATTTTACCAAAGTTCTATCCGTCCACATCGGTTAGTTCACAATAAAATAAAGACCTAAGAGGAGCAGGAGGCATAGGATTGAGTAAAGTATACGTGTTAGATACCAACGTCTTATTGCAAGACCCGTATTCAATATTCTCCTTTGAAGAAAACGAAGTGGTCATTCCAGCAGTAGTGCTCGAAGAGGTTGACTCGAAAAAACGTTATATGGACGAGATTGGAAGAAATGCAAGGCAAATTTCACGTTTAATTGATAACTTGAGGGAAACAGGAAAGCTACATGAGAAAATTCCGCTTGAAAATGGTGGGAGTTTACGAATTGAATTGAACCATCGATCTTTTCAACAGCTACAGGAAATATTTGTTGAAAAGACGAATGATAATCGGATTTTAGCGGTAGCAAAAAATTTATCGTTAGAGGAAGAAACAAAAGAAAATGGACGACCCGTAATTCTTGTCAGCAAAGACACACTCGTCCGAGTGAAGGCAGATGCAATTGGGTTAAGATCAGAGGATTTCCTAAGTGATCGAGTTGTCGAAGTGGATCACTTATACACGGGCAATATGGAAGTCTATATTCATTTAGATGTTTTAAATAGATTTTATCAACAAGGTGAACTTTCCCTTTCAGAAGTAACCAATCACCCCTTTTATCCCAATCAGTTCTTGATCATGAAGGATGCACTAGGTTCCTCGGCATCGGCCATTGGTATAGTTGATCAAACTGGGAAAAAAGTAAAGCGATTAATCTTTGATTATGATCATATTTGGGGAATAAAGCCAAGAAATGTTCAACAAACAATGGCAATTGAATTACTTTTACGAAAGGATATTCCGCTAGTCACTTTAAATGGAAGAGCAGGTACAGGAAAAACACTCCTTGCGTTAGCATCTGGATTAATGCAAACAGAAGATTACGGCGAATATAAGAAGCTATTGGTTGCTAGACCAATCGTACCAGTTGGTAAGGACTTAGGCTTTTTGCCCGGGGAAAAAGAAGAGAAATTAAGACCGTGGATGCAGCCCATATTTGATAATCTGGAATATCTTTTCAATGTTAAGAAGCCAGGTGAATTGGATGCGATTTTGGCTGGTATGGGTTCTATCGAGGTTGAGGCATTGACATACATTCGAGGAAGAAGTATTCCTGATCAATACATCATTATAGATGAGGCTCAAAACTTAACCAAGCATGAAGTAAAAACGATATTAACTCGTGTAGGAGAAGGAAGTAAGATTGTCTTAATGGGAGATCCGGATCAAATTGATCACCCGTACTTGGATGCCTATAATAATGGGTTAACCTACGTCGTAGAGCGTTTTAAAGACCAAGGCATAGCTGGACATGTGAAACTTATTAAAGGAGAGCGCTCCGGACTAGCACAACTGGCTGCTGAACTTCTTTAATATATAATCAAAAGAGGCTGTGACATAAGGATTTCAGTCAATGGTATATCCGAACTATCAGGAGTTATCTCCTTATACTAGTTCGGGTATTTTGTTTGTTCGGAAAACGAATTTTTAATAAATAGTGGAATGGAGCGGAAGACACTCGACTACTAAGGAAAATAGAGAAAAGGCTAAGACACCAAAGCGCAGCGAGGAGGTTCAGCTTCCTCCCCGCGGAAAGCAAGTGTCTGCAGCGCAAAGGAACGAACTTGCTCTTACAACTTAACTATTATAAAAAGTCAATGTTCGTTTTTGAGAAGGAGTCATTTAGTTATGTCCATGCCTCTTTAAATAAATGGCTAATTTTAAAGGACTCGAAAAGCTTTAACACGTTTTAATGGATTACTTCTATTTGAGCCATCTTGATAATATACATGTACAGGACCATCTTCTACTAAAGGTTTTCCGTTTTTAGAGAAGCCAAGAATAAGATGTTCAGCCTCCTCAATTGGGATGACAACAACTCCATCTGCTTGAGATATTTCTATTTCTTTTGCCTGCTCATGTGGCTCTGCATTTTTTAGAAAAGGCTTGAATGGAATACCGAAAGAACCGGATAATACCTTCTCTTTTTCAAATTTTTTCTCCGTTTTTAGTGTTTTTGGGAAAGTTGACCCTTCCATAATTTCACGATCCCAATGCGTAGAAATCGATTTTGTATACTCTTCTAAGGCATCAGAATCCGTTTTGAATTCATCAAAGTATGTATCTAAATCCACTCGACGATCGTCAAAAATCCATACCCCTGGATCTAGTGTAATTGAAAATTTTACATTCCCAATAATCATCATAATGTTTTCCATCGAATCCCCCTCGATTTGTAGAAAGCGATAGTATTAGTATACAGAAAAATCTAGCAAATGTCATTTTGAGCATGGGATGATCGTATGAGATAGAGTAAAAAAGATGTTAAAAAGGAAATATTCAATGAGATGAAACAAATGGAATCAATTGATAGTTCTTGCTTTTTTACTAGTTAGCGTATAGAATTTAAGGATAGATAAACGCTCGGAAACGGGGGGATTATGTTGGCTTCTGAAATGATTACAAATCATAAAGAAAAAGCGGGTGCCATACTAAAGGCAGACGCTGATAAAATATTAAAGCTGATTAAAGTTCAGATGGAAAACCTTACTATGCCTCAATGTCCATTATATGAAGAGGTATTAGATACACAAATGTTTGGATTATCACGTGAAATTGATTTCGCGGTTCGCCTTGGTCTGCTTGAAGATAAAGAAGGAAAGGCGATGCTGGGTGAACTAGAAAGAGAGTTATCTGCTCTTCATGAAGCATCCTTAAAAAAATAATTCATTAAAACTCAAACAGATCAAATGTGACTGTTTGAGTTTTTTTATATAATCAGGAGAGAAGAAAGTTGGTCACATCACATTTTATTAGATGAGGAGCGGGATTGATGTAAGTAGAAGTGCAGTTGCGCATGATGACGAATCTCTAAACTATCTACTAGCGGAGAACCTTCATGTATTTTGTGTCACATTTGTTAATTAGTATGACACATATATAGCTTTTTATTATAAAGTATGTTACATTAAAAATAACTTTTCTTCTCATCTAGCAGGAGTTTCAATTGTTATTGTAGAATACATAAATCAACGTAGAGGATGAGGAAGAGATCTAATGTTAAAAAAAATATTGAAATCCTATGATTACTCACTAATTGTTGTTGTAGCAATGCTAGCTATTTTTGGGTTAGTTATGATCTACAGTGCAAGTATGGTAACGGCTATTCAGAGGTATGGCTATGAAAGTGATTTCTTTTATCAAAAACAAAAGCTACATCTAATCCTAGCTACATTTGTTTTTTTCATTGTTGCAATGTTTCCTTATAAGGCGATGCAAAGCAACAAAATTTTGGTGCCGATGGTGCTTATATCCCTATTAGGCCTATTCACTTTATTTTTCTTTGGACATGTAGCAGGAAACGCTCAAAGTTGGTTTAAAATAGGTGCTAGAAGCTTACAGCCTTCTGAATTTGTTAAGCTTTGCGTAATTATATACCTTGCAGCTGTTTATGCAAAAAAACAATCCTATATTAATGAATTTAATAAAGGCGTAGTTCCACCTCTTGCGTATTTATTTCTTGTGTGTCTATTCGTTGCCATCCAACCAGACTTTGGAACAGCAGCTATTATCTTTATTATTGCTGCCACAATAATTTTCGCTTCGGGCATGAGCTATAAGAATATTGGTAAATTAGCAGTCATAGGGTTGATGGTCGTTCTTCCACTTGTTTTGGTCATGAAAGATGAGATTTTTTCAAAAACGAGAATGGGAAGGATCGAAGCATTTCAAGATCCTTTTGCGGTTGAACAAGGTTCTGGCTATCACCTTGTAAACTCCTATATTGCGATGGGTGCAGGCGGGATTAAGGGATTAGGCCTTGGTCAAAGTATACAAAAGCTAGGATACTTGCCTGAACCTCATACAGATTTTATCATGGCAGTAATTGCAGAAGAACTAGGTGTTTTAGGGGTAGCGTTTGTATTAATTAGTTTAGGGTACATTGTTTTACGAGGGATTTACATTGGAATGAGATGCAAAGATCCATTTGGAAGTTTACTAGCGATTGGAATTGCTAGCTTGATAGGTATTCAATCTTTTATTAACCTAGCTGGAATCTCTGGATTGATTCCTATTACAGGTGTTCCACTACCTTTTATCAGCTATGGAGGATCTTCTTTGCTGCAATTATCCATAGCTATGGGAATCCTCGTGAATGTATCGATGTTTGTGAATTATGAGCAAAAATATAAAAATAAAAATCAAACAACAGAAACAAAAAGTGTAACTGGAAATGCTGTTTACTTTCGCAGATAAGCGCGAGGATATTCCTTGCGTTTTTGTATAACTATAACTCTGTGAAAGATTAGCGAGTGAAAGTAATGAACATCAGGCTGCTATACCTTGCAAAAAAGCAAAATGAATGTAGTCTAAAAAATACATATATAAGAGGTGTTTCAATTGAAGAAAAACATCGAGAAAGTATTAGTTGCCAATCGTGGAGAGATTGCGATAAGGGTGTTTCGTGCATGTACAGAGTTAAACATCCGTACGGTAGCGATTTATTCTAAAGAAGACTCGGGTTCTTATCATCGCTATAAAGCGGATGAAGCTTATCTAGTTGGCGAAGGTAAAAAGCCAATTGACGCCTATCTAGATATTGAAGGCATTATTCATATTGCAAAGAATAGTGGAGTAGATGCGATTCATCCAGGGTATGGATTCCTTTCCGAAAATATCCATTTCGCTAGAAGGTGTGAAGAAGAAGGTATTATTTTTATTGGTCCGAAATCAAAGCATTTAGATATGTTTGGTGATAAAGTAAAAGCTCGAACTCAAGCTCAATTAGCAGAAATTCCTGTCATCCCAGGAAGTGATGGACCTGTAAATAGACTGGAAGAAGTTGTATCCTTTGGGAAGGAGTATGGATTTCCAATTATTATAAAAGCATCTCTAGGGGGTGGCGGTCGTGGAATGAGGATTGTCCGTAACCTTGAAGAGGTAAAAGAGGCTTACGAGCGGGCAAAATCTGAGGCGAAAGCAGCCTTTGGTAATGATGAGGTATATGTTGAACGGTTTATTGAAAATCCGAAACATATTGAAGTTCAAATTATCGGAGATCATGAAGGGGAAATTATTCATCTTTTTGAACGTGATTGTTCTGTACAAAGACGCCATCAAAAAGTGGTAGAAGTAGCGCCGAGTGTATCTATTCCGAACGAACTGCGTATGGATATATGTGAAGCTGCTGTCAGGTTGATGAAAAATGTAGATTATTTAAATGCTGGTACAGTAGAATTTCTAGTAGCAAATGATCAATTTTATTTCATAGAAGTAAACCCTCGAGTTCAAGTAGAACATACGATTACTGAAATGGTTACTGGCGTGGATATTGTTCAAACACAGATCCTGGTAGCTGAAGGACATTCTCTACATAGTGATATTATCGGGATTCCGAATCAAGAGGAAATTAAAATCCATGGGTATGCGATTCAATCACGTGTGACTACAGAGGACCCATTAAATAATTTCATGCCTGATACAGGAAAGCTAATGGCTTATCGTTCAGGTGGCGGATTTGGCGTTCGTTTAGATGCCGGAAATGGTTTTCAAGGAGCGGTGATCACCCCCTACTATGATTCTTTATTAGTTAAGCTATCTACTTGGGCATTAACATTTGAACAAGCTGCATCTAAGATGGTCCGAAACTTACAAGAGTTTAGAATTAGAGGCATTAAGACGAATATTCCATTTTTAGAAAATGTAGTTAAGCATGAAAAGTTCAGAACGGGTGAATATGATACATCATTCATTGATACTACACCAGAACTATTCCTTTTCCCGGTTAGAAAAGACAGAGGAACAAAAATGCTTTCGTACATTGCGAATGTATCGGTAAATGGTTTTCCGGGAATTGAAAAGAAGAAGCGACCAGTGTTTGAACAACCAAGAACTCCAAAGATGAGTTATTCAGATAGCTCCCTTTCAGGAACGAAACAAATTTTAGATGAAAAAGGTGCTGAGGGATTAGTTGATTGGATTAAAAACCAAAAGGAAGTCCTACTTACTGATACGACATTTAGAGATGCTCATCAATCATTATTAGCCACTCGTGTTCGAACTTCTGATATGAAGCATATCGCTGAGCCTACTGCAAAGTTATTGCCTAATATGTTTTCATTTGAAATGTGGGGTGGAGCAACATTTGATGTTGCCTACCGTTTCTTAAAAGAAGACCCTTGGGAGCGCTTGCTAACATTAAGAAAGCAAATGCCGAACGTCTTGTTCCAAATGCTTCTAAGAGCTTCAAATGCTGTAGGATATAAAAACTATCCTGACAACGTTATTCGAGAGTTTACTGAAAAGTCAGCACATGCAGGCATTGATGTGTTCCGAATTTTTGATAGTTTAAACTGGGTAAAGGGAATGGAAGTAGCGATAGATGCAGTTAGGCAAACGGGGAAAATTGCAGAAGCCGCTATTTGTTATACTGGTGATATTAATGACCCAATGAGAACGAAATATGATTTAAACTATTATAAAAATCTTGCTAAGGAATTGGAGCAACAGGGTGCACATATCTTAGCTATTAAAGATATGGCTGGTCTACTTAAACCACAATCAGCCTATCGATTAATAACTGAGTTGAAAGAAACTGTTAATATTCCAATTCATCTTCATACACATGATACGAGCGGAAATGGTATCTTCACCTATGCGAAAGCTATTGAAGCAGGGGTAGATATTGTTGACACCGCTTTAAGCACAATGGCTGGGTTAACTTCACAGCCAAGTGCAAATAGTTTATATTATGCGCTTGAGGGCACAGTTCGTCAACCTAAAGTTAATATTGATGCACTAGAGCAGCTTTCGCATTATTGGGAAGATGTTCGTAAGTATTATTTTGATTTTGAAAGCGGGATGATGTCGCCGCATACAGAAGTCTATCAGCACGAAATGCCAGGAGGACAATATAGTAATCTTCAGCAGCAAGCTAAGGCGGTAGGGCTAGGTGAACAATGGGATGAAGTAAAAGAAATGTATGCCCGTGTAAACCATATGTTTGGCGATATTGTAAAAGTTACTCCATCTTCCAAAGTGGTAGGGGATATGGCCCTCTTTATGGTGCAAAACGAATTAACAGAGGAAACAGTTCTCACTCGTGGCAAAACGATGGATTTTCCTGATTCTGTTATCGAACTGTTTGAGGGGTATTTAGGTCAGCCTGTTGGCGGTTTCCCTGTAGAACTACAAAATGTTATTTTAAAAGGGAGAGAGCCAATCACAGTTCGACCAGGGGAGTTGCTTGACGATGTAGATTTCGATGCGTTAAGGGAGACGTTATTTAATGAACTAGGTAGACAAGTGACGAGTCATGAAGTTATTGCTTATGCATTATATCCAAAAGTATTTATGGACTACATCAAGACAGTTGATCAGTTCGGTGACGTATCTGTTCTTGATACGCCTACATTCCTGTATGGATTGAGACTAGGTGAAGAAATTGAAGTGGAAATTGAAACTGGTAAGACCTTAATTGTTAAGCTTGTTGCAATTGGGCAACCACAAGCAGATGGAACAAGAGTTGTGTATTTTGAACTAAATGGACAACCACGTGAAGTAGTTGTAAAGGACGAAAGCGTTAAAGCGACAGTAGCTTCAAAGATCAAAGCGGATCCGAAAAATCAAAATCATATAGCCGGTTCAATGCCAGGAACAGTTATTAAAGTACTTGTTGAAAAAGGTGAAAAAGTCGAAAGAGGCGATCATTTAATGATCACTGAAGCGATGAAGATGGAAACAACCGTACAAGCACCATTTTCAGGAATCATACAGGATGTTTATGTTAAAAATGGAGAAGCAATTCAAACTGGCGATTTATTAATTGAATTATCGAAATAACAAAAAGGGTTCGGAACTTGTTCCGAACCCTTTTTGCTTCATGCTTATAGTCTTTCTATTAATTATTTCGTTAAGGCATCTTTTTGTGTATGCACTGTTGAACTTTGTGAATTTATTTTTTCTTTAGTTAGTGAGGAGTTTTTCTTGCTCCGTGTAGTTAATAGAATAAAGTAGCTTAATACTCCAAACAAACAAGAAATAAAAAAAGCATGTGCTAGGGCGATAAATAAGTTAAGTCGAGTGAGAACAACTAATGCACCTGCAGTCACTTGTAAAGATACAAGAATAAACGAAATGATCCAACCCCAATAAATAACTTTCTGATGTTTATAGTTTCTAATAGCTAGTATTGTAATATAGCCAATCCATATAAATATCACACCAGCAGCAGCTCTATGTCCCATTTGCACCCATTCGTGCATATTGGATGGTAATGCAAAACTATCATTCACACATAGTGGCCAATCGCGACAGACTAAACTAGCATGAACATGTCGAACAAGTGCCCCAGAATAAACAACAAGATAACTGTAAATGGTCACTGCTAGAATATGTTTTTGCATTTTCTTATCAATGATCAACTTGTCTGCATCAAATTTCTTATCTACTTCAAAAATCAATAAGGTAAGTAATAGAACAGCTGCAAAAGAGATTAAAGATATTCCGAAATGAAGTGCAAGAACAAAATCAGATTGTCCCCACTTTACTGCTGCTGCTCCAATGAGCCCCTGAAGCAGAAGTGTAAAGAATGATAGGAAAGAGAGGAACTTCGTCTCACGGATATGACCAATCGTACGCCATGTCCAGATTGATAGAGCTAAAACCAGAAGACCTACACCCCCAGAAACTACCCGGTGTGCAAGTTCGATAATAAGTTCCATAGTAATCTCATCTGGGATTAATTGACCATTACAAAGTGGCCATGAACGGCCACATCCCATACCAGATTCAGTTTTCGTAACTAGGGCGCCTCCTAATAATACTAAGAGCATACCAATGGTTGTCAAGACAGCAAGCCATTTAAGAGAACGTCGCAAAAATATCCACCTTCTTTATTTAATTCACATAATTGTAATATAATTGAATTGACATGTTATAATAAAAGCAACTAGGTATTAAAAATATAACATCTTTTCGATAGTAATCAAAATTTAAAAATTTTACAATAGCTTTATAAAATTATCACTGTATTTATATTAAAAAGGGTTGCAACTTGAAAGGGAGTTTGCTAGAAATATAAAGGGAGGAATTTCTAGACAAAACCTTCCTTTATTATGAATTGAAGATATGTAGTGACCATAAACTTATTATTAACAGAATGTAACATTCATAAATAAGTGTGTTTATAGGCACAACTACTTACAATCAATATTACCTTTATTCGCTAATATTATGTTGAAAAAACAACATTTTTGTGAATGATTAATACCTATGTCACAATTTAGCTAAAAAATCTTCAAAAAAAATTCACAAAAACAGTTAAAAGTGTGCTTTAATATACAGAGGGAAAATTATTTTTCGACATTGGGTCACATCTACTTTAATACTATATTGATAGTGTTAAGATAATATTTCCGCGCACACATAAAAAGATTCCCGTGTTTCTTACGGATATGGATTTACCAACTAGATGTGGTAGAAAGTATTGCATGCCTAGTTTCTATGCTTGTAATAAGGGATATAGGAGAGGTGAAGCAATGGCTAATACAAGAGCGGTCACTGAAGCAGAAACACTAGCCAACAGTGAGCATAGCCTTGATACAAATTTACATGAGACTTCAGCTTGGAAGGACTTTCTTGCTTTAATTAAAGTAGGGATTGTCAATTCGAATTTGATCACTACCTTCACTGGTTTATGGCTTGCATTGCATTTTACCGGGGCAGGTTTTTTAACGAATATTGATACAATTCTGTTTACACTCATAGGGTCTTCTCTCATAATTGCAGGTTCATGCTCGATAAATAATTATATCGATCGAGATATAGATCATTTAATGGAAAGAACAAAAGGGAGACCTACAGTAACTGGAAAGGTGAACCCTCAAAAAGTAATTTTAATGGGATTGCTATTTATTGTTCTAGGTACCACATTCTTACTGTTGACTACTTTGACAGCTGCGATAATTGGTTTAATTGGAGTATTTAGTTATGTAGTGTTATATACAATGTGGTCTAAAAGAAAGTTAGTTTCGAATACAATTGTAGGAAGTATCTCAGGTGCTGTACCACCATTAATTGGATGGGCGGCTGTGGATGCTAACCTTGATTTGATAGCATGGAGTTTGTTTTTGATTATGTTTGCTTGGCAGCCACCACATTTTTATGCACTAGCCATGAGACGTGTGGAAGAGTATCGAGCGGCAAGAATTCCAATGCTTCCCGTTGTTAAAGGGTTTAAAGCAACTAAACGTTCCATCATGCTATGGATTGTTGCATTGCTACCTATCCCATTATTACTTACAGATCTTGGGTATACCTTCCTTATCATTGCAACCGTATTAAATATAGGTTGGTTAGGATTAGGTATCTATGGATATAAATCACAGGATGATCTGAAGTGGGCAAAGCAAATGTTTGTATACTCGCTACAATATATGACTATCATGTTTGTAGCTATGGTTATTGTCACACTTTTATAATCTAATTTTGTTAGGGGATTCTGTCCCTACTACATACCATTTTTAGTAGGGAGAATTTATCTATATATTTTTTGATCAAACTATTCAATAGAATAATTTACGAAAGAGGGGTTTGATTAAGCTATGAAAAGGCTTGCAAAATGGCGTTTATTATCGCTTTTCACGGTACTAGCGCTAATTCTATCTGGCTGTGGGGAACCGTTTTTATCAACGTTGAAGCCAGCTGGAGAAGTTGCGAAAACGCAATATGATTTGATGTTATTAAGTACATCAATAATGGTTGGAGTAATTCTTGTAGTAACAGTGATTTTCTTCATTGTTATATTTCGATTCCGTCGTAAAGATGATTCGATTCCAAAACAAGTAGAAGGAAGTCACAAGCTAGAAATCATTTGGACTGTTATTCCTATCGTATTACTTCTGATTCTTGCTGTTCCGACTGTGAGTGCAACATTTAAGCTTGCAGATGTTTCGGAAATGGATAAAAAGAATGAAGAAGGTAAAAGAGATGCACTAGTTGTTAATGTCCGTGCAAATCTTTATTGGTGGGAATTCGAATATCCGGATCAAGGGATTATTACTGGTCAAGAGTTAGTAGTTCCAACGGATGAAAGGGTTTACTTTAATTTAATCGCTTCAGACGTTAAACATTCATTCTGGATTCCATCTGCTGGTGGAAAGATCGACACGAATACTGATAACGTAAATAAGTTTTGGTTAGAGTTTGATCAAAAAGCTGCTGATGAAGCAAATGGATTATTTTATGGTAAATGTGCTGAGCTATGCGGTCCTTCACATGCATTAATGGACTTTAAAGTAAAAGCGTTGCCAAAAGCTGAATTCGATCAATGGGTAAACGATATGCAAAATGCAGAAGAGCCTGTTGCAGAAACAGCTTCAGCTCAAGAAGGACAAGAGATCTTTAACCAAAGCTGTATTGGTTGTCATGCTGTAACACCTCAAGATGGTAGACCAGAGCAAGCACGTCAAGCTCCAAACTTAGCTAACTTCGGAGAACGTACGAAAATTGCTGGTATTTTAGACCATAATGAGAAAGAATTAAAAAACTGGTTAAAAGATCCTGAAACGTATAAGCCAGCTAACAAAATGTCAGAAACATACAATGATCTAACTGAAGAGCAACTTGATGCTCTTGCAGAATACTTAATGAGCTTAAAAGTTCAGGATTAATTGGGGATTAGTTTAAAAGGGAGGTAAAACTGTGAGTACCTACGCTCAGAAGAAAGGGATTGGGGCGACTATTTGGGACTATTTAACAACAGTCGATCACAAAAAAATCGCTCACCTTTACCTTATTGCTGGAGGATTTTTCTTTATCTTGGGCGGTCTGGAAGCGATGTTTATACGTATTCAGCTTGCAGTACCAAACAATGATTTTGTAAGTGCGGGTTTATATAATGAAATATTAACGATGCACGGAACGACAATGATTTTCTTGGCAGCGATGCCACTTTTATTTGGGTTTATGAATGCAATCATGCCTCTACAAATCGGTGCGCGTGACGTTGCATTTCCATTCTTAAACTCTTTAGGCTTCTGGTTATTCTTCTTCGGAGGAGTTTTCTTAAACCTTTCATGGTTTATGGGAGGAGCGCCAGATGCTGGCTGGACTTCTTATGCTTCCTTATCATTAGCATCTGAAACACACGGAATTGATTTCTATGCACTTGGATTACAGATTTCTGGTGCGGGTACGCTAATTGGAGGGATTAACTTCCTTGTAACAATTATCAATATGCGTGCTCCAGGAATGACTTATATGCGTATGCCGTTATTTACATGGTCTACGTTTGTTGCATCAGCACTTATTTTATTCGCTTTCCCTCCATTAACAGTTGGTTTATTCTTAATGATTTTTGACCGTATGTTCGGCTCGAATTTCTTTGACCCAGCTGCTGGAGGAAATACGATTATTTGGGAGCATTTATTCTGGATTTTCGGTCACCCAGAAGTATATATCTTAGTATTACCTGCATTCGGTATTTTCTCTGATATTTTTGCTACCTTCTCAAGAAAACGACTGTTCGGATATTCTTCTATGGTATTTGCAACCGTATTAATTGGTTTCTTAGGATTCATGGTATGGGCTCACCATATGTTTACAACTGGTATGGGACCTATTGCAAATGCTATTTTCGCAGTTGCTACAATGGCGATTGCTGTACCAACAGGTATTAAAATCTTTAACTGGCTATTTACGATGTGGGGCGGAAGTATTAAGTTTACAACTCCGATGATGTATGCAGTAGCGTTCATTCCATCATTCGTAGCAGGTGGAGTAACAGGAGTAATGCTTGCATCTGCAGCACAAGATTATCAGTACCATGATAGCTACTTCGTTGTTGCACACTTCCACTATGTAATTGTTGGTGGTGTAGTATTTGCATTATTAGCAGGTACACATTTCTACTGGCCAAAAATGTTCGGAACAATGTTAAACGAGTTCTTAGGAAAGATTACCTTCTGGTTATTCTTTATCGGATTCCATTTAACATTCTTTATCCAACATTTCTTAGGTTTGATGGGGATGCCTCGTCGTATTTTCACATTCCTACCTGGTCAAGGGCTAAATGCAGGGAATGCTATTAGTACAGTAGGTGCGTTCTTTATGGCTGCAGCTACCATTATCTTATTAGTGAATATCATTATTACAAGCGTTAAGAACCAAAAGGTTGGCAATGATCCTTGGGGCGATGGCCGTACACTTGAATGGGCAATTTCGTCACCACCACCTTACTATAACTTTAAGCAATTACCACTGGTTCGTGGTTTAGATGCTTATTGGTTAGAAAAGATGGAAGGTAAGAAAGGAATGACCCCTGCTGAACCGCTTGGAGACATTCATATGCCAAACAATTCATTCATTCCATTTATGATCTCTTTAGGACTATTTATTGCAGCATTTGGTGCAATGTATCAAGGGGACGAGGGGAATACTTGGGGTATCCCAGTGTTAATCTTTGGTATGTTAGTAACACTTGGTTCTATGTTTGTTCGTTCTATTAAGGATGATCATGGGTATCATATTCATAAAGAAGAGCTTATGGATGACGATGAGGATAAGGGGGTAAAGGCATAATGCAAGCTGAAGAAAAATTCACATATGAATCATGGCCAGCATCGCCTGAGAAACAAACCCTCGAAGGGAAAAATAAATTTTTAGGATTTTGGTTATTCTTAGGTGGAGAGACGGTGCTTTTTGCTACTCTTTTCGCTACCTATTTAGCATTAAAGGATAAAGTTCCTAATACAGAGCATGCGCTTGCAAAAGACTTATTTGAACTACCATTAGTTTTTGTGGCAACGATGTTGTTATTAACAAGCTCATTAACAAGTGTTTATGCAATGTATCATATGAAAAACTATGATTTTAAGAAGATGCAACTATGGTTAGGACTAACTGTTCTTCTTGGTTTCGCATTCTTGTTATTAGAAATTTATGAGTTTAATCATTATGTACACGAATTCGGCCATACGTTTACAAGTAGTGCATTTGGGTCTGCGTTTTATACGCTAGTTGGATTCCATGGTGGTCACGTTGCATTTGGTTTACTTTGGATTGTTACCTTAATGATCCGCAACAGTAAGAGAGGTTTAAACCTATACAACGCTCCTAAGTTCTATGTAGCTAGTCTTTACTGGCACTTTATCGACGTTGTTTGGGTCTTTATCTTTACTGTAGTATATTTAATGGGAATGGTGGGATAAACTGATGGCAAATCAACAACCAAGCTCAGGTAACCCAAGAGTCGACATTGAATATCGTCGTAAAAAAAGCGCAGAGGAAATGAGATATCAAATCATTTCATTTTCATTAATGATTTTCTTGACATTAGTCGCATTTGTGGCGGTTGGCTATGAAGGATTTTCTGGATGGTTTACAGTTCCTTTCATTATTCTTCTAGCAATTGTTCAAGTAATATTCCAATTGTATTATTTCATGCATATGAGCCATAAAGGTCATGAAGCACCAGCGCTATTCTTATACTCAGGATTATTTGTTGGATTAGTAACGGTATTAGCTTTTGTGACAATTATTTGGTGGTAAGATATCAAGAGAAATCGGCTGCTTAAGCCGGTTTCTTTTTGTATTGCATGTAAACAAAATGCGTAGTAGACAACTTGCTATTTAGCAAATGATGCCTATGATTTAAGAAAATCCAATATCGCATTTGAGAAAGAAAAAGATTGAAGAGATTTTGGTTGTAAAAAAAGGAAGCTAGTTAGAAATGTTGAGAAACTAGGATTGAGAGAGTATAATTTAATTGATTGCGTTTAACTAAAAGAGGTGAAAAAAATGCCGTTAAGTATATTTGGGTTTCAAGCGCTATGGAGTCCTATTTACTTTGTTTCTTTAATTGCTGTTATCGTTGGTTATTTCTTAATTACCGTTACATTTCGCAAAAGGTTTGAAGGTAGTGAGCCACTAACACGAAAACAAGGTATTCTATTTACAAGTACCATTCTATTATTGTATGCCATTAAAGGCTCACCGTTAGATTTAATGGGTCATTTAATGTTTTATGCGCATATGATACAAATGGCATTGCTCTATCTTGTTATCCCTCCATTACTCATTAGAAGCATTCCAAACTGGATTTGGCGAACCATATTAAGTAAAAAGTGGATTGGAAAGCTTTTCCGATTCTTTACTAAACCACTAATTGCACTTATTTTGTTTAATGGATTATTTTCTTTCTACCATATTCCGCTAATCTTTGATGCGATTAAAACAGATATGTTTTTACACGGGTTCTATACGACTTTCTTGTTTGCATTTGCTATCTTTATGTGGTGGCCACTAATGAATTTACTCGAAGAAGAAAACAAGCTAAGTGGTTTAAAAAAGGTAGGCTATATATTTGCAGATGGAATACTATTAACCCCAGCATGTGCCTTAATTATTTTTGCAGATACTCCTATGTATGCAACCTATTCTGATCCTTCTGCTTGGCTTGTAGCTTTAGAGTTATGTGTTTCACCGACAACCTTATCTAGTTTGAATATTAGTGGGCCTGAAATGTTCAATTCAATGTCATTACTTCATGATCAACAAACAGGTGGAGTACTCATGAAAATTATTCAAGAGATTGTGTATGGTGTCATTCTTGCTCAAATCTTCTTTGAATGGTTTAGGAAAGAACAGGATGAGGAAACGGAAGCAGAAAAAAACTATCGTTTAAACCCACATATGGTTGAATAATGCAAATGGCTGCCTCTCAAAAAAGGCAGCCATTTATGTAGAAGTCTATAAGTTCAAATTTGATTATACGTCTGTTAATTAAATCACAAATCCTGTGAAAGTATTGTCTATTTCGTTAACATTTCATGAACATTAGACTGGTTTATTGCAAAAATAGCATCTCTCATCTAAAATGTAGGGTGTGTAGGTTTTTTCTAGATGTTTTTCTAGATATAGAGATAAAATCTGAAAGGGAACGGATATGAATTACACTTTACCTATTTTACCAACTATTAGTACGACATTTATTGTATTAAGTGCATTGACTGTTGCAATTGGATGGGGCCAAATTCGAAAGCGCAAGATTGAAGCTCATAAGAAAACAATGACTCTTGCAGCTATATTCGCCATTATTTTCTTTATTATTTATGCTTCTCGAACGATTTTTATCGGAAATACGGCTTTCGGTGGTCCAGAAGATATTAAAATCTATTATACGTTGTTTTTAGTGTTTCATATTTTCTTAGCAACTACAGGTGCAGTCTTTGGAATTGTTACCTTATTGACTGGGTACAACAATAAACTAGCGAAGCATCGTAAGCTGGGGCCAATTACTAGTGTGATTTGGTTTTTCACTGCGATTACTGGTGTAGCTGTCTATCTCCTTCTATATGTATTTTACCGTGGTGGAGAGACAACATCAGTAATTAAAGCGATACTAGGCTTTTAAGGAGAAGCGGAATCCCGCTTCTTTTTTTTATTTTTATTGCATAAGAACGGATACTTTTTAGCATTTGATGATAAATATTTCGACATCCATCTCCAGCGTCTAGCCACTCGAGGTCATTAGCCAATTTAGAATGGAAGGCAAAGTAAGCAAGGAACCCTACTATTCTAAACGAAATTACTTGCCCCTAGCCTGGCCAAGAAGGACTAAGCTGTTCACAAAAAAACATAAGCGGGCAAATGCCCGCTTATGTTTCGTCTTATATTTTGAAATTTAATTTAATGATCCCTGCTTCTTTTGCAGAATTGAATGCAATTAAGAGAAGTGGACCAATGATAAAGCCGAGAATACCGAGGAGCTTAAGTCCTAAATACATCGCTATGAGTGTTGATAGAGGAGATAGACCAATATGGCTTCCCATCACCTTTGGTTCAACGGTTCTTCGAATAATTAAGAGGACTGCTGCAAGAACAGATAGTTGAGTGCCTAAGACAATATCACCGGTTAGTAGGTGGAATAAAGCCCAAGGCCCTAGAATGACTATGGAACCTATAATCGGTATGAAATCAATTACCCAGATAATAAATGACATAATTAAAGCGATTTCTGGAGAAATAAACAATAGTCCTATTAAGGATACGATAAAAATGATCACACTAACTAAAAACTGGGCTTTAAAGAATCCGAAAATAACGTAAGAAAGTCTGGACGTCATAAAATTAACTTTGTCAGCTGTTTGCTCTGTTAAAAGCTTATACATGCCCTCTCGTAAACGAGGAAGGTCTGATAAAAATAAGAATAATGCGATTAAATACACAAGAAAGCTCACTAAATAATTGGGTATATTCGTTAAAATCGCCTTAAGATTATCGATGTTTACATAGGCAACAAGCTCATCTTTTGTTTTATTTAAGAACGATTGAACTTGATTGCTTATCTCATCTACAACATCCTTCGGCAAGTCCTTTGCAGCATTTGTTAGTTTTTCTTCTCCGCTAAGCCATGCTTTTGTTATTTCGTTTATATATGAAGGGGAGTTTTCAACTAATTTAATGGCTTCGGTAATAACTTTAGTTGTAATGAAATATCCACTTACCCCAATAAATAAAACAAATATCAAGAAGATAATTAACACAGATAAGCTTCGGTTTATTTTTGCTTTAGACTTTAAGAGCTTCACAAGTGGCTCTAAAAACAAGGCAGAAATAAACGCGAGAATAAGTGGGATGGATACAGGGATTATTAAGTAGAACAAGGTGGCAATTAGCGCAATCCCTATGAAAATAAAAAATGTTCGTTTTTTGAAAAATCCAGACAAGTTAGAACCCCTTTCTAAACCAAGAAAACTCTGTAATGATATATATGCAATAATTGTACTAACAATTAAATTATAGTATGCATTGAGGAAAATAAACAGAAAAAAGTAGAGATTCTTTCAGGAAATATGAAGAAAATATTGCAGATTTACATAATTTATGGGGAATAGTTAAGTTACTTCACTGAGATAGAATTCAATGGTTTCAATAAGTGACTAACTCTATAAATAAAAAAGACTATAGACACTCAAAATGATTTGAGTTGATCTACAGTCTAATTCAACCACTGGTATGCATTGGTGAAAATAGTTTAATTATTCCGCAAAAGCCTCTACTTCATTCTTAATATCAGCTAAAAGCTTTTCACATTGGCTGACTAGAGAATTAGGGAAAGTTTCTCCCTCACCATATTCCACACCATGTGGATAGTAGTGCTTTCCTAAAAGTGGTGTCATTAGTTGAATTACGGCTCTATGAGCGCCTACATCGCCCTCAGCAGCAAATCCGAATACACGTAAATAGAAAATGCCTTCTTTTAGATCAAATTTGCGATCATATGTAACTCGTTCATAATCCCATTGCCCTTCACGAACTAAACCGTGCTTAGACATGACTTCATCCAGACGATTTAGGTCAGCCTTAAAGCTTTCTAATCCAGTATTTTCAAATTTCATTGTAATTCCCTCCTACCAAACGTTAGCTTTTACGTTTGCAATCACCAAACAGCTATTTATAAGCAAGTTTTTCTCAAATTTAATAATAGTAGAAAAATGGAGAACTTGCAACGAAATCCTAAAGAAAAACACAGTTGATTCACAATTTGTACAAATATTTTGGAAGACTAGCCTAGCTTTTTCTTTCCAAATTTTGGTTAGCGGGTCTATGTGGAAACCAGCAAAAAAGGATTAGGCAGAACCTTTTCTGATTACGATGTAGAAAAAAAAGCAATTGATAGGACATAAAATGAGTTTTCTTCCTTAGAAAGGGAAAGATTATAGATAAAGAAACAGTGTTTTCTATTATTTTTTCTAGCCAACTAGTTTTGGTAGAAAATATTCTTATTTCATGTTCAATGTGACCATACAGATTTTTAAGTTAGGATGTTTAAGCAAAAGGAGGAAATACTAGTTGCTCAAAAAATCGCTATTATTATTCTTATGTTTAAATTTTATCTCAATTAGTAAATCATCTGCTGAGTCTTATATGATTCAAAAAGGAGATACATTGTGGAAGTTATCCTTAAAATATCATCTTCATCTTCAGGAACTATTAGATGCAAATCAGCATCTACATAACCCTCAATTAATTTTTCCAGGTGATATTATTTATATCCCAAGCAACACGATTAAGAAAATATCTAGAGAAGAGGAGAAATTGATTCAGCTTATTAATAATAAACGCTTTCAAGTTAAATTGCCTCCATTGGTTCACGATCAAAACCTATCAGATGTAGCTAAACAGAAGTCGTTGGATATGATGAGGTATCAATATGTCGCGCATAAGTCTCCTGAATATGGGTATCCTACATTAATGTTAAAGAAGTTTCAGATTGATTTCCGCTCAGTAAAAGAAAATGTGGGAGCAGGTCCAA
The DNA here is from genome assembly GCF_021390075.1 of Cytobacillus spongiae. NCBI lineage: Bacteria > Bacillati > Bacillota > Bacilli > Caryophanales > Bacillaceae > Cytobacillus > Cytobacillus spongiae. The sequence continues at coordinate 1,479,200 of NZ_CP089997.1, forward strand.
ATAAAGCTGATGAGATCTTTGACAAATGGATGAATTCATATCTTCAACGAGAAGTGCTCTTAGATAAAAGTACCACACATATAGGTGTTGGTCATGTTGAAGGTGGCTTACACAGAAACTATTGGTCCGCATTAATGATTAGAAGAAACTAGGAGGATTTTCAATGCAAAAGATAAGAGATATTATGACATCTCATGTAGAAACCTGTTCACTTTTGGATAATGTGTATGAAGTAGCGGTGAAAATGAAAGAATTGAATGTTGGAGCTATTCCAATAGTCGATCAAAATAAATTAGTAGGGATGATTACAGACAGGGATATAGTCATCCGTTGTGTTGCTGAAAAGCATCCAGGTTCATCTAAAGTTAGTGATATCATGAGTGAGCAATTAATTACAGTTACACAAGACATGTCTACAAAGGAAGCAGCTCAGCTGATGGCAAAACATCAAATTAGACGTCTCCCTGTAGTAGAAGGAGATACGCTGCAAGGGATAGTCGCGCTTGGAGACTTTGCTGTTGACCACTTAACTGAAGAGCAAGCTGGTGAAGCTCTGTCTGAGATATCAGAGACGGACAGTCAACCCGCACAGCATTAAGAAAAAGGCACCATTTAGGGAGACTGCTGAAAAAGTCTCATTAATACCCTTGTGATGAAAAGGAAGAGGAAACTCTTCCTTTTTTGTATACATTTGATTAAGTTGGTGAAGGAAAATGGTATCATAGTGAAAGAACACATCAGAGGAAAATTGGTGAAACTATGCTACCTAAAAAAGAATTAGTGCTCAGTTCATATAGTGCACTTTATGATATATTGATCCCAAAAGATCATTTTTTGAGGAAATTTAAAAACTTAGTTGATTTTGAATTTATCTACGACGAGTTAAAAGATATGTATAATGAGGCATTTGGCGCTACAGCCAAATGTCCTATCATGATGTTTAAGTTATTACTACTCAAAGTGATGTACCCTATGTCGGACCGGGATTTGATTGAGAGAGCGACGTTTGATATGTCATTTAAATACTTTTTAGATGTAGCTCCCGAAGATAAAATCGTGCATCCAACGAGCCTAACAAAATTTAGAAAACTGCGCCTTCAAGACGCTTCATTATTAGATTTACTAATTAAAAAGACGGTTGAAATTGCCCTACAGGAAGGTCTGATTAAATCGAACCAGATCATTGTGGATTCAACCCATACGGACAGTATGTTTAACTCTACATCACCCATTGAAATTTTGATTGAACAGTCAAAACAACTTAGAAAGAGCGTTTATAGACAAGACGAAACCTATAAAGATAAGATGCCAACTAAGCCTGGTACAAATGAATTATTAGATCATATCAATTATTGTAATCAATTAATCAATACCATTAAAAATGATGAGCGTTTATATATAAAAGAAGACGTAAAATTAAAAACGAACTTATTAGAAGAGATTGTAAATGATGATATCGAACAACTGAATTCAACGGTGGAAAAAGATGCAAAAGTAGGTCATAAGACTTCGGATTCTTCCTTTTTTGGATACAAAACTCACATCGCAATGGTTCCAGAGCGTATTGTGACTTCGGCAATTGTTACAACAGGGGAACAGAATGATGGAAAACAAGCAAAAGAGCTAATTGAGAAAGCGGTTGAAAACGGAATTGAAGTAAAAGTATTCATTGGCGATGGGGCTTACTCTGAGAAAGATATGATTGAATATGCCAAAGAGAAAGAAATTAAGTTAGTTTCGAAATTAAGCAAGACTGTTTCAGAGGGAAACAAAAGGGCATCAGGAGAATTTGAATACAATAAGGATGCCGGACGATATGTATGTACAGCTGGGCATATGGCGATTAAGAAAGCCCTACACGGAAAGAAGAAACATGCGACGCAAGGAACAGTATTACGAGAAACACACTACTTTGATATTGAAAAGTGTAAGGTTTGTCCACTTAGAGAAGGCTGTTATACAGAAGGAGCTGCAAGTAAAACATATACCGTAACCTTGAAGAAGGATAAAATTCACGAAGAACACCAACTCTACCAGGAAACAGAGGAGTTCAAGGAACTAGCCAAAAACAGGTATATGATCGAGGCTAAAAATGCAGAGTTAAAGAATCGCCATGGTTTTAAGAAAAGCCAATCCCATGGTCTTTTAGGCATGCACATACAAAGTGCAACAACCCTCTTCGTAGTTAATATGAAACGAATTATAACGTTAAAGGGTTAGAAATAACCCATTTATTTTACCTTTTTAAACCCAAAACACGAAAAAAGATTAGGGAATGTTTAAAATCATCCCCTAATCTTTTTAATTTCATTGCGGTAAACTTTAGATTGCCGATAATTTCAGCAGTCTCCCATTTAGGTGCCTTTTTCTTATGGACCAATTTAAACTGTTTAATATCTGTAAGGCACCCTAACTAAATGTATAGTCTATATTCTATTAAAAAGAATTTAATAGATGTTATAATAATTTAGTCATAATCCTCATATTATAATAGAAAAAAAGAGAGAGGAGAATTTTGGTCTGAGAGCCTTAATAAGAATTTTAATTATCGTTGCCGCTGTTTTACTCTTTGGACTATATTTAACAGAAAGTAAAGAAGAAACAGAAATCCTAGTAGATCAAGACCAAGCAGCTCCTGAAGTAGATGAATCGTTAGAAAGTCAATTGAAAGAAGCAAACAATCCGAATATTTTTCTACCAGATGAAGGTCTTTTAACACTTATGGGAAAGAACGTAAGTGAGCTTGAAACGACTCTAGGGGAACCTGATCGTGTGGATCCTTCATACTACGACTACGAATGGTGGGTTTATCAGCAGGATTTTAACTATTATGTACAATTTGGTGTGAAAGATTCGATTGTTGTGACAGGCTATGCAATCGGGCAGGACGTCAATGTAAGTCCATTTGCTATAGGACAGTCATCAGCCCAGCTATTTTCTGCTTATACATTCAATCCAAATTTTGATCTTGAGTTTAACGGAAATCCTTATCGATTTGAAATGTCAGAAGACGACCTTAATACCCAGCCTATATTGCAAGTAGGAGATATTTTTGTTCAGCTATATATTGATAAGTTTACTGAAACCTTATCAAGTATTCGCTTTCTTGATGCTGAAACGCTCCTTAAGCATCGTCCATATGAATTAGTTTATCGAGGAGAGTTAATTGAACCTGCTTCAGTTGAAGGAGCGAAGGAGTTACTCATAGAAGAGGGGAAAGAGCGACAAATCTTTGATATTACAAATATGATGAGAAAAAGGCATAATCTATCTATTTTAGAGTGGGACGAAGCGACAGCTGTCGTAGCATTGGGACATAGTAAAGATATGTTTGAGAGTGAAGACTTCTCACATACTTCAAAGACATATGGAGACTTAGCTGACCGATTAGATGCTGGTAAAGTAATCTATCAATTAGCAGGTGAAAACATTGCAGCAAACTATATTGATGCTCCAGCTGTTGTAGAAGGATGGCTGAACAGTAAAGGGCACCGTGAAAGCATGCTTAACAATGATTTTACTCATCTAGGTGTAGGAGTATATAAAAAACATTATACACAGAACTTTATTCAAAAATGGAAAGAATAACGGGTTGTAAAAAAGCTAGAGTAGAGCTCTAGCTTTTTTCGTTGTTTAGCGTACATTGTCAATTTATCGATGGTATATAAACGCTTCAATTCCCACCTCTACTACCTAGCCATTCGAGGTCATACCCCTCTTTAAAGTTTGAGTCAAAGAATACCTTTACCTTTAACCCTCTAACTGTCTTACTTGCCATAGTCTTACCAATGCTCCCTGCGCTTTAGTTCGTTCTTTCCACCCGATTAAATTGAAAGAAGTCTTCCTTCCAATTCCCGTATAATCGAACATGTTCCCCAATTGTAAAAGTGTTAGGAGAGAAGTTATGGCGGAGGGGTTCTATTTTTTTTACTTGTAAAACGTTTCTGTCGATTTGAAGTGTAAGCACTGTTACGTAAACGAATCGATGGTAATAATAACGCTGCTTCTCTGTTTTAATATGTTGAATGGTTCCTGAAACGACAGCTTCTTCTAGAATATGGTCTAGCTGTGTCCACTTCTCATAGCTCTCCTTCATTTCTTTTCTTGTTAACCAATAGAAATAAATAAAAATGATAGGGATGAGGATGGCAGTTACCATACGAGTTACCCCCTGTACTTAGGATTTTTTTCAATGATGAAAAAAATCCCTGAAGCTTGTGCAATTTTTCTTCCATCTGACCGAAAAACATCTGCAGAAATCACCATTGTTTTTTTTCCTTGATGGTCTATTTTAGCCTTGCAGGATAAGTAATCTCCCTGTCCAGTCGCTAGGTAATAAATGTTTAATTGAGATGTAACGGCACCATAACCTTCAGGGAGAATGTAATTGGCTAGTGATCCCATTGCCGTATCCAGTAATGTGGCTGTTATTCCACCATGGACTATGCCAAGGGAGTTATCCAATAATTGATTAATAGGAATGGTGATTTCGCAGGATTCCTTTGTCATTGTTCTTTCCATGTGTAAAAGACCTCCAAGGTAAGTGGTAGGAGTAGTTTGCTTTTTTCTCAAACCTTGAAGAGCACTTTTTAATATTTCTAAATCCTCTTTGTTCGCATGTTCTAAATATTCTTCTGTTAATTGCTTAATTTCATCTTTCATGAACTTCACCTTTCAATCATAATTTCCTACATATCTTACCATTCTTTTTTTGATTTTTACACTCAGTATGTATTCAGAACATATCACGAAAAAACCAGCACATTCATATGGTAATATAGGCGACTGTATTCATTAGAGGTGAATAAATATGTCTAAAAAACAATTACACCCATCCGTTAGAGAATTTAAAGTGTTTGTAAAGAATCATCCTCATTTGATTCAAGAGGTGCGCACTGGCAAATCAACCTGGCAGGAGATGTATGAAGAATGGTATTTACTTGGTGAAGAGGATCCGCGTTGGAGCACGAATCGTTCAGAAGAAAAGGCTCAAGAAGAAGGTCTTGAAAATTCAGAAAACAAAAAATCCGATTGGATCTCGCAAGTAATGGGAGCAGTAAAAACCATTGATCCGAATCAAATTCAAGGACATATAAGTAGTATTAGTCAAGCTCTAGCAGCGGTTCAAGGAGTTATTACCCAGTTCCAAGGGAATAATCAAGGGAGCACACCATCATCTAATAAAAATCAAGCACCTAAGCACCCCTTTATGTTTAGAAAAGATTAAGGTAAGGAGAGATATTTATGCGTAAGGAAGTTGCTGAATACTTAAAGCAGCAAAAGGACTTAAGGCAATTTGTTAGGGAGCAGCCACAGTGGTTTAGAAAGCTATCGCGAAATCCAAATGAATTGCAGTCACTCGAAATTGCATCCCTTCACTATTATAAAAAAACAATTCCGCACCAAGTGGAGAAATTCTCTAATGGTGTTCAGATGGCTTCCATGATGATGAGTATGTTTCAAGCTATGAATGAGCAATCTTAAAGGGTTCTAATTGTTTTTATCGTTCTGTTCCAATATGTTGGCTAGCTTTTTCTAAAATGTTCACAAATGATCCATCCATACGACATGCTATAGATTTTTTACCTTGCATAGCTCCAAAGAGTAAAATACTCCTCACTAGTAAACAATACAATCATAAGTAAGAATTATTGCTGAACTAGTGAGGAGTGAGCTACATGAAACACTTGAAAGCACTTAGTGGTATTATCTTGATCATATCGTTAGTCGCTTGTCAAAAGGATATACCAGAGCCTGAAAATAAAATTAAAATTATTCCAATGAGCTATGTAAATACAGAGAACGATGTACCTGTATCATCTATTCAGAATGAGCGTAAACAAGAACGATTAAGCGTGCATCATCATGTCAAAGGAACTAATTTATTTGTGGAATGCATGGTGAAGGATATATCTTTTAGAGAGAACTCTGAAAAATCTAAAGGAAAGATCCTGCTATATGTAGATGGTAAAAAGAAAGATGAAATCCACACGGCAGCATTTATTGTGAAAGGTCTTACACCCGGAACCCACAAGATTAAGCTTGAGATTGTTAAACCAAATAATAAAACATTAGGATTAAAAAAAGAATTTACCGTAATCGTTCCATAAGTAGCGAATAACTTCGTTTATTTTCCGATTCATGTTAAAATATGAAGCGGAGGTGAGCAACCCATGCTTACTACAACAGAAGGTATTGCAATACTGGAGAGAGCCGAACAGCTAGCTGGATTTATTCTCCAATCAGAGGTAGTGGAAAACTATAGGCTTTGCTTAGCAAAGCTTCAAAATAAAGATACACAAGGGAAAATCGCTGAATTTTCAAAGGCGAAGGAATTATACGAAGAGGTACAAAGGTTTGGGAAATATCATCCTGACTATAAAAAAGTCATGATGGATATTCGAGTTCTAAAAAGAGAAGTGGATTTGGATGAGAATGTAGCGAATTTCAAGGTAGCTGAAAATGAATTACAAGCTATGCTTGATGAGGTGAGTATGATAATCGGACATTCTGTTTCTAAAAATGTTAAAGTACCAACAGGCAACCCATTCTTTGATTCAAGCTGTAGTGGAGGATGTGGTTCAGGAGGAAGCTGCGGCTGCTCTGCTTAGAGAGAAAGTACAGGATAAGTGCTTACTATTTATTCTGTACTTTTTTATTACTCTTCCGATTTTAGTCTCACGCAATCAAGACAAAGGTTACCACAACAAAACATTTTTTGTTGTGGTACGAAAAAACGATGACGATAGACAAACAGGTTCTCTTTATTTCTTACCAAAATGGTCTCACTATGCAACCTTTTTCCTTTCATAGCTTTCGCGGCATGAGTACGAATCAAAATTTCAACCTCTTGAACCCTCAAGAAAACATTCGTCTCTATATATAAAAAAGGGATGCCGGTAATTTGTTTATATTCAACGTGCTTAATAGGTGGTTCAACGCTTAATCCATCTACAAACAGCTTCCAAACTGTGCTTAGATCCATTCATATACCAACCTCTCTACTAATAATCCCTTAAAGTGTACATTGGTAAATTCCGCTTTTTTATGCTAGACTATTCTTAATAATTGACGAATTGAAGGGGAAGTATGATGTTGTTAAGTCAACGGCAAGGTATTATTGTCTGGTTACATTCCTTAAAGCAAGCGAAGATGCTTAGAAGGTTTGGGAATGTACATTATGTTTCAAAACGTATGAAATATGTTGTATTATATTGTAATCAAGAAGATGCAAAGGGGTTAATGGAGAAAATCGCTTCATATCCGTTTGTAAAAAAAGTAGAACCCTCTTATAAGCCGTTTCTCAAGCTGGAATTTGAAAATTCTAAACCAGATAAAGCAAAAGAATACGATTATAAAATGGGTATATAATGGTGAGTGGTGAGACGAATCACCATAACATTGGATTGTTGACAAAAGGTATCGAGAGTTTTCTCGATACCTTTTGTCATTGTAGAAGTGAATTTTTATAAATAGATTGTCCTAGACCTCAGTAAAGAGATTGCCCATTGTGGAATCAACTACTCATTTTAATGGTGGAATATAATGGTTTAATCGTAAAATACCAATTAATTGCTGGTAATATAATTCTTTTTCTGCAAAAATATTTGAAGGCTTTACTGAAAATTGAATCATTTCTTTTCCTAATGCTGCTGCCGCTTCGGCGAATAAATCATATCTTTTATTCGGTAAAACGGATGGGTTTGGGATCCCTTCCCGGCAGATGTATAAAGGCTGGAAATCACCAGGTGTTGTTGGGTGTAGCACAACAATTAATGAAGTTACTTCTTTATCATTGATAGTTGTATGTAATGCCATCATATGTGACAATCGGTGAGAGTTAGCCTTCGCAATTTCTATCAGTTCGTATATATCAGAATACCCTTCACCCAATTCAATAAAACGTTGGATCAATCCTTTTCCTCCTCCTCAATACTAAAGGTACATATCAAATTACGCCAAAATCTAGTGATATTCCATCATACTTTAACATTTTCTCTCAAGAATTAGAAGGGTCAATCCAATAAGTGAAAGTAGATCGTATGAAAATGGTGGGTGACGTGCTGAATCGTAGTGATTGACTTTCTTCATATAGACATTGTGTACGGTTTAGAACTTTAAGCCATTAAAGAAATTGAGCTTGATCATACAGCCAAAAGAAATGAGTCGATAGACCTTTTTTATTCTCAACGGAAAAATTACAGTAAATTTATTAAAATTTCATGTGACGTAAGTCCCTCTATTTGATATTGTAAGAGTAGAATATCTTGATAGGAGAGAATGTCAATGTGGAGAGCATCCTTCTTAATTTTACTAATATTAACATCTTTTGCAGGTGGGATGCTATTTTGGCAATGGAATGCCTATTCAGAAGAAAATGATCCGAATGGCGAGTTGCTTGAAAAAGTCCCTCAAATAATTACGGTTGAATCAACAGCTGGAGGCTTGTCAATCACCCAAACCATTAGCAATCTAACTGTAGGTAAGGAATATAGAATTCTATCTTCAGAAGGTGTTGCAACATGGCAGTGTATAAATGAAGAAGGAGTTTCATGTTCGTCTAAAGACGAAAACCCAAACACATTCTTGGCAGAGAATGGGAAAATTACCCTTACCTATTCAATTCCTTTAAAAAACCAGTCAAGAGCGTTTCTTCTAAATGATTGGACACTTTCTCTTCCAGATGTAGTTATATCTCAAACGACTTATGAAATTGTCGATAAATCTAGAAGAGATGGAGGATGGGTAGTTGGAGCTCCATTAAAAGGATATGAAAAATTTAACTTGATTGATTTCTATGTTTTTGAAGGAGATGGGCAAGGAGCCTCTCTCTACTGGCAACCTGTTCCTATAGAGAAACAAAAAGGCCCTAAAGGATTGGAATATTATTCCTTTCCAAATTCTGCTATACAGTGGACTGAACACTTTCATGTTATTAGCCAAATGAATGATCCTCTACGGTTGAATATAGTAATTACTGATCAGTATAAAGCAAGTCATGGGAAGGGGATTATCATCACTGGGCAAAATACAGATGCTAGTGTGATTGAAAGAAAAATCGTATCAGTCTATTTTACAGATAAATTCTCGGAATTACCAATTGAAGAGAAATGGATAATAGATGTTCTAACCTCTATGGCAACGGGACAAAAAAGTAAGTCGGATAAAGGCTCCAAATTAATTGCTGAGCTTAATAGTAAATTAACAAAAGTTGAGGTTGCTACATTCCTTGAACAGATTCATCAAGAACGAGACCTATTAGACATAAAGAAATTGAACGAATTTCTTGAGAACATTAAAGGCAAGAAGACACACTTTTTTACATTAAATAAGAATGAGGCAACCAAATTTATCCCATTATATTTCTTTGAATCCAAATTATTAACCACGAATGATGAAACAGATACACATGGATCAATCGATATCATAATAAAGGATAATAAAAGGATATATCCATTTAATGAAACCCTTACGTCTCTTGGCTTTGAGGTGAAAGTTCTTTCCGATCAAGCTACGTTACTGTTAACCAAGGGAAACAATAGCTACCGTTTTTATCTAAATAAAAATATATTTATCTACAATGAAGAGGATTACGGACTGCTAGAAAATCCATTAGAGATAATCAATGAGAAGATTTATATGGAAGAGCGTTGGTTGGAGTCGCTGTTCAGCATTTCTATATCGGAGACAGAGGACAAAGTTTTGGTAAGTCAGACTTTTAATTCCAACACAACTATTGAATAACAAGTCACTCTATTTTAAAAAAAGAAAACCCTGCAGTAAATACTGCAGGGTCCTTCTATATCCAATTAAGGATAGAAGGCAAAGGGAGAGGAGAAACCGGAGGAAGAACTTATGGGGAAACGTAAGTCTTCTCCGCGGTTGGCAACAACACCTCGATTAGATGTTGTTACCTTCATTATTTCCACAATAGGAAGTGTTATACACATAACCTAGGAAAAATTTTTATTGTCTTTTGTGGAAAGAGTTCTATTCTTTGTCATTTTTTTTGGAAGTAAATATATTCTGTTGATACCATTAAAAAAGATTATGAATTGAGTTAAACTAAACATATCTGTACCGGTTATTAAATGGTAGAAAGGATTTTTCACTTTTCATTGTTGGATAGACGATATAGATATGGTAGGATAATGAAGAAACAAGTCGATAAATAGGTGATCAAATAATGAGAGTAGTTTCAGGGAAATACAAGGGGAAAGCTTTGAAAGCGGTCCCAGGAAATACAACAAGACCGACAACAGATAAAGTCAAAGAAGCCTTATTTAACATTATTGGTCCATATTTTAATGGAGGATATGGTCTGGATTTGTTCGCTGGAAGTGGTGGACTTGGAATTGAAGGAATTAGCCGGGGACTTGAAAAGGTCATATTCGTTGATCGTGATGGGAAGGCTGTTCAGACGGTCCATGAAAACGTTAAAGCTTGTGGAATAGAAGACCAAGTAGAAATTTATCGAAATGATTCTGTTCGAGCATTAAAAGCTATTATCAAGCGGGAGATAGCTTTTGATTATATATTTCTAGATCCCCCATATAAAAAGCAGCAACTTGTAAGTTTGTTGGAAACCATTGATGAGCAGAAGCTATTGAAACATGAGGGGTTAATTGTATGCGAACATAGTCATGATGTGAGCCTTCCGAATAAGGTTGGTGAATTGACTCAGTCAAAGTATGAAAGATACGGAATGATTGCGATATCGATTTATACATATGAATAAAGATTGCTGGGGGTACGATGATGGGGAGTATTGCAGTTTGTCCAGGTAGCTTTGATCCTATTACATATGGGCATTTAGATATTATTACAAGAGGTGCAAAAGTATTTGATGAGGTGTATGTAGTCGTTTTAAATAACTCGTCAAAAAATCCACTTTTCTCAGTAGAAGAACGAATTGAATTAATAAAAGAAGTAACAAAGGGAATCCCTAATGTTAAAGTAGATTCCTTTCAAGGGCTCTTAATGGATTATGCCAAAAGGGTACAAGCTAGTGCGATTATTAGGGGCTTACGAGCCGTTTCTGATTTCGAATATGAAATGCAAATTACCTCAATGAATCGAGTGCTAAATGATGATATTGAAACATTTTTTATTATGACTAATAATCAATATTCTTTTTTAAGCTCAAGTATTGTAAAGGAAGTTGCGAAATACAACGGAGATATATCCGAGTTGGTACCACCTATTGTAGAAACGGGTTTAAGAGCAAAGTTTGCAAAATAGAAGAGGCTGGGACATAACTATTTCAGTCAATGATCTATCCGAACGATCAGGAGTTATCTCTACTAGTTCGGGTATTTTTGTTTGTTTGGAAAACACACTTTAAAAAATAGTGGAATAGAGCGGAAGACACTCGACTACTAAGGAAATAGAGGGAAGGCTGAGACACCAACGCGCAGCGAGGAGGCTCAGCTTCCTCCCCGCGGAATTCGGGTGTCTGCAGCGCAGGTGGAACGAACTTGTTTTTACAATCTAACTATTTTAAAAAGTCATTGTTCCTCTTTGAGAAAGAGTCATTTAGTTATGTTTTTCCGTCATGATTCTTTTTGTATAAATAATTATATAAAGCATCAATGCAGCAATAGTAATTAAAGGACCTGTTTGGATTAGGATATTTAATTGACTTTGAATCCAGGAAGGATCGGTAAACATACTCACAGGGATTGCATTAGATGGCTGTTCATTCCCATAGAATTGCTCATAGATTGGTTGCCAGAGGAGATAAGTATAAATACTAGCAAAAAATCCATGCATAATCCGCGCTATAAAGAAAGGTTTAAAGCGTATATCTGTTTGAGCTAGAATGCTGGCTACTTGGGCTTGAACGCTAAAACCGCTAAAGGCTAAGACAAAGCTTGTAATCACTGCTTGTTGCATGAGTGTGGCTTCTTGAATTTGGCTTGTCATTTGACTGCCTAAAGTGATTTCAAAAAGGCCTGAAAAGAATGGGATACTTAGAATCTCTGGAAATTGAATAAGGGATAGAGCATATTCAATGAAATTAGCAAAAAATGCTGTCACCTGCAAATGAAAAAGCAGCTTATTAATAACTGAAAAAAGAATGATGAATCCACCTATCATTAATAACGTCTGGATAGAAGACATAACTGCATCCCCAAGTAGCTTTCCGATTGGGCGATTATCATTAATTCGAGTGCGGTGCAATTCACGAAACGCTGCCTTTAATGAAAAAGGTCTTTTTGAACTGTTTGTGCTCTTTTCTTCTTCTCTTCCATAAAACCTCATAATTAAACCAACCGTAATATTCCCGAGGTAGTGTGAAAGGGCAAGGATTACCCCAAGCTTTGCATTATAAAAAAAGCCTACGGAAACTGCACCGAAAATAAATAATGGATTTGAGCAATTGGTAAAGGAGACAAGCCTTTCAGCTTCAATTTGGGTTAATTGTTTTTCTTGTCTCAACCGAGCTGTTAGCTTGGCCCCTGCAGGAAATCCAGATGCCATTCCCATTGCCCAGACAAATCCACCTACTCCTGGAACTTTGAATAGTGGTCTCATAAATGGTTCGAATAGGACTCCGATAAACTTAACAACTCCAAAACCAATTAACATCTCAGATACGATAAAGAATGGGAGGAGCGATGGAAAGACAATTTCCCACCACATATTTAGACCTCTAATGGATGCATCTACTGATTCTTGTGGGAATGAAATTAACGACGCTGCCATGATCGTAACAGATAAAGCTAGAAATATTGTTTTTACCTTAGAACGAAACAAACTGAATATCCTCCCTCCGAGGTGTACTGCCAATGACAACCCGTATAATCAGTGGTAAAATAGGATGAAACTTTACTTATTACTTCATATAATTATAAAAAACATTCATTGTAGAAAAGCGCTTTGACATCCAGTTCCTGCGCTTTGCCCCTCGAGGTCATAAACCAATTTAAAATGGATACTATATCACTAGAGTTTTTTTGCTGTCATAATAAACACAAAAAGAAGGACAAAAATAACTTGCGTTAAGCTTATCCTAATACATAAACTTATTCATTTTATTCGGTAAGCCTTGTCCTCATATAACTCAATATACTCATAGAACAAAAAATTAGACCATAAGATTGAAGTACATACCGTTAACTTTGTTTGTTGCTTAGGGAATATACAATTGATCGATTGTAAGTAAGCGCTTCGACATCCTGCACGAGTGCCCAACTTCTCAAGGTCATAAGCCAATTTAGAATGGAAGGCACAGAACGCCTTCTTTTCTAAACTGTCTTACTTGCTTTAGCCTGACTAAGGAGTCATCAGCTTTTGCTCTTTAACAGGCTAATGATCGATTGGTCTGTAGTATACCTATTTGATTGCTAGATGCAGGAAAAGCTTTGTCTAGGGTGTAGCATTGCAAAAATATTGCCTCCTTAACTGAGGTGATAGCACAAAGAGGGGGATTTCGTTGTCTCGTCCCAAAATTGGTTTGGCGTTAGGTTCTGGTGGAGCAAGAGGTTTTGCTCATTTAGGTGTTATTAAAGTGCTTCAAGATGAGGGAGTTCCAATTGATTTTATTGCTGGAAGCAGTATGGGGGCTATGGTTGGTTGCTTTTATGGTGCAGGATTAGAAGTTGACCGACTTTATAAGCTTGCGACCGCATTTAAACGGAAATACTATTTGGATTTTACCGTACCTAAAATGGGTTTTGTTGCTGGGAAACGTGTAAAGGAATTAATCAAAGTATTTACTCATGGTAAAACACTTGAGGAGCTGGATATTCCTGTACATGTTGTAGCGACTGACTTAATGGCAGGAGAAAAGGTTGTCTTTAAAAATGGGCCAATTGCTGACGCAGTTAGAGCAAGCATATCTATTCCTGGCATTTTCGTTCCAGAAAAACATGAGGGGAGAATTCTTGTTGACGGTGGTGTAATTGATCGTATTCCCGTATCTGTTGTAGAAGACATGGGGGCCGAATTGATTATAGCTGTAGATGTGTCACATGTAAAAACGAATACAGAGATCACCTCCATATATGACGTTATCATGCAAAGTATTGATATTATGCAGATGGAGCTTGTATCCCATCGAGCGATTGCATCGGATATTATGATTAGACCTCGAGTAGAAATGTATAGCTCAAGGGCATTTACTAATATTGAAGAAATAATAGCGATTGGTGAGGAAGAAACGAAAAAGCACCTAAATCAAATCAAGCTATTAATGAAGAAGTGGGAGGAGCAGCAGTAACATGCGCAATAAATTTGTAGTTCGTTCTTTCTTAATCATTGTAATCCTTTTAGTTGGAGGTTCATTATATAGTTTACCTTATTATGTATCGAAACCTGGAAAAGCAATGGAGTTAAGTCCAATAATCGAAGTAGAAAATGGTTATGAAGAAAAAGGAAGCTTTATGCTAACGACTGTAAGGATGGGTAAAGCGAATATATATTCTTATTTACTTGCAAAGCTGAATAAGTACGAAGAGATTTACCCTGTTGAAGTGATCCGAAGTGAAGACGAAACAGATGAAGAATATAATGTTCGTCAACTGCACTTAATGGCATCCTCCAAGCTAGCTGCTATTGAAGTAGCTTATGAAGCAGCAGGAATTCCAGTAAATTATCAGTATCGAGGGGTTTATGTACTAAATGTGATTCCAGGGATGCCTGCGGAAGACAAATTACAGGCTGGCGACAGAGTGTTTAAAGTGGATGGGAAAGAATTTAAGTCATCAACTGAATTTGTTTCATATGTGGAAAATCTGGGAGATGGTCAAGAGATTGCATTGACATTTGAACGTAATCAGGTCGTAAAAGAAGTGACAATTCCGTTAAAGGAATTTGAGGATAGACCAGGTAAGGTTGGCGTAGGTATTGGCCTAGTAGATGATAAAGAAATAATTGTAGATCCAGTAGTAGAGGTGGAAACTGAAAAAATTGGTGGACCGTCTGCTGGAACAATGTTTGCATTAGAGATTTATAATCAGTTAACGGTGGACGATTATACGAAGGGATATGAAATAGCGGGAACTGGAACTATAGATCCTGAAGGGAATGT
Organism: Cytobacillus spongiae; assembly: GCF_021390075.1. Classification (NCBI taxonomy): domain Bacteria; kingdom Bacillati; phylum Bacillota; class Bacilli; order Caryophanales; family Bacillaceae; genus Cytobacillus; species Cytobacillus spongiae. Next base: position 1,494,234 of record NZ_CP089997.1, read on the forward strand.
GGGTCCAATCGGAGGGATTGAACAAAAAATAATTGCAGCAGACAAAGCAGGAGCTGAAATCTTTTTTGCTCCAAATGAAGGCGGTGCAGCGGATTCGAATTATCGTGCTGCGAGCGCAACTGCAAAGGATATTGGTACTAATATGAAAATTGTACCTATTGATACATTTTCAGAGGCTATTGCCTATTTACAATCACTTCGAGCAAAATAAAACGGCACTATTGAGTGCCGTTTTTATTTTGCTTGCGAATGATAATAGGTGGCTGTTTATAGTCAAGATCCAGCAGCAGTTGTCGTTTGCTCTCAATAGCTCCTAGGGCAAACAATCTACTTGCACGGATGTCAAGCTTGATTGCTGGCTCATGCTGATGTGCAGATAGTTTTGAGACAATCGGTACAGATGTTTGTCCCTTCATCTTATTTAAGTACATTTTACCCTTTTCCGTCATTCCTAATAGGCGTAGGAATTTAACTTGCTCGTCGTGATTAGACATTTCCGATTTCAAGGAATTTGTCAAAACATGTAGACAAATACGTTGAAGTCTTGTCCAAGTATATCGTTTGGTTTTTAATTTTTTCATAAAATCATAAAAACTATTGGATGTTAATGCGATCGAGATTAATCGATGTTCAATGCCTTCTTCTACTTCGTAAACACGTCGCAATTCTTCAGGATTCGTTTGGAGTAGACGGAATCTAAGTAATGGCCAATAATTCTCCCATGAATGAAATGACCCGTAAGCATGGTAATAATCGACAAGTTGACGATATGTACTTTCCGGTACATATTGTTTAACACCTTGAATAGAGCCATCATCCGAAAATAATGTTTTCCGTATACTTGTCGCACTTGCTATCGTACTTGAGGCAAAATGCTCATCATGGTAATTTGCACTCTTTCTTGATACAGTAAATATGTTTATAGACGGCGCTAGCTTTTGTACCGCTTGTAAATAATGAAACCCAAGTATATTGTTTGGTTTGGATAGATCAATTACCTCTTCATCAGGTGAAAGATCTTTAAATGCTTGTGAAATGGCTGATGGATAACTGATTCCTTTTTCAATATGATATTTGATTTTCATCTGAAATTCATCATGATGGTTATTTATAAAGGAGGCGGTTTGATAAAAACGATTAACGTCTCCATCTTCACTGCCAAAACAGATAGATTGGCAACCAACACTTGATAGAAGAGATACTGCCCCGTTTGCAAACGTTTCTGCTTTCTGTGTAGCAAATTGATAGGGAAGCTCAAAAACAAGGTCTGCGCCCCCTAGTAACGCCATCTTAGCCCTTGCCCATTTTGACAAAAGTGCGGGCTCGCCCCTTTGCAGAAAATTGCCGCTCATGGCTGCGATAACAACCTCCGCATTTGCTGTCTTCTTAGCCATTTCCAGATGGTAAGCGTGTCCATTGTGGAAAGGATTGTATTCTACAACAACTCCAACTGCATTCATCTAATATCTCCTTATGGTATGTATTGAAAATGATTAATGAAGTAAGTTTGTAGAAATGTTTGAAGCTATATCTAGATGAAAAGTCAAATTTTACTTCATGTTTGAAAGAAAGAACAAAATAGTAGTTCATTTGCAACAAAATATTTGTTACAATGAGGAAACGTGATTAATTCATGTACATATTGACTACATTATAGTGTAAAGAAAAAATATTGACAAATAATTATATGAAAGCTATAATTACCTTTGTTGCCTTGGGGTGATTCGTATGAAATGGACAATTAGTCAATTACAAAAACAACGAAGCAAGGACTTTCTGATTGATGAAACGGTCAGGCTAGATGAAATTAAACAAGTTGATTCTACAATTCGTGAAGTTTCACCTATGCGGATAACTGGTCGTGCAGATATAGATTCGAGTAAAGTGACTTTTCATGTAAAAATAAAAGGTCATTTAGTTCTACCTTGTTCTCGTACGTTAGTTGATGTGAATTATCCAATTAATGTTGAAACAACAGAGACTTTCCTTTTGAAGCCTTCAGATTATGAAGTAGATGGGGAAATTCATCAAGTAATAGGAGATGTTGTAGATCTGACATCAGTGCTGCAAGAAATCCTTCTACTTGAAGTGCCAATGCAAGTCTTTTGTGAGGACTTTCCTCATAGTGATCAGGAAGCTGCTCCTCAATCTGGAAAAGATTGGGAAGTGATTCATGAGCAAGAAAAAGCGGATAAAGTAGATCCTCGTCTTGCAGGACTTGCTAAGTTTTTCGATCAAAATGATAACTCCTCTGATTCATAATAATTAGAGGAACAAAAAGAAACCATTGAAGTAACCAGTTTGATCTGGCCTTCATAACTTTCTTAATTATCTTTAAGGAGGTGGGAAGAATGGCTGTACCTTTTAGAAGAACATCTAAAACTGCGAAGAGAAAGCGTCGCACACATTTCAAACTACAAGTTCCTGGTATGGTGGAATGCCCAAACTGTGGAGAAATGAAACTTGCTCACCGCGTATGTAAAGCTTGCGGAACATACAAAGGAAAAGAAGTTGTAAACGACTAATTTTCTCTGAGATATAAGCACAAGAACAATATTGTTCTTGTGCTTTTGTCGTTTTTATACATAAAAAGTGTTTAGAATATATTGAAATCTTGAACTGAAGGAACTTACAATATGGGGAGAGAAAGGGGAGAGTAATTGTTGAAGCCATATTTATTAGAGAGACATGAAAGTGGTTATTTGCTTTTTACAATTAATAGAGAAGAGAGACGAAATGCAATCAATTATGAAGTGATGGAAGGATTAGAATCGGCTATTTCTGCTGCGCTAGATAAGCATGTTAAAGCACTTGTCATAACAGGTGCAGGGGACAAGGCCTTTTGTTCAGGTGGAGATCTCTCTGTCTTTCATGAGCTTAGAACTGAATCTGAAGCATACCAAATGCTGTCAAAAATGGCAAATATATTATATAAACTAGCTATTCTTCCGAAACCTACTGTTGCATTATTAAACGGAACAGCGGTAGGAGGAGGCTGTGAAATCGCAACAGCATGTGACTATAGGGTTGCTCGAACTGGAGTGAAAGCAGGGTTTATACAAGGAAAACTAGCAATCACTACTGGCTGGGGTGGGGGAACACTCCTTGCAGAAAAACTATTACCACATAACGTGATGAAGCTATTGATGGAAGCGGACAAATACAGCGTAGATCAATTACAAGATATGGGATTTATCCATGCGGTATATGAAGAACAGCCTACTGTTGCTATTCGGGATTTTTTAACAAAAACCCTTGAATTAGATGGGGAAGTTTTACAAGCTTATAAATCTATACTGATCAGTAAATGGAAGAATTCACACTTAAAAGAAAGAATGAATGAGGAAGTAAGGAAATGTGCCATCCTTTGGGAAAGAGAAGAGCACCATAGACAAGTTGAAATATTTGTTAACAAAAAATAAAAAGATTGTGTAAATATGAATAATCTTACTGGATATCAGTCTATCTTTTCTAGCAAGTGCATATGTATGAATAAAAAACACTAGGAGGGATAGACCAATGCCAACAACAAGACAAGATGCCTGGTCTCAAGATGAAGACTTATTTTTAGCAGAAGTGGTATTAAGACATATTCGCGAGGGTGGAACACAGCTACAAGCATTTGAGGAGGTTGGTAAACAATTAAATAGAACCTCTGCAGCATGTGGCTTTCGCTGGAATTCTTATGTAAGAAAACAGTACAAATCAGGAATAGAGCTAGCTAAGAAACAGCGTAAGGAAGCAAAGAAACCGGTAGAGATCGAAGTTCAACAAACTGAGAAACAAGATGCTGAAACACCTATACATGCTGAAAATACTCCTAATGTAGAGTCAGATATACAAGAATTTGGATTTGAACAAGCAATTAATTATCTAAAAGGTATATATGAAAAAGCCGAAGCAAAAAGTCAATCAGAAGATAAAATAAAGGAATATCAAGACCAGGTTCAAAGCCTTGAGAAGAAGTTATATTACTTATCTGCAGAAAATGAAAAATTAACAAAAGACCTGAAAATGGTGGAAGAAGATTACAAAGCTTTAATTGAAATTATGGAACGTGCAAGGAAAATGGTTGTTCTACAAGATGAAGACCGTCAACAGAAGGTTCGATTTCAAATGGATAAAAACGGAAATCTTGAAAAGGTGGAGAAATAAGAATGAGCGGACAAATGTCCGCTCTTTTATATATGTGTAGGAAGCTTTGTTATCAATCAATAAGTGGAAAAGCTTAAATTGTATTTCACTATTTCCAATAAGGCTATACAGCACAAACACTGTATTTCTTAAATGTTGTTTAAACTTGTTGTTCTGTTACCCCTTTTGGAAACCATAGAAGTGGATTTTCTCCTAAGTCTCTTCCCATATCATAAGTCACAGAGTTGAAATTCATTTTTTCCCAGAAATCCTTTGATTTCACTCTTGGGTTAGTTTTAATGGGGAGTCCAAATTCTTTCGCATATTCTACAAGTGCAGTTCCGAACCCTTTATGCTGATATTCAGGTAGCACTTCTAACTTCCAAAGCTCCAAATAATTCTGTGGAGGATCGAAATAACGGTTAAACTTTGCTTCCACTTGGTATAGACTCATTCGAGCAACTAATTTATCGCCAAAGTAAATTCCATAGAAAGGAGAATCGCTGTCATTCTCGATAATATTGGCTTCCAAATCCTCTAGCATGGACAATTCTTGAAGGCCATACTCTTTAAACCTTTTAAATTCCTCTAAGGTTTTATAGTTGACTTTTAACCTTACGACCTTATGCTGCATCTGTTATTCCTCCTTGATTGTCTTAGTTTATAGAATACATCACTAAATGTGTGAATAACATAAATAGGAATCTACCGAAAAGAAATAAAGGTAGCTTTCTATTATTATATAACAAAAATACAAAAAATTCTGCCATAATTTCGTAAGCGTTTTCAAATGATAGCAGGAAAATGTCAGAAGATTGTAGAAATAATAATTGGATGAAAGGACAATAGGTCAGAAAGGGGACTGAATTTGAAAAAGATATTGATTGCTAATCGAGGGGAAATAGCGTTAAGAATAATAAAAACATGCAAGAACATGGGGATTGAAACAGTTGCTGTCTATTCAGATGCAGATAAGGAAATGCCTTTTGTAACCGAAGCTGACTTTGCATTTCGTATTGGAGAGCCGCCTGTAAACAAATCTTATTTGAATACAGAGCTTATCTTGGATATAGCAAAAAGGGAACAAGTCGATGGAATACATCCTGGTTATGGCTTTCTTTCTGAAAATGCATCATTTGCGAGAAAAGTTAAAGAAGAAGGGATTCAGTTTATTGGACCAAGTCCAGAAACAATTGAGTTGATGGGCGATAAAATAGTATCACGTACGACCATGCAAAAAGCTGGGGTCCCTGTTGTACCTGGTAGTGAAGCAGGTGTGACTACACTTGAAGAGGCATGTCAACTCGCTTCAACAATTGGCTACCCTGTTATGTTAAAAGCAAGCGGTGGCGGCGGTGGAATCGGAATGGTTCGCTGTGAAAATGAGCAAGCGCTCGTTAAGTCGTATGACTCAACGAAATCGAGAGCAAAAGCCTACTTTGGGTCAGATGAAGTATTCGTTGAGAAGTATATTGATAATGCGAGACATGTTGAGGTTCAAGTGTTTGGTGACAACTTTGGTAATATTGTTCATTTATATGAACGCGATTGTTCAGTTCAAAGAAGAAATCAAAAAGTGATTGAAGAAACACCTACTCCTTTTTTATCTAATGAAGCAAAGGAAAAAATGTATGAAGTTGCTAAGCAAGCTGCGAAAGCAGTGAGCTATAAGAATGCAGGAACGATTGAATTTATTGTAGATGAGGATGAAAACTTCTATTTTCTAGAAATGAATACACGTCTCCAAGTAGAGCACCCAATTACGGAAATGATAACAGGATTAGACCTGGTTAAATGGCAAATTCTTGTTGCACGTGAAGAAAAACTTCCATTAATGCAGGAGGAAATCGGCCAAAATGGGTTTTCGATGGAATTCCGTTTATATGCAGAAGATCCGGTTACCTTTCTCCCATCTCCAGGAAAGATTGACACGTTCGTTTGGAATGAAGATAGCCCCGTTCGTATGGATATTGGATATATAGGTGGTTCCACTGTGAGTCCGTTTTATGATCCAATGATCTCGAAATGTATCTTTTTCGGAAATACAAGAATGGAAGTGATTCAATCCGCTTTGAGATTTTTTGAGGAATTAACGATTACAGGAATTAAAACGAATGCTCCATTATTCAAGGAGATTCTTCAAGAAGAGGATTTCTTAAATGGAAATTATACAACTGCATACTTAGCTGAAAAAAAGCTAGTGAAAAAATAGGAGGAATAGAACTATGAAACAAATTACTTCAACTATGGCTGGAACAGTATTGAATGTGTTGGTAAATAGTGGAGATCAAGTGGCGGCAGGGCAAGAGGTTTTAATGCTTGAATCGATGAAAATGGAAATCCCTGTTGAAGCAGAAGAAGCAGGAACGGTTGTAGAAGTAAAGGTGAATATTGGTGATTTTGTTAATGAAGGCGATGTATTGCTTATAATTGAATAATTTTTAAGATAGCTTATCTGAAGTTGAATAGGGCGGCGAATAGCTGAAATGTTGCAGGTAATATGAATTCAGTTAACCGAAATATGCGGCTGAAGCAGTGGTGATAAGAACGTTCATCATCGATAGAGGAGGAAAGGCATGACTACAACGAAAACTTTAACAGAAACGCTTTTGGAAAAAAGCAAGGAGATTGAAGCAGGTGGTAAGCCGAAATACCATGAGAAGTTAGTAGAACAGAATAAACTTTTTGTCCGAAAGCGTTTAGAATTATTATTTGATAACGGGAAGTATGAAGAAGATGGAAAATTTGCGAATTGTAAAGCAGATGACCTTCCAGCTGATGGGGTTGTTACAGCAATAGGGAAGGTTAACGGACAAACGGTTTGTGTTATGGCCAATGATTCCACAATTAAAGCTGGTTCATGGGGAGCAAGAACGGTTGAGAAAATAATCAGGATCCAGGAAACGGCTGAGAAATTAAAAGTTCCACTCTTATATTTAGTTGATTCTGCTGGAGCAAGGATTACAGATCAATTAGAGATGTTCCCGAACCGAAGAGGGGCAGGTAAGATATTCCATAATCAAGTCAAGCTTTCTGGAATGATACCTCAAATTTGTTTGTTGTTCGGCCCTTCAGCAGCAGGTGGAGCCTATATCCCTGCTTTTTGTGATATCGTTATTATGGTAGATGGAAACGCTTCTATGTATTTGGGTTCCCCAAGGATGGCTGAGAAGGTTATAGGGGAGAAAGTAACATTGGAAGAAATGGGTGGAGCCCGTATGCACTGCTCTGTTAGTGGATGTGGCGACGTACTTGCTCAGAATGAAGAAGAAGCAATTCAGTTTGCTCGTCAATATTTGACCTATTTTCCAGCAAATTTTAAAGAAAAAACGAAGGAAATTCCTGTTGTTGAACCGAAAGCGGGTCGATCTCTAGAGGAAATTATTCCGACGAATCAAAATGCCCCGTTCAATATGTATGAGTGTATTGATACGCTTATTGATGAAGGAAGTTTTTTTGAAATAAAAAAGCTGTTTGCTCCAGAGCTGATTACTGGATTGGCAAGAATCAATGGAAAAGTAGTTGGAATCGTAGCTAACCAACCGAGAGTGAAGGGTGGAGTATTATTTGTAGATTCAGCTGACAAGGGAGCGAAGTTTATTCAGCTTTGTGATGCATTCCATATTCCATTATTATTCTTAGCTGATGTTCCCGGTTTTATGATTGGGACAAAAGTTGAAAGGGCAGGAATTATTCGTCATGGTGCAAAGCTAATTGCGGCAATGAGCTCAGCGACCGTACCAAAAATTTCTGTCGTCGTGCGAAAGGCATATGGTGCAGGATTATATGCGATGGCCGGTCCAGCATTCGAGCCTGACTGTTGTATTGCTCTCCCAACAGCACAAATCGCTGTAATGGGCCCAGAAGCTGCGGTCAATGCTGTCTACTCGAATAAAATTAATGAAATTGAAGATCCAAAAGAACGCTTAGCGTATGTGCAAGAAAAACAGCAAGAGTATAAAGAGCATATCGATATTTATCGATTAGCATCAGAGTTAATTGTGGATGATATCGTAGCACCTGAACAATTAAGAAATGTTCTTGCTGAAAGGTTTGAGTTGTATGAAACAAAGGAAGTTATCTTTAGTGTTCGTAAACACCCTGTATATCCAGTTTAATATCGTATAAAATGCTGAGGCTGTAACATAAGGAGGTCAGACCATCATCTCCTATGACAGCCTTTTTTCTTTTTATAAAGTGATGCTTTACTAATATTTCCTATTTCGTGAAAAGGTCGTGAATTTTTTGGGATTCTTGCACGATTCTATTCTTAAATTTTAATATTCTGTTAAAATATGACTAAGACTCTGACGTTAGGAGTAGGAAAATGAAAATAGCAATTGTTGGTGGAGGGTCAATCGGACTACTTTTTGCTTACTATTTGAATCAGAAAAATGAAGTGATTGTTTATACTCGCTCACTTGAACAAGCTAAGCTGATAGAAGAAGAAGGGTTATTTATTGAGATTGGTAATAATGAGTATTTAACAAAAGTGAGAGCATTGCCATTTTCTGAGTGGAGGGGTGATGAGGATTTAACGTTTGTTACAGTTAAACAATATCATCTTCCCAATGTACTAGATCGTATCACAAGTGTAAAAAGTGATAAACCGATTCTATTTTTGCAAAATGGAATGGGTCATTTAAAAGGGATAAGTTCCCTTGAACATTGGAAAGTTTATGTTGGAATTGTTGATCATGGAGCATTGAGAATGAAATCAAATTTCGTGAAACATACAGGTATGGGCATGACGAAGATTTCGCCAATCGTTCCAAGTGACAATGGAATGATTGATTGGCTACTTGCATCGTCCTCATCTGAATTTCCATTTTATATTGAAGAAGGTTATGAAAATATTCTTTTGAATAAATTGGTGGTAAACGGAGTGGTGAACCCGCTAACTGCCATATTAAAAGTACCAAATGGGGAATTAATTTCTAACCCTCATTTTCATAATCTCTTTCAACAATTATTTGATGAAATCTGCTTGATCTTAGGACTTCAAGATAAAGAAAAATATTATCGTTATGTAAAAGAAGTATGTGAGAAAACAGCAGGTAATCGCTCGTCGATGCTTAAAGACTTAGAGGAAAACCGTAGGACAGAAGTTGATGCGATTTTAGGATACCTTTTAGAGAGGGCAACAGCGAAAAATCTTCAGTCTAAGTTAATTACTAGCTATTATCATAGTATTAAAGGACAAGAGTATAGAAGAGGGGAGTGAGGTTATGTCTGCTATTTTTTCATCCGTTGTCGCTACAATCATTACTGTACCTTTATTAGGGTATATCTTGGTATTTGTTATTAGTAAGCAGCTAACAAAGCATCATCGGAAATCGGTCCTTATCGCTTTAGATGTTACAACATTTTTCATCATATTAGCTGTACATTATTTGCTGCTTGTCATATGGGAAAAATCATTTCTTTGGTTAATCATCATCTTTATTATCTTAACTGCCATTATGTTTGTCATTCTTCACTGGAAAACAAAGAAGGAAATCAATATACCACTTGTGTTTAAAGGGATTTGGCGCTTCAATTTTTTAATCTTTATGTCCGCATACATCTTCCTACTTCTGTATGGTCTCATTAATCGAGTGACTTCTTTCGTATCATAAGCAAAGTCTTTTTCTTTTTTATATCGTCAATGCTATACTGAGGGAAAATTGATGACTAGAAAGGAAGTACATAAATGGAGGTTTTAAATCTCTCTCTGCCGACACGCCAATCATTTGTAACGGATTATTTGGCGCAAAACGAAGAGATTCAGCGTTTTTTTCATTATCGCTTTTCTCATAAAGGTGACGATGAATTAAGGCTACAAGAGCTAAGAAACCGATCGTTTCAAAGGTCTGAGCTAGCGAATTATTTGAATGACTACATGAGGAAGTTTCCTACTTCCCTTCAAGTGGAAGAGTCGATAAAAAAACTTAGACATAATGATAGTGTAGTGGTTATTGGGGGACAACAAGCAGGAATACTAACGGGACCACTTTATTCGATACATAAAATCATCTCCATTATTAAGCTTGCAAATGAAAAAGAAAAAGAATTAAATGTACCAGTGATTCCAGTGTTTTGGATTGCTGGAGAGGATCATGATTATGATGAGGTAAATCACATTTTTATTAACAATGGGGGCACCTTGAAAAAGAAGGTTTACCCTGAAAGAGTCTTCGAGAAAGATATGATTTCAAATCTAACACTCGATCATGAACTTTGTATGCACTGGGTACACGGAGTGATTGAACAGTTAGGCGAAAGTGAACATACCGGGGGCCTTATCCAGTTTGCGAAAAGTGCTATTGATAAATCGAGTACTTTTGTAGATTTCTTCGCCTACATGATTATGGAGTTATTTAAAGAGCATGGTCTATTAATAATTGACTCGGCAGATAGAGGTTTAAGACAGTTAGAATCTCCTTATTTTTACCGAATGATTGAAGAATTTGAGGGGATTACGAATGCTGTAAAAAGCAAACAAGCAGAGTTACAATCTCTGGGAATTAATAATACAATAGAAATAAAAGAAAATGCAGCTAACCTTTTTTACTATGATGAATTACATAAAGAGCGGGTATTGTTAGAATATGATCATCATGGTTCATTCTTGGGGAAAAGTGGTACAATTCGGATTTCGATAGATGAGCTTAAAAGCATTGCTGAACGAACACCCGAACAATTAAGTAATAATGTAGTTACTCGTCCGATCATGCAAGATCTACTCTTTCCAACTATTGCGTTTATTGGGGGCCCAGGAGAAATAGCGTATTGGGGAGAATTACAAGGTGCTTTTGAGCACTTGCAGCTCAAAATGCCACCTATCGTCCCAAGGCTAAACTTCACTCTTCTTGAGAGGGCGATTGAATCAGAATTGAAAGAGTTATCGATCGACTTAATTGATGCTTTAACAAAAGGTGCAACAGCTGAAAAAGAAATGTATTTATCTTCTGTACGTCATCACGAAGTACGGGATTTGCTTGAATCTGCTCAAAGAGATATCTCCAAAACATATCAGCAGATTCGTTCTGAGTTAGAGCAAAAGGATAGAGGACTCCTTCCTTTGCTTCAGAAGAACGAAGAGCTAATCATTAAGCAGCTTCATTTTATGGATGGTAAAGTAGAAGAATCAGTACAACGGAAATATGAAACGATTCTATCTAAATTTGATCGAATTGAAAGCTCACTAAGACCGAATGGTGGGCCACAAGAGCGAACATGGAATATGTTCTACTTCTTAAACAAATATGGATTAGGTTTGTTTAATGAAATGATTAGCCAACCACTTTCATTTGATGGTACGCATAAAGTAATAAAGCTATAATTTATGGCACTAAAGTGAAGAGTAAAGTAATGAAAAAGGGCATGGAATGTCATATACATTCCATGCCCCTTTTTTGTTGTTCATCAGAAAGTTATAAATTTTTCAGTGGATGTTAAGCGCTTCAAAAGAAATGAAAAGGAAATTTCCCTCACTCGTAGGCGGAGAGCAAGTGAAAGAGTTGGTTTATTGTTGAAGAGGAATATCTGATTTTCTTTTCCAAAAGCTATTTTCTAAGAGACTGTAGTTTTTACCAGGAAAGATTTCCTTCTTCGTAAGAAGGTTAGCAGTTTGGAGCGAAAGGATGCGAGACGTCTGCGGGAGCAGTGGTTCAGGTGAGACTCCAAAGGCGAAGTCGTGAAATCTCACCACTCGCCTTGCGGCAAGCGAGTTTCTTGGAGTGGAAAACAATCCATGTTTCAAAAGCAACATTTTATACGAAAACAACCTTTCCAAAAAACACCCAAGAAAAAGAAGGGATTTTCATCGAGTGGTAGAATTTATAAAAATAGGTGGTGGAAAGTGGGGGAATGTGGTACATTTGAGTTAAAAAGTGGGGGTAGCAGGCATGTTCATGGGTGAATACCATCATAACGTTGATACTAAGGGCCGTTTAATCGTGCCTGCAAAGTTTCGTGACAGTTTAGGAGAAACATTTATTCTGACACGTGGCTTGGATCAATGCTTGTTTGGCTACCCGTTAAGTGAATGGAAGCTACTTGAAGAAAAGCTAAAAGCTTTACCCCTAACAAAGAAGGATGCTCGTGCTTTTACTCGCTTTTTCTTTTCAGGAGCAGCCGAGTGTGAACTTGATAAACAAGGTCGAATTAATATCTCATCCCACCTTCTCCAATATGGAAAGATAGACAAAGAATGTGTAATCGTAGGAGTTTCCAATCGAATAGAAATATGGAGCAAACAGCTATGGGAAGACTTTTTTGCGGAATCTGAGGAATCTTTCGCAGAAATTGCAGAAAATATGATTGGGTTTGATATATAATGGGAATGTTTTATTAAATAGCGCAAAAATACAAGCTATAATTCCTAAAGAAGGTACGATTGGAAAGGTGGAGCAGCATGTTTAAACATACAACTGTATTACTTGAAGAATCCGTCGATGGATTAAATATAAAACCAGATGGAATTTATGTGGATTGCACGCTAGGTGGTGCAGGCCATAGTTCGCTTATCTTATCAAAGCTTTCTGAAGATGGAAAATTAATTGCATTTGATCAAGATGATGTAGCCATTGCCAATGCAAAAGAGAAATTAGCAGCTTATGGCGACCAGCTGATTATTATTAAGAGTAATTTTGCTTATCTGCAAGAGGAGTTAGAAAAGCAAGGAATACATAAGGTAGATGGGGTTTTATATGATCTAGGTGTTTCGTCTCCTCAGCTTGATACTCCTGAAAGAGGATTTAGTTATCACCATGATGCACCTCTTGATATGCGGATGGATCAAGATGCATCAATAAGTGCCTATGATGTCGTAAACCATTGGAGTTACGAAGATCTTGTTCGAATATTCTTTCAATATGGAGAAGAAAAATTCTCGAAACAAGTGGCGAGAAAAATTGAAGCCGCACGTGAAAAGAAGCCGATTGAAACGACATCAGAATTAGTAGAACTAATAAAGGATGGAATCCCTGCTCCTGCAAGAAGAAAAGGTGGGCATCCGGCAAAAAGAATTTTCCAAGCCATTCGAATTGCTGTAAACGATGAATTAGGAGTATTCAAGGATTCACTTAACCAAGCAATGGACTTACTAAATCCTGGTGGGAGAATTTGCGTGATAACCTTTCATTCACTAGAAGATCGCATATGTAAAGTAGCCTTTAAAGAGGCCAGTCAAACGCCTGACCTTCCGCCAGGACTACCAATTATTCCTAAAGAATACCAGCCTAAATTACGAGTTATTACTAGAAAACCGATTATCCCTTCTGAAGAAGAATTGGAAGGAAATAACCGATCAAGATCAGCAAAGCTTCGAATTATCGAAAAAATATAATACATTTTAAACAGGAGGGATATTATGAGTAATCTTGCTAGAAAACTTCAGCAAGAGGAAAAACGTCAGCAGCAATCCGTACAAGCACCAAAAAAACAAGCTAATAGGATGCCTTGGTTGTCCCCTGGAGAAAAAGTGTTAGGATTATTATTTGGGGCGATTCTTTGCATTGGTTCTGTTAACATTATTTCGAACCAAACGGCGATTTACAAAGTTAACAAAGATATACATGAAACAAAGGCGTCAATTGATGTAAAGCAACGGGAAAACAATGACCTTGAAATGCAAGTGAGCGAGCTTAGTGCATACGAGAGAATAAAAGCAAAAGCGGAAGAGTTAGGCTTAAAACTTAATGATAACAATGTTAAGGTTGTGCAAGAGTAATGAGTAAGAAACAGCCAAATATCAATGTAGGAGCAGCGATATTATTTGTAATATTTTGTCTGCTCTTTTTTGTCTTGATTTCTCGAATTATTTATATTCAAGTAACAGGTGAAGCAGCAGGACAACCACTAGCTGTTAAAGCACAGCAAAAATACGCAAAAGAAGGTGTCATTGAAGCAGTGCGGGGGAAAATCCTTGACCAAAACGGTGAGGTTATTGCTGAAGACTCTTCTTCGTATACACTCGTAGCCATCCTTTCCGAAAAAATGAAGCCAAACTATGTGTCCAATCCTAAAAAAACGGCAAGCGAGTTAGCGAAATATATTAACTTAAAAGAATCTGAGATTTATAGCTTGCTGACAGATGTGAAGGAAGATACCTTTCAGATTGAATTTGGCAAGGCAGGAAGAGATATCTCTTTTCAAACGAAGAAAGAAATTGAAAATTTGAAGTTACCAGGAATTACATTTATTCGAGATAAGAAGCGTTTTTATCCGAATGGTGTATTTGCTTCTCACGTAATCGGTTACGCCATGGAAGAAAAAAACAAGTCAGGTGTAAGTGAGAATGTTGGACAGCTTGGCATAGAAAAAAATTTAAATGATCTCTTAACCGGACAAAACGGCAGTATCCAATACGAAAGTGATTTATGGGAGGTCATTTTACCTGATGGGACCGAAAAAGTTAAACCTGCCCAGAATGGTAAAGATGTCTATTTAACACTTGATAAGAAAATTCAAACACTGTTAGAAGACACATTAAACAAAGTGCAAGATAAGTATAATCCAAAAAAAATGGTTGCCATAGTCGCTGACCCGAAAACAGGTGAAATATTGGCGATGGGGCAAAGGCCAACTTTTCACCCGAAAACCAGAGAAGGCATTGCTGATAGCTGGCATAACGAGGCCATTGAAAACTCCTTTGAGCCAGGGTCAACGATGAAGATATTTACACTTGCAGCTGCTGTTGAGGAGAACGTTTTTAATCCAAATGAATGGTTTCAATCAGGTAGATATAAAGTAACTGAGAATTCTTCACCTATTCATGACCATAATTACGTTGGGTGGGGAAGTATTACTTATTTAGAAGGACTACAGCGATCGTCCAATGTTGCTTTTGCAAAACTTGTGAAAGACAAAATTGGCTTTGAAACCTATCGAGATTATTTGACCAAGTTTGGGTTTGATCAACCAACTGGAATTGATCTACCAAATGAAACTGGTGGGAAGGTACTATATAATTATCCCCTTGAAAAAATTACAACAGGGTTTGGTCAGGGAACAGCTATTACTCCAATTCAACAAGTTCAGGCAGCAACAGCTATAGCAAATAACGGAAAGATGATGCAGGTCCATGTGGTAGATAAGATTGTCGATCCAGATACGAATGAGATTGTAAAAGACTATCAGCCAGAGGTTGTGGGTACTCCTGTATCGGCTGATACAGCGAAGCTAGTAAGAGATTACTTGGAAACCGTTGTATCTTCTCCAAAGGGTACGGGGTTTAACCGTTACAATATTGATGGCTATGAGGTTGCAGGGAAAACAGGAACAGCGCAAATTCCAGGTCCTAATGGAAGATATTTAGAAGGTCATAAAAATTATATCTTTTCTTTTTTAGGAATGGCTCCTAAGGATGAACCACAATTAGTCATCTATGTTTCCGTTCAGCAACCAGAAATTGACGAATCAGTTAGTGGAGCAGAGCCGGTATCTGAAATATTTAAACCTGTTATGAAGAACAGCCTTCAATATTTGAACATTGAGCCAAACCTAACAAAGGAAACGACTATTAAAACAACACCGAATCTGTC
Organism: Cytobacillus spongiae; assembly: GCF_021390075.1. Taxonomy (NCBI): domain Bacteria; kingdom Bacillati; phylum Bacillota; class Bacilli; order Caryophanales; family Bacillaceae; genus Cytobacillus; species Cytobacillus spongiae. The sequence goes on from NZ_CP089997.1 coordinate 1,509,896, forward strand.
TGAGGTATCGAGAGATCAAGCGGTTAAGCAGCTTCAATCATTAGGAGTGCATGTGGAGGTGTTAGGCACTGGGGATAAAATTGTTTCTCAGCTTCCACAAGCAAACGCGAAGCTTCTTAAAGGAGAAAAAGTAATATTAAAAACAGATGGAGACCTAACAGTGCCAAATATGGTTGGCTGGTCATTAAGGGATTCGATGAAGGTTGCGAAGATGGCAGATTTGCAATTAAATATTGTTGGAAGTGGATATGTAGTCAAACAAAATCTTCAAGCAGGTGCGAAAATTAAAAGTGGAGAGTACTTAATTTTAGAGCTAGAGACTCCACAGCAGCAAATGGAAAAAGCGGGAAAGGCGGAAAGTTCAGAAGATAGCGAGGATCAAGTCCACGATTAATGCCTGTTTGAACAGATTATGTTACAGAATGCTTCAATCGGAACAACGTTCTAATTCAATAGGTACAAGCATATATTGAGACGAGCCATAACTTAAGGAGGTTCGTTAGACATGCGTGTATCGAATGTGACCGTCAGAAAAAGATTGACGATAGCTTTATTAGTAGGTATTCTTATTTTTTTCATCATTGATCTAAGGCTTGGATATGTTCAATTTTTTCTCGGGGATATGCTAACAGGAAAAGCAAAGGATTCGTGGAGCCGAAATATCCCATTTGAGCCCGAACGTGGAGAGATTGTCGATCGAAATGGAGTTCCTCTAGCCACTAATATAAGTGCACCAACTGTCTATGTTGTCCCAAGGCAGATAAAAGACCCTGCTACTGCTGCAGAAAAACTAGCAGCTACATTAAATATGTCAAAAGAAACGGCATACAAAGAAATTACAAAGGTAGCTTCAATTGTTCGTCTCAAAGAAGGAAGAAAAATCTCTCATGAGAAGGCTAAAGAAATTAGGGCTTTAGGGATTGAAGGTGTGTATATCGGGGAAGATTCCAAAAGACATTATCCTTTTGGAGATTATCTATCTCATGTGCTTGGTTTTGCAGGAATCGATAATCAAGGGTTAATGGGGCTTGAACTTTATTATGATAAAGAATTGAATGGAGAAGAAGGCTCCGTTCAGTTTTACGCAGATGCAAAGGGGAAAAGAATGAATGACATGGCTGATGATTATCAGCCTCCAGTTGATGGAATGGACCTGAAACTAACGATCGATTCAAAGATTCAGACTATTATGGAACGAGAATTGGATATTGCAGAAGCTAAATATAATCCAGATGGGTTAGTAGCAATTGCAATGAATCCGAATACAGGAGAAATTCTTGGAATGTCTAGCCGACCTGATTTCAATCCAACAAACTTTCAAGAGGTTCCTCCCGAAGTATATAATCGTAATTTACCTGTTTGGAGTACGTATGAGCCAGGATCCACCTTTAAGATTATTACGCTAGCAGCTGCCCTTGAAGAGGGAAAAGTTGACTTAGAAAAAGATCATTTTCATGACCCAGGCTTTGTTAAGGTGGGTGGAGCGAAAATTCATTGTTGGAAAAGCGGAGGTCATGGAAGCCAAACTTTTCTCGAGGTTGTTCAAAATTCATGTAACCCAGGTTTTATCGAGCTAGGTGACCGCTTAGGGAAAGAAACCCTGTTTAAATATATTAAAAATTTTGGGTTCGGTCAGAAAACAGGAATTGATCTTCAAGGTGAAGGAAAAGGGATATTATTTAATCTCGATCGTGTAGGACCTGTTGAATTGGCTACTACATCCTTTGGGCAAGGAGTTTCGGTTACTCCAATTCAACAGGTAGCAGCTATCTCTGCTGCGGTAAATGGTGGAACTCTTTATACCCCATATATTGCAAAAGAGTTAATAAACCCAGTTACTGATGAAGTAATGATGAAAACTTCTCCAGTTGCAAAGAGAAAAGTCATTTCAGAGGAAACATCTAAGGAAATTAGGCATGCTCTTGAAACGGTTGTTGCTCAAGGAAGTGGGAAGAATGCCTTTGTAGATGGTTATCGGGTAGGTGGGAAAACAGGTACTGCCCAAAAAGTTAAAGATGGAAAATATATGGAGAATAATTATATCGTTTCCTTTATTGGGTTTGCTCCAGCAGATGATCCAGAATTAGTTGTTTATGTGGCTGTCGATAATCCAAAAGGAACGATCCAGTTTGGTGGCGTTGTTGCTGCTCCAATTGTAGGTAATATCATGGGAGATAGTTTGCGAGCAATGGGTGTAGAACCTAGAAAAGGGCAGATTGAGAAGGAAACAACTTGGTTAGATACACCAATGGTAGAAGTCCCAAATGTTGTTGGCCTATCGAAGCGAGAGATTCAAGAAATAATGGTTAATCTCAAAATTGATGCAAGTGGGCAAGGAGATATTGTCGTGAAACAAACCCCACAAGCGGGTGTGAAACTGAAGGAAGGTTCGACCATTCGACTATATTTCAGTGATAAACCAGAAGAGTAGAATGAGAGGCGGCTTAAACGCCGCCTTTATTAATGGGTCTATGGATAAATAATCTAGTCCCTTTTTCTATTTTCTGTTAAATAATCGTTAAAAGTCGATTGATTCCTGCATAGGCGACTCTTTTTCACATACATATGAATATCAAATAGCTAAATCATCATTTATCATGTAAAATAAGTATCGCTATAGATGTCTTTCAAGTGTGACTAACAAAGTGCATAACGTTTTATTTAGCAAAATATTATAAAAAAATCTAGATGTTAATTGATTGATGTTGATAATCAATAACATGCAAAAGATCATATATGAACAAATTTTAATGAAAGATACTCATAGAATATATGAAAACAGCCTTCTAAAATTAGAGAGGATTTGATCTAATTGAAATTACAGCATTTATTAAAAAATATCCTTCCTTTTCCTCCTGATATGGAGGAAAATCCTGAAATTACATCAATCGAAAATGATAACAGAAAAGTTCAACAGGGGAGCTTATTTATTTGTATAAAGGGATTTACTGTAGATGGTCATGATTTTGCTGAAGCAGCTGTTAAAAATGGAGCAGTTGCTATTTTAGCTGAAAGGAAACTGGAAGTATCCGTTCCAGTCCTTGTAGTTAAGAATACGAAACGGGCGATGGCTATTTTAGCAGATACCTTTTATGGTCAGCCTAGTCGTAGCTTTCATTTAATCGGTATTACAGGAACAAATGGAAAAACTACCGTAAGTCATCTGATTGAAAAAATATTTTCAGATGCAGGACAGAACACTGGATTAATTGGAACGATGTACACAAAAATAGGTAACAAAATTTCAGAAGTCAAAAATACAACTCCAGAGAGTTTGACCCTTCAAAAAACCTTTAAAGAAATGGCTGAAGAAAAGGTTGAAACGACGGTTATGGAGGTCTCTTCCCACGCTTTAGTGGAGGGGCGGGTACACGGTAGTGACTTTAATGTGGCGGTATTTACGAATCTAACACAGGATCATTTAGATTTTCATCAAACGATGGTGGAGTATCGACATGCAAAAGGGTTACTGTTTGCTCAATTAGGAAATACATTTGACCATACAAACCCTAAATATGCTGTATTAAATGCAGATGATGCAGCAAGCGATGAGTATATAAAAGCAACGGCTGCTCATATATTCACTTACGGTATTGATCGTAAGGCAGATATACAAGCAACGAACATTCATATGGGAGCTGGAGGAACTACCTTTGATCTAATTAGTCCGCATGGAATACATAAGGTACAGATACAGCTAGTTGGTAAATTCAGTGTTTATAATGTATTAGCGAGTATTGCGGCGGCACTGGTTTCAGGGCTGTCCTTAGATTCCATATTAAGTACGTTAGAGACGATAAAAGGTGTTGCTGGCAGATTTGAGCTTGTGGATGAAGGCCAAGATTTCTCTGTTATCGTTGACTATTCACATACACCTGATAGCTTGGAAAATGCTCTATCGACCATTAAACAATTTGCACAGAAGCGAGTGTTTGTAGTAGTGGGGTGCGGGGGAGATCGAGATCGAACGAAGCGACCGCTTATGGCGAACATAGCATGCCTACATGCAACAGATGCCATTTTTACTTCTGATAATCCAAGAAGTGAAGATCCAGCCTCCATTATTAAGGAAATGGAAGCAGGTGTTAAAGGCGGTAAATATATAAGTATCCTCGACCGTAAAGAGGCTATCCAATATGCAGTTCAACAAGCACGTTCAGGGGATGTCATTTTGATTGCTGGAAAAGGTCATGAAACGTATCAGCAAATCGGGGATCAAATCTATGATTTTGACGATCGCATTGTTGCAAAAGAGGCAATTAAGGGGAGATAACATGTTATTAACGTATGAAGATTTGAGAAGATTATTCCCAAATGCATCTGGAATTGATGATGCAGATTTGCAATTTCATACGGTTGCTATATCTTCTGATACAAAACAGCAAAAGGGACTGTATATTCCTGTAGAAAAAGATTCTACTAATTTGCAGGAGGCGATTGAAAACGGAGCAATCGCCGCAATATGGGATAAGGATCTTCAAGTGCCTTCCTACACCCCAAATCATTTTCCAATTCTATACACAAAAGATCACGTGAAAGGTTTAATACAAATGATTGAATTCTATAATGATAAAGTAAGTGGATTAAAAAGTAAGCGAGAAGATATGACTCAAATCTTTATTCAGAATGAGGTTCTATTTCATGAAAACCGCCAGTATGGTAAAGATGAGCTTAAGGAAATAATGAACAGCCTAATAGAAGGGAGGGAGAAATAATGATGGAACAAGTAATATTCTTTACCATCTTAATGGGGTTTTTAATAACGGTATTACTATCTCCAATCTTTATTCCCTTCTTAAGAAGGTTGAAATTTGGACAAAGCATTCGGGAAGAAGGACCGAAATCTCATCAAAAGAAATCTGGGACTCCAACTATGGGTGGAGTCATGATACTTCTGTCTATTACTCTCACTACATTAGTAATGGCAGGAAAGTTTTCAGAGCCAACGGTCAAAACATATTTATTATTGCTCGTTACATTGGGCTTTGGTTTATTAGGGTTTTTAGATGATTTCATCAAAGTAGTGATGAAACGAAACTTAGGGCTAACTTCAAAGCAAAAGCTGCTTGGGCAAATGATCATTTCAATCATCTTTTATCTGGTTCTGAAGCAAAGTGATTTTTCAACAGAAGTGAGCATTCCTCTAACAGATCTTTCATTTGATTTAGGGTGGATGTATGTATTCTTTATTATTTTTTGGTTAGTCGGTTTTTCAAATGCAGTAAACTTAACAGATGGGCTAGATGGTCTCGTATCCGGATCAGCTGCAATTGCTTTTGGTGCTCTAGGTGTACTTGCTTGGAGTCAATCTCAATTTGAAATTGCGATTTTTGCAGTAGCTGTCGTTGGAGCGGTTTTAGGGTTTCTTGTATTTAATGCCCACCCAGCTAAAGTATTTATGGGTGATACAGGTTCATTAGCATTGGGCGGAGCAATTGCTACTATTGCCATTCTTACGAAGCTGGAAATCCTTCTTATTATTATAGGAGGAGTATTTGTAATTGAAACGCTATCTGTTATTCTACAAGTCATTTCCTTTAAAACGACAGGAAAGCGTATTTTCCGAATGAGCCCCTTGCACCATCATTATGAGCTAGTAGGCTGGTCTGAATGGAGAGTAGTTGTTACATTTTGGACAGTGGGAGTTTTGTTTGCTGTCCTCGGAATATATATAGAGGTGTGGATATAATTGAAGTATATTGATACGTATCGTCATAAAAAGATTCTAGTTCTTGGTTTAGCCATGAGCGGGGTTGGAGCAGCCTCGCTTTTACATAAGCTTGGTGCATTTGTCACTGTAAATGATAGAAAACCATTATCTGAAAACCCAGAAGCACAAGGATTATTAGAGCAGGGAATAACCGTAATTTGTGGTGATCATCCAATAGAGCTGCTAGATGAAGGGTTTGAACTCATTGTAAAAAACCCTGGCATCCCCTACCATAATCCAATGATTGTCGGGGCAATGGATCGGGACATTCCGATCATTACAGAAGTGGAACTAGCCTATCAAATTTCTGAGGCACCTATTGTAGGAATTACAGGTACGAATGGGAAAACTACAACGACTACATTGGTATATGAAATTCTTAAAGAGGATGCAAAATCACCTTATATCGCTGGAAATATTGGGAAGGTAGCTTGTGAGGTAGCACAAGTAGTGAATAAAGACAGCACGATCGTAATGGAGTTGTCCTCTTTTCAGCTAATGGGAATTAAAGAATTCCAACCAAAAATTGCGATCTTAACTAATCTATATGATGCCCATCTAGATTATCATGGGACAAGAAAAGAGTACGCCCATGCAAAGGCAAATATTACTAAAAACCAAACGAAATCTGACTATTTTATTGTAAACGCGGAGCAACAAGAAGTAATGGATATAGCCGAAACGTCCAATGCGCAAATCATTCCTTTTTCCACAAAGAGAGTTCTAGAAAGTGGTGCCTTTGTAAAGGATGGTTGGATCTATTTCGATGATGAGAAAATTATGGAAACAAAAGAACTTTCTTTACCTGGTGCCCATAACTTAGAAAACATCTTATCTGCAATAGCAGCTGCAAAACTTTGTCTAGTAAGAAATAAATCCATTTACCAAGTTTTAACATCTTTTGCTGGGGTCAAACATCGTTTGCAGTTTGTTTCTGAATATAATGGACGAAAATTTTATAATGACTCAAAAGCAACAAATATCCTTGCAACGGAAAATGCACTTGCAGCCTTTAACCAGCCAACTATTTTGCTTGCTGGAGGCTTAGATCGAGGAAATGATTTTGATTCTTTAATCCCAGCACTAAAAAATGTAAAGGCGATAATCACATTTGGGCAAACAGCCCCTAAAATCGAAGCAGCCGCACTTGAAGCAGGAATAAAAAATCAAATCCGTGTCGATAATGTGGAAAAAGCCGTACCTGCCGCCTACGAGCTTTCCGAGCCAGGAGATGTCATTCTGTTATCTCCAGCTTGCGCTAGCTGGGACCAATATAAAACTTTTGAGGTTCGAGGTGACATTTTTATCGATGCGGTGCATAAGCTTAAGTAAGGGCTTGTACGATAGGGAAATCTGTTTGTAAACCTCCAATTACAGCTATTTTCTTTCAGGATATACACCTCGTGCAGGCCCTAAAACTTGCAGTCGAGGTGTGTTGCGTTGCCGACAAAAAGAACTACTCCTGATTTCATCTTAATGATTGTCACATTTACTTTATTAACGGTTGGACTCATTATGGTTTATAGTGCAAGTGCCGTTTGGGCAGAGTATAAATTTGAAGATTCTTTCTTCTTTGCGAAAAGACAGCTGTTATTTGCTTGTGTGGGAATTGTTGCGATGTTTTTTATTATGAACATTGACTATTGGACTTGGCGTACCTGGTCTAAAGTGATATTAATCATTTGCTTTGTATTATTAGTGGTTGTGTTGATTCCAGGAATTGGAAATGAACGGAATGGCTCTCGTAGTTGGATTGGCGTCGGTGCTTTCTCAATCCAGCCTTCTGAATTTATGAAACTCGCGATGATTGCGTTTCTTGCGAAGTTCTTGTCAGAAAACCAGAAGCTAATCACTTCATTCAAAAAGGGGCTTATCCCTTCTTTAGGGATTGTGTTTGTAGCCTTTGGGATGATCATGCTTCAACCAGACTTAGGGACAGGAACGGTTATGGTTGGTACAAGTGTGGTCATGATTTTCATTGCGGGTGCACGGATTAGCCATTTCGTTGGACTTGGCATGGTTGGTTTGCTTGGGTTTGTTGGCTTGGTTATATCAGCACCTTATCGGATGAAGCGTATCACATCTTTTTTAGATCCTTGGGAAGATCCACTAGGGAGCGGGTTTCAAATCATCCAATCCCTATATGCTATTGGACCAGGGGGACTTTTTGGATTAGGTCTTGGCCAAAGCAGACAGAAGTTCTTTTACTTACCAGAGCCACAGACAGATTTTATTTTTGCCATCTTGTCTGAGGAGTTAGGCTTTATTGGTGGCTCATTTGTTCTTCTGCTATTTTCGTTACTTCTGTGGAGAGGGATTCGTATTGCTCTCGGTGCGCCGGATTTGTTTGGAAGCTTTTTAGCAGTTGGAATTATTGCAATGGTCGCCATACAGGTGATGATCAATATTGGAGTTGTTACCGGTCTTATGCCAGTTACTGGAATCACACTCCCTTTTCTAAGCTATGGAGGTTCTTCCTTAACCTTAATGCTCATGGCGATAGGAGTATTACTTAACATCAGCAGGTATGCTCGATATTAAGGACATGGTAACTCGCAAGGATGGAGCATCATCAACGTCCTTTATGAATGAAACCAACTGCTATCTCGATTCTATCGATAGACAACTTTGTATTTCCAATTAAAATCGTCTTAAGCTAGCTCGGCAATATGCCGGGTTTTCTTCTTTTTACGTTAAAGATTGGAATCAGCTGATATTTTTTCCAATTTATATTACATTTAGATGACATTGTTCACATATGTTCTTTATAATAATTAGAATGTAGTAGAATGAGGAAAAGGCAAATTGTGATATGTATCACAGATGTTTCATCCTCTTAGTCCTTAACATTAAAAATCTCTTCAAAGAGGTGGAATTATGAAAATTGTAGTTAGTGGTGGTGGAACTGGAGGTCATATTTATCCAGCTCTAGCCCTTATTAGAGAAATTCAGAAACAAAGAAAAGATGTAGAATTTTTATACATTGGTACGGAAAAGGGGTTAGAAAGCAGTCTAGTTCCTCGTGAAAATATTCCGTTTAAGTCCATACATATTACCGGTTTTAAACGCAAAATTTCTTTTGAAAATGCAAAGACCGTCATGCGTTTTTTAAAAGGAGTGAAAGAAAGCAAAAGAATGCTAAAAGAGTTTAAGGCGGATGTTGTTATCGGTACTGGTGGTTATGTTTGCGGTCCTGTTGTATACGCTGCATCTAAGCTTGGAATCCCCACTATCATCCATGAACAAAACAGCATTCCAGGCCTTACTAATAAATTCTTAAGCCGTTATGTAAATAAGATTGCGATTTGCTTTGAGGAAGCAAAGGCGTTCTTTCCAGAAGAGAAAGTGGTTTTCACTGGGAATCCTCGTGCTTCAGAAGTATTAGGGAAAGATGGAGCTAAAGGACGTATCTCAGTAGGTTTAAAAACAAGCTCTCCGGTTGTTTTAATTTTTGGTGGAAGTCGCGGGGCAAAACCGATTAATGAGGCCGTAATAAAATCTTTAAATGAGCTTAGAGAAAAACCATATGAAGTGGTGTACGTGACAGGTGATGTTCATTATGAAAGTGTGAAAAAAGAAGTTGAGCTAGTAGGGAATCCAAGAAATGTGCATGTTAAGCCTTTTATTCATAATATGCCAGAAGTACTAGCTGGTGTAGACCTTACTGTAGCAAGAGCAGGCGCTACCACCCTTGCAGAACTAACTTCGCTTGGGGTTCCAAGCATCCTGATTCCAAGTCCGTATGTAACAGCAAACCATCAAGAGAAAAATGCTCGGTCGTTAACGGATAAAGGGGCAGCAAAGCTGTTACTAGAGAAAGAGCTATCAAGCCAAAAATTAGTCGAAACAATCGATGAAATATTAATGGACAAAACAAAGCTGTTTGAGATGAAGGCATCAGCAAAGGAATTAGGTATTCCTGATGCAGCTGAACGGCTATTTAACCTAATGAAGGAATTGGTTGAAAAGAAATAGAAGTAGCCTATATTTCTATTATTGCATATGATAACGTAAAACTCCGTTTGAACGTTAGAAAGGGAGGATATTATGAAGGAAATGATTAAACAGCTAACTGAATTACATGTAGGTAAGGTTAAAGAAAATGAGCCTTTGGCTAATCATACGACGATTAAAATTGGTGGTCCTGCAGATTTGTTAATCGAACCATCATCTGTAGAAAATCTAGAGACAGTAATGAAACTAATAAAAGAATATAATGTAAAGTGGACGGCGATTGGGAGAGGCTCGAATTTACTTGTATCAGATAAAGGTATTGAAGGAGTAGTCATTAAGCTAGGAGCAGGAATTGACCTACTTGAAGTAAATGGAACTGAGGTTACCGTTGGTGGAGGATATTCTCTTATTACCCTTGCAACAATCATTAGCCGAAAAGGATTAACTGGGTTAGAATTCGCAGGTGGAATTCCTGGTTCAGTAGGCGGTGCTGTCTATATGAATGCTGGTGCGCATGGTTCAGATATTTCGCAAATTTTAACGAAAGCATACGTCTTATTGGAAGATGGTACAATGCAGTGGTTAACAAAAGACGAAATGGAATTCTCATATCGCACATCAGTTCTCCAAAAGAAAAGACCAGGAATTGTTGTGGAAGCCGTATTCCAATTATATGAAGGAGATAAAGATTCGATAGTTGGAAAAATGCAACAAAATAAAGATTATCGTAAAGAGACCCAACCATGGAACTTCCCATGTGCAGGAAGTATCTTTCGTAATCCACTTCCAAACTATGCAGGAAAGCTAATAGAGGTAGCAGGGTTAAAAGGACATTCGATCGGCGGGGCGAAGATTTCTGAGATGCACGGAAACTTTATCGTCAATGCTGGTAATGCAAAGGCCCAGGATGTACTTGACCTCATCCAATTTGTAAAGGATACCATTTATGAATTGTATGAAATAAAGATGGAGACAGAAGTCGAAATTATTGGTCGGAAGTAACAAGAAAACTGCCATTTATTGTGATATAATATGACATTGAATAGGAGATTCATTTACTGGATAACGGCATGAATTTCGTGCCGTTGTTTGTTTTCTTAATGACCTATATGTGACTTAAATGGTTCGTCATTGCAACGAAATTGTTTTAATTACAAGAGGTGAATGGAATGGATAGTGGGAAGATTATATCAATTGAAGATCGAATTCCTAAGCTTAAACAGCAAAGACGTAAAAAAGCTAATCGCCGGCTAATTTTCCTATTGTTAGTATTTTTTATGCTCATTGTTTGTGTTGTATATTTCCAATCACCATTAAGCCATATTAAGCAAATAACCATAACGGGGAACTTTGTATATACCACTGATGAACTGGTTGAACAAATGGAGCTATCAAGTAAGACGAGTATGTGGAAAATCGATGAAGAATTAATTATGGAAAAGCTAAAAGAACTTCCCGAAATAAAAAGTGCCACGGTTGATATTCAGTTTCCTAATACACTACTTGTTCAGGTGAAAGAATATCGAACGATTGGTTATTTGAAAAAAGAGACCAATTTCTTACCAGTGTTAGAGAATGGACAAATATTGGAACAAGTAAACAATGAACTGACTCTTCCAGATAATGCTCCTGTTTTAGTTAGTTTCAAAGAGGGTAAGTCATTAGATGCGATGATTGTAGAGCTTGAAAAATTGCCAGAAGAAGTATTAAACTCAATCTCTGAAATAAAACATACACCAAAAGAAACAGATGGTAACCATCTATCTTTATTTATGAATGATGGATTCGAAGTAAGTGCTACTATAAGAAGCTTTTCAGAGAAAATGTCACACTATCCTTCTATTGTAAGTCAATTGGATCCAAAGCAAAAAGGAATTATTGACTTAGAAGTAGGCTCTTATTTCAAAGCGTATGAAACACAGGAGACAGAGGAAACGGAGGGAAATGAAGAGACAGATGAAAGTGAAGGGTAAACACGTCATTTTAGCTCTTGTTTGCTTAGTATTAGGTTATATTATGGCCTTTTCATATCAAATTACGAATTCCCGTGAAAGTCAAACGAAAATAACAAGTAAACAATGGGAAAAAAATTTGGAGCTCAGAGAATTGCTGATAGAGCAGGAACAACAAAATCGAAACCTTCAAAACGAATTAATTGAGAAGCAAGAGATGGTGCTAGATTTCGAGAAGAATCTAGCTGACGAAGCTCAGTTATTCTTTAATTTAGCAGAAGATGCTGAAAAATACCGTATGTTCACTGGAAAAGTGAAGGTTAAGGGCAAAGGTGTTCAAGTCACATTAGCAGATGGAGATTATAATCCAAATGATGAGAATGTAAACAACTATATTGTCCATGAACATCATGTGTTTAAAGTGATAACTGAACTAAATATATCTGGTGCAGCTGCTGTTGGGGTGAATGGTCAGCGACTTTCACATAATTCGTATATCATGTGTAATGGCCCAGTAATTGAAGTAGATGGTATAGAGCACAAGGCACCATTTGTCGTTACGGCAATAGGCGATCCAGAAGTAATGGCATCAGCTCTAAACATTACTGGAGGAGTTAAAGATCAATTAGTGAATGAGAACATAGACTTCACGCTAGAAGAAAAAGAACAAATTATGCTTGAGCCTCTTCTTGGAAATTAATCTAACTCCTGTGTACATAGCATGTCATATGTCCACCGTTTAATTTTAGGCTACGGTTTGTTAACAAGTGGTGTTTTTGAAAGGATTGTTGCATTAAGTAGGTTTATGGAGCGAGTGCAGTAAATTGTTCGATTATCAATCCACTTTTGATATAAATGATCTAAATTGAAAAACACCTTATAATAGTGAACTGCTCCCTGTCAAGTAGACAGTGGAAATAATAAAAAGATTTAAGCGGCTTTAGCTCTATATTCCATAGGGCTAAGGCCGTTTAGTCGTTTTTGGTATCTTTCATGATTATAAAAATGGATGTACTCATTTATCGCACTATTAAGTTCCTCAAACGTCTTATATGTATGTAAATAATATTTCTCGCATTTTAGGGTCCCAAAAAAAGACTCCATTGGACCATTATCAATACACCGACCGACTCGTGACATACTTTGTATCATCTCTGCCGCATCGATTTTACGTCTGAACCCTTTAGAGGTGTATTGGAATCCACGGTCACTATGGATAAGAGGGTGCTCTCCATTCAGTAATACAGTGGCTTGATCTAGTGTCTTGAATACAAGTTGATTATTGTTGGAGTGGCCTAGGACATAACTGATAATGGATCCGTCATAAAGATCTCGAATCGCACTTAAATAAGCCTTTTTGGAGTGGCCATACTTAAATTCTGTAACGTCCGTTACCCATTTTTCATTTGGTTTTTCGGCTGTAAATTCACGATTTAATACATTGTCTACCACATGTTGAGGTGTAGATCGTTTATATTGTTTCTTCTTAACACGAATCACAGATCTTAATCCAGCCACTTTCATCAACCGATAGATTCTTTTATGATTAAGTTTATCCTCAAACTTTCTATTCATGTGAAGGGTCATTTGACGATAGCCAAATATACCATCAACTTTTTCATGGAGAGTTTTCATTTCATTGATAATTTCTTCATTCAGTATTTCTCTGGATGAAGGAGTACGGTTCAACCACTTATAATATGCAGATCGTGCAATCCCCGCGATTTCACAAAGTAAATAAATGCTTAAATCTTCATTCTGGTGAAGCTCTTGAATAGCGACATACTTATCCTCAAAACGAATTTGGCTTATTTTCGCCTCCTTTCGATCTCCTCTAACTTTTTTAAAAATAAGTTCTCTGCACGCAACCGTTCATTTTCTCTTTCTAACTTCTTCATGTGAAGGCTGATTTTCTCTACTGGAGTCAAACTAGCGTCTTCTTTCTTTTTCCCACGTTTATCTTTTAACGCTTCATCTCCACCATCTTCAAATTTCTTAACCCACTGATAGACCTGTTGATAAGAAACTTGATAAGTGTCAGCTGCTTTTTGATAATCTTTTCCGTTCCCCAAGCAATCCATCACAATGTGTACTCGTTCTTCCCAAGTCGTTTTTCTTCCCTTAGTCATAGAGCTCGTCCTTCCTTGTGCCGTATCCTTTATATCTCTATGACTATTATACTTCTTTATCCAACGCCTGAGGACAGAAGTACTCGATATTTCATACAACTCCACAATCTCACGTATCGAATACTTCCCAGACAGATAATCTCTAATGGCAGCCAATTTCAATTCCTTTGAATACTTTTTCCAAGTAGAAGACTCTTTGAGACCTTCGAATCCATACTTATCAAACTTGTGTTTCCAGTCTAGGATCGTTGAACGATGAACATTATATTTAGACTCAAGTTCACCTGGTGAATATTGCTTATCTAATGCGGTTAATATTTCGTATTTCTCTTCTACAGAATAAGCTCTTTTGGACATAAAAAATACTCCCCCACAAGCAGTCAGATTTTTATTTTTTAATCTGTCTACCTATAGGGGAGCATATCATAGCGCCTCTTGAGTCTAATTTTGTATTTTGGAAAGTTAGGTGAAGAAAGTGGACAAGAACAGAAATTTACTTAGCTTTACTATTATATTAATGGTAATTGGTTTTATGATTGCTATCCAATTCCAAACAGTTCAAGAACCTGATGTTCGTGATACGAGGGATACATGGCAGTTAAGGGAGGATCTCTTAAAAGAAAAGGAATTGCAATCAAAGCTGATTAAAGAAATACGTTTAAATGAAGAAAAGTTGGCAAAATATGAAACGGAAAGAGAACAAAGTAAGGAACAAGCGTTAAGAGAAACGTTAAATGAACTGAAAGAAGAAGCAGGGCTAACTGATGTTAAGGGACCTGGTATGATTTTGTCAATCGAACCGATCATTGAAGGCGTATATCCGAATGAAATGGTCGGATCCATATCTCCAGATTTATTAAGAAGGCTTGTTAATGAATTAAATATGCATGGAGCAAAGCATATTTCGATTGATGGTCAAAGACTAATTAATACGTCTGTTATTAGAGATATTAACAGAGAAACAAAAGTAAATGGGCATTCACTTTCGAGATTGCCGATTGAAATTAAAGTGATCACAGAAAATAGCCAGAAAGCGGAAAAGCTATATAATCAATTGCAGGTTTCAAAAGCAATTGAAGATTTTTTTATTGATAACCTACGAGTCCAAATCATGAAGCCAGCACAAACAGGGAATATTGTAATCCCGGCATATCAAGACTCCATTCGGGTTCGAAATATTGAACCAGTAAAAGCAGATAAAGGAGGCAAATAAACATGTGGCTTCCCGTCCTAGGATTAATCATTGGAGTGATTCTCGGATTACTTACCGATTTTAGGGTGCCTGATGAATACTCAAATTATCTTTCAATTGCAGTACTTGCTGCCCTTGATACGTTGTTTGGTGGAATCCGGGCACACCTTCAAAATATTTACGATGAAAAAGTTTTTGTGTCAGGATTCTTTTTTAATATATTATTGGCAGCAAGTTTAGCTTTTCTAGGAGTTCATCTTGGTGTAGACTTGTACTTAGCAGCAGTTTTTGCCTTTGGGGTAAGGCTGTTCCAGAACATCGCTGTCATTCGCAGAATTATTTTGGCAAAATGGTCTACAAACAAAGAAAAAGTTGAAAAAAATTAAATGCAGAAAAAGGGAATAACGTAGTTTTGACGAATATTTGTAAGATAAAGTATGATTTTTACATTCCATAGAGCAATAGTTGTTGTTCAATTATGAATAGCTGAAGGAGGTGCCAAAGAATGAACAGCAATGAGATTTATGTAAGTCTTGACATCGGTACATCCAGTGTGAAAGTAATCATTGGGGAAATGGTCAATGACTCTTTAAATATAATAGGTGTTGGCAATGTTAAGTCTGAAGGTTTACGAAAAGGCTCCATTGTTGATATAGATGAGACCGTTCATTCGATAAGACAGGCAATAGAACAAGCTGAAAGAATGATAGGGTTAGAAATAAACCAAGTAATAGTAGGAATTACTGGAAATCACGTGATGCTTCAGCCATGCCATGGAGTAGTGGCCGTATCGAGTGAGAATCGAGAAATTTCTAACGAAGATGTAGCTAGAGTAATAGATGCTGCTCAAGTTGTATCCATTCCTCCAGAAAGAGAGATTATTGATGTCATTCCAAAACAATTTATCGTCGACGGATTAGATGAAATCAATGATCCAAGAGGAATGATTGGTGTTCGATTAGAGATGGAAGGTACTATTATTACTGGATCAAAAACGATACTACATAATATATTACGATGTGTTGAACGTGCGGGTTTAAATATTTTAGACATAGCTCTTCAGCCCTTAGCAGCTGGTGCATTTGCCCTTTCAAAAGACGAAAAGAATCTTGGTGTAGCTCTTGTTGATATAGGTGGAGGCTCAACAACTATTGCAGTATTTGAGCAAGGTCACCTTAAAGCAACAAGTGTTGTTCCAATCGGTGGCGAACATATTACGAAGGATTTGTCCATTGGTCTACGTACATCCACTGAGGATGCAGAAAAAATAAAGATCAAGCATGGCTATGCTTTTTATGATTTTGCCTCTGAAGAAGAAGTCTTTAGCGTTCCAATTATCGGCAGTGACCAACATCAACAATTTAATCAGCTCGAAATCTCTGATATTATGGAAGCTAGAATGGAAGAAATATTTGAGTTGATCCAAGGAGAAATTAGGCGTCTTGGATTTCATGAATTACCTGGTGGCTACGTTCTAACAGGAGGAGTAGCCAATACGGAGGGTGTTCTTGAATTAGCTCAAGTTATTTTTGAAAACAGGGTTCGAATTGCCATCCCTGATTATATCGGGGTAAGAGAACCACAGTACACTACAGCTGTAGGCCTTATCAATTTTGCATATAAAAATGCAAGACTGCAAGGTAGAAAGTACAGTGAGTCATCCTCAACAGGAATGACTGAGGCAAAAGATAAGCGAATACCTAAACAAACACAGACAAAGGTAAAACCGGAAAAACAACCGGAAGAAAGAATCACATCTAGAGTGAAAAAATTCCTTGGTTACTTTTTCGAATAAATCTATACGATAGATTACTCGAGAAACTTACAATCTTGTAAGCCTAAATCAAAGTAATGTGATGATTGATTCATAGTGTATTTATTAGGATAACAGGGAATCTGGACGAATTAGGAGGATTTGTCATGTTGGAATTTGATACGAATTTAGATTCATTAGCAACGATAAAAGTCATCGGAGTCGGTGGCGGTGGAAATAACGCAGTAAACCGTATGATTGAGCATGGAGTTCAAGGAGTTGAATTCATTGCAGTAAATACAGATGCTCAAGCTTTAAATTTGTCCAAAGCTGAAGTAAGAATGCAAATAGGCGCAAAGCTTACTAGAGGATTGGGAGCAGGTGCAAATCCTGAGGTTGGAAAGAAAGCTGCAGAAGAGAGTAAAGAGCAAATTGAAGAAGTACTAAAAGGGGCAGATATGGTCTTTGTAACTGCTGGTATGGGTGGCGGAACTGGAACAGGTGCTGCTCCAGTTATTGCTCAAATTGCGAGAGACCTTGGTGCTCTAACAGTAGGTGTTGTAACTAGACCTTTCACATTTGAAGGTAGAAAGCGTTCAACACAAGCTGGTGGTGGAATCAGTGCAATGAAAGAAGCAGTTGATACCCTAATTGTTATTCCAAACGATCGCTTATTAGAAATTGTTGATAAGAGTACGCCAATGCTTGAAGCATTCCGTGAAGCGGATAATGTTCTTCGTCAAGGGGTTCAAGGAATTTCAGATCTAATAGCGACTCCTGGCTTAATCAACCTAGACTTCGCTGATGTTAAGACAATCATGTCAAACAAAGGTTCTGCATTGATGGGGATTGGTGTTGCTAGTGGAGAGAATCGCGCTGCTGAAGCTGCTAAGAAAGCTATTTCATCTCCATTACTTGAAAAATCCATTGATGGTGCTCAAGGTGTGTTAATGAACATTACTGGTGGAACAAACTTGAGTCTATACGAAGTCCAAGAAGCAGCGGATATTGTCGCTACTGCATCTGATCAAGACGTTAACATGATATTTGGTTCTGTTATTAACGACAATCTGAAAGAAGAAATTGTAGTAACAGTAATTGCTACAGGCTTTTCTGAAGAAGTTGCTCAGCCAAAGCCTTCTCGTCCTACATTCGGTCAAGCGAAGCCTGCAATGAACACGACTGGTACAGTTAAGCGTGAACCGAAGAGAGAAGAAGCTCCAATTCAAGAAACGGTTCGAAGCAATACAGGTCAACAAGCGGAAGATACCCTTGATATCCCTACATTCTTACGTAACCGTAATCGTAGACGTTAATGAAGAAAGCATGCTACTCAAATGGAGTAAGCATGCTTTTTTTTTTGCAAAGCATACAGCGGTGGTTTGTAAGTTGACCGGTATGAGTTGCAGATGGAATTATTTACACAATTAAACGGTTTGTGTTTCTTTTATTACGGCTGCTGGTCCAAAGAATTCGTATCGAATGGAATTTGAGTTAATCCCAATTTCCTGTAATTGTTGAAACATCGCTTGCATAAATGAAATCGGACCACACATATACACTTTGCATGAATGATTAGTAATTATTTCAGATAGCCAATCCTTGGTGATATATCCTTCTTTGTCAAACGTATTCTCTAAGAGGTCATCATCAGTTGGTCTTTCTAAACAGGAGAAATAATTTATATTTAGCTGTTTACCTGCAGCATCAAGCAGATGTTTTCTAAAGGCTTGTTGATTACCATTAATCGCTGCATGGATAATGGTAATGGGTTGTTGTTTCTTTTGTTCAAGTAGTTCGTTCATCATACTAATGAGTGGAGTAATACCTACACCTCCAGATAGGAAAATGATTGGTTCGTCCGTATCCTGAAGAATAAAATCGCCAGCTGGAGGACTAATTTCGAGTTCGTCACCAACCTGTATGGAATCGTGCAAGTAGTTTGAAACAATGCCAGCAGGCTTATTTGATACTCCGTGTTCTTTTTTTACAGATATTCGATAATAAGACTTATTTGGAGCGTCTGATAAGCTATATTGACGAATGTGAAAATAATTTGAGCCAGGAACTTTTACTCGTATGCTTATATATTGTCCTGGTATAAAAGGTGATATAGCCCCACCATCTGCTGGTTTAAGATAAAAAGAGGTAATACAATCGCTTTCTTTAACGATGTGATCAACGATAAAGGATTTGAAATCCTTCCACCCACCACTGTCTTCCTCTGCTTTTTTGTATAGTCCTTCTTCTACTTGAATAAATACATTTGCAATGACTTCATATGCCTTCTTCCAAGCGTTCATAATCTCATCTGTGGCTGCTTCACCGAGCACGTCTTTTATTGCTAATAGTAAGTGCTTTCCGACAATAGGGTAATGCTCCGGCTTTATCCCAAGTGACCGGTGTTTGTGACCGATTTGTTGAACGACAGGTAAAATACTCTCTAGCTGGTCAATATGCTTAGCAGCGGCATAGACCGCATTTGCTAATGCTTTTTGTTGCCGCCCTTGTTTTTGATTCGCGTGATTAAAAATATTTAATAACTCTGGATGATTGGTAAACATTTTTTCATAAAATCGAGTTGTAATTGTTTCCCCTTGCTCCTCTAAGATAGGAACCGTACTTTTAATGATGGATATCGTTTGTTTGTCTAGCATACCCGCACCTCTTTCGTTTATTTTCACAGTAATTATAGTGAAAAATACGAAGAGATTTTGTGATATAAATCACTTTATATAGAAAAGGATTGGCAAATTCAAAGGTGGTTTTTGAAAATCTGACAAAATCCGAAGGGATTGGTGAAAATTTCTGCCATTTTGGCTACAGAAAGTGACACACTTCCAATGGAGATGTACGCTATACTTTTTCGTAAGATTAATAGAAATAACATGGAATGGGTACACCACTTAATCCTATTTAGTAAGAAACATCGCCATATGAGAGATGACCTCGTTTTAAAGGGGGAAACTGATTGGTCGTATATTTAGATGTCATTTGGTTTTTGAACTTTTTATTTGATAGCCTTCTCCTCTATTTAACTGCCATTATTTTAAAGCGGGATTTTCGGTATTGGAGAATGTTTGCAGGGGGATTTATAGGATCTATTATCATCCTATTATCGATTACTCCGTTGAATTCCATTTCTGGCCACCCAATTACAAAAATGTTTTTTTCAATTGTAATGGTGTTAACGACCTTTGGGTATAAAAGGTTTCGTTATTTCGTTAGTAGCTTAATGACATTGTATTTAACTACATTTCTTGTCGGGGGAATATTAATTGGAACTCACTATTTTGTTCAATTTGATTTTCAACTCTCTACATCCGTTATTTTAGCTAGTGTTAAAGGGTTTGGCGATCCAATCAGCTGGTTATTTGTCGTCCTAGGTTTCCCTGTTGCTTGGTATTTCTCCAAACGTAATGTAGATAGCATTGAGATGACTAAGATCCAATATGATCAGTTGATAAAAGTGGTTGTTACCATAAATGGGACAGTATTTACTTTTAAAGGGTTAATTGATAGCGGAAATCAACTTTATGACCCAATAACGAAGGTTCCGGTTATGTTTGTATCGCTCAAGACCAAGATGGAAGAAGTACCTGATACACTATTGAAGATGGCTACTCATTCAGAAGACATAATTTTAGGGACTGAACCAATTGATGATGATTGGCATAATCGCATGAGAATCATTCCTTATAAAGTTGTGGGGCAAGATCATCAACTTATCATTGCATTAAAACCAGACCGTATTATGTTCGAAAAAGATGATGAATCATTTATCGTCGATAAAGGACTAGTATCATTTACTCTGCAACATTTATCAGCTGATGATGCTTTTGAGTGTATCGTTCATCCTAAAATGCTAACGACAACTCGGAAAGTAAACGGTGAGATAAAAGTTAGTTAATATACTATACTCTCAATTACACATTTTAGAAGGAGGACTTGGAATGAAACGGTTAAAACTTCGCTTATCTTACTATTGGTATAAGCTATTAATGAAATTGGGATTAAAAACAGACGAAATATACTATATTGGTGGCAGCGAAGCATTACCACCTCCTTTAGATAAAGAGGAAGAAGCCCTTCTTTTGGAAAAGCTACCTAACGGGGATAAAGCAGCAAGGTCGATCCTAATTGAAAGAAACCTCCGTTTAGTCGTTTATATTGCTCGTAAGTTTGAAAACACGGGAATCAATATTGAGGATTTAATCAGCATTGGAACAATTGGACTGATCAAAGCAGTTAATACATTCAATCCAGAAAAGAAAATCAAGCTAGCTACATATGCCTCTCGTTGTATTGAAAATGAGATCCTTATGTATTTAAGACGAAATAATAAAATTCGCTCTGAAGTTTCATTCGATGAGCCACTTAATATTGATTGGGACGGGAATGAACTACTGCTATCAGATGTATTGGGAACGGACGATGATATTATTACGAAGGATTTGGAAGCGAATGTAGACAAAAAGCTTCTACTCAAAGCGTTACATCAACTCACAGACCGTGAAAAGCAGATTATGGAGCTTCGATTTGGTTTAGGGTCGGCTGGAGAGGAAAAGACACAAAAGGATGTTGCAGACATGCTTGGAATTTCACAATCCTATATCTCTCGGTTAGAGAAAAGAATAATTAAACGGCTAAAAAAAGAATTCAATAAGATGGTTTGATTTCCTGTTTTCTGTATGTTATTAGAGGATTTATTCTGTACAAATTATTGGAGTACTGAAAAAAATTTTTTTGGTAATAAATTGTCTTTAAACCCTTATTTTTGAAGTTTTTCACGAATCTCTCGTTGATGCTAAGCATGAGCGATGTGCATATTTTTCCTTCACGCGGAGATACTGTTGTTTGTACAGCAGCTCCTGTGAGGAGGGAAAAGAATTGACTCGAAATAAAGTTGAAATTTGCGGTGTCGACACATCCAAGCTTCCAGTATTGAAAAACGAAGAAATGAGAGAGCTCTTCAAGCAAATGCATAAGGGAGACATTTATGCCAGAGAAAAGCTTGTAAATGGGAATTTACGTCTGGTATTAAGTGTCATTCAACGCTTTAACAATCGTGGTGAATTTGTAGATGATTTATTTCAAGTGGGTTGCATTGGCTTGATGAAATCGATTGATAATTTTGATTTAGGTCAAAATGTAAAATTCTCTACATATGCAGTTCCCATGATCATAGGTGAAATTAGACGTTATTTGCGAGATAACAATCCAATTCGCGTTTCTCGATCTCTAAGGGATATTGCTTATAAAGCCTTGCAAGTGAGAGAGCGCTTAATGAGTGAAACTTCAAAGGATCCTAGTGCAGAGGAAATTGCTAAAGTACTTGATGTACCTCATGAAGAAATCGTCTTTGCGTTAGATGCCATCCAAGATCCTGTGTCCTTATTTGAGCCAATCTATAACGATGGAGGAGACCCTATCTATGTGATGGATCAATTAAGTGATGAAAAGAATAAAGATATTCAGTGGATCGAAGAGATAGCGTTAAAAGAAGGAATGAGAAGATTAAATGATCGAGAAAAATTAATCTTGCGAAAACGGTTCTTTCAAGGGAAAACGCAGATGGAAGTGGCCGATGAGATTGGTATTTCACAAGCACAAGTCTCTCGTTTAGAGAAAGCAGCAATTAAGCAAATGAACAAAAATATTCAAAGCTAAAGCTACCTGTAAAAGGGTAGCTTTTTTTATTCATTATTTCTCCTATAGTCATCATATATTACTAATAGATGGTATGACAGGGGAGAGGGTAAATATGATTAGAATATCAGAATTTCAATTGAAGGATGTTGTAAATGTATCTGATGGGAAGAAACTTGGTAATATTGGTGATATAGAGATCAACATTCAAACAGGAAAAATTGAAGCAGTCATAATTAACGGTTCGGGTAGGGTTCTTGGTTTTTTTGGAAAAGATGAGGAAATCATCATTCCGTGGAAGAACATTTTAAAGGTGGGAGAGGATGTCATATTAGTTCGATATAAAGAAATTGGAGAAGTTGTTTATCATGAGGAAGAGGCATGAAATATCTATTTTTCTATGCCCTACCTGCGGTTTGTGATAAACTAAATGAAAACATAAGGCTATTTACAAAAGATTGTTGTTTTTTACTAGGTGAGATTCCCTACTTCAAACGAACGATAGCAGTTTGGAACGGAAGGATGCGAAACGCATTCAGGTGCGGTAGGGACAGATGAGACCCTACTGGTGAAAATGAGGATACTCACAGACGCGACTCGCGGAAAGCGAGTATCCTGGAACGGAAAACTGTCCATGCTTCAAAAGCAACGATGAATACGAAAAAAGCCAAACATAAAGAAGGAATCCTGATGGAACCATTTAAATTAGTGAATGATAAATATTTTATAATAGAGGATTGGACAAAGCAGCAACCTCACTTGGTTGCTGGCTTTACAACAAAAAATGAGGGTAGAAGTGAAGGAGCATTCTCGACCTTAAATCTTGGTTTTCATGTAGAGGATTCTTATGAAACAGTTGTATGTAACCGAACGCTAGTTGGAGAAGAGCTTGGGATTCCTATAGAGAATTGGGTGGGAGCAGAGCAAACCCATGAGGTACGGATTCAAAAAGTGACCACTTCAGACCGAGGTAAAGGCGCAGATGATTATGAAAAAGCTTATAAGGGAACAGACGGTTTTTTTACATATGACCAAGGTGTCTTGTTAACGTTATGTTATGCTGATTGTGTTCCCTTATACTTTTTTCATCCAAAGACGAAAGCGATCGGGGTGGCTCATGCGGGCTGGAAGGGGACGGTCCATGGGATTGCTTCTGAGATGATACACTTATTCAATTCTGAGGGAATACCAAGCAATGAAATTTCTGTAGTTATTGGTCCTGCTATTTGCGAAAAATGTTATATTGTAGATGAGCGAGTTATTCAATTTGTAGAAAATAGACTAGAAGATGTCGAAAGAAAGCCATATAATTTAATTAGTGAAGGTCAATTCCAATTGAACTTGAAGCAAGTAAATAAATTTATCATAAAGCAAACAGGTGTATTAGAAGAGAACATTCAAGTGACTGATTTATGTACCAGTTGTCATCAAGACTACTTTTTTTCCCATCGACGTGATGAAGGGCATACAGGTAGAATGATGAGCTTTATCGGCTGGAAGGAGGATTCACAACGGTAAGATGAAAGTGAAAGAAAAGCTAGCAAACGTAACGAAACAAATTGATCTTGCCTGTCAAAGAGCAAATAGAGATCCTAAAGAGGTTAAGCTAATTGCGGTTACAAAATATGTTTCAGTAGATCGAGCCATTGAGGCTTTCAAGGCAGGCGTCGTCCATCTTGGTGAAAACCGTGATGAAGGACTAGAGGAAAAATGGCAAGCCCTAAAGGACAAGCCTACATGGCATTTTATTGGTTCTCTGCAGTCTCGTAAAGTAAAAGATATAATTGATAAAGTGGATTATATCCATTCACTTGATCGCCTTTCTTTAGCAAAAGAGATTAATAAACGAGCAAGTAAACCGATTCGCTGTCTTGTCCAGGTGAATATTTCTGGAGAGGAATCAAAGCATGGATTAATTCCCGATCAATTAATACCATTTATCAAGGATCTTCATGAATTTCCCAATATTCATGTAGCAGGTCTTATGACGATGGCACCGTATACAGATGATCAAGAGACTATTCGTACATGCTTTAAAGGGTTGAAACAATGTCAACTAGAAGTTCAAAGCCTGCAAAAACCTTATGCTACCTGTGAAGAACTTTCCATGGGAATGTCAAATGATTTTGAAATCGCTGTTGAAGAAGGAGCAACGATGGTTCGCATTGGGACAGCTTTAGTGGGAGAAGAGGATGAGGAGGTTGGAGAAACATGAGTATTAAATCCAAATTAAAAACATTTTTTTTCCTAGATGATGAATATGACTATAATGAAGAGG
Organism: Cytobacillus spongiae; assembly: GCF_021390075.1. NCBI lineage: Bacteria > Bacillati > Bacillota > Bacilli > Caryophanales > Bacillaceae > Cytobacillus > Cytobacillus spongiae. The sequence goes on from NZ_CP089997.1 coordinate 1,534,513, forward strand.
AAATAATCGAGGAAAATCATGAGCCCATTCAACCGCAAAAACAAATAAGCAAAAAGCAAAATGTCGTTAGTCTCCAAAGTGTTCAAAAAGCTACGGGTTCAAAAGTGGTGTTAGTTGAGCCAAGAGTGTACGATGAGGCTCAAGAAATTGCCGATCACTTAAAGAAGAATCGCGCGGTAATCGTGAACCTTCAACGAATTGACAAAGCACAAGCTAAGCGAATTATTGATTTTTTAACTGGAACAGTCTATGCCATTGGGGGAGATGCCCAGCGTATTGGGACAGATATCTTTCTCTGTACACCGGACAATGTAGAGGTCTCCGGTAATATTACACAGCTTCTCAGTGAGCATGACTTAGAAAACTCGAGGTGGTAAGATATGGAGCTATTATTTTCTGTGTTAGTTAACTTAATTTACTATTATTCTTGGGCACTAATTATTTATATTTTATTATCTTGGTTTCCGAATGCTAGAGAGTCGGCCATTGGTGAATTTCTAGCTAGAATTTGTGAACCGTACTTAGAGCCTTTCAGAAAGATCATTCCACCTCTTGGAATGATCGATATTTCTCCAATTGTGGCTATTTTTGTTCTGCGATTTGCAACTTCAGGTCTAGCCGAGCTATTTCGTTGGATTTCATAATCGAGATAAGGGTCTTAGAGAGGCCCTTTTTCTGTTTGGACTCGTCATACTTTTGTTGTTAGTTAGGAGAATATATTTATGTCAATATACCAGCATTTTCGGCCTGAAGAGCGAGAATTTATTGACCAAGTATTACAATGGCGAAGCTTTGTGGAGAATACATATGCACCGAAACTAACTGATTTTTTGGATCCTAGAGAGCAACAAATTTTACAGTCAGTTATAGGTCAAGCGAATGATGTTTCATTTTGTTTCTTTGGTGGAACAGAAGGTGCAGAGAGAAAACGCACTCTACTCTACCCTGATTATTACGTAATATCTGAGGAGGATTTTCAATTACAGTTATTTGAAATCGATTATCCTCGTAAATTCGTTACGATTGAGCATCCCCAGGTATTAGGTAGCTTAATGGGAATGGGGTTAACAAGAAGAAAATTTGGTGATATCCTTTTTGAAGAAGATCGCATTCAATTTTTCGCAGCACAGGAAGTAGTGGATTATATCAAACTGCAGCTGACATCGATTGGGAGAGCTTCAATCAGCTTAAAAGAAGTCTCACTTCAAGAAGCTTTAAAGGACGAAGAAGAGTGGAAAGAACAATCTGTTACGGTTTCCTCATTACGCTTAGATACGGTAATATCTGGTGTCCACAATATTTCTAGACAAAAATCGCAATTGTATATTCAGCAAGGATTAGTTAAGATTAATTGGACAACTATTGAAAACCCAGCCTTTGATTGTGGAGAAGGAGATGTAATTTCTGTTAGAGGGTTTGGTCGTTCGAAAGTAATCACCATTGAGGGGAAAACAAAGAAAGACAAATGGAGAATGACTGTCGGAAAACAAAAATAACAAAAGATTCTTGCAGGAATTTAGCAGTAGCTGTCGAAGAGATTATAGTACATAACAATCGATTTATAACTTGGAGGTGGCAAGATGCCATTAACGCCTTTAGATATTCATAACAAGGAATTCAGCAAAGGGTTTCGTGGTTATGATGAAGATGAAGTAAATGAATTTTTAGATCAGGTCATTAAAGATTATGAGTTAGTTCTTCGTGAGAAAAAAGAGCTTGAAACGAAGCTGAGTGATATGAACGAAAGACTTGGCCATTTCTCAAACATTGAAGAAACGTTGAATAAGTCGATCGTTGTTGCACAAGAAGCAGCTGAAGAAGTAAAGCGAAATGCGCAAAAAGAAGCAAAATTAATAATGAAAGAAGCAGAAAAGAACGCAGATCGAATTGTGAATGAATCATTATCAAAGGCAAGAAAAATTGCTTTAGAAATTGAAGATTTGAAAAAGCAATCCAAAGTTTTCCGAACTCGCTTTAAAATGTTAATTGAAGCTCAATTAGACTTGTTAAATAATGATGATTGGGATCATTTAATGGAATATGAAATTGACGCAGATGAAATAAAAGCATTAAAAGAAGAAGATTCATTAGCTTGACGAACACTTAGCGTATCGAATATAATTTTTTAACAAAGCTATTATCATATGTTTATACAATGACAGGGACAGTAGAGCTTTAACCTGCTTTTAAAAACAATTCAAGATTGTTACAAGCGAGCTGGGGATGGTGGAAGCCCAGACTAAGCGAAAAGCTAGAAAATCACCCTTGAGTACCTTTTTTGAACTGCTAACTTTTAGCATTGTAATTAAAGGCGTCTTATTCACGTTACGAATGCTTAAGCGGATAGATGTATAGGATTGTCTATCTACAAGGGTGGTACCGCGGGATTCAAACCTTCTCGTCCCTTTTTGGGATGAGGGGTTTTTTTGTGTTTTCATTGGACTACTGTTAAAGAGATGGTATGCAATAGCCAATTATCTATAATAATGATGAATAGCTAGTGATTGTTAATTAGGAGGAAATCAAATGGATTACAAAGACACATTGCTTATGCCAAAGACAGAATTTCCGATGAGAGGAAATTTACCTAAGCGTGAACCAGATATTCAAGAAAAGTGGGCGGAAATGGACATTTATTCTATGGTTCAAGACCGTACGAAAGAGCGTTCTTTATTTATTTTGCATGATGGCCCACCATACGCTAATGGAGATATCCATATGGGGCATGCTTTAAATAAAATCTTAAAAGATTTTATTGTTCGTTACAAATCAATGAGTGGCTATTGTGCGCCGTATGTACCTGGTTGGGATACACATGGATTACCAATTGAGCAGGCATTAACGAATAAAGGGGTCAAGCGCAAGGAGATGACCGTTGCTGAGTTTCGTAAGTTATGTGAGGAATATGCATATCAGCAAATTGATAATCAACGTTCTCAATTTAAGCGCCTAGGCGTCCGTGGAGATTGGGATAATCCGTATATTACTTTAAAACCTGAGTATGAAGCTCAACAAATTAAAGTGTTCGGTGAAATGGCTAAGCAAGGTTACATTTATAAAGGGAAAAAACCAGTATATTGGTCTCCTTCAAGTGAATCTGCATTAGCAGAAGCGGAAATCGAATATCAAGATAAACGTTCTCCATCTATTTATGTTGCATTCCAAGTGAAGGATGGAAAAGGGGTTCTAGATACAAATACAAACATGATTATCTGGACTACTACACCATGGACAATCCCTGCCAACTTAGGGATTTCCGTACACCCACAGCTAAACTATGTAGTTGTAGAAGTGGCAGAACAAAAATATTTAGTTGCTGAAGAGTTACTTGAGACTGTATCAAAAGAAATCGGATGGGTAGAGCCAAAGACTGTTCAAACTGTTAAAGGAAATGAATTAGAGCATGTTATTGCTTCACATCCTCTTTACGATCGTGATTCCTTAGTTATGCTAGGTGAGCATGTCACTACTGATGCTGGAACAGGATGTGTTCATACGGCTCCAGGTCACGGGGAAGACGACTTCTTTGTTGGCCAAAAGTATGGACTGGATGTATTGTGTCCTGTAGATGACCGAGGCGTAATGACAGATGAAGCACCTGGCTTTGAAGGGTTGTTCTATGATGAAGCTAATAAACCAATTACCGAGAAGTTAGAAGAAGCAGGCGCATTATTGAAATTACAATTTATCACACACTCGTATCCGCATGATTGGAGAACGAAGAAGCCGGTTATTTTTAGAGCAACTGCTCAATGGTTTGCTTCCATCAAGGATTTCCGCACTCAATTACTAGACGCTGTAAAAGAAACTAAATGGGTACCAGCGTGGGGAGAAACACGACTGTTCAACATGGTTCGTGACCGCGGAGATTGGTGTATTTCAAGACAACGTGCATGGGGAGTGCCGATTCCAGTTTTCTATGCTGAAAATGGAGAAGCCATTATTAATGACGAAACAATTGAACATGTATCAAACCTCTTCCGAAAAGAAGGATCTAATGTTTGGTTTGAAAGAGATGCTAAAGATCTATTACCTGAAGGTTTCACACACCCAGGTAGCCCAAATGGTGAGTTTACAAAAGAGACAGATATTATGGATGTGTGGTTTGATTCGGGTTCATCACACCAAGCAGTACTTGTTGAACGTGATGACCTGCAAAGGCCAGCCGATCTATATTTAGAAGGCTCAGACCAATATCGAGGATGGTTTAACTCTTCCTTATCAACAAGTGTTGCTATTACAGGGAAAGCTCCTTATAAAGGTGTATTAAGTCATGGGTTTGCTCTAGACGGAGAAGGCCGTAAGATGAGTAAATCGATTGGGAATGTTGTTGTTCCTGAGAAAGTAATGAATCAACTAGGCGCTGATATTTTACGCTTATGGGTTGCTTCTGTTGACTATCAATCTGATGTACGTGTTTCTGATGCGATTTTAAAGCAAGTAGCAGAGGTTTACCGAAAAATTCGTAATACATTCCGTTTCTTGTTAGGTAACCTTGATGACTTTAATCCAACTACAGATAAAGTGGCTTTTGAAAACTTAAGAGAAGTGGATCAGTTTATGCTAGTTAAGCTGAACAACTTAATAAAGAATGTTCGTAATGCGTATGAAAATTACGAATTTGCAGGAATTTATCATGCTGTAAATAATTTCTGTACACTTGAATTGAGCTCATTTTATCTTGATTTTGCCAAAGATGTTCTTTACATTGAGGCAAAGGATCATCATGAACGTCGTGCGATTCAAACAGTTCTTTATGATAGCTTATTAGCGTTAACTAAGCTAGTTGCACCGATTTTATCTCATACAGCAGATGAAGTTTGGAATTATATTTCTTCTGTCGAAGAAGAAAGCGTCCAGTTAACAGATCTTCCTGAATATGAAGAGCTGCCTAATGCGGAAGCACTAGAAATTAAATGGACAGCATTTATGAAGTTACGTGATGATGTATTAAAGGCACTTGAAGAAGCACGTAACGAAAAAGTAATTGGAAAGTCATTAACAGCAAAGGTAACCCTTTACGTTAATGAAGGGACGAAAGAACTTCTAGATTCTATCCAAGAAAATCTGAAGCAACTCTTTATTGTATCTGGTTTCGAAGTGGCTGGTGCCTACGAAGATGCACCTGAACATGCTATTCAATTATCATCTGCAGCGATTGTCGTATCAAAAGCTGATGGGGAGACATGTGAGCGCTGTTGGACAGTAACTCCTGAAATTGGTCAAGCGGACAACCATCCAACGTTATGCGTACGATGTGCAAATGTAGTGGAAACCTATTATAAATAATATGAGGAATGCCGCCCAGCGTATTTAATACGTTGGGCTTTTTTTGCAAAGGTTATTTTCTAGAAGATTGTTGTTTTATCGAGGTAAGATGGATTGCGAGGGTGTTAAACGCTGTAATTTATTCCACTAGCGTTAATTGTTGTAGTCCTTGACAATTGTTTAAATGTGTCTCCATGCTTGAATCGGTTCATAATAATTAGAAACAAATTGAACGGAGGAAAAGACATGGATGGCCTTGATCAAAAGCTCTATTCAGAACTCCGTAATACAAGCGAGGAACTAAAAGAAAAGTTATTTTCAGATACTTGCTCAGAATCGATAAGAACCTATTTAGAGGCAGAGTTACATGATACAGAACAAGCACTAAAAAAAATGAAAAACGGCACTTTTGGAATATGTGAAATATCAGGCGAACTCATTCCACCAGATCTTCTTTATTCCATTCCAACGATAAGAACGCTCAGTGACTCTAAACAAGTTAGTGATTTTTATATCAAGCCATTTTTTTCATGAGCTTTTTAAAGAGCCCTAATTTGGTTGTTGATTGATTAAAACTCCCCTTTAACTTGATTGATAAATATCAAGGGAATGAAACCGGAATGTCAGTTGTTCATTTGCACTTTTGGGAAAGGAAATCATATTTGTGAGTATGATTAAAGTATTGATCTGGATAGGTAGATTAAGGTCGCTACCGTTTTTGGCAAGTTTGTGCTAAAATGCAATGGTGATAACATATCGACATGTGGAGGTTACCTTTGTGTTTTATTACATATTAGCATTGTTTGTCATAGCATTAGATCAATTAACGAAATGGCTAATCGTAAAAAACTTAGAGCTCGGTGAAAGCATTAAAGTAATTGAAGATTTCCTCTACATTACTTCACATCGTAATCGTGGAGCTGCGTGGGGAATACTACAAGGACAAATGTGGTTCTTTTATGTCATCACCGTTGTGGTGATTATCGGAATTGTTATTTACATTCAAAAAGCTGCAAAAGGGAAAATGCTACTCGGCGTATCTTTAGGTCTAATGCTTGGAGGAGCAATTGGGAATTTTATTGACCGTGTATTCCGAAAAGAAGTGGTTGATTTTATAAACACATATATTTTCACCTACGATTTTCCTGTATTCAACATTGCAGATTCAGCACTCGTCATTGGAGTGGGCTTACTAATGATTCAAATGCTACTCGAAGAGAGAGCAGCAAAGAAGGAGAAATCTTATGGAGAAAATGGAACACATCATTCTTGAGGAACAGAAGGGACAACGAATTGATAAAGTCCTATCATTAGTTAATCAAGATTGGTCTCGGACACAAGTGCAACAATGGATTAAAGAAGAACACGTTTTAGTAAATGGTGAAAAGGTTAAAACAAATTATAAATGTCAATTAAATGATAAAATTGAAATCAACATCCCAGAACCAGAAGAATTGGATGTTATTCCCGAGGAAATGGATTTAGAAATTTTCTATGAGGATCAGGATGTTTTAGTAGTGTATAAACCAAAAGGAATGGTGGTTCATCCAGCCCCTGGCCACTTGACAGGTACACTCGTAAATGGGTTAATGGCACATTGTAAAGATCTATCTGGAATAAATGGTGTTCTAAGACCTGGAATCGTGCACAGAATTGACAAGGATACTTCAGGCTTGTTAATGGTAGCCAAAAACGATATGGCTCATGAAAGTCTTGTTAATCAACTAGTGGCAAAAACAGTTACAAGAAAGTATCGCGCTATTGTTCATGGAATTATTCAACATGATCATGGAACTATAGATGCACCGATTGGGCGTGACCAAAAGGATCGTCAAAGTATGGCAGTTGTGGATAATGGGAAGAATGCTGTTACTCATTTCCAAGTGCTTGAGAAATTTAATCACTATTCATATATTGAATGTCAGTTAGAAACAGGAAGAACACATCAGATTCGTGTTCATATGAAATATATCGGCTATCCATTAGTTGGAGATCCAAAGTACGGTCCGAAAAAGACGCTTGATATTGGCGGACAAGCATTGCATGCAGGCGTATTAGGGTTTGAGCATCCACGGACAGGAGAATATATTGAATTCGAAGCACCACTACCTGCTGAGTTTGCAGATCTACTTACGTCATTACGAAATAATCGTTGACAAAAATCTACACGTGTTTTAAAATTAGTTTAGTTAAATAAGTCCTTTAAAGACAGTCCCGTGAGACTGAGAAGGAAACGGATCATTAGGCAATGGCCTAATATTATTTAGGTATTCGTATGCCCTCTCACCATAGCGGTGAGAGGGTTTTTTAATACCCCGTTTCGTACGATCGAATTGAAAGGGTGAGAGAAATGACGCAAAAAGCTGTAGTGTTAGACGAACAAGCAATTCGCAGGGCGTTAACAAGAATTGCCCATGAAATTATCGAGAAAAATAAAGGGATCGAAGAATGCATCCTAGTAGGAATACGTACTCGTGGAATTTATTTAGCCAATCGGTTAGCAGAGCGAATCCAACAGATTGAAGGTAAGAGAATAGCTGTAGGTGAACTTGATATTACCCTATACAGAGATGATCTTACTCGGAAAACAAAGAATGAAGAGCCCCTAGTAAAAGGATCAGACATCTCAACAGATATTAACAATCAAAAAGTTATATTAATTGATGATGTACTATATACTGGTCGAACTGTTCGTGCTGCAATGGATGCGCTAGTAGATATTGGCCGCCCGGCTTCCATTCAACTGGCTGTCTTAGTAGACAGAGGCCACAGAGAATTACCGATTCGAGCTGATTATGTAGGTAAGAACATACCTACATCTGGTTCAGAAAAGATTGTAGTGGAATTATCTGAAGTAGATGAAGAAGATCGCGTAAGTATACATGAAAAATAGCTACCCTTTTTAAAAGTAGTCCAGAGAGGCTAACAAAGGGGGAATAGACGGACAAATGTGTCCTTCCTTACCCTCTTTGTGTCTCAAATGCACAAAGAGGGTTTTTTATTAGATAAAGAAAAAACAAAATATAGAGGGAGAAACATGATGAATAAACCAATTCTAGATATTAATGAAAAACCAACAGCATCACAAATGATTACGCTAAGCTTTCAACATATGTTTGCTATGTTTGGAGCAACTATTTTAGTTCCAAAGCTAGTAGGGTTAAGCCCAGCGATTGCTCTTTTAACGAGTGGTATTGCAACAATCATCTTCTTATTCATTACTCAATTTAAGGTCCCAGCGTATTTAGGATCATCCTTTGCATTCATCGCACCGATTATCATAGCTTCAAATGGAGGTAAGGATCCAGGGAATGCAATGCTAGGAGCACTTGCAGTTGGGGTTACCTATGGAATTGTGTCACTCATCATTTGGAAGACAGGTTATAAATGGATTATGAATCTTCTCCCACCAATTGTAGTAGCACCAGTTATCATGGTAATTGGCCTAGGCTTATCTGGTGTAGCAGTTGACATGGCAATGAATGTGAATGGGGAATATAACTTCCTTCATTTCACCGCAGCACTTGTTACGATGTTTACAGCCATTATCTTTACTGTCTACTTTAAAAACATTTTAAGTGCAATGCCTATCCTACTAGGTTTGGTAGCAGGTTATATTTATTCAATGATTGTAGGGATTGTCGACTTAGCACCGGTTAAAAAAGCGGACTGGTTTGCATTGCCAGACTTTCTTATCCCGGGTGTGGACTATGAGTTTAGAATAACTTCATCAATTTTACTAGCGATGGTTCCGATTGTGTTAGTTACTATATCAGAGCATATTGGTCACCAATTAGTATTAGGTAGAGTTGTGAATCGAAATTATATTAAGGACCCTGGCTTACATCGCTCCATTTTAGCCGATGGGCTAGGAACATTTGTTAGTGCGCTTATCGGAGGTCCTCCTAAAACAACTTACGGTGAAAATATTGGAGTTCTTGCAATCACGAAGGTGTACTCGATATATGTTATTTTCGGAGCAGCAGTCATTGCGATCTTCTTCTCCTTCTTCGGTAAAGCAATGGCATTTATTCAAACGATTCCAACAGCTGTACTTGGGGGAATATCCATCTTATTATTCGGAATCATTGCTTCAAGCGGTTTAAGAATGCTTGTTGATAATAAAATCGATATGGGCAACAACCGAAATTTAGTTATCTCATCCGTTATATTAGTTCTTGGAATCGGCGGAGCGGCATTGGAAGTGACAGAGGCATTTAAAATTGAAGGAATGGCACTCGCAGCAATCGTAGGTGTGTTCCTTAACATCATTCTTCCAGGTCGAGATAAAAACAGTGAAATCGTTGATTATGAAGAGAAAAATGAAATTGCATAGTAACACCTTTTAATTAAATCCAGAGAGGTTTGTAAGGGTGAGATCATGTTAGCGAATAGCGTAGAGTATACAAGATGTCTATCTACCTATCCGACTGGCTTGTTTTCTAGCACCCTGATCCACTTGGACAGGGTGCTTTTTTTACAAGGGAGGAAAATCTAGGATGAAACACTTACTAACTACAAATGAACTAACGACCAATGAGATTCATGCCATTTTAGCAGATGCGGAACGGTTTTCAAAAGGAGAACAGTGGAAACCCAATCAACAAACATTTGTTGCAAACTTATTTTTCGAAGCAAGTACGCGAACGAAGTGTAGCTTTGAGGTTGCAGAAAGAAAGTTAGGGCTAGATGTTATTCCATTTGAAGTTCAAACGTCAAGTGTGTTAAAGGGAGAAACGCTTTATGATACGATTCGAACACTTGAGTCAGTAGGGGTGAATGCAGTTGTTATTAGGCATGATGAGGATCGCTATTTTGATCAGCTTGTTGGAAAAACAGCCATCCCTATCCTAAATGCTGGTGATGGGTGTGGAAATCATCCAACACAATCCTTACTAGATCTTCTAACCATTAAACAAGAGTTTGGACACTTTACCGGATTAAAGGTAGCCATTATTGGTGATATTCGTCATAGCCGTGTGGCAAGATCGAATGCGGATGCTCTCGTTCGCTTAGGGGCGGAAGTAGTATTCTCAGGACCACCAGAATGGTTTGATGATTCACTGCTTCAAAATGGGCAATATGAGATCATTGATCAGGCCATTCAAAGTTCGGATGTAGTGATGCTCCTTCGGATACAACATGAACGACACGAGAAGCACTTAGGAAGAAGAATAGACGATTATCACCAAGCATATGGCTTAACTGTTGAAAGAGAAAGATCGATGAAAAAATCGAGTATTATCATGCATCCAGCACCTGTTAATCGCAACGTTGAAATCGCAGATATTTTAGTAGAGTGCGAGCGTTCACGCATATTCAAGCAAATGGAAAATGGTGTGTATGTTCGTATGGCTGTATTAACAAGATCACTTAATTCTAATGAGGGAGGAACTGAACATGTCAACACTCATCAAAAATGCACAGCGTCTTACTAATAAAGGAAGTATTGAGATAATCGATATTCTGATTGAAGATGGAGTGATTAAAGAATTAGGAAAGGATCTTCAAATAGGCGCAGGGCATACAATCGACGCCGAAGGCTTGCTTGTATCTCCTGGATTTGTAGACCTGCATGTTCATCTAAGAGAACCTGGTGGAGAGAAAAAGGAAACGATCGCAACGGGCACGCTGGCCGCGGCAAAAGGCGGTTTTACAACCGTAGCAGCTATGCCAAATACTCGACCAGTTCCCGATTCAAAGGAGCAATTGGAAAACCTTCAAAGCCGAATTAAAGAAACGGCAGTGGTGAACGTGTTGCCGTATGCTTCGATTACTGTGAGAGAACTAGGTCAAGAGCTTACGAACTTCGAAGAACTAAAGAAAGCCGGAGCTTTTGCCTATACAGATGATGGTGTGGGTGTTCAATCTGCAGCCATGATGCTTGCTGCGATGAAAGAGGCAGCAAAGCTTCAAATGCCAATCGTTGCACATTGTGAAGAAAACACATTAATTAATAAAGGCTCAGTTCATGAAGGGGAATTTTCTCAAGAGCATGGGTTAAATGGAATTCCATCAGTTTGTGAATCTGTACATATCGCAAGGGATGTCCTTCTTGCAGAAGCTACAGACTGTCATTATCATGTATGTCACATTAGCACTAAGGAATCTGTCAGGGTTGTTAGAGATGCTAAGCGTGCAGGAATTAAAGTCACAGCAGAAGTAACACCACATCATTTACTATTATGTGAAGATGACATTCCTGGATTAGATTCGAATTATAAGATGAATCCTCCACTAAGAGGGAGCAAAGATAAAGAGGCATTATTAGAAGGGTTGCTGGACGGAACAATAGACTTTATTGCTACCGATCATGCTCCCCACACTGCTGAAGAAAAAGCAGAAGGAATGCAGTTTGCTCCATTTGGAATCGTTGGTTTAGAAACAGCTTTTCCACTGTTATATACAAACCTCGTTGAAAAAAATGTAATCACATTAAAGCAACTCGTCGATTTCTTAACAATCAAGCCTTCAGAAACCTTTAAGCTGTCATCTGGAAGTTTATCAGAAGGAGAGGCTGCTGACCTAGTGTTAATTGACCTGAACAATGAAAGTGAAATTGATCCAGCGACCTTTTCATCGAAAGGAAAGAACACACCATTTGCAGGCTGGAAATGTAAAGGCTGGCCGGTAGTCACAATGGTTAATGGGAATATAGTTTGGAGTAAAGGAAGTGTAAAAGCATGAAAAAGCAATTAATACTTGAGGATGGAACTGTATTAGTAGGTACAGGATTTGGGAGTGATACGAATACGATTGGAGAGGTTGTCTTTAATACAGGGATGACAGGATATCAAGAAATCCTATCTGATCCATCTTATTGCGGCCAAATCGTTACGTTAACATATCCGTTAATTGGAAATTATGGGATTAATCGTGATGATTTCGAATCGATTACACCAGCTATTCAAGGGTTTATTGTAAAAGAAGCTGCCGATTTTCCCTCGAACTGGCGTAATGAATTATCCATTCAAGAATACTTTCAAATGAAGAATATTCCTGGGATTGCTGGGATTGACACTAGAAAATTAACAAGAATTATCCGGAAATACGGCACCCTTAAAGGGGCAATCTGTGGAATGGAAGAAGATGTGGATACAGTTATTGAAAAGCTAAGAGCTACTCAACTGCGTAACGATCAGGTGAAACAGGTGTCAACAAAAACCCCATATCCAAGCCCAGGCCGTGGGAGTCGTGTCGTTCTTGTCGATTTTGGAATGAAGCATGGAATATTACGAGAGTTAAATAAAAGGAATTGTGATGTCATCGTCGTTCCATACCACACAACAGCTGAAGAAATTATTAGCTTAAGTCCTGATGGTGTTATGCTCTCTAATGGTCCTGGGGATCCAAAAGATGTTCCAGAAGCAATTGAAATGATTAAAGGCATCTTAGGGAAAGTACCGTTATTTGGAATCTGTCTTGGACACCAACTTTTTGCTTTAGCATGCGGTGCAAACACGGAGAAAATGAAATTCGGTCATCGTGGCTCCAATCACCCTGTGAAGGATTTAGCAACAGGCAAAGTAGCTATTACATCTCAGAACCATGGGTATACAGTAGAAGATGATTCAATTGAGGGTACGCAACTAGAAGTTACACATATTGCCTTGAATGATGGGACAATCGAGGGGTTAAAGCATAAAGAAGTACCCGCGTTTACTGTCCAGTACCATCCAGAAGCATCGCCTGGACCGGAAGATGCAAACTATTTATTTGATCGCTTTTTAGACATGATTGAAGCGGAGAAATCGGAGGGTGCTGAATTATGCCAAAACGTACAGATATAAAGAGTATTTTAGTAATTGGATCTGGACCAATCGTTATTGGGCAAGCTGCGGAGTTTGATTATGCAGGTACACAAGCATGTATTGCATTAAAAGAAGAGGGTTATCGAGTGATCCTTGTAAACTCGAATCCAGCTACCATTATGACAGACACTGAAATAGCAGATGCAGTTTATATTGAACCGCTAACATTAGAATTTGTCAGTCGAATCATTCGCAAAGAAAGACCGGATGCCCTTGTTCCAACACTTGGGGGACAAACAGGTCTGAACCTAGCCGTTGAACTAGCGAAGTCCGGTGTCTTAGATGAATGTGATGTTGAAATATTAGGAACAAAGCTTTCTGCAATTGAAAAAGCAGAAGATCGGGATCTCTTTAGAAGCTTAATGGCAGAACTAGGTGAACCCGTGCCAGAAAGCGATATTATTCATAATCTTCAAGAGGCATATCAATTTATTGATCGCGTTGGCTATCCTGTAATTGTTCGTCCTGCATTTACGTTAGGTGGAACAGGCGGAGGCATTTGTCATGATGAAGAGGAGCTTATTGAGTTCGTAACAAGTGGCTTAAAGAATAGCCCGGTTACACAATGCCTACTAGAAAAGAGTATTGCTGGATTCAAGGAAATTGAATACGAAGTGATGCGCGATTCGAATGACAATGCCATTGTCGTCTGTAATATGGAAAATATTGATCCAGTTGGCGTGCATACTGGAGATTCAATTGTGGTCGCACCAAGTCAAACCTTAAGTGATCGGGAGTATCAATTATTACGGAATACGTCTCTGAAAATTATCCGTGCTCTTCAAATCGAAGGTGGCTGTAACGTGCAGCTAGCATTAGATCCGGATAGCTTTACCTACTATATTATTGAGGTTAATCCACGTGTAAGCCGATCCTCAGCATTAGCATCAAAAGCAACGGGTTATCCAATTGCCAAGCTTGCTGCTAAGATTGCTGTTGGACTTACACTAGATGAAATGATGAACCCGGTAACAGGCAAAACGTATGCTTCATTTGAGCCAGCACTAGACTATATCGTATCGAAAATTCCACGCTGGCCATTTGATAAATTTGAATCAGCCAATCGTTCATTAGGAACACAGATGAAAGCGACAGGAGAAGTTATGGCAATTGGTCGTACTTTTGAAGAATCCTTGTTAAAAGCGGTACGTTCCTTGGAAGCAAATGTGTTTCATTTATCATTAAATAATGCAGATGAAATTGATGATGCCCTTTTAGAAAAACGCATTCGTAAAGCAGGGGATGAAAGACTTTTCTACATTGGTGAAGCTCTTCGTCGAGGTATTACAATTACTACCATTCATGAATGGAGTAAAATTGATCTATTCTTCTTAAATAAAATGGAGAAAATCGTTCAATTTGAAAAGGAACTTACTCTTCAGCCATATCAACTAGATGCAGGGAAGAAAGCAAAGGAAATGGGCTTTGCTGATTGCGTCATTGCATCCTTATGGAACAGTTCGGAAGAGGAAGTCTACCGCTGGAGAGTTGAGGAAGGTATTGTTCCAGTGTATAAAATGGTTGATACTTGCGCAGCTGAATTCGAGTCTGAAACACCTTACTATTATGGGACATATGAAGAGGAGAATGAATCGGTAGTAACAGATCGAAAGAGTGTAGTTGTGTTAGGCTCAGGACCTATTCGGATTGGTCAAGGAGTTGAATTCGACTATGCGACCGTTCATTCAGTATGGGCCATTAAAGAGGCGGGATATGAAGCGATTATCATAAATAACAATCCTGAGACGGTTTCAACGGATTTCAGTATCTCCGATAAACTATACTTTGAGCCACTTACTATTGAAGATGTTATGCATATTATCGATCTTGAAAAGCCTGAGGGAGTAGTCGTTCAATTTGGTGGTCAGACAGCTATTAATCTAGCAGCAAAATTAGTTGAGAGAGGGGTCAAAATTCTCGGAACATCCCTTGAAGATCTAGATCGAGCAGAGAACCGTGATAAGTTCGAGCAAGCGTTACAAGAGCTTGGAGTTCCACAACCAAAAGGAAAAACAGCATTATCAGTAGAAGAAGCTGTTACTATTGCTAGTGGAATTGGATATCCTGTACTCGTTCGTCCTTCCTATGTTTTAGGAGGAAGAGCAATGGAGATTGTCTATAAAGAAGATGAACTTCTCCATTATATGAAAAATGCCGTTAAGGTAAATCCTGAACACCCAGTATTAATTGACCGTTATTTAACAGGGAAAGAAATTGAAGTGGATGCCATTTCTGATGGCGAAAATGTGGTGATACCAGGAATCATGGAGCATATTGAACGAGCTGGAGTCCATTCAGGAGATTCGATTGCGGTTTACCCTCCACAAAGTATCTCAGATTCGGTAAAGGAACAGCTAATCGATTATACACAGAGGTTAGCAAAGGGTCTCAATATTATCGGTCTCCTTAATATTCAATACGTTGTTTCAAAAGAAGAAGTTTTTGTTCTAGAAGTAAACCCAAGATCTAGCCGAACAGTTCCATTCTTAAGCAAAATTACACAAGTTCCAATGGCGAAAATAGCAACAAAAGTTATTCTTGGCCATTCATTAAAAGAACAAGGTTATCAATCAGGGCTTGTCGCTGAGAAGACGGGTGTTTATGTAAAAGTACCTGTGTTCTCATTCGCTAAACTAAGAAGAGTGGATATTACTTTAGGCCCAGAAATGAAATCGACTGGAGAAGTGATGGGGAAAGATACTACCCTTGAAAAGGCTCTTTACAAAGGGTTGCTTGCTTCAGGTGTCAATATAAAAGAATATGGAACAGCCTTATTAACGGTAGCAGATAAAGATAAAGATGAAGCGTTAGCGATTGCGAAACGATTTGTTTCAATTGGTTATCAATTAATGGCAACGAGCGGAACTGCAGAGTTTTTAGAAGCTGCAGGAATTCCAGTAAAGGTTGTCGATAAAATCGGATCAGATGGTCCAACCCTTCTCGATGTGATTCGAAATGGTGAAGCACAATTTGTGATCAATACATTGACAAAAGGTAAGCAACCAGCTCGTGATGGTTTTAGAATACGAAGAGAATCGGTTGAAAACGGGGTTCCATGCTTAACATCTCTTGATACAGCAGAAGCAATCCTGCGCGTCATTGAATCTATGAACTTTTCAGCTGAATCAATGAACAGTATGGTGGAATCACGCGAGGCGATCTTATCATGATTAAAAATGAACAATGTCAGGTCGTATCACAAAAACAAATAGCCGAATCAATATACGAGCTCACCCTTCAAGGTGAGCTTGTAAGCGAAATGAGTGAACCAGGTCAATTTGTCCATCTAAAAGTTGGAGATGGGATGGACCCGTTATTAAGAAGACCCATAAGCATTGCGCAAATTAACAAAGAAGCAAATCAATTTACGATGATCTATCGTCAAGAAGGACGCGGGACAACGTATCTCTCTCAAAAGCGTGAAGGAGAATTAGTGGATGTCCTTGGACCACTAGGGAATGGTTTTCCCATCCAAGCAGCAAACGAAGGAGAAACAGCCCTACTTGTTGGAGGTGGTATCGGTGTTCCGCCATTATATGAACTTTCCCAGCAATTGACGCAAAAAGGGGTCCGGGTCATCCATGTACTAGGCTTTCAAACAAGTGAAGTGGTATTTTATGAAGCGAAGTTCTCACAGCTAGGTGAAACATATGTTGCAACAGTAGATGGAACGCATGGAACGACTGGATTTGTAACGAATGTGATAGCAGAGAAAAATCTACAATTCGATGTTTTATATTCATGTGGTCCAACCCCTATGTTAAAAGCGTTAGAAGCAAGCTACCATGATCGAAAAGCATATTTATCCCTCGAAGAACGAATGGGATGCGGAATTGGAGCATGCTTTGCTTGTGTTTGTCATACAGGAGATGACCCAAATGGATATAGCTATAAAAAAGTATGTAGTGATGGTCCAGTATTTAGAGTGGGGGAGGTAGTGCTATGAATAATCGATTAACAATGGAGCTTCCAGGTCTTCAGTTGAAAAATCCAATCATGCCTGCTTCTGGCTGCTTTGGCTTTGGAAGAGAATTTAGTGAACTTTACGATTTGAGCACACTTGGAGCTATTATGATAAAAGCAACCACATTAGAACCACGATTTGGAAATCCTACACCAAGAGTTGCGGAAACTTCTGCTGGAATGTTAAATGCAATTGGGCTCCAAAATCCAGGACTTGAAAAAGTGAAAAATGAGGAGCTTCCATGGCTGCAGCAATACAATGTACCAATTATTGCGAATGTGGCAGGCTCTTTAGAAGAGGATTATGTAGAGGTCGCAAAAGAAATCTCTAAAGCACCTAATGTCCATGCACTTGAACTTAATATATCTTGCCCAAATGTGAAAACAGGGGGAATTGCTTTTGGAACAATTCCAGAAGTAGCAAAAACCTTAACCAAAAAAGTGAAGGAAGTATCAGAAGTTCCGGTCTACGTGAAACTCTCACCTAATGTTACGAACATAGTGGAAATGGCAAAGGCAGTAGAAGATGGCGGGGCAGACGGTTTAACGATGATCAATACACTCCTTGGGATGAGGATAGATCTAAAGACTGCGAAGCCAATACTGGCGAATGGAACAGGTGGATTATCTGGTCCAGCTATAAAACCAGTAGCCATTCGAATGATTCAAGAAGTCAGTCAACATGTCTCTCTTCCGATTATTGGAATGGGCGGGATTCAATCAGCTGAAGATGTAATTGAATATCTTTATGCAGGTGCTAGTAGTGTGGCTGTTGGAACAGCAAACTTTGTAGATCCTTTTATTTGCCCGAAAATTATTGAGGAGCTTCCAGAGCTACTTGATCAGTTAGGCTATGCCCATATCTCAGAGTGCATTGGAAGGAGCTGGAACAAACATGAAAAACTCGCTCATTATCGCCCTTGATTTTTCAAATAAACAGGAGGTCCATCAATTTTTGTCCCATTTTCATGAAGAGAAATTATTTGTCAAAGTTGGGATGGAGCTATTCTATCAAGAGGGGCCTTCCATCATCAAAGAGTTAAAAGAAAAAGAACATCAAATTTTCCTAGATTTAAAGCTTCATGACATCCCAAATACAGTGAAAAGTGCTATGAGAGGACTAGCAAAACTAGGTTGCGATCTAGTAAATGTTCATGCGGCTGGCGGGAAAGAAATGATGCAAGCTGCTCTTGAAGGGCTAGAAGAAGGCACTCTTCCAGGGGAAAAGAGACCTGCATGCATAGCAGTTACCCAATTAACAAGTACCTCAGATGAGCAAATGAAGAAAGAACAGCTTATCAATGTTTCATTAAATGACTCAGTTCTTCATTATGCTAAACTTGCACAAGCTGCAGGGCTTGATGGAGTGGTCTGTTCCTCACATGAAGCAGGATTAATAACAAGCCAAATAGGTAGCGAATTTCTTACCGTTACACCAGGTATTCGATTACAGGAAGATCAACTAGCAGATCAAAAGCGGGTTGCAACTCCGGGACTTGCCAAAGAATCAGGCGTTTCGGCAATCGTTGTTGGCCGTTCCATCACACGTTCGGATGATCCGCTTAAAAGCTATCATTTATTCAAAAGAGAGTGGGAAGGGGTTCGCAAATGAAACGACTAATTGCAGAAAGATTACTAGAGATTAAAGCTGTATCCTTACAGCCGAATAACCCGTTTACATGGTCATCTGGCATGAAATCACCGATCTACTGTGATAATCGCTTAACCCTTTCTTTTCCAAGTGTTCGGAAGGAAATCGCCAGGGGACTAACAGAGGTAGTTCAATTAAAATTTCCACAAGTTGAAATGATAGCTGGTACAGCGACTGCAGGAATTCCTCATGCTGCTTGGGTAAGCGAACTATTAGAACTACCGATGAGCTATGTACGCTCAAAGCCGAAGGGCCATGGAAAAGGAAATCAAATTGAAGGAAAAGTACTCTCGGGACAAAAGGTCGTTGTGGTTGAAGACTTAATCTCGACAGGTGGAAGTGTCATTACGGCGGTAGAAGCTTTACGACAAGCGGGGTGTGAAGTACTCGGGGTTGTCTCCATCTTTACTTACGAGCTGGCAAAAGGAAAAGAGCTGTTACAAGATGCAAATATTGAAGCCTATTCATTATCCGACTTTACTACGTTAATTGATGTAGCACAGAATAAAGGATACATTACACAAGACGATCAAACCAGCCTTCTTAGGTGGAAGCAAGATCCTGCGATTTGGGGCAAATAAATAGTAGGAAATATAGAAAGAGCTAAAGACCTTCTCGAATGAACTCGTAGAGGTCTTTAGCTTTTTTGAATGAATATAAGAGAGCTTAGAGAATGAATATTCGTTCCTGTATAAGGCTGAATTACCGCATTTCTATGCTGCTTCTGATTCCTTTGAGTGAACTTTTTTCATGAATTCATTCACATCGGAAGGAACTTTGCGATCAAGTTTTGAGACAATGTAGACAGAAAGGAACCCGATCGGTACAGTAATTAACCCAGGAACATTAAATTGTAGGAATTCTGGAAGTGTCGTTTTAAAGAATATCATATACATGGAAGAAAGAAGCCCTAAGACGAGACCTGCAATTGCGCCTTTTTCTGTCATTCCTCTCCACCAAATTCCTAATATGAATACAGGTGTGAACGTACTAGCTGCAACTGTAAATGCTAATGCAACTAGATGACCAATGGATGCTTCTTTTACCATAAGACCAAGAGCACCATATAAGATTCCAAGAAAGACAATCGAAACTTTTCCAGCGATTACCCGCTGTTTTTGAGAGATATTTTTGTGGAAGAAGGATGCATATAAATCATGTGCTAATGCTCCAGAGCTTGCAATAAATAATCCTGATAAATTCGAGAATACGGCCGCGAATGCACCTGCAATAACTAGACCAAGAAGCCATTCTCCACCTAGTGCTTGGGCTGTAGAAGGGATCACCATATTGTTTCCACCTGCAATGAGATCTTTCATGACTCCCGGGTCAGCATTCCCACTTAAGAAAATCGAACGTCCTACTACTCCTAGATAAACAGCGAAGAAAAAGAATACACTAGCAATCCCGATGGCCATAAGAGCGGACTTACGTGCTGCTCTTGCACTCGGATTTGTATAGAATCGCAGAAGAATATGCGGAAGCCCAATCGTACCAAGGGAAAGACCTATAGTCATTGAGATTGTTTGCCAAAATGAAGGGAAATAATTACCTGTTCCAGTCCAGACGGATCCATCAAATGGAATGTCCTTACCATCTACTGAAAAATCAGCAGTACCTGTAATGGTTCCTTTGAATTCATTAATAGATGCGAGAATCTCTTGATAATGTAGTCCTCCATAGATTGCAGCTCCTACCATAAGGACGAATGCTCCAAGACGAATCCAAAGTTCGAGCGCTTGGTTGAGAGTTGTTCCTTTCATCCCCCCTACACCAACATAGAATATCATGACAGAGCATGTAAAAATAATTCCAAATTCGTAGCTCGTACCAAAGAACATACTTAAGATTTGTGCAGCTCCAAGTAATTGTGGTGCAGCATAAAAGCCTGAGATGGCAAGTACGACAGCAACTGCAGCAAGCCGTGCTCTTTTACTATGAAAACGATAAGCCAAAAAGTCTGCAACTGTATATGCGCCAAAACGACGTAATGGACCAGCGACGAAAATAGCTAATAATGTCAACCCAATTGAGAAACAGAATGCATAATATGCTCCATCATAGCCGAGTTGATAAGTTAGGCCCGCAATCCCAAGGAAAGTGGCAGCACTTAAATAATCTCCCCCGATCGCAGATCCGTTAGTAAACCAGCCGAAGCTTCTACCACCAACGAAATAGTCAGAAGCTGTGGCATTACGTTTCGATAAGTACGTAATATAGACAATTGTCCCCATAAGTAGGATTGTTAACAGCATTTTGGGTTCAAGAATAGCCATTACATAATGCTCCTTTCGTCAGCAGAACTTGTTGTTTGATTGGTATCTGCTTGCTTATTCTGTAAGCGTTTTTCATAAAGAGCTGTATGAATAAATGCGATGACAAATGCCATTGCCATAGCTACAATACTAGTTAAAAACCAACTATACGTCATGCCGCCCCACATTCTCGAAAACATAAATTCACTAGCGAACCAATTTAATATCGGAATGGCAAGTATAAAAATATAATAAAATACCGTAAGTTTGATCCCTGTACTAAATTCACTTTTCATAATTGATTTGGTTTCAGCATCTAGTGGTTTAAGTTCACTCACATCAATCGTGTCTGCTTCCACATAATCGTACTCACTATACTCTCCCGCCATCATCAAGTCCCCCTTTTACTATTTTGCTATTTGCCGAAAGATTTCCCTCCTTTTAGCTCGGCAAAGGATTGTAAATTGATTGTACTTTATTACAGGTGGCAATACCTTACAATTAATTATCAGAAAAATACAAATATTTAATATAATCTAATTTTTATACTATAATTTGTATAAGAAAGAGCTTTCAAAAGACAGGGGGAAAGGGGAATTTGTATTCAATTAGCCTTTTAGTAGAAGATGCATTTGAATATGACATGCTTTCGCAATGGGTTTTAGAGGAATTTATGGATAGTTGTATATTAGTTGAAGGAAAAGTAGATCAAAATTTAAATATTGTTGTCATAGAAGTGACAAAATGGATGGACTGGGTAAAAATACATAGATTTCGAAAACAACATTTGGAATGTAGGATTATTCCCCTACTTGATCCTGCTTTACTATATACTTCACCGCTTGCTTTGGAATTCAAGTTAACTCACTTACTGGTTAAATCAGTCAAGAAGCATACATTTATTCGAACGCTTAAGCGGGCCATAAGCGAATTGACAACTAGTGAAGGGTCAATTGACTACGATGAATTATTTAAGCAAATTGATCAAGAACAAAATGTAGAGCGAAATCCATTGCCATTTCAAGAAGCTTTTTTTCGTCGATTATTATCAGGAGAAGTATCAACAGAAGAAGAAATTCTCCAGTCTAGATTCTTCCTGCCAGGTGATGCTGTTCCAAATGTAATTTGTTTTATCCAAGGGTTTGTTCATTCTCCGACAAAGAGAGAAAAGGAAGGCTGGAGTGCTCCTATCATCATCCAAAACGATTTTAGAAGTCGCTTTCAAGATTGTCATCTGTCGTTTCTTTCGTACCGCAAGCATTTATTAATGCTTCTGCAGGTTCCTCCTGAATTT
Organism: Cytobacillus spongiae; assembly: GCF_021390075.1. Classification (NCBI taxonomy): domain Bacteria; kingdom Bacillati; phylum Bacillota; class Bacilli; order Caryophanales; family Bacillaceae; genus Cytobacillus; species Cytobacillus spongiae. The sequence continues at coordinate 1,556,755 of NZ_CP089997.1, forward strand.
GAATCACTAAAGTACTGGAACGAAGCGGAAAATAGAATATTGGATACGATTCAAGCATTGGAAGAAACGTATGGCATCCAATTATATATCGGAGTTGGGACTGTTTATCGTGAACCGCTTCTTTTACATCGTTCCTATAAGGAGGCATGTAAGGCTAGACGAACTTCTCCTTATGATCGGCTACAACTTCGCTATTTTGAAGAAATTTCGAAGGATCCCCAAATCCAAATTTGTACAGATTTCATTTCAAGGAACTGTACAGATGACTTATCGATTAAAAAGGTGGCAGATCAAATTAACTTAAGTGTTCCTTACTTTAGTAGAATTTTCAAACAAGAGACTGGAAGAAATTTTGTTGAATATGTTACGTTCGTCCGTATGCAACGTGCTGTTTGGCTATTGCGTCATACAGACCACACAATTGAGTGGATTGCAGAAGAACTAGGTTACAATACTCCAAATTATTTTAGCGGGACGTTTAAGAAATATGTTAGTTTATCCCCTCGAGAATATCGTGCGACAGAAGAAATTATATTTAAATAAAAGAAAGGAATCATATATATAGTAAATGGCCGCGGTTTGATTTCATTTCAACATCAATAATTGAAAACAATTTCTATTTTTCGATAATTTGTAAAAATTAATAGGAAAATAGTACTGCTATTTAGTATGATAAATAGGTAAAATTAATGTAAATAGTAGTAATTGTGTTTTCTGAGGGAGTGATGAGAATGAAATTTAGACAACGATCAATTAAATTATATATTGCAATCAATTTATTAATAATTTTTGCTGTAATAACTAGTATTTCTGTGAACTGGTACACTTCATTAAAGGCTCAAAAGGAAACTCTCACAGCCAACTATCTTGAAAATAATTATAATTACGCCAAAAAGTTATCATTAAGTACTTCAGATCTATTAAATCACATGCAAGAAAACATAAATGCTTTGGGAATGATTACAGGTTATCATGGAATGGATCAACGGGAGTTAGATATATGGCTTTCCGCTAATAAAGAGTATTTTAATTCAATCTTTATTACGGATCATTCTGGGGTTATTCAAACGATTAGTCCCAAAAAAGTTCAATACAATGATGGAGTAATTGTTCAAGCGGGGGTACAAGCAAAATCTGACACCTTTAAGAAGGCTCTTAAAATGAAAAAACCATTTATTTCTGAGCCATATCGTGCCACTTCAGGACAGTTGATTGTCCTCATATCATCTCCAATTTATACTAGCGAGGGAAATTTTTCAGGAGTGATTGGGGGAACCATCTATTTAGAAAGTAAAAATGTTTTAAAGGAAACACTTAACAACCATGAGTATTATAACGGGTCATATGTTTATGTTGTAGATACGAATGGCCAAATCATCTTTCATCCGAAAATAAGCCGATTAAATGAAAACGTAATAGAAAATAAAGTAGTTCAATCCCTAGTAGCAGGGAAGGCCGGAGCAACTGAAGTGACGAACTCAAAAGGAGATCATTACTTAGCTGGCTATGCACCTGTAGAACAAACAGGCTGGGGAATTGTGTCGCAAACACCAAAAGAAGTGATTGAAACACCTCTAATGAAGCTTCAAAGGAAAATGGCCTTTCAATCGCTACCATTATTGCTTCTTATTTTAGTGTTAGCAGGAATATTAGCAAGAAAAATATCTCAACCATTAAATGAATTAGCGCATTACTCCGAGGTTGCATCAACGAAACATCATTGTATTCCATTAAATAAACAGCTCCATCTTCAATCGAGTATTTATGAAATACGTGAGCTTTATCACCAAGTGGATAATTATTTTCAATTGCTTGATAGCCGAATAAAAATTGATGGATTAACGGGCTTAAGGAATCGTAAGAATTTTGATGAAGTGTTGAGCAGATGGTTAATGGAGAAGTCTCCATTTTCAATGATTATGTTTGACATCGATCATTTTAAACAGGTGAATGATACGTTTGGGCATGTGATGGGAGACGATGTCCTTAAGCATTTTTCATTTCTAGTAAAGGATATTGTTAGAGATGAGGACAATTGCTTCCGCTACGGTGGGGAAGAGTTTGTGATTCTCATGAAAAATTCTACTATCGATCAATCCTTCGAATTAGCAGAAGCTGTGAGGAAGAAAATAGAGTTAACACCAAATCCTACAGGTAGTAAGATTACAGTATCACTTGGAGTGACTACTTATAATGGTGAAGACATCCATGCTGAAAAGCTGATAAAACAAGCGGATGATGCATTATATGATTCTAAGAAGACTGGTAGAAATCGTACTACCAAATATTCTGGTTAGATGGAAACGATTGAAACCTTTTATCGTGTAAATCGTATGAAGTAGTATTAGAATGTTAGAAGGGAGAAAGCCTATGAATAATCAAGGATGTATAAAATGTGGAAGCAGGGATGCAGCTCAAAAGGAAGTGGCAATGACAGGTTCGGGTATATCCAAATTATTAGATATCCAGAATAATAAATTTCTCGTAGTATCCTGTAAAAAATGTGGGTATTCAGAGTTTTATAGTAAAGAATCTTCAACTGCTGGAAATGTATTGGACTTTTTCTTTGGTGGATAACGAAAATAGAAGGTACAACGCTATGTTCAGGTTGTTGAAAAAAGGGACCGAGATGATTTGCTCGGTCCCTTTGAACTTCCTATTAAAATATATCAATGGTGTGGCTATGCGCTTCAACCTTAAGCACCAGAGCGTAGCCTCTCGAGGTCATAAGCTAATTTAGAATGGGAGGCAAAAGAACACATTTTATTTCTATAATGGTTTACTTGCCTAAGATGACCAAGGCACTTGCGCTATTTGTTTTGTTGTGGGGAAAAGTTGAAGTACGCTATCCGCTTTCAATGGGATATACTTCATTCTTCCTAATCCATTTGTATTTATGATTTCGGTTGACTCAATGTCAAAATCAATTCTTCGTCTGGCGTAACATAGACCGTTTGTTGGTTGTCATAAATAACGTAGCCGGGCTTGGATCCACTTGGCTTTTTTACATAACGAATTTTCGTGAAATCAACTGGAACAGAGCTTGAACTTCTTGCTTTACTATAATAAGCAGCTAAACTAGCCGCTTCTAAAATTGTTGCTTCTTCAGGCTCTTTGCTTCGGATGACCACATGTGAACCGGGAATATCTTTCGTGTGGAGCCATATCTCGTCCCTGCTTGCCAGTTTATGCGTTAAGTAGTCATTTTGTTTATTATTTTTACCTACGAGAATCTCAGTACCATCTGTTGCAAAGAAGGAATCTACCTGTGGTTTACTGTTTGGCTTTTTTTTATGCTTTTTTTGTCGATCCTTAATGTAGCTTCCCTCAACTAACTCCTCACGAATTTCCTCAATATCCTTTGTTGAAGCAACCTCCATTTGCTGAATGAGTCCTTCAAAATAGGCTAATTCATCAGCTGCTTTTTCAATTTGTTCCTGAACCACTTTTAAAGCGTTTTTTGCTTTCTGGTATTTAGTGAAAAATTTCTGCGCATTTTCTGAGGGTGTTTTCCGCTCGTCTAAAGGAATGGTCATCATTGCTTGGTTTTCGTCATAATAGTTCATGACTTCAACTGCCTTCATTCCTTTTTCAATGGCATAAATATTGGCAGTTATTAATTCTCCAAACAATTGGTATTTATTAGCATCCTTCGCTTCCTTCAATGTATTTTGAAGCTTTAGGATCTTTTTTTCATTTTTTTCTTTCTCGTTTATTAGAAAACGTTCTAAATCATTTGCTTGCTGCTTTACCCTATCTCTTTCCGCCTTACCAAAATAATAGCGGTCTAGCATCTCACTAAGAGAAGAATATTGCTTATGCGTTCCCTCCATATGCGTCAAAGGAAGTAAATAAAATGCTTCTTTATTTGAAGCTGTGATTGAAGGTGTAAGATTATTCATCTTAATGATATGTATCAGTGACAAGAAAGTATTAGGTAAAGTGGTACGGTTGACCATTCCTGCTTGAAAAATAATTTCTTTAGCAAATAGAGGAGAAATCCCCGCAAACTGCTCAACTAATTGCTTATCAATCTTCCCAGCATTAAAGTCAACCTTCCTTAAAACATCTTCTGAAGAAGCTTCAAATGGATTGCTCTTATTTTGCTGTGGTGGAAGGATATAGGTTTGTCCTGGTAAAATGGCCCGATGACTATTCAAAGCATAAGATACATGCTTAATGCTATCTAAAATCATGTTTTTTTCTTTGTCAATCAAGATGATATTACTATGTCGTCCCATAATTTCAATGATTAAGCGTTTATAAGATAAGTCACCAATTTCATTTCTACCTTTTACATCAATCATAATCATTCGGTCGAGTCCGACCTGCGAGATATCCTCAAGAATAAAGCCTTCAAGATGCTTTCTAAGCAGCATGCAGAACATAGGTGGCTCGCTCGGGTTTTCGTAAGTTTCCTTTGTTAGGTGCACCCTTGAGTAGCTGGGATGCGCGGATAAGAGTAATTTATGGTTTTTTCCATTTGCTCGAATCACTAATACCAATTCATTTTTAAAAGGCTGTTGAACTTTATTAATTCTTCCACCCTTTAAAGCGGATGAAAGCTCGTCCACCATCGCTTTAGTAAATAACCCATCGTATGACATATGGAACATCCTTTTCAATATAATTTGTTCTATTGTATAGCTTTTTCGTTCATTTGTATAAAGTTACGTAAATAAAAGCTGATTCTTTGGAAGTAATTCATATAAATAGATTGGTAAAAACCTCTACATGACGTAGCACTTTTGTTTTCTTCATTATCATAGCATTTTTTGGGACGAGTCTGAATAAGCTTTCTTTAGATGGGGTGGACAACTGGAAACTCAGCCTATAGAAGAGTTAGGGCTCGTCTCTTTGCTGTGCTACCGTTGAAATTAGAAGGAGGAAGTGAGATGGCCGGATGAAGTTCCATGAAATGGAAGGAAGAGAAGTGGAAAAAGCATTAAATACGGACTTTACGGCGGGCTTGTCCGACAAAGATGCAAAGGAAAGAATAAAGAAGCAAGGGTATAATGAGTTAGCAGAGGGAGAAAAACAATCTGCTATACTCTTATTTTTTAGTCAGTTCAAGGATTTTATGGTGCTTGTATTATTAGCAGCGACATTCATATCTGGCTTATTGGGAGAATATATCGATGCAATTGCCATTATAGCAATTGTAATCATCAATGGATTTCTAGGATTTTTTCAAGAAAGAAAAGCAGAAAAATCGTTGCAGGCTCTAAAAGAGCTGTCCGCACCACAAGTACAAGTATTAAGAGATGGAAAATGGGTTAAAATCCCATCTAAAGAAGTTGTAGTAGGTGATGTACTAAAATTCGCCAGTGGCGATCGGATTGGAGCAGACGTTCGATTAATTGAAGTAAGCAGCTTGGAAATTGAAGAATCTGCCCTTACAGGCGAATCGGTACCGGTGCAAAAATCGTTTGGCCAATTAAAGGATCAAAATTCTAGTATCGGCGATTTGGAAAACATGGCATTTATGGGGACAATGGTTACTCGTGGTAGTGGAATTGGTGTAGTAGTGGCGACTGGAATGAAGACAGCAATGGGGCAAATCGCTGATTTACTTCAGAAAGCTGAATCCATGACGACGCCATTGCAACGTAGATTAGAGCAGTTAGGGAAAATATTAATCACGGCAGCCCTTTTTCTTACAGCTCTAGTGGTAGCTGTTGGGGTCATACAAGGGCATGATCTTTATACAATGTTCTTAGCTGGTGTATCCCTTGCTGTAGCAGCCATCCCAGAAGGATTACCAGCGATTGTAACGGTTGCTTTATCTCTGGGTGTTCAACGAATGATTAAAAAGAAAGCAATTGTTCGAAAATTACCTGCTGTAGAAACACTTGGATGTGCTTCTGTCATTTGCTCAGATAAAACGGGAACCATGACTCAAAACAAAATGACAGTTACTCATCTTTGGAGCGGGGGAACAACCTATAGAGTCGACGGTGTTGGATATGTACCGCAGGGACATTTTTATCGAAATGATCAAAAAGTGGACGTCAAGCAAAATAAGTCGTTGCAGCAGATGCTTATGTTTGGCATGCTGTGTAACCATTCGGATATTTCACAGAAACAAAATGAGTATGTAATTGATGGGGATCCGACAGAAGGGGCTTTATTAGTAGCAGCTATGAAAGCAGGGTATACAAGAGAAAAAATCTTTAATCAATTTGAAATGGTAAAGGAATTCCCCTTTGATTCAACAAGAAAAATGATGAGTGTCATCGTTAAAGATTCGAATGGGAAGCAATTTGTTGTAACTAAAGGAGCGCCAGATGTTCTTGTGGGATTAAGCGAATCTATTCTATGGGATGGGAAACGTCAATATATGTCCCGAGAATTAAGGGATGAAGTACAAAATGCCATTAATGGTTTAGCATCCAATGCGCTCCGAACCATCGCGATAGGATTTCGAGAAGTACCAACCTCTCAAATCCTACTTGATGAAAGAGAAGCGGAAAAGGAATTAACCTTTATTGGCCTACAAGGTATGATAGATCCACCTAGACCAGAAGTCAAAAAGGCAGTGAAAGAGTGTAAAGAAGCGGGAATTAAAACTGTAATGATCACGGGTGATCACGTTATCACTGCTAAAGCAATTGCGAAACAACTAGGAATATTAACAAACAATAGTAAGGTATTAGACGGGAAAACACTTGAGGAGTTATCCATTGAAGAGCTAGAAGACGTAGTTGAAGATGTGAGTGTGTTTGCAAGGGTATCTCCAGAACATAAGCTGAAAATTGTAAAAGCTCTACAAAACCGAGGGCATATTGTAGCGATGACAGGAGACGGAGTTAACGATGCACCTGCTATAAAAGCAGCAGATATTGGAGTGGCTATGGGGATAACAGGTACGGACGTTGCAAAAGAAGCATCAGCACTCGTCTTATTAGACGATAATTTTGCTACAATCAAGTCTGCTATTCAGGAAGGTCGAAATATTTACGAAAACATTCGCAAATTTATTCGGTATTTATTAGCGTCTAATGTGGGTGAGATTCTAGTGATGCTTTTTGCAATGCTGCTGGCATTGCCTTTACCATTAGTTCCAATTCAGATTCTTTGGGTGAACTTAGTTACGGATGGATTACCTGCCATGGCTTTAGGGTTAGATCAGCCAGAGGAAGATGTCATGAAGCGGAAACCACGTAACCCTAAAGAGGGTGTGTTTGCTAGAGGATTAGGATGGAAGGTCGTATCACGAGGTTTTCTTATTGGATTAGTTACTTTATTCGCCTTTATGATCTCGTATGGGCAACATCCAGACCATTTGGCTTATGCACAGACGGTGGCTTTTGCTACGCTTGTTATGGCTCAGCTTATCCATGTATTTGATTGTCGAAGTGAAGTTTCTGTATTATCTAGAAACCCATTTGGGAATAAATATTTAGTGTGGGCGGTACTCTCGTCATTGCTCCTTATGTTCGTAGTAATCTACTATCCGCCAATCCAACCGATTTTCCATACAGTTTCTATAGCGGCAAAAGATTGGATAATGATTACCGCATTATCAGCAGTTCCAACATTTTTACTTGCAGGTTCATTTTTCGCGAGAAAATCAAAATAAAATATGGTATAATCCAAAAGGTAGTAGAGCTGGCCTCTATTACCTTTTTCTTTTTAGTTGTTTCCTTTTAATAAATGGAAACGAGTTTGCTGTATTATCCAAAAAATATAGATGTTTCTTATGATCGCTAATACATAGAAGGATGAAATGGATGTGATCGGAATGGTTGTAAGTATGACAGGGTTTGGTCGTGGAAAAGCAGAATCAGTCCATCATACAGTGTTTGTCGAGGTGAAAACGGTAAATCATCGTTTTGCTGAATATCATATCCGTGTGCCAAGGCAATTAATGAAAATGGAAGAAAAGATGAAAAAAAAGCTTCATTCTTATATTCAACGCGGAAGAGTAGAGGTTTTTGTCACGATTGAAGGGGAAGGATTAATCAAACGAAAAGTAACTGTTGACTGGGGACTGTTGGATCAATATTATCAATACATAAACAAAATTCAAAGTCGATACTCCTTAGATTCAACTTTAACCATTCACGACTTCATTACTAAGGATGAATTGCTTGTTATTGAAGAAGAAAATGCTGAAGATGAGGAGCTTGAGTCATTAGTGCTTGCTGCATTGGAAACGGCTGGAATTCAACTGATTGAAATGCGACAAACAGAGGGTGCAGAGCTAGCTAAGGATATGCAAAATCATCTTTCTAATGTTGAACAGCGAACGAAACAGCTTGTAGAGTTGGCCCCGCTAGTAGTTAAACAGTATGAAGAACGGTTAACTACAAGAATGAAGGAATATTTAGATGGTCAAGTGAATGAGGACAGGATTCTTGCAGAGGTTGCTATTTTTACTGATAAAGCAGATATAAATGAAGAGCTAACTAGATTGAATAGTCATTGTATGCAATTTAAACAAACATTGACTCTAGATGTGCCAATTGGGCGCAAACTAGATTTCTTGCTACAAGAGATGAATCGAGAGGTTAATACGATTGGTTCAAAAGCAAACGATGCATCAATTGCAAGGGAAGTAGTGGAGTTAAAGAGCTTACTTGAGAAATTAAAAGAACAAGTACAAAATATTGAATAGATCAGTTGTTTAGACTGGCATGATATCGGTCAAAATAAATAACTGATGATTGGGGGACCATATGTCAATTAAGCTTATCAATATTGGTTTCGGAAATATCGTTTCCGCTAACCGAATTATCTCTATAGTCAGTCCTGAATCAGCACCAATAAAGAGAACGATTCAAGACGCTCGTGATCGAGGCTCTTTAATCGACGCTACATACGGTAGACGTACTCGTGCAGTGATTGTAATGGATAGTGACCACGTGATTCTTTCTGCTGTTCAGCCTGAAACGGTTGCAGCTCGATTAAATGACCGTGATGAAATAATAGATGAAGGGTAGGATTCATACATGCAAGATAAGGGTTTACTAATTGTTCTTTCTGGGCCATCAGGTGTAGGTAAAGGAACAGTTAGAAAAGAAATTTTCTCTGAGCCTAATACCGCTTTTGAATATTCAATTTCTATGACTACAAGAAATCCACGTGAAGGAGAAGTGGATGGCGTAGATTATTTCTTTAAATCTCGTGCGGAATTTGAGTCGCTCATTGAGCAAGGAAAACTTCTTGAATATGCAGAGTTTGTTGGGAATTATTATGGTACACCAGTTGATTATGTAAGAGAAACACTAGATAAAGGTAAAGATGTATTCCTAGAAATTGAAGTTCAGGGAGCTAAGCAGGTCCGAGAAAAGTTTCCAGATGGGTTATTTATTTTCTTAATGCCTCCGAGCTTAACTGAACTGAAAAAGAGAATAACTACAAGAGGAACGGAGTCTGAAGATGTCATTAACAATCGGATGACAGTAGCAAAAGAAGAAATTGAAATGATGAATTTGTATGACTATGTTGTAGAAAATGATCAGATTGAGAGTGCGTGTGAGCGTATTAAATCAATTGTTGTTGCGGAACATTGCCGCAGAGAGAGATTAGAACCTAAATATCGAAAAATGCTGGAGGTTGAATAAAATATGTTATATCCATCTATTGATTCATTAATGACGAAAATCGATTCAAAATATTCATTAGTATCTGTTGCAGCTAAGCGTGCTAGAAAGCTTCAACAAAAAGAGGTAAGCCTTCAATTAAACAAGTATGTTTCTCACAAATTTGTAGGAAAATCATTAGAAGAGATTAATGCAGATGTTCTACACTACCGTATTAATAATGATGAAGAACATGGATATTATAAATAATAAAAAAGTTCATCTAATAACTAACAGCCTATCATCTTAGGATGTTCAAATTGTCGACAAAAGGGATCGAGAGCATTTTCACGGTCCCTTTTGTCATTTTTTAAAATTAACTAAAGGTAAAATGATCATCAATCTTTAGCGAAGCTATAGCGAGCTCGATTATGGTATGTGTTTAAATAGATGAAAAATCATAACATTTCTTGCATAATAGGGGTAAGATAGAAAGTTAGTTCGGATGGAGGTTCCGTTTATGCTGAATGGAAAGAAAATACTATTATGTGTTACTGGCGGGATTGCTGTATATAAAGCTGCAGCGTTAACGAGCAAGTTAACACAAGCAGGGGTTGATGTAAAAGTCATACTAAGTGAGTCGGCAGCAAAATTTGTAACCCCATTAACATTCCAAGCATTATCACGTAATGATGTCTATACAGATACATTTGATGAAAAAGATTCGAAAGTGATTGCGCATATCGATCTAGCAGACTGGGCGGATTTAATCTTAGTGGCCCCTGCAACTGCTAATGTGATTGGCAAGCTAGCGCATGGAATTGCGGATAATATGATCACAACCACGTTATTAGCAGCAACAGCACCTGTTTGGATTGCTCCTGCAATGAATGTACATATGTATGACCACCCTGCAGTGACAAAAAATATTGCCACATTATATGAATACGGCTATCAATTTATTGAGCCAAGCGAAGGATATTTAGCATGTGGATATGTTGGTAAAGGTCGATTAGAGGAGCCTGATAGAATTGTCGAGTTGTTACATCACTATTTTTCAACCGATAAAGCAATGAATTTCACAGGAAAAACAATTGTGATTACAGCAGGGCCGACTCGTGAAAAAATTGATCCTGTCAGGTTTATCACAAATTTATCATCAGGGAAAATGGGATATGCCCTAGCTGAAGAAGCAGCAAAATTAGGGGCAAAAGTAATTTTAATCTCAGGTCCTGTCCACATTCAATCCCCAAGAGAGGTTGAATTCATCGGAGTGGAAAGCGCAGAGGAAATGTATGAAGCGGTTATGAATGTCTTTGGACAAGCTGATATTGTCATCAAAACGGCAGCTGTCTCTGATTATCGCCCAAAAGTTTCATATGAATATAAAGTAAAGAAGCAGCCCGGAGAACAAACAATTGAATTAGAACGAACAAAAGATATTCTACTAGAGCTAGGAAAGCAGAAAACTCATCAATTATTAATCGGGTTTGCAGCAGAAACGAATCAAGTGGCTGAATATGCACAAGCAAAGTTAACGAAGAAAAACGCTGATATGATTGTTGCGAACAATGTAAAGCTTGAAGGTGCTGGCTTTGGTGGAGATACAAATATTGTCACAATCTATAAAAAAACAGGGGATACAATTGAGCTGCCAAAGATGACGAAAAACGATTTGTCGAAAAAAATTCTAGAAGAAGCTTGGCAACTGTTGAAGGAAGAAACGATATGAACGTTGCTCGGGTTATCGTAGACATACCAGCAAAGCAAATTGATAAACCCTTTGATTATTTGATTCCAAAGGAATTAGAAAGTGTTATTACAAAGGGGATGCGGGTTGTCGTACCATTCGGACCGCGAAAAATTCAAGGATTTGTAACGGATATTCAGGCGGAGTCAAGCTTTAAACAGTTAAAGGAAATCATAGAGCCAATGGATTTGAATCCCGTCCTAAATGATGAACTGCTCTCACTGGGCGACTGGTTAAGTGATGAAACCCTTTGTTATAAAATCTCTGCATATCAAGTGATGCTTCCAGCTGCGCTTAAAGCTAAATATGAAAAACTGATAGTACGAGGAACTAAGCAGCTTCCCGAGGAGTTAGATGCCCTTTTTTCTGGGAAAGACACGTTACAATGGGATGAAGCGGTAAAGCGAGGATATTTAAATGTTTTACAGAAAGAAGCAGCAAAAGGTCATGTAGAGGTTATCTATCGTGTAAAGGCGAAAGTAAATAAAAAGAAACTGAAACATGTCGCTCCCATGTTGACAAAGGAAGAATTAGTTAAGGTTAGTAATCTTCTACCTCCTCAAGCTTCTAAGCAAAAACAAGTAATAGACTTCTTTATTCAAGCTACTCAATCAATCGAATTGAGGCAGTTAATAGAAAAGCTACATGTCTCTTCAGCAACTGTTAAAGGACTTGTAGAAAAAGGAGTACTCGTCGAAAAGAATGTAGAAGTGTATAGAGATCCTTATGAAAATCGCGAGTTTGAAAAGACAGAGGCATTATCATTAACGGATCAACAGAAAAAAGCAATCGCTCCTATTCTCACATCGATTGAAGAGGTAAAGCACGAAACCTTTCTACTCTATGGAGTAACGGGTAGCGGAAAGACAGAGGTGTATCTTCAGTCAATCCAAAGGGTTATTGAAAAAGGCAAGGAAGCGATCGTGCTTGTTCCTGAAATCTCCTTAACTCCTCAAATGGTCAAACGGTTTAAGGGCCGATTTGGAAACGAAGTAGCCGTTCTTCATAGTGGACTATCTGCAGGAGAAAAGTATGATGAGTGGCGCAAAATACAAAGAAAAGAAGTAAAGGTTGTAGTCGGAGCAAGGTCAGCCATATTTGCACCTTTTGAGAACTTAGGAATCATTATTATAGATGAAGAACATGAAACCAGTTATAAACAGGAAGAAAACCCCCGATATCATGCAAGGGACGTTGCTATTAAGCGAGGAAAAACTCATCATTGTCCAGTCGTTTTAGGAAGTGCAACCCCTTCTTTAGAAACTTTTGCTAGAGCTCAAAAGGGAGTGTATTCGTTACTTCCATTATCGATACGAATGAACAACCAAGCATTGCCGAAGGTGGATATCGTTGATATGAGAGAAGAGCTTCGAGATGGGAATCGCTCAATGTTCTCGAAACTCCTTCTTGAAAAAATAAATGATCGATTGGAGAAAAAAGAACAGATTGTTCTTTTTTTAAATAAAAGAGGCCACTCCTCCTTCGTCATGTGTCGAGACTGTGGGTATGTTATGAATTGTCCTAATTGTGATATTTCGTTAACCTATCATCGGTTTAATCAGCAAATGAAATGTCATTATTGCGGATATGAAACGCTTGTTCCAAAGCAATGTCCTGATTGTAGGAGTGAGCATATCCGTTATTTCGGAACGGGAACACAAAAAGTTGAAGAGGAGCTAGGAAAGGTCATTCCTCATGCAAAGGTCATTCGAATGGATGTTGACACAACAAGCAAGAAAGGGTCGCATGAACGTCTATTAAATGATTTTCAAGAGGGGAAGGCAGATATCCTCCTCGGAACACAAATGATTGCTAAAGGATTAGATTTTCCCAATATTACACTTGTTGGTGTGTTGTCTGCTGACACAATGCTTCATTTGCCCGATTTTCGTTCGTCAGAGAAAACGTTCCAATTATTAACACAAGTGAGTGGTCGTGCTGGTCGGCACGAGAAAGAAGGTGAGGTAGTTATACAAACCTATACTCCAGAACACTATAGTGTCGATCTAGCGAGGGAACAGGATTATAATGAATTTTTCCAAAAGGAAATGCTTATTCGGAAAACGCATAAATACCCTCCTTATTATTATGTTTGTTTAATAACGATTAACCACGAGGACTTATTAAAGGTAGTATCGACAACTGAAAAGATTACAAACTATGTAAAATCTAGATTATCTAATGAATCTATTGTACTAGGCCCAGTCTCCTCGCCCATCCCTCGAATCAAAAATAGATATCGATATCAATGTTTGATAAAATACAAACGGGAACCGGAACTTGGGAAAGTATTAAAAACAGTGCTTGATCATTATCAACAAGAGACCGCTTCAAACGGTCTGCAAATATCTGTTGATGTGAATCCATTTATTTTAATGTAGCAATCAGTTAAAATAGAAAGTTCGTAAGGAACGGTTATGAAGTTCCCTTTTTTTGTTGACAATATATGAATAAATAGAAGTTGGAGGAACACCATTGGCTATACGAAAAATTGTACATTACCCGGCTGAGATTCTAGAAATAGAATGTGACCGTGTAGAAATATTTGATAAGAAATTAAGTAAGCTTCTAAACGATATGTATGATACAATGATTGAATTTGATGGTGTAGGTTTAGCTGCACCACAAATCGGATTGAACAAACAAATTGCCATTGTAGATATTGATGATGAAGCAGGAACAGTTGAACTGATTAATCCAGTTATATTAGATGCAAGTGGCGAACAGACTGACCCTGAAGGCTGTTTAAGCTTTCCAGGAGTGTATGGTGAAGTAACCCGCCCAAATTATGTGAAAGTGAAAGCGCAGAATCGGAAAGGTCAAATCTACACGATTGAAGCAGAGGGCTTCTTAGCTAGAGCGATCCAACACGAAATGGATCATTTGCATGGAGTATTGTTCACCTCAAAAGTAACTCGCTATTTAGAAGAGGATGAGCTATAGGGGAGGAAAATAAATGACGAAAATAGTATTTATGGGTACACCTGATTTCTCGGTGCCTGTCCTTCGGACAATCATAGAGGACGGATACGAAGTTATTGGGGTAGTGACTCAGCCTGATCGTCCGGTTGGCCGAAAAAGGGTGTTAACACCACCACCGGTTAAAGTAGAAGCGTTGAAACATGAAATACCTGTGTTTCAGCCAGAGAAAATTCGAAATCCTGAAGAATTATCACAGGTACTTTCATTGAACCCTGACTTAATTGTTACGGCTGCTTTCGGTCAAATTCTGCCGAAAGAGTTGCTTGAAGCACCTAAATATGGATGTATCAATGTGCATGCTTCGCTATTACCAGAGCTTAGAGGGGGAGCACCTATCCATTACTCTATTCTTCAAGGAAAAGAGAAGACGGGAATCACTATCATGTACATGGTTGAAAAGCTCGATGCTGGAGATATTTTAACAAAAGTAGAGGTGCCAATTGATGAAAGAGATACAGTTGGTACTCTTCATGATAAATTAAGTACTGCTGGAAGTACCCTCTTATCAACAACTTTGCCGAAGCTAATAAAAGGAGATCTAGAGCCTGTACAACAAAATGAGGAAGAAGCTACATTTGCTTGGAATATCAAGCGGGAGCAGGAAAAGATCGATTGGTCAAAAGCTGGAGAAACGATCTATAATCATATTCGTGGGTTAAATCCATGGCCTGTAGCCTATACAACATACCAAGGGACAGTTATGAAAATTTGGTGGGGTGAAAAGGTTAAAACAGAGGATAGTAGTTCATTGCCAGGTACTGTGCTTCGCTTAGATGACGATGGGTTTATTGTTTCTACAGGAAACCAGACGGCCATTAAGATTATGGAGCTACAACCATCAGGTAAGAAAAAAATGACAGGTGAACAGTATCTGAGAGGTGCTGGTGCTAAATTATCAGTTGGCGAGAGATTAGGAGAATAACATGAAAACAACGAAGAAGAAAAATGTTCGAGAAGCAGTGTTAGACCTACTTGAGCTTGTTGAAAAAAATCAGTCTTATAGCAATTTACTTTTAAATAACGCGATACAAAAAAACGAAATACATGAAAAAGATATTGGCTTATTGACTGAGCTGACATACGGGACGTTGCAAAGAAAAATGACTCTAGATTTTTATTTGGCACCATTTCTTAAAAATAAGAAGAAAGTGGAAGGTTGGGTCATTCAGCTTCTTCGTCTAACGGTTTATCAAATGGTTTATTTAGATAAGATCCCAGATCGTGCAGCCATTTTCGAAGCGGTAGAGATTGCAAAAAGGCGTAGCCACAAAGGGATCTCTGGTATGGTAAATGGGGTATTAAGAAGCATTCAGCGGGAAGGGCTGCCGTCTGTTGCAGAAATAGAGGATCCAGTAGAACGCATCTCTATTAAAACCAGTCATCCGATTTGGCTTGTCAAACGGTGGGCTGAGCAGTTTGGACTGGAAAAAACAGAAGAAATGTGTGAGATTAATCTAACTGCTCCGGTGCAAACGGCAAGAGTCAATCGTACAAAAATTAGTCCAAGTGAATGTATTGTTCGCTTAGAGGAAGAAGGCTATCAAGTAGAAGCGAGCACAATCGTGCCAGAAGCTATTAAGTGCTTAAAAGGGAACCTTGCTAACTCGTCTCTTTTTAAGAATGGGATGTTGACGATACAAGATGAAAGCTCCATGCTAGTTGCTCATGCACTAGGAGTTGCACTGAATGATCAAGTCTTAGATGCATGTGCAGCCCCTGGAGGGAAGTCCACTCATATCGCGGAAAAATTAAATAACAGTGGACGTGTTTTCTCTTTAGATCTTCATGCACATAAAGTGAGGCTTATTGCGGATAATGCAAAAAGGCTTGGGTTAAGTAATATAGAAACGAAAGCAATGGATAGCCGTAACGTCCATGAGGAATTCGAAGAAGAATCCTTTGATCGTATATTATTAGATGCCCCATGCTCTGGTCTGGGTGTGATGAGAAGAAAACCTGACATGAAATATACAAAAATGGAATCAGATTTGTATAATTTAAAGAAAATACAGGAAGATCTATTAACATCAGTTGCACCATTATTGAAAAAAGGTGGTATGCTAGTTTATAGCACATGCACAATTGATAAAGAAGAGAATGAAAAAGTCGTTGAGGCGTTTTTAGAAAAGCATACAGAGTTTGAAGGAGATATGAGTGTAAGAAGTCGTATGCCTATCGCTATCCAACCTCTAATAGAAGGCTTTGATCTACAAATTTTACCCCAAGATTTTGGGTCGGATGGGTTTTATATTGCCTGTCTAAGGAAGAAGGTGTAAACAAATGGTAGAAGTAGCAGCTGAGAAACAAACAGAAAAGAAACCATCCATTTATTCTTTACGTCTAGAAGAACTAAAGGATTGGTTAAAAGATAATAATGAAAAACCATTTCGTGGAGAGCAGATCTTTGACTGGTTATATACGAAGAGAGTCACAAGTTTTGAGGATATGACGAATCTGTCTAAAGGCTTACGTGATCTCTTAGCAGATCATTTTGCCATCACTACGTTAAAAACAATCATTCAACAAACATCTTCTGATGGAACGATTAAGTTTTTATTCGAGCTTCATGATGGTTATTCAATTGAAACAGTATTAATGAGACACGAATACGGAAATTCAGTGTGTGTGACTACTCAAGTTGGTTGTCGAATTGGCTGTACATTCTGCGCTTCGACTCTTGGGGGCTTAAAACGTAATTTGGAAGCAGGAGAAATCGTTGCACAAGTCGTAAAAGTACAACAAGCACTTGATGAATCAAATGAACGTGTAAGCTCTGTTGTAATCATGGGTATCGGAGAGCCTTTTGATAACTATGATGATATGATGTCATTCTTACGGATTATTAATCATGACAAAGGCTTAAATATCGGAGCACGCCACATTACGGTTTCAACTAGTGGAATTATCCCAAAGATCTATCAATTTGCAGATGAAAACATGCAAATAAATTTTGCTATCTCTTTACATGCACCGAATACGGAAATCCGAAGCCGACTAATGCCTATTAATAGAGCATATAAATTGCCTGAATTAATGAAGGCGATCCGTTACTATATTGAGAAAACAGGTAGACGTGTAAGCTTTGAATACGGCTTATTCGGTGGAGTGAATGACCAGGTGGAACATGCTGAGGAATTAGCGTCGTTAATTAAAGGAGTTAAATGTCATGTGAACTTAATTCCGGTAAACTATGTACCAGAAAGAGATTACGTTCGTACACCTAGAGAACAAATATTTGCTTTCGAGAAAACATTAAAGCAACACGGTGTAAATGTTACGATACGCAGAGAGCACGGTCATGATATTGATGCAGCATGTGGACAACTTCGTGCAAAGGAGCGAAAAGAGGAGACGAGGTGATCTTTATATGAAGGCTGTTTTTATGACAGATCAAGGGAAAATTCGCCAGCATAATGAGGATAATGGTGGGATTTTTAACAATCTAGTTGGGCACCGCCTTGCCATCGTAGCAGATGGCATGGGGGGGCACCGTGCTGGTGATGTAGCTAGTGAAATGGCTATTTCTTTGTTAAAAGAAAAATGGGAACAAACAAATGATTTGCTAACAGCCGAACAAGCAGAAAGTTGGCTTAGAACCTCTATTTCTGAGGTGAATCAAGAAATTTTCAAGCATTCCAAGGAACATGCTGAGTGTGAAGGAATGGGAACTACGATTGTGGCGGTGATTAGTACAGGCTTATTTGCCACTGTTGCGAATATTGGGGATAGTCGTTGTTACCTGTTAAATGATGACGGTTTCAAACAATTAACAGAGGATCACTCTCTCGTAAATGAATTAGTTCGTACGGGACAAATCTCTAAGGAAGATGCTGAACATCATCCTAGGAAAAATGTACTTCTTCGTGCATTAGGTACAGAACAGAATGTGGAAGCGGATATTAGAACGATCATGTTTGAAGATGGGGATGTCTTACTTTTATGCTCTGACGGTTTATCAAATAAAGTAGGCGAAGATGAGATGTTTTCTATTTTATCTAAGGCTGTTCCAATTGAAGAGAAAGCAACAATCTTTATCCAAATGGCGAATGAAAATGGTGGAGAAGATAATATCACCCTTGTCATTGTTGAGTTTGACGATGGTAGTGAAAGAGGGTGAAGAATAAATGTTAAAGGGAAAAAGATTAAGCGGTCGTTATAAAATTATTGACATGGTCGGCGGCGGTGGCATGGCGAATGTCTATTTAGCACATGACATGATACTCGACAGAGATGTAGCCGTGAAGGTGTTGCGTCTTGATTTTGCTAATGATGAAGAATTTATTAAACGGTTTCATCGTGAGGCTCAGTCAGCTACAAGCTTGGCTCACCCAAATATCGTGAATATTTATGATGTGGGAGAAGAGGAATCCATCTATTATATTGTCATGGAATATGTAGATGGCCACACATTAAAACAATACATACAACAAAAATCTCCACTTTCAGTTGAAAAAGCACTTGATATTATGGAGCAATTAACATCAGCGATTTCACATGCCCATCAAAATCATATTATCCATCGAGATATCAAACCGCAAAATATATTAATAGATGACGAAGGAAATGTGAAAATAACTGACTTTGGGATTGCGATGGCACTCAGTGCAACAAGTATTACTCAGACCAACTCTGTTTTAGGGTCTGTTCATTATCTTTCACCAGAACAAGCCCGCGGAGGGATGGCTAATAAAAAGTCTGATATTTATTCATTAGGAATTGTTATGTTTGAGCTTCTTTCGGGAAGGCTTCCTTTTTCAGGAGAGTCTGCGGTTTCGATCGCGTTAAAACATCTGCAGTCCGAAACGCCATCTATTAGACGTTGGAGTCCAAACATCCCGCAAAGTGTAGAGAATATCGTGCTTAAAGCGACAGCGAAGGATCCGTTCCATCGCTATGATACAGTTGATGAAATGAAGCTAGATATCCTATCAGCTTTAGAACCTAATCGCTTAGACGAGGATAAATTTTCTATACCCCTTGATGAGGATGCAACGAAGGCCATTCCAATCATTACAAATGACCGTTCATATCAAAGTCTGGATGATACTCGTATACATGGGGCAGATACAAAGCCAACAAAGCCTGTAAACGACAGCCATTCAAGTGTACCTAACAAAGGGAAGCAAAAGAAAAAGCGGAAAAAATGGCCTGCTATTCTAGTATCTATCCTAGCTTTTTTGATTATTCTAGCGATGTTTGCCTTCTTTATATTACCTGACTTGTTATCTCCGAAAGATGTAGAAGTTCCGGATGTAAGTGGATTGGATTTAGATGAAGCTATGTCAGAGTTAATCTCTGCAGGCTTTGTTATTGGTGATACAGAAAAGGTTGCTGATGAAGAAATTGAAGAAGGTCTTATTGTCAAAACAGATCCAAAAGCCGGACGATTTGTCAAAGAAGGAGCGGAAATTGATATTTTTCAAAGTGAAGGAAAGGAAAAATATCAGTTAGAGGATTATACCGGAAGACAATACGATGAGATATATCGAATATTAGATAAAGAAAATTTTAAAGATATTACGAAGAAAGAAGTTCATGAGGATAGTGAGGCAGGGACAATTCTCGAACAATCACCAAATGATGAAGAAATTATTCCTGAAGAAACAATAGTTGAATTTACGGTTAGTAAGGGTCCTGAATTAATTAAGCTGAAGGATCTTACAGAATACAACTCAAAAGGTGTTCAGGAATATGCAGAGTCTGTAGGGCTTAATATCGATATGTCCAAGGAAGAATATCATGACTCAATTTCCGAAGGGCTAGTTATTTCTCAATCACCAAAAGCTGGTACAGAGCTTAAAAAAGGTTCAAAGGTGACAATTGTCTTATCAAAAGGGAAGAAAGATATTCCACCTAAAACAGTCATTGAAGAAATTTCGATTCCTTATAATCCAGCTGAGGAAGACAAACCTCAAGAAGTGCAAATTTACGTTCAAGATATGAATCGAAGCATGACCGTTCCATTTGAAACATTCACCATTACGGAGGATACTAAAAGAAGGCTTGAACTAACGATTCCGTACGGGGAAGAAGCTGGATACAAGGTCATTATAGACAAGAGTGTTTATTTAGAAGAGGTAGTTCCTTACCCTGAATAAGAAGATCAAGGAGTGAACCTATGCCAGAAGGGAAAATTATTAAGGCATTGAGTGGATTTTATTATGTATTAGATGGAGATAAAATCATTCAGTGTCGAGGCCGAGGGGTTTTTCGTAAGAATAAAATTACCCCGTTAGTAGGGGATGAAGTTGTTTTCCAGGCGGAAAACGCCCAAGAAGGATATATCCTAGAAGTGAAGGAACGGAAAAATGAATTAGTAAGACCACCGATTGCGAATGTGGATCAAGCAATCCTTGTGTTTTCTGCAGTAGAACCAGTATTTAGTACGACGCTTCTTGATCGCTTTCTTGTATTGGTGGAGTTTAATCAAATAAAACCCTTAATATGTATCACCAAAATGGATTTAGTGGAAGAGGGCCTTGAAGTTGAAATTCAAAACTATGCTAATCAATATCGGGAAGCTGGATATGAAGTTCTGATGACCTCGTCTGAAACTGCTGAAGGCGTGAAAGAGCTATTTCCGTATTTAGAGGGTCAAATTTCTGTGTTTGCGGGCCAATCAGGTGTAGGAAAGTCATCTTTGTTAAATGCACTTAATCCCATGCTAGAGCTTAAAACAAATGATATTTCATCACACCTTGGCAGAGGAAAGCATACGACGAGGCATGTGGAATTAATATCGATTGCGAATGGATTAGTTGCGGATACACCTGGTTTTAGCTCCCTCGAGTTTATCGACTTAGAAGTTGAGGATCTGAATTATTGTTTTCCTGATATTCAGTTAAAAAGTGAGGAATGTAAATTTAGGGGATGTTTGCACTTAGCCGAACCGAAATGCGCCGTAAAGCTTGCAGTCGAAAATGGTGAAATCCCTTCATATCGATATGATCACTACAAGGATTTTATTGAAGAAATTAGAGATAGAAAGCCGAGGTATTAATATGGTAAAGATTGCACCATCTATCTTATCAGCTGATTTTTCAAAACTGGGGGAAGAGATTAAAGATGTTGAATTAGGGGGAGCTGATTATATCCATGTTGACGTAATGGATGGTCATTTTGTTCCCAATATAACAATTGGACCGCTTATTGTAGAAGCAATTCGTCCAGTTACCAAACTTCCTTTAGATGTTCATTTAATGATTGAAAATCCAGATCAATACATTGAAGCCTTTGCAAAAGCTGGAGCAGATTATATTACAGTACATGTGGAAGCTTGTAATCATCTTCATCGTACGATTCATCATATTAAGTCATTTGGAGTGAAAGCAGGAGTTGTTTTAAACCCTGCTACACCAGTTGAATCCATCCAGCACATAATTGAGGATATTGACATGGTTCTCTTAATGACAGTCAACCCAGGTTTTGGTGGACAGAAGTTTATTTCTTCTGTATTACCGAAGATTCGACAGGTAAAGGAGCTTGTCGATTCCAAAGGTCTTCAAGTCGAAATTGAAGTTGATGGAGGCGTAAATGAAGAAACGGCAAAACAATGTATTGAAGCAGGAGCTAACGTTCTAGTTGCTGGTTCAGCTGTCTATAATCAAAAAGACCGAGGAAAAGCAATCTCTGCTTTGAAAGGATAGTGAGTAAGTCAGCTTATCTAAGCTGACTTTTTCTCTATTTGTTAAAAAATCAATTTAAGGTGAGAATAAATGATTATCAATCTATTAGCTGGTGGACCAGTGGATTATATTCCCAATCTGAAAGAGTATGATTCATATGGAAAGGAAGAAATCGTTTGGGCAGGAATTGATCGAGGTGTCTATCACCTGCTTCAATTTGGTATCAAGCCGAAAGTCGCTTTTGGTGATTTTGACTCAGTGACAGAAGAGGAGTTTCAAGAAATCGTCTGTGAAGTGAATGAATTAAAGCGGTTTCATCCAGAAAAGGATGAAACAGATATGGAGCTTGCCCTTAACTGGGCGATATCTCAGAGGCCACGAAAAATTCATATTTTTGGAGGAACTGGGGGAAGGCTTGACCATTTCATGGCCAACGTCTCTCTTTTATTAAAGCCATTACAAGTAATTGAAGACTGTATGGTGGAAATTATCGATCGGAACAATATCATTTTTTTTAAAAAACCAGGAATTCATTCAATTGAAAGAGATGCAGAAAAAAAATATATATCCTTTCTTCCTGTATCCCCTGAAATTACTGGCCTTACACTTAAGGGGTTTAAATATCCACTAAACAATTGTCATATTTCAATCGGATCTACACTATGTATTAGTAATGAACTTATTATCAATCATGGTACTTTTTCTTTTAACCAAGGCATATTAATGGTGATAAGAAGCCGAGATTAAAAATTGAAATTCAAGGAGTACTTATCAAGAGAAAGTGAATAAGATGGTAAGGACGATTGCAAAATGATGATTGCGTAAGATGGTGAGGAGGGACATTATGAAATTTTATACAATTAAATTACCGAAGTTCTTAGGTGGTATTGTCCGCGCAATGTTAGGGACCTTTAAGAAAGAGTAGTAGACAATCAAGAGGTTATTTTTGTTTCCCTTACAGACAACCTATACAATTGCTTTAGCACCCAGTCATTTTAGATGGGTGTTTTTTGTTATAAGACAAAATGGATGAAGGTGACTGAATGATAATAAAACGGGGAAAATAAGGGGAGGAAAGTTAAAAGGACACCCAAATGGATGTCCTTTCGTATGATTATACGCGTTCTACTTTACCAGATTTAAGTGCTCTAGCAGAAACCCAAACACGTTTAGGTTTACCATCTACAAGAATACGCACTTTTTGAAGGTTAGCACCCCATGTACGCTTGTTAGCGTTCATTGCGTGGGAGCGTGCATTACCTGAAGTAGTCTTTTTACCAGTTACTACACATTTACGTGGCATGTGTATTTCCCTCCTTACGGTACAAAGCTGAAGCTATTATTTCACGCTTTTAATTTTCATTTTCGTCAGATGATCCATCTGAATGAATGAGAAAAACCAGTTTATCTGAATTTTTCTATCACTAAAAGATACTTTAATAATTTATCATACAACCTACACGAATGCAATAGGAAAGGGGGAAAAGGTTTCAAGAATATTTCCTTGACATGACCTCTAATAGTTAAACTATAATAAGAATGCAGGAGTATGACTTTTAAATTAATTGTTCATATAGTAAAATGTTTGTACTAAGGAGTAATTCCAAAGGGGGAACAAAACATGTCCATCGAATTAAAAACTAATTACGGACAAATTGATATTTCCAATGATGTGATTGCAACAATTGCAGGCGGAGCAGCCATTGATTGCTATGGTATTGTTGGCATGGCCTCTAAAAACCAGATTAAAGATGGTTTGACTGATATTTTACGTAAAGAAAATTTCACTCGTGGTGTTATTGTTCGCCAAGAAGAAGAGGAAGTACACATTGATATGTACATCATTGTAAGTTACGGAACGAAAATTTCCGAAGTAGCTCATAATGTTCAATCAAAAGTGAAATATACTCTTGACCAAACAGTGGGGCTTGCTGTTGATTCGGTAAATATTTACGTTCAAGGAGTTCGTGTAACGAACCCGTAGTGAGGAGGAAGATTTGTGTCAATTAAAGTTTTAGATGGAAAACGTTTTGCGGAGATGGTGATAAAAGGTGCAAACCAGTTATCAAATAATGCAAAATTAGTTGATGCACTAAACGTTTTTCCTGTTCCAGATGGTGATACTGGAACAAATATGAATCTCTCGATGACATCAGGGGCAAAAGAAGTAAAATCAAATGTCCAAGAACATATTGGAAAAGTGGGTTCGGCTCTTTCTAAAGGTTTATTAATGGGGGCTCGTGGAAACTCGGGTGTAATTCTATCACAACTTTTCCGAGGGTTCTCTAAAGCAATTGAGCATAAAGATCAAATTAATGGAATTGAATTTGCCAATGCGTTAGAAGCAGGTGTTGAAACTGCATATAAAGCTGTAATGAAGCCGGTTGAAGGAACGATATTAACGGTAGCGAAGGATGCTGCTAAAAATGCCGTTTTAGTATCCAAGAAACACGACGACATCATTGTAATTATGGAAGAAGTGTTAAGTGAAGCGAAAGCGTCATTAAACAGAACACCAGATCTTTTACCTGTATTAAAAGAAGTGGGAGTTGTCGATAGTGGCGGACAAGGACTTGTGTTTGTCTATGAAGGCTTCCTGGCAGAGTTAAAGGATGAAGAGCTTCCACAAGCATCTACTTCAGGACCTAGCCTAGAAGAATTAGTAAGTGCGGAGCATCACAAAAATGTCCAAAGTCATATCAATACAGAAGATATTGAATTTGGATATTGCACTGAATTTATGGTCAAATTTGAAGAAGCGAAGCTAGCTGAGCATCCATTTAATGAAGAAAGCTTTAGACAAGACTTAAGCAACCATGGCGATTCCTTACTTGTAATTGCTGATGAGCAAATTGTAAAAGTACATATCCACTCTGAGCAACCTGGCGTCGTGTTAAGTTACGGGCAAAAGTATGGCAGCTTGATTAATATGAAAATCGAAAATATGCGTGAGCAGCACACAAACATTGTCGGTGAAACGAAAACGCCTCTTTACTCAGAAGAGCCTCCTAAAAAGAAGGAACAAGTAGAGTATGGAATTGTGTCCGTGACAATGGGAAGTGGAATTGCGGAATTGTTCCGTAGCATCGGAGCGAATGGAGTCATTGAAGGTGGTCAAACAATGAATCCAAGTACTGAGGATATTGTAAAAGCTATTAAAGAAGTGAATGCTAAGAAAGTTATTCTTCTACCGAATAATAAAAATATTATTATGGCAGCTGAACAAGCAGCTGAGCTTGCGGATGAAGAGGTTATAGTCATTCCTTCGAAAACAGTTCCTCAAGGAATGGCAGCGTTACTTGCCTTTAATCCAAGTGCAGATCTTTCTACTAATGAACAACTAATGAAAGATGCATTGCAGCATGTGAAAACAGGGCAGATTACCTTTGCTGTTAGAGATACTACAATTGATGGACTCGAAATCGAAAAAGATGATTTCATGGGTATTGCAGATGGGAAAATTGTGGTGAAATCAAAAGAGATGGTATCAACTGGGAAGGAATTATTAGATACCATGTTAGATGAGGATTCAGAAATTCTGACGGTGATTAAAGGTGAAGATGCATCTGATAAGGATGTTCAAGAGATAGTAGAATATATTGAATCTAATTACGAGGATATAGAAATAGAAGTTCATGATGGGAAACAACCATTGTATTCCTTTATCTTCTCAATTGAATAATGTACAGGAAATAGAAGGGGGATTCTCCTTCTATTTCCTATTTTAAGATATTTTTTCCTTGCGTAAAACACTGCTTTACAATATGGGAGCTTGCTTGTTACATTGATAATAGTGAAATCAATAAATAACTATGAATCGAACATATATATAGGGCAAAGGGGGAACTTGTGATGAAGTATAAAAGTGTATTTGATATTATTGGACCAGTAATGATTGGGCCGTCTAGTTCTCATACAGCAGGTGCAGCCAGAATTGGAAGAGTTGCACGCAGCCTATTTGCAAGAGAGCCTAAATGGGCTAAAGTATCCCTTTATGGATCTTTTGCTAAAACGTATAAAGGGCATGGTACGGATGTCGCGATTATTGGGGGATTATTAGATTTTGATACGTTTGATGAAAGGATCATTCATTCAATAGACATTGCTAAAAAGAATGGGATGGAGATTGAATTCATCGAAGAGGACGCATTATCAGAACATCCGAATACAGCTAGAATTCAAATTGGTGATGATCAAGGCGAACTAGAACTTGTAGGGATTTCCATCGGTGGAGGGAAAATTGAAATTACAGAGCTTAATGGCTTTGAACTAAAACTCTCCGGTCATCATCCAGCTATTTTGGTTGTACATGATGATAAATTCGGTGCTATTGCATCTGTATCTACTTGCTTAGCTAAGTACGAAATTAACATCGGCCATATGGAGGTTTCACGGAAAGAAAAAGGGCAAATGGCTTTGATGACAATCGAGGTCGATCAAAACGTTGAAGATAATCTTTTAAAGGAATTAGAAGCACTTCCCCACATTGTAAAAGTAACGAAAATTGTTGATTGATATGTAAGGGAATGAGAGCGTTTTCAAAATGCAAGATAAAAAGCAACAAGGGGGATGACCTATATGTTCCGAAATGTAGCAGAACTAGTTGAGCTTGCAATAAGCCAAAACAAGAAAATATCAGATATTATGATTGAGCAAGAAATGGAAGTAAGAAATCAAACGAGAGAAGAAGTAATTGGGCAAATGGATCGAAACTTAACAGTTATGGAAGAAGCGGTGGAGAGAGGCTTAAAAGGAGTAACTTCCCACTCGGGTTTAACAGGTGGAGACGCTGTCCTTCTTCAGAAATATATTGAAAAAGGGAATTTCTTATCAGGAGAAACGATCTTAGATGCTGTTAGTAAAGCGGTCGCAACGAATGAAGTGAATGCAGCGATGGGAACAATATGTGCAACTCCAACTGCGGGCTCTGCTGGGGTTGTTCCTGGGACTCTATTTGCTGTTAAGAATAAATTAAACCCAACTCGTGAAGAAATGGTTGCTTTCTTGTTCGCTGCAGGTGCCTTTGGGTTCGTTGTGGCAAATAATGCCTCTATTTCAGGTGCTGCTGGAGGGTGTCAGGCTGAGGTTGGATCTGCTTCAGGTATGGCTGCTGCAGCAATTGTGGAAATGGCTGGCGGTACTCCTGAACAATCTGCTCAGGCAATGGCGATTACATTGAAAAATATGTTAGGATTAGTATGTGATCCTGTCGCAGGTTTAGTGGAGGTTCCATGTGTGAAACGGAATGCCATGGGAGCTGCTAATGCGATGGTCGCGGCTGATATGGCATTGGCAGGAATCACAAGTCGAATTCCTTGTGATGAGGTTATCGATGCGATGTTTAAAATCGGCCAATCGATGCCAACAGCCTTAAAAGAAACCGCACAGGGAGGTTTAGCGGCGACACCAACAGGTCGTGAGCTAGAAGCTAAGATCTTTGGAATTCCGCTGGATAAAAAGTGAACCAAAAATTACTAGAGCCTGTAACAGTAATCAAAGGGATAGGTCAAGAAACAGCTGAAGCTTTAAAGGAAATGAAGATATTTACGGTTAAAGATTTGCTCGAGTATTTCCCTTATCGTTATGAAGACTATCGGTTGCGTGATTTAGCAGATGTACAGCATGAAGAAAAAGTAACTGTAGAAGGGAAGGTTCATAGTGAGCCTTCTCTTGTCTATTATGGACGGAAGCGTTCTAGACTTACGATTCGATTGTTAATCGGCAGATACTTAATATCATGTGTCTTCTTTAATCAACCATACTTGAAAAAAAATATCGCGATGAATGAAACGATCACAGTAACAGGGAAATGGGACAAGCATCGACAAACACTTACAGCGACTGAAGTGCATATAGGTTCTAAAGCGCATAATCAAGACTTTGAACCTGTATACTCCGTTAAGGGAGAAGTAACGGTAAAAGGTATTCGGAGGTTTATTAAACTCGCATTCTCTCAATTTTTTCAAGAAATTGAAGAGTCTATTCCAGAGCATTTCATTCAAAAATATAAATTACTGAACAAACAGACTGCCTTAAGAGCTCTTCATTTTCCTGAAAATGAAACAGATGTGAAACAAGCAAGAAGAAGATTTGTCTATGAAGAGTTTTTGCTGTTTCAGTTAAAAATGCAGGCTTTGAGAAAGTTTGAGCGAGAGCATTCCTCTGGGATTAGCCAAAATTACAAGATTGATCAAGTGAAGGCTTTTATTAAAGACCTTCCTTTTCCATTAACACAAGCGCAAAAAAGAGTTGTAAATGAAATTATGGTGGATTTAAAGTCACCATATCGAATGAATCGATTATTGCAAGGGGATGTAGGTTCTGGGAAAACCGTTGTAGCAGCCATTGCATTATTTGCAAGCGTATCAGCTGGGTATCAAGGGGCATTAATGGTTCCCACTGAAATTTTAGCCGAACAGCATGCAGAATCACTACATAGTATGCTACAGGTTCATGGGATAAGGTGCACGCTATTAACGAGTTCTGTGAAAGGAAAGCGAAGGAAGGAAATTTTGCAGTTGCTTGCAGACGGTGAAATCGATGTATTGATCGGTACACATGCCCTTATTCAAGATGAAGTTCACTTTCGTAACCTAGGTTTGGTCATTACGGATGAACAGCATCGTTTTGGAGTAGAACAACGCAGAGTTTTACGAGAAAAGGGAGAAAGTCCTGATGTATTATTTATGACAGCTACTCCTATTCCGAGAACACTCGCGATTACTGTTTTTGGAGAAATGGATGTATCAATAATTGATGAAATGCCTGCTGGAAGGAAGTCAATTGAAACTTATTGGGCAAAGCATGATATGCTTGACCGAATACTCGGTTTTATTGAGAAGGAGCTAACTAAAGGCCGCCAAGCATATGTAATCTGTCCGCTTATTGAGGAGTCAGAAAAACTGGATGTTCAAAACGCAATAGATGTCCATAGTATGCTAACCCATTATTTCCATGGGAGGTATGCAGTTGGTCTTATGCATGGAAGGCTGCCATCTGAGGAAAAAGACCAGGTGATGAAAGAATTTAGCTTAAATGAAGTACAGCTATTGGTTTCAACAACAGTAGTAGAAGTCGGGGTAAACGTTCCAAATGCTACTATGATGGTTATTTATGATGCAGAACGATTCGGACTTTCCCAGCTTCACCAATTAAGGGGACGTGTTGGTCGAGGAGAACATCAATCCTATTGTATTCTATTAGCTGATCCTAAGTCAGAAGTCGGAAAAGAAAGAATGAAAATTATGACAGAAACGAATGATGGGTTTGAGCTTAGTGAAAAAGATTTAGAGCTAAGAGGTCCTGGGGATTTCTTTGGAAAAAAACAGAGTGGACTTCCAGAGTTTAAATTAGCTGACATGGTTCATGACTATAGAGCCTTAGAAACGGCAAGAGAAGATGCCGCGCAGCTCATACATTCTTCTGTTTTTTGGGATTCTCCTGAATACGAGCAGCTTCGCATTCACCTTCAACTTACTGGAGTATTGGAAGGTGAAAAGTTAGATTAGAAGAACCCCTTAGTAGTATTCGTACGACAAGGTTGCCTTTGCTATTCGTTTTGAAATAAGAAGTGACAAAAAAGAGTCGGCTACCGAATAAATAGAAGGGCTCGCCCCAAATCTATCAGCAGATTGCAAGTTCTTTCTTGCAATCTGCTTTTTTAGATTATATACTACTATTAGTACCTAGTCTTAATATCTCGAACGGTGTGATGAATATATGAGAAGAAATAAAAAAGAACGGCAGCAACAACTTACGGACACGATACAGGAAAATCCATTCATCACAGATGAAGAATTAGCTGATAAATTTTCTGTAAGTGTTCAGACGATTCGATTAGACCGACTTGAGCTTTCTATTCCGGAGCTTAGAGAACGGATCAAAAAAGTGGCAGAGAATAACTTCGATGATGAGGTTAGAGCATTGCCGATTGAAGAGGTAATCGGTGAAATTATCGATATTCAATTAGATCAATCTGCCATTTCTATATTAGATGTGAAAGCTGAGCATGTGTTTAAACGTAACCAAATAGCGCGCGGGCATCATGTTTTTGCGCAAGCTAATTCGCTAGCTGTCGCGGTAATTAACGATGAATTAGCACTTACGGCAAAAGCAAACATACAATTCAAACGCTCTGTAAAGGTGAATGAGAGAGTCATTGCCAAAGCAGAGGTAACCAAAATAGACCAAGATAGTGGGAGAACATTTGTAGAAGTAAAGAGTTTCGTTCAAAATGAATTAGTATTCAAAGGCGAATTTGAAATGTATCGATCAAAAAATAATTAAAATTAAAGGATGTAATAAATATGAGAATAGCAATCGACGCTATGGGTGGAGATCATGCACCAAAAGAAATTGTTCTTGGCGCCATTAAAGCGATCCAGACTTTCCATGACCTACATATCACACTAGTAGGTGACGAAGAACAAATTAGAAAGCATCTTACTAGCGAAGATAGAATTGATATTCTTCATACAAATGAAGTAATTTTGAGTACGGATGAACCGGTTCGGGCTGTACGCCGAAAGAAAGATGCATCAATGGTTTTAGCTGCTAAACAAGTTGCAGAAGGTACTGCAGATGCGTGTATTTCAGCTGGTAATACTGGTGCACTAATGGCAACGGGATTATTTATCGTAGGACGTATAGATGGGATCGAAAGACCTGCACTTTCACCGACATTGCCAACACTAGATGGTTCAGGCTTTTTATTATTAGATGTAGGCGCAAATGTAGATGCTAAACCAGAACATTTACTTCAATATGGAATAATGGGTTCGATCTATAGTGAGCGGGTTCGTGGGATTTCAAAGCCACGTGTTGGGCTCCTGAATATTGGGACAGAAGAGAAAAAAGGCAATACGCTTACAAAAGAGGCATTCGAGCTTTTGGAAAAAGCGAATATTCATTTTGTAGGTAATGTAGAAGCAAGAGATTTACTTGATGGAGTAGCGGATGTTGTTGTTACTGATGGGTTTACAGGGAATATGGTGTTGAAAACAATTGAAGGAACCGCTATTTCCATGTTTAAAATGCTAAAGGAAGCATTGACAGGAAGCTTTAAAAGCAAAATGGCTGCAGCTGTTCTAAAGCCTGATCTTGTCCAATTAAAGACAAAAATGGACTACTCAGAATATGGTGGTGCAGGCTTATTTGGATTAAAAGCACCTGTAATTAAAGCACATGGTTCTTCAGACGCAAATGCTTTATATAATGCTATTCGTCAAGGTAGAGAAATGGTAGAGAAGAATGTTAGTGCAACAATTAAAAAGGAGATTGAAGATACTTCGATATCTTCACAGCCAACAGAAAAAGTTTAACTAGGGGGATGTTCATGGGAAAAATCGCTTTCTTATTTCCAGGTCAAGGATCGCAAACAGTCGGAATGGGAAAAAGTCTAGCTGATATAGACGAAG
The DNA here is from genome assembly GCF_021390075.1 of Cytobacillus spongiae. NCBI lineage: Bacteria > Bacillati > Bacillota > Bacilli > Caryophanales > Bacillaceae > Cytobacillus > Cytobacillus spongiae. Next base: position 1,588,055 of record NZ_CP089997.1, read on the forward strand.
GGGTAAAAACCATCTTTGATCATGCAGATAGAAAACTTAATTCATCACTATCACATTTAATTTTTGAAGGGCCAAAAGAAGAGCTAACACTTACAACCAATGCTCAGCCTGCCCTCCTTACGACAAGCATTGCAATATTAGACTATTTAAAACGATCTGGAATTGAAGCTGATTATGTTGCAGGGCATAGCTTAGGTGAATATACTGCACTTGTTGCTGCAGGAGCCTTTACATTTGAAGAAGGAGTCTTCGCAGTTCGTAAACGAGGCGAATTGATGGAAGAAGCGGTTCCAAATGGTGAGGGAACAATGGCGGCTGTTTTGGGAATGGATCGTGATGCATTATCTGCTGTAACAGAAGAAATCTCAGCAGCAGGGAATTCCGTTCAGCTTGCAAATTTAAATTGCCCAGGGCAAATAGTGATATCGGGGTCTCGTAAGGGAGTAGAACTTGCATCTGAAAAAGCGAAAGAAGCTGGTGCAAAGAGAGTGATTCCACTTGAAGTAAGCGGCCCATTCCATTCTGAATTAATGAGACCTGCTGCAAAACAATTAGAGAAAGTATTGAATGAAATGAATATTGCAGATGCTAAAATTCCGGTCATCGCGAATGTATCAGCAGAAGAAATGACGGCTGCAGATGAGATAAAAGAAAATCTAATCGAACAATTGTATTCTCCAGTCTTATGGGAGGATACAGTTCGGAAGATGGTTGAGCTGGGTGTAGACACTTTTATTGAGGTTGGTCCAGGGAAGGTTCTCTCAGGATTAGTGAAAAAGGTGGACCGAAAGCTAACGACATATGCTGTTTCTGATCAAGAAAGTTGTGAAGCTGTTATTCAGTCCATTAGGGAGGGAAATGTATGAAACTACAAGGGAAAATAGCGCTTGTTACTGGTGCATCTAGAGGAATTGGTCGTGAAATTGCTTTGGAATTAGCAAAGCAAGGGGCAAATGTAGTTGTGAATTATGCAGGCAGTGAAGCGAAAGCAAATGAAGTTGTAAATGAAATTGAACAAATTGGCCAAGAAGCAATCGCGATTCAATGTGATGTATCTAATGCTGAATCTGTTTCGAGCATGGTGAAAGAAACGATAGAACGATTTGGGCAGCTTGATATTCTCGTGAACAATGCTGGTATTACAAGAGATAATTTGCTAATGAGAATGAAGGAAGACGAATGGGACGATGTAATCAACATTAATCTAAAGGGAGTCTTCCTTTGCACTAAGGCTGTAACAAGACAAATGATGAAGCAAAGAAGCGGTCGCATCATTAACATTTCTTCCATCGTAGGTGTAAGTGGTAATCCTGGGCAAGCTAACTATGTAGCTGCAAAATCGGGTGTAATTGGTCTTACCAAAACATCAGCGAAGGAGCTCGCTTCTCGTGGAATTACCGTAAATGCTGTTGCTCCTGGGTTTATTACCACAGACATGACGGATAAGCTAAGTGAAGAGATTCAACATGAAATGTTAAAGCAGATTCCATTAGCGAGCTTCGGTGAACCGAAGGATATTGCCAATGTAGTTGTATTCTTAGCATCTGAGGACAGCCGATATATGACTGGCCAAACATTGCATGTTGATGGTGGAATGGTGATGTAAGACTGTTGTAAGAAGCTACCACTTACATTGTCGTTGATAATAAATCATGAAAAGTAAAGTGGTTCGAATGAATTTCTAAGATAATTGAAATACGATATACGATTCAATTTATGAAGTGCATTCATATTAGTTTTTCTTTCCACAAACATCATCTTGCTTACTTTATTATTTAAACAAAATACACTATAATAGCTTGAGGGGAGGTGAACAAGCATGGCAGAAGTATTAGAACGCGTAACAAAGATCATTGTTGACCGTCTAGGTGTTGATGAGGCAGAAGTGAAACTAGAAGCTTCATTCAAAGATGATCTTGGTGCTGATTCCCTTGATGTAGTTGAACTAGTAATGGAATTAGAAGATGAATTTGAAATGGAAATTTCTGACGATGATGCTGAAAAAATCGCAACAGTGGGTGACGCTGTAAATTACATAAATGCTAATATGTAATCGTTAGATATTGAAAAGCTCCGTTTTCGAACGGGGCTTTCTTCTGTATGGAATCATCACTTTAAATAAGGGTAACATGGTAGAGTGGAACACCATTCCCTTTCGGCTTGGTACGATCAATCGTATGCCAAGTTTCTTTGCGTTTTCAACGATAAATACGTAAACTTATATTGTAAATAATTAGTGAGCAAGGTGGAGAATGATGCGCAACAACAGTAAAGATAAAGAAAAGAGAACATTTCGCGCAAAAGAAAAGAAATTTCAACTATTTCAAGAAAAGTTAGGAATTCAGTTTGATAATGAATCCTTATTAAAGCAAGCATTTACTCATTCATCCTATGTGAATGAGCATCGCAAAAAGCCTCATGAAGATAATGAGCGACTTGAGTTTCTAGGAGACGCAGTACTGGAATTGACCGTTTCCCAATACCTGTACAAAAAATATGGAATGATGAGCGAAGGGGAGCTTACGAAATTAAGAGCCGCGATCGTATGTGAACCTTCTTTAGTTACCTTTGCAAATGATCTAGTCTTTGGTGATCTCGTCTTACTTGGCAAAGGTGAAGAAATGACAGGTGGTAGAACGAGACCTGCATTATTAGCTGATGTATTTGAAGCCTTTATTGGAGCGCTTTATTTGGATAAAGGGTTAGATGCCGTTCTTCAATTTCTAGAAAAATATGTGTTTCCTAAAATTAATGCTGGTGCTTTTTCTCATGTGATGGATTATAAAAGTCAGCTGCAAGAATTAATTCAAAGAGATGGTTTAGGACTAATTGAGTATAAAATCCTTTCTGAAAAGGGGCCTGCTCATAATCGTGAGTTTATTTCTCAAGTAGCTCTAAATGGGCAAGAATTAGGCGCAGGTAAAGGCCGTTCGAAAAAAGAGGCCGAACAGCACGCAGCCCAAATGGCTCTAGTAAAACTAAAAGAATTGAGCTCAATCGTAAATGATCAACACACCAATGGTAACTAGAGTCGGGGGGAGTATACGTGTACTTAAAGCGATTAGATGTGGTCGGTTTTAAATCATTTGCCGAACGAATTGGGGTGGACTTTGTTCAAGGTGTTACCGCTGTGGTTGGACCGAACGGAAGCGGTAAGAGTAATATTACGGATGCTATTCGCTGGGTATTAGGTGAACAATCAGCAAAATCCCTTCGAGGAGCAAAAATGGAGGATATCATCTTTGCTGGAAGTGACTCAAGAAAGCCGTTAAATTTTGCAGAAGTTACCTTAACACTAGATAATGAGGATCATGGGCTACCTATTGAATACAATGAAGTCAGTGTGACTAGACGAGTGTATCGTTCGGGTGAGAGTGAGTTTTTAATTAATAAACAAGCTTGTCGGTTAAAAGATATCGTGGATCTGTTTATGGATTCCGGCTTAGGAAGAGAAGCGTTCTCTATTATAAGTCAAGGAAAAGTAGAAGAAATCCTTAATAGCAAGCCAGAAGAGCGGAGAACGATTTTTGAAGAAGCAGCAGGCGTACTAAAATACAAAAATCGAAAGAAAAAAGCTGAACATAAATTGGCTGATACACAAGAAAACTTAAATCGAGTAAGCGATATTTTACATGAGCTTGAAGGCCAAGTTGAGCCATTGAAAATTCAAGCATCTATTGCAAAAGACTATCTTCAGCAAAAGGAAGAATTAGAAAAAATTGAAGTGGCTGTAACTGTCTATGAAATCGAAGAACTTCATCTTAAATGGGAAAAATTAAAAAAACAGCTAGAAGAACATAAAACCGATGAGATGCAATTATCAGCTACACTACAAGCAAAAGAAGCGAAAATAGAAGCGGCAAGGGATCAGCTTTCAGCCTTAGACGAATCGATTTCAGACCTGCAAAACGTATTACTGCATGCAAGTGAAGAACTTGAAAAACTTGAGGGACGAAAAGAAGTTTTAAAGGAAAGAAAAAAGAATGCTGTACAAAACAAAGATCAGCTAGAAAAAACGATCGAAGAATTAACGTTTAAAGTGGAGCAATTAACCGAAGACAAAACCAAGCAGGAGCTGACGACTGCGACTCTTGAAAAAGAGGCAAATGAAATTCAATCCCTTTTAAAAGAAAAACAATCCCAATTAAAGCTGTTAAGTGAAAATTTAGAAGAGAAAATTGAGTCCTTAAAGAGCGATTATATTGAATTATTAAATCAACAAGCTTCTTCTAAAAATGAGCTTCATTATATTGATGAGCAACTAAGGCAACAAAAGGGTAGGAACGAACGATTAGAAGAAGAGAATGAAAAGTTTGTTGCTGAGCGTAATCGCATTGTAAGAAAGAAACAGTCCATAATGCAAATGCTTAAAGAACTTCAAGAAAAACTCGAAAATCACATTTATTCATTCAGGGAAGATCAACGGAAGCTTGAAGGAGTAAAAACTCAATTTCAAAAGCAAGAAAAGACATTATATCAGGCGTATCAATATCTCCAACAAGCAAAATCAAGAAAAGACATGCTCGAGGAAATGGAAGAGGATTATTCAGGCTTTTTTCAAGGGGTAAAAGAGGTATTAAAGGCAAGAGCAACGAAATTATCTGGAATTGAAGGGGCGGTTGCTGAATTAATTCAAGTACCCAAGGAACTAGAGCTAGCTATTGAAACAACACTTGGCGGAAGTATGCAGCATATCGTTGTCGATTCTGAACATAATGGACGATCGGCTATTCAATTTTTAAAACAGAATGGATACGGTAGAGCGACATTTTTACCGCTAAGCGTAATAAAAGGAAAATTTCTGTCTCCTAGTCAGCTTCAGCTTATTCAAAATCATCCATCATTTGTTGGGGTGGCTTCTAACCTTGTTCAGTTTGACGAGAAATATAAACAAGTTATCAGCCACTTATTAGGCAATGTTGTCATCACAAAGGATTTAAAGGGCGCAAATGAAATGGCTAAAGCACTTCAATATCGCTCCCGTATTGTTACTTTAGATGGCGATGTAGTCAATCCAGGTGGGGCAATGACAGGTGGAGCCGTTAAAAATAAATCTACTTCTCTGTTAAGTCGAAAAGGTGAGCTTGATGATCTGAAAGAGAAGTTAATTGAGATGGAAGATAAGACGGAAGAGCTTGAAAATAAAGTTAAAAGCTTGAAGTTGGATATCCAGCAAAAAGAGAGTCAGCTAGAAGACCAGCGTATGATTGGTGAACAGCTACGTGTGAAAGAACAAGAAATGAAAGGAGATCTTCGAGAAATTGAAATCGAAGAGAAAAATATGAATGAGCGACTTGCCATTTATGATATGGATAAAGCTCAATTTTCCGAAGATCATTCAAGGCTAGAGGAACGTCAATCAGAATTGGTAGTGGCACTAGAACAAGCTCAGCAGAATATTAAGGCGTTAGATGATGAGATTTCTATCTTAACACGACAAAAAAATAACCAATTAACATCTAAAGAGGCTTTGATAACGGAGATTGGAGAATTAAAAGTCCGGCTAGCAGCTAAAAATGAGCAACTGACACATGCGAGAGAAAAACTAGCTCGAGTTCTTTTTGAATTGGAGGAGAATGGTCAAAAGCTAGCAGATTATAGGGAAGACTTACATTTATTGAACTCAGCAATGACGAATAGTACTTCTGGTGAAGAACATCTAGAGACGGAAGCAATGAGGAAGCTCCAAGACAAAAATGAAACGATTAAGCTCATATCATCTAGAAGAGAAGAACGTCTTAATTTGCAGACCCAGCTGGAAGATGAAGAATTAGAGGCGAAGGAATTAAGGCGCCAGCATAAAGGCATGGTTGAGGGGTTAATTGACGAGGAAGTAAAGCTTAATCGAACGGACGTAGAACTAGAAAATCGCTTAACTCACCTAAGAGAAGAATATCTACTATCCTATGAAGGAGCCAAAGAAGAGTTTCCGCTCCTTCTTCCTGTTGATGAAGCAAGGAAAAAAGTAAAACTGATTAAGCTCGCTATCGAAGATTTAGGTACCGTGAACATCGGAGCAATTGATGAATATGAGCGAGTATCAGAACGGTATGAATTTCTTTTAGAACAGCGTAATGATCTGCAAGAAGCAAAGGACACGTTATTTCAAGTAATTGATGAAATGGATGAAGAAATGACTAAGCGTTTTGAGCAGACCTTTACTGGAATTCGCTCTCACTTTGAGTCTGTATTCCAAGCATTATTTGGTGGTGGAAAGGCAGATTTACGTCTTACTCACCCAGATGACTTATTGAATACAGGAGTAGAAATAGTTGCGCAGCCTCCAGGAAAGAAACTGCAGAATTTAGGCCTTCTTTCTGGAGGAGAACGTTCTCTCACAGCGATTGCTCTTCTATTTTCGATATTAAAAATTCGTCCCGTACCTTTTTGTATTTTGGATGAAGTAGAAGCAGCTCTTGATGAAGCAAATGTACATCGGTTCAGTCAGTATCTACAACGCTATAGTACAGAAACACAATTTATTGTGATCACACACCGAAAGGGAACAATGGAAGGAGCCGACGTTCTCTATGGTGTAACCATGCAAGAATCAGGTGTTTCAAAACTAGTATCTGTTCGATTAGAGGAAACAAATGACCTTGTAACCAATTAACCATTAAGGAAGTGACGATAAATGAGCTTTTTTAAAAAGTTGAAAGAAAAAATTACCCAACAAACGGAATCTGTTACAGAAAAGTTTAAAGACGGTCTAACGAAAACGAGGGATAATTTCACAGGTAAGGTGAATGATCTTGTAGCAAGGTATCGTAAGGTAGATGAAGAGTTCTTTGAGGAACTAGAAGAAATTCTAATTCAAGCTGATGTTGGCTTTGATACCGTAATGGAACTAATTGATGAGTTAAAATTAGAAGTGAAAAAGAAAAACATCCAAGACCCAGTTGAAGTACAAAGTGTGATATCTGAAAAGCTTGTCGATATTTACCAAAGTGGGGATGGTTCGACCGAAGAGCTCAACATGCAGACAGAAGGATTAACTGTCATATTGTTTGTTGGTGTTAATGGAGTAGGGAAGACAACAACGATTGGAAAGCTTGCACACAAGTTTAAAAGTGAAGGCAAAAATGTTCTACTAGCTGCAGGTGATACGTTCCGGGCTGGTGCTATTGAACAGTTAGAGGTTTGGGGTGAGCGTGTCGGTGTGAATGTAATCAAACAAGGCGCAGGATCAGATCCGGCAGCCGTCATGTTCGATGCGATTCAAGCCGCAAAATCAAGACAAGCAGATGTACTTTTATGCGATACAGCTGGAAGACTACAAAATAAAGTAAATTTGATGAAAGAACTCGAAAAGGTTAAAAAGGTAATTGAAAGAGAAATTCCTGGTGCTCCACATGAGGTACTTCTTGTTCTAGATGCTACCACTGGACAAAATGCCCTTGTTCAAGCAAAAACATTTAAGGAAGTAACAAATGTAAGTGGAATAGTTTTAACAAAGCTTGATGGTACGGCTAAGGGTGGAATTGTTTTAGCAATTCGAAACGAGCTGCAAATTCCAGTTAAATTTGTCGGACTTGGAGAAAAAATGGATGACCTCCAAAAATTTGATCCAGAGCAATATGTTTATGGTCTCTTCTCAGATCTAGTTGAGAAAGAAATCGTAGAGTAGGTCATCATCGAAGAGCTATTGTGAATAAAGCCATGCACAATGCATGGCTTTATTCACATAGTCAAGATATTTTCTTGACATAGATAATCGATATGTGTAAACTAGGTTTGTAAAGGCTTTTCACTTAACAAGGGGGATGGAGCCATGCTGGAAAAGACGACACGAATGAATTACTTATATGATTTCTACCAGTCGTTATTAACACCGAAGCAGCGTAGCTATATGTCCCTGTACTATTTAGATGATTACTCACTTGGGGAAATTGCTGAAGAGTACCAGGTCAGTCGGCAAGCAGTGTACGACAACATTAAGCGTACGGAAGCTATGCTCGAAGAATACGAAGAAAAGCTGGTATTATTTCAAAAGTTTCAAGAGCGAAGTAAACTGATTCAAGAGTTGAAAGAGGTTCTAAAAGAAGAATCCCCATCGACGCAGATGATCATTGATTCGATAACTGAGCTTGAGAAATTAGATTAGGAGGCGGCGTACATGGCATTTGAAGGTTTAGCCGACCGACTGCAGAATACGATACAGAAAATCCGTGGAAAAGGGAAAGTGACAGAAGCGGATGTAAAAGAGATGATGAGAGAAGTTCGCTTAGCTCTTTTAGAAGCAGACGTTAACTTTAAAGTAGTTAAAGAGTTTGTGAAGAAAGTGAGCGAGCGTGCGATTGGTCAAGAGGTGCTCCAAAGTTTAACACCTGGCCAGCAAGTCATCAAGGTTGTTAAAGAAGAATTAACAGAGCTAATGGGTGGAGAGCAGAGCAAAATTGCAGTTGCCAATCGCCCGCCAACAGTCATTATGATGGTTGGTTTGCAAGGTGCTGGTAAAACAACCACTACAGGTAAATTAGCAAACTTATTACGTAAGAAATACAACCGAAATCCGATGCTAGTTGCTGCGGATATTTATCGCCCAGCAGCGATCAAACAGCTTGAAACGCTTGGGAAACAGCTAAATATGCCTGTTTTCTCAATGGGAGATCAAGTTAGCCCGGTTGAAATTGCAAAACAAGCAATTGCTAAAGCTAAGGAAGATCATAATGATTACGTCCTTATTGATACAGCTGGGCGATTGCATGTAGATGAAGCGTTGATGGATGAGTTAAAGCAAATTAAAGAACTCAGTCATCCAGAGGAAATCTTCCTTGTTGTAGATTCAATGACTGGTCAAGACGCTGTCAATGTCGCCCAAAGCTTCAATGAACAGCTTGGATTAACAGGTGTTGTTCTTACAAAGCTAGACGGTGACACTCGTGGTGGAGCGGCTTTATCAATACGTTCAGTAACACAAACGCCAATTAAATTTGTCGGTCTTGGTGAAAAGCTGGACGCATTAGAAGCATTCCATCCTGAAAGAATGGCTTCCCGTATTCTTGGTATGGGAGATGTACTGACACTAATTGAAAAAGCTCAGGCAAATGTGGATGAAGAAAAAGCGAAGGAACTTGAAAAGAAAATGCGTACAGCATCCTTCACTTTTGATGATTTCTTAGAGCAACTTGGTCAAGTTCGCAATATGGGACCGCTTGATGAACTGTTAAAAATGATGCCAGGAGCAAATAAAATTAAAGGATTGAACAATCTTCAAATTGATGAGAAACAAATTGCTCATGTAGAAGCAATTATTCAGTCAATGACCAAAGAAGAGAAAATTCATCCTGAAATGATTAATGCAAGTAGACGTAAACGAATTGCAAAGGGAAGTGGTACATCTGTCCCGGAAGTCAACCGTTTGCTTAAACAATTTGAAGATATGAAGAAAATGATGAAACAAATGACGGGAATGCAGCAAAAAGGTAAGAAAAAAGGTGGACTAAAGCTACCTTTTAATCCTTTTGGTTGATGTTTCTCGACTATGGATTGATCAATTTCCTCATTCCATTTAAATATTTTCAACTGTAAAGAAAAAACACTTTACAAACCAATTAACAATCTGATATTATACTATCTTGTGTGAAACTATTCGGAGGTGCTTATTTAAAATGGCAGTAAAAATTCGTTTAAAGCGTATGGGAGCAAAAAAATCTCCTTTTTATCGTATTGTAGTAGCAGATTCTCGTTCACCACGTGATGGACGTTTCATCGAAACAGTAGGAACTTACAACCCAGTTGCTCAACCAGCAATCGTTGATATCAACGAAGAGCTTGCTCTTAAGTGGTTACAAGATGGAGCAAAACCATCTGACACAGTTCGCAACTTATTCTCTAAACAAGGCATTATGGAGAAATTCCATAACGCTAAATATAGCAAATAATTAGCGAATGAAGGATCTGATCGAAACGATCGTTAAGCCTCTTGTTAATCATCCTGAACAAGTGCATGTAGATGTTCTTGAGGATGATCAACGAATTACTTATCAATTATCTGTTCATCAAACGGATATGGGGAAAGTAATTGGAAAACAGGGGCGCGTTGCAAAGGCCATACGGACTGTTGTCTATGCAGCAGGAACTTCTCAACATAAGAAGATCTTTTTAGAAATTAAAGAATAAACTCATCATTCTAAATGATTTCTTAGAATGATGAGTTTACAACTAAGAAAAGGAGGGGGATCCCCTCCTTTTTTTACAATTATTTTTCCTATTTGTATCCCTATGAATAGTATCAGAAATTCGTCTGAAGACACTTTTCAATCAATTGCCTGACCATCCCTATACTGGAGGCGTGAATATGAAAATACTTCAAACAGTTGTTGTTAAACAAGTGTTAACGGAAAAGAGTAAACAAAAGCTACTGGATGAATATCATGCGAAAAAGCTGCAGATTCAAAAAGAGTGCGATCAACTTCGGTTTGAAATGAAGAAGCTAGAAAAAGCAAATCGCTTTCAATCGAATAGCTTAAAGAACCATTTTGAAAAAGAAGTCGACATGCGACAAGAAAAGTTAAAATTATTAGAGTTTCAAATCGAACAATTACATATTCTAGAATTAGGAAGCGAACTCAAGGAAAAAGAAGTTCAAGCCATTATTGATGTGAACGAAGGAGATCGTTGGGACGAGCTCTTAAATCATAAAACGATTGTCATTAAAGACGGAATAGTTGACGAAATACGCTAGAGGTGACATATATGGAACGTTGGTTTAACGTTGGTAAGATTGTAAATACACATGGAATTAAAGGAGAGGTAAGAGTAGTCTCTCGTACAGACTTTGCGAATGAACGGTATAAGCCGGGCAATACGTTATATTTGTTTATGCCTAATGCGAGTGATCCAATATCTTTATCTGTTACGACTCATAGGCAGCATAAGTCATTCGATCTCTTAACCTTTGAGGGATTCTCTAATGTAAATGAAGTAGAAAAGTTTAAGACCGGTGTTCTAAAAATTCCTGAAGAACAATTAGGCACGTTAGAAGAAAATGAATATTATTTCCATGAGATCATTGGCTGTGAAGTTGAAACAGTTGAAGGAGAACTTATCGGGAAAATACATGAGATCTTAACCCCTGGAGCAAATGATGTTTGGGTGGTCAAAGGAAAAGCTGGTAAAGACCTGTTAATCCCTTATATCGAGGATGTTGTGATGAAGGTTGATCCTAAGGAGAAAAAAGTAATAATCGACCCGATGGAAGGTCTGTTATCATGATGAAAATTGATGTACTAACACTTTTTCCAGAGATGTTCGAAGGGGTTTTAGGACATTCGATATTGAAAAAAGCCGCCGAATCGAATGCTGTTAAATATGATGTTCACAACTTTCGTCAGTTTGCGGATAATAAGCACCAAACAGTTGATGATTATCCGTATGGCGGCGGGGCTGGTATGGTTTTAAAGCCTCAGCCAATTTTTGATGCGGTTTCTCATATACAGGCAGAAGCAAAACAATCAAAACCTCGCATAATTCTCCTATGTCCACAAGGCCAGCGTTATACACAAAAGAAGGCAGAAGAATTAGCAACAGAAGATCATTTGATTTTTATTTGTGGTCATTATGAAGGATATGATGAGAGAATACGTGAGCATTTAATTACCGATGAACTATCGATAGGTGACTTTGTTTTAACAGGTGGAGAACTTGGTGCGATGGTAGTCATTGATAGCGTTGTGCGCCTCTTACCTAATGTCCTAGGCAATGAAGAATCTCATATGAAAGATTCATTTAGCACTGGCTATCTTGAACACCCCCATTATACAAGGCCAGCTGATTTTAGAGGGATGAAAGTTCCAGATGTATTAATTTCTGGGAATCATCGTCTGATTGAGGAATGGCGAGCAAGAGAGTCGCTGAGAAGAACTTATAAGAGAAGACCTGATCTGTTAGAGTCTATTGTCTTATCAGAGCAACAAAGGAAATGGCTTGATGAATTTAAAAACGAATAACAGAGTATTGATACAAACATTAAAATATGGTATGATAATCTTTGTGACTTAGGCTATACATGGTTTGAGTCCTAATAAACGATGTTCCGCTGTATATAAGAAAGTATGTATGAGCATCTGTGAGAAGGAGAAGGAAAATATGCAAAGCTTAATTCAAGAAATTACAAAAGAACAACTTCGTTCAGACTTACCAAGCTTCCGTCCTGGAGATACTGTACGTGTACACGTAAAAGTTATCGAGGGTACTCGTGAACGTGTTCAGGTATTTGAAGGTGTTGTTATTAAGCGTCGTGGTGGCGGAATCAGCGAAACTTTCACAGTACGTAAGATTTCTTACGGTGTTGGTGTAGAGCGTACATTCCCAGTACACACTCCAAAAATCGCGAAGTTAGAAGTAATCCGTCGTGGTAAAGTTCGCCGTGCGAAACTTTATTACCTACGTAACCTACGTGGTAAAGCTGCTCGTATTAAAGAAATTCGCTAATCCATTAAGTGCTAGAAAAGGCGCTATATATGGTCTGGTTTTAGCTAGTGCTTAACACAATCTAGCATTTGAAAAGGGGCTTGTTGAACAAGCTCCTTTTTCATACGGTTTAAGGGTATTTCGATTCATATGTTGTATATTTCAATCATGTAAAACCTTTGAAAAAAGAAGAATCCCATCGTGTTTAAATGATGAAATTTCTGTAAAATAAACATATACATATATCCAAATGGAGAATGGTGGGGAATTTAATGGCAAAAAAGAAAAATGAGCTTTGGGAATGGACAAAGGCACTCGTAATCGCTGTGCTATTAGCAGCAGTAATCCGTTATTTTCTGTTCGCGCCTATTGTCGTTGATGGTCTCTCAATGATGCCGACGCTTCACGATCAGGATCGCATGATTGTGAATAAGTTCAGTTATACGATTGGAGAGCCAAAGCGATTTGATATTATTGTATTTCATGCACCAGAAAACAAAGACTACATAAAACGAGTAATTGGATTACCAGGTGATAAAGTAGAGTATAAAAATGATAAGCTATATATAAATGGAGAAGCATATGAAGAACCATATTTAGACGAATACAAGGCGGATGTGGTAGATGGCCCACTGACAGAATCTTTTACCCTTGAGGAGACACCTGTAGGACAAGCAACAGTACCAGAAGGGCACTTGTTTGTTATGGGGGATAATCGTAGGTATAGTAAAGACAGTCGTCATATAGGAGCAGTCTCAATGGAAGAAATATTAGGTAAGACGAATATGGTCTACTGGCCGATTGAAGATGCACGGATAATAAAACATAAATAGTACGGAGGTGACGGTCTTGACAATACAATGGTTTCCAGGACATATGGCAAAAGCCCGTCGACAAGTTACAGAAAAATTAAAGCTTGTAGATATTATCTTTGAATTAGTAGATGCGAGAATTCCTCGATCATCTCGAAATCCAATGATTGATGAAATTATCCAACAAAAGCCTAGATTGGTTCTATTGAATAAAGCGGATATGGCAGATAAAGAAATTACTAAAGACTGGATTGCTTATTTTAAAAGACATCAAATTCCTGCTCTTGCAATTAATTCGCAGGATGGAGTTGGGATGAAGGAAATTGTAGCAGAATCCAAGCTCATTTTAAAAGAAAAGTTTGATCGTATGAAGGCAAAGGGAGTTAAGCCTCGTGCCATACGAGCGATGATTGTCGGAATTCCGAATGTGGGAAAATCTACATTGATTAATCGCCTAGCAAAGAAAAATATTGCCCAAACTGGCAATCGACCAGGTGTTACAAAAGCACAACAATGGATTAAAGTAGGGAAAGAATTAGAATTGCTAGATACACCTGGAATTCTATGGCCGAAATTTGAAGATCAGGAAGTCGGATTAAAATTAGCTTTAACTGGTGCAATCAAAGACACGATTTTAAATTTACAGGATATTACCATCTACGGTCTTCGATTTCTTGAAAAGGCTTATCCAGAGCGATTACAAGAACGATATAAGCTTGAAGGCATTCCAGACGAGATAGTGGAGGTATTTGATCAAATCGGAAAGCTTAGAGGCTGTCTGATGTCAGGTGGAGAGGTTGACTATGATAAGGTATCTGAACTAGTCATTCGAGAAATCCGAACAGAGCTATTAGGACCTCTCACATTTGAAAAACCAGAAGCATAATTGTTACAGATATAAATTATCGGGGTGACAAGCATGGAAACGTCTCATGCTTAATCACCCCTTTATTTTTTTTTCTTAGAACCGATAAACATAGTAAGTAGATAATAGGAGAAGAAACAAATGAAGAGTCAAACGATTGGTCAAATTGAAGAGATTCTCTCTTCAAATGAAGAAATAGAAGAAAGTCTACTAAAAGAACTTCAGCTTGATAGCCGAAAAGGTGTGCAGCAAGCATTAAAAAAATGGCTGAAAAGAAGGGATTTAAAAGAGCGTGAAACCCATTTGTTTTACGCAATGTCTAGTTACGAACAGAAGCTGCGTTTACAAGGGTATGAGCATATTGCTGGGGTGGACGAGGTTGGAAGAGGCCCGTTAGCAGGTCCTGTAGTGGCAGCGGCTGTCATTCTGCCAGCAACCTTCTATTTACCTGGAATAAATGATTCGAAAAAGCTATCTGAATCGAAACGAGAGCAATTATATGAATGCATTCTGAAGGAAGCGGTAGCTATAGAGGTTGGTATGGTTCAGCCAGAGGAGATTGATAGAATCAATATTTATGAATCTACAAAAAAAGCGATGTATTCCGCCATTTCAGGCTTGAAGAAAATGCCAGATTATCTATTGATTGATGCAGTTAAGCTTGAATTACCATATCCCTACGAAGCATTAATTAAAGGGGATGAAAAAAGTATATCAATTGCAGCAGCTTCAATAGTAGCTAAGGTGACGAGAGACCGAATAATGAAGGAGTTGGCGAAAGAGTATCCACAGTATGGCTTTTCTAACCATATGGGGTATGGGACGAAGGAGCACTTGCATGCCATTACACAATGGGGAATTACCTCTCATCATCGGAAAAGCTTTGCGCCAATTAAAGACTCTATTAAGAATTAAAGAAGGTGATGCTTTTTGGCAGGAACAAGTTTGATCCAAGGATTATTCAAACAAGATGTAAATCTGTCAAAAAACTCGATAACGTTTCGGCCAGGACAGATTTTAAATGGGAAAGTAATAAAGCTATATCCAAACCATATGGCCGAGGTCCAAATCGGATCGACAAAGGTTGTTGCAAAGCTGGAAACGCCATTAACAGCCAACGAGCGGCAGTGGTTTCAAGTAGTGCCAAGTAGCGACGGTCAAGTGGTCCTTAAAGCATTGAAGCTACCGCAAACGCCTATGAATAGGGAGGCATTAACCTTTGAAGCATTATTGAACAAGCTTGGGGTTCAATCGAACAAGTTAAGTCAGGAAATTGTACGTTTCTTTATTCAAGAGCAATTGCCTGTTTCTAAGGATACCATTAAGCTAGCTTCAGAGTGGCTTAAAAATAGTGATTCCCCCAAAGAGGGTTTAGATGCCATTAAACAAATCCTTGTTCGACAGCTTCCTTTTACAAAGGATGCTTTCACGTCCATTTTATCGAATGTTCAAGGGCAACCGATGCATAAAATGCTCGAGGGACTAAATCTAGCATTAAAAGCAGAACTAGGGAATACTAACCAGGCGCTTCCTCTGCTATTAGATGAATTAACAGCTTCAAACAAAGAAACAGTGGGGAATAAATTAGCAAATAGTCTAGTAAATAATTGGCTTAATGTAAAAGATCAAAGTAGCTCACAAGCCGCTTTTCGAGTGCTGCAAACGGCAGGGCTTCTACCAAGCATGATGAATGAAGGTCAACTTCTTTTGCAAGGACTTCAGTCTCTATTAAAAGAGCACCAGGCACCTCGTATATTAAATGGAAATAAAGCGGAACTTCTTAATGTATTAAACGTAGCCATTCAAAGTGGGAAAGCCATCGACTCTAAACAAGTGAGTATGAACGTTTTGAAGGAGTTACATAAGCTTATACCATCTCTCCCTTCTCAAACCGAATCGATTAAAAACGCTGATTTAACATTGACTATAAAGCAAGCAATGCAAGTGGTAATGACAGATGGAGGTAGCAATGGAAATCAAACATCCAACATACTAAAATGGTTTCAACATCTTGGGCAATTGCCATTTGATCAAGGAGTCTCTGAGTTAATTAAGCTGACTGTGGAAGTCACTGAGTCTCCATCTACTTTGATAAAAGGGGATATTGAGAAGTTACATTCCATTATGAAAGAAATCCAACGCGAATCGATTCAGTGGAACAACGGGGAAAGTATTAAGGAAACGTTAATGAGCTTAGTAAAGAAAATGGGTTATTCCTTTGATCACGACGTGGTAAACCAACTAAAAAATGCAAACGACCAACAACTAAAGTCTTTTGACACACTGAAGCCACATCTGCTTCAATTACTAAATGATGACCCACCATTACCGATTAGAGAAGGGGCAGAAAAGCTTTTACAGAAAATCACTGGATTTCAGCTATTATCTCAAGAAATAGGACCACTTCAGCAATTTGCTGTCCAAGTACCTATCTCTTTTTGGGATAAAACTACCGACTTAACCATGCAATGGAGTGGAAGAAAGAAAGAAAATGGAAAGATTGACCCTGATCATTGTCGTGTGATTTTCTATTTAGAGCTAGAGCATTTAAAGGATACGGTCATAGATATGCAAATTCAAAACCGAATTATTCAGGTAAATATTATGAATGAGACGGAGCAACTGCAGCAACTTGCTGGTCCTTTACTAGTCCAATTAAAGGAAAAACTTGCTGAACATCAATATCAACTTTCGTCTGTTCAATTTCATCACCCAAAGAATCCTCAGCAAATGATAGAAAAAAAGCATAACCCGATCATCTTTGCACCGAGTACTTATAGTGGAGTGGATATAAAGATATGAGTCAAAAAGAGAAAATCCAAAGACATGAAGCGGTTGCATTAGGATATAATCCAAATGAAGGTCAATCTCCAAAGGTGCTTGCAAAGGGGAAGGGACTTGTAGCTGAAAAAATCCTAGAAAAAGCAAAAGAAAATAAGGTACCCATTCAAGAGGACCCTTCGTTAGTAGAGTTACTTAGTAATTTGAATATTAACGAAAATATACCTGAGGAGCTATATCAGGCAGTTGCTGAAGTGTTTGCTTTCGTCTATCGATTAGATCAACAGATAGAAAAAAGAGACCAGGTTAGATAAACCAAGAAGAGGCTTAGAATGAAAACGTTCGGAGCCTTTTTTCGTGAGACCATATATATTTAAATTATCAAGCTGATGCTAGAAATATCCTAAAATATTTTTATGGAAAAATAATTAAGAACCCCTAATTTATGTTTTTACCATTAACAAAGTGCTTTTATACTAATTATTTTTTAAAAATTTTTAAATATATATAATATTTTACTCTTAATGGTAGACAAGGTATGTGTCATTATATAAAATGAAAGCGCAGTCTATTTTTTAGAGTTTGATAGGAGGATGGGAAATGAATATTCATGAGTACCAAGGGAAAGAAATCCTCAGAAAATACGGGGTAGCGGTTCCGAATGGAAAAGTAGCTTTTACTGTTGAGGAAGCTGTAGAAGCAGCTAAGGAGCTTGGCACAGAAGTATGTGTGGTAAAAGCACAAATACACGCAGGTGGACGCGGAAAAGCAGGCGGAGTTAAGGTTGCTAAAAATCTTGATGAAGTTCGTACATATGCAAATGAAATTTTAGGAAAAACATTAATTACGCATCAAACTGGACCAGAAGGTAAAGAAGTAAAGCGCTTACTTATTGAAGAAGGCTGCGATATTAAGAAGGAGTACTATATCGGTTTAGTATTAGACCGTGCTACTTCTCGTGTAGTTTTAATGGCTTCAGAAGAAGGCGGTACAGAAATTGAAGAAGTAGCAGAAAAAACACCTGAGAAGATTTTTAAAGAAGAAATCGATCCAGTTGTAGGTTTATCTGCATACCAAGCACGTCGTATTGCATTTAACATCAATATCCCGAAAGAATTAGTAGGTCAAGCTGTTAAATTCATGATGGGATTATATAGTGCATACATCGAAAAAGATTGTTCGATTGCGGAAATCAATCCATTAGTTGTTACAGGTGATGGAAAGGTTATGGCATTAGATGCAAAATTAAACTTTGACTCAAACGCATTATACCGTCAAAAAGACGTTCTAGAATATCGTGACCTTGAAGAAGAAGATGCAAAGGAAATTGAGGCATCTAAATATGATTTAAGCTACATTTCCTTAGATGGAAATATCGGATGTATGGTTAACGGAGCAGGGCTTGCGATGGCAACAATGGACATTGTGAAGCATTACGGTGGGGACCCAGCTAACTTCCTAGATGTTGGGGGCGGTGCAACAGCTGAAAAAGTTACTGAGGCATTCAAAATTATCCTTTCTGATAAAAATGTTAAAGGTATTTTCGTCAATATCTTTGGCGGAATTATGAAGTGTGATGTCATTGCTACTGGAGTAGTTGAAGCTGCAAAGCAAGTTGGACTTTCAGTTCCATTAGTTGTTCGTTTAGAAGGTACAAATGTGGAACTTGGTAAGAAAATTCTTGCAGAGTCTGATGTTAGCATTATTGCTGCAGAGTCAATGGCTGACGGAGCACAAAAGATTGTTTCATTAGTAGGTTAATTGAACAGTACTGCCAATTGGAGGAAAATGTCTAGATTGGTATGACCTGATATTAGAAAGGGGAATAGACGTGAGCGTATTTATTAATAAAGACACGAAAGTTATTGTCCAAGGGATTACAGGTTCAACTGCCCTTTTCCATACAAAGCAAATGCTTGAATACGGCACTAAGATTGTTGGAGGAACGACTCCAGGTAAGGGCGGTATGGAAGTAGAAGGAGTACCTGTATTTAATACTGTAAAAGAGGCTGTAGAGGCAACAGGTGCAACAGCATCAGTTATTTACGTTCCAGCTCCATTTGCTGCAGATGCTATTCTTGAAGCGGTGGACGCAGAGCTTGATTTAGCTATCTGTATTACAGAGCATATCCCTGTTTTAGATATGGTTAAAGTTAAGCGCTATATGGAAGGAAAGAAAACTCGCCTGGTAGGACCTAACTGCCCTGGTGTAATTACACCAGAAGAATGTAAAATTGGAATCATGCCTGGATACATTCATACAAAAGGTCATGTAGGAGTGGTGTCTCGTTCTGGAACATTAACATATGAAGCGGTACATCAATTAACACAAGCTGGGATTGGACAATCTACTGCTGTAGGGATTGGTGGAGATCCAGTGAACGGAACGAACTTCATCGATGTATTAAAAGCATTTAACGATGATCCAGAAACATATGCAGTTATCATGATTGGTGAAATCGGAGGAACGGCAGAAGAAGAAGCTGCTGAATGGGTAAAGGCAAATATGACAAAACCTGTTGTCGGCTTTATCGGTGGACGTACAGCACCTCCAGGAAAGCGTATGGGCCATGCTGGTGCAATTATCTCTGGTGGTAAAGGTACTGCAGACGAAAAGATCCGCGTGATGAATGAATGTGGGATTGAAGTGGCTGATACTCCATCTGTGATGGGTGATACATTAATTAAGGTCTTGAAAGAAAAAGGACTTTATGAGCAGTGTAAAACACACTAATTTAAAGTAAAATAGTCCCTCTATACGAGGGGCTATTTCCTTATCCTCTCGACAAAAACCCACAAATTTCTCTCCTGCAAATATTGTTTGTATTTTCCACCTCTCCAAAAAATCTATCCTATAAAGGAGGTTCGTTTATGAAAAAATTAAAAGAACAGCTAATCTACCTTCATCATTGTAAGGGGATGGGCTGGGAGTCGATTTATAAGCTATTAAAATCAGACCCAAGTTTGAAATCAATTCAACATATGGAAATAAAAGAGAAACAATTGACATTACATCACTCACACCTTCCTCGAACAATTTCTACTAGACTTGAATCCCCTTCAGAATCCATTCAGGAACAAATTCGACAATATGCGCTAAACGGCATTCAATGCATAACGATATTTGACGAACAATACCCAAGTTTATTAAAAGAAATCTATCAACCCCCATGGGTCCTTTATGTGAAAGGAGATCCTAGCCTTTTTCACAAAGGACTAAAGCTTGCAGTTGTTGGCTCTAGACAAGCGACCGCATATGGCAAAATGGCAATAAAAGAGATCATTCCAAAACTAGTAGAAAAGAATGTAATCATCGTAAGTGGTTTAGCAACGGGAGTGGATGCATTAGCACATGAAACAGCAATAAACTGTGGAGGCAGTACAATAGGAGTGATCGCTGGAGGTCTGTTTCATATATATCCAGAACAGAATAAAGCGCTTGCTTTAAAGATCATGGAACATCATTTGCTTATTTCTGAATATCCCCCAAATACAAAACCATCCAAATGGCAATTCCCAATGAGAAATCGGATTATTAGTGGCTTATCAGGAGGTACGTTCATTGTTGAAGCGAAACGAAAAAGTGGTTCGTTAATTACTGCAAACTATGCGTTGAATGAAGGGAGAGAGGTATTTGCTTTACCTGGTCATATATTTAGCCCCTATTCAGTAGGAACGAACGACCTGATTAGACAAGGTGCAAAGCTTGTCACAAGTAGTGAAGATATTCTAGAGGAATTCGATTATTAGCCATGAAATTCAAGAAAAATGTTCATTATTATGTATTTAATTTATCTTTTTTTAGAATGATTGTTGTTTAACACCAGGAGAGATTCCCTTCATCATAGGAAGGCTATCAGATTGGAGCGGAAGGATGCGAGAAGCCTGCGGGAGGTATGGGACAGATGAGACCTCACAGCTGAAACCGTGGATGTTCACCGCGAGCCCCCGCGGCAAGCCAGTATGCTGAAGCCACCCCCCATGTTTCAAAGCAAAAATGAATAAGAAATCGGTCTTAAAATAAAATAAATGGAACCTAACTTAACAAGTAAATTTAAGTTTTTCTTACAAAAAGGTTGAAATTATTAGGAATCTGTTATACATTTTGCAACAGGTATCTAAAATTGTAATAAGAGTGGTAAACATACTTAACGATTCGTATTAATTTGTAAACGGTTGCGAATGGACTTTATAAACCATTGACAATTTTAACCGAATCGTTCAATAATAATGGTATTTTACAATCCCTCTTAAGGAGGACAACTAATGTCAGATTATCTTGTCATCGTTGAGTCGCCAGCTAAGGCGAAAACGATTGAACGATATTTAGGTAAGAAATATAAAGTAAAAGCATCAATGGGACACGTTCGAGATCTTCCCAAAAGCCAGATGGGAGTAGATATAGAGCATAACTTTGAACCGAAGTACATAACAATTCGCGGAAAAGGTCCTGTGTTAAAAGAATTGAAAACCGCAGCAAAAAAAGCGAAGAAAATCTATCTTGCGGCTGACCCCGACCGCGAAGGAGAGGCAATTGCTTGGCATTTGGCACATAGTTTAGACATTGATACTGCTTCTGACTGTCGTGTAGTTTTTAATGAAATTACAAAGGATGCGATTAAAGAATCGTTTAAACATCCTCGCCCAATAAATATGGATTTAGTCGACGCACAGCAAGCTCGAAGAATCCTTGATCGACTTGTGGGCTACAACATTAGTCCATTACTTTGGAAAAAAGTAAAAAAAGGGCTAAGTGCTGGCCGAGTTCAGTCAGTTGCTGTCCGACTAATAATTGACCGGGAAAAGGAAATTCAAGATTTTGTTCCAGAAGAATACTGGTCCATTGAAGGTGAATTTCTTAAAGGGAAGGAAACCTTCCAAGGAGCGTTTTATGGTGTAGGAAAGAAAAAGCTCGAATTGAAATCCGAAGATGATGTAAAGCATGTACTTAGCCAGATGGATGAGAGTGCATTTAAAGTGACATCCGTCTCCAAAAAAGAACGGAGAAGAAATCCAGCAGCTCCTTTTACTACCTCTTCTCTCCAACAAGAGGCTGCTAGAAAACTGAATTTTCGAGCAAAGAAGACGATGATGCTCGCTCAGCAGTTATACGAGGGGATAGACCTTGGCAAAGAAGGAACAATTGGATTAATCACTTATATGAGAACAGATTCAACTCGAATCTCTGAGGTTGCTCAAGTAGAAGCAGCCACTTTAATTGAAGGAAATTATGGAAAAGACTTTCTTTCTAAAGATAAGCGCAGTGAAAAAAAACAATCTAATGCACAGGACGCTCATGAAGCTATTCGTCCAACAAGCGCCATGCGTGAACCTAGCAGCTTAAAAGAATTCTTATCTAGAGACCAATTAAGATTATACAAATTAATTTGGGAACGCTTTATTGCTAGCCAAATGGCACCAGCTGTAATGGATACGATGAGTGTTGACTTACAAAATGGAGAAGTGATTTTTCGAGCAACTGGCTCAAAAGTGAAGTTTCCAGGTTTTATGAAAGTATATGTAGAAGGTTCAGATGACCAAAAGGAAGAGAAGGACAATATGCTTCCCAATCTGAAAGAAGGCGATGAGGTATTCAAGAAAGATATTGAACCCAAACAGCATTTCACTCAGCCCCCTCCGCGATATACGGAAGCAAGATTGGTAAAAACACTTGAAGAGTTAGGAATTGGTAGACCTTCTACCTTCGCACCAACGCTTGATACGATTCAGAAAAGGGGTTACGTCGCCCTAGATAATAAACGTTTTGTTCCAACTGAATTAGGAGGAATCGTACTAGAACTAATCTTAGAGTTCTTCCCAGATATTTTAGATGTTGAATTTACCGCAAAGATGGAACAAGACCTTGACTTTGTTGAAGATGGAAAAACAAATTGGGTAAAGATCATTGATGACTTTTACCGAGATTTTGAAAAGCATTTAGATAAAGCAGAAAAAGAAATGGAGAAAGTTGAAATTAAAGATGAGCCTGCTGGCGAAGATTGTGAACAATGCGGCAGTGAAATGGTCTTTAAAATGGGTCGCTATGGGAAATTCATGGCATGTAGCAACTTCCCAGAATGCAGAAATACAAAACCGATTGTAAAAGAAATCGGTGTGAAGTGTCCGAAGTGTAAAGAAGGAAACTTAATCGAGAGAAAGAGCAAAAAACGCAGAATCTTCTATGGTTGTGACCAATTTCCAGAATGCGATTTCATTTCATGGGATAAGCCACTTCCGAGAAGCTGTCCGAAATGTGAAGCGTTACTCGTTGAGAAGAAACTTAAAAAAGGTGTTCAGGTACAATGTATCGAATGCGATTATAAAGAGAAACAGCAAAGCTAGGGGTACGAAAGTGCTCGCTCATTTGCATACAAAAAGGTGCTCGGGTATTTTTTGCCTAAGCACCTTTTTTGTGGTTCAAAGTATCCCCATGTATACATGTCTGGAGTTAGCTAATATATCAATATAATGATCTTGCAGACTGTTGGAAATTCTGTGGGGAGTCTAATACGTGTTTTGAAATGAGATACATCAGAAGTTATGTGACATGAACGCTTGCGTATTTCCTTCATTTTCGAGATTTTCAAACTCTCTCTTTTCTAATGAGCTAAGTTATGTTTTAATAAATTGTTGGACTTTTAACTTATTGCTGCTATGTGAAAGATAGCGACAGTGAGAAGTAGATTTCGGTGGATTTCTGAACAAAACCTATATTTCCAATTCTGTTTTCACAATAACAGAATAAGCAAGATCCTTTTTTATTTTTCATTCGTATTGTACAATGCAAGCTGAATGACAATCAATGAGAGGAAAAAGATCAAGCTATTTATTCTATTGGCTACTTCTTTCAATTTTGCTCTCATATTTCTTTTGCAATGTGACTACATAGCTGAATTCAATGGACAAACTAAACACAAAGTGTTGTATGAAAGGTGAAATTGGAAATAAGAATAGATGATCAATGCCTATCAAATAATCATAAGTGCAACTGGAGGTACGTATAAATGAAGGAAACCGTAATTAATGTAATTGGAGCTGGACTAGCTGGAAGTGAAGCTGCATGGCAAATTGCTAAAAGAGGGCTGAAGGTCAATCTCTACGAAATGAGACCCGTTAAACAAACACCAGCACATCACACGGACAAATTTGCTGAACTTGTTTGTAGTAATTCATTGAGAGCTAATACACTTACTAACGCGGTCGGTGTATTGAAAGAAGAAATGCGAATGCTGGATTCAGTCATTATTCACTCAGCTGATGAGTGCGCTGTACCTGCCGGGGGAGCTTTAGCTGTAGATCGCCATGAGTTTGCGGAAAATGTGACAACTAAAGTGAAAAATCATCCGAATGTAACTGTCATTCATGAAGAAATTACGGAAATCCCTGAGGGGCCAACTGTAATTGCTACAGGTCCTTTAACAACAGAAGGATTATCCGTTCAAATTAAGCAACTAACTGGGGAAGATCACCTCTATTTTTATGACGCTGCTGCACCGATTTTAGAAAAAGACAGCATCAACATGGATGTAGCTTATCTGAAATCACGCTATGACAAAGGAGAAGCAGCGTATATTAATTGTCCTATGACCGAAGAACAATTTGAAAAATTTTATGAAGCATTAACAACGGCTGAAACCGTTCCTTTAAAAGAATTTGAAAAAGAAATCTTTTTCGAGGGATGCATGCCGATAGAGGTAATGGCAAGCCGCGGAAAGAAAACAATGTTATTTGGACCCATGAAGCCTGTTGGGCTAGAAGACCCTCGAACAGGCAAAAGACCATATGCCGTGGTACAATTGCGTCAAGATGATGCAGCTGGAACTTTATATAATATTGTAGGGTTTCAAACTCATTTGAAATGGGGCGCTCAAAAAGAGGTCATTCGCTTAATACCTGGGTTAGAAAATGCTGAAATCGTCCGTTATGGTGTCATGCACCGAAATACATTTATAAATTCACCAAAGGTGTTAAAGTCAACATATCAGTTTTTCGAAAGAGAAGATCTATTCTTTGCAGGTCAAATGACAGGTGTTGAGGGCTATGTGGAGTCCGCAGCTAGCGGTTTAGTAGCAGGAATCAACGCGGCGAGATTCGTTCAGGAAGAAAGCTTGCTGGAATTTCCTCATGAAACGGCGATTGGGAGTATGGCTCGATATATTACAACCGCGAATTCAAAAAACTTTCAACCAATGAATGCTAATTTTGGTTTGTTCCCAGATCTCCCTACGAAAATCAAAGGAAAAAAAGAACGTAATGAGATGCATGCAAATCGAGCATTGGAAACAATTCAGAACTTTGTGAAAAATTTGTAAATTTTCTTGCGTAGGCTACTAAATTGTGATAATATTTAGTAGCCCTTGTGAGGTGGAGAAAAATGTGTAAAGATGTGAAGATTTCATTACAATTATTCATTGAATATTTACAAATTGAAAAAAACTATTCATCATATACAATTGAACATTACCAATATGATATTAGGGATTTCTTTATGTTCATGAGTGAACAAGCTTTGCATTCTCTTGAAGATGTACAATATTTTGATGTGCGTGTATATCTAACTAAATTGTATGATCAAAAGCTTTCTAGGAAATCGGTTGCACGAAAAATTTCCAGCTTAAGAAGCTTTTATAAATTTTTAGTCAGAGAAAAGCTCGTCGAGGAGAACCCTTTTAATCTTGTCTCCATGCCAAAACAGGAGAAGAGATTCCCTGAATTTTTTTATGAAGAAGAATTAGTCGAATTATTTAAAGTATGTGAGAGCTCATCACCTTTAGATCAGCGAAATAGGGCCATTCTTGAACTCTTATACGCAACAGGAATCCGCATTAGCGAATGTACCCAAATTCAAATGAAAGATGTTGATCTATTTATTGATACCGTTCTTGTACATGGCAAAGGGAATAAAGATCGTTATGTTCCTTTTGGAAGCTTCGCACATGATGCATTGCAAACATACATAGAAAATGGAAGAAAAGCCCTCTTAGAGAATAAGCCACCCAATAGCTATTTGTTTGTCAATTATAGAGGTGGTCCATTAACTGCAAGAGGTGTTCGTAACATTCTAAATGAGATGATTAAGAAATCCACGTTAACTGGAAAAATTCATCCTCATAAATTAAGGCATACGTTTGCAACGCATTTGTTAAACAATGGAGCAGATATGAGAACTGTTCAAGAATTACTAGGGCATGTAAATTTGTCTTCTACACAAGTATATACTCATGTTACGAATGAATATTTACGAAAAACGTATATGACCCATCATCCGAGGGCATAGACTCCAATAAAGGAGGAATTACCATGTCTCAATTTCATGCAACGACGATCTTTGCCATTCAGCATAAAGGGAAATGTGCAATGGCAGGAGATGGTCAAGTAACTTTTGGAAATGCCGTTGTGATGAAACACACAGCGCGAAAAGTAAGAAAGTTATTTAATGGAAAAGTGTTAGCTGGTTTTGCGGGCTCTGTTGCAGATGCATTTACACTGTTTGAGATGTTTGAGGGTAAGCTAGAAGAGTATAATGGAAATTTGCAGCGAGCAGCCGTTGAGCTTGCCAAACAATGGAGAAGTGACAAAGTATTAAGAACACTTGAGGCGATGCTGATTGTTATGAATGAGAATCATTTGCTACTAATATCTGGTACGGGTGAGGTCATTGAACCAGATGACGGAATTCTAGCCATTGGCTCGGGCGGGAATTATGCCCTTTCTTCTGGGCGTTCATTAAAAAAGTATGCAGGTGAGCATTTAACTGCGAGAGAGATTGCAAAAGCATCATTAGAGGTTGCTGCAGAAATATGCGTCTACACAAACCATAATATCATTGTGGAAGAACTGTAATGGGAGGAAGGGTTATATGATGAAAGGAATGAACTTAACTCCAAGACAAATTGTAGAGCGTTTAAACCAACATATTGTGGGACAAAACGATGCAAAAAGAGCAGTAGCTGTTGCACTAAGGAATCGCTATCGTCGCAGTCTATTGGACGAGAGCATACGAGATGAAATCAATCCTAAGAACATATTAATGATGGGACCGACAGGTGTTGGGAAAACGGAAATCGCTAGAAGGATGGCAAAGCTAGTCGGAGCACCTTTTATTAAAGTGGAAGCGACGAAATTTACAGAGGTCGGATATGTAGGTAGAGATGTTGAATCAATGGTCAGAGATCTTGTCGAGACATCTGTTCGACTTGTCAAAGAAGAAAAGATGATGAGTGTAAAAGACTTAGCAGAATCACATGCAAATAAACGACTGGTAGATTTATTAGTTCCTTCTGCAAAAAAATCAACCGCCTATAAGAATCCATTAGAAATGTTATTTGGCGGTGGCAGCCAGCCGCCAGAGCCAGAAAACTCAACAGAAGACAACAGTTTGCACGAAAAGCGTAAGATCGTAAAAGAGAAATTAGCTCTTCTCGAACTAGAAGATGAATTAGTTACGGTCGAAGTAGAAGAACAACAGCCTTCAATGTTTGATATGCTTCAAGGTTCAGGAATGGAGCAAATGGGCATGAATATGCAGGATGCATTTAGCAATCTTATGCCTAAGAAAAAGAAAAAACGTAAGCTGACTGTAAGAGAAGCAAGAAAAGTACTTGCAAATGAAGAGGCCCAAAAGTTAATTGATATGGATGAAGTAACCCAAGAGGCGCTTTTCCGTGCAGAGCAAACGGGGATTATCTTCATAGATGAAATTGATAAAATCGCAAGCAAGAGTAGCGGGGGATCTTCGGCAGATGTTTCACGAGAAGGTGTACAAAGAGATATTTTGCCAGTTGTTGAAGGATCAACAGTAGTAACAAAGTATGGATCGGTTAAAACCGATCATGTTCTATTTATTGCAGCTGGAGCATTCCATATTGCTAAGCCTTCTGATCTGATACCAGAACTCCAAGGACGTTTTCCGATTCGTGTTGAGTTAACAAAGCTTACAGTCGACGATTTCTTTAGAATTCTCATCGAACCAGACAATGCACTTGTCAAGCAATATGAGGCCTTATTGGAAACAGAAGGTATACAAATTGAATTTTCTGACGAAGCTATTCGTAGAATTGCTGAAATTGCTTATGAAGTCAACCAAAATACCGATAATATAGGTGCAAGGAGATTGCATACGATACTTGAAAAGCTTCTAGAGGATCTTTCTTTTGAAGCGCCTGATATTACAATGGAAAAAATTATGATTACCCCACAATACGTCGAAGAAAAGCTAGGTGCCATTTCACGAAACAAAGATTTGAGCCAGTTTATTTTATAGCGAGTCCTTCTTGTCGATTGAATTTGTACGAATAATCAGGATGCACTCAATGAATGTCTAATTCTTTAATTGTTTAAGAAATGCTAAGATGGGTATATATGAACATTACTCCTTAAACCTTAGAAAATGATCTAGCTATGATCAAACTAGAAAAAAACATATGAATGACTTACTTGTCAAAGTAAATAGGAGGAAGAAACAATGGATTTATTATCAAAAACTAGAAGAATTAACGCTATGCTACAGAAGGCAGCTGGAAAGCCAGTGAATTTCAAAGAAATGTCAGAAACGCTAAGTGCTGTTATTGAAGCAAATATTTTTATCGTAAGTCGTCGCGGGAAGCTATTAGGCTTTGCTGTAAACCAACAAATTGAAAATGAACGCATGAAAAAAATGCTTGAAGATCGCCAGTTTCCAGAAGAATATACTAAGAACTTATTTAACATTCAAGAGACTTCGTCTAACTTAGATGTAGAAAGTGAATATACAGCATTCCCTGTAGAAAACAAAGATCTTTTCCGAAATGGATTAACAACCATTGTTCCTATCATCGGCGGGGGAGAAAGATTAGGTACATTAATTTTAGCTAGACTTCAAGAGCAATTCCATGATGATGACTTGATTCTTGGAGAGTATGGTGCAACTGTAGTTGGGATGGAAATCCTTCGTGAAAAAGCAGAAGAGATTGAAGAAGAAGCTCGTAGCAAAGCTGTTGTTCAAATGGCAATTAGTTCACTATCATATAGTGAATTAGAAGCGATTGAGCACATTTTTGAAGAGTTAAATGGAAAAGAAGGACTATTAGTAGCATCAAAAATTGCGGACCGTGTAGGAATTACAAGATCGGTTATCGTTAATGCACTTAGAAAACTAGAAAGTGCTGGTGTTATTGAGTCTCGCTCTCTAGGGATGAAAGGAACTTATATCAAAGTCCTTAATGATAAATTCTTAATGGAGTTAGAGAAGTTAAAAACAAACTAGAAATACATGATAATAGGCATACTTCCTTAGGGCTAAACCATAAGGAGTATGCCTTTTTTGTGTTTATGAAAATAAAAAATTTATCACTTGTTGATAATTACCTCGACATCCAGCTCGAACGCCTAGCCTCTCGAGGTCATAACTCAGGTAGATTGGAAGGAAAATAGGGCCTTCTATTTTAAACGAACTTATGCTTGGCATGCCTGACAGAGGCGCAATGCGCTTTTGTTCCTATAGTTAGTCATTTGGGATGATAAAAAAAACAGTTTTGTGGGTTTAGAAGAAGAAGATACCACATAAATAACAAAAAAATTACAAAAAAGGAATAGACAAAAAAGGACATTTTGTGACAAAATACACAGATAGTAGTCATAAAAAACAGTATGCATTAGACTGGATAAGGAAAAAGTTATGGTTAGTTAGGTATTATTACACAACCATTAAGAAATTGTAAAGCCACTATTAACTTCACTATTTTATATGGTATGATTCAAAATACTGTTCTTTTTTCAAGCATATGATTTGAAATGATATTCCATAAATTAGGTCTAATGAATCAGCAAAATCCACTTGTAACACATAGACATATTATTTCAATTTCATTACAATAGATATGTGATAATATATTTCGACGAAACCTAACTTTATTCTACAAAAAATACCATTTACACTATGTATATATCAATTTGTGAGGTGATTATTTTGAAATTGTTTTCCAATACGATAACAACGCTAGAAAGCGCGTTGAATTATTCCGCAACTAAACAAAAAGTCATCTCGCAAAATATTGCCAATGTTGACACGCCGAACTACAAAGCAAAGGATGTAAGTTTTAAAGCAGAACTGCAAGGCGCAATGGATTCTTTTCATGCGAATCGAACGGATCATCGTCATTTTGAATTTTCAAGTAATGGGTCAACAAATTCAACTATCGTGACAAAAAAGAATGTTGCATATAACGAGAATGGAAATAGCGTGGATATGGATAAGGAAATGTCAGATTTAGCGACAAATCAAATTTACTATAATGCATTGGTAGAGAGAATCAACGGGAAATTCTCTAGTCTACAAAATGTCATAAGGGGTGGAAAATAATTATGACAATGTTTCACAGCATGAATAACACAGCTTCAGCTCTAACAGCTCAACGATTAAGGATGGATGTCATTTCATCAAATATGGCGAATGTGGATTCCACAAGAGCGAAGTTGGTTAATGGTGAGTGGCAGCCATATCAACGTAAATCGGTTGTCTTACAGCCGAAAGAAGGGCAGTTTTCGTCTTTTTTACAAGTAGCAATGAACTCAAGCAGCAATGGGAATATAGGTAATGGGGTTAAGGTTTCCAAAATTGAAGAAGATAAAACTCCTTTTAAACTTGTTTTTGATCCAGAGCATCCAGATGCCAATGAAGAAGGATATGTACAAATGCCGAATGTAGATCCATTAAGAGAAATGGTCGACTTAATAAGTGCCACAAGATCCTATGAAGCCAATGTTACTGTCTTTAACGCTTCTAAAGGCATGATGATGAAAGCATTAGAAATAGGGAAGTAAGGGGTAGATTATGGTGAATAACGTTTCATTTCCTTCTATTAATCAAGTGATGAGCACAACAGGGCAAACTCAAAACAATACACGTACACATACACCTTTCGAAGCACAGGGGAAATTTGCGTCGGTATTAAAACAATCAATTGAAAAAGTTAACGAAGCACAAATTCAATCAGACGCAATGACAGAGAAGTTAGCTAGAGGTGAAAACGTAGACTTGCATCAAGTCATGATTACAAGCCAAAAGGCAAGTATTACATTGCAAACAACCTTGGAAGTTCGAAATAAAGTGGTCGAAGCATACCAAGAGATTATGAGAATGCAAGTTTAACAAAAATAGACTGCTTGCAATGAAAAACACCCGCTAAATTGACAGGATAACCGGAGGGTCATAATGAACGAATCGTTTCAGAAATATACAGCAAACATTAAAGAATATTGGGGATCTCGCACAAAAAAACAAAAGTTTGTTTTTTTTGGAACGTTTCTATTGTTAGTTGTTTTTGTCGCTATCATCTCTTTTTTTGCTACAAGAACAACACTTGTCCCTTTATATAGCAATCTGACACCCTCAGAAACTGGTGCGATTAAAGAAAGTCTAGATGGTAGAGGAATTCAATCTGAGATTGCTGATGGGGGAACAACAATAAAGGTTCCACAAGAATCTGTAGATACTCTAAAGGTAGAACTAGCTGCCGAAGGAATTCCGAAATCAGGTAGTATCGACTATTCTTTCTTTTCGCAAAATGCTGGTATCGGGGTAACTGAGAACGAATTTAATATGCAGAAGCTTGATGCGATGCAAACGGAATTATCAAATTTAATTAAAGGAATCGATGGGGTAAGTGATGCAAAGGTAATGATTACATTGCCTGAAAAAGGTGTTTTTATCAATGACGTTCAGGATACCGCTTCTGCGTCAATTGTATTAAATACAAAACCAGGCTATCAATTCGAAGAAAATCAAATCAAGGCATTGTATCACTTAGTTGCAAAAAGTGTCCCTAATCTTCCCACAGATAATATCGTCATAACCAATCAATTCTTTGAGTACTTTGACTTAAAAAATAATGAAAATTCTTCTAGTCATTCATTTACTGCTCAACATGAGATAAAAAAGGAAATCGAAAGAGATATTCAAAGACAAGTTCAAAGTATGCTTGGAACTCTCATGGGACAGGACAAGGTCGCCGTTTCTGTTACAGCAGATGTGGATTTCACACAAGAGAATCGTGAGGAAAATCTTGTGGAGCCTGTTGATCAAGAGAACATGGAAGGAATTACGATTAGCGCTCAAAAAATTACTGAAACATTTACAGGGAATGCTGATGCTGCTGCAGGGGGTGTCCCACAAGGGGAAGATCCGGCAGATTCATTAGGTGCTTCTTATATAGAAGGTGCGAATGGTAATGGCGATTACGAGAGAGTAGAAGAAACCATTAATAACGAAGTTAACAAGATTAGAAAAGAAATCGTTGAAAGCCCATATAAAATTAGAGATTTAGGGATTCAAGTAATGGTTGAGCCTCCTACAGCAGATGATCCTAACTCTTTGCCTCAGGAAAGGGTCGACGATATAACGAAAATGCTTAGCACGATTGTTCGTACAACTATTCATAAGGATGCTACGGTTGAAGAACTAACAGACGATGATATTCAAGATAAAGTGGTAGTATCTGTGCAACCGTTTAATGGAAAAGTAGAGTTTCCAGATAGCTCTACACCTGTAATCCCTTGGTGGGTTTATGCGATTGGTGGAGTATTATTAGCAATTATTGGCCTACTTATCTTCTTATTTATCCGAGCTCGTAAGAAAAATGAAGAGGAAGAATGGGTAGAGGAAAGAATCGAATCTGTTAGCATACCTGATGTGAATGAAGAGCAGGAGACAGAAGGGACTATGCGTAGAAAACAGCTTGAAAAAATGGCCAAGGATAAACCTGAAGAGTTTGCTAAGCTCCTAAGAACTTGGATTATTGAAGATTAGGGGGAAAGAAAATGGCCAAGAAAGATGATAAAGATTTATCAGGTAAGCAAAAGGCAGCCATCCTCTTAGTATCATTAGGGCCAGATGTAGCTGCATCCGTATATAAGCATTTATCTGAAGAAGAAATAGAAAAGTTAACACTTGAAATTTCAGGGGTCAAGAAAGTAGACACGATAGCAAAAGAGTCAATACTTGAAGAATTTCATAACATCGCCTTGGCACAGGACTATATTTCTCAAGGTGGAATTGGCTATGCTAAGACCGTTTTAGAAAAAGCCCTTGGATCAGAGCAAGCTTCTGCAATCATTAATCGGTTAACTTCTTCACTCCAAGTAAGACCGTTTGATTTTGCCCGAAAAGCTGATCCTGGTCAAATTTTGAACTTTATTCAAAATGAGCATCCACAAACGATCTCGTTAATCCTTTCGTATTTGGATGCTCCTCAAGCAGGTCAAATCCTATCTGAGCTACCACAAGAAATGCAAGCCGATATTGCTAGAAGGATTGCTGTAATGGACAGTACATCTCCAGAAATTATCAATGAAGTTGAACAGGTCCTAGAGAGGAAATTATCAGCCACTGTTACACAAGATTACACGCAGACAGGTGGAATTGAAGCAGTTGTTGATGTGTTAAATGGAGTGGACAGATCAACGGAACGAACCATTTTAGATGCTCTTGAAATTCAGGATCCAGAGTTAGCTGAAGAAATCAAAAAGAGAATGTTCGTATTCGAAGATATTGTTACATTGGATAATAAAGCTATTCAGCGTGTTATTAGAGATTGTGAAAACGAAGATCTTATGCTTTCTCTTAAAGTTTCTAGTGAGGAAGTTAAAGAGATTGTATTCAAAAATATGTCGTCTCGTATGGCGGAAACGTTTAGAGATGAAATGGAATTTATGGGTCCTGTACGCTTACGTGATGTGGAAGAAGCTCAATCCAGAATTGTTGGAGTCATTCGCCGCCTAGAAGAAGCAAATGAAATTGTCGTTGCTCGTGGTGGAGGAGATGATATTATTGTCTAGGCTGATTAAATCTCAATGGGCCCCTTCTGCCAAAAGTGAAAAAAAAGTCATATCCATAAAAAATATCCACCGGGATTTACCAGAATCGGATGCCATCGTTGAAGACTACTCAGTAGAAGTCCTCGAACAAGAACGAATGGAAATGATTAAATCTGTTCAAGAAGAAGCCAATCAAATCCTCCTAAAAGCTAATAAACAGGCGGAAGAGTTAGGGCATCATCTTCAACAAGAACGTCTTCAATTTGAAGAAGAAAAGCAAATGGTTTTAGAACAAACCAAACAAGAGGGATATCAGCAAGGTTTGAACCATGGTAGGGAAGCAGGCTATCAAGAATATCGAGAGACCATTGAGTTTGCAAAAGGAATTGTTGAGTCTTCTAAAAAAGACTACCTTACTAAAATAGATTCCTCTGACAAAACGATCCTTGATATA
The DNA here is from genome assembly GCF_021390075.1 of Cytobacillus spongiae. Classification (NCBI taxonomy): domain Bacteria; kingdom Bacillati; phylum Bacillota; class Bacilli; order Caryophanales; family Bacillaceae; genus Cytobacillus; species Cytobacillus spongiae. The sequence continues at coordinate 1,622,172 of NZ_CP089997.1, forward strand.
GGATTGAAGGTTGCGGAAAGAATTTTAGGGAAGCGGATCGAGGAAGATCAACAAAGCTTTCTAGCAATAGTGAAACGAGCGATCAAGGAAGCGCGGGATTATAGAGAGGTACAATTGCATGTTCACCCAGTACAGTACGGCTACCTTTTATCACAAAAAGAAGAACTCATGTCTATATTTCCTCGTGAAATAGATTTTTACATTTTTCCAGACGAAGACTTAGTGGAAAATGCTTGTGTGATAGAGTCACCTAATGGACGAATAGATGCGAGTGTCAATAGTCAGTTAGAAGAAATAAAACGAAAGCTGTTTGAAGTGCTGGAGAGTGAATGAGAATGATGATAAATGAGCTTTTAGAGCGGATAGACCAATTAGACACATTCAAAAGATATGGACGAGTAAAGCGTGTGGTCGGCTTGATGATTGAGTCTCAAGGTCCAGAAAGTTCCATTGGCGATGTTTGTATCATTCATGTCGGTCAAAATCAAAAACGAAAAATTCAGGCAGAGGTTGTTGGATTTAAAGATGAGAATGTAATCTTGATGCCTTACACTTCCGTAAGTGATATATCACCAGGGAGTTTAGTAGAAGCAACATTAAACCCACTTCAAGTAAAAGTAGGAAGCGGTTTAGTTGGTCAAGTAATCGATTCACTTGGACAACCTTTGGATGGTTCCCTCTTACCAAAAGGATTAACCTCAGTACCGACTGACCAAGCACCACCAAACCCGATGAGTCGACCACCAATAACCGAGCCTATAAATGTGGGGGTTCGAATGATTGATAGTCTCCTTACAGTAGGAAATGGCCAAAGGGTAGGGATATTTGCTGGAAGTGGTGTAGGAAAGAGCACTCTATTAGGAATGATTGCACGAAATACAACAGCCGATATTAATGTAATTGGCTTAATAGGAGAGCGTGGCAGAGAAGTACGTGAATTTATCGAGAGAGACCTCGGCCCAGAAGGCCTTAAGAAGTCGATTGTCGTTGTTGCAACATCCGATCAGCCAGCACTTATGAGAATTAAAGGTGCATTTACAGCTACTGCGATTGCAGAGTATTTCCGTGATAAGGGACTAAATGTCATGATGATGATGGATTCAGTAACCCGAGTAGCAATGGCACAACGTGAAGTTGGCTTAGCAATTGGTGAGCCTCCAACCACAAAAGGATATACACCTTCTGTTTTTGCCATATTACCTAAATTACTTGAGCGGACTGGTACAAATGAACATGGCTCCATCACGTCCTTTTATACAGTGTTAGTTGATGGGGATGATATGAATGAACCAATTGCTGACACTGTCCGTGGAATTTTAGATGGTCATTTTGTCCTTGATCGAGCGTTAGCAAATAAAGGGCAGTACCCCGCTGTAAATGTCCTAAAAAGCGTAAGTCGTGTTATGAACCATATTGTTCCGACCATGCATAAAGAAGCTGCAGAGAAGTTAAGAGAGTTATTAAGTACCTATATTAATTCTGAGGATTTAATCAACATAGGGGCGTATAAGAGGGGCTCAAGTGTTGAAATTGATGAGGCGATTCGGCTGTATCCAGAAATTATTTCATTCCTAAAACAAAGTACGGATGAACGGACTGCTATACAAGAAAGTGTTGAAAGCTTATATCGCTTAATAGGAAAAGGTGGTCAATGATGCAATACCAATTCAAATTCGATAAATTATTGTCTATTAAAGAACGAGAAAAAGATGATGCATTCTCCGTTTACAATGATTCAGTAAAGAAATTTGAAGAAGTTGCTGAAAAATTATATGAACTATTAAAGAAAAAGGAAGATCTGGAATTACATCAATCTTCAAAGCTAGTTAATGGCCTACCTGTTCAAGAAATTAAGCATTTTCAACACTTTATTAGCAATTTAGAGAAGTCTATTTCCCATTATCAAAAGATGGTCATAAATGCACGTAATCGAATGACCTTTTATCAAGAAAAGCTGATGGAAAAAAATATTGAAGTGAAAAAATACGAAAAGATTAAAGAGAAAGATTTTCAAAATTTTATCACTGAACTGAAAATGGTTGAAGGCAAACAAATGGACGATATATCGATACAGCATTTTATGAACCGTGGAAGTTAGGTGGTCATATGGAAAAAGAGATAGAAGAAAAAGAAGGTAAGAAATACAATAAATTCCAATGGTTTTTGGTCGCATTTCTGATACCGGTACTTTTTGCTGTTACAGTAGCATTAATTGTCTCAACTGTTGCAGGATTTAACGTATTTGAACTTGCAAAGGAGTACGGAAGCAAAGTACCAATTTTATCTTCAATCATTCCAGCAGATGAGACGAAGTCATTGGAGAAACTTGAAGATCATATGATTGAGTTGCAAGGTCAGATCAAGGATAGAGAAGCAAAAATCTCAAAATTAGAAACAGATATAGATACTAAAGATAAAGAAGTAGAAAGAGTAAAGCTTGAAAAGGAACAGCTACAAAAGCAAATAGACGAACTGGTAGCCATCCAAGAAGAAAATAAACGTGCTTTTAAAGACATTATTAAAACATATGAGACCATATCTCCTAAAAAATCGGCACCAATTATCACAAGCATGACAGATGATGAAGCAATAAAAATTCTAACAAATATTAAAGCTGAAACATTAGCAGGTATTATGGAAAATATGCCTCCAGAAGACGCAGCAAGGTTTACTGAATTGTTGACAAGTGAAAGTGCGCGAGGCAATTAATTGGGTGTCTATTTGAAAGGAGGTGAAAAAATTAAAGTGGAAATTGGAAGTTTAGGATTTATTAATACAATCGTTTCAAATAGCGAAAAGTCCAACTCACCATCAGAAGGCTCAAGCTTTAATAGTTTATTTGGCCATGCGATATTAAATGGATTACCTATGAAAGAAGTAACTGAAATGCCTCAATCCTTAATGAATGGTATTTCACAACCGGATGGGTTCGAATTATTAGCGTTCCTTCAAACGGAGGATGTATTAGATCTCGATGGTGGGATGAAGTTGTTAGACCAAGTATTATCTTCAGCAAACCCTGAATTAATGAAGATGATTCAGGAATTCTTAGGGATAAATGATTCGGAGCTTGAAAAGATGGTCGAATCATTAAACTTATTTTTAGAAATTCAATCAACTTCTAAAGAACAAATCGAAAAAGAGATTGAACCGCTTGAGGCAATCATGAATTTTGTCTCTCAACAAAACATAAGTCCTCAAGAGCCAATGATGACGAAAGAATTTTCACAGGTTGTAAAAGTAGTGAAGTTATTTGAATTGCTATCACAGCATCAAAATATGTCAAATGATTCCCGTACCGATTTAAAAGAATGGGTACAACGAATGACTGAAAAGCTCGATTTATTACTGAAGGGATCATCAAATAATGAACGGCTTGATTACCTTCAAAAAACGTTCAAAGCGGTTGCATCAGATCTGAAAAATGGTGTGTTGTCTACAAATGAAAATCAAGTTCAACTAGTTTCAAAATTAGAGATGATGAACGGAATTCCTTATCAACTACAGCAAATGTCGAAGCCAGAGCAACTTACACTTATGCTTGATAAATCAAAACCGGTATCTGCTGAACAGTTAATCCAGCAATTCGAGAATATACTATCGAAGAGTAAATTTACCAATGTAGGCGGTACGCAAAAATTATTTATTAAGTTAAATCCAGAGCATTTAGGGTCATTAAGAGTAGAGTTAATTCAAAAAGATTCTCAGCTTATGGCCAGAATTCTCACAACTACAGGTACAGCGAAAGAAACACTAGACTCGCAAATCAATGCCTTGAAAAATGCATTTAGTTCTCAAAATATCCAAGTAGAGAAAATTGAGATCTCGCAGCAATCCTTTCAGCAAGAACGTTTCTTAAATAAAGAAAATCAACAGCACCAACAGCAAAAGCAGGAAAAACAGCCTGACACAGCTCAAACATCTACAGAGGATGAAGGAAAGCAATCTTTTGAAGAGACCTTATTAAGTATTGAAGTATAAGGGAAGTGGGATATTTGGCAAACTCAGTCGATACATCATTGATGTTATCAACCTATCAGCAGAAACAGCGTAAAGCAAATACAGATATTTTAGGAAAAGACGATTTCTTAAAAATATTAATGACTCAATTACAAAACCAAGACCCTCTAAACCCGATGGAAGATAAAGATTTTATCGCACAAATGGCCACTTTTTCAAGTCTTGAACAAATGACGAACATGGCACAGTCAATTGAAAAGTTTATTGAAGTTCAAGAACAAAGCAAATTGATTTCTTATAGTGAATTTGTTGGAAGAGAAATTACTTGGCATAAGCTAATTGAATCTGAGGATCCATCTAAAGAACCTAAAGTAGTAGAAGGAACTGGAAAAGTTAAGGCGATTCAATTTAAAGATAATACAGTTCAGTTTTTACTTGAGGATGGGACAATTCTTGAACCTGGTAATATTTCGAAGATTAACGAGGTATCAGCCGATAACGGGTTGCTTCAAGCAAGTATGTTAATAGGAAAGACGGTTACGTATGTAAATGATAAACAAGAAGAAGTGACTGCTGTTGTAAAATCAGCTTCATTTAAAAATGGGAAAACATTGTTTCAACTAAATGACGCAGCTGAAACAAGTATTACTTCATCCCAAATCACTAAAATTGAATAAATAAAGGAAGTGGCTGGATGAATAAGCCGATCTATCGTCCGATTCAAACACAGCCAGTAACACCCTATCAAGTTTCACATGCTAAGGAAAAACAGGTTAGCAATCAATCATTCTCAAATCATTTTCAAGCAGCTTTACTCACACCAACGAGTCGGCTAACCATTAGTAAGCATGCAAATGAGAGATTAGTTCAAAGGAATATTCTGATCAATGAGAAGCAATGGACAACTATCGAAAGTAAAGTCCAGGAAGCAAAGAAAATGGGTGTGAAAGAATCATTAGTATTATTAAAGGATGCAGCTCTAATAATTAGCGCAAAAAATAATACGGTGATTACGGCTATGGATCGACAAGAAGCGTCGTCGCAAATTTTCACTAACATTAACGGGACGATTGTACTAGAATAATAGAAGAGGCTGGACCTAATAAGGAAGCCTAAGCTGTGGACCGATTGAAGCAGCTCAAATTGAAAGGAGAACAATCATACATGCTACGTTCAATGTACTCTGGAATAAGCGGAATGAAGAATTTCCAAACAAAGTTAGACATCATAGGGAATAATATTGCTAACGTAAATACATTCGGATACAAAAAAGGTCGCGTAACATTCAAAGATACAATGAACCAAACGATTTCAGGTGCATCTGCAGCACAAGATAACCGCGGAGGGAAAAACCCAATGCAGGTCGGACTAGGAACAACCCTTGCGACGATCGATACCATCCATACGCAATCAAGCTTACAAACAACGGGACGTCCGCTAGACCTCGCAATTTCGGGAGATGGGTATTTTATCGTAAGCCAAGGCAATGCTCAGTTTTATACAAGAGCAGGGAACTTTTATTTAGATGATAATGGTTCATTAGTAACGGGAGATGGATTAAAGGTCCAAGCATATAAATTTGATGCTACAGGCAATCGTACGAATACCTATGGAGATGTTGCGGTAAATGTGAACGCTGTACTACCTTCAGTGACGACAAATAAAATGACATTTACTGATAATCTTTCTTCAGCATCTACTACAGGGTCAGTTTATACCCAGCAAATTGAAGTAATTGATAAGTCAGGTAAGCCACACAAACTGGATGTCAATTTTAAGAAAGTTTCAGCAACAACTTGGGAGGCTTATATTAACAAGGATCCTAACGCTACACCTGCACCGGTAGCTGATACTACGATTACATTTGATGGAGCAGGAAAGTTTGTTTCAAATACGACATCCGCTACAGTCCTTGCTGATAGTAATGCAGACACATTTACTGAGTATGTGTTTGACGTAAATGGTGATAGTCCTGGAACAACAACTGACGATTTAAGAATTAACCTTGATTTTACTAAATTGACTCAATTATCTGGGCCAACTTCAGCATTCGTAAATCCTGATGGTAACACAGAAGGTGCGTTAGAGAGCTTTAACATTGGAGCGCTAGGGGAGATTAACGGTGTCTATTCAAATGGACTGGTAATCACTTTAGGCCAATTAGCTCTAGCGAAGTTTAGTAATCCTTCAGGGTTATCTAAAGCGGGAACGAACCTTTTCCAAGAGTCTATTAACTCAGGGACAGCGAATATCTCAATTCCTGGTGAAGGTCGAGGATCGATTGCAGCAGGTTCTCTAGAAATGTCAAATGTTGATTTGTCTGAAGAATTCACAGAAATGATTACAGCTCAGCGTGGATTCCAGGCCAATACACGTATTATTACAACTTCTGATGAGATTCTGCAAGAACTAGTAAACTTAAAACGATAGGCTAAGGGAGGGACAGGGTTAAGGTCCAAGCCTTAACCCTGAAATTGATTGATTAAAGTTACTCGGTTAAATGGGAAAAGCTTTATGATTAATGCAATTTATATTGAAACAATTGAGTCCTTTCCAGATACAACCATTACGTTAACGAATGGGAAAAAATATGTCGTGAAGGAAGCAGAAGATGTAGTGTATGAGCGGATTAATCATTTCTACAAATCTGTCAATCTTCTAGGGCAGCATTTGGAGGGGGATGAAAATGAAGAATAATAAGCTATTAATGATCATGATAATATTGCTTGTTGCAATTACATTGGTAGGTGCAATCGCCCTCGTTGTCGTTTTGAAATTTACTGGAGATGATGCAGCTAAGGAGCCAACGATTGATGAAGTGTTAGAGGCATCAGTAGATATTCCGGAGATCACAACTAATTTAGCAACAGATGACTTTATACGTATTTCTTTTAAAATCCAAACAGATAGCAAGAAAGCAAAAGAAGAATTGGAAAAGCGTGATTTTCAAGTTAAGAATATCATTATTCAAGAGCTTTCCGAAATGAAGGCAGAAGAGCTTCAAGGCAAGGATGGGAAAGTTAAGCTTCAAGATGACTTGAAAACCAAGATAAATGAGGTCATGCAAGAAGGAAAGATTGAGATGGTGTATATTACACAGGCTCTCCTCCAATAAAAAATAAACGAATATAAATAACTGATATGGAGGTGAGTTTTCATGTCTGGAGAGGTTCTGTCTCAAAGTGAAATTGATGCCCTGTTATCTGCGTTATCAACAGGTGAAATGGATGCTGACGAGTTAAAAAAGGAGCAATCAGAAAAGAAAGTTAAAGTTTATGATTTCAAACGAGCATTACGCTTTTCAAAGGATCAAATCCGAAGCCTAACTCGTATTCATGAAAACTTTGCAAGATTGCTGACCACATATTTCTCTGCTCAGCTAAGAACCTATGTTCAAATAAGTGTGGCATCTGCTGACCAAATTCCCTATGAGGAATTTATCCGTTCGATTCCTAAAATGACCATTCTAAATGTTTTTGAAGTTCCTCCACTAGATGGCAGAATCTTAATGGAGGTTAACCCCAATATTGCTTATGCGATGATGGATCGAATGATGGGTGGCCGTGGGACCAGCGTGAATAAAGTGGAAAACCTGACAGAAATAGAAACAAAAATTATGTCGAATTCCTTTGAGCGTGCATTTGATAACTTACGAGAAGCATGGGAGACGATTGCAGATATCGATCCGCTTTTAACGGATTTTGAAGTGAACCCACAATTTTTACAAATGGTCTCTCCAAATGAAACGGTTGTCGTAATCTCTTTAAACACAACGATTGGGGAAACAAGCGGAATGATTAATATTTGTATCCCACATGTTGTATTGGAGCCGATTATCCCGAAACTATCTGTTCACTACTGGATGCAAACAGATAAAAAAGATAGAGAACCACAAGAGATGATGCTGCTTGAGAAAAACATTCATAAAGCAGATGTATGGGTAAAGGCTGAACTTGGATACTCTGATATTTCTATTCAAGATTTCTTAATGCTTGATGTAGGAGATGTCATTGAGCTAGATCAAACGATAGAAGATCCATTGACAATAAAAGTAGGAGATATTCCGAAATTCATTGGACAGCCTGGGAAAGTTAACAAGAAATTAGCCATCCAAATATTAGATACATTCAAGGGGGGAGACGACGATGGTGAGTGATGACATGCTCTCTCAAGATGAGATTGATGCTCTATTACGTGGGTCTGATGATGACAACGAAGAAATAAATGAAATTGAATTTAACGTCGAAGATTATCTTTCTTCGATGGAACAAGATGCATTAGGTGAAATTGGTAACATCTCATTTGGAAGCTCTGCCACTGCATTATCCACCTTATTAAATCAAAAGGTAGATATTACAACACCTACTGTCTCAGTAATTCCAAGAAGCATGCTTTCAGAAGAATTTCCGCATCCATATGTAGCGATTCATGTTAGCTATACGGAAGGTTTTTCCGGATCCAATTTACTAGTAATAAAGCAAAGTGATGCAGCGATCATAGCTGACTTAATGCTTGGAGGGGATGGATTAAACCCAGCAGAATTAATGGGAGAAATTCAATTAAGTGCCGTCCAAGAAGCTATGAATCAGATGATGGGTTCATCGGCGACTTCTATGTCAACCATTTTTAGTAAAAAAGTAGATATATCTCCACCTTCCATTGATATTTTAGATGTACAGCATGGAGAGGGAACGGAAAAGATTCCAATAGATGATATGTTAGTAAAAGTCTCTTTTCGTTTAAAAATAGGAGAACTCATAGATTCAAGCATCATGCAGCTTCTTCCACTTGAATTCGCTAAAAGCTTAGTCAATGAATTGTTGAATCCGGGTGTTCAAACACCAGAGGAACCAGCTAAAATAGAAGAGACGCCAATAACGAACTCTAGCACACAAGTAGCATCAAATCATACGCAACCAGAGCAGCCTATATATAACGATATGAACCCAAGTGGGATGGGACAACACCCTTCAGCACCAATGAATTCATCCTACGGTTATGGGCAACAACCACCACAAGGTGGACAAATGCCTCCGCAAAATATGAATTATTTTAATGGTCCACAGCATTTTGGTTCTGCTTATCCTGGTGGAGAACAACCGAATGTTCAACCTGCTGTATTCTCTAATTTCGAATCATATCCTTTACAGGAATCAGAAACGAAGAATTTAAATATGCTACTAGACATCCCTTTACAAGTAACAGTTGAACTAGGGAGAACGAAGCGCTCAGTAAAGGAGATTTTAGAGCTTTCATCAGGTTCTATTATTGAATTAGATAAATTAGCTGGCGAGCCTGTTGATATTCTCGTCAATAATCGTTTAATTGCTAAGGGCGAAGTGGTTGTCATTGATGAAAACTTCGGTGTTCGAGTAACAGATATTGTGAGTCAATCTGACCGTTTGAAAAAATTAAAATAATACTTGGAGGTATAATTTTTTATGGCACACAAAGTACTAATCGTAGATGATGCAGCTTTTATGAGAATGATGATTAAAGATATCTTATCGAAAAATGGATATGACGTAGTTGGTGAAGCTGCTGATGGTGCACAAGCTGTAGAGAAATATAAAGAAACTCAGCCAGACTTAGTCACTATGGATATTACCATGCCAGAAATGGATGGGATTACTGCATTAAAGGAAATTAAGAAATTAAATCCCAATGCTAAAATTATAATGTGCTCTGCAATGGGGCAGCAGGCGATGGTTATTGATGCAATTCAAGCAGGGGCAAAGGATTTTATTGTCAAACCATTCCAGGCAGATCGTGTATTGGAGGCAATCGCCAAAACTTTAAGCTAGGGAATTACTTTATAAAGGGTGCATTTCAATGCAGAGACTTCAACCAATATTAAAAGTACTACTACTAGTGATCATTGCTCTGCTAGGCTTTCAGTCAGAAGCCTATGCGGAGCAATTAAATACGAGCGTTAAGGATTGTATTGAAAACCCAGAAAACTGTAAGGAAACAACGCCTGCTGTTGAAGAAGGAACCGACTCAAATGCTTCAACAAGCGGAGAGGTTGGCATAACGGTGTGGGACGTTTTCAAGATGATTCTCGCAACCATATTTGTAGTAGCATTACTCTATATTATTCTAAAGTTTATCAATAAAAAAAATAGATCCTATCAAAGTACTCAATTAGTTGAGAATTTGGGCGGTACGTCACTAGGAACAAATCGTTCCGTACAAATTGTGAAAATAGGAAATCGTCTATTAATCGTAGGGGTAGGAGAGAATATTCAGCTGTTAAAAGAAATTGATGATTCAGAAGAATATCATCAAATCATCTCTGATTATAACAATCGAATGGAACAGCTTGTTCAACCAAGCGATATTGTGACAAAGGTATTGCAAAGAACAAAGAAAAGTTCTACATCTGTTACTGAAGGAAATCACTTTCAGTCCTTATTAAAAAATCAGCTCGATGAGATTAAAAAAGGTAGAAAAAAGCTTTATGAAGAGATGGAAAAGAAAGGGTCAGACAAGTAATGAATGAATTTGTGGAATTCTTTAATAACAGTTCACCAGAAAATGTGTCTACATCTGTGAAAATGTTATTACTTTTAACTGTACTTACCCTTGCACCAAGCATCCTAATTCTTATGACATCCTTTACGCGCATTGTCATTGTTCTTTCCTTTGTCAGAACGGCGCTTGCTACCCAGCAAATGCCACCCAATCAAGTATTAATAGGTTTATCATTGTTTTTGACATTTTTTATTATGGCCCCTACCTTTCAAGAGGTAAATGAGGAGGCTCTAACGCCATTATTTAATGAAGAAATTAGCTTAGAGGAAGCATATGAAAAAGCATCATTGCCGTTTAAAGAATTTATGAGTGCACACACACGGCAAAAAGATTTGGCCTTATTCCTTGAATATTCACAGGCAGAAACACCTAAGTCGATAGAAGATATTCCACTTACGACTCTTGTACCAGCATTTGCGATCAGTGAAATTAAAACAGCATTTCAGATTGGCTTTATGATTTTTATTCCATTCCTAGTCATTGATATGGTTGTTGCAAGTGTACTAATGTCAATGGGGATGATGATGCTACCGCCAGTTATGATTTCATTGCCATTCAAGATCTTACTTTTCGTACTTGTTGACGGTTGGTATTTATTGGTCAAATCACTATTAGAAAGTTTTTAAGCAGGTGAATGAGGATGACTCCAGAGACAGTAATCTCGATCGCGGAGAGAGGCATCATGACGGTTCTAATTGTATGTGGACCATTAATTCTATTGGCACTTGTTGTCGGATTAATTGTGAGTATCTTTCAAGCAACGACACAAATTCAAGAGCAGACCCTTGCGTTTGTTCCGAAGATTGTGGCCGTCCTATTAGGTGTTGTCTTTTTCGGACCTTGGATGCTAAAGCATATGCTCTCTTATGCGAATGAAATATTTTCAAATTTAACAAGGTTTGTGGGATAGGAGGATGTTAGAATTAGTCCCAACATTCCCAGCCTTTTTATTGATTTTTGTCAGGGTGACTTCTTTTTTTCTGATGATGCCCTTGTTCTCTTATCGAACGATCCCTACGACACATAAAATAGGATTTGGCTTAATATTAGCTTGGATCATGTTTTATACGATTGAAGCACCGGTCCTTGAGATTAACGGTGCTTACTATTTATTAATTATAAAAGAGGCGCTTGTAGGCTTGATGATTGGTTTTATAGCTTATTTAATGTTATCTGCCATTCAAATTGCAGGTGGGTTTATTGATTTTCAAATGGGGTTTGCTATAGCGAACGTCATTGACCCCCAAACAGGAGCACAGAGTCCTCTTTTAGGTCAGTATTTGTATACGGTCGGCCTTTTTCTATTACTAACTGTAAATGGCCACCATCTGTTATTAGATGGTGTTTACTATAGCTATGAGTTTATTCCACTTGAAAAGCCATGGATCTCATTTGGAAATGAAAATTTGTTGGAATATGTGGTTCGAGCTTTTAATTCCATGTTTATTATAGCTTTTCAAATGTCCATTCCCGTTGTGGGAAGCCTTTTCTTAGTCGATGTTGCTTTAGGAATTGTCGCTAGAACGGTTCCACAGCTAAATATATTTGTCGTTGGAATCCCGATTAAAATAGGTGTGAGCTTTATCGTTCTCATTGCCGTTATGGGTGTGTTAATGCTTGGGGTAACCCAATTATTTGAAACCATGTATACAACGATGAGAGGGTTAATGGAGCTAATTGGAGGTACGTAAAAGTTGAAGCTTTTATCATTAAACCTACAGTATTTCGCTGGTGAAAAAACAGAAAAGGCGACACCGAAAAAGCGGCAAGATTCCAGAAAAAAAGGGCAAGTGGCGAAAAGCCAGGATGTGAATACAGCGGTTGTTTTATTAGCAATCTTCTTGTTTTTACTATTTGCGGGTGGCTATTTAAATGATATTATCTTGAATTTATTTAGGCATTCTTTTGATGAATTTATTCATATACAAGTGACGGAAGAAAATGTGTATGTTCTCTTTTTAGATATTTTAAAAGAACTCGTATTTTTCTTAGGTCCAATTATGCTCGTTGCGATGATCGCAGGAGTGGCAGCAAATTACATGCAGTTTGGCTTTTTATTTTCTACAGAGGCAATCCAATTTAAGTTAGAAAAAATAGATCCAATCAAAGGGTTTAAGCGCATATTTTCGATCCGTGCTATAGTTGAACTTTTTAAGTCGATATTAAAAATTAGCTTTGTAGGAATTGTTACGTTTACAGTACTGTGGTTAAGAATTGATGATATCTTAATTCTTTCACAGAAATCGGTTGGAGCTGCAATGGTAACATTAGCATCGCTAACTGTTCAAATGGGGTTATTTGCCTCTGCTGCACTCCTTTTCTTATCGGTGTTAGATTACCTTTATCAAAAATATGATTTTGAAAAAAATATTCGAATGTCGAAGCAAGATATTAAAGACGAATACAAAAATTCTGAAGGGGATCCATTAATCAAATCAAAGATTAAACAACGCCAACGAGAAATGGCCATGCGGAGAATGATGCAGGAGGTCCCCAATGCGGATGTCGTAATCACAAATCCTACCCATTATGCAATTGCCTTAAAATACGATGAGAAAAAGCTAGACGCTCCATTTGTAGTGGCAAAAGGTGTCGATTATGTAGCGCAGAAAATCAAATACATCGCAAAGGAAAACGAAGTAATGACGGTAGAAAACAGACCACTTGCGAGAGCGTTATACGATCAAGCAGAAATTGGCGATGCAATTCCAGAGGAATTCTTTAAAGCGGTTGCTGAGATTTTAGCTTATGTGTATCGAACAAAAAATAAGATATAACGATCGATCACAACGAACCAGTTTTATAGGTCGAGTTAGGAGAGAGAACAATTATGTCAGCAAGAGATTTATCTGTATTGCTTAGTGTCATCTTAATCGTAGCAATGCTGATTATTCCATTTCCATCATGGCTATTAAGTATACTAATTATTATTAATATATCTCTAGCACTTTTGGTTCTTCTTACTTCGATGAATATGAGTGAGCCATTACAATTTTCAATATTTCCATCTTTATTATTACTATTAACTTTATTTCGGCTAGGTTTAAACGTTTCGACAACTCGTTCTATTCTGTCAAAGGGTGAGGCTGGAGGAGTTGTTGATACGTTTGGAACGTTTGTTGTTGGCGGAAATGTAGTTGTAGGGATGGTCGTCTTTTTAATATTAATTATTATTCAGTTCGTTGTTATCACAAAAGGGTCTGAGCGTGTCTCAGAGGTAGCAGCTCGCTTTACGTTGGATGCAATGCCTGGGAAACAAATGAGTATTGATGCAGACTTAAATGCCGGAATGATTTCAGAGCATGAAGCCCGTGAACGCCGTGAAAAAGTTAGCCGAGAAGCGGATTTCTATGGTGCGATGGATGGTGCGAGTAAGTTCGTAAAAGGGGATGCAATCGCCGGAATCATTATTGTAATTATTAACTTAATATTCGGGATTGTTATTGGTACTGTGCAGCAAGGTCTTGCGATTGGGGATGCAGCTACTAAATATTCTCTATTAACTGTTGGGGATGGAATAGTAAGTCAGATTCCAGCTCTATTAATCTCAACGGCAACAGGGATTGTGGTAACAAGAGCAGCGTCAGATGGTAATCTAGGACAAGATATTACCGCCCAATTACTAGCATATCCGAAAATGCTTTTTGTAACAGGTGCTACAATCTTTTTACTAGGAATATTTACACCAATAAGCAATCTGTTAACCTTTCCGATTGCTGCTTTATTTGCAATCGGTGGGTTTATGTTATCTCGTACACCAGAGATAGGTAAAGAACAGCTTCAAGAGTCAGAAGAAGAAATCGAGACGGATGAGATGAAAAGCCCAGAAAGTGTTGTCAATTTGTTAAATGTTGATCCTATCGAATTTGAATTTGGATATGGACTTATACCATTAGCAGATGCGAACCAAGGCGGAGACTTACTTGACCGTATTGTTATGATTCGTCGACAGCTCGCGATTGAGCTAGGGTTGGTCATTCCAGTTGTCCGAATTCGTGACAACATTCAGCTTCAGCCAAATGAATATCGATTAAAGATTAAAGGGAATGAAATGGCACGAGGAGAGCTTCTTCTCGATCATTATCTAGCGATGAGCCCTGGGATTGAAGATGACTCAATTGAAGGGATTGATACAGTAGAGCCGTCTTTTGGACTTCCTGCGAAATGGATTACAGAAGATATGAAGGAGCAGGCTGAAATCTTTGGCTATACAGTTGTTGATCCACCTTCAGTTGTATCTACACACATAACTGAACTTATTAAAACAAATGCACACGAACTCATTGGAAGACAAGAAACGAAACAGCTTATCGACCACTTAAAAGAAAGCTATCCAATACTCGTTGATGAAGTGACGCCAAATCCACTTTCAGTTGGTGAAGTTCAAAAGGTGCTGGCTAAGCTGTTAAGAGAACAAGTATCCATTCGTAATCTTCCAGTTATTTTCGAAACGTTAGCCGATTATGGAAAAATATCTTCGGATACAGAGTTACTTACTGAATATGTTAGACAAGCATTAGCTAGACAAATTACGACTCAATACGCTGCCGGCGGGGAAACCTTAAAGGTAGTTACTCTTTCAGGCAAGGTTGAGAAGCTCGTTGCAGAAGGAATTCAACAGACAGAGCATGGGAACTTCTTATCGCTAGACCCGGCAGTTTCACAATCGATTTTAGAGTCGATTGCTTCACAAGTAGAGCAGTTATCTCTAATGGAGCAAACGCCGCTAGTATTGTGTTCTCCCGCAGTCAGAATGTATATAAGACAGCTAACCGAAAGGTATTTCCCACAAATACCGATTTTATCTTACAACGAATTAGAATCAAATGTTGAAGTACAAAGTGTTGGGGTGGTGAATATAGATTGAAGGTAAAAAAGTTCGTTGCACCATCTATGCCAGAAGCAATGAAGAAAATTCGTGCAGAATTAGGTAATGATGCAGTGATTTTAAATTCGAAAATGGTTCAAACAGGTGGATTTCTAGGGTTTTTTAAAAAGAAGAATCTTGAGGTTATTGCAGCAATTGACCCTAAACCGAAAGTAGAACCAAAACCAGTTGTAAAAGAAAAAGTAAAAAAAATGCCGACAACAGCTTCTAGACAAGAGTTTGATGAGGTAGAAGCTCCTCCTTCAACTGAAAAGCGTACTGGGGTCGTTCAAAAAGACAAGTCAACGGACGATTTAATGAAAGAAATCAATGAGTTGAAAATGCTAATTAAAGGAATTCCTTCTGCTCAAGAAGGGCATAAAGCATACAACTTCCCTGAGCCGATTCAATCCGTTCAGAGGTTGTTAGATGAACAGGAAGTAAATAAAAATCTGCAAGATAAATGGTTATCCAAACTTATAGAAAAATGGTATATAGCTGGTGCAAGATCAGATGAAAAGAATATACAGCAATGGCTAAAAGAGTTAATAGATTCTGAAATGGAATCAATCCAATTTGGAGGCATTTCATTTGTAAAAAAATATGTAAATGTAGTTGGTCCTACTGGAGTTGGGAAAACGACCACATTAGCAAAAATTGCTGCAGAATGCGTGATTAAACATAAGAAAAAAGTAGCGTTTATTACGACTGATACGTACCGTATAGCAGCTATTGAGCAATTAAAAACGTATGCAAGTATTCTTAATATCCCTATAGAAGTGTGTTATAACCTAGAAGACTTTAAAAAGGCAAAAGAAGCATTCAGTGACTATGATATTGTATTAATAGATACGGCAGGGCGCAACTTTCGTAATCAACAATATGTAGAGGATCTTAAGAAGATAATTGATTTTAAGTCTGATATGCAGACGTTTTTAGTACTTTCACTCACTTCTAAACAACGTGATATGATGGAGATTTATAAGCAATTCTCACTCATTACTATCGATCAGTTTATCTTTACTAAGACGGATGAGACTGAGAGTTATGGTGCTATCTTAAATATGATTACACAGTACAATAAAGGAGTAGCCTACTTAACAAATGGTCAAAATGTACCGGATGATATGATTCCTGCCAGTCCTAAAGTACTTACAAATCTATTACTTGGGGTAGAAACTCATGAATGATCAGGCAGAGAGCTTACGACTTAGACTTCAGCAGATGGACAGACAGACAATTACTAAGACTCTCGCAGTTGTTAGCGGTAAAGGGGGCGTAGGAAAATCGAATTTTTCGTTAAACTTTTCCTTGTCCTTAACCAAACAAGGCTATACCGTGTTACTATTTGATATGGATATAGGAATGGGAAATTTAGATATTCTCATGGGAACGTCTTCTAAATTAACTATTGCTAATTTTTTTCAAGGTGAATGTACTTTAGAAGAAGCGATATATGATGGACCAGGAGGACTTCAATATATTGCAGGGGGATCAGGCTTAAACCATCTTGTTCATTTAAGTGATGATATGGTGCACGAGTTTGATGCACAACTATCACAGGTGATGGAAAAGTATGATTATATTCTCTTTGATATGGGAGCAGGGGTTAATGAGCAGTCATTGAAATTTATATTATCGGTGGATGAAGTGGTTGTGATTACAACACCTGAACCCACTTCTATTACAGATGCTTATGCGATGATGAAGCACTTAATCCTTCATAACAAAAACCTGCCCATTTCGATCGTTGTCAATCGTGTGACTTCCAATAAAGAAGGAATGGACACGTATAGACGATTAGCTGAAGTGTTAAACCGATTTCTAGAAAAAGAGACCTCTGTACTTGGAATGATTCCAGAAGATCGGAATGTAAGACAAGCGGTCATTCATCAATCGCCAGTTGTTCAGTATAATCCAAATGCGCCTGCAGCACGAGCGTTTAGTGAAATGGCAGATCGGATCAACACAAAGCGAACGCAAGAAATCCCAACATCGACTGTTTCTCAATTTGCTAAAAGACTTAAGCAATTTCTCTTTGAAAGGTAGTGCATTTATGTGAAAAAAATCAATGTATTAGTCGTAGATGACTCTGCATTCATGAGAAAGCTAATAAGTGATTTTCTTTCAGAAAATTCACAAATACAGGTTATAGGAACTGCCCGTAATGGAGCAGATGCCCTAACGAAAATTCAAGATCTAAATCCCCATGTGGTAACAATGGATATTGAAATGCCTGTAATGAATGGGTTAGAGGCTTTAAAAGAGCTAATGAAACAGCATCCGACACCGACAATTATGATATCTAGTACGACAAAAGAGGGAGCAGAAAATACAATCCTTGCGATGCAATATGGCGCGATTGATTTTATTGCGAAACCTTCTGGTGCTATCTCATTAGATTTGTATAAAGTGAAAGAAGAGTTAATTGAAAAGGTGATTTCAGCTAGTAGGGCAAATATGAAGCAAGCGACAAAAGTCTCTTTTTTAACAAAAAAACCTACAAATTTACACAGTGATTATAGTAAGATAGAACCAAAGAGTGATTCCGTTAAGCCAGTCAGCTCCATAGCTACAACATGGCATCATTCAAAAAAGAAGGTCATTTGTATTGGCACCTCGACTGGTGGACCAAGAGCCCTGCAACAAGTCATTACAAAGCTACCCAAGAATTTAGATGCTCCTGTTTTGGTCGTTCAGCATATGCCACCTGGTTTCACGAAATCGCTCGCGAATAGACTTGACTCTTTATCTGAAATCTCTGTAAAAGAAGCAGAAGATGGAGAGCTTGTAAAAAAAGGTACAGTATATATTGCTCCTGGCGGCTTTCATTTAAAGGTGAAGGCAGTTGGAACAAGTCTAGCTATCCAATTAGATCAAACAGAACCAAGAAATGGGCATCGTCCCTCTGTTGATGTAATGTTTGAATCTGTAAGCGCTCTTACTGAATTTGTGAAGATTGCAGTTATTATGACTGGTATGGGTTCAGATGGGGCTGCAGGCCTAAGGTCATTAAAGAAGCATGGAGTTGTAAAAGCAATTGCTGAATCTCAAGAAACATCAATTGTATTTGGAATGCCTAAGTCAGCTATAGCTACTAGTTTAGTAGAAGAAGTACAAAATGTAGAGAAAATTGCTGAAACTATATTGAAATATGTTTAATGCCGAGGGGTGAAGCCAAATGGAAATGAATCAATATCTAGAGGTTTTTATTGAAGAAAGTAAAGAACATTTGCAATCTTGTAATGAGCAATTACTAGAATTAGAGAAAAATCCTGAAGATCTAAAAATAGTCAATGAGATTTTCCGATCAGCTCACACGTTAAAAGGGATGTCTGCAACAATGGGCTATGAGGATCTTGCCAGTCTAACTCATCAGATGGAAAACGTGTTAGATGCGATTCGAAATCAAAAGGTATCTGTCACTGCTGAGGTGTTAGATGTTGTCTTTTTAGCAGTGGATGATTTAGAAGCAATGGTACTTTCGATTGCTAGCGGTGGCGACGGAAAAAGAGATGTCGTTGAAGTGGTTGAAAAGCTTAAAGCAATTGAAAAGGGTGAATCACCTGTTGCTGTGACGGCCAAACAAGAAGCGGCTCCGGCATTAGCTGATCAAAAGACTGAGACGAAAAGTGTATATGATGAATTTGAGCTTACTGTCCTTGAACAATCAAAAGAGCAAGGATTCAACACATATGAAGTTACGATTGGATTACGGGAAGATTGTCTTTTGAAAGCAGCTCGCGTATTCATGGTGTTTGAAATCTTCGAAAAAATAGGTGAGGTTGTTAAATCTACTCCATCTGTTGAGCAGCTTGAAGATGAGCAGTTCGATCACGAGTTCACGGTAACACTCGTTTCGAAAGAACCTCAAGAAGATATTCAGAAGAAAATAATGAAAGTTTCAGAAGTGGATAAGGTTGAGGTGCATTCTTTATCTTTATCAGATGTTCGTAAAAATCAAGAAGACAAAACGGATACAGTGGAGGTCACTCCATCAGCTGAAGCACCTGTTCAAAAGGAACATACACCTTCAGAAACGAAAAGCAATAATGGTAAACAACCAGCTGCTGCGAACGTTTCAAATAAAACGATCCGTGTGAATATTGAACGACTAGATATTTTAATGAACTTGTTTGAAGAGCTCGTTATTGACCGTGGTCGATTAGAGCAGATATCCAAGGAGCTTAATAATGGAGAGCTTCACGAAACAGTTGAGCGTATGTCTAGGATTTCTGGAGACTTGCAAAATATCATTTTAAATATGCGAATGGTTCCAGTTGAAACAGTGTTTAATCGTTTCCCGCGTATGGTACGACAATTAGCAAGAGATCTTAACAAAAAGATCAACTTAGAAATAATTGGTGCAGAAACAGAACTTGATCGTACTGTAATAGACGAAATAGGTGACCCGCTTGTCCACTTAATTCGTAATTCCCTGGACCATGGAGTGGAAACTCCAGAGGTTCGAAGAGCAAAAGGGAAGCCTGAAGAAGGTACGGTTGTTCTTAAGGCATACCACAGCGGGAATCATGTCTTTATCGAGATTGAAGACGATGGGGCAGGAATTAGCCGTCAAAGAGTACTAGAAAAAGCGCTAAGTAAGGGCATTGTATCAGAACAAACAGCAAGTGCCATGTCTGATAAACAAGTATATGAGCTTATCCTTGCTTCTGGCTTCTCAACAGCAGATAAAATATCCGATATTTCAGGTCGTGGAGTAGGGTTAGATGTTGTTAAGAGTACGATTGAATCTCTAGGAGGATCCATTACAATCGATTCGAAAGAAGGGGAAGGCTCACGATTTGCGATTCAGCTACCGTTAACATTGTCCATCATTTCGGTTATGTTAGTTGAAATCCAAAAAGAAAAATATGCAATCCCGTTATCTTCTATTATCGAAACAGCTATTGTGAAGAAGGAAGATATATTAAATGCACATAATCAACAAGTCATTGATTTCCGTGGGAAAGTCGTTCCATTACTACAATTAAAGGACATTTTTGAAGTTCCTGTATTCGAAGAAGATGATGAGTTTTATTCAGTTGTCATCGTTCGTAAGGGAGATAAAATGGCTGGACTTGTTGTTGACTCATTTATTGGTCAACAAGAAGTTGTACTTAAATCATTAGGAAATTATTTAACGAATGTGTTTGCCATTTCTGGTGCGACTATACTAGGTGATGGACAAGTCGCATTAATTGTTGATTGCAATGCATTAATTAAGTAAATTAAGTGAAAAAAATAGGCTCTGTTAAATGTAACAGAGCCATCCTTTCATTATGATACTTAGGAGGATTGAATCTACATGACCGAAGCGTTAGCAGCTGATTTAAAGTTAATCGTATTTCAATTAAAAGAAAAAGAATATGCGATTCCTGTTAGTCAAGTACGTTCTATTGAGAAAGTACAACATATTACAAGAGTTCCTGGAACCAGTACCTTTGTTAAAGGTGTTATTAATCTACGAGGGCTTGTGACTCCGATTATTGATCTCAGAAGCCGCTTTGAATTAGACGAGTCTAGTTATTCGGATAGTACTAGAGTGATTATCGTAGCTTTAGAGGATATGGAGGTAGGGCTAATTGTTGATGCAGCGAATGATGTCATTGATATCGTAGCAGATTCAATTGAGCCTCCTCCAGAAGTTGTAGGTGCCATTGAGGCTGAATACATTAGTGGTGTAGCGAAAATTGATAAACGCTTATTGGTGCTTATTGACTTAGATAAGGTGTTAAGCCCTAATGAAGTGAAAGCTGCAATAGGAATAGAAGGGTAGTTCGCATGTCATTTATTGATAAAATTAATTCTCTTCATTTAGATATATTAAAGGAAATTGGCAACATAGGCGCTGGTAATGCTGCAACGGCATTATCTACACTTTTAAATAAAAAAATTGATATGAACGTGCCTAATGTAAGTATCGTGAGTTTTGATGAAATGATGGACATGGCTGGTGGCCCAGATAATGTAGTAGCAAGTGTGTTTCTTAGAATCGAAGGGGAAGCTCCTGGCAGCATGTTTTTTATGCTACCGCTGCATCAAGCGACTGCTTTTATTCAGCAAATGATCGGCGATACGAGCTTTGATTTTGAAAAACCACCTTATGATGAAATTGCTCTATCAGCATTACAGGAATTAGGCAATATTCTTTCAGGATCTTATTTATCTGCTTTATCTGATTTCACAAATTTATCCTTATACCCATCTGTTCCTGCATTAGCTATTGATATGGTAGGTGCTGTGATTAGTTATGGATTAATTGAATTGTCACAGGTGAGTGATTTTGCAATTGTAATTGATACGGCAGTTAGTGAAGATGATGTGGAATTATCAGAAAGTGTAAATGGTCATTTCTTTTTACTTCCTGATCCTGATTCCTTTCATATCATCTTTCAATCTCTAGGAGTTGCACAAGATGAATGATTGCATTCAAGTGGTAAAAGTCGGGATAGCCGACATGAATATTGTAAAGGCACCCCACACCATTAGAACATCAGGATTAGGGTCATGCGTTGGGGTCATCGTATTTGATGAGCATAGAGAAGTTGCAGGGTTAGCACATGTCATGCTCCCTGATTCTTCTCTTGCCAAAGCAGGGTCATTAAATATTGCAAAATATGCAGATACAGCCGTTAAAGAATTGGTGAATCGTTTGATAAGACAAGGAGCCCGTTCGAGTATGCTAAAAGCGAAAATTGCTGGAGGGGCTCAAATGTTCCAGTTCTCAACAACGAATGATATGATGAGAATTGGACCTCGTAATGTAGAGGCTGTAAAGCGAGAGCTTGATATGCTACGAATTGCCTTATTAGCTGAAGATGTTGGAGGCAATAGCGGGAGAACGATCGAATTCAACCCTAAAACTGGACTGTTAAATATTCGTACAGTTAACAAAGGGGTAAGAGATATATAATGTATCGTACATGGCTTTTTAATCTAGTTGTCTCGATGATTACGCTAGTCGTATATTTTGTAATCGCTCTTTTTAATAAGCCTCTAGTAAGAGCGGTACTTGAATCAATAATAGCAGCAAGCTTAATTTACATAGCTGCCTATTTGTTTCGTTGGTTACTAGTCTATATTAATAAAGATTTTACTGTTGAACCATTATCAGGTGAAAACGTAGATTCTAATACTCAAGAAACAAGAGGCGAAGATGAAAGCCAGCAACCTATTCCTCCTCTTCAAGAAAATCAAGTCGAGCAGCTTTCTACCCATATAAAACACTTGTTAGAGGATGAATAGGCTCGCCGGTTGGCGAGCTTTCATTATGCATTTTTGATAGCAATATAATCCAAATTTGTATTTGGAAAGTTAATAGAAACTCTATAGGATTCACGCGAAATATTTGATATAATGTCGATATTCAGTAGTTATTGTTACATTGTAGGAGGATTTCAATGGTGCATGAACCAACAACCGAGGAACAAGTTATTTGGGAAAAGTGGGTTCAATCTCGTGATTCGGAGGCAGGCAATCTTTTAGTTCAGAAATATATGCCATTAGTTCAGTATCATGTACAAAGAATATCTGTTGGTCTTCCAAAAAGCGTTTCTAGAGATGATCTGAAAAGCTTAGGAATGCTAGGCTTGTATGATGCACTCGAAAAATTTGATATTAACCGAGATTTAAAATTTGATACGTATGCATCTTTTCGAGTAAGAGGTGCAATTATTGATGGACTTCGAAAAGAAGATTGGCTACCACGCAGCACTCGAGACAAAGCAAAGAAAATCGAGGCAGTAATTGAAAAGCTCGAACAGAAATATATGAGAAATGTAACAGTTGAAGAAATTGCTTTTGAATTAAATATGAATGAAGAAGATGTTTATTCAACAATGAATGAACACTTTTTTGCAAATGTATTATCAATGGATGAGCAGCCGAAAGAACATGAGGAAGAAGGTTCATCTTTTGTTTTGAAGGATGACAAGGCAGATATCCCTGAAGATAAAATCGTGAGAAATGAACTACTTGAAGAGATGACAGAAATGATTTCTCACTTAAACGATAAGGAACAATTGGTACTTAGTTTATTTTATAAAGAAGAATTAACGCTAACTGAAATAGGACAAGTGATGAATCTTTCGACTTCAAGAATTTCGCAAATCCATTCCAAAGCACTATTTAAACTGAGAAACTCTATAGAGAAAATTATGTAATCTTTTGGGCATTAGTTTGTGTAATCGCAAGTGATGCCCTTTTGTATATCTTTCATTAGATTTCTAAATTAAGGGAAAGAGGGAGATTATATGGAAACTCCTTTTCAAATCAAACTTACGGACAAGAGGTTAACCGCAGAAATTCATCTCGTAAGGCCTCTTAATGATGCGGCTTATAGTTTACACGAACTAGAAGGATTGCTTCTAAAGCAAGGCGTAACATATGGAATCCATACAGATATTTTAAACCAAATCGCATCAAACCCCTCGTCTGTTTCCTTTCCTGTTATAATTGCTACGGGTATTCCTCCTGAGAATGGTACGGATGCCATTTTACAAAACGAACTTCATCAAGAAAATCAAGTAGAGAAGAAAAAATTTAATTTTCGAGATGTGCTCACCATTCCATCTGTTCAAAATGGGCAGCTAATTGCAAGAGTCATTCATGCTACTCCAGGGACTCCTGGTCAGGATGTTTGCGGGAAACCGATACCTGCGAAAAATGGAAGCCCTCTCAGAGTAAGAGCAGGTAAAAATGTTGTTTTTACGAATGATTGCTTTTATGCAACCATGGATGGACAGGTAAGCTTTATGAGTAAGTCTATTTCAGTAAATCCAATTTTTGAAGTAAGGGGAGACTTGGATTTAAGAACTGGAAATATAGACTTCATAGGGAATGTCACCATTAATGGAAATGTTCCAACGGGATTTCGAATTAAAGCAGGCGGAGATATCCGGATTTTCGGCTTAGTAGAAGGTGCTCACTTAGAAGCACAAGGCAATATTTTAATTAGCGGTGGGATTACAGGAGCAAATCGCGGGTTCGTACAAGCTGGAGGAACGATTCAAGCAGCGTTTATGAATCAGGCAAGTGTACATGCTGGGCAAGAAGTTCATGTATCATCATCCATCTTACATAGTAAAGTTCAGGCAGGAGAATCCATTGTTTGCAAGCAAGGGGTTGTCATAGGTGGAGCACTTATGGCTGGAAAAGATATTCATGTGAAAGAATTAGGCAATCACTTATTTACAAAATCTGAAATCTATGCTGGATGGGATCCCATGATCGAGGAAGTCGAAAAAAGTCTCAATCAACAGCTTAATGAGAAAAAGGCCAATATAGAAAAATTGACTGAAATAGAAAATAAACTCCTTCACCTATTAAAAGCTACTGGAAATTTGTCAGCAGAACAAAAAGATCTGTTGTTGAAACAACGATCTACGAAAGAACAATTCACGAAAGAACTAGCAGGAATATTAGAAAATCTAGAGGATCTTCAAGAAAAACGGTTAGAACAACTACTAGCTAAGATTTATGTATATGAGACTGTACATCCTAATACGTATATACACTTTGGGAAATATACAAAGCATATTCAGCAGAAACATGCTTATGCTAAATTTTACTTTAAAAATGGTGAAATTTTATTTGAAACCATTAATTAATTAATTAATTAATTAATTATTCCATTTATCAAAGGAAGTGAGCGTATGAGCCTTAAAGCCATTGAAATGCAAATTGCGCTTCCTAGAACACAAGATGCAGGGAAATTGCAGGAACAATTACAGCAAAGAGGTCAAATATTACAGGATCAAGCTTCCGATCGTGTTCTTAAGGACGATGAGAAAAAACGAACTACTGTCATGAAGCATGAGCAAAAGGAAAAAGCTAAATTTCATGAAAAGGAAGGATCCAAAGGGCAAGATCAATCATTTTCAGATCAAACTCCAAATAAAAAACAAAAAGAACTTGAAAAACAAGAGCATCCATACAAAGGGCATTCAATTGATTATAGTGGATAGAGGGATGATATGACGACGTTCTTATTACTTATTAGTTTCGTGTTAAACTTCGTAGCTTTGTTTGCGATTATTCTCCTATTCATGAGACAGAACCGTTTAGCACAAATGGAAACAAAGCAGGAAAAAATGATGAATGAGATGGAAGAAGTAATCTCAACTTATTTAATGGAAATGAAAGAAGAAAATGAAGAATTCATCGAGAAGATAAAACGAGTCCAACATACTAAGACAGAAATCAATTATCAGGTTCCTGAAACGAGCGTTGCTGGCCGAACATCTAAAGAGAACATTCAAGCATCTAATCCTCAAGGAGAGAAGGTTACGAACTCGGTAAGAAGAGCATCATCAGGTTATGCTGCAAAAGCATATCAAACATCAAAAAAGCCGATTCAAGCAACTCAAGAAGCGGATGAACCAATCTTCCTACCAAGTTACCATAATGAACATGAAAAACGAATGGATCATCCAGACGATACAACGAATGCTGAAGTCCATTCAGTCAAGAGAGCTCCAGTTGAAAGCTTGTATATTGAATCACTTCTGAACCAAGCACTACTCCTTAAACAACAAGGATATACAGAGGAAGAAATTGCAAAAAAACTGAACAAAGGGAAGACGGAAATTGAGCTTTTACTAAAATTTCGTCGAAATTAGCACTTATACTTGATTGTCAAAAAGAGTTATGCTATATTAACTCTTGGTGTTAATACACACGCTTATTGATTTAAACGGATGGTGCTGATCAGTTCAGTCCCGTTTAAAAATGATTTAAGCGGAGGAAAACAAAAACCATTAGGAGGAAACAAATCATGTCAGTAATTTCAATGAAGCAATTACTTGAAGCTGGTGTACATTTCGGACACCAAACTCGCCGTTGGAACCCAAAAATGAAGAAATACATCTTCACTGAGCGTAACGGTATCTACATCATCGACCTACAAAAAACAGTTAAAAAAGTGGAAGAAGCTTATAACTGGGTAAAAGAATTAGCTGGAAACGGCGGTACTGTTCTTTTCGTAGGTACGAAAAAACAAGCTCAAGATTCAGTTAAAGAAGAAGCGATCCGTTCAGGTCAATACTTTGTTAACCAACGTTGGTTAGGTGGTACTTTAACAAACTTCGAAACAATCCAAAAGCGTATTGCACGTCTTAAGGATATCGAAAGAATGTCTGAAGATGGAACATTTGAAGTTCTTCCAAAGAAAGAAGTTGTACAACTTAAGAAAGAGCTTGAGCGTTTAGAGAAATTCTTAGGCGGAATTAAAGATATGAAGCAACTTCCTGATGCTTTATTCATCATCGACCCTCGTAAAGAGCGTATTGCAGTTGCTGAAGCACATAAATTAAACATCCCAATCGTTGCTATCGTTGATACAAACTGTGATCCGGATGAAATTGATGTTGTAATCCCTGCAAACGATGATGCAATCCGTGCAGTTAAACTATTAACTGCTAAAATGGCAGATGCGATCCTTGAAGCAAAACAAGGTGAAGAAGCTGCTCCAACTGCTTAATTAATTGAACAGCGGAAATGATTGAAAAGCCGCGACTCGTCATAATGTCCTTTTGCGAAAAAGGCGTTTCAGGTCAAAACTAGACAGTCAAAAGGTGATAATAGGGCTGTACCCGTTATCACCTTTTTTTAAGATATTTCCGTTTACCTATTTCATTTTTTGCTTAAAATAAAATACATAGGATACAAGGAGGAATTATCATTATGGCAATCACTGCACAAATGGTTAAAGAACTTCGCGAAAAAACTGGCGCTGGTATGATGGACTGTAAAAAAGCTCTTCAAGAAACTGATGGAGATATGGAAAAAGCAATTGATTTCCTTCGTGAAAAAGGTATTGCGAAAGCTGCTAAAAAAGCTGACCGTATCGCTGCTGAAGGTACAACTTTCCTTTTAACTGAAGGAAATGATGCAGTCATTCTTGAAATTAACTCTGAAACTGATTTCGTTGCAAAAAACGAAGGCTTCCAAACGCTTGTTAAAGAAGTTGCTGAATTCTTACTAAAGAGTAAACCAGCTTCAGTTGAAGAAGCATTAACACAAACAATGGATAACGGTGCAACTGTTGATACTCACATCAACTCTGCTATTGCTAAAATTGGAGAAAAAATCACTCTTCGTCGTTTCGAAATTAAAACAAAAACAGATAACGATGCATTCGGTGCTTACCTGCACATGGGTGGACGTATTGGTGTTCTAACTGTATTAGAAGGAACAACTGACGAAGATGCTGCGAAAGATGTTGCGATGCACATTGCTGCACTAAACCCTAAATATGTTTCACGTGACGAAGTATCTGCTGATGAAGTTGAGCGCGAGCGTGAAGTATTAACTCAACAAGCTCTAAACGAAGGAAAGCCTGAAAATATCGTTGCTAAAATGGTAGAAGGTCGTTTAAGCAAATACTTTGAAGATGTTTGTGTTCTTGATCAATCTTTCGTTAAGAACCCAGATCAAAAAGTACGTCAATTCGTAGAATCTAAAGGTGGAACGGTTCGAGAATTCGTACGTTACGAAGTAGGAGAAGGTTTAGAAAAGCGTGAAGATAACTTCGCTGAAGAAGTTATGAGTCAAGTAAAGAAATAATAAACCTATATCTTACTCTAATAATTAGAACTTTACAGGGAACACTTTGTGTTCCCTGTTTTTCAAGACAAGCAAAATACATATGGAGGTTGCTATGACCAGTCCTAAATACAAACGCGTTGTGTTAAAATTAAGTGGAGAAGCTTTAGCAGGTGAGCAAGGCTTTGGAATTAATCCTTCTGTCATTAAATCAATTGCTACACAGGTAAAAGAATTAGCAGAGCTTGGCGTAGAGGTTGCTGTTGTTGTTGGTGGAGGCAATATATGGAGAGGGAAAATCGGTGAAGAAATGGGCATGGATCGTGCCAATGCAGATTATATGGGAATGCTGGCAACAGTGATGAATTCATTAGCACTTCAAGATAGTCTAGAGCAGCTTGGTATCGAAACTCGTGTGCAAACATCAATCGAAATGCGTCAAGTAGCAGAGCCTTATATTCGCCGTAGAGCGATTCGTCATCTTGAGAAAAAACGTGTCGTAATCTTTGCAGCTGGTACAGGTAATCCATACTTCTCAACAGATACAACAGCGGCATTACGAGCGGCAGAAATTGAAGCTGAAGTTATTCTAATGGCTAAGAATAATGTTGATGGAGTGTATTCTGCAGACCCTCGCATTGACAAAAATGCTAAAAAATACGATGAGCTTTCATATTTAGATGTTTTAAAAGAAGGTCTTGCTGTGATGGATTCTACAGCATCATCATTATGTATGGATAATGATATTCCTTTAATTGTTTTCTCCATTATGGAAAAAGGGAATATTGAACGTGCCGTATTAGGTGAAAAAATTGGAACATTTGTTAGGGGGAAAAAATAATGGCAAAGCAAGTTATCGACCATACGAAAGAAAGAATGTCTAAAGCAATTCAGGCATACTCTCGCGAATTAGCAAGTATTCGTGCTGGTAGAGCAAATGCATCTCTATTAGACCGCATCTCTGTTGATTACTACGGAGCTCCAACTCCAGTCAATCAATTAGCAGGGATTTCCATTCCAGAAGCACGTATGCTTGTCATTCAACCGTATGATAAAACGGTATTAGGTGATATTGAAAAGGCTATCCTTAAATCGGATCTTGGATTAAACCCAGCAAACGATGGATCAATTATTCGCTTAACAATCCCACCATTAACAGAAGAGCGTCGCAAAGAGCTTGTTAAACTTGTGAAAAAAGAATCTGAAGAAGCAAAAGTCGGCATTCGTAACATTCGTCGTGATGCAAATGATGATCTGAAAAAACTAGAGAAAAATGGTGAAATTACCGAGGATGAGCTACGCGGTTATTCAGATGATATTCAAAAGCTTACGGATGAAAATATTAATCAAATTGACAGCTTGACAAAAGAAAAGGAAAACGAAATTCTTTCTGTTTAAGCGGTAAACGAACGGCATTTGGGCTGACATATAGTTGATACCCTCTAATTAATAGGGGGTTTTTTTTTACGGTGGTTCATTCACAGCCTTCCTACATGCTACTGGTAATATTAGAGCCGATACATATAAATATTTTTTAGAGATATCTTTTCTCATTTTTGGTATGATTAAGGCAAGCTATAAATAGGGGCATCTTATTTGGGGAATGGAACTAATCATGAAGTAGGGTGACCTTATTATTGGAGGAGCATTGTGATGATAAATAAATTGAAGCTTTGGAAGAAGCAGCCTCAATCTTCCAATCTCCAAGAGCGGATGACATTGATTAAAGAGCAACAAATACCTTCGCATGTTGCCATTATCATGGATGGCAATGGACGATGGGCAAAGAAACGTGCATTGCCGCGAGTAGCTGGCCATCATGAAGGAATGAAGGTTGTAAGAAAAATTACAAAACTAGCAAATGAGCTAGGTATTCAAGCTCTTACTTTATATGCATTCTCTACTGAAAATTGGAAGCGGCCAAAATTGGAAGTGGACTATTTAATGAAGCTTCCCGAAGAGTTTCTCGGAAGCTTTTTACCTGAATTAATAGAAGAAAATGTGAAGGTCACGATGATAGGAGAAAAGGAAAACCTACCATCCCATACATTAAAAGCGATAGAAAAAGCAATGGTAGATACGAAAGATAATACAGGTCTAGTCTTAAATTTTGCGTTGAATTATGGAAGTAGAGCTGAAATGGTCTCTGCCATGAAGCAGGTTATGATAGACTGTGAAGCTGGTGTGTTAGACGTAGAGGAAATAACGGAAGAAACATTTGCTAATTACCTTATGACAAAAGGATTAGGTGATCCGGATTTACTTATACGCACGAGTGGAGAAATTCGCTTAAGCAATTTTATGCTTTGGCAGTTGGCTTATACAGAATTTTGGTTTACGGATGTACTGTGGCCAGATTTCGCTGAGGAGCATTTTGTCCAAGCGATGGAAGACTACCAAAACCGTCAAAGAAGGTTTGGAGGAGTTTAAATCTTCCTTTTTTGGTCGAAGAATAAGCTAGAGGTCTTTTAACGCGTTTACACAAAGTTTGTGTTTGGATTCTCTTTCGGTAATACTCAAGGCTAAATTCTGAATGATTGTTGTTTTATACTAGGTAAGATTCCCTTCTTCATAAGAAGGCTAGTAGTTTGGAGCAGACGGGTGAGGGGGCGCCTCCGGGAGCAACGGGACAAATGAGACCCATAGGTGAAGCAGAGAGAGACCCACAACACACAGCTCCTCTCGAGGCAAGCGAGTATCCTGGAGCGGAAAACAGCCCATGTTTCAAAAGCAACAATATATACGAAAACAGCCATACTCAATAAAGGTGATGAAAAATGAAATGAAGCAAAGAATTATTACAGCTATCGTCTTTGGGGCGATCTTGTTACCTACGGTTATTTATGGTGGAATGCCCTTTGTCATACTCACATATGTATTCGCTTCAATCGGGCTATATGAATTATTAAAGATGAGAAATTTAAACCTATTTTCAGTTCCGGGTTTGATTTCATTAGCTCTCTTATGGGTCTTTTTATTGCCAGATGAATTTCAATACATACTGGATACAGTTACACATTCAAAGATTGAAATAGCACTTCTAGGTGTATTGTTGTTTCTTACATACACAGTTGCTACAAAAAATAAGTTTACATTTGACGATGTAGCCTTCTCTACAATGGCCACTCTGTACATTGGAATAGGCTTCTTCTATTTTATTGAAACAAGAGAAGCTGGATTAGTATATATCATATACTCCTTGTTTGTTGTTTGGGCAACTGATTCGGGTGCATACTTTATTGGTAGATCATTTGGGAAGAATAAGCTTTGGCCAGAAATTAGCCCAAATAAAACAATTGAAGGGTTTATTGGTGGAATCCTTTGTGCTGTCATTGTAAGTGTGTTATTTGTAACCTTTACAGAGATAGATGCAACTTATATCGAGCTTTTACTTATCACCATTGTATTATCAATATTTGGACAAATTGGTGATTTGGTAGAGTCAGCATTAAAGCGCCATTATCATGTAAAGGATTCGGGAACTATTCTACCTGGACATGGTGGAATCCTTGATCGTTTTGACAGTCTATTATTTGTATGGCCATTATTGCATTTCTTCTATTTATTATAGAGGACTTATGGTCTGAGATTGGACTTGATCTACAAATTTAATTTATGTTTGTTTTGTAGGAGTTGAACGTATTGAAATATATAAGCTTATTAGGGGCAACAGGGTCAATTGGGACACAAACATTAGATGTAATTAAAGAGCATCATGAACAATTTCAATTAGTCGCCATGTCGGTTGGTCGCAATTTAGAGCTAGCACGAAAAATCATTCATGATTTTCAACCAAAACTCGTTTCTACTTTAGAAAAGTCTGATTGTGATAGTCTTAAAGCAGAGTATCCGAGCATAAAATTTATACATGGACAGGAAGGGTTAGTTGAAGTAGCTGTTTATAAAGAAGCGGATATCCTTGTCAATGCTGTCCTTGGTAGTGTCGGGTTAGAACCGACTTTAGAAGCAATTGAAGCAAAGAAGACGATCGCAATCGCAAACAAAGAAACGTTAGTTACTGCAGGTCATTTAGTGATGGAAGCTGCTAAACGAAATCAAGTTCATTTGCTTCCGGTTGATAGTGAGCATTCTGCGTTATTCCAAGCATTGCAAGGCGAAAGAGAAAAGAATATTGAAAAGCTTATTTTAACTGCATCCGGGGGTAGCTTTCGTGATCGAACGCGTGATCAATTAAAAGGTGTTACACTTGAGGAAGCATTAAATCACCCAAACTGGTCAATGGGAGCTAAGATTACAATTGATTCTGCAACTATGATGAATAAAGGATTAGAAGTAATAGAAGCACACTGGCTTTTTTCTATGCCATATAAAAAAATTGATGTGCTATTACACAAAGAAAGTATTATTCATTCGATGGTAGAGTTTCATGATAGTAGTATCATCGCACAGCTAGGTACTCCGGATATGAGGGTACCCATTCAATATGCTCTTTCCTTTCCAGATCGTTTTCCACTGGCTACTTCTAAAAGATTAAACTTAGCTGAGATTGGAATGCTACACTTTCAAGAGATGGATTATGACCGATTCCGCTGTTTGCAATTTGCCTTTGATGCAGGGAAGATTGGTGGTACCATGCCAACCGTCTTAAATGCAGCTAATGAAGCTTCGGTTGCTGCTTTTCTATCCGGGAAGATCCAATTCTTGCAAATAGAGGATTTAATCGAAAAAGCGCTTGAAAATCACAAAGCAATTCAATCTCCTGGCTTAGATGTAATACAGGAAGTTGATCGAGAAACAAGAAGCTTCATTAACACACTTACATAAAAAGGTGGTAATCATTTGAGTACAGTAATAGCCTTTGTCGTCATCTTTGGTGCACTTGTTTTCTTCCATGAGTTAGGGCACTTAATATTTGCCAAAAGGGCAGGTATCTTATGTCGTGAATTTGCGATTGGTTTCGGTCCGAAGGTCTTTACGCATAAGCGAAATGAAACGGTATATACCATTCGTTTGCTCCCTATTGGTGGGTTTGTTCGTATGGCTGGTGAGGATCCTGAAATGGTTGAAATAAAGCCAGGTCAACGTGTAGGGCTTTTGTTTAAAGAGGATAAAATTAGTAAAATTATACTGAACAATAAAGAAAAATATCCAAACGCTCTTGTGATGGAAGTAGAGCATGCGGATATCGAGCATGCATTAGTGATAAAGGGATATGAAGACAATGATGATGAAATATTAAAAAGCTTTGATGTGCTTCCAAATGCCATGTTAGTCGAAAATGGAGAAGAAACGTTAATTGCTCCTTATAATCGTCAGTTTTCTTCTAAAACATTAGGACAGCGTACAATGGCCATATTTGCTGGTCCTATGATGAACTTTATTTTGGCTTTTTTCGTATTCATGTTAATTGCAATCCTTCAAGGCGTTCCTTCAAATGAACCGATTTTAGGGAAAATGACACCAGATGGAGCGGCACTTGAGGCTGGCCTAAAAGAGGGAGATGTCGTCCAAACGGTAGGAGGATCAGAAGTTTCTAGCTGGGAGGATGTTGTTGAAATCATCCGCAAAAGTCCAGAACAGGAACTGATGTTTGTTGTCAATCGTGATGGGGAAGAGATGGAGATTCCTGTAACTCCAAAGGAAAGAGTAGCAGAGGATGAAAAGATCGGAATTATTGGTGTATATAGCCCTATGGAGAAATCTCCACTAAAGTCGATTTCTTACGGATTCCAAGAAACATATTTTTGGACGAAGGAAATTTTTATGATGCTTGGGAAGCTTGTAACAGGCCAATTTTCGATTGATGCGTTGTCAGGTCCAGTAGGAATTTACGTTTCAACTGACACGGTTGCAAAATCAGGCATTTATTATTTAATGAAGTGGGCAGGAATTCTTAGCATTAATCTAGGGATTATGAATCTACTTCCGATTCCTGCTTTAGATGGGGGAAGATTAATGTTCTTCGCAGTTGAAGCTGTACGAGGGAAACCGATTGATCGCCAAAAAGAAGGAATGGTTCACTTTATAGGGTTTGCCTTATTAATGCTGTTGATGCTCGTTGTTACTTGGAATGACATACAACGATTTTTCTTGTAAGATGATTTTTTCAAAGAAATATATAGGAACCGAGACATAGATTGGTTGCAGAAAAATGAGGTGCAATATAATGAAGCAGAGTATGACGCTAATTCCTACTCTTAGAGAAGTTCCGGCAGATGCTGAGATTAAAAGTCATCAACTATTATTAAGAGCGGGATTTATCCGCCAAAATGCAAGTGGAGTGTATAGCTACCTACCTTTAGCCAAGAAAGTTCTACAAAAGGTTGAAGCGATTGTCCGAGAAGAAATGGATGCAGCTGGGGCAGTTGAGCTATTAATGCCAGCCTTACAACAAGCAGAGCTTTGGCAGGAGTCAGGGCGCTGGTATTCATACGGGCCTGAGCTAATGCGATTAAAAGATCGTCATGATCGTGACTTCGCTTTGGGTGCGACGCATGAAGAGGTAATCACAAGTCTTGTAAGAGACGAAGTGAAATCATATAAGAGACTTCCGTTAACTTTGTATCAAATTCAATCGAAATTTCGTGATGAGAAGCGTCCACGCTTTGGATTACTAAGAGGACGAGAATTTATTATGAAGGATGCATACTCCTTCCATTCTTCCCAAGAAAGTTTAGATGAAGTGTACGATCAAATTTTCCAAGCTTATTCAAATGTATTTTCTCGTTGCGGATTAAACTTTAGAGCAGTTATCGCTGATTCAGGCGCAATGGGTGGTAAAGACACTCATGAGTTTATGGTGTTATCCGAGGTAGGAGAAGATACGATTGCATACTCAGATACATCTAATTATGCAGCAAATATCGAAATGGCCCCTGTTGTGACGAAGTATGAAAAATCAACTGAATCACTAAAAACATTGGAAAAAGTACAAACGGAGAATCAAAAAACGATTGAAGAGGTTTCAAACTTCTTAAATGTTTCTCCAGAAAGATGCATAAAATCTCTTCTTTTTAAAGTAGATGAAGCATATGTGCTCGTTCTTGTTCGTGGGGATCAC
Source organism: Cytobacillus spongiae (assembly GCF_021390075.1). NCBI lineage: Bacteria > Bacillati > Bacillota > Bacilli > Caryophanales > Bacillaceae > Cytobacillus > Cytobacillus spongiae. Next base: position 1,657,100 of record NZ_CP089997.1, read on the forward strand.
GAAGTAAATGAAATAAAACTTAAGAACTTACTTGAAGCAAGTACGGTAGAGCTTGCTGGGCCTGAAGAAACAAAGGCAGTTCTCGGGTGCTCTGTTGGTTCATTAGGACCTATTCAAGTATCGAATGTTGAATTGGTAGCTGATTATGCAGTTGAAGCGATTGTAAATGGAGTTTGTGGCGCGAATGAAGAACATGTTCATTACATGAATGTTTGTCCAGCCAGAGACTTTGAGGTGAAACAATATGCGGATCTTCGTTTTATCCAAGAAGGGGATGTATCACCAGATGGTCAAGGGACGATTCTTTTTGCAAAAGGAATTGAAGTTGGTCACGTATTCAAGCTTGGAACTCGTTATAGTGAGGCAATGAATGGGGTATACCTGGATGAAAATGGTCGAACACAGCCAATGATTATGGGATGTTACGGCATTGGTGTTTCACGTACGATGGCAGCCATTGCAGAGCAATTTAATGATGAAAAAGGCTTTGTATGGCCGAAAAATATGGCACCTTTTGATCTTCATCTGTTAGCGATGAATATGAAGGATGAAGCGCAAGCAGCATTAGCAGAAGAACTTTATGGATATATTAAAGGTCAACGATTTGATGTTCTTTTTGATGATCGAAATGAAAGACCGGGAGTAAAGTTTACGGATTCTGAATTAATTGGGATACCAATACGGATTACAGTAGGTAAAAAAGCATCTGATGGTATTGTAGAAGTAAAAGTTCGCAAGACAGGAGAAATGGTTGAGGTTCATAAAGACGAGCTTATTCAAGTCATTTCAGACCTACAGCAACAAATCTAAAGGAAAGCGGGTCCGAGTATTCGGCCCGTTTTTTTCTTAAGACGTTATTGCCATGGATGAAATTTCTTGACGCTGTAAACGGCTCAATAACCTCCTATATGTTATAATAGCTTTTGCTTTACTAATTTTATTCGATTTTTGACTAATTAATATATAAAAGACAAATAGATTTTCAATAGATGGGAGAGAGACTTATGAGTGACCCTTCTGGTAAAAAGGAGCGATTTCAACTCTTACTCCAGCAGTTACAATTGACCGAAGACCTTTTCGTACAGCATTTTTCGAATGCGCAAATTGAAAAAGTCATTGTTGATAAACAGGAAAGAAAATGGCATTTCTTCTTTATCCTAGAAAAAATTCTACCTGGTGATGTGTATACCCGGTTTTCTTCTGAACTTACGAAAAGCTTTTCGCATATAGCCAATACCTCCTTTACGATTAATGTAATCGACCAACAGTTTCATGATCAACAAGTAATCGATTACTGGACCAGCTGTATTCAAGAGCTTGACGGGATTTCACCTCCATTAATTAAGCTCTTAAGTGAACAAATTCCAAAAATACAAGGTCAAAAGGTAATCATTCAAGTTCGTAATGAACTAGAATCTCTGGCAATTAAACGAAAGTATGCAGAAATTATCTCTGGGATATTTCAGGCTTTTGGATTTCCCATGTTATCAATAGATACAGAGATAAGCAGTGAAGACTCAAATGCTGAATATGAGCAATTTCTCCAGAAGAAACAAAAAGAAGATCAAGAGCGTGGGATGCAGGCTTTACTGGAAATGCAAAAGAAAGAAGCTGAGAAGGATACGGATGGACCTGTTGAGCTCCAAGGTCCTTTATCGATAGGGCTTACGATTAAAGATGATGCTGATTTCAGAAAACTTGAAGATGTTCTAGATGAAGAACGAAGAATTGCTATTGAAGGATTCGTATTTGCTGCAGAAACAAAAGAGTTAAGAAGTGGCCGTACACTCCTTACCTTTAAAGTCACAGACTATACAAGCTCGATCATGGTAAAAATGTTCTCTCGAGATAAGGAAGACGCTGCCCTCTATCAGCTCGTTAAAAAAGGCATGTGGGTAAGAGTGAGAGGTAGTATTCAAAACGACACGTTCGTTCGGGACCTCGTTATGATTGGGAATGATATTAATGAAATAAAAGCACCTGAGAAAAGAGACACCGCACCTGAAGGCGAAAAGCGAGTGGAGCTGCATCTTCATACTCCAATGAGTCAAATGGATGCTGTTACATCTGTTAGCACGCTGATTACTCAAGCGAAGAAATGGGGGCACAAGGCGATTGCGGTTACAGACCATGCGGTTGCGCAGTCATTTCCGGAAGCATTTGGAGCTTCAAAAAAGAATGACATTAAGGTTCTCTATGGCGTTGAAGTGAATTTAGTAGATGATGGCGTTCCAATTGCATATAATGATGCACCGCGAAAATTAGCAGATGATACGTATGTAGTGTTTGACGTGGAAACTACCGGATTATCAGCTGTATATGACACAATCATTGAGCTTGCAGCTGTTAAAATACATGATGGTGAGATTATTGATCGGTTTGAAGCATTTGCTAATCCCCATCATCCATTATCTGCCACAACAATTGAATTAACCGGTATTACAGATGATATGGTTCGAAATGCTCCAGATATTGACGTGGTGCTGAAGCAATTTCATGTATGGGCAGAAGATAGTATATTTGTCGCTCACAATGCTTCATTTGATATGGGCTTTTTAAACATAGGCTATAAAAAAATGGGGTATGACAAAGCGAAGAACCCTGTCATTGATACTCTTGAGCTTGCACGTTTCTTGTATCCTGAGATGAAGAACCACCGTTTAAATACGCTTGCCAAGAAATTTGACATAGAGCTTACTCAGCATCACCGGGCAATTTATGATGCCGAAGCAACCGGGTATCTGTTACTCAAAATGTTAAAAGATTCGATGGAGAAGGGAATAGAGTTCCATGATCGTCTAAACGATAACATGGGAGCGGGAAATGCATATAAACGTGCAAGGCCATACCATTGTACCCTTTTAGCTCAAACAGAAGTAGGGTTAAAAAATCTTTTTCATCTCGTTTCTATTTCTCATTTAAACTATTTCTTTCGAGTACCTCGAATCCCGCGATCACAGCTCCAGAAATACCGAGAAGGGATTATTGTCGGATCTGCTTGTGATAAAGGCGAAGTATTTGAAGGTATGATGCAAAAAGGAATAGAAGAAGTAGAAGAAAAGGCCAGATTTTATGATTATCTAGAGGTTCACCCGAAACCGGTCTATGCTCATTTATTAGAGCTTGAGTTAGTTAGAGATAATCAAGCGCTTGAAGATATTATTCGTAACATTGTTGAGTTAGGTGAACGATTAGATATCCCGGTTGTTGCAACCGGCAATGTCCACTACTTGAAGGAAACGGATAAGATTCACCGGAAAATACTCGTGAATTCACAGGGTGGAGCGAATCCACTCAATCGCCATCAGCTTCCAGATGTTCATTTCCGAACAACTAATGAAATGCTAGATGAATTTTCTTTTTTAGGAAAAGAAAAAGCAAAAGAAATCGTAGTGACCAATACGAATAAAATTGCTGATTGGATTGACAATATTAAACCGATTAAGGATGATCTGTATACACCTAAAATTGAGGGTGCAGACGAGGAAATGAGGAATATGAGCTACGAGATGGCCCGGAGTATTTACGGTGATCCGCTCCCTGAAATTGTAGAGGCTCGTCTAGAAAAAGAACTAAAAAGTATTATTGGACACGGATTTGCGGTAATATACTTAATTTCACATAAGCTCGTTAAAAAGTCACTTAACGATGGGTACCTTGTAGGTTCCCGTGGATCAGTAGGTTCTTCGTTTGTTGCAACAATGACTGAAATTACAGAAGTAAACCCTTTGCCACCACACTATGTATGTCCTATCTGTAAGGGCTCAGAATTTTTTAATGACGGATCTGTTGGCTCAGGCTTTGACCTTCCTGATAAAGATTGCCCAAATTGTCAAGAACCATATAAAAAAGATGGACACGACATCCCATTCGAAACGTTCCTTGGCTTTAAAGGAGATAAAGTACCAGACATTGATTTGAACTTCTCAGGAGAATATCAACCCCGTGCACATAATTATACGAAAGTACTGTTCGGTGCTGACAATGTATATCGTGCAGGAACGATAGGAACAGTTGCAGATAAAACGGCTTTCGGATATGTTAAGGCATACCAGCAAGATAATAACCTTCAGCTTCGAGGTGCTGAAATTGAGAGACTTGCTTCAGGTTGTACTGGGGTGAAGAGAACAACCGGTCAGCATCCTGGGGGAATTATCGTTGTACCTGATTATATGGACATTTTCGATTTCTCACCTATTCAATTCCCTGCAGATGATCAAGGTTCTGAATGGAAGACGACACACTTTGACTTCCATTCCATCCATGATAATTTGCTTAAGCTTGATATTCTTGGACACGATGACCCGACCGTTATTCGTATGCTTCAAGACTTAAGTGGAATCGATCCGAAAACAATACCAACCGATGATCCTGAAGTGATGAAAATTTTTAGTGGAACAGAATCCCTCGGAGTGACAGAGGATCAAATCATGTGTAAGACAGGTACATTAGGGATCCCTGAATTCGGAACAAGATTTGTACGTCAAATGCTTGAAGATACGAAACCGACTACCTTCTCAGAGCTTGTCCAAATCTCAGGACTCTCTCATGGGACGGACGTTTGGCTTGGGAATGCTCAAGAACTTATTCAGAATAAAATTTGTACACTTAGTGAAGTAATTGGTTGTCGTGATGATATTATGGTCTATTTAATTTATCAAGGATTAGAACCAGCCTTTGCCTTTAAAATCATGGAATCTGTTCGTAAAGGAAAAGGGTTAACAGACGAAATGGAAGAAGAAATGCGAAAAAACGAAGTACCTGAATGGTATATATCATCATGTAAAAAAATCAAGTATATGTTCCCAAAAGCCCATGCCGCAGCCTATGTATTAATGGCTGTCCGTATTGCCTATTTCAAGGTTCACCATGCGCTGCTTTACTATGCGGCATATTTTACCGTTCGTGCAGAAGACTTTGATATTGAAGCGATGGTAAAAGGAGGACAAGCTATTCGGGCTAAGATTGAAGAAATCAGCGCTAAAGGGTTGGAAGCATCCCCGAAGGAAAAGAACTTACTGACGGTGTTAGAGCTATCCTTAGAAATGGTCGAGCGAGGATATTCTTTTACGAAAGTAGACTTATATCGCTCAAGTGCATCAGAGTTTATTATTGATGGAAATTCTCTGATCCCACCGTTTAATTCCATTCCTGGACTTGGAACAAACGCTGCATTGAATATTGTAAAGGCTAGAGCTGAAGGGGAGTTTTTATCAAAAGAAGACCTCCAGCAACGGGGGAAGATTTCAAAAACTATCCTCGAGTATCTTGATAATCATGGGTGCTTAGAATCCTTGCCTGATCAAAATCAGTTATCCTTGTTCTAAGTTTTTTATAAACGGTTGTTTTTGACTAAAAGATTATTTGAAGAAAACTTGTTTTCTTTCTTCATTTCTTCATAAAATGCATGCAAATTAGAGCTGAAGACAGAGCCTAAAAAATATGTATGTAATTGGAGCGAACCCCTTGACTGACAGCTATTCTATTTGCATTAAATATATGGTTATGTTATAGTTTTATTGGAAATACTATTAATAACTCTCAGGAAAAGAGTGGGGAAACCCACTCTTTCGTATTTGTCTACACTATTTTCTCAGAAAAAGTAACTTTAAGTGTTTTCGTTGAATGGATCCTTTTTACGAAGATAAGTTGATCATGAACATTTGTGATACATAGCTTTCTCAACAAAATGAATGCTCCATTTGAAATGAATCCAAGGAATTTTCATGCTAGAGGAGGGATCGTATGAGTAAAGTGACGGAGATCGTTGAACAACTAGTTACTCCAATTTTAGGAGAACTACAATTAGAATTAGTTGATATTGAATATGTAAAGGAAGGGAAAGACTGGTTTCTTCGCATATTTATTGATAAAGAAGCAGGCGTGGATATCGAGGAATGTGGAATTGTAAGCGAAAGATTGAGTGAAAAGCTAGATGAAATCGATCCAATTCCTTATAACTATTTTCTAGAAGTATCCTCACCAGGTGCAGAACGCCCGCTGAAAAAGGAAAAAGACTTTCAAAAAGCAATTGGAAAAAATGTATTTGTAAAAACGTATGAACCGATTGATGGAGAGAAGACATTTGAAGGGATTTTAACAGGTTTTGATGGCGAAACGGTTTCGATTGAGGTCAAAATCAAAACGAGAAAGAAGCGTGTTGAAATTCCATATGAGAAAGTGGCAAATGCTCGTCTAGCAGTAGCTTTCTCTTAAAATACGAGAGATGATGTTGAGAGATTAAAGGGGGATACCATTTCATGAGCAGTGAATTATTAGATGCACTGATATTGCTGGAAAAAGATAAGGGAATTTCAAGGGATGTAATTATTGAAGCGATTGAAGCAGCGCTTGTGTCTGCGTATCGTCGCAATTTCAACCAAGCACAAAATGTCCGAATCGACCTAAACCTTGATTCGGGGACGATGAGGGTGTTTGCTCGTAAAGAGGTAGTTGAGGAAGTGTTTGATCCAAGACTTGAAATCTCTTTAGAAGATGCACAGAAGATCAATCAGAACTATGTAGTTGAAGATATTGTCGAGCTTGAGGTTACACCTAAAGACTTTGGACGAATTGCTGCTCAAACGGCAAAGCAAGTAGTTACTCAGCGTGTTCGCGAAGCAGAACGAGGCATTATTTATTCCGAGTTTATTGATCGTGAAGAAGATATTATGACTGGAATTGTTCAGAGACAAGATCCTAAATTCATCTATGTTAGCTTAGGGAAGATTGAAGCGATTTTACCTGCTAATGAGCAAATGCCAAATGAGCAATACAAGGCGCATGATCGTATAAAAGTGTTCTTAACTAAAGTTGAAAGAACAACAAAGGGTCCACAAATTTACGTGTCACGAACGCACCCTGGCTTATTAAAGCGCTTATTCGAAATTGAAGTGCCAGAAATATTTGATGGTACGGTTGAAATTCGATCGGTTGCTCGTGAAGCAGGAGACCGCTCTAAAATTTCTGTTCATTCAGACAACCTAGAAGTAGATCCAGTAGGAGCATGTGTTGGACCAAAGGGAACTCGAGTTCAGGCAATCGTAAATGAGCTTAAGGGCGAAAAGATTGATATCGTGAAATGGTCAGACGATCCTGTCGTGTTTGTAGCTAACGCTCTAAGTCCGTCAAAAGTACTAGATGTCATTGTGAATGAAGACGAGAAGGCGACTACTGTAGTTGTTCCTGATTATCAATTATCATTAGCAATCGGGAAGCGCGGACAAAATGCAAGACTTGCTGCGAAACTAACAGGCTGGAAGATTGATATTAAGCCAGAAAGTGAAGCAAGAGAAGCTGGGATCTATCCAAGAGAAGAGAAACTTCTTTCTTTTGATGAAGAAGAGTTCGCTCAGGATGATCAAGAGTTTGAATTAGAATAATTGAGAGGTGTATGAATGTGAACAACGGCAAAAAAATCCCTCTCCGAAAATGTGTAGCAACAGGTGAAATGAGGCCCAAAAAAGAGCTAGTTCGCATCGTTCGCTCGAAAGAAGGAGAAGTTTCTGTTGACCTAACAGGGAAAAAGTCCGGTAGAGGTGCCTATCTTTCGAAAGATCAAGAAGCAGTCTTACTAGCAAAGAAGAAAAATGTTTTAGCTAACCAATTACAGGTAACCATACCTGAAGCAATTTATGATGAAGTTTTTGAGCTTATCGAGAAGGAGAAACGACAATCCTAATGAAATCAAATCAATGGATGTCATTGCTTGGCTTAGCCAATCGAGCACGTAAAATCATATCTGGTGAGGAACTAACCGTAAAGGAAATTAGAAATGGTAATGCAAAGCTTGTGTTGCTTTCGCAAGATGCATCTGCAAATACAATGAAAAAAATTACCGATAAATGTAAATCCTACGAAGTTCCATATAAATTAGTTGAAGATCGCTATCAACTTGGGCAAGCTATCGGCAAAGAAGCGCGGGTAGTAGTAGCAATCTTAGATAATGGGTTTGCCAAGAAAATGGTGACGTTGCTCGATTAATACTAGCGGGGGTGAATATATGAGTAAAATGCGCGTTTATGAATATGCAAAACAATATAATCTTTCAAGTAAAGATGTAATCGCAAAATTACAAGATATGAATATTGAGGTATCAAACCATATGACAACTATCGAAGATGAGGTTGTTGTGAAGCTTGATGAGGTTTTCAAGGTGAATAATAACAAGCAACCACAGAATCAATCAAACAAGCAAGAGAGCAGCTCTATTGAAGAGGACGACAAGACCTCTAACACGGTTAAAATCAAAACAGCTCCTAAATCAAACGATGGCAAAAAGCAATCGCAGCAAAGCCAGTCTAAAGACAACAAGCCTTTTAACAAAAATAAAAACAACAACAATAAAAATCAAAAGAACAACCGTAACAACAAGGGCAAGAATAATCAACAACCTACACATACACCACAGCCTAAAAAAGAAAAAGAGCTTCCAGCTAAAATTACGTTTAGCGAATCATTAACGGTTGCTGAATTAGGGAAAAAGCTACACCGTGAGCCTTCTGAAATAATTAAGAAGCTATTCATGCTTGGTGTAATGGCAACGATCAACCAAGAGCTAGACAAAGATGCGATTGAACTAATTGCTGGAGAGTACGGTGTTGAGGTTGAAGAAGAAATCAAGGTTGATACAACAGACCTTGAAGTGTACTTCACAGAGGACGATGAAACTGCTGTTTCAGAAAGACCTGCAGTTGTAACGATCATGGGTCACGTTGACCACGGAAAAACAACGTTACTTGACTCTATTCGTAATACAAAGGTAACAGCTGGAGAAGCTGGTGGAATCACACAGCATATCGGTGCATACCAAGTAATTGAAAACGGCAAGAAAATTACGTTCCTTGATACACCTGGACACGCAGCGTTCACAACGATGCGTGCGCGAGGTGCGAAAATTACGGATATTACGATTCTTGTAGTTGCTGCAGATGATGGAGTAATGCCTCAAACAGTTGAAGCGATTAATCACGCAAAAGCAGCTGAGGTTCCAATTATCATTGCCGTAAACAAAATGGATAAACCAACTGCGAATCCTGATCGCGTAATGCAGGAGTTAACTGAGCATGGATTAGTTCCTGAAGCATGGGGCGGAGATACCATCTTTGTTCCGCTTTCTGCATTAACTGGTGAAGGTATCGATAATTTACTTGAAATGATTCTACTTGTAGGTGAAGTTGAAGAATACAAAGCGAATCCAAGTCGTAATGCAGTTGGTACAGTAATTGAGGCTCAGTTAGACAAAGGGCGCGGTTCAGTTGCTACATTATTAGTCCAAAACGGAACATTAAAAGTGGGAGATCCAATTGTAGTAGGAAATACATTTGGTCGTGTCCGTGCTATGGTTAATGATCTTGGTCGTCGAGTTAAAGAAGTAGGTCCTTCAACACCGGTAGAGATTACTGGCTTAAATGATGTTCCACTTGCTGGGGATCGGTTCGTTGTATTTGATGATGAAAAGACAGCACGCCAGGTAGGAGAATCAAGAGCACAGCAAGCACTTCAAGCACAGCGCAGTGAAAAAACACGTGTTAGCCTTGATAACTTGTTTGAGCATATGAAGCAAGGGGAAATGAAAGACTTAAATGTGATTGTGAAAGCAGACGTACAAGGTTCTGTAGAAGCATTAGCAGCTGCTCTTCAAAAGCTTGAGGTAGAAGGTGTTAATGTAAGAATCATTCACACGGCTGTTGGAGCAATTAATGAGTCAGATATTACATTAGCTGCAGCTTCAAATGCAATTGTAATTGGATTCAACGTTCGTCCGGATGTAAATGCAAAGCGTGCGGCGGATGCAGAAGAAGTGGATATCCGACTTCACAGAATCATTTACAAAGTAATTGAGGAAATTGAAGCAGCCATGAAAGGGATGCTTGATCCAGAATTCCAAGAAAAAATTATTGGTCAAGCGGAAATTCGTCAAACATTTAAAGTATCAAAAGTCGGTACAATTGCTGGTTCATATGTAACGGATGGAAAAATCACTCGTGATAGTGGCGTTCGCTTAATCCGTGATGGTGTGGTTATTTTTGAAGGGGAAGTGGATGCACTTAAACGCTTCAAAGATGACGCGAAGGAAGTAAGCCAAGGCTATGAATGCGGAATTACCATTAAGAACTTCAATGACGTTAAAGAAGGCGATGTTATTGAAGCTTATATTATGGAAGAAGTGGAGCGTAAATGATCGTAGGCCTTGTTGCCTGTGAATGTATCATTTATGATGCCCATTCGTTAAAAGAAAAACGTGCTGTACTGCAAAGAGTAATGACGAGATTAAAGCAAAAATATAATATATCTGTATCAGAGGTTGACTACCAGGATACTTGGCAACGAACGAAACTAGCGATTGTTGCCGTAGCATCTGTAAAAACTTCAGTTGATAGAGAGCTTCAAAAGGTGCTAGCTTTTATCGATTCTTTTCCTGAAATCGAGCGAACGATTACGGATATGGAATGGCTCTAAGCGGTGCACGAACAAGTGGTTGAGCAGTTCAATCATATTCTTATAAGGTGTAGTTCCTAGTATCGGAACTCTCCTTTAAGACCTATATAAAGAGGTGACTTATTTAGATGAGCCTTAGATCGAATCGTGTTGGAGAACAAATGAAGAAGGAGCTTGGGGATATCATCGGCAGAAAAATCAAAGATCCAAGAGTGGGCTTTGTGACGGTAACCGATGTTCAAGTGACAGGAGATCTTCAGCAAGCAACAATATATATTTCTGTTCTAGGTGATGAGAAGCAGAGAGAAGATACATTGAAAGGGCTAGCAAAGGCGAAAGGCTTTATTCGCTCTGAAATTGGTCAGCGTATCCGTCTCCGTAAAACACCTGAAATCATCTTTGAGTTTGATGAATCCATTGACTACGGAAACCGTATTGAGTCATTGCTTCATCAGATTTCGGAGGAAAATCCGAAAGAACAAGGTGATGAATAGTAAGTCGAATTGGATAGACTTTTAAGTCTATCCTTTTTTTCAGTCCATACACATGAATATTGTTATTTTCTATCACTCATCACATCATTTAGGAGGAGACAGAATGGAAGGAATTCTACCTTTATTTAAGCCAAAGGGAATGACATCCCATGATTGTGTTTTTAAGTTAAGGAAGATCTTAAGAACAAAGAAGGTAGGACATACGGGTACGTTAGATCCGGATGTTACAGGTGTACTCCCCATCTGCATTGGACGAGCAACAAAGGTAGCAGAGTACATTACCGATGCGGGTAAAGCATATGAAGGAGAAGTGACGATCGGTTTTTCCACTACTACAGAAGATGCTTCAGGTGATGTAGTAGCAGAAAGAAAGGTATCTGGAAGCTTGAAAAGAGAAGACATTCTCGCAGTCATTCAATCACTTACTGGTGAAATTCAACAAACTCCACCGATGTACTCTGCAGTGAAAGTAAATGGGAAGCGTCTTTATGAGTATGCACGCCAAGGGATTGAAGTCGAGAGGCCAACGAGAAAAGTAACAATCTATTCCATCGAACTTTTAGATGACAGGGACGTATTTACAGGTGAGACGATTACGTTTAAGTTCCGCGTCAGCTGTAGTAAAGGCACATATATTCGAACACTAGCTGTCATGATGGGAGAGCAATTAGGATACCCAGCACATATGTCAGAATTAACAAGAATTCAATCTTCCTCTTTTGCAGTAAAGGATTGCTTAACATTTACGGAGATTGAAGAACATATGGAGAAGGGAACGATTGACGATGTTTTGCGACCTTTGGAAATGGCGCTTTCTCATTTGCCGAAATATCAAATAAATGATACAGTAGCAGAGAAAGTAAAAAACGGGGCGGTTTTGTCGATTCCTGCCGAATTATCTATGATTAAAGGACCTATAGCTATTGAAACATCTGACGGATTAGTGTTGGCAATTTATGAGCACCATCCGACAAAGCCTGGACTAATGAAACCGTCAAAAGTATTAAGAAATGACTGATCATAGTAGACGCTCTATATAGAAAAAGGTGAGTATCATTATGGAAGTAATTAAAATTCATCACCCTCATTCGTTTAATAAAGACGATTTCCCACCATTATCATTAGCCCTTGGGTACTTTGATGGGGTCCATTTGGGACATCAAAGGGTAATTAATCAAGCACAGACGGTTGCAAATCATAAAGGCCTCAAAAGTGCAGTGATGACCTTTGATCCGCATCCTTCTGTCATTCTTGGGAGAAGTACACAGCATGTAGAATATATCACGCCATTAGAAGAGAAATTGAATGTGATTGAGAAGCTGAACATTGACTATGTGTTTGTTGTTCATTTTACCCACGCATTTGCAAACTTACTTCCGCAGGAATTCATTGATCAGTATGTGATTAGCCTTAATGCGAAGCATGTTGTGGCTGGTTTTGACTATACATATGGAAAAATGGGAAAAGGAACAATGGAAACATTACCTTTCCATTCCCGCGAAGAGTTTGATTTTACAGTTGTTCCTAAGTTGACAAATGATGATGAGAAAATTAGCTCTTCCCTTATTCGTTCATTGATTCGGGAAGGAAAAACAGATCGACTACAAGGATTACTTGGTCGATATTATACGACTACGGGGATTGTCATTCATGGGGATAAGCGAGGGCGAACAATTGGTTTCCCAACTGCGAATATTGATGTGAATAGTGAGTACATTATTCCTCCTTTAGGTGTATATTCTGTAAGGATTCAAGTGGCAAATCTCTGGTACGAAGGTGTCTGTAATATCGGATATAAGCCTACTTTCCATACTGAATTAAAGAAGCCTTCAATTGAAGTGCACATCTTTGATTTCAATGAAGAAATCTATGGTCAAGAAGTTAAGATTGAATGGCATTCACATATAAGAAGTGAACAAAAATTTACAAGCATTGATGAGCTTGTCACTCAAATTGCACGGGACAAGCAGAAAGCATTAAGCTATTTTGAAAAAAACAGCGTTTAGTCTTGCTTTTTGTCATAAAAACGTGTATTCTAATTAACGTATCAAAAATGAACCTTTGCTTGGCTAGTTGAGACTCCGACGCTTGCTCAGTAACAGGGGATTATGATTATAATTTTAGGAGGCTAACATAATGGCAATTACACAAGAACGTAAAAATGAACTGATCAATGAATACAAAATTCATGAGAACGATACTGGATCTCCAGAAGTTCAAATCGCTGTCCTTACAGAACAAATCAATAACTTAAACGAACACTTACGTACTCACAAGAAAGATCATCACTCTCGTCGTGGTCTTCTTAAAATGGTAGGGAAACGTCGTAATCTTCAAACTTACCTACGTAACAAAGACATCCAACGTTACCGTGAGTTAATTACTAAACTTGGTTTACGTAGATAGTCAAAAGAAAGCGGGATTTTGTTCCCGCTTTTTTATTAGGAAAAAAAACATCAGTTTTTCATACATACATAATTGATTGTTTTATTTTAAGTATGAGAGAATATGGACATACTATAACTAATTTATGAGTCAATAAAAAGCATTATTATGCTTTTTTTCACTATACAAGAAGATATTAGCGAAATTTAAGTTGTTAGACTTCATCGCTATAACTCCGTAGTTTATATAGGTAGAGAGGGGTTTATTAATATGGAACAAGGTAAGCATGTCTATTCAATAGACTGGGCAGGTCGTAAGTTAACGGTAGAAATTGGCCAACTGGCTAAGCAAGCTAACGGCGCTGCATTAATTCGTTATGGAGAAACCGTTGTATTAAGTACGGCAACAGCTTCAAAAGAACCAAAAACTGTAGATTTCTTCCCGTTAACTGTTAATTATGAAGAGCGTTTATATGCAGTAGGGAAAATCCCAGGTGGTTTCATTAAGCGTGAAGGACGTCCAAGTGAAAAAGCTATTTTGGCGAGTCGATTAATTGACAGACCGATTCGTCCATTATTCGCAGATGGATTCCGTAATGAAGTACAAGTAGTAAGTATGGTTATGAGTGTGGACCAAGATTGCTCTTCTGAAATGGCAGCTATGTTTGGTTCTTCTTTAGCGTTAATGGTTTCCGATATTCCGTTCCAAGGGCCAATTGCTGGTGTTACAGTCGGTCGTATAGATGGAAATTTCATCATTAACCCTACTGTTGAACATTTGGAAAAGAGCGATATGAACCTAGTAGTGGCAGGAACGAAGGATGCCATTAATATGGTTGAAGCAGGTGCTGAAGAGGTTCCTGAAGAAGTAATGCTGGAAGCAATCATGTTCGGACACGATGAAATCAAGCGTTTAATTGAATTCCAAGAAAAAATCGTTGCTGAAATCGGGAAGCAAAATAGAGAAGTTACTCTATTTGAACTAGATAAAGAATTAGAAGCAGAGATTCGTGAAGCTTGTGAACAAGATCTAGTAAAAGCGATCCAAACGCAAGAAAAGCATGCTCGTGAGGAAGCAATTAAGGCCGTTAAAGATGAAATAATGGTTAAATATCAAGAGCAGGAAGCAACAGACGAAGACTTAAAACATGTGAAGCAAATCCTTGATAAGATGGTAAAAGGGGAAGTACGTCGTCTGATTACAGAAGAAAAAGTTCGCCCTGATGGCCGAAATCCAGATGAAATTCGTCCGTTATCTTCTGAAATTGATCTATTGCCACGCACACATGGTTCAGGGTTATTTACTCGTGGACAAACGCAAGCATTAAGTATTTGTACATTAGGGGCACTTGGAGATGTTCAAATTCTTGATGGTTTAGGAATTGAGGAAGAGAAGCGCTTCATGCATCACTATAATTTCCCTAATTTCAGTGTAGGTGAAACAGGACCAATGAGAGGACCAGGTCGTCGTGAAATTGGACATGGTGCCCTCGGAGAAAGAGCATTAGAACCAATTATTCCTTCAGAAAAGGACTTCCCATATACGATTCGTTTAGTATCAGAAGTACTTGAATCAAATGGTTCTACATCCCAAGCAAGTATCTGTGCAAGCACTCTTGCAATGATGGATGCAGGTGTTCCAATTAAAGCTCCGGTAGCTGGTATTGCTATGGGACTAGTTAAGTCTGGTGAACACTATACGATTTTAACAGACATTCAAGGGATGGAAGACCATCTAGGTGATATGGACTTCAAAGTAGCTGGTACAGCAAAAGGGGTAACAGCTCTACAAATGGACATCAAAATTGATGGACTTTCAAGAGAGATTCTTGAAGAAGCGTTGCAACAAGCGAAAAAAGGCCGTATGCAAATTCTTGAGTCCATGCTTGCGACTATTTCTGAACCGAGAGAAAGCTTGTCTGAATATGCTCCTAAGATCTTAATGATGAGTATTAATCCAGATAAAATCCGTGATGTAATTGGACCGAGCGGAAAACAAATTAATAAAATTATTGAAGAAACTGGCGTGAAAATTGACATCGAGCAAGACGGTACAGTTTTCATTTCCTCTGTAAATGAAGAAATGAATCAAAAAGCGAAGAAAATTATTGAAGACATCGTTCGTGAAGTTGAAGTTGGTCAAATGTACTTAGGAAAAGTAAAACGTATTGAAAAATTCGGTGCATTTGTTGAACTATTTAGCGGTAAGGATGGTTTAGTTCATATTTCTGAATTAGCTGAAGAACGAGTTGGCAAGGTGGAGGATGTTGTTAAGCTAGGAGATGAAATTCTAGTTAAGGTGATGGAAATCGACAGACAAGGCCGTGTGAATTTATCTCGTAAAGTCGTCTTGAAAGAGCAAAAAGAACAGCAAGAGCAAGCAGGAAAGTAAGTAAAAGTCAGGGGGAACCCTGACTTTTAGTGTTTTATAAAGGATGGCAGCTGAAGATTGACCTTTTTGGATTAATTGTACATAGATTATCTGCGCAGAACGTTCTACCTTGTCCTCCCTCTTCATAATCTTAAAGTGAAGGAGGCTGAACTATGAGGAAGTTCGTTTCAATTGTCGTCATTTTGGCTATCGCCTTTTTAATTACAAATAATTCATATACAGATGTATATGTCACGCACTTAAAACAGATGGAAGCCGTTGCTGTAACGAGTCAAAAGGATTCTCTTTTCCAAGAGATCATTGAAAAGGCAAAGGGTTATGAGGTTGAGCCAGTTGATGCGAAGGTAGATCCTGTTTGGAAAGCAATACCTGGCTATAATGGGCTAAAAGTGGATGTAAAGGCTTCCCATGAAAAAATGAAAAAAACAGGGGAGTTTGATCAGTCAAAGCTTGTTTTTAACCAAGTTCCACCTAAGGTCAATTTAACAGACCTCCCGCCAACACCAGTATATAAAGGACATCCTGATAAACCGATGGTTAGCTTTATTGTAAATGTAGCTTGGGGAAATGAGTATCTATCTGATATTTTAGCTACGTTAAAAAAGCATAAAGTGAAGGTGAGTTTTTTTCTAGAAGGTAGATGGGTTCAAAACAATCCAGAACTTGCTAAAATGATTGTAGATGGTGGGCATGAAGTCGGGAATCATTCCTTTACACATCCTGATATGCAAAAGATTTCATCAGCTCGGATTCGGGAGGAGATCAAGAAAACAAATGATGTCATTGAGGCTACAACAGGAAAAGTTAGTACATGGCTCGCCCCTCCAAGTGGAAGTTATCGAGATGAAGTCGTGCAAATCGCTGCAACTGAATTCAAATTAGGTACAGTTATGTGGAGTGTTGATACAATTGACTGGAGAAAGCCAAGTCCAGATGAATTGATTCAACGAGTAATGAGCAAGGTACATAATGGAGCTTTGATCCTTATGCATCCAACTGCATCTACGGCCAATGCGTTAGATCAGCTCATTATCCAATTAAAAGCTAAAAAACTTCAAATCTCTACGGTTTCCGATTTAGTAAATACCGAACGAATTATACAAAAATAACGTAATTAACGAGCGTATTTTGGAAAAAATAGCTATAATAAGATATACTAACAGTTCAAGTAAATGAACAAGCAGCAGGTTTTAGAACAGGAGGAGTTTTCGTGATTAAAAGATACACTTGTCAAAATGGAGTAAGAGTCGTGCTAGAAAACATTCCAACAGTACGCTCCGTTGCGATTGGAGTTTGGATCGGAACTGGATCAAGAAATGAAACACCTCAAAACAATGGGATTTCTCATTTTTTAGAGCATATGTTTTTTAAAGGAACCAAAACAAGAACGGCAAGAGAAATAGCGGAGTCATTCGATAGCATTGGTGGACAAGTAAATGCGTTCACATCAAAGGAGTATACATGCTACTATGCGAAAGTGTTGGACACCCATTCAAAATATGCATTAGAAGTACTTGCAGACATGTTCTTTAACTCTACTTTTGACGAAGAAGAGCTAAAGAAAGAAAAGAACGTCGTCTATGAAGAAATTAAAATGTACGAGGATACACCAGATGACATCGTGCATGATGTTTTAAGTAAAGCAGTTTACAGCCAGCATTCACTTGGCTATCCAATTTTAGGTACAGAAGAAACGCTATCCACCTTTACAAGTGAAACATTAAAGCATTATATGCATCATACATATACACCGGAAAATGTCGTTATATCAATTGCAGGGAATATTGAAGAGAGCTTTATTAAAGATGTTGAAATGCTTTTTGGTTCTTATGAAGGTGGGAAACAAGAGCAAACCGAACAATTGCCAGAATTCCACACGAACAAGCTTGCAAGAAAGAAAGAAACAGAACAAGCACACTTATGTATCGGATATGAAGGGTTAAAGGTTGGACATGAGGATGTATATAGCCTGATTGTCCTTAACAATATTTTAGGCGGTAGTATGAGTAGCCGATTATTTCAAGATGTAAGAGAACAAAAGGGGTTAGCCTACTCTGTATACTCTTACCACTCTGCTTTTCAGGATAGTGGAATTGTTACCATTTATGGGGGAACAGGAGCAAAGCAGCTAAATGTTCTATTTGAAACCATTCAAGAAACGCTAACTAAGCTAAAGCAAGAAGGAATTACCGATAAAGAGCTGAGCAATAGCAAAGAGCAGCTGAAAGGAAGCTTAATGCTTAGTCTAGAGAGCACTAATAGTCGAATGAGCCGAAATGGCAAAAACGAGCTAATCCTAGGTCGTCATCGTTCATTAGATGAAATCGTCAATCAAATCGACCAGGTCACGAAGTCAGGTGTTGATCAATTGGCAAACAACATCTTTAAGGATCAATATGCTGTCGCCCTTATTAGTCCAGACGGAACTCTACCTAACCAATTAAAGTAAATAAAGCCATAACAGCTTGCTCGTTTTCGAGTGAGCTTTTTTATGGGATAAATTGTGCCCACTGTGAATTGTGGGGAAGGAGCACAAGGTGGTGGTTTTTTCCCATAGCATAAGCAGTCCATTTTCATAGCTAAAATTCACGTGGAGCAAAATCTTTCCTAAGAAATGCTTCTAAAACGACCGATATGCAGATACATATATAGAGAGGACAACATTATCGAAAGTGGTGAGTTGATTGCGACTTAGCGAACTGAGCGGTAAGGAAATTGTGGATGTGAAGCAAGCAGAGCGGCTAGGCGTTTTAGGGCAAACCGATCTGGAAATTAATGTTTCCAATGGGCAAATTCAAGCATTATTAATTCCATCCTTAAAATGGTTTGGTTTTCGAAAACAAGGGGGAGAAGTCAGAGTTCCTTGGAGACATATTAAGAAAATTGGAAATGATATGATCATCATTGATATCCCAGATGAAGAGTCATGAGGAGATTGGCGAGTGTCAATCTTCTTTTTTTTTGTGCGTTTACTTACATTATTCTATTTTAATTCCCTAGGAAAACTCACCGATTGAGGTATAGCCACATAAGATGTTGAAGTAGTTCGACATATCAGTTCCTGTTTAGAATTAGGACTTTTTAAAAGAAGGTGAATATAACATGCTGACAGGGATGCATATTGCCGTCATCGGTGGTGACGCTAGACAATTAGAGATTATACGTAAATTAACCGAACTAGATGCAAAGCTCTCGTTAGTCGGATTTGAGCAGCTTGATCATGCATTTACGGGTGCAGTAAAAGAAAAAATCGATGAAGTGGATTTTTCCAACATGGACGCAATCATATTACCTGTTCCAGGTACGAATTTAGATGGTCAGATCGATACGATTTTTTCGAACGAAAGGGTTTTTCTACTGGAAGAAATGCTAAATAAAACACCATCCCATTGTACGGTATACTCTGGCATTACCAATAATTATTTGAATTCAATTACGAAGAAAGCAAATAGAAAACTAGTTCAATTATTTGAGCGTGACGACGTAGCCATCTATAATTCGATACCTACCGTTGAAGGAACTATCATGATGGCCATACAGCATACGGACTTTACGATTCACGGATCTAAGCTTGTGGTCCTTGGACTTGGGCGAGTTGGAATGAGTGTAGCTAGAACATTTCAATCATTAGGTGCAAAAGTAAAAGTAGGAGCTCGGAAATCTGAGCATATTGCACGTATTACAGAAATGGGATTAGAGCCATTTCATTTAACTGACTTAGAGCAAGCAGTCTATGACGTAGATATTTGTATTAATACGATTCCCCATCAAATTGTCAATGCTTCCGTTATTTCGAAAATGCCGGCGCATACGTTAATCATTGACCTGGCCTCAAAGCCGGGTGGGACAGATTTTAGATATGCTGAAAAGCGAGGAATTAAAGCATTGCTTGCTCCTGGGTTGCCAGGAATTGTTGCTCCAAAAACAGCAGGGCAAATCTTGGCAAACGTTCTATCTCAGTTATTAAAGGATGACTTTGCAAATAGAAAGGGGAAAGCAACATGAGTTTAAATGGTAAACGAATTGGATTTGGGTTAACAGGTTCACACTGCACATATGATGCTGTATTTCCCGAAATAGAAAAGTTGGTAAATGCAGGAGCTGAAGTATTGCCCGTTGTATCCCATACGGTAAAACATACAACTACACGATTTGGAAAAGGAGAAGATTGGGTTCAACGCATAGAAGATCTAACAGGTAATAAAGTCATTGACTCAATTGTTGGTGCAGAGCCACTTGGGCCGAAAATCCCATTAGATTGTATGGTTGTTGCTCCGATTACAGGAAATACAATGAGTAAATTTGCGAATGCTATGACTGACTCTCCAGTATTGATGGCAGCTAAAGCCACATTAAGAAATCAAATGCCTGTGGTTTTAGGAATATCAACAAATGATGCATTAGGATTAAATGGAGTCAATTTAATGAGATTGATGGCTACCAAGAATATTTACTTTATTCCATACGGACAGGATGATCCTGTTAAGAAACCGAACTCAATGGTAGCCCGCATGACGATGCTCTCACATACCATTGAAGAAGCGATGAAAGGAAAGCAAATTCAACCAGTTATTGTGGAACGCTTTCGAGATGGTAATTAGCCCCTCTACTTTTTTCTAGCAACGCAATAAAATGTTTATTCTTTTAAAAATGAATATGTTAAAATAAGTGTTATTATAAGGATCAGCTATCATGGATATGGCAGTCAATTGAACAGGATAACAAGACGGTGGTCTATGATATGACCGCCGTCTCTTGTAAGTGTCATCATGGATCCTTCAAACCTTTATTTGCTAGAAAATGGAGAAGCCAAATATAGAAAACTGGAAGGGGAATATCATATGGAACAAGTGAAAGGTTTCCACGTTGCCGTCGTTGGGGCAACTGGTGCGGTTGGACAACAAATGCTAGACACTTTGAAAAAGCGTCAATTTCCTATATCAAAGCTAACACTTCTATCTTCAGCGAGATCAGCAGGAACGAAGGTTGAGTTTAACGGAGAAGAAGTCATTATACAAGAAGCAAAACCAGAGAGCTTTGAAGGTGTTGATATTGCTCTTTTCAGTGCAGGCGGAAGTGTCTCTAAAGAGCTTGCTCCAGAAGCGGTTAAGCGAGGCGCAATCTGTGTAGATAACACAAGTGCCTTTCGGATGGACGAAAATGTACCATTAGTTGTACCCGAAGTAAATGAAGCAGATCTAATGAATCATCATGGAATCATTGCCAATCCTAATTGCTCGACGATTCAAATGGTTGTTGCATTAGAACCGATTCGTCAACAATACGGCTTAGAGAAAATCATTGTATCAACTTATCAAGCTGTATCTGGTTCAGGGGCGGCAGCCGTTGAAGAATTATATGAACAAACAAAAGCAATCATTAACAACGAGGAATTCGAACCGAAGATTTTGCCTGTGAAATCAGATGAAAAACATTATCAAATTGCGTTCAATGCGATTCCTCAAATAGATAAATTTGTAGACAATGGCTTTACTTATGAAGAAATGAAGATGATCAATGAAACGAAAAAAATCATGCATCTTCCAGAATTAAAAGTAGCAGCAACTTGTGTTCGTCTTCCAGTTGCAACAGGTCACTCCGAATCAGTCTATTTTGAAGTGAACGAAAATGGATCATCAGTTGAAGATGTGAAAGCTCTACTTGAAAAAGCAAAGGGTGTAGTACTTCAAGATGATCCAGGCAATCAAGTATACCCTATGCCGAATGAATGTGTAGGAAAGAACGATGTGTTTGTCGGTCGAATTCGCAAAGACTTAGATTCAGACAATGGCTTCCATATGTGGGTTGTGTCCGATAACTTATTAAAAGGTGCAGCATGGAACTCCGTACAAATTGCAGAAAGCTTAGTTAAGCTCGGATTGGTGAAATAATTGAAACGCTTAGAGGTGTTACGATGAAGATAATCGTTCAGAAATTTGGAGGCACTTCAGTCAAAGACGAAAAAAGTCGGAATCATGCAAAGAATCATATTCAAAAGGCAGTGAAAGAGGGCTATAAAGTAGTGGTTGTCGTATCAGCAATGGGGAGAAAAGGTGAACCGTATGCTACGGATACACTCTTATCTCTAGTTGGTAGCAGCCATGCGAAAATTAGCAAACGAGAAACTGACCTTCTACTTTCGTGCGGTGAAACGATTTCAAGTATTGTTTTCACAAATATGCTAGTAGAAAATGGCTTAAAAGCATCTGCCCTTACAGGTGCTCAAGCAGGATTCAAAACGAATAATGACTTTACGAATGCGAAAATCGTTGAAATGAAGTGTGATCGTCTATTAAAGGAATTAAAGGATCATGACGTGATTGTTGTAGCAGGCTTCCAAGGTGCAAATGAAAATGGAGATACAACGACAATTGGACGTGGTGGAAGTGACACTTCTGCTGCTGCATTAGGAGCAGCATTAGACGCAGAGTGGATTGATATTTTTACAGATGTAGAGGGCATTATGACAGCTGATCCTAGGATTGCTGAAAATGCAAGACCCTTATCGGTTGTTACTTATACAGAGGTTTGCAATATGGCCTATCAGGGTGCGAAGGTGATTCATCCACGTGCCGTCGAAATTGCCATGCAAGCGAAAGTGCCAATTCGCATCCGTTCCACTTATTCTGATGGTCTTGGTACGCTTGTAACGACTATTAATAAAAATCGTGGTAGTGATATTAAAGAAAGAATGGTGACAGGTATTGCTCATCTTTCGTCTGTCACGCAAATTAAAGTATTCGCAAAAAAAGATCAATACAATCTTCAAACTGAAGTCTTTAAAGCAATGGCAAATGAGCAGATTAGCGTTGATTTTATCAATATTTCTCCGAACGGTGTAACATATACGGTGACGGAAGAGGTTACGGAAAAAGCAATCGCTGTACTCAAGAGCCTCGGCCATGAGCCGGTTGTTGAAAGAGAATGTGCAAAGGTTTCTGTAGTAGGTGCGGGAATTGCAGGTGTTCCTGGGGTAACGTCCAGGATCGTAACGGCGCTTTCAGAGCAGGGAATCCGCATCCTCCAATCGGCAGACAGTCATACAACCATCTGGGTTCTTGTGAAAGAAGAAGACCTTGTAAAGGCTGTAAATGCGTTACATGATGCGTTTCAGCTAGAGCAAGAGCTATCTGAATTCGAGCGAACAGAATATTAAGCAAGGTTTAAGGAGTGGAATAATGGTATTATTTGGTCGCGTTTCAACGGCAATGGTAACCCCTTTTGACAGTAAAGGTCATATTGACTTTAGCAAAACAACACACCTAGTAAATTATCTAATAGAGAATGGTACAGACTCACTTGTCGTTGCAGGAACAACAGGTGAGTCTCCGACACTTTCAAAAGAAGAGAAGCTGGCATTATTCCGTCATGTAGTAAAGGTAGTGGATAAACGAGTTCCCGTTATTGCTGGAACAGGTAGTAATAACACCTATGCAACCATTGAGCTTACGAAAAAAGCAGAGGAAATTGGTGTAGATGCGGTCATGATTGTGGCTCCATATTACAATAAACCAAATCAAGAAGGCTTATATCAGCATTTTAAAGCGGTTGCTGAAAGCACGAAATTGCCTGTAATGGTTTATAACATTCCGGGTCGCTCTGTCGTTACGATATCCCCTGAAACAATTATCCGCTTATCTAAGATAGACAATATCGTTGCTGTAAAAGAAGCAAGTGGAAACTTAAATGCTATGACAGAAATTATCGCAAATACAGCTGATGAATTTTTACTTTATAGTGGGGATGATGGGCTTACTTTACCTGTTCTTTCTATAGGAGGGGTAGGAATTGTATCTGTTGCATCTCATATTATCGGAAATGAAATGCAAGCGATGATCGAGGCGTTTTATTCGGGTGATACGGAAAAAGCAGCTCTTCTTCACCAAAAGCTCCTCCCAGTAATGGAAGGACTTTTCACTGCACCTAGTCCAACGCCAGTCAAAACGGCTCTTCAATTGAAAGGGCTAGATACAGGCTCGGTTCGACTTCCGTTAGTGCCCCTAACGGAACAAGAACGATTAGAATTAATTAACTTATTGAAAAATGAGCTTTCATAAAGAATAGGCATTTCAAAGGTAATAAGAGGCTTTTAAAAGGCTAGGAAAATTCCCCTTTTAAAAGCCTCTTTTCATTTGCTCAGCTCAGCCATGTGACTTGTGAGCAGGACACGCTTCATGAAAAACATTCCTAATCGAACCGTTCGTTCCCTTCTCTCGTATGTCTCAATGGAATTGTTACGTGTGAGAGGCTATTAGAATTAGATAATTTTGGTTGTAAAGGATTTCATTGTTCAAGTATAATAATCATAACTGATTTCGATCGGAACAGCGCAGGCATAGGAGGAACTCAAATTGATTAAGAGAAAGAACGAAAGTATTAAGCTAATGGCACTAGGTGGAGTAGGTGAGCTTGGGAAGAATATGCATCTAGTCGAAGTGGACGAGGACATTTTTGTTATAGATGCAGGACTCATGTTCCCAGAGAATGAAATGCTCGGTATTGATATTGTTATCCCAGATTTCACCTATTTAAAGCAGAATAAGCATCGTGTGAAAGGGATCTTTCTTACCCACGGCCATGAGGACCACATCGGAGCTTTATCCTATATCCTTCGGGAACTGAAAGTACCTGTATATGGGACAAAACTAACGAACGCACTTGCTAAGGCGAAAATGAAAGAACAAGATTTTAAAGGTGGAGCGGAGTTTATTGAAATTACTTCTCAGACAATTCTTTCATTTGATACGGTGGATATTTCATTTTTTAAAACGACACACAGTATTCCAGACTCGGTAGGTGTTTGCATACATACGTCTGAAGGAGCCATTGTACATACTGGAGATTTTAAGTTTGATCAAGCTGTAGGAGATTTATATAAACCAGAAATCGGAAAGATGGCAAGCATAGGAGAAAAAGGGGTTCTTTGTCTTTTATCAGATAGTACCGAAGCGGAAAAGCCGGGTTATACAGTATCTGAAGCAATAATCGCAAGAGAGCTTAAAGATCAATTTTACAATGCTGAAGGAAGAATTATTGCAGCATGCTTTGCATCTGACTTGAATCGAATTCAACATGTATTGGATGCAGCCTATGAAAGTAGAAGAAAAGTAGTAGTAGTCGGGAAGAGCTTACAACGAATAAATGATATAGCCATTGACCTTGAGTATTTACATGTTCCAGAGGAGTTAATCATCCCAGTTTCCGAGATGAAGGAATGTCAAGACAATGAACTGGTTATCTTAACGACTGGAATGCAAGGAGAACCAATTGAAGCACTACAAAAAATGGCAAAACAAGTCCATAAGCAAGTAAACATTCAGCATGGCGATACTGTATTTCTAGCTGCTTCCCCGCTTAAAGGCTATGAAGTTTTTATCTATAAAACGGTAGATATGCTTTATAGAGCTGGTGCAACTGTAATTAAAGGCTCTATGAATACATCAAGTCATGGAAGCCAAGAAGAACTAAAGTTTATGATGAATTTAATGAATCCTCGCTTTTTTATTCCTGTGCACGGAGAATACCGAATGCTAAAAGCGCATATGAAGATAGCGAAGGAGTGCGGATTAACAGATGATCGGATCATTATTCCTGAAAAAGGGGAAGTTATTGAAATCAAAGATGATACGATGAAACCGATTGGGAAAATTCCATCAGGGAATGTCTTAATAGATGGAAGTGGCGTTGGTGATGTTGGAAATATAGTTTTACGTGATCGCCGATTACTTTCCCAGGATGGAATTCTTATCGTAGTCGTTACATTAAATAAATTTGAAAAGAAAATTACTGCTGGACCAGAAATCATTTCTCGTGGATTTGTGTATGTACGAGAATCAGAAAAGTTAATGGAAGAATCGACGAAATTAGTAAAAGAAATCGTTGAAAAAAACCTGGCTGCTCCATCGTTCGATTGGTCGACCATTAAGCAGGATATGCGCGATGTATTAAACCAATCCCTTTATGAAAAAACAAAGCGCAGACCAATGATTCTTCCAATAATTATGGAAGTTTAACATTTAAAGAGCTGGACTAATTCCATTTATTTGGAATTAGTCTGGCTTTATTTTTGTTTTGTCGTCCTCTTTTGCTTCTATTGTTGTCCCATTAGTCAAAGAGTCCCGTATAAGG
The DNA here is from genome assembly GCF_021390075.1 of Cytobacillus spongiae. Lineage (NCBI taxonomy): Bacteria > Bacillati > Bacillota > Bacilli > Caryophanales > Bacillaceae > Cytobacillus > Cytobacillus spongiae. The sequence continues at coordinate 1,682,938 of NZ_CP089997.1, forward strand.
ACTTAGTTTGATTGATTGTTGCTATGACATTATGGGTATCACCCATTGCAAATTTGATTACCTATATTAAAAAATATAAACCGTTCAATTCCCTTAAAAAGTCAGGGAATTGAACGAATTATTGTTTGTCTAGTATAGAGGTCTAGTAGCACTAGGTTGATTGGAACGGAAGGTGCGTAGACTCCTGCGGGAACATCGGGACAGGTGGAGACCACGCAGGCGCTTTAGCGCTGAGAGGCTCACCGCACGCCCCCGCGGAAAGCGAAGCATCCTGGAGTGGAAATCAACCGGCCCTATAAATCAACTTTCCTATTTAGGACTTTGTCAATGACTTCTCTTAGATGGCGGCATTTTTCTGGATTTATACGGAAGAAGTGAACTCATCATGGTATAAAAACATGACGGTTTGTGAAAGCAGTTTGTTTCAATATTTTTCCTTTGCTGATATTTCTTCCACGTCTTCGCATGAAAACCAGCAATTGGATTCATACTAGTTGTATCATGCTTGAAGGGAGAAAGTTAGGATGGATATGCAAAATAACCAGAATGCGGAAGAAGGTCAAGGTCAGCCAAAAGAAGAAAACAAACCATCAGGATTGATGGAGAAAATACAGCAATTAGGTCAAACGAATGTTCCTCAGCTCTCTCAGGACTCAAAGATCCACTGTTTAACAATCGTTGGTCAAATTGAGGGCCATATTCAATTACCACCACAAAATAAAACAACTAAATATGAACATATCATCCCGCAAATTGTCGCAATCGAGCAAAACCCAAAGATTGAAGGCTTACTAGTCATATTAAATACAGTGGGGGGAGATGTGGAAGCTGGATTGGCTATTTCTGAGATGCTAGCCTCATTATCTAAGCCTACCGTATCGATTGTACTTGGTGGAGGTCACTCGATCGGTGTTCCAATAGCAACTAGTTGTGATTATTCCTTTATTGCAGAAACAGCTACAATGACAATTCACCCGATCCGTTTAACGGGACTTGTTATCGGAGTACCTCAAACCTTTGAATATTTAGATAAGATGCAAGAGCGTGTCGTAAGCTTCGTGACGAAACACTCGAATATTTCAGAGGGGAAATTTAAGGACTTAATGTTCGATAAAGGAAATTTAACTAGAGATATTGGTACAAATGTAATTGGAACAGATGCTGTGGAGTATGGATTAATTGATGCAGTAGGTGGAGTAGGTCAAGCGATGAAAAAGCTGAATGAATTAATCGAGATGAATAATAATAAAAATGAGGGGATTGTGCAATGATCCTATATACGATGATGCCGCAAGAATTAGTCTATCCTACAGAGCCGTCGGAAATGGAAAAGCACAAGGTCGTATCTTATGATGGGATTCCCCTTTTAGTTGAGATGGGAGAGGATCAATGCTATCAAGTCATTCGCGTTTTAAGTAGCGATCCAAGTCATTACCTAGATAGCAGGTGTATTCCAGGGGCAAAAATTCCTTATGCCTAGCATTGTTCCCACTTTCTAGATAAGCTATAATAGAATTACTAGATGAAGAAAAAGCAGCCCAAGTATAGGCTGCTTTCTTTTTTACCATCGTAATCTACATAATAACAAGGTGATCAAATGGCCAAGAACAAGAAAAGACAAACAAGAAAAAAAGACACTATGAAAAGGACCATCCAATTCGAATTAATCGCTCTTCTCTTATTAGCACTCTCGCTAATTTCCATGGCAAAGCTTGGTGCGGTTGGGAAATCGACTGTACTATTCTTTCGTTTTTTTATGGGAGAATGGTATATCTTAAGCTTAATTGGATTGATAGTATACAGCGGTTACTTAATGTGGAAGCGAGAACGCCCTTTTTTGTTCCACAATAAGCTAATTGGTGTTTACTTAATGGTTGCTGCAATCCTTCTATTAAGCCACATTACATTGTTCCATCTGCTTTCAAACGATGGAAAATTTGATAATCCAAGTGTGATAGCGAACACTTGGGAATTATTTTGGATGGAAGTAAGAGGGGAAACGAGTACTACGGACCTTGGTGGAGGAATGACAGGTGCTCTCTTGTTTGCTATCTCCTATTTTCTCTTTGATGAAGCAGGCACTCGAATGATTGCTGTCGTTCTAATTTTGATAGGGTTTATTTTACTCACAGGTAAAACATTTGGTGAAACAGTGGGAAAACTGTTTGTTTCAATCGGCCGATTTTTTAAAAATCAATGGAATGCGTTCACTTCAGACGTAAAGGAATGGAAGCAAAAGCTAGTTGATCAACGGGAAGCACGAAAAGCAGACAAGCACTCTCGCCAAGAAGAAGAGAAAACGGAAGCAGTAATTCAAATCAATAGTCGAGTCCAAGAAGAAGAGCGAGTGCCGTCCGAACCGCTTATTTCTAGTTTTGCTGAAAGAGCATATGAGCAGCAAGAGCTAGATCTTGGCATTCCAAAGACACATAGAAAGACAGAGAATGAAGAAAAAGTAAAAATAGAGGAAGAAACCTCACCACCCATTACATTCACTGAAGTTGAAAATACTGATTACGAACTGCCCCCAATCAAACTATTGAAATTGCCAAGGCAAACAGATCAAAGTGGTGAGTATGAATTAATCCATGCCAATGCGGCTAAGCTAGAAAGAACTTTTCAGAGCTTTGGTGTGAAAGCACGAGTAACTCAGGTTCACTTAGGACCAGCTGTTACGAAATATGAGGTTCATCCCGATGTAGGGGTTAAAGTGAGTAAGATTGTAAACTTGAGTGATGATCTGGCACTTGCATTAGCAGCAAAGGACATACGAATCGAAGCACCAATTCCAGGTAAATCCGCTATTGGAATTGAAGTGCCAAATTCAGAAGTAGCGATGGTTTCGCTTAGAGAAGTACTCGAGTCGAAGCAAAATGAGAAGCCAGAAGCAAAATTATTAATAGGGTTAGGTAGGGATATCACAGGTGAAGCTGTCCAAGCTGAACTAAACAAGATGCCCCATTTACTTGTTGCTGGTGCAACAGGTAGTGGAAAAAGTGTATGCATTAACGGAATCATTACGAGTATCTTAATGCGTGCCAAACCGCATGAAGTCAAATTAATGATGATTGATCCAAAAATGGTAGAGCTCAATGTCTATAATGGTGTCCCACATTTGTTAGCACCCGTCGTAACCGACCCGAAAAAAGCGTCACAAGCACTAAAAAAAGTGGTAGGTGAAATGGAGAGACGCTATGAGTTATTTTCCCATACAGGTACAAGGAATATTGAGGGATATAATGAGCATGTCAAGCGACACAATGCTGAAGAGGGAGATAAGCAGCCATTACTTCCTTATATTGTAGTGATTGTGGACGAGCTTGCAGATCTAATGATGGTTGCCTCTTCAGATGTGGAAGACGCCATCACGCGATTAGCGCAAATGGCTCGCGCAGCAGGAATTCACTTAATTATAGCGACACAAAGGCCATCTGTAGACGTCATTACAGGCGTCATTAAAGCTAATATTCCATCGAGAATTGCATTTGCCGTCTCCTCTCAAACCGATTCAAGAACAATCCTCGATATGGGTGGAGCCGAGAAGCTACTTGGAAGAGGGGATATGCTGTTTCTACCTGTTGGTGCTTCTAAGCCTATCCGCGTTCAAGGAGCTTTCTTATCCGATGAGGAAGTGGAAGAAATAGTGGATTTTGTCATTGGACAACAAAAGGCTCAATACCAGGAAGAAATGATTCCAGAGGATGTCCCAGAAACAATGATAGAGGTGGATGATGATCTGTATGATGAGGCAGTTGAGTTAATTCTCGAGATGCAAACAGCAAGCGTCTCCATGCTACAAAGACGTTTTAGAATTGGTTATACAAGAGCTGCTCGGTTAATTGATGAAATGGAAGCAAGAGGGGTTGTCGGCCCATATGAGGGAAGTAAGCCAAGAGCAGTACTCGTAACAAAACCGAAAGAAGAAGCAAGCTCATAGGCATAAATCGGTGAACACAGGTAATAGGACTGTAGTCAAACACAAATTATTTTTGTGATTGTCTACAGTCGTTTTTGTATAGAGAAATAGTATGAAAAAATAATCTCCGAAACTGATGGGCAAAAACCATGAGCGGAAATCACTCTATTTCCCTTCTCAATTCTCCTCAAATAATCATCAAAGAGACCGATCAATGATATCTGAATCTATTGGCAACAAACGAAATTAATCGGTATATACCGGCTTTTTCTACTTACATGTCATACTATTAAAAACGCTTTCAAATGCGCATATTTCCCGTAAATAGGAGATACTGGATTGAATTGCGATTTCAACTTCCTAAATATGTATAAATAGCAACGAAAGACCTAACTTTTTCGACATTATTCGAAATCTCTATTTATTTATTACGAAAAAAGTGTTATATTATTTTCGATTAGTAGGAAAGATTGAACATCAGAGGTCTGATGTCTTGAGAAAAAGTCTTGGAGGAAACCTGCATGTCCATTAAGTCAGATAACAGACACTTATATTTACAAGTCATCGATCGCTTGAAGAGAGATATCGAAGGCGGCTTGTATAAAGAGAAGGAAAAGCTGCCATCGGAATTTGAACTAGCGAAAGAGCTTGGAGTGAGCCGTGCGACACTTCGTGAAGCGTTACGTATTCTAGAAGAAGAAAACGTTATCACAAGGCGCCATGGAGTAGGAACGTTTGTAAATGCGAAGCCTCTTTTCACTTCAGGTATTGAACAGTTATATAGTGTGACAAGTATGATTGAACAGGCAGGAATGAAGCCAGGAACGATTTTTTTAAGCTCAGCCACTCAAAATGCTGCTGAAGAGGATATCCGAAGATTCGCATGCATGGAAGAAGAAGCAATCGTGGTCATCGAAAGAGTTCGAACTGCAAATGGAGAGCCGGTTGTATACTGCGTAGATAAAGTACCAGAGAAAATACTTCCTGACACGTTCTCACATGGACGAGAATCGCTCTTTAAGATTCTAGAGGAAGAAGCAAACAGGAAAATAACTTATGCGGTGGCTCAAATTGAACCAGTTGGTTATCATGAAAAAATATCTTCTATTTTGGATTGTGAGCCTGAGACGGCGTTGCTTGTTCTGAAACAAATGCATTTTGATGAAATGGATGAGCCAATCCTTTTTTCGGTAAACTATTTTCGAGCAGATAAGTTTAGCTTTCATGTCTTGAGAAAGAGAATATAATTTTTTGAAAGCAATGAAAGCGAAAACATTATTGTTGGAAGAGGTTTCCTACTACCAATCATACTAAATTTCTAGGGGGTACAAATCTTGAAAAAGCGTAAATTAGGTTTAGCTCTTTCACTTGTCCTTGCTGCTGGAACGATTTTAGGAGCTTGTGGGAAAGACGAAGGTAAAGAAGAAGGAGGAGCTTCAAAGGATGCTCCTGACTTTAAAGTTGGTCTTGTAACAGATACAGGCGGTGTTGATGATAAGTCATTCAACCAATCTGCTTGGGAAGGTCTTAAAAAGTTCGGTGATGAATATAGCCTAGAAGAAGGCAAAGGCTTCCGTTACTTACAGTCTGAAAAAGAAGCAGATTATATTCCAAACTTAGGTAAATTTGCTGATGGTGGTTATGACTTAACTTTCGCAGCAGGATTCCTACTAGAAGATGCAGTTCAAACAGCTGCTGAGCAAAACACTGAAGCACACTTTGCATTAATCGATAGCCTTTTAGCTGATGAAAACTGGAACACAGTTTGGTTAGACAACGTGGCAAACGTTACATTTGAAGAGCAACAAGGCTCATTCCTTGTTGGGGTTGTTGCAGCTAAACATTCAAAGACTGGCAAAGTTGGATTCGTAGGTGGAGTTGACTCTCCATTAATCAAAAAGTTCGAGAACGGATTTAAAGCTGGTGTTAAATCTGTGAACCCTGATATTGAAGTAATTTCACAATATGCTGGTGATTTCAACAAGCCAGAAATCGGAACTAGCATCGCTTCTACTATGTACACACAAGGTGCGGATATTATTTATCATGCTGCTGGTGGTACTGGTAATGGTGTATTCACTGAAGCTAAGAACCGTAAAGCAAACGGTGAAGATGTTTGGGTAATCGGTGTAGACCGTGACCAACATGAAGAAGGTATGCCTGAGAACGTAACATTAACTTCTATGATTAAGCGTGTAGACGTTGCTGTATATGAGCTTTCTAAAATGGCTCTAGATGAAAAATTCCCTGGTGGAAAAGAAACAGTATTCGGTCTTGAAGAGGATGCAGTTGGGATTGCTCCTACAACTGAAAACGTAAGTAAAGAAGCTCTTGATCTAGTAAAAGAGTACCAAGAAAAGATCTTAGCTGGCGAAATTACTGTTCCTAAAACAGACGAAGAATTCAAAACGTTCAAGTAATCTAACGGTTTAGTTGTGAAGGCTAGTGGATAACTACTAGCCTTCACATTTCAGCTTTTTAAGTGCTTTTTGAAATAATCTGATTATTCATTTATATTTTCACATGGTGTGATCATGTGAAAATATAAGTTTTAATAATTAATTCAACTACCTTTGCGATTTGGGAGTGATAAAAAATGCAAGATTATGTTATTGAAATGTTAAACATTCGCAAAGAATTTCCGGGCATCGTTGCCAACGACAATATAACTTTACAAGTTGAAAAAGGTGAAATTCATGCATTACTAGGAGAGAATGGTGCAGGAAAATCTACTTTAATGAATGTCCTATTTGGTTTATATCAACCAGAAAAAGGTGAAATTCGAGTAAAAGGTAATAAAGTGAACATTACAAACCCAAACATCGCAAATGAACTTGGAATTGGAATGGTTCACCAGCATTTTATGTTAGTTCATAACTTCACCGTAACTGAAAATATCATCTTAGGTAGTGAACCTACTAAAGGTGGAAAAATCAGCATTGATGAAGCAGCACAGAAAATTGCAGAACTTTCAAAACGCTACGGGCTAGCAGTTGATCCGTATGCGAAGATCGAAGATATCTCAGTTGGAATGCAACAACGTGTAGAAATCCTAAAGACTTTATATCGTGGTGCAGAAATTTTAATTTTTGATGAACCTACAGCTGTGTTAACACCTCAGGAAATAAAAGAACTTATTCAAATTATGTCTCGACTTGTTGAAGAAGGAAAATCCATCATATTGATCACCCATAAGTTAAAAGAAATTATGGAAGTGTGTGACAGATGTACGGTTATCCGTAAAGGAAAAGGGATTGGCACTGTAAATGTGTCAGAGTCAAACCCGGATGAACTGGCTTCCTTAATGGTTGGCCGTGAAGTTCATTTTAAAGTAGAGAAAAAAGAAGCAACACCTAAAGATGTTGTTTTAGATATAGATCAACTCGTTGTTCTAGATTCTAGAAATATTCCGAGTGTTAATGGACTAAAGTTAGATGTAAAAGCTGGAGAGATATTAGGAATAGCTGGAGTAGATGGAAATGGTCAGTCCGAGTTAATTGAAGGGATTGCGGGCCTTCGAAAGGTGAAGTCAGGGACCATTAAACTAAAAGGAAATAACATTACCAATTTACCTGTAAGAAAAGTAACTGAATCAGGTATTGGTCATATTCCTCAGGACCGTCATAAGCATGGCTTAGTACTAGACTTCAGTATTGGAGAAAATATGGTACTTCAAACCTACTATCAAAAGCCTTACTCTAACTCTGGAAAGCTTAATTTCAATAAAATTTTCACGAAAGCGAAAAGCTTAATTTCTGAATATGATGTTCGAACTCCTTCCGAGTTTACACCAGCACGAGCACTTTCTGGAGGAAATCAACAGAAAGCGATTATCGCACGTGAGGTTGATCGCAGTCCAGATTTCTTAATTGCGGCTCAACCCACACGTGGACTTGATGTTGGAGCTATCGAATTTATCCACTCTAAGCTGATTGAAGAGAGGGATAAAGGGAAAGCTGTTCTATTAGTGTCCTTTGAGCTAGAAGAGGTTATGAACCTAAGTGATCGGATCGCTGTTATTTATGAAGGGAAAATCGTCGCTATCGTCGACCCTAAGGAAACAAACGAGCAAGAATTAGGTTTGCTCATGGCCGGTGGTAAGAAAGAAAGTGAAGGTGTTTCATAATGCAAAAGCTTTTAAAAAATGAAAAACTTTTCAATGCGATTGTACCTGTAATTGCTGCCGCTCTTGGTATGATCGTTGGAGCAATTATCATGTTGCTTGGGAATTACGATCCAATAGCAGGCTTCTCAGCATTATTTAATGGAATGTTTGGAAGTCCGAAAGCAATTGGTGAAACGATTCGCGCGGCGACTCCATTAATCTTAGCTGGTCTTGCAGTTGCTTTTGCGTTTAAAACAGGTCTATTTAATATCGGTGTAGAAGGACAACTGTTGATCGGTTGGTTAGCTTCTGTATGGGTTGGATATGCTCTAGACCTACCAACTGTTCTTCATATTCCAGTCGCTATTTTAGTAGCCGCTCTTGCTGGTGGGTTCTGGGGGCTAATTCCAGGATTTTTAAAAGCAAGATTCAAGGTTCATGAAGTAATTGTTACGATCATGCTAAACTATGTAGCCCTATATACAACGGCTGCATTGATTAAAAAGTATTTATACGCAGGAAATGAAAAATCCTATAAAATTGATGAAACTGCTTCGTTATCGTCTTCCTTGCTTTCATCATTGACAGATGGCTCTCGCTTACACTGGGGGATTGTCGTTGCTATTATCGCTTCAATCATCATGTGGTTCCTAATTGAAAAGACTTCAATTGGTTACGAGCTACGAGCTGTTGGTTTCAACCAGCATGCCTCAATGTATGCGGGAATGAATGTGTCACGTAACATCATTCTTTCGATGACGATCTCTGGAGCTTTTGCTGGTATTGCAGGAGCGATGGAAGGATTAGGAACTTTCCAAAACATGACGGTATTATCAGCATTTACTGGAACTGGATTTGATGGAATCGCCGTTGCTCTATTAGGAGCGAATAATGCATTTGGTATTATCATTGCGGCATTATTGTTTGGTGGATTAAGCACAGCAGCTCCACAAATGAACTTTGATGCAAATGTACCATCAGAATTAATTGATATCATTATTGCCCTAATCATTTTCTTTGTGGCATCAAGCTATTTAATTCGTTTAATACTTTCTCGTTTCAGTAAGGAGGGGAAATAATTATGAGCTTCTTAGATATCTTAGCGATTATTATTCCTGCTACCTTATACACGGCAGCTCCACTGGTCTTTACAGCTCTTGGGGGAGTATTTAGTGAACGTTCTGGGGTTGTAAATATTGGTTTGGAAGGACTCATGTTATTTGGTGCATTTTCTGGAGTTCTAACTACGCTTTTAATTCAGGATACAGTAGGAGCGGCCTCTCCATGGATTGCCATCCTTGTTGCAGCGCTGGCCTCTGGGTTGTTTTCATTGCTACACGCGGTTGCTAGTATTTCACTACGAGCTGACCAAGTGGTTAGTGGTGTGGCGATCAACTTTTTAGCAGCTGGTTTATCTTTATTCTTAATAAAAAAGATTTTTGACAAAGGTCAAACAGACTTCATTGATTTTCGTATAAATAAAGAAGATCTTCCATTTTTATCTGATATTCCAGTAGTTGGTGAGATTCTTTTTTCACGGGTTCCATACACTTCGTATATCGCAATTATCGTTGCTATTTTAGTATGGTATCTCATTTATAAAACTCCATTTGGATTACGTTTACGTGCGGTTGGGGAACATCCAATGGCGGCAGACACGATGGGGATTAATGTGAATCGTATGCGTTATATTGGGGTAATGATTTCTGGTGTATTTGCAGGGATTGGTGGAGCTGTATATGCACTTTCCATTTCAGGAAACTTTACAGGAGGCACAATTTCTGGACAAGGTTTCTTAGCGCTAGCAGCGATGATCTTCGGAAAATGGCATCCACTAGGTGCAATGGGAGCAGCTTTATTCTTTGGATTTGCCCAGTCATTAAGTATTACAGGGGCACAAATTCCTTTATTGAAGGAAATTCCTTCTGTATTCTTAATTATTGCACCATATGTATTAACGATACTTGCTTTGACAGGATTCGTTGGACGTGCGGAAGCTCCTAAAGCATTAGGTACGCCATATGAAAAAGGAAAAAGATAATACGGATTGAAGCCTCATCCTTTCAGCAGGATGAGGCTTTTTTCTACTCTATCAGACCGCCGTCTCATCTGATTGGTAAGTAGATTGGCAAAAAAAGATAGGAATCTCTTGTTACAGATGCAAGAAAACGATTCCTTTATAGCCAATAACTTGAAATATAAATTCTTATCAAGGTATAGTAAGAATATGTTTATATACATAGGATAAAATAATGAACAGTGTGTCTGTATTGAGATGAAGATAGATGAGAACTGTGAAATAAGGAGGACGGACGATGACTATTATCGCTGAGTCAATCAAGCAAATGAATGGATATCAATTGCATATCGTCAATACACAGAAATATAAAACAAATACGATCGTTTGGAAGATGAAGGCTCCCCTTAATCAAACTGACGTGACAAATCGAGCGTTATTACCTTATGTACTACAAAGTAATACGGCAACTTACCCTACCACAACAAAGCTAAGAACCTATTTAGACGATTTATATGGGGCGACTTTGTTTGTCGACTTATCGAAAAAGGGAGAATACCATATCATTTCGATTACACTAGAAATTGCAAATGAAAAGTTTTTATCTGATCAAACTCCATTATTAAGAAGAGCATTTGAATTACTATCAGACATAATAACAAATCCCAATGCTTCCAATCATGCATTTCATAAAGAGACGGTAGAAAATGAAAAACGATCCTTAAAACAGAAAATCCAATCATTATTCGATGATAAGATGAGGTATTCGAATTTTCGATTAGTCGAGGAAATGTGTAAAGAAGAGCCATACTCTTTACATGTTCATGGGAACAAAGACGAGGTCGAAAATATTACACCAGAAAGTCTCTATCAATATTACCAAAAAGCCCTAGCTGAAGATGAATTAGATCTTTATGTAATTGGGGATGTAAATGAACAGGAAGCTGAGCAATATGCTAGGGAGCTTTTACAGTTTAATGATCGAGAGCCAGTCAAAGCTCGTGTAATTCAAGGGGAACAACCTGTTGAAGAAAAAGAAATAAAAGAGATTCAAGAAGTGAACCAAGGAAAGCTTAACATGGGCTACCGAACACATGTCGTGTATGGAGATTCAGACTATTATGCTCTTCAAGTGTTTAACGGGATTTTTGGTGGATTTTCCCACTCAAAGCTATTTATTAATGTACGAGAAAAAGCAAGTTTAGCCTACTATGCAGCGAGCAGAATTGAAAGCCATAAAGGACTGATGATGGTCATGTCTGGAATTGATACGAAAAACTATCATCAAGCGATTACGATCATTAAAGAACAAATGGATGCGATGAAGCAAGGGGACTTCACTACTCAAGAGCTTGAACAAACAAAAGCGGTTATTCGCAATCAACTACTAGAGACAATCGATACCTCAAGAGGGTTAATTGAAGTACTATACCACAATGTCGTGTCACATTCGAATATTTCCCTTGATACATGGCTAGAAGAAATGGAAAAAGCGACGAAGGAAGAAGTCATGGCTGTTGCGAATAAAGTACATTTAGATACGGTCTACTTTTTATCAGGAATGGAGGCGGGCGAATAATGGAAAAAATTCAATTTGACCAGCTTCAAGAAGAATTGACGTATGAGAAGCTTGCAAATGGCTTAGACGTCTATATTTTACCGAAAAAGGGCTTTAATAAAACATACGCTACTTTCACTACCAAGTACGGTTCCATTGATAACCACTTTAAGCCACTTAACAAGGATGAGTTCGTTAAGGTACCAGATGGAATAGCTCACTTTTTAGAGCATAAGCTCTTTGAAAAAGAGGATGGCGATGTTTTTCAACAATTTAGCCAACAAGGTGCTTCCGCCAATGCATTCACATCCTTTACTCGAACAGCCTACTTGTTTTCAAGTACATCAAATGTCGATAAAAATTTAGAAACGTTAATCGACTTTGTACAAGCGCCTTATTTTACTGAAAAGACAGTTGAAAAAGAAAAAGGTATTATTGGGCAAGAAATTCGGATGTATGAGGATAATCCGGATTGGAGGCTATACTTTGGACTGATCCAAAATATGTATGAAAAGCACCCTGTAGGAATTGATATTGCAGGTACAGTCGAATCCATTTCCCATATAACGAAGGATATGCTTTATGAATGCTACGAGACATTCTATCATCCGAGCAATATGTTATTGTTTATTGTTGGACCAGTTGATCCTGAGAGCATGTTAGAGGATATTAAGCAAAATCAAGCAAAAAAAGAATACAAAGATATGCCTGAAATCCAGCGTAAATTTGATGATGAAATGGAAATTGTCGCGGAAAAGAAAAAAGTGTTAGAAATGAATGTCCAAACATCGAAATGTCTGTTAGGAATTAAAGGATTCGTCGTTAATGAAAAGGGAGAGGAGCTACTGAAGAAGGAAATTTCAATTAATATCGTATTAGACCTCCTCTTTGGAAAAAGCTCTGACAACTATCAATTTCTGTATAACGAAGGATTAATTGACGACACGTTCTCTTATGACTATACTCAAGAACAAGGATTTGGATTTGCGATGATTGGAGGAGACACGAGTGATCCGGACCGGTTAGCAGAAGAACTAAAAAGGATCCTCCTTCAAGCAAAAGAGGGAAGTGCATTTTCTTCTGAAAGCCTTGATAGAACAAAGAAAAAGAAAATCGGACATTTTTTACGAGCCTTGAACTCACCAGAATTTATTGCGAATCAATTTACCCGTTACGCATTCAATGAAATGGATCTATTTGCTGTCGTGCCAACGCTTGAAGGAATAACCCTTAAGGATGTCGAAGCTAGGATCGATGAATTAATCGCAGAAGAACGGTTAACGATTTGCCAAGTAGTTCCAAAAAAATAAGGAAGATCTGGCGTCGAAGTCTCGACGCTTTTTCTAATAGTAGGGGAAAATAGAATGAGAAAATTTGCGTTAGTTACAGGTGCTAGTGGAGGAATCGGTCAAGCAATTGCTTTCAGATTGGCTCAGGATGGTTATTCATTATATTTGCACTATCATCAAAATGAAAAGGCAATTGACCAGTTAATCTACAAGCTTCAACAAACGAGTGAGGGTGACTATATTCCTGTTCAAGCTGATTTATCTAGTCCAACGGGCTATAAGACACTTGCACAGAACATTTTTTCGATTGACTGTATAATCCATAATAGTGGCAACAGCCATTATGGATTATTAACAGATCTAACGGATGAGCAGCTTCAAATAATGATGGCCGTACATGTAAACTCTCCGATCATGCTGACAAGAGAATTACTCCCCAAGCTGATTTCTCAAAAAAGCGGAAATATTATCGTGATTTCATCCATTTGGGGACAAACAGGGGCAGCTTGTGAAGTGGCATATTCTGCAGCAAAAGGAGCACAGCTCGCCTTTGTAAAAGCACTAAGTAAAGAGGTTGGTTTGAATGGGATTCGTGTGAATGCAATCGCTCCTGGGATCATTGATACACCGATGATCGATGAATTTTCTTCAGAGGATCTAGATACAATCACATCGGAAATCCCAATGGGGAAAATCGGAAAGCCTCAGCATATAGCTGATAGCGTGTCTTTCTTATTATCAGAACAGTCCTCGTACATCACAGGGCAGACGATAGCCATTAATGGTGGATGGTATATGTAAGTATGGAAAGTACCTTTCCGCGAGATGTCTTCATTTGTGGTGGTTGTGTTTTACGCCATGAAAGTTTCACATCTAGTTGATGAATATTTTAACGACCTAGAAAGCAAAATAACAAATGTACAACATTTAAAGGAGGATTATACCATGTCTGTACTAGATAACTGGGATCAATGGAAAGACTTTTTAGGTGATCGTTTACATCAAGCTGAAGATGCTGGAATGAACAAGCAAGTCGTTAATGACCTAGCATATCAAATTGGCGAATACTTAGCACAACAAGTACAACCAAAGAACGACCAAGAGAAAGTGCTTGCGGATCTTTGGTCTGTTGCAAGTGACCAAGAGCAGCATGCCATTGCAAGCATGATGGTCAAGCTTGTTCAAAACGACGGTACACGATAATCCAATCAACCGAAAAGAGAGGGACTACCTCTCTTTTTTGTTTATCTATTCGTTCAACTAATCTATTCCATTTTCACTTCATTCAGTTAGTTACCCGCAATTTCTCCTTGAATCTCCATAATCAACTACAAATTGTAATTTTAAGGCTAGATACACTTGTTTTTCCTTTCATCTTCATACAAAATCATATATTATAGAAGCTAGATAAAAAATATGAAGGAATATGTCACCTTTGCTTAGGAGGTTTTTATTATGGAAAAAACTGAATGGTATTTAGAGTACGAAATTCAAAAAAACCGTCCAGGGTTACTAGGTGATATTTCATCATTACTTGGTATGCTTTCAATTAACATTGTCACAATAAATGGAGTGGATGAAGGAAGACGAGGTCTGCTCATCTTAGCAAAGGATCATGAACAAATTGAACGACTAGAGTCAATTCTACATACAATGGACACAATAAAAGTCATAAAGCTGCGTGAACCGAAGCTGAGAGATCGATTAGCAGTTAGGCACGGGCGTTACATTCAAAGAGATGCGGATGATAAAAAGACATTTCGTTTTGTAAGGGATGAATTAGGTTTACTTGTTGATTTTATGGCTGAATTATTTAAGCAAGACGGACATAAACTAATCGGTATCAGAGGGATGCCCCGCGTTGGGAAAACGGAATCAATTGTGGCATCTAGTGTTTGCGCGAATAAGAGATGGTTGTTTGTTTCTTCCACTTTACTAAAGCAAACCATTCGAAACCAACTAATTGAAGATGAGTATAGCTCTGACAATATTTTTATTTTAGATGGAATTGTATCAACTAGACGTGCGAGCGAACGTCATTGGCAGCTTGTCCGAGAGATTATGAGGTTACCTGCTATCAAGGTAGTAGAACATCCAGATATCTTCGTTCAAAACTCGGAATATAAAATGGAAGACTTTGATTACTTCATCGAGCTTCGTAATGATCCAGATGAAGAAATCAAATACGATATCGTACACAATCATAATATGTTCTCTGATTCAGATTTCGGAGGTTTTGATTTTTAAACAAAATGGAAGGTGTTATCGTTGACGGAATTAGGTAATCGACTGAAAGAAGCTCGGATAGCCAAAGGCTTAAGCTTAGAGGAATTGCAAACTATCACGAAAATTCAAAAGCGGTATTTAGTAGGAATTGAAGAAGGCAATTATAGTTCAATGCCAGGCAAGTTTTATGTACGAGCGTTTATAAAGCAATATGCAGAAGCTGTCGGAATTCAACCGGAAGAGCTTTTTGAGCAATACAAAAGTGAAATTCCTTCCTCTACATATACGGATGAAATTCCAGAAAAACTATCTCGTGTTCAATCGAGAAAGGATATATCTGGTGGAAACTCAAAAATATTTGAATTTCTTCCTAAGATATTAATTGGTGTCTTTATTTTAGGGGCTGTTGCATTAGCCTACTATTTGCTTCCGAAAAACACGGGAGATGACCTAGTTGATGAGCCAGCTACTGAAGAAAATCAGACAGTAAATATCGAGGAATCTGAAAGCTTGGAAAAAGCGAAAGAAGAAGAAAAAGCTGAAGAAGATAATGAAGCAGAACAAGCAGAAGAAGAGAAAGAAGAAACTGAACCTGAACCAGAAATACCGGCTCAACAAATTGAAGTAGCCCAAACAAGTGGAAATGAAACCACGTATGAATTAAAGGATGCAGAAAATTTTGTCCTTAAAGTGGTATCTAAAGGTGAGACTTGGGTGAATATTTTAAATGGAAAAGGGTATTCCTTCTATCAAGGGATGCTTACGAAAGACGGAACAGCCGAGCAAACAGTTGACTTTACGAAAGAAACAGAAGCGATTATTGTCGTAGGAAATGCTGCTGATACAGAGATTTTCGTCAATGATGAAAAGCTTGAGTATGCTACTTCTCCTGCAGATATCGTCCGTCAGGATATAACGATCCGCTATGTTCCCACTGCTGAATAGTCATCATTAGGATGACTATTTTTGGCATGTTTTTTACTATTATTTGGAGGTTTCTTATGAATTTACCTAATAAAATTACAATATCTCGCATTTTCCTGATCCCTGTATTTCTACTTATTATGCTTGTTCCATTTAATTGGGGAGAAATAGACATTCTTGGTGCAGAAATGCCTGTTACTCATTTGGTAGGGGCATTATTGTTCATCATTGCCTCTACGACGGATTGGATTGATGGCTACTATGCTCGTAAATACGACCTAGTAACAAACTTAGGGAAATTTCTTGACCCATTAGCAGATAAGCTTCTCGTATCTGCTGCATTAATTGTCTTAGTCGAGCTGCATTTAGCTGCTTCTTGGATTGTCATTTTAATCATAAGTCGTGAGTTTGCGGTAACGGGACTGCGCCTTGTGTTAGCTGGGGAAGGGGAAGTGGTTGCCGCAAATATGCTAGGGAAAGTGAAGACGTGGACTCAAATCGTTGCCATTTCTGCCTTGCTTTTACACAATATTGGCTTTGAGCTGCTTTCTATCCCATTTGCTGATATGGCATTATGGGTTGCCATGTTCTTTACGGTATGGTCTGGATGGGACTATTTTGCGAAAAACAAACAAGCTTTTGTTAATTCGAAATAAGGTGGAAATGCGATGAATGCTGAAATTATTGCTGTTGGTTCTGAGTTGTTGTTAGGGCAAATTGTGAATACAAATGCTCGCTTTTTATCAAAGCATCTAGCAGAGATCGGAATCAATGTGTTTTATCATACGGTTGTAGGGGATAATGCGAACCGGTTGAAATCTACAATTGAAATAGCAGAACAGCGATCAGACCTGATTATCTTTACAGGTGGACTTGGACCAACGAAGGATGACTTAACAAAGGAAACGATTGCAAAGCATATCGGTAAAGAACTAGTTATGGATGAAGCTGCCCTTACATCAATAGAACAATACTTTGTCCAGGTTAATCGGCAAATGACGGATAATAATCGCAAGCAGGCCCTTATATTAGAGGATTCAACCGTGCTTAAAAATGATCATGGGATGGCACCAGGAATGTTGCTGCGAACGAATACACATATGTATATGCTTTTGCCAGGTCCTCCAAAAGAAATGGAACCGATGTTTTTCAATTATGGGCTTTTGGCTATTAAAGGACAGCTTCAGTCGGATGATCGGATTGTTTCGCGGGTATTGCGCTTTTTCGGTATTGGAGAAGCGGCACTTGAAACGGAGATTGAAGACCTAATAGATAGTCAAACAAACCCAACAATAGCACCGCTTGCTGCTGATGGAGAGGTTACCCTTAGGCTAACGGCCAAGCATCAATCAGAAGACACAGCAAACAGATTACTGGATGAAGTCGAGGAGAAAATCCTTTCTCGAGTAGGGGACTTTTTTTACGGTTATAATGATACATCTCTTATCAGCGAGCTTTCGAAGCAATTGAAGAGTAAAAATCTCACTATCGCTTGTGCAGAAAGCTTAACAGGGGGACTATTTCAACAAGAATTGACCGCCATTCCTGGTTCGGGAGATCTATTAGCTGGAGGCATCGTATGTTATACGAACGACGTGAAAACGAAATTGCTTCAGGTAAAAGAGAGTACCATACAAGAGTTTGGTGTAGTAAGTGAACCATGTGCGATTGAACTTGCGGAAAACGTCCAAAAATTGCTCGGATCCGACATCGGTATTAGCTTTACGGGTGTTGCAGGCCCTGATGAATTAGAAGGTAAGCCTGTTGGAACGGTCTATATTGGCATCGCCATCAATGGAAAACCTACTATCGCAGAAAAATTAAGCTTAGCAGGGACTCGCAGCGGCATTCGCAGCCGAACGGTTAAATATGGAAGTAGTCTCTTACTAAAGTCCCTTACTTAAATAACGCGTAAAATAACAGAATGCTAAATTAGTATTCTGTTATTTTTTTGAAAATATAAAATTCAGACTTCTTGCGAAAAAGCAATTCTTGACCATATATTTTATTGAAAAATGGCAATTCCTCTAGTAATTCAACCATTATTGCTACCAGGATACGTCAAAAACAATCGAATAAATGTTCGATTTTTTGCTCGACAAAAGAAATAAAAAAGTATATAGTAAAGATAGGTTTTAGATGAATGAACCGAAAGCATGAATCTACTAGATGGATTCTTCAATATAAGGAGGAAAACTTTGTGAGTGATCGTCAAGCAGCCCTCGAAATGGCACTAAAGCAAATCGAAAAGCAATTTGGAAAAGGCTCTATTATGAAATTAGGAGAACAGACTGAAACAAGAATTTCAACTGCTCCTAGTGGTTCTCTAGCATTAGATGCTGCCCTTGGTGTGGGTGGATATCCAAGAGGTCGTATTATTGAAATTTATGGTCCAGAGAGCTCTGGTAAAACAACCGTTGCATTGCATGCAATTGCAGAGGTTCAAGCAACAGGTGGTCAAGCAGCATTTATCGATGCCGAGCATGCTTTAGACCCAGTCTACGCTCAAAAGCTTGGAGTAAACATCGATGAACTATTACTCTCTCAGCCTGATACAGGAGAGCAAGCACTTGAGATTGCTGAAGCACTTGTACGAAGCGGGGCAGTTGATATATTAGTCATTGACTCAGTTGCCGCATTAGTACCGAAAGCAGAAATCGAAGGAGAAATGGGAGATTCACACGTAGGTTTACAAGCTCGTCTAATGTCTCAAGCACTTCGTAAGCTTTCTGGTGCAATTAACAAATCGAAAACGATCGCGATTTTTATCAACCAAATTCGTGAAAAAGTAGGAGTAATGTTTGGTAATCCTGAAACAACTCCTGGTGGACGTGCGCTGAAATTCTATTCTTCTGTACGCTTAGAAGTTCGCAGAGCTGAAACGTTAAAACAAGGAAATGACATGGTTGGAAATAAAACAAAGATCAAAGTTGTTAAGAATAAGGTGGCTCCTCCGTTCCGTGTAGCTGAAGTAGATATTATGTACGGCGAAGGAATTTCGAAAGAAGGAGAAATCATCGATTTAGGTTCTGAGCTAGACATCGTTCAAAAGAGTGGTTCATGGTACTCTTACAATGAGGAACGTTTAGGTCAAGGTCGTGAAAACGCCAAGCAATTCCTTAAGGAGAATCCTGACATTCGCCTTGAGATTCAAAAGCAAATCCGTGAGCATTACGGCTTAGATGGTGAAAAAGTCGTAAGTCCTGAAGAAGATCCGGAGCAATTTGAATTAATCGACTAATACGATTTATGGGTAAAGTCTCATTAGGCTTTACCCATTTTCTTTAAGGAATAATAGCTTGTTCACCGCACAAAAGATACGCAAGTACTCTTAGAAAGGCGATTGTCCATCAACTAATAGATAGAATAGTAAAATAATTCATATGGAGTTAGACATGGTTGTCTGTCAAACCCTTGACAATACATATACACAGCTATAAAATTAAAGTTGTATATTTTACAAACCTATGAATATTAAAACGTTTGAAAAGCCTTTGTGCTGTATGTTGATTTTGACCAATGTACATGCCGACACTTTAGAAACGTATTGCAAACAAGTTCATAGCAAGAGGAGGTGAAATGATGGATCTTATTACAATCATCTCCATTTTGCTTGGCCTATTCGTCGGTGCAGTTGTTGGCTACTTTTATCGTAAATCCGTTGCAGAAGCTAAAATTGCTGGAGCTAAGAACGCTGCTAATTCAATAATTGATGAAGCAAAGCGTGAAGCAGAAGCATTAAAGAAGGAAGCTCTTTTAGAAGCAAAGGATGAAATTCATAAGCTTCGGACCGAAGCAGAACGTGAAATTCGCGAACGAAGAAATGAACTACAAAAACAAGAAAATCGATTATTGCAAAAAGAAGAGAATCTTGATCGTAAGAATGAATCGTTAGATAAACGAGAAGTGCTTTTAGAGAAGAGAGACGATTCTCTTAACAAAAAACAACAGCATATTGAAGAGATGGAAAGCAAAGTGGACGAGATGGTACGATCACAACAAACTGAGTTGGAGCGCATCTCGGGCTTAACTCGTGATGAGGCGAAGTCCATCATTTTAGAGCGAATGGAGCAAGAGCTTGCTCATGAAGTCGCGATAATGATTAAAGAGAGCGAGAACAAAGTGAAAGAGGAAGCTGATAAAAAGGCGAAGGAGTTACTATCACTTGCTATCCAACGATGTGCTGCAGATCATGTAGCGGAGACAACTGTATCAGTTGTAAACCTACCTAATGATGAAATGAAGGGGCGCATAATTGGACGCGAGGGTCGTAACATACGAACTCTTGAAACTCTAACAGGAATCGATTTGATAATCGATGATACTCCTGAAGCGGTTATCTTATCAGGATTTGATCCAATTCGTCGGGAAACGGCACGATTAGCACTAGACAAACTAGTTCAGGATGGTCGTATTCACCCAGCACGTATTGAAGAAATGGTAGATAAGGCTCGCCGTGAAGTAGACGAGCATATCCGCGAAATTGGTGAGCAAACCACCTTTGAGGTGGGTGTACACGGGTTACACCCTGACCTGATCAAGATTCTTGGCCGCTTGAAATTCCGAACTAGCTACGGACAAAATGTGTTAAAGCATTCCATGGAAGTAGCACAGCTTTCCGGGTTACTAGCAGCAGAGCTTGGTGAGGATGAAGTATTAGCTCGCCGTGCTGGATTGCTACATGATATTGGAAAAGCCATTGATCACGAGGTTGAAGGAAGTCACGTTGAAATTGGTGTTGAACTGGCAACAAAGTATAAGGAACACCCTGTTGTTATCAATAGTATTGCTTCACATCATGGTGACACGGAACCTACTTCAATCATTGCCGTTCTTGTAGCTGCAGCGGACGCCCTATCAGCAGCTAGACCAGGAGCACGTCGTGAAACACTTGAAAACTATATTCGCCGCCTAGAGAAGCTCGAAGAAATTTCTGAGTCATATGAAGGCGTTGAAAAATCATTTGCGATTCAAGCGGGTCGTGAGGTTCGAATCATGGTTAAGCCAGATACGATCGATGATCTTTCAGCACATCGTTTAGCTCGAGATATTCGGAAACGAATTGAAGAAGAGCTTGACTATCCAGGTCATATTAAAGTAACGGTGATCCGTGAAACGAGAGCTGTTGAATACGCGAAATAAAGCGGTGCTTAATGCACCGCTTTAATTTTTTGCCAAATATTCGCTAAGATGTCATGCTGTCTATGCGTAGAATCGGAGATAGGTGGAAAAATAGGCAGTAGCTAAAGAGTTCATATGCTGCGGATATGATACAATTGATTAGCAAGTGTTCAACGTATCCAATTGAGCAACACCATTTTACATAATAGGAAGGGTTTCGTTATGCATATATTATTTGTAGGAGATGTCGTAGGGTCACCTGGTCGCGATATGGTACATGAATATGTACCAAAGCTAAAAGAGAAATACCGTCCCCATGTAACCATTATTAATGGAGAAAATGCGGCAGGCGGAAAAGGAATTACCGAAAAAATTTATCGTGGATTTCTAGAGGTTGGTGCCCAAGCCGTAACTCTTGGGAATCACACATGGGATAATCGCGAAATCTTCGAATTTATTGATGATGCCAAATACTTAGTACGTCCAGCAAATTTCCCAGCAGATAATCCAGGAAAAGGAATGGTCTACCTTAAATTCAATCAAGTAGAAATTGCAGTGATTAGTTTGCAGGGACGAACCTTTATGCCAACCATTGATTGTCCATTTAAAAAGGCTGATGAGCTTGTTACCGAAGCGCGAGAAAGAACTCCGTTTATCTTTGTTGATATGCATGCGGAGGCAACCAGTGAAAAGCAAGCAATGGGCTGGTACTTAGATGGTCGCGTGTCCGCTGTAATCGGAACACATACACATGTTCAAACAGCAGACGAACGAATCCTACCAGGAGGAACAGGTTATTTATCGGATGTAGGAATGACCGGACCATATGATGGGATTTTAGGAGTAGAAAGAGAAGCGGTATTAAAGAGATTTATCACAAGTTTGCCAAGCCGCTTTGAGGTGCCGAAAGAAGGGCGAGCTCAATTAAGCGCTGTGCGTATTGAATTAGATGGGAAGACAGGCTTTGCAAAGAAAATGGAACGCATCCTAATCAATGATGATCATCCATTCTATAGTTAATTCTCTATTCCAGGCCTGCTCTTGTTAGAGCAGGCCTTTTTAGTTGTTTCGTAAAAATATTTCCGCAGACACTTATCTTAAGGACATAAATAAAAGCAAGCGTTAGTAATGACCAAATAGTTAAAGACCCGCCTGACAAATCAAGTCATCGAAGGATTGAAAAAAAGCGGCCAATTGGAGATTATTTAGTCCAAGCTGGAATATGTGTTTAATATTCTGAATATAGTAGCAGTGGAATGATATATTCCTGACATGTTCTTTTGAGGTTGAACGGGTTTGCCATCATTTATCCATCAAAAAATTCCGATTCACCTATCTCAAATCAGTTCATGCAGGAGGGGATAAACAAGGAGGAGCTAGGAATGGAAATATTAAAAGTTTCAGCAAAGTCTAATCCTAATTCTGTAGCTGGTGCGCTTGCTGGTGTTCTACGCGAAAGAGGTGCTGCGGAGATCCAAGCCATTGGGGCGGGTGCATTAAATCAAGCCGTTAAGGCAGTAGCGATTGCAAGAGGTTTTGTTGCACCTAGCGGAGTGGATTTAATTTGTATCCCTGCATTCACCGATATACAAATTGATGGTGAAGAACGGACAGCTATTAAATTAATTGTAGAGCCTAGATAGACTTTTGAAGGAATCCATTTAGAGCCTGTTTGCGTTTTCGCAAAGAGGCATTTTTTTTTCAAGGAATTCGAAGAAAGACCACTTACTTTCAGATAAAATACTATTCTAATATATTCCTAAAATTGTGTAGAAAGCAAAAAAATGTAAAATGTTTTTCCACGTTACAAATAATGAAAAATCTGTGTATAAAGATGTGGAGTAGACATGGAAGTAATTGTATAAATGTAGATTCTCTTTTACTATTCTGAAAATAAAAAAATATTCATATTTTCATCAATTATTGCCCGGAAAGGGTTGCTTTTTTTAATAGATAGGTCTAGAATTGAAATCGTTTAGTACCCAACCAAAATTCCAATAATAGCCGTTTTTATCTATCATTTTTAAGGATGCTTGGAAAAGTGCTACACTTAAATTGAAGCGTTTTTTTACATATTTTTTAACGTATCTAAAGGGGTGTAAGATATGATCAATCAACTTTCGTGGAAAGTTGGCGGGCAGCAAGGGGAAGGAATTGAAAGTACAGGGGAGATTTTCTCCATTGCGCTAAATCGATTAGGCTACTACTTGTATGGTTATCGTCACTTTTCATCTCGTATTAAAGGTGGCCACACAAATAATAAAATTCGTGTTAGTACAACTCAAGTTCGTTCGATTTCAGATGATCTTGATATTTTGGTAGCGTTTGACCAAGAAACTATCGATCTAAACTACAAGGAATTACATGCAAAAGGGGTCATGATTGCTGATGCGAAATTTGATCCAAAACAACCTGAAGATACAGAAGCAACATTGTATGCGGTTCCATTTACGGAAATTGCAACTGAATTAGGAACATCTCTAATGAAAAACATGGTTGCTGTTGGAGCAACTTGTGCCGTGTTAGACCTTGATATAAAAGTTTTCGAAGAAGTAGTCCAAGAGATTTTCGGACGAAAAGGCCAACAAGTGGTTGATAAAAACATGGAAGCCATTAAAGCTGGCTTCGACTTTATGAAAGAGCAGCTTGGTGAGAACGTGCAGCCAATGGTTCTTGACAAAGCAGATGGTCAAAAGCGTTTATTTATGATTGGAAATGATGCCATTGCTCTAGGAGCATTAGCTGGAGGATGCCGCTTTATGGCAGCATACCCAATTACACCTGCATCTGAAATCATGGAATATTTAATTAAGAAGCTTCCTGACTTAGGGGGAAGTGTCATTCAAACAGAAGACGAAATTGCCGCTGTTACAATGGCAATTGGAGGAAACTATGCTGGCGTTCGAACATTAACGGCTTCAGCAGGTCCTGGTCTATCTTTAAAAATGGAAGCAATCGGACTTTCAGGGATTACTGAAACTCCGCTCGTAATTGTAGATACACAGCGCGGTGGTCCGTCAACAGGATTACCGACGAAACAAGAGCAATCGGACTTAATGGCGATGATCTACGGAACACATGGTGAGATTCCAAAGATTGTCATGGCGCCAAGTACGGTTCAAGAAGCATTTTACGATACGGCAGAAGCCTTCAACCTTGCTGAAGAGTATCAATGTCCTGTTATTATCCTATCAGATTTACAATTATCATTAGGAAAGCAAACAGTTGAACCACTTGAGTTTGATAAAGTAGAAATTCGTCGTGGTAAGCTGGCACAAGATGAGCTTCCTGAAATTGAAAACAAAGGCTATTTCAAACGCTTTGAAGTTACAGAAGACGGCGTTTCGCCACGTGTAGTTCCGGGGATGAAGAACGGAATCCACCATGTGACCGGTGTTGAGCATGATGAAACTGGTAAACCATCTGAATCTGCTGCTAACCGTATCGCACAGATGGATAAGCGTTTCCGCAAGGTTGAAAATCTGAAGTTTAATACACCTATTTATAAAAATGCTCCACATGAAGAAGCTGATCTTTTAATCGTTGGCTTTAACTCAACTCGTGGTGCTATTGAAGAGGCAATGACTCGCCTTGAGAAGGATGGGCTAAAAGTGAATCACGCACAAATTCGCTTAATTCACCCGTTCCCAACGGATGAAATGCTTCCATTAATGAAATCCGCTAAGAAGATTGCTGTTGTGGAGAATAATGCAACTGGACAATTGGCAAACATTATGTTGATGAACGTCGGACATGCAGAGAAAGTGAAAAAGGTCTTAAAGTACGACGGAAATCCATTCTTGCCACATGAAATTCACACCAAATGCAAGGAGTTGTTCTAAATGGCAACATTTAAAGATTTTCGTAACAATGTAAAACCTAACTGGTGTCCTGGTTGTGGAGATTTCTCTGTTCAAGCGGCAATCCAACGTGCAGCAGCCAATGTCGGTTTAGAGCCAGAAAACTTAGCGGTCGTTTCAGGGATTGGTTGCTCTGGGCGTATTTCTGGATATATTAATTCATATGGTTTCCATGGAATCCATGGTCGTTCTCTTCCAATTGCACAAGGTGTAAAAATGGCTAACCGTGATTTAACAGTTATCGCTTCTGGTGGTGACGGGGATGGATTTGCCATCGGAATGGGCCACACAATTCATGCGATCCGACGTAACATCGATATTACCTATATCGTAATGGATAACCAAATTTACGGCTTAACGAAGGGACAAACGTCTCCACGTTCAGCGACTGGCTTCAAAACAAAGTCAACACCAAAAGGCTCAATTGAACAAGCGATTGCTCCTATGGAAATGGCTTTAACTGCTGGTGCTACATTTGTTGCACAAAGCTTCTCTACAGATTTAAAAGATCTAACTGCATTAATCGAAGCAGGAATTAATCATAAAGGATTTTCATTAATCAACGTATTTAGCCCATGTGTAACCTACAATAAAGTAAACACGTACGATTGGTTCAAAGAGAACTTAACCAAGCTAAGTGACTTAGATGGCTATGATTCTTCAAATCGCGAACAGGCTATGCAAACATTAATGAAGCATGATGGTCTTGTTACAGGGTTAATCTATCAAGATAAAGAACGTAAGTCCTATCAAGAGCTACTAGCTGGTTATTCTGAAGAGCCACTTTCAAAAGCGGACCTTCAATTAGATCAAGCTCATTTTGATAAGCTAGTCTCAGAATTTATGTAAGATGTGAAAAAAGCTGATTCAATCCTATATTTGGGTTGAATCAGCTTTTTTCTGTGTGAAGTGAGATAGACTAGAGAGCTATTTTAACTCGTTTTTATTCATTGAATGGATTTCTTTTGTCAAATCTTCCATATGTTCCGTAAGCTGTAGAATGATTTGATTGCTTTGGTTGACCTGGTCTCCGTACTGATATAATTCGTTGAGTAGTTTTAAGAAGTCAAAGGCTTCTAACTGACCTGAGGGGGATTGATTCGAATCATCCTCCATGTGGATGGCATTTGGAAGAGTCTCTTTGTTAAACTCCTCAATTTTCTCAAATATATCCGTTGTGATTTTTTCGTAGTTTCGGATGCCTAATTGATGATAGGATAGCTTGTGTTCGAGAAACGCTATTCTATCGCTCGCTTCTTTCAAATCTTCCTCATACTGCAGTTGTGTTTTTTGATAATGCTCGATTTTTGCTGCTTGTTTCTCGAGAACGATTTCTTTTTCTTTCAGAACGTGTAGCTCATTTGTCTTTTCAAGTATGTTATTCTCAAGGTTCGTTATTTTCGTTTGTAACACTTGATTTTCGTCTTGAAGCTGAGCCATTTGGCCATGCTGTTCTTCTATGACACTTGTCAACTCCTTGCACCTTTTCTCTGAAGCTTCATAACCAACCTCTAAGGTTTCATATTGTTCTTTAAGTTGAATGAAGTGACTGAGTTGTTCTTTATTCTTTTCGATGAGATTCTCTATTGATTGAAGGTGGTTTACTTCAGACTGTTGAAAGAGTTGAATTTCATTTTGGAGAGCGATTGTCTGTTGTTCAGTTTGAACTACTTTTTCTTTATAATCGGTTAACTCACTTTGCGTTCGAAAGCTCTCTTCCTTTAATTGTTCTATTTGCTTTACGCGATTTGAGCTTTCGGATTGTTTTGCCTTTTCCTTATACTTTTCAACCTCTGATTTTAAGTGAATGATTTGTTGTTGAAGTAGGATACATTTTTGTTCCCAATTAGTATAGAGCATATGAACTCCTCCCATGTATTCGTCTGTATCCTTACATGTATATGTATAAGGCAAACAAGTGCAACACACGCACTTGTTTGCTTTTTACTTGATTAAAAAGTGGTTATGGAGAGGGGGGAAACGTTCCTCTGATGGATGTGATAACACCTAACTACTGGTCTGTTCCTTTGAAACGACAAAATGATATAGGCCGCTTCAGGGTAAGATGCGTATCTAATATCTAATTGAGAAGGGTAGGGGGCTGAAGTAGGGTGCGAATGGTAGATCCCTAAAAAGCTTTCTCCTTGTTCCTTCATATGGTGAAAGGTCTCCTGCATGTCATTTATGTCCATGGCAAATTCATTTGGGCTATGCAATATATTCTTCATTTGATAAATGGTTTCAATCTTTCCGTTTTTTCCAGACAGGAGTCCACATCCTTCATTCGGGAGCTCTCGCTGGCAATGCTGAATCATATCGAAGAGTATTTGTTTCCTTATCCGAATGTCTTTACGCTCTTTTTCCGCAGCATCCGCCTTTTCGGGGGGACGTAACGGATGCTTTAACTTTAGATTGCTGTGTGGATGCAGGTCTGACTACGCTTTTTTTTGTTTTTGGCAATTTCGATTTGCCGAACGCTCTACTAATTTGTGACGGTGTCATGAAATACCACTCCTATCCATTATTTATATGGGTTTTGCGAATATTTACTTGGGTTAAATACGGTTGCTCCTGTCATATTTTGATTAAAAGGATAATATTGTTTAGCAAGGTTAACCACGTTTTTTTGTCTATTGTTTGTGGTGTTTCTTGATTGAGCACTCGTGTTGCTTCTTCCTTGAACATTTTGGTTGTTTTTTATTTTTGAATATTCTCTTGGATTCGCTAGCATCCTTTGAAAGTACTCCTGGGGATTTCTTTCTTTTGATGCACCTTTAGATATAGAGTTTTGACTAGGACTTTGCGAATTTGCCCGATTTAGCTTTGCTTTGTAGTCTTTCTCTTTTAGCTTTAATTTCTTGATTGTTTGGTTGAGTTTTTCTGTGTTTGTTTGGTAGTTTTGATTTTCTATTTTTAAAGAGGCCAACTCTTTTTCAATAGCAGAAAGCTTTGTATTATGGTCTTCTTCCTTTTTTACAAACTCTTCTAGGTTTGTTAGTATCCTTTTAATATCACTACTAGTACCTTGCTCAATTTGCTCTTGATTTTGGAGGTAACTGTGTACCTTCTGAAGCAAGAGTTCATACTGGTTGACTCCTTCTGTTAACACTTTAACTTTATGGTTCAAGGCTTCAATTTTGTCTAAATATTCTTCTTCCCTTGAACTATTCCATAGGTTCCATCCCAATTGGAACCACCTCCTTTTTTCTAGGTGGCTGTTTTCTTTATCGGTGCTTATGGAATTAGAGGTATTGGTAGGTAATGTAGAGGGGTTTGAATCATACATCCCTTCAATCGTCTTACTTGTGGAGATGTGATTGATAATTTCCTCTTGTAATTCACAAAGAATGACTTGGAATTGACTTGCATGACCAACTCGCTGGTCAATGCTATTTAAATGATCAGCGATTCCCTTTAGTTCTTGGTTTACATTCCAATAATTGATGCGAAGGGAATCATAATGTTTCGTTTTTTTATCCAAAAGTGCAATGGTATGTGATAGATGGTGATGCTCCTTTAAATATTTGGCAGCTTCCATAAACTGTTGCTTTTGAAGAGAGCTATGCTTATTTGATAATTCGATGTTTTTCTGCTGAAAGTCTCTTAATCGATCTTGGACGTGATGATAATCTTGGACCGTTTCCTTCATCTTGGCTAATGTGTCAATAGAAGGCTTAAGCTTTTGAGTGGTCTGCTGCAGCTTAATGGCTAACAGCAGTTGCTCCTCTAAAAACTGGTACTTGTTCACATGCATTTGAAGCCGAGACCTAACTGACGAAGCGAGCTGTTTATAAAAAGAGAGCTTATCCTCCAACTGCTGCAGCTGGCGTGAATCCATCTCCATATAAACAGGGAACTCTTCACAGGACATTAGTTGATACCCACCTTTTTCCTTTTTAATACAATATGTGGGAACTCAACATTGTGTTAGGATGAAGTGCAATAAAAAGAAGGGTTGCCCCTTCTTTTTATAAGGTAAAGTAACACAAATGAGAAAAATTTTTATTATACTTCATCAAAAGTGATACAATCTTGAACTTCAATATCCTCATCTGCAGTAGTTACTGTTGTAATATATGTTCCACCTTGACCATCATTAAGAGTTAATGTGTAAGAATCAGTAGCCCCATCAGATAGTATTAATGAGAATGTAGCATCACGGTCCGGAATCAGTGGATTCACAAAATTCCATCTACCACTACCTGTTACTGTTAGCAAAGAAGTAGTAGTATTAAATGTACATGTTGGATAATTTATTTCATCTGCAGTGAATGTGAATGAATATCTTAGCCCACCTGGAGGTATTATTGCACGATTGTCTTCAATCGAATAGCTCATTGTACTACCATCTAAATTACAATTGTTACAGATAGTAGCCATTAGTGTTTGAACATTCGGAACTCCAATAGGACCAGCAAGTATAGGTGGAGTCGTATTTGTTGTAACACCTGCAAAGGTACCATTTGTTTGATCTTCCTCAACAGAATCTGCAAAACCTTGACAAGTACAGTTTGCTTCAGGGAAAATTGTTGGGCATTGTTGAGGATACTCGAATGTAGGGCATGAACCGCCTGGTGGAAGTTCAATATCATTTTCTCGAGGGAAGCAGAATTTCCCTTCTACTTCTAGCTTTACTTCTGCTTCAAATTGAACATCAAAGCAAATATCTAGAGCGATTTGTAATCCTAGATCAGGTACTCCTGTTTCATTGAAGTTTGTGTCGCATGTTAAAGAAATGATACGACACGTTGCGTTATCATTTGTTAGTAGTTCTGGTACACAGGCTACTAATCTACGGGAAGTAGAAAAGGTTGGTCTAAATTGACAGATAGGTAATCCTGTATTATCAAACACCGTAATCAGTGGTCTAACAGTTAAAATTACCTTGACTACACCTAGTCCTTCTGGTAATCCTTCTCGATCAATAATAGCAGAAACGACACAAGATACGTTGCCAGATGGATCTGGAATTGGGTTTAGCGGGAAGAATCCTCCTACTGGGGGAGCCTCACAAGTTACATTAAGAGGTGTACGACCGTCTGCAACTGCTGCAGCAATGTTTGCTGCACAGTCAGCTGGAACGTTTACTGAATCATCCGTGCTGATTGCATCGAATACCCAGTCATAGACTTTTGGTACACGAATACATTCGAGTGAAACATTATTAGGGTTCAATTGTGAACCTCTGATTTGTTTCATTTATATCATCCTTTCAATAAGTTTTCTGTACAATAGTATCCTATGGAATTGGCCTCCAGCTGGTAATAGATAATTAGCCTGTTTTTTACAAAAAATTGAAATTAGTACTCATATCTAGTTTTCAGAAGAATATATATAGCTTGAAGCCAAATTCTCGAGGTGAGATATGAGTTTAATCGTTATTTTCGAAGGAGATAAGATAGGGAACCTCTCTGAA
Source organism: Cytobacillus spongiae (assembly GCF_021390075.1). Taxonomy (NCBI): domain Bacteria; kingdom Bacillati; phylum Bacillota; class Bacilli; order Caryophanales; family Bacillaceae; genus Cytobacillus; species Cytobacillus spongiae. The sequence goes on from NZ_CP089997.1 coordinate 1,713,370, forward strand.
GGTAGTCTACATGCCTTTTCCTTGTTTTGTGAGCAACAAGGCTTATTGGCTAATATAGATGAAAGTAAAGGGCAGGTTAAGGTGGCTCGTCATAGAATCCATCTGCCGATTATTCGTATAGAATGTAGTCAGGATCAAAATCAGGATGTTTGTAGAAGAATCAATCAAATTGTAGAGAATTGTGGAATAGAGCATACTAACCGGGAGGAATCTGAAATTCCGTTTAATATAACGGCATTAGAAGCAAATAAAGCATCCAAAGAATCAATTACTTTACATTATCCGAACCATTTGAACGAAAAGATAAAGAATATTATTTTACAAGAGCTTAATATAAGTAAGTTTACATACCATTTGAAGGATTATTCTCCAAAAAAACCTGCTGATCCGCGTATATTGGTGCAATGGGAATACCCAGCAAATGCTTCACAGGACCATTGGAAGGGTCAATTAGTTCGAGTTATTGCAAGAATTCTAATTCGGTATTACAAACAAGAAGAACAAACTCGATTCTTTAGTTATCTACCAAATGAAATGGTTAAGAATTTCCTAGTATCGATATTAACCTCTACCAAACCAACTAACTCAAATCCAATCAAGCCGCCAAATAATCCTCAAGCGCAAAAACAAGCCCGACAAACTATAGTCAACCATAAACAAGCCGAAGTTTTCCTAGATTATCGGATGATTCCGCCAAAAAAGAACAAAGAAGATAGCGAATATATGATATTTGCAAATCTAATAGTGAAAAATGTTGGTAATGTAAGACTAGAGAAGCCGGTGATATGCTTACAGGTCGACCCAATAAAAGTCGTACAAATACAAGGCCAGGCGATACCAGAAAAAATGGTTCAAGTGTTAGCAACTACAAGTAATGGAAGCGAAAAAGGGTGGAAGTACGTGTATTCCGATTGGCTTAAGAGAGTAAAAGAAAAGGGAGAGTATTGGGTCACCCCCATTGAAGAGGTAACAATCTCTCCAAATGAATCCGTTTCGTATTCATTTAAAATGTTTTTCCCGGAGCCACCGCCAACTACGGAAATTGTCGTGAGTGGGTTTGCTTATTTTAATGAAGGGAAAGAACAGTATTCTGGGAATAATCATATACATCTTGATTTTTAATATGTTAGCCGTATTTGGATCTCATTTTGATCTTAATACGGCTAATTTTTTTCCTATTATTCATGAGTATTTATTTTTCTTTTTTATCTGGTGGGAAATTGTTTACTGGGATTTTTACTTGTTTCAACTTCTCGGAAAGAACTTTATTAATCATTTCATGATCAACTTTAATGGGGATGTTGTTTGTTTCAGGTGATGATGTGTTAGGAAGTTTGGTTAATTCATTTATTAGGCACAGCATTTCCCTTTGTTGTTTTAATATGAATGCTAGAAGCAAGAAGATACCACCATTTAATACTAGTATGATTTCCAAACAAAACCTCTCCTTTCATTAAATAATATATTTAATGCTGAAAGAGGAGTAGTTGTATGGGGGAATAACGGAGTAAACAGAATAATTAGTTAATAAATGGTAAAAATGTGCTGTTTGCCATGGTGTTTTAACATATTTTTCTCAAAGTTAGTATAGAAGCCTTTTCCGAAAAAAAGGAAATTCATAGAATATACTATTACGATTGAAGGGAGGGAATATTTAATGCCTTGTTCAAATACCCCAGTTACTATTCCAGTTTGTTTAGAGATTGAAACTAATGTATTAACAGGTGTTCAAACCCAAGAGGTTACTTGTGGGACCTGTACACAGTCAGTTTCATTCACTTCACCGATATTAACTATTACTACGCCTTTAACATACGAGTATGAAGTAACAATTGAAGATAACTTAGAAGCAACTGTAACACTTATTAATATTACTTCACCGTAATAATTTGACAAAAAAGAGATGGAGTGTTCTTACTCTATCTCTTTTTCATGTTGTATTAAATTTATGTATTCACTGTTTATATTGATATAGCTTCTAAGTAGTTTTTTAAAAAAAACAGAAAATTATGAATGAAACGTTAAAAAAGCAATCAGGTATTAAAACCTAATTGCTTTTAATCTATTAACAATTAATGATGGTTATTTCGCCAGTAGGAACGGAGGCTGAAGATACTATCAAAGGAACATCAGTAACTACTAACAAATAGACATCCAAAAGTCCTCCAGGTGTTTCGACGAAAGTTAATTGATAAGGTCTATTTTCAGGTATTCCCATTGGATCGGTTACTCTTGCTGTTCCTGTAATATCCATCGAAATAGCTCCTCCATCAATATTTGAACACTGTGGTAGGCTTATGGTTAATGGTTCGACAGTCGTTACGTCTCCAGTTGGTGAGATTTGTGAGTAACTCCACGTGCTTGAATTATAATTACAATTCGGACAAATATTTGCAGATAGATTGATTGTATAGCCAATTACAGTTCCAGCTTGAGCAATCAGATTTTCAATTTCGACAAAGGCACTACAATCACAGGGAATTAGAGGGAAAATAGCAGGACACTGTTCTGGGTAATTGAATACAGGGCAACTAGTAGTACTTGGAATTTCGATATCATTTTCACGAGGGAAGCAGAATTTAGAAAGAACTTCTAGCTTCACTTCTGCTTCTACTTGTAAGTCGTAGCAAAAGTCTAGAGAGACTTGAAGGCCTAAGTCTGGTACACCTGTCTCGTTAAAATTTACTCTGCATTGGAGGCTAATATAACGGCATTGAATGTTTTGCCTAGTAAATGAATCAGGTACACATACTACCAGTTGTTGTGAGTCTTGGATAATGGGTCGGAATTGACAGATGATTTGTTCATTACTGTCAAATACAGTAATGAGTGGTCTAAATGAGAAAAGGACCTTTACAACAGCAAGGTTGTTTTCCAAAGAAGCTCTGTCAATAATTGAAGAAACTGTACAGGAGATAATATCATCCTGAGTGACTGAAGATGTTAAAGGGAAAAAACCAGTGACTTCCGGTAGTTCACATTTAACATTAAGTGGAATTCTACCCTCCTGTATAGCTAATGCTATTGAAGTAGTGCAATCTGCTGGTACAGTAATGTTCGTGTCATTACTTACAGCATCAAATACCCAATCATATACTTTATTCACACGGATACACTCGAGCTGAACGTTATTCTGGTTTAACTGCTCTACCATCTTATATTCAACTCCTTTCTAAATTTTTTAAAATAATTCATATTATTCTATTAGCTACAAGGAGAATTTGACTCACTTTTAAATAAGAATGGTCATATTAATCAGTCAAAAAAAGAAAAAACAGATAGAAATGTAAATAGAGAAGACCCTTCAATAAATAGGTGGTTCCCTAGTTTTAAGATATGTAGAAATTAGAACAAGTGATATATGATATTGTTTGAAGTAGTTTTTGGGTTTATAATTAATAATTGCATGTTTACTATGATATGTTGAAAATGCTTATTGAAAGGAGATATATAAATGAACGAAAAGCAGCGGTTAGAATCAACAGGACAAATTATTGAAAAATCAAATCCTTCGGACAAAAAATCCGAAAAGGATTACAGCAAGTTTTTTGAAACGGTTTATACGGCTCCTTCCCTTAAAGATGCTAAGAAGCGTGGAAAAGAAGAAGTTCAGTATCATAAAGATTTTTCAATTCCGGAAGAGTTTAAAGGCATGGGGAACGGACGTAAATTCTATATCCGTACGTTTGGCTGTCAAATGAACGAGCACGATACAGAGGTAATGGCAGGGATTTTTCTAGGTTTAGGCTATGAACCTACAGATGACGTAAATGATGCCAATGTGATCTTGTTAAACACATGTGCCATTCGTGAAAATGCAGAGAATAAAGTGTTTGGTGAGCTTGGTCACTTAAAGCATTTAAAGCTGCAAAAGCCTGATCTATTACTAGGTGTATGTGGATGTATGTCTCAAGAGGAATCAGTTGTAAATAAGATATTAAAAACGTATCAGCAAGTGGATATGATTTTCGGAACCCATAATATTCATCGACTGCCAAACATCCTCCAAGAAGCATATATGTCGAAAGAAATGGTTGTTGAGGTTTGGTCAAAAGAGGGAGATGTTATTGAGAATCTTCCAAAGGTCCGCCGTGGCAACATTAAAGCATGGGTAAACATTATGTATGGCTGTGATAAGTTCTGTACGTATTGTATTGTTCCTTATACGCGTGGAAAAGAAAGAAGCCGACGCCCTGAAGATATTATCCAAGAGGTTCGCCATTTAGCTGCTCAAGGCTATCAAGAGATTACCCTGTTAGGTCAAAACGTAAATGCTTACGGAAAAGACTTAGAGGATATCGAATATGGCTTAGGTGATTTAATGGATGAAATGCGCAAAATTGATATTCCTCGCATCCGTTTTACAACAAGTCATCCACGTGACTTTGATGATCATCTCATTGAAGTACTTGGGAAGGGTGGCAATTTAGTGGAGCATATCCATCTTCCGGTTCAATCAGGCTCGACAGATGTGTTAAAGATTATGGCAAGAAAATATACCCGAGAGCAGTATCTTGAGTTGGTTCGCAAAATAAAAGCGGCAGTTCCAGATGTAGCATTAACGACGGATATTATTGTTGGCTATCCAAATGAAACGGAAGAACAATTCGAAGAAACGCTTTCGCTTTACCGTGAAGTCGGATATGAATCTGCCTATACATTTATTTACTCACCTCGTGAAGGAACACCAGCCGCAAAAATGAATGACAATGTTCCGATGGAAGTGAAGAAAGAACGACTTCAACGTTTGAATGCGTTAGTGAACGAGCTTTCTGCTGAAGCATTGAAAAAATATGAAGGTCAAGTCGTAGAGGTTTTAGTAGAAGGTGAGAGTAAAAACAATCCCGATGTCCTCGCTGGCTATACACGTAAGAGCAAGCTAGTAAACTTTGTTGCTCCTAAGACAGCAATTGGTAAGCTAGTACAAGTGAAAATTACAGAAGCAAAAACATGGTCATTAAACGGAGAAATGATAGAAGAGAAACAACCAGTAGAGGTGAACTAAAATGGCGAAATATACAAAAGATGACATTATTACCCGTGCGAAAGAAATAGCAATGATGATTGCAGAAACAGAAGAAGTAGACTTTTTCAAAAAAGCTGAAGCAAAAATCCATGATAACGAAAAAGTAAAATCACTTATTTCACAAATTAAAGGCTTGCAAAAGCAAGCGGTCAACCTTCAGCATTATGGGAAAGAAGAAGCCCTAAAGCGTACAGAGGATAAAATTGCCCAAATTGAGGAAGAGTTAGATTCCATTCCAGTCGTTCAGCAATTCAAAGAATCACAAATGGAAGTCAATGAAATCCTGCAAATGGTCGCAGTTACGATCTCAAATAAAGTAACAGACGAAGTAATTGAGTCAACAGGTGGAAACATCCTAAGCGGTGAAACCGGATCAGAGATGAATAACAAAAACTGTTCCCATCATTAAGATGAATAGAAAACCCCTAAGCAGATGTAATTTTGCTTAGGGGTTTTTGTATTGTGATGGAGCATTAAAACAGTCATTTGGTCGATGAAGCCCAAAATCAACCCGAAATCCCAGAAAAAAGGTCATCATCACGCAGATGAAGGCTAAAACCACTACAAAATCCTCGAATATTCATCATCATTAACAGAGGATCGGTATTCCTTACCTATGCACGAACCATCATCATACACTATTAGATGATGACATGGTTTAGCGGCCCCTTCCTATGACACACATCCATGGGTGAACGCATAGAATGCACTATGACCGTACCTCATCCAAAGCAAAAGCTGCTGGAAAAAATATTAGCACACTAGTCTAATATCCCGCATAGGATGAATGGAAAATGAAAGAGGAGGGTTCGCTCGCAATGGGAGAATACAGAGAGATTATTACGAAAGCGGTCGTAGCGAAAGGACGTAAATTTACCCAGTCCAATCATACGATTTGCCCGCAACATCATCCAAGTAGTATCCTTGGTTGTTGGATTATAAACCATACGTACGAGGCGAAGAAGGTTGGAAAAACGGTTGAAGTCAGCGGTTATTATGACATTAACGTTTGGTACTCATATAACGATAATACAAAAACAGAAGTAGTTACTGAACGTGTAGAATATTGCGACGTCATTAAATTAAAATACCGTGATCCTGATTGCTTCGATGACCATGATGTAGTGGCACGCGTACTGCAACAGCCAAACTGCGTTGAGGCAGTGATTTCTCCAAATGGAAACAAAATCATTGTTCACGTAGAAAGAGAATTTCTAGTGGAAGTCATTGGCGAAACAAAAATTTGTGTAGCTGTTTACCCTGATTGTGATTGTGAAGATGACCATGATTGGGGCTTAGATGTAGACGATGAAGAATTCGAAGATCTAAACCCAGACTTTTTAGTCGGAGATGAAGAAGAATAAACGGTAGCTAGGAAGGTTTTACTTCCTAGTTTTCTTTTTTGTGCATTGTTCAAAAGATATATTCTACATATCATGTATGATAAAATCTACGACCATTGACGGACAAAGAAATGGCTTTCTTTTTTTATAATAGAGATATAAATAAGGAGGCAGGTAACGATGAGAATCTATCAACTACACTTAACATGTAATCGGCTACAAGAAATGAAACAATTCTATACATCTACATTAGAGATGAAGCTTGTTGGTGAAGGGGAATCTTACTTTGCGGTGATGGCTGGAACAACGAAGCTTGTTTTTGAAAAGGTTTCATCTCAGCCCTATTACCATGTGTGTTTTCGGACAGATAAAAGCTATTTCACGCATATACAAGAAAAGCTAGCGTCAGAAAAACGAATACTGCCGAACAGTGAGGGAGAATATATCTATTATTGGGAAGGGAAACAAACCTATTTTTGTGATCCTGATGGAAATATATTAGAAGCGCTAGAAAGACCAGCGATTGATACTGGCATTCCTACTGGTTGGCATGATGTGGGGGAAATTGGAATGCCGGTGAGGCAGCTTGAACAGATGGCTCATTCGCTTAAGCGCTTTGTCGCGACAGACATAGAGCCAAAATCAGATAGTTTTCACTTTTATGGGGATCAACAAGGTGTATTTGTATTAGTAAAGGAAGGGAGACCGTGGTTTCCCACGAATCGTGGAGCTAGTATATGCCCATTAAAGGTTTTTGTTACAGGCTTAACTGAAGGAAGATATCAGGATAAAGACTACCCGTATGAGGTCATCGTTCGGAAGGAGTGGACACAGGAGCTTCCAGCTGTTCAATTTCGCATCGCAAGACCTACAAATCAATTAGATCGGCTCGTGCATTTTTACACAGAGGGATTAGGTTTAGAAAAAATAGGGGAATTCCGTCAACATGATGGATATGATGGAGTGATGGTAGGATTGCCCGGCACGTCCTATCATCTCGAATTTACACAATCAGAGGAAGAAATTCAGCTTCCGGCGCCAACAAAAGAGCATTTACTCGTTTTTTATATTCCAAATTCCTTTGAACAGCAAAGGATTGTGAATAAGCTTCAACAGATGGGCTATGAGGAAGTAGAACCAGAAAACCCATACTGGGAACGAGGAGGGGTAACAGTCGAAGACCCCGACGGCTGGAGAATGGTCTTGATGAATACTTCAGGAATATAATTGAATCTATTAAAATCGTGCGAAGGAATCTCCATGCCATTGCACGATTTTTTTTGAAATGTCATATAATTTCCTTTTTGCACCGCCACTGAAAAGTATGGATTGAGTATGATATAATAGATTGTCGAAGAAGCAATTGATAGATTTTCATATTTGGAGGAAATTATGGCTGCTTATACGCCGATGATACAACAATACTTAACTATCAAGGCAGATTTTCAGGATGCCTTTTTATTTTTTCGCCTTGGCGATTTTTATGAAATGTTCTTTGATGATGCGGTGCGTGCATCACAGGAATTAGAAATAACCTTAACTAGCCGTGATGGCGGGTCTGAAGATCGCATTCCGATGTGTGGTGTTCCGTATCATTCTGCCCCTGGCTATATTGAACAATTAGTGGAAAAAGGGTACAAGGTTGCCATATGTGAACAAACAGAAGACCCAAAGCAAGCGAAAGGGGTGGTTCGCAGGGAGGTTGTTCAACTCATTACCCCTGGAACGATGATGGAAGGCCGCGGGCTAAGTGAGAAAGAGAATAACTATATTGCTACCATCACATGCTTTGACGATCAATCCTTTGGCTATGCTTATAACGACCTATCAACAGGAGAAAACCGGGCTACATTATTGACAGCAAGCTTCGATGAAGTGTTGAATGAGTTATCATTAACTGGTGCGAAAGAGGTAGTAATTGATAACGATTTTGATGGGGAGCTCCAGCGAAAGATTCGCGAACGGCTAGCGATTACTTTGTCGTTTGAAAAAGATCTTGTGGAGAAAGAGCCGTATCAGCCACTTCTTGCGGAACTCACTCAAGAGAAATTCCGCCAAACGGTTGCTCGATTATTCAATTACTTATATCGAACTCAAAAACGAAGTCTTGATCATCTTCAGCCCGTTACTATCTATCAAACTCATCAATTTATGAAAATTGACTATTTTTCCAAGCGGAATTTAGAGTTAACAGAAACGATCCGATCGAAAGGGAAAAAAGGCTCGTTACTGTGGCTACTGGATGAAACACAAACGGCAATGGGCGGCAGGCTGTTAAAGCAGTGGATCGATCGTCCGCTTATTAATCAAGAGGAAATCGAACGACGCCAAAGGATTGTGGAGACACTTCTTCAAAGCTATTTTGAACGACAAGAGCTTAGAGAAAAGCTAAAGGAAGTATATGACTTAGAGCGTCTTGCTGGAAGAGTAGCATTTGGTAATGTGAATGCGCGTGACCTCATTCAATTGAAACGCTCCCTTCAGCAAATTCCCTTTCTAAAATCCGTGATCGGACAGATGGGACATGCTGAAATGGAGAGCCTCCTGACACAATTAGATCCGTGTGAGGAGCTTACGGACCTATTGGATCAAGCAATCGTAGAAAACCCGCCTCTATCGATCAAAGAGGGAAATATCATGAAGGATGGTTATAACGAGGAGTTAGACCGCTATCGTGATGCCAGTCGGAATGGGAAGACGTGGATTGCAGAGCTTGAACGACAAGAGCGTGAAAAAACGGGCATTCGTTCATTGAAGGTCGGCTATAACCGAGTGTTTGGTTATTATATTGAAGTGACGAAGGCGAATCTACATTTATTGACAGAAGGCCAATATGACCGAAAGCAAACGTTAACGAATGCAGAGCGATTTATAACTCCGGAGTTAAAGGAGAAGGAATCGTTAATCTTGCAAGCTCAAGAAAAGAGCATGGAGCTTGAGTACGAACTCTTCTCCGCCATTCGTGAGCATGTTAAGGAATTTATTCCAAGGCTTCAATCACTTGCGAAAACAGTGAGTGAAATCGATGTGCTGCAATGCTTTGCTACAATCAGTGAAGAGCGTCATTATGTAAAGCCTGCTTTTTCTGCAGATCGGCGAATCATGGTGAAGGATGGTCGTCACCCTGTCGTGGAAAAAGTAATGAACGCCCAGGAATATGTACCGAACGATTGTTTCATGAATACAGAGCGGGAAATTCTACTGATTACTGGACCGAACATGTCGGGGAAAAGTACGTATATGCGGCAGATTGCTTTAACAGCCATACTAGCACAAATAGGCTGTTATGTACCTGCGGAAGAAGCCATTCTCCCAATCTTTGATCAAGTATTTACTAGAATAGGGGCTGCCGACGATCTAATATCAGGACAAAGTACGTTTATGGTAGAAATGCTCGAAGCGAGAAATGCAATTGCTCATGCAACACAGGATAGTTTAATATTATTTGATGAAATTGGCCGGGGAACTTCGACGTATGATGGGATGGCGTTAGCTCAAGCAATTATTGAATATATCCATAACCGCACAGGAGCTAAGACATTGTTTTCTACCCATTACCACGAATTAACTGTGCTGGACGAGGAGCTACCTCGTTTGAAGAATATTCATGTAAGTGCGATGGAGCATAATGGGAAAGTAGTCTTCCTTCATAAAATTAAGGAAGGTGCAGCTGACCGAAGCTATGGAATTCATGTTGCCGAGCTAGCAGAGCTTCCAGCCGAGCTGATTCAGCGTGCGAATGAAATATTAAGCAGATTAGAAATGAAAGATGAACAGCCAGCTTCTCAATCGAAGTCTGCAAGTCCAGTAGTGAAAGAAACCGCAGTAGGAGAAGCACAGCTATCCTTTTTCGATGAGGCAATGGAGGAAAACAAGCCTACTCTTTCTACTAAGGAAAAGAAGGTGTTAGACCAGCTAAAGGGTATGGATATATTAGACCTTACTCCGCTTCAGGCAATTAACACATTATATGAACTTCATAAGAAACTTAAGGGCTAATTAACAGGAGGTGAAGGCATGGGAAAGATTCTTCAATTAGATGACGCATTATCGAATAAGATTGCAGCAGGTGAGGTTGTTGAACGACCGGCTTCTGTCGTTAAAGAGCTTGTGGAGAATTCCATCGATGCTGGTAGTACGATAGTCGAAATAGAAGTGGAAGAAGCGGGCTTAGCAAAAATTCGAATCCTTGATAATGGGGATGGAATTGAAGAAGACGATGTGCTGATTGCCTTCCAACGTCATGCCACGAGTAAAATTAAAGATGAAAATGATCTGTTTCGGATTCGAACGCTCGGTTTTCGCGGAGAGGCACTGCCAAGTATTGCGTCTGTCTCAAGACTAGAGATGAAAACATCTACAGGTGATGCAGGAACAAAAGTAGTTTTTGAAGGTGGAAGAGTAGAGGTATTTGAGAAGGCGGCAAGCCGAAAAGGGACAGATATTGTGATTACCGACTTATTTTTCAATACACCTGCCCGCCTTAAATACATGAAGACGATTCATACGGAACTTGGCAATATCACAGACGTGGTGAATCGTTTAGCCCTTGCTCATCCTGAAGTTTCGATTCGTTTAATTCATAATGATCGAAAGCTTCTCCATACGAATGGAAATGGCGATGTCCGTCAGGTATTGGCAGCCATTTATGGTCTGAACATAGTGAAGAAGATGATTCCGATTGAGTCTAAATCATTAGACTTTCAGCTGAGAGGCTGGATCGCTTTGCCTGAAATAACGAGAGCTTCCAGAAATTATATTTCTACAATGGTTAATGGACGGTTTATCAAAAATTACCCTTTAGCTAGAGCGATTCAAGAAGGATATCATACGCTACTGCCAATTGGCCGCTATCCAATTGTATTATTGAATGTGGAAATGGATCCTCTACTTGTTGATGTCAATGTGCATCCTTCAAAAATGGAGGTGCGGTTTAGCAAGGAGCAGGAGTTAAATGAGCTGATTACGACGACGATTCGAGCAGCCCTTAAGAAACAACAGCTGATTCCCTCTGGAATGATTCAAGAAAAGAAAGAAAAGCCAAAATCTGAGCAAACGTTTCTTACTCTGGATCATTTACCAGTTGAAAAGCAGCCTGAAGCATTCGTTAATGCGGTGAATGATTACTCTCAGCATGTACCTAGCGGGGCGACTGAAATATATGAACCGACAGAATCTTCTTTTGACCTGCCATCTTATGAAGAACCAAAGCCATTAGTAGATTTGGGACAAGTAGATAGCCCTATGGTGATCGAATATGAGGAACCAATGGATGATCCAGGAGAGGTTGATCTTGAGCTAGAAGAGGCAGATGAGACCATATCCTCACGGGTTCCGCCACTATACCCTATTGGCCAAATGCATGGAACGTATATATTTGCTCAGAATGAAAAGGGGCTTTATGTCATTGATCAGCATGCAGCTCAGGAACGCATTAAGTATGAATATTTTAAGGAAAAGGTCGGGCAGGTGCAGAATGAAGTTCAAGAAATGCTAGTCCCCCTTACATTTGAGTATTCAACTGACCAGTCGATGAAAATTGTTGAGCATCAAGATAAGCTTGCAGCTGTAGGGGTATTTCTTGAGCCATTCGGACACAACAGCTTTCTCGTTCGGTCACATCCGCAGTGGTTCTCTAGAGGTGAAGAAAAGCAGATAATTGAAGAGATGATTGAGCAGCTTTTAGATATGAAAAAGGTAGATATAAAAAAGCTGAGGGAAGAAGCGGCGATCATGATGAGCTGTAAAGGATCAATTAAAGCCAATCAGCACCTTCGAAAGGATGAGATTCAAGCGTTAATTGATGAATTAAGACAAACTTCCGACCCCTTTACATGCCCACATGGGAGACCGATTATCATTCATTATTCCGTATACGACATGGAAAAAATGTTTAAACGTGTGATGTAAGAAGGGGAAGTCACTTCGTGTAATAGAGTATATGTTTACGACTGAAATGGCTCCGTTAAGAATAGCTCATGACTATTCAGCGGAGCCATTTTTGTTGCTTAAGAACATGTGAAATTTATCGCGGGTAAACATCCAGCATCTTAGCTACTCGAGGTAATAAGTTAATTTAGAATGGAAGGCAAAGAACGCCATCTATTCGAAACGGTCTTATGCTTGCCCGAGCCTGATCAAGAGGCTCTATGATTTTGTTCTTCAGAATGAAAATAAGGACATCCCTCAGTGAGAAATGTCCTTCCCTTTTAAGATTCCTTTATGACCTTCACTACGGTTCTCCCTCTCGCATTTCCTTTCAGAATGTTTGCTAAAGCATCAGGCAGCTCATCGAATGTGATTTCATTTTCAATAGTTGATAACAAATCAGGCTTTAAGTCAGTAGCCATCCGGTTCCAGAGTATCTCGCGAAGCTCTTTCGGACAGTAAACCGAATCAATTCCTAATAAATTGACGCCTCGAAGGATAAAAGGAAAGACTGTTGTTGGAACATCTGCACCACCTGTTAACCCGCTTACAGCAACCGAACCGCCGTATTGTACATTACTCAAAACAGAGGCTAACGTTTTGCCGCCAACAGGATCAACAGCACCTGCATAAAGCTGTTTTCCAATCGGACGAATTTTCTCTGGAGTAACTTCTTCACGAGAAAGGATTTTGCTTGCACCGATATTTTTTAAGTATTCTTGCTCCGATTCTTTTCCAGTGCTTGCGATTACTTCATATCCTCGTTTGGAGAGCATGGAAATAGCCATACTGCCAACTCCACCTGTTGCCCCAGTTACTAACACTGACCCTTTTTCAGGGGCTAGTCCATTTTTCTCTAATTGATGGATCGAAAGTGCTGCTGTAAACCCAGCTGTTCCAAATGTCATTGCTTCTTTAAATGTTAAGCTTTCTGGAAGCGGAACAATCCAGTCACCAGGCACGCTTGCATATTCACTATAGCCTCCATAATGTGACACTCCTAACTCGTAACTCGTGACGAGGACTTTGTCTCCTTCTTTGTATCGAGGGTCTTTAGAAGTCACAACAACTCCAGCAAGGTCAATCCCAGGAACAAACGGGTACGATTGAACAATTTTGCCATTGGGAATACTAGCTAAGCCATCTTTGTAATTAACACTAGAATAGTGAACCTGGATGGTAACATCGCCATCAGGAAGGTCCTCAAGTGAGATGGATTGAATGGTAAGTGAAAAGTCATCTTCTTTTTTGTCGACAACAAGTGCTTTAAATGATTGGTTCATTAAATAGTTCCCCTTTCTTACTGACAATTGGTGTATCTGACAACATCATAATACAAATTATTCTGACCGGTCAATTTATTTTGTCCAGTCAGAATAATTTTGTTCGAAAAAAGTGAACATTTTTTGTATAATCATTATAGGGAACAAATGGAGGGGCAATGAGAAATGACGAACAAAGCAGAGCAAAGGCGAAAGCAACTATTGAAAGCAGCTTTTCAGGCTGCATCTGATAAGGGGTATGAATCCGTTACGCTTCAAGATATAGCGGATTATGCAGGTGTGAGCAAAGGGGTTACCAATTATTATTTCCAAAATAAGGCAGATGTGTTTGCCCATCTTTTTGAATGGCTTACAACAAGAATTTATGAGAAAGAATCAAAGTCCATAGATGAGAAAGAGACGGCTATTGAAAAGCTTGAAGCGTATATGAACCAGGTATTTATCAGCCCAGAGGAAAACAAAACCTTTTACCGGGTGTATTTAGATTTTCTGTCGCAAACGAAGACGAATGAACGGTATAAGGAGATTAACAAGCAGTTTTACCAAAATTGTTGGTCAATTGGACGCCGAATTGTGGCGCAAGGCTTAGAAGAACAGGTGTTTCATGTAGAAGATGTGGAAGAAGCAGCTATCGCTATTCGCTCCATGATTGATGGAAGCTTAATTCAATGGCTAATGAGAGATGAAGAACACTTACATCGATCCTATCGAGAGGTGTGTCATCAGTCGATTTTACGTATGCTTAAATATGAATGAAGAGAGAAGTCACAGCCATCATACTGTGACTTTTTCTTGTTACATTGGTTAATTTTTCCGAGTTATACTATATTATATATAAAGCTGTTTCATAGGAGGGGTGAAATTGTTTGCTTTTAGCTTAATATTGACTTTATTACCTGGTATTCTAATTGTATTTGTACTTGTATATGCTTTAAAAAATAGAGAAAAAGGAGATGAGCATGTGGTGAGGCACTTGTATACGTATTTAGTTTTATTTGCGACGTTAATGATGGTAATCGGAGGAGGCATCTCCATCTTTATGGCGGCGGCTGATCTTATTAGCCCTCCTGCCTACTATCAAACATTCTCGGATTATAAACAGATGAGAGAAATGGATAAAGAAGGGCAGTCGAATAAAGTGGAGCGAACAGAGGAAGAACTCCGTGCAGATTATGATCAAATGATTGAGGATGAAAAAAACAGGGAAACGCAAAGAGCCAAGAATCAGCTAATAAAAAGCTTAGGGTTTATTGCCATTCCTTTACCAATTTTTCTCTATTTCAATCGAATGCGGAAGCGGCAGGCGGAATAATAGGTCCGTAAATACTTCTTCTTAAGCTGGGAGTCATCATCCTAAGCATTCAGTCTGTAGACAATCTCGATGCACTTTGAGGTTGCCTACAGTCTTTTTTCATTTTAGCGCTATTCCAAAAGAGTGTGGTTCTATACCAGGTAAGCTGACGTTCTTCTTAAAAAACTGCCCATGTCTCCAAAATAACTAAGGATACGAAAAGAGTCATCAGTAAAGGTTGAATGGGTGGTATCGGTTTTTTTTCCGTTAACTGAACCAAATGAAACTTTTTTCACATTCAACCGTATACACTCTAAAGAGCTTTTTGGAAGGGACAAGGAAATCTCAGTGGGCTTCACTGATAGAAAGGGGACAGAATAAGCATGCTTGAAAACCTATTTTTTACCATACTTTTTGTAATAGGAATCTATTATATTTTTAGCTATCGATTGAATGTAAAAAAAGCAGCTGATCTTACAAAGGATGCGATTTTCCCTCATCACTCCCATGAGTATCAACAGATTCTTATACCTGCTGAATGGAAGGAAATGAAGCCTCTTACGAAACAACAGAAAGCCTATCAACGGGTGAATTGGACAACAAATATTGCGATTGCCTATTTAGTTGCTTTACTTATTATTTTCTATGCCACTGACTGGTTACATTCGGGATTCTTGAATTCTATTTATTGGTTTTTATTGATGCTTAATATGATTAAACATGAAGGGAATTTTTATCTTTTATCTGAAGGAATCATTCTTAATGGTCGCTATTATGATAATCAGCGGATTAAATATTACGAAGTTGAAAAAATTGTTCGCTGGCATTCGTTGTATGGACTAAATGACCGAGTAAATAATAGCTATAAATTAACCTTCGCTATTAAAAATAATTGGTTTGAACCAAATTTTGTCGTCATCACTGATCAGGATTTTCTGCGTCAGATTACAGACCAGCTGAGTGAACGAAAGATCTATGAGAAAGAAATGGATACAGGGGATTCAATTACTGCAAAATAACAAAAGCCGCGGAGTGCATCTCCCGGCTTTTGTTGATATTATTTGACTGCTGCTTGAAGTCGATTGATAAATTTTAAGGATCGCCCTGTTCCAATGGCTACTGATTCTAGGGGAGTGGGTGCTATGTGTACGGGAACATCTATTTGACTGCTTACCCAATCTTGCATGCCATTGATTAACGCTCCGCCTCCTGTTAATATCACACCGCGATCAACGATATCCCCACTTAATTCGGCTGGACAATCCTCTAAGGTCGCTCGAATTGCCTCGATAATATGTGTGAAAGATTCTTTAAGAGCCTCTCTAATTTCATATGAGGAGAGGGAAATGGTCTTCGGTAAGCCAGTAACGAGGTCTCGCCCTCTTACCTCCATTGTTCGTTCATCATGATCAATTAACGCATACCCAATCTCCATCTTGATGGATTCTGCCGTTTTCTCACCGATTAGGACGTTGTACTCCTTTCTTACGTGCTGAATAATATCTTCATCTAATCGGTCACCAGCGATTCGGACGGAATGACAAGCAACGACGCCTCCAAACGAAATAATGGCTACTTCTGTCGTGCCTCCGCCAATATCGACTACGACGTTTGCGATCGGTTCATCAACAGGCAAATCCGCGCCAATTGCTGCAGCAACTGGTTCTTCTATCAGATAGACCTTTTTAGCTCCTGCGCTTCTTACTGCATCTTGAATTGCTCGTTTTTCGACACTTGTTGATCCAGATGGTGCACATACAACGACATTTGGTTTTCGAAAGCCGAAGCCCAGCTTTTTTGCCGCTTTATTCATCAGATAGCGAAGCATTTCCGTGGTTGTGTCGTAATCCGCAATCACTCCATCTCGTAATGGACGGATGGCTGCAATTTTCCCGGGGGTTTTCCCAATCATTTCTTTAGCTTCTTTTCCAACTGCAAGCACCTTATTGCTTTCAGTATCAATAGCGACAACGGAAGGCTCGTTTAGGATAATTCCTTTATTTTTACTATAAATCAATATATTAGCGGTTCCTAAGTCGATTCCTATTTCAGTAATGGTTAACATGTGATTTCACCCAATTCTATAATTTCTAGCTGCTCCCCATATGCTTCAAAATGAGATAGTAGAGTATGGGGGTTGTCTATTGGTTGTAAACGATTCGTTAAGAGCTTGTAATATTTTTGGTGAAAAATAGGGAATTATATGTTCGGTGAATAAAGCAAACCAATTTTGTGAATACTGCTTAGATGTTCAACTGCTTTTGGAATTTGTGGTACGATAGGAAGGGAATACATAAATGAGGTAGAAAAGGCAGTGTGGAAAGCTTGAATAATCTAGAGAAGGTACTTGTAATAATTGGTCCAACAGCAGTAGGAAAAACAAAGCTCAGTATCGAACTAGCGAAAAAGTATGATGGAGAAATCATTAGTGGAGATTCCATGCAAATATATAAAGGGATGGATATTGGAACTGCAAAAATTAAAGAGCAGGAAATGGAGGGGATTCCGCACCATCTGATTGATATCAAAAATCCTGAGGACTCTTTTTCTGTTGCAGACTTTCAATTTCTCGTCCGGGAGAAAATTGAAGAAATTGCAAGCAGAGGGAAGCTTCCGATGATTGTTGGTGGAACTGGCTTATATATTCAATCGGTTATATACGATTATCAATTTTCAGAAGCCCCATCTGATGATGCGTATCGAATCTTTTTAGAGGAACGTGCAAATTCAGAGGGTAATGAAGTTTTGCATCAAGAGCTACAGCAAATCGACCCGGAGAGTAGTGAACGGATTCATCCCAATAATATCCGGCGGGTTATTCGGGCCTTAGAAGTGTATCATTGTACAGGTAAAACCATGTCAGCATATCAAAGCCAGCAAACGCCTGACTTACTTTACCAAACCGCTTTAATCGGCTTGACGATGGACCGAGAGCTCTTATATCAACGGATTAACGAAAGAGTCGATCTGATGATGGAAGAAGGGCTTGTGGCAGAAGTGGAAGAGCTCTATCATCGAGGGTTAAAGGAATGTCAATCCATTCAAGCGATCGGATATAAGGAAATATATGAATATTTAAATGGGAGAGTATCCCTCAACGATGCGGTTGATACGCTAAAGCAAAATTCAAGAAGGTATGCGAAAAGACAATTAACATGGTTTCGAAATAAAATGCAGGTGGAATGGATTGATATGTCCGAAATAGCCCGTGGTGCATCGCTTGATAAAAAAATAAGCGAAATTTCAAGCTATATTGAAGGAATGCTGGAAATAAAATCGAATAATAAATAATAGAGAGAAAAGAGGAGGATCTGCTATGAAACAATCTGTAAATATTCAAGACCAATTTCTAAACCAGTTGCGTAAAGATGGAACAAACGTCACGGTATTCTTGCTGAATGGCTTTCAATTAAGAGGCCAAATTAAAGGCTTTGACAACTTTACAGTCCTTTTTGAATCAGAAGGAAAGCAACAGCTTGTATATAAACATGCGATCTCAACCTTTGCGCCGCAGCGAAACGTGCAAATTGATATGGAAGGTCAAGCTTAATGAAATAGAGGTTATTTGAAGAAACTCGCTGATAATGCGGGTTTTTTCTGTATTTATGGCTGTGTTACCTAAGTGGTGCATTTTAATAGCAAGTGGATTGGGGGGAAAGGTGAGTGCCTCTCTGGTTCGATCGCGGAAAACGAGAGTCTGTAGTGAAGATTAACAACAGAATTTATGAGAGTCCTTTTTATAACAAAATACATTAATGAATTCAAGCATTTATGAATACAATCTCATAAGGGCGTATTTCTATTTCTCGGGAAAGCGCATATAACGACAAACAAATTGAGGGCTAAAGGGATTTGTCGTTAGAATGCCTTCCCTTTTTTCTTAGTTATACACATATGAATTGAAGAAGCATGATGAAGAAATGAATACCGATAGATGCCTTGACAGTGTAGATGTTATACACGTAGCTTGTTAATCGAGAAATGACAGCAACGATGCACATATGTTGGGCTTTTGTCACGAAACTGCATCGAAAGCGTATACTGTTGGGAGAATGTGAGGTGAAAGCTTTGGATCAACCGATGCGTATGAAAAATAATGGACAGATTAGTATAGTACTTAATGCGCAGCAGCGGAAAGCCATTTCGAAGGACATACCAGATTCGGAAGTTGTTCCAAAGTCCATTCCTGTCGAACATACCGCGTTAAAAGAAATAGAGGAAGAGCTAAGTGAGCTTGTAGGAATGGAAGAAGTAAAAAAAATGATTAAAGAAATTTATGCCTGGCTCTATGTGAATAAAAAGCGAGAAGATATGGGATTGAAAGCGGGAAAGCAAGCTCTTCATATGATGTTTAAAGGAAATCCTGGAACGGGAAAAACGACAGTAGCTCGGCTAATTGGAAAGCTCTTTCAAAAAATGGGTGTACTCTCGAAGGGTCACTTAATTGAGGCGGAGCGAGCCGATTTAGTTGGGGAATATATTGGTCATACCGCACAGAAGACAAGGGATCTAATAAAGAAATCCCTTGGAGGAATCTTATTTGTAGACGAAGCCTACTCTCTTGGAAGAGGGGGAGAAAAGGACTTCGGGAAGGAAGCCATTGACACGATGGTGAAGCATATGGAGGATAAGCAGCATGAATTTATTTTAATTCTCGCCGGCTATTCAAGAGAGATGGATCAATTCTTATCGTTAAACCCGGGTCTACACTCCAGATTTCCCATTGTCGTCGATTTCCCTAACTATACGATTGAGCAATTAATGGACATTGGGGAGAGAATGCTAAAGGAAAAACAATACGAGCTTAGCTATGAGGCCGAAAGAAAAGTAAAAGATCATCTGCTATGGATTCAAAACAATGTAAACCCAGCAAGCTTCTCAAATGGACGTTATATAAGGAATATTATTGAGAAATCGATCAGAGCGCAGGCGATGCGATTGCTCATGCAAAATCAATACGATCGTCATGAATTAATGACGATTCGAAGCAATGACTTAATCTTTGAAGATAAATAAAGACGAAACTCAGTTGAATCATCCATGATTATGAAATAACTAGGAGGCCAATGAGTGGGTTTCCTGGTTTTTTTGTTAGATGAATGAATTTAATTGTACCGTTTGGGGTTACTACATTCCGGAACTTCTTTATGACTATAAAAGAATATTCCCACCTAACCTAGTGCCATTGACAAGAATAAGTACTGATACACCTAAGGTTTGAAAAGGCTTTCCTTTAAGTTATAGTTATAAACATAGGTAAAATCAAGTTGTTGGTTATCTAGTAGAACTACATCATCACTGTATTGAACAAAGGGGATGGGACACGATGATTCGAGGGTTGAGGGTTGTATTTGCCTGCTTTGCTCTCTGTATTGCAGTTTGGGCTTTGTTAACAGGTATAGAAGATTTTTCACCATATGCACTGTTCATTATTAGCGCTATCATACTGTTTTTGGCAAGGTCTGAACTGAAAGCAAACCGGAAATTAAATGCAATCCTCGCCTTCATAGGAACATCATTAATTTTGTTGGTTGCTATATATTCTCTTATTTAAACAGCTTGCAACGTCACAAGAAGCAGAAAGAGAAGCGAATATATTAAAAAGGAATCTGCACACTTCTCAGATTCCTTTTCCAGATGCGTGTAAGCTTTTGATTGGAAGCTTCCATTTATAAGTATAGGAGAGAACTCTAAGGCCGGTAGCCATGATAAATAATGCGTACAGCTCATATGGGTTGGTGGCGATTTTTAAGCCGACGAACAATCCGCAGATGATGGCCCATACCGCATAGATTTCAGATTTTAGAACAGTCGGCTTTCTTCCTGCAAGCAGATCGCGGATGATTCCCCCGCCGCTTCCGGTTAACACGGCAGCTACGATGGTTGCACTAAGGGGGTGGCCCATGTCTGTTGCGTATAATGCTCCTTGGATCGCAAATGCAGATAAACCTATCGCGTCAAAGAAATTACCCCATTTTTGCCAATGCTTTAATAGATTATTAGGGAATAAGAACACGGCTGTTATAGACAAGAGGGCAATTTGAAAAAACAACCCTTGCTCCCATAGGGCAGAAACAGGAACACCAATCAATAAATTTCGAATCGCTCCCCCGCCAAATGCGGTAACAATTCCTAAGATGTAAACGCCTAAAATATCATACTCTTCTTCCATTGCAATGATCGCTCCACTAATAGCAAAAGCAACAGTTCCGATCATACTTAAAACTTCCCAAGTCATGTTCATTTCTCCTCTAGATGTAACAAATAAAAACTGCATCGCGTGCAAGTAACCATCATGTTTATGCTGTTTTTACAAACAATATGATTTTATCATGCAAATGGATTATTTCAACCGTTTTTACAGAAACTATAAGAATTTATTTTTTTGCAGGTATATTCCCTATTCATATGCTTTTTACGAGGCGCTGTATAAAGTAATATTAGAGTTACTCGTTCATTTTTGGTATGATGTGAAAAAGATCAAATAGGAAAGAAGGATGACGGTTGGAAAAACAAGCGATAGAATATGAAAAAGTCATTCTCGTCGGCTGCCAAACGAACGAAGATGATTTGAGGTTTCAATATTCGATGGAGGAACTCGAATCCCTTACAGAGACTGCCAATGGGAAAGTTCTTACATCATTGGTGCAAAAAAGAGAACGGATTCATCCATCTACATATATCGGTAAAGGAAAAGTAGAAGAGCTTGCTGCTTTACAAGAAGAGCTTGAAGCGAATCTGATCATATTTAATGATGAGTTATCTCCAAGCCAGGTTCGTAACTTATCGAGCGGGATCGAAGCGAGAATTATTGACCGAACACAGCTAATCTTAGATATATTTGCTCAAAGGGCGAGATCAAAGGAAGGGAAGCTTCAGGTCGAGCTTGCACAGCTTCAATATTTATTGCCGAGACTTGGTGGTCAAGGTACGCAGCTTTCCCGTCTAGGTGCAGGAATTGGGACGAGAGGACCAGGTGAGACAAAGCTTGAATCGGATAGACGGCACATTCGCAGAAGAATTGATGATATTAAAGGGCAGTTAGAGGTAATTGTTTCTCATCGAGATCGCTACCGTGAACGCCGAAAGAAGAACAAGGCGTTTCAAATGGCGTTAGTTGGATATACAAATGCGGGTAAATCGACATTATTTAACAGGCTCACTGAAGCAGATTCATATGAAGAGAACCAATTATTTGCGACTTTAGACCCCATGTCAAGAAAGGTAATTTTACCAAGTGGATTTTCGACAATCTTAACGGACACAGTTGGCTTTATTCAAGATCTACCCACGACTTTAATCGCAGCATTTCGCTCGACGCTAGAAGAGGTGAAAGAAGCCGATTTATTGTTGCATGTAGTGGATATGTCTAGTCCTGATTATTTTCAGCATGAGCAAACGGTAAATAAACTACTGTCAGACTTAGCTATTCAAGACATCCCGCAGCTGACCGTCTATAATAAAAAAGACATCCAGCATCCTGACTTTGTTCCGACGTCGAACGCTGAATCGGTTAGTATCAGCGCGTTTCACAAACAAGACCGGCATTTATTAAAAAACAAGATTGAGGAAATCGTTCGTGATCGAATGGAAGTGTATCATGTGGAGGTGCCGGCGACAGAAGGAAAGCTTCTAGCTCAGTTAAAGCTAGAAACGATTTTGCGGGAGCTTCTTTTTGATGAAGAAAAGCAAGTGTATAACTGTAAAGGATACGCATTAGCGGATCATCAAATATCAGGCCAAATTTCAAAATATACCGTTTAGATAGGAGTACATCATGTTTCAACAGTTAGCCAATGGGGAGAAATTACAACCAATTGTAAAAAAAATCGAATCGAAAATTAGTGATATTCATCATCAAATAGATGACCGGATTGAAAGCAATCAATTTCGCGTACTATCAAGCTTTCAAGCTCATCGAGTGAGCGATTCTCATTTTATTCCAACAACAGGGTATGGGTATGATGATAGTGGAAGAGATACATTGGAAAAAATCTATGCAGAAGTGTTTGGAGGGGAAGCAGGGTTAGTTCGTCCGCAAATCATTTCAGGTACACATGCCATCTCGATTGCACTATTTGGGGTTCTTAGACCTGGGGATGAGCTGTTATATATGACAGGAAAGCCCTATGATACATTAGAAGAAATTGTTGGGATTCGTGGGAATGGTGTCGGTTCGTTGAAGGAATTTGGGATTGCGTACAATACAGTGCCATTAACTTCAGAAGGAAAAGTTGATTTTGAAGCTGTTCAAAAAGCCATTAAGCCGAATACGAAAATGATTGGGATTCAGCGCTCAAAAGGCTATGCAACGAGACCTTCTTATACAATAGAAGAAATCAAGGAAATGATTGAGTTTGTGAAGGAAATTAAGCCAGATGTCGTAGTGTTCGTTGATAATTGCTATGGTGAGTTTGTTGAAGAACTTGAGCCATGTCATATTGGGGCAGACCTGATGGCAGGTTCTCTTATTAAAAATCCTGGTGGAGGACTTGCGAAGACAGGGGGATATATCGTCGGGAAAGAAAAATGGGTGGAGGCTTGTTCTTACCGGATGACATCACCTGGGATTGGTGCAGAGGCCGGAGCTTCATTATACAGCCTTCAAGAAATGTACCAAGGCTTTTTTCTTGCCCCTCATGTGGTCGGTCAAGCATTAAAAGGAGCGGTCTTTACAGCAGCGATGTTAGAAGAGCTCGGTATGAATTCCTATCCTAAATGGGATGCCAAAAGAACAGACCTGATTCAGTCCGTACAATTTGACGATAAAGACAAGATGGTGGCTTTCTGTCAAGCTATTCAATTCGCATCGCCTATCAATTCACATGTCACCCCATACCCAAATTATATGCCAGGGTATGAAGACGACGTGATTATGGCAGCTGGTACATTCATTCAAGGTGCCAGCATGGAATTAACTGCGGATGGTCCCACAAGACCTCCATATGTAGCATACGTACAGGGAGGCTTAACATACTCACACGTGAAAATGGCAGTCTGCATCGCGCTCAATCGATTAGTAGAAAAAGGTTTAATCCACATTTAATAGGTTATATTACAAAGGGTAGCGAACATGAGCTATCCTTTTTATTTTGCAAAGAAGTGGAAGGCTTAGTGGGTACAGTTGGAGTATGATAGATCATCCTGCTGACCAACGAGTGGAATCACCTATAAAGGTGAAGGAAATACAAGCTGTTTACATAGAAAAGGGTATTTCCCATCTGCAAAGCTAGTAAAAAAGAAAAAAATTGAGCTGATAAAAAACCATGTGAGAAAACCTTACATGTCATTGACACTTAATCTAACATTGAATATAATAAGAGTATGAAATGGCAAAGGAGGAAAAAAGATGGGAAGAGGTAGTGAAATACGTCGCTCAAAGCCGATCTTTCCAATTGGGAGTGTAATGGAATTAACCGAGCTAACAGCAAGGCAAATCCGTTATTACGAAGAACACCAATTGATTTCTCCAGCAAGAACAGATGGAAATAGAAGATTATTTTCACTGAATGATATTGATAAATTGCTAGAAATAAAGGACTTGATTGATCAAGGAGTGAATCTTGCTGGAATCAAGCAATTGTTTACGATGAAAGAACAGCAGGAGCTACAAGCAAAATTGCAGGAAGTTGGAAAAGGAAGACGTGACTTATCGGATGAAGAGCTTAGAAAATTACTCCGAGCTGAATTAATGCAAGCTGGAAGGTTTAATCGTTCATCATTGCGACAAGGTGATATGTCCCGCTTTTTCCATTAAAATAATAGCATTTACTAAATAGGAGGAATTCAGAATGGCAAAGTATAGCAAAGAAGATATTAAGCGTTTTGCGGAAGAACAAAATGTAAAATTTATTCGTTTACAATTTACGGACATCCTCGGTACGATCAAAAACGTTGAAATTCCGATTAGCCAGCTTGACAAAGCGCTGGATAACAAGATGATGTTTGATGGTTCTTCAATTGAAGGCTTTGTTCGTATTGAAGAGTCTGATATGTACTTATTCCCAGATTTAGATACTTGGGTAGTATTCCCTTGGACTGCTGAAAAAGGGAAAGTTGCACGATTAATCTGTGATATTTATAATGCAGACGGTACGCCATTCGATGGGGATCCTCGTAACAATTTAAGACGTATCCTAAAGGAAATGGAAGACTTAGGATTCTCTGATTTTAACTTAGGGCCAGAGCCAGAATTCTTCTTATTTAAGTTAGATCAACAAGGTGAGCTGACCCTTGAACTAAATGACAATGGTGGCTACTTTGACTTAGCTCCTACCGACTTAGGAGAAAACTGTCGTCGTGACATCGTTCTTGAATTAGAAGAAATGGGCTTTGAAATCGAAGCATCACATCATGAGGTTGCACCAGGACAACATGAAATTGATTTTAAGTATGCAGACGCATTATCAGCATGTGACCAAATCCAAACGTTTAAACTAGTAGTCAAAACAATCGCTCGTAAGCACGGATTACATGCTACATTCATGCCAAAACCGTTATTTGGTGTAAATGGTTCGGGTATGCACTGTAACGTTTCTCTATTTAGAGAAGGAGAAAATGCATTCTTTGATCCAAGCGGCAAGCTTGAGCTAAGTGATACTGCTCGTCAATTTATCGCTGGAATCATCAAGCATGCTCCAAACTTTACAGCGGTTACGAACCCAACAGTAAACTCATACAAACGTCTAGTTCCAGGCTATGAAGCACCTTGCTATGTAGCGTGGTCAGCGCGAAACCGTTCACCGCTAATTCGTATCCCAGCATCTCGTGGAATAAGTACACGTGTTGAGGTTCGTAGCGTAGACCCGGCAGCTAACCCATACCTTGCAATGGCTGTCTTACTAAAAGCAGGATTAGATGGAATCAAGAATAAGATGACTCCTCCAGCTCCAGTAGACCGTAACATCTACATCATGAATAAGGAAGAAAGACTAGCTGAAGGAATTGAGGATCTACCTGCAACTTTAGCGGCTGCATTAGATAAATTAAAAGCGGATGAAGTTATCGTATCTGCCCTTGGAGAACATATTTTCGAACACTTTATCGAAGCGAAAGAAATTGAGTGGGATATGTTCCGTACGCAAGTACATCCATGGGAACGCGAGCAATATATGAAGATGTATTAATAGGGAAGTGGAAGCCCCTTAACGCCGGTTGGTGTTAAGGGGCTTTATTTTTAAAAATTCTAGGGGGTTATAATAATATTATGTAAATTAATTTGAACAAAAGAAAAAGCAAGCTCAACTGGCTTGCTTTAATGGATATGTCGGTATACACCGATTACTTTTCCAAGAATGGATACATTACGTAGGATGATTGGTTCTAGTGTTGGGTTCTCAGGCTGTAAGCGGATATAATCCTTCTCCTTGAAAAATCTTTTCACAGTTGCTTCATCTTCCTCTGTCATAGCAACGACAATATCTCCATTATTAGCTGTTTGTTGTTGTCTCACAATGACATAATCTCCGTCTAAGATACCAGCATCAATCATACTATCTCCCATAATTTCGAGCATGAACACTTGTTCGTCAGCTGGAGCTAATTTCTCAGGAAGAGGGAAGTACTCTTCTACATTTTCAATGGCTGTAATCGGTAGACCTGCAGTGACTTTTCCGACAATGGGTACATTGATGACATTGCTTCTCGGGATATGAGATGCTTCGTCCTCTAAATGGAGAATCTCAATTGCACGAGGTTTAGTAGGATCTCTCCTAATTAGCCCTTTGCTTTCTAATCTAGCTAAATGTCCATGAACTGTGGAGCTAGAAGCAAGGCCGACTGCTTCACCAATTTCGCGGACGGACGGCGGATAACCCTTTAAACGAACTTCTTCCTTAATAAAATCTAGTATATCTTGCTGTCGCTTCGATAACTTTGTCATAATACGCACCTCGTATGGTTATTGTTGTCATAATTATAACATGTGTTCGTATATCGTACAAACATAAGTTCGAATGAACGTTGACACAAAACAAACGTTCGTATTATAATAACACCATAAACGAACATACATTCTATGTAGAGGTGTTAATAATGAAAAAATTATGGAATGAATATTCTTATGCTATTATTCTAGTAATATTAAGCTTTACGACAGCTATTGTATTTATGACACATATTGGTAGTGATCCAACTGACAATTATATAAAGATTACGGTTCAAGAGGGACAAACATTATGGGAAATGGCAGAGACTTATGGAAACAAACATAAAATGACAGCAAATGAATTTATTCGTTGGGTAGAAAGTCATAATGGCATTTCAGGAGATCAGATTTTTCCAGGAGAGCAGCTTGTCATTCCTGTGTTAGAAGTAGAGCTAACAACTACAGAGCTCGCCAGTATTCAATAAGGTAAGGAGTATATATGAGAGCAATCATCTACTGCAGAGTAAGCACAACTAAAGAGACACAAGAAACATCATTAAAGAGACAAGAGGAAGAATTACTGGAGCTTGGCAGACAAAAAGGCTTTGAAATAGTGAAAGTCATTAAAGAACAAGCGAGTGGTTACGAGCTAGAACGTGACGGAATCATTGAGATGTTAAGCTTAATAAAGGAATTGAATATAGATGTGATCTTAATCCAGGATGAAACAAGGCTCGGAAGGGGTAATGCGAAAGTAGCACTTCTTCATTGTATTATGAAGGATGGAGTAAAGCTTTACAGCATATCACATAGTGGAGAGCTTCAACTATCTGAGTCTGATACGATGATCTTGAAGATTGTTAGCATGGTGGAAGAATACCAACGAAAGCTCCATAATATTAAAATCAAACGTGGAATGAAACGAGCGATTGAACAAGGTTATCAGCCACAGAAAAATTTAAAAAATCAAGGTGACAATAGCGGAAGAGAACGAAAAGAGGTTCCAATTTCAGAAATCGTTAGACTCCGCCACAATGATCTTACGTTTGCAGAAATTGCCGCTACTTTAAGAGGTTTTGGTTACGATATCTCAAAGGCAACTGTACATCGTCGCTATAAAGAATATACTGAAGAAGAAACCTAATGAATGCAGTTTTCTTGTCAAACTGCAAGGTTTCTAGTAATATGTCCTTTATTGATTAATTCATAAAGGAGCGCTAGATTATGCTACCTAAAGAAAAATTAGCTAGGATCAATGCTTTAGCAAAAAAAGCAAAAGAGGGGTCATTAACAGAAGCCGAAGCAAAGGAACAGTCATCTCTTAGAAAAGAGTATTTACAGACGTTCCGTTCGAATATGTTAACGACTTTAAAAGGCGTGACAATTGTTGACCCTAAGGGGAATGATGTCACACCAAATAAACTAAAAGTAGTCAAGCAAGACAAAAATCTACATTAATTGAGCTCTACATCTAGGAATACATCCAATAATTGTATTCCTTTTTTACATAGTATAACGTCTTATGTGTCAAAATATAAGGCAAAGGTAGTTTTTGTAGACTGCAGTTATTTATGGTGTTATATTTCTTTCATACTTGATGGGATTGGGTTACGCACACTTATATGGTGATCATTCCTTTTTTTATCAACTATACAACATATTATACAAAAAATGTCAATGAAATAGATGAATTTTGTGTCATTTCTACGTAATTTCTTGTATAAAAATACTAGGCACTATAATATTAAAAGGGTAGCTTATAAAGGAAAGGAAGGGTGAATTTAATGTCAGAAAATATCGAACAATTAGCCATAAATTCAATCCGTACATTATCAATCGATGCAATTGAAAAAGCCAATTCAGGACATCCTGGAATGCCGATGGGGGCAGCTCCAATGGCTTATACACTTTGGACAAGAGTTATGAACCACAATCCAAAAAATCCAACTTGGTTTAACCGCGACCGCTTTGTTTTATCAGCAGGTCATGGCTCCATGCTTCTATATAGCCTATTACATTTAACAGGTTATGATCTCTCCATGGATGATATTAAACAATTCCGTCAGTGGGGGAGCAAAACTCCAGGACACCCAGAATTCGGTCATACACCAGGAGTAGATGCAACAACAGGACCTCTTGGACAAGGGATTTCTATGGCTGTTGGGATGGCAATGGCAGAAAGACATCTAGCTGCTGTTTACAATAAAGATCATTATCATATGGTGGATCATTTTACATACACAATTTGTGGAGATGGAGACTTAATGGAAGGTGTTTCTGCTGAAGCAGCATCATTAGCCGGACACTTGAAATTAGGAAAGCTCGTTGTCTTATACGATTCAAATGATATCTCACTTGATGGAGACTTAGATAAGTCCTTCTCTGAAAGTGTGAAAATGCGCTTTGAATCATATGGCTGGCAATATATCCGAGTAGAAGATGGCAACGATGTTGAAGCAATTGCTAGAGCATTAGAAGAAGCAAAGAGTGATGAATCACGCCCTACGATGATTGAAGTGAAAACGGTCATCGGGTACGGTTCACCATCAAAAGCTGGAAAATCGGATGTTCACGGAGCGCCCCTTGGAGAAGTGGAGTTAAAAGCAACAAAGGATTATTACAAGTGGACTTTTGAAGAAGACTTCCATGTACCAAATGAGGTTTACGAACACTTTAACCAGCAAGTGGTTGAAAATGGTGCGAAGAGTGACCAAGAGTGGTCACAAATGCTTGAATCCTACAAAAATGCGTTCCCTGAACTAGGTGAGCAATTCGAAAAAGCAATCAACGGCGAGTTACCAGAAGGCTGGGATCAAGACATCCCTGTATATGAAGAAGGAAAAAGTCTAGCAAGTCGTGCATCGTCTGGAGAAGCACTAAATGCAATTGCAAAGAACCTTCCATCATTTATTGGGGGCTCAGCAGACCTTGCTGGTTCAAACAAGACAATGATTAAAGGGACTGGTGACTTCACACCGTCTTCCTATGAAGGTCGCAATATTTGGTTCGGTGTTCGTGAGTTTGCCATGGGTGCTGCTCTAAATGGAATGGCTCTACATGGTGGAGTGAATGTGTTTGGTGGAACATTCTTCGTGTTCTCTGATTATTTACGTCCTGCGATCCGTCTTGCAGCACTTATGAAGCTACCGGTTACGTATGTATTTACACACGATAGCATTGCTGTAGGTGAAGATGGACCAACACATGAGCCGGTTGAGCAGCTTGCTGCACTTCGAGCTATGCCGAACCTTGGAGTTATTCGTCCAGCTGACGGGAATGAAACGGCAGCAGCATGGAAGCTAGCGGTGGAATCGACAGACAAACCAACGGCACTTGTATTGACTCGCCAAAACTTACCAACGATTAAAGGTACAGATCAAGCAGCATACGAAGGGGTTTCAAAAGGTGGATATGTAGTTTCACCTTCAACAAAAGAGCAAGCAGATGTTCTACTGCTAGCTGCTGGTTCTGAAGTGAATTTAGCAATTGAAGCGCAAAAAGTGTTAGAAAATGATGGAATTCATGCTTCGGTTGTTAGTATGCCATCATGGGATCGCTTTGAAGCTCAATCAAAGGAATACAAAGAAAGTGTGATTCCAAAATCAGTTAAGAAGCGTTTAGCTATCGAAATGGGTAGTAGTCTTGGCTGGCATCGTTATGCAGGTGATGAAGGAGATGTTCTTGGAATTGATCAATTCGGCGCATCTGCACCTGGAGAGAAGATTATGGAAGAGTACGGATTTACAGTAAATAATGTTGTCGCACGTGTGAAAGCATTATTAGAACAATAATAAATGTATCTACTAGGGCACTAGCCATCCGCGCTAGTGCCTTTATTTCGGTCTTGCATCGAATTCTGTGCAGCCTAAGCTCTTGCAGGATTCGGTTGCCAATTAGACAAACCATTTGCCTTGGAAAAAGCAACTAGTTTCTGTAGAAAAGTATCCCTTTTCAACCGAAATGAGGAATTCGACAAAAAAAGTAGAAGTTCACCGACTTTTTAAGACAAACGTCTATCCGAAGTTTCATTATAATGAAACAAAAAGAGGGTTGTCCTAAGAGGGGGGAAGTTGGTGAGAAACTATCAAATCTATTTAATAGAGGAAGAATTTGCGGCGCATTATTTCGGCAGGGAACGTATGTTTTTTCAGCTTTTTCAAGAATTCGAGTATTCAGTTGGCGAAATCAAATCCATTCTATCGAAACAAATTCACTATATTACAAGACCCATCCCAAACCTGAGACTAAACCAGTTTATTCATCAGCAATTGCAAACGAAAAAGGATTTTCGTTCAGAGAATAGTGCATACTATATAGAGCAAGGAATCAGAAGCACGGCAAAGCTCGAATTATTTGACCGCCATTTAATTCTACAAGCAACTGGTAGTTATGATGCTGAAACGGTTTTCTTTGAAGTTCTACGAAAAAGTGAAGAGGCTTTCCTAGCAATTGATTTATATAATGAACGGTTCGGATGGTTAAAACCAATTAAAGAGAGAAAATTTGTCTAAAACATAGGATTTTGCAAAGCAAATATTGTATAATAACCTTTGGTTTAGTACACTGTATGATAGACAACATGAAGGAGGAAGTTTTTATGTGGGATCTTATTCTAGTTGGTATACTAGCACTAATTGCTGGTGTAGCTCTAGGATTTTTCATTGCTCGTCGATATATGATGAACTATCTAAAGAAAAATCCACCAATTAATGAACAAATGTTAAAAATGATGATGATGCAAATGGGAATGAAACCTTCTCAAAAGAAAATCAATCAAATGATGAACGCCATGAACAAGCAGCAGCCTAAATAATTCCTTTTGATATAGGGGTCAATTTTTATTTGTAACCTCATCAAGAGAAAAAAGCGACTTTTCTATTAACGAAAAGTCGCTTTTTTGATTTTCTTATCTTATCTATTTCCCTTTGAACGTTTCTTCTTACTTTCCCACTACTACTCACCTGTATTTTCAGCAATAAAAGATAGGATAGAGAAGCTACCTATGTTATGATATTTTAGAAAATAATGTATAAGGAGGAAATTTTTGTGAAGAAATTATCTTTTCTTTTGTCTGTATGTCTATTGTTTAGTCTGTCGATGTTTCATCCATCTGCTGATGCTGCATGTGGAGGAGTAACTGTCATTGATAATGATAGTTTAACAGATTCAAACGGTTATTCCGGTTCCTGGGTGTATCAATCTGGTCAAGGTAGCTCATTTAATAGTGATCATCGATACCTAGCATCTCCACCTGCGAGTGGATTTGTGTACTATGGTTGGTATACGACACCATGTGAAAATAAGGCTAGAATAGGGGTTTATATATGGAATGCCAACTTCACTAATACAAGCGCTGATTATCGAGGGTTTAACCGTGACAGTAGTGGATCTCTTTATCGCAGCTTTTCAGGTGTATTAAACCAACGTTATGCTGCTGGTGGGTGGAACTATATCGGAGAATCAACAAAAGGAATCAGTCAATTAGAGCTTTTAGTGTTTAAGGAACATAAGGGTGGAACAGGAGCAGATGCGATTAAATTTACCTATCAATAAGGGGGAATAACAATGAAAAGAACATTGATTTCAATAGCCGCTATCATCACTTTTTCGATTATTATGATTTCATCGGGCTTAATTGAGCAAATTTGGGATGGTCAGAAAGATCGTTCGAATAAAGGTGAATCAGAACAAATCGCACATTTGGAAAAAAACATAAGTACAGCCGCTCCTATTCCTGCTAGCTTATCAAAAGAAGCCATTCAAGAAAAAATGTTAAATAGCATCCATTATTTTGATTCCGCAAAAGGCTCTTTTCGTTATACAAGTGAAGCTGCAGGGTTTGATGTTACCGTTGATTATAAAGTCAAGTTAAAAAAGAATGAGGTTGCTTATCAAATCAAGGAGACTAACCATCTGCAGGGAGAATCGTCATATGAGCATGTGTATGAAGAGGGACAAATCTATGACATCTTTCATGACTCAAATGAATTCTTGAAAACGGATACGTTTAAAATTAATGACAAAGGTCCAATTCAGAAGGTTAAGGGAAGCATAAAAACGGTTGCGGGTGGCCAGAAGGAATATTATTACCCTGCTACTTCAATCCAACTAGGTGCAGCTGGAACTTCTCTTCACAGCAAGGAAATTGCACTAGGATTTTT
Source organism: Cytobacillus spongiae (assembly GCF_021390075.1). Classification (NCBI taxonomy): domain Bacteria; kingdom Bacillati; phylum Bacillota; class Bacilli; order Caryophanales; family Bacillaceae; genus Cytobacillus; species Cytobacillus spongiae. Next base: position 1,746,268 of record NZ_CP089997.1, read on the forward strand.
AGAAAATTATCAATTGTGGGACGTGAAGGGGAAAGAAGATTTCTTAGGGCGAAAAGCTTTATTGATTGAAGGTACATTTTCAGAGTATTATCAGAAGAAGCTTAGTGCTTATTCCTATCAATTAATCATGGATGAAGCTACAGGGATTGTCTTCCAGTTGGAAATTCGCTCGACAGACGGAAAGGTTCTCGATTCATTGACTACTACAGACATAAAGATTAATGAAACGGTGTCAATCTCAACAGCTGATGTGAAAAAGACCTATAAGGAAGTTAAGAAAAATTAGCGGGTCCTTTTCAGTTATGAAATGGACAGGCTGTTTGTTCCCTTCTTCGTTTCGAAAGACACCAAGAGTGGTGTCTTTTTTGCTTTAAAGAATCGCGGGGAGTTGGGTGATTTTCGCTCAGTTGCTTGTCTTCCTGGGAGCGTTTGGATGTTGGCTCAAACGCTAATCCCCTAAGTTCTCTTCCGTTTTATTGATTTTGGAGATAGAGTTTTAGAACATACTCTCAATAGATTAGAGGGAAGCGTTCGCCCTAGCCCTCTGAAAGTGTTCCACCATTAGCGAAGAATCCACCACACTGCATTTGTTTTATGTTTTTGGAATACGGGCTTTTGCAACACCTTCTAAATAAAAATTCAAATATGAAAAAATCTTCCTTATTTTTTAAATATTTGATAAACTTAATGAGCAATAGAGGCTTGAAATGTTGGGGGAAATCAGCGTGAAAGTATTTTTAGACTTGATGTGGTTTTTTAAACAAGAGAAGAAGGCATATCTTGGTGGGATTGGATTGCTAATGTTTGTTGCATTGCTCCAATTGATTCCTCCAAAGGCAATAGGAGTTTTGGTGGATCACTTTAAAGAAGGGACGTTAACTAAGGCAGTATTGTTTCAGTGGATCGGCATGCTAATCGTCATCGCCTTCTTAATGTATGTTTTAAGATACTTTTGGAGGATTATGATCTTTGGTTCATCTGTTAAGCTGTCTAAGCTACTGAGAAATAAGTTGTATCACCATTTTACATCATTGTCACAGTCGTTTTATCAACGTCGAAGAACAGGGGATTTAATGGCTCATGCAACAAATGATTTACAAGCCATTCAACAAACAGCAGGTGCAGGTGTGTTAACGCTTGTTGACTCATTAGCAACAGGTGGCTTTGTTATTGTGGCTATGGCTACGACTATATCATGGAAGCTGACACTCATATGCCTGATACCAATGCCATTTATGGCGCTTCTAACCAATTGGTACGGGACTTTATTACATAAACGGTTTCATAAAGCACAAGAGGCATTTTCCTCTTTAAATGACAAGACACAGGAAAGTATTTCAGGGATAAAAGTCATTAAAACGTTTGGACAGGAGAAGGAGGATGTAGAAGACTTTCGAAAGCAATCAGAAGATGTTGTTCAGAAGAATGTGTCTGTTGCGAAAATTGACTCCTTGTTCGATCCTACGATTAATATTATTGTGGGTGTTTCCTTCTTTCTGGCAATTGCCTTTGGTGCGAAATTTGTGCTAAATGGGGAATTAACGATTGGACAGTTAATATCTTTCACTACCTACTTAGGATTATTGATTTGGCCTATGCTTGCGTTTGGGTGGCTGTTTAATATTGTTGAAAGAGGAAGGGCTTCATATGATCGTGTGTCACAGCTTTTAGACGAGAAAGTAGAAATTAAAGATGATCCTAGCGCAGCAGCTGTCGTACCGTCTGGTTCGATTCAATACGCTTTAAAGTCATTTACCTATCCAAATGCTAAAGACCCGTCCTTGTTGAATATTGAATTTAAGTTAGAAAAAGGCCAAACACTTGGTGTAGTTGGAAAGCTAGGAGCTGGAAAAACGACACTATTAAAACTACTTATTCGAGAGTTTGATGATGTAGACGGAGAAATATTATTTGGTGACAAACCATTAAGCTACTATCAAATTAAGAAGCTGAGAGAAGCAATCGGATATGTTCCGCAAGAGCATTTTTTATTTTCGGCATCAATTAAAGACAATATTGCGTTTGCTAGACCTTTTTCTTCGGAAAATGAAGGGATGGCAGCAGCCTCCTTAGCGAATATTCATGAAGATATTTTAGGATTTACAGAGCAATATGAAACAGTGGTAGGGGAACGAGGCGTTTCATTATCTGGAGGACAAAGGCAGCGTATATCGATTGCACGTGCATTGCTATTGAATCCAGAGGTTCTTATTTTAGATGATTCTTTATCGGCTGTTGATGCAAAGACAGAAGAGGCCATTTTGTCTGGCTTAAAGAAAAACCGTGAGGGAAAAACAACAATCATTACCGCGCATCGTTTAAGTGCGATTAAGCATGCCGATTTAATTCTTGTTTTAGATGAAGGAAGAGTCGTTCAAAAAGGAACACATGAGGAGTTAATGAATGAAGAAGGCTGGTATAAGGACATGTACCTGCATCAGCAATTAGAAGAATTAGTAGAGCATGGAGGGTGAACATGGAGAAGACACCTAATTTAGATGGCAAGGAGCAACGAAAGGTATTTTTTAGACTCCTTGCTTATGCGAAGCCACATAAGAAGTCTATTGTTCTAGCCTTTAGTCTTTTACTGGTATCGACGGTAGCAGAAATCATTGGGCCCATTCTAGTGAAAATTTTTATTGATGATTATTTAACCCCTCGAAACCTTGTATATCAGCCGATTGTGACGTTAGCAGCTATCTATATTGGGATTCAGATCATGAATGGGTTTATCGCCTATTTTCAGTTTCTGAAATTCCAAGAAATTGCGTTGAAAATTATCCAGCAGCTGCGGATTGATGTGTTTACAAAGGTACAAAGCTTAGGACTTAGGTACTTTGATCGAACACCTGCAGGGAGTATTGTATCGAGGGTAACGAATGACACAGAAGCAATAAAAGAAATGTTTGTTAGTGTTCTTGTTACCTTTATTCAAAGTGGTGTATTGCTAATTGGTATATTTATTGCCATGTTCACGTTGAACGTTAAGCTAGCTCTATTTTGTTCAACGATTTTACCAATAATTTATGTGATTATCCGTACGTATCGGAAGCTAAGCTCAAAGTTCTATCAGGATATGCGTGAGAGATTAAGTGAGTTAAATGCGAAATTAAGTGAGTCCCTGCAAGGGATGAGCATCATTCAAGTATTTCGCCAAGAGCAAAGACTTCGTGATGAATTTGGAGAAATTAATCAAAAGCATTATAAAGCAGGGATGAAAAATATTAAAGTAGATGGTCTGCTTTTACGGCCTGCGATGGACTTAGTCTATGTGTTTGCTTTAGTCGTAGTTCTTAGCTTCTTTGGAATTACTTCATTTGATAGCCCAATTGAAATCGGTGTTCTTTATGCATTTATTAATTATTTGGATCGTCTTTTTGAACCGATCAACCAAATGATGATGAGGCTTTCTTTGTTTCAACAAGCCATTGTTGCATCTTCACGTGTTTTTACGCTTTTAGACGAAGAAGAAGTGGCACCCAAGCAATTAGGGGAGAAGATAGCTATCCAAGCTGGTGAAATCGATTTTCGAAATGTTAGCTTCTCCTATGATGGTAAGAAGGATGTACTAAAGAACATTTCGTTTACGGCGAAGCCTGGTGAGACCGTTGCACTAGTTGGGCATACAGGAAGTGGGAAAAGCTCGATCATCAATTTAATGATGCGATTTTATGAATTTAATAGAGGGGAAATCACCGTTGATGGAAAGTCAATCAAGACCTATCCGATTGAAGAACTAAGAAGTCAAATGGGTCTAGTTTTACAGGATCCATTCTTGTTTTATGGGACAGTCAAGGATAATATCCGGCTTTACGATCAACAATTAAGTGATGAAGCTATCCAACAGGCGGCAGAGTTTGTTCAAGCACATACCTTTATTGAAAAGCTAGAGAACACATATGATTATAGAGTAGTGGAGAGAGGCTCGACGTTTTCAAGTGGGCAAAAACAGTTAATTGCATTTGCGCGGACGATGGCAACCAATCCGAAAATTCTCGTATTGGATGAGGCGACAGCGAATATTGATACGGAAACGGAAGAGATGATTCAAGTGGCACTGGAGAAAATGCGAAAAGGCCGAACAACCATCGCGATTGCTCACCGCCTGTCCACGATTCAAGATGCAGATCTCATTCTAGTATTGCATCAGGGAGAAATCGTTGAAAGAGGAAATCATCAAGAGCTGCTCGCACAAAAAGGACTCTATCATAAAATGTATCTCCTTCAAAATGGTAGCACGGAAAAGCTTGAAGATGTAGTGAGTGAGGAATTGGCAGAGTATTAAAGGAACAAAATAAAAATACCAGAGGGCTTAATTCAATGAGCCTTACTGGTATTTTTATGATGTGTGCACCTTTTCTATTAATTTTCGGTTATATTCATTCAGAAGAGTGTCAAGTTCTTGGCTATATTTAATTGCCAAAGTTGAGCTAAGTCCATTAATCATAGCGATGTGTATGAGTTCAGCTCGTTTTTTTTCAATTAATGCTAGCAATTCTTGTTTACACACGGCTGATATTCCTTTCGAAATCATTTTCTTTGATTAGTTGTTAAATACTGAAAATATCTAGTAATTATTGTTATGTACTTGTACAGTATAATAGATTTTGGTAATTAATTCAAAAGGAAAATATCATTTCTTGTAAAATAATTTCCTAGTAAGTTCTATAAATACATTAGAAACACTATAATAAGAATGGGTGTACAAATTAACAGAATTCATACACAAAATGTTCACAACTATTCATTATCTTTTTAATTGTAGATTTGTTAGAATGGATGATGAATTGAGTGAATTGGGAGATGTTATCATGTCAGATGTAAATATATTTATTGCCCTAGGAGCAGGCTTCTTGAGTTTCATATCACCTTGCTGCTTACCCTTATATCCTGCGTTCCTTTCCTATATTACTGGAATGTCTGTAGGTGAATTGAAGACTGATAACGCCATGCTTCAGAAGAGAAGCTTACTACATACCATCTTTTTCCTTATTGGATTTTCAATTATTTTTGTCGCCATCGGCTTTACGACATCCTTTGTCGGACAATTTTTTGCGAACTATCGTGATCTAATTCGCCAAATTGGTGCTATCTTTATTATATTCTTCGGTTTAGTAGTTGTTGGATTCTTAAAGCCTGAATTCTTGATGAAGGATCGCCGTTTTGAGTTTAAAAACCGACCATCTGGATATATTGGATCGACTTTTATTGGGATGGCATTTGCTGCTGGATGGACCCCTTGTACGGGCCCGATCTTAATGAGTGTCATAGCTTTAGCAACATCGAATCCAGGTTCTGGAATGATATATATGATGGCCTATTCTCTAGGCTTTGCCATTCCGTTTCTAATCCTTTCGTTCTTTATTGGGAAAATGCAATGGATTCGAAAACACAATCTAATGATTATGAAAATTGGTGGATATATTATGATTGTGATGGGGATTATTCTATTCTTTAACTGGATGACCAGAATTATTTCTTTCTTTTCCAGCCTATTTGGAGGTTTCACAGGTTTTTAGTATTATTATTTTCTTGATATAATAATTTGAGAATTGTATATTTTGATAAGGTACGATATATTAAAGATAATTCCTATCAAAAATTGGTTAATCTATCTTTTTTTGATATTGCTGTGATTGGTTAGGGGGAACAGCTGTGGCAAAGATATTAATCGTTGATGACGCTAAATTTATGAGAATGACCTTGTCTAATATTTTACAAAAGGCAGAACATGAAGTGGTAGGAGAAGGGGAGAACGGAAAGGAAGCCGTTCGTCTCTATCAAGAGGTGAATCCTGACCTGGTCACTATGGATATAACAATGCCTGAAATGAGCGGGCTAGAAGCTGTTAAAGAAATTAAGAAAAATTACCCAGACGCGAAAATTATTATGTGTTCAGCAATGGGTCAACAAAAGATGGTAGTTGAAGCGATTGAAGCTGGAGCAAAAGACTTTATCGTTAAGCCTTTTGATGAAGCTCGTGTACTAGATGCCATCAATCGAGTATTAAGTTAATTTCGGTAGCCATTTAAGACATTGAACTTAAATGGCTATTTTTATTACGCGAAAAAGTTTTTTCTAATCGACGCATTTTAGGATATAATGATAGTTAGTATAAACGATTTTGTTCACTCCCATTAGAGGAGCAAAATTGAAATAAAAAAGGATGAACGAGTATGAACTGGGTTTTACTATCTTCAATAGGTGCCGTTTTTATGGCTTTTTTTGTGATGTTCGTTCGAATGCGTGCGGCCAAGAAACCAGCTACTGCTAAGAAAATTATTTTACCGCCTATTTTTATGAGTACAGGTGCTTTGATGTTTGTGTTCCCGATGTTTCGAGTCACACCTTTAGAAATTGTGGAAGCAGCAGGTGTAGGAATGCTCTTTTCCATTCTCCTCATAAAGACATCCAAGTTTGAGATTCGTGACAATGAAATTTACCTTAAACGTTCTCGAGCTTTCATTTTTATCTTAATTGGTCTTTTAATCGTACGGATTATTGCAAAGCTAGTATTAAGCTCTTCGATTGATTATGGAGAGTTAAGCGGTATGTTCTGGATTCTAGCATTCGGTATGATTGTTCCATGGAGAATCGCGATGTATTTGAATTTTAGGAAGATACACAATGAGCTGCATGGGGCAATAGATACAGATACGAAAATGATATAAAAAAAAGCATCGACTTCGGTCGATGCTTTTTTACGTTTAGAATAGGCTCTCGTAAGGAGAGAGATCTATTTGTTTTTCTGTTAGTTTCTTGCGTAGAAATTTATGGTCCCGTTTGGGTGTGGCTAATATATAGCCGCGAATAATGAGATCTTGATTAATGGAGGAAGATTTTTCATTGATTGCTAGTTCTCCAATTTTCCCTGCAATCTTCTGTCTTGCTACATCACGAAATAATTCGGGCACTGGACTTACGAGATCATCTAGGAGCTCTTTACCACTAGTATCCCAAAGGTGGCGAGTTTCTGTGACAAAATGCTCTTCCCAATCCATATCGGACTTGCCATCCTCTTTCGGTAATCTCTTAAGGAACTTCCGAAACATAAAATATCCACCAATGGCAAAAGAGCCCATCAGCAAGACAACCCAAATTAACATAAACCATGAAAACCAGCCTTGAAGCATATACGTTCACCTACATTACTTATTTCTGTTCTTATTATAGTATCATATCAGCATGACTGACAAGTGAATCAGATGCTTATAAAGTTAGTAAAGCGACGGTTTCGTCATCTAACACTTCTCCAGTCTTCTCAAACCCAAGCGACAAGTAGAGTGCCTCTGCTCCTACATTATCTGGCGTATAGCTAACTTTCAGACTAGTAATATCAGGTTTGGTTCTTAATAGAGTGATTAATTCCTTACTTGCTTCCCTCCCATATCCTTTTCCTTGGTAGGATTCATCGACCATTAGTCGAATTAGCCAGTATTGTTCATCCTCTGGATCTTGACCATACATTAGAAAACCAACCATATGCTCGTCTACATAAATAGCAACAGGGATAAAAGTTGGTTCGAATTTAGATTCAGCTAATGAATAAAGATTCGTAGCAACAAACGCTTGTTGATGGCTTGCCACTTTTAAGTTTACGCATTCCTTCCAGTTTACTTGTGTGACAGCTTCTAAACGAATTGTCATATTTAGTTCCTCCTATAATATTGTTGAAATGTTGAAGTTTTTTTTATATAATATATTAGTGTCTCATGGGGCTGATTGTGGTGCTGGTGCCCGCCACGGTCTTCAAAACCGCTTGTGACCTGCGTGCCAGGTTAGCTGGGTTCGATTCCCAGGCAGTCCCGCCAACATTGGTATATAAGGGTTTTTCTTCTACTGTAAATAGTTAGAACAGTGGTTTCTTCTCCAATTATTACTTTCCAGGTGACAAAAAGGTGCCTTATTTGATATTTGTGCCTTAAAATTTATTTAAGAATTTTATCCAAAGTACCAACTGCTAATTCCTCCATTGACTGTGTCACATGTGAATAGATATCCATTGTCACATTGAATCTTGAATGTCCTAGCCTTTCGCTGACTATTTTGGGATGGACATTTTCCTCTAATAATATAGTAGCGTGAGAGTGTCTTAAATCGTGAAACCGGATGTCTGGAAGACCAGCAGCTTTTATTGACTTTTTAAGTGCTCTCGAAATTTAAGACTGGGACATAATGTTTCCTGCTGAATTGCAAAAAACTAAATTATGAGGGTTAAATGTTTCGCCAAGCGATGCTTTTCGTTTATCATGTTTGAGTTTGAGTAATTCCAAAAGTCTAGCTAATCCAGTTGTTAACTTTATGCTTCTTGATTTCTTATTTTTAGTCCAGGAGTTAAAGATGCGCTTGCCGTTTGCTTCTGTAATGGTTAGGGATATATATAGTTTCTGTGCTATTAAATCTACATAATCCCACCTTAGACCAATCAATTCACTTTTCCTCAAACCAGTGTGTGCTGCAGCATAAATAATTGGAAAATATATAGGGGATATCTCTCTAGATACTTTTAATAACAAATTAATCTGTACATCAGAATAAGTATGCATTTCTTTTTTTACTGGCTTTGGTGGTTTTGCTGGATTGTGGTCAATGTATTCCCAATCAATAGCATCATTTAAAGCTTTTGAAAGGAGTCTATGATGATGAAGCACTGACTGAGCAGATAAAGCTTTTAATTTAGAAGTATAGTATTCCTGAATGTCTATACCTTTTAATTGTTGAAGTTTGATGTTTCCCAAATATGGATTAATATGTGTTATAATAATCTTTCCATATTCAATATAAGTTTTTGGCTTAGTATTAGTTTTTGCATAGCTTTCTAACCAGTAATCCAAGTAATCTCTCACATTTATATCTGATGATTTTTCAGATTTTGCCTGTCCTTCCGTTGTTTTTAGTTCAATTAACATATCCTCCATCGCTTTTTTTGCATCACTTCTCTTCTTAAAACCTTTTCTTACAATCCTTTTTCGTTTTCCATTAGGGCCTTTTCCATTTTCTAAAACAAAATAGTAATTTCCACTTTTTTCATCTTTTTTAGGGTATCCAGACATTTAAAGTTCCTCCATTATTGGACTGGACACCAAGCATATTTGTACCTCATATTATAATAATAGAAATATTCTATTAATGGAACAATTTACTTGGTATCCGACTTGTTATTTTACAAATCAGGCAGTTATATTTTCACCTTCAAACCATTCCAAGAATGCCTTTATTGGTACCAGGATGCATTTTCCAACATTAACAGTATGGAAAAGATTAGATTTAACCAACTTATACGCTTGGCTACGCCCAATTCCAAGAAATTCCTGGATATCCTTTACTTCTAATACTTCTGGTAGATCATTAGTTTTTTTCAATCTATAGTACTCCTTTCAATTCTCATGATTAATATCTCGCGTGCTAATTTGATTGAATCGCATAAAGTAAATAGTTTAACAAAAATAAAAAACCCCCAAGTAGAAGTTTGATAAACTATTGAATAACCGAAATGGTATTAATAGTTAATAAAATCTTCATGCTTGGGGTTTTCCCTTGTTATACATGTATTTTATTTTCTGGATCAACTTTATAATAATACTGATATATTTGCACAAACTGGAATTATTGCAAGTAGTTAATAAAACCAATGGACTTTTTCTTTCTTTATATTGAAGATCCTTGTCAAAACTTCAAAGTATTGATAATAAATTGAGTAGTCTTGTAAAATAAAGGTAGTAAGATTATCAAAACTTATGATTATAAGTATTATGCTTCGATTTTTATATATCAAATTCCCATTTTGATTATTGATCTTCCGAAGCAAATAACATATTAGGCGGATTAAATAAATGATGGATAATTAAGAAGAAATCTAATAGGAACTTATCGCGGAAAAAAGGTGATAAAATGAAGACGCCGGGGATTGGAGACCCATACTGGTACGAATGGTACGTAGGTTTAGAAAGAATTATTGAAATGATTAATACTGATAGCAACATTACATATGTTATGTTTCAGTCAGAAGTTCATAATACGATAGATGACGTGGTTGTTGGAGTTGGTAATCAGGAAGAAGTATGCTTTCAAGTTAAACATGAAGTAGGAAATGTAGGGAAGGGCAATCTTACGTTTTCAAAATTAATTGACCCAACTACTAGGGAAAATGGAAGTACTAAGGTCAGTTTAATAAGAGCATTAGCTAGTGGTTGGAATGAAGTAATAGAAAATGAGAGTAAGGTTATAACGCCAGTTTTATATACAAATAGAAATTTAGGAGTAAATAGAACAACAAGAACCTTTAATGGTGAAGAGTATAAAGCTATACCGTTAGAGGAATTTATACAACAAATAAAATCATATGTAGATCAATCAAATTATATAGAAGAAATTGATCGATTAATTGAAGATAAAGATTTAAGAATTCAGTGGAATGAAATTAAAGCATCAATAGGTGAGGATTCTATAGTAATAGATTTTTTAAAATCAGTTGTAATTAGAAGTAATGAAGGTTCATTAGAGGAATTAGAAGATTCGATGCTTAGAACATTACAAAATACTTTTAAATGTAATCTACCAGTAGCAAAAGGATTATTTGATAAGCTTTGTTCTAATTTGAGAATTTGGACAACTACTAGGAGGAAAGATAAAGTAAAAGTAACAATTGAAGATGTATATGATGCTTTAGCAGTAAATTACGATAAAGAGCATGGAGAGCATGAATTACCTTATCCTGTACCTTTTTTTAAAAGTCGTCAAGAATTCGCTAATACGGTAATTGGCAATATCAAAGATAAAGGTCAAAAAGTATTATGGATATCTGGTGAGCCGGGAAGTGGAAAAACTAGCCTTTTAAGTTATATACAATTAAATCATAAACTTTTTAAAGCTAGATATCATACGTTTAAACCTATTTCACCTGAACAAAGGTTTTATGATGTTGATTCTGGACTAAGTAAACCTGAATTTCTTTGGAATGACTTATTGATTCAATTAAGAAAATATTTTAAGGGAGAGCTAAAAAAATATAATATTCCTGTTACTAACTCGTTATGTTCTGTTGAGCAAATGAGAAATGAAGTAATTCGTTTAGCACAGCTATTATTTAACAAAACTGGTGAAAAGGTTATCATTTGCATAGATGGTATTGATCATGTAGCGAGAGCAAATAATGAGATAACTTTTTTGCATAGCTTATTAAGCCCTAATGAAATTCCAGAAGGTGTAGTATTTGTAATTGTTGGACAACCTGCTCAATTATACTACCGATTTCCAATCTGGTTAAAAAATGGAACAGAACTGGAGAGCTGGAATGAAAAGTGCCTTGCCTGGCTTGAAAGAACAGGCAACCAAAACGTACATAACACGACAAAAAAGAGACCGGCTGAAGTGCACGCCCTGGAAAAGCAACACTCAAGACCAGTCTCATCCCTGCTCTCTATTGAGAGCAACCTAAATAACAGAATAACAAGGACTGTCCATAAGGACAATGTAATTAAATACATCAAACCGATATTCCCTGCCGCTCGGAACCTTCCGGCCAAAGGGTGACAATACCGTTTATATTGAAGTAAAAGAAAATGAGTTGATCATTACGGCCACTCCGCAAGGAGACATTCTTGCCCGTCATCGATTATGTCTGGGAAAAGGAGAATTGATTAAAAACCGGAACCACGGAAGAGATCGTTCCAAAGGAATTGAAGCTTATAAAGAAACTGTTATACGTCAATTATCAAATCCTGATCAAGCAAAACAATTCATCCAAGAGGTTGGTTACCGATATCCAAGGTACATGAGGGACCATCTCCAAATCGTTCAACATATGATTAACCAGTATCGGCATGTCATTGATGACGCCCTTATCCAATGCGTTAAAGAACATCTTTGGAGTGCGAATGATCTTCGTGATGTCGCTCACCACCTTCACCGATTGACAGAAAATGAATTCTTTCCTCCCCCTACGTTCCAGGAAATGAAGAGGAACACCACCGTCATAAAAGCCACTGTACAAACAAGGGAACTGGCAACGTATGTAGAGATTATCGGAGGACCTAACTAATGACACGATCGGTACAGCAGCTTCAAGAATACTTCCGCCATCTTCGGATGGCGGAAACAGCAAATGAATTGCCCATATTGCTTAGAAATGCAGAAAAGCACTCGTGGACTTATCTGGAATTTTTAGAGGAAACACTATCCTTTGAACTAAAGCGCCGCGAGGAGAAAAACAGGGAAAAGAGACTGAAAAAGGCTAAGTTTCCTTATTATAAAACACTTGATGAGTTTAAGATTGCCGAACAGCAATCTCTCAGCACCCGTCAATTAGAGCAACTAAAAGAACTGACGTGGCTTGAACAGCAATACAATATGATTCTTTTGGGCCCGCCTGGTGTGGGTAAAACCCATTTTGCGATTGGCCTTGGACTGGAAGCCATTCAAAATAGGTATAAAGTATCCTTTTACACAATGGGAGAACTAATAAATATCCTTAAGACCCAGGATTATCTCCGTAAATCCCCAGCTTTAACTTAAAGCTATAAAAGAAGCAGATCTTATCATTAAGGTTCTTTTGATCTAATCTAAATAAAGAGTAAGAGGACTCTCCTGTTTTTGGGAGAGTCCTTTGTTTGAAGTAAGTCATGGTGTTTTAACGATCAATCATTTCCAAAAAATTTTAATTATATTCGTCCTTAATGAATACCAATTATAAAGCAGTTTTGAATAGTCATATAGAATCTGGTTATTTTTGTATAAATCTAGGATTATATAGAATAAATTATAATATTTGTAAATTATTAATTTTATGAAAGGGGGATGTTTATAGTAAGAAAGAAAGGGATGTTTAATGTCATAAAATAAGGTAGATCAAACTCACTTTTTTTTAGAATTTAATCTAAAATTTAATAGGGATAATTGAAGATCGGTAAAAATGCCAAGTCATTACTGTAACAGGTTTGTTAATGTAAAAGGTACTAGAACTAATCCATTGAATTTTGTACATCATCTAATGTGAAGAAAGCTAATTAAGCTGGTTTATACATAAAATGATGGTTTAATCAGTGATAGGATCAAACACTGTCGCATTCGCATAATTATTGAATTTTTTGGTTTGAGTTTGATAATAAAAAGGAGGAATTTTTTTATGGTAAAAAGAAGTTTCGTTATAATTATTTCACTTATTATAAGCATTACCACCGGTTGTAGTAATGTCACAAACAAAAATGATGAAATTAAATCTGAAACAGAACACCAGGTAGATAAATGGAAAGAGAGCCCTCTATTTGAATCTGGAGGTTACACTATGATTGGAGAAGAAGGACGTTTAGGTTTTATCTACGATGACAGCGAGAATCTTAGATTTTATCCGAATAAACCGCAAAAGTATATGTGGCATTTTTGGGGAGATGACGAAGAGTTTAATGGAAACCTAAAAGTAATTGCTACTTATGAGAAAGAAGAAGAGAAAATAACAGTGGTAGAAGGCGGACTAGGTGGTGCTCATAACGAAGCAGACCGACATGCCCCATCTAATATGTCATTACCAAAGAGTGGGATGTGGAAATTAGATGCTTATATTGGAGATAAACTTTTCGGAGCGGTATTCGTTAAAGTTCATAAGGAATAAAACGTGCTCCCAAGGTGGGTTATTCTTAATCATTTCTTCAAACTATTTATTAAAATGTTATTGGTAGCTCTGCATTTTTTTTTTTAAAATATCGTGGTGCCTGGGACAGATATTAAGAGTCCAATGGAAATCGGTTTTTTTCTTGGGTATTTATTCCTGCATATATTTGTAAATCTTACTTTCTTGCTGTTTCTTTATTTTGGTCAATTATACCACCTCTTACTAGTTGTGAAGTTTCGAAGGAAAGTGATAGATGATACGATTTCCGACTATGCCAAAGATAAATTTGTGTCTTTGAGTCAAAAATATAATATTACATTAGTCGAATGGAACCACGATATTGACCACGTTCATATCTTGTTCAAAGCACAGCCTAACAGTGAAATATCAAAATTCATCAATGCCTATAAAAGTGCCAGTTCAAGACTAATCAAGAAGCTTCTGTTTGTTGACCACTGGTGGTTCACCTATGGAAGTGGTGAAAAAATATATAGAAAATCAAGGGGTAAAGTGAGGTGATTTGATATGACTAAACAAAATAAAGCGTACAAGTTCAGGTTGTATCCAACAGATGAACAAGCTTTTATTATACGAAAAACCTTTGGGTGTGTTCGCTTCGTCTACAATAAAATGTTAGCTGAACGAATAGAAACGTATGAAAGCCTAAAAGAAGATAAAGAAGCATTGAAAAAGATAAAGCACCCAACTCCTGCTAAGTATAAAAAAGAGTATGAATGGCTAAAAGAAGTAGACTCTTTAGCATTAGCGAACGCACAACTAAACTTAGATAAGGCATATAAAGCCTTCTTCAAAGGGAATGTCAAGTTTCCAACGTTCAAAAGGAAACGACACAAACAAAGCTACACAACAAATGTTGTCAATGGAAATATTCAGTTGTTGGATGGTCATATCAAATTACCTAAGTTGAAATTGGTCAAAATTAAACAACATCGAAAGATACCTTCAGAATACAAAATCAAATCCTGCACATTATCTATGACCGCATCAGGAAAATATTATATTTCTATTTTGGCAGAGTACGAGGTGGAAATTGAAAGGAAGGAAGTTAAAAAAGTCGTTGGGTTAGATTTTGCGATGGATGGATTGTTTGTGGATAGCGAGGGTGAGAAAGCCAATTACCCTAAGTTTTATCGACAAAAACTTGAAAAATTAGCAAAAGAACAACGTAAACTGTCTCGTAAGAAGAAAGGTTCTTCCAATTGGAATAAACAACGTATTCGAGTAGCTAACATTCAAGAGAAAGTCGCCAATCAACGGAAGAACTTTCTTCACCATCAATCAAAAAAATTAGTAGCGAACTATGATGCTGTTGTGATTGAAGATTTAGATATGAAAGGAATGTCACAAGCACTTAAATTCGGTAAAAGTGTAGCTGATAATGGATGGGGAATGTTCACTTCTTTCTTACAGTACAAACTAAAAGAACAAGGGAAACAACTGATCAAAATAGACAAATGGTTCCCCTCTACCCAAACCTGTTCGCATTGTGGAAATACCCAACTAATGCCAATGAACATCAGAATATATGTTTGTTCGTGCGGACTAAACCTCGATAGAGATTACAATTCAGCACTCAATATCAAAAAAGAAGGCATTCGCTTATTAGCAAGTGCCTAAAGAAATAAGAGATATAAACTCTTGGAACAAGAGGGTTAGCTTGGTCAATTTCGTCAGCTACCAAAAGTGGCGATTACCCAAGAAGCCCCCACTTCAAGCAACCCGCAAGGGTGGTAAGTGGTGGGAGTAGTTCACTTCATATTCATTATGTGGGTGGTTGCGAAATGAGCTTAACATGTGACTCTCCTTTCTAAAAAGTGATTATTCAGTAATTTTACCATAATGAATCATTGATGATTCGATTTCTTACCTATGAAAAAATGGGATACTTGATATCAAAAAATGGTTATTTGTTACATGAAAACGGGGGTACCTCTTTGCAGCTGGAAGAATAAAATGACTTAAGGCGAATTGAAGCAGGGGATTGTTCATGAATAGTGGAGTAAAAGAGATAGTTGGTGCGGTTTTAGCTGCGGTAGGGACCGTGATATCAGCTTTGAGTGTAACACCTCATTTAAAGCTTAGTGATCAGCTTCGAGAGGGGCTCGATATAAACGGGAATGTGTTGCAAGCAGTTGGGAATGGTCTCCAGGCAGAAGGACAAGGAGACTTTTCACTTGAAAAAGTTGGAAACGAGATCCAGTCGGTCGGTAATTCACTCACCATTGCTGGTTTGATTTGGGATGTGTCCGATTCAAAAAAACTTAACTTGATTGCGACTGGAAACTGGTTTCAAGCATTAGGGAGCCTAGCCGCATTTGCAGACGAATTGGAGGATGCAAGCGCAGAGGGCAAAGGTTTGATCTTAATAGGAAACCTCCTACAAGGAATTGGAAATTCACTGCAAGCACTTGCTGCGAAAAAAGAAATCATCTTAGGTGAACAACTAGAAATAGAGGAATTAGGAGTTGCGGGAAGCTGGATTCAAGCGACAGGAGCCGTATTATCTGCCATCGGTCAGTTCAAGGATGAAAGTGATGAGAAGTAACGGGTAATTATTTCTGAAAATAATCTAAGGAATGGAGGATATACTAATTTTATGGATGGAGGTGTGGTGGGCAATGGAAGAAAAGCCAATTCATTTTGATGGAAGTAGTCATCGTTTAGAAATACAGTCGGCAGATGTCGCTGGGGAAGGTTTTGAACTAACCGATGAGGTGAGAGTAAGTATAAGTGGAAATCCATACATCTATGAGTAATCGAAAAGTACATTCAAGCTGGTCTTCTAGTTTAGACAACTGGAGGCCATTTTATTTTACCCGTATGAATTTGTCGTCAATAGCAAAATCTATACCGAGTGTAAATTCACTCTCAAGAACGATGTTCAAACGAAGGCATATGGAAAGGAATGAAATTGATGGCAAAAGTGATGTACATTACTGCTCATCCTCATGATGAAACACAATCGTATAGTATGGCAGTAGGGAAGGCATTTATTGAAACGTATAAGGAAGCGAATCCTAATGACGAAATCATACATATGGATCTCTATAAAGAGACGATTCCTCCTATCGATGTGGATGTATTTAGCGGGTGGGGAAAGCTTCAAACAGGAAAGGGATTTGAGGTGCTATCACCAGATGAAAAGGCGAAGGTTGGCAGGCTTTCAGAACTAGTTGATCAATTTGTCAGTGCCGATAAATATGTGTTTGTGACACCACTTTGGAACTTCTCTTTCCCTCCTGTCATGAAAGCGTATATTGATTCCGTATCTGTTGCTGGGAAAACATTTACATACACAGATCAAGGGCCAGTTGGATTATTAACGGATAAAAAGGCGCTTCATATTCAAGCTAGTGGGGGGATCTACTCTGAGGGGCCAGCCGCTCAGATGGAAATGGGCCACCGGTATCTGGGTGTCATGATGCAGTTCTTCGGTGTTCCATCATTTGAAGGACTTTTTGTTGAAGGGCATGCAGCCATGCCAGATAAAGCACAGGAAATTAAGGAAAATGCAATCGCGCGAGCAAAGGAATTAGGGAAAAGCTTTTAAGAGCTCGCCGCTCGTATCATGCACGTGAAAAAGGAGCTTTCCTGATATGGAAAGCTCCTTTTTGTCTAGCTAGAAGATTACAATTGAATTTGTTGAAAAAGCCATACGGTCTAAATAATTGTTGATCAGGTGCCTGCAGACATGAATGTAATCATCTTTCATCTATTTCTTTCTTCTGCTGGTTTACTAACTTCATTTGATACCGAAATCCAAATAGAAGCAGACACAATAGCCAAGATGAACATCCACATGAAATCATCTCCTCTATCTACATTTCTTCCGAATCTAATTAACTCGAGTTTAACATATAGTTCCATTTTAAAAAAACGATTTTCATATTCTATGAAACTCTTACTATATTATGCAGGTATCTGCTGAATAAATATGCACGTTCCACTGCAAAAGATCACCATTTATAACAGGGAAAAAAAGTAATCATTTTCCAAAAATAATCAAAACAAATTTCGGTTAATTTTGGTACAATAAATGAATCATAGATTAAGAATCTTTCTTGTGAAGGTTAAAAGGTGAGAACATAAATGGAGAGTAGAAGTCGAAAGCATCGCCGAAAAAAGAAACAAAAAATGAGTGTAGTCGTTTTCTTAACGCTATTATTATTGTTATGTTTGTCGATCTTTGTTGCATTAGCATCAAATGTAGCAGGTGAAAAGGAAGAAACGGAAAAGAAAGCGGAGAAGGTCACGCACCAGCCAATCAAACAACCAGTTGTTGCTGAAAATGAGGGGAAAAAGGACAATGAGCCAATGGGTGCAGGAATAGAAACCGAAAAGGAAGAACCGATTGAGCTCCTTTTCGTAGGAGATTTGTTAATGGATTGGTCGACTAAGCTGACGATGGATGAAAAAGGAGTCGATTATCCTTTTGTACATGTGAAAGAGGAAGTGGCGAAAGCGGATATAGCCATTGCGAATTTAGAACAGCCGTTAACAACTAGAGATGCTTCCTATAAAGATTTGAATCAAATGTTTAATTTTCAAGGAAAGCCAGAGCATATCCAAGGACCAATTAATGCCGGCTTTGATTTAGTATCATTAGGAAATAACCACGCATTGGATTATGGAGAAGAAGGCTTGCTAGATACTTTTCAAGCGTTAAACCAGTATAAGCTTGATTATATAGGTGCAGGAAAAAGTAAAGAAGAGGCTTTTCAAGCAAAGACCTATGAAAAAAAAGGAAAGCGTATTAAGATTATGGCTTCATCTCGGTTTGTCCCATCCGTAAGTTGGTATACATTTCATGAAGGGACAAAAGCCGGACTTGCAAGTGCATATGATTTGGATTACTTAGTCCAAAAAGTAAAAGAAGAAAAGGCGGATGCAGATTACTTGTTTATGTTTATTCATTGGGGTGTTGAGAAAACGGTCACACCTGCTGACTATCAGAAGCAATACGTTCAACAATTAGTATTGGCAGGAATTGATGGGATTATCGGAAGCCACCCCCATGTATTACAAGGCTTTGAATATTATGAAGATGTGCCCGTAGCTTACTCACTTGGAAACTTTCTTTTTCCAAGCTATGTAAAGGAAGATACGGCAGAAACGGGATTGCTAAAGCTAACAATTGATCAAGGCCAAGTTAGCATGGCATTTAAACCATACTTTATTAAAAATGATCAAATCACTCCATTATCTCAACTAGAGGAACAGGTTATCCTCGAAAAATTGGAAGCCCGTTCATACGGAGTGAAGATAGAAGGATATGAGATTAAGAAAGCGAACAAATAAGGGCAGGCTCGTCATATGTTATGCGGCGAGTCTTTTTTGCGTCGTTTTGGAGTCAAATGTCACTGTTGATTTTGAGAGTTGGATGGGATTCCGCTGATATGTTAAGAAAATCGCTGATATACGGCTTGATTCCGCTGATATGTTAAGAAAATCGCTGATATACGGCTTGAATTCGCTGATATGTTAAGGAAATCGCTGATATTATGCTTGGTTTCGCTGAAATATATGAGAGAAATCGCTGATGATCCCGTTTGGAATGGATGAAAGCAAAACTTTCGGATATTAGCTCAAGACCTAGGGATATCCTCAAACGTTCATGGCATATCAGCAATTCGCAGTGAATTATTAGAAAATTTAGATAAGTGTAAACTGTTTTACATCTATCGATTTGACTAAGCCCTTATAATGAGAAAAATTAGTTCAATAGCTAAAGGGTTGATTAGATGAATGTGAATTGGAAGGAAATGAGAGAGTTAGCGACACGTTATTTAAGTGAACTGATTCAGTTAGATACAAGTAATCCTGGTGGGAATGAACTGCGAGCGGTGAACTGGCTGACGGAGAAGGCGATTGAACATGGAATCTATTATACGATCCAAGAGACGGCGCCGAATCGAGGGAATATCATTTTGTCGACGAAGCGAGATTTGAAAGAAGTTCGTGCGCCAATCGTTCTGATGTCCCATCTCGATGTTGTTCCTGCACAAGGGGATGATTGGACGGTACCTCCATTTTCGGGAAAGGTAGTTGATGATCAAATCTGGGGGAGAGGGGCAATTGATACAAAGCAGTTAACGGTGACCCATCTCATACTCCTTATGTTAGTCGTAAATAACCAAATAAAGATGAAGAGGGATCTTTTGATGATAGCAACTTCGGATGAAGAGTGTGGAAGTCACTATGGATTACTAGCTTTGTTACCTGATTATAGTTATTTATTTCATCAAAGCTTGGTTTTTAATGAAGGTGGAGGATTTCCGATTCAAATAGGTCAAAAGAATTACTATCTATGTGAAATGGGGCAAAAAGGAATTGCGAGATTAAAGATAACGACTCGATCGGAGAGGCAACAGAACCCATATTTGCCCAATCATCAACCGATTTCTGTCATAACCGAAGTGATGAAGCGTTTCCGAAACGTGCAGCTACATGAATCGATCCCTCCTACAACAGCTACTCTCTTTCAGACCATTGGAGACGATCTACACCTAGAACACAACCTCGAAGCAAATGACATACACTCATTCTTAAAAAATATCCCAGAAGAATTACATTCCTTAATGGAATCCATTCGAAAGACGACCTTTACGGTAACGAAATGGAATGGAGGACGGAAGCACCCAAGCCTACATGGAGAGTCAGAGGTTTATATCGATGGCCGCCCACTTCCCCATATCACACGTGAACATTTTCATAAGATGATTTCAACGATTGTAGAAGGTTTGCCTGTTTCTGTTGAGATTCTCGAATTCTCGCAGGGCTATGAGACTACGGTTTGCAAGGAGGATCTAAGACTTTTTGAAGAAGTAATAACGACCGAAGTAAAGAATGCCCGTGTGGTGCCTTTTCTCTCCTTCGGTGCGAGCGATTCCCGTCACTTAAGAACCTATGATTGTCAGGTGTATGGCTATTGTCCGATGCTCCCAGATATGACGTTTGAAAAAGTAATCAAGCTCGTTCATGGGAGAGATGAGAGAATTCCTGTTGATTCCTTGTTATTTGGAATACAGAATATGGCTGAAATTGTACAGAGGAAAGGAGTGGAGGTTTGTGAAGCAACGTAATGGATCGATTCAACAGAGCAAATTAAAGCAAGCCGAGAAATTATTGCAAAGATATGAGATGGATACATGGTTGATTTTAACGAGAGAAGGCTCTGACCCGAGCATGCCTCTCTTAATAGGTGTCCGATCGGTTCATCAAGCAGCGATATTTATTCGCCAGGATGGGCAGCATCTCGCACTTACATCGGTAAGTGATAAAGGGAATTACGAGGGAACAGGTCTTTTTTCGAAGGTTGTCGTTTATGAAGACAGCATGGAGGAAGTGTTCCAGGAGCTATTCCAGGAGTTATCGCCTGCAAAGCTTGCCTTGAACTTTTCTGCGTCGGACCATTTATGTGATGGATTAACACAGGGATTATTCCTTTGGCTAGAAGACGTTATCGGCGCAGAGTCACTCTCATCCTTAGAGATTAGTAGTGAAAAAATGCTGAAGGAATTAAGAAGCTTGAAAACCGAGCAAGAGATTGAGCGGATTCAACAAGCAGTTGATCTTACTACCGACATTTACGATGCGGTGTTCTCGCAAATGG
Source organism: Cytobacillus spongiae (assembly GCF_021390075.1). Taxonomy (NCBI): domain Bacteria; kingdom Bacillati; phylum Bacillota; class Bacilli; order Caryophanales; family Bacillaceae; genus Cytobacillus; species Cytobacillus spongiae. The sequence goes on from NZ_CP089997.1 coordinate 1,767,507, forward strand.
CATGTGGAATGACAGAAATTGAAATTGGGCAGTTATTTGTTGAGGAAATGAAAAAACGAGATGTGTGTAATGGGCTAGGAAATCCGTACGATCCCCCATTAGTATGCGCCGTTCGCAATGGACTTGCCCATCGAAAGCCTAGTCATTATCAAACGCGGCCAGGGGATATTGTCATTATTGATTTTAGCTTAAAGTATCAGGACTATGTGTCAGATATTGCGCGAACATGCTATATGCTAAAGCCGGGGGAAGAGGCACCTCCAGAAGATATTCAGAGGGCGTTTGATACGGCAATCGAGGCGATCACCCAGTCGATATATGAGTTAGTTCCTGGAAAAAAAGGCTTTGAGGTCGATCAAGTGGGCCGAAAAGTGATTGAAGCTGCTGGATATCCTACGATCCGCCATTCTGTTGGACACCAGGTGGGAAGAGCGACGCATGACGGAGGAACAATCCTCGGGCCGCAGCGGATCCCGCCTAGACCTGAAGTAGAAGGGGTTATTCAACCAGGTGAGGTATATGCAGTTGAGCCAACAGTCATTCAAGACGACGGTCTTCCATGTATATTAGTCGAAGAAAACGTGTTAGTCACAAACGATGCGCCAATTATTTTAAGCAAAAGGCAAACAGAGCTTGTGACGATTAAAAAAAATCAGGTGATTTGAATGAAATTAGCAGAGGAAAATCAAGCAATTACTCTCTTACAGAAATTAGTACAGTTCAATACAACGAACGAGCTTGCTACTGAGAAGGAAGCAGCTCAATATCTAGTAGAATTTTTTCAGAAAAAAGGGATCGAATCTGAGATGGTATACAGCCCAGGTGGAAGAGCGAATGTAATTGCGAAAATTGCTGCTTCTACGAAAGAAAAAAAGGAAAACTTACTCCTTCTTTCCCATTTAGATGTGGTTGCAGCAAGTGAAGAGGAATGGACGTATCCTCCTTTCTCCGGTGAAATCGCAGAAGGTGCGATCTGGGGGAGAGGGACGCTAGATACGAAGCAGCTAACCGCCATGCATATTACCGCTTTTCTTCAATTAAAAGAGTGTGAGGCCTTATTAAACCGTAATGTGTACTTCATTGCATCAGCTGATGAAGAGAATGGCAGCAAGGATGGGATGGAATATCTCGCCCATCATTTTGCGCCAATTTTTCAGGATAGTATCGTATTAAGTGAAGGAGGCGGGTTTACCCATCCGAATGCTGAGGGGAAGGAATGTATGCTCTTTGCATCGAGTGAAAAAGGGACGGCAAGAATTCGGTTGATTGCAGAAGGGGAAGGGGGGCATGCAGGAAGTCCACCAGCGGACCAAGCCATCCATAAGCTTGCAGATGTAATTGAAACAATCTCGAGCTTTCAGGACAACACTAGAATTGAAGATACGTCTTTTTCAGCCTTCTTTTCTAGTGAACTCCGATTAGAAGAGTCCTTTCTCGCTCGCCTGCATGATTATATGAAACAACCAACCATTCAAGTAGATTTGCTGGAAGTTGGTGAGAAGATCAATGTTGTTCCCTATGTCGCTGAGACAGTCGTGGAAATCCGAACACTCCCTTCTCAAACTGAAAAGGAAATGAAGAAAATGGTTGCGAAATCGCTAGAGCCTTTTCAAATTCGCTGGGAATGGGAGTTCTTTCAAGCAGGGTATCAATGTGATTCGGATTCGAAGCTGATGAAGCTATTTCAAAAGCATGCGAAACACTTAAATTTCCACGGGGAATGGGTTCCTTTTACCGCATTGGGGAAGACAGATGGTCGTTTCATCAGTAAATTAGCAAAGCAAATTTATGGCTTATCTCCAGTCTTAACGCCATTTGAAGAAGTTTTAAAAAGAGTTCATAGCAAGGATGAACGACTCGAAATAGAGGCCTATTTATTTGGTGTAGAACTAATGAAAAATGTACTATCCGAATTTTGTATAGAGAATGGAGGGAAAATCGATGAATCAACTTCATGTTGAAAAGCTGAATCAAGCATCCCAATACCTTCTCGAAGCGGAAGTAGATCTATGGCTAATTCTTACTTCAGAAGGAAGTGATCCGGCTCTTCCATTAATGACAGGAGTGGCTACAGTTGGGCCTGGAGCTTTTCTCATCACAAAAGAAGGGAAGCGTTATGCCGTATGCAGCCAAATTGATGCACAGGATATTGAAGAATCGGAATTATTTGATGAAGTCTATCATTATTCAAAAGCGTTTAGTGAAGTGTTAAGTTCGATCATACGTAATTTACAGCCAAATAAAATTGCCCTCAATATCTCAGTTGAGGAGCATCTAGCAGATGGATTAACGGTAGGAAGGTATCGCTGGTTAATGAACGTCCTAAAGGATGTGTTCACAGGAGAAATAGTATCAGCTGAGGCCTTTTTATCTAGACTTCGAGCAATAAAGTCAGGTTCAGAGATTGCAAGTATACGAGAGGCTATTCGCGTGACGGAGGATATATATTCATCTGTCTTTCAGCAGATGAAGCCATCTATGACAGAAAAACAAGTAGGGGCTATTTTTATCCAAGAGATGGAAAAGCGCCAAGTGTTGAATGGAATTGATCGGACGCTATCCATGCCTATTGTGATGAAGGAAAATATCGCCCACAGGCCGCCAAGTGATAGCGTCATTCAACCGGGCGATCTCGTGATTATGGACTTTAGTGCCTTTGTAAACGGCTATTGTTCGGATATTGCAAGAACGGTTTACTTTTTAAAAAAAGGGGAGACTGAGCCACCTACGGAAGTAGATGAAGCTTTCCAGGCGGTTCATGGGGCGATTACAGCTGCAGCAGATGCCGTTAAACCGGGTGCTCAAGGATATGAAGTGGATCAGATGGCAAGAGAGTACTATCAATCTAAGGGGTATCCAGAGATTAGCCATGCAACAGGCCACCAAATTGGGCGAAATGTCCATGATGGGGGAGCGCTATTAGGTCCTAGATGGAAGCGGTACGGGAAAGCCCCATATGAAACGATTGAAGAAGGGATGGTTTTTACCATTGAACCTACTTTGTTCTTAGAAGACAATATTCACTTTATCGTAGAGGAAAATGTTGTCGTAACAAAGGAGGGGATGGAGTATTTATCCAACCGCCAAAACGAGCTCGTCTTAATTCCATATAGAGAGTAGGTGAACGATCCGTGAAAAAGTTTTTGCTGAAACGATTGCTTCAATCGATTCCCATTCTGATCGGGATTACCATTATGACGTTTTCCATTATGCAGCTTGCTCCAGGAAACCCGATGCAAACAATGATTGATCCAAAAATCTCAGCGGAGGAAATGGAACGAGCCCAGGAAAATTTAGGGATGAATGATCCCATCTATGTTCAATATTACAACTGGATGAAGGAGGTTTTGCAAGGAAACCTCGGGTACACGATTAAAACAGGGCAGCCGGTTGGGAAAGTGATTTTTGAAAGACTACCGGCCACTCTATTGCTAACGGGTACCGCCTTTATTATGGCATTTGTTGTCGGTGTACCTCTTGGCGTGTACTCTGCAACCCATCGATATAAATTGCCTGATTACGTGTTAACGGTCATTTCATTTATTGGGATTTCGATTCCTTCCTTTTTCTTCGGGCTTGGCATGATTTTTATCTTTGCGTTAAAGCTCGGTTGGTTACCAACTTCAGGGATGATTACGATTGGGGCGGATTACCAAGGCTTTGCCTTATTTGTCGACTATTTAAAGCATGTCATAATGCCAGCAAGTGTATTGGCACTTCCTACAGTTGCTGTGGTCATGCGTTTTACTCGCTCAAGCTTACTGGAAGTGTTGAATCAAGACTTTATCCGAACAGCTGATGCAAAAGGGCTAAGTAAACAAGTCGTATATTTAAAGCACGCTCTTCGAAATGCATTAATACCCGTCATTACAATCTTCGGTCTTTCGATTCCCTTTTTATTCGGAGGCGCTTATATTACCGAGCATATCTTTAACTGGCCCGGAATGGGGAGCCTCGGAATCCAATCGATTGTGGCAAGAGAATATCCCGTTATTATGGCGTTAAACTTATTTACCTCCATGCTTGTTATGTTTGGTAACTTATTAGCTGATGTCATGTATGCATGGGCAGACCCGCGCATTCGTTATTAAGTCTATAGGAGAGGGGGGTTAGAATGAATGAACATGCGAGCTTGCAGCAAGAAGGGATGAATGTCACTTTCGCTGCAGAAAAGAAAAGATGGAAGGATAACCCTTCGTGGAAAAGGTTTAAGAAAAATAAACTTGCTGTATTTGGTCTAATGTTTCTCGGCCTATTTGTGATTGTTTCCCTGTTAGCACCATTGATTGCTCCTTATGATCCGTACGTATCCAATGAAAATGACCTTGGAACTTATCATGTGTTAGCTCCTCCATCTAGTGAACATCTACTTGGTACAGACAGTCTAGGGCGCGACATGCTTAGCCGTATTATCTATGGAGGAAGAGTTTCACTTAGTGTGGCCTTTGTAGCGGTATTAATTGCCACGGCAACAGGTATTCTTCTTGGCGTGTTAGCTGGCTATTATGGGAAATGGGTCGATACGCTGATTATGAGAATTACCGACGTGGTCATTTGCTTCCCAGTTCTCTTTTTAGCCATTACAGTAGCCACCATTTTAAAACCAAGTCTTTGGAATGTCATGATTATTATTGGCTTTGTTAGCTGGACGACGATGACTCGATTGGTTCGAGGAGAAGTGCTGCGGCTAAGAGAAATGGAATATATTGAAGCTGCTAAAGCGATGGGTCAACAGAATGCGCTTATTATTTTGCGGCATATATTGCCGAATATTCTTGCTCCAATCGTTGTACAGGCAACATTGCAAACTGCTGAGGCTATCTTAACAGAGTCTGCGCTTAGCTTTTTAGGAGTTGGGGTTCAACAGCCTGTTCCAAGCTGGGGAAATATGCTAAATGAAGCCACATCGATTATGATTTTACAATTTAAACCTTGGGTTTGGGCACCAGCAGGCTTTGCCATATTAATGACCATCTTATGTATTAATTTTGTTGGTGATGGATTGAGAGATGCGTTAGATCCAAAAGTAAAAAATGAATAATTTGAGGGGGATTATGATGAAAAATTGGAAATTTGCGTCAGTTATTTTCTTAATTTTCACTCTATTGGTTGGCTGTAGCTCAGAAGGGACCTCTACACCTGATAACAATGGGGATCAAGAACCTGGAACCGTTGTCGAGGGCGGAACGGTAACCATTGCTTCAACAAGTGAGCCTGGAAACTTAAACCCAGTCATTTGGGCTACTACTTCAGATACGACGGTCACACATATGATCTTCGATTCACTTGTAATTCCTGATGAAGAATTGAAGATGGTTGGCAGTCTTGCAGAAGACTGGGAGATTTCTGAAGATGGGAAAACGTATACATTTAAGCTGAAGGAAAATGTAAAGTGGCATGACGGAGAGTCTTTTACCGCTGAGGATGTGAAATTCACTTTTACGGCACTTGCTCATCCTACTTACGATGCAGGGGCATACTGGCGAGTTGAGCCTGTTGTCGGAGCAGAGGAATATAAGGCAGGAAAGGCAGATACGGTTGCAGGAATTGAAGTGGTAGATGAGACAACCATTAAGTTTACAACAAAAGAAGCATTTGCTCCCTTTTTATCAGGATTATTTATTGGTGTTTTGCCTGAGCATGTATTAGGAGAGGTGGACCCAGGAGAATGGGAAAAGCATGATTCCAACCGAAATCCAGTTGGAACAGGACCATTTAAGTTTGAAAAATGGGAGACAGGACAATATATTGAGCTGTCTAGTAACAAAGAGTATTTTGGTGGATCGCCAAATCTAGATAAAATCCTTGTTCGCTTTGGTGATGCAAATTCGATGATTGCCTCTGTGTTAAGTAAAGATGTTGACATTTCAGCGGTACCGATTGCGGAGGTTCCATCTGTTCAAACATTGGATTATGCAAGCCTAGTGACACAAAACCAGTTAAGTGTCTATTATGTTGGATTTAATGCAAGAAACGATCATTTCAAGGATGTAAAGGTACGTCAAGCATTGGCACATGCCGTGGATAAAGAGTCGATTGTTCAATCCATCTTAGGGGAGTATGGAAATGCAGCAGATGATATTTTCCCTTCATCCCATTGGTCACATAGCCCGAATCTACCCATTTACGACTTTGATGCTTCAAAGACAGAGAGTCTTCTAGAAGAGGCTGGCTATTCGAAAAATAAAGATGGAATCTTTGAAAAGAATGGGAAAGAATTGAGCTTTATGATGGAAGTTCCAACTGGAACGAAGGAAAGAGAAAAGTCAGCAGTTCTATTAAAGCAAATGTGGGAAAAGGTTGGGGTGAAGGTGGAGCTTCGTTCACTAGACTTCCCAACGCTTGTAACAAAGCTTCTTCCAAAGACGGACGATGGGAAGCAAAGGGAAGTAACAAAGGATGACTATGATGCGTATATTCTAGGCTTTGGAATTGAAGCAGACCCTGACGAATATCGCAGCTACTTTGGATCAAGCTATATGCCGCCAAATGGCTACAACTTTGTTGGCTACTCAGATCCAAAGGTAGATCTGTTATTAGAAGATCAGGCAAGGGAAATTGACTTAGACAAACGTCAAGAATTAATCTGGGCGGTTGGAGACAAACTGGCTGAAGATGAAATTTGGATTCCTTTATATGAGCAAAATACGCCTTTCGTAGTTAACAATCGTGTAGATGGCTTTAATCCAGACTTTAGAGGTGTGACCTTTAAGGCGAAGGAGTGGAGTGTTAAAGAATAAGTAAGGTGCAAAGGAGTCCTTTGGATTCCTTTGCCTTTTCCTCTAACAGGTGGTGAACGAATGCAAACACGGCTAAAGACCATCAGAGAGTGGATGGCAGTGCAGCATCTAGATGCATTATGGATTCATACGTATGAGAATCGTAGATATGTATCCCGGTTTACAGGAAGTAATGGGTATTTGTTCATTACAAATAATCAAGCAAAGCTCATTACAGACCAGCGCTATAAGGATCAAGCGAAAGAGGAGACAGAGGGATTTGAGGTAATCTGTCATGGGCTTGATCGGTTTACGACCTTTAATGAGGTGATCCCGAGTCGTAAAGCTTGCCGGATTGGCTTTGAAGCGAATGATATGCCGGTAACCTTTTATCAACAGCTATCAGCTATTTCTTCTAAGGTGGAATGGGTTCCGTTTACCGATGAGTTTTTACACATGCGAAAAATTAAGGATGACGAGGAAATTCAAATTCTGAGGGAAGCGATTGCAAGGTCAGATCAAGCCTTTGCATCCCTTCTTCCGCTACTTAAAGTGGGGATGACGGAGAAACAGGTTCGCATGGAGCTCGAATATCAAATGGCTAAATGGGGGAATGAGGGACCTGCTTTTGGAACAATTATCGCATCGGATATACGAGCAGCTTTTCCCCATGCAGGGGTGACTGAAAATCAAGTAAAGCAGAATCGTTTTCTTCTGATTGATTTCGGCATGAAATATGAAGGCTATATGTCAGATATGACGAGAACGATTGCAACGGGACATCCTCCTAGTCAATTACAGGATTATTATCAATTAGTCTTACAGTCTCTTGAAAAATCAATTGAAGCGATTAAGCCGGGAGTAAGAGCTGGGGACATTGATCTAGTGGCAAGGCAAATTTTTGCAGAGGCAGGAGTAGAACCGTTTAGCTTAAGGGGGCTCGGGCATGGAGTTGGACTGCAAATTCATGAGTACCCGCGGGTCGTGCTTGATGGAGATGAAATCATACAGCCAGGGATGGTGTTTACTGTTGAGCCTGGTTTATATATCCCGGAGCAAGTTGGGGTAAGGATTGAGGATATTGTTCTTGTGACAGAGGATGGCTGTGAAGTGTTAACGAAAACAAGCCGGGAAATCCAAATCTAAAGGGGGGAACTATATGGAGGAGTATCTGTTAGAGGTTCGTAATTTAAAAACGTATTTTTACAACGATGGAACCGAAACCCCTGCTGTTGATGGAGTTTCCTTTGAGTTGAAACGGGGCGAAACGTTAGGGATTGTTGGGGAATCAGGTAGTGGAAAAAGCATTACATCCTTGTCGATTTTACAGCTTGTCCCAAAGCCCCATGGGAAAATTGTAGATGGCGAAATCGTTTTTAAAGGGAGAAATCTAATCGGTTTATCTGAAAAAGAGATCCGAAAAATTCGCGGCAATGAAATTTCAATGATTTTTCAGGAGCCGATGACCTCTTTAAACCCTGTGTATACAATCGGAAACCAAATAGCTGAAGTGATGATTCTGCATCAAAAGCTTAGCAAAAATCAAGCGAAGGAAAAGGTTATTGACATCTTAAAAACGGTCGGAATTCCGAACGCCGAGAAACGAATTGATCAGTACCCGCATCAGTTGTCCGGAGGAATGAGGCAGCGTGTAATGATCGCGATGGCATTAGCTTGCAATCCAGATTTGCTCATTGCTGATGAACCGACAACGGCTCTTGATGTAACAACACAAGCACAGATTTTAGAGCTAATGAATGATCTGAAGAAAAAGACGAATACCTCTATTCTGTTTATCACACATGACTTAGGGGTAATCGCCGATTCTGCCGAAAAGGTAGCTGTTATGTACTTAGGCAGAGTGGTCGAGTACACCGATGTGGAAACGTTCTTTGAGGATCCGAAACACCCGTATTCAAAGGGGTTAATTACTTCCATTCCAAGCTTAACGAATCGAGTGGAGCGGTTAACTCCGATCCAAGGGCAGGTACCCCGTCCTTCAGATGTAACGGAGGGCTGCCGGTTTGCAGGCAGATGCAAGGAGGCAAGAGCGCTGTGTGTTGCTGAGGAGCCTCCATTGCTCTCGATTGATGACCATAAGACGAGGTGCTGGATCTATTCGGATCGCTGGGAGGATACAAAGGATGAGGGGGTGACGGGCAATGGCCGAACAGCTGCTGCAAGTCGAGAATCTTAAAAAATGGTTTCCAACAAAGGATGCGTCCGTTTTATCAAAGGATAAGAGCTATGTAAAAGCCATCGATGTTATTAGCTTTTTCATTAATAAGGGTGAAACATTAGGGTTAGTAGGAGAATCCGGCTGCGGAAAGTCAACAACAGGAAGAGCGGTCCTTCGCTTAATCGAAGCTACAGAAGGAAGGGTGTTATTCGAAAATCAGGATATTGGAAATCTATCTTCAAGAAGCTTGAAGAAGAAGCGTAAAGATATGCAAATTGTGTTTCAGGACCCCTATGCGTCCTTGAATCCACGGCTAAAGGTGAAACAGATTATTGAAGAACCGATGACGATTCACTTAAAGCTATCTAAAAAAGAGCGGGAAGAGCGCGTGAAGCAAATCATGCAGGATGTAGGCTTGAATGTCCATTACATGGATCGCTATCCACATGAATTTTCTGGAGGTCAGCGTCAGCGAATTGGGATTGCACGGGCGCTTGCCGTCCATCCGAAGCTCATCATTATGGATGAACCTGTATCGGCTCTCGATGTGTCCGTACAGGCACAAGTGTTAAACCTCATCCAAGACCTACAAGTGAAATATGACCTGACGTATTTGTTTATTACTCATAATTTAAGTGTCGTAAAGCATATTTCGAACCGGATTGCGGTTATGTATCTCGGAAAAATTGTAGAGGTTGCAGACAGGGATGCATTCTTTGAAAATCCCAAACACCCGTATTCCCAGGCATTAATTTCCGCGATTCCAGAGCCAAATCCAAAGCTAAAAAGGGAACGTGTCATTTTAAAGGGTGATATTCCGAGTCCCATCGATCCACCAGCTGGCTGCCGTTTTCATACCCGTTGTCCTGTGGCGATTGAGTCGTGTATGACTGTTGAACCAGAGCTTGTGGTGACAGAAGAAGGACACCAGGTTGCCTGTCACCTAGCAAACCGCTAACAAGGAGGATGCACATTGAAACCATATGATGTCGTTATTGTAGGAGCAGGAATTATTGGCTGTTCCATTGCTTATTTTTTATCGGAAAAAGGGTGTACGAATGTTCTCGTCATTGACAAAGGAGGAATAGCTTCTGATATTACTGGAATTTGCCCAGGAGGAGTTCGCCAGCAATGGGGGACAGATATCAACTGCCAAATGGCTAAAGCTTCGACTCAATTTTTCGAGAATATTAATGCTCATTTAGAACCAGAGTATGAAATCAAGTATCGAAATGTAGGCTATTTATATACCTTTCATTCGGAGGAGGCCATTTCAAATTATCAGAAGAATATTCGTCTTCAAAATGCGCATGGAATTCCAACGAAGATGATGACTCCTTTGGAAGCAAAAGAATGGGTTCCAGGAATAAATGAGGCAAGCTTTCAAGCGGCGTCCTTCTGCGAGACAGATGGGTTTGTCGATGATGCTTATCATGTAACCAATAGCTTTGCGGATGCAGCGAAGCGTAAGGGTGTTACTTTTATTCGTGCTGAAGTAGATGAAATAATCACGGAGGATGGTGTAGTCAAGGGTGTAAAGTGCATAGATCGAGGAACCATCTATGCAGACAAGGTAATCAATGCAGCAGGGCTCGGTTCAAAGAAGCTGGCAAAAACGGCAAATATCGAACTCCCTATCGAATTTGAAACGAGAAGAATTTTGTATACAAATCGAATCGAAGAGAGAGTGCTAGAACCTCTTCTTGTATCGTTTGAAAAAGGATTTGCGGCCAAGCAGCTTACGGATGGTACATTGTACTTAAGCTATTTAGGCAAGGATCTAAAGCCTCCATATAATATGTTTGATTTTCAGTATAAAGCAGCTGAAGTTGGAATGGAGATTTTCCCGCCACTTGAACATGTAGTATTTAAAACGCATGTAGATGGAGTATATGATAGTACTCCGGATCACCAAGCCATTCTAGGTGATGTGGACGGGCTGACAGGGTATTTTCAAGCAGTGGGAATGAGCGGACACGGCTTTATGATGTCACCAGCCATCGGAGAAGCTCTTGCAGCCAGTGTCTTAAATGAAAAGCCTGCTATTTCGATTGAAAGCTTGCATTTCCGAAGATTTCAAAATAATCAGCTCGTATTTGAACCGAGTGTCGTGTAGGAGGGGAACATGAGTACATTTTTTCAAATTCGTTTTGTTGAGTCAGATGTGACATTGAAGGCAAGAATCCTTGAAGAGAAAGCACCGACTACTGCCCAAGCATTCGCAGACCTCCTGCAAACGTCGGCGATCGAGACGGCAGGGAAGCATGCGATGTATACAGGAAAGGAAGTTTCCATTCAATTACCAAAGGGGAGCTGTGAAAGCACGTTATTGCACGAACCACCAAAGGAAAACTTAACATGCTTCCCACAGCCAGGTGATATATTATATACCTTCATGCCTGCATATGCGTGGGGCGGAATTCCTCAACCCATCTATGATTTTGGCTTGTTTTATGGAAAAGAAGCGAGAACCTTCTTTCCCGCAGGCTGGCTCCCTGGTAATCTATTTGCAAGAATCGTAGATGAGGACTTAGAAGAATTAGAGGAAATCGGACGAGTGATCCACTTAAAAGGGCAGCAAAACATTGTTATTACGCTATAAGGCATGTAAGCCTCTTACTAGGTTAGCTAGTAGGGGGTTTTGCTTTTGTTTAAGAGAAGCTGAGCATTGTTTTTATATAAAAAAACTGACTACCACAAGATAGTCAGCAAAGATATATATGTTAAATATAGGGGGAACGAGGTTAGCGAAGCTTTTTAAACAAGTGTATGGCTTCCTTCAAATCATCTTTTGTATTGTAAAGATGTGGAGCCATTCGGATGACGTCTTGTCTGGCTGAGACGATAAAGCCTTCTTGCTTCATTTTTTCTTCGATGATGTGGGCATTTTCTACATAGAACGCGGTGTTAGGACCTTTCATGGCAGGTGAACTAGGGCTCATAATGGGCAACTCTAGCTCTTTCGCTTGCTCTATGGCGAAGGAGGAAAGCTCATTTAAATAAGCTTCTATTGCAGGCATGCCAATCGAGTTAATCATTAATAGTGCTGCATTTGCCACATATGCATTCATAACAGGGGGAGTTCCTGTGTTAAACCGTTGAGCTGATTCGGCATATTCCAAATCAAACAGGTTAAAATCAAATGGCTTTGCCTGACCAAACCAACCGGTTGTAGCTGGTTCGAGTGTTTCGGCAAGCTCATGATTAATGTATAAAAATGAAATTCCCGGCACGCCTAGTAAGTATTTCTGCATACCTGCAGCTAAAAAATCAATTCCCATTTCTTTTACATTGATATCTATGCTGCCAGCTGATTGATAGGCATCAACAAATAGGAGGGAACCGTTCTCGTGAACGATTTCTGCGATTTTTTTAAGATCCTGCTTAAACCCATTGTAGTAAGAAACATGGGGTATGCAAGTGAGTGCGGTGTTCTTATGGACAAACTGTTCATAAATATCCGAATTTATTGTATAATTATGATGTGGAATATAAGTAACGTTAAATTCTTTCTTTATTTGTTGTGCTAAAATCGCATGCCCGATACAAGGGAAGTCCATTTCAGTCAAACAAACTTCTTTTCCCTTTAAGTCGAGAGCATGTAAAATAGATGAAATACTATCAGAAACTGAGGATAACACCGCTACTTCTTTCGGATCACAATGGATGAGTTTCGCAAATTCCTTTTTCGAGTTTTCGACTTTTTCCATCCACAGGTCCCAAGCCATCCCGTGAAGTAGCAAGCTTTCTTTATACTCCTCCATCGCATTCAACACATCGAGAGAAATCGCACTTTGAGAGCAGCTAGATAGAACAATTTTGTTTTGTAAGATTGGAAATTTTGATCTCAAGTCGGCTACATTCAACATCTACAAACATCCTTTCAATTCAAATGAGGTGAACCTATGAAAAACGAAATCGTGCAAGAGTTCAACTTACTAAACCCGTGGTTTGATAATCTACCATATAATTGGGAAGAGTTGTTTCAGCATTCAGATGTACTCTCCTATAAAAAGCATGAGACGATTTTCAGACAAAACGAACAAGGAAATCACTTATATTTAATCGAGTCCGGCCGGGTTCGACTGTACTTAATTTCCCCAAATGGAGAAGAAAAAGCACTATCTATCATCGGCAAGAATGGGATACTAGGAGAATGTGCCCTAAACAATGAATCTCGTTACGCCACAAACGCCATATCAGCCTCAAAGGTTGTGTTAAGAAGAATCACGAAACAAAGCTTTATAGAATTCCTCGCAAAAAAGCCTGAATTTGTCTATCAAACGCTCGATTTAATTACGAAAAAATATCGCTTACTATGTTCCCAATCCCTTCAAGCAAGCTACATGAAAGCACTCCCAAGAGTATGCGCTGCATTCATCCAACTCTCAGTTAAGTATGGTGAGTTACTTGAGGAAAACAAAGTGAACCTAACGATCAGCTTTACTCATCAAGAAATGGCGAATCTATTAGGAACAACGAGAGTAACTGTCGCCAATAACATCAAATGGCTTGAAGAGAGAAGCTACATCTCCAAGGTCGGAAAGAGCTATGTTATTCATGACCTTGATGAACTAGCTGAGCTAGCGAATGATCAAATGCTTCTATCTTAACACCTATTATAGTTTGAAAATTCAGATATATATGTAAAATGTTTAACAGTTTTTGCAAATTTATCGGTCAAAGCTATGAAAATATCGATTGATTTAACGCAACCAGTCCTGAATGTTAATGGGCTGGTTTTTTTTGCGGGGAGATAGAGAGGGGATAGTGTGTTGTGAGGGATGGAGGTTGAAATGAGGATAACAGGAGGGGAGCTACGGAGAATGGGTCGAAGTTGCGGATAGGAGTACGAAATACGGATAGGAGTTGGGGATTTATGGATAACTCTGGTGAAGTTACGGATAGGAATTGGAAACCTACGGATAACTGAGAAGAAGTTACGGATAACGGACCTGAGAAATGTGGACGAGATTGAAATAGGGATAACTAGTGTGAAGTTACGGATATAATCGTTAAACCTACGGATAATGATGAGAAGTTGCAGATTTCTTTGATAAAGTTACGGATTATTTGAACATTTCGCTGATATTTACTACACACGCCCACTGATCCACATAAATCTGCAAACAAACGATCGAGTTGTTAAGTAAATACCGACTGTCCAAGCATTTTTCGCTAAAAATATGTCGAACGATTCAATTCTTAACAAATGTAGCAAGTTCAACAAGAAATTCGTTGACAACGATAATCATTATCAATTAATATAAGAACATCAACAAGTGATAATAGTTATCAATTAGGAGGTTTTGATGTTGAAAGCCTTTATTGGATATGCGAGTATGTCTGGAAATACGGAAGATATAGCAAATATCATTCAAGAGGTTCTGGCTCACAAAGGATGTGAGGTAGAGATGCAATGTTTAGATACAGTTGATGCAGATACATTAAGTGAATATGATTGTGTGTTCATTGGTGCATATACGTGGGGTGATGGTGACTTACCATATGAAGCCGAGGATTTCTTTGATGAGTTAGATGCCCTGAAGTTTAACGGGTTGAATGCTGCTTGTTTTGGTTCTGGTGACCGTGCGTATCCCAAATACTGTGCAGCAGTCGATCTACTTGCGAATAAATTAGCGGAGAGGGGCTGTCACGTATTCGATCAGCTATTAAAAATTGAGCTGAATCCAGAAACAGATGCACAAATTAAAGAATGTAAGGAATTTGCTGAGAATGTATATTCTTGGTCAATTGAGAAGAAGGGGAAGAGTTATGTTTGATAAAGGCTCAACGGCTGTGTTATCCACCACTGAATCACCATTCATCGTTGCTGTTAAAAAGGCGGGCATTTATTCATTTGAGAACGGTGAGTGGTCACTACAATACCCTATAACTCAAAACATTTATAAACTCATACATATCGAGCCATATATTTTTGGAATTGGTGATAACGGGACCATTCTTCGCTACAACCCGTTTCGAAAAAAATGGACACATACTACGTTCCCAACAAGTCAGCGTTTGTGGGATATTACAGGCGATGAAACGGGGCTCATCATCACTCATGCAGGTAGCAAGCTGTTTTTATCCAAAGATTTTGGCTCAAGCTGGAATGTCATCAAACCATTTGAATCCCTGATCCATAAGCCGCTCATCCGGTCCTTATTTTACCAAGATGGGGACGTTTATATGGGTACTCAAATCAATCATCAGTCTGGTGGGCTTTGGAAATATTCACTCATAACGGGACAACGGACGCTCGTGAAACAAGAAGCCTATTCAATGATTTCCTCCATCTATATCGATCAGGCTGGAACGCTCTTTATTGCGAAAGGGAATGCCCATTCAGGCGAAGGATCGATTGAAATGAAGAGTAGGTTTGATTTGAACTGGCATTCATTTCAGCAGCCAATTGCAGAAAAAGCATTCCTAGACTTATTTTCCGTAGATGATCATCTATATGCAACGACAAGCCAGGATGAGTATGGATATTCGAGAATCTATGAAATCAATACGAAAGTGAATACATTGTTACCAATTGAAACGGTTCAGGGGCATAGCTTTCGCGGAGCAGGGTTTAAAGATGAATTATTTATTTGTTCCCCAGTTGAGAGTAAATGGGTGTTTAATCGTTATAAAGTATCCAAGTTTGTTCATTAAAAGGAGTGTTTTTCGATGAAAATTGGAGTTGTTTATGCAAGTATGTCAGGAAATACAGAAGCGATAGCGGATATAATTACGGAAGAACTGAAAGCGCGTAAGTATGAGGTGGAGCTAGTAGACATGCTTAGTGTTCAATCTCCTAAGGATTTCCTAAACTATGACCTTACGTTTCTAGGAATGTATACGTGGGGAGATGGGGACTATCCAGATGAGTGCCTTGATATCATGGAGGAGCTAGAAGATTTTGACCTAGAACAGCAACCATTTGCCCTTTTTGGATCTGGCGATACGTCCTATCCAGATTTCTGCGGAGCCCTTGATCTTTTGGATACCTTGATTAAAGCACAAGGTGGCATTACATTTGTGGATCCTTTAAGAATTGAATTTAATCCAGATCCTGAGGATGAAGAGCAAATAAAGAAATTCGTAGCAGAAGCACTAGCGATCTTTGAACCAAGTCGTTAAAGAAGGGAATGGTGTTTGATGAAAAAGAAAAACTTCTTAGAATTAATTGAAGAAAATAAGAAGGACATTGCTGAAGATCTTGCAAAGCTTGAAGAAATCTATGAAAAAATTGAGCAACATATCCTATCGGAAACAATGACAATCAACCAATCATAATATAAGATTGCAACATTTGTGTGGAACTCTCAAAGAAAAAAGACGAACCCATATATAACTGTATACCCCATTGTTACTAGTATCTAACTGTGGGCATGTGGTATATAGGGGCTAGTCTTTTTTTTATTCTATTTTTTACATTCAAAAGAGTAGGAGCTTGTGAGGTTGTTATGAATTTCTAGGTGTACTTCTCCGCCATTTTCGTAGCATCTGGATGTTAAGAGATTGATCTCTTTTGTATGAAAGTATCCAGATGAAATGATAACAAAACAACAAACAGAAATAAATACAAGCAAAATGATTAGCAGTCCGGCCCAATGTTTTTTGATTGACATCATTTCTCTCCATTTCTACGAGATTCCTATTACCCATTATCGTAACATAAAGTGAGAGCCTGTGTGTAATTGGCAATAACGTAAGATTTATCACATATAATTTTCGCAAACAGCATTACAATAAGAAATTGAGCATATCTTTGCTTTAGAAGTGCCTGTCACAGAAAAGTTGATAATTTTAGAGGTTAATTGATTGACTTGTATTTTTTATCGGTGATATATTAAACCAATGAGAAAACTCGGATTTGTGTTTTTTCAGTCATCATTAAGGGGGAAACAAGATGAAAAAGAAATTCATGGGAATGCTGATGCTAATTTTGGCATTATTCCTTGCGTTAGCTGCATGCTCGAATGACGATAGCAGCAAGAATGATAGCAGCAAAGAAAATCCAGGTAAGGAAAAAGAGGGCGGCACACTGACGATTGCAGTGGCAGATAACCCTCAAGTTATGAATCCATTATATGCGAATGATCGCGTGACATTAACGATTCAGCAAGCTTTATATGCACCGCTTTATTTCATGGGTGAAGGCGGGGAGAAGAAGTTTGTTTTAGCAGAGAGCTTTGAACCATCTGAGGACCAATTAACTTGGACATTAAAGTTAAAAGAGAATTTAAAGTGGCATGATGGTGAAGCAATTACAGCTGATGACCTTGTGTTTACTGTCAATTCGATTCTAGATGAAAAGCAAAACAGCTCGATTCGCGGAAGTTTAATCTTTAACGGAGAGCCGCTTCAAGTTGAAAAAGTAGATGAACTAACGGTTGCTTTCAAGCTGCCACAAGTAAGTGCTTCATTTGAAGGAGCGTTAACTGACTTCTTCCCAATTCCACAGCATGTGTTTGAAAAGGAATCCGATTTAATGAAGAGTGAGAAAAACCAATCACCAATCGGTTCTGGTCCATTTAAGTTTAAAGAATTTAAATCGGATGAATATGTGGTGTTAGAACGATTCGATGAATATTTCAATGGCAAACCAAAATTAGATAGCATTGTTTACCGTATTGTTAAAGATCCAAATACAGCTAACATTTCATTACAAAACGGCGAGGTTCATATGAGATTAATTGACCCGCAGGATCATAAGAAGCTGAATGATACAGGTAAATTTAATATGTATGCATTCCCAGAAGGACGTTTGTTCTATTTAGCGTTCAATTTAGACAGTGAAGCTGTACAGAAGAAGGAGCTTCGTCAAGCGGTTGCACATGCACTTGATAAAGAGGAGCTAATTCAAGCTGCGTTTGTATCTTCTGAGTTTGCAGAACCTGCTGCATCTGTATTAACGCCAGATACGATGTATCATACACAAGAGCTGACTACGTATGACTACAACCAAGAGAAGGCGAAGGAATTGTTACAAGAAGGTGGCATTGAAGAAGGACATACCCTACGTGTCATTTATGCAAATAACAATAAGATTATGGAAAGCTTAGCTCTTTATACACAGCAAAAGCTTCAAGAAATTGGCTTAAAAGTAGAGCTTACGCCAATGGATCCAAGTGCATATGGTCAAAAGACATTAGATATGGGTACGACAGATTATGATATCAGCTATGGCGGATATATTATGGGCGCAGAGCCAGATGTATATAAGACTTTATTCCAAAGTGATGCACCTTATAATTTTGCTCGCTACAAAAATGCAGAGTTTGATCAATTATGGGAGAAAGCGTCTGTAGAAGTTGACAAGGATGCTCGTGCTGCACTTTACAAAGATATTCAAGAAACGGTTGCACAGGACGTTCCTTATTTACCATTAGCTTATCCAAAAGCCATTCTTGCGGTTGATAAAAAATACGGTGGAATTGAAGAAGCAACTCCAATTCCGATTTCAATGGTAGAGGACCTGGCAAAAATTTACGAAGTTGAATAATTGACAAAGCAAAAAAGCTGATGGTCAATCAGCTTTTTTGCCATTTCATTACATGAGTACGAGGGGGGTACGATGTGAAAAAAGTCATCATCAAAAGGCTGCTCAATGCCATTCCGCTATTATTTATCATTTCCATTCTTGCCTTTATGCTGATTCAATTAGCACCTGGTGATCCTATTCAAAGCTTTGTCACACCAGATATGAATGCGGAAGATGTAGAGCGGGTTCGGAAAAGTCTTGGACTAGATGAACCAATCCATATTCAATATTGGATGTGGCTTCAAAATATTTTTGCAGGGAATTTTGGGTATTCCATTATTAGCAAGCGGCCGGTGCTCGAAATGATTGTGGAACGACTGCCTGCAACAGTTGGATTAATGGGGGCATCACTCCTGTTATCCTTACTAATTGCGGTTCCACTCGGAATGCTAACGGCTGTGAAAAAGAATTCATTCTTTGATCGTCTAGCCAACTTTATCTCGTATATTGGCATTTCGATTCCAGGGTTTTGGTTCGCTTTACTATTAATCTATGTCTTCTCGCTTCAGCTAGGACTTCTCCCAAGTATGGGAATGCGGACAGTAGGGGTTACTTCATTTTGGGATGTGGTCAAGCATGGAATCCTTCCATGTTTAGTGCTCTCTTTTCAAAGCATTTCTGTCTATATGCGATACATTCGCTCAAGCACAATTCGTCAGCTTGAGGAGGATTATGTTCAAATTCAATATGCCTATGGTTCAAGTCGTGGAAAGATTCTAGTCAATCATGTGCTACGAAATGTTTTACTTCCTGTCATTACGATTATTGGATTGTCTATTCCGAATTTAGTTGGTGGCGCTTTTATTACCGAAACGGTCTTTTCATGGCCTGGATTAGGCTTATTAGGTGTCACATCGATCTTCAGCTTTGATTATCCAGTCATTATGGCAATCACCTTATTTTCTTCCATTATGCTTGTGTTCGGAAACCTGCTGGCAGATATTTTATACAGTGTGGTTGACCCGAGAATAAGGCTAAGGGGGTAGGATGGAATGAACAAACGCAGATGGAAAAGTGTAAAGGACGAATTGTTTAAAAATAAATACGCTCTCCTTTCACTCATTCTTTTAGGTATCTTTACACTTGCATCATTGCTCGCCTTTTTATCACCATTTGATCCGAATAAAATGTCAATTGTTGATAAGCTGCAAGCACCAAATGGGTCTCATTGGTTTGGAACGGATGATTATGGAAGAGATTATTTTACTCGAGTGTTATATGGTGGCCGGGTTTCATTAGCTGTTGGCTTTCTATCAATGGTCGTGGCGATAACAGTTGGAACAGCGGTAGGGGCCATTTCAGGCTATTTTGGTGGGTGGATTGACAATTTGCTTATGCGATTGGTTGAAGTCTTGATGTCCATTCCTTCCTTTTTCTTAATGCTATTATTAAATGCATATATGAAGCCTGGAATAACGACCTTAGTTTTTATTATTGGTTTGCTTACATGGATGGAGATTGCCAGAATTGTTCGGTCTGAGACGCTATCTGTTAAGGAAAGAGAATATGTCCTTTATGCAAAAGCATCAGGTCAATCCTCATGGTGGATTATCTTAAAGCACATTATCCCAAATATTGCTTCAACTATTATTATTGCAGGAACCTTGAATATAGCGACAGCCATTTTAATGGAATCGTCATTAAGCTTTCTTGGATTAGGAGTGCAACAGCCGAATTCATCGTGGGGAAGCATGCTGAATAATGCGCAAGGGTACATTGGCGATGCATGGCACTTGACGCTGTTCCCGGGCTTTTTAATTCTTTTCACCGTATTGGCCTTCAATGTTCTTGGAGATGTCTTGCGAGTGGCATTTGAACCAAAGGGTGCAAATGGGGAGCGTAAATAGAACCTAGATTGCTAGAGAGTTAGGATGTGATTCAATTGACAGAGAAACTGTTAGAGGTAGATCGTTTAAAAACCTCTTTTTTTACAGGAGCAGGTGAAGTGCAGGCTGTCCGAGGTGTGAGCTTTTCATTACATAAAGGACAGGTCTATGGGATTGTAGGCGAATCAGGAAGCGGTAAGAGTGTGATGGCCAAGTCTATAATGTCCTTGATCCAGCGTCCTGGTAGGATCGTAAGTGGGACCATTGAATGGCGTGGGGAAGACCTTTTAGCGAAAAAGGAAAAAGAGTTGCAAGGGATTCGCGGGAACGAAATTGCCCTTATTTCTCAAGATCCGATGTCCGCTTTAAATCCAGTTGTTCGTATTGGAAAACAGCTATTAGAAGTGATACGTCGTCATCAAAAAGTTGGGAAAAGGCAAGCAGAAGCAATTGCGATTGAATTGCTGCGAAGAGTAGGGATTTCGTCTCCAGAGGAGCGTTTAAAGCAATACCCCCATGAACTTAGCGGAGGAATGAAGCAACGGATTATGATTGCAATGTCCATAAGCTGTCAGCCAGATTTATTGATTGCAGATGAACCAACGACTGCTTTGGACGTAACGATTCAAGCGCAGATTTTAGAATTAATTAATGATCTGAAAACGAAGGAAAATATGGCAGTTATGCTAATAACTCATGATCTAGGCGTCGTTGCAGAGAATTGTGAGCGAGTCATGGTGATGTATGGAGGACTTATTATGGAAGAAGGTCCGGTGAAAGAAATCTTCCAGAACCCAAAGCATCCCTATACGGAAGGCTTACTCCGTTCGTTGCCTAAGCAATTAAATGGAGCGAAGGAACGACTAGTCCCAATCCAAGGCTCTCCGCCAGATCTACTCCATCCACCTCAAGGATGTCCTTTTGTTGATCGCTGTCCATACGCTATGGAAAAATGTAAGGAAGAGCTTCCGTCATTTATTCAAGTAGGAGAGGATCGTCATACATTATGCTGGCTGCATGAGGATAAGGGGAAGGAGGGCGAGCATCATGAGTAATCCATTGCTTGAAGTAAAGGATCTAAAAAAGCACTATCCAATCAAAGGAAGCTCTTTGTTCGGTTCGAAACATGTATTAAAGGCCGTTGATGGGGTTTCATTTTCGATTGAAAAAGGAGAGACCTTTGGACTTGTCGGTGAGTCTGGCTGCGGGAAATCAACGGTCGGAAGAAGCATCATACGTTTACATGATATTACATCAGGGAATATTTACCTTGATGGTGCAGATATTTCGACACTAAACGAGAAGAGCCTTAAAAAATACCGTCGACGAATGCAGGCTGTTTTCCAGGATCCATATGCCTCATTAAACCCAACTATGAATGTATTTGAATTGATAAGTGAGCCGATGAAAATTCACGGGAACCCGAGCGTGGCTGAACAAAAGGAAACGATTCTGCATTTGCTCGATCAAGTAGGGCTTAAAAAGGATCATTTATATCGCTATCCACATGAGTTTAGTGGCGGACAGCGCCAGCGGGTAAGTATCGCCCGAGCATTATCAGTAAAGCCTGATTTTATTCTTTGCGATGAACCCATTTCCGCTCTTGATGTATCTGTTCAAGCACAAGTCATAAACATGCTCGAAGATATCCAAGCAGAAACAGGAGTTACCTATTTGTTTATTGCCCATGATCTATCAATGGTTCGACATATATCGGATCGTATTGGGGTCATGTATTTAGGTAACATCGTGGAAATTGGAAGCAGTGAGGAGCTCTACTCGAACCCGCTGCATCCGTATACACAAGCGCTATTGTCAGCGATTCCAGAACCAGATCCAACGATTGAAAAAAGAGAAAGAATTATTTTACAAGGGGAAGTGCCAAGCCCATTACATTCTCCATCTGGCTGTAAATTTCGTACAAGATGTCCACATGCGATGACGATTTGTCAAGAAGTCGTTCCAGAAATGATGGAGGTAGAAACAGGGCATCAAGTGGCTTGTCATTTGTTCTCGAAATAAAAAGGTGCGTGAATACATTGTCAAAAGAGATGCTAGCATTAAATTATGGTTTAATGATTGAAATGATGAAGCAGAAAGGCAAAAGCAATGCGGAAATCATTCAATTAGTAAAGAACGGAAAAAGCGAGGAGCTTCAGTCCTTTGGGGAGGGTATCCCCCATTGGCAGTTCTTAATAGACTATTATCAAGCAAATCCGACCAAGCTTGAAAATGCCATTAACTCAGGCTACCAAATGACCTTTCTAACAAAAGGGGCTCTAAAAGGTCTGTTAGAAATCAAGTTCGGATTAAAGGAAAACTCGGACTTCTCCGATAAAGGCTATTATCTTGATGGCTTGGAATTAAGGGAAGTAACGCTAGTAGAGCTTCAAAGCATCCTCGCATCTAATTGGAAGATTGTGATTGAAAAAGAACATAAGGACCGCATTGATTTTCGAATAGAGCTGACGTATCCTCCAGCAACTGAATAAAATCTCCCATTTTGCGGGGGATACTGAATAAGTCCAATTTTTATGTTAGGCAGTTGATAGTTTGAGTTCATCAAACTTTCAACTGCCTTTTTCTTAGTGTTAGGTAAATCAAATGTATGTACGTGTTTCCCAATCCGAAGAGGGGATCAGTTCTGACAGGAAGTGCAACGTGTCTGAAGAGGTGGGAACATCGGACAGAAAACGCCGCAAATCAATGAACCGTGTCCGAAGAGGTGGGAACATCGGACAGGAGACGTCCAAAATCAATGAACCGTGTCCGAAGAGGGGAGAACATCGGACAGGAAGTGCCAAAATTTTATGAACCGTGTCCGAAGAGGTGGGAACATCGGACAGGAGACGTCCAAAATCATTGAACCGTGTCCGAAGAGGGGAGAACATCGGACAGGAAGTGCCAAAATTTTATGAACCGTGTCCGAAGAGGGAGGAACATCGGACAGGAAGTGCCAAAATTTTATGAACCGTGTCCGAAGAGGGAGGAACATCGGACAGGAAACGCCCAAAAGCAATGAACCGTGTCCGAAGAGGTGGGAACATCGGACAGGAGATGCCCAAAAGCAATGAACCGTGTCCGAAGAGGTGGGAACATCGGACAGGAGATGCCCAAAAGCAATGAACCGTGTCCGAAGAGGGGAGAACATCGGACAGGAGACGCCCAAAAGCAATGAACCGTGTCCGAATGACGATTTAAGATATTGTCGATAGCACTTCCTCTTTGTCAATGAAGGCTGATTTTATTGAAGCAGAACATACATACTTAATAATGGCAGAATTAAGGGAGTAGTGGGGATGGCTGTTATTTATTAGAATGTCGCTTTCCGACAAATGATGAGCTCGATCGCTTTCTTGTTGAATTGAACAAGCATGTGAGTGATAAATTGTCAATTGTAATAAAATAAGTGGTTTTGACAATGGAAAATAGAATGGTTGAATACTCCTTCAATTCGATTTACAATAGTTCTTATGAAACCATTATCACATCCTTCCATAGAAACTATTACATTTACCCAAGTACTTCATGCGTTAAGTGAGCCGAACCGTCTTCGAATCATTCGTTGCTTGAATGAGAGTGGGGAAAATAACTGCGCATATTATAGTCTACAATTAATGTTAAACAAGTCGACCGTGTCTCATCATGTTAAGATTTTAAGAGAAGCCGGGTTGATTAAAGGGCGAATTGAAGGAAAGGAGCATTTATATTCGTTAAGACGAGAGGAAATAGATGAAAGATTTCCTGGATTATTAAATATGGTCATGTCTGTTCATGATGATGACCTCTAAGGGCGAGTACGTAGAAAAAACGTATTCGCTATTTTTTTGATTTTTTTCACATAAAAAGTGTCTTCAACCTTTCATCTTGCATGTAGAAAAAAGAGATGGTATTATACGAATATAGTTTGATAGTTATAAAACTATAGAAGTGAAAAAATGGAGGAATATAATTTGAAAAACTTATTAATTATTAACGGTCATGAATACTCTGAATTCTCAAAAGGAAAGCTGAACCAAACGATTTTTGATGAAATGAATCTATTATTATCATCAAAATATGAAATTAAAACAACAGTTGTCCAAAAAGGATACGATGTAAAGGAAGAACAAGAAAAGTTTAAGTGGGCGGATGCGGTTATTTTCCAAACACCCATCTTTTGGTTCTCTTTACCTGCCATGTTCAAGAAATATTTTGATGATGTGTATGAGTATGGTGTATTCTTCGGGCCAGCTGATGAGTATGGAAAAGGTGGCTTAATGGAAGGGAAAAAATATATGTATTCAACTACATGGAATGCACCAGCATATGCTTTTAACAATGAAAGTGCCTTCTTAAAAGGTGCAGATTTAGAAGAAGCGATTTCTCACCTTCATTATATGCAGCGCTATGTAGATATGGAGCCACTAAAGAGCTTCAGTGCACATGATGTGATTGCTAATCCTGATGTGGATAAGTACATTCGTGAGCTAAAGCAGCACTTACAAGAAGTTTTTAACGTATAGAGAGGACATACCAAAAGAGAGGAAGAGAAGAACGTGAGCTTAACGACTGAATTGACTGAAATAAAAAATCGATTTTTAGCAAAAGCACCAGAAGAAGTGATTGAAAGTGTGACGAAAGCAACGAATGAATTACTAGAAGCTGGAGTTGGCTCAGGGCTTAAGGTAGGAGATAAGGCTCCAAACTTCACGTTACCAAATACGAGAGGGGAAAGTGTTCAACTTTTCGACGAGCTCAAAAAAGGAAAAGTAGTCCTTTCTTTTTACCGAGGTGGCTGGTGCCCGTATTGTAATTTGGAGCTTCGAGCATATCAATCTATGATTGAGGAAATTCATGAGGGAGGCGCGACAGTCCTTGCGATTAGTCCGCAGAAGATAGATGAATCGCTAATGACGGAAGAAAAGAATGAATTATCTTTCCACGTGCTTAGTGATGAAGATTATACTGTGATTAAAGACTATAAGCTGTATTTTGAGTTTCCAGATCACCTAGTCCAAACATATTCGGAGAAATTCAGCCTAGACTTGTCAAAATATAATGGATCGGAAAACCCATGGAGTTTACCAGTCCCAGGTACGCTAATTATTGACCAAGATGGAACGATTCTAAAGTCATATGCAAATGTGAATTATATGGAAAGACTAGATCCGCAAGAAGTACTCGCATACTTAACGAAATAAAAGAAAAAGCACTTGAACGGTGAACTGCTCCCTGTCAAGTAGACAGTGGAAATAATAAAAAGATTTAAGCGGCTTTAGCTCTATATTCCATAGGGCTAAGGCCGTTTAGTCGTTTTTGGTATCTTTCATGATTATAAAAATGGATGTACTCATTTATCGCACTATTAAGTTCCTCAAACGTCTTATATGTATGTAAATAATATTTCTCGCATTTTAGGGTCCCAAAAAAAGACTCCATTGGACCATTATCAATACACCGACCGACTCGTGACATACTTTGTATCATCTCTGCCGCATCGATTTTACGTCTGAACCCTTTAGAGGTGTATTGGAATCCACGGTCACTATGGATAAGAGGGTGCTCTCCATTCAGTAATACAGTGGCTTGATCTAGTGTCTTGAATACAAGTTGATTATTGTTGGAGTGGCCTAGGACATAACTGATAATGGATCCGTCATAAAGATCTCGAATCGCACTTAAATAAGCCTTTTTGGAGTGGCCATACTTAAATTCTGTAACGTCCGTTACCCATTTTTCATTTGGTTTTTCGGCTGTAAATTCACGATTTAATACATTGTCTACCACATGTTGAGGTGTAGATCGTTTATATTGTTTCTTCTTAACACGAATCACAGATCTTAATCCAGCCACTTTCATCAACCGATAGATTCTTTTATGATTAAGTTTATCCTCAAACTTTCTATTCATGTGAAGGGTCATTTGACGATAGCCAAATATACCATCAACTTTTTCATGGAGAGTTTTCATTTCATTGATAATTTCTTCATTCAGTATTTCTCTGGATGAAGGAGTACGGTTCAACCACTTATAATATGCAGATCGTGCAATCCCCGCGATTTCACAAAGTAAATAAATGCTTAAATCTTCATTCTGGTGAAGCTCTTGAATAGCGACATACTTATCCTCAAAACGAATTTGGCTTATTTTCGCCTCCTTTCGATCTCCTCTAACTTTTTTAAAAATAAGTTCTCTGCACGCAACCGTTCATTTTCTCTTTCTAACTTCTTCATGTGAAGGCTGATTTTCTCTACTGGAGTCAAACTAGCGTCTTCTTTCTTTTTCCCACGTTTATCTTTTAACGCTTCATCTCCACCATCTTCAAATTTCTTAACCCACTGATAGACCTGTTGATAAGAAACTTGATAAGTGTCAGCTGCTTTTTGATAATCTTTTCCGTTCCCCAAGCAATCCATCACAATGTGTACTCGTTCTTCCCAAGTCGTTTTTCTTCCCTTAGTCATAGAGCTCGTCCTTCCTTGTGCCGTATCCTTTATATCTCTATGACTATTATACTTCTTTATCCAACGCCTGAGGACAGAAGTACTCGATATTTCATACAACTCCACAATCTCACGTATCGAATACTTCCCAGACAGATAATCTCTAATGGCAGCCAATTTCAATTCCTTTGAATACTTTTTCCAAGTAGAAGACTCTTTGAGACCTTCGAATCCATACTTATCAAACTTGTGTTTCCAGTCTAGGATCGTTGAACGATGAACATTATATTTAGACTCAAGTTCACCTGGTGAATATTGCTTATCTAATGCGGTTAATATTTCGTATTTCTCTTCTACAGAATAAGCTCTTTTGGACATAAAAAATACTCCCCCACAAGCAGTCAGATTTTTATTTTTTAATCTGTCTACCTATAGGGGAGCATATCACGGTTTTTTGTTGCCGTCTCAAGTGCTTTTTTTATTTTTGCTCTTTTTGCAAAATATCTTTTACCACGTCATCGAGGGTGACATTTGCGAGTGCTTTTTCTAATGCGAATTGAGCATTTGCAAGTAAGGGGGTAATTGTATCTTGGATATTTCTTCCAACTGGACAGGAGGGGTTAGGATTGTCATGAACACTGAATAACTCTTGCTCCTGCACGACATTTACCGCTTTATATACATCGAGCAACGAGATATCATCGAGGGATTTTGCCAGCTTGGCACCAGCAACTCCAGGGCGAACGCTGATTAACCCCGCCGTCTTTAACATCCCCATAATTTTTCGAATAACAACCGCATTCGTATTCACACTAGATGCTATAAATTCGGATGTATTTACTCCTTCTTTATTTAGCTCGAGAAGTGATAGTATATGAATTCCGACAGAAAATCGGCTGCTTATAGACATATTTGTCACCTACCTTAACGATATGATCTTAAAAATTAGTATACAGGAAAAAATGATTTATGTTGACATCATTATATCCTGTAACTATAATGAATACAAGTAACTGTAATGGTTACATGTAAATTTTAGGAGGGATTAACATGAAAATTGCCATTATCGGAGCTGCAGGAAAAGCGGGAAGTAAGATCGTAACAGAAGCGATTAATAGAGACCATGAAGTAACAGCAATCGTTCGAGATGCATCGAAAGTCGAGCAGTCAGCTATTACTATTTTAGAAAAAGACTTATTTAATCTTAAAGCGGAAGACGTAACTGGATTCGATGCAGTTGTAAATGCCTTCAATGCGCCAGTTGGAGAGGAACACCTGTATGTGAAAGCAACTAAAGCACTAATTGATCTGTTAAAAGGAAATCAACAGACTAGATTGTTAGTTGTTGGTGGAGCAGGAAGTTTATTTGTAGACGAAGCTCATACCATTCAGGTAATGGATACGCCTGATTTCCCGAAAGAATATGCGGCAACTGCTTACCAAATGGGGCTCGCATTAAAAGAGTTGAAAAACTCTACAGATGTACAATGGACATTTTTAAGTCCCGCTGGATTTTTTGACCCAATTGGGAATCGAACAGGAACATATGAAAAAGGATTAGACCGCCTAATCTTGAATTCTAAAGGAGAAAGTTATATTAGCTACGCTGATTATGCGATTGCGATGGTGGATGAAATTGAACAACCACAGCATTTGAATCAGCGGTTTACCGTAATTAGTGAAGCACAGTAAGAAAAATGGAAGGGGAGTTATGATGGGCTTTCATCAACCACCGATTACATTTGTAGGTGAAGTCATTTTACATGTTGAAAATTTGACAAGAGCCATTACCTTTTATAAGGAGATTATCGGTCTTCAGCTGATAGAGCATTCAGAAAATGATGCGAGCTTTACAGCAGATGGCATAACTAAGCTGCTTTCGTTGAAAAAGCTAGATCATGTGGTTCCGAAGCTGGGAAAAACAACTGGGCTTTATCATTTTGCTCTTCTTCTCCCTAATCGAGGAGATCTTGCTATAGTCGTCAGGCATTTAATTAAGCATGAGATTCCATTTGGTTCATCAGACCATCTTGTAAGTGAGGCGATCTATTTAAATGATCCTGAAGGAAATGGCATTGAGATTTATTGTGATCGCAAGCCTAGTGAGTGGAGCTGGAAAGCTGGTCAAGTTGAGATGGCGGTAGATCCGCTGGATTTTGAGAGTCTTTTGTCTAGTGTAGGTTCTCTCCCGTGGACAGGACTTCCGCCTCAAACGGTGATGGGTCATATTCACTTACATGTATCACATTTGAAAGATGCTGAGAATTTTTATGTGAATGGATTGGGCTTTGAAGTGGTGAATCGGTATGGGTCACAGGCGCTTTTTATCGCAAATGGACAATACCATCATCATATAGGGCTCAATACTTGGAATGGAGTTGGCGCACCGAAGCCACCTGAGCAAAGCACTGGACTTCAGGCATTTACCGTGAATTTTGGGGGAGATGAAATGAGGGAGAGCGCGATCAACCGATTGAAGCAAATAGGTGTAGTCGTTAAGGAAGAAAATGGTGCTTTCGTGGCGGAAGACCCTGCTGGAAATCGATTGTATTTGAAGAGTTGAATATGGGAGGAATTTAAAGATCTTGCTCTCGTTTAGGGCAGGATTTTTTTTATGATGGTTGTTGCTTAAGGTATCTGGTAGGGGGGGCTGACAAGGAAGAAAAAACTGGGTTTGGATAGAAAAAAAGAGAATATCTGTCATTAAAAGTCCGATGAAGACGGAATTAGCTAGAAAAATAGAGAAAAATGGTCATCATAAGTCCGATGAAGACCAAAACAGCTAGAAAAATAGAGGAAAATGGTCATCATGAGTCCGCTGAAAGCCAAAACAGCTAGAAAAAAAGAGAAAAGAGGTCATCATAAGTCCGATGAAGTCCAAATCAGCTAGAAAATAGAACAAAATGGTCTTCACAAACGAGAGATCAGGGGCATTGCCCCTGAACTCGATCTACAGGCTATTCTTTTCGTCCAAGCAGTCGATTTGGTCATTCTTAGGAGAGTTTATGAGCGTTGATACCGGATATTTGATCATCTGCTCTGCTGGGTAAGGGGTTAGCAAGGATTTGAGCATGGTGACATCTTCATTTTTCGGGTCTAGCCAAAGATCGTATGTATCTGCAGGCAATATGACAGGCATACGATCGTGTATCTCTTCCGTCACTTCATTCGGAGTGGTCGTAATGATTGTACAGGTGACAAGGGGGTGATCGGACTTTTTCCATACTTCATACAGGCCAGCAAAAGCAAAAGGCTTTTGGTCCTTCATGACAAACCGGTATGGTTGCTTGTGACCGTTTTCTTTTTTCCATTCGTAAAAGCCGTCAGCGAGAATTAGACATCTTCGCTTTTTGAAGGCATGCTTAAATGAAGGCTTTTCATCGATGCTTTCGCTTCTCGCATTGATCATTTTGTAGCCGATCTTTGGGTTATCTGCCCAGAACGGAACGAGCCCCCATTGCAGAAAGCTGCCTTTTCGTCTTTGCCCATTTGAGCCCACTGCTAGGATGTTTTGGCTCGGTGCTATATTGTACCTTGGGTTCAGCTCCTCTAGCATTTCGAACTGAAATTGTGCTTGTAACTCCGCTTTATTTTCTGAAAGTGAATACCTCCCGCACATTTAAGAACCCTCCATTCCCCTTGCTTTCTTTCTATTTTACCCAAAAGTGGGTGATTTTACATGATTTTCATTGAAATTGAGTTGATTTTAATAGATAATTTGAAAGAATGTGAAAATTTTTTTGATTATTTGCTTAGGGTGTGGAATAAAGATGAAGTTAGCAGAATTAAATGCAGCCGAAATAATAGATCGTATAACGGATGGCTTTTTTTCGCTGGACACGGATTGGAATTTCACCTATGTGAACCATGAAGCGACCAAGCTATTATTTCGAAATCGAGAAGATTTGCTTGATAAAAATATTTGGGAGGAGTTTCCTGAAGCGGTCGATTTACTGTTTTATCAAATGTACCACAAAGCAGTAAATGAGCAGGTGTCGGTTACGTTTGATTCGTTTTTTCCCCCACTGCAAACATGGTTTGATGTTAGAGCCTATCCTTCAAAAAATGGATTATCAGTCTTTTTTCAAGATATTACAAAGAAAAAGCAAACTGTTTTGAAAAATGAACAGCATTATCAATCGTTATTCGAACATCATCCAGATGCGGTCTTTTCCTTTGATCTCCAAGGGAATTATTTAAGTGTAAATAAAGGGATGGAGCAGTTGCTTGGCTATTCAGAGGATGAATATTTAAGCTTAAACTATCTCCCGCTTGTGGCTGATACCCATGTCGAGCATACAAATGAATACTTTAAAAGGGCTGCAAAGGGAATTACACAGAACTATGAAACAATCGCCATCCATAAGGAAGGGGATAAGGTTCCTGTAAGTGTTACGAATATTCCAATTATCGTTGATGGAAAAATTGTAGGCGTATATGGGATTGCTAGAGACTTAACTAAGGAAAAACAAGCGGAAAATATGCTGCTGCGTTCGGAAAAGCTTTCAGTTGTAGGTGAGCTATCCGCATCCATTGCCCATGAAATTCGAAATCCATTAACATCACTTAAAGGATTTCTCCAAATACTTAGAACTTCATTCGAAGAGGTGCCTGCCTATTTCGATATTATGACGGATGAAATTTTGAGAATTGAAAGCATTACCAGTGAGCTTTTGCTACATGCCAAGCCGCAAGCCCATAATTTTAAACATGAAGACATCCAAAAGCTTACTAGCCATGTTGTCACGTTACTAAGCTCACAAGCACTCTTACATAATGTGGAAATAAAGGTAACATATGATTCGTTACCACTTGTATGCTGTATTGAAAATCAAATCAAACAAGTATTTGTAAATGTATTAAAAAATGCCATTGAGTCGATGCCAAATGGAGGAACCGTATGGGTTCATTTAGAATCAGCCGCTGATTATGAAATAATCATTCAAATTGTCGATGAAGGCTGCGGTATTCCAGAAGAATTTTTAAAGGAAGTGGGGATGCCATTTTATACGACAAAGGAAAGAGGCACAGGACTTGGCATGATGACGACGAATAAAATTGTTGAAGCCCATGGAGGCCGAATTGATATTTCAAGCAAGGTAGGAGAAGGGACTAACGTGGTCATCACCTTACCCATTGAACAAAATTTACACCTTTTAGAAAATAGATAGAAATGAATTGAACGAATGGAATTGCATAAACGTCTTATATCCAAAATTGGATGAGGTGGAATTCAAGTGAGCAAACAAATGAATGTGAAGATTAATGGGAGCTATACATTAGGGGCAACTGTAACGATTCCAGTTGGTGATCTTGTGAAGTATCCGGCGATTGTCATGGTTCATGGAAGTGGCCTAGTTGACCGTGATTCAAATGCAAAAGGCATGCCGATGAATATTTTTAAGGAATTAAGTGAACTTGCGGCAGTTCATGGGTTTGCGAGTATCCGATATGATAAGCGGGGAATTGGAGAAAGTGAAGGAGATTATTATGAAGCTGGTGTTAAGGATTTAATTGACGATGCAAAAGCGGCTCTGGAATTTGTCAAAGAACATCCGCAAATAGATGCAGAGAAAGTCATTTTACTAGGTCATAGTGAAGGCAGTATTATTGCTCCGTTTGTTAATGAAAAGGTTCCAGTGAGTGGAATGATCCTGCTAGCCGGTACAGCCGAGCCGTTAGCTGATACAACGGAATGGCAACGGGAGCAAATGATTCAAGATATTCGGACGTTAACAGGCTTACAAGGATGGTTAGTCCGTTTCTTAAAAGTAGATCAAAAAATCATGAAGATGAATGATTCGTTGATGGAAGTTATAAAGGGATCCACGGAACCGGTTATCAAATATAAATGGAAGAAAATAAATGCGAAATGGAACAGAGAGCATCTTGAATATGATGTATCAAAGGTTCTTCCGCTTGTAACTTGCCCAGTGCTTGCCATCACAGGCTCAAAAGATGTAAATGTGAAAGTAACGGACTTACCAAAGATCAAGGAGCTAGTTGCAGGTGAATGTGAAACACATGTTATTGAACATATGACACATATGCTTCGCAAAACAGATGTAGAATACCGCATGAGTAAAATTATCAACCAAAATAAAAAGTCTGTACAGAAGCCAATCGATAGCGAATTAAAGGAAATTTTGTCCAATTGGCTGGAGAATTGGAAGAGTAAAGAACTGAATACTGAGGAAGCATGAGTAAAATTAAGAGCTGGTTCACGAAGTTGGATAGCGAAATAATATGAGGATGGGACATAACTAAATGCTCCTTCTCAAAGACGAACAATGACTTTTATAAAAATATTTATGTCGTAAAAACAATTTCGTTCCACCTGCGCTGCAGACACTCGCTTTCCGCGGGGAGGAACCGGAGCCTCCTCGCTGCGCTTTGGTGTCTCAGCCTTTCCTCTATTTCCCTTAGGAGTCGCGTGCCTTCCGCTCCATTCTACTATTTTTTAAAAATTTTTTTTCCGAACAAACAAAAATAGCCGAACTAGTAAAAAGAGATCACTCCTGATCGTTCGGATAGACCATTGACTGAAATACTGATGTCGCAGCCACGTTTTTTTTTTTTTGCAAACTTGGACTTTTTCATACTGGAAAGGAAAGCTGACTTTATTAGCAGCTTACCTTTGTTTTTTTATCTAAAATTTCCAGCGATAATGACCGGTAATCGGAGCTTGAAAAGAAGTTAGTTTGATCTCAGCTGCGAAAGGGGGAGTGTTGTGAATGACGTATGGAATACCATCCTTTGTTCGTTTGTCTGATATGATGCCGATGTGGTCAAGTGAGTCTGAAAGAAAAACGACAATGTCACCAGCTTGCCATTGCTCAAGATTCGCAGCATTCCCTGGAATCA
This sequence comes from Cytobacillus spongiae, assembly GCF_021390075.1. Lineage (NCBI taxonomy): Bacteria > Bacillati > Bacillota > Bacilli > Caryophanales > Bacillaceae > Cytobacillus > Cytobacillus spongiae. The sequence goes on from NZ_CP089997.1 coordinate 1,801,058, forward strand.
CGTCTGTTGTTAGGGACTCTGCATATCGACGAAAGAAAACATCTTGATTCGGGACTCTTCGAAAATCAATATTTGGATCTGGCTGCTTCGCCACTCGTGGGTAGAGGTCTACATTCGCTGATATGTCCTGATCCATTAAATCCTTTAAGGTAATGTTCGCCCCGTGAAACCCTCTCCAAATCACATCTGTGCAAACGCCTTCATCTTCTGGTGGGTATCCACCAGCATAATATTCGCTCTTATATAGTGTTTTTTGGTCAACCTCTTTTCGTGCGCTTTGAACGATATCAATGGGGTCTGCAATTCCATTGGCATTTATGTCAACTTGCGCGTACAAGTCTGGGACTTCTATGGCTTTTTTGAACGGGTTTTCAAAAGAGATGCCAATTGAATTGATGATGATGCCATTTTGATAAAAGAGGACGAATAACAAGAGACCAACGGCAAACAAGCTAACTAGCAATCTCTTCATTTTTTCTCTCCTAACTTGGTAGATAATATGTAGACGTGTAGCAGTTAGAAAAAGTTTCCTTTATGTTTGTAATTGAGTGAATTTCATCATTTTAATTCCTTATGTCTATTGGATTTCAAGGCATGAAAAAAGGAGTACCTCCCTTACAATCGAATTAGTTAAGTACGACCAAAGAACAACTGTTGAACGAGAGAATGTCTATTTAAAAGAATTCTTCCAGTTAAACAATCTGAGACAGTGAAAGGGAAGAAAGACCAAACCTCATTTTGATTTGGTTACTGTTATTTACCATGAATCAAAATGAGCGGCAGATCGAATCAATCAACATTTGAACAGTTCACAACCAGTGGCAGCTTCATTTTTTTGACCCTGGTCAGGAAAACCCTGACGAAAACCCGTTGATTGGAGCGGAAGAAGCGAAGACTCCTGCGGGATCAAACGGACAAGTGAGATCTCCGAAGGAGCGAAGCGACGAGGAGGCTCAGCGCCGGCCCCGCGGAAAGCGTAGCGCCTGGAACGCAAATCAACAGCCTTGTTTTAAGATGAACTTATTTTAATAGAGCAGTTTCAAATCAGGGCTACCCTTCCTTCCTTTTAAAATAGTAATCATGAAATGATTCAGAATTATCCATTTTTCATTAAGTAATAAAAATAGTAAGTAAATCGATGACGAATGTATGTTCTTATGTTAAAATGTGGTTATTGAATGTTGAAGGGGATATGGAAGATGGGAAAAGTTTCGTTCGTGCATTTTTCGGATGTGTATTTGCCAAAATTACTTACGTTTGAACTTCCGGATGAGCAGGCGCAGTTTACGGCATTGCCTAAGGATAAAATCGAATCATTCGAAGATCAACACCGGATGGTTATTTTATATGATAATGAGCCTGTTGGATACTTTCTTTTACATGCTACAGAGCGTGTAAAGGATTATTCTGATCAGCCTAATGCCATGCTGCTTACGGCGTTGTCGATTAACTATGCGGAGCAAAGGAAGAGCTATGCGAAAAAAAGCATGATGCTGCTAAAGAAGTTTGTGCAAACAGAGTTTCCCGAATGTACGGAAATCGTCTTAGCTGTGAACCATAAGAATGTTCCTGCAAAGCAGCTTTATTTAGCAGTTGGCTTTGAAGATACGGGCATTAGAAAAGTGGGCTCAATTGGCGAGCAATGGGTGATGAGACTCAGAGTAAAGTAATTGTAAAATATTTCTTTGTTATAGAAAGCTAATTATAGTAAAATAAGTATTAATTGAATATGTATTGCAGAGATTGGGTGCTATGTTGATAGCATAATAGGGAATTCGGTAAGAAGCCGAAGCTGTTTCCGCAACTGTAAGTGCTGATGAAATAAGAAATGCCACTGTTTGAGCAACCAAATGGGAAGGCTCTTAAAGTAAAGTGAAGCACAAGCCAGGAGACCTGCCTTTTCTTGAGCGTATTTTGCTCTTCGGAATAAAGAGGATTGTACGGCAGCTTTTCTATGAAACAACTTAATCTGTTTACATAGCATTTTTCGCCGGCCAATGAACTTTGGGCGGTTTTTTTTCGTTGGATTAAAAGACGCTTCTTGCAGACTATTCAAATCGAACAATAGGGGGGCGAACATTTGGAAAAAGACATGCGGTTTCTTTGTTATCCATTTATGCGTGAATCGGTATCAACTGTAGATTTTGAAATTCGAACGGATTCCTTGACGACTCGTATTGGACAAGCCGCAGCCTTAACGAAAGATGTAGAGGTAGTCCATAATGATCTCATGTATTTATTGCCAAATGCTTATCATTTAAACGGGTCTGTTCGTGGAAAGGTAGCGATAACTGAAGAGAAGCTGAATCGATTAAGTGAGATGTACGACTATTATGTAAATGAGGTGGAAGATCAGATTGCTCATTTTCTACTTCCACAAGGAACGGAGGCAGCGTGTGTTCTTCATGTTTGCCGGAGTGAAGCGAAAAAGTCGGTACGTGCATTGCACAAAGTAAGCTTAGAGAGAGAAGTACCAGATATTTTGTTCGATTATGCTCATTTGCTTGCCAATGTACTTTTTGTCATGGCTGTATACGTAAACAAGCAAAATGGGGTCGAAGAAATTCCGTTTATTAGTGAATCATACCCTACGAAAAAGAAGAAATAGATAGGAGAACATGATGAAAACAAAACAACTATTCAAGTTTGTATCCATTATTATGCTTGTATTTTTTTTACAGGCATGCCAAGCAGCAGATGAGAAAACCACAGAAAAGTCAGAACCAAAAGTGGAAGAACCACAATCATATACTGTGACAGATGACTTAGGAAATGAAGTAACATTTGATGAAGTTCCAGAAACAGTGATTTCTTTACAGCCCAGCAATACGGAAATCCTATTTGAGCTTGGTGTGGGGGAGAAAATTATTGGTGTAACGGATTATGATCATTATCCGGAAGAAGCAAGTAAGATTGAACGAGTTTCTGATTCAGTGAATATCAATGCGGAGAAAATACTTTCTTTAAAGCCAGATGTGGTGATTGCTTACACGGTAGGAGAACAAGAGGCATTAAAGCCGATAACGGATGCTGGCATTCCTGTATTTGTTATTCAATCGGCAAGTTCCTTTGAAGATGTATACGGAGATATCGAGCAGTTGGCTGACGTAATGGGTGTAGCGGAAGTTGGGGAAGAAGTAGTCGAAGAAATTCAAGCCAATATGAAGGAAGTAGAAGAGAAGCTATCAGGAGTAACGACGAAGATGCCATTATATCTGGAAATCAGTCCATCACCAGATATTTACACAACCGGGATGAAGACGTTCCAGCAGGAGATTGTGGACCGTGCGGGGGTTGAAAACGTATTTGGTGATCAAGAAGGCTGGATTAAGGTAGCTGAAGAGGAAGTCATTTCTCGAAATCCAGAGTTAATTGTAACTACAGTAAATTATGTTGAAAATGCAGTTGCGGAAATCAAAGGGCGTTCGGGTTGGGACCAAATCAAAGCCATCCAGAATGATCAAGTCTTCTTACTAGATGCTGACGTTTTGTCTAGACCAGGGCCTCGAATTGATGATGCGGTAGAATTATTAGCGAAGACAGCCTATCCAGAGCTTTTTCAATAAGTAGAATAGGAGAGAGAAAGATCTAGATTTCTTTCTCTCTTTTTTATAGGGAAAAATAGGAAGATGCCTTTTATTGTGATATAATTATCTGAAAATTCATTTTAATAGGAGGTTAGTATGAAAGAAGGAGCCATCTATACATGGGAGAGGTCATTTACGAATGAAGAGGTGTTAGAATTTGGGAGAGTGTCTGGGGACCAGGGGAGACATCATGTGGAGCCAGATGAGAAAGGGCGTTTGATGGTTCAAGGCTTGCTAACAGCAACGATTGGCACGAAAATTGGTGGGGACTTAAATTATATTGCGAGAGAAATGATTAGTGAATTTATCCGGCCTGTATTTACTGGTGATATCATTACGTGTGAAGTGGTAATTAATAAGGTCATTCAGATGGAAGGATTCAAGAAGATTAAAATGGAAACGATTTATCGAAATCAGCATGGGAAGGAAGTTCTTACAGGCTCCAGTCATGGGATTGTTCGAGATGAATAGGAGGATATGATGGTGGTTTGACGCACGGCTTAGGAATGTCCAATACAATTTGAAAAAATTGACAAATGGGAAAGAGAATTTGCAATCATTCCCATTTGTCGTAATACGAACGAAAACCCTTTTATAATTAGTGAGATGCCACTTTTTCCACATGGATCCGTCCTGAGAAGAAGGTCGCACCTCCGCCCATATCTGCTAGGCGATCAGGGGTAAGAGCGTTGACGAGCTGTTTTTTACCAGGAGCATCCGCCCATAGACCTTGTGAGACAACGACCCCAGGAAGAACCTGACTCCCAACGTTTGCACGCATAATACATTCGCCACGTTCATTCCAAATGCGCGCGAGATCTCCATTTTCGATGCCCAGCCTCTTCCCATCCTGTTCATTTAGGAAGATTTTCGCTTCTTTTTCTAGTTTCATATGCTTGTCATTGTTAGAGAAGGTCGAATTTAAGTAATTATGATTCGGCCCTGGAATAAACTGAAAGGGATATTCACTCTCTTCTTCAACTGGAAGGTAGGTTGGAAGAGGAGGATACCCATCTTGAAGCATGGCTTCGGAATAAAGCTCAATTTTCCCGCTCGGTGTGTGAAGGCTTCCAGGGAACAATGGTTTTACGTTCGCCTTTGCAAAGCCCTTTTCTTGAAGGGTTTCGAGATTGATTGATGTTAAATACGGGTTCTCATGATGCGTAAGTGCCTGCTGAATCATGTATTCATCGGTATCTTGGAAGGCTGAGTCTGTATAGCCCATCGCAAATGCAAGGGAACGAAACACATCTGCATTCGATTTTCCTTCGCCATATGGTTCAATGACAGGTTGCTGTAATTGAGCGTAATGATGCCAATAAGAAGTATATAAATCGGTATTTTCATAGGAAGATGTTGACGGCAGGACTAGATCAGCATATTTGGCTGTGTCCGTTAAAAAGAGGTCGTGAACAACGGTAAACAGATCCTCTCTTTCTAAGCCCCTGCGAACTTTATTGGCTTCTGGTGCAACAACCGCAGGATTAGCGCCATAGACATACAGCGACTTAATCGGATTGGTTGGATCCTCGAGTGCTTGTCCAAGTAGATTCATATTAATGACCCGTGGGTTTTTCTTCGTTCGCAGCTCAGGCTTTTGCAACGCCTTCGTATTTAATCCTAAATAACCGCTATTTCCCTTAATCGCACCGCCACCTTTATGGAGCCATGCACCGGTTAAGGCAGGAAGACAAGCAATTGTCCGTATACACATTCCGCCATTGTCATGATGCTGGAGCCCATTTCCAATGCGGATAAAAGATGAAGGAACGCTTCCATATTGCCTTGCTAATGAGAAGAGGTCTTCGACTGAAACACCAGTGATGGAAGAAACCTGCTCAGGAGTATACGCTTTAACATGCTCTCTAAGCTGTTCGGCACCGACGGTAAACTCCTGTAAGAACGATTCATTCACAAGGTTTTCCTTGAACAGAATATGCATCATTCCTAAGGCTAGGGCAGCATCTGTTCCAGGTAAAATGGGGATAAACCAATCAGCTAGCCGGCCAGTTTGGTTTTTATGAACATCAATCACAATGATTTTCGCGCCATTTTTTCGCGCTTTTTGAGCAAGTGCGACTTGGTGCATATTGGTACTAGCGGCGTTAATCCCCCAGAAAATAATGAGCTTTGAGTGAATCGTATCTTCTGGATCGATACCAAAGCTCCCCCCCATCGTATAACGATAGCCGACCGTTCCTGCTATTTGACAAATCGTCTGATCAAGGAGTGAAGCTCCTAACCGATGGAAGAACCGCCTGTCCATTCCTTCTGCATGGACGCGCCCCATATTTCCGTAAAAGCTATAAGGGAGAATGCTTTCCGGCCCGTCAGTCTCAATGAGTTCCTTCCATTTAGACGAAATGGTTTCAATTGCTTCTGGCCAGCTGATTGGCTCAAATTGACCTTCGCCTTTTTTGCCTACTCGTCTGAGCGGGGTAGTCAGACGTTTTTTATCATAAATTCGCTCGGTCATATGCCTTACTTTTTGGCAAATATGTCCTTGTGTGACAGGGTGTTCGGGATCACCTGTTACTTTAACAATTCGTCCATTTTCCTTATGTAGCAATAACCCACATTGATCGGGGCAATCGAGGGAACAGACCGATTTAAAGACCCCATTTGGTTGTGTGATTGACATGGCATCCTGTCCTTTCCTTATTCAGTATAATCCTAGTGTAAAAGAGATTGAATAGTCAGGCAAGTAATAGGGAGAAAGTGGCGCGACAATACATATAGTTTGGAGAAAAAGAGGTGACGAATTTGAAGCTGCAAATGGAAAAAGCGATTCTGCTTGCTGATAGCTTACAAGGTTTGATCGATCTCGTAAACCATATTGATATCAGTCATCCTACATATGCTGAAAAGGAAGTTCTTTTCTACCGGTTGAAGATATTAATAGAAGAATACCGGTTACAGCTGTTAACGAATGAACTTTATCGCTTGAACCGCTTCGTCTCGGATGAACGACAAACGGTGATGGATGAATCCATTTCTTCATTCCTATTTTAAAAGGAATGAAGGGTAGCCCTGATTCGAAACTGCTCATTTACAAAAGTTTATCTTAAAACAAGGCTGTTGACTTGTGCCTGAAGCACAAGTCACCCCCTTTGTTTCCATCCCATGATTAATCAAAGTATATTTCGAATAGGGACACTCTGAAATTCACAGCGATGAAGTTGTTTACAGGTTTTCCAATATTTAGACAGGGATTTCTCCTTTTTTGTCGAATGTGTAGAGGGTTGAAGGAGGAATGGAATATGAAATGGGTTCTTTGGAGCTTAGGTGGAATCCTATTATTGGTGATTATTGTTATAGCAATAGGGGTGTTTTATTTTCAAAAGGAAATAAAGAAAGAGGATCCTAGTTATCTAGTGAACTTCCTAAAGGAGAATCGAGACAGGAAAGGACTCTCTTTATCAATCCATTATAATAATCAGCCATGGGTAGCAGTTCATCCGGATGAAAAGCTGCCACTTGCGAGTACAGTGAAGATCATTGTTGCTATTGAATATGCGAGACAAGCCGCTGCTGGAAAAGTAGATCCGAATCAGCCGGTTCAAGTGGGAGAGCTAGAAACGTACTATATCCCTAAGTCAGATGGGGGTGCACATGAAGCGTGGCTAGAGAGTTTGGGAAAAGACGCTGCACCTAAAGAAGTACCGTTAAGCGAAGTGGCAAATGGGATGATTGCCTATAGCTCAAATGCAAACACAGATTATTTAATCCGCATTCTTGGAATGGATGCTATTAATCAGCTTCTTGATGAACTCAAGCTAACGCATCATGAACGAATATATCCAATTGTAGCTGCACTCTATATCCCAACGTATGTAGCTCAGAAGAATTCCTTGTCAAAGGAAGAAACAAATAAGGTTCTTCAAGAGATGGAATTGGTGCAATACCAAGCGTTAGCCGAAGAAATACATCAACAGTGGGAGGATACTCCGCTTACAGATGATGAGAAGAAGCAGGTGTTAGCTGACTTGACAAAGGAGTTAGAGAGGAATTGGTCTGATCGATTGCCACGTTCTACTACAGCTGAGTACATAGGGATTTTGAATAGGTTAAACACCAAGTCGGACTTTCAGCCAGACGTATATACGTATCTAGACCCTGTTATGGAGCAATTAATGCAAAATCCCAACAATCAAGAATGGCTTTCCCATGCAGGTCAGAAGGGTGGGTCGACACGCTTTATATTAACGAATGCGATGTATGCGACCGATTTATCTGGAAATAAAACGGAATTTGCCTTTTTCGCAAATGATCTTACGTCGATGGAGCAGGCCAAGCTATCACGAAATTTGAATGGATTTCAACTGAAATTTTTAAAGGATGAGGATTTTCGAGAACAAGTGAAAAGAGAGCTTGCTAGAGAGGAGTAGGTGTATATGCTGGTTGTGAAAAAAATGGACGCAAAAGAGCTGAAGGAAGCTGCTTCGTTTATTGCGCAGGTAAACCAAATAGAGGAGCACCATATTGGGTATTGCGGGACAGATGCGAATGAAATCAGGAAGTCTTTAGCTGAAGATTTGACGGATGTCCCTTTCACGGAGAGCTTTGTTACGGCTTATTGGAATGAGGAATTAATTGGGGTGCTAGGTTTTGATGTGGCTACTGATGACCAAAGTGCTGAAACATGGGGGCCGTTTGTGAAGGGATATGATTTCCGTGTCGCTCAAAACATGTGGGAACACTTGATTGAATCATTGCCAAATGAAATACAAACGCTTGCTATGTTTCCGAATCAAAAAAATACACGAGCCATTCAGTTCGCTCAAGAATTACAATTTGTGAAGAAGAGTGAACAAGCGATTCTTACATTTCATCGCAATGATTGCTGTAAGCTTAAGGAAGCCAAACAACATAAGCTGACAGAAGCATTTGAAGAACAGATGATCGAGCTTCACGACCGCATTTTTCCCGGAACCTATTATAGCGGAAAAACCATTGTAGATAGGCAAAATGAAGAGCGTCAAGTGTTCATACTCACAGAAGGGACACGGTTAATTGGCTATATCTATGTGGAGGCAGAGCCTGAATTTGGCGAAGGGAGCATTGAATTCTTTGCCGTCGATGAGGGGGAAAGAGGAAAAGGAATAGGTGAGCAGTTGTTAGCGATCGCTTTAAGATGGCTGTTTACGTTCCCAACAATTGAGGAGATCACACTATGCGTGAATGCATCTAATGACAGGGCGATTCGCCTCTACCAGAAAGTAGGCTTTCGATTAGAACATGAATTGAGCTATTTTTCTAAGACTCGTTTGTGATTCATTTTTCATGGAAGTAGATGGGTGATTAATGAATAAAGGAAAGGTTTTCCCTCTAATGTTTCTTTACTGGTGGCTGGAGATTGGGATCGAGAAAATGTTCTCGATTCCTATTTTTATTTGAATGGTGTTATTTTTTGTAGAACCGCAAGTTTGATCAAAAATAGATTCACTTTTCTTGGTATCTTCTATACAAGGAGGTCAACGAATGATTTATAGTCCAGTGGTTCAGAAGACGATCTCGCATATTGAGTCTAACCTTCAGGAAGTGCTTTCCCTTGATTTGCTAGCGGATGAAGTGGGGTTTTCGAGATTTCATTATCATCGTGTATTCCAAAGGGAAGTGGGCGTATCGATTGCCGAATATATCCGCTATCGAAGAATTGCCAACGCGGCAAGCCTGCTCCTTTATACCGATAGGAAGATCATCGATATCGCTTTTCTCTTTTTGTTTGAATCACAAGAAGCCTTTACCAGGGCATTTAAAAAGTATTACGGAATGCCACCGGGTCAATATCGAAAAGTGATGAGTAAACTAACATTTCAAAAGGAGGAAGGTCCAATGAAAAATGAACAGCTATTAAAAGGGTGGGAGCTGAGTGGAAGTCATCCCTTTCATTACAAAATGGGGATTGACAGAGAAGTGTTCCACAGAGGAAATGCGTCAGGTGTACTGGAGTCCGTTACTGCTGAATCCCCATCCGAGTTTGCGACGATGATGCAGCAATTTAAATCAACAAAGTATAAAGGGAAACGATTAAAGCTCTCAGGTTTTCTTAAGTCGGAACAAGTGGAAGGCTTTTGTGGCTTTTGGATGAGGATTGATGATGCACTTGGAGATGTCCTTCAATTTGACAATATGAGCAACCGACCAATTATCGGTTCATGTGAATGGAATCATTACCAGGTCGTCTTAGATGTTCCAGAAAAAAGCGAATTGATTGCCTTCGGAGTCCTTCTTTCGGGAAGCGGAAAGGTATGGATCGATGACTTAAGATTTGAAGAAGTGGATGAAAACACGCCATCTACCAATCTGAATCTATCTACTGAGCTGTTAGAAGAACCTACGAATTTAAGCTTTGAAGAATAGTATGTTTTTCTTAGGCGGGTTGGCAAATAATTGTTCCTGATAATAGACGGAATTTTACTATTCCAAAGGGGAGGATTTTTACCAATCGTATCGAAGTGTAAAGGATGAAGTCTAACCTGCTATAGGAGTGCACCATGAAAAATCAAACGATTCGATACACCGAATCACCTCCAGTCACATTTGAAGCACTGCATTCGATTTATGAAAAATTAGGCTGGAATTCCATTGGCTTAACGGTATATGAACTCGAGAAAATGTGTCAGCAAAGCTGGTATGCTGTATATGCGTATGATGGAGATAAGTTAGTGGGGATGGGACGCGTCATCTCCGACGGAATCATTACTGGCGTGATTTGCGGGCTATGTGTTTTACCAGACTATCAAGCACAAGGCATTGGTGGAAAGTTGATGGAAGCCCTCGTTGAAAAATGTGGATCGGAACGCGTCATTCCTCAGTTAATGTGTGATGGGAAATTGGTTGGATATTACCAAAGGCTGGGGTTTGAACCCTTTACGGTCGGTATGAAAAAAGATGGTAGACGATGAAGAGAGTGCATGTAATGAGGGAAGTGAATGGAATTCGGTTAGTCTATGTAATGGAAAAAGGTCTGCATTTTAAGGGGATGCAGACCTTCACCTGTGTTAGAAAAGCGTACCATTTCGTAATTGTTCATTCAATTGCTTGGCAGCAAGAAGCGCACGTTCATCTTGTTGAATTTCCCCTGGCTGGTTGGCTGAACCAATTAGGTAGCCAGAGAATTCCATTCCGACAAAGCTAAAGATGTGTTGAAACTGCTGAATCATTGGCAAGCCTTTAATCAATGGATCGTCTCCACCAACGCTTAAGACATATGCTTTTTTCGCAGCCATTTGTTTTTTAAAATCAGGATAGTTACTGTCCCGAAGCGACTGGGACCAACGATCAATAAACAGCTTCATTTGAGCGGACATGCTGTACCAATATATAGGTGTAGAGAAGATGAGTAGATCACATGGTAAGATGAGATCTAACAAGCGATTATAGTCATCATCCCGCTCCTGAAAGCCGCTCGCATCATGACGCTGATCGATAATCGGTAAAATGTGATAGTCTTTTAAATAGATATGCTCGCAACTAACGCCTTCTGTTGCGATCTTCGTAAGTGCCTCTGTATTACCATTTGGACGTGTTCCGCCGTGAAGAACAGCTATCTTCATATTCAATCTCTCCTTCTTTTGACCATTAACAGCTTACACGCTATAGTTTAATAGGAAGTAGGAAATCAATAAAGATGATTATTTCGATTGTATCAATCGATTTTTTCGATTTGGAGGGTGCTATGGAAATCAAGCAATTAATAACCTTTCAAACAGCTGCTGAATGTTTGAATTTTACCCAGACAGCTAAGGTTTTAAATTTTGCCCAATCGAGTGTGACCGCTCAAATGAAAGCACTAGAAGAGGAACTAGGAGTGTTATTATTTGAGCGGCTTGGAAAACGAATTATTTTAACAGAGGCAGGCAAGCAGTTTCAATCGTACGCTGTAAAAATGATTGAACTAAGCGAAGAAGCGAGGCAGACGGTGAGAGGGGAAAGGGAGCCGGTAGGGACGCTAACAATTGGAGCGCAGGAAAGTCAATGCACATATCGACTACCACCCATATTAAAAGAGTTCAAACGGAAATTCCCAAAAGTAAAATTGATTTTCAAACCAGCCCATTCCGATGAGATGGCACGGAAACATCTTTCTGAAGGGATTCTTGACCTTGCGTTTATTATGGATACGAGTAAAGCAACTGGCTCGTTAACGATGGAAAGGTTAGTAGAAGAGAAGCTGGTCTGGGTTTCATCTCGTGACCATGCGACGTGTCCGATACATGCGAATGATTTCTTACAGGAAACATTGCTCTTAACTGAAGCAGGCTGCTCCTATCGCCAGGTGTTAGAGGATGGGTTTCAATCACTAGGAATCTACTCATTGAACATCATTGAATTTGGCAGCATTGAAGCTATCAAGCAATGTGTGATGGCTGATTTGGGGATCGCCCTGTTGCCTTATATGGTTGTAGAAAAGGACTTGCACGAGTCGCGAATGAAGCAAATACCGCATGAGGTCTCTCAGCCGCCAATGTATACTCATATTGCATGGCATAAAGACAAGGTGATGACTGAACCTCTTGAGGCATTTATTGAGCTGGCAAGAAGGCACATGAATGGGTGAGGTACGTTATTTTGGGACGCATGGGTACTCTTTTGATGAGGATGGAGAAAGCTGGTTTTGGTTGAGAGTGAATTTATCTTTGTGGATGTGAAAGTTGGTCATTTTGTGGGTGAGTTTGAGTGTTAGATTATTGGCGAGTTGGTGAAAGCAGCGTTTGGGTGAGGATGGAGTAAGCTGTTTGCAGTGTGGGTGAATGTTGCTTTTATGTGAGGTTGCTACCTCAATTTGAGCGAATGCTTCTTTTGGCAGAAGGGGTGAGGTTCCCTGATTACATGCAGGAATTCAAGAAGTGTTTTCCTCATGTGGTTGCTTGAATAGTGAGCGAACGCTCCTTTTTTGAGCGAACGCTCGCACTTAGTCGGTTTTCGCTCACTTTTTGGAATTTTCGCTCGGCTTCGGCGGAAAATCGCTCTAGTTCCACAAAATTCCGCTCACAACTTGCTAGATTTCGCTCAAAATGAGGGTTTGTTCCCTTATTTTATTTGCTTATTGAACTGATTCAGCAAATCGGTGAACTTTTCCTGTGTTTTTATCATTGTAGCTTGGAGGTCTTCTGTAATTCCGCTTACTTTGTTCACATCATTGGTCATGCTATTTACACTATCGTTTACGTTTTGGATGGCTTGATCGACACTGCCGGCAAGTTTACGGACCTCATCGGCGACGACTTTAAATCCTCTGCCTTGTTCGCCTACGCGAGCAGCCTCGATTGCAGCATTTAGTGCAAGCATATTCGTTTGCGAAGAAATGTTACGAATCATAGTTGATACTTCTAAGATCGCTTTCGTATGCTCTGTTAACGACTGAATGGCAGCGAGTTTCTCCACCGTATTTTGCTGAACGACTTCGACTAATTCTTCTGGAATCTGCTTCATCATCGAGATCATCTTGCTTGTTTCTTCTTCACGTTCAGTTATATCTGTTGCAATTTTGAGCACACCTTCAACTTGGTTTTGATCATTGAGAATAGGAATATAGGTAGCTTCAAGCCAAAGGAGCTGACCTTGTTTGTTTAACCTTTGAATTTTTTCCTGGAACTTCTCCCCTTTGGCTAAATTATTCCATAGCTTCTCGTATTCCTGGCTGCTTGCATATTCAGGAGTGCAAAATTGCATATGCTTTAAGCCGGTCATCTCTTGAGAACGATAGCCCATAGTTTGGGCAAAAATATCGTTCACCCAAATGACTTCACGATTCAAATTAAACTCGATCATTGCTAAATTAGCTTCTAAAGAGGCTAGTACATCCTTGCTATCTAATACTTGTGAACGATTAGTAAAAGTTTTAATTTTCATATAATCTCCTTTAATTTGGTAATCCACTAAAATCTCAATTATGATTGTATCACAAGGTAGGGCTTTCCACTATGAACAGATTAAATACTTTTGCTAATTTTCTAAAAATATATTTGTTCTATACAGTAGAATACTAGCTGTATATGGTAAAATATAGGGAATGGAGGGTGGTGTTGCTGAGTCGTATGTACGCTTTAAAAAAGTTTAAGAAACACGGGATCCTTCTCCTCGTGGTTTTAGTTGGAATGGTAATTATGGTTTATATGGATCGGCAAAAGGTTTATAAGGAAGAAAAACCACCGATGCCGACCATTTCGGTTGGAACGCAACAAATGGACGTGTTACTAGGATCATATAAATGGCATGGGGAGAAAGTGGAAGCAGAGCTTGAAGAGGTAGCAGAATCGGTTGATACATATAAAAAAGTGAATAGTAATGAACAAATAGCCGTCTTATTCAATGAGGAAGACCAGCCATTGTATATGAACATCGGGGTGTTTGAATATGGGAAGTTCTCTCCGGGTAATATAAGCATTCTGTATGAAGATATACCTCTTTTTCAATTGTACCCTCATATCAGTCATTATGGGGTAAAGGCATTTTGGGAAAACGGCAAACGTGCAGAATATATCATCCCGATTCGTTTAGTGGAAGATGGGAAGAATCTTACAGCAACTAGAAAGGGGAGCTTTTCTCTTCTATTTGCTGCTGAAGCAGGGGAACAAGAGAGGGTCTTGCAAGAATTAGATGGGATAGGACCATTTACCCCATTTCAGAATACAACTGGAATGGGGTTAGAGGGTATTCAATCTCAATACCCCGAACTAAACGTACAAAAGGTTCCTACCTATATTGTTTTTGACCATGAGAAAGAGGTTTTTCGAGCGGAACGGTTTGAGGAGATACTTCAGTTCACTGAGAAAAATAAGTATGAGGAGAGGCGGTCAATTGAAGGGCTGATTTCAGGGATGGACCATAATCTTGGTGTCGTAGTGGATGGTGCATCCTATATAATCAGTGATCCTCAACTGAAGGTAGGGCAGAAGGTTCGTTTTGACGTAATTAATCTCCATGGAGATCCATCCTTTAGGTATAGGGTGGAGAATTTGTCGATTTTATCGGATGCCAATCCCGTTTTATTTGAAAATCAATGGCTGTCTAAAGAGAAAGATAAATTTTCGATTCTTGCTGTCGGGAATGAGTCCTATATGAAAAAACTGAAATCACCGAACCCAGCCGATTTCAAACACGTTGGAGATATTCACCAAGAGACATCTCTCGAATCGGTAGAGCCTGGATTGTACGTGTATTCCGATAAAGAGCTTGTTTTTTTCACAAAGAGCTACGAGGAATTATTAGTGTACCTATTCCAACAGGAGTTGCTGCTCCAGCATCTAACAGAAATGCAAAACAGTAATTAATGCCATACCACGTACCTTCTCTATATTGATGCATAAACTATGGTTGAAAAAAGAGAAGGGGATGGGGAGTATGTATGATGGATATAGGCTAGATAGGCAAGGAGAGCCCATTTGGCGTGATGAATCCAATGGAGAGACGATTCTCGAGTGGATTCAAAGTGAGGCAGAGCAAATTGATTTGCTGCAGCGTGTGGCAAATTCAGCGAATTACTATGAGCAGCTTTGCTTAAACCCAGTTGTAGAATCAAAAGCAAAGCAATTATCCCATTTTTCACGGGTTTATACATCGATGACAGGTCATTCCCCTGTATATGAGATGCGGCAAGTGCCTTTTCGAAGCTGTTCGGAAGGCTTAAGGCTTGCGTGTGAGCTTAATCATCAGCAACTAACTAGGTTAACGAATTTCTTTTCAACAAGACAGTTCACGGAGCTTGATCCAACGGTAAGCTGGGCATTTGCAAATGACCAGCAGCATGGAGCTGTTCTTGAAATTCTTTATCGAAATTCTGTCAAGGATTATGGCGGTCAACCATTTGTCGTTGATATTGAGAAGGTGACAAATGAAAATACGACCTATCGAACAGCTCTATGGACAGGCGACCATTTGCAAATTACATTAATGAGTATAGATGTGGGAGATGATATTGGGCTTGAGGTTCATCCCACAACGGATCAATTTATCCGGATTGAAGAAGGGGAAGGGCTAGCGCAAATGGGCGATAGGAAGAACCAGCTTGATTTCGAACAAAAAGTTACAGCAGACTATACGATTATGGTTCCGGCTGGTAAGTGGCATAATGTTACGAATACAGGGAAAATTCCTATGAAGCTTTACGCCATCTATGCACCGCCTGAGCATCCATTCGGAACGGTTCACGTCACAAAAGCGGATGCAATGGAAGCTGAAGAAAGGTGAATAGAGAAGGATCTGCCTGTATGAAACCTCTTGATTATAGTCATAATGGAAGATGACAATCTTTTGGGAGGTCTTGTGATGGCAGAGTTTATTTATACATTGCATTGGATTTATTTTATCGTAATGATCTGCGGTGCGTTTTATTTATTTTTATTGAGCCGAGATCCCAAAGGGGTTCCGAAGTATGAGTATGTAATAGCGATATTCATTCCTTGTTGGTCAGGAGCTGCCTATTTATCCATTGCATTAGGTCAAGGTTTTGTGGAGCAACAAGATCAGGTGATCTATTTTGCGAGATATTTAGATTGGGTCGTGACAACCCCTTTATTATTGCTGGCGCTTGCGCTGACCGCTATGTTTTTTCAGCCGAAGAAAGACATAGCGCTCATCTCTTCACTCATTGGTGCGGATGTTGTAATGATTTTGACAGGGTTGATTGCAGACTTTTCTAATGGGACGATCCTTTATATTTGGTACGGAATAGGCGTGATTGCGTTATGGATCATTTTGTATATTATTTGGTATCCGCTTCGGAAAATGGCATTTAGGGGATCTCAGGAGCTTGGAAAGCATTATCAACGTACGGCCCTTTATTTAACTGCATTTTGGATCAGTTATCCGACGGTTTGGCTGCTTGGACCATCCGCACTTGGTCTCACGCAAAATGGCACAGAAGTATTAGCATTTATCCTGCTGCCGATTTTTTCAAAGGTTGGGTTTAGTATTCTCGATCTAAATGGCTTGCGGAAGCTCAATTTTTCTTCTTAATTATGTCTAGCCTCCCTCTTCGAAATTGTGTATGGTAGAGGGAGGTTATTTTTTGTAATGATAATTATTGGATACATACTGTCTAAATTGGATTGTCAGTAGCAATTGGAGAGGAAATGGGAGAAATGAACATTCGAAATTCAGCGAAGGCTATTATTATAAAAGAAAATCAGTTATTGCTGACCAAAAACGTGGATGAGGAAGGATTTTTTTATTTGTATCCTGGTGGTGGTCAGGAACATGGGGAAACATTACATCAAGCGGTAGTTCGTGAATGTATAGAGGAAACAGGAAGTAGGGTGGAAGCGCAAGAGCTTGTATTTGTTCGTGAATATATTGGAAAAAATCATGAACATGCTCATTTTGACTCAAAGGTGCATCAAGTTGAATTCTACTTTCGCTGCCAGCTGATCGAGCATGGGGAAACGCCACATCACCCAGATAGCCATCAAGTCGGAATGGAGTGGGTGCCGATGGAAGAGTTGTCAGAGATTCGTGTCTATCCAAAGGAATTAAGTAAGTTCGTGTTAGCTCGTATTCGTCGCGATGATGCTTCAGTATACTTGGGAGATATCAATTAGGCAGATGTTTTTTGTACATCTGCTTATTTTTTTTGTAACGAATGGAGAAGGTGGGAGTCTTATGAGGGAAGGGAGGCAGCAGGGTGGAGGAATTTAATGAAGTGTACCGTCAGTATTTTCAGCAGGTATATCGGTTTGTCTTAACCTTGTGCCGAGATGAAAAGCTGGCCGAAGAGGTCACACAAGAGACATTTTATAAAGCATTTAAGAGCCTTGATCAATACAAGGGGAACTGTCAAATTCATGTGTGGCTAAGCCAGATTGCAAAAAATACGTATTTTTCCCATCTTCGAAAGCAGAAGCGATTGGATCCACTTGACCAGCAAGAAAGGGGAAGTGAGCTGAATGTTGAAGCTCTTTTGCAAACAAAAGAAGAGGCCTTTCTTGTCCATAAAGCCTTGCATCAATTAGACGAGCCTTACAAAGAAGTATTCACCCTTCGAGTATTTGGAGAGCTGTCCTTTAAACAAATTAGCGAGCTGTTTGGGAAGACAGAAAGCTGGGCAAGAGTAACGTTTCACCGGGCAAAACCGAAGATTCAAAGGATTATGGAGGAGGAGATTAGATGACAAAGGCTACCTGTGAGGTAGTAAGAGATTTGCTGCCGCTTTATCATGATGATGTGTGTAGCGCGGAAAGCAAACGTTTTGTAGAGGAGCATTTAGCTGGGTGTGAAAGTTGTATGGCGGAGCTTGCGGCCATCCAAAAGCAGGTTGAGGTAAAGGGGCCGTATGATGAAGAGAAAAAGAATATTGGAAGGTTTGCTGATTTTTGGAACCGCACAAAGAGACGCGCGTTTCTAAAAGGAATAGGGCTAAGTGCGCTTGTGATTTCATTCTTATTTTTAGGGTATTTCGGCTTGTTTCATTGGAATGTACTGACGGTGGCAACGGAGGATGTTGTAATTGAGGATGTAAGTCAACTAGCGGACGGTCGACTCGTGTATTATACTGAGATTACTGATGGTTTTCGCCTAACCCAGATTCAATACGACCTGGATGAGGAAGGGAATTTTTACTTAACTCCGAAGCGGCCATTCATTAAGAAAAAATCAGAAGCTCCATATATGCTAGAAAAAGGCTATGATACGTTTCATATCAAGGCGCAAGAAATGAATAGAGATGGCCAAAAGATTCAAGCGCTCTATTACGGTACGCCGGAGGACCGAATCCTTATCTGGGAAGACGGCATGGACCTCCCTGCTGCAAGTGAAGAGATTGAGAGGGAGTTTGAGTAGAGTTGGATATTAAAGGGGAGGGGGAACCTCCTTTTTTTGTGGGGAAAAAGTGCGATTCAGGGTGGATTTAGAGGATAGGGTGGTGCGAGTTTGGAAGTGGGGCTGTGTTAGGACAGAGATTGATGAGGAAATTGATTGCGAGTCCGAAGAGGTGTTGATTTCAGACAGGGAGAGGGGAAAAAGCGCCTGTCGAGTCCGAAGAGGGGTAACTTTAGACAGGAGAAGGGTGTTCACTATTATTCCCCAATCGGATGAGCATCTAAGTCAATGTCAAAGTCGGCTTTGATACGGTTGGCAAATTCGATTACGGGATGTTCTAAGTGAAATGAGGGGGTATTGCCATTGTTAATAATGATTACGATAGTGAACCTGCATTCAAGGGCAAATTCTCTTTTGAGATCGTTGATTTGTGATGATTTGTTGTGTAGCTGTTGAATGACGTGCTGCAGCACCTCATTTACATCGAGGGATTCTTGGTAGACGGTCCCAAACTGCCATGAAGAATAGGTTTTAGATAGATTCTCTGTTCCACTGATTTTTCTGATAAAGTCGCCTTTTCGATAGCTTTTTGTTGGGAGGATGTCCAATCGTTCTGTAACGAGTTCTAGAGGGAAATCTTCTCTGTATATCTGTATAGGCTGAAATAGACCATGATTTCGGTAGGGACCAATTTGCTCACTCCTTTGCTTGATTCCAATATAGAAGGTTCTTTTATGAAAAAATGTAACCTTTTCCTGCAGTAAGCGTACTAATATTTGGAAAGGAGAAAGTAGATGAAAAAGATAACGAAGCCGGCGAGTGTGACTGTTCTGTTCGCCATTTTTATCATTGTTCTTCAATTGACACCGTTTGGGGAACAAGCTGCCTATGTTGGAGCGATGTTTTTATTATTGTATTTGACATTATTCATCCATGAGCTAGGGCATGTGATGTTTGGGATCTGGTCGGGGTACCGATTTCATTTTTTGACAGTTGGCCCCATTACTATTGAACATACGGACCGTATTCGTATGAAGGCAAATGATAGCTGGTTTTTAGTAGGAGGGGTGGCAAATTGCTCTCCGCAAACGACGAATATACATACGATTGTGAAAAAGCATAGACACTATGTGGCCGGCGGTCCGATCTTTTCGCTTGGTACAGCGGTAGTGTGCTTTCTTGCCGGTAGTTTCATAGATTCGCTTTATGTGAGTTATTTCGGTTTATTTCATTTGCTGATTTTTGCGGTAACGATTGTGCCGTATAAGGGAGCGATGAAGTCAGACGGACGAGTCATTTATGAGCTATCAAAAGGGGGCAAACAAACGGAGGAATTTATAATCTCCCTTTTATTCATGCAAGAAATGAATTCACCGATGCTTCCAGAGAACTGGTCAAAGGAATTATTGGAGAAAGCCAAATCGCTAGAGCCGACGGTTGATCATATGGCGGTAGGGTATATGCTTTTTTACTATACGTTCATGAAGGAAGGATATGAGAAAGCTTCCAACCTCCTTGAACCATTTAAAAACATTCCTGTCACAAAGGAGAATAAACTAGGGCTGCAGTTTATCCACCATATCAAGCAGCTAGATTTGGTGATGAAGGGCGTTTACGATACGGCTAACATCAGCCGTTACCATCAATTACTAAACCCATTTGAACCGATTAGCTATAAACGAAGTCAAGCAATCCAAGCAAAACTCGCGGGAAATCATGAGCAAGCGGATACGTTATTTCAAGCATTATTAGAGGAAATAGAAAAGGGGAAACCGTTTTTTGGGTTTTTATATGTAGAAGAGCAAGTGACCCATGCTGTATATAATAAAATCATGGTACAGGAGTGAATTTAATGGCAAATGGTGTAGAGGATTTTTATTGTGATGAAGTGTTAAGTGGGAATACCCCAGTTGAAAAGGTTTTCGAGACCGAGCATTCGTTAGCGTTTTATCATACAAGGCCTTTTTATGAAGTACATATTGTGGTTATTCCGAAGAAACATATCAGTTCTTTGATTGATATCAACAGCGAGGATCAAATGCTATTTCAAGATTTGCTCTCTGTAATTCAAATGGCTGCTAAACACGTTAACGAGCAATATGGAGCATGCACGGTCGCTACGAATTTGGGAGACTATCAAAGCAATAAGCATCTTCATTGGCATGTACATTATGGAAAACGCACGAAATTCTTAGATGGGCCATGGTGTTAAGGGTGAATCGTTGGTTGGAAAAACCCTGTGATAGCGTACAGTTTTTTTAGCAATTTTAGAAATTGACTGTTTTGGTAGTAGTTTTATTAGGAAAAAAGAGGTGTGTGAGTGGAGTATTATAAGGAGCTTCGAAAATATGTGGGTCATAGACCTTTGATTTTACCAGGATCGGTGGTATTGATTGTCAATGATTCGAATGAGGTGTTACTTCAGCAAAGGGTAGATGGCAACTGGTCGCTTCCAGGCGGATTGATGAACTTAGGTGAGAGCTTGGAGGAAGTTGCACGGAGAGAGGTGCATGAAGAAACAGGCTTAACCTGTCATGACTTAAAGCTACTGGGCGTATTTTCTGGGGCAGATTATTATTTGAAAGTGGCAAATGGTGATGAGCTGTATGCGGTGACAGCCGTTTACTTATCTAGAAATGTTAGCGGAAACCTTAAGTTGGATGGATTAGAATCCATCGCATTAGCCTATTTTCCATTATCCCACTTACCTGAAGGAATGATTCCATCCTATCGTCGCTTTATTGAGCCATACATGACTGAAATTGAAGGGGGACACATGGATGAAATTCGTTGATACCATATCTAGTTTTCTCTCTCATTATGAGCCTTCGATTGCTTTTCTTAAGAGAATATTATCAAAAATATCCTGATATATATACAGAGTACTTTACTTATCATTGTAAGGATACCGAGGAACGTCCTCATCTTTCGATTTCCAAATATTCTTAAGCTTTTTCCGATATGGAGTTCGTCTACGAGAGGATAATCCCTATCATTGAGGAAATTGAAAAAGCGTATAAATGGCTATATGATGTGTCATTTCCGATAGAAGCTCGTCTAATTGTTGGCGGAATCGGTTCCAATGCGTATGCACAACAGGCTGTTCTCCTACATTTAACATTTGCTTTGGAAAAAATATCTCCAGAGCCTGGGCATATCCAGGCGATTGTAGCTCATGAATTTGGACATGTTACACATAATCTCCTGTCTAATCGTGCTTCAATGGAATGGAATCAAATCTCTTGGAGCAGCCCGCTCATTAGGTTATTCCAAGAGGGAGTAGCAACACATTTCTTAAGAAAAACAACCCCACATCTAAAGCCATCAATATATTTCCCTTTGATGAAAATGGAGAGGAATGGCTTTAGTTCTGTGAGCTGAACAAACGAGAAATTTTTCTGAGTTTTTCGAGAAATCTAGCAAGTGAAGATTCGAATACAATTCTTCAAGAATAGTTTTCGATGAACGGCGGAAAGGCTTATGGGTTGGGCTGATGTTCAAGGCTATGTGAGAAATTTTGATAGCTACATTGTAGAAACCTTTCACCCAAACGTAGATGGGGAGGAAGTGGAGAACTATTTGCCAATTGGATAAGGTAAAAAAAGAGCATAAAGCTCTTTTTAGCGGAACCGAAATATGAACTTTTTTCTGCTTGCCCATTTGTCAAAAAACATTTGAAACCCATATAAAAGGGAAGATTCGATTAAGAAGGTTATCGACATTTGCAGTTTGGTCATTTTTACAATCGACATATAGCCAATTTTTTTGAACCAATCCAATAATACGTAGGTGAAGAAGCTATCAATGATAAGATTCGTGATAAAGAATCGCGTAAAGTTTCCATAAGTCAGTTTGAGGATCCAAAGGGAACCTGCGAAAAAAGGGCCGAATAAAAGTGGAAATACTCCTAAGAAATTAGGAATGTTGTGAAAGTGGAACCACCACCATTTTTCCTTTTCTGCCACCATGCACTCTCCGATAAGGTAGACCATGATTGATACCGTCGCAGGAAGAAACCGCTTAAACGCTTTCGAGCCTACTAATGGGAGAGACAGCCATGGGAGCACGAGCATTAATAGAACGTATATATTTCTTCTTTTCATTGTAAGACCTCCTATGAGAACCGATGCTTTTAGTTTACTTTAAGTAAATAAATGTATACATTTAGATAAAAGGAACTATGGATTGCAGGAGGATTTGAAAATGGAGTTAGGGATCAGCACGTTTGTCGAAACAACCCCTGATGTGAAATCAGGAGAAATGATGAGCCATGCTAAGCGTATTCGGGAAGTCGTAGAAGAAATTGTGTTAGCTGACAAAGTGGGACTCGATGTATATGGAGTAGGGGAACATCATCGCGTGGATTTCGCAGCGTCTGCACCGGCGATGATTTTAGCCGCTGCTGCAGCTCAAACGAAGCGGATTCGTTTAACTAGTGCGGTCACCGTACTCTCTTCCGCGGATCCAGTGAGAGTGTTTCAAGATTTTGCTACGCTCGATGGGATTTCGAATGGACGTGCAGAGATTATGGCAGGGAGAGGTTCATTTATCGAATCCTTTCCGTTGTTTGGTTACGACCTACACGATTATGATGAATTATTCGAAGAGAAGCTTGAGCTGTTACTTAAGCTTCGTGACTCGGAAAAAGTGACCTGGCAAGGGAAGCACCGTCCGGCGATTCAAAATTTAGGTATCTACCCAAGACCTGTACAAGAGCCATTGCCCGTCTGGATCGGAAGCGGTGGTAATCCTGAATCGGCGATGAGGGCGGGGACACTTGGACTTCCTCTTGTATTAGCAATTATTGGAGGTCAGCCCACTCATTTTGAGCCCCTTGTTCGACTATACAAAAAATCTGCTGCACGGGCAGGTAAGGATGTGTCGAAGCTGACGGTAGCCTCGCACTCCCATGGATTTATTGCAGAAACGAATGAGTTAGCAGCTGAGCAATTCTTTCCATCAACACAGGTTGTGATGAATCAGCTCGCTCGCGAAAGAGGCTGGGCACCATATACACGTGCCACCTTTGATGCAGCCCGTACACTAGAAGGCGCCCTATATGTCGGAGACGTCGAAACAGTCGCAGAAAAGATCATCTACCTCAGAAAGAATGTAGGGATTACTCGGTTTATGCTTCATATGCCACTTGGAACCATGCCTCATGAACAGGTTATGAATGCTATTGAACGTTACGGAAAAGAAGTCGCTCCTAAGGTGAAGGAAGAAGTGGCCAAATGGGAACAAAAGCAAGCTTGATGTAGGCAGACTAAATCTAATGTGATTTAGTCTGTTTTTTCGTTACCTTCTTAATTGATGGCAGGAAATCCCATGCGTGATGTAGAATGAATGACCAAACGATCAAAGGAGTGATTTTCGATGTCACACTTTATCTCGCATATCGCTACGGTTGAAGTACCGGTGCGCGGATTAGAGGAGTCGATTGTATTTTATGAAGAATTAGTTGGGGCAGAGGTAGTGTTCAAAGGGGAAAAAAATGCGATGTTGTCTTTTCAGAAAAAAGGAGTGCCAACGATTTATTTAGTGGAAACGAAGACGAGCGGGGGGGCATCGTTTCTACATTCAGAAAATGGTGTTGAGCATAGTATCGTTGATTTCTATTCTCCTGACTTAAAAGGATTTTACAGTTTTTTACAAGAGAAACAAATCGAGGTGACCACCCTCAATGTTCATCCAGACAGTGGATTTGGTGGATTTGGGTTTAGAGATCCAAGCGGAAACCTCTTAGGAGTTACAAACGTTTTACACGAGCATCAATAAGAATTTCTTTGGGTTTCTAAACGTTTGTCTATACATTTCGTGACATCTGTACATAGGATGGAAGAAAGATGAAATGTGGTGATAAAAATGGAAGAAGTAAGCCCAAATTATTTGAACTGGTCGGACGTTCCATATGCTGGTGAGGACCATCCTCCCTCTTCTCCAGTTGAGCCGACTGCTGGGTCTTGGACGATGCATTATATACGTCCAACAAAACGGGGAGGATTTGAAACATTAGCTGGAAAGCCGATCCGTCTCGCCATTCAACATCCGAATCGAGTGGACTTTCAGCGAGAGTTGACAGACGTTCATCGGGCATTAGACCAGTTAACACCTCATCAAAAAACGCTGGCGGAATATTGGGGGGCAGGTCCTCCAACGAAGCAATGGACACCTATAGTGGATCGACTAATTGATACGTATCAAGTGGAAGCACCAAGAGCAGCACGAATCCTCGCTTGTTTTCATGCGGGAATCAATGATGCGTTTGTCGTCGCATGGACGTTGAAATATAGGTGGCTTGTGGCAAGGCCGAATCAGTATGATCAAGAATTAGTTACAGCGATATGTACGCCTGAACATCCAACCTATCCTTCGGGTCATGCAGTTGTATCTGGAGCGGCTGAGGAAATTTTAAGCTATTTTTTCCCTGCGGAAAGAAAACGAATTCGCGGATTTGCTCTTGAGAATGCTCAGTCGAGATTATATGGCGGTGTACACTTCCCATCCGATAATAATCAAGGCTTGCGAGTTGGGCGACAAATCGGAAGAGTGGT
Source organism: Cytobacillus spongiae (assembly GCF_021390075.1). Classification (NCBI taxonomy): domain Bacteria; kingdom Bacillati; phylum Bacillota; class Bacilli; order Caryophanales; family Bacillaceae; genus Cytobacillus; species Cytobacillus spongiae. Next base: position 1,825,959 of record NZ_CP089997.1, read on the forward strand.
TGTAGATGAAATAAGAAACAATCGGGATTCGGACGGCCATATGATTGATGTTCCTTATCATAGGTCAAGGCATGCCGAGCTTATGCCACCACCATATGAGCAAGTGATTCCGTTCGATTTTAATGCACCGTGTAAGTCGCTCGTAGAACCGGCATATGTTCAGAAACCGACTCATTTGCCAAAGCCGAAGTTGTATATATAGGGAATGTTAGAGAGGCAATAAATCAGATGAATAGTGGTCACATGGTTGACGTAAGGGATGGAGATTAAGTTCTCGGTCTCTTTTTTTATGGGGCTTGTCGTTATTCATTCCAAGCTTATCGAAGGTATGACCGGAATCCTGGTTTTCAGGAAATACGTTTGCGACTATATCAGTGAGTTGCAAGGAGGTAAATCCGATGTCTATACCCGCTTGAACAGCCACAGCTGCCTATCCTTTCTCTGCTTCCTTTGTGAAGCCCATAGCATATTTCTGTATTTAGGTTATATGGAGCAAGCCCGCAGAAGCCAATGAAATCCCCAGTTTATTCATTGATCCTCCTGTTTAGCTTGTCGATTTTTTTTAACGACATGGATCATTGAATAATTCCTTCAACTTGTGTAAGTAATGACGCTGTCTCAGGTATGTATTCAAAAAAAACTAGGCTTTGATACGACTTCAACTAGGGCAGCTGTATCTTCTATTTGGTAAGGGGGTGTATAAATATGTTTCGTTTCAAGTTCGAATTCTTGATAAGAACGTATTGTTATTCATGGGCCCCTTTCCCTTCGTTAAATTATATGAAAATTGTGAATAATAGGCGGTTTTCAAAAAAGGATTTTTTTACTAAAGGTCGAATATCTTTCATAAAAGAGGTGCGAATATGGGTAAACCAATGGAAGTTAGGCCGATTGATTCGATAGAGAAGAATATAGAAGAGCTTTCAAACCTTCTTGTCTTAGTTGTAAATGAAGGGGCTTCAATTGGGTTTTTGCCACCGTTGTCCGATGTAGAAGCGGACGCGTATTGGCGTGGTGTGTTGGGAGAAGAGGTGACCTTACTTGTTGCCACGCTTAAAGATGAAATCGTAGGAACGGTTCAGGTTCACGCTTCAACGAAACCAAACGGCCGTCACCGAGTTGAAATCGCTAAGCTCATGACACATCCGAATTATCGAAAGCAAGGGATTGGCCGATTGCTTATGAATCATGCAGAGGATTTGGCAAAGGCAGGGGGGAAGAAATTGATTGTCCTTGATACACGAGAGGGAGATGCTTCCAACTTTCTGTATCAGAGATTAGGCTATACAAAGGCTGGAAAGATCCCTTCGTTTGCCTTATCAGAAAACGGGTCTTTAGATGCAACGATCATCTATTATAAAGAGCTTTATTAAGGAGTATTTTGGTAACAATCATATATACTAAAGCAAGTACCACTATCAACTGATGAAAGGAATGAACTCCCATGTCTGAAAAGCTAGATAAATTAGTGGAAGCCGTTCGGCGGATTTGGGTACCAGAATTTCAGCTCCAAAGCTTTGATTCAGCCCCATGGACACCGTTCACAAAGAAGCTAGAGGGCGCTCGCATCACCCTTATTTCTACAGCAGGCGTGTATGTGAAAGGCGATACTCCCTTTACTGATCATTATGGGTTAGGGGATCCATCCTATCGAGAAATTCCTCTTGAAACGGAAAACTCAAAGCTTGAGCATTTTCATGAGCATTACGATCATACGAATGCGTATCAGGATGTGAATTGTATTTTTCCATTAGAACGCTTGAAGGAAATGGAGAAAGCCGGCGCGATCGGCGCACTGACAGAATATCATTATAGCTTTATGGGCTATGTGCCTATTCCTCATCCATTGATGAAGCGGACAGCTCCCGATTTAGTTAAAAAGCTAAAGCTCCTGCAGACGGATCTAACCATCCTCGTTCCCACCTGACCGGTTTGTCAACAGACGGCTGGTCTAGTCGCACGCGTATTGGAAGAACATCAAATTCCGACTGTATCTATTACACTGTTTAAGGAAATGGCTGAGCAAATCAAGCCGCCAAGATCCTTGTTTGTTCGGTTCCCATATGGAAGTCCTCTAGGGCAACCCAAACAAGCCGAGCAACAGATGAATGTGCTGAAGGAAACCCTTGAATTGGCCATAAATGCCAAGGAACCAGGCACAATCAAAGAATCGTCGATTAAGTTTAGAGGATAATGTGTGATACCTGCCTGCATTTTGGGGCAGGTTTTTTTGGGACAAGGTGTCTGGGACAAGGTGTCGGGTACATTGTCCCGTTCCACATATATTAACTTAGCTAATAACCATGAAATAATCTATTAGTAATCCCGCAATTATCAACCCAATTCCTATTAAGAAGTGAACCTTCTTCTCATTGATCTCTGTTTTCTCAAGTAAATATATTGTTATTCCTATTGAAGCTAAGTATTGGATACTGTTAAGAAGATAATTGTCTTTGAAGAAAACTATATTAGGGAAATATTGATATATCCCTGAAACCAATCCAAATATAAAAAGCATCATCGGTATTCTTAATTTCCACTTCATTCTCTAACCCCCTCAACCTCTACTCTGTTAAACAATCTTTAATACAATTATTCTACAAAAAGTAATTTTTTCCCTTTAATATATTTTTACTTTCTTGGACAATGGGGTCAGGTACACTGTCCGAGTTGGAGTTGGGACAAGGAACCTGGTCCACCGCCCCACATAGAAAGTTTCGAAGCCATCTCTGGATTGAGAAACCGAGAAAGATTTTTGGAGCACTCGTCCTCGATCATCAATAAAACATGCGTAATGTGAATGCTTTGCAATATCGATTCCGATGACCAGCGTTTTTTCGGTGACTTGATTAATTTTGTGATTTTGTTTAAAATCCATTATGGAGTCCTCCTTGGTTACAAATTAGGGGTCATTTCGTCGACGATTTGACACCCCGTATCATACCGAGAGGGCTCTTTTTTGTTTAGTCCTCGAAAATCCTTTTAACAGGAATGCTCCTTTTAGGTTTGGTTGTAGCTGGATTTTCTATCTTTAATGAAAAACAAAATCTCAAGTTAAAGAAAGAATAAGTTATTTAAGTAACTTGGGCTGAAACGGAGCAAAAAGGGAACGTCGAAAATCAGACGTTTCCCTATTTTTTTGCCAGGAAAATTTACAAAGCTTTTTAAAAAAAGGAACCTAACCAAAGGTGGCTTCGTCTAACGTATGGAAAGGAAGGAGGCCATTCGTTCACGTGAATAGAAAAGAAAAGCAATCATTCCCTCCTGAGCCGCATGATAACGAGGCAATACTTGTCTGGTTGATGGAGGAATATGGGGATATGGTCATTCGGCTAGCCTTTACATATGTCAAACAAAAGGAACTAGCTGAAGATATTGCCCAAGAAGTATTTATTAGCTGCTATAAACATGCTCATTCCTTTAAAGGGAATTCAAGTTATCAGACATGGGTATATCGTATTACTGTCAATAAGTGCAAGGATGTATTAAAAAGCTGGTCATTGAAAAATATCTTTTACAAAGAAATTTCTAAAGTTTTGCATTTCAGCCCTGTCATCGACGAAGAAGATGTGGAGAAATTAGAGGAAAAGGAAGCACTATTTAAAGAGGTGCTAGCTTTGCCGGTAAAACATCGAGAGGTACTGATTCTTCATTATTATGAAGACTTGTCCGTACATGAAATAGCTGACTTGCTAAAGGTCAATAGCAATACTGTCAAAACTAGACTACACCGAGCGAGAGCCAAATTAAGAGGATCATTGGAGAAAGGAGCGTTTTCTTGGAAAATCAATTAAGAAACTCCAAACACAATGCCATTTTAAACAACATTCATTTTGATGAAAAGAACAAGCAACATGTGTTACAAGCGATTCACGAGCCGTCAAAAAAGAGAAAAAACCCTTATATGAAAAGGATTGTGTATGGGGGAGTGGCCTTCGCATCTTTGATCTTATTCCTGATTGGTGGGTCGTATATTTCCCCCACAATAGCCAATGTAGCGGCGAGTATCCCATATATTAGCCAATTTGCTAAGGAAGAGAAGGTGAGAATGGCCGTATTTGAAGTGGTATTCGATATAAGCTCGAAACAGAAATACAATGTGAGAGATGTGGAGGTTAAGGTCTCTGACCGAACCATCAGCTACGCGGTTGCAGAGGATGTGTCTGCAAGCGAAAAAGAGGAAATCATCGAAACGCTTTCGGCAGCATTAGAAACGGAAAAGCTAGGAAGCTATGAGATTACCGTTTCTAAGTACAAAGGCGAGTCCTATGAACATAAAGTACAAGAGCTCACACCAAAAGAGGAGCAAGAAATCGAGGAGTACATTAAGCTGAGTGAGAAGCTGGAGAAACAAGTTTTACAAGCACTTAATGAGCATAACTATGTGCCCGCATTTCCTATTGAGGTACGTGTAAATAAGGTTGAAAATTTCTTGTATGTGGCTGTTCCAAATACAGAAAGTGAAGCACGAATGGTTGAACTAAAGGACATGTTGAAATCAATCACAAAGGACTACGGGGAGTTCAGAATGAGAATCACGCAAATTGACCTGAAAGCCCGTGAACAGGAGCTACGCTGGGGCGGTATTGTTCATACGATTGGTGATGCCCTAATGGCGGAAGACCATCTGAAGGTGCGAACCTATTCGTACTCTTTCCATCCTTATCCGCTTCAGCTAACCATTAAAACCACAATTGATTCTACCAATTCAAATGCTGAAGAATTAGCAAAGCAAATCGAACAAGAAATCAAAGACTATATTCAATTTGATGAACAAACAAAAGACATTCGAAACGATCCGTATCATTTAACCGTATTGAGTAAGGATAAGAAGAAATTGAATTAGGAAACAAACAAACACCCGTACAATTGGACGGGTGTTTGTGCGTTGCGTTGTGTGAATACTTGCTATAACGGAATTAGATGGTGATTTTTTTACGTAGCCAATGAAGATTTTTATGTTGTTAGAAGCTGGAATTTTGCAACAAAAGGAAAAGAACTATAAGTTCAAAAAATATTAATATTTTTTACTAAAAATAATTAACATACTAGAATAACTAATAAGAAAAAATGTAATGGCTATTTTCAATATATCAATTAGTTGAATGGAGATATTATTCATGGAATCTATCAAAATTGAGAGTCCCAGCAACATTAATAAGAATAAACTTGAATAAGACGTTGATTTAAGTTTTATTACTTTTGAGCGCTCGTCATTGTCTTTTAAATGAGGATAAGCAGTATATTGCGAAAAAGAAAGTACGGCCATAGATAAAAACAACAAGTTGTTATAATTAAACATATTACTGTTTGTTAAAAATGTTGACACTAAGACTGAAATAAACATGAAGAAAAATAAAATACTGCCTATCAAAAATAATTTTCGGTTCATATGTTATTCATCCTCCTGATTCCAAAGGAAAATTTCTTCAATTGCTTGATTAAATTCGTTGGCAATCTTAAATGCAAGTTTTAAAGAAGGTGTGTACCGATTCTTTTCTATTGAAATGATTGTTTGCCGAGATACCTTCAACAGTTTAGCTAGTTCCTCTTGGGATAGATTCCTTATTTTTCTCAGTTCCTCTAGTCTGTTTTTCATCATTTAATACCTCACTTATTATTTGAGGAGAACATCTATATTTATTGTATAGTAAAGGAAACTTTACGTAAAGTTTCCTTTACAGCCTGAAACAGGGACAAGGAACCCGGTACCTTGTCTCGACAAAACAAACACCCGTACAATTGGACGGGTGTTTGCTTGTCAAGTGAGCGTATAGCTTGCTATATCGGTAATTGGATGGTGACTCGAGTGCCTTTTTGCTCCTTGCTATCAATGAGGATTCTGCCATTGTAATCCTTAATAATCGCATTACAGATTGTGAGGCCGAGCCCTGTTCCTGTTCCTTTCGTCGTGAAAAAGGGTTCATTAACTTTATAAAGATGCTGGTCTGAGATGCCACTACCTTCGTCAATCACGTGGATATTCAGCCAATTTACTTTATTTTCGGTCGTGATTAATACTTTGCCGCCGCGTTCCATTGCTTCAATGGCATTTTTAATAATATTGATAAACACTTGCTTGATTTGCATCTTGTCACAGGTAAATAACGCTTGCTCCATTGTGAAATCGGTCAAAATTTCAACGTTTTTTAGTGTCGCCTGCGGGGTTAGGAGAGTTATCACATCATTAATGAGATTGAGCAAATTATACTCCTGACACTGATAGGCTTGTGGTTTGGAAAGCGAGAGCATTTCCCCTGTAATTCGTTCAATTTTATCGATTTCATCCTTCATAATGCCCGTGTACAGTAGGCTATGAGGCGGAATTTCTCCTTCAATCAATTGCAGGAATCCTTTAATTGAAGTGAGTGGATTCCGTATCTCGTGGGCAATACCAGCGGATAATTGCCCAGCAGTTGAGAGCTTTTCTGTCTGAATGACATGCTTTAAATTTTGTTTCTGCTCGGTTACATCACGGAAAATCACTTGTAGGGAGGGGTTTTTGTCTACATAAAAAGGCATCACAATGCGGGACAAGGGGTCAGGTACACTGTCCCAGTTATGGAGGTAATTGGAGTGAAGAGTTAGCTTCTTGGTTGGGCAGGGTGTTTAGGAAACCAGATAGAACGAGAGGGAGAATGGTATTGAAGAATTCATTGTTAAAAGGGGTGGAGGGGGTATTTATCCCTGTAAAGAACCCTGCTGTATCTGCAGAGTGGTATGAGAGAGTTCTAGGGTTTAGTCTTGTCTATATGGAGGAAGAAGCAGCGGTTATGGAATTTTCATCCCCTTGGGAAACCGTTGTTTGCTTGGTGAAAACACCGAATCATCAACCGATGAGCTTTCCAAAAAATTCGTTTGGGGTTGGAAAATACTTTAATTTTATTCCGACTAATTTGGATGTAGTCTATCAAGTTCTAAAAGAGAAAAATGTGAAAGTAGGAGCTATTGGAGGAGAAGGCAGGACCCGCTTCTTCACCTTTTATGATCCAGATGGCAATCCGCTTGGAGTTTGTCAAAAATGGGGTGAGACAAGGGACCGGGGCCCTTGTCCGTCTAATCATTAAGCATAGGAAGTCAAACGCCAATAGGCTCCTTTGTCACATGAGTTGACGGGCGGGAAGACTTCACCAGAATCTAATCTGATCTTATGTTCCTCTGCAGTTGGTGCTGGTGTTTGTGTTCCATCTGTATACCCGTCCCACTCATAATAGGCATTAGCTGTGGAAGTTTGTCCAGTTTTGAAACGTTCACTAGCAGCCATTATGATCACCTCCTAATTAATATCGCTTTCATATCACACTTATTCCACGATTATTAATTGTTAAACCTTTTTTTGAAAAGTGGGGGCGAGTAATCTGGTCCCGTGTTTCCTCGCGCCACTTCGGATAGAAACCCCACTTATTCTATGAATCTTGTTCGAAGAGGGTGTAACTTCGGACAGAAAGTGCGTAAAATTAATGAAACGTGTCGGAAGAGGGGGGAACTTCGGACAGAAAGCGCGCAAAATCAAAGAAACGTGTCCGAAGAGGGTGTAACTTCGGACAGGAAGCGCCAAAAATCAAAGAAACGTGTCCGAAGAGGGTGTAACTTCGGACAGAAAGTACACAAATTCAAAGAAACGTGTCCGAAGAGAGGCATACTTCGGACAGAGAACTCCTATTTTCGGTGATATCTGTCCGAAATGGGGCAAACTTCGGACAAAGAACACTCGTATTCTATGAAAAGAGTCCGATGAGGAGAGGCCTTCTCTTTCAACCTGGGACAAGGAACCCGACCCCGTGTCCCCCGGGACAAGGAACCCGACCCCGTGTCCCCCACCCGCCAAATTTGTCATTTTTTCGCCGCACATGTTGTCTGTTCTTCCTATACAATGAAGGTAGTATTTTTCCAATAATCTAGGAGTGTCTATTTATGAGGGAGCTTTTACATAAGTGGGACAAGGGGTCAGGTACTCTGTGTCGTTCAAGGGCAAAGAGTGAAAGTCAACGGCTTGAGGGGAATGTACTTCTTGCTTTCTCAGCTTTTTTGATTAAGCGGGCAAGCTGTTTTTGGTTTGTCAGTAGGAGGGATAAGCAAGTAAGCAAGCCGGAACCATGTCTGTCCTATCATTTTGTCATAGCCTTTTGGAAAGACCGCCGCCTATGGAGCAAGTGTAATAATTGATTAGAGTTAACAAAATTGGAGTAAATTTATAAGAAGTCTTCGGAAATCGTGTAAATACCAGAAAACCGATTGTCGCCAAAATTGATGTGGAAGTGGTATGCCCTCCATACCTGTAGGTGAAATAGTTTACAAGATTAATGATAATAAAATTGACGCTGATAACTCGATTGGTTTTCTAGGATAGTATACGAAAAGATGTTTTAAAAAATGCTTGCTAGGCATGAATGTGTGTTGAGATGAAGAGTTTACATTGTTAGGTCGTGCCAAAGGGTACGGTCTAATAAGCATTACCTTCAAGCTACTTTTACAGTATAAGGAGTATATTTATCGAAGAGTTCAGCAACAAAATCTCTCTTTATAAGGTACGTTTTACCTTTATTAGTTATTGTTTTTAATCCGTTTTTCGGAAAAACGTCTTATTTTTTCAGTGGTCTTATACGGGACCTCTGTTATATGAAAATAAATTTTAGGAGGCAACAAGTATGGATATTCGACAGTTGACCTATTTCATGGAAGTAGCAAGAGAGGGGAGTTTGACTGGAGCTTCAAAGATTCTTCACATTTCTCAGCCAGGCTTAAGCAAGGTTATCAAGAACCTTGAAAACGAGCTGGGGGTTTTGTTGATTGACCGTTCGGAAAAAACGATTCAACTAACTGATGCAGGCCAAGAGCTCTTTCATCAGTCTCAGAAACTCCTCTCAGAGTATGAAGCATTAACGGAGGTAATTCGGGATACTGAGCAACTGAAAAGAGGGCATGTTCGGGTTGGCGTCCCGCCGGTCATTGGGACTTCCTATTTTCCTTCACTGATCGCTGGCTTTCGTGAATTGTATTCTGGGGTGACTCTGACGATTGTTGAGGAAGGGGCCAGGTCGGTCGCAGACAGGGTCGATGAAGGGTCAATTGATGCAGCCGTAGTCATTCTACCTGTGTGCTCGACGAAGTTTGAAATTTACCCGATTGTTACAGATGAGAACAAATTGATTGTACATACGAGCCATCCGCTCGCTAAAAGAGAGTTTGTTAGTTACGAAGACCTTGAAGATGAAAATTTTGTATTGCTTAATGAGAATTTTATGCTTCATCATCATATCCTTTCTGCATGTAGGGAGGCAGGATTTGAACCAAAAATAACCTTCAAAAGTAGCCAATGGGATTTTCTTGCAGAATTAGTTGCCATGAACCAAGGAATATCAATCCTTCCTCGGCCAATTTTAGAGAGGTTTAACAGCCAGAAGATTGTTCAACTACCAATTAGACATCATTCGGTCAAGTGGGAGATTGCCATTATCCTAAAAAAGGGGAAATATCAATCCTTTGCTCTTAGAAGATTCTTAGAATTTGTTCAAGAAAACATCCAAAGATCGTTCTAAAACACGTTAAAGACTTTGACGATCATGTGTCAAACACAATCAAATTTTGTCGAAAACGTTTCTACTATCAAACTAATAAAAACAACCTTGACCTGTCGTAGCAGCAAAATCACGTTAAATTATTATAGTTTGTGAAACCCATCATATTTAGTTATGGATAACATAACTTTCATGTATTTCTCTTCTGAATGATTTAGCAGTATTCTAAATTTGCAAGAAGAAAACAACAAAATAGAGGTTCTGAAAGGGAGGCAATTTAGATGAATCGCATGGAAGGAAAAATTGCTATCGTAACAGGCGGTGCACGTGGTATTGGACGCACGGTATGTGAAACATTTGCTAGAGAAGGAGCGAAAATGGTTTTCGCACTTGATATGTTTTCTGGAGATTACTCAGGAGAAAATATCACCCATATTGAACTTAATGTAACTGACAGAGAGAAGATTGCTTCATTCGTTGAACAAGTAAAAAATAAGTATGGAAAAGTAGACGTACTGATCAATAATGCAGGAATCACCAAAGATGCTTTACTTCAGAAAATGGATGAAAGCATGTGGGATGTTGTAATTGATGTCAACCTTAAGGGAGTTTTCAACCTTACTCAGGCGATTGCTCCAATCATGATGGAACAAGGACAAGGTTCGATTGTTAATATATCATCTGTTGTGGGTGAATACGGAAATATTGGTCAGACAAACTATGCCGCAACAAAAGCGGGAGTCATCGGCATGACCTATACATGGGCGAAAGAGTTCACTCGCAAAGGTGCTGCTGTCCGTACGAATGCAATTGCTCCCGGATATGTCATGACTGAAATGATGGCAACTGTTCCAGATAAGGTGCTTGACCCAATTAGACAGAAAACGCCGCTTGGCAGACTAGGCGATCCACAAGAAATTGCAAACGCTATTCTTTTCCTTGCTAGCGATGAATCAAGTTATGTAAACGGTCATGTCTTATCTGTAAATGGCGGCTTAAGACTATAATAAATGTAAGGTTTTGATGTAAGGAAAGGAGTGTGGAAGGAATGAGTAAAGTATTCATCGTCTCAGCAAAGCGGAGCCCGATTGGCAGGATGCTAGGTGGACTATCGGCTGTCCCTGCAGGTGAATTACTTGGACAGGTTATGAAGAGTGTTCTTGCTGATACCAATATGAATCCGGCGAATGTGGACGAAGTAGTGGTCGGGCATGTTCTTACAGCTGGACATGGACAAGGTGTAGCCAGACAGGCAGCTGTTTTTGCAGACGTTCCGAAAGAGGTTCCAGCCTATTCAATCAACATGATCTGTGGCAGCGGAATGAAATCAATTATGACAGCGTACAACACGATTAAGGCAGGATCGGCAGAAGTGGTTTTAACAGGTGGCGTTGAAATGATGTCACAAGCTCCATTTGTGATGAACGGCCTTCAAGGTAGAAACGGCAACAAATTGGGTGATATGAAACTAACAGATACCATTGTTGGTGATGCTTTAACAGATGCTTTCCATCACTATCATATGGGAATCACGACTGAAAACATTGTTGAACGATACGAAATCACCCGTGAAATGCAGGATGAATTCTCTTGGAAATCGCAACAAAAAGCCATTTCTGCAGTCGATTCAGGACGTTTCAAAGATGAGATTGTCCCAATTGAAGTTAAAACACGTAAGGGAACGGTGATTGTCGATACAGATGAACATCCGAACAGGGGTACATCCTTGGAGAAAATGGCCACTCTTAAGCCAGCCTTCAAGAAAGATGGCACGGTGACGGCTGGAAATGCTTCAGGCATCAATGATGGTGCAGCTGTTCTCTTGGTGGTATCTGAAGAAGCAATGAAGAAGTATGGACTTTCACCAATGGCAGAAATCATTGGGATTGGGCAAGGCGGAGTGGACCCATCTGTAATGGGCCTAGGACCAGTGCCTGCAATCAAAGATGTCATGGGTAAAGTGAAGTTGGATTTTACAGACTTAGAACTAATTGAGTTGAATGAAGCTTTCGCTGGACAATCACTTGGTGTCATTCATGAGCTGAAAGAACATTTTGAAGTAACAGACAGCTGGATGAACGAACGTACGAACGTAAACGGTGGGGCCATTGCTCTAGGTCATCCGCTTGGAGCTTCAGGAGCGAGAATTACCACTACTCTACTGCATGAAATGAAGAAAAAGAAAGCTGACTATGGTCTGGCATCTCTCTGCATCGGTGGAGGAATGGGGACAGCGATTATTGTAAAGTCCGTCTAAATAATTAAATGATACAAATGAAATTGAATAGCGAGCCGTTGACCTCAAAAAGGCGTAATTAAAGATTTTAGGGAAACTAAAAAACTATCAAAAACAGCGATTAATCTGCAAAATACGGCAACTGTAATCTATCTCTCAAACTTACAGCAGTCTGATAGTTTTCCTGGTCATTCTCTTGATAGCTGTGGACTTGTAAGAATAGCCATAGACTCTGAATGAATGAATTATGATCTATATTACGCTTGTAGGGCAATGGACTTGCCAATTTCAGCGGATAACATGTGAATGAATGAACAAATTTTTTTCATAAAGATTGTGAAAGTATGAACAAACTTTAACAGAAAGAAAAGGTGATGATCATGACAAAATTACAAGAGCATACTGGGAAGAAAGCATCTGAATTAGTTGTTGGCGATAAAGCACATATGTCGAAAACAATTTCCGAAAGTGATGTATACATGTTCGCTGGCATCACAGGGGATTTCAATCCAGCTCATATAAATGAAGAATACGCAAAAGAAACACCATTTAATACACGAATTGCACATGGAATGCTAGGAGCTGGAATGATATCAGCGGTACTTGGAATGAAGCTTCCAGGTCCTGGGACAATCTATCTAAGCCAAGAGCTATCCTTCAAGAAGCCAGTCTTGATTGGCGACACCATTACGGCGGAAGCAGAGGTAGTGGAGTTAGTTGATAAAGGGAAGTTTGTGATTTGTGAAATCACAACTCGCTGTATGAACCAGCATGATGAAGTAGTAATCGAAGGAAAGGCAAAGGTTATCCCACCTAAGTAAGGTAAGAACCTTTCAGAAGTAGTAAGGAACATAGTTTGATAAAACAAAAAATGATGGAGGATCGAAACATGACAACAACAGAACAAACACTTCCTAAAGTAGCTATTCGACCAGTATTGAAAGGGAATATCGCTCGCGCTGCACACCCATATGGATGTGAGGCAGCTATAAAAGAGCAGATTGCTTATGTAAAAGAGAACGGCAAGTTTGAAGGTCCGAAAAAGGCATTGATTCTTGGAGCATCTTCCAGCTATGGACTTGCTTCACGAATCTCACTCGCGTTCGGTGCAGATGCAGATACAATAGGTGTTTCATTTGAGCGCGGAATCACTTCTCCAGAGCAAACTGGTACTGCTGGATGGTGGAATAATATCTTCTTTAGACAGGAAGCAGAAAAAGCAGAACTGACAGCAAAGAACTTCATCGGTGATGCCTTCTCGAAAAAAATGAAAGACGAGGTTATTCAATATATCAAGAATGAATTTGGAGGAAAGATTGATATTTTGGTGTACAGCCTGGCATCCCCAAAACGTATTGATCCTAAGACAGGTGATGTCTACTCATCTTGTATTAAATCGATTGGAGATGAAGTAAAAGACTACAGTATCAACCTAGAAAAACAAGAAATTTTTGAACAGGTTGTTGAACCGGCTACGGAGCAGGAGATTGCAGACACAGTAAAAGTAATGGGTGGAGAAGATTGGGAGCTTTGGGTAAATGAGCTTATGGAAGCTGGCGTCCTTGCGGAAGGGTTTAAGACCGTTCTGTATTCCTACCTTGGGCCAGAAATCACAAGGCCATTCTACAGTGGAGGTACACTAGGACGTGCAAAAGAACACGCTGCTGAAACATCCAATCGAATGGATAAAGTCCTAAAAGAGAAGCTTGGCGGAGAATCTGTGATCTGCGTGAGCAAGGCTGTAACTACAAAAGCAAGTGCAGTTATTCCAATTCTTCCCGTGTACGCAAGTGCCCTATATAAGGTCATGATTGAAAATGGTGTACACGAAACACCGATCATGCACAAGCATCGTTTCTTTATGGATATGTTGTATGGAAGCAAACGAGAATATGATGAAAAAGGCTATCTGCGTCCAGATTCTTGGGAACTGCGTGAGGATATCCAGGCGAAAGTAAAGGAAATTGTCGATCAGGTAACACCAGAGAACTTCCGAGATCTGACAGCAGTGAATATTTTTACAAAAGAGTTCTTGCAATTAAATGGTTTTGAAATCGCTGGAGTCGACTATGAAGCAGAGGTAGACCTTGAGGAGCTTCGAGTGCTACTGCCTTAATCAATTGAATAGCTATACAGCTTGTTATTAAAACAATGATGTTGAAAGGGGAAAGCAGTTATGGGTATATCTAAGCAAATATCTGCAAAAGAAGCAGCCGAGTTAATCTCTGATGGAGCCACATTAGGAATAGGTGGATTCATTGGGACAGGTGTTGCCGAAGAGATTCACCTGGAAGTAGAGAAGCGTTTTACTGAAACAGGAAAACCAGAAAATTTGACGCTCCTGTATGCAGCGGGAATCGGTGACGGGAAAGAAAAAGGGTTGAACCATTATGCACATGAGGGTCTAGTAAAAAAAGTAATTGGAGGCCATTGGGGACTAGCGCCAAAACTTCAGCCACTTGTTGCGGCTAATAAAATTGAAGCATACAACCTGCCTCAAGGTGTGATCTCACAGATGATGCGAGACAGTGCAGCTGGTAAACCAAGAACGATTACACATGTTGGCTTAGGCACGTTCGTCGATCCTGATGTGGATGGAGGCAAGCTGAATGATGTAACAACAGAAAATATTGTTGAAAAGATTTCATTAGACGGGAGTCAATATCTTGCATATAAGACACAAAAAATCAATATAGCCATCTTAAAAGGAACGGAAGCGGATGAGCTCGGGAATATCTCCTTTGGAAAAGAGCCACTGACTCTTGAAGTATTGTCCATTGCCATGAATGCAAAGAATAATGGTGGTCTTGTCATCGTACAGGTTGAGAGAATGGTCAAGAATGGCACGATCGACCCTAAATTAGTGAAGATTCCTGGTATTCTAGTAGATTATGTTGTGGTTGTCGAGAATATTGAAAATCATATGCAGACGTTTGGTACACAATATAATGAAGCATTCGTCCGTAGTGACATCGTTGTGAAAAAGGAATCTAAAGTTTATCCGTTGAATGAGCGCAAAGTGATTGCCCGCCGTGCGGCAATGCTACTGAGTTCAGATAAGAAAGTCCTGAATTATGGCATTGGAGTGCCGGAAGTAATCGCAGAGGTACTTCGAGAGGAAGGGCAGGAAGAAGGGTTCATTCCGACGATTGAACCGGGTGCAGTTGGAGGCACACCTGCTGGCGGGCTTGACTTTGGATGCACGGTTGCTCCTCAAGCAATCATTGATCAACCATATATGTTTGATTTTTATGACGGTGGTGGGATCGATGCGGCTTTTCTTGGACTCGCACAATGTGATGAGCAAGGGAACATTAATGTTTCCAAATTCGGTCCAAAAATAGCTGGCTGTGGTGGCTTCATCAATATTACTCAGAATGCAGGAGAGCTAGCTTTTTGCGGTACCTTCACTGCAGGAGGTCTGAAGGTCAATGCACAGAACGGTCAACTTCAGATTCTTCAAGAGGGAAAAGCAAAGAAATTCATCAAGAGTGTGGAACAAATCACTTTCAGTGGAAATGTAGCACGTGAAAATGCAAAGAAAGTCCTCTATATTACAGAACGTGCCGTGTTTGAACTTCGTCCTGAAGGATTAACATTGACTGAAATTGCTCCAGGAATCGATATTGGAAAAGACATCCTGGATCAAATGGATTTCACACCTATCATTGCAGAAGAACTGAAAACAATGGATGAACGGATTTTTATGGACGAGCCTATGGGTCTTAACTTTGAAAATGAAAAAAAAACAGAAGCCTTTACTCTCCAATATGCCTAGGCTTTGAAGTGTAATAGATAAATAAAAAAACAACAAATAGGACGGGGGGAATAGACCTCCCCCCAACATGTGAAAGAAGGTATTGATATGAACCAACTCAACAATCGAAAAGGGTTTTTAATGATTGCTGTACTATGGTTTGCGTATGTAACGTTTGCAATGAACTGGGTAGCTGGATCTTCCTTGACGCCGCAAATAACCAATACATTTTTTGGTGGTCCTGTTGACCCACTCATTTCTCAGGTGGTGAATTACTCCATCACAACAGCACGTGTCTTTGCCAACATCCTTGCTGCAGTCCTTCTTATGAGGCTTGGACCAAAGAAGGCGGCAAGCTTAGCGATAGGATTCCTGATGATGGCACTAGTAGCAATCTATCTTCCAAATTATTGGGGGTACACTTTAGCACGTATGGTCATGGGATTGGGAGGATCAATGGTTATCGTCTATATGAACCCAGTTGTCGGCCGTTATATTACAAACAGTCAATTAAAACTTCGCATTACAGCATTGAATACAGTTTCTTATAATGTGGGAGCATTCATTGTCTCATTACTGTTTACTTTTTTTGCAGCACAGCTTACACAGGACTGGAAACTAACAATGACCATCTTTGCTGGTATTACTTTGATTATTTTCATCGCTTGGTTGTTCATGGCAGAGAACTTTGATACTCAGTCTACAAGCACTGGAGAAGTAGTGGATTATGGATACAAGGATGCCATTCGGGACTCCTTCGTTTGGAAATACGGTCTTGCATTTAGCGGATTCCTTACATTGTACATCTTGTCCCTTGTTAGCTTGAAACCTGTATTTGAACAATATACCGAATTAAGTGGTTCTCTAATCAATCTGCTTGTGTCAGGAGCAGGTATTTTAGGAACTCTTGCCGGAGTGAAAATTGGAGCGAAAGGCACCCCAAGGAAAAAAATCCTACTGTTCACAGGAGTAGTGATGATCGGCTCTTTTGGATTAACCATTGCACTTGGAAATATATTACCAATCGCATCTTATTTCTTCGCCTTTGTTTCAGGATTTGCAATGTTCATTCAATATCCGATATTCATGAATCTTCCGCATGAGATGAAAGGAATGTCGCCTCATAAGTTAACGATTATATTCGGTTTGTTCTGGGCAATCGCTTATGCAACCCAGACAATCATTACCATTGCTTGGAGTGCGATACTTGGGTCAGCAGGATACGTCCCATCAATGATTTTTTTCCTCGCAGCTTCATCTTTATATCTAGTATTTACTGCTATTTTGCCAGAAACCAAACCAAAACAATCGATTCAAATCAAACAAAATGTTGCGTAAAAAAGTTTGCCTTCTCCCTAGTGGATAAGGCATTTTTTTATGCTTTGGGACAAGGCGGGACAAAGCGGGACAAAGGGTCAGGTACACTGTCCCAGTTATGCAAGTAATTGGAGGAAAGGGTTTGGCAGAGGTTTCATCTTGGTGGGTCAAACAAGAGAGTACTTGAGAGGAGAAACGAAATGAGAAATCCATACGACTTTGGAGATATCTATCCCTGTAAAGGACTCTGCTGTATCTGTAGACAGGTATGAGAGAGTTCTAAGGAATTAGTCTTATCATTTTGAAGAATGATGCAGCAGTTATGATTTGTGAAAAAACTCAATCATCAACCGATGTACGTTCCAAAAAATTCGTTTGGGGTCGGGGAATGCTAAGATTTTATTCTAGAAGATTTGACTAAAGTCTATCAGGTTCTAAAGGGACAAAACGTGAAAGTAAACGAAATGGGAGGAGAAGGCAGCAACGGATTCATCACCTTTCTTGATCGGGATGGAAATCCGCTTGGGGTTTGTCAGGAAAGGAATGGGACAAGGAACCCGGCCCCATGTCCCTTCCCCATGTCCCTTCAATTTGTCATTTTTTCCATTCCCATGTTGACCGTTCTTCCTATACAATGAAGGTAGTATTTTTCCAATAATCTAGGAGTGTCTGTATATGAGGGAGCTTTTACATAAATATTTACGTGAGTATAAGAAGAGTTCTATTGCGTTGCCTGAGCTTGAAGGGCTTGTTGCGGGCAGGGTGGATTCGTATGAGGCTTTTGCTGAGCTGATTGTTGAGCTTGAGCAGGAGCAGGTATTGACGATGGTGAAGTCGAAGGGAAGAACGGGGCGAACGCCTTCTTTAGCTTATCAGTACCGAATTGATAAGAAGAGCTTGATGGCTGATTTTCATCGGGAGTTACAGCAGTATCGTTTGCAGCTTCATCCAGACATTCGGATTGATTCGTATTTTCGCCAAGATCCTTCTGTGTGGAAAGGGGATTTGCCCTATTTGCGAAAAATTGATGCCTATCTTCGTCGGTCTTCTCTGCCTACAGAGAAAGTGTCGGCAGCTGAACGGAGCTTTGAGGTCGTTGGGGATGAAAAGTGGATTGAGAATGGAAAGGGGAAGGAAGTATTGGACCGGGCAGGCTTGTTTGAAGCCCTTCAGATTATGCCGATTTCAGATCCATTGATGCTTGCTATTAACCCAAAGCAGATCGACCGCACACATCAATGTCACTTAATTGTTGAAAATAAGGCAACTTATCAAGGTTTGCTGCCAGCGTTGATTGACTCTCCTTTTTCCACGCTGATCTATGGGCAAGGGAATAAGATTGTTAAAAGCATGGAGCAGTTTGAGGCCCAATATCCTGTCAGCGCTCAGCATCGCTTCTTTTATTTCGGTGATTTGGATAAGTCTGGCATTACGATATGGAACTCCTTAAACGAAAGAAGACGAGTAATGCCAGCTTTGCCTTTTTACCGAGCGTGTCTTTCGTATGCTCCTGCAAAAGGGAAGGAATACCAAAAAGCAAATACCGAAGCACTGGAGCATTTTCTAAAGTATTTTACTGAAGAGGAAAAAAAGGCGATTACAAGGTTGTTTCTGCAAGGAGAGTATTATCCTCAGGAAGTTTTAAAAGCGAAAGAGTTACAATCAGTTTGGAGGAACGAGGATTGGAACAATTGGATCTAACAGAGCTGACAAGTGGATACCGGGAGAGAATGAGGCGACTTGCCTTATTCGAGCCCATCCTCGAGCTTGATCGGAAGCGTGAGGTGGACCAAAACGGAACCGCAATTGATATGAAAGGACTTGGCCTATTAACGTTGCTGTTTTTCTTTGAGCAAAAGCTGATGCGAAATGATCGAACAGGAGTGAAACAGCTCATTTCCTTTTTAAAAAAGATGACAAGCACCGAATATATAATAGAAGAAACGGAGTACGAAAAGCTCGCTCGAACGATTATTCAAACGTATCGACCAACAACGGGAAGGAAACGGAGCTATAGCTATTATGATTGGGAGTTTAAGAGAGAGGATCATATCGAATATTCCATCTTGAAGGCTAATAATTTTGATGTGAAATCAAATACCCAGTTTTATACATTGGATGAAGATGGCTTGGAGCTTTTGTTCGCTACGAAGGAGTTTTATAGTGAATTTCAGCTATCAATCAACCAATTGATGCTCCGTAAGCAAATTGAAAAAGGAAGATTTCAAGGGGCATTGAGGCAAATCAATGAAATGCGCATTGATGTGGAGAGTTTAGAAGACCGATTGGACAAGCTCAAGCATGAGATTCAGCGAAGTATTGTCTCTGAGGAAACATTTGAACGGTATAAAGAGCTGCTGGAGGATATATATGGACGACTAGGCCGAGAAGACGAGGAGTTTAAAGAGCTTCGTTCCTTTGTAAAAGAAGTGCGGGAAAGGCTGTTTTCCAAGGATCTGCACCAAAAAGAGAAAAAGTCATATGAATTGATCGTGAAAATTAATAATGAGCTAGAAATGGTTCATTATGAACATTCCAGGTTATTAGATCGAACGTCCGCCCTTCGCAATACGACACTCGTAACAGCTCAAGAATCTCTCTATTATGCGGGGATTCAGTCCTTTAATTTTGATCAAGATATTGTCTCTACGATTCTATCCTCTCCTTTGCCTGTTGATGCGATGAAGGGTGTGTTACATCCCTTTCTAACGGTTGAAGAAACTCCCCTATGGTCGCCATTAACTGTATTGTCCGAACAAAATATAACAGAGGAACGAGAAGTGAAAGAAGAGGCAGGCTTTGAAGAGATGGATTCAAGTGATGACGATCATCCTTATCGGAAATGGCTAATCCAGAAATACAAAGAGCTAATGGAGTTATTTTTAGCTGCATATGAGGAAAAGAAAGGGAATCGGTTATCAGATTTCATCGAGTATCTCAGGATAAACAGCCAGAACTCAATCGTAGATCAGCGTTATTTCTATGACTTTTGGCTGATTTTGCATCAGCGATCCCCTGTCTCAGCTGGAGAATTGGAGGAAGAAGAAGGCAAGACAATGCTTGGGGAAGCAATTCAGCTTTTAGAGGACAGGCAGCTAGTCATCACAGAAGGAACGGGAATCGTAAGCCCATCTCCCCGATACTCGATTCAGAATATGGATATGGTCCTGGAGGAAAATAAACGATGAATTATCAAGAAGACAAAGTAATTAAGGCATTTCAACTATATACAGCTCTTGCACGTGATGGGGTCGCTCAATTAGAGGCAGTTCAGCTTTACAAAGCGGATGATGATGTACGGAATCTCTTAGAGGTGTTTGCGAAAGAAGTGGATTGCGTCATTATTAAGACAAGTGAACAGCTCATTCTCGTTCCGAAAACAAAGCTTTCTCCTTTTCATGTAAGCAATGATTGGATAAAGCGTCATTATTTAAAAGCAGGATCGACGAATGGGGATATTTATTTGCTTTATTTTTCAACAATGATTTTATTTGGTTGCTTCTACGATAGCTATCAAAGTCATGAACCGACTCGGCAGTTTTTGCGACTAGAAGAATGGGTGCATTCCATCCAGGAACGGATTTCTTTTTTACAGTCCCATGAGGAAGCGGAGCTAAGGAAATCGGAAAAGGAATTTTCGTATAATTGGAGACTGATTATCGAGAAGTGGGAAGATATGGATGATATTAAAGAAACGGCGAAAAAGCAAAGCGGGAATACCATCAGCCGCCTCAGCTTTATTGATACGGCCAAACGATTCCTCCTCGATCAAGACGTTATTAAAGAAATTGGCAATGATGAAATCGCCTTAACGGAAAAAGCAAAAACGATTGTCCAGCGCTTTTTTATGGAAGTGGAATGGAACAAAGGGATCTTTGAATTTCTCTATCACTTTGAAGGGAGTGACAGGTAAGTGCCGTCTATTAGTAAAATACGATTGACGAACATTGTGTATGAAGAAGGAAATAAACGATACAATGATGAGCTCTTTTTATTTGATGGCAACAATGGCGCGATTTTGCTTGAAAACGGGGGAGGAAAGACCGTTTTTATCCAAACAGCCCTGCAAGCGATCCTGCCTCATACCACATTAGCTGAACGGAAAATCAAGGATACGTTGCTATTGGATCAAGCCCCTGCCCATATTGCAATTGAATGGATTCTGAATGATAACCCGAGAAGATATGTGACCACATCTGTTTCTCTCTTTTTAACGAAGAATGGCCTCGATTCACTTCGTTATGTGTACGAATACACAGGAAATGACTCGTATCAATTGGAGGAAATTCCGTTTGTGAAGGATTCCGGAAGGAAGAAGCGGCCTGCGGATAAAGGGGAGATTCAAGATTATTATGCAGCCATGCGAGATCGCTCGATTCATGCACGCACATTTGACACGATCAAGGAATACAGAGCCTTTATCGAAGAGCAATATCACATCATCGCAAGTGAATGGGAGAGCATCGTCAAAATTAATAGCTCTGAAGGTGGGGTCGAATCGTTTTTCGATGATTGTAAAACGACGAGCTCCCTTTTTGATAAGCTATTAATTCCAACAGTCGAATCATCGATTATGGGGCATAATCCAAATTTATTTGCTGATATTTTTGAAAAGCAGCGCGATGGCTTTTTCCTATATAAAAAGTTAAAAGAGAGCATTGAAGAGAACAAGCGAATTCAACTGGAATTAGATGCATATGTGAAAACGTATGAACAGCTGCATCTTGTAGAAAAACAGTATGTGAAGGCAAAGGAAAGAGCCAAGGGCACTGGGCGGATGATTGCTGAGCAAAAAAGAGTCATCAAGGTAGAGGAAGAGGAGGTACGGAAGCAAAAAGAGGCACTCAATCAAAGGAAAAGGACGTATCAAGTAAAGAAAGCGTCCTTCGAGATGGCAAAGGAAGAAGAAACCTATCGCCAATTGCATAGCGACTATCGTGAACAGCTCTCGAGCCTAGAAGAGCATCAGCAGGAATTCGCTACTTTTCAAAAAAGCTATTATTCCTTACGACTAGCGAAGCTGAAACAGGAGCAGAAAGAACATCAGGAAATGCTTCATTTGATCGAAAAGGAGCTAGCAGATTTCGACCAGTCCGAAGAGCTGCTGGATTACGAGGACAACCTAACTGAAGCGAAACGTGAACTGCTTGGCTATTTTTTGGAAGAAATCGAAAATCTTCAAAAAGAACAGCAAGGCATCACATTTGAGCTGCAGCCGATTGTCGAGCAGTTAGTTCATTTTCAAGAGGAATTGAGTTCCATCAAGAAGCAGAAAACGGAAGCTTCAGAAGAGCTAGCAGGCATTAGGTCAACGATTGTGACGCGTGAGACAGACTTAAGACGGCTTGAGCAACAGCTGCTCGCGAATCCCGCTCAAGAGGATGTTGTAACAGAGCAAGGCAAATGGGCGGAAAGAGCTCAGCAAATAGATGAAGAGATTATTGAGCTTGGACAGGAGGAGAAGCAGTCCTTCCGATTGATTGAGGAAAATGAAACGAGAAGCGACACACTTAGGCAGGAGCTTCAAGAAGTCACTAAGAAACGAGATCATATTTTATATACACAAAAGCACTTACAGGAATCACAAGAGCATGTATTGAATCGACTTGTTGAGCTACGGCCGCAATGGGCGGCAATTGAATCGGTGTATGTGAAACTGCCGACGATTGAAGCACGTCTTCAAGAAGACATAAGCCGCGCGAAGGTGGAACGAGATGACTTGTTGAATCAAGAACGGCTAGCTTATCGATTTGTTGATGATTATCACAATCAGGATGTATTTTTTGCCGATCCGTATATCAAAGAGCACATGAAGGCATGGCAGAACCAGGTTGATTTTATCACAACGGGTGTGGAGTTTTTGCAGTCGTTGCCAGAAGAGGAACGGAAGCTAAAGGAAGGCAGTTATCTATGGCCGCTCACCTTGATTACAACCGCAAAGTCGAAAAACTGGCTTTTGGAAAAAATCGAAGCGATTCGAAAAAGCTTACATTTTCCAATTTCAATTGTAACACTTGATGAAGCTTCTTCAATAAATAGGGACTCAAATACTGCTTGGATTAGTCCGATCCATTGGCAGGGTAATCTAGATTCAGCGATTTTTGAGGAATGGAAGCATTCGATTGCGGCACGAGCAGCAGAAGTCAAGAAAATGCGAGAAGAGAAAGAAAATCAAATCAAGTTCCGAGAAGATGTGTGGAAGGTATTGCAGCAGTTTCTTGCAGACTATCCAGCCGAAGTGGAAAAACAATTACGTGAAGATGCTTACCGGGTTGCTAATGAGCTGGAAGTGGTAAAAAGAAGCTTAGATAAGGAGAAGCAATTCGTGATCGACCATCGAGAGAAAATGGCAACGATTCAATCGAAGGTTCGGAATTTATCAAGCGAAATGCAAGGGCTAAATAACAAGCTAGAAAAGGCGCAGCAATATATCCATTACCAAAAAGAACTGGCGAATCAGAAGGAAAAATTAAATTCTTTACAAACCACGATTGATAATTACTTGAAAACAATATCCCAGCTGGAGAGGCAAATTGATCGTTTTCAAGAAGAAAAAGGGGAGCTCGAGGCTAGACAAACGGAATTGACTCAACGCATCAGATATATCAAAGCAGATGAAGAGTACAAGGAGCTGCAAGGGTTAACGCCCCTTTATACAAGCCAAGGGAAGAAGGTACTCATTAACCGGATCCGCGAATGGGAGTATAAAATCCGCGAGATCTCAACAACAAGAGGGGAATGGGAAGCAAAACGCCAATCGGAAAAAGACCTGCTCGAACGAATTGGGCAGGATCAGGTGCAGCTTTACCAAGAATATGAAAACATTGACGAACAGCTCGTCTTTCCGGCAGATGGAGAGAACATGCTTCAATTAACCTGGAAAAAAATGAAGGAGCTAGACACGGTTGTCAGTAATCTCCAGCAAGTCGTTGCCCGTATGAAATCAACTGTGGACAAGCAGCAAGGCGTCCTAGACAACATGCATGGGAAATTTCGGGAAATGTATCCGGATGACGAACCGATCTCCTTTAGCGAGCCCCTCTCACAAATTGAAGACATGCTTCGGTCGGAGGAGCAGAGCTTACAGGAGCGGGAACGATATCTGGGGCAAGAGCTCAACCGGGTTCAACATGAACTTTATTCGATTGAGGAAGCGGAACGAGAGCTCGAACGATTTGTTGAAGGGCATCATTTCAATGCACCGGATGTGCAGGCAGAGGATATTAGTGTCGATGACGAGCGTGAGTTCACTTACAGTCGTAAGTCTTTTGTTCAAAACGTAACGAATGCACTGAAAAATCGTTTGGATTATGTGTTAGGTGAATCTCAAAAAGTCGAGCGTGCCAAACGACGATTCAGGGAATTTTGTGATGAGCATATTTCTGATGTAAAGATGAAAAAGATGGCGATAAGTGGCATCGATTATAAGCAAACGTATGAGGATATCGTTGGCTTTAAGCAAAATATGATGACAACCGTTGAACGAGCTACTCAATATGCAAACGAGCATATTTATCAACAGGAAAATGAACTTCAAACGTACATTCATCAAATCCATCAGCATTTGCGGAATGTCGTCGAAGAGCTAAAGCAAATCCCAAAGAAAACGAGAGTGAAGGTTGAGGACGATTGGAAGCAAATCTTCTCGATTACGATTCCTGAATGGCAGGATGAAGAGGGGAAAACGAGAATTCGAGACCATATTGAATGGATTTTAAGCCAGCTAGAGTCCAGCCGCTTTTTAAATGAAAAAGGCGAGGAAGATGCTGGGAAAGTGCGTAAGGAAGTAGAGATGTGGCTGCAGTCAAAGCAGCTTATGCAAATTGTGATGAGCAATGAAGTGATGAAGGTCAGCTGCAGGAAAGTCACAAATGACAATAAAGTGACAACTCGCTCCTACACATGGGAACAAAGCAATGTCTGGTCCGGCGGCGAAAAATGGAGCAAAAATATGACGCTATTCCTTGGAATTCTCAATTATGTCGCTGAAAAGAAGCAACACATTCAAACAGATATGAAGCGTCACCGGGCGGTTATTCTCGATAACCCATTCGGAAAGGCATCAAGTGAGCATATTTTAAGCCCCGTTTTCTTTATTGCTGAACAACTAGGCTTCCAAATGATTGCCTTGACAGCCCATGCGGAAGGGAAGTTTCTACAAGACTACTTCCCCATCATCTACAGCTGCCGCCTACGGCCATCAAAGGAATCAAACAAAAAAATCATTTCGAAAGAAAAATGGTTATACCGCGCCTATTTCCAAGACCACGAACCAAAATCAATGGAACGATTAGGAGAAAACGAGCAAATGAGCTTATTTTAAATAGGTGCCAGACCACTAGCAAGGAGGCGAATTGCCTTGCTAGGGGGTCTGGTGCTTTTTTGTTGTATGAGGGATTGTGTTTGGACAGGAAGTGCTGTGATTGTTGATTTCATTCCGAACTGGAGTGTGCTTCGGACAGGAAGCGCCCAAATTCTATGAAACGTTTCCGAAGAGGGGGGAACTTAGGACAGCAAGTGGACAAATTCTATGAGTCGTGTCCGAAGAGGGGGGAACCTCGGACAGGGAGTGCACAAATTCTATGATTCTTGTCCGAAAAGGGTGCAACTTCGGACAGGGAGTGAGCAAATTCTATGATTCTTGTCCGAAAAGGCCGTAACTTCGGACAGGGAGTGAGCTAAATCTATGATTCTTGTCCGAAAAGGGTGCAACTTCGGACAGAAATGGCTCAAATTCTAGGATTTGTGTCCAAAGAGGGTGTAACTTCGGACAGGGAGTGAGCAAATTCTATGATTCTTGTCCGAAGAGGGGGTAACTTCGGACAGGGAGTGAGCTAAATCTATGATTCTTGTCCGAAAAGGCCGTAACTTCGGACAGGGAGTGAGCAAAATCTATGATTCTTGTCCGAAAAGGGTGCAACTTCGGACAGGGAGTGAGCAAATTCTATGATTCTTGTCCGAAGAGGGTGCAACTTCGGACAGAAATGGCTCAAATTCTAGGATTCGTGTCCAAAGAGGGTGCAACTTCGGACAGGGAGTGAGCTAAATCTATGATTCTTGTCCGAAAAGGGTGTAACTTCGGACAGCAAGTGAACAAATTCTATGATTCGTGTCCGAAGAGAAGGTGGCTCTGGTTTGAGACTTTTCTTTTTCTATGATCCCTAATTGATATGGTGAGGAATATTGAAAAAGGATCTTATTAATAATCTTACTCAAAGGCTATTATACTATAATAGATATTATTATGAAGAAGTCTTTCACTGGCTTAATTATTCACCAGCCAGCTTAAGAGAGGTTTGAAAGAGGGGGAAATGGGTTTGTTGATACGAGAGATCAGGATTGATGATGCTGAGAACTTTAGGCACCTTATTAAGGAAGTGGAGAAGAGCTCCGATTTTATGCTTATGGAAGCAGGAGAAAGAAACACCACTTCAGATCAACAGCAACTACAAGTTGAACGGATAATGCAACAAAACAATTCAACGATTTTTGTGGCTGAAATAGAGGAAGAATTAGTTGGATATTTAATCGCGATTGGCGGAAGTGCTAAGAGAACCAAGCATTCAGCTTATCTTGTGATTGGTATTCTACCAGCATATAGAGGAAACAGGATAGGTACACAATTATTTGCCCATGTGACAAAATGGGCTCAAATGCACGATGTTACCAGACTAGAGCTGACCGTCGTAACCGAAAACCAAGCGGGTGTTGCCCTTTATAAGAAAAGTGGATTTGAGATTGAAGGAACGAAGAGAAATTCACTTGTTATAAATGGAAGAACATTTGATGAGTATTATATGGGAAAATTATTGTGATTTGTTGGTGGGTTTGAGGAATTCAGTGTATAAATAGATGATTGGATGTCTTTTCGCACGCATGAACTCCCTTATGTAGTCAATTTTTAAGAAAAAGGAGGAAGCCGCTTGGAATTTAAAGATTACCTACAGCAGAAACATGTATTAAAAACAGGGGAAAAGAAATTAAAGGATATATCGGTGATGCAATATATCAATAGAATGGAAAATATGCGTGAAGAGGGGATTTATAAGGAGGAAAATCAAATTGATTCGATTCTAGAGCAGAAGCTCCAGAAACGGTATAAGGATTGGACAACTTATCGGAAGACGATCGAACATTACCTTTCATCAAAGAACTATTGAAAATCAGGGGGGGCATGTACCTTGTCCCCTTGAGAGGCGTGAATACATAAAAAGCATTAGCGTGAGAGGGGAATTGCTCCTTTCCTGATAAATATTAACATAAGAAAAGAAAAGCGATTATGGAACCTACAATTTCTATAACTCCTATCTCTTCACATCCTTAAAGGATTCAATAAATCTCGCTGGGTTCTTTTTGACTTGAAAGGAATATACGCCACGATTGGAGTGGATGTAAAAGAAGCCGATTTGTTGGGAAAGTGAGCGATAGGAAAGGTCGAATACGTCCTGTAAATAGAAGGTATCATTGGAGGATTCCAATCGGTCTTGGTATAAAATGAGCTCATGCTCTTGGTCGATGTAATACTGTTGGTTCCCGGAAATTCCACGTTCTACTTCAATATAGACTTGTTTGGCAATGGGTTTCATCTGAATCCTCCTTTCTATAAGCTTAACATAGGAAGCACGATAATATACAGAATGGGAAGATTATTGACTGGCTTCTTTTGGCAAACATAAGATTCAAGCCATAATGGATTCAGAAAAAGATGGTTTGAATGAGCCTGTATTCCTGTTAAATAAAGTAATTGTGTGTAGGAAGAAGTATGTATAATGATAAAGCTATTGCACGATATTACTTTAGGAATTGCATTTTCGTTGCTGCTTGTGGCTTTTTTTAGAAGTGGTGTATTGGGGTCAATTTAGGAGTAGGGGTATAGGAGAATGAATATAAATTATGAATTACCCTATTCTATTTAATGGCTTCAAAACGGAGAGAGGACAGCACTCACCCAATAAACATAGCTATTTTGCTGTTCTTATCCATCGCTATTTGTGTAATATGGTTCATTTGGACGTAGACTAAACAGGCAGTGATAATGGTAAAGTTGCTTATCACTGCCTGTTTGTATTTTAATAGAGAACTCGTTTAACCGTTTAGAATGGGGTCCTTTTAAGCTGTGCCTTTCCGTTTGACAATTCCTTTTTTCTGTAGGTTTACGATGGCCCCTTTATTGTTGTATTTTTGATAAGCCACTAATCGATTTAGGTCTTTGACGGTTAGAGCGGACGGCTCGACAGCGAGCTCATATTCATGTTTCATTTTCTCAAGCAGGCTTAATGCAAAGTTTATTTGTTTTTCAGATAATGAATAATCGTCTTCACTTTGTGGGCTGCCTTTTTGTTGGTTCATGAGTACCTCTTGCTTTTCCTCTAAATGCTTCAGCCTCTTTAGAAGCTCTTCCTTTTCTTGGTCGTGAAACCCTGGTGGTTTCTCAGATACTTGAACTGGTGCGGGCTCTGACTTGCCAAGCATCCCAAGTAGCTTTTTGATCAACGAAACACACTTCCTTTTCTAGTAACTTACTTCCTATACTCTATTAATAAATTATCTAGTGGGAAAAAACAATAGATATGGCATATATTGTATACAAATAGTGAAAATTGATATACGAAAAGCCCTATAATCGGTTAAAAAACATCCGACGATTTAACTAGAGGAAAAATTTGTAGTATAATAGGGAAAAATAGTAAAAGGTGGAGCGGTTTTCATGGCAATTACAATCCCAGAAGCGATTCGGTCTTCTGCCACAACAGGAGAGAGACTTCTGTTTCGAACGTTAAAAACGTATCTACCAGATGATTATATCGTATATTATGAGCCGGAAATACTAGGGAAACGGCCTGATTTTGTGATTATTGGACCGGACTTAGGTTTGGTTATATTGGAAGTGAAGGATTACACGAAGAGCACGTTACTTCAAATTAACCATGATGAGTGGCATATTGTCGCGAAAAATGGTGAGCAAGCGATCGTAAAAAGTCCGATGAAGCAAGCAAGGGACAATATGTTTCATATTGTGAATGTGTTAAAGAAGGATCGTAATCTAGTAAATTTAGATGGCAAGTATAAATTTCAGCTGAAATTTCCGTATGGACATGGAGCGGTATTTACGCGATTACATACCAAGCATTTTATCGAAGAAGGGTTGTATTCGGTCATTGACCCGAATCAGTGCTTAACGAGAGATGAAATTGATCCAGACCAAGAGGGGTTCTCGGAAGAAATATTAGTAGAGAAAATCCTTAATATGTTTGTTGTGCCGTTTCGACTTCAAGAACCTTTATCCTATGAGGATATTAGCTCCATTCGTTATCATTTATTCCCAGAGGTCCGAATTAGTGCAGAGTTTAAGCCGCCTGTCCCTTATCAGGATCAGCTGCTCCTTTCTCTTCATGA
Organism: Cytobacillus spongiae; assembly: GCF_021390075.1. NCBI lineage: Bacteria > Bacillati > Bacillota > Bacilli > Caryophanales > Bacillaceae > Cytobacillus > Cytobacillus spongiae. Next base: position 1,855,183 of record NZ_CP089997.1, read on the forward strand.
TATTCGAACAATGGACCTCCATCAGGAAAATCTCGCTAAGCAAATTGGAGATAAAAACCGTCTGATTCGCGGAGTGGCTGGAAGCGGGAAAACGCTGATCTTAGCCAGTCGTGCAAAGATGCTATCAAAGGAAAATCCGAACTGGAAAATCTTGATTCTTTGCTATAATATTTCACTTGCCAATGGCATACAGCAAATGGTTACACATATGTTGAATGAACCAGAGGATCTCTTCGACTATGATTTTTCAAATGAGTCGAGTCAGAAAGAGAGCGGCAAACAGAATGTCGTCGTCCGCAATTTTCATTCGTGGCTAAAAAATGACTTAAAAATTCATGAACGACAAATCCCTGATTTCATCACAAAGCTAGAAAAGAAGGAGGCCATCCTCCCAACGTATGACGCGATACTGATAGATGAAGGGCAGGATTTTGCTGCTGAGTGGCTGCGGCTTATCAGTCTAGTCATTAATGAGACTACCCAATCACTCTTGCTGGTGGAGGACCGAGCTCAAACGATTTACAAACGAAAGCGCTCGTATGTGCAGGATACGGGGATGAGCTTTCAAGGGCGGTCAAAGGTATTATCGATTAACTATCGAAATACTTCACAGATTGTTAAATTCGCATGGGACTTTTACCAAAAACATTCCTTGTTCAAAAACAAAGTAGTCAACAGAGATCTTGAAGGAGACATAATTGCCCCTCAAAGTACAAAGCGGAGAGGACCAGAACCAGGCATCATACGAGCGAAGAGCTTTCAAGAAGAAATAAGAATGGTAGCCAGACAAATCAAGAAGCTCTGCACAGAAAAAAATATCCCATTGCATGAGGTTCTCATTCTGTATCGCGTGAAACGAACACAAAAGCTTTCCATTATTGACATAATCAAACGAGCGTTAACCGAATACCAAATCCCGTTCTATTGGATCACAGAAAATGACGAAACGAAGCGGAACTACGAAAAAGAAGACAACCGCGTCAAAATCAGCACGATCGACAGCAGCAAAGGTCTAGACTACCAAGCCGTCTTCATCGTCAACGTCGACTCCATGCCCTTTCCCCTCGAAGACGATAAAGAAAGGGAAGTCTCCCTCCTTTACATCGGAATGACAAGAGCCAAAGAATACCTCTGTCTATCCTACTCGGGGGAATCGGAGTTTACGGGGTATTTGGATGGGGTGATGAAAAATCGATTAGTTGAGAGTGATAGTAAGGCAAAGTAAAGTAGCAGAAAAACTACTGAACTATGTAAAATCTGTTTGACAATCTCTTATTCCCTTGGAATATAAAAAAATTATTATAAAAATGCAACTAAGAAAGAGGAGAAGGAATTTGGCAGGATATATTTTTAATTTGAACAATGAGCTTTCCCTAAAAAAATCTATAGAAAATGGTGTATATAGTACAAATCTATCTAGCCCAATGAATAATAATTGGAAAATTCATCATGAGGGAACATTCACTGATTTTCTCAGCATGAAAGAAGGAGACAATGTTTACTTCTTTATTAATAGAAAGATTTATGGAATAGGAGAATTGGTGAATCTTGGTTTGGATTGTAAATTATTAAATTATCCTGATGCAGATGTCCCTAATGAGCCCGATTTTAATCGTATTAAGGACAAGATGCTTTTAAATGAATCTGAATCAAATATTAATAATAGATGTATTTGTACCTTCAAACCTTCACCATATTTTTTTCAATCCGGAATTGATATGGATGACGTTCTAGCTTCAAATCCAAAAAGTTTTAGAATCCTTAGAGCATTTTGGAAGGTATCGTTTATAAAAATTGATCATGAGGAAAACAAAGCATTAAAAGATATTATATTGAAGAGAAATGAGGAGTATTTAACATATCCAAATGATAACATATTTAAATACGATTGCTTAATTCATCAAAACATCTCGCGAAGATTAACAGATAGTTACAAGATGAACTCAGAAAATATATTGAAATATAGCTCCAGTAAAGAAGTAATAAGGCATGAAATGGCTATTGAAGCACATATTGCAGATGTCATCTCACATAATGATGAAAGTGTATTTGGATATTGGGATTATATCACGCACCAAGTTATTGCGTCTCCATTTAAGCCTATTGATTATATGGATAAAATGGATATTTTCGGATATAGATTCATTCCCGGTTTTGACACAATTTCACAGTACCTAGTCATAGAAATAAAAAAGGGTAGTGCTACTATTGAAGCTGTTGATCAAGTAATGAAATATGTTGATTGGATTAATCAAGAATACGCTCATGGGGAATATAATATGATACATGCGTATATTGTTGCCTATGATTTCAATGAAGATGTAATAAATTACAAAAATACAATATGTAAGAGAAACTATATTAAAGGAAGAAGACCTACCTTATCTGATACTTGGTCAAACGTAAAATTAATTAAATACCGGTATAATGCTATATTGAATAAATTAGATTTCAAGGAAATAACTTGAGATTTGTTTGTATAGAGCCCTTTAAGTATTAAGGGCTCTTATATACAGTTCTGCTAATTAATAATTTTCGCAATGTAAGTATTATTTAACCAATAGCATTGCTTTGTAATCCGTTGTCCTGTTGGGAGTAGTACCTTATCTTGACCATCAGTGGCTTTAGGTCTAATATGTGTGACTCCATTAAAATTTGATTTGGGAAAGTTATTTTTTTCTACGATTTGTTTTCCCCTTGAGACATAGTTAACTTCCAAAGAACCTTTTAATAAACGGTGAACTTCTTCCCATAGCTGTTTTATTTCGTTTTCAATTGTTTTTACTGGCATATGCCAAAGTTTAATTCCTTTAAAGTAAAGCTCTCGATTGGGATTGTCTTTTTTCGTTTCTTTGTACTCAAATATAACAAACAAAAATTTAGTCTGAATAAAACGTTCCCTTAGGTAGCTTTCTTCCCATGTTTCATTTGCCCACTGATGAAAATCAATCACTTCAAAAGACATGGATTCTTTTGGGACACCATTTGGTTCTAAACGGACTGTCTTAAATTGAATATTTGCTTTTGCAAACTCCTCAATCTGATTCAAACGAGTGCCCTTAATTCCTAATAAACCACTTATGATTTGCGGAATAAAGCTTTTCGATTTGCTATTATATGGAATATCAATAAATCCAGCAATTTTCTTGTCAGTTAAACCTATAAAAGGGCCGAACTTATCTTGTAGTAACTCATTTAACGTTCGGTTCTTTAAGTCTTCTGGTTGAACAAAGCTAATAAGTTCTTCGTTCTTAATATACTTTCGTACTAGCGCCGTCATATAGGAATGTTTTAGAGAATAAGCTCTTTGCATAGCTGGAGTTTCTGAATAAGGTTGATTGCGAACAGTATTTTTGTTGCTACCTTTTGTACAAGCACCTAAATATACAGTATCACCTTCTGATAATTCATGAGCTTTTCCACTTCTAATTTTGGTTATTATGGTTTCCCAATCAGCTTTAATGATCTCCAAATCAGACTGAGAGAACGTGAACAAGATACTCTTATGTATGGTATAATCTCTTCTGTTTAATTCTGGCATCCATTCATAAAACATCAAGAGAATTTTTTGATTCTTCTTCCAAAAGCTTGAAGTATTAAAAGATGTTTTTACTTCTTCCATGTAATTAATGATATTTAAAACTAGCCGTTCTTTAGCAGACACTGTATTGTTTTTGTTTCTTTTAAAAGGTGTCACTTTTAATTCTATCCCAAGATTCTCAAAATCTGGTCTAGCTTCAGAATTCACTTGATAGCCAAAGAAACTCTCTTCTATTATTTGGCCTAAGCTTCCTTTTGATTTACCATTACTTAATCTAGCAGATTGATCAATTTCCCCAAATGTTTTTCCTTCTGCTTTACGAGCATGAATTAGTAACTCTTCCTCTGTTTCATAAATCATTTAATTACTCCCTTTCTTCCTTTTGTTTTTACAAGAAAAGAAATTGGAACATTTGTTCTGTAAATGTTATATTATAAATAAGGGAAAATAATATTATTTAAAGTTTAATGCTATAATGTTACAATTATTTTTTTACTATAAAAGATCTATGTATTGTTGATCTTTCTACTAGTATCTATTATAATGTTTCTTAGGTATATATAGTACCGAAAGGATGTTCGAATATGTTAAAAGTTATAGAGCTATTTGCAGGAGTAGGTGGATTTCGCTTAGGACTTGAAGCAACAAGAGGATTCGAAGTTGTTTGGGGTAACCAGTGGGAACCATCAAAAAAAGCACAAGATGCTTTTAATTGTTATTCCACTCGCTTTAAGGGGAAAGGGATACACTCCAATGATGATATAGCAACTGTGAATGAAAAATCTCTTCTAGAATTAGAACCAGATTTACTTGTCGGAGGATTTCCTTGTCAAGATTACTCTGTTGCCAGGAGTCTTTCAGGGGAAAAGGGTATTCAAGGGAAGAAGGGTGTCTTATTTTGGGAAATTACCCGTTTAGTTAATGATTTAAAACCGAAATATGTTCTTCTTGAAAACGTGGATCGACTGTTAAAATCGCCTTCCAAACAGCGAGGGAAAGATTTTTCAGTCATGCTTGCAAGTTTTAGGGATTTAAATTATTCAGTAGAATGGCGTGTTATCAATGCAGCAGAATATGGCCAAGCTCAGCGCCGCCGTAGAATCTTTATTTTTGCTATTCGAAATGATACAGCTTATATAAAGGAGAGAGGTCAATTAGAAGACTACAATCTTATTCATGATTCTGGTTTTTTTGCTAGCTCTTTCCCAATCCTAGAAGAGGTTTCTAAAAAGCATAAACCAATTTCATTTCAACTACCGGAGGATATTGTAGAAATTTCAGATGAATTTTCTATGAAGTATCTAAATGCTGGGATTATGAGAGGTGGGGCTGTTTATAGTGAGGAAGTGATTCCAAGGGTAGAGGAACCGAAAATGCTTGGAGAGATTCTTCAGTCTGATGTTGATGAAAAATATTATTTAAATGAAAATGCCATAGAAAAGTTTGAGTATCTTAAGGGTCCTAAGAAAATTGAAAGAACTGCTTCCACAGGACATAAATATGTTTTTTCTGAAGGTGGTATGTCTTTTCCGGAACCTTTGGACAAGCCTGGCAGAACAATGTTAACTAGTGAAGGGACAGTGAACCGAAGCAGTCATGTCGTAGAAGATCCTGAAACAAAAAGGTTACGGATTCTTACTCCTGTTGAATGTGAACGCCTTAACGGTTTCCCAGATAATTGGACAGAAGGAATGTCTGATCGAATGAGATATTTTTGCATGGGAAATGCCTTAGTGGTTGGTCTAATTGAAAGAATGGGTCGTAGGATTTTAGATATTGAAGAGAATGAGAAGGCGTCTTATAAAGAATCTCCTGAGCAATTAAGTTTGTTTTAATATTCAATAAAAGGCTATTGAGTGTAATCACTTAATAGCCTTTATTGTGTTTTCAAATATATTCCATAAATAGTAGAAAGAATGGAAATTTAATAATAAAATATATAAGGGAAAATAATAAATATATGGAAAGGTGAATTAATTTGAATATAGAAGATTTTCAATTTGAAATATTTGATAGAACGGATTATATATATAGAGTAAAAGATAGTGGGTCTGAAAAAATAAAAAAAAATTATTCACAGGCATGGGAAAAATGGAAGAAAGTTGTGGGTTTATCATTAACACACTCAAAATCAAATGAATTAGTTGTAAATAGCACTGAAAATTGGCAGAATAGCGGAAACTTATCTTCAAGATTCTGGTCTAGAATTAAGAATAAATCTTTTTTAGATAAGCCTTCTTGTATCGCTACTATGATAAGTAAAGATAACTTGAGAGTATATTTAGAATGGCATGGATACAAGAATGAACATTTATACGAGGAAAGAAAAATACACAACAGTTGGATTAACTTTTTAGATAAATGGGTTAACAACTATAACATAAATATAGCTGATTATTGTATTTGGACAAACTTAGATAAAGATGAAGATTTTAAAACTTACATAAATTTAAAAGATTTTATGACTAAGGAAGTAGTAAAAAATAAAATCATAGAAGTGTTAATTGATGGTAAGAATTGGGTTAGAATTGGGAAAGTGTTTTCTAAAGAATTAGTCATAAAGAATAACAATGTTACTCCTGTTATTGGGGGAGTTATTAGAGAGTTAGAATGCCTGTATAATGTTGCGGTTGGATTGTCTAAACCTAAAATAGAGCACATAGATGACAAACAAGCAGAAAAAATCCCAAATATAATTAAGGAAACAGAGAGAATATATATGTTACCTATCGACCTCATCAACCACATCCACTCCTACATCCAAAACAAGGGCTTCGTCTATGAAAAGGAAGAGGTTATGAATCTCTTTTTGTCTCTGAAAACGAAGCCGTTTGTTATTCTGTCGGGTATCTCTGGCACGGGGAAGACGAAAATGGTGCAGTGGTTTGCGGAGAGTATAGGTTGTACTGAGGAGAATGGACAGTTTACGATGATTCCGATTCGGCCGGATTGGAATGATGGTTCGGATTTATTAGGGTATACAGATATTAAAGGTGATTTTAAGCCAGGGCCACTTACGAAGGTAATTGAAGAGGCCAATGAGCATCCTGACCTCCCGCATATTGTACTTTTAGATGAGATGAATTTGGCTCGGGTAGAGTATTATTTTAGTGATCTATTGAGTGTGATGGAAAGTCGTAAGTGGAAAGAAGGGAAAATCATTTCATCTAAGCTTCTATCAGAAGAGATGGCGGAAAAGGATATTTATCTACCGAGTAATATGTATATCGTTGGGACTGTCAATATGGATGAAACTACCCATCCTTTTAGTAAAAAAGTGCTTGATCGCGCCAACACGATTGAGTTTAATCGGGTTGTGCTTGGTAATCTAACGTTTTTGAATAAACTTGTAGATGTAGAGCCAATTGCTGTAGGGGATGTACAGCTTGCATCGAAATATCTTCACTTAAAAGATGTATATGGGACGAATGTTTCGATTGTTGAAAAAGTAACGAGCGAGCTAGTGAAAATCAACGAATCTCTTCAAACGATAAATGCTCATGTAGGGTACCGTGTTCGTGATGAAATTTGTTTTTATATGGCCTATAACGAAGAAGGCCAATTAATGGAATTTGATCAGGCGTTTGACCACTGTGTGTTACAAAAAATACTACCGAGAATCTCAGGTAGTGACTCCCGTGTGGAACGATTATTGAAAGAGTTATATCAATTATTCGCTAATCTAGAGTTTGATGAGGGAATCAATGCTGAGACATTAAAACATGAAGCTCGATATCCAAACAGTGCAATGAAGGTGGCGGAAATGCTTAGGAGGTTAGATGAAGTTGGCTTTACTTCCTTCTGGATCTCGTGAGGATGTAGAATTAGTCAAAATCAATACGGATGATTTCACTCTTATTATAAAAGGAAAAGCGTATCATGAGCGATATGAAGGACTCCAGCAATATCGCCAAATGGACTTTCACGATGTGATGACGTTTGCTGTAGATTATGACGGTAATTATGACGTTTCTGTTTTTGATATAGAACAACAATCCCTTATACAAGATACACAAGTTCGACCGATTTTCTTTGAAAATGGAGTATATCAAATAATCGTATCACCTAAAACCAATCTGAATCTATCTTTCTATCACGAACATCCTGGACTAAGGCAAGCTGTAAGCCGGGTTGAGCTGCCAAGTGCCTATATCCTTATGGGGAATTTGCAATTTCAGAACGAAGTCGGCTTAACGACATTTGAAATTCATTCGGAACACCAGAAACGATTACAAGTGACGTTAGAGATCTTCCCAACTAAGCTAGATTATAAGAATGATTATAAGAAGTTATTGGAAGAAGTAAACGATGAGATTTATAATCTAGCTTTTCATTTTATCCGAAAAACATACTTAGGGGCGAAAATTAAGCTAGATGGAAAACCGTCTAAGTCTGAATTTTACCGTTTGATCCGTAAGCACTTTGATCATTTTTTACAGGCATTGTCACGGATTGAACATCAGCCACATCATTTGTTAGAGAAAACATACGAAAAAGCGCGTGGAGGTCAGTTGCGAAAGCTTGATTCAACCAATAGAAGCTATCTTAGAAAAAGAGCTCAACTTTTTGTAGAGGTTGATCGAGGAATTCCTATTCAAGGCAAGCGATACATGCCAATTGAAGGACAGCGTATCAAGAAGCAGTTAACATATGATACGTTAGAAAATCGGTATGTTAAATGGATGATCGAGCGCCTTATTCATAAGCTAGATGACATGCTCGCAACACTTCTGAATTCAAAAAGTCGGTGGGATAAAGAAGTAGACCCTGACTTGATAGAAAAGATAAGTGAGATGAAAAGAAAGCTAGAAGGAAAGCTAAAATCTATTTTTTGGAAAGAAATTCAAAAGCTGGATCGTTCTGTGATGAGTCTCGTTTTACAGATGGCTCCGGGATATCGTGAGGCCTTTCAGATCTTTCTAACTGTATCTAAAGGATTGATGCTGCAAGGGAAGTTTTATCAAATGTCTGTTAAGGATGTAGCTACCCTTTATGAATATTGGACGTTTTTAAAACTCGGTCAAATTCTTGATCGAAAATATGAGCTGGTCAGTCAAGATTTGATTATAGTGAAACGGGACGGCCTGTTTGTCAATCTTCAAACGAATCAATCAGCCAAAAGGATATACCTTCACCCTGTAACGAAGGAAAAGATTGAATTAGCCTATCAGAAATACGAAGGAAACTTACCAACGATTCCTCAAAAGCCAGATACGATGTTAAGCATAGCAAAGAAAGGGCGAGACTATTCCTTTAACTATGTATTTGATGCGAAGTACCGGATTGATTATGCCATTGAGGGAAGTTATTATAAAAACCATTATAAAACAGCTGGTCCGATGGAAGAAGATATTAATACAATGCATCGTTATCGTGATTCAATTGTTGTCTCAAAGAATGGGAGTTATGAACGAAGTGCTTTTGGAGCTTATGTATTATTCCCTGGTTCTGATGAAGAGATCTATCGTGAACACCCTTTTTATAAAAGTATTGACCGTGTCAATATCGGCGGGCTTCCTTTTCTCCCAAATGCGACAAATCTTGTCGAGCAGTTTGTGGAAAGGCTTATTGAAAAGAGTCCTGAGGAACTGCAGGAAGAAGGGATTTTGCCAAGAGGAACCGTTGAGGGTTGGCAAAGTAGCTTAGATGAGAAAGTGCTAGTTGGGTTGGTAGCAACTTCTGAGGATTATCAAACATTTTCCAAAAAGGGTTACTATCAAATAGCATTATCCACTTTAAAAAGCGGCTGGCAAGAAGCGAAATACATTGCTCTTTATGCAAAAATAGGAGTGGCAACAGAACATGGTGTGCTAAAGTATGGGAAGGTGAGCGAGGTAACGTTTGCCGGTGACAATGTACAATTCAGCGTTAGCCATTGGATTAAGCTGGATGCGATTCATCCCGTTCACTATGGAATTGCCGGTTCTGTTATGACTACCCTGAATGCATTAAAAGAAGCGAAGGAATTACCCGAATTATTTATGAAGTCAACAGATGAGATGATTATTTGGAGAATGCTTCGAAGAGTGTCAGATCGGGTTAAATTGGCCTTAGACCACCCAGAGCTCGATCAAGCGAATAGGGTGATAGAATACAGGATTAAGGATGTAAAGGTTTCAATCGATAGAAATAGAAGAGAGTTACATTTTAAAAATTCTAACGTTGAAAAAATAGTGGAGCTTGATTTGTTGATCAAACAGCCTTCCTCTGTTTTTAAAGTGTTAATTGAAATGATAAGTTAAGGATTAAGCCTTCGTGGAAAAGTCATAAGGGTTTTTTAATGAATTCTTTAATGAGATACATGACAGTAGGTTTTTCCCAATTTTTTGTTAACTGCTTTCTTAAACACTCGAATAGGTTTTTTTGAAAAAATACGTATTTTAGAGGGTAAATTCTATAGTTCAGAGAATATTAATTATAGATTCAAAGAGAAAGTGGAGATGCGAATTATATGAATCATAGTTTACAGAGGAAGATAGAGGAAGTAATAGGTTCCATACATAAGATTAACGTACTAGATGAACAAGGTTGGACCTCTGAGGTTCGTAGAATTTTTACAGGGGATAGTTCATATTTACTTAAAAGTTCCAACAAAGAAAAATACCGAACATGGTTGAAGACAGAAGCTCAGGTTTTAAAAAAACTGAAAAGGAAAACAGTCATTTCTGTTCCAGAATACTATGGGTTTATTGAGGGAAAGGATAGTGACCACCTCATAATGTCATTTGAGGATGGAATGACATTAACGGCAGCTTTAACCAAAGCAACTTCATCCACTGAGAGGAAATCGTTAATTAGCAGTTTTGGACAATTTCTTCATCAGTTTCATGAACAAGAGCCGCTTGAAATTCTTAAAGCTGAAGGGGACTGGTTAGAAGGTCAGCTTATAAAAGCACAAAACTATGTTGAAAATGGACAAACTGGGGGTAGTTTAAAACTATTAAATCATCTAAAGGCTAAAAAGCCTACACCAGTGAAACAAACTATGATTCATGGTGATTGTACTACGGATAATGTATTGGTGATTAATGGAGAAGTTCAATTATTTATTGATGTAGCCGGTATGACAGTAGGAGACCCTCGATATGATGAATCCTTAGCGATAAGAAAATTTATGGATAACCCTGAATATCTATCTGCTTTTTATGAGGGGTATACTCGGTATAGGGTTACAAAGGAAGAATTTCTTTATTTCGATGAAGGATTATATGAATTTTTTTAGTTCAATTATTTCCAATACATTTATGTCTCATAACGTTTTCACATATCCTAACGAATTTCAGTAGTTAGAATATTAAGTTTTTACGAACGGGGTTTCGCTGGACAAGGGAAATAATAGTGAATGATCATTTCATAATCACTATATATCGACTGTGATAATATCTATCACTAGTAGGGCTTTAACCCATTTAGGAATAAAAAAGAGCACAATACACGCAAGTTGTTTCGACCTATTTGCGTATATTGGCTCTTTTTCTTTTGCGTTCAAATCAAAACCTGTCATTTTTTATGCCAAACACAAGGGCAGCATGCAATCTTCGTCCTTTTCGATCTAATCACCAGGAAACTCACGTATGTTCGGAAGTACCATTTCAGTAGATCTTAATGCACATAGAATTTTGTTTTGGTCATATTTAATAATTGCCGCACCTACATATTCTTGACTTTTCAAAGAAACGTCCCTCACAATCTCTTTTTCTTGTTTATCATTTCTTTTTTCAAACCGTGCGCGATCTTCGATTATCCATACTATGCTACCTTGTAATCTGTTGGTAAACAATGTTTACAATCAAAAACAACGTTGACGAATGCACCACCTCCCTGTTATCATTTATATAAATATTCAGAAAAATAAGAAAGGTGGCGGTTGTTTGGTTACGTCTGTTCGAAATACGTATACGTTTGACTCGTTTCTGGAGCAGCGAGAGAGGCTTGATGGGTTGGACAATCCTTTTTTACAAGAGGTGTTTCGTCGGTTTTCAGAGGATGAATGGGAGGACGTGAATGAGAGAGTTCGGGCGTTTTCTCAGCGCGTATCGAAGCAATGGAGGAGGTGGAGTGAGGAAAATGCTCGGGTAGAGAATCATCCGAGACTTCGTCATTATGATGCACATAATCATCGCATTGACCGAATCATTCGTCCCTATGAAATGCTTCAGCTTGAAAAGGAAGTGTTTTCTGAAGGGTTATTTTCCAAGCGCACTAGTCCTACAGAACGAGCGATGAAGCGATACTTGCTACATAGTAACGGGGAAGCGGGAATTACTTGTCCGGTTGCTTGTACCGACGGTCTTGTGGCTCTTCTTGAAGCGTTTGAAGATCAGCTATCTCCCCCGTTAAAGGAAATTCTTGACCATACAAAGGAAGGGAAGAATGGGGAGTTTGCGGTTGGGGCTCAGTTCATGTCGGAGATTCAAGGGGGGTCCAATATTCCCGCCAATTTACTTGAGGCTGTTCCTGATGGGGAAAACTATCGACTCTATGGCAATAAATTTTTCTGTTCGGCAGCCCATGCCGATTATTCGGTAGTTACTGCGAGAGTCCAGGGGACCGATCATGTGGCCGTCTTTGTCGTTCCTACTTGGTTAACAGGAGATAAAGAGAAGGAAAAGCGAAATGGCCATGTACTCAATCGCTTGAAATGGAAGATGGGGACATGCGAGTTGCCATCTGCGGAAATTGACTATCAAGGAGCTCTTGCTTATCCCATTGGCTCGATTGAAAAAGGCGTATCCTTAGCAGTAGGAATAGTTCTTACCCTTTCAAGAATTGATATTGGCTTTGCGAGTGCAGCATTTATGATGCGAGCAGCAAGAGAAACACTCCTTTATGGAAGGTTTCGTCATGTGTTTGACCGGAGAATGGATGAATTCCCGATGGCAAGTGCGCAAATTCAGATGATTGAAGATGCTGCCAAACGGGGAACGGCCGCGGCCTTTTCGATTTATGATGCGTACCGTACGGTTCAAGAATCTCAAGCTCCTTCTGATCAACAACGGTTTGACATTCGGGTGCTGATTTTGATTCAGAAAATCTTTGCCTCGAAGGAAGCATCAGAGGTACTGAAAACGGCGATTTCCATCTTTGGTGGGCATGGAGCGATTGAAGATTTCTCTTCGATTCCAAGGCTGTTTCGTGATGCGATGGTCAATGAATTATGGGAGGGGCCGCGAAATGTTCTCCTCGCTCAAGTCTATCGTGACATAAAGAAAAATCAATCCTGGTATCCACCAGAAGAGCTGCTAGCGAACTTGCTTCCTGATGGGGACCATGATCAGGTGGAACAATGTCGTAACCAACTTAGGAATCTATTAACAATTAATCTATATGATTTCCCTACAGAGGAAAACCGGAAAGCAGCCAGTCAGTGGGAGCAGCTTTGGGGGGACATCTTCAAGCTCTATCAACAGCAAGCGCTCTCTCAATATCCGAATCTTAAGCTTCTACCAGCAGATGTTCTTGATGCTGTATCAAATTAAACGAAAAATCGAGAGGAGTGCAGTGCTTTGAAGATGAATGTGGGAGAATGGATGAAGAGCCGGGCATATTTATCTGGAGATAAAGAAGGCTTTGTAGGAAAAAATGGGAGATATACGTTTATTGAAATGAACGAGCGGGTCAACCAGTTTGCTAATTACTTGCAGACTCAAGGAATTCAACAGGGAGACCGAATCGCATTACTGTGCAAAAATCACGAGGATTTTGTAACGGCCTTTTTTGGTGCAGCGAAAATAGGGGTAATCACTGTACCTGTCAATTGGCGTCTTCAAGCAAAGGAAATCAGCTATGTGTTGAATCATTCGGCCGCTAGAGTTGTCCTTTATGACGAAGAATTTGCTTCCGCTATTGAGATGGGTAAGCAAGAAGCACCTGCCGAAAAGTATGTGTGCAGTGGAAACGGGAAGGAAGATCCAGCCTTTCGTGAAATCCTCGCAAGCTCTTCACACGTGGAACCAGAGCTAGTTTCATTTAATGAGGACCCCATCTTAATGATGTATACATCTGGGACGACAGGGAAGCCCAAAGGTGCGGTGCTCACACATAGCAATCTGTTTGCCGCCTCAAATGGCTTATCCCATACGGTTGATTGGTGGGAGCAGGATCGCTTCTTATCAGTGGCACCATTTTTTCATATCGGTGGATTTGCCCCGTTAATGGCGAATGTTCATACAGGAAGTACGACCATCTTAATGGAGGATTTTGACCCTGTCCTTGTTTGGAAGACGATTGAAAAAGAACGGATTACGACGATGATGTCGGTTCCAGCGATGCTAGCATTTTTGTTCAAAACACTTGAGCAGGTTGGAGCCGATTACTCGACTTTAAGGAATATTACTTGCGGGGCATCTCCTGTTCCCGCTCAGCTCATTCAAGCATGTAAAACGCGCGGAATTTCTGTTCAACAAGTATATGGGATCACCGAATACGCGGGAGCTGTATCCTTCTGGAAAGAAGAACTGGACCCGGCTAAGTTCGATTCGATGGGGAAAGCGGTTATGCATGGAGCGTTCAAAATTGTAGATATTCATACAGGTGAAGAGCTGCCTCCAGGAGAGGATGGAGAGATTCTTTGCAGCGGCCCGCAAGTATTCAAAGGGTACTGGCAAAATGAAGAGGCAACGGCAAAAGCCTTTGAGAATGGGTGGTACAAGACAGGAGATATTGGCAGAATCGATGAAAAGGGCTTTCTGTATGTGGTAGATCGGTTAAAAGATATGATTATTAGCGGCGGTGAAAATATTTACTCGGCTGAAGTGGAAGCTATTCTAACGGCTCATCCAGAGATTGTCGAAGCTGCTGTTGTGGGCGTTCCTGATCAAAAGTGGGGAGAAATCCCGCGTGCCATTGTGGTGAAAACACCTGACTCTTCCTTAACAGAAGAGGAAGTCATCGCCTATTGCAAAGCAGAATTAGCATCGTATAAAGCGGCGAAAGAAGTGGTATTCGTTCCCCAGCTTCCGCGAAATGCCGTGGGCAAAATATTAAAGACCGTATTAAAGACAACGGACCAAGTCCCGATTTAATAGGACCAGGTTCATCATCTCGTTATTGAAATACCTAAAGCAAATTGATATAGTAATTTGTATGAATAGGTAATCAATGATGTGATCAAGTAAATAAGAATTGTGAAACAGAAAATATAGCCTTGGCTGAAAGCTATATCACCTCTTCTTATTGAACCCTACCACGGAGATGTTAGCAAAAAACTAACCGAGTCGTTTCGTTACAAACGTTGTGAGGACTTTATTGTTTTCCATAAAGCTATTTTCTAAAAAAATGGTTGTTTCTTACTAGGTCATATTCCCTTCGTCATACGAAGACAGACTATGTTTCACAATCAACAACCGATACGAAAACAGCCTACGATAAGGTCGAATGAAGGTGGTACCACGTCTACAAGCATAAGGACGTCCTTTTGGACTCTTTATGCTTTTTTTATTTTAAATTTTCAGGAGGAACGAGAGATGTCTCAGAAACAAAATGATTTTACCAAATGGTATATTGAAACGATTCAAAAGGCAGATTTAATGGATTACACACCTGTTCGCGGGTGTATTGCATTTAAACCAGATGGCTATGAAATTTGGGAGCATATCAAGGATGCGATGGATAAGCGCTTTAAAGATACCGGCCATCGGAATGCCTACTTCCCAATGCTCATTCCAGAATCCTTCTTCCAAAAAGAAAAGGATCATATTGAAGGGTTCTCACCTGAGCTTCCATGGGTAACTGAAGCAGCAGGAGAGAAATTAGAAGAGCGCCTAGCCTTGCGTCCAACGTCAGAAACGATGATTGGTCAAATGTATGCAAACTGGATCAACAGCTATCGCGATCTGCCTGTGTTAATTAATCAATGGGCAAATGTATTCCGCTGGGAAAAGAAGACTCTCCCATTCATCCGTACATCTGAATTCTTATGGCAAGAGGGTCATACAGCTCATGTGGATGAAGAGGATGCACGCAAGGAAACGATGCAGATGTTAACCATCTATAAAGAGGTAGTGGAAGAGCTGCTTGCGATCCCTGTCTATGAAGGGGAAAAGACGCCATTAGAGCGCTTTGCTGGAGCGGTTGATACATTCTCCATTGAAGCGATGATGAAGGATGGAAAAGCGGTACAAGCCGGGACTTCACACTACTTAGGGACAAAATTTGCGGAAGCATTTGAAATTAAATATTTAAGTAGAGAAAATAAGCATGAATATGTCCATACAACATCTTGGGGGACTTCCACACGCTTAATTGGCTCTGTTATCATGGTGCATGGCGATGAACAAGGGCTTGTCTTACCACCAAGAATCGCACCGACACAAGTCGTATTGATTCCAGTAGGTCCTTGGAGAAAGCATCCGGAAATTATCGAGAAATTAGATGAAATCCTGTTTGCATTAAAAGCAAAAGGACTTCGCGTACGTCTGGATGATTCAGATCAATCACCAGGTTATAAGTTCAATGAATGGGAGTTAAAAGGAGTACCTGTTCGCCTGGAGCTTGGCCCTAGAGACCTTGCTAATCAGCAGGTGTTACTAAAGGCTCGTGATGAGGAAGAGAAGATTTCCATACCTTTAGATCAAATCGTAGAAAAGGTAGAACATGAACTTGAGGTCATTCAAACCCGTCTCTTTGAAAAAGCAAAAGCTTTTCGTGAGGCGAATGCACATACACATATTGATACGCTCGAGCAGTTACAGCAACACATTGCCCGTTCAGAAGAAAATGAAAAAATAGCAGGCTGGATTCTATCAGGCTGGTGCGGGGATAATGCCTGTGAAGAACGTGTGAAGGAACAGACAAAATTCACAACCCGAAATATTCCATTCCATCCACCAACAAAAAAGGACACATGTATTTGTTGCGGAAAGGAAGCGAAGCACACCGTTTGGTTTGCCCGGGCATATTAAGCAGCAGCTGGTCCGGAAATAATAAGGTGGCCTTAGTTTTTTCGAGTAGCAACAGATGAGGAGGTTGGCATTTTTGCAATCAATCTTAAAGGCTTGATGGTTCGAAGGTGTCCCCATGGATGAGCAAGAACTCAGCTATGCATACGATTCATTTGGTGACTTTCTCCTTGAATTATTCGAAGACCATTTGGAATAAGGATACGAATTTTTCGTAAAAAAAGAAGATAGAACGAACAAAAAAGCCAAAAGGTATGAAGCATGATGCCTTTTGGCTTTATCTTTTTTTAGAGGAAAGGATAATTCCCTCCCAAAAACCAGGTTCACTTCTACCTGTTCATGCAGCTAATTTTGATAGCATTTCTCATACTCTTTTTTCATTAGAAAGCTCCTACAAGCTAGTCCTTTTTCATCATAGATTTCTTTACCCATCTCTAATTCGATATTTCGATTGGAGGTTGGTTCATTGGGTTCTTCATTTTGAATGAAAAGGCGATCCTCATCCTTCCATTTCATCGAAAATTGACTTTTCTCATCACTATAATACACCGTTTGAACCTTCTGATTCTCCTGCTCCAATGTGATTTCAACCCATACATTCACGCCACCTGCTGCCCCGCCATATGGTTCATAAAAAGCATGGGCTGTATATTTTCCAGTAGGTGATGGGAGAGGGCCAAGACCCTGTTGAATAATTTTCCGGTCAATGGAGCTAAAGGTGAAAAAATAAACTCTATAGATAAATAACCCTAGAAATAGAACAGTACCTGCGGTGGTAGCAAGTAGTAATATCTTTGGGAAATTGCCTTTTTTTCGATAGAAGATGAATAATCGGATGACTAATACGACAAATAACAGTGACGTACATATGAGTATAAGGAAACCGGCAGTATTGACTAGAATGTTCATTCCCTCCTGTAAAGAGTTCTTTCTTTTTTCATATTCGCACATTCATTCCAAATTCAACCATAAAAACCGAAGTGAAAATAAGTATATCTATAGATTGGAAACTTATGATACACTTAGATTGCAAATATTACCATATATTTGGTAGTTTGTATATATGTAACGTTCTATATTACAAAATATATGCGTCAAATTACAGATTAAATAAAGAACAAGTAGGAGGATGACTGTATGGAAATTAAACTTGGAGGCAGTTCTTCTATCGTTCTCCCGGAATGGCATATTACCATTTTGGCCATCGTTATTATTTACTTGTTAGTAAAGTGGAGCAAGGAATTAGAGACCCGCCGCTTTACCATTTTCTTTTACTTTCTAATTAGCACATTCATTACTCCCATTTTTTCGCATTCTACAGAAGATGGTGTCTTTGAGCTCTGGGTACCATTGGGATTTATCTTCGTCTTTTTCTATTTACTTGGGAATAAAAGAAACCATCCAGCTAAAATGAAGGCATGTCTATTAGGATTTTGCATAGCCATTTATCAGTTAATCGTTCATTATGTTGGGTAAGTGGTATGAGAGTACAAGAGGAGGGCTAAAAAAGTCCTAAAAGGATCGCATGATAAATTATGAAGGTTGATTTTCGCTACAGTTGCGTCGCTTGCCGCGGGTGTAGTGAGCCTCTACAACGACTAATGGGCTATCGGGTCTCAGCTCGCTTGCTAATCTTGCAGGAAGCCTAAGCGAAGTTCAAAATAACAAATTTTAACCTGACGGGATGATGAGTTTCGTCGGGTTTTTTATTTGTGGCGATTCCCATTTGGTAGAAGTGATGGAAATGAAAATAAAACCATTTTATATTTTTGTATAAGTTTACTTTACTTTTGTACAAATAGAGTTTATAATTTGACTCACGAGGTGATGAGAATGAAGAAGGATTTTGGTGATTCGATTTCAAATAAAGTGTATGAATATCGTGTTCTTGCACGAATGTCACAGCAAGAGTTAGCAGAGAAAGTGGGAGTCTCGAAACAAACCATCTTCGTAATGGAAAAAGGAAATTATGTTCCGACATTGCTGTTAGCCTTTCGAATTGCCGAATTTTTTAATGTTGAGGTTAACGATATTTTTACATATGAGAAAGGAAATGATCAAAATGAATAGGAATTCAATCTCAGATATCCATCAGGCCATCTTTTCTCCATTACAATCCTGGGCTGAACAATCTACAGGCAATTGGAATCTTCTTGTTGGAGCCGGATTCGTCCTGCTTATCGTCAGTGTGATTTTTTACTATGTATGTTACAGGATGATTGGGCAAGACGACGAACGGACAAGTAAAATCTATTTGAAAAGCAGTTATTGTATGCTCTTGGCGATAATTGTATGTGACATCATTTTTCCGAAAGAGGCTATGTGGACGATTTTCTTTATGTTCAAATATTCTATCGCCATTTTAGCTGGTGGAACGTATTTGGCGATTCGCTATCGAAGGGATTTTTCATAAAGTAAGAATGGGTGGGTGTGGTTATAACATATAAAGTAGATTAATAGAACAACATAACATGGACAGCTTTTAAATGGGAGCTATTGCAATCAGCCATTAACAATTATGGTAGTCCATGTGAACACCCAGCCACTAAACATTGTGAAATTATAGAGTGTTACAAATTGGTATATCCGAACGATTAGGAGTTATCTCCTTTTACTCGTTCGGGTATTTTTGTTCGGAAAACAAGTTAATAAATAATAGTGGAATGGAGCGGAAGACACTCGACTACTAAGGGTAAAAGAAGAAAGGCTGAGACACCAAAGCGCAGCGAGGAGGCTCAGATTCCTCCCCGCGAAATGCGAGTGTCTGCAGCGCAGGTGGAACGAACTTGTTTTCACAACCTAACTATTTTATAAAAGTTATTGTTCGTTTTTTGAGGAGGAGTCATTTAGGTATTTCCCAGCCTCCTTATTACCTCTTGTCAAGAGTTTTTTATCATATTTATATATGTTTGAAGACTGATTCTTGGAGGGGAGGAGGGAGTTCTCTCACTCAAAAATCATTTATCCATGCCAAATAGACCTAACGAGGTGTATTTTTTCGAAAGGTAAGGTATAGTATAAACAACTTATTTACGAACAGGTTAAACTGCTTCGTAATTATACGTAATGTTGTGTGTGATGAGATGAAATGCCACTTTCAAAAATTTGTTCACGCACGCGATTGACGCAACTTTATGGGGCTTTCCTTGAGGTTGCGTTTTTAATTTGTCGTATTGGAATGCAATGGGAATTATTAAAATTCTTGGAGACACAGCAAGTACGGTAGAAGATTTATCTTTTATAGATATTCACGAAAAAAATACTACATTAGGTGAATGGATGCCTTTGCCAGGGGCTGATGTGATAAGATTTAACAACTATAATTTTGTGGATATGGAACCTGATGAACGAAAAAAAACTGCTCTACATGAAGTAGGGCATGCGCTTGGATTTGAACATCATGATTCTGGTGTAATGAAACAAGGAAGATTTAAAAAGACAAGTCTTGATTCCCATATTAAAGATGATTATAAAAAATATTGGAAATAAGGATGTGAAGAATTGTGAATATGAAATATAAAGTAATAATAGTAAGTTCATTATTAGGTATATTGGGTTTAGGAGGTCTATTCACATATTCGGTTTCAGATTTTAATACAGGAGTAAATTCACACCATATTGAATCTGAACAGATACCTGTTTATGAGCGCCATTGAGATTTTGTAATGGATGTAACTAGTAAGGAAGAAGTGGTAGGAAATTCCGAAAACGTTTTCATCGCAAAAGTTATTAATACAGAAAGTTCCATTCCATTATCAGATGTTCCTAGGACACAATTTAGGGTTAAAGTAATACACAATATTAAAGGTAGTCTAGATGGTGAAGTCATTATTAATCAAGCTGCTGGATACGGAACTGACAAAAATGGGGATAAATATATAGAAAAATTTAAAGGGCAAGAGATATTAAAAGAAGGCTCCATATATTTATTTGCTACTTTACATGATGAATGAACTGATTGGCATAACCCAGTACCTGCCTATGGTGAAATTAATATATCAAATTCTGAATCTAGAACCGCTCTGAAAATGGAAAATATAATATCAGAGTATAAACTTGCTTTTGAAAATCAGAAACCGTCTGATTTATTATTAAAAAAAATCCCTGACACTTTAATTGATGGATACAAAGAAAAATAAATAATCGAACTAATAAAACACCGTCTGAACGGTGTTTTATTAGTTCGATATTATTTTTCAACAGATAATAAATTTATAAGATATTTAATGTCCTATTTGTTTTTTATACGATAATTCTTAACATGCTTTTTATCACTAGTAAAGGTAACAATATTATCATCGAACCACAAGTCTACAATTTCAGTATTATCAACTGAATCATATAAAATTATTTTGTAATCAGCACTACGGGCCATATCTAACATTCCCTTTCTCGATTCTGCTCTATTAAAATGATTTATTAATTTTGTTATTTCTTTTTCTTTCGAAGAATACACAATGGCAGAATCATAGTTATCTAATATATCATTATATTTTTTCACTTCTATTTGTTTAATTTCCTTACTAAAATCTGATACGGAACATGATACAAGAAGAAAAAAAATAGATATCACTGAAATAATTTTTTTTATCACCAATCTCTCACCTTTCTTTTTGAAATTATTAATTATTCAAAAACTTCTCAGCGTGAAGTTTTAAGGAATTAGAAATTGAATGTTCTTCAAGGCATAATAATGTACCCGTCTAGAAATATTTTACACTTTTGCCTATTTAAAATATAAGTTATCTTTTTTCTTCTTTTCCAGCCACAAGAACCTTAAGTTGATTTTTATCGTTCTTTGGCTGCTGCTTATTATTGTTTCAAGACCATATCCTTTTTCTTCTATATGCTTGATAAATCATATGGCATCGATTCTTCCCCTTTTTTAATCTTTTTATATGTATAATTGGTTCGGCGGAATTTCATTTTTCCCTTTATTTTTTCACAAATCATTTGTCCTCATTCCTTATTGAAGCTATTCACGTTACAAATAAGTTTACATCTTAGAATATTGTTGCATATCCCTACCTCATATTTCACCAGCAAACACACTATCGGTAGTGTTAATTTTATAGTGTCGATTTTATTGAGCAAAATGACGTTAGTTACAAAATAATACAAAGCATTTTTAATGCTTATAAATTTTCAAAGGAAGATTATGGCTCTTTATCAAAAAAGCTTGCCTACGAGGCAGTCGAGTTCGTAAATATAAAGAAAGACAAATTTAATCATCCACATGTTAAGAGACCAAGTGATTTCGAGGATTATTTTTCTGAGTTCGATAAATTTCATGTCATCAAAGCTGTAAATGAAGCAGTAGATAAAGTACGGCGTAATGAGCAAAAAAGCTGTACGGAACTTAAAAACACTAGATATGTTTGGTTGAAAAACGAAAAAAACTTAACGAAAAAGCAAAAAGAGACACTTGACCGATTAAAGGACTGTCACTTAGATACTGCTAAAGCCTATCGTATGCGAGTCAGCTTTCAAGAAATATTCCAATATCCACGTGAAATCGCACCAATGGTACTAAACGACTGGATTCAATGGGGACTTCGCTGCCGACTTGAACCGATAATAGAAGTCTCAAAAATGATTAAAAACCATTATAACGGGATTATTCGATGGTTTTCATCCAAATTAAATAATGGTTTGTTAGAAGGCATTAATAGCGTGTTTCAGGCCGCAAAGCGAAAGGCACGTGGTTATCGCTCAGATAAAAATATCATTGCCATGGTGTATTTACTTCATGGTAAGCTGGATTTTGCATTAAAAAGATAAAAAAGAATGAGTAACAGTTCGGAGCCATGCATCGCTTCGCAACTGAACCCATTCCCTTGTCCAGTCAAAAGTATATCCAGAAACATGGATTTTATACTTGTAACAGGGGGAGAATGCTAAGCGAGCAATTGAACTCATTCCCTTGTCCGTTTTTAATTTCTTAGAAAACGAGACTATGATTTTTCTGCAAAATCACTGTAAATGGCGAAGAGCCAAAAAAACAAATCCAAGCGTAATTTAATTTCACTTGGGTTTTGTTATTTTAATTATAGATACTGAATTCTATTGATGCATCTGGCATTGGAGGAGCAAGGTACAGTAAGCCTTTATTCGCATGCGTAAAAATAGTTATTACTGCATCAGAATTTGGAATGTAAGTATACATTTCATGAGCTGGAGCCTGATCATGTGTTCCACTTATTTGGATATCTCCGTCATAGCTGACAGCTCCTACATAAGTGTAATCTATTACAGGCGGTTCTAAGATGAGAATATCAAAAGGATCTCCAACTGCATGTACTACTTTCCAAGAAACAAAAGAAGAAGTGGCCTCAAGATTAGTTTTAGACATTGTATAACTCGTTTGAGTTTTAAACTCTGTAGTACCTTCACAAGTGTATTTTGCACTTTGGCCTACAAGTCGAATGCCAGTACATGTTTCATATTCATTTCTCCTTCTTTAGCCAAACATAGAAGCCTTCACATTGCCTTACTGATTCCACTTTCTTTTACTCGATCTCTTAGGACCCAACATACTAAACTGATTCAAACAAGGGTGTGAAGTTAGCCGGTTTTTAATACGGACTCTATATGGTTCCTGAGGCTGGTCGGCCTTACTTCACTTCTACTATAAAAAAAATAGTAGCACAAACCCTGGCCGGGGTCAGTACTACTAATCTTAGTATGTTTTTAATGTACCGCGAGTTATATAATTATTTTTATTTTTTTTGCTATCTTTAAGCATTTTTACTGCCTTATCTACCACTTTTTTCAAATGTTTCCATTATTTAGCTGTATTGCCCATAGAGATAGAAATTCTATTCCAACTATTAATTTGATTAATTATTAGTACGAGATCCACATATTCCCGTTCATCATAGAAATTACGTACTCTTTGATATAGCTCTTCTGGAACACGTTTTGTCGATATTGATGTGACGTGCTCAGCCAACTCCAATGCTACTTTTTCCGCTTCTGTATAGAATTCACAATCTTCCCAAGCACTAACACAGTTTATTCTTTGCTCTGTCTCACCTAATTTCCGAGCATCTACAACATGCATATTTAAACAAAATGCACACCCGTTAATTTGAGAAACTCTTATCTTAATCAGTTCACCTAATTTCCGATCAATCTCAGTAGTTATCGTGTACTTTTCCATTTCCATCATAATATTAATTCCTTTTGGTGCTACAGTTAAATAATCTACAGGTTGCTTCAATTTCTTTCCCTCCATACCATTTAGTAAGTGTATTTCAAACGACAATTATAGATAACATTAATCGCCGATTGATATTATCTATAATAAACACTTTCACTTTTTATGTCAATCGTATTTAAACGAACGTGTTAACTTAGTTTGACAAAGAATACTAACATTCTTAAAATAAATTTACATAATCTTTTTTGAAGAAGGTGAATTTATGCAATATAGTATAGGAGTGGAGTATGCACTTCATTGTCTTGTATATTTAATTGATACTCCAGAAGAGT
The DNA here is from genome assembly GCF_021390075.1 of Cytobacillus spongiae. Taxonomy (NCBI): domain Bacteria; kingdom Bacillati; phylum Bacillota; class Bacilli; order Caryophanales; family Bacillaceae; genus Cytobacillus; species Cytobacillus spongiae. The sequence continues at coordinate 1,879,117 of NZ_CP089997.1, forward strand.
CGCCTATTGGGATAAAGGATCTTTCTCACTTTCAAGGTGTTTCGGAAACATATCTCTCAAAGATTTTCAGTAAGCTATCCAAGGTCGGAATTGTAAGCTCAGTTCCAGGTGTTAAGGGAGGATATAAGTTGGCAAAATCTCCTGAGGACATTACTTTTTGGGATGTTATAGAGGCAGTTGAAGGGTCTAAACCCATATTTCAATGTAAGAACATTAAGGATAATGGGTATTTATTTAGGGAAAAAATCTGTTCACCTAGTGCTTCATGCACAATCAATATAGTGATGCTGGCGGCAGAAGAAAAAATGCGTGACTACTTGCAGACAAAGACACTTTCATGGTTACAGGAAGAATTAAACCATGTGCTCTCGAATGAAGTAAAAGAAAATACTAGGAGTTACTTTGTAAAGAGCAAACAATAGACCACTCCCACAGATTATTAAATTGGTTTTTCTAGGGTTTTTTATTGAGGAAATAAAAAATTGATCAACCAGATGTAGGAAATAGAGTCAATTCTTTGAGGATATTTTAAATACAAATGTGGAGATTATATATTTTCATTAAATGTGAATACAATTAAATATAGGTAGAGGGAGGCAAGTATTTTGAAACTTCAATACTTGCCATTTTAGTATGTACTTTTCCCGGACTGTAGTTGAAGGACTGAATCGTGTGGTTATCGCTTCAGACGAGAAGGGGTTTGCTAGTTTGTAAATTTACTACTCATCAATTGAGTTAGGTGGGTAATATGCTTGCGAATTTCTTCTTCTGTTCGACCAGGATAGTTTCGGAACGTGATGACGATTCCGTTCAGGGCAGAGAAAAAAGCGTGTGAATGAATGCGCACGTCTTCACTCATACCATGCTGGGCAAAGGATTTGTCGAAAAGAGTTAATAGTTTTCGAATATTCTCATTGAAGCTATCAATCGTCTTGGCATTCATGACTGCATCCAGCATAAAGTAGGTCATCATCTGAAAAAAATCATCATGATCCAATAAGTAGGTAACGAATGTGTGGCCCACTTCTTCGATAGAGGTGACTTTCGATTCTGTTATCGCTTCCTCAAAGGCCGTAATCATTTGTTCAATTTGACGGAAAAATACCTCAACAAATAATTCGTCCCGGTCTTCAAAATGGCGGTAGATTAATGCAGGTGAGATGCCAGCCTCTTTGGCAATATCCCGCATTCCCACCTTTGAGATATGTGTCTGACTAAATAGGCGAGCCGCAGCTGAAAGTATCAGTTCCCGCCGTGCTTCCCGTTCTTTCTCCTTTAGGTCATGTAATGTATGTTTTTCACTCACAGTAAACCTCCGAAAAGTAGCTTCTATGTATTCAGTATACAATATTTCTTGTGGCTGTAGTTTTTCACGTGTACTATACCCATCCGAATTTTCACACACCCTATTTTGCTATACTCTTTTTAAGAAATATTTTCCTTGTACCAGAGCATCCATTTTACCAAACAACATTTTAGTAGAATAATATTTATAAATTTTTTACCCAAAACTACCATTTATGTATTAAAATAGGTATAGTACATTTTTCCTATTCGGGAGGGCATCATGACAGAAAATCAACTAACAGAAAGCAAAGTAAGCAAATTATTAGATTGGGCTTATGATCAGTCAATCAATGGACTACCAGGTACAGATACGGCCTATGAAATAGCCGAGAATTTCATGTCAAAGCATCCTTCCGTTGATCAGGCGATTAATAGTCTTATACGTTGGCAAAATACGAAGTCAGCTACGAGTGGATTTTTAACAGGATTAGGTGGCTTGATTACATTGCCAGTCGCCATTCCAGCAAATATAGCTTCCGTGACTTATGTGCAAATAAGAATGATTGCGGCAATTGCCCATATGAGAGGGTATGATTTAAAAGATGACCAAGTGAAAACATTTGTGTTTGTGTGCTTAACAGGTCAGGCAGCTTCCGATCTATTAAAGCAGGCTGGAATCAAGGCAGGAACCGCCATTACCAAACAAGCGATCAAGAAAATCCCAAAAGAATTGATTAAAGCGATAAATAAAGCAGTTGGTTTCCGATTGGTCACTAAATTTGGAAAAACCGGTGTGGTTAACTTAGGAAAAGCTGTACCCCTTGTAGGTGGTGTTATCGGTGGAACTGTAGATGGAATCGGAACAAATGTGATTGGAAAGACCGCCAAAAAAGTATTTATCTAATCGTTTATGAAGTAAAAAGTAAGGGGAGAAGAAAATGGGATTCATCAAGGGATTGCGCACATTAGGCGGTACCGCAAAAGACAAATTAAGTGATCTAAAATTAGATGCTGAACTTAAATTAATGGAGTGGGAAGTCGACGAAAAGGTGTCGAAAATAAAAGATCAAGTGAAAGATAAAGTATCAGATTTAAAAATGGAAGCCGAAATCAAAATAGATGAATTAAAAGAAAAAAGGAATCTTGAAAGTGACAAGCGAGATCATGCAGTTGCAGATGCAGCTGTAAGTGAACAACCCGTGGTGTGTGAAGAGGAGCCAGAAGTAGAAAAGCGAGTGTTTACTTTTGGAACCTATCAAGATCTAAATGTTGAAAAATGTGTGGCACTGTTTAGGGAAGCACTAGCCTATGAGGATGCTCGCTTACTAAGCGATAATTTATTAGATTATGACTTTGTGAAAGATTTTAAAATGAGTCGTTTTATGATGGATCTAACTGGGTATGCAGAGTTATATGAAAATAGCTTTACGTTAGAGGATGTTGCACGGTATGGGAATGAAACCAAAAATTTAGCAGGAGACACGTTTTTTGATATTTTAGCCGTTAAGTTTGGGATTAAGGACTATTATCAATTTCAAGTTAATTTAAAAAAAGCTACCCAAAATAAAGTGAAGAATACCCTCTTTTCCTTAACGAAAGACCTCGTTGATGAAGTGACTATTGGGAAGTTTAGTGAAATTGAGGGAGATTTCGTAGAACAGAAATATTATCGGAGTAGAAATAACATATTCGAACGGTACAGAGAATCGATCAAAGGATTAAAACCGGTAAAAATCGATGAAATAGTAGGGAACTTTGTGTATCAGCTTATTGTAAGAGATTTAGAAAAAGATGAATTTGAAACTTCAGAGGAGTTTCAAAATCGGATCGTTGATACATTTCATCTTCGGTTTAGTGAGGTAGCTACTAAACATATAGCTGAGATGTATCAAGCGGTGAAGAAGTCGATTCTGACCTACAATGAAACGAAGATGAGAATGATGCTTTATAGTAGTTACTTTATATACATAAATGAACGAAATTTCTCTCTAAGTACTTATGATGCAGACCGTGAGTTTTTTAAGCTTTCGGATGGGTTTCATACGTATACTTTGCCTATACCTAGAGAGTCAGCAAGGAACTTCAAGGAGAAATTCTCAGAACTCACGCCTGTTTGCCATGTGGTGAATGGCTTGAATGGGAAGAAAATTGAGCTGGAATGGGCGATCGCGTATCACTTTCAGGGTCAAAATTATGTGACGGAGCCGATTTCTAAAAGTATGTAGTGGTAGATGAGTAGAGTGTGAGGTTAGATTAGATTCCTTTCGGGAAGTGAGAATATTGACGAATTCAGTTGTAAAGACGTCATGTAAATATTGCGGGAAAGAAATTACAGTAACAAGAAAAGCGGTTCTTGGAAAAAGAGAGGCTGATCTTTTGTTGAAGTCTTGCTGCAGGGTTTGTAGTGTGAAAAGATGGTATTGGACGATTCGGAGCATTAAGCGTTGATAGAAATTGGAATTGACTTGAAAAGGATACGTAAAATTTATGGCATAGGTAATAGGACCTGTGCTTTTTTTTGCTTTAGAAACTACCTGGCTTTGACGAAGTCTTAGAGAAATATGAATAAACCCATTCCCGTCCAGGTAAATATCGTTCATACTATTTGATTCTTCATATCGTTTATCATTACCTCTTGCCATACAGACATACCTCGCTATAGTAGATATATTTATTTTAACAATCTGTGTCTACTTTTTAGTCTAGCATCAGCTTTTGCTGTATTCCACTAAGGTTTTCAAACTTCAAACAATGAAAAAAATCTAACACTAATAGATCTGAATTTTAATTCTGATTCGTTTCATTCCACTGCATCCACAAACTTCCTTTAATAAAAAAATAGAGTCTCCTTTCAACCTCTGTCACCAAATCTTCACATGTTTTCGTGAACCCCCTTGTCCGTTTGCCCTTAAAAATCACTATATAAAAGGTGAAGGATATTTTATGTGAAGAAGGGACTGGGTGTTGATGGCGATGTATCGAATGGTTCGTACGGATTTTTGGAAGATTCCGATGGTTATGGAGGAGATGTCACCGGAGGATAAGTATTTTTATTTGTATTTGTTGACGAATCCGAATACGAAGCAGATAGGGATCTATACGATTACGAAGAAGCAGATGGCTTTTGATTTAGGCTATTCAATGGAGACGGTGCAGGCGTTGATGGATCGTTTTTGCTTCCATCACAAGCTGATTCGCTATAATCCAGAAACATGGGAGCTCGCGATTAAAGAGTGGGGGAAATATAATCTCCAAAAAGGCGGCAAGCCGGTCATGGATTGTATGTATTCTGAATTGAAAGAGGTTGTCGATACGTCGTTGATTTCTTATGTGATGGAATCGATTAATAAGCAGGAATTTCGTGAACTGTTTGAATCCTTTTGTCATGTGGAGCCATTAGAAGAGGAAGAACTAGATTTAGAAGAAGAACCACTTGAATCCCTAGTAACATGCCATTCAACGATACGTGGGCAAAAAGAAAAAGAAAAAGAAAAACAAAAACAAAAACAACAAGAAAAAGAAAAAGAAAAACAAATGCAAACAGAACAAAATCAAAATGGAGAAAAAAACAAACATATACATTCTCCATCTCACCAAAAGAAAAACGATGTAGAAGATGTAGTCGTCTTTTGGGATAAAAATGGATTTGGTTTTACAAACATACATGGGAAAGAACAATTACTCATGTGGTTAGATGATGATATCTTTTTACAACCGAAAGAAGTCATCTTAAAAGCAATGGAAATCGCATGTGCAAATAATAAGAGAATGCTCAATTATGTGATAGGAATATTAAATAACTGGAAAAATCTAGGGTTATTAACGGTTCAAGAGATTGATTTACATGTAGAAAAGCAAAAAAAGATAAAAAAACAACCACCTGAGGCCAAAGTGTTGCCACCAGGAAGAGATATTCCCCGAAATTTTGTATTCGATCTGACTGCAGGTGAAAGGGAATGACACACTTAGCAGAAAAGGCTTTCTTAGGGAGCTTGATGAAATCGGAATATTTACTGAAGGATACGGTTGTTCAACCTGGGCAGCTAGAAAGTACAAGGCATCAAGCGCTTATGCGAAAAATGGTTGAGTATCAACTAGCAGGAAAGCATATCGATTTAATCACACTAACGACGTTGCCGAATCTCGAGTCTTTTGGGGGAATGTCCTATCTCTCAGAGCTTATTACCCATGCAGATCTTGAGAAATTTGAATCGATTGAGAAGCTGCTCCTTGACCTATGGAAGGAAAGGGAAAAGCGGAGTATCTTAACGCTAGCATCTGTGAATGATTGGGAGATTGAGAGAGTCAGCGGAGAACTGGATAAGATTAGTCATTTACAGATGGATAATCACACATCTATTCAGCGGGCATTAATGACGATTTATGAAGCCCCGTGGGAGAATCTACCGTTAAATAATGGAATTTCCACAGGATTTAAAGAGCTTGATGAGATAACGGGTGGTTTTCAGGAAGGGGAAGTAACGATTATCGCAGCGAGGCCATCCATGGGAAAAACCGATGTGATGCTTCATTTTGCTAAGGTAATTGGCTGGGCCGGATATTTGCCGCTGATCTTTTCTCTTGAAATGCCTGAAAAGCTCGTTACCTCTCGCTTAGTCGCGTCAACAGGTGGGTTTAATCGGGGGAAAATGCGAGACCCAAAGCAAAGGCTCTCGCAGCGGCAAAAGGATAGCTGGGCAGCTATCTTGGGAAATCTTACGCACACAAATATTCAAATATTTGATGGTGCAGGTCAAACCATTCCTGAAATTAGGGCAAATACAAGAAAAATGATTCATCAATACCCACAGAGGAAACCGGTTGTTTTTATCGACTACTTATCTCTCATTCATACAGGCCATACAAAAGGTGGCAATCCTCATCAACAGATTACAGAAGTATCAAAGTCGCTCAAAACAATGGCCAAGGATTTTAACTGTCCCGTTATTTGTTTGGCACAGCTTAACCGCTCGGTTGAATCAAGAGCTGACAAACGGCCAATGATGTCGGATATTCGTGAATCAGGAAGTGTGGAGCAGGATGCGGATGTGATCTTGTTCTTGTACCGTGAGCGGTATTATGACAAAAGCTCGATGAATTTCTCCCTTGATTTCATCATCTCAAAAAATCGAAATGGTCCAGTCGGTACGGTTTCGGTGAAATACAACGAACATACAGGGGAAATAGTGGAGAAGAACGAATCAGATCTTCCGCAAGCTAGTGATGCTCGCGATGAAGAAATCGATAAGCAGGAGGGGAACTAGATGCTTGTGAAGGAGCTTTATCTGGACTGCTTACTGTACGAGGAAGCGACTCTTGCCCACTATCTTTATCATTTGCTCAAGGAAAAGAAGCTAACGTTAGAGGATGATAGTTGTAACATCAACCTACAGCTTGCTGATCACCAGAAAGTAAGGGAAATGATTACAGCCAATGTCTTAGGCTTTCATAAGGTCCGCATCTATTCACTGAAAATGAGTGAGAAACACTTTGCGTTTCTATTCGCACGAAGCAGGGGGGAGGCGATTCAATTTTTTTCAACATCTTTTAAGAAGGCCCCACTGAATTGTCATGAATATTCACTCGATTTTCAGCTTTATCGGGGGAAGGAGGTCTGCTCGTTTCGAGATATGAGAAAGGATTTTCAAGCGTTTCCTGCAATAGCGGGTTTTTTCAAAAGGGAGATATAGAGGCTGCGAGAATCGATGAGAAAGCTGTAGAATCTAACATTCTTCTCTTCTTTGGAAATAGTAAGAATGATTGAGTATGGACCAAGAGCATTGACATCCTGCACCTCCCCACATCGAGGTGAGCTTGCCGGGTTTAAACCAAGGGACTTGCACTCTTGTTATTAGTAGAACTTTACGGAAAAAGGACACCTTTTGTGCTTTTTTTCACAAATTTGTCAAAAACTCAAATAATTAGGAAAAATTACACATATTATGGTAGATTTTGTATAGTGATTGTCATTATAATCAGATTTAGAAAAGCTGTTATTTTCAGAATGCTAGCGTGTTTGCACCAAAATGATTTGGTTTCTTGTATCATTGGATGTCAATTAAATTTGATTAGACTGGAGTCGGTTCACAATGATTAAAACACACTATGTTATTAATCCATCATTTATGTATATGATGGGTGAGTATGATCGCAATGGCTATGAATGCACATTAATTAGAGAAACGGAAAGAGATCTGATGATCAGTAATACTCCCCTCGAGGTGTTGGATTACAGTATTCGCTGTATGGGATTCAATCTCAGTGGAGCTATGGATACCTCACGAATGATTTTTGGAAATGGAAACAAGCGCCCGATTATGGTCAATCCACGCTATCACATTGTCCTGTTCCCAACGAAATCGCCGAAACACAAGGACAACATCTGGTTTAACCCATTTCACATCAAAAGAACCTTCTCCCAAAATGGGAAAACAAAAGCACTGTTTAGCAATGGAACTTCCCTTATCATTCCATCAAGAATCACATCCTTCAACCACAAACTACTCACGGCAGATCATTTGAAGAACTTAACAATAAACACGGAAAATATGCCATTCTGGCTTGTACTCGATCCTTCAGAAAGAAAAAAACGGTAAAAGAGGCGCTTTACGAAAAAGAAGAATGAAGTATCATTCAAAAACCATAGAAGCTTACGATTGTAGCGGGTTCAAACAGAATATCTCACAAGAAGATGAAAAGTCATCACAGAATAGAGAACACAAACCATTCAACCGCTAAATGACAAGACTGTTGGATTCTATAAGAAAATAAGCAGATATCACTTAATTAGAAATTAGATGCAGTATTTGATGGCGTCAGGTCCACATGCTGAATGAGAGCATGGAAAGAAGGTAGTCGATCAAGAGAAAAACAAAACAGAGTAAAGCTTTGTCGTACATACTTGAAAACTATATTGAGTGAATGGAAGTGTTGAAAGGCTATTTTCGAGTAGATTGATATTTTATACCAGGTAAGATCACCTTCTTCGGACGAAGTGTAACAGTTTGGAGGGAAGGATGCGAGACCCCTGCGAAGGCAGTGAGGTAGACGAGAACCAACAAGCGAAGTCAAGGAGATTCCGCGGCAAGCGTGTATCCTGGAGCGGAAAGCTACTCATGTTTCAAAAGCAACAATGGATACGAAAACAGCTATTAAAAATGACGACCTGCATGTGTATTGAACCTACATAACAGAAGCGTATTTCATGAATGAAAAAAGAGCGAGCATGTTTTGAAGAGTGTATTCAAGGCAGGCTCTTTTTGTTTCTTAAAAACGTATCCCACTTATTTATAGCGGAAGCAGAATGGGTGAATTTTCTGAAAAAAATGGTTGCGTTCTCCAATTTTATGTGTATATAATGTGTATATAGTATATATACATTATTTCAAAAAAGAGGAATGAATTTCGCATGCAAATCATTATTTCTAATCGTTCTAAGGAGCCGATATATGAGCAAATTACGAATCAAATTCGTGCGTCCATCTTATCAGGTGAGCTTCAAGAGGGAGCCGCATTGCCTTCCATACGCCAGCTCGCGAAGGATCTAAAAATCAGTGTAATCACGACAAAGCGGGCGTACGAGGAATTGGAAAAAGCAGGGTTTATCTACTCTATTGTTGGCAAGGGGTCCTTCATAGCCGAGCAAAACTTAGAGGTCATTCGTGAGAAAAAACTGAAGGTTATCGAGGAACAGCTGACCGCGGTCATTGCAAATAGCCGGGAAATCGGGCTTACACAAGATGAACTGATGCAATTAATGAATATCTTATATGAGGAGTGATGGGGATGGAAAATGTAGTAGAACTGCGTAATGTAAGCAAGAAGTGGAAGGGGTTCGCAGTGAAAAATGTGGATTTACAAGTGAAACAAGGATTTGTTACAGGCTTTATTGGAGCGAATGGTGCTGGGAAATCTACAACCATTAAAATGATGATGAATTTATTAAAACCCGATTCCGGTGAGGTAAAGCTATTTGGATTGGACTACCGGACTCATGAGAAGGCCATTAAAGAGCGAATAGGGTTTGTCTACGATGGCAATGTCTTTTTTGAAGGCATGAATTTAAAAGACATCAAGCGGTTTATTGGTCCTGCCTATAAGTCATGGGATGATGCCATGTTCGATCGATATGTTGACCAGTTTGAAATTCCGTTAAATAAGCCGTTAAAAACGTTTTCAAAAGGGATGCAGATGAAGGCTTCTTTGGCTATCGCACTGTCACATCATGCCGAGCTAATCATTATGGATGAACCGACTGCTGGCTTGGATCCTATTTTCAGACGGGAATTACTTGACTTATTGCAAGAGCTCATGCTTGATGGGAGCCGAACGATCTTCTTCTCTACGCACATTACAACCGACTTAGATCGAATGGCTGATTATATCTCTTTTCTCCAAAACGGCGAATTAATTTTCACTCAATCCATTCACGACGTCGCTGATAATTATGCCCTCGTCAAGGGTGGAAATGATCTATTGGATAAAGATACGGAACAGGCATTTGTTCATATTAACCGTGCATCCACAGGCTTTGAAGCTCTAACAGATAATGTCAAAGCGGTACATGATATTTTCGGTAACTCGGTCATCACTGAAAGAGCATCACTTGAGGATATTATGTATTACATGAAAGGAAGGAAGAGTCTATGTTAAATTTAATTCGACGTGATCTGATTTTACAGAAGAAGTTAATCCTAACTTTTATTCCCTTTATCGGTTTCTTTATTTTCATGGATTCACATCCAGTGCTTATTTTTCTCGTAGCTAGTATTTTCATCCCCTTTAATGCATCTGCTTATGATGAAAAAACAGAGGTCAACATTTTGTTGAATTCCTTGCCCTATACTCGGAAGGAAATTATTGCTGCACGGTATGTTGGTGCGCTCCTATTTATGATGTTTTCGATTGGGATATCGAGTCTAGCCTTATATGCCTTAAATAAACCTTTTACACTGACAGACGTCGCTATTGGAGGAGGTTCATTCCTTGTTTTTGCCGCATTAACCTTTCCATTATTTTATCTATTTAAGCCAGGCCATATTACGACAGTTATCATCTTTGGCTTTGTTTTTTTAACTGCCTTCACTCCATTTATTTTGAGGGTTTTAGCCAAGCATTCACCCGCCATCATCGAGTTTATTTCGAATTTATCGAACGAGATGTTATATACGGGAGCCACACTTCTTATTCTCTTGATCTATAGTATTTCGTGGGGATTTACAACTGTTGTTTATCAAAGGAAAGCATTTTAATAAAAAGTGTCATCGAGCAAATAAAGCAGTGAACGGCCTGCTTCTTTTGATTGCGACTCTTGCAGACTACTAAAAATGAGTTGAATGGGAGTACAGTAAAAATAGTCATGTTCTAGAAAAGCTTTACTTCGAGTGAGAGTAAGGCTTTTTTTTGCCGGTTACGTTAGGAAATAATGTAAAAACCGCTTCATTTGTGTTAGATCAAGTAGTAAAATGAAGGGGTAATAGTTAGAAAAGAATGAAAATTCATTCAAATTGATTCTCACCCCCATGAGAGAAGGATTTTGGTTAGAAGGAGATGTTTCGATGACTATTCGTCCCATTTAAACGCCGGTTCCTTCCAACCGAATGGCTGCTGTCTATTCTTCACTTGGGGCAATTGTCACAGGTACGTTTGGTGTTTCCGTATTAATTATGGGGGCGATTGCAGAGCATCTCGGTGTGAGAGCGGTATATCTTATGGCCAGTGCGCTCCTGTTCATCGTAAGTATCATTGCGTATAGCGCACGGTCTGTTATGACCTCTCCTCCTGTCAGCCAAGAGGAGTAAACCAAGAAGGGGGGCAAAGGCTAGTGAAGACTGACTTTTGTCCCTTTTTCAAAAAAAGTTAGTAAGGGGCATGTACGAGTAGGTTCGAAAGTCTGACATAGCGAAGGAGTAGTTTGAATGTTTCCTATATTAGAGACAGAGAGATTGCGATTAAGAGAAATTCAAAGGGATGATGCAGAGGCGATTTTTCATTGTTTTTCGAATGAACGTGTCGTTCGTTATTATGGGCAAGATGCGTTACAAACGATGGAAGAAGCGGAAGGGTTGATTGATTTCTTTAGAAAGAGCTATGAGGAGAAAAGAGGAATTCGGTGGGGTATTGAAATCAAGGGGACCCAAGGAATCATCGGTACAATTGGGTTTAATGCGTGGATTCCTAAACATCGGCGAGCAGAGATTGGATATGAATTAAACCCTCATTACTGGCGAAAAGGATATGCCTTTGAGGCAGTAACTAGAATCATGGATTATGGATTTACTGACTTTGGCTTAACGAGGATTGGAGCGGTTGTGTTTACCGTCAATGAATCTTCTAGTCTGCTGCTAAAAAAAGCGGGGTTTCAAGAAGAAGGCCTGCTCCGGGAGTACATGTATCAAAATGGAGAACCGCATGATACATATGTGTATTCAGTGATAAAAAAAGGGGTCTGACCTCAATATCAAAACGGAACTAGCTCATTTGAAACCTTATCCTATTTTTTCCGTAGAGGTTATCCATATTGTCTAGAGAGGGGAATTGCATTGAGCGAATTTCATAAAGTACTCAAGAAATCAAATGTTGTATTGCCTGTTTGTATAGGTATGGGATTAGGTTCTTTATTAGGTTTACTTACTTACATGAATGATTGGCTGTGATTTGAACAGTATTTTTGGTTTCAAATGATTGTAGAAAATAGCTCAGGGAAGCAACAAGATTTGCTAACATATTGGTTATGGAATTCGCAGGTTAATTAACAAGAGGCTAACACGATCAGTAGCAAAAAAGGCGTTGTGCCTTTTTTGCTGAATTTTCAAGTCTAATTCAATAAAAAATATTATGATAAAAAAACTTCCTTTATAAATGGAATCTATTATGATTCTCTGTAAGAATCATGAGTTGGAATAAATAGGTCTTCTTTTGAAGGTCTGACAATTGAAAAGTGTTCTATGTTGTAATGACCATGAAGGGTCTCATTATGATGATTAATAATTTGTTCTGCACTTAAAAGATCACTATCAGTTGTTGAATGGGCATCTGAGACTAATGTTACGTCAAAACCATTAATGGTTGCTGTTCTGACGGCACTATCTATACAATGTTGTGTTTTACAACCAACAATTACAAGATGCTCTATCCCATGAGATTCTAAATGACTTAGAAGTCCAGTTCCATGAAATGCATTCGTTGCAGTTTTATCAAAAACCGTTACATCAGTAGGTACGTTAATTTTATTATGAATTTGAAATCCTCTACCTTTACCATCGGCAACATCTAAGTCCCTAACAAATATGATTGGAATACCTGATTTCATAGCTTTATTTATCAAGAAATTTATATTGATAATAAGTTGGTCTTTATTAAAAACTGCAGGTTCTTTTTGATTTCCATCTATTAATTCTTGTTGTGTATCAATGACTAATAATGTCTGATTCAAATAAAATTCCCCTTTCAATATGTGGGGAAACGCTATATATTTTGGTTATTTAGTCGAAACCCCTTTATCATTCATTAAGTAAGCATTAATTTGTTTTTCCATCATACTACCCCCTATACTAAGTTTGACTAATTTATTTGCGAATTATCAGTCTATTAAATAGTAACATATTGAATCCAATAACTGTAAGCATTTTATCAGTTATCTTATGGGGGCATTATTCAGTTTTCACCTCTATCATTCACAGTTTATCTTTTTTTTGTAGCAAAAACATTCGTGTGTTCTTTTAAACTTTTTCTTTATGGCATCATTATCCTCACCCACGTAGTGTGCAAAGGCTCCAACAGGATGTAAATGGGGAATGTCACTTTTCATCACTCCACTTAATTCTTCTCCATCAATAAAAACGTGGAGATAGGACTCCTCCTGTTGAAAGCCATGTAATTCATACCAGTTTTTTACCCACTCGTCATCTCTAGTCCAAGCTTCAAGATAATCTAACCCTATTTCATTAGAAATTTCTTGTGACTTGAGGAGCAATTTTTTACCGATACCTTTCCTGCGAAAGTCAGGGTGAACAGCGACATGCCAAATCATCCCACCGAGCCCATTTCCCCTCGAACATACAGTTCCTTCTTTCCTCTCGTATTCAATATCGAGCAGCCCAACTATGGTATTTTCTATCACTGCAACCAGCTCTATAGAAGGGTTTTCATAGACTTCTTTTTCTCTTAACACATGATCATAATAGGCTGTATCCAAAAAAGAAAGTGTTCTGCACCGTACCCATCCATCTTCATCTTCGTTACGATAATTTCTAATTTCCAAATCGATCATTCTCCATTTCAATGAGATGCGACTTCTACTTGAATCATTTAAAAAATCAACTCTCAACTTCTATTTTCAAGGAATCTTTTAATACTTCCCATTCTTCTCGTAACATACCCATGCGAATGGAATCATAATAATTGCCGTCGTAATAGCGAACTTTTCTTATCCGTGCCTCGATCTGCATCCCTATTTTCTCACCAACTCGAATCATTCTTTCATTTCCTGACCAAGTGGTTAAACCAACTCGTACAAGAGGTAAGGTGTTAAATAGATGATGAAGCCAAAGTTTGAGAGCACGAGTGCCGATTCCGTTATTCCAATTAGCGGATTCATGTATCACGATTCCTAATTCCAACCATATGGATTGTTCATCCTCAAAATAATAAGAAACCACCCCGCATACCACTTCATTGACCGAAATTACCCACCTATTTTCCTTCCCAACCCATGTTGGTGATGTTTCCATGAATTTCTCAAATGGAATAGGGTGGTGAGGAAAGTAGGGTGCATCCCATTTCTTCCACTCTGGTGCAGCTTCTTTATAGATTAACTCCCATAATTTCTCTAAGTCTCGTGCCTCAATAGGGCGAATGACTAATTCATTATCTTTATACATACAAGTCCTCTTTTCGAAAAAATTTACATGGATGGATGGATGGATTGAAAAGAAGATGACTTTTATTACTTTTCAATCACCGTTTTAAATGGTTGTAAGTGCTTCATCATTATCACACCTTTCTTTGTATTCTTATTATTGTATCATTTTCCCAATTTCTAGCTAAGGTATCAAGTCAAAAAAGATTTTGAATTTATACATATTCTATCCCTCTCTTCCCTCAGAAGTCAGTTGTAGCAGTTTATCAGTTAAGTTGACGATCTCCTTCATTCGCTTAAAATCCAGCCGTAACCCCTCTAAGCTATTTTCTGTGATCGTTATGTTTTTCCCTGTATATCTGTACCTTTTACTGGTTTTATCAATTCATGTTTAAGTAAATATTCAATGGCTCCATACATAGTGCCTGCTGCAATTTTCACTTTTGGGTGACTTAGTTGTTCAACTTCTCTTTGCTCATTTGCAATTTACACGTGTGGTAGAGGTGTTTTTCTCTTAATGTGATATTTTCGAAGTGGTTCGCATATGATTAATTGGATTTGCGCCATTTTTCGAAAGAGAGTCGAGAGTAGTGTTCTCAGTGAATGGGAATATGGTGGGTTCAACTGTGAAAATGGCCAGAATAACAAAGGGAATTTCAGGGGAATGGAGAACTCTAATAATAGGAATAAAAGAGAGGAGTTTTACAATGTATCGTAGCTTAAGTGATTTTATGAAATCTTGGGAATATGAAGCGAGCGCAACCATGAGAGTTCTGAAAAGCCTAACGGATGAATCGTTAATGCAAGAAGTAACACCCAATCAATGGTCATTAGGTCGTATTGCTTGGCATACGGTTACGGCATTGAAAGTAATTGGATTACAGGGTGACCTGAGATTTGAAGCTCCTGGTGAAGACTGGACTGTCCCGTCTTCTGCTGATGCTATTGCGAAGAACTACTCAGAAGCATCGACTCACTTTGTTGAGGCATTGGAAACCCAATGGACAGATCAGTCACTCTTTGAAAAGGTTGATTTCTTTGGCATTCAAATGACAAAGGGGACCCTGTTATTATATTTATGTCAGCATCAAGCTCATCACCGGGGACAAATGACTGTTCTCATGCGACAAGCAGGATTAAATGTCCCAGGCATTTACGGCCCATCCAAAGAAGAGTGGACAAAAATAGGGATGGCTGAACCAAGACAATCTGTATATGAATAAGTAGGAGGGGAATGAATAATACCCGTTTGTTTTCTACCAGTGACAAATGATACGGTAGAAGAATGGTAGAATATAGGTCTCCTAAACAAACAGTAGCGTTAATCCTATGAAGGATTAATGCTATTTTTGTAGAATTTAGTTGTCTAATGACAGGAACCAATAACGATTCTAACGGAGGATGCTATGGGATACATAATGGATTTAAGAAAAAAAGTTGGTACACACCCTTTACTTATGGTCGGTGCATGTGTAATCGTCATAAATGACAAGGGTGAAATCTTATTACAGCTGAGAAAGGATAATCTTTGCTGGGGATTACCTGGAGGTTCTATGGAATTGGGTGAAAAGCTAGAAGAAGTAGCACAGAGGGAGCTGCTTGAAGAAACAGGTCTGATTTCTAGCGACTTAACCTTCTTCAACGTCTTTTCAGGGAAGGAATTTTACTATAAGTACCCACATGGGGATGAAGTATATAATGTCGTGACGGCATATATCTGCCATAATTATGAAGGTGAATTAAGGAGGGAGGAAGAGGAGGTTGACGAGTTAACGTTTTTTCGGTTAGATCAACTCCCAACAAACATTAATCCACCTGACTTTCCTGTTATTAAGGAATATATGCAAAAGGGTTGTTCGGTTTCGGTTATCAAAAAAAATGTATAGAAAGAAATTGTAGCGTTCTTTGGAGGTACAGATATGAAATACTATATAGCATCAAGCTTTGGAAACATCGATACAGTAAGGAAAGTAGCTTCTATATTAAACGAAAAAGGATTTGTTCAAACGTATGATTGGACAAAGAACCAACGAGCAAATTCATTGAAAGATTTGAAAGAAATTGGTGAACAGGAAATACAAGCCGTTCTAGCTTCCGATTTTCTTATTGTTCTAAGTCCGGCAGGTAAAGGCAGCCACATTGAATTTGGTATGGCTCTTGGAGGAGGGAAACCCATTTACTTATACTCCGAGCATAACGATATACTTGACTTTGAAACGACGAGTACCTTTTATCATGTAGATGGAGTCCAAACCTTTGTTGGTGAGTTATCATCATTTCTTGATTTTATCCTACGGGGTCAGACCACCGGTGCGGTAAAGCAATAACGCGACGGGGGTCAGACCCCGTTATCCTGTTATTCTCTTTTCGGAGCAAGAGGTGGAGTTTCCATCCAGCCTTTTTTGATGAGAAGTTTTGTGGAATCTTGGGTGAAATTTGCGACTTCTGCTGCCAATCTAGTGAAGTCCAGTCCAATATCCCGTTTCATGGAAAGGGAAACAGCCGTACCGTAATTAGCCAAGCCCTGTGAGTTTAAAAAGCTAACCATATTGAGCATCAATTTCTCAGAAAATGGCGGTTCCGTCGATGCAGTTATTCCGGTATTCCATGTATTGGGTACGGACAGATTCTCTTTTTTAAGTGCCGCTGATAAAACATCCACATGTTTGGCAGCAATTTCTCGTCCTCTAACAAACTTGTTATGCACTTCGCCCTTTTTACTAACCTGGATAAAGCTGGTCATTAATGCTTGGCCAAGACTATTGGTCATCAGATTGTAAAATATACTCGCAATTTCAATCCCGGCAATGGGACGTTCTTCTCCAATCCACCCGTTCAAGAAACTTTCTTTCTTTACGTAGCTTACTGCTTGGGGCATTGGTATATATGGAGCTCTGATCCATAAGCCTTTTGATAATAATAACTTTCTTGCATCATTTAATAATTGTGTAGCTTGAGAAACGCAATTTTCGTAAAAAGAAAAAATATCATCTCTGGCGATCGTGTTGATGGCAAGGGATGAAACATCCAATTTTCCCTTTCCTATAAACCATTGGAAGTAAAGGATAAATGGGTCTGTATAAAGCCTGGCTGCACTGGGGTTGACATCTGATTCATTGAAACTCTCTGGGACAGGAAAGCCATCTTCTTCGAACAGCTCATTCAACCAAGCCCTATTTTTCTTGCAGGAGTCCCAATTCCTTTTGTTCAACTCTTTTATTTCAGGATCTTCAACAATATGGTCAAAATACGTCAATAAACAATGATTCAGGGATTCAGCCTGGTAGGTAGACCATAAGAACCCAATTTCAGTAGCGGTCATATCGATTTGATTCTGGGCCATGTACCTTTTCACCTTCTTGTTTGCATTTTTTATAGTATGGCCTTTTTGTAAAAAAATCATGAATAACGGGGTCAGACCCCCGGTACGGTAAAGCGTTACTTCGACGGGGGACAGACCCCGTTTTGACCAGTATTAATCGGCTCGGTACTCATTGTTTTCTTTGCACTGGTCATAAATAACATACGTAATAACCGGGAATATCCTACGTTTTGGATTTGATGAAGAACGTATATGAAAGAGTATTCTTACCCGACTGTTAAAGAGTTTCGAGACGATATGACAAGCTTTTTCGAAGATAAAGGTTTTGATTGTAGTCTGTACACGCCAATAAAACCAAGCATGGCAAAAGGGATCAAGCCTGCTTCCCAATATCTGACCTTACTTCAGAGCAGGCACCGTTCTCTTTTGAAGCTGGTAAAGTCCCCCTAATAGAATCACCCCAAATAAGCCGACACATGCAAAGGTGACCCATGGAATCATTGATTCTGGTTTATATGCATTTAATAAGAAAGCTCCTGAAAAATTCCCAAGAGTCGCTCCAACAGCAAAGGATAAGTCAGAAAATCCATAATAGGCTCCGCTGTAAGATTCGTCCGCAAAATCAGATACCGATATATCAGCCGACGGTAGAACGAGGGTTTCGCCAACCGTAAACCCAACGATACAAACAATTAGCCAAATAGGATTTGGAAAGAAGCCAATACATAAGAAAGATAACGCCATGATTAAGGTTCCAATGCTTGATAAAAATAAGGCACTCGTTTTCATATAAATCCGGTTAAAAGCAGCCATAAAAATAAGCCCTGATAAGGCATTTACAGTAATAACTAGGCTTACGAGATGTTCTTTATTTGAAAGAGCAAACATATGTAAGGGCAAAGCGACCGTAAGCTGAGCATACATAAACCAAAAGAACACCATCGAAAAACAGAAGAATAGAAATCGTTTGTTGTTAAGAATATGGCGAATTCCACTGAATATTGCCCCTGTGCCAGAACCTCGTGCTTTTGTATGTTTTGGTAAATAGATGGATTGGACAATGAAAAGCACGAAGAAAATAGATGCGCTAAGTAAGAAAGGCAGGCTTGGGTCTGTGATTACGAGAAATCCGCCAAGCAGTGGCCCAGCGATCGCCCCTCCATTTAAAGCTAAATTCAAATAAATAAAGGATTTCTTTCTTACGCTTGGATTTTCTTCTTGAGAAAAAAAGGCTAAGGCAGCAGGCTCGTAGCATGCAGCGCCAATTCCAATTAAAAGTACGGCTACTGACACCTCAAGAAAAGAAGGTGCGTAAGCCAAGACAACAAATCCGATTCCTCTAAGGAATAGACCGATTCCCATCATCCGTTTATATCCCAATTGATCTCCCATTATGCCTGTGAAAAGTGGCAAAGCTCGGGAAGACAAGGTAAGCAAGGATAAGACCGTTCCAGTCTCCCATGGTGTTAGCCCAATGGAATTCGACAAATACACGGCCAAAAATGAAAATACGGCAAATCCGGCAAAATTTAAGAAGAACCCTGAAGTTAAGGTGATTTTTGTAGAAGCATTCATACGTATCCTCCGTGTAACCTTCAATATATTTTGGTGGTTACAAATAGTTTATGATATACTAGACAAAAGTGCAACTCTCAAAAACGATTGGTGGTTACAATGGATAAAGGAAATGAAAATGACGAACTCCTCCTGTTCCTCAATACATGGGAAATATCGAACGACAACAGAATCCCTATAGAAAACCTGCACACTCAAGACGATTTACAGATTTTTTCTATACGAGAGAATACAGATGCTCTACCAGATGTTCGTTTATTTCGAAATGAACTCCGACATGCCTTGGCAAGCGGCACGATAGAGGGCATGAACCAATGGATCATTCGAAGGAATGTACATACACAAATGACAACTGGGAGTGGGAAATATCGGTTAGAATTTTTCACCAACCGACATAGTATCATTGATCATATACTGATTCTCGTCTTACAGAAAGTTGAAGAAGGCCAATTTCATCGATATAAGATTTGCCCTGATTGCCAATGGGCATTTTACGACGCTTCTAAAAGCAGTACAAAGAAATGGTGTAGTATGAACAAGAACAGCTCAACTGGTAGAGCTTGTGGTACAATCGCGAAAGTAAGGAAATACCGGGAGAAAAATAAGAAATAGGCAAAAGATCATTGAGATCTTCTAAGGAGTCAGATAAACCTTGGCTACTTACTTGAACTTGTTCAATATACTAAATGGATATATTATCTCAATATAATAATTAAATGTAAGCGTTTTCAACCAATGTACGTAACGATTCTCATCCAACTAAATGAACGATCTATATACATAAGGAAATACTGTTTATTTAGAAACACGAAATGAGATTCAAACTTTGTTCAATATTTCACAAACTATTATCTTGATGATGTGTTATATTTAAATCAGAAAAGCACTAAGGAGTGATTAACATGATGGTATGTGAATGGAGAAACTTTTCAACAGATGCTGATACTTACACGCAAGATGCTTTCGAAGAAATGATCGGCGATGAATTTGAGGCAATGATGTTTAAAGATCAGGAAGAATTCCCAGCGTATATCTGGACAGTCAATTTTGTGATTATCGTCAAACGTTGCTCAAAAGCATATACAGATGTGTCCTTCGAGAAGATTCCTCGAAATCCAGTTTGTGAATAATAATGTTAACCCCTGTCGTGTAAACAACTAAGAGGCTACAACAGATGTGACATGCTTTAATTCAATCTTTTAGATAGAATCTTTTTTTTGAAGGTTCTTGTGAAATGTTTCACAATATCTTGTTTTGGAGGAGAGTTGAACATGGTAGTTAAAGAGAAAGTAGTATCGGAGCAACAAGCAGTAACAAGTGTCATTGATACGCTTGTTAGAAACGGGAAGAAAGCGCTAAAGGAATTTCAAGAATTTAATCAAGAGCAAATTGACGAGATGGTTAAACAGATGGCTCTGGCTGGATTAGATCAGCATATGCCGCTTGCGAAGCTCGCGGTTGAAGAAACCGGTCGCGGCGTGTACGAGGACAAAATCATTAAGAATTTGTTCGCAACCGAGTACATCTATAACAATATTAAATATGATAAAACAGTTGGAGTCATTCATGAAAACGAACAGGATGGAGTTACCGAAATCGCAGAGCCAGTAGGGGTAGTAGTCGGGGTAACTCCTGTAACCAATCCAACGTCAACGACGATGTTTAAAGCGCTTATATCAATAAAAACAAGAAACCCGATTATCTTTGCTTTCCATCCATCGGCTCAAAAGTGTAGCAGTGAAGCAGCGAGAATTCTTCGAGATGCAGCGGTGAAAGCGGGAGCTCCAGAAAATTGTATCCAATGGGTAGAGAAGCCATCCTTACAAGCAACGCAAACGCTTATGAATCATGACGGTGTATCAATGATCTTAGCAACTGGTGGAGCGGGAATGGTGAAATCCGCATACAGTTCAGGGAAGCCGGCATTAGGAGTAGGTCCTGGTAACGTTCCTTGTTATATAGAAAAAACGGCGAAAATCGGCCGGGCGGTCAATGACTTAATACTCTCAAAAACCTTTGATAATGGAATGATCTGTGCTTCAGAACAGGCCGTTATAATTGATAAAGAAATCTATGAAGAAGTTAAAATGGAAATGATCTCACATAACTGTTATTTCTTAACGGACGATGAACGGATCAAGGTTGAAAAGCTCGTGATCAATGAAGCATCATGTGCCGTAAACGCAGCGATTGTGGGGATGCCTGCTGCAAAAATCGCCAAAATGGCAGGAGTAACCGTTCCAGAAGATACGAAAATGTTAGTAGCAGAATTAAAAGGGGTCGGCCCTCAATATCCTCTATCAAGAGAAAAGCTAAGCCCAGTACTTGCTTGCTATAAGGTGAACAATAGCGAAGAAGGCTTTAAGAGAGCAGAGGAAATGCTAGAGTTTGGTGGGCTCGGCCATTCGGCTGTCTTACATTCAACAAACGAAGAATTAATGAAGGAATTTGGCAAGCGGATGAAAGCATGCCGCATTATCATTAACGCACCATCTTCACAAGGGGCAATTGGTGATATTTACAATGCCTTCTTGCCTTCACTAACACTCGGCTGTGGTACATTCGGTGGGAACTCCGTTTCTCAAAATGTTGGTGCTGTAAACTTATTGAATATTAAAAAGATGGCGAAAAGGAATGTGAATATGCAATGGTTTAAGGTTCCACCAAAAATCTACTTTGAAAAAAACTCAACACAGTATTTAGCGAAAATGCCAAACATTTCAAAGGCATTGATCGTAACGGATCCAGGAATGGTGAAGCTTGGCTATGTAGATAAAGTCCTTTACTACTTAAGAAAACGTCCTGATTATGTTCACTGTGAAATTTTCTCAGAAGTAGAGCCGGATCCTTCGATTGAAACGGTGATGAAGGGTGCTGAAATGATGGCAAACTTCCAGCCTGATGTAATCATTGCTCTTGGTGGTGGTTCAGCTATGGATGCGGCGAAAGGCATGTGGCTTTTCTACGAGCACCCAGATGCAGAGTTCTTTGGATTAAAACAAAAATTCCTCGACATCCGGAAGCGTCTCGTTAAATATCCGAAGCTAGGTGAGAAAGCACAATTCGTTGCGATTCCTACCACATCTGGAACGGGGTCAGAGGTTACTTCATTTTCAGTTATTACAGACAAAGAACAGAACCTAAAGTATCCGCTAGCAGACTATGAATTAACACCGGATGTAGCGATCATTGATCCACAGTTTGTTATGACCGTACCTAAGCATATTACGGCAGACACAGGTATGGATGTATTAACTCATGCGTTTGAAGCCTATGTTTCAGTTATGGCAAATGACTATACGGATGGACTAGCGATTAAAGCGATCCAACTCGTATTCGAATATTTACCGAAAGCGTACCATGATGGAAGTGATGCGCTGGCACGTGAAAAAATGCATAATGCGTCAACGATTGCCGGGATGGCATTTGCGAATGCGTTCCTCGGGATTAACCACAGCTTAGCCCATAAGCTTGGAGCCGAGTTCCATATTGCTCACGGCCGTGCGAACACGATCTTAATGCCGCACGTCATTCGCTACAATGCAACAAAGCCAAAGAAATTTACGGCATTCCCTAAATATGAGAAATTCATTGCCGACCAACGATACGCAGAAATTGCCCGTGCATTAGGTCTTCCTGCTAGAACAACAGAAGAAGGGGTAGAAAGCCTCATTCAAGCGGTCATCAAGCTTGCAAAAGAGCTTGAAATCCCAATGAGCATTGAAGCAAATGGAGTCAAGAAAGCTGAATTCGAGAAAAAGGTCGATTGGTTAGCGGAACGAGCATTTGAAGATCAATGTACAACTGCAAACCCTAAATTGCCATTAGTTACAGAGCTTGCTGACATCTATCGTGAAGCTTTCAAAGGTGTGTAAGAGTAGATAACAGTTGTTTCCAGATACCAGTCCCTTTTAGCGGGGCTGGTGTTTTTTATGTATCGGCATACGGAAGAGGGTGTTGCTCCAGACTGCAAATATACTTTTGATATCTCTTGCTAGTCCGTTCTTCGCAAAAGCTCCTTCCTTCATATGTAATTGAATTTAGTTCCATTGGAAAAACAAAAGAATATTTTCACTAACGGAACAGATTTGTGTGAGATTTAGCTTCTTAATAATGATCAGTTTTGAAAAAAGTAAGCAGCTTGTCAATAGACAGGCTGCTTACTTTTTTGGATAGTAAATTACCATAGATAATTTTGTGATTTCGTTGGTCTCATTCATATAAGTGTGATAGAGATCGCCTCGAAATTTAATAGAGTCGCCTTCTTGAATAGAATACTTATGGTTTTCAATTGTTATTGTTAATGAGCCATTTACTACGGTTATACATTCAATGGAATTTGGGGGATGGGGCTCGGCCGCTAAAATTGCATTTGATTCTAATTCTACAGAATACATTTCAAAAGGTTTCTGATCTTCATATGAAAAGTTTGGATATAACCTGTACAACCCATCTCCCTCCGTTAACGGAGTTATATCGCTCTTCCTTATGATTTCTGTGTCAGGGATTTCATACTGAATTAACGAAGTAAAAGGGATTTTTAATCCATTCGCAATCTTCCAGAGTGTAGAAATGGTTGGATTAGATTCTTCTTTTTCTATTTGTCTCAGCAGACTCTTACTTACACCAGAACAATTTGCTAAATCCTCAAGACTCATTTTCCTTTTTTTTCTAATTAGTTGTAAATTACTCGAGATAACACCATGAATATGTTCCATTTAAAATCCTCCTATTTACATTATATTGTCCATATCGTACAATATAATAAACAAACGATATAATGAACATTTTGCACACTATATTATATCACATCATACATTTACTTTTCTGCTGAAGGAAATGTGGATCGAGTAATAATTCATTCCATCAATCTCATTTTACTCAATTAAAGTGTCTAATGATCATTATTTTAGTGTAAAGGAGTGATTGATATGAAAGGACTTCATATATATTTTTTGCCTTATCTTTTACTAGGAATAATTTGGGGAACAAACTTTCTTTTTATGAAATGGGCTGCTGCCTTAATTAATCCATCACAAATTGTATTCTTAAGAGTATTGGCAGGTGTTTTTCCAGTTATTGTCTACGCTCTAATAAAGAGACAAATTAAATGGTCTCATTTTAAAAATAGTCATCATTTTTTTGTCATGTCATTACTAGCTACGACAATATACTTTTTCTGTTTCGCAAAAGGAACTTCTATTCTAAGTTCGGGAATAGCGGGGGCTCTTAGTGGTTCTATTCCAATTTTCTCTACTATTGTAACCTTTTTTCTTCTAAAAGAAGAAAAAATAAACGGAAGAAAAGTAGTAGGTATTCTAATTGAGGTACTCGGAGTTATCATAATTGCTAAGCCTTGGGTTAATGGAGACGGTAGCTTACATGTAAATGGGGTGGTATCTATGATCATAGGCTCAATGAGCGTTGGAATCTCTTTTGTATATGCCAAAAAATTTCTTTCTGACGTTAAGATCCCCACAGCTGCGTTGACAAGTTATCAAATGATTTTCGCGTTACTTACGATTTCCACATGGACTGATTTTACAAGCATAGATGCTATAAGAGAAAGTACCCCAGCGCTTATAGGTGTCATTGTTGGGCTTGGTTTTATTGGAACAGGTCTAGCTTATATTTTATACTATACCATTGTAAATCACCTGGGGGCAGTCGTAGCCTCTACGGTTACTTATATACCTCCGATCGTTGCCCTATTTATAGGAGCATTTATAGCTGGTGAGAAGATTACAGCTAGTGATTGGGGGGGAATGTTCGTGATCCTGGCCGGAGTGTATTTATTGAAAAATAGAGAGAAAAAAGGGGAGAAAAAACAAGAAATGGAAAAGGTAAAGCACGAATCATATATGTAAATGGGAAGTTCAAATAGACCAGACTTTATACCGGTACCTCCGTTTACCTTTGAATAAGCTGTTAGTGGAGTTATTTGTCAAGGGGGAAATTCAAGTTGACAACAAATTTAACGGTATTTACATAAAAGAATATAGCTATATATCTTGAGTTCGAGTTTTCATAAAACAAGTTCCTTTAATAGATAATAAATCACAAAAACAGAACTTCCCGCGTTATGTAAGCTCTGTTTTTCTGTAACGATCAGTATTAGAAGAGGTACTATAATAACACTTCAATAACATCATATATAGTGGTTATATTCACCTTAATATAATAGTAGAGCCTTCCTAAGCCATCGTCTGAAATGACGATTGCAACTGGTAGGCTCTTTTCTGTAGGTTGGTGATCGTTTAATTTTGAACTAAATGTCCTCTTAGCCTTTCCTTCGCTCCTTTTCTCCAGGCTTTTACGGCAGAGGGGGAGACGTGTTCTTTTTTCGCAATATCGAAGATGGACAGATCATGAAGGGCGGTGTATAGCACCCATTTCTTTTGGTTCGCCGTTAAGTGTTCGCAAAGGGATAAAATGTAGTGTTCTTCTAAAAAGTGTTGATTGTTGTCGCCTTCTATCTGCTCCAAGTATTCTTCCGTGGGAAAGATATTGCGTTCATCAAATTGATTTTGCCGTGACATTTGCGTTTGAATTTTGCCGCGAATAAACGAGTAGGCATAGATGTAGAAGCTCCCTTTTTCCGCATTATACCGTACATGGGCCTGCCAAAGGGCGATGAGCCCAATTTGATAGAATTCCTCTTTATTCTTGTAAATGTGTAGCGTTTGGATGATTTTCCAGATCAACCGTTCATATTTGTCCTTTACCTCTTCAAAGCTTTCCATTTGAATCCCTTCTAGGAAAGCGCGCTTACCACTTGTATTCCCGGGTAAGTTAAACATACCTCGCAAATGAAGCGCCGTCTAAAATCAATAATTGAAAGATCGATCAAAGGATGTTCGCAAAATGGACTAGAGGGCGTGAAAAAGATGAATTCACTGGTAAACGGTGACAAAACGACTGTTTCTCTATAAGATGTATCGAGATGACAAGTTTTTCTGACTATTAGTGTCCTAAAACTAAATATGGGGGATACGATTCGAGTTAACATTCCCATCATATTGGAAAATAAGCTATAATGATTCTATCCACCCAATCTATTGACATACTTGTACTTGAAGAGGTGTTGACTATTTTCACAAGAAAAATAATCGCTGCGTCTATTTCGGGGGCTATTTTTGCCGTGCTGTTAGGGCTTGTCGTACCGAATCCATTTGGAGAAGAAATCAGCTCTGTCTCCGATTATTTTTGGGGATTTCTCCATACTACTCCCATGTATTTGGTGTATAGTTTTCCGGTGATTCTTGTGTACGGCGTGCTTACCTCGATGCTAAGTGATGCCATCAGCGGATTTCTGACTCGAAAAGCAGAAAATCCTCCAATTGAACCCTATTTATCATTGTTGTTTCATCTTCTTTTTGGAATCGTTTTATGGTTTTACAGTCTATCCGCTGCGTTTTTATTTTTTGTAACCGATCGGTTGCTGCGTCGAAGGGAAGAATCGTATACGATTATGCATGCGGTCAAAAGCTTGATCTTCCCATTTGCCGTTTGGTTTAGTACGCTCGGTTTCCTATGGGCAGTCGACTTGATTAAAGATCTCTTAGGAGTTACGAATAACGGATAAAGAAAGGTGTGGTTGCATGTTATCGACCATTCAAGCGAAAGAGTTAAAGGACCAATTGGAACAAGGGCAGGACGTAATTATTGTAGATGTTCGGGCAAAAGAGAAATTTGAGGCGGGACATTTAAGCCATCCACATGCCAATGTACAGCACATACATAAGACAGAGATTTTTCATCGTGAAGGAACATCGATGGAGGATTTAGATCTACCAAAGGAAACGGAACTAATCGTTACGTGCACGACAGGCAATTCTGCTGCTAAATGTGCGGCTCTCTTGGCAGATGCAGGCTATCAGGTGAAGGTGCTCGCAGGCGGTTTAACCGCTTGGCATGAACAAAAATAAACCAGAAAGAGCCGTTTGCCGGCTCTTTTTCTCATGTGCCAGCAGAAGCTGACAGCTGTTCATTCATGGTACAATAAAGAAAATTCAATTTGAGATTCTAAAGGAAGCGTGAGTATGAAACCATTTACAGAGCGGTGTGTGCGGATGATTCAACAAATTCCTGCTGGTTCGGTCATGACCTACGGGCAAATTGCGAGACTAGCGGGTAGTCCTCGTGGGGCAAGACAGGTTGTCCGCATATTGCATTCAATGAGTCAAAAGCATCAACTCCCATGGCACCGGGTCATCAATTCTAAGGGAGAAATTGCCCTAACCAACCCTCAGAGCTTTCAAAGACAAAAGCAGGCACTCGAGCAGGAAGGAGTCATTTTCCTTGCTCCGAATCGCGTCGATTTACAAGCAAATCTTTATGAGCCTATCAATGGAGGAGAATTTTTATAAAATAAACTATTAATCATTTGAATCCAGTGATTTCTCAGTAGAAAGGAGGACGAGCCATGAATATCAAATTGAACGATCAAATCATCAAGGACTTATGTGGTGAGGTCTCCTTTAAACGGGGAGATGCTTATGTTCGCAACGGAAAAGTCCAGTTAGATTTCGTGGATGAAGCCAGCTGCCGAGGTATAGTAGAAGGAAAAGAGCCGTTCGAGGTAATGGTAAATAGTCATCCAGACGGTCGTTTTGAAGCGAGCTGCACGTGTCCGAAGCTGACATCCTTTACTAAGGAATGTCAGCATATTGCAGCTGTGCTACTGTCCCTTGCTGATCGAAAGCGAAACCATTCTCCACAAACAGAAACCATCTCTTCGCAACATGTGTTAACAGAAGGGCTGATGAGTCTGTTTCGAGGGGGTTCACGTCAACAACCAACTGCCCACCGCCTACATTTTGAAACGAGACAGGCAGTTCCAGTTGCCTTTATTTGTGAGCCTGTTCCGTATGGTACCCATGATCATCTACTGGGGATTAGCATTGTCTTAAATGGGGTGCCGATTACCAATATCCGGCCATTTTTACATCAAATAAAGAACGGGGAACCGGTTGAGGTGTCAGCATCCTTTACCTATCAGCCTGAGAATTACTGCCTTCACAGAAATTCAGATGAAGTCGTTCAGCTGTTATTCGAAATGAGCAACGATGAGGAGTTGCTTCAAGGTGACTCTGTAATCATCTCGCCCCACCAGCTGATGATCCTTCCGTCCTATTTTCGCAAGCTTCTATCAGCTCTCCAGCAGGCTGAAGAAGTCGAGCTCCGTGTGTCTGGAATGAGTATGGAAGGCATCGCTTCTTCAATTGATCCGCTGCCCTTGTCCTTTCATATGACCGAGCAGGGCAGTGAATTTCGTCTACGAGTGATCGGGCTAAGAGGGATGGTCGTAATGAATGGCTACCATTCCGTCCTTTCACGCGGAAAAATCGTTCACTTACCAAAAGATGATTGTCAGCGTTTATATGAGCTGAAAAAAATGCTAGTGGATTCCAAGACAGATGAAATTCCGATTATGCGTGAGCAGCTTCCGTATGTCATGGACAAGGTTGTTCCAGGCTTAAAGAGGCTTGGGAGGGTAGAGCTGGCTCCCCACATTCGCAAGGAGTTTATGAAAACGCCTCTAGTGGCGAAGCTTTATCTCGATCGAATCAAAAATCGTCTGCTCGCTGCGATTGAGTTTCAATATGGAGAGATCGTTCTCCATCCGTTAGAAGAGCAGGAACGTAAGGGTGCCGCTTTCGTTGTGCGTGATCTAGAGAAGGAAGCAGCGGTGATTGAAATCATGGAGGAAAGTCAATTTGCTCAAACCGAGGGTGGTTATTTTCTGCAAAATGAAGAGCTTGAATTTGATTTTCTTGTTTATCAACTGCCAAAGCTGCAAAAGCTGATGCAAATTTATGCAACAACAGCGGTAAGAAATCGGATTTTTCGCGAGTCAGCTAAGCCGAAAATCCGCGTGAAGGTACATAAAGAACGAACAGATTGGCTCAAGTTTACGTTTGAAATGGATGGCATCCCAGAAAAGCAAATTCGCGATATTCTCCATGCATTACAAGAAAAACGCAAGTATTATCGATTGCGAGATGGCTCGCTGTTATCCCTTGAGACAAGGGAGTTTCAAGAGGTTCATCAATTTATTCATGGTCTGCCAGCTGAGACGGCAGACCTCTCCACTGGCGTATCCCTGCCTATCATTGAGGGACTGTCTTCGATTCATAAAGGAGATGAAGAGCTCTTTCAGTATGATCCATCATTTCGCGCCTTTCTTGATGCTTTATCTGATCCCGGAAGACTCGTCGATGAGCTACCCTCAGGCTTACAAGCTACTTTAAGGGACTACCAAATCCAAGGGTATCAGTGGATGAAGACGCTTGCTAGCTATGGGTTTGGCGGCATTCTCGGTGATGATATGGGGCTTGGAAAGACGCTGCAAAGCATTGCGTACATTCAGTCGGAGCTTGAGCCCATTCGAAAAAATAAGCAGCCTGTTCTGATCGTTTGTCCGTCCTCCTTAACGTACAATTGGTTAAATGAATTGATGAAGTTTTCGCCTGAAATTGAGGCAATTGTAATGGATGGCTCCCCATCCGAACGGGAGCAGCTACAGCGTGTGTCTTCGAACATGGATGTTCTGATCGCTTCTTATCCGCTCGTGCGAAGGGACCTAAAGTGGTACGAGACTCAAACATTCCACACCATCTTTTTCGATGAAGCGCAGGCCTTTAAAAATCCAGCGACACAAACGGCGCGAGCTATGAAAAAATTACAGAGTCCACATCGGTTTGCACTGACAGGAACGCCGATTGAAAACTCACTTGAAGAGCTATGGTCCATTTTCCATGTTGTGTTTCCTCAGCTTTTCAAGCGGTTTGATGATTATAGTCACCTGACCAGGAAAGAGATCGGGAAAAGAATCCGTCCGTTTCTCCTTCGTCGTCTAAAGGAGGACGTCTTATCCGAGCTACCTGAAAAAACCGAAACGATGGAATATATCGAATTATTCCCAGAGCAAAAGAAGCTCTATGCTGCCTATCTAGCGAAGCTTCGCGAGGAAACATTAAAGCATCTAGACAAGGACACCATTCGCAAAAACCGGATCAAAATTCTAGCAGGTCTGACTAGACTTCGGCAAATTTGTTGCCATCCCGCGCTTTTTGTTGATGGCTACAAAGGAAGCTCTGCCAAGTTTGAGCACCTGTTTCATCTCTTAGAGGAAGCGCAGCATTCAAGAAGGCGAGTGCTTGTCTTCTCACAGTTTACAGGGATGCTTCAGCTGATCGGCAGAAGATTAGCAGAGGAAGGTGGGGACTATTTTTACCTAGATGGACAAACACCTTCAGAAGAGCGTGTAGACCTTTGCCGCCGCTACAATGATGGGGAAGCAGACGTGTTCTTAATAAGCTTGAAGGCAGGGGGAACTGGGCTTAACCTAACAGGAGCGGATACAGTCATTCTCTACGATATCTGGTGGAATCCTGCGGTAGAAGAACAGGCAATGGACCGTGCTCACCGGATGGGGCAATTAAATCCTGTTCAAGTGATCAAGCTCGTCGGAAAAGGAACCATAGAAGAGAGCATCAACAAGCTGCAATTGCAGAAGAAGGACTTGATTGATGAAGTCATTGATGCATCTGGATCCGCACATGTCTCCATAACAGATGAGGAATTAAAAGAAATACTATCCGATAAAGTTTAGTGATTTAGCATTCTGGTTTAACTGGCAGGGCATACTATTCCTATTATTTTTCATTAGGAGGAGATTGCCTTGGCGGCTAATGTATCCGTCTTTGCCTTAGGTGGACTACACGAAGTAGGCAAGAATATGTATGGAATTGAATGTGACAATGAGATGGTTGTCATCGACTGCGGCAATAAATTTCCAGATGAAACGTTGTTAGGAATTGACTTAATTATTCCTGATCTGACGTATTTAGAGGAGAACAAAGAGAGAGTCAAGGGACTGATCGTCACCCACGGACATGAGGACCATATCGGTGGCATTCCGTTTTTCTTGAAAAAAATGAATGTGCCCGTCTATGCCACCCGTTTTACGCTTGGGTTGATTGAGCTAAAGCTTCAGGAACATCGGCTGTTGGGGGAGACGGAGCTTGTCGAAATTGATTCCCAATCCACCTTGACTTTTGGAAAAATGAACACCTCATTCTTTAAAGTGAATCATAGTATCCCAGACTGTTTGGGAGTTGTTTTTGATACACCTGAGGGCACAATCGTCCATACAGGTGACTTCAAGTTTGACTTAACGCCTGCTAATAGCGAGGCAGCCGACATTTATAAGATGGCGGAGATTGGCCGAAAGGGTGTGCTTCTTCTTTTATCAGAAAGTACGAATGCGGAACGTCCTGGTGCTACTCCTTCCGAGCAAATTGTAGCTGAGCATATGGAAGACGCCTTTATGAAAGCAAGGCGAAAAGTCATTGTCTCTACATTTGCGTCGAATGTGAACCGGGTCCAGCAGGTCGTCGATGCTGCTAAAAAGACGAACCGGAAGCTAGCCCTCCTCGGTCGAAGCATGGTAAATGTAATTGGAGTCGCAATGGAACGAGGCTATCTTCAAGTACCAGACGGGATGCTCATTGATCCGAATGAGGTGCATGACTATCCACCTGAGCGTGTCGCAATCCTTTGTACCGGCAGTCAAGGAGAGCCGCTCGCCGCACTCGCACGGCTATCCACTTCCAGTTTTCGTGGAATCGAAATTTTGCCAGAGGATCTCGTTATTTTAGCAGCTGGTCCGATTCCTGGAAATGAACGAAGCGTCTCCAAGATCATTGACCAGTTATTTATGCTCGGAGCAAAAGTCATTTATGGATCAGGCGTTTCAACGGGGATGCACGTATCCGGGCACGGCTATCAAGAGGACTTAAAGCTTATGCTTACCTTAATGAAGCCTACCTATTTCATCCCGATTCACGGTGAATACCGTATGCTCCATCATCATCGCATGCTAGCAGAAGCCGTTGGTGTCGAGAAAGGTCACACGTTTCTTTTAAAAAATGGAGAAGTCGTTGACTTGGAAGATAAAATCGCTCGTCAAACGAGAAGCATTCCATCAGGAAATACCTATATTGATGGAGTCGGAATAGGGGACGTTGGCGAAATCATCCTCCGCGATCGCAAGCAGCTATCCGAAGACGGAATGCTCGTAATCGTCCTAACGATGAGCAGGACTGAAAGAAAGCTAATCTCAGGTCCTGACACCATTTCAAGGGGCTTTGTCTATGTAAGAGATGCGGAAGAACTAATTCAAGAGGTCAACCGTTTCGCCAAAAAGGCCGTAAACGACTCAGAAGAAAGAAGCCAAAACAACTGGAAAGCCTTACGACAAGAAGTGAAGAAGTCAATCGGCCAATACGTATTCAGTCAAACAAGACGGAAGCCGATGATTTTGCCAATTATCATACAGGTATAAAATGGGGTCAGACCCCCGGTGCGGTGAAGCGTTAACGCACTTTAGGGGTCTGACCCCTCATTTGAATTGAGTTAACTCAGTCTAGCTTATTTTCCTTCGTCCACCCAGCAATCACAATGCGGATGGTATAGATAACAATAGCAATGATAAATATGAGATGAAAGTGCTTTGTTTTGTTTGTAATTGAAAAAACATAGATGACTACATTCATGAAAAAGTATGATACATTCAAAAAAATAAAATGTAACCATAGCTTTGTGAAAAAAGTGAATAGTATGGTAAGCGACATTCCCAATAAACTAATGATCGTAAGCTTAAGGGCAATTGTTTCTAGAAAACTATATTGTAGAAGCACTAGGATAAATATGACGAGCAACCCACCTGCTAATACTATGCGAATCCTCATATTAATCAAACATTCTCAACTCCACTCATGGAAACAATAGCTAAAATCATTCTATAAGTAATTTTACCATAAAAAACCAAGTGAGAAGGATCCGATCCACTAGTTTCGCGGAGCTTGCAATAAGTGTATTATTCTACAAAACTTCCTAGTAAACAAACAAGGAAACCACATTTTTTAAAGATTTCTTCGTTTTTATCCGATTAGCGCACTGAACCTATTTATAGTCTAATAATCTACTCATCTATTTTAGTAGTATCTTTACTATTAGCAATCAGTTGTCCAAAAGAAAATACTAAAACAAATACGCATGAACGAATGAAATTGAAAAGTACATTAAACTCTTTTTCAGTAAAGAAGTCATAAAATGTATTCCAAAGAAACATCATGGAAAAAAGAAACATATATTTAGTTTTCCATGATTTCCTTATAAATTTAAGCACATACATGCCACCTTTCTTAAAAGGGGTCAGACCCCCGGTGCGGTGAAACGTTAACGCGGGGAGGAGGAGGGCATTTCCTTTATAACCCATCATTCTTTCCAAATGTTCACTTCAGAACGGCCTTTATTTCTATAGAATAATTGAGACTAAACCAAACAATTACAAAAGTAATTATACTTATGGTTAAGTCTTCACTTGTCATAGTTGTTGTAACAAAATATCGATACCCCAGCCATAATGCCATCAATAAAACGACTGCCATTCGTATGAACATTCTTTTTTCTCCTTCAAACTATCCAATCAACTGGAATGTCAGATGGTTGATCCTTTATCAATTGAAATTTCTTTTACCCATTCATCATTCCATTGAAAATATATTTCGTCATTATAGCCTCTTTGTGTAAATAGATGTTTAGGATAAGGTAATGCGAGCTCAGGCATTACTTTTGGGTGAAAATAACGTAGCTCAGCAGTCTCCTCATCTACCGGTGAAATATAGCCACCTTGTACAGCACAATCAAATATAAAAATAGTATATTCCACTTTATGACCGTTCGGGTACTGATAACGATACTCTTTGCCTGCAAAAACTCCAATAAGCTTTATAGGGACAACATATAATCCTGTTTCCTCCCAAACCTCACGGACAACTGCTTGAGCAGGAGCTTCTCCAAGCTCGATGGCACCTGCGGGAAGACTCCATTTTTCACCGTTTCCTTTATTCTGTAACAAAATTTCTCCTAATTCATTCCGAACAATTCCAGTCACACTTGGCATGAATAGGAAATCACTTCCAACCTTTTCTCGAAGATTCTTATAATAGGTAGACATGCCCATGATTAAAAGCTCCTTAGACTTTATTGTTATAAAGATACTGTATCTGACACCTGGTGTGCAGGGGGAGGGGGGGGGACCACGTTATAATGACACGTAAACCAGTTACAATGGCGTCAACTTCTGAGAATTTGGGTTTAATGATCTTTGGCGGGCTATCGTTGTCCTTTCTTTTCGTTGCTAAGTTCCAAATGGTAAGAGGCAACCCAACAAAGACTGTTATATTTCTAACGATATAAGTAATCTTATGTTACCTCCATTTGGTATGATTTCGTTAGCTAATTAATTTTTCCTTCTTTCCTAATAAATGGTAGATGACTGGTATGTGAGATAAGCAATAAAGTTGCGTTTTCCGATTCGTTCTTTCCCGTTTATTATAGAAGCTAAGGATATGAAAGGTTGTGTGAGGATTTGAAGACTATTATTCAAGCATTCGTTCTTTCCTTTGTCATTCATGTACTCTATATAGGTGGTACTTTTGTAGTTGGATATATTCAAACGCTGAATTATCATCCCGATATTGCGCATAAATGGGAAAGTATTGACACACTTCAAAATGAAGTCGCTTTAAGGATGGTAGGCTCGCCGCTTTATTATGTGCTTACATTTATTGGGTGTGCATTGTTTTGTGGATTAATCATCTATGGTTATGAGAAGAGTGTTAGATAACATTTTACAAAATTGAAGGATACAATATCGGGAAACCTCCATGTATAAAGGGCTTAGTGCGTTATTGCTGAAGACAGCAAAGTAAAAATGGAACTTAAAAGAGGTTATGGTGATGATCTATACTTGATTTTTTTAAATAACGGGTAGAAAAGCATCTCCTTTTCCAGGGCTAAATAACGAGTTCTTTATTGAGAAGGTTTGAAGACGCTGATGAAGTAGATAGTTATATATTCATTTATCTCTATCCATGGTAATGTTTATGCTTCCACCACTAGTACTTTCATTCATTCCTATAAGCTGGACTTCTATGTGGTCATGAAGAAAAGGCTTGTCGATTTTCCATGTTATTGAAAAAGTTTGTGGACTCTTAAAAATAGCTTCTTTTTCAGTATTTATCGCATAACCAATAAGACTTCTTTCCCACCATGTCTGAGTGCCAGTAGGTATGAGCCAAAAGAGGACAGTTTCTGCATTTTCGGCTTCTACATAGATTGTTATTTCGTCAACTCCTTTTGGTATAATAACCCAATTGTTCGTTTCAGGAATGTTTGTATAAGCACTTTTCATTACTTTTGGTGGAGGTACCGTCATTTGGTTGTTTGCTTGAATCATTCCTAAGTTGCAAAATAGACTCAATGAAATCAACATGTTAAGAATTACCATCATATCACCTCATATGGTTATTATTTTCTGCGTTAGAAAAAATTATGTGGATTAAAGCGAACAGTAAAGACTTTAGACTCAAAGCAAAGAGGACCAGTAATAATCTGGGTCCTCTTTGTATTACAGAATCACTTGCTAAAACTAGTGTGAAACTTTTTCCTCAGCTGGATAGTAGGGAATGTATTTTTTTCAAACGAGGAAGGGTTTAAGACGGTGAATAGTGAAATATTGGTAAAAAAAGAAGTGTCTAATCCCATGTCGCAAAGTGTTCACGCACTAGCATTTGTGTAAGATATATAACAGTAATTGCAATAGAAGGCAGCTGCCATCGGATAACTAAAATATGTATGAGCAGGTTACTAAGATTGGCACTTTAGGAGGGTGAAGGCTATTGATTTTATGGTTTCGTCATTTGCCGCAGAAAAAGATGGATTTGTCAGAATGGACTCCATTTATTCAAAAAGAATGGTTTCGTCATCACTTTATGAAGCTAGTATACCTCCTACAGTTCATCATTCTACTGATACCAAGCTTCCTTCCAACAGAATTCACGAGCTTAAGTATTGTAATACTCATCCTAATAGGTATTCTAACTTTCATCATTCACGAATCCTTACATTTTTTGGTCATTTATCGGAAAGGAGATATGAGTCTAACATTTAGTGGAATATTCTTTTGGATCCATACAAATGCCACTCTCTCGAAAGCTAGGTTTTTGATCTTTATGAGCTTACCTTTTATTGCATTATCGGTTGTACCTGTCCTACTTTCCTTCTTTGTAACCGATCATGTAAAAATTCTCCTTCTATTTGTGGGCTGGTTGAACGCATTGATTTCCGCTTCAGATCTCATTAATTCCATTCTCATTATGATCAAACCAGCTAACAGCGTTTTTTGTAGAGGCTATTACCGAGTGAAACAGGTTTAACAATCTATTGCAGGTGTTTGAACTTTGAATAGGGGAGGAGTTAATGTGTCAGTTCCTTTTTACACACTTGCTCTTGGACACTGTGACCAGCTTTTCTCGGAATTCTGTCCGAACTTGCGGCCTCTTCGGACACGTGGACAGGGATTTCTCGGAATCGAGTCCTAAGTTGCCCCCACTTCGGACACTGGGACAGGTATTTCTGGTAGTGTAAATTATTTTGTGTAAATGATTGAACATGTGCTTGATAGTCAACAATAATCTTACCTACTAGGGGGATAGGGCAATGCTGGGGAGCAACCCGAGCACCAAGTGGGGTTCTGTACAAAAGGAAGAGAGGATTTTCCTCTCTTTTTCCCTTTTGGGAGAACCTAAAGCGATAAACCCTTAAGGCATTGCCCTAATACGTAGGAATGCTAGGACAGAACTTATTTCCCAAGCCGACCAGCGAACATGATTTCAAACTGTTGCCTACATTCCATCCACCCTGGTACAGGTACAGTCCATCGGTCTGTCACCCCCATAGTGGCCAGAAAAACAATCTTACGTAAAGAATTATCTGTTGGATAAGCTGTTTTGGTTTTCGTAACTTTTCTTAACTGCCTATGGAAAGCTTCAATAGTATTCGTTGTATAAATCAGTTTTCTTATCTCTACTGGATAGGAGAAATAAGTAGTTAACTCCAACCAATTTGTTTCCCATGATTTAATAATTGCAGGATACTTCTGTCCCCACTGTTCTTTGAAATCTTGAAAAGCACTTTCAGCTTTTTCTAAAGTAACCGCTTTATAAACTAACTTTAAATCAGCCATAAGTTCTTTGCGGTATTTCATAGGGACACCTTTTACATTGTTTCGTAATTGATGAATAATACATGACTGTATATCTGTCTTTGGGAACGTAGCGCTAATCGCCTCAGAAAAGCCTGAAAGCCCGTCCTTACAAACAATAAGAATGTCTTCAACTCCTCTGCTTTTAAGATCCTGGCAGACATTCAGCCAGAAGCTAGCGCTCTCATCCTCACCAATCCAGATTCCAAGTATATCCTTAATACCATCGGTATTAATCCCTAATACCGTGTATGCGGCTTTACTAACAATTCGATTTTCATGCTTTACCTTAAAATGAATAGCGTCTAAAAACACGATAGGATAAACAGGTTCTAGTAGACGAGACTGCCACTCATAGACCAGGGGTAAAATCTTATCTGTGACTTTACTGACCAAACTTGGTGAAACATTGACTCCGTAGATATCTTTCATGTGTTGCTCGATATCTCGAGTAGACATTCCCTTAGAATAGAGAGCAATAATTTGATCTTCAAGTCCATTGATAGAAGTTTCATACTTCTTGATAATCTGTGGCTCATATTCACCTTTTCGATCCCTAGGTATACTAAGAGGAGTCTCTCCAAGCTTTGTTTTAATCGACTTTTTACTATATCCATTACGACTATTTCCTGTATTATTCCCAGAAGAATCATGCTTGGAATAACCTAGATGTTCCTCAATTTCAGCCTCAAATACCTGTTGAAGTGTTTCTCTAAACAATTCTTTCATCATCATATGAATATCATCAACAGTTTGGCATTGACTAGCTAATTCTCTTACAGTTAGATCTCGAAAACTTTGCATAAACGACCATCTCCTTTAATGGAAAGTATATCCATTTACACAAAATTTTATACGCTCTCGTATTTCTCGGAATCCTGTCCGAAGTTGCCCCCACTTCGGACACGTGGACAGGCTTTTCTCGGAATCGAGTCCGAAGTTGCCCCCTCTTCGGACACGTGGCCAGGGATTTCTCGGAATCGAGTCCGAAGTTGCAGCTTCTTCGGACACGTGGCCAGGGATTTCTCGGAATCGAGTCCGAAGTTTCACTCTCTTCGGACACGTGGCCAGGGATTTCTCGGATTTGAGTCCGAAGTTGCCCTCTCTTCGGACACGTGGACAGGCTTTTCTCGGATTTGAGTCCGAAGTTGCCCCCTCTTTGGACACGTGGCCAGGGATTTCTCGGAATCGAGTCCGAAGTTGTCCTCACTTCGGACAAGGAGACAGGCAATTCTCGGAATCGAGTCCGAAGTTGCCCTCTCTTCGGACACGGAGACAGGCTTTTCTCGGAATCGAGTCCGAAGTTGCCCCCACTTCGGACACGGGGACAGGCAATTCTCGGAATCGAGTCCGAAGTTGCCCTCTCTTCGGACACGGAGACAGGCTTTTCTCGGAATCGAGTCCGAAGTTGCCCCCACTTCGGACTCAGAAGCCCACTTTTCTCGCATTCCTGTCGTCCGACACTGAATGAGAACTTTTAATGTACGATTTTCGCGAAGAAAACGAAGAAGGGGAATTTATTGATTCTCTTATTTGTACACATCTGTCTCCTCAACCCTCGAATGGTTGCCATACCCCAAGTAGCAGTTATCAAAGTTAGTAAAGAAGGAGCTGATACGTCTAGAGGAACAATTGAAGCCATTCGGAAGGGAGAGCTCCTATCATTAGCGGAATTTTGATAGGGGAAAAAAGATTAAAGCAATGATACCTGCCCCCAGCACGGCAATGCAACAACAAACTAAGGGCAGGCACCTCACCTACGCGAGCTTAATCGCTTTCCCAAACGGAGATTTCGGTAGGTAGTCGTCAGGGACGAGCCAGAACATTTCATAGCTCACACTCTCTAGCTCCTCGTCAATAAACCCTGTAATATCTGTGATATAAAACAAGGTATCAATCTCCTCCTGTTCTGCCCATTCCAGAACGAGGGTATAGGACGATTTCCCGTGGGAATAGTACGTGATCGAGTCGGACTTGACCGGTCCAATGCTTCTGATTTTGAAATCGGCTTGAACCAAAATCGTATCGGGTTTTACTTGCTCAAATAGCTTGATGATGTTATTAATTAATATCGTTCGGACCTCCTGTGAAGAGGTATCCACCGCTAATGCCACTTTTTTCTCCTGTCGTTCCTGGATCATCGCAAGCATCTTCTTCGCAAATCGCAAACCAACCACTCCCTTTAAATAATAGCAAGCCATAGTTAGTCTGCTTCTTCGAACACGTAATATGCCGTAAAACGTACGAATAATTTACACAGATATGTTGATACGAATGAACGAAGGCAAGACACTTATTCAAGCGAGAGGCTGATAAAAAAATGCCTCCACCGGTAAAGTGAAGGCAATAGGCAAAAGTCTCATTGCTTTTCATTTCCCGAAACTACGCTGCGTTAAACCAGTGTTCGGTTCTTTGTTCTTAGCAAAATTCGCTTCCAGCCTTTCTCATTGCCCATATGTGAGTAGAACATCTTCAAGTATATCCAGCGAAATAAGTAAATCGTTATGAAAAAATCAATTTGAAATAACACGATCGGCCAGTACGACTTTAAATGAAGCAGATCAAACTTAATCAATAAGTAGTTCGTCAAGAAGTTTAATAGCAAGCCAAAAGCAATCCAGGGGATGTTCCACTTTCGGATAATGACAAACGTCATAAATAGTGCATGCCCAACTAGGAATAGGGCACTACCTGCAATCGAATCTCTCGTTTCATTTTCATACCATCCTGGGGTAAATGTAAAATGATCGAACAGCTGAAGTAAATAGAAATTATGTGAATTAACCAGGGTATTGACCATGAGAAAGGTATTAAAGCCAATAATCCAAAAAGGAGGGGAGGCTAATACCTTATACCACACTTTCCCAATTGGAAAAGCAAGGCATAATAAGCTTCCTGTAAAAAACGTTTTCCACCAAAATTGCTCGTATATGTGTAAGAACTTAAACAATTCTTCAGTTCCGACTAAAAATAGAATGATTCCCAGAATCCAGCGAAAACGGAGCTGAAACGCAGCAATAAAGGTTCCAATCATCGGAATAATAAATGCTTGAGAAAAATGAGAGCCAAGGACAGAGTCGTACCAGTTATTGTCGATTCCACCTGGATGATATACATATCCATTCAAAAGAATAAGGACGATAAAGTCCAGGATGAAGGAGAGACCGGATAGAAAAAAATAGGTGGCCCAAACCTTCCTTGGACTATGTTTTCGTAAGGTATATACAAATAGGGCGAAGGGAATGGTTGTTACAAGAAGATACCACCATAGATTCGGCAACTCACGACCCTCCTCGGATTGAAATTTTTAAAAAAATAGATACTTGTTCCTATATGTAAAAATTATTTGTAAAACACGAATAAAATATGTATGAAAATTAGGTAGACAACTTGGTCGTTTTGTCCATACACCTTTCCAATAAGGATAATATGATAAAGTAAGACCTCCCCTTCAAAAATGGTCTTACGGTTCGCAAGCTACCTTAAACTTCGCTGTTTAAGGTGGTTACATAGGAATCGAGCCAAAGTCTGGCTTTAGCTCGATTCTTTTTTCTCGTTTGGGCAGTGTTCCTCTGGTTCGTTTTCTTCTGGAGCCTTTTCCTTTCGATTGTCATCAAGCTCTTTCTGATCATATAAAGGAATTTTGTGGTTTGTTAGCTTGAAGCCAATGGTTTGCTTAAACATTTGGTGACCTAGAACAGCAACCCCTGCAGCAATGATTCCGTTTATTATTCCTGTAGAAGAAAAACCAAACGCAAGATTTCCCAAAATAATAGCTGCAAGGAAGAGAATCCAGATGATCGACCAATCAGGGACTTTCGGTGTTTGTTTTAAGGCAAACCCTAGTACCCATAGGGCTGGTACAAGCATAATATAATTCTCATTTAAAAAATCAATTAAATTCATGCTCTTTTTTCACCTCCAATTTGAATTGATATATTGTATGCAGGGATGTCCGATTGCGCTTGTTTCTTTGCCATGGAATGAGGCGAAAAAAGGGAGAATTTGTCGGAAGAAAGTTATAAACGAAATATTTAGAAAATATTGACTTTTATTTTACACCTTCTTTATGATGTAAAGGTAAGACTAGGTCATAAAGTGGGTACAATAATGAATTCACTTTGGTTAGCCATCATTGGAATGACAGTGTTTGCACTTGGGTATCGTTTTTACTCGAAGTGGGTGGCAGAAAAGATTTATCGGTTAGATCCAAACTATGTGACGCCCGCCCATCAATATCAGGATGGGGTAGACTTCGTTCCAACAAAGAAGGTGATATTATGGGGGCATCACTTTACATCTGTCGCAGGTGCAGCACCGATTGTTGGTCCAGCGATTGCCGTCTATTGGGGCTGGCTCCCTGCCTTCTTATGGGTCATTCTTGGAACTGTTTTTGCAGCGGGAGTACATGATTTCGGTACGCTTGTATTATCTGTACGAAACAAAGGTCAATCCGTTGGTACAATCACAAGCAAGCTGATTGGAAAACGAGCAAAATTGCTATTTTTATTTATCATTCTTATCTTGGTGTTAATGGTGAATGCTGTTTTCGCTTGGGTGATTTCGAATTTATTTATTAAATTTCCTGCGAGTGTATTGCCAGTATTCATTGAAATTCCACTTGCCATTTGGATTGGCTATGCTGTCTATAAAAAGAAAAAGGAAATGCTAATTCCGTCCATTATTGCACTCGTTGTGATGTATGGTACAGCCGTATTAGCAAGTGAGATCCCGTTATTACAAATTGACTTAGTGAAATATTTCGGTGGTGCGGATCAGCACGTACTATTTGGTTTAGATGGGGTATCGATGTCCTTTTTTGTATGGATTGTCATATTAATGGTTTATTGCTACATTGCCTCGACCTTACCGGTTTGGAAGCTCTTGCAGCCGAGAGATTACATTAATTCACACCAACTTGTTGTTGGCCTTGTGATTTTATAT
The DNA here is from genome assembly GCF_021390075.1 of Cytobacillus spongiae. Classification (NCBI taxonomy): domain Bacteria; kingdom Bacillati; phylum Bacillota; class Bacilli; order Caryophanales; family Bacillaceae; genus Cytobacillus; species Cytobacillus spongiae. The sequence continues at coordinate 1,921,222 of NZ_CP089997.1, forward strand.
GCTGGCCTTGTCTTTTTACAGCCGAAAATCACAGCTCCGATGACCAATTCAGCAGCAACGGATGTTTCTTGGTTTCCACTCTTGTTTATTACGATTGCTTGTGGAGCGATTTCCGGATTTCATGGTCTTGTCTCTTCAGGTACTTCCTCTAAGCAATTAGAAAAAGAAACAGATGCGAGGTTTGTTGGTTATTTAGGTGCAGTAGGGGAAGGTACGTTAGCGTTAATTGCCATCATTGCCGTTGTAACCGTTTTCGCAACGCAAGGGGACTTCCTAGCAGCTTATGATAGCTTTGCCGCAGCAAGTGCAGGTGGCCTAGGAGCTTTTATTAATGGGGCGGCTCAGTTAGCGACAGGGGTTTGGATTCCAGCAGAAATTGCTCGAACCATTGTTTCAGTTATTGTTGTAAGCTTTGCAGCAACTACTCTAGATACGTCTGTTCGATTAATGCGCTATATTATTGCTGAAATTGGAGAAGAGTACAACTTTAAGCCGTTAACAAAGACACATGTAACGACCTCAATTGCCGTTGTATCAAGTGCGGCTCTTGTATTATTGCCAAAAGGACCAAACGGCTTTGGTTCTGGGGGCTATCTCCTTTGGCCATTATTCGGTACGAGCAATCAATTGCTAGCGGGTATTAGCTTATTGCTCATTTCCATTTGGCTTAAGCGACAAGGTCGAAATTATTTAGTTACCTTTATTCCAATGGTGTTTTTATTCTTTATGACGCTTTGGGCGATGATCCAGCAGGTTGTCTTTACATGGTCAGGTCTTGGAACCGCTGATGCTAACATGCTTCTATTTATTTTAGGCGGGATGATCCTCGTTTTTGTGTTTTGGATTATGCTTGAAGCAATTATTGCCCTGAATAAAAGAGATAACCCACCTTTTACACAACAAATGTAGCAGGCTAGAGACCGGTGATACTTCCCGGTCTCCCTGTTTTTTTTAACTCGAATGAATGGAGGTGAGAGCATGAGGTTTTTAGAGCAAATAAAGAAAGTGATGGATACATATGATGAAATTCTAAAGCAGCCACATCGTTTAGAGCTAGCAAGGGAACTGCGAGATGAGGAAGATCTCTTTATGCTTCTATGTGCATCAGAACTGCTCGGTCTCCCGAATCCAGCATTTTTTTACACATTAGAGCTGTATCCGCACTTAATCGAGCGGTTTCATGAGTGGCATGTTCGAATGGGAATGGAGCATTCGCCATTAAATGGAATTCGATGCTGCTAAGGAGGGGAAGAAATGAATCTACATCAGAAAGTGTATTTTATAGGAGGAAAAGGAGGAGTGGGAAAAAGCACAACCTCATCCGCACTCGCATACCTGTTAGCTAATCAAGGACAAAAGGTGCTGCTTGTCTCAACAGACCCCGCCCATAATACAGGTGATTTATTTCATATAGAAGCAAAAGGGGAAAAGATGAATGTAATGAAGGGCTTGGACCTGCTCGAAATTCATGCGGAAGCCGAATCAAAAAGGTATATTAACGAGGTAAAAAAGAATTTGAAGGGTCTTGTCAAAGCGACTATGGTTGATGAGGTCCATAGGCAAATTGACTTGGCTGCTGCAGCTCCAGGGGCAGATGAAGCTGCATTATTCGACAAGCTTACCTCGATTATTTTAGAAGAAAAAGAACACTATGACAGCATTGTATTTGACACAGCGCCTACCGGGCATACAATTCGATTGTTAACCTTGCCTGAACTAATGGGTGTCTGGATTGATGGAATGCTTCAAAAAAGGAAAAAGCTCCATGAGCAGCGTGCCGAGTGGATGAATGACGGAGAGGAGCTAGATGATCCGATATATGAAACACTACAAAAACGAAAATCAAAATTTCAACAGGTTCGTAAGGTGCTTCTTGATCCGAGTCAAACCGAATTTCTTTTTGTTTTGAATGCAGAACGACTACCGATTCTTGAGACAAGAAAAGCGATTGATACGTTAGAGAGCTATGATCTAAAGGTTCGAACGATTATCGTGAATAAAGTTATTCCCTCAACGGCAGACGGAGCGTTTATGGAGAGAAGGAGAGAAAATGAAGCAGCCTATCTTCATGATATTAAGCAATCGTTTTCGGAGCAGCTGATAGTCAAACTACCACTTCTTGCCCATGATATTTCCCAAATCGAGCATCTCCATCTGATGGCAGCTGAATTAAATATCGGACTGATGATGAACACTAGGAGTTAAGTCTAGTGTTTTTTCTATTCTTTGCTTTTTTCACGAATACTTCCCATTTATAGATAGGAGAGAGTTACGCATGATAATAAAGGGGAAATCGAAATCAAAGGAGAGAAGCACATGAAAAAATGGTTCACGCCAGTCTTATCAGCTAGTATGATGTTGCTTTTAGCAGCCTGTGGAGCAAATGATGATGCAATGGATCGAGGAGCTACAAATCATCCGATTCAAAATGTAAGCTACAAGCAAAATGAGCCAGGCCGCATGAATTATGGCTACAATATACAAAACCGCACGAATAACATGAATCAGCAAAAAGGACAAGCTCCAGCAGAAGGAATCCAAAAAATGAGTAATGGCTACATTACGATAGACCAAAACTCTTTTAGCACTACGATTCCAAGTAACAAGTTTCCACATGGGAAAATTGCGAAAGAAGGAAAGGTTTGGGTATATCAATCTGATGGTGGAACGAAACAAGGTGGAATGGAGCAGCCAAAAGCTACAGCTCCTACACCAAAGCAGCAAACGCCAGCTACTCAGCCAAACCAACAGCAAACGCCAACACAGCAACCAAAAGCCGAGCAGCAAACGCCAGCAGCTGAGCAACCTGCACCAAAAGCTGATACGGGTACACAAAAAGGAATCTCTGCTGTTGAATCAAAGGTTATTGAGCTAACCAACCAAGAACGTCAAAAAAATGGCTTGCCTGCATTAAAAGCGGATACCGCACTTAGTAATGTGGCTAGAGAAAAATCGAATGATATGCAAAAGAACAATTACTTCTCCCATACAAGCCCAACGTACGGTTCTCCATTCGACATGATGAGAGACTTTGGAGTCAGCTACAAGTCAGCTGGAGAAAACATCGCTATGGGTCAGCGAACACCTGAAGAGGTCGTTAAAGCCTGGATGAATAGTGAAGGTCACCGTAAAAACATTTTAAGCAACAACTTCACCCACATTGGTGTTGGCTACATCGAAAACGGCAACTACTGGACACAAATGTTCATAGGAAAATAAACAAATCGGTAGAGGAATTCCTCTACCGATTTTTTTCTATATCCTATCACTTAAAAGAAAGTCAGGGCAGCAAATGCTAATAATCCAGTTGCGAGGACATAAAAGAACATCGGCCCTAAAGTGAAGCGTATGATGGTTCCTTCTTTACCAACTAGACCAACTACAGATGCGGCGGCAACCACATTAAGTACACAAACCATGTTTCCAGCATTTGATCCAAGTACTTGTGCAGATAAAATCGTTCCTGGATCAGCGCCTATTTGTTCAGCCACGCTAAACTGGAAAAGTGAGAACATCATATTAGAGAATGTCGCACTTCCTGAAATAAATGAACCTAAAGCCCCGATTAAAGGAGCCACAAGTGGCCAGCCGTCACCAACGGCATTTGAAATAAATAGGGCTAGCTCCATTGGCATACTTAACAGAGAAGCTTCGTTAATCCCTGAATTGATAAAAATTCGTACCATTGGCACTGCTGTCCCAAGCGCAATTGCACTGCCAGCAAGTGTCTTGAAAGACGTTTGAAAGGTTTCCTTCACCGCATTTCCGCTCATCTTATGAAGCCACATCGTCATCAACACGACAATGACGAAAATGGTCCCTGGTAAATACAATGGCTCAAACTGACTGCTAATTCCTGTCCCAAAAATATCGGTTATTCCCACTTTTACACTTTGTAGAAGCTCTTTTAACGGCAACACCTTTAGACGTGTAAGAACTAATAATACGGCTACTAAAATATATGGGATCCACGCAAGTAACAGGGACATTTCTTTTTTCGGCGTGTCAGAGGCTGCTTTTTCCGAATCCTGCGTTTTTTGCTTAAAGTCCCATCCTTCTTTTGGTGTAAGAATGCCTTTTCTCGCTAATGGTACGATAATCGCGAGCCCAATGAGTCCTCCAAACATAGAAGGAAAGTCAGGACCTAATAAATTTGCAGCAATAAAGGCAGGGACTGTGAAGCTCAAGCCTGCGACAAGTGCAAATTTCCAAGCAGCCAGTCCTTCTTTCCACGAACGATTCTCTCCAAAGAAGCGAGTCAAAATCATGACGATAATCAGCGGAATAAATGTCCCAATAAATAGATCAAAGAAAACGGCTTTTTCCGAAATGGTCTGTAAGAAGGTTTCCATCGGCTGATTGCCTAGAAATTGTCCAACCTGTGGCGCAATTTCTGAACCTTGTTGAAGTCCTTGGTTCACCCCAACATTGATGGGCGTTCCTACTGCACCAAATGTAACTGCACTAGAGTCGGAAACAAGTGCAGTGACTACAGCTGCAAGGGGAGGAAATCCAAGTGCAACAAGGATGGGAGCAGCAATGGCAGATGGTGTACCAAAGCCAGCAGCTCCTTCAATAAATGAACCAAACAGCCAAGCAATAATGATGACCTGGATGCGCCTGTCTGGAGTGATATTCATAAACCCATTGCGAATGGTGTCCATAGCCCCACTTAACGACAGGGTGTTCAGAAGCAAAATCGCCCCAAACACAATCCATAATATTGAAATGGCGACGATGATTCCTTCAATTGATGCAGCGAATACGCGAATCGGCTCCATTTTCCAAACAAGCACCGCCAAGACGGCTGTTGTGATAAAGCTGATTGGCATGGCTTTAGAAGACGGTAATCGAAAAATAACTAAAAATAAGAAAACGGCGAGTATAGGTGTTAGAGCAGTAAATAACTGTAAGATGTTCATAATTATCACCTAGCTTTTTTAAAGGTATGACGTCAGAGGACCTGACGCTCTACAAGAAGAATATCATAGAGCTTTAAACGAAAATTCATCAATAAGTGAACAGTTTTTAAACTTTTGAAGTTGTTTTCCCTATTTTAACATTTTTCCTTTTCCCCATGTCCATTATTCCCCACTTCGATATATATATAAGGTGAAAGGAGGTGATACACATGGCTCAAGAAATGTTAACGGAATCAAAGCTTCGATTATCCTTTGAAACGGGAGTGGATGAGAAAGGTGAACCGATTTTAAAAGCAAAGGCATACAGCAATGTAAAAGGGACCGCTACAGCTGACCAGCTTCATGCTGTGGGACAAGCCATAGCTTCCCTTTGCAAAGATCCACTTTTCTCTGTAGAGCGTGATGATCGATCCGAAATTATTGGCTAATCACTAAAGATAAAAGAAGGGAGGTGAAATCATGGCAAAGTCTTTAGAGCTACAATTTGTCACGAGCAACGGAAAGACATCGAATTTGACGTTTGACAATCCTATTGAGCCGATTAATCCTTCGGCGGTCAAGCAGGCGATGGATCAAATTATCGCAGCGAACGTCTTTGAAGGTCATAATGGGACACTTGTCTCAGCAAAAGGTGCACGTGTAATTGAACGAAATGTGACAGAATATGAATTAGCTTAATGTAAGAAATCAGGGCTAGCGAACCGGTTGGGGGCTAGCCTTGTTTTTGAATAAAGGAGAAAAAAGAAAGGAGGAAGTACCGTGGATCAATGGATTCCATTCATTAGTGAAGTTGGATTTCCAATCGTTGTAACCCTCTATTTGCTTCATCGAATTGAAGCCAAACTAGATGTGGTCGTTCAATCGATTCAAAATCTACCTGAGCGAATGAAGGAAAGAATATAAGATCACAGTGATTGACAACAGGTTATAATAATGCTAAAGTGGAATCAGCCGTTATGCATCGTGTTAGATTTTTTATTGCAAGTTCTTATTCAATAGTTACAAAATCTGTTTGGATGAGCAATCTGTGTAAAACTAATGTACGTTGTGTAAAGGTGAAAATTTTACACATGGCTTTTACGAGCCAGTAGGAGGATTCTTTATTATGAACGGTAAAGTAAAATGGTTTAACGCTGAAAAAGGTTTCGGATTCATCGAAGCTGAAAACGGAAATGATGTATTCGTACATTATTCTGCAATCCAAACAGAAGGTTTCAAAACTTTAGAAGAAGGCCAAGAAGTAACTTTCGAAGTTGTTGAAGGTGCTCGTGGACCACAAGCTTCTAACGTACAAAAAGCATAATTGATCTTGATCAATTACCGGCAGCTCAACCTATTAGGGTGAGCTGCTTTTAGTTGTGCCTGGGAGGTTGGTGATATGGTGTATCATGGTGGGGCCATTTCGGACAGAGAACAGCGAAAAAGTCGGTTGTGTGTCCGAAGCAGGAGGCTCTTCGGACAGGAACCGAAGAAAAAGTCGCTAGTGTGTCCGAGGCAGGGACCACTTCGGACAGGAACCGAAGAAAAAGTGGTAGTGTGTCCGAGGCAGGGAGCACTTCGGACAGGAACCAGAGAAAAAGTCGGTTGTGTGTCCGAGGTAGGGAGCACTTCGGACAGGAACCGAAGAAAAAGTCGCTAGTGTGTCCGAGGCAGGGAGCACTTCGGACAGGAACCAGAGAAAAAGTCGGTTGTGTGTCCGAGGTAGGGAGCACTTCGGACAGGAACCGGAGAAAAAGTTGGTTGTGAGTCCGATGCAGGGAGCACTTCGGACAGGAACCAGAGAAAAAGTCGGTTGTGTGTCCGAGGTAGGGAGCACTTCGGACAGGAACCGGAGAAAAAGTTGGTTGTGAGTCCGAGGTAGGGAGCACTTCGGACAGGAACCAGAGAAAAAGTCGCTAGTGTGTCCGAGGGATCACTTCGGACAGAAACCAGAGAAAAAAGTCGCTAGCTTGTCCGAAACAGGGACCACTTCGGACAGGAACCGGAGAAAAAGTTGGTTGTGAGTCCGATGCAGGGAGCACTTCGGACAGAAACCGAAGAAAAAGTTGGTTGTGAGTCCGAAGCAGGGGTTACTTCGGACAGGAACCAGGGAAAAAGTCGCTAGCGTGTCCGAAGCAGGGATCACTTCGGACAGAAACCGGAGAAAAAGTCGCTAGCGTGTCCGAAGCAGGCAGCACTTCGGACAGGAACCAGAGAAAAAGTCGGTTGTGTGTCCGAAGCAGGGACCACTTCGGACAGGAACCGAAGAAAAAGTCGCTAGCGTGTCCGAAGCAGAGACCAACTCGAACAAACAGCCAAAGAAAACGCGCATTAGTTGTCCAAACCGCTGTCCAGTCCAGACAAAAATCAAAGCAAACTCGTCTACCGTGTCCCAACACAGTCCCGGCTCATACAGAACCCAAACCATTCGCCAATTTCGCCTTCAAACCAAAATCCACTCCACTCCTATCACCACCACCTTCCATAAAAATCCCCAACAATTGTAACCCGCGTTCAAATTTTTGATTTGGTATAATGATAGAATCATTATATAAAGAGTAGAGAGGTGAGTGTCATGAAATTTATTCATACGGCGGACTGGCATTTGGGGAAGCTTGTGCACGGTGTGTATATGACCGAGGATCAGCGAGAGGTATTGCAGCAGTTTGTTCAACTAGTAGAAGATGAAAAGCCTGATGCGGTTGTGATTGCCGGGGACTTATACGATCGCTCAGTCCCACCGACCGATGCGGTTGAGCTGTTAGATGAAATTCTGTATATGATCAATGTCGAACTGAAGACACCGGTCGTTGCTATTTCTGGAAATCATGATAGTGCCGAGCGGCTATCGTTCGGGAGCTCGTGGTACCGAAACAGCCAGTTTTATTTAGCTGGAAAGCTTGCCAATGATTTTCGCCCGGTTCATATAAATGGTGTGAACTTCTATTTAACTCCGTACGCCGAGCCTGGCTACGTGCGCCATTTGCTTGATGATGATTCCATTCATTCACATCAAGATGCGATGAAGGCGCTTATTGGAAAAATGGAAGAAACACTGAATCCGAATGAACCCAATGTATTTGTTGGACATGCCTTCGTATTAGGGGGAGAAACAAGCGATTCGGAGCGGACACTATCTGTAGGGGGTTCAGGCTGTGTAGGCGCTGAGCTGTTTGCGCCGTTTTCGTATACTGCACTTGGACATCTTCATAGCCCAACTGCAATTAAGCACGACACGGTAAAGTACTCTGGTTCTCTATTAAAATATTCTTTTTCCGAAGCGAAGCAGAAGAAATCTGTTTTCATCGTAGAAATGAAGGAAAATGGCACATTTGATATACGCTACCATTCCTTAAAGCCAAAGCAAGATATGAGAGAGCTAGAAGGCCATTTAGAGGAGCTGCTAGATCCAAGCTTCTACGGCAAGCAAAATCTCCAAGATTACGTAAAAATCAACCTGTTAGATGAAGGGGCATTAATTGACCCAATTAATAAGCTGCGTCAAGTCTATCCAAATGTCCTTCATCTCGAGCGAAAAGTCATCCAGCTCGATCAGAAGCATAAATCTTTTTTTACCTCAGTGAAGGAAGAGAAGAAATCAGAAATCGATTTGTTCCAGCAATTTTACCATGAAATGACGACGGCCGAATTTACAGAAGACAAGCGCCAAGCCATGATCGATGTGATTGAAAAGGTAGTAAAGGAGGCAAATTCGAAATGAGGCCATTAAAGCTAACGATGCAAGCATTTGGTCCCTATGCGGCCAAAGAAACGATTGACTTCACCTCGCTCGGAAATCGAACGATGTTTGTGATTTCTGGTAAAACCGGGTCAGGCAAGACAACGATTTTTGACGGGATTAGCTTTGCGATCTACGGAAAAGCAAGCGGAGAGGACCGAAATGGCCCTGAGCTGCGTAGTCAATTTGCGAGAGACGATGTTTTAACAGAGGTTACACTCGAATTTTCTTTGAAAAATAAAACCTACTTCATTAAGCGCTCTCCTCAGCAGGAAAAGAAAAAGGAACGTGGCGACGGCTTTCGGATGATTGGAGCAACCGCTGAATTGCTCCTATATGAGGAAGATGGCAAGCAGCAGCTCCTTGCATCAAACGTTCGTGATGTCGATGAAAAAATTAAAGAAATTATGCTGATTGACAGCAATCAGTTCAGGCAGATTCTCATGATTCCACAAGGTGAATTTCGCAAGCTGCTAACCTCTGATAGTAAGGACAAAGAGGTCATTCTGCAACGGTTATTCCATACCGAATTGTATAAAAGGATTGAAGAGAAACTTAAGGACGAAGCCACTTCCTTGAGAAAAACAGTCGAGCAGCAGCTAGATGAGCGGAATGAGGCCATACGCAATATTGTAGCCACCCATCTGGAAGAGCTGAAAAGTGAACTTGAAGCAGGGAGTGTCAATGATACCGTAGTTTTCCCTTTATTGCTTGAAGAGATGAACTTGATGAATCAATCCCTTGACGCATTATCACAGGAAGCCAAGCAGAAACAAAAGGAACGAGATGGGCTGCAGCAGAACATCTATGAAGCGGAACACCTCCTCAAACAGCTGGCCACTCTAGATCAGTTAAAGGGAAAGAAGGAGGAGCTAGAGGCTCAAAAGGAGCAATTTGCGAAAAAGGAGCAGGAAATCGTTCACGCCCAAAAAGCGGCGGTGTTAGGGCATCAGGAAGCGTTGTGTCACCGCTTGAAGGAAGACCTTGACAACACCCAAGAAAATGCTGCACAGATTCGTGCCAAGCTCGAACAAGTGGAGAGCTTGCTTAAGGAAAAAGAGCAATTGCTAGCATATGAAAGAGAGCGGGAGGACGAGCGAAGAAATGCGGCTGAAGCAGTCAGCCACCTCCAAAGCTTGCAAAAGGATATCGAGGTATTTGCCACTGTTCAACAGGAAGTGAGTGCCTTAAAGCAGCAGTTAGATGGAAAGCAAGCGCAAATGGTCCAAGCCGAACAAGCCGCTAAAAGGGCTGAAGAGAGCCTACAGTCACTCATAACGGAGAAAAATCAGCTGGAAAAAGGGCAGCTCACGTTTTTTGAAAATGAAAGAAAAATGGAAAGGCTAGCAAGGGAGCACGAGCGATTGTTGAAATACGAGCAGCAAACATCTCGCTACCGTGCAGCCAAGCAAGAGCGGCAAAAGCGAAAAGAGTTTTTGGAACATACAAACGCTCGTCTTCAGGATGGCAAAGATACATTACAAACACTTGAGCAAAGATGGTTCAGTGGACAAGCTTCCCTTCTAGCGAGCCAGCTTCACGATGGCGAGGCATGTCCTGTATGCGGCTCTGCCAATCACCCAAAGCCGGCGCATGATCAGTCGATTGAGCTCCCATCCGAAGATGATTTAAAAAGCGCTAAGGAGCATGTTTCCCAATTAGAAGCCGAAAAAGGAAAGGCTGAATCTAGCTTCTATGAAATTCAATCACAAGTTCAATCCCTTCAAGCTATTGTTCAAGAGTTTTTTCAAGAAATTACTGAGAGCCGCCCAAATTTCAATGAGGATGAGCAAGGGGCAATCCAACATGCCATTTCAGTTGAATTAAAAGAGCTCGAAAGACAGCAATCCAACATCAAACAAGAAAAGCTAAGGCTAGAGCGAATAGTAGAAGAAATGACATCTTTCGAGGAGCAGAAAAAAAGTTACGCTTCTCAATTCGAAGTTCTTCAGAAAGAGTTCAATGAGCGAACGATTTCGTTTACTGAAAAAAATACAACCTTGACGCGAATGGTTGAGCTTATTCCAGCGCATTTGCGATCATTAAGTGCTTTCGAGAAGCATTTAAGAGATGCGATTCAACATCAAGAGCTTCTTCAAAAAAGATTCGAACAAGCACAGCTCAACTACCAGGAAGCGAAGGAGCACAGCTCTACTGAAAAGGCTAGGCTCCAAACCGTGCAGCAACAAGCGCAGATAATAGATGAAAAGCTGAAAAAGGAGCGGGAAACATTCCTTATCATGATGAAGGAGCAGGGCTTTGACACATATGGACCGTACAAGGATGCAAAGCGTTCGGAGGCGGAGATGGCAGCACTTGAAAAGGCCATTCGTCATTACCGGGAGGAATTCAGGTCTGTCTCCGATCGATATCAGGACCTATCCGAGGTTTTAAAGGATGTAAAAGCACCTGACATGGACAAGCTGAAGCAGGCATTAAAAGAGCTAGATGACGAAATCGCCATCCTTCAAGAAAATTATACAAATGTGCTGATGGCTAAACGCAAAAACGAAGAATTGAAGGAAAAAATAGAGCGGATTAACCAACAGTTGAAAGACCTTGAAAATCGGTACCAATTGATTGGGCACTTATACGAAATCTCCAAGGGACAGAATACGTATCGAATTACATTTGAACGCTTTGTTCTAGCGGCATTTCTTGATGATATTTTACGAGAGGCAAATGGCCGCTTATCAAAAATGACAAGCGGGCGCTATGAGTTAATCCGAAAAACCGATCGCTCAAAGGGAAATGTACAAAGTGGATTAGAGCTCCTCGTGTTTGATCAATACACAGGGCAAGAACGTCATGTAAAAACATTGTCTGGTGGAGAAAGCTTCAAAGCGGCATTGTCACTTGCGTTAGGGCTTGCCGACGTCGTTCAACAGTATGCTGGAGGAGTCTCACTGGAAACGATGTTCATCGATGAAGGCTTCGGGACACTTGACCCCGAATCCCTTGACCAAGCAATAGAGGCGCTGATTGATATCCAAAGCAGCGGCAGACTAGTGGGAATTATATCCCATGTACCCGAGCTTAAAGAGCGCATTGATGCTAGACTAGAGGTCATCGCCACACAATCGGGAAGCATGACCGAATTTCACTTTTTAAATTAACCAAAAAAAGATAGAAATGGCTGTTGTGAGCTGTTTCTATCTTTTTTGCTATGTTCATAGAGTGTTGAGATTAGGTATTCGGTTGAACTTTCCCTATAAGAATTTAGGGATTAGGAAGCAGCTAATCCAATAATATTTTCAACTATTAGATTCATAAAGGAAAAATTTTTGACACTTTTTTGGTCATTCATCGTATATAATGTATCACAATTCGGGAGGGACAATAATGGAATTGGATTTATTATTGTTAGGCGCAGGTATTGCAGCGGCAGGATATTTTATTGGAGATGGTCTTAAGAATTTTAAAAATCCTCATGCCAAAAGTTTAATAGACTCATTGAACGAAGAGGACGAACACGAACTAATCAGAGAAAATGATGTACATCATTTTATGGGAATCTCAAAAGAAGATGCAAAGTCTTTAATACAAGAACATTCGGACATTCCCCACGTGATTATAAACCATAAAGTGTACTACCCAAAGGCAAAATTGCGTAAATGGTTATTGAATTTAGGGGAGTAATCTTACTTTTTCGGACATGCAATGACCAAAATGCTCTGACCGATTTCTGAGCGTTTTTCATGTCAATTGGATGTGGATTTTGCGAGCATGCTCGTGTAAGTTGAATGGTTATTAAATGCTGTTCGCTGCAAAATCCAAAATGACCTTTATCATTTTATAGCAACAGTTTTTACGAATAAGTCGATGAAAGAGAACTTCACTCGAGGAATATATTTCCTCTCCATTCATTCAATTCGGAATCATTACGTGTTAAAATAGAAGGAAAAACGAAGGAGAGCGTTATGGGGAGAAAATTGGCATTGTCATGGAGTGGCGGTAAGGACAGCTGTTTGACGCTAGATGTGTTAACGAAGGCAGGGGATGAGGTTCTTTGCTTAATTACTACCGTTCCGATCGAAACAGGGAGGACTTTTGGGCACGGGGAAAAAATGGAGATGATCCGGCTTCAGTCTGAATCGATTGGAATTCCTGTCCACTTTATTCCATGTACATATGAAAAATACTCGGAAGAATTCGTAGTGACCTTAAAGGAATTAAAAGCGACTTATCATTTAGATGGAATTGCTTTTGGCGATCTCTATTTAGACGGACACCGAGAATGGGGAGAAAAGGTTGCTGAAAAGGCTGGATTGGCTGCTGTATACCCGTTGTGGACCGTACAAGAGAAAGCTCTTGAATTGCTGAGAACCTTTGTACACACGGGCTATCAAGCAAAAATCATTCGCGTGCGTGAGGATGTTTTAGATGAAGGTTGGTTAGGAAGAACGATCGACCGTTCCTTTTTTCAAGCCATTCAAGAGACAAAATCTTGTCCGATGGGAGAATCGGGAGAGTATCATACATTTGTGTATGATGGACCACTCTTTACAAAGCGGATCTGCTGGGAAAAGGAAGAGATTATTTCTCTTGAAACGACGTTCAAGCTGGAATTACTTGGGTGCTCACTGGCTGAACGTTAAGGAGGAAATCATCGCGAGAAATGACCAAATCTTATTGCTTTTAAAAGAAAGAAAAAACGATCCAAATGAGTAAGGAGTGTATGATGATTAATATACAGCAGTATAGCCATGTCGTTTCTGTGAAAAGCGAGGCGTCCTATCTCGGATTTTCTATGAGCGTTTTTCAATATCTTGTCGATGGAATGTTAATTGATACCGGGGCTCAATCGGTACGGTCAAACTTAATTCCTTTTTATGAGGAGCAAAGGGTCGAGCTTGTCAGTATAACGCATGATCATGAAGATCATACGGGGACAGCGGCTTGGCTCCAGAAGCATCGGCAAATCCCGATTTACATTCATGAACATTCGGTAGATGATTGTTTGCAAGAAGCCGGTTACCCTGAATATCGGAAGCTGCTTTGGGGTGTAAGGGAGCCGTTTGCTGCCCGCCCGTATCAAAAAACGATTGAGTCAAGGAAGGAAACATGGGAAGTGATTCATACACCTGGCCATGAAAAGAACCATGTATGCTTGTTGAATAAGCATACGGGAGAGCTCTTTTCTGGTGATTTGTATGTGTCAGCCAAGCCGAAAATAATCATGAGGGATGAATCGATTCCCGTACTGATTTCATCCCTTCGGAAAATACTAACCTATGATTTCCAAGACATGTACTGTGCTCATTCGGGTTATCACCCAGATGGCAAAGATAAATTCAAGCGAAAGCTAGCCGTTTTAGAAGAGTTAACAGGCACGGTCAAAGAGCTTTTTCAACTTGGAATGACCGTTGATGAAATCGATCAGCAGCTGTTCCCAAAAAAGCCGCTGCTTATTCAATACTCAAACAGCGAGTTCGACTCGAAGCACATCATTCGCTCTATATTAACCGAATAAGGAATTGGATCTCATCAGACCATAGACAAACACGAAGCTCGTTGAGTTTGTCTATGGTCTATTGATTATAGACAAATTGCCTAAGTGCTTTTCACGCAAACTAGTAAATGAATGACCTGAGGGAATAACCACCGAAGTAGCCATTTGAGAATAAGGAAAAGTTATTTTCTCTATTATTTTAGGTTTGGAAGCACTAGGTTGATAGAAACGGATGGATGCGTAGACTCCTGCGGGAGCAGTGGGACAATTGAGACCCCACAAGCGAAGCCGAGGAGGCTCATCACCCTCCCCTGGAAAGCGAAGTATCCTGAAGTAGAAATCAACCGTCAAAATGACCAAAACTATTCAATATTATTTTTCCATGTCTTCAAAAAACAAGCTTTTCACCGAAAATCACCTCATACCTATTATCCTTTCTCATGGATATCTAAACCATCACATTTCCCCTCCCTAATCAAGATAGGGGAATTTTCCTTAGAGGATGGGGAAGTTCCCCTATAAAATAAATCCGCCGCTTCTTCTACAATAATAGTATCAGATAAGAGTTTACTATTTTTCTAGGAGGAGCTTCGAATGGAGATCAAACTATCAGATCACAAAAACCAATCGCATTCCATTAACAACGCATTTGCTTCACATTTTGCGAAATCTATGTTTCTAACGGTTTGTGGGCTCGTCATTCTTTCCTTTATTGGCACGAGAATGTTTACCCACATTGACTTAAACCTATATGGATATATGGTGGGAACTATTGTATTTATTGGCGGTTTTTTTTACCGCTTCATTGCTTGGGGAGAAAGGCCACCAACAAAGATTTTTATTAAAAAAGGAATCAAGCTCTTATTCCGGAAATCGACAGCTAAAACGTCGGTTGACCATCTAGCCGTTTACAAATTTATTTGGAATAGGGGAATTTACCGATGGACCCAGCACATTCTGATCGGGTGGGGTTGCATCTTATCTTGTCTAGTGACTTTCCCGCTTGTGTTTGGGTGGATGTACTTCACGATGGATGACAATGGTTATTACACAGTCGTTGGGATGGGGATCAACTTAATGACAGTTAAAGCTGATGGCGTGATTGCTTTCTTCTTCTATAATGCGCTAAATATTACTGCAATTATGGTCATCATCGGAGTGTGCATGGCATTGTATCGCCGCTTGAAAAATATGCAGGCAAGAGCAGAACAGAAATTCATGTACGATTTTCTACCATTATACTTACTGCTATTTATCAGTATTACAGGGTTAGCGTTAACCTTTATGAACGTGTTTTTACATGGTGCAGGGCAACCAGCGATGTCACTTATTCATCAGTACGGGGTCATTATCACATTAATTTATCTTCCGTTTGGGAAGCTTGCACATATTCCATTCCGCCCGCTAAGTGTATTTGCCCGGAACTATCGCGAGCATTATGCAGAGCAGTCGATGAAGGAATGTAAGGTTTGCGGAAGCCACTATGTTTCAACAGAGCAAGCAAAAGATGTTGTAGGCGTACTTGGTGTAAATCAAATGGAATTTAAAAAGGAAGACTTCCACTTAGCTGAGCTTTGTCTTCCTTGTCGCAGAAAGTTTCGTATTGCTCAATTTTCAGGGTTTCCTACCCATGAAGTGAAGGTCAAGGAGGCAAACCAAGATGCAAAGGGATAAATTCTTTAAAGACGTGGAGAACTTAATTCACCCAAATGAAAAGCTCGTGAAAACACATTGTAGCTATTGCGGGATGCAGTGCGGGATGAATTTACGTGTAAATACAACAACGAATAAAATCATCGGAGTAGAGCCGAGGTATGACTGGCCGGTAACGGTAGGAAAGATGTGTCCTAAAGGGGTAACTGCCTATCAGCAAACCAACCACAAGGACCGTCTATTAAAGCCTCTTATCCGTGATGATGCCTCCTTAAAAGGTACGAAGGAGGGCTTCAGAGAAGCGAGCTGGGAAGAAGCATACGACTTGATTGTGAATCGATTCACAGAGCTTCAAGCGAATTATGGCAAAGATACGCTATCGGTTTTTAGTGGGGTATCGATGACAAATGAAAAATGCTACTTAACAGGTAAATTCGCCCGGGTCGGACTTGGGACACGTTACATTGATTATAATGGGCGCTTCTGCATGTCAAGTGCAGCTGGTGGGTTCCTTCGTTCCTTTGGGGTTGACCGTGGTTCAACGCTTCCATGGACAGATATCCATGAAACGGATTGCTTATTTATTGCAGGAAGCAATACAGCTGAATGTCATCCGACTTCAATGTTCCGTATTTGGAACGTTCAAGAAAGAGGGGGCTACATCATCGTTGTAGACCCGCGGGAAACACCGATTGCGAGAAGAGCCGATCTTCATTTAGATCTTAAGCCTGGAACAGATCTTGCCCTTGCTAACGGAATTGTTCACTTACTGATTGAAAATGGGCAAATCGATGAAGCTTTTATTGAGAATCATACAAACGGATTTGAAGAAACGAAAGAGATTGTTAAGGAATTTACTCCGGCATACACGAGTGAAATTACAGGCGTGGCACCGGAAAAAATCATTCGTGCCGCTGAAATCTACGGAAAAGCACCGAATGCGGTCGTCATGTTTGCACGTGGTGTCGAACAGCAACATAAAGGGGTAGACAATGTTTCCGGTTATGTAAACATGGCACTCATTACTGGAAAGATTGGTCGTCCAAAGTCAGGTGTAGCGACGTTCACTGGACAAGGAAATGGACAGGGTGGCCGTGAGCATGGGCAAAAGTCAGACTTACTTCCAGGCTACCGAAAAATCACGAATCCCCAGCATGTGAAAGAAGTTTGTCAAATTTGGGGAATTACCCCAGATGAAATGCCAAAGCCAGGTGTTTCAGCTTACGAAATGTTTGAACTGATGGAACAAAAGGTGATTCGCGCAATGTATTTACTTTGTTCCAATCCAGCCGTTTCGGCACCTAACTTAAACTTCGTACGCCAAGCGATGAAAAATTTAGACTTTATGGTCTGTTCAGACTTCTATCTATCAGAATCAGCTGAATTTGCAGATGTCGTACTGCCGGCAGTCACATGGTCGGAGGATGAAGGAACCGTTACGAATATTGAAGGGCGTATTATTAAAATCAATAAAGCCCAAGAGCCATTAGGGGAATCGAAGCCCGATTGGCAAATGCAAGTTGAATTAGCAGAGCGTCTTGGAAGAGGTCAATATTTTTCCCATCTAAAAACAGCGAAGGACGTATCTGATGAATTCCGAGAAGCAACAAAAGGTGGGAATGCCGACTATTCTGGTGCGACCTGGGAGAAAATCGACAAGCAAGATGGGGTGTTCTGGCCTTGTAAAAATGAGGAAGACACAGGAACACCGCATATGTTTCTAGATAAGAAATTTTATCATCCAGATGGAAAAGCGAAAATTTGCGCACTTCCTTATCGTCCACCGGCTGAAGAGCCTTGTGACGAATATCCACTTCGATTAACAACTGGTCGTGTCGTCTATCATTATTTATCAGGGAACCAGACGCGTAGAATTCCGTTTTTACATGATATGTGTCCAGAGCCGTTTGTTGAGGTACATCCGGAGACAGCCAAGCAATATGGAATTGTTCACGAAGAACGAGTACATTTAGCAACTCGCCGCGGGGAGACCGTCTACAAAGTGAAAATAACAGAAGCAATTCGTCAAGACACGGTGTTTGTGCCGTATCACTTTGGGCATGATGACTCAATTAATCTCCTAACTATTGCAGCTTTAGATCCGATGTCAAGAATGCCAGAGTTTAAAGCATGCGCGGCTAAGATTGAAAAACTTGAAAGTAAGAAGGTGCAATAAATGAAAAAGAGGCTATATTTAGAGCTTGAAAATTGTATAGGATGCCGTTCTTGTCTCGCTGCTTGCACACAGTGTGGTGGACATGAGGAGCGAAATCGTAACTATGTGTACGATGTCAATCCACTAGTCAACCGGCAAACGATGCCTCTCATGTGCCTTCATTGCGAAAATCCGGCATGTGCAAGAAGCTGTCCTGCTCAAGCGATTCAAATTCATGAAACAGGTGCTGTTCTTTCTGCGCTAGTCGAAAAATGTATCGGATGCCAAAACTGTACGATTGCTTGTCCATACGGAATCCCGAAATTCGATACGGAACAGAATTTAATGTACAAATGCGATCTATGCATTGACCGTACGAAAGATGGAATTCCGCCGATGTGTGCGAGTGTTTGCCCTTCGGGTACGCTTCAATGGTTAACCGATGAAGAAATTGAAAACAAGAAGAAGCAATTTAATCTAGACAATGGCAAATGGGTAACTAGCATGCCATATCTAGAGGGAGAAACCAACGTTAAAGTGAATCTTCCTGGTATTTTACAAGGAATTCAAAAGCTGTTCTAGGAGGGATGAACATGTCAGATCAAAAGAACAAAATCCCATTTAATGAAGATAACTATACTCATAATATTCAGCGGAATCATGAACGAACATTAGACCGCCGTGGGTTTATGAAAACACTCGTAGGAGCTGCAGGTGTCTTTGCAGTTTCCTCCCTGCCATGGGGGGCTGTGGCGGCTAAGGAATTAATGGGACTTTCCGATAAGGAATATCAGCATAAAAAAATTACGGATGTAAGTAAAATTGGCATAGGTGAAGCTGTTGACTTTAAGTTTCCTGGTGAGCATGACGATGCCATCTTAATTCGGTTATCTGAGGAAAAATACGTGGCTTATCAAAATGCCTGTACCCATCTCCGCTGCCCTGTGTTCTGGGTAAAAGAGGAAGGCGAAATGATCTGTCCTTGTCACCACGGAAAATTTGATGTAACGACTGGCGCGCCAACAGCTGGTCCTCCAAGAAGACCACTGCCTGAAATTCAAGTGAAGGTCGAAAATGATGCCGTATATGCAGTGAGGGTGAAGCGTTATGAAGCGTAATTACATTCCTGTTATCATGCTTTGTGTCATTTTATTATTAAACATTGTTTTTACCCAGTACATGGTTCACCAATATTATTATGAGAATTATACCATCGTTCTTACATTTGTTGGACTTAATATCCTGTTGTTTCCAATCGCCATGATGATCTATAAGCGAGACCAAAAGCTAAGAAGGCGTGATGTAAAATGAATAGCGAAACTTATTTGGATTTTGTGTTTGTTCGAGATGCGGCCGATCATTTTGCTTCGGACATTCATGATATACTAACAGAGTTATTTAAAGGCGTTCGTGTGAATTGGTATTTGGAAGAGAAACGTATGGATGGAGCGGAGATTGTCGTTGCAGAAGTAAAAGGGATGAGCCGCTGGCAATCAGAGGAAGAGACGCTCGCATATTTAGAACAACAAGGCGGAGATGACTTTTGGAGCTACTTACAGGGCTATAAAATGTTTATCTATCCAGCGAAAAGAGGGTGCGAGAGCTGTGGAAGTCATTAATTTGAAGGACCTAGAGGGATTTATGTCAACACCTGTTGAGGTTTCAATTAAAGACCACCAAGGAGGCGATCAAGCCCCATCCTTGAAAAAAATGGTTGAGAACATTGGATTATGCCCTGATCAAACCCATCTTCGCATCTATTTTGACAAGGGCAAATTTGTAGCTGTTCCTGTAACGGCTACAGTCACCCATACGGAAAATGAGTGGGTTGCATTTGACCATAGTAGTGAACTAGAGTACGTCATGAGAAAGGTAGAGAATACACATGAATAACAATAAACGGATACAAAAGTGGAACCCAGAAGACCCACCATTTTGGGAAAAAGAAGGGAAGAAACATGCGCGTAGAAATCTTTGGATTTCTGTCCCTTCGTTAATGCTTGCTTTTATTGTATGGCAAATTTGGTCAGTAGTTGCGGTGCGTTTAAATGATATCGGCTTTGGGTTTACAGATGAACAGCTATTTACCTTAGCTGCGATACCAGGCTTAGTTGGTGCCACGATGCGCTTCTTTTACACATTTGCTGTCGGGAAATTCGGCGGGAAGAACTGGACCGTTATTTCAACAGCTGTGTTAGCCATTCCGGCGATTGGTATCGGGTTTGCTGTTCAAAATCCAGAGACGCCGTATAGTGTCATGCTCTTGCTTGCAGCACTTTGCGGACTAGGAGGAGGGAACTTTTCTTCCTCGTCTTCGAATATTAGCTTATTTTATCCGAAAAAGGAAAAAGGTACAGCTTTAGGGATTAACGGTGGATTAGGAAACATGGGGGTTTCAGTTGTTCAATTTGTCACTCCTTTAATTATTGCCGCAAGCACGTTTGCTCTTGTAGGTGAAGGTCAAGTGCTAGCGAATGGAGAAGAAATTTGGTTGCAAAATGCCGCATTTATCTGGGTCATCCCAATTGCGATTGTAACGATTGCGGCTATGTTTGGGATGGATAATCTTCCAAATGCTACACAATCTGTTAAGGAACAATTTGTGATTGTCAAACGAAAGCATACATGGATTATGACGGTCCTATATGTGGCAACATTTGGTTCATTCATTGGCTATGCAGCTGCCTTTCCGCTGCTGCTTCGTTCTCAATTCCCTGAGCATATATCGCTAGCCTTTTTAGGCGCGTTACTTGCCGCCGCTGCGAGACCTGTAGGTGGCTGGATATCAGATAAATGGGGAGGAGCACTTGTCACCGCGTGGACGCTCATCATCATGACAATCGGTGCAGGTGGTGTTATCTACTTCACAAACGAAAAGCTGTTCTCTGGCTTTTTAGCATCCTTTTTATTATTATTCCTTGCAGCTGGAATTGGATCTGGATCTACCTTCCAAATGATTCCAAACATCTTCCCTGTGAAGGAAGCAGCGCCTGTTCTTGGCTTCACCGCTGCCTTTGCGGCATATGGATCCTTCTTTATTCCAAAGCTATTTGGATGGTCTGTAAATACAACAGGAACACCTGTAACAGCATTTTATTTCTTTATCGCTTTTTATATCGTATCACTTGCGTTAAACTGGTATTATTATCAAAGAAAAGCCCAATTACAAGCTCGTGCCAATCAAGCTTCTTAAGTTAAAAAATAGGCAGTAAGAGGATCATCATCCTCACAAAGATACCTCTCACTGCACTTAAATAGAAGGAAAAAGGTAGGAGGAGAGTAATGGATATTCTGCCTACAAGAGAAAAAATCAACACGTATATTATGGATTCCCATGAAGATGAGATCAAACGGATCGCCCTCGAGCTACATGAAGGGGTAGGGCAAACATTATATAGCGTTCTGACAGGGATGCAGTTAATTGAATCGTCGATTGAAAATCCAAGCATGAAAAGCTATGCGAAAGAAATGGAACAGCTGTTGGAGAAAACGATTCAAGAAATTCGATTTCTGTCTGTGGAATTACATCCACCTACTTTAGTCACTCTTGGCATTGTTCCTGCTCTGAAAAATTATATTAAGCTTTATACGCATACGTACGGAATTGAAGTAGACCTATTATCTACTGGTATAATGGGAGAATTAACGGAAAAACAAAACATTGCTTTATTTCGCGCCTGTCAAGAGGCTTTTGTGAACATTGCCAAATATGCAGATACGCTGAAAATCAGGATCACATTTGAGTGGAATGAAAGCTGCTTAAAAGTTAAGATTGAAGACTATGGCCGTGGATTCGATGTACCTGACGCCATGAAGAAATCACTCGGACTTGCTGCGATGACAGAACGAATGCTATTAATCGGTGGATCTTGTTCAGTCCACTCAGAGGAAGGGACAGGAACGACTGTAGAATTTACTGTTCCCTATTAAATGTTTATCGAGTTAACTAAGGAATAGCGGGAGGGATCCCGCTATTTTTGTCAATGAATGATCATGAGTGAAAAAGGACAAAGGGGGAGCTTCACATGATTCGAATTTTATTAGTGGATGACCACGCAGTTGTACGAATGGGGCTAACGATGCTGTTAAATAATCATCCTCAAATGGAAGTGGTAGGTGAAGCCTCTGAAGGGAATGAAGGTATTC
This sequence comes from Cytobacillus spongiae, assembly GCF_021390075.1. Taxonomy (NCBI): domain Bacteria; kingdom Bacillati; phylum Bacillota; class Bacilli; order Caryophanales; family Bacillaceae; genus Cytobacillus; species Cytobacillus spongiae. The sequence goes on from NZ_CP089997.1 coordinate 1,943,268, forward strand.
AAAAAGCACTTGAGTTCGAACCAAATGTTGTTGTCATGGATTTAAGTATGCCACATGGGAAGGACGGTCTTTCTGCCACATCTGAATTGAAAAAACTCCTTCCTCAAACGCAAATTCTCATCTTAACGATGCATGATGATGAAGAATATCTATTTCGTGCCATACATGCAGGGGCATCTGGTTGTATTCTGAAAAGTGCTCCCCATGATGAATTGATTCAAGCAATTCAAAGTGTCGCAAATGGAAACGCGTATCTTCATCCATCTGCAACGAAGCGATTAATGGAGGAATACATCGGAAACATAGGGACGAATGATGATTCGTTTCGATTGTTGTCTGACAGGGAAAGAGAAGTATTAACGCTAATTGCCAAGGGGTATGCCAATAAAGAAATTGCTGAGCAGCTTGTTATCAGTGTGAAAACTGTTGAAACACACAAAGGGAATATTATGGAAAAGCTACAAATGCGTACAAGACCTGAGCTTGTTGAATATGCATTAAAAAAAGGCCTTCTTGGTTATCGGATGTAGAGGAAGGGTTCGATGATGGAAAATCAAACACAATATCAATTTGTCATTCAAGCATGTCAGCAATTATTAACTGAAGTAAAATGTGATTTTGTCGGATTAGCCTTCCAGCATACAAACGGTCCAGATATTGGCTGGCATTTCGCCGTAGGAAATCGCAATGATAAATATAAGCGAATTGTTGTCAGATATGGAAAAGGTATTGCAGGTCGGGTGATATCAACTGGTAGACCGATGACAGTCGAACGCTTCCCAAGTCAGATTCTAGGTAAGCCCAATGAATACCCGATCATGCTAGCAGAAAAGCTCATATCGTCTTATGCTGTGCCGATTTTTAATCAAAAGGGGATTCCCAAAGGGGTCTTATTAATTGGACAACGAGAAGCCCATCTTTTCAATGAATCCCAACAATCCCTTGTCAGCCAAGTGGCTAACCAAATTGAAACCTTTCTTGGCGGTCTAGTTGATTTTTAACTAAAGGAGACGACTATGAACGAGTCAAACGGATATTTAGATCGGAGTTCATTTCCTCAAGCGGATGCACCTGATTCAATCCAGCCGATGAAAGAATTGCTGGATTTGAAATTTGCTCTTGATGCTTCATCCATTGTAGCCATGACCGATTCAAAAGGAACAATCACCTATGTGAATGATCAGTTTTGTAAAATATCAAAGTACCGGAAAGATGAATTAATAGGGCAGAATCATCGGATTGTAAATTCTGGCCATCATTCCCCCTCCTTTTTTCACCAGTTATGGCGTACGATTTCATCAGGTGAAGTCTGGAAAGGAGAAATAAAGAACCGAGCACAAGACGGTTCAATTTATTGGGTAGATACAACGATTGTTCCTTTTCTTAATGAAGAAGGGAAGCCCTATCAATATTTATCGATCCGTTACGAAATTACAAAGCGGAAAACAGCGGAAGCAGAGCTACAGCAGATGATGACGAAAATCATTGATGTACAAGAGGATGAGCGAAAACGCTTATCACGAGAGCTGCACGATGGGATTGGCCAGAATTTATACAGCCATTTGATTACCATCAATCGATTACAGGCGGAAATGGATCATCCGTTACTTACGCAAATGCAGGACGAAGCCACGGAATTAATAAAGGAAGTGAGAGAGATCTCTTGGGAGCTCCGCCCATCTGTATTAGATGACTTAGGACTTGTTCCCGCGATTCGCTCATACCTAGTGAAGTATCATGATTTTTACCGAATGGACGTTCACTTTGATTGTTATTTACAAACACGAATGGATAGCACGAAAGAAATAACCATATACCGTGTCATTCAAGAGGCATTGACGAATGTTCGGAAGTACGCAGAAACTGATGAGGCGTCAGTAATCATTCGTGAAATGGACAGTTGTGTTCGCCTCGTTATTGAAGACAAAGGCATCGGATTTGATCCAAACACCATCCAAAAAGGCGTCGGACTTTTCAGCATGGATGAACGCATTCGAGCGGTCGGGGGAACACTAGACATTCAATCGGTTCCTCAAAAAGGAACAAAAGTGATTTTAGAAATGCCTCTATAAAAAAGTGGATGCCGTTATTGTGTATTCGCTATTTTTGGACAAAACGACGGATTCGTTTGTGAGGGAATGTTCCGTTTGTGAGGGAATGTTCCGTTTGTGAGGGAATGTTCCGTTTGTGAGCGTTCGCTCCATTTGTGAGCGTTCGCTCCTCTGTAGGTAAATATCGCTCCCTTTGAGTCGGATTTCGCTCCGATTCCACAAGAATTCGCTCATGTTCGACCATATTTCGCTCAGAAGTTGTTTATTTTCGCTCAAAATGATCTTATCGCACTTCACGATTCACAGGTACTCTTGCAAATTCAATCAATTGACGAAAATCCCAGCATATTTCTCCCCAAATTTCACATCCTATGAGTAGAGAAGGCAGCAATCGTACCTTCAAAATAGAACAAGGGGAGTGCCATTCAATTGAATAATTATCAATGGGTATCTGCGTTACTAAATACAAGACTTCCAGAGCAAGTCATGCGTTTATTTGGCAAAAAAAAGCGGAATAATGGCTTTTTAACATTTACAATTGTGAGTGTAGTGTTAAGTGCTTTGACCGCCGTGCTATTCCGTAATAACCGAATGATGAAGCCGCTGCGTAATATGGCTCAAAAGACGGATTTTCCTCGGTCGTTTATGCCAAATATGAATGCGTTAGCCGAGTTTGCAAGCGAGCTTGGTTTAACATACAAAGCGATGAAAAAAGCGAAGCATTCAGCAATGAAAATGGATGAGCATCAGAAGAGTGGGAATCCTGTAGCATCCAGTCATGTTCATGCAAATGAAGAACAGAACCAAGCCTCATTTGAACACCTGGCAACTGCCATGCAAGCTACAGGCGATCTAAATAATGATCAAATCAAGCATTTAACAGACCAAATCGTAAACAATAATAAATAATGAGGTAAGCGGACAAGTTAGAGGATGGCCGCAAAAGGGATGGAGAGCACGTACTTTCCATCCCTATTTCTATTCCAAATACTCTCCATGCGAAATATCTTCCTGAACAGTCATGTCGTTTCATGCACCTCTGTTCCAATCCAAACAAGTGGCTTTAGATAAAAGTTCAATCAAATGGGATATTTTCTCCTGTTGATTACAGCTAAACATCCGTTCTTCTGTTAAGATATGGGTAATAACTATAAGGTAAAAGGGGTTCCATTAACATGTATTCACTACTTGGTCATGATTACGAATCACTTCCATTTGAATGGTTTTCTGCTTATCATATGGCTGTATTAGTGCTTTTTGTCGTTCTCTCCATCTCCTTGTATGTGTTTCGGGTTTGGATTCGGACGCATGAAAAGGGCGTGCGTATGAGTATGTTTGGTATCGCATTTACCTTCGAAACCTTCTATCATATTTGGCTATGGTCCGGGGATGAGTGGGATCTTTCATTTACCCTGCCGCTCCAGCTCTGTTCAATTAGCCTAATCATCGCTTTACTGCTGTTGATTACACAATCCAAGGTGCTTTTTCAATTGCTCTATTTTGTAGGCATTGCAGGAGCTCTCCAGGCGTTAATTACACCAGAGCTTTTTTTGGGTTTTCCCCATTTCCGGTTTATTCAATTTTTCACTACACATATATTGATCATTTTGATTGCTCTTTTTTATGTTGTCATTAAAGGCTATCGGCCAACTGGAAAAGGCCTCATTCAAGCCTTTACATTTCTTAATATCAGCGCTGCCTGTGCCTTTATTGCGAATCGAATCACAAATGGGAATTATATGTTTCTTGCGCATAAGCCGGAGAATCCTTCCTTACTCGACTATTTGGGGCCATATCCCTATTACATTCTAGTACTTGAAGCAATTGCCCTCATTCTATTCGCAGCGATGTTCTTTCCATTTTATTTTTTTAGAAAAAGATCCAATGACGAAACCATCTCTTGAACTTAACGTATAAAATAATAGAGGTCGGGAATTGGTTTTTATGCAAGTGATGATAAACACATTCATGGAATTCGAGAGGCGGAATTTGGGTGAACGTTGAATATTTCTTATATCCTACACTTCCAGATAATCATATAGTCGATGAATTGGTAGCGATACATAAATTGATATTTGAAACGACTGAAGATTTGAAAACAAAAATGGGAACAAAACCAAAATTATTGATTCTAATTGCCATGGACAATAACAAAGTCATAGGATATAAAATTGGATATGAACAGGATTCACAAACCTTTTATAGTTGGCTAGGCGGAGTGGATCCGGATTATCGAACCCACGGAATCGCGTCCATGCTGATGGAGAAACAGCATCACTATTTAAAGGAAAAAGGGTATAGGGTTGTGCGAACGAAAACAATGAATAAATGGCGGCACATGCTCCTATTGAATATAAAGTATGGATTTGATGTCATTGACACCTATACGGATGAAAAAGGGCTACATAAAATTATTTTGGAAAAGAAGTTGCTTACGAACGAATGAGCATGATCTCCGTAACCTAGGGATTCGTCTCATTGCCTTCGAAAGTAAGATGACGTTTCGCAGGTAGGCAGGGGAAAGAATCCTTCTTTCATCACTAGTTCAGATGAACTGAGCCTATTCTTCAATTGGAGGATAGGTTTTTTTAGTGGGAAAATGTTAAAGACTTAAAAAGAATCAGAAATAAATTTCGATTAGACTGTAAACCTTTCTTAGAAAAATGACTCTTTAATGGTAAAGGTGGTTAGAAAGGGGGGGCCATGGATTCAGAGCTACTATTAGAAGTATATAAGAAGCAAGCAAAAATGATCTATTTTTACCTAAAAAAAACCGGGTGTAGCCATGAAGATGCAGAGGACATTGTTCAAGAAAGTTATGTGAAATATATGGCTTATCGTAGCGGGGTTCCGGCTGATAAAGCGCTCTCTTATATCTTTGTCATTGCTATGAATGAATGTAAAAAGCTATTTAAAAAACGAGGAAAAGAACCATCCCTGTCGATCGATGATGATCGTTTCTTGAATAACTTTGCAAACGAACAAGACACGGAAGCAAGCGTCATCTCAAGGGAAATGAAACAAGAAATCACTATCACTCTAGATCGTATTCAAGAAATCTATAAACAGCTGCTATTATTTAAATATAACTATGAACTTAGCTACAAGGAAATTTCGATTCTTCTTGGTTTGAAGGAAGAAACGGTACGAACTTATTTATTTCGTGCAAGAAAAGAGTTTCAGAAGAAGTGGAGGGAGCTTCATGGATGACCAGTGGACAGAGAACCTGTTTGACGAGAAGAAGATTAAGAAGGCAATAAACAGAGGGAAAAAGAGGTCGGTACTTACAATTGTATTCGTTTCGATTGGGGTATTTATTCTGCTAAGCATTGGCAATTTCGCCATCTCGGTATATTTTAGCCAAAAAGCCTATAAGCAATGGGATGCATATGTGCGATTAAGCACTCCGAATGGCTATATCAGTGAAACGGTGGATTCTATAGGAATATTAGGGGGGGCGAGCCAATATAAAATCTCTAAAGATATGAAAATCAAATCGATCGTAACAGATCAAAAACAATATTTCTATGGGCTAATTCCATCCTTAATCATCTCAAGAGGCGCTGGTGGGGGGATCGGAGTCACGGGGGAAGATTGGCAATTCAATTATAAGGAAAATGGGTGGAAAGAAATGCTGTTCTTTCATCCAAAAGTCAGTTATAAAAAATATATGAATGATGAAAATCTGATTCAAAGGATGGATGGGGATCACATATTTGAAGTTGCTCTTTCCTTCGATCAACCCTACAAGGTAAGTGAACTTCCATTTCGGACGCTTCCAAAGATGACATGGTTTTGGATTGACACCTATAGCAGAAGTCAGCTACAGGCATTTCAGCAGGAAGCGAAGGAATACGATTGGTCAGCAACATCTATTAGGGAAAAGGAAGCGCTTGGCTTTTCTTTTAATGACTCTTATACCTCATTAACGAATCTAGAATTTGAATATGATGAGTTTCTAGGCCTTCTGAAAACGAGTATATACAGTGAACACGTGGAAGCTTACGATCAGATGAAAGAATATCAAATCGACGAAGTAGATATTATAGGGATTGTCGTTTATGGGACGAAAGACGAAATCAAGGAATGGATAAATAACCCAGCTGTAACGGCTTCATCACTTGGTGGTGTTATAGACAATTATTAGAGATGTAAGGGGCATTCTTTCTGTAAGTGGAGTGCCCCTTAAGTGTTAGTTGGAAAGATGTCAGTAAATGGTCCTAAGAATAATTTGAGAAAAGAGAGGGAAAGACACATGGTCAATCAAGATCTATTCATCTATTATTTTATCCTTACCCTCGGAGTTTTGTTCGTCATATATGCGCTGATTCACATCATAACCATGTATATGAAAAAAGACTTCACTATGAGTAGAATGGGGAAAATTATCGGAATCATTATCTTGGCTGCATTATTATTATTTACAACTCTACCAAGCTTAAAATACGTTGCCTTAAAGGATTATGTTGTGATCAAAGGAAAATGTGTGGTTGATATTGATTCTTCTGGACGTACGACGCTTGCGGCTATTCGAATGCTTGGTTCAGGTGAGTACTTTAGCTTTAGAGAGATTCCTTCACTTGACGCGTATGGAAAGGCGATTCCATATTATTGTGAGGTGACCATGACAAAGGACCATATGCTTGAAATCAGCTACAAAATCTATCATGAAGAGAAAGGAGAATTAATGGCGGAAAGTAACTAACTGAGTAGCATTCTATTTGAAACAGAACGAGGAAATCTTATGTGGATAATCAGATAGGGTAACGAATAGGATGTAATAGTAGTTGATGTATTTCACATAAAGGAGGGACTTGCGTGCTTGAAAAGTTTGTAGATCCTCTGCCGATTATGAAGCATATGGTACCATCTTCGTGTTTGAACAATCAGCCGTTTTTTGAAGTTCGTATGATCCAAATAATGAAAAAGCTCCATCGAGATTTACCACCAACAAAGGTTTGGACATATAATGGTGAATTTCCTGGTCCTACCTTTCGAGTATGGAAAAATCAACCGATTCACGTGCTATGGACAAACGAACTTCCACCAAAGCATATCCTACCCGTCGATACGACAGTCCATGGTGCGGAACGTGACAAACCAGAAGTCCGAACGGTTGTACATCTCCATGGAGGAGTAACCCCAGCAGCAAGTGATGGATATCCTGAAGCATGGTTTACAAAAGGATTTAAAAAAGTCGGAACCCATTTCACACAAGCGGTTTACACTTACCCCAACATCCAAAATGCAACGACTCTTTGGTATCATGATCATGCGATGGGCATCACGCGCTTAAACATTTATGCGGGCTTAGCTGGATTGTATATTATTCACGATGAGGAAGAACAACGGCTTGATTTGCCAACCATCCCATATGAACTTCCGTTACTCATTCAAGACCGCTCATTCCATCCAGATGGGAGCCTGTTTTATCCTTCTCAACCGGACCCTCCTGTACCTGAAGTGAATCCATCTGTTCTACCTGATTTTTTTGGGGATACTATCTTAGTAAATGGAAACGTATGGCCATACGTGGAAGTAGAGCCTCGGTTGTATCGTTTTAGGATCTTAAATGGCTCAAATGCTCGTTTTTATAGAATCTCTCTCTCAAATGGAGTTCCCTTTGTTCAAATCGGAACGGACCAAGGGCTTTTAGCAGAGCCCGTTTCTATAACAAATATCCTTCTTGCACCAGCGGAGAGAGCAGATGTACTAGTTGACTTTAGCTCATCCAAAGGAGAAAGGATCACCGTATTAAACGATGCGGAGTCTCCATTCCCTCAAGGAACCAAGCCAGATCCACTTACGACAGGCATGATTATGCAATTTCGTGTGAAATCTCAGCTTTCTTCTTCCAAGACAAATGACAGGATCCCCACCCAACTATCCTTTATTCCAAAGTTGACAGAATCTCAGGCACATTTGAAGAGACAGCTATTATTAAACACCAGACCAGATTCGTATGGTCGTTCGATTCATTTGTTAGATGATCGTTTATGGATGGAACCTATTTCTGAAACTCCGAAGCTGTGGGGCGTGGAAATATGGAGCTTCGTAAATGTGACAAAGGCAGCCCATCCGATTCATTTACATATGGTTCGTTTTCAGATACTTGATCGTCAGCCATATGATGTGGAGGGGTTTGAAGAAGAAGGAAAAATTGTTCCAACAGGACCACGTCGATCACCTGATCCAAATGAAAGAGGATGGAAAGATACGGTACGCGCAAACCCGAATGAGATCACGCGAATCATTGTTCCGTTCGGACCATACACAGGCTTGTACGTGTGGCACTGTCATATTCTAGAACACGAGGATTATGAGATGATGCGCCCATTTTATGTCATTCCATGATTCGGGGAGTGATTGAAGGAGCTAGTAAGAAAAATTTCTCTAGCTATTTCTTCATTCTATTTAAGATTTCAAGTACCCTGAATAGGAGGGTGAAATTAATCGATGGTCTAGATACATTTCCTTTTTAAAGGCTGTTTTCGTATACCATTGTTGTTTTTGCACATCGGCGGTTTTCCGCACCAGATACATGCTTGGCGCATGTGGGCTGAGACCTCTTTCGCTTCGCATATGGTGTCTCTCTATTCACACTGGCCTCGCATTCAGCTGATCCAAACTGCTAGCCTTCGGATGATGAAGGGAAACTTATCTGATATAAGAAAACAGTCTCTAAGTAAATAGCCTTTTTGTATCAACTTATTGTTGGATTTTATATGTCATGTTAAGAAAAACGATTATTAAGTGAAGGTCTACCATTTATTATTCCATTTATTTTTGTTGTTGCTATGCTCAATCCTGAAAACATAATCTGCACTTTTATCCGCGCTCCACTGACCTAAAAATGTGGCTAAGCTAATAAAAAAGCCGATAGCAATGAAGCTAATCAAATAATAGCCAATAAAAAATAATACAAATGAACCGACGAGAGAAATAATTAATGCAAACAACAGAATGGTCTTCACTTTTTCTTTCATATTTGTTTTCAAAGAAATTCCCCCTTGAAAAAGATTATACCAAATATTTAAATAATTTTAATTTTTTTCCAACAAATTCATTAACTTAGTAGCTGGGGTTCTTTCCATCTAGAAGATTAGCTTATTTTTACGATAAATAACCAAAAGCACGAGAACATAACTCAATGATATCTTCCCGCTTTCTCAGTCAGGCTTTCGAGAAAGCGGTTTTTTTATTTGAGGAGTGTTTTTAATTATAAATAGGAAACGCTCTAGTTGCTTCCTGCTAGGTGAATATTCCTTAAGGTGCATAATTTTAGCAAATTTATCGAATAATTAAGAGTAACTTCAATAATAGAAAGTTTTAGGAGGAAGCAATGAGTGCGTCGTGTTAGAAGGCTTTTCAATAATAGAAAAGAAAAACAGAGTGACGCTCAATCTCAAACGAGTGTTTTAGCATCTCAAGACCATCTATCCAATCAAATTGACGATAATATCGCTTCTTTACGCTCTGTATATGCCAATTGCTCTGATGTAATCATCTTTCCTTTTTTAATTGGAGAAAGCATTCAAGCATATATAATCTATATCGAAGGGCTTACAAATTCTGAAGCAGCTGATGAACAAATAGTGAATCCGTTAATCAACTCAAAAGTTCAATCACCAACTGAAGTTATGAAAACCATCGAGCAAAAGACTCCGGTTTCCAATTTGCAAAAAACACCACTGCTCTCAGCATGCATCGATTCCATTTCAAACGGGAACCCAATATTATTATGTGATGGACTGAGTATGGGTTTCTCCTTCTCTTTAGCCAAATGGGAGAAGCGGGGCATTGAAGAACCAGCTGCAGAAGTGGGCTTGAAGGGTCCTAGAGAGGGATTTACTGAAAGCATAATTACGAATAAATCTCAAATCAGACGAATAATTAAAAGTCCTACACTGAAAATGCAGGAAATTATCATTGGAAAATATACGAAAACCAAAACTGTTATTGCATATATTGAAGGTCTTGCAGATAAAACATTGATTGAAGAGGTTGAGAATCGTATAAATCGAATGAATACCGACAATATAGACGGAATATTGGAGAGCGGATATATAGAGGAATTTATTGAAGATAATCCGTATTCACCTTTTCCTCAAATTTTAAATACAGAGCGTCCTGATGTTACCTGTTCTAATTTGCTAGAGGGAAGAGTTGCGATCATTGTTGATGGGACACCCTCCGTTTTAATAGCTCCCACCACTTTTTTTTCGTTGCTTCAATCACATGAGGACTATTACCAACGTTTTCTAATTAGTACTGCGATTAGATGGCTTCGTTATTTGTTTCTCTTTGTATCTCTGTTGCTTCCTTCTCTTTATGTCGCCATTTTAACCTTTCATCAGGAAATGGTCCCTACCGCTCTTTTACTAAGTATGGCAGCATCACGTGAAGCCGTTCCATTCCCAGCACTTGTCGAAGCGATTATGATGGAGATTTCTTTTGAAGCCTTGCGAGAGGCAGGTGTTCGCTTGCCTAAACAGGTAGGTTCTGCGGTCAGTATAGTAGGAGCACTTGTAATAGGACAAGCAGCTGTCCAAGCAGGTCTCGTGGCAGCCCCTATGGTTATTGTTGTGGCGATTACTGGAATTGCGTCATTTATGATCCCACGATATGCAATGGGAATTGGTATTCGTTTGCTTCGTTTTCCAATTATCTTTTTGGCAGGAGCTTTAGGACTCCTTGGGGTGATGATGGGAATCATTGCTATTATTATTCATTTAGCAGCATTGCGTTCTTTCGGAGTGCCATATTTAACTCCATTGGCTCCATTTAAGAGTCAAGAACTTAAAGATACACTCATAAGAGGCCCATGGTGGAAACTTAATACGCGTCCTCATTTTTCTGGAAACTATAACCAATATCGAATGGCTCCTGATTTGAAGCCAAATCCAAATCAAGGGGGAGAATAGCACCCTTATGTTATCACATGAAGCATTCTTAGAAATGTGAAGTGGAGTAACTCTTTTATTTATTTGTTTTCCATAAAGAGTGTATGTGAATATGGAGAAGGTAGTACAGATGTAAGTATCTATCGAATTTTTCTCCCCTGAAAATCATATTTCACGTTCTGAACTAGAAACATAAGGGATACAACTATTTCCTTGTAGTCAAGGTACTACTGAGTTCCAAACCAATTATTATTCAATGCTCTTGCTTGGAAGAACAAAGGAGAATCGATATGAAGAAGCATCTGATTCCAATTATTTGCATTTGCCTTTTCACTCCACTATTAAGTGGGTGCTGGGACCGGATTGAAGTGAATGATCTCGCGATTGTAACTGCTGCTGCTATCGATCTTACCGAGGATAATCAGTTAAAAGTATCGGTTCAAGTGTTTATCCCCCGGATTCTCGGAAAAGGAGGAGAGTTGGGGGGAGGCGAGGATTCGACATTTGTTAGAGATGGCATCGGCTCGAATTTGGCAAATGCTGTTTCTATGCTTCAAATGAAGTTTCCTCGTAGAATTTTTTGGGGACAATGTAAAACATTTATATTTGGAAGAGCATTAGCTGAAAAAGGAATACAAGAATCGTACGACTTTTTAAGTCGACATCCCCAGCCTCGTGATCGTGCATATATTTACATAAGTAAGGGAGAGGCCCATGATGTTTTACGATTACTTCCACCTTTAGAACGATTTTCTGGAGAAGTTTTAAAAGAACTATCTACTTTTCAAACGGGACAGAGAATAACGTTAAATGATTTAGGTATAGCTATGAAGAATGAGTCTCAGGCTGTTTCACTTCCCCTAGTAGAAATATTACCTGCTGAAAAAGGAAAAAAAGAAACAGAAACTATCCCATATTTAGATGGATTAGCTGTCCTAAAGAAAGATAGGCTAATTGGGACATTGGATGAACGTAAAACTCGAGGTGTTCTATGGATTAGAAATGAAATGAAGCAATATACGATTTCATTTAAGCCGGAAGAGGAAGAAGGAGAAATTTCCCTTACCCCAGTTAAAGGGAGTGTTAAGCTAACACCGGAAGTGAAAAAAGGCCAGTGGATAATGTTTGTCAAGGTAAAAACAGAGGGGGACGTCGTTCAAAATGAAACGAATCTTAATCTAGCGAATCCAAAAATAATAGAAAAGATTGAGAAAGATTATCAAAAAAATATTAAGGAACGGATTGAACTTTCTATTACTAATCTTCAAGAGGAGCTCAACGCAGATGTGGTAGATTTTGCGACTGAATTTCATCGCAAATATCCAAAAGAATGGAAAAAAGCAAAAGATCAATGGGATGAAGTTTTTCCTGAAGTGAAAGTAGTTGTCCAGGTAGAAGCATATATCCGTAGACCAGGCTATATTACTACTCCGGGCGGCTTACCTGAAAATGAGGTGAAAAACGAATGAAATGGGGTCACTTTTCCGCAGCCATAGTTGTAATTGCAATAATTGTGTTATCAGAGAGGCGAAAAATGAAAAACTATCCTAAAAAAGATAAGATGGTTTTCTTTATTCTATTGGCTACAGCAGGGATATTATCGCTCTTTGATCTTCCAAATTTACCAGGGCCAGTTACATTATTGGAATATATCTTTAAACCATTTGGGAGGTTTATGGAAACCTAACCCTTAACATGTTTATGTATGTAGAAAGTTCGTTTTTGAATGAAAGGAGGCCCGTATATGGAGAAAGGGAAAATATCTGCCTTCCAAATGGGAATCATGATGTATCATGCAATTATTGCTACTGCCATTCTCTCAGTGCCTGGTATTACTGCAAGATACGCAAAAACTGACTTATGGATATCTCCAATATGGGCATCCACCATTGGCTTTTTAACCTTATGGATTGTAATGAGCTTATTCAAACTTTTTCCAAAGAAAACATATTCTCAAATATGTGAGCAAGCTCTTGGTAAAATACCAGGAAAACTTTTAGGTTTTTTGTACTTTTATTTTTTTGTATATGTAACAGGACAAATCACAAGATCATATGCAGAGTTCTTAATAGGAGTGTTCTTCCCAAAAACACCAATCAGTGTAATCATCATTTCGATGCTGTTCCTCTCCGCAATTACAATTAAGGGCGGACTAGAAGTAGTAGCTAGATGCGCGCAGATCATTTTCCCGATTTTTTTCTTTTCCATATTTATCATCATGATATTGTTAAGTCCACAAATTCATCTACTGAATGTATTACCAATCATGGAAAATGGAATTCTGCCTTCATTAAAAGGAGCAATTGTTCCTCAAGTCTGGTTCGGGGAGATTTTCATCATCATATTCCTTCTTCCGTACTTATCCGATGTAAAAAAGCACAAGAAATGGGGCATCATCACGGTGCTGTTTGTTTTATTCACTTTCATTATGATCAACCTTACTGTCCTTTTTATCTTAGGTCCAAACACAGGAGGAGTTTATCCCTTTTTAGAAACGGCACGGTTTGTTAACATAGCCAATTTTATTGATAATTTGGATGCTCTAATCATGGCTATTTGGATATTAGGTCTGTTTGTGAAAATAACCGTTTTTTATTATGTTACGGTTGTATCGGCTGCTCAATGGCTGAATATATCTGACTATAAACCGATTATTTGGCCAATAGGTATATTAATCATTGAAATGGGCTTTTGGTCACTTCCAAATCTCATGGTACTTAGTCAACTTGATACTGCAGTGAATCCCTTTTGGGGAATGATCATGTTCACATTAATTCCATTATTAATAGTAGGAATCGCAAGTATAAGGAGTAATCGAAAGTCCAAATCTAATTCTTTATTATCTTAATGTATTGTTGAAAGGGTGCCTGTAAATGGAGAAAGGAAAAATATCTGCATTCCAAATGGGGATTATGATGTATCATGCAATTATTCCAACTGCTATACTTTCAGTTCCTGGATTAACTGCAAAGTATGCAAAAAGTGATATGTGGCTTTCTCCTATATGGGCATCCATTATTGGCTTCATGATTGTAATAATAGTTATACGCTTGTACAAGCTCTTTCCTGAAAAAACATTTTTTCAAATGTGCGAACAAACGGTTGGTAAATGGGCTGGTAAGCTATTGGGCTTTTCATACTTTTGTCTATTTATTATGTTTACAGGAAATATTACTAGAATCTATGCAGAGTTTTTAATTGGATTGTTTTTTCCTAAAACACCGATAAGTGTCGTTATTATCTCAATGCTGGTTCTTTCTGCTGTTACGGTAAGGGGAGGTGTGGAAGTAGTCGCAAGATGTTCACAAATTATTTTTCCAGTTTTTTTCTTTTCTATTTTTATTATTATCCTGTTACTAGTTCCACACTTTGAATTAGGGAACCTGTTGCCTATTATGGAAAATGGGGTTGTTCCATCTTTAAAAGGTGCGGTCGTTCCTCAAGAATGGTTTGGTGAATTCTTCTTAATGCTGTTTTTCCTACCTTACTTAACAGATGCAAAACATGGTAAAAAATGGGGGTTGTCAGCAGTTTTCGTTGTTTTGATTACTTTTGTCACTACTAACCTTACAGTTCTTTTCATCCTAGGATCGGAATTTTCAACTGCATATCCCTTTCTAACAACTGCTCGTTTAGTGAACATAGCTAACTTTTTTGATAATTTGGATGCAATAATCATGTCTATGTGGATTTTGGGGCTATTTGTAAAAATAACCGTGTTTTATTATGTTATGGCTCTTTCAACTGCGCAATGGCTTCATTTATCGGATTTTAAACCCATTGTGTGGCCACTAGGTATCTTAATTCTTGAACTGAGCTTTTGGTCACTTCCCAATACTCTGGTCGTCAATCATATTGATTTGGTTTCTTTACCTTTTTGGGGATTTTTAATGTACTTTTTAATCCCGTTATTGATACTTGGAATAGCATCTCTAAGGAAAAAACAAACATAACAGCCATTTTACCAAATAACTACATTCATCTATTATTCGAAAGAGATACATCAGGAGCTATCCATTTACATTTGGGAATGTGTTAAGGATGCTGAAGGAAGTTGAAACGATTTTTGCATTCATTTCCCAACAAATTCATATACTTTGTAAGCGGATTTTTGTCCATTTATAAGAATAGCTTATTCTTTACGATAAATAACCTGTTATTTTATTTAGTCAATCTCTTTGTTACCTTTGAGTTAGAAGAGGGGGAGATAGATTGAGGCTATTTGACGCACATTTTCATATAATCGATGATGATTTTCCGATTATCGAAAACCAAGGCTATACACCCCCATCGTATGGCTTGAAAGATTACCTTCTTGAAACAGCAAATTTGAATGTATTAGGTGGAGCAATTGTCTCTGGATCATTCCAAGGGTTTGATCAAGCCTATTTATTGAATGCTCTAAAACTACTTGGTCCAACTTTTTGTGGGGTGACACAGCTTCCATATGATGTGAGGGATGAAAACATCTTAAGACTCCATCATCACGGTGTGAGAGCAGTAAGGTTTAACTGTAAACGTGGGGGTTCTGAAGATATATCAAAGCTTGATTCTTTTGCAAGAAGAGTATTTGATCTTGTAGGCTGGCATTGTGAGCTATACATTGACGCTGCTAATTTAGCTGAAGTTTCCAAGGTTATAGAGAAATTACCAGCCATCTCCATTGACCATCTAGGCTTGTCTGAAGAAGGCTTGCCTATATTATTGAAATTAGTTGATAAGGGCGTTCGCGTTAAAGCTTCGGGGTTTGGTCGAGTGAATTTGAATGTGGAATCGGCTTTAACAGAGATTTATGCAACAAACCCTGATGCATTGATGTTTGGTACAGATTTGCCATCTACTAGAGCCAAGCGTCCCTTTTTGTATTCAGATATTGAACTTGTTCAGCATTTATTTGATCAAAAGGCAGCCGATAAAATCCTTTACTCAAATGCCTTAAGATGGTATTTCAAATAATCTCACCAAATGGAAGCATCTTGTATGGAGGAATTGATGTGACACGAAGAATTGTAAGACTGCTTGCGATTTTTAATGGAGAAAATTAGAGGCTGGGACATACGTATTTCAGTCAATGATCTATCCGAACGATCAGGAGTTATCCCCTTTACTAGTCCGGCTGTTTTGTATGTTCGGAAAACAAATTTTTTATAAAAGTGGAATGGAGCTGAAGACACCATAGCGCAGAGAGGAGACTTAGATTCCTCCCCGCGGAAAGCGAGTGTCTGCAGCGCAGGCGGAACGAACTTGTTTTTACAACCTAACTATTTTATTAGAGTCATTGTTTATCTTTGAGAAGGAGTCATTTAGTTATGTTCCAGCCTCGTTTTATGAATTCGTTTTTAAAGCTGGTTGTGATGTTAGTGCGTCTTTTGACCCCTTTAATGAGGAGAGGAGGAGGATGATCATGCTTACGACTCCAATCCAAACCAAGCTAGCCACTTGAGAATTCCATGATAAACTATTTTCAAAATAGAATAATTCTCGCAAACCTTCTGTCATAAACCGCATAGGTAACCAAGAATAGATCCAATCTCTATAAAAAGCTGACATCATTTCAGGTGCCATTGCCAGTAATGGGGCACCGAAGAAAAGCAGTAACACAAATATAGGAATTCCTCTAAACCCTAGAAGGGAAAGAACAGCAGAAATCAATAAATAAAAACTGAAAGAAGTAATGGATAGAAATAAGGCTATGTCCAAAAATGATGGAATGTTTAATCCAATCAATGCATCCGCTAGCCAGGTTAAGCCAAATCCAATCAATGGTGCAATAATCGCCCCCATTAGTACTTGAGCAGATTTTGCCATTAAGCTCTCTTTTCGGTTCGCAACAGATATTTTTCGAACCGCCATAAACAGGATCGCTGCACTTGCTATGCTTGCCATCCATAAAGGTTGGAATAAAGAAACTGGCGCATTACCATTTACACTATTGGTGCCAATTTCATTCACATTTGTAACAGTTTTTGCAATGGGATTGGCTATGCTCCGAGCTTGAGCTGTAGTTAATGTAACTCCTTGTTGCTCGAACCCATCAAGCAATTGGGTACGAACTTGGTTGTTCATGTTTTCTACCATGCTATGAAGGAGCTGACCAGCCATAGTTGCTGCGGCCGTGTTCATACCTTGATTGATATAGATTCGCACTTCTGGCGAAGATGGGGAAGGAGATTGTAAGGATGCCTGCTTGGCACTGAACTCTTTTGGAATGACAAAGGCAGCGTAATACTGCTGATTATCCATCCCTTTCTTCGCATCCTCTTCGGTTTCTACTTCCACCCATTTCACAACTGGGGCTTCATCATCCGTTGATATACGGTCTTGCATCATATCAACCATCGTTTCCCCTATGTTCATTTTTGGCTGATTGGGAAGCTCCACACCTTGATCTTCATTTACAATCGCAACAGGTAAATTTTTAGGTTGTGGCTGTACTGATGGAAACAGAGTTAACGAGAAAATCAATAGAATAGCAAAAGCGATCAGTGGTGTGAGCAGTACTTGTTTGTTTTTGAAAAATTTCATTCGGATAAAACCTCCATATTCATTTTTTTTAATGGCCCTAAATCAACTAGATCTCACCCTCCCAAACGTTGTTGCCTAAAAGTAGCGGATCAAGTAACTAGACTTATACATTCATAGAGAAGGAGGGTTGATTCATTTCTCTTAATAGGTCATTTTTATACAAAATCCAGCTTCTTCGATAGTGAGTAATCACTTACAAAGTGATATTACCCAATAAATCTGTAGAAGTCAATAAAAAGTGAGTAGTCACTCGCTAAATATCTACAGAAAATCAATACGGGGATTTTTTGCAACTAATCTCCAAACATACGGAATAGATTTAGATAAGGTGAAAGGGGGGACTGTAGGTGAAAGGATTCGTTCAGAAGATAAAGCAAAAATTTTCTAAAAGCAAAAATTTATCCCTTGTTATGGGAGCTCAATATGAACGACAGAACTATGGTCAACCGCTTGATAGAAGCCAATCCTCGCAGTTTCCGGGTAGAGATGTTGAAACATACTTCCGTCCTTCCTCGCTGCCAATAAAAAATACCCTCTTTACGGATCATCACTTTTTTGATCCATATTATGATAAAGACGTCAACGAAATGAAACTGCCTGCTACACTCACTCGAACAGCAGAGGGAACGGTATTAGCCTATCTTAGTGTGTTAAGAGAAGCAGAAAATCTCACTCCGAGCCAAATGGGTGGCTGCGGGACGGTGGGGATGGCGAAGCTTCCTTACCCCATTGCGTACCAGTTTTTCACTAAGGACTATCACAAAAACGTTTCCTATCAGGAATATCTCCAATCGTTTAGAGGAATCGGACATCTAAATGTAATTAAGCTGAACAGATTACCTGATGAAAATGAAGTTGTGTCTTATTTCATTGAACTCGAAACGATTGAGGGGTCCTCAAAGGGACTCACCTATTTTGCTTACTATTACGGCAAAATCCAGCTAAAAAAAGTACATTCCCACTATAAAATTGACCAAATGAAATTGTATGGAGAGGACTTTCTCTGTGCGCCATACCACCTTTGGCAGCATGATGCGGAAGCAGTTGTAGAGGTTATGTACGGAAACTGGTGTCAACTAATAAAAAAGAAGCTTCCTACGACACAAGAAGGCTACGTGAAGACAATTGTTTTTATCGGAACGGATGGAGCCGAATATCGATTGATCTTCTATCAACTAACCAACGATACAGACGTATTAATCTCCCAATTCCGTAAACATTCGAAAGGAAACTTTGAAACCATTCATATTGACCCGTATGATTGTGTAAAAAAAAGATAGGGCATGTATGTATTTAAGAGGCTGTTTTCGTATCCATTGTTGCTCTTGAAACATGGATTTCTTTTCCTCTCCTGGATTTTTGCTTGCGCGAGGCGTGCGGTGAGAATCCTAAGCTTCGCCAGAGAGGTCTCACTTGTCCCACTACTCCCGTAGGCGTCGTCTCGCACCGAGTTATTTCATAATTGAATAATAGGGAATATTTACTAAAGGTTCACTAATAAGTTACACTCAATAAGGAGGTGGAATTTCATATGTTTAAAAGAAAAAAATATTCTTATGAAGAGCCCAAGCAATTATCCTTCATATTCTTCAGTATTGGTGGATTTTTAATTATTGGTAATCTTATCGCCGCCTTCTTTGAAGGTATAAGTACAGTCTTCAATATATCTACAATTTCAGGAGTCTTATTTTTATTAGGTGTTTTTCTATACAGAGTAAGGGGAACAGAGGATACTTATAACCAATCCTGATAAAACCATTTTAAGTAAAGCAAAGTTTATAGGCCATGCAGTAAGATGGGGGTGTTATTATGTTTAGTGAAATGATTAAGATGATATTCGCCATATTTCTCAGCGCAACCGTTTGGCAGTTTATTGCACATAAAGATGTGATGTGGATCGAAAATATGGGAATATGCCTTGCTGCTTTATTTTTCTATTTGTTGTTTGAGTGGGCAAAAGTACCATACAATTGGAAAAAACGAAAGAATAAATAAGAGAAATATGACAATCTATCTTCTATTACATTGATACACTAGGAGATGGTTCCGCCAAGTAGGGAGGGAAATGAGAGTGAACCTATTCCTTTGGATAACGATTGGTTTCATCATAGCTGGATTCGTTTTCCTCTCTTTCACGAAAAAAAAAATAGAACATCGGCCAAATCCAACGAATTCCTCGATTATTTGGTGGGTTGTCGGAACAGCCGGGTGGGGTGTAGCAAGCATTGCACTGATTACATGGGCGTTTTATACCATTATGTAAGCAACAGCTAGATTTATAGAAAGTGACCACACTGTCTTTAACTGAAATAAAGAGGCTGGGACATACGTGTTTCAGTCAATGGTCTATCCGAATGATTAGGAGTTATCTCCTTTAACTCGTTCGGGTATTTTTGTTGGTTCGGAAAACAAGTTTTTTTAAAATAGTG
Source organism: Cytobacillus spongiae (assembly GCF_021390075.1). Classification (NCBI taxonomy): domain Bacteria; kingdom Bacillati; phylum Bacillota; class Bacilli; order Caryophanales; family Bacillaceae; genus Cytobacillus; species Cytobacillus spongiae. The sequence continues at coordinate 1,963,176 of NZ_CP089997.1, forward strand.
GAATGGAGTGGAAGACACTCGACTACTAAGGGAAATAGAGGAAAGGCTGAGACACCAAAGCGCAGCGAGGAGGCTCAGCTTCCTCCCCGCGGAAAGCGAGTACCGGCAGTGCAGGAGGAACGAACTTGTTTTTACAACCTAAAAAATTTGAATAAAGTCATTGTTCGTCTTTGAGAAGGAGTCATTAAGTTATGTTCCAGCCTCGTTTTATGAATTCGTATGTAAAGCTGGTTGTGATGTTTGTGCGTCTTTTGAACCCTTTAATGAGGAGAGGAGGATGATGATCATGCTTACGACTCCAATCCAAACCAAGCTAGCCGCATGAGAATTCCATGATAAGTTTGGATGTCATTGGGATGGTCAAAAACCTGAAACAACGGTATATCGTGGATGGAGAACGAGTAGGATGTTGTACCGTCTCCCCAATAGGTAGATAATTGTAGTTGTGGGATGAAAATTTACTAATACAGCTTGGGCTTTATTCATGGCATCTTCATACATGCGCCATTGAGATACATTGGTTAATTGTTTATATGTAAGTCCGGGTGTGGCTTCAGCCATCTTGCTCAAGCCAATATTCATTCCCATTCCTAAAAGGGCAGCCATGATAATGATTGTTTCTTCTTTATCTGGTTTTCGATTATTGGAAGCATGAGTTGATTGCTCATGAAATCCTGTTATATGAGCAAAATCCATTAGTAAATCAGTTAATTTTATTCTTGGCAGCATTTGATAAAGGCTCGCACTAAACTTTTTTGCATCTTCCGGAACATCTTTTTCTAAGCGTGCAACTGACAGCTTTCCTTTTTCAAGAGAAACCCCGTCTAACTTGTTGGAATTGGCAGCTGGTATGAATCATGCGATTGAATTGCGTAAAACTACCGATAATAGTAAAGGTTATATGCACGATTACAGGAGTTAGTCAGGCTGCGTTTTAGCGAAAGCTTAGAGAAAAATAGATAATTAGTTAACTTTAGAATATTCTATAAATTTTCATTCATTATTCATTTATTGGCTCATAATATTAAACAATCAATCGCATAAATATGACATCTTTCCTTTTCTAATATTTATCCACCTCAAAAATAAAATGGACACCTATGAAAGGTATCCATTTATTTCAAGAATTATTGAATTGCATTTAAGAAACTATTCAAACATATAAATTACAATTACTTAATTTTACCAATGTCTTTTTGAAGATAACTATAATCAATGTCAATTTAATTTGGTTGTACCTTTATTACATAGTCAAAATAAGAAGTCCATTTAATCCAGTAATCTACAGGAGTGCTGCTCCAAGTATCATGTAAGATTACTTAGCGATACCAAGTAAAATCGCTAGTATTGTAATATTCTTCATAGCCAACGCCAGTCATTGCATGATCACCCCAAACTGGATGATTGGCAGTTGTAACCCAATCAGGTCTACCTGCATTAATTTCGTTCATATGAGTACTAAAAGAACCCGAATAAGTAGTTACTGTTACTCCGTATCCCCTTGCTCCCCCAAAATTTATCATTCCAGTTCTCATGTTAGTAACAGAGGTTCGCCCGGTACTACGATTTGTGTTCATACTTGTAGCTAATTGGTCAATCAAACTGTGAGTAGTTTGAGATGTACCAACAAGGTTGGGATATCCTCGGCTATCCCAATATTTTACGATATTTGCTCCTGAAGTTGGCGCACAACCTATATCCCATGTATAATCCGGTACACCAGAAATAAGCTTATATTTGTAGTTAGTGACTGCTTGTGTACCAATTTGCTCAGGTTCTACAGTTGAGGTAGCATCTGCATATTTTTCAATATTTTCATAGCTTAATGGTGCATTTAATTTTAGTTTTGATTTTTTTTCAACTTTTTTATTACTTAAACTCATAGCATACTCGTTATCTACTTTGCTAAAGTGCAGTACGGGTCCAACATAAATATGAATTGAATAATTTCCTTTTTTTTCAAAATAATATTTTGATTATTTTTAATTTTCGGTTTTATAGCATATAATTAATATGGACTAGGAGGAGGGATTAGTGTTGAAAGTATTTTCATTTTTACTAATAGCTATCGTATTATCGGTTATTACAGCTTGTGGATTCACTACAAATGAAACAAAGTGGGATAGTTTTAATAATTTTATTACTAAAGGAGAAAAGAATATTATTGAACTTAGGGATGGTAAAACTGGAAAGACTGTTGAAATAGTCGAAGAAGAAAAGGTGAAAGAGTTTCTATTATTATTTGAAAAAATAAATTTATTAAAAGTCTCAGATGAAGAAATTAAAGGATACCAGTATCTTGCTAACATTGGATCTGACCAAATTCTTTTTTTTAATAAAATGATAAAGATAAATGATCAATATTATGAAACAGATAAAGAAGTTCCGGTAGAAAAAATAAAAAAATATTTCGAATAGTTTTAGGACTAGAATGTAGGTATAAGCCAATCCCTTTTTACAATGAGATTGGCTATTTACTTTTTATATACTTAACGTTGTAAATAAGCGCATTTTCCTGACGGTACCCCTATTACGGCAAAATCCAGCTAAAAAAAGTACATTCCCACTATAAAATTGACCAAATGAAATTGTATGGAGAGGACTTTCTCTGTGCGCCATACCACCTTTGGCAGCATGATGATAAAATGTTACTGGAGTCAATTAGTGAATCAGAAGTCAAACACATGAAATCCCCTCAGCAAATATAGACCGGGGGGATATTTTTCTTAATTGATCTCCTATTTTAAAGAACTCCAATACCTCTGAACAAAAAACACTGCTCCAATAAAAAATAGAAGGCCAACTAACTTTAAAAGGAATCTAGTTTGAAAGGTTGTATATTCATCACCTATAGATAACATGATTGCTCCAACTATTATTCCTAACAACCCTCCTAATATAACTAAAAATGTTTTCATTCTAGTTCAAACCTCCTGTTTTTGTAAAATTTACTAATTATTTTTCATATCAAAAATCTTTTCTTTGTAAAATATGGTAGCGTTATCCTTTTTAAATAAAAAGGGGATATTGACATGAAAAAAGGTTTTTACTAGTTTTTAGTGTTTTATTATTATTTCTCGCCACTCCAATACAGTCACTGGCAGCATTCTCAGATCCATAAACATCCAACGGAATTAAAGATTCTCCTACTTTTGTACATGAAGGGGAAACTTATACAATAACATTAGAAACCAACGGGAATGTTCAAATAGCTTACGTTGAAAGTGAGACTAATGTTTTAGAAACAGTTTCTTATAATCGTGCGAAGGATGAACTTCGTTTTAATAACGAATTAGCAAGTGAAGAATTCCTATTGAAAAAACAAAAGAATAAATAAGAGAAATATGACAATCTATCTTCTATTACATTGATACACTAGGAGATGGTTCCGCCAAGTAGGGAGGGAAATGAGAGTGAACCTATTCCTTTGGATAACGATTGGTTTCATCATAGCTGGATTCGTTTTCCTTTCTTTCACGAAAAGAAAAATAGAGCATCGACCAAATCCAACGAATTCCTCGATTATTTGGTGGGTTGTCGGAACAGCCAGGTGGGGTGTAGCAGGCATTGCACTGATTACATGGGCGTTTTATACCATTATGTAAGCAACAGGTAGATTTATAGAAAGTGACCACACTGTCTTTAAATGAAATAAAGAGGCTGGGACATACGTGTTTCAGTCAATGGTCTATCCGAATGATTAGGAGTTATCTCCTTTTACTCGTTCGGGTATTTTTGTTGGTTCGGAAAACAAGTTTTTTTTAAATAGTGGAATGGAGCGGAAGACACTCGACTACTAAGGGAAATAGAGGAAAGGCTGAGACACCAAAGCGCAGCGAGGAGGCTCAGCTTCCTCCCCGCGGAAAGCGAGAACCTGAAGTGCAGGAGGAACGAACTTGTTTTTACAACCTAAAAAATTTGAATAAAGTCATTGTTCGTCTTTGAGAAGGAGTGATTAAGTTAAGTCCCATTCTCTTTTGTCTTTCATTTAGTTGCCGAGCAAATGATGGAGGACGCGGTCCCTGTCATCGAAGAATTGTTTCATTAGTTGATAATGATTGGTTTCTTCTAGCTTTACTTCTTGGACACCTTCTGTCGTAAACTCTAGTATTTTTGCATGGGGGTAGGCCATGATGATCGGTGAATGGGTGGCGATAATAAACTGTGAATCATCGGTCACAAGTTCATCCATAATCGTAAGCATCGATAATTGTCTTAATGGGGAAAGTGCGGCTTCTGGTTCGTCTAAAATATAGAGTCCTTTTCCTCGAAATCGATTGGAAAATGTAGCAAAAAAGGCTTCACCATGTGATTGCTCGTGCAAGGAAACACCGCCAAAGGAATCAATAACCTTTCCTCCTGAGTAAGGATCGCTATCTAGCTCTTCTATTTGCGAGGCCACATTGTAAAAGGTTTCTGCTCGAAGGAAAAATCCGTCAGATGGTCTGTTTACCCCTTTAACTAAGCGAACATATTGTTCAAGTATGGAATGGGAATCAAATGTTGAGAATTGAAAATTTAATGAACCACCTTCAGGGTTAAAGCCTGCGCTAATGGCAATTGCTTCAAGTAACGTCGATTTCCCCATACCATTTTCTCCAATTAGAAACGTAACATTCGGGTGGAATGTCAGCTCATCAATCGATTGGATCATTGGTAAATTAAACGGGTGGTGATGCTGTGATGGAAACTCCTCTTTTTTCATGAGGAGCTTCCGAATATATGTATCTGTCTCGTACATGAATCTTCCTCCGTTTCAGTCCGTGTAGGTTTATTGTAGCAATAGGAGGGGATTCGTCAACCATTTATTGAAGGGGGTCATGATGCTGTACTTCTTGTACCTGATGAAAGAGATTTTGATTTGAGTTCTGCGCAGCAGGAGGGAAGGCTGGATGGGATTGCGTAGCTTGTAAGGCTTGAAAGAGCGCTTTTAACTCTTCGATATCCTTCTTCGTTGCCGGCTCTTCGCTGCTTCTCATTTCAATCCCAAGCTCTCCGCTTACCTCAAGACTTGCCGATTTCACCTTTGTCAGATCGTTTACTTGATTAAGACGTAACATCATTTTCAATTCATCTTCTGGCATCCTCGTCTTTCGTAAATTCTCATGTATAATTTGCCCATCTTGTATAAGTAGAATCGGCTCTCCCATAAGCCATCTTTTCGTGCGCGGAACATAAAGCTGTACCCATGAAATGATGAGTAGTCCTCCAATAATTAATGCACCATGATAAACGCTTGTAAGAGAACTATCGGATTTCAAGGGGTGAACCAATACCGTTCCAATTCCGATCATGACAACCACCTCGCTTGGAGTCATTTGTGAAAAGCTTCGCTTCCCCCCTATACGTAGCAAAATGAGCGCAGATAGGAGATAAATCAAAGCTTGTAGCCAGCCAGGCATCAGAGCACCTCCTTTTTCATTGATATCTTTATAATGGGTTAGATGAAAATTTTCATACATCGTTCCCTTTGTCTTCCGGTTTAGGAGAATGATATAATTTCTAAAAGTAGAAATGAACTGAATGATTCGGTTCGCATCATAAAAGTAGGTGGCAGTAAACGATGAGCAAAAGATATTTTACAATCGGAATGGCTGGTCATATAGACCATGGAAAAACAACATTAACGAAAGCATTAACGAATATCGATACCGATCGATTAAAAGAGGAGAAAGAAAGGCAAATCTCCATTGAGCTTGGATTTGCTCCATTACATGAAGACGATGAACTGCAAATCTCAGTAGTCGATGTTCCTGGACATGAGCGGTTTATTCGCCAAATGATTGCTGGAGTGGCGGGGATTGATCTCGTTGTATTAGTCGTAGCTGCTGATGAAGGCGTCATGCCGCAAACACGAGAGCACCTGGAGATTCTTCGATTTCTAGGCATTCAAACGGGCATAGTAGCGATTACGAAAATTGACCGAGTCGATCATGAATTTATTGATCTCGTGAAGGACGATATTTTAGAAGAGCTTCAAGGCACAGTCTTTGAGGAGGCCCCTTTTGTGTTAGTTGATAGTCTAACGAAAAAAGGGATAGATGTGGTAAAAGATCAGATTATACATATGTTGAAAGCACAAAATGTGCGAGATTCGAAAGGGGCATTTCGGTTGCCAATTGACCAGGTTTTTACGGTGAAAGGCCAAGGTACGGTCGTTCGAGGAACCGTCTATGAGGGGACTGTAGAAGAAGGGCAGCTCTTACAGATTATGCCAAGAGGGGAAGAAGTACGGGCACGTCAGCTCCAGGTTCATCATCAACCCGCTGAAAGAGCATATGCTGGGCAACGAACAGCGATTAATCTTTCGGGTGTCTCCAAAGACGATGTCGTTCGTGGAGATGTTCTTGTTTCATCAGAGCATTTCATCGTAACCAATACCATCGATGTATCCGTCCGCTTTACTTCTGATTTGGATTATTTGGTCAAACAGCGTATGCCAATTAAATGTCATATTGGAACAGCAGAGGTGATGGGCCGAATCGTCTTTTTTGACCGGAACGAATTGAAGGAAGAATCGGATGAAATCCTTTGTCAGCTTCGGTTAGATGAAGAGATTGTCACCAAACGAGGAGATCGATTCATTCTGAGACGCCCAAGCCCCCAAGAAACCATTGGGGGAGGCTGGGTCATTGATCCGAATGGAGAGAAATATCGCTTTGGAAACCAGACCATTGAGAAGCTATCGAAAAAGAAGGTGGGGACTCCAAAAGAGCGGATTACAGCCGCTTTATGGGAAAGCAAAAGCTTACCCATTCATGAGCTGGTGAAGCAAACTGCACTGGATGAGGACGTATTATCACATGAGCTAAGTGGGGATGAGTTTATCTGTTTCAACGGAAAAGACTATACAACTGCTAAACTAGTTCATTTGCTTGAGGAAGACATATTTGACCGTCTCCATCAATATCACCTGCAACATACGATGAAACAAGGCTTGAATAAAGCCGTTCTCCTGCAAAGTATGCAGGACTCAGCACCAAAGCAGCTAATTGAATATGTCCTTGACCAGGGGATCAAGCAGGAGCAATTCAACCGAAAAGGTCAATTCCTTCACTTAGCTGATTATCAACCTAGTGTTCCAAAGAATTGGCAAAAGCGCGCTGAGAATTTACTAGAACAGTTAAAGCAAGATGGATTCAAGGTTGTATATTTTCAAGACTACCTAAAGACTTCAGGAATTCCAGCAGATCTACATCAGGAGTTGAAGCATTTCTTTGAAGAAGACGAGACGATTGTGCCCATCGATGAACAATATGCATGGCATGGGGATCATTTTCGGACAGCCGTTTCGCAACTAAAAGCAAAAACAGGTACGGAATTTGAAGTAGCTGATGCAAAGGATGTATTAGGCCTTTCTAGAAAATATATGATTCCTTTCCTCGAAACACTTGATTCGAAAGGATTCACCAAAAGAATTGACAACAAACGTGTATGGATTTAAATATGGTTTAGATTTTTTCTAAAAGCTTGTTGATTTATAGCTGGTATGATACCAATTTTCATGTGAAGCTAGCTGTTTGTTGCTGAAAGATGCTAGACGCCTGTGGGAGCAGTGGGACAGATAGGATCCTAAAGGCAAAGCCAAGGATACTCACTGCCCCCCCCCCCTCTAGAAATGAGTATGATTGAGGGGGAAACTGCCAATATTCCTAAGCAACAAAGTATATGAATACAGTCTTATTAAATGATATGGAGTGACCTTTTTGAAGCATAAAATATATTATCAAAACCCCTATCAATCTTCGTTTACTGCAAAGGTTGAGAAAGTGGCAACAGATGAACAGAATCGAACATATGTGGTACTAAGTGAAACCGCATTTTACCCAACTGGTGGTGGACAACCACATGACATCGGAACACTTAACGGCGTTCCAGTCATTGGTGTAGAAGAAATCAATGGCGAAATTCGTCATTATCCTTCGGGTTCACTTGAAGATGGCACAACTGAGGTTCAAGGGGAAATTGATTGGGTCCGGCGATTTGACCATATGCAGCAGCATGCTGGTCAGCATATTTTAACTGCTGCCTTTATAGAAGTGTTTGGAATGGAAACGACAAGCTTCCATTTAGGAAAAGAGACGTGTACGATCGATTTGGATATCGAGAACCTGACAGAAGCAGAAGCATTGGCGGTGGAAGAGAAAGCGAATGCTATCATTTTAGAAAATCGCCCGATTGAAACGAAATGGGTGTCAATGGATGAAGCGGGAAACTACCCATTGAGAAAAGAGCTTGCTGTTACAGGGAACATTCGTTTAGTCATCATCCCAGATTATGATTACAACGGATGCGGCGGGACACATCCTCGCTCAACGGGAGAAGTGAGCGCCATTAAAATACTAGGCTGGGAAAAGCAGCGGAAGAAAATCCGTGTTCAATTTATTTGTGGAAAGCGAATCATCAAGCAGCTACACCTGAAGCAACAAAGTCTCGTGCAATTAAGTCAATCTGTAAATGCACCAGAAGAAGAACTGGTTCATGCTGTTTCGAGATTATTAGAGCAAAATAAGCAAAAAGACAAGACCATCGAGGCATTAAATGAGCAGTTGTTGCAGGGAGAAGCGGAACGGTATCTTCAAACAAATACTCCGATCATTAGCGCTGCCTTTAAGAATCGTTCGATTCAGGACCTGCAAAAGCTAGCCAAACAAGTGATAGAAGCAGATGAAGAAAGATTCATTTTTTTCGTATCGGAAAATGAGGACAAGCTTCAATTTGTTGGAGCTGCAGGAAAACAAATGAACATCAATCTTAAAGAGCTAGCAGCAGAAATCCTTCCATCCATTAATGGAAAAGGAGGAGGAAGTCCAAGCCTTATTCAAGGTGGGGGCAGTAAGTTGATTACAGGAGAAGAGCTCATCTGTCTAGCTGTGAATAAGTTAAACGGTGCAGGTACGGATACGCCGTGATCAGAATGATTAAATAATATATAACCATATACAAAAATGGACTGCCCTCCATCCTTGGGGGCAGTCAATCTTTTAGCGCGGCACGCTTCATGAATTTAATAATTAATCGACAAAGAATTCCAAGGGCAATATAGATGAAAAAAGACTTGGAGCTCGTCCAAGTGAATTCTTTGTAAATCCCAATCCATATCGTTACAGCTTCAGCAAAATATGAATTAAATGCAGAAACAAGGACCGTATATACATAAAACTTCGTGTCATTATCCCTAGCCCATTGATAAACAAACATAAAGGGAATAATAACGAGCGATATATCAAAGGGATACAGCTGTGGGAATAAGTAGGGAGATATACGTACGGGATAGTACCAAACTAATGCCGTGCTTCCAATTGAGTCTAAAATGATGGCGATATTCCCTAGAAATAAGCCAAACGTGACAATCTCAAAGATCCTCGACTTATCAACGAATTTCCACCAAATAACGGCAGGAACGATGGATAAGAAGATGAGCACCCACCAATTAAAGGTTAAATAATTTTCAGCAACCCAATACGCCTTTAATACTTCGTTAAAGTGTCGCTCTGTCTCGATTAACTCATCTAAAGTAGGGCTAGATGCTAACAGGCTTTCGCTAGCGAATACCCATTCAAGTATCATCATTCTACACACTCCTTCTTTCTAGTGTGTGTAGGAATACGCTGATTATCCGATGAGGGTTAATAAAATGGAAAGCGAAAGACTACTTAACAGCGTTGTAAATAACGCGATGCTTGAAACAAGCTTTGGCCTGGAATCGAATTGCAAAGCGTACATTGTTGTTGTGACGGCAGTAGGTGTAGCCGTCAAAATAATTAATACCTTTTGAAGAAGCGGCTCCATCGGTAGCACCGAGACGAGTCCAAAAGCAATCAAAGGAGAGCCAATTAACCGGACGAAAATGGCAACGATTGTATGGGACAGATTTGCCGATAAATGATCGACCTTTAATTCAGCTAGCTGCATTCCTAAAATCAGCATGGAAACAGGAATGGCAGCTTCTGCAAGAAGGTCAATAGCAGAAAAGATATTTCGTGTTAAAGGAATCTTTAACTCGTTCATAATCAGCGCAAGGAGTAATGTGTATGTTAAAGGCATTTTAAGGACAGATTGAATAGATGCAACAATGGTCTGTCTCCCTCGAGCAGCATAGTATACGCCAAAAAAATTCATGATCATGGATTGAAGGACTAAGAAGGAAACGGCATAAGTAAAGCCTTGTTCCCCAAAGACAAACAAGATGATTGGTGTACCGTAATTTCCGGCATTCATAAATGCGGTCGAGAGGATGAGTCCGCTTTCCATTGATTGATCTAAGCAGCGAAGCTTTGCGTAAATTTTATTTACCCCTATTAGAATGAAAAGTAGCGCAAAGGCAAACAAGGTAATCATCAAATATTGCTCGTCTAATGTAGCCGTGTAAAACGTTCGAAATACTAATGCTGGCGTTAAGATGTAGATGGCAAAGGTGGAAATCGACTTTACATCCAACTTCCGCCATTTTTGAACACCAAACCCAGCAGCAAAAATGCCGAAAATCGGAAGAAGTACTTGAATAAATACGGTCATACAAGAAGCCTCACTTCATTTAATCGAATTGCCTTATTCAACTTTAGAAAAAACATGACATTCTTTGAAAGAAAACGTGTGGTTTTCAGGAAAAACAGGTGAAAATCGTCTTTTTTCAAAAAAGATAATTGCAGAAACCTTTCAAAACATATTATTATCTTACAGTAGCACTTAATAATATTTTATTTTTCTTATTGATTCAAGTAAAATGGTAGGAAGTACATACAAGGAAAGGTGATACAGGTTGGAAAATAACTCATCGAATTTTATTCGAACGATTATGAAGGAAGATTTAGAATCAGGTAAGCGTGATCATGTTATTACGCGTTTTCCTCCAGAGCCGAACGGCTACTTACATATTGGCCATGCCAAATCAATCGTTATTAATTTTGGATTAGCAGATGATTTTAACGGGAGAACAAACTTACGATTTGACGATACGAATCCGTTGAAAGAAGATCAAGAATATGTAGATGCAATTAAAGAAGATGTGAAATGGCTCGGATATGAGTGGGAAGAGCTTCATTTTGCATCCAATTATTTCGAAGAGATGTACGATCGTGCGGTGTTATTAATTAACAAAGGAAAAGCCTATGTAGATGATTTAACAGCTGACGAAATCCGTCAATATCGCGGGACATTAACGGAGCCTGGAAAAGAAAGTCCATACCGCAACCGCTCAATTGAAGAAAATCTTGAGCTGTTTACGAAAATGCGCGATGGCGAATTCCAAAACGGAGAAAAAGTATTAAGAGCCAAGATTGATATGTCTTCTCCAAACATTAATTTAAGAGATCCGGTTATTTATCGAGTGTCTCATGCGACACATCACAATACCGGAGACAACTGGTGTATTTATCCGATGTATGCTTTTGCTCATCCATTAGAGGATGCAATTGAAGGAGTTACTCACTCACTTTGTACGACAGAATTTGAAGATCAACGTCCATTATACAATTGGGTTGTGGAAGAATGTGAAATGACACATAAGCCGCAGCAAATTGAATTTGGCCGATTAAACTTAACGAACACGGTCATGAGCAAGCGGAAGCTTAAGCAGTTAGTTGATGAAAAGTTTGTCGATGGCTGGGATGATCCGCGTATGCCGACGATTTCAGGCTTAAGAAGAAAAGGCTATACACCTGAAGCGATTCGTCAATTCGTTAAGGAATCTGGCGTTTCCAAAGGGGTTGCAACGGTTGACACGCAAATGCTTGAGCATTTCGTTCGTGAGGATCTTAAGATGAAGGCTCCTCGTACGATGGGCGTTTTACGTCCATTGAAGGTGGTTATTACGAACTATCCAGAAGGGCAAGTTGAAATGCTTGATGCAGAAATTAACCCTGAAAATCCTGAAATGGGTATGCGTCAAATTCCGTTCTCTAGAGAGATCTATATTGAGCAAGAAGATTTCATGGAAGATCCGCCAAAGAAATATTTCCGCCTATTCCCTGGGAATGAAGTTCGATTAAAGCATGCTTACTTCATTAAATGTGAAGAGGTAATCAAAGACGAGGAAGGAAATGTCGTCGAGATCCGATGTACATATGACCCAGAAACGAAAAGCGGAACGGGTTTTACAGGAAGAAAGGTGAAAGGAACTCTACACTGGGTCGAGGCAACACAAGCCATTCCAGCTGAATTCTGCCTCTATGAGCCCTTAATTCTTGATGAAGAAGCAGAAGAAGCCGATACGGATGGGAAAACATTCTTAGACATGGTGAACGAAAACTCTCTTGAGATCATCCAAGGGTTCATTGAGCCGAATATGAAGGATGCCAAAGGGCAGGATAAATTCCAATTTTTCCGTCACGGTTATTTCAACGTTGATCCAAAACAAACAACAAGTGATAAAACCGTCTTTAACCGTATTGTGTCGTTAAAAAGTTCGTTTAAATTATAAGATAATATAAAAAAACAGTGGGCAGCGCTCCACTGTTTTTTTGTTACATTATTTTGGGAAATGTGACACATATTATGTGTAGAAAGGAATGCTAACCTAGAACAGAGGTGTTACTTGTATGAAATATCCCAAGCTAGTCCTAATTGCTGTTATCGTCGGATCATGGCTCACTGTTCCTTTAATAGGGAAAAGTACCTTCAAAAAATATGCTCCAGCTGCAACCTTTATGTCATTCATTGTATTTGCCGAAAGCTTTCTTGCTAGGAAACGAGTATGGTGGTGGTTTTATCAGAAATTGGGTCGAGTAGTTGTCGGAGAGCTACCTCTCATTTTAGGCCCGTTTTTTGTAGGGACGTTATGGATTATGAAGTTCACGTATGGTAAATTTTACTTGTATGTAACGACCAACATTCTCGTTCATCTGCTGTTTACGTATCCTGTTTTGGATGGCATGAAACGATTAGGGATTGCATCTACTGTTAGATTAAGAAGGTACCAGCTGCTGCTTCTATTCCTTTTGAAGTCTCTCATCTTGTATGGTTTTGAATTCTTAAAAGATAAGCTAACATCTGTTGGAGCCAACCATGAGTAGACGATCAGAGAAAGTTCCTGATCGTCTACTTTCAAATTTGTCTTTGGTTTATGATTACGATTGAAGTGATGTGGAAGAACATCATAGAGGTTTCAAGAAGAGGAGGAGAACATTTACTTGAGTAGGACTCCTTATGAGTATTTAGCCGAATCCCAATCCGCAAAACTTCCACTTCCATTACAGCCTGGACACTCGTTAGAATCAGTGTAATAAGCATATTCACTTACAACGGAAATGTTGAACCCTTTTCCATAACAATCCGGACACTTCCCTTCAGCCTCCATTTTTGATACATGCTTTTCATATCTAGATGCTTGCCATTGAGTAATTGCATCCCAAAGACCCATAGTTGATCCCTCCTTTTTTTAAAATAGTATTATTATTATGGTATTCAATTTAGTAAATTATGCTATTTGACAAAAGTGAAATATATTTATTTGCCCGTATCTTTTTTGAATAGTCATTCGTTTAAGAAATGAGAAGGGCAGGAAGGAGTGAAGATGTTGCAGAAAATGCTTAACGAACATTTACCGACGGATATAGAAGGAGATATGTATGAACACCTGAAGAAATATTGCTGTTTTCTTTCCAAGAATAAATGGGATGGGGAAGATATGGCACATGCAGCATGGATGAAGGCTTTGGAAGCATACCATGAAGTAAGTCCGCCATTGTTGAAGAAAATCGCTTATCATGCATGGATTGACACTGTTAGGAAAAGGGAGCGAGAAGTAATCCGTGAACAGGAACCATCCACACAAATGCAAGAGGATCCTTCCGAACGAATGATTCGATGCAAGGAATCAATTGATAGGCTCATGCAGGTGATGACGGGCAAGCAAGCGATTATTTTTACATTAAAAGAAGGATTTCTGTTCAAGTCAAAAGAAATCGCTGACCTGCTTGATATATCTGAAACGGCTGTCAAAGCTTTGCTGTATCGAGGAAAAAACAGACTGCAAAAACAGCTGATGCTTCCAGTTTGGGAAGATCAGGATCGACAGGCTGTTTCTCAATTATTGTACGAAGCATTGCTAACGGAAGACCCGACGACACTCATAAAGGCTATTCTTTCAGAAGCCCCATCTCATGTTACGTTCAGCCGTGCTCAACAACCTCCTTTATGTACCTTCTCCATGGCTGCTTAAGCAGTCTAGTATTTCTAGTCTAGGAGGAGATTCTAATGAGTACCATTCCGTATGTAATTGAACAATCGAGCCGTGGAGAGAGATCATACGATATTTATTCTCGGCTGCTCAAGGACAGAATCATTATGATTGGTGAAGAGATAAATGACCACGTTGCAAATAGTGTTGTGGCCCAGCTTCTATTCCTAGAAGCGGATCATCCAGATAAAGATATATCCATTTATATTAATAGCCCTGGAGGCTCCACTTCTGCAGGTTTTGCTATTTTTGACACGATGCAGTATATCAAGCCAGACGTTCGGACGATTTGCACAGGACTTGCTGCTTCATTTGGGGCGATGCTCTTACTAGCTGGGAAGAAAGGAAAGCGTTTGGCCTTGCCAAATAGTGAAATAATGATACATCAGCCACTTGGCGGAGCACGGGGGCAAGCGACTGAGATTGAAATTTCTGCCAAGCGAATCCTAAAGCTTCGTGAACAAGTGAATGAAATCATTGCCGAACGTACGGGCCAGCCTATTGATAAAATTGCAAGAGACTCCGATCGCGATTTCTTTATGGGTGCAGAAGAAGCAAAGGAATATGGGATTATTGATGAAATAATTGTTCCTACGAGATAAGGGAAGGAGAGGCCCAATTGGACCTCTCCTTCATTTTATTGCTGTGATTGATTGGTCAATTGTTGTTCCCCCATTGCAATCAGTCGCTTGGTCATCTCGCCACCAACAGAACCATTCGCTCGTGCGGTCGTATCAGCACCAAGCTGAACTCCAAACTCATTGGCAATCTCTTCCTTCATTTGATTGAGAGCATTCTCTGAACCAGGAACCAACAGTTTGTTGCTTCTTGCCATGATCCATCACTCCCGACGAAAAAGTTTGAGCTAGAATCGCTCAACACTAGTTTCTCCCGTTAAAAATGAGTTATTCCATTAGCTTAATTGAAATTGATGGATATCATATCTCCCCCATTTTTTCATGAGGGAGAAGAGGTATTATGCACCTTTAGTCAATCGTTGAAGCACGAGCCTTTAAGAAACGAACCAAATTGACAATAATGGTTTTTGCCACTGCATAGGTTGGTATAGCTAAGATCATCCCAAGTATACCTGCTAAATTTCCAGCAACAAGCAATAAAATAATAATCGTGGCTGGGTGTGTGTCTAATTTTTTCCCGATAATTAGCGGGGAGAGGACATTTCCTTCAATTTGCTGTGCCACCGTAATAACAACGATAACAAGAAAAGCTTTTGTTGGTGAATCAAAGAGGGCAATGAGAACAGCAGGTGCTCCGCCCAAGAACGGTCCAACATAAGGAATAATATTGGTCACCGCTACAATTAAAGCCATGACAAGTGCATATGGCATATCGATGATCAAATAGCCAATATAACTAATCGTTCCAACAAAAAGAGCGACCGTAACTTGTCCTTGAATATAAGCTGCTAATGTATCGCCTGTTTCCTTTAACGTATTTAATCCTTGTTGTCGGTAGGAAGTTGGAAGAAACTTAGATACAGCGATTGGAAAGCGATTTCCATCCTTAAACATATAGAATAGTAAAAATGGGACGGTTACAATCGTTATAGCGATGTTTGTGACCACACTGAAAATACTTGAAATACTCGTTGTAATCGTATTCGGCAAAGTATTGGCGAATTCGATCAGTTTTTCTTCAATCGTTTCAAGCTTTACATAATCTTGATTGACGAACCATTTGTATTCTTCTGTTTTGATCGCATCCTCAATTACGAGTTTCGTTTGCTTCGCATATTGCGGGATATCATTAAAGAGCGCGGTTACCTGTTTCGAGATAATAGGCACTACGTTTGATACGACGAGAACAATAAGCCCTGCTACGACCAAGTAAATCGTTAATATGGCCAGTGTACGAGGGAACTTATATTTCTGTAATAATTTTACGACTGGGTTTAGAAGAAAATAAAGAAACCCTGAAATAATGATTGGAAAAAAGAGTGTCGATACAAAGATTCCAATCGGTTCGAATAAGAATGAAATTTTCGTTGAAAGATAAATGATCGCAATAATGATTAAGACTTGCAATGACCAATACTGAAGCTTTTTCTTTGCCAAAGAGAATTCACCTTTTCCATATGTAATAAGAGGATTATACCAAATTTTTCGTCACATTCATAAATTTTGCAGAGAGAAATTTATCTGTTTTCATTGGGTATCCAGTTTTCCCCCTAGTTCGCTTTTCTAATCAACCCATCTTTAAGAATGAAATTTTTTGTTGTATACTATATGTGCCTCTGCTACAACCACAAACGAGAAAACCCTCAATAAAGATTCTACCTGATCTACCTATTAATTAAAGGTAGAACGCAAAACGTCCACATTACATATCTCAATGAGAAAGGAGTATTTCAATTTGTTACAACAAGCTAAGCAATACTTACATACCTATTTTGGCTATTCTGAGTTTCGCAAAGGTCAGGAACAGGCCATAGAATCTGTTTTACAAGGAGAAAATACGATTTGTGTGATGCCGACAGGGGGCGGAAAATCCATTTGTTATCAAATTCCAGCACTTGTTCTTGATGGCTTAACAATTGTCGTATCTCCACTAATCTCCTTGATGAAGGATCAAGTGGATGCACTCTTACAAGTCGGAATTTCAGCAACTTATATTAATAGCTCGATCTCAGCTAAAGAGGCAGGGGAGCGACTATTTCGAGCGAAAGAGGGACAGTATAAGCTTCTGTATATTGCACCTGAACGGTTGGAGAGTTATGCCTTTGTCGAAGAGCTGAAGAGAATGAATATCCCGCTAGTGGCAGTCGATGAAGCTCACTGTATCTCGCAATGGGGACACGACTTTAGACCAAGCTACAGGTACATTCAATCAATGGTTCAACAGCTTCCAAGTAAGCCGATCATCATGGCATTGACAGCTACAGCTACCCCAAATGTGCGCGATGATATTTGTCATCTATTACATATTAATGAAAAGCAAACGGTCATGACGGGTTTTGAAAGAGAAAATCTAACATTTTCTGTTGTAAAAGGGCAGGATCGCTTGAAATACCTACAGTCATATATTAAAAACAACCAAAATGAGGCAGGTATTATCTATGCAGCTACTCGAAAAGCAGTGGACAAGCTCTATGACTTACTCGTAGCAAAAGGTGTTCAGGTTGGCAAATACCATGCAGGCATGAGTGATGCCGACCGGAGTGAAGAACAAGAACGATTTTTGCAAGACGATACGACCGTTATGGTAGCGACTTCTGCATTTGGGATGGGGATAGACAAATCAAATATTCGCTATGTGGTCCATTTTCAGCTTCCTAAAAATATGGAGAGCTATTATCAGGAAGCAGGCCGTGCGGGACGTGATGGCCTACCTAGTGAATGTACACTGTTATATTCTTCACAAGATGTACAAGTTCAACGGTACTTAATCGACCAATCGAGCGATCGTGAAAGAATGACACAAGAGCTTGAAAAGCTTCAATTCATGGTTGATTATTGTCACACGGAAAACTGCTTGCAGCAATATATTACAAGCTATTTTGGTGAAACAAATACAGAAGCTTGTGAACGCTGTAGTAATTGTACCGATCAACGAACAAGCTTTGATATTACTAAGGAAACGCAAATGATTTTATCTTGCGTGATTCGTATGGGGCAGAAAAAATACGGAAAAACGTTAACCGCTCAAGTATTAACTGGTTCACAAAATCAGAAGATCAAGCAATTTGGTTTTGAAAAGCTAACCACCTATGGAATATTAAAAGACATGAGTGCGAAACAGGTTAGTGATTTAATGGAATATCTGATTTCACAAGAAATAGTGGGGGTGGAGCATGGACAGTATCCCACTCTTTATGTACCTCCGAAAGGAAAGGATATTCTACTTGGAAAAGCGACCGTTTCGAGGAAAGAGGCGGTTGTAGAAACGAAGAAAATCGCAGTGGATCACCCGTTATTTGATGCACTCCGATCATTGAGAAGAGAAATAGCAGAAAGAGAGGGCGTTCCACCTTTTGTTATTTTTTCCGATTCCTCGTTGAAAGATATGTGTGCGAAG
The DNA here is from genome assembly GCF_021390075.1 of Cytobacillus spongiae. Taxonomy (NCBI): domain Bacteria; kingdom Bacillati; phylum Bacillota; class Bacilli; order Caryophanales; family Bacillaceae; genus Cytobacillus; species Cytobacillus spongiae. The sequence continues at coordinate 1,981,390 of NZ_CP089997.1, forward strand.
CTGCCAAGAACTGGCGAAGAATTTCTTCAAGTAAATGGGGTGGGGGAGTTAAAGTTAAAGAAATATGGCGAAGAATTTTTACAGGCCATCACAGGTTTCCTTGAAGAAAACCCTGTCCCTGAATCAGAGGGAAGTATGGAAGTGAAACCTGTTAGAAAAGCAGCGAAAAAAGAGAAAGATTCACACAAATTAACATTAGAGCTTTTTCACCAGGGATTGGGTATTAAAGACATCTCCCAAAAAAGAGAGCTATCAATCACGACGGTTGAAAACCACTTACTTCAATGCGCAGAACAAGGCCTTGACATTGACTTAGCACCATTAGTTCCAGCAGAAGCGATTTCGCTGATTCAAGCGGCAATAGAGGTTGCTGGTAACGAGAAGCTCAAACCAATAAAAGAAAACGTACCAGATGAAATCAGCTATTTCATGATTAAAGTCTTTCTATTCCTTCAACGGCAAAAGCAGATGCATTTGAATTAACGACAAAAAGGGACCGAGAGTTTGCTCTCAGTCCCTTTTATCAACTATATTAGAATGTTTCCCAGATCGTTACGTCTTCAACTTGAAAGCGAGTGCTTGGGTATGCTGCTTCTGCTGCTTTCCCAACAGAGATTAACATGGTTGGAATATAGCGAGAAGGAATGTGAAACTCTTCTGTCATTTTTTGACGGTCAAATCCGCCCATAGCACATGTATCATAGCCCATTCCTTTTGCAACTAACATTAATTGCATGGCAGAAAGAGATGAATTCATTAACGCTTGATCTTTACCCATATCAGGAATTGTATATGCGCCTTCAATTTGCTGAATAAGGCTGTCTTTTACTTCTCTTGGCATATACCCTTTTTGAACAGCCTCTTCAAATACAGGATCTGCATTTTTATTTGCTTCTGTATCTGCTAAAATACAAACAACAATCGAAGCGTCTGCCACTTGTTGTTGACCATATGCGATTGGTAAAGCTTTTGCTTTAGCTTCGTCACTTTCTAGTACAAGAAATTTCCAATGCTGAAGATTCCACGCAGAAGGTGCTTTTTGGGAATCCTCAAGCAGCTGATGAATTTCTTCTTTCGTCATTTTGTGTGAAGCGTCATACTTCTTAACTGAATGACGCTCATTAATTACTGAGTAAAAATCTGGCTTTGTAGCTGTTGTTGTCATAATTTGTGCCTCCAATGGATAATTTGTGGGAGAGTACATTTGTATTCTTCCCCTAATAACAGTGAGAAAAAAATGAAAATCATGTCAGTAATTAATTATACATAAATTACTTTTAGTAAGTAAAAACTTGTAGTAAAATAGATGAAAGTAATTAATAGCATAATGGTTACTAACTTACTTTATGTAAGTAACTATAATAATTATATTATAAGGTGTCAAGGGATAACTTAAATAAATTGTGAATTTCAATTGTATGATTGTGTTAAAATCATCCATTAATAGCAAAGTCTCCTAAACTGATTCCCAACACTGGGAGGATTTAAGGTATAATTCATTCTATAGAGGTGAAGGAAATGTCGGAATTATGTCCAAAGTTTGAAAAGGCAATGCAGATACTTAGTAAGCGCTGGACAGGGCTCATTGTGTATCGGCTTTTATCGGGTTCTCTACGGTTTTCAGAAATAGAAGCTTCGATGCCAATTAGTGGTCGACTGTTGTCAGAACGTTTGAAGGAGCTTGAGGAGGAAGGGATCGTCCACAGAAGCGTATATGCAAACGTGGTCCCCGTTCGGGTCGAATATGGCTTAACGGACAAAGGGCAAGCCCTCGAGCCTATTATGAGAGAAATACAGAGCTGGGCATATGAGTGGACAGGTACCATGACATGCGATTCCCCAAGCGTTAAGGGTGAATAAAAGAATCCGTCATGGGTTCTTTTTTGTCTATACATGTGTAAGGGGGATGAAATAGAAGATTCAAAGAGAGGGGGAAAATCGATGATGAATGTTCACATAGGTTTTTCTATTGTAGGTCTTCTGATTACACTCATTACTTGGGGGGGGCTTTTGACTTGGCTACATATGGTATATGTAAACGTTACATATCCAGTTAAGCGCTGGAAGGCCATTATTGTATTCTTCGTGGGAGTGTTTTCCTTTTCTTTTCAATTTCCGTTCAACGACCAGTACATAGCGATTTCGATTCTGCCATTAGGAGTTTGGCTCTTATATGGGATTTATCGAAAAAAAGAAAGCTGGGAAAGCTATCGTAAATTTGCCTGGATTGGGTTTATTGCGAATTACATCTTCTTGATAGGATCTGTAAGCGAGCCATTCATTCATGATATGGTTTATCCCAAAAACCAGCTATCTACCTATATTTCTAGTCTTTCATCACCAAACGTTGTCACTCTCCATGCCTCTTCTAAGAGCAGAGAACTAGATGATCAGAAATTTCTTTCCTTCTTAGATGAAATGAGTTCTGAGAAATTTTACAATGATGAGTGGTATGAGGAGCTGTACTTGGGAAAAGAAAATGCACAAGTTACTGAGCGGTTTCCTTTTCTACTCATTGGGGCAGAACCAGCCTTCGGAAGTGGGTTAAACACCCAAATCTACCTTGAGCGAGATGGCAAAGGTGTGTTGGTGATATCATCTAAGACGAAGCAGCATTATTTTCGTTCAACACACTCTTTTTGGATAGGAGGAGCTGAGCTTGACTAGAAGGTTGAAGATACTTATAGGAGCAATTCTTACAGCAATAGCAATTTCAGTGTGCTCGTTTTTCTATTTTTCACCTCCTTCTCCATTCCTAACAGAGAAAGAATTAGTGGAAAAAATGAATAGAGCTGTACCTCAAATGGAAGTGAAAAACATCCTCGATTCAATCCCCCTTGATCCAAAGCATCTGTTCGTTCCGTATATTTCAAAGTCTGGTGCATACGGAGTGAGTCATTGGGTTTGGCGCTGGAACGAATGGAAATTAGCTTCAATGGATTCAACAGGTGAGCCGAAGACATGGAAGCTGAAAGAGAATGATCCATCGACCCATTATATTGTTTGGAATATTGCTCCGAGTGAACAAGTGGATTACGTGGAATTTTATTTGATCAGAAATCGAAATTATATCGTGTCCGATGGAGAAGAGCAATATGTTCCGAAGGTTGAGCTGATGAAGGAGATGTCATTTTCTCAGCATCCATACGGAGTGATGAACCTGCCTTTGGAATGGGTTCAATTTATGCAATCCTACAAAAAAACCGTAGCATCAAAGCAAACGGTTAGCTTGATTGATCATTTTTATTTCGATCAACATATTTATTTCGGATGGCTTCCGTATAATGGGGCAGGGGAATATACGTTTCCAGAGAGCTCAGTAAATGGAATGGCTCATTATTTTGAGGATATTACACTAGATCATTTAATGATTTTAAACGAAATCGACTTAGAAACGAAATGACTGGAGGAGTAACGAACATGCTATCACTATATATTACTAGACACGGAGAAACGATCTGGAATACAGAAGAGAGACTACAAGGGTGGAAAAATTCTCCTTTAACAGAAAAAGGAGTCTATCATGCAACCCTTCTTGAAAGACGGTTAAGAAAAACGCCTTTCGAAGCCATTTATTCCAGTTCAAGTGATCGAGCTGTACATACGGCTGAAATTGTAAAAGGCGAACGGAGCTTCGAAGTAGTCAAAGAGGATCTCTTAAGGGAAATCTCTCTTGGCCATTGGGAAGGCCAAACACATAAGACATTAAGAGAGACGTACAAGGAACCATTTGATTTCTTCTGGAAGAAGCCTCATTTGTATCAAACAGAAACGGGAGAAACCTTTCCAATGCTTCTGACCCGAGCTAAGAAAGTTCTAGATTCCCTAACTGCTAATCACACTTCGGGAAATATTCTACTTGTCACACATGCCGTTTTTATCAAAGCGATCATTGCCCATGTAGAACAACGACCCTTACATACGTTTTGGGACCCACCATTTATCCATGATACGAGCTTAACAATCATCGAATGGAATGGTGCAAAGTGGAACATCGTTACCTTAGGGGATGTATCTCATCGTGAACATTCTAATTGACAAAAGACCTGTGGTTATATAAACTAAGAAATGTATTAAATGTTTAAAAGTTTAAACGCATTGTTTTCGGATTTGCGTGAATTTTTTCATGTAAATGACAGCTTAAAGCCCATTTCTAATGAAATGAAAGGGCAAAGACAAGTATGCATCAAAGATGATGCAGTAAGTTTTTCTAAAAATGAACTAGGGGGTTTGAATAGATGGGCCAAAGAGCAATGGACATTTTTCGCAAGTGTATTCCATTATTCCAAACCTTAAGTGACCCACATCGCCAAGACATTATTTTACTTCTAGCTGAACATGATGCGTTAACTGTTAATGAAATAACAGAGCACTCTTCCTTATCAAGACCTGCTATTTCCCATCATTTAAAGCTGCTAAAGGAAAAAGGTTTAATTGATGTGGAGCAAAAAGGAACGTTGCGATACTACTCGTTAGCACTAGATGAATCCGTTCAATTATTAAAAGACCTGATCGATACTGTCGAACATGATTGCCTTTAGGGAAACCTAGGGGTTTTAAAAAAATCATTATGTTTAAATGTTTAAACTTATAAAAAGGAGATGGAACAGATGACCAATCAAACCGTTCTTATTACAGGAGCTTCTGGCGGGATAGGGGAACAATTTGCTGAAAAATTTGCCCGTGAAGGATATGATATTATTGCTTCTGCTCGAAGCTATGATAAGCTCATTTTACTAAAGAACCGATTGGAGAAAACCTACCATATTAAGGTTCATATTTTTGCAAAAGACTTATCAATTGCTGATGAAATTGATGCATTATACGAAGATATTCAATCAATGAATATAAGAGTGGATGTCTTAATTAATAATGCGGGATTTGGATTATATGGAGAGTTCCTAGAAACGGATCTATCACAAGAACTAAATATGATCGACCTAAACATTCGATCCTTGACTCATTTAACGAAACTGGTACTGCGTGATATGGTGAAACATAATGAAGGGAAAATCTTAAATGTTGCTTCAACTGCCGCCTTTCAGCCAGGACCATTAATGGCGGTCTATTATGCGACAAAAGCCTATGTTCTCTCATTTACGGAAGCGATAAATAACGAGTTAAATAATACCAATATTACCGTATCTGCCCTTTGCCCTGGACCAACTGCAACAGGCTTCTCAGATCGTGCAGATCTCGCTCAATCGAAGCTCTTCCAAGCAGGAGTGATGGATGTAGAAACGGTTGTAAATATCGGATACGAGCAGTTATTCAACAAACAGACAGTTATTATTCCAGGTTTTAAAAATAAACTCCTGGCTAATAGCATCCGATTCGTGCCGCGGAAAATCGTACCATCCATCGTAAGAAATGTTCAAGGGAAAAAGTAATTATAATAGAAGGTGAAAAAATGAAGAAACGATCAGCACTCTTACTTGGAGCAACGGGTCTTATCGGCTCTGAACTATTGACTATCTTGCTTCAATCAGAAGAATACGAGGCAGTTACGGTGCTTGGTCGCCGTGAATTGCCTATTCAGCATCAAAAATTAACGCAGCTTGTGATCGACTTTGAGCAGTTATCCGAATATCGTTCGGCATTCAGGGTTGATGATGTATACAGTTGTCTTGGCACAACGATTAAGAAAGCAAAGTCAAAAGCGAATTTTGAAAAAGTCGATTATGAATATACGATTACAGCTGCTACGTTAGCTTCGGACGAAAAGGCTACCAATTTCTTAACGATTACATCATTAGGCGCTCATTCAAATTCTCTTTTCTTTTATAATCGCGTAAAGGGAAAGGTCGAAGATAAGCTTCGAGACATCGAACTAAATTGTGTTCTTATATGTCAGCCCTCCCTGCTACTTGGTGAGCGAGACGAATGGAGAAGAGGGGAGAAGTTCGCTGAAAAGGTAAGTGAGCGGCTGCCGTTTCTTTTCTCCGGCCCGCTAAAGGTATATCGTCCAATCGAAGGAAGAAGAGTAGCAAAATTCATGTACGAACAAGCCCTTCAAGAGAAAACCGGGTTTCATATCCATCCTTCTACCATGATGAACACATAATCTCGAATACAGTGGTTAACTAGCACCTAAATCGTGTATTTTTTCAAAGAAACAAATCCAAAATAAGAAAAAATACAAAAGGTGCTGTATACATATGAACCATAATTCAAAGCTAACCACAAATGAACTAGCAGCTCTTTGGAGTCTGTATATGGAGGGTTCGATGACGAGCTGTTTTATCACTTGTTTTCAAGCAGTCAACGAGGACGAGGAAGCAAAGCCAATTTTTGAGAGGGCCTTATCTGTACTGAATGATGTGAAAGTAGGGATTGAGTGCATTTATAAAGTGGAAGGGATACCGATTCCGAATGCCTTTTCAGATCAAGATATTAACCCATATGTGGAACGGCTTTATTCTGATATTTTTTCCCTTCGATTTATTCAGTTTATGGCATCTGGTGCAATGGTTAGTTTTTCGATGGCTGAGGGAACCGCAGCAAGAAAGGATATTCGTACGTTTTTTCACAGTGTGTATGGAAAAATGGCTGCTCTCTTTCATGACACGGTGGATTTCCTGCTTTCCAAAGGGGTATTTGTTCGATCTCCAATCATTAACTATCCGGATAAAGCAGAAAATATAAAGGATCAATCTTTCTTTTCATCGTTTTTTGGAAAACACCGTCCATTAACGGCTATTGAAATATCGCATATCGCAAAAAATTTAGAAACAAACTCCATAGGGAGAACGTTAATAATTGGGTTCTCACAAGTGGCCAAACAAAAAGAAGTCAGAGACCATTTGGTTCGGGGGAAGGAAATTGCTGAAAAGCATGAGAATTTATTAAGCTCGATGTTGGTTGAGGATGATATCCCGTCTCCTTCCACATGGGATTCAACCGTTTCAAAATCAATCACCCCCCCATTCTCTGATAAGCTGATGCTCTTTCTAATTGGCTCATTAAATGCCACTACAATCGGGAATTACGGTTTAGGGATGGCTGCTAGCATGAGGAAGGACATCAACCTAAATTATGGTAGATTGTTGGCTGAAGTCGGTCAATACGCAGAGGATAGTGCAAAGCTTATGATTCGATTTGATTGGATGGAAGAACCGCCGCAAAATGCGGATCGTGATGCATTAAGAAGACGTTAATGGACTAGCGCTGAAACCAGAAGAGGAGTCAGCGCTTTTAAAGTGTGCCGTACTTCTTCCTTATTCAAATGGACAGCACTAGTTAGTGAAAATTTTCCATCACTACCTTGCAATGTTCACTAGTGTGTATTATAGTAAAGAAGTGGTAAATGTTTCACGTTAACCTATTGTATAATAATCAGTAGTGGATAAAGAGTAGTAGGAATTAGGAGGTCTGTTCCTTGAATGTGCAATTTAAAAAAGGCGTCTTAGAATTATGTGTACTCATTCTCATCTCAAAGAAGGACCAATATGGGTATGAATTAGCACAGAACATCTCGAATAAAATTGAAGTGGCAGAAGGAACGCTATATCCCTTATTAAGAAGACTAACAAAAGAAGACTATTTATCAACGTATTTAGCAGAATCGACTGAAGGGCCACCAAGAAAGTATTATTCTCTCACAGCTAAAGGGGAAGAATACATGCTTTCACTTATTGAAGAATGGAAACAATTTGCTTACGGTGTTAATTCATTAATTGAGGAGGGGATGAATCATGGAAGATAACGCATTTCTTATTACGCTAAATAAGTTATTAAAAAAAGTACCTGAAATAGAGCGAGCGGAGATGCTCTATGACTATGTGGAACATTTCGAGGTAGGTCTAGCAAATGGAAAAACCGAAAAGGAAATCATGGCTGAACTGGGTGATCCTCATGTAATTGCTAGGGATCTTCTTGCAACGTATCGAGTGGAGCTCGCAGAAAAGGATCAATCCGTTTCCAATATATTCAAAGCCCTTTTTGCGACGATTAGCTTAAGTTTTTTTAATCTTGCCTTTATCATCGGTCCAGTTGTTGGAATATTTGGCGTATATATAGCGCTATTTGTAGTAGCAATCATTCTAACCATCTCACCGATTTTCTTATTGTTCTCTTCCTTTTTTGGATTTACGTTTGAGAACTTTACAGTTAACTTCTTTGGATCATTAGCATTGTTTAGTCTCGGATTACTAATGAGCATTGGAATGATCTATGTAGGGAAATTTTTCTATATGTCCATCCTGCGTTACATCAAATTTAATATTCGCATCATTAAAGGAGGGAGAGCCGCATGAAGAAGCTAGTCTATGTTTTATTCATATTATTTATCATTGGCGTCATCGGTACATTTATCAGTTCGAACTCTTCGGGTAGCTATTTTTCATTTCATACAACCGATGTAGAGGAAAAAGTAACTGTTGAGGGGTCTGCTATCCAACATATTGAGTTAGACGTATCCTCCGCCGATGTCACTCTCAATAAGTCATCAAGTCAAGACATAACAGTTGAATTAGTTGGTGAAGTAAGTAAAAAGCTAGAAGACGACTTTAAACTTAACGTGGAAGAGAATGAGGATACTCTCACCATTTCAATTGATGAAAAGAAAAAAATTTACATGGGTGTGACGAGAATCAGTTTGGACATAATCATTTCATTACCTGAACAAAGCTATGAGTCGATTCAGCTACGAACATCGTCAGGCGATATCGCGGCAGAACATATGATTGTGAAAGAAACGCTTCAATTGATGGCAAGTAGTGGAGACGTAACGGCAAAGGACAGTGAAGCCCAAGTTGTAGAATTAAAAGCAAGTAGTGGTGATCTACTGGCAGAAAATTTGAGCGGTGCAAAACTGTCTAGCTTTAAAACGAGTTCAGGTGATATCATTTTACGAAATGTACCAGGCGATATTACAGCTAAAGCGTCATCTGGTGAAATCTTAATAGAAAACGAGCGTCTAACAGGAAATATGACCGCTGAAGTACATAGTGGAGATGTGGATATTCGCTTTTCTGAAAAGCCTGATTCCATGGTTGTCCATTATAAAGGGAGCTCAGGAGAGGGAACAGTCGATATCGATGGCTTCTTATTTGAGGAAAAAGAAGAGAACCACTTTAAAGGAAAAATTGGTTCAGGAGCATATGAAATCCACGTAGAAACAAGCTCAGGGGATTTTTCTCTTCGTTAAATTACGTAAACTCTTCATCTATCAATAGGAATAAATGGTTAATCATCGATTCATCTTGCTAAAGCTCCATCCCCGTACATGATGCGAAAAGGGTGGAGCTTTGGTTTGCTTTTCATTTCGTTACCTTCCAATTTCCATCACATGTAGCATGAATCGTTTTTCGCTTCAGTATGTAGTTCGCAATTAATTCAGTCATATCGATTTGTATTTCTTTTACAACTCGCTTGTCCTTAAACATAGGAAAATTCCCACCTCCGCCTGCACGATAATTATTCATAACCACCTCAAATGTTTGGTCCATTTGGATAGGAAGTGCCATGTAGTTCAATTGCACAACTCGTTCTCCAACGGGCTTAGAGATGTTCAACTCATATTCAATTCCTTCCCACATATCGTAATTGTAATGCTGTGGTTTTGGTTCGACAAAATGGGGGTTAATGATTATTTCTTGCTTTTCATTTAAAGAAAAATACGTAGCCGATTGCTCAAGTGCATCTTTTATGTCTTGTCCCTTTATTTCAATCACTTTCAGTGTGTTTGGATAAATATAGTTTGAAACTATATCCCTCATGGTAATCTCTTGTGGAAACCCTCTTGAATGATTATCGAATAGAGCAGTGCTAGATATGTTAGCACCAGCTGCATCCATTTGCACTTTATTAATGAATTCGATAAGGGGATGATCTTTAAGCCTCACCTCAAAGGGGTTTCTAATTTCCATATCAAAGGTAATTCTTCCAATCGGCTGAGCTAGCCATTGCTGTGTCTGTTGCTCATATGATTGGACTAAATTTAGAAGAGCTTGATCCGTTTCTGTTTTTTCTGTTACATGGATGAGCTCTGCCGTCTTTTGGATGATCGACCATTTGCCTTTGTCCTTAGCAAAATCAATCGTAACCTTCCCTAGAGCTTGCCCATTATAGCTTGGTTGGACTACTGTTACTCCGTTAATTTCAGCTGTAAGTGCCCGGTGTTGATGACCAGTCAGCAACACATCAATTCCTTCTAGCTCGGTACACATGAGGTATCCTTGGTTTTCTCCTGTGAAGAGTTCCGTTTCCTTCCCAGTCACAGGATCTCGCTCAAGCCCCCCATGATAGGAAACGATTAATAGATCGTATGTTTCGTTTTCTTTAATAAAATCCAGCCAGTTGTTAACGGTCTCGAATGCATCCTGGAACCGCAGTCCTTCAATGTGATTCGGATCTTCCCAGTTTGGGATATAGTGGGTTGTTACACCGAGAATAACGACGCGCAGCTTATTCGGCAATTCCTTGATGAAATATGGTTTTCCAACGAAAGGAGTACCATCTGTCATGACAATGTTTGCAGATAGCCAAGGAAAGTTAGATTGGGAAACCACATTTGTTAATAGATCTAGTCCAAAGTTAAATTCATGATTACCTAGAATCGCAGCATCGTAATGAAGCGAGTTCATTAAGGTGATAGCTGGGTGTTCCGTATCGGCTAAGAATTTTGCATAGTGGTAGGTGAGTGGAGTTCCTTGAATCATATCGCCATTGTCAATTAAGAGGCAATTAGAAGCTATCATCTGCTCGTCCTTAATAAGGGAAGCAAGCTTTCCTAACCCACTATTCATCTCCTTTTGCAACCCATAATTGAATGGAAAAAGGTTCCCGTGTATATCACTAGTTTGTAATACTGTTACTTGACAGGTTTCCAATCAGAACACTCCTTAGTTGAATATTCAAATAGAAATCTAAAGCACATGTTCCTACTAGTATAAATGGTTCATACAGTGAAGTTAACTACCAATATCCATATTTTTAATTATTTACAATTTATTAACCATTAATGATGGTATTTTACAAGTAAGACGACTTACTTTAGTTTAAGCTTAAATTATTGAGAGGGTTATTTTTCAATCCTATATAATCGAAATAGACAACAAAAAACTGCCAGGAACTCATTTATTTTCCTTGGCAGTTTTTTGTTGTTTTTCTTTTATAAATAAGGGGAGATGAATATGGACGATGGTTCCTTTATTGACTTCGCTCTCATATTCAATGCTTCCATTCATTTCTCGGATTAATTTACTTGTGACCATACTTCCGAGTCCGGTTCCCTTCGTTTTTGTCGTATAAAAGGGCAGCCCAATCTGCTTCAATTGCTCAGTTGTCATTCCACATCCATTATCTTCAACTGTAATTTGCACCAAGTCATTCAGATAATCCGATCTTACTTTTACCCGAATATGTCCTTTGTCAGATATTGATTCGATTCCATTTTTCAACACATTCATTATGGCTTGTTTCAAATGATGTTCATCGCCATAGACAAAATGCTCATTCTCAAAAGAAAACTCAATAGTTGTATCTGAATAGGACGCAAGGGGTCTAAGAAGCTCGACGCAATCGTGAATCACACGTGTGATTTCAATATCAGAAAGATGAAATTGCTCAGGCTTGGCAACTTGAAGGTAATTCGTAATAATCTTATTCGTCCGGTCTAATTCTTCTAGGATTAACGGAGAAAATTTCTTGAATTCCGGATCGGTTGTGTCTTTACTTAAGTATTGGATAAACCCTTGGACAGTTGAAAGAGGATTGCGAATTTCATGTGCAAATGAAGCGGCAAGATGTCCAATCATCGTAAGCTTGTCGATGTAAACCATTTCCTCTATTTGTGTGTTAATTTTTATCAAATGGTCAATGACAAAAACTAAGGAAATAAATGTTAAAAAGAAGGAAATAAAATAGACGATATAAAAATTGTGATTTAAAATCTTCACCGAATGATACAATACGGCAATATACATAAGAAAGTATATGATGACAATGACTGTTCCTGTCCCAACTCGAAATGTGGATTGTAGAAACCAGCGACGAAAGATTAGAGCAATAAAAAAGGCTAGAAATGATACCAAAATGCCAATGGATACATACGGACCTCCTGAGAGATAACGAAAGATAGACGTAATGATAAATACGATGGAGCCTGGAATCCATCCAACATATAATGTAATGATTAGAATAGCGACCATTCTTAAATCAAAGCGTGTATCTCCAAGTGTTTCGATCGGGTAAAACATGCAAAATAAGGCACCAATGGCCCCAATAAGCCCAAAGATCAGTTTTTGTTTAATTGAAAAGGATTGTTTTTTATGAAACGGGAAAAACAAATTGGCATTAAAGGTAAATGAAAATAAGATGGTAATATTGACTAAAAGTGGTTTAATCAGTGTAATCATTTATACCCTCCATTATTCATATCAGCTTCTATCTGTATAGAAGGATACAAGTGGATGCTGTAAAAATTTTGATATTGAACACAAGTAAATATTATACTAGATACATTGAAAAAATTGAAGAGCATTTCATTATAGTACTCTTTTAGGTGAAATATTAAGATATTGTAAATCTCTAGTTTTTCAATCGCTTTATATTGACATATCCAAAAATATCTAATAAGCTAATAACATAACAGAATACTTCTCCAAAGGGGAGTAGCTTTTACAGCAAAGTCGTCATTACGGAGACAAGTCTCTCGGCTTTGTTGGCAACTTATTCGTTGTTAGCAAGACCTTTACTTATATTGGTAAGGGCCTTTTTGTATTTATTTCAAGAAACCTTTACCAGTAGCGGTAGAGGTTTTTTTGTTGTCAATAATTAAGAAATGGGAGGCTTACAAATGGAATTATCCTTATTATTAGAGTATGGCTGGGTATTATTGGTTTTAATTGCATTAGAGGGGCTGCTAGCTGCTGACAATGCACTTGTATTAGCGATTATGGTCAAGCACTTACCTGAGGAAGAAAGAAAGCGGGCTTTATTCTACGGCTTAGCGGGAGCGTTTATATTACGATTCGGTTCCTTGTTTGCGATTTCGTTCTTAGTGGATGTATGGCAAGTTCAAGCACTGGGTGCACTTTATCTATTGTTTATTGCCATTAATCACATAGCGAGAAAACTAGTAAAGAAAAAGGCAGAAGAAGCGACTGACACGAAAGTGAAAAAGCAAAGTGGGTTTTGGGGTACGGTATTGAAGGTAGAGCTAGCAGATATGGCTTTTGCGGTTGATTCGATCTTAGCTGCTGTAGCATTAGCAGTTGCCCTTCCTGATACAGGCCTTCCAACTATTGGGGGACTTGATGGAGGGAAATTCCTCGTCATTTTCGCAGGTGGGTTAATTGGTTTAATCATCATGCGATTTGCAGCAAACTTCTTTGTACAATTATTAAATAAGCGACCAGGATTAGAGATTACAGCATTTGCTATCGTAGGATGGGTAGGGGTAAAGCTTGCAGTATATACACTATCTCACCCGGCATTATCCGTATTACCAGAAGCATTCGCTAAATCTTCAGCTTGGAAGTTATCATTCTATATTGTCCTTGTCGGAATTGCACTTGCCGGCTGGTTTCTCTCAAAGGAAAAAAAGGATGAGAACGAAGTATCAAAAACTGCATAACGAAAGAGATTAGCCACCTATCTTCATTAGATAGGTGGTTTTTGCATTTATTGGGAAATGAAGTAAAGATCTTCTTAGAAAAATAGGTAACTGAACGGAAGGATGCGTAGACTCGTGCTGGTGAAATGGGACAGGTGAAATCCAACAGGAGAAGCCAGGGATGCTCAGTGCACGACTCTCGGCAAGCGAGTATCCGTAAGCGGAAAACTGCCAATGTTTCAACAACAAATTTAAATACGAGAACAGAAAAAAAAGCTTCACAAATGGAAATGCATGTAATATAATCTAACTGTACTAACTGTATTATGAATAATAGTACACTGCATACAGATGGGAGGTTGAATATGTTCGAATTAGATGTAAGAAGTCGAAAGCCGATCTATGAGCAATTAGTCGATAAATTAAAAGAACTCATTATCTCTGAAGTTCTTAAACAGGATGAACAACTACCTTCTGTGCGGTCATTAGCCCAGCAGATTACAGTTAATCCCAATACGATTCAAAAAGCATATAGAGAGCTAGAAAACCAAGGATATATCTACTCTGTTAAAGGAAGGGGAAGTTTTGTTAGCCCAACGAGCCCAAAACAAAACACGGAGAAAATCATGAAAATGAAAAATGAGTTGCTAAAAATACTATCAGAGGCTTTATATCTTGGAATTAGTGCCGACGAAATTATTCAATTGATAAAAGAAGCGGAAACAACTGTAAGAGGGGGGAATGAGAATGATTCGCTTACATAATATCCAAAAACGATTCGAGAATTTTCAAGCAATCGAGCAGGTTGATCTTTCGATTGAAAAGGGATCTATTTATGGATTACTCGGGTCAAACGGAGCCGGAAAAACAACCCTACTGAAGCTACTTGCGGGGATATTTAAACAGGACCAAGGGGATGTGTTGATTGATGAACAATCGGTATACGAGAATCCTGCGGTAAAAGAAAAAATCTTCTTTATTCCAGATTACCCCTACTTCTTGCCCCAATATTCGATTATCCAAATGGGGAAGTTCTATCAAGGCATCTATACCAATTGGAATGAGGAACGTTTTCGGAAGCTTGTAGAGGCCTTTGCTATTGAAGGGAATAAAAAGCTCCATAAATTTTCAAAAGGAGTTCAAAGGCAGGCGGCATTTATCTTAGCATTATCGACCATGCCTGAAATTCTTATCCTCGATGAGCCAATGGATGGACTTGATCCGGTTGTTCGGAAAAATATGAAAAGTTTACTAATTGAAGATGTGGCAGACAGAGAAATGACGGTACTAATTTCGTCTCACAACCTAAGAGAAGTCGAGGATATTTGTAATGTGGTCGGAATTCTTCATAACGGAAGAATGATATTAGAAGAAGAGCTTGATTATTTGAAGTCAGATATCCATAAAATCCAGCTCGCATTTAAAGGGGATATACCCAATGCTGTGTTTTCTGGACTACAGGTGGTACACCAAGAACGGCGAGGAAGTATTCTCCTTTGTATCGTCAAAGGAAATGAGGCAGATGTCATTCGCCAAATCGAACAATTTCATCCAGTTATTTTGGATGTCCTGCCACTGACACTCGAAGAAATTTTTATCTATGAAATGGGGGATGCGGGATATGCGATCCACAGTATTCTCGTTTAATAAAGAATTAATGAAGCAAATGAATCGAAGTGCGGGATGGGTTTCGATTGTTTATTTCATCGTATTAATTTTTGCCCTGCCACTTCATCTTTTTTCCATTTCAACAAGTGAAAGGGAAGATTTTTGGCCAGTCGAATTTTTATACAATTATAACTTTGATATCCAATTTTTAACGATTTTAGCAGCACCTGTAGTAGTTGCACTCTTTTTGTTCCGGTTTATGCAACTTAAGCAAAGCTCAGATTTAATGCATAGTCTGCCTATTAAAAGAGAGGCGATTTTTCATCAATTCACCTTAACTGGCTTAATTTATTTAATTGTACCGGTCTTGTTCATTGCCATGATCGTTCATATTCAGCATTTGATGTGGAATTTGGACAAATGGGGTACTTTTTCAGTAGCTGATATCTATTACTGGGCAGGCACGACCATTTTACTGAACACGGTGATCTATTTGGGAGCCGTTCTAATTGGTATGATTACAGGGATTTCCATCGTACATGGAGTACTTACCTATATCTTTTTGTTACTCCCAGTTGGCCTGTATATGCTGTTTACGTACAATTTACAGTACCTTTTATTCGGTTTTTCTGGAAACTATTATATGAACAGCAATATTGAATACTATTCACCGCTAGTCCTCACAGAGAGATTAAGCTGGATGAAACTACCTGTTAAGCTTATTGTCCTTTACGTAGCCATAGCTATTGTGTTCTATGTATTATCACTCATTATATATAAAAATAGAAAAGTGGAAGCTGTTTCACAAGCATTGGTTTTTCCTATTTTAAAGCCAATTTTCAAATTCGGAGTAATTGGCTGTACATCCTTTCTATTTGGAATGTATTTCGGAGAGACGCAAGGTCGCACAAATGGGTGGCTGTTTTTCGGATATGCAATAGGTTCAATTATCGGCTTTTTGGCAGCAGAAATGGTCCTGCAAAAAACATGGCGAGTATTTTCTAACGTAAAGAGCTTTTTCTATTATGCATTGGGGTTAGTTGTCGTCATTGTTGCTCTTCAAATGGATGTGCTTGGATTTGAAGAAAAGGTACCAGAGCTTTCCGAAATAGAGAAGGTGCACTTAAGTAAAAGCCCCTACATGTATACAAACCCTGAGGGAGATAAACCATTTTCCTTAGAAGAAAAGGAAAACCTTCAATTCGTACGGGATCTGCACCAGGAAATTGTCTTAAATAAAAAGCAAGAACTAAGTCAGCAAAACAAAGTGAACGAGACGGCATTCTTCTTATACGAATTGAAAAATGGAAAGAAACTTGTCAGAGAATATGGCATTAACGAAGATCATTACACGTCCTATTATAAGGTCATCTCTGAATCAAAAGAATTTAAAGAAGCGAATCATTCCATCCTTCATGTAAAGGCTGAAGAAATAAACTACATGATGATTATTCCAGAAGGACCGGTTGATAGTAGAGTAATCATTTCTGAGAAAGAGGACGTGAAGGAAGCGTTAGCGATTCTAAAAGAGGAAGTATACGAAGAAACTTATGAAGAAACGAATAATCATCGAGGAATGCGCTCTGAAATTCAATTCGTGATGAATGGTGGTCATAACAACAAATTTTTAAGTCTCCCTTCATCTTATCAAAAATTTGAACAATGGCTGGAGAAGAAAGGTCTATTAGATGATGTGAAAATCGTCGAGGATGAGATAGATTATGCCGTTGTTGTCAACCAAGATGAATTGAGCGAAGAACAAATACACGATCTTACTAGATACGGAAAAAATGTGTTGGAAGAAATACAAGAATCAACGGAGACGTTGAAAATAACAGATCCTGCAAAGGTAATTCAAGCTTTAGATGAATCGGTATCAGATCCGTATGGTCATTTTGTGTTAGCTGTCTATTTAAAGGGACAGGATACACCATATATTCGAAGTATCGACTATTCTAACGCCCCTGAGGAAATCATGAATTTCTTTAAGTAGGATGTTAGGGGAGGAATGACCGTGGAACATGCAGATGAGCGGTTGATGGAAGAAATATGTACGCTTTATCACAAACGTCTTTTTCATGTAGCATATGGGGTAACCCGTGACCACCATTTAGCAGAGGACGTTGTTCAAGAATCATTAATCAAAGCCTTTCGAAAAATAGATACGATTCATGATCAAGAGAAGATTGGGCCCTGGTTATGTTCCATTACAACAAGAACAGCCATCGATTTCATTCGAAAAGAGAAAAAGAAAAATGAAATCTCACTCGAAGGCACGTTGCTGATGAATCGTGAGTTTCAAGCCAAGGATCATGTTGAAGAAGAAGTGGTACTAAGCTTCTTAATGGAGGAAGTACAGGAAATGGTCAATGACTTTACTCCGAATCAAAAAAACATTTTTATCCTAAAAGCGGCAAAAGGCATGAAGGAGAAAGAAATTGCTGAAACCCTTCAACTAAACCCTGCAACGGTCAAAACCGTGTTTTATCGAGCAAGAAAACGCCTCAAAGGCTTACTGCTGGAAAAAACATTGGCATAATCATAACCCATTATCAAAGGACAGTCTTTGGTAATGGGTTTTTAATTTGAATCGAAAAAATATGGATGGATTAATTTTCAATTTTCATATATTTTAGTATAGAGGCAATGATTATTATCGAAAGTATAGGAGGCTGCGATATGAGTATTGGTTATATAAATGGGAAATATATTTCATTAGATGAAACGGTGATTCCAATTGATGAACGTGGGCATCAATTTGGTGATGGCGTATATGAGGTGATTCGATTTTATGCTGGTCAGCCTTTTATGCTAGATGAACATATAGAGAGATTAATAAACAGTTCATATGCGATAAAGCTACCGATTACCGATGACCTGGATAGCTTTAGAAAGCTCATTATGGAAGCCGTTCAGAAAGCCGGCATTTCAGATTGTAATGTCTATATTCAAATCACGCGGGGAATTGCAACGCGAAATCATTTGTTTCCTAATGTACCCGTATCCATTACGATGACGGTTCGCCCAGCAAAGACGATTGATAAAGACGAGCGAGCAAAGGGTGTATTTGCGATCACACGTGACGACGAGCGCTGGGCTAATTGCTATATCAAGTCGTTAAACCTACTGCCAAATATCCTAGCGAAACAAGAAGCAGAAGATCAAGGCTGCTTTGAAGCCATATTATTAAAAGAGGGATTTGTGACAGAGGGAACGAGCTCAAATGTGTACGTTGTAAAAGATGGAAAAGTCTATACAACGCCACTTTCTAAGCAAATCTTACCGGGAATTACACGTATGGCTGTCAAACAAATAGCAGAAAAATTAGAGATATCATTTATTGAACAACATGTGTCCCAAGAGGAACTAATGGAAGCTGATGAGGTATTTGTGACGAGTACAACGGCCGAAATATTACCGGTAGTGAAGATCAACAAATGTGCAGTAGGAAATGGAATACCTGGAGAAATAACCACTACCCTTTATGAAGAGTTTTGTCGTACCATCGAAAACCAAAAGTAAGTGAGGGGAAGGGATTGAAGATAATTGATCTCCATTGTGATGCATTGTTAAAGCTTTGGGAAGGAAAAGGAACCCGAAGCTTTGCAACTAGCAATGAAATCGACGCAAATATAGCACGGTTGAAAGAAGGGCAAGTGATGGTTCAATGCTTTGCCATCTTTATTGAACCAGAGATAAGCGCCGATCAACAATTTCAAGCAGCCCTCCAGCAGGTAGATTATTTTTATCATGAAGTTCTAGGAAAAAATCCCGAGATGAAGCACATAAAAAATTGGGGAGATTTCTACACACTTGAAGAAGGGGAAATTGGCGCGATGCTAACCCTTGAAGGTGTAGAAGCCATCGGAAATGATTTCATGAAGCTACGGATGTTAGCTGAATTAGGCGTCATGTCCATTGGGCTGACATGGAACCATGCCAATCTTGCTGCAGACGGTGCAGGTGAGCCTCGTGGCGGAGGTCTTACTCTTTTTGGAAAAGAAATCGTACAATTTAATAACGAACGCAAAATCTTAACGGATGTGTCTCATTTAAGTGAACGGGCATTTTGGGATGTCATGGATCTTGCGAACTACCCCATTGCAAGTCACTCCAACGCAAAAGCGCTTTGCGATCATCCGCGGAACTTAACAGATGAGCAAGCAAAGGCTATGTTTTCAAAAGAATCAATGATTCATGTGGTTTATTACCCATTTTTTGTATCGGATAAAGATCAAGTAACCATCAGTGATCTCGTAAGACACATTGATCATCTCTGCGCACTTGGTGGCGTACATCATATTGGGTTAGGTTCTGATTTCGATGGAATCGCTTCTTATATAACTGGGTTAGAACACGCGGGAAAAACCCAAAATCTTATCAATGAATTGCTCAAATATTATAAAGAGCATGAAGTAAGAGGGTTTGCCTACCAAAATTTTATCAATCATCTTCCAAAATAAAAACGCTGCTAGAGGTTTAAATCCTAAATCTCTAGCTTTTTTTATCATTCCCCTTTTTCATCCCGTTCACATAGAATTCAAGAAACCTAGAAAAATTATACAAAATAGATTGAAAAATCAAAAAGATTCATGGTATGATTTTTTTAGCAGATAAAAAGAAACGGTGTTTGTTATTACGCAACAACATACGCCGATTGAATTTAGGGAGGTAGTTGATTTTGACAAAGTACGTGAAAATAGGTCGCTTGCAAGTAGCAGAGGTTCTCTATGATTTTCTTCAAACCGAAGCACTTCCTAAGAGTGAAGTAGACGTAGGTTCCTTTTGGGAAGGGTTAGATTCGCTCATTCACGATTTATCTCCAAAAAATAAAGAGCTATTAAACCAAAGAGAAGCGCTGCAGGCGGAAATAAATACATGGCATAAACAAAATAAGGAAATTTATTTTAAGCAATACAAAGCTTTCTTGACAGAAATTGGCTATTTAGAACCGGCAGCTGAAGATTTTCAAGTGACAACAGAAAATGTAGATGAAGAGATTGCAGAGGTGGCTGGCCCGCAGTTGGTTGTTCCTGTAGATAACGCACGGTATGCCCTTAACGCTGCTAACGCTCGCTGGGGAAGCTTATATGATGCATTATACGGAACAGATGTGATTAGTGAAGAAGACGGAGCAACCAAAGGCCGTGGATACAATCCTGTTAGAGGAGCTAAAGTAATAGCATATGCGAAAGGCTTTCTCGATCGAATCGTCCCATTGCAAACCGGGTCACACAAACAAGCGGAAAGATATGAAGTGAAAGGGGAGCAGCTTTTCGTTCAGTTACCATCTGGTGAAATGACTTCATTAGCTGACAATGATAAATTGGTCGGCTATCAAGGAGAGCAGGCAGAGCCTTCTGCCCTATTATTTAAAAATAATGGTCTCCACTTCGAAATTCAAATCGACCGAACACATCCAATTGGAAAATCGGATGCAGCAGGCGTAAAGGATGTCTATGTAGAGTCTGCCCTTACAACAATTATGGATTGTGAAGACTCTGTAGCAGCTGTTGATGCGGAAGACAAAGTCGTTGTCTACCGCAACTGGAAAGGGCTAATGACAGGCGAACTAGAAGCGACCTTCCGAAAAGGGGAGCAGACCATTACTCGTAAGATGAATCCAGATCGGGTCTATACATCCAAAAATGGAGAAGAGCTTACGTTAAAAGGTCGCTCGTTAATGTTTGTGCGAAATGTAGGTCACCTTATGACAACAAATGCGATTCTCGATCAAACAGGAGATCAAATTCCAGAAGGGATTATGGATACGGTTATGACGAGCTTGTTAGCAAAGCATTCCCTTCTTGCAAACGGTCGATTCCAGAACTCCTCAAAAGGATCCGTTTACATTGTGAAACCGAAGATGCATGGTTCCAAAGAAGTGGCTTTTGCAAATGAATTATTCAATCGTGTCGAGGACTTATTAGGATTAGACCGATATACATTGAAAATTGGTGTCATGGACGAAGAACGCCGTACGTCCCTTAACTTAAAAGCATGTATTCGCGAGGTCAAGAATCGAGTGGTGTTCATTAATACAGGGTTCCTTGATCGAACAGGTGACGAAATGCATACATCAATGGAAGCAGGGCCGATGATTCGAAAGAATGATATGAAGTCTTCGAAATGGCTACAAGCCTATGAAGCTTCTAACGTAAGTGTGGGATTATCTGTAGGGTTTCAAGGCCATGCTCAAATAGGAAAAGGAATGTGGGCCATGCCTGATCGAATGGCAGATATGATGGAGCAAAAGGGCGGTCATTTAAATGCCGGTGCGAATACAGCCTGGGTTCCTTCGCCAACAGCTGCCACTCTCCATGCCTTGCATTATCATGAAATTGAAGTCAAAGCTGTGCAAAACGAACTGCTTAACCGACAAATGGATTGGCAGGATGATATATTGCAAATTCCAATTGTAAAAGAAACGAGCTGGAGTGAAGAAGAAGTTCAGCAGGAGCTCGATAATAACGCCCAGGGAATTCTCGGATACGTTGTTCGTTGGGTAGATCAAGGTGTGGGTTGTTCAAAAGTGCCTGATATCAATAATGTGGGGCTAATGGAGGACAGGGCAACACTCCGAATTTCGAGTCAGCATATGGCGAACTGGCTGCATCATGGAATCGTATCAAAAGAACAAGTACAAGAAACATTAAAGAGAATGGCGAATGTCGTAGATTTACAAAATAATGAAGACGACAATTATCGTCCAATGGCTCCACATTTTGATGAATCGATTGCATTCCAAGCAGCATACGACCTTGTGTTTAGCGGGTATGATCAACCAAGTGGATACACAGAGCCCATTTTACATCGTAGAAGACTAGAAGCTAAAGCGAAACAAAAGGAACAGGTGAATCTTTCGTCCATTTAATTTCATGCGTCAGGGCTAACCCAATTCGTTAGCCCTTATTTCCTTTTTGGGGAAAACGGCAGGAAATCGAACGATATATATACGAAAAACAACAAACCATGTTTTTGATGGGATGTCATGAGGTGAGCAAAATTGGAACGAGAACATATGGTCAAGTCTGTTAGCCGAGCACTCGATATAATTGCAATCGTAAGCGGGCATAGAGGCGGCCTTGGAGTAACTGACATTTCAAAGAGAATGGATATTAACAAAAGCTCTGTGTATCGAATCTTAACGACGCTTGCACAATACGGCTATATTGAACAGGATGAAGCAACAGATCGATATAAATTGGGCTATCAATTTTTAGCAGTAAGCACCAAATTGCTAGAATCCATTGACCTTCGTACAGAAGCCAGGCCTTTTTTACAAGAGCTTGAGAAAATAACGAATGAAGTCATACACCTTGTTGTATATGATCAAGGTGAAGTCGTATATATTGAGAAGCTAGAGGGAAATGAAACGCTTCGCATGCACTCTAAAGTTGGAAAAAGAGCCCCGATGCACTGCACTTCTGTGGGAAAAGCGATCTTAGCCTACCTCCCAACAGCAGTAGTACACGACATCCTCGATCGGAAAGGGCTGCCAGTGCATACTGAATATACAATTACTGATAAAGATCAATTGCTTAAGGAGTTAGAAGCCATTAAGAAAAAAGGCTTTGCACTCGACCTCGAAGAAAATGAACAAGGAATTACATGCATGGCAGTTCCTTTGTTTGATCACTTAGGGAACGTAGTCGCTGCCATGAGTATTTCAGGACATACCAGGAGGATGACGGACGAGCGGTTAAGCGGGCTACAAGGAAAAATGCTAGAAATCGGTCATGAAATTTCGAAGAGACTCGGATTTGTACCTATTCAGAGTTGAATTCAAGATTACTTTAAAAAAACGTACATTTGTAGCTACACTGCCCCCCATGATGAGCGAAAATAACGAATGTATGAGCGAAATCAGGTAGATAGTGAGCGAATTTCTGTCAAATGCGAGCGAAAAATCCAAATAACGAGCGAATTTCCACCATTCGCAAGCGAACGCTCAAAAAAGGAGCGTTCGCTCACAAGTTGGTATAGGGCAACTCAGAGATTGTCTATCTCTGACTCTCTTTTTCTATAAAACCATGCATTTTTCTGAAAAAACGTACCCTTTCGAAGCTACACCCGCATCGCCAATCTCCATCATGAGCGAAAATAACGAATGTATGAGCGAAATCAGGTAGATAGCGAGCGAATTTCAGTCAAATGCGAGCGAAAAATACAAATAACGAGCGAATTTCCACCATGCGCGAGCGAACGCTCAAAAAAGGAGCGTTCGCTCACAAGTTGGTATAGGGCAACTTAGAGATTGGAAATCTCCGACTCTCTTTTTCTATAAAACCATGCATTTTTCTGAAAAAACGTACCCTTTCGAAGCTACACCCTCATCGCCAATCTCCATCATGAGCGAAAATATCGAATGTATGAGCGAAATCAGGTAGATAGTGAGCGAATTTCAGTCAAATGCGAGCGAAAAATACAAATAACGAGCGAATTTCCTCCATGCGCGAGCGAACGCTCAAAAAAGGAGCGTTCGCTCACAAGTTGGTATAGGGCAACTTAGAGATTGGAAATCTCCGAATCTTTCTGCACATTAAACCACCCCTTTCTTAATGCTGCTAGCTTTTCACCAGCGAATTCAGTATGTAAACGAATGAATAGATAAAAAGCCATGAAGAACATTCCTTCTTCATGGCTCTCATGCAATCTACTATACATGCTCAAGTTCATTTCGATTATGTATCTGCAGCTTCTTGTAAATACGATATAAATGGCTTTTAATTGTATTTTCACTCACTCCAAGGGATGCAGCAATCTCCCCATTACTAAGTCCTTGGTTGACGAGCTCAACAATTGCTTTTTCTTTAATTGTGAGCTTCTTTTTTGTATTCCTTTCTCTTTGACCTTGATCAATCATCTCTGAAATAGCTAGGACTAGCTTCGAGAGTTCCTCCACGATCTGTTTTTGTTCATCTTTTGAAGGATGAGTTAAGAAATCCAGTTCTCTGGTCCAAGGGCTTTGAATCGAATCTGTGATGATCTGTTTACTATAAGAATCGGTAAAAAAACCGACAAATATATACAGTGGTTGCTTACTAGGAATGGGAGAAAAAACAAAATTGGGCCTTAGCGTGATGTACCCATTCATGATAATGGGCCTTTGAACGCCACGGAAATTATTGATGATGCCTTTTAATGCTTCTGGTGAATGTGGAAAGTTCATCTTTTCAACGATGCTTTTACTTGGCTCATTATGCTTACAATTTCTAATCATGATTTCGCCATTCTCGTTAGTTACGACGCAGGCATACCGATTTTTGTAACAATAAAGCTCAATTAAATATTCTAAAGATAGTAGTTTTGTCATATTGTTTTTCCTTTTGCACTATGAATATAGTACTATTTTATCTGTTAATCCATGTAAATGCGAGTTTAAATATGCTAAATAAGTAAAAAAGTTGTAGAAAAGTGTCGATTTAATTACATTAATGGTTTATACTTCCAATGTAGTCTTAAAGTTCTAATACTATTTAAATCCTTTTTAGAAGTATTAATACGTGATGAATGAAATTGGGGAGTGAAAAATGGCAGTAAATCAAACAACTATGGGTGTAGTCAAACATTTATTTGCAAAGGAGAGTTTAACACACGTATTCCAACCAATCTATAACATAATCAATAATCAAATCATTGGGTTTGAGGCGTTCATACGACATAAACAGATTCAGAATCCTGAAGTTCTTTTTAATAAAGCGAATGAACTAAATAAACTCTATGATATGGATACGATTTCCATAGAGATGGCACTTGAAAAATTTAGTCGTTCATACTTGGACGGAACATACCTTTTTCTAAATATATTTCCTTCAACTATCATTCATCCAAGGTTTCCTGCGTTCTTACACGAGTTGAAGAAACATTATCCTTCTAACATGAAGCAAGTCATCTTTGAAATAAACGAAGCGATTACAGAAGAGGCTATTTTAGATACCCCAGAATTTCTTCGTAATCTGACCATCGTTAAAAATATGAACATTCAAGTGGCAATGGACGATATAGGGAAGTGGGGCGTGCCACTCGAAAAGATGGAGAATATCATTCCACACATCATTAAATTAGATCAGTGCTTGGCTTTAAAGCTATCTTCAACTCTGAAGAATCAAATGTTAGTTCGAGAGCTTGTCGGCTATTGCCAACAGCATCAAATTACCTTGATCTTAGAAGGAATTGAAGAAAATGACGACTTACAGATAGCCAAGGAGCTTGGCGTAATGTATGGGCAAGGGTATTTGCTAGCAAGACCACAAAAAGATTTTGTAAATTAAATAACCGTAGAGGATGTCACATAATGAAGAGAAAATTACGCTTAAACTTACAAGTAAAGCTAACTTTTTTTATCATCGTCTTATTATTTATCTTAATCTCCCTTAGTTCTGCAACAATGAATTTCATCAGTTCATATGTTCATAATAGTGTTCTATTATTTGTGTGTGCTTCGCTTATCTTTATTGTAATCGGTTCGATCGCTTCCTATTTCATTATCTTGTTTTTTGTAAAACGTCCTTTACGAAAGCTTATGATATTCGCTGAAACATTAACGAATAATGATTTCTCCCAGCGAATTGACATGAAGACGAAGGACGAATTCGAGACGCTTGGAAATATGTTTAATCTGATGGCTGACAAGCTGAATAATCTGATTAAAGAGATTCAACAATCTAGTCATCAATTAAACGGGAAGAATGAAGAGATGAAATCAATTTTAGAAGAAACGCAAAGTTCTACGGAGCAGATTGCAGCAAGTATTGAGCAAATCTCTTCTGGTGCAGAGAGCATTGAGGATGAAGTTCAATCGATTGTACATGTCGCAAATGAAATTAAGGATTCAAATGTGGCCATTTCAGGTAATATTAAAAATGCATCGACATCCGTCCAAAATGTATCGCAATCGATTCAAACCGGTTACGAATATGTGTTAAATTCCTATGAAAAAGCACAGAATGTCAAAAGCAGTGTCCAAGAAACATCTAATAGTGTGAGTTTACTAAGCGTAAAGTCGGATGAAATCGGCTCGATCATTAATATCATTAATTCAATAGCTGAACAAACGAATCTTCTTGCGTTAAATGCTTCCATTGAAGCAGCAAGAGCCGGGGAACATGGAAAAGGCTTTGCTGTTGTTGCCGATGAAGTAAGAAAGCTAGCGGAACAGTCAAGCTCTGCAACAGCAAATATTCAATCGCTAATTAGTGAAGTTCAATCGAGCACAGAGCAAATCGTTAGCCGAATGGAAAAAAGCGAGCACGAAATGGAAGAAATGGTTCTGTCTGTAAATGATACAGAGAAAATGATGAATACGATTAAAAATGAAGCAACACAAATTAAGCTTCAAATTGAAGAAATTTCTGGTTCGAGTGAAGAGCTCTCAAAGCGAAATGAAGAGGTAGTCCAGTCAGTTGTCAATACCGCGTCCGTCGTTGAGCAGTCAAAAGCAAGCTCTCAAGAAGTTGCCGCAGCCGCCCAGCAACAAAGCATGGCAACAAAAGAAGTACTCAATCATTTTACCCAATTAGAAAGCCTTTCGAAAGAACTTGACCAGCTCGTTTCAACCTTTAAAATTGGGTCACATGAATCGGTGTAATCGGATTTCAAAAGCTGTTTCTCCAAAAGAGAAGCAGCTTTATTTATGAATTCAGTGAGGAATGCTTTACCAAGCCTGGATGCTTTTGCATTCCAACATAAAGAATAATTCCACTTAAGAGAAGCAAAAACGTGGTTGAAACAAATACAGCCGTAAACCCAAAATAGCCTGCGATCATTCCGCCCATCGCAGGTCCGATGATATTTCCCAAAAAACGCAAGCTCGTATTATAGCCAAGTACCTCTCCCTGCATAGAAACGGGTGCGGCTTGGCGAATATATGCCATTCGAAGAGGAATGATTCCTCCTATTGTGATGCCGAGAATAAACCGTATGATCACTAACTGCCAAATAGTTGAAACGAAGGCAGCTGGTAAATAGACGAGACCTGCCACAAATAGCAAGAGAACAAGAAGTTTGATATACCCATTTTCGTCGCCCATCTTTCCCCATCTTCGAGCCATTAATAAGTTTCCTAAGCCAGCTGCGGAAAAGGCAATACCAGAAAAAAAGGCTAAATTTTCTACACCATGCAATTCACTAACATATAAGGATAGAATCGGCTGTATACTAAAATGCGCAATTTGAACAAGAGCCGAAATAAGCATGACATTTAATAGGATGGGATTCTTTACAATATGCTGTAAAACTTCCTTACGGGAGTAACTTGCTTTCGCTTCTTCATCACCTACATCTTTGATCCGAATCTCCTTCGCTAAAAGAACGAGTGCAGTAGATAGAAAAATAGAGATAGAGGTCCATTTAAAGGTCGTTGAAAATCCGATCGTATCTGCCAACACACCACCGAGCATCGGTCCTAATAGCGCCCCTGTGATGCTTCCCGTTTGCAACGTGCCAAGTACACGCCCAGCAATTTCTCTTGGTGTTTGAGTGGAGATGAATGCTTGCGACATGGGGATAAATCCTGTAAAGATCCCCATTATGAGCCTAAGGGTGAGTAATTCCCATACCGAATCAACAAAGCTCATCATAAAGATAGAAGCTCCGAGACCAATGCTTGAAATGATGAGGATTTTCTTCCGGCCATATCGATCGCCAAAGCGACCCCAGAAGGGAGAAAATAAAAAAGCAGTAACAAAAGTGACCCCGAACGTCCATCCCGACCACTTTTGGACATATTCATTTGAGTAGGAACCAAATGTTTCTATATACAATGATAAAAAAGGGAGCACCATGGTCATACTACCTGCAATAAAAAAATTGGCTAACCACATAATCACCATGTTTCGTTTCGCGATCCTTTGATGAGTCATCTAAACACTTCTTTCTGTTCGTTAGAAATTTCGGTTATCTAAATATAATCATACCGAAATAATTAGCAAATATGAACCCGGAAGTGTCGATTTTTTAAAATAATTAAAAAATTGAATCAGGAACACTTTTAATTGATGGTAATTATATTATGTTAACTGGTTCAGATTACTTCTCTTTGGAATAAAAGTATGATAGGATTATCTCTTATTCAACAGGTTTCCATTCTTGAGAAAGGGAGGGAGTGCATTGAACAACCAACATAAAGAGCCATTATGGACAAAATCCTTTATCATGCTAATGGTCGGAAATTTATTTGTATTTATGTCTTTCCAGATGTTAATTCCCACATTTCCGCCTTACATAAAATCAATTGGAGCATCAGGGTTAGAAATTGGTTTAGTTACGACACTATTTTCAGTCGGAGCTGTCATTAGTCGGCCATTTATTGGATATATGCTTGAATACCGGGGCAGACGTCCACTTGTCATTATTGGTGCCATCATGCTTTTTGCTGTGACCATCATTTATCCACTATCATCCGTTGTCCTATTTTTCCTTTTGTTTCGTTTGATTCATGGTATGGCATGGGGATGGTCTACTACCGTGAATGGTACCGCTGCAGTTGACCTTGTACCGAACTCTCGATTAGGAGAGGGTATGGGGTATTACGGACTTTCCATCACGATTGGAATGATTATCGCACCAAGCCTAGGAATCTACTTATATCAAGTAACGAGCTTTACTAATCTCATCTATCTATCGGCTGCTTTAGGATTTATCGCTATTATTCTCCTTTCAATAATTCAATATCAAACACCAGAAGCCGTTAAGCAAGTAAACAAAGAAGAGTTAAAGTTTTCTTATATGGGATCATTAATAGAAAAATCTAGCTGGTACCCGGCATTTATTACAATTGTAACCACCTTTGGCTATGGCTCTATTGTCACATTTATTGTAATTTTTGCTGATGAACGAGGAATCGATCAGGTTTTTCTTTTCTATTTAACAAATGCCATTATGGCTTCCATTTCGAGACCGATTGCTGGTAAGTGGTTTGATACACGTGGGCCAATTGGAATCGTAATCTTTTGCTTGTTCATCACGTTTATTGGCATGTGGGTATTATCATTTGCCCATCACAACTGGACGATTGCTGCCGCGGGTATCTTATTTGGTATTGGGTTTGGCTCGCTTATTCCGACGCTGCAGTCATGGACCTTATCAGAAACACCCCCACATCGACGAGGCGTCGCAAATGGAATGTATTTTTCTTCCATCGATCTTGGGATTGGTTTAGGAGGACTTGTCTTCGGCATCCTTGCACCTTTTGTTGATACAGGTACACTGTTCCAAATTTCAAGCGTCTTTTTACTTATTGCCATTGTCATGACGATTGTTAAAGGAAAAAAAGGGAAACAGCCTCAAACACAAGCTTCCTCATAAGTGGTGAAATCAGTTGAAAGAAAAAACTGTGTTAAAGCGTAGTGTTGATTTTTACAATCAGTTGATTGTAGCGAAAGGTGAGAGACTCCTGTGGGAAATTGGCTTTGGAAGACCCCGCAGGAGTGTTAGCGAAGAGGAGGCTCCCGGGTTCGCCCACGGAAAACGAGTGCCTGTAGCAGAAATCAACAACGAAATTTAACAGAGCCAAAGAAAACACTAAAGTAAAATTAAGCCAATAAGATGATTGAAATTCTGTTATTTTCACATACTAACCTCGACTTGTTAAATAAGGAGGTTTGAAAATGAAGAAAATTCAATTATTCTTCTTGGCTATTATTTTATTTGGATCGATAAGTAATACCCGCGTTCACGCAACCGAGGAGCAGCTTCAACCAGATTGCTCCTTAGCTGAACAAAATATGAAGTCTGTTCTGTGGTTTCAAACATCTGGGGAAGCGAAAGCCCTTTTTCAACAGGGGTATTATCTCGGAAAGCTGCGGTTAGATGAGATTGTAAAGAACAAGAAAAAGCCAGTGAAAAAACCAGCTGTTGTGCTGGATCTAGATGAAACGGTGCTTGACAATAGTCCCTACCAAGCCTGGTCAGTCTTAACTGGAAAGGCATACCCTGAGAAATGGGATGCATGGATTAATCAAGCGAGTGCTGAACCGCTTCCAGGTGCACTTGATTTTCTGCACTATGCCGATTCAAAAGGTGTCGATATTTATTACATATCAAACCGGAAGGAAACCTTTAAGAAAGCAACTATTGAAAATTTAAAGAAAATTGGCGCTCCACAATCTGTTGCCGACCACATTTTCCTTCTTCAGCCGGGTGAAGAGGGAAAGGAAGATCGGCGAAAAGAAGTGGAAAAAACGCATGACATCATTCTTTTATTTGGTGACAATTTAGGGGATTTTAGCGGATTTGATGGGTTGTCGGCAGCTGAAAGAGTCAAAGCCGTCGAAAAAAACGCAAGCCTATTCGGTGAAAAGCTGATTGTCTTTCCAAACCCGATCTATGGAGATTGGGAAGGGGCCATATACAACTATGATTATGAGCAATCCTGTCAAGATAAAGTAAAGCATCAAAAGGAGCACTTAAAGGTTTTTCAACCGTAGAAGACAAGCACATGGAGTGTATCCATGTGCTTGTTTATTCATAACGCGAAAGATTACTTATCATAGTAAATACAATGATCGTTAAGTAACATGAGAAATTGATCTAACATTTACAAGCATCTTTACTTTCTATAGGTACACCGATTTAGTATAGTTATAGACATGCCATATCATTTGTAATGGAGGACTTATTCAATATGTGGATGAACTGGTTTGAGAGCTTAAATCCTGTGGTTCAAGCACTTTTTGGCGGCTTATTGACTTGGGGTCTAACAGCATTTGGCGCTGCAGCCGTCTTTTTTTTCAAAAGAATTGATAAGCATGTATTGAACATGACGCTTGGCTTTGCGGCAGGGGTAATGATTGCGGCATCCTTTTGGTCTCTTTTAGCTCCAGCCATCGAATTTAGTGAAGATAGTGGGAAAATTCCATGGCTCGCTCCAGCCATCGGATTTTTATTAGGGGGATTATTTATCAGGCTTTTAGATTTTGTCGTTCCTCATTTACATCTAGGGGATACACGTGATAAAGCGGAAGGGCCACCCACACAATTAAAAAAATCTACCTTATTGTTTCTAGCGATCATGCTACATAATATTCCCGAAGGACTGGCCATCGGTGTTGCTTTTGGAGCTGCTTCCTTAGGCTTAGGGGATGCTTCATTAATTGGTGCGATTGGACTTGCGATCGGAATTGGGATACAGAACATGCCAGAGGGGGCAGCTCTATCTGTTCCATTACGAGGTGAAGGGATGTCCCGATTGCGAGCCTTTAATTATGGACAGCTTTCAGCGATTGTCGAACCAATTGCCGCCATAATTGGTGCTGCTGCGGTTCTGTTGGTCCAACCTGTATTGCCATACGCGCTTGCTTTTGCAGCAGGAGCTATGATCTTCGTTGTCGTAGAAGAATTAATCCCTGAATCTCAGTCTTCAGGAAGCACGGACTTAGCTACATTAGGACTTATGATAGGCTTTGTCATTATGATGATACTCGATGTTGCCTTAGGTTAAACAGTTGATCCGCTATTGGATTGACTGTTTTTTTTGCCTTCGATCAAGTAGCCAGCGATCACTCCAAATGTGAGCATTCGCTCGCAGGTTGGTAGATTTCGCTCGCTTTTTCAAATGCTCGCTCCCAATTGACAATAATTTGCTCCACTCGATTTACTTTCGCTCGTAGGTTCCACGTTTTCGCTCATTGTTGCTCTATCGGTGAGTAATTTCGATTCTTCTAGGCACATTTTTCATAAAACATCGACATGAATAGGAAAATCCTCACTCTTTATTAAAATTTCGTTACATTTCTCAGATGAGTTGTCTCTAAATTGATAACGGTTTGTTACTTACTCATAATCTGAATTTGATAAATTAAAAAAACATCCCTTAATGGTCGGAATGAGCTTGTTGCCTGCGAATACATATAAGAGATGCTTAAATAATGGAGGCTGGATATGAGTATTGAAAAGAGTTTGATTCAGAAAAGCTATTATCAAACGTTGCTAGGAACAGAAGTAGAAGAACATCCATTACATAGATTAGGTGAATTGTTTGTTGCTGAGCAAAAGAAGGAGATAGGTGACTTAGCTGATATTCGGTTTGCCCAAGGGGAGCTTTATTATCATATTAAGGATTATGAAGCTGCTATTTTTAAATGGGAGCATGTCCAAAATGAACTAGAGCCATGGGCTCAAAAAAATCGGGCAGATGCCTTTTACCAGCTTGGCTTGTTATCAAATGCAGTGGAACTTTATAAATCGATAGAATCGGATCATCCAATTTTAAATGTAGAGGTCGGACTCCAACTGTTTTCCATCTATCTTGAACAAGACCGAATGGAAGCGGCGAGTAAGGTGATTAAGAAAGTGGTCTTGATTCACCCAGATTATGAAAATGTGACTCGATTAGCAAGGACATTTTATGAAAATCAAGGGGATTGGGAAAGTGCGGTGGAACTTGCCATCGCAGAATGCTTGCGTACAGAAAATCCGATTTGGTTTGATACGTTAGTTTCGTATATTCAAAATGGGTTTACGAAAGGCTTGATGCCAGAAACCTATCTTCAAGTGTTAATGAGACTTTATGAAGTGGATGAAAAGCGATTTGAACAGTTAGCTACTTCGATCTGGGATAGCTTTCATGCAGAGCCGTCCTACTTTAAGTGGCTAATTGAATTTAATGAATTTTTGTCAAAGCTCGAAATAGAAGATACGCGCAAATGGCAGGAGCTTTCAAATCGATATAAAGGAACGATTACTGAGCTGATAAGTGGGAACTATTTAATTAAACAAATTCAGGGGATCCTTCCCTCATTACTTACAAATTACTTAACGGTTGCCACTTCATCACATAACCTATTTGCTGCCACGACGATATTAGCATGGAATGATCAATATCCTGCAAGCATATCTCCTGAATCAATTGAAAAGGCAGAGAAAGTGCTGACTGTTGCAAGACAACATGAATCAAGCCAAAGTGAAGTCATTGCCCTTTTTGAAGAGATGGAGGCTTGGGCTAATCAGCACGAGCTATCAATGGATTATACGTATAAATGGTCAGCAGGAGAGCTTGTAGATGATCAAACGGCGAACATGTTGGTAGTAGGGATGGCTGGAAATGGGAAATCCTCCTTTATTAACTCTCTATTAGGTGAACAGCTTGTTGGAGAAGCACCGACCTCAACAGTTGTTCGGTTTAAGCATCATCACGAGATAGAAATTGACGAAATTACATCCAATGGCCGCACCGAGGTAGTTGGTTTAGAAGAATTATATGAGAAGACCACTGTTGGAAGGCAAGCGTTGACAAATACATCACTGGTTGATGTGAGAATCCCTAACACCTTCCTTCAAAAAAACCAGCTAGCCATTCTTGATACGCCTGGGATAAATGGTCACTATAATCAGGGGGAAGAAGTGTTAAAATGGGTACCATT
This sequence comes from Cytobacillus spongiae, assembly GCF_021390075.1. Lineage (NCBI taxonomy): Bacteria > Bacillati > Bacillota > Bacilli > Caryophanales > Bacillaceae > Cytobacillus > Cytobacillus spongiae. Next base: position 2,014,918 of record NZ_CP089997.1, read on the forward strand.
TGTAGATCGTATCTTATTTGTTCTAAATGCAAATCAACCTTTTCTTGAATTAGAAAGAGAAACGGTTCTTCGCATAAGAGCCATGTATCCTGACATGCCTATTCATTTTGTTTTGAATAAAATGGATATGATTTACAATGAGAAAGAGGCTATTCAATTAGTGGACGAAACAGAAGCACGTATAAAGTTCTACTTTCCAAACGGCAAGCTATTTGCCTTTAGCTCAAAATTTGATCGGATGAGTCAGATCAATGATTTCAGCAATTTCTTAGAGCTCATTACCAATTTTGAGGAAGTAGAGGAAAATCGGACCGAAAAACTCTTACATGTGATCTATCAATCCATTCATCATTTATTAAATGAGCGTGTTCAAGTAGAGCATGAATTGGAGGCTAAAATCCAAGAGGACGAAGAAATGATTGGAAAGTTAAAGGGAGCGCTCAATCAGCTTGATGACTTACAGAAAGATCAAGTGGTTAAGGTAAGAAATGCTTTTGCTGAACAAAAACGACGAGTGAAGTCGGAAATTACTGAGAACATCCCTACGATTCTAAGAAATTGTGCCAGTCTCATTTCAGAAGACTCCGATTTCAGAAACATTCATCAAGAACTAAATGAGGAAATGAATTTACGGATTCAAGAATACCTTCAAAGGGAGCTATTACCTACTTATTTTCGCTATTTGGAAGAATGGATGCAATTGTCACAAGAAGAATTAACACAGAGTCAATTGTTTATGGATGAGATGAGGGATGGATTTAATGCCTTATTTTCTGAAGAACGTCTACAATTAGCATGCGATTTTCAAATTATGGAAGACTGGAAGCGGGATATCAATAGATTAACCAGTAGTATACAACTAGAGCAAATGAACATCCTGCTGCGCTTTAACCCTTCGCAATTTTTATTAAAAAGTGCAAGCAAGCTCTTTGGAGCGATTCCGCAAAATAAAGCGATCCTCTACAATCGCTATACAGCTTACATTGAAAATGAAGATTATCATGATGTCGCTGAGTCGATCGCGAAGCAATTTTTACAACCCTTTGAGCTTTTTGAACGAGCATTAGATCGTGATGTAAAATTATTCTTTGGGAACTGTTACGAAGGGTTAGACACGGTGGTGGCTGAAATTCAAGCTGATATTCACCATCATAAGCAACTATTGGAAGAGATGAAGGAAAAACCTGATGTGTACCTCGATCCAATCAAGTTATTTGAGCTTCGTTTGCGACAATTGCAATGGCAGCTGATGATTGGAGTTAAAAAACAAACGATTTAATTTATTTTGAGGGGGATGCTTTTTTAGCATCCCTTATTTTATGATTGAAAAGAAATGTGATTTCCGTGAATTAAGCTTGCATACGAAGTCGCTGATTACGTTCTGAATGAATCACTTGATTTATTGGGGCAGTTGATTTCCATAACAGGATACATGCTTCGCTTACCGCGGGAGGGCGGTGAGCCTCCTTAGCGACTATAGCGCTTCCTGGATCTCACCTATTCAGCAAATCCCGTAAAAGTCGAGGATCTTCAGTCTTCTGTCAGATTCATCGGCTTCCCGATGTTCAGTGATTCAAAAATGTACCAAACGATATGAAACAGCATGTGACAGACGATGGCTGCTTCAAGTCCATTCGTCCAAAATAGCCAGCCGCAAACGATACCAACCAACATATTCATACTTATGCTGTACACATATAGATTTACCGTTACTTTAATGTTCAGTTGGTGCATGCCAGGTACATGAGCAAGTGCAAATAAGAAAGCAGCAGCTAGATTGGCGATCCAAAACCCGAATAGTTCATTCTGAAACACAAAGGCTAATGCCCACATGATAAAGCTCAATAAGCCAAACCGGAACATGATTTCTTCGACAATTCCACCATAAAGCACCCGTGCGAAAATTCCAGTCTCTCGTCTTGAACGTTCCACTCTGTTATAGGAGCGTTCATCCATTCTCTTAACGACGATTAAATAATAATAACCAACGTGAATCAAAGCTGTAACGACACTAATTAGGATGGTTGCGGTATGAATGCCCGTAAAACTCGGTAACGTGAAGCCAGCTCGTTGATAAAAGGACACTCCAAGAATGATAAATAAAATCACTATGACGAAATGGTTTACTAATCTCAACCAAAGTGGTGGAGGAATTTCTTCCGGATTTAAAAATTGTATGAGTCTTTTCTCGCTTCTAGCCATAAATAGCATTCCTGGTAGGGAAAGGGAAAGGAGGAGAATAATCGCTTGGACATTCATCATCTTACTCCTCTCCATTCTGAGCTAGCATTGGTTCAATCAATCTCCTTAGCCATTCTGTTTCATCATCTGTTAAGGGTAGCGGGCTCGTTGGATCTTCTGGCAGCTCTGCTTCGGACATTTGAAGAATAGACGATAATTCTTCACCAACCACTTCATTAAATAATTCAAGAAGCTGTTCAGTTAATCCACTGACCTCTGGATCGCTAGCCTCTCTGCCATACAATCTCTTAATCTCTGAGAGGAGTTTAGCCCATTTGATTTCAAGCTCTAATTGTTCTTTCTCGGATTTGTTAAATATGTCTTCAATTTTTTCCTCGGAAAAAATAGTTCGAAGCCACTCTTTATGTTCTTCTTCATATTTAATCCCGCTAATAATCGATATGAAAATAGACGGATCTAAATTTTTGTGGTTTTCCTCTAAATATATGGCATGATCCAACGCTTTTAACATATGGTCTAGCTGCTTCCGTTTTTCTTCCACTATTTTACGCTGAAATATGAATGAATCTCTAAGCTTCCAATGTTCATTTTGCAAGGTTTCCTTGATTTGATCTAATGGAAACCCCAGGAACTTTAGGGTGACGATTTTTTGCAAAGGTATGAAATGTACATCATCGTAAAATCTTCTTCCATTATCAGCTAAATGGGGTTTTAATAGCCCAATTTCATCATAATAGTGCAAGGCTCTTACCGTCATTCCAGTCATCTTAGCGAATGTTCCAATCTGATAGCTTTTCTTCATCTCAATCTCCTCCTTGTTATCGCTCATGATACAACATCACGTTACGTAAGCTTCAACTATTTTTTCCAAAAGTGTTACGGAAGAGAGGGTGAACCACCTCAAGATCATGTCGAATAGGGAGACATGGACTCCTATTCAACGAATTGACACCTATCCTCTAGTGTCTTTTGATGGTTATTAAATAGGGTTAAATCCAGCTCATCTAGCTCACGAACACTTATTTTCGCTCATACATATTCTGCAAATTCTTTCGTTTTCCTTTTATTTGGGCGGGTGTGTTCAAGGCGACTTCTTCAATTGCGTTCACAATGGCGATCATAAATGATAAATCTTCTTTTCCATAATGAATGAACCTGGAAAAAGTGGAGTATAGCTGTTCTTGGAAAGCGGGATGTTCAATCACTAATATTGGAGCCTCTTTTTGATTATAAGTAGAGCAGATGTATCCTATCGAGCAGACTATTGCTCCAAGTAGTATATTCTTTATATTCGCAGTTAAAAGCAGAATTTATGAATGAGTCACAAGTCATTTGTAATGTGTACCATCTGTTATTGGAATATCGAAATTATTATCAAGCTATCAGGCCTGCACTAGAAAAAATGATATTGACGTGGAACTCAAATGGAAGTGAAGCTGCTTGGAATGTATTCGAAAAAGAAATTGGTACCCATGAAGCGACCATGTTAGCAACCGTGATGAAAGATGTTGAACAAACATCTCCAGCTAAGGCTTTACACACACTTACTCAAAAACAAGAGCAGTTTGCAAATGCGAATTATGAGACCTTTCAAGACTATTTAAAAGACCGTGGAGTGATCATTTTTCTAGTCATCTTTATTTGTGCTATGGCTATCGTGAGTAACCCTGTTATAGCTCAATATCTACAGTATAAAGAAATGATGGAGTCTTACAACTCGCTTTAAGGTACTAGCATATTTTAAGGAGGTGATGTACAAAGCAGCATAACTTATTGGCTCATTTGTCTTAGGTAACACATCATAGATGGTACATAAATTATATACACTATAAGAAATTGGAGGAGAAAATATGAAAGATTTAATGGCGATGGCTATTCTATTATTCTTTGTAGTAGGACTTATTACAGCGTTTGTTTTCAGTGATGGGGGGTTTAAGTCAGACTCTGAAAATATTAAAAGTAAGACACAATCAATGCTTCAATCAGCACAAGATTCAATGGATACAAGTGGGCTGTAAGAGAAAGTAAAGTGTATAAGTGCTGAGTTATAACACTCAGCACTTTTTAATAGAAAGGAGAGTAATCAATAGGATGAAAGAGCTTATTGCATTTGTCATGCTTGTTCCAGCTTTTATTTTTTTCTTGATTCAGCCTATGTTACATAATGCGGAGGAAGTAAGAGGAAAGAAAGCTCAAATAGTAATCCAACAGGCGACAGAAAAAGCTGCCATTCTTGGGCAATTCACTCCCGAACTAATCGAAGAAATCTATACAGAGATGGAAGAAGTAGGATATGAGAAAGATGAAATAGAATTATCGGTTACTACCAATTTAACGTATAGAGGAGATTATGTTTCTGGGAAAATTAAAGTACCGAATGATTATTTCTTTGTATTAGCAAAATCATTACTACTACTCAATGATGATTCAGAAATGTATCACGTCCGCTCTGCAACAAGAATGAGTGAATTCATTAACTAACGAGAGGGAGGGAGAAGATGAAGCCATTCTTTTATTTTTGTGCTTTGGCAATCCTAGCATTCTATAATTTTAACTATCAACTACAAACGAATCTACAAGATATGGCATATGACAAAGTTGACTACGCATTAAAACATGCAGTTCATGATAGTGCTTTGTTTGTCAAGGCAGATGAGTTAATTAATGGGAACGTAGTCTTTGACATCTCTCTCTCTGAAGAGGCATTTAAGCAGACGCTTCAAAAGAATCTTCCTATTGATGAAAACTTTCTGCCAAAAGATACGCTTTTACTTAAAGATGAAATTAGAGTACTAGAGGTTGTTTATATTGATGATCAATTTATTGACCTGGAATGTCAACACTAAACTGGACAAAAAATTAAAGGGCTTGCTTTCTAAATTCCACAGGTGTTACATACCCAAGTGTTCCGTGAATTCGAATGTTGTTGAACCAGTGAACATAGTCATTAAGTTCAAGAGCGAGCTGTTCAAGGGAAGAAAAATGCGCTCCATTAGCGAATTCTATTTTGAATACTTTAAACATCGCTTCGGCAACCGCATTGTCATAAGGGCAGCCCTTCATGCTCAACGATCTTTGAATCCCAAATGTTTTGAGTGCCTCTGAAACTAGTTTATTATCAAACTCTTTTCCGCGGTCCGTATGAAACATTTTAACATCGTTTAAATTCGCTTGAATGCTAGCGATTGCCTGATATACAAGGTCTGCGGTCTTACTTGTACCAGCACTATGGCCAATGATTTCACGATTAAAAAGGTCGACAAATAAGCATACATAATGCCACCTTTTTCCGACACGGACGTATGTTAAGTCACTGACGATAACGGCTAATGGCTCCTCTTGTTTAAACTGACGCTTTAATTCGTTCTTCACTTGAGCCTCATTAGAGGTTGACTTGTGAGGTTTATACTGCGCCACTGTATAGTTTGAGACAAGACCCATTTCGTTCATTAACCGGCCAATCCTCCGGCGAGATATACACTTTGGATCTGGCAACTTAGCCAATTCTTTCTTGATTTTACGCGTTCCATAGTTATGGCGACTTTCTTTAAAGATGCGGGAAATTTCCTTGGAAAGCTCTTTATCTTCAGCTTTTTGTGCACGTTTGCCTGTTAAATTTGCATGATAGTAATACGTACTTTTAGGGATATTGAGGACGTCGCACATTGCTGATACCGAATATTTGTGAGCGTTATTACGAATCACATCTATTTTCGTCCCATGATCAGCGCGGCTTGCTTTAAAATATCGTTCTCCATAAGTAAACGCTGATTTTCTTTGCGAAGACGCATTAACTCAGACTCTTCCTCTGAACGATTATCCTTCGCAGCGAAGGAACCTGTTTCTTGATGATTCTTAATCCAGCGATCTAACGCAGACGGAGTAATATCATATTCTCTGGCAATATCCGCACGGGATTTGCCATTTTCATATAGCTTCACTAATTGGAGTTTAAATTCGGGTGTAAAAGTTCGACGTTGACGTGTCATCTTAGCACGCTCCTTTTATTCATTAGTCTAAGTTTACCTCCCCTTATTTTATATGTCCAACTAAGTGTAGCCTATCCAAAACTATATTTACGGAAGGGTTAACGGCATCGTTACAATGCTTAGTCTAGGAACTTTGCCTTTATCAGGCTTTTTGACAGGAGTTTTTGCAGGCTACATAGAAATTAAATATATATTTCTATTTTTAGGGTTATTCTCTCTTGTCATTGCACTAAAGTTCTCAATGAGCCCACTAAGGAATTATTATGTAGATGAATATTATAATCCTGAATTGTCTAATGGTAATGTTAAACGTAATAACGTAATATGATATATAATCCCCTTCATTCTCTGGAGGGGATTATTATTTTTAGAGAATCGATCATTTAAATGATAATATAAGTCAAAGACGTATATTTTGGTTTAGATAGGAGGGAGATTTACTTGGAACATAATGTTTTGAATCTAATAAATGCTATACCAAAAATTAAAAAAGGGAAAAAAATTATATTCGGAATAGATGGACTAAGCCGCTCTGGGAAAACCACTTTAGCTAATATGCTTAAAGATGAATTACAAAAGATACAGAAAATCAAGATTTGTCTTTTTCATATCGATGACTTTATTGTTGAAAGAAAAAGCAGATACAATACGAATTACGAGGAATGGTATGAGTATTATTATTTACAATGGGATATCAATTGGATGAAAAAAAACATGTTCGAGTTACTAAAAACCTCATGTGTGATCACCCTTCCTTACTATGATAATCTTTCTGATACTCATAGTGTAGAAACTGTGAATATACCTGAAACTTGTTTGATCATCATAGAAGGTGTATTCTTACAACGAAAAGAGTGGAGGGATTTCTACGATTTTGTAGTCTACATAGATGCCCCTAAGGATAAGAGATTACTCCGTGAAAGTCCTTCTACACAAAATAACATTAAGAAATTTGAAAATAGATATTGGAAGGCAGAAGATTATTATTTAAGAGAAGAAAAGCCAAAAGAGCGGGCAAATTTAGTTCTTACAAACTAGTTTCTAGGAATGCTTTTGAAGGATAATTCAAGGTGCTCCTACTGTTCAAAATACAATTCAAAAGCCATCTAATTGTCCCTAGCTAGAAAACGTTTCTCAGAGAACGAATTAATACAAAGATAATTCTAGAAAATTTGATGATATGCTTCGTTTAGCGCATTTAAATATAGAAGAAGATTATCCGAATCTAGGTAATAATGGAAAGTATATTTATGATAATAGCGAAAAAAGAAGTATAATAGATTCATCAAGTAGCACTTAGGAAAACTCGGCTTTTTTCATGTTTGCTTAGCGTACAAAGTCCGAAATGTTGGCTGTACCCCTTTATATCAAAATAAAAGGAAGTCTTTTATCGATTAAGAAATCAAAAGGTATAAATATTTCAGTGAAAGTTCAATATAATATCAAGTAAATATTTTTACAGGATGATAATTCAGAGAACAATATGGCCAAAAAAAATAATTCGGGTTTAATAGTTTTGGAAAAGATATTTGATAAAAATACAGATGCTCTATCAAAATCAGTGATAAATAAATGCTCAAAAGAAACTTTTAGCTTCTGACGAATATAGCAGTCCTTCTTACTGGGCTTGTTTCGAAGTAAGGGGGTATGGAGCTTTAAATAGTATAAGACGAAATTAGGCTGATAGAGAATATTACTAATTTTAATCAAACTTTTTTATAAAAATTCATTCAAATAATAATTTTATACGAGTTTTTTGATCAATCTTTTTTTTAAATTGCGAGGTTTTCTTCTATTATAAAATTAGTATTTGCAGCATCCTTTTGATTAAACTTTGTTCCAAACCAACAGAAATATATTGAAATTCTGTAATATTACAAGTACAATTAAATGTATCAATTAAATGTTTCGTTGAGGTGATACAATTGAGTATTTCAGATAATGAATTAGTCTATTCCGAGGAATTATTGCATTTTTTTCGTAAAAAACTAGATCCTACTGCTATTTCATGTTTACGGTTAGTAGCGGAAACCAAAGGAGAACTTGGTATTTATAAAACAAAAATGCCTGAATTTAAAACGAAACGTCGTTCCATTGAATTAGCTTTTATCATTTTAGAGGCCCAGGGATTTGTTGAAACCAGACCATTGGGGAATATGCGGCCATACTTTCTAACTGTCAGAGGAAAACAACTATATAAATTATTGAGTGATGAAGAGTCATAATTAATACTATCTAAGTGGATATTAGATGAAAATATCTTTAACACTTCCCAAAAATGGTATATAATTGTAGACAATACAAATTTTAGAAACACTACTAAATAGATTAAAGAAATAGTGCGGAAGACGCGTATTTCTCTCCTAAATGGGGAGGAGTATGCGTCTTTTTTTGGTTTTGCACGAAAGGAGTATTAAATGAGTACAGAGCAATTAATAAGACAAGTTTTTCTACCAGAAACCAAGGGGAGCTGCCTTGCTCATTTTAGAGGGTTACTTAATTTAAAGCAGAGTGAATTAGCTAACACTTTAGGTCTTGAGAGAAGTACCATATCTAAAATGGAAATAGGTGATATCTTTGTTTCAGAAATAGTGTGGAAGCATGTACTCGTACAAGTGTTTGAACAGTTCGAATTAAACAAGAGCCTGTCCTTAGAAGATTTTAGGGAACTTGTAGAGTCATTTTTTCAATAAAAGTAATCAATCTGAAGGAGAACCGTATGGAAAGAGAAATCATAATTGGGACTGGTAATGAACAATTAGACGCGATTATTCAAACGGATCTGGAGACTAAGGGGATTGGTCGCGTTTTCGCGAAGGTTCATACCAGGAGAACATTAGTAAATAAAGTTAATGAATTAGGACCTAGCCTTTTGTTTATAGGGGAAGAACTGGTAGGCGAAAGTAACTCAAAAGAAGAGTCTGAAGAAGAGTGGGAATTTACGATTGAACAAGTTAGGCGTTTTAGTTATGATTTGAGAATTATCTTTTTTTGTGATCGGCCTCAAGATGATATATTTCTCACGAAACTAACGACTTATAGCATTACTGATATTTTTAACGAGGGGAAGCTGCCGAGTAATTACTTAGAACAAATTAAGCTAGCTCCATCCTATAAAAATATCGAACGTTTTAGAGGGCAAGTGCAAGAAGTCAGCAAATCATTAAAAGAGAAAAAAAGAGAGGAAGAGGAAAAACAAGCAGAAGTCATTATTTCGTCAGGCGCCATTCCAAAAGAAGGAAAGGTTGTTGAAATAGAAGTACCGGTTTATCATCAACTGATAGTAAAACCGAAATTATTTGTATTTGGGAGTGCTGTAAAAGGGAGCGGTTCTTCTACATTTGCAAAAATGCTTGCGGAGTATTTAGCGTCCCTACAATTACAAGTAGGAGTATTAGAAAGCCCTTATATCGCACCTAGTCTTTACGATCTAATCAATGCTCAAGAATATATTTCGGACGATTGGACCAGCATGCATGAGCTAATACAAGATGATAAAGAAATTCGACGAGGCATGAGTATTAATATTGAAGGGGTTACCTATATTCCTCAAAACCCACGAGTATCACTAAAAAACTGGAATCTAATGAAATCCGCTTATCTAGTGGGATACGCAAGACAAATTCCTATTCTGCTTTATGACATTTCAAACGGGGTAGTCGATGAACGTGAAAAATTGATTCTTAGACAAGCCAACGGAATCTTTCTAACGACTATGTTTGATCCAGCTCGTGTACGTGCCTCGAATCATAGTATGGTTAGTTATCTTCTTGAACACAATTTAACTGATAAAGTGACGATGTTAAGTAATCATTCTAATGACTACTTAGAAAAAAAGTATAGTAAGGACCTTAAAGAAGCATACTTTGATACGGATGATATTCATTTTTTTCCACATATCGAAGAAGTGAAAAATGCTACGATGGATGTGAAAAGTGTCTGGAGCTTTTTGGATGAAGAACAATTACAGGAATTAACAGACACATTCTCTCAAATAGCCTCTCAAGCTATAGGTAAGGAGCTTTTTGAGAAATTAGAGCCTAAAAAGAAGAAGCGTTCGGTTTTATCTATTTTCAATAATAAAAGGAAATAAAGAGAGATACCGTGAATCAGTTAGTCTTTGAACAATGTAAAAAAATATATTAAACCACCTGTTACTTCACATAAATAGTAACAGGTTTTTATTTTTAGATACTTATAGTATAATAATGGCATATTATTTTTTATTTGCTCAACTGAGCCTGATTTTGAAGTCACAAACCCTATTGGGTGGCATTTATCCTTGGAAGGAGTATGCCCCTCAATAGGGTTTTTTTGCGTTCTAGGAAGCTTGTAAAAAATAATTCTATTATTTAACTACACGCTTAGGAGGAAATGAACATGATTATTAAGATCAAGGAAGCAAAGGCATTTATTCACATACTAGGAAAGGCTTCATCCGTAGAGTTTACCTAAAATGAAGATCACAACTCCTACAGAAGCTGATGCTTCGGGTTCTCAACCGATTCCCTCATAAACAACAAGGAAAATATCGTGTAAACAAAGCCCCCATGAATACTCCTAAGACCTTCATTGTCACTTGATTATGAATAAAGCTTTGCAATGTTCGAGGGGGAAATTACGAAGAATACGTAGTTAAACCAATCATTAAAGTAGAAAACGATATCGTCGTCATCGTCAAAATGCAAACCGGCAATGACATATAATATTTGTTGAGCGAAACTAACGTTCGTAAGGCAAAATTCTGGTAAGTTTATTAATACTTCATCATACTATTGTATATCTATAAGAATAATGACAGTAGCAAGCAGGAAGGCAATTGAACTATAAATGGGTGGGATGATCCATATACTATTTCGAATTCGAAGATAAAGCTGTTTCAGCTTTTTAGCCTCCCTAAACACTTCTCCCATACATCTTTTGAGGAGAAAAGGACAATTATGCAATTTGGTATTGAAAAATGGTTTAACTATTCCGCGAAAACATTTATGATGGATATATGTATTTAGATGGGCGAAATAATTAGGCGTTAAAGATGATTTTGGAGGAATAATCATGTCTACAGTTTTACGACTTTTGAAACCATACCGGATCGCAATGGGTGTGGCTATGTTATTAATGTTAACAGAACTGACCGTTGAACTGTTGCAACCATTGTTTATGGCTAAAATAATTGATGATGGAATTTTACAAAATGACTTGAATCAAGTTTTGTACTGGGGAGGTATTTTGCTCGCGTTATCTTTTCTTTCCTTTGTATCTGGTATTGTGAATTCATTTTATTCTGCACATGTTAGTCAAAGCTTTGGATTTGATATTAGGTCCCATCTCTTTCAAAAGGTGCAAGCTTTTTCGTTTGCGAATTTTAACCAGTATCCAACTTCATCCCTTATTACCAGGCTGACAAATGATGTTACACAAGTTCAAAATGTTACCTTTATGAGCTTAAGAATTATGCTTCGTGCCCCGTTATTGATTATTGGGGGACTTGTAATGTCGTTTTTAGTGAACGTTAAATTAGCACTAGTATTAGTAGCGATTACTCCATTTTTGTTCATTTTTCTTGTGTGGTTAATGAAAAAAGGTGGGCAGCTGTTTAAATTAGTTCAAGAACGACTCGACCGTGTGAATGGAGTGATGCGAGAAAACTTAGCTGGCATTCGGCTAATTAAAGCATTTGTGCGAAGAAATTACGAAGTGGAACGGTTTGACTCAGCGACTGCAAATTTAAAAGATACCACCGTTCGTGCTCTTCGAATAATGGAGATTACCGTTCCACTCTTATTATTTGTTATGAATCTTGCATTAATACTCGTGATTTGGCTTGGGAGTAGAGAGCTAATCGGTGGTACGATTCAAGTCGGAGAGGTTGTAGCCATCGTAAACTATGCTACGCGTATTACTGCAGCACTTTCTATCTTATCCTGGATCATCATGGCTTTTTCACGTGGGAAAGCTTCGGCTGAACGAATCGGAGATGTTCTTGATACAACCATTGACTTAGTTGAAGAAGACGATTCTAATGTGAGCTACACGATTCGTGAGGGGCAAGTAACGTTTGATCGTGTTTCCTTTCGTTATCCGTCGACTTCAGCGGCCGTTTTAAATAACATTTCATTTGATGTGAAGCCCCATCAAACAATCGCTATTTTAGGTGCTACTGGATCAGGGAAAACCTCCTTGTTACAGCTGATTCCAAGGCTCTATGACACAACAGAAGGGAACGTATTCATCGACGGTCAACCCGTTCGAAAAATGAAGCTTGAAAATCTTCGGAAGAATATCGGTTTAGTACCGCAAGAACCTCTTCTGTTCACAGGAACGGTCAAAAGCAATATTCTCTGGGGAAAAGAAACCGCATCCATGGAAGAAGTGGAAGAAGCAGCTATGCATGCTCAAATCCATGAAACAATTGAAAAGCTACCAAACAAATATGAAACCATTCTTGGACAAAAGGGTGTCAATCTTTCAGGAGGCCAAAAACAAAGACTTTCCATTGCTCGAGCGCTTGTAAGAAAGCCAAAGATTCTTATGCTTGATGATAGTACTAGTGCTCTCGATCTCAAAACGGAAAAAAAGCTATTAAAAGCGTTAAAGGAATATGACTGTACGACTTTTATTGTCACACAAAAAATCACCACAGCCAAAGAAGCAGATCAAATCATATTATTGGAAAATGGAAAAATACTAGCTAGCGGGTCTCATGAGCATTTATTAAATGCTTCTAGCTTATATCAGCAAATAGTCGAATCACAATTCGGAGAGGAGATGCTTGCCCATGCTCAAAGAGCTCACTAGACCTTTCCGTTATGAAAAACTTTCGACAAAGCTTCCTCTCGAGAAGAAAGTGGTTTCTAAAGCAAAGAACCAATGGCAAACAATCCAGCGTGTGTGGAGATATTTGGCTGAAAAAAGGAAGCTGTTACTCACCGTTATCATCCTTGTTATAGCTAGCTCTATATTAGGAATACTTGGCCCGTTTTTAATCGGCTATACAATTGATCATTACATTGTTCCACATGATACAGATGGCATTTTTGTACAACTGCTTTTACTCGGTGTGGTTTATCTGTTGTATTCATTCACATTATTACTTCAAAATTATTGGATGATTGGAATCGCTCAAGATACAGTATTTAAGATGAGAACACAATTGTTCTCACACCTGCAGCAGCTACCGATCCCATTTTTTGATAAAAGGCAATACGGAGAGCTCATGAGCCGCGTCACCAATGATATGGAGAATGTCAGTTCTACGCTAAATAGCTCAGTCATTCAAATTTTCTCAAGTGTATTAACATTAATTGGAACGATTTCGGTAATGGTCTACATCAGTCCACTGCTTACCCTCATCACCTTAATCATCATTCCGCTTATGTTCTACGGAATGAATTGGATTACGAGAAGAACAGGGGTCTTATTTAAAGAGCAGCAACGCCATTTAGGAGAGCTAAACGGCTTTATTGAGGAGACCATCTCAGGACAGCGTATTGTTAAGACATTTTCACAAGAAAAGCAGGTAATCGAGCAATTTCAAGACCGAAACGAAAAGTTAAAAGGGGCTGGATTTTGGGCGTTAACGTTTTCTGGGTTTATTCCGAAGCTGATGAACTTCTTGAATCATTTAAGCTTTGGAATCATCGCAGCTATTGGAGGAGTATTTGCACTTAACGGAATGATTTCAATAGGGGCAATCGTTATCTTTACTGAATATTCTCGGCAGTTCACTCGTCCACTCAATGATTTAGCCAATCAATTTAACACGATTCTTTCTGCAATTGCAGGAGCGGAAAGGGTGTTCGAGATTCTCGATGAAGATGTTGAAGCAAGAGATGAGCTGAACACTATCGACCTTGAACGTCTTGAAGGGCGAGTAGAATTTCAGAATGTGTCTTTTTCTTATGAAGATAGTGAAAATACATTGAAAAACATTTCAATTCAAGTAGAAAAGGGAGAATGTATCGCATTAGTAGGACCAACTGGAGCTGGAAAAACAACCGTCCTAAACCTTCTTACCCGATTTTATGAACCAACAGAGGGAGACATCCTCATCGATGGCATGCCCATTAACCAAATTAGGAGAGCTAGCTTGCGTCAGCAAATGGCATTTGTTTTACAAGATACGGTTTTGTTTAAAGCATCCGTAATGGAAAATATCCGCTACGGCAGGCTCGACGCAACAGATGAAGAGGTGATCGAAGCGGCGAAACAAGCCAATAGCCATTCCTTTATCGAGAAGCTTCCAGAGAAATATGAGACCATCCTAAGTCAAGATGGTGGCGGAATTAGCCAAGGGCAAAGGCAGCTACTTGCGATTGCCCGTGCAATTCTTGCCAATCCTGCCATCCTCATCCTAGATGAAGCGACAAGTAGTATTGATACCGTTACAGAAATAAAAATTCAAGAAGCATTAGAACGACTAATGGAAGGGCGAACGAGTTTTATTATCGCTCATCGTCTAAATACCGTCCGGCATGCCGATCAAATCATCGTTCTAGCAGATGGAGAAATTATCGAACGAGGGAATCACCAAGCCCTTTTAAAAGCAAACGGCGACTATGCCGCGTTATACACAAGCCAATTCGCTCATATGACCTAATGAAAAAGTGCTTTCCCGAGAAATTCGGATGAGCACTTTTTTCGAATTTCTTAAGAGGTTGGAAATTACGGATACGAGAATGATGGAGTTCAAAAAGGTAAATTTCTAGAAGCAACTGGTCATTAAGTAGTCGATGAAAGCCAAAACTACTAGGATATTTTGAAAAAAGGTCATCATCCGATTGATGAAGGCCAAATCCACTTGAATTTTAGATCAAAAAGGCAATCATGAGGTTGATGAAAGCCAAATCAATAGAAATTTAGACCAAAAAAGTCATCATCAGGTTGATGAAGGCCAACTTCATTAGAATCTTAAAGCAAAAAGGTCATCATCAAGTCGATGAAGGCCAAAATTACTAATATATCCACTGAAAAATCTATCATCCTCTCGTTATAAGACCACCACTAAATCTCAAGTGAATCCTTCTGCACTTGGTACCGCTTACATCAACTGTCAATGGAGAATTCTGGTAAAATATAAAACTATTGCCACTGGCCACAGCCGTCAAGCAGAACAAACACCGATTTTCATAGAAATCTCTAATCTCTGTCATAGTATGCTTGTTTAATTTACCAAATGCTCCAATTTTTGATGATACCTGGTTGATTCAATAGTCAGTAACATAAGGGTATCCCAATGCATAGGAGTGGTATTGATGAGGAAAAGGTTGCTATCGATTGTTCTGACAACAGGTGTCTTATTTCCGATGATGAGTGAGTCTGCAAATGCAAATCAACATACATATCAGATAAAAACAGGTGATTCTTTATGGAAAATTTCCAATGATCATCAGGTTTCAGTACAAAATATTATGATGTATAACAACTTAGAGAATTCAACGATTTATGTAGGCCAAACGCTAATGTTAGCACCAAAAAGTACACAGACTTCTGTTCCAACATCCCCATCATATACGGTCAAATCTGGGGATTCATTGTGGGGAATTGCGGCTGCACACGGAATTTCTATAGCCGAACTGAAAAGCCTCAACGAATTAACAAGCGATGTCATATTTGTTGGACAAGTACTAAAGGTTAAAGCATCAGCATCTATTCCTCCAACACATAGTCATACGTATATGGTTAAAAGTGGTGATTCTTTATGGGGGATTGCAACGAAACATGATCTATCAGTCTCTCAACTGAAATCATTGAACAATCTTATATCAGACACCATTTTCGTTGGTCAGTTATTAATCGTATCTGGACAACCTGATGCAAAAACAGATCCTGTTCCAAATGTGTCAAAGGTTGATACTCTTATAACGGAAGCGAAAAAATATATCGGTGTACCATATGTTTGGGGTGGTACAACTACAACTGGTTTCGATTGTAGTGGATACCTTCATTTCGTTTACCAAAAGGTAGGGATTTCTATTCAGAGAACAGTCGCGACGATTTGGAATGCAACCACGCCAATAGTTTCTCCAAAAATCGGAGATCTAGTCTTCTTTGAAACGTATTCAGCGGGCCCATCTCATGCAGGAATATATCTAGGCAATAATCAATTTATTCACGCAAGTTCATCTAAAGGTGTCACCATTAGTGACTTGAATGATACGTACTGGAAGCCCCGCTATTTAGGTGTGAGGACACCATTCTAAAGAATCCATGCGTTAACATTCCCGGAATCTGTATGAGGTAAGTTGTTATCTAGAGCTAATCGCTTAACCTCCACTCTAGGAGGTTTTTTCTTATGTGTGCTAGGCATGGCAACTATCTAGGTGGTGAAAGTCCACTATATAGGATTATCAAAAGTAGTTCAACGAGCACTTTCAACTAAAAGACTAAAGCAGAGGGGAATTCGCTATTCCATGGAACGTTACCTAAAAGTACACAGTGTAATATACATTGAAACGCCGTATACGTGAACCGTACGTACGGTGTTTTGAGAGGGCCAAAATAGTTAAATTATCTTCCCTCTACTTGATTTTTTACATAAAACGTTTAACATTATGTGATCAGTTCTATATGAACTTTTTTCCTTTCATGTTCTTTCTCCTATTGATTCATACTATGTAAAGAAAGACACAGGAAAGGGTTGCTGTCTTATGCTATCGAATAGTCAAATCGACCATTTTAGAACGATATTATTAAAACAAAGAGAAGATGTGAAAGAGCATCTTCAATCAAGTGAGCACTTTGGGTTACCATACGCACATCCACATGAATCGGTTGGTGAGCTGTCAAGCTATGATAACCATCCAGCTGACGATGCAACAGAATTGTACGAAAGAGAAAAGGACATAGCATTAAATGAGCATGCCCATAAGGAGTTGGAGGACATTGAGAGTGCCCTTCAGGCTATTGAGAATGGAACCTATGGGATTTGCCAGGTATGCTCCAAAGAGATTCCGCTTGAACGGTTAGAAGCTCTTCCAAATTCAACTTTTTGTAAAGAGCATTCGCCTGATCAGGTTACATCCCATCAGCGACCAGTTGAAGAGGGAGTCTTAATGCCGCCGTTTGGGAAATTCTCGAAAGATGAAGAGGATGAGAATGTATCCTTCGATGCAGAGGACAGTTGGCAAATCGTATCCAATTGGGGGAATTCTCAAACACCATCTGATATGGAATGCCCAACCGACAGTTACCAAGATATATCAATTGAGCCTGATGAAAATGAAGGCTATGTTGAGGATTATGAAAACTTTGTCGGCGTTGATATAGAAGGAAAAAATATGACGGTTTTTCCGAACAAGCAGCATGAGAAATACGAGCAGGTACTTGATGAAGAGGGCATCATGACTCCATTTGGTGATCTACCTGCATATGAACATGAACCATACGTTGAAGAGTAGGAAAAAGGACAATGACCACCATTGTCCTTTTTTTCGTGTCAAATCATCTGTTCATAAATCGCATTCAGTTGATGGGCTCGCTCAAAGTCTTGCTCTTTATGTGCATGCTGGATTTCATCCGGAAGAATGTTATGTAAAAAATTGATTTCTTGCTCTGATAATGCTCTGGCAAATTGTTGTTCGGACTTAAAATCGATGTTTTTCACCTTATCATAAATCATTTGGCCAACCGGATATCCCTCCGTATAATTAGATAACACTTCTCGTAAATAGCCGACAGCTTGATTCATTTTCAACACTCCTTTCCTCCATGTGTAAGACTGAGTTTATCATTTGCTCGATTAGATGAAATTATGAAAACTTGTACAACATTCCCACATATTTTTTATTTCAAACAAGATAATAGGAAAGGGGCAAAATAAAATACTTTGGTTGTGAAAACAAGTTCGTTCCACCTGCACTGCAGACACTCGCTTTCCGCGGGGAGGAAGCTGATCCTCCTCGCTGCGCTTTGGTGTCTCAGCCTTTCCTCTATTCCCCTTAGGAATCGAGTGTCTTCCGCTCCATTCCATTATTTTTCAATAATTTGTTTTCCGAACAACCAAAAATACCCGAACTAGTAAAAGGAGATGACTCCTGATTGTTCGGATAGATCATGAGCTGCTAATTTAATTTCACATGGAGAGGCTATATTGAATAGAGGTTTTCGAATGATAAACAAAAAATACTTATAATACAAAATTGTAAACCTAAAAAAGACCAAGGGCTCTTATTTTTGAGCCTTGGTCTAAAAAAGTGATTACAGAATCATATCTGACTGTAGATAGTGATATAAAAGCTTTGTTGTGTTTTCGATCGATTTTTCATGCGTTCGTTCGAAGGCATGGGAAGAGTCAATACCAGGGCCGATTAAGCCGTGAACGATGTCGTGACCGGACCGAATTGCCGCTGACGCATCGGAACCATAATAGGGATAGATGTCAAGCTGATACGAAATTCCGTTCTCTTCTGCTAATGCTACAAGATTTTTTCGCAGCTCATAATGATAAGGGCCGCTTGCATCTTTTACACAAATTGAAACTGTATATTCATCTGTTTGCTGGCCATCTCCCATTGCTCCCATATCGACAGCAAGATATTCGACCGTTTCTGGTGTAATATTGGAGTTTCCACCGTAGCCAATTTCTTCATTGTTTGAAATAAGGAAGTGGGTGGTATATGGTAAGACGATTTCATTTTCTTTCACTTGCTTGAGGAGCTGAAGTAAAATTGCGACACTCGCTTTATCATCAAGGTGGCGCGATTTAATAAACCCACTAGGAGTCACCTGAACACGTGGATCGAAGGATACAAAATCCCCAACTTCAATGCCAAGAGCACGAACATCTTCAGCTGATTTCACCTCTTCGTCAATTCGGACCTCCATATTGTCCTGATTTCGTTCGGCTTTTCCAGCATTTTTATAAACATGGACAGAGGTTTGGTGCATTAAGATGGTACCCGTAAACCTGGTACCTTTCGTTGTCTCGATTTCGCAATATTCTCCTTCAATGGAGTTATAGGTAAACCCACCAATTAAGTCTAGCTTTAGTCGGCCGTTGCCCTTGATTTCCTTTACAATAGCTCCTAGTGTGTCTACGTGAGCCGTAAGCATTCGATGGTTTTCTGTATCATTCCCAGGAATTGTCGCAATCAGCCCACCCTTGCGATTTCGGTATGTATCTACACCTATCTCAGCTAAGAATTTCTCTACATATGTAATGACTTCATTTGTATTTCCAGACGGACTAGGAATGGAAACTAATTGTTTGATTAATTCAATTGTGTCGCTTGTATTTGGGTAATTCATCTAATGCACTCCTTTTAACATATTCAATACCTATTATACATAGGGAGAGAGGAGAAAAATAGAGAAATACATTGAAGATTCAGAATGAATAAGAGCTCTACTCTTCACAAATGGGAAACTTGAATAAAAACGTGCTTCCTTTGTTAAGATGGCTTTCAATGGAAATCGTACCTTGCAGACGCTTAATGATGTCAAAAGAGATCATGATTCCAAGTCCAGTGCCTTTGATTTTCGTCGAATAGTATAAACTTCCAAGCTGGTTCATTTGATGCTTCGACATCCCTACACCTTCATCGGCAATTTTGATTAGGACAAATGGCTTCTGCACTTCTGTAGTTACTAGGAGTTTTCCACCATCCGGCATCGCTTCAATGCCATTTTTCATAATGTTGATTAGCATCTGTTTAAACTCGTTTTCATTTCCAAGAATTTGAACCGGTTCATCATTTGAAAATTGTAACGACACCTTTGTCATGATTGCGTAAGGCTTCATAAATTCTACGGTTTCATTTATCAGATCATTAATATTCATTTTTTTTACATTCGGATGTTCTGGCTTAGCCAATGTCAAATAATCATTAATGATTCCCTGTGTGCGCTGAAGCTCATCAAGTGAAATCGAAATGAATTGGGATTGCTGTTCAGTTAAATTTTTTTCGCCTTTTAAAAGCTGCATAAACCCTTGAATCGTTGTCATTGGGTTTCGAATTTCATGGGCAACTGCAGCAGCCATTTGGCTAATTGCATTTAATTTTTCCGTTTCCCGAATCTTCTCTTGTATATGGACGTGCATCATATTCGTTTCTATTAAGTAGATGACAAGGGAAATGGTTAAGAAAGAGACAATGCTATAAAGCAATAAATACCCCGATTCCCCGAGCTGACCTTTTACACTGAGAGCATATAACCAAGTAAGGCTGATCAGCAAATATAAAATTAAGGCGAATAAGATTTTTTTCAATCGTGAGAAATTCCGATAGAACTTTTCAACAAGCATTAATATGCAAGTCATAATGAAGAAGTTGATGACCGTAATAAACACACTGGATGGGTCGAGGACAAGCTTCATAAGAAAAAGAAATAAAACCGTCATCATACCAATTCGTTTTCCACCGTACATGAAAGCAATGAAAATTGGAATGAATTTCAGATCGAATTGAATATCTACGTTTTGGATGGGTACAGGGAAGTAAGACGTTAACAGTAAACAAACGAAAATGGTCATAATGAATAGTAGGGAGTTCTTTACATCATTTTCTTTTTTATGTACAAAGCTATGGATAAATGGAAGTAATAGCATAATGGAAAAATGAAGTATGATATTCTCTATAAAGACCTTCATAAATAAGAAGGAAACCTCCTTATGTTCGTTTCCATTAGTATACCAATTACTCCTATTATTTGCATTACTATGTTTATTACTATTTTTTGAATTTAGTAGCAGCCAACAAGATTAATAGTAGGAAAAATGTGATTTTTCTCATAAAAATAGTGTCGTATATTTACATATAATATATGTTTTCTTTACAAAAAAATTATGTTATATTAATCTACATTCATTTGAAATAAGTGAATTTGTAAAGAAAATGCTCGATTAGCTATCAAGCTTTGCGAGCTTAACTGAATGAATTAGTTTGTTAAAAATTGAACATAGTTAGTGAATAGAGGTGTACACATGCAGAAATTAACAAATGCTACAAAAGGTAGTCTATTCTTGTTTCTGTTAGCAGTTATTTTATTTTGGTTTAAAACATACGCAGCTTATCAAATAGAATTTAATTTAGGTATTGATAATACCGTTCAACAATTTTTGTTATTCATTAATCCATTAAGCTCTGCCTTGTTTTTCTTAGGGCTTGCTTTATTTTTCAAAGGGAAAACGCAGCAAATTGCATTAATTACAATGAATTTTCTACTGTCATTTCTACTTTATGCGAATATTGTCTATTACCGCTTTTTTAATGACTTTATTACCGTTCCCGTTCTAATGCAAACCAAGACGAATGGGGGGCAGCTTGGGGATAGTGCACTTTCTCTCATGTCGTCATTCGATATTTTCTATTTTACAGATACGCTTATTTTACTTGCATTGGTTTTATTGAAAAAAGTAAAGCCTAGCGCGGAATATCGAAAAAAACCTGCCCGTATTGTTATGCTTGTGGCTGTTGCGACGTTTTTATTCAATCTAGGGATTGCAGAAAAGGACCGCCCGCAATTATTATCTCGTTCATTTGACCGTAACTATTTAGTTAAATATCTTGGAGCATATAATTTCACAATTTATGACATTATTCAAAACTCAAGATCGGCTAGTCAACGAGCGATGGCAGATAGTTCAGATATTATCGAAATCGAAAACTACATTAAAGCGAACTATACAGCGCCAAATCCTGACTTATTTGGAAAAGCAAAAGAAATGAACGTTATTTATGTATCGATGGAGTCGCTTCAAACATTTATTATCGATTATCAATTGAATGGAAAGGAAGTCACACCATTTCTAAATTCATTAGCTAATGGAGATGAATTCTTCTACTTTCCAAATATTATTAATCAAACAGGTCAAGGGAAGACGTCTGATGCAGAGTTCATTATGGAGAATTCTTTGTATCCGATGGCACAAGGTTCTGTTTTTGTGAACAAGGCACAGAATACATTCCAGGCCGCACCAGCTATTTTGAAAACACATGGATATACTTCAGCATCTTTCCATGGCAATTACAAAACGTTCTGGAATCGGAATGAAATGTATAAATCTTTCGGATATGATTATTTCTTTGATGCAGAATATTATCAAATGACAGAAGAAAACACAAAAAACTACGGCATGAAAGACAAACCATTCTTTAAAGAGTCCATGCCAATTCTTGAGGGATTAAACCAGCCGTTCTATACGAAATTTATTTCATTATCAAACCATTTTCCATTTAAAATGGATGAAGAAGATACGGACTTTGTTCCAGGAGACTTTGGAGACAGTGTCGTCGATCATTATTTTGAAGCTGCTAATTATATGGACCAAGCATTAGAGCAGTTTATTAACGACTTGAAAGCTTCTGGTCTATATGATAACTCAGTGATCGTGTTTTACGGTGATCATTACGGAATCTCAGAAAACCATAACGAAGCAATGGCGAAAGTGATGGGGAAAGAAATTACTCCGTTTGAATATGCCCATTTACAAAGAGTTCCTGTCTTTATACACGTACCAGGGGTTAAAGGCGGAATTCAAGAGCAATATGGTGGTCAAATCGATGTTCGACCAACCGTCCTGCATCTGTTAGGGATTGATACAAAAGATTATCTAGAGCTTGGCTCAGACTTACTTTCGAAAGATCATCGCCAAGTCGTTCCGTTCCGAGATGGTGATTTCGTCTCACCAAAGTACACAAGTGTCGGCGATCATTGCTACGAAAATGAAACAGGTGAAATCGTAGACAATATAGCATGCAGCACCTTAGCGGAAAAAGCGAGAGCGGAGTTAAGTATTTCAGACAGTATCGTTAACAAAGACCTACTCAGATTCTATCAGCCAGAAGGCTTTGAAAAAATTAATCGAAATGACTATCAATACCTTGGTCCTGAGTTTGACTTAATGAAACCGAGCGGAGAATAACACTCCCTCGGTTCTTTTTATAAAAAACAGTTGTTGTTAAAAACATTACAGATAAACATCCTGCTTTGCGTTACGATAGAATAAGAAGAGGAGTGATCATATGAGTGAATGTAAATTAAACCATAGCTTGGAAGATGTTATACAAAAGTATGAAACACAAGTTGAATTTCTTCCGATTGAGATCAAGGAGGGCTTTGCCAAATTTTCTTCAGGGGATCACCAACAGGAATTACTCAACGAAGTCTTTCATTTATTGAAGAAATACGACCTATCAACTGACGAAGAAAAACAAAAGCGAAACAACCAGCTGCTTGAAATCATAAAAGCGTGAATTTCTTTACTAAACATCAAAGAAATGAATTGCTAGTATTCAAGATTTCACATTCAGTGAACAAAGTGTGTGGATCAGGTTCTCAGCTAAAATTCAAACAGTCAAACTAGGTGAATGAAAGGGAAGGAGCTTGACTCCTCGGGATAGGCATTAAAGCCAAGACCCCTCAAGTACGAATGAAGAGGAGGCTTGGCGAACGCCCCCCGAAAAACAAGCACTCGGAGTACAAATCCCCATGCTATCCTCTCGACTAAATTTGAAATAATCTTCTAACTCTAAATAGGATTTCCCATACATTTATTTTGGTTTACGAATGAAAATATTTTCAATTTATTAAAAATATTTATATAATAGGATTACTTTTAACGTACTTCCGAAAGAAGTCTCCCTCTTCAAGCGTGTGAAGGGCGTAGTCCAACGGTAAGGGTGAGATGAATTTCGGTTGGGCGATAGCCCAAAGGTTCTTTCTTTTGTCATTTTCCTCCATATGTTATAATCAGTATTATAAAGCGTAGGTATTGATATAATAATGAAATTAGACAGTAATAACCATTCAGTAATCTTGATGTCTTACCACCTCTTACTAGTTGTGAAGTTTCGAAGGAAAGTGATAGATGATACGATTTCCGACTATGCCAAAGATAAATTTGTGTCTTTGAGTCAAAAATATAATATTACATTAGTCGAATGGAACCACGATATTGACCACGTTCATATCTTGTTCAAAGCACAGCCTAACAGTGAAATATCAAAATTCATCAATGCCTATAAAAGTGCCAGTTCAAGACTAATCAAGAAGCTTCTGTTTGTTGACCACTGGTGGTTCACCTATGGAAGTGGTGAAAAAATATATAGAAAATCAAGGGGTAAAGTGAGGTGATTTGATATGACTAAACAAAATAAAGCGTACAAGTTCAGGTTGTATCCAACAGATGAACAAGCTTTTATTATACGAAAAACCTTTGGGTGTGTTCGCTTCGTCTACAATAAAATGTTAGCTGAACGAATAGAAACGTATGAAAGCCTAAAAGAAGATAAAGAAGCATTGAAAAAGATAAAGCACCCAACTCCTGCTAAGTATAAAAAAGAGTATGAATGGCTAAAAGAAGTAGACTCTTTAGCATTAGCGAACGCACAACTAAACTTAGATAAGGCATATAAAGCCTTCTTCAAAGGGAGTGTCAAGTTTCCAAAGTTCAAAAGGAAACGACACAAACAAAGCTACACAACAAATGTTGTCAATGGAAATATTCAGTTGTTGGATGGTCATATCAAATTACCTAAGTTGAAAATGGTCAAAATCAAACAACATCGAAAGATACCTTCAGAATACAAAATCAAATCTTGCACTTTATCTATGACCGCATCAGGAAAATATTTTATTTCTATTTTGACAGAGTACGAAATGGAAATTGAAAGGAAGGAAGTTGAAAAAGTAGTTGGGTTAGATTTTGCGATGGATGGATTGTTTGTCGATAGCGAGGGTGAGAAAGCCAATTACCCTAAGTTTTATCGACAAATACTTGAAAAATTAGCAAAAGAACAACGTAAACTGTCTCGTAAGAAGAAAGGTTCTTCCAATTGGAATAAACAACGTATTCGAGTAGCTAACATTCAAGAGAAAGTCGCCAATCAACGGAAGAACTTTCTTCACCATCAATCAAAAAAATTAGTAGCGAACTATGATGCTGTTGTGATTGAAGATTTAGATATGAAAGGAATGTCACAAGCACTTAAATTCGGTAAAAGTGTAGCTGATAATGGATGGGGAATGTTCACTTCTTTCTTACAGTACAAACTAAAAGAACAAGGGAAACAACTGATCAAAATAGACAAATGGTTCCCCTCTACCCAAACCTGTTCGCATTGTGGAAATACCCAACTAATGCCAATGAACATCAGAATATATGTTTGTTCGTGCGGACTAAACCTCGATAGAAATTACAATTCAGCACTCAATATCAAAAAAGAAGGCATTCGCTTATTAGCAAGTGCCTAAAGAAATAAGAGATATAAACTCTTGGAACAAGAGGGTTAGCTTGGTCAATTTCGTCAGCTACCAAAAGTGGCGATTACCCAAGAAGCCCCCACTTCAAGCAACCCGCAAGGGTGGTAAGTGGTGGGAGTAGTTCACCGAGAGGAAGTCAGTCATATTATGACAACATTAAACGTGGGGATCATTGGCCTTGGTGCGATTGGGCAGCGATTACTTAATACATTCCATACACATGAAAAAGCAAATGTACTAGCAATCTGTGACACAAACGAACAATTACTAGCAGCTATGAAAGAAAAACTAGAAGGAGTAATATCATACATAGATTACAAAGAAATGCTAGAAAACGAATCCATTGACCTTGTATATATAGCGGTACCGCCTAAATTCCACCACCAGATTGCATTAGATGTAATCAAAAAAAGGAAGCATCTTCTCTGTGAAAAACCGCTAGCAAACAGCTTAGAAGAAGCAGAGGAAATGTACCAAGCAGCGAAAGCATCACAGCGCATTCACGGAATTAACTTCCCGATGGTATACACGAATGTCTTCAGTCAAATGAAACAATTTATCAAATCCGGCCAATTAGGGGAATTGAACCGAGTTGAAGTACATATGAAATTTACTGAGTGGCCTAGGTCTTGGCAGAAAAATAATTGGATTTCTAGTAGAGAGCAAGGTGGGTTTATTCGTGAAGTCGCTCCGCATTATATTCATATGATCTATGATATTTTTGGGGAGCTTTCCAATGTTCATTCCTTCGTAGATTATCCTGTTCAGCAAGAGCTTTGTGAAAAGGGATTTATCGTTCGAATGGAATTAGAAGATCAAACACCTGTTTTGATTAACGGGTTAGGCGGGATTGGGCAAAAGGAGCATCTTTCATTTAAAATATACGGAAGCAAGGGAACAGTTGATTTAGTAAACTGGAGTGAATTGTTTGTAAGCAAGGGAGATCAAGCACCAACAAGAATTCCGTTAGAACGAGGGAATGAGCTGGATATAGTCGAAGAATTCATTCATGGAATCAATAATCAAGAAGCCCAAATTGTTAGCTTTCAAGAGGGGTTAGAGGTCCAACGGGTATTAGAAAAAATTATTAGAAGCTAATCGATAATGAAACCCCTTGCCAAAGATGGCAAGGGGTGATAATATGTTGATTGGTCTCTAATTTTTTGTGGGTAGATTATTTAAATGTAAATATTTATCCTATAATAACATTATCACAAAAACACAAGATGTGTCAACTGTTTCATGAATCTTTTTTAAGGGGTGTTTTCATTAAGAGCTATTTCCTACAAGTAAATTGACACTTCTAGGCGATATCAGTCAAGCCATTTATTCTGATACAACTGATGCATCCAATATTTTAGCAGGCGGAAATTTTTTTGCAAATCATCTAGAAAAAATTACCCTTACGAGAAGCTATCGCTCTACAGAACCGATTGTTAACTTTTCAAAGGGAATTCTTAAGAACGCAGCTCAAATTGAAGCCTTCAACAGAGAAGGAATGCTTCCAACTGTCACAGAAGTGAAAAATGAGTCGACACTGGATAAAATGGTGGTAGAATGCATCTCTATGCTTCAAACAAAAGGGTATCAAACGATTGCAGTCATTTGTAAAACAGCGATTCAGGCGGAAGGATTTTTCAAACGTACGAAAAACACTATAGATCTAAGGTTAATTGATAAATTCTCCTCTACTTTTGAATCAGGTGTCGTCGTACTGCCTTCTTATTTGGCAAAAGGGATCGAATTTGATGCCGTCATTATTTATA
This sequence comes from Cytobacillus spongiae, assembly GCF_021390075.1. Classification (NCBI taxonomy): domain Bacteria; kingdom Bacillati; phylum Bacillota; class Bacilli; order Caryophanales; family Bacillaceae; genus Cytobacillus; species Cytobacillus spongiae. Next base: position 2,042,078 of record NZ_CP089997.1, read on the forward strand.
ATGCTTCAGAGAAGGAATACTCTGTCGAACGGAAGATTCTGTATACAGCTTGTACTCGAGTCATGCATGAATTACATGTTTTTTCAGTTGGAAAAATAACCTCACTCATTCAAGATGTAAATCAAAACACTTTTGAGTATCATTCGCTATCAGATGAACCTTAAGTAGCGGCCATTCCTAAGGTGAATTCGTCAACCTAAATACAGCAACATGTTCGTAATCCGTCTACATAAAAAGGCGGATTATTTTTTGTGAACATATTGAAAAAATAAATAAATGGTGTAAAATTACACTAAATGAATATTTTAGTTAAATTGAGGAGGGGTTAAATGGCTACACCTTCAGGAGAAGAGCGGAGAAAAATATTTCGTTCGGAGTTATATCAGTTAAAGGAAGGAGGGTTTATCTCTCCATACCACTATGAAACCGTCACAAAAGCCTATTTATCCTATTGGAATCAACAAGTAGAAGGGGCTCCCGCTGAAAGCAAGACTACAGAAGTTCATGTCCAGAAACAAATAAAAGTACCGGTCAAACAACCGGTTAAACCTGTAAAAATAAAAAAGAAGCGCTCTCAGGAAGAAATTCGCGAGCGTAATATTACATGGTTATTAAATCTTGGTGTTTTATTATTATTAATAAGTGGATTGTATGTAGCTACCAGTAATTGGGGCACAATGTCAGCTTGGATGAAAAGCGGTTCAATCGCTTTTGTATCCATCTTATTCTACGGAATCGCATATATTTCAAAGCGGTTATTGAAAATTGAAAAAACCTCGTTTGCGTTCGTCGTATTAGCGAGTTTGTTTTTACCGATCTTTATTTTGTCTGTCGGCTGGTTTGAACTATTTGGAACATATCTATCTGTTCGGGGAGATGGCAGGTTTTTATTTGGCACAATAGGTTCACTTGTTCTTGTCCCAGTCTATGTCATCCTAGCGAGTAAGCAATCTTCTCGTTTATTTGTCTGGTTTAGCTATTTATCTGTTACTTTATCGGTTGGGTTTACTCTAAAATGTATCCAGTTGCCTGTTGATGGCTTTTATTTAGGCCTAGTATTGTTTAATGCCATCATAATTATGGCGTACCATTGGTTAAAGAAGAATAAGAAATTCCCGTTATTTACGAAAGAAATGCCGATATTTGCCCAAATTCAATTGGTCCTCACAACGCTCTTATTGGTCGTATTTTATCAGCATCCCATATACTATGGATTTAATCTGTTTCTGACGGCTATCCTCTATTTATCGATGACGTACGTTACAGGAAAGAAGGAGTTTCATTTTGTATTTACTGCAATGATTGTGTACGCCTTTTATCAAATAATTGAAAACAGTGTTCTCGATTTGTATAGTCCGATTTTCTATGCCTTGGTTGGAATATCATTCCTATTCATTCCTCGTTTTTTAGATCAAAGATTCCCTTGGGAACGAATTTTTAGAATAACGAGTGGAATCATTTCTGGATTTGCCTTTTTGTATTTGAGCTTTGAAGGAATATGGGTGAACATGAATGAGCCGTCGATCTTATTGATGGTTGCCTATTTAATAATAGCCATTCATTTTATCTTTTTAGCAAATACATTGAAAACGTCTATATTCAACTATTTAAGTCCTGTGTTTCTTGGTGCAGCCCTATTTGAATGTATGCTATACATTGATCAATTGCTTGCGTTCCAAACCTTTGCATTCCCAGCATTTTTCATTGGTCTATTGGTGTTTGTTCTATTTGGTTGGATACTTAGCCATCCATATACTAGGAGCATCAAAGAGAGCTCAAGAGATGTAGGATTAGGAATGATGGTACTTTCCTTGTTAGGTATGTATTATTCATTTTCCTGGTTGGAGCTTGGCGTAAGTTTGTTAATCTTTAGCTTTATTCCTGTTGTGATTATTCGGATAGATCAGCGAAGCTTTTTTCAAGGTCCAACCTATTGGGTTCAGCCGATTGCACTATCACTTGCGTTTATCAGCTTTGGAATTGAGCTTGGAGAGTGGCTGCCATTCTATAAAACAGAGCTTGGTATAGCGATGCATTTCGTTCTTGGAAGTGTGGCTTCGTTTGTATTAAGTATTCTTTGGAGCTGGTTGAATAACAAGAAGTATGGGGGAGCTGCCTATATCACCGGACAATTGATGTATGTGTTAGCAATGATAACCGCTAGCTTTTTCCCAATAAATCACTATTTGGTAAAGCCGTTCATCTTTTTAGTTGGGGTCATGCTTTTCTTTGGATTGTATCGACGTCTTCAATTGAAGTGGATTCCATACGTCATGTCTAGTGCCACCATTTTGACATACGTTTATGTGTTAAGTAGCATTCATTATTATTTAGATGTACCTTATCCATTCGAAATACTTCAAGGAATCTTCGGTGTTTCTATTCTCTTGTTTATTAGTGTACTAGGAAGGAACAAGGATCAGGGGATCTATAATAGCTACGGCTGGGGAGGTCATATCATTCTAATCCCAGCGGCATTATTTGCCTACTTAGCATATGGCTATGATTCAATTTTCACTCTAACGATTGCAGCCATTCTGTATGCGGGTAGTTCAAGTCTTGCAAGGAAAGAATGGAAAAAGAAGCTATTTCTCTATGGAGCCTTTACCCATCTATTTTTCGCTATTTCACTTTCACTTGAATGGTGGATGAGCAAAATTCACCAATGGGATTTCTTTATCACGAGTATTTTACTAGCAGGCATTTGGCTGTTATCTAGCAAAGCTTACAAGGAACGTACAGTCTTCTATATGGTTCCGTTTTCAATAATTGGAATCATTGGTTTAATCGCTACATACCCGTTCGGATGGAGCATCTATATAGGGAGTATCCTGTATATTTTCGGGTTGGTGGCTTTCCTTCACCGTAATCAATTGAGCATGTTAACGATTATTCCGTTACTACTCTCATTAATTAGTACGATCTTGTTAAATGAGGCTGTCATTCAAGACTCCGAGCTAAATTTACTAATGAATGGAGGTATGGGTATTCTTCTATTAGTTACTGGAAGAATGCTGTATCCAACATTTATTCATGTTTCAGAAAAGAAAACGCTACAGTCGGTGGATAGCTACTCCATCATAGCCATTTTGTTCTTTGCGTCCATGTATTTATTTCAAACCTATGAAGTGTACTTAGATGTTTTACCTGGTGCATTGATTAGCTTGGCGATCTTCATTCAAAAGGGTCGAGTGAGTTCAAGGTTCTCTAAGTGGATACCCCTGTTAGCTGGCTGCTATCTAATTCAGCCTTATTACACAGCGGTTTTCCTAATTGATCTCCCTGAATTACTTGAACGGGAATTTCTCGTTTTGCCATTTGTCGTGCTTATCGTCTTTATTCGCCTGATGTTAAAAGAAGAGTTTCACAAAGAAACGTCTATTGCCCAATGGGTCATCCTATCCCTTGTTTCCCTAAGCCTGATTCAAGATGGTTTGGCGAGTCATACGATCTATGATGCTTTGATTCTCGGTTCCCTTTCATTGATTGCGATTTTAGCTGGATTATTCTTCCGAGTAAAAGCGTATTTCTTAATCGGGTCAGGTGTTCTATTATTAAACGTCTTTTTACAAACAAGACCTTATTGGGGAAGCCTACCTTGGTGGGCCTATCTTCTGATTGCTGGATCCATCTTAATCTTTGTCGCTAGCTATAATGAATGGTCCAAGCAAAAACTAGCAAAAGGAGAGAAGCCGATCCTCATTCGTATTAAAGATCAGGTGCTTTCTGCATTAAAGAGGTGGAATTAATCTATCAGCTGATCCCAGCCGTTACAAGTTGGTTAGGATCAGCTTTATATGAAAAGATCATTGTGTGAGTTTGCAATCTATAATATACAAAAAATGCTACAGGTGCATGTAAGAATCTACAACCTGTCAATCTTGTAGATATGGAAAAGATCAGGATAATGAAGTGTTTTGTTTATTAGGAAAAGATATAGCGTGCATAATGGAGGGATGTAATCTTTTTGCTTATGGGGAGAATTGATAGAAAAGAACACGAAAGGGACTAGATTTTTGTGATGATTATCAAGAAATCTTGCTATCTGAGCAGTACACCTATAATGATTGGACTATTTCGACTCATATTTCTTCGAAAGAGTAATAGACTAGATAGTAGTTAATGATAGAAGAGGTGATACACCTGAGTTCATTTTTTAAAAACTTTCGTGAATTTGCCGTACGAGGAACGGTGGTTGAGATGGGGATTGGGGTGATTGTAGGGACAGCATTTGTAAAGGTAGTAGATTCATTTGTTTCCGATATTATTATGCCTCCGTTAGGCTTAATTTTAGGGAAGGTCGATTTTGCCAATTTGTATATGAATCTTTCTGGTGGCTACTACCGAACAGTAGCGGATGCGAAAGAGGCAGGGGCTGTTACGATTAATTATGGCTTATTTATTGAATCACTGCTCCATTTTGGCATTGTGGCATTTGCTACCTATTTAACCATTTTGCAAATCAATCGCATGAAAAAAACACCTGGTGATTCATTTTCTTCAAAAGAATGTCCATTTTGTATATCGAGTATCCCGAAAAGGGCTAAACGCTGCCCAAATTGTACAAGCATATTAATAAAGGAAGAAAAAGTAGAGGATCAAAATGTGCGAATTCATTTTAAATCTAGCTAAAAGACAGCCGGTGTGAACGGCTGTCTTTTAGCTTTTCCTACCATAACAACTCATAGAGTCTGCTGTCGATTAGGTTTGTATCAATTGGGCATATTTTTGAATCTCTTCCGTATTGCCAGCCCCATACATTTGCCTTACATTTGGGTTTGGCCGGTTTGTATTTAGGTGCATTTCTCGCTTTTGTTACGCCAGGTTCAGGGCGTGCGCTCCATAATATCGCTTGTGTTGAAACTTTGTTATCATTTTCAACTGCAGTACAATACGCATTTCGAAAATCTCCGTCAACGGGGTCGTTGTAGAAGCCCGGCTTATAGCCGCTAGGAAACATACCATCAATATACCCGCGAATCCAAGCTTCATCTACGGCAAAGAATTTCTCCACATTTGCGAAAAGTACCTTTCCTTTAGGGATACTGAGGCGGTTGGCATGGAATATCGTATTTTGGGCAATTACCTTCCCATTTCGATAGCCTGTTGCCTCTAGGAATTTACTGTATATTGGAAGAACTTTTGTGCCGCTATTATGCAATAGCTCGACTTCTTCTCGTGTTAATCCTTCTGCTGCCCCTTCTACTCTTGTAATATATCTTCCCCAATAATTCGGCTTTCCAAAGCTAGTTAATACACAATCATATAGCTCTTTATCAACTGTTGAAGCTGAATCCACTCCCCAAATATATGCCAACAGGATCAATCCTCCCTTTTTGTCGTTCGCGCTTCATCACTTAAAAAATATATGAACCTACAAACTCGTTTATGCCGGCTAGCCCATCCCAATTGCAATAGAAATGCATGAATTAAAAGAGGGAAGTTGGATGTTTAAGGAAGGTAGGTTTTTTATCTGGTATTTCATAAATTCCTATCGCTCTTCTCACGATAATATGTTATGTTATTGACTGGGATAAAGCTTATAGGAGGGTATTATGCTATCTTTATTCATCATCTTATTTATCAGCTTCATTTTAGGGATCATTTTCTATTGGAAAAGGGAAAGCACACCTGCTTTTGAAGAACGTGATCATTTAGATGAGGTATACTCTTTTATGAAGAAAAATGGCGGAACCCATAATTCTCATTTGGTATTTATTAATGACAAGCAAATATTTTGGACGACCGATAAGAAAGCATTAATCGTCTATAAAAAGGTTTGGAATAAACACATCGTATTAGGCGACCCGATTTGTCATAAGGAAAAGCTAGTTGATGCAATCGAAGAGTTTAGATCATATAGTCAATTGAATGGGAAGCAAGCCGTTTTTTACCAAGTGTCTGCTGATTCTCTAGACCACTATTCATATCAAGGTTTGAATGCGATAAAACTTGGAGAAGAGGCAAAGGTGAACTTACTGGAGTTTTCACTGGCAGGAAAAAAAGGGGCCAAGCTTCGTACTCGAAAAAATAAATTTGAGCGGAATGGATTTCAGTTTCAAGTGATTCATCCCCCATATCAGGATCGTGTGATAGAAGAAATCCAATCCATTTCCAATTCATGGCTAGGAAAGCGGAAAGAAAAAGGATTTTCAGTCGGTTTCTTCTGTGAAAAATATGTTTCTCGTTTTCCACTTGCGATCTTAACAAATACACAAGGTGAGAAAATTGCGTTTGCGACTCTTGCTTGCGATCACAAGCACGTTGATCGTACAATTACCATTGATCTGATGCGCTATGAGGAGAATAGCCCCCATGGAACGATGGATTTCTTATTTTTATCTATTTTCCAGTGGTGTAAGGAGAATGGCTATGATTGGTGTAGTATGGGAATGGCTCCCTTATCTAATGTGGGAACCTGTAAGAAAAGTAGCCATGTAGAAAAAGCTTGCCACTATATTTTTCAACATGGCAATCAGTTTTATAACTTTAAAGGTCTACAAGAGTATAAGAATAAATTCTTCCCAAATTGGGAAGCTAGGTATCTTGTCTATGAAAAATCGTTTCTACCGATCCTTTTTATCCAAATCGTCTACCTAATCCATCAAAAACAACCGAAATCAACTACCTCCTTTGGCATGTTGAGTTTGCCAAAATTTAATAAAGCAGGGTAGAGGAGTTAGAGTTATCCTTCCTACTGTCTCAGAGTAACCATTTTTACGGTTGCTCTTTTTTTTTTGGCTGTTTTCATAGCCAATATTGCTTTGGAAGCAAAGGGCGTATTCCGCTTCAGGTGAGTCGGTTGCCGCGGGGTGCGGGTTAGCTTCTACGGCTTCTCATTTTAGGTAGCACCTTTCCCACTGATCTCGCGCCCATCCGCTCCAAACAGCTAGCCTTCATATACGAGAAGAAAAATGGTCAAGAAATTGTATTCTGGGTTTCATTAAACTCAGAAGAATATAAAACCATCACGTTTACTTATCGAGTAGATAGAGGGATACAAATCGATGGTAAACAAACATAAAACGAACGCCTCCAAGCTTATCTTGGAGGCGTTCAATGCTTTTATTGATTACCTTGTGCCCATTCTTCAACATTCCAGACTTTCGTTACCCAGTCTTCATAAAAATCAGGCTCGTGGCAAACAAGAACAACTGTCCCTTTGTATGCTTTTAAGGCGCGTTTTAATTCTTCTTTTGCTGATACATCTAAATGATTGGTTGGCTCGTCAAATAAGATCCAGTTGCTGTCATTCATTAATAGTTTACATAGACGAACCTTTGCTTGCTCTCCACCACTTAATTGATTCATTGGCCGTGAAATATGCTCATTCTTTAATCCGCACTTAGCAAGAGCAGCCCTTACTTGGTGTTGATCGAGATGAGGGAATTCATTCCAAACATCATCAATCGGTGTCATGTTTGGTGCTTTCACCTCTTGCTCGAAATACGAAGGGAAAAGGAAGTCACCGCGCTCGATTTTTCCACTAATGGCAGGAATCTTTCCAAGCATTGTTTTTAAAAGTGTTGACTTTCCAACTCCATTGCAGCCAACGATCGCAATTTTCTCACCACGCTCGATGGTGATGGACATCTTCGGTAGAAGGGCATGTGTATAGCCAATTTCGAAATTTTCCCCTTCGAACACATAGCGACTGCTCGCACGAGATTCTTTAAAATCAAAGGTTGGTTTAGCTGCCGTTTCAGGGCGATCAATTCGCTCCATACGATCCAACTGCTTCTGACGACTTTTTGCGCGGCCAGTTGTTGAATACCTTGCTTTATTTTTTGAAATAAAGTCCTCTTGTTTTTTAATGAATTCTTGTTGTTTTTCATATGCATTTAAGTGTTGATTTTTATTAATTTCTGCAAGTTCTAAGAATTTTTCATAGCTTGCCGTATATCTCGTGAGCTTTGAAAACTCTAAATGGAAAATAGTATTCGAAACTTTATTCATGAATTCGGTATCATGAGAGATTAAAATAAATGCATAAGGATACTCACGTAAATAGTTTGTTAGCCAAAAAATATGCTCAACATCCAAATAGTTCGTCGGCTCGTCTAGTAATAATACTTGTGGCTTTTCAAGTAATAGCTTCGCTAATAATACTTTTGTCCGCTGCCCACCACTAAGCTCGGAAACATCACGGTCAAGTCCTACCGCATCAAGACCTAACCCACGTGCTGCTTCTTCCACTTTAATATCGATTGAGTAAAAATCTCCAGCATCTAAACGATCTTGAATCTCACCCATTTTCTCAAGAAGAACTTCTAATTCTTCAGGAGAAGCTGTCGCCATTTGCTCTGTTACAATGTTTAGTTCCTTTTCTTGTTCGAAAAGTGGCAAGAAGGCATCTTTCAACACGTCTCGCATCGTTTTGCCTTTTGATAGAACTGTATGCTGATCAAGGTATCCATAATGTACGCCAGGTGTCCATTCCACACGTCCAGCATCATGGATTAATTGCCCTGTAATAATGTTCATTAAAGTAGACTTTCCAACCCCATTGGCTCCAACTAATCCAATGTGATCCTCTGCTAATAATCGGAAGCTCACATCCTTAAATAAGGTGCGATCTCCAAATGTATGACTTAACTTATCGACAGTTAATAAACTCATCTAATAGTCCTCACTTCATTAAAATAATTCATTTCTCCATCTTACTTGAAAATACGCTAAATTTCTAGACTTGACTATCAGGTGGTTAAAACCATAAAACTAGTACATATCATTTTTTGGAAGAAAATTATATTTCTAGCTGATATAATAGGATTAAGAAAAAGATAGGAGAATAGTTCAATGCCATTTCGTTATTATGTTTATACTTTTGTTTTTACCCTTATATTCACATTATTGCTCGAAGCTTTTCATCCAATCCAAGAGCCTTATCAATTTTTCCTTGTATTAATCATTGTCCTGCCTATTGTTCTTTTTCCTCTTTTTAATACGTTGCTTTGGACAAAAAAAGTAGAAAAAGTGGAAACGTATTTATTAAAAAATAAAAATAAGCCTCAATACGCCTTGTATTATGGACTTGCAAATAAAATGGATGACTTAGTAGACGAATCCATTGAGAAGCTTCTAAAGAAATATAAATATGAAGGATACCAAGCCTTGTACCATGTCATTCATGCATTCTACTATGAAGACATGGACCAAGCTACTACCTATATCAACAAAATTAAACAGAAGAAGTTTCGATTTTATTATCAAGCAGGCATTCTCATACATGAGGGACATTTGAAAGAAGCTGAGGAATTAATCGAAGAGATGAAGTCTCCTTGGATGAAGCATGCACTGAGGTCTCAAATAGAGAAAAAGAAAGGAAACGATGAGCAAGCAGGATTGGAAGCGCAACAAGCGATTTCTCATTCAAAAGGGATACAAAGATACGTACTTGTTCGAACATTTGCAAGAGAATTCCCTAGCCTTTGAGATGAATACAAGAAACGAATTGGAAACCGACTAGGAAGGATACATCAGAACGTATCGTTCCTTTTTAATAATAGGCAGTTTGGAATCAAGCTCAAGTGTCGTGTGATAGGTTCTATATATGGGTTTATTTTCCTAATTTCTGTTTAAAATAGTTTACACTATTTAATTAAGGATAAATAAATTGTAGACAATTAAGACAGGAGCGATCGTATGAACTCTTATAAGAGACTAACCGACGAACAACTTGTTACCGCTTTACGAGAAGCCATCCATTTAAACTTATCCAATGAATTTATCCAACTTTTGAAAGTAGAAATGAGTAGAAGGGGGCTTCAGTCGAACAGGTACCTTTTCAATTAAGGGAAAGTTGCGGGCTGAGTTTTTTATATTCCTACAAGCCTTCTACCCCCTAGATCCACCATATGATTTTTCACTGACAGTTGACATCTACATTCATAAGACCACTCCCCTTTCAATCAAACAGCCACTCTTAAATAGATAGTAAAATATGTTGATATGGGTAAAGATAGTAGAAGAGGTTTTCATAAAGTTAAGGTTCATTTTGTATAAAGACCAGGGAGTGGTGCTTTTTACAACAATGATGAAAACCTTCTTTTTTCATGTCCTTGAGATATGTACAAATGAGAAAAATATGATAAAGTAGTATTAGTGAAACCCTTATATAGCAATTGCTTATCTGATTAACCTTTGTACACACAGGGTGAACAATTGTATTTTTTTAAGATTGTTTTTTAAGTAGCAGTCTTACGTATAACCAGATTTTAAAGGGGGATATTATTTTGCCTAGTAAAACATTAGATCAATTTTTAACAGAAAATTTAGAAGACCTTAAAGGAAGAGGTCTATACAATGTCATTGATCCACTGGAAAGTCCAAATGGTCCGATTATAAAAATAAATGGTAAAGAATTGGTCAATTTATCTTCAAACAATTATTTAGGTTTGGCGACTGATCAACGTTTAAAAGAGGCAGCAAATGAAGCGATTTCACAATTTGGTGTAGGTGCGGGTGCTGTCCGTACGATTAATGGAACACTTGAATTACATGTGAAACTGGAAGAAAAGCTAGCTGAATTTAAGCATACAGAAGCTGCAATTGCCTATCAATCTGGTTTTAATTGTAATATGGCTGCGATTTCAGCTGTGATGGATAAACATGATGCCATCCTTTCAGATGAACTTAATCACGCTTCAATTATCGATGGTTGTCGTCTTTCTAAAGCGAAAATTATCCGCTTTACCCATTCCGATATGAAAGATCTTCGTGCTAAAGCGAAGGAAGCGAAGGAATCTGGCTTGTACAATAAAATCATGGTTATTACAGATGGGGTATTCTCCATGGACGGAGATATTGCTAAGCTACCAGAAATTGTTGAAATTGCCGAAGAGTTTGACTTAATTACATATGTTGATGACGCACATGGTTCTGGTGTCCTTGGTAAGGGAGCAGGAACCGTAAAGCATTTTGGACTATCGGATAAAGTGGATTTCCAAATTGGAACGTTATCTAAAGCAATCGGTGTGGTAGGCGGATACGTTGCAGGGAAGCAGGATTTGATTGATTGGCTAAAGGTTCGCAGTCGACCTTTCTTATTCTCTACCTCGTTAACTCCTGCAGATGTAGCTGCTAGTAAGAAATCGATTGAGATTTTAATGGAAAGCACGGAACTAAACGAACGTCTATGGGAAAATGCCGATTACTTGAAAAAAGGATTAAAAGACCTTGGTTTTGACATTGGGGATAGTGAAACTCCAATTACACCATGTATTATTGGAGATGAATCAAAGACCCAACAATTCAGCCAGCGTCTGAACGAAGAAGGCGTCTATGCCAAGTCAATTGTATTCCCAACCGTTCCAAGAGGAACAGGTCGAGTTCGTAATATGCCTTCTGCTGCACATACGAAAGAAATGCTAGATCGTGCCATTGCTGTATACGAAAAAGTAGGAAAAGAAATGGGGATTATTGAATAGTCTACTTACTAACTAGAAATTTGCGAACAAGAGGATAGATGGAGGAGAACAATGAAACGTATTTTAATCACTGGCGCTCTTGGACAAATTGGTTCAGAGCTTACCGGTAAGCTGAGAGAACAATATGGTGCGGATCATGTCGTAGCTACCGACATTCGGAAAAATGAGTCAGAAGCAGCTCAAGCAGGTCCATTTGAAATTCTTGATGTAACAGATGGCGAAAAGATGCTAGAAATCGCAAAAAAATATCAGGTAGATACCGTTATTCATATGGCTGCCCTTTTATCAGCCACGGCGGAAGCCAATCCTGTATTTGCTTGGAATTTAAATATGGGCGGTCTTATGAATGCACTTGAAACAGCTAGAGAGTTAGATGGCAAATTCTTCACTCCAAGCTCAATTGGTGCATTTGGTCCGACGACTCCTAAAGACCAAACACCACAAGATACCATTCAACGCCCAACAACAATGTATGGTGTAAACAAAGTGGCTGGTGAATTATTATCGGATTATTATTATCATAAATTTGGTGTAGATACGAGAGGTCTGCGCTTTCCAGGTTTAATTTCCTATGTAGCGCCTCCAGGTGGTGGAACTACGGATTATGCAGTAGAGATTTACTACGAGGCTATTAAAAATGGGCAATATACTTCTTATATTGATAAAGGAACATATATGGATATGATGTATATGCCAGATGCGCTGAATGCAATTGTGAATCTGCTAGAAGCCGATCCTTCCAAGCTGAAACATCGCAATTCATTTAATGTCACTGCAATGAGCTTTGATCCAGAGCAAATTGCAGCTGAAATTAAAAAGCATATCCCACAATTCCAAATGTCTTATCAAGTTGATCCAATTCGCCAAAAGATTGCAGACAGCTGGCCAAATTCCATTGATGCATCTGCAGCAACGGAAGAATGGGGATTTAAAGCAGAATATGACTTAGCAAAAATGACAACTGACATGCTTGACAAATTAAAGGTTAAGCTTCAACCAGTTCAAGAATAGGCTAAAAAAAACGCCAAAAGGGGATGAAGAGCGAATCATCTCTCTCCTTTTGGCGTTTTTTGGTGATTTGAGATGCACTTGCTTCCATTCTATTGATGATAAAGCAGACCCGCTTCTCCTATTAATCGATTTGAATTTGAAAATAGTCTTTTAGAACACTAGGCCTTTCATCGGATGATACTTCCCTCTTAAATTTTTCCCTTCCTTTAGTAATCGTAAGTGTATCACCTGATAACGTCACTCGACCATCCTCCGTTGCAATTGTTACCATATCGCCTTTGGTAAACGGGGAGTGGGGGGAGGTTTGATTAAAGATACAGCCATCCGTAAAGTCCAACAGTCTTCTTTCATTCGTGGTAAAGCGGTATTTCGTTTGCCAATGATCATCAACAGCTAATTGTAAATCATATTGGCCAGAATCAAGTGTTGAAATTTTGTATGTTCCGCTAATATCGTTCCTTTTCTCTCCTGTTAGAGGAAGCGGCACGCGGACAGAATCACCAAAACCTACATCTACAAGGTATGGTTGATCTAAAAAGACGAGGATGGCTGCGTGACTATCCTCTTTCGCCCATGATCCATCAGGCCTTCGAACGGTGCAAGAAATAAGCTGACTTTTATACCCTACTTCTTCAAGAAGATGATGAAATAGTCCGTTTAATTCATAGCAAAATCCCCCTCGCTGATTATGTGCCACCTTTTGATAAAAACGGTGAACATTCAGTTCGATCGGTACTTGACGTGAAACATCTAAATTTTCAAATGGGATGTGTAATAAATGATTTTGCTGAAGAGATGTTAAGAGAGGAATCGTAGGTTCAGTTATTGGGAAAGAGGCAAATCGGTTTAAATAAGTTTTCATGTCCATTTGTTCACCTGATTTCTAATAAAATGTAGAGGAGAATGATTTCATTCCCCTCTATTTTTGGACATAAATCAGTTTGTCCTTTTTGTTTGTTACAGATCCAATAATCGCCGCATCGGACAGTCCCAGATGATATAAGTCATTCACATATTGAATGGCTTCGTTCTCCTTCATAGCGACAAGCAAGCCTCCAGAAGTAATTGCATCACATAAAACAAACTGCTCATCCTCGGTGATGCCATCATAGAATACCTCATCTAGCAGCCATTGATGATTGGATTTGGAGCCTCCTGGGATTACTCCAGCTTTGGCGAGTTCATATGCACCTTCTAATACAGGTACTTTGCTTAATGTAATGTCAAAGCTCACATCACTTCCACGGGCCATTTCACTTCCATGACCTAATAGACCAAACCCTGTAACATCTGTGACAGCATGTGGGTGATAATGTGACAACGCATCAGCAGCTGATTTGTTAAGCATCGCCATCAGCTCTGTTACTCTTTGTTCTTGATCGGGAGTTACTGCCGATCGCTTGATGCCTGTAGTGATAATCCCCACACCAATTGGCTTTGTTAAAACAAGCACATCTCCTGGTGTAGCACCAATATTTTTCCATACTTTCTTCGGGTCAACAAATCCTGTAACAGATAGACCAAATTTAGGCTCTTGATCGTCAATGGAATGTCCGCCAACCGTCACTGCGCCAGCTTCCTTCACTTTATCTGCTGCACCTTGTAAAATTTGGGATAAGATTGTAGGCCCAAGCTTTTTCACAGGATATCCGACTATATTTAGTACAGTCTTTGGTACCCCGCCCATTGCATAAACATCACTCAGCGCATTAGCTGCAGCAATTTGACCAAACATATAAGGGTCATCTACAATTGGGGTGAAATAATCAATGGTTTGAATTAACGCTAGATCTTCTGAAATTTGATAAACCCCAGCATCATCTGAGGTTTCGTGTCCGACTAATAATTCAGGCACGGGATCTTGTTTTGGTAAAAGACGCAACACTTGCGCCAAGTCCTCTGGACCAATTTTGCAGCCTCAGCCAGCTTTTGTAGATAATGAAGTAAGACGAATTTTCTCGTGTTCGCTCACTGGATCCACCTCCATATAAGCTCTATTTTTGATTGTTATCAATCGTGATTACCTATGTACGTTTAATCATAAGATACGCGCACTTTCCTTAGTATACATGGAATAGAGGGGAAAATCACTTAAAGAAACCTATGATTTGCGTTATGATAAATGGTATATTACAATATGGCTAAACAAAAATGTGTCATTTTTGTGAATTTTTGATTAATGGTTGCTAGGAGGTTATTTAAATGAAGAATTTCGAAGTTACTGTACAATTTTGCATGATGTGAAACTACGCACCAAAAGCCGCGAGTTTCGCGGAAGAGTTATTTAATCATTTCCGTTCAGGTATTACAAGAATGGAATTGATCCCAAGCTCAGGTGGAGCATTTGAAGTAACCGTGAACGGGGAAAAGTTATATTCAAAATTAGAAACAGGCGTTTTCCCAAAAGCGAAAGAGATAATTGAAAAAATGGAGGCATAATGCCGTTAAGAAACCCTCAGCAGTTCTGAGGGTTTTTATTATGGCTGAATCATAAAAAAATAAACAGAGGGGTTACTTAACGAAAATCGAACGATTTTCGCCGTTAGACTCTGTTGATTTTGAAATATAGATTTCTAATATATTATTATCATACTGTGCCCGGATGTGTTGGTTTTTCACGTCACAAGGGAATTCAATAGTCCTTGATAAGGGATCCGTCCCTAATTGCTCTGTTAAAGAAACCTTGATCTCAATTGTGCATCCGTTTACATGAACCTCAATGTTTTCTCTATTCTTGTGGGGAAGAAGCGCTTCAAGAATATACTCTTCAGCTGTTTCGAATAAATCAACGCGAAATTGACATTCATCTAAATAAGAAGTGAATGGATCCAAATATAGCTTTTTCAGCCAGTTTTCCATTTCTTCTAGATCAAATACATGATGGTCCTTTTCCATTCGACTAGCCTCCTTATTCTCCTATTGTATTCAAGCTATGTAAATAAGTGAAAAATGCTATAATAATTGAGACTTCTCACTATAGGGGATGTAATACATATTGGAAGGTTGGAGGATGTTTCGTGAAAAAGCTACTTAGACACTTACCGCCCGTACATGAGCTGCAAAGAGAAGTGCAATTTTCCACCCTCATGAATAAGTACGGGATTGATATGATTCAATTAACAGAGATGATTAAGCAAGTTCTAGAGGAATTACGTCAATCCATTTTAATGGAAGAATGGCACGGCGCTGAACCTGGGAGTACACACTTTATTGAAGAAATTTTCAAGAGGTCAGAGAAAAAAATGCAAACTGATTACAGTTATACACTAAAAAGGGTTATTAATGCGACAGGAACAATTCTTCATACCAATTTAGGGAGAGCGAGATTAAGTGAGCAAGCCATCCAGCACGTCATCGAAACAGCAAAGAATTATTCCAATCTTGAGTATTTAGTTGAAGAGGGGTCTCGGGGTTCACGTCATCTTCATGCGGAGAAGCTGTTGAAGGAGATAACGGGTGCTGAAGCAGCGATGGTTGTGAATAATAACGCGGCAGCTGTATTCTTAACCTTGACAGCATTAGCCAAACAGAAAGAAGTGATCGTCTCTCGTGGTCAGCTCGTTGAAATCGGCGGCTCATTCCGAATTTCTTCTATAATGGAAGAAAGCGGTGCACATTTAGTCGATGTGGGAACAACAAACAAAACACATCTATACGACTATGAAAACGCGATAAGCGAACAAACGGCAATGATTTTAAAGGTGCATACGAGTAATTTTAAAGTCATTGGATTTACGAAATCGGTAGATACAGAAGAACTGGGGAAGCTTGCAGCGCAGCATGAGCAAGTAATTTTCTACGAGGACTTAGGAAGCGGTGTACTATATGATTACAGGCTACACGGAATTGGTGACGAACCAGTTGTAAGTGAAGTGTTAAAGCAAGGAGCCGATCTCGTTTCCTTTAGTGGCGATAAGTTACTAGGCGGGCCCCAAGCAGGAATTATTGTCGGAAAAAGAAAGCTTATCGATCAATTGAAGAAGCACCAGCTAGCACGGGCCCTTCGAGTGGATAAAATGACTTTGGCAGCACTTGAAGGGACTTTATTAGATTATATAAAAGGACAGACCGCACTTCAAAATATCCCGATAGTCCGAGATTTGTTAACGACTAAAGAAGAGCTTAAGGAGCGGAGTGAGCGATTCCTACATGAAATAACGGCTGAAACTACTAATTATGATGTATCCATTAAAGAAAGTGTAAGTCAAGTAGGCGGAGGAACCATGCCAGAGGTAGAGTTGCCAACATATGTAATTGCCGTAACACACATGAGCTATTCTGCTGTACAGTTGGCGAAAAAATTACGAACGGAATTTACCCCTTCCATAGTCGTACGAATTCTAAAAGAAGAAGTCTATATCGATCTTCGTACAGTAACTGAGGAAGAAGAACAGCTTCTCTTCACCGCGCTGACTTCGATCACTTAATCAAAAGGCATGCTTTTTTAAAAGTATGCCTTTTTCCGTTTTGTGGAAACATAAATCGAAGCAAACTTTTCTAGAGAAGTGGTGGCTTATCATGGAAGTTTCAGCGGTCATTGGAAGGTCGGTATTTGCTTTTGTTACGTTATGGCTAATGACAAGGTTTATGGGACGAAAACAAATTACCCAAATGACGTTCTTTAATTATATAACTGGAATTGCGATCGGATCTATTGCAGCTGATATTACTGTTGATCCAGAGGTCACCTTTATTCAAGGTGGAACAGGAATTGTCTCTTGGGCCATACTTACCATTTTAGTCGGTTATATGAATTTAAAATCAAGATTTGCTAGAAAAGTCATTGATGGACAGCCAGAAATCGTAATCAAACAAGGGAAAGTTATGGAGGATTCATTAAGAAGACTAAGACTAGACTTAGATGAACTCACCTTTTTATTAAGAAATAAAAGCATTGATTCGATTCAAGATGTGGATTATGCCATCCTCGAGACGAACGGAAAATTGTCTGTTATCAAAAAAGACTTGGAACAAGCAGTGACCAAAAGAGATTTACATCAAGATGAACCACGTAAAAGTCAAAAAATCCCCTTTGCAACAGAGCTTATTATAGATGGAAACGTCATCGAAAAAAACTTAGTTGAATTACAGTTAGATCGTAGCTGGTTAACAAAAAAATTGAATGATGAGGGTATTAATGATGTCAAAGAAGTATTCTACGCTCAGTTACAAACAAATGGAAATCTCTATGTCGATAAATATGAGGATCAACCGCTGAGGTAAAAAGAAGAGGAGCTGCTCAATAAATGAGCAGCTGGCTTTTACATATCATGGCTACTATTTTTCTTCTGTCTCGTATGATTATGGTTCTTTACTTTTTTAGAGCCGCTTAAAGGAGCTGGCTGACCTGGGTTATCTCCTTTAGGTGCATTTTTTCGCATATCTTTTCCATCATTTTTGTTCATACAATCCACCTCCTACTTCTAGGATGGGGTTTTGAGTAGTTTTTATACCGAATAAAATCATGAACCAGTGGACAATTTAACGATACAACAGTTCACTGACGGAGAAGAACCGCTTCTACCAGAAGGGACCATACTAACGAAAATTAGGAGTGAACCAATATGCCATATCATAAAGACAAACAACAAGCATTCCAAGCAGCTCAGCAAGGGTTTCATGATGCATCTGAACTCTACCAAGAAATCGTCAAGGATAGTGCAAGCTATGGTCATCAACTCAAACACTTAAAAAATGAAGTCAATGAAGCATATGCCCAAATTCAAAATGCTCTAGAAGTTGCATCTGAGCATCAAAAAGAAAGACTCGAGCAATTCCAGTCCGACCTCCAGTCCATCGTAATGGATGTAAACGGACAGGATTCATACTAATCCACCAATCAAAAAACAGGATGACTAGTGGGTCATGCTGTTTTTTGATTGGTGAAAGCATTGGCTGTTCGCAGTGTTATGGGGAACATCTATATTTGAAGGCATTCAAAGGATCAATGATATGGAGACATGACTTTAACCCTCGATGGCTAGAGATAGGGGGATTTTTACTGGAAAGGGCCTTCATAACCCGGATGATGACCAAAAAGCCCAAATCCTAACGAATGTTTGTCTTCATAAGATCGCTGATTTACATAATAGAGAGATCCCCCAAAAAAAGATCCCCCAATAAAGTCCCCTGTTACCGAGCGACTCACCTTACTAAGTAAGTATTTATTATTTCA
Source organism: Cytobacillus spongiae (assembly GCF_021390075.1). Taxonomy (NCBI): domain Bacteria; kingdom Bacillati; phylum Bacillota; class Bacilli; order Caryophanales; family Bacillaceae; genus Cytobacillus; species Cytobacillus spongiae. Next base: position 2,060,693 of record NZ_CP089997.1, read on the forward strand.
CTTACCCTTATCAATAATGAATGAGATGCCTCAATAGCCTGAGACATCTCATTCATTCAACCGACTATTGATTGGTTTTACGCTTTTTATTATTTTGCTTTTGAGCTTCAGTTAAAGGTTCGTTCGAGAATTCCTCGTTATATCCAGCGCCTTGACCTTGTGCGCTAGCAGCATTCATTCCCTCACGAACATGATTTGCTTTTCGCTTTGCCATTTTTCCTCACCTCCAAGTACCTAGTATCTCCAAAAAACGACAAAATACTTCCGTGCCAAAAAAACCGAAAATAGGAAATCTTTTATTCTTCATCTTTTGTAAAAGCTTTCTTAACATAGCTTTATGATTCGATTCAATCTTTTCATTTCAAAATGAAGCCTAATAATATACATGATTTTAAACATTTATAATATGAAAACGTTTTATAACATAAGGTAAACTTATCAATAACAATAACTTTCTTGTTATTTACTTATAAGATAGGTTGTATTAAGATAGAATTGTAAGAAAAGTTGTGATGAAAGCAAAGATTCGAACTTTTCGACTAATTTCTTTTTGTATATGATTACGAAAGAGGGGGTAATGATATGACAAAACATGATGTGTTTAACGCTCGTAAATCATTTGATTTAGATGGAAAGCGTTATAACTACTATTCACTTGAAGCACTTGAAGAGGCTGGTATTGGAAAGGTTTCCAAATTACCTTATTCTATTAAAGTTTTACTAGAATCAGTGCTTCGCCAGTTAGATGGTCGTGTAATTTCTAAAGAACATGTTGAAAATCTAGCAAAATGGGGAACAGATGAAGTGAAGGAAGTGGATGTTCCATTTAAACCTTCACGTGTTATTCTTCAAGACTTCACTGGGGTTCCAGCTGTTGTTGACCTTGCTTCACTACGTAAAGCAATGGCGGATATGGGTGGAGACCCTGACAAAATCAATCCATTAAAGCCAGTTGATCTAGTTATTGACCACTCGGTACAAGTTGACCGTTATGGTACTGCTGACGCGCTTGAAGCAAATATGGAACTTGAATTTGAACGTAATGCTGAGCGTTACCAGTTCTTAAGCTGGGCTCAAAAAGCATTCGATAATTATCGTGCGGTTCCACCTGCTACAGGTATCGTTCACCAAGTAAACCTTGAGTTTCTAGCAAACGTCGTTCATGCAGTTGAAGTTGACGGTGAATTTGAAACATTCCCTGATTCTCTAGTAGGTACTGACTCACATACAACAATGATCAACGGAATCGGTGTACTTGGTTGGGGTGTAGGTGGTATCGAAGCTGAAGCTGGAATGCTTGGTCAACCTTCATATTTCCCTGTTCCAGAGGTTGTGGGTGTTAAATTAACAGGCGAGCTTCCAAATGGGGCTACTGCAACAGACTTAGCTTTAAAAGTAACTCAAGTTCTTCGTAAGCATGGGGTAGTTGGTAAATTTGTTGAGTTCTATGGTCCTGGTGTGACTTCACTTCCGCTTGCTGATCGTGCAACTGTTGCGAACATGGCTCCTGAATACGGTGCTACATGTGGTTTCTTCCCAGTTGACGCTGAGAGCTTAAACTACATGCGTTTAACAGGTCGTTCAGAAGAACAAATCAAAATCGTAGAACAATACTGTAAAGAAAACGGATTATTCTTCAATCCTGACGAAGATCCAATCTATACAGATGTAATCGAAATTGAGCTTGCTGATATTGAAGCAAATCTTTCAGGTCCAAAGCGTCCTCAAGATTTGATCCCACTTTCAGCAATGAAAAAAGAATTTAACGATGCGTTAACTGCTCCTCAAGGAAATCAAGGCTTTGGCTTAGATACTTCTGAGATTGAGAAAGAAGTAACGGTTAACTTTAATAATGGCGATACAACTACAATGAAAACAGGTGCGATTGCCATCGCTGCGATTACGAGCTGTACCAATACATCTAACCCGTATGTATTAGTAGGTGCTGGTTTAGTTGCGAAAAAAGCTGTTGAATTAGGAATGGAAGTTCCTAAATTTGTTAAAACATCTTTAGCTCCTGGTTCTAAGGTTGTTACAGGTTACCTTCGTGACTCTGGACTTCTTCCATATTTAGAAGAAATCGGATTTAACTTAGTTGGTTACGGTTGTACTACTTGTATCGGTAACTCAGGTCCATTAAAAGACGAAATTGAAAAGGCAGTAGCAGATAGTGACTTACTTGTTACTTCTGTACTTTCAGGTAACCGTAACTTTGAAGGACGTATTCACCCACTTGTAAAAGCTAACTACTTAGCATCACCACCATTGGTTGTTGCTTATGCTTTAGCTGGTACAGTTGACATCGATCTTCAAAATGAAGCAATTGGAAAAGATAAGGATGGAAATGATGTATTCTTCAAAGATATTTGGCCAACATCAGCTGAAGTGAATGAAGTGGTACATCGTACAGTTACACCTGAATTATTCCGTAGAGAATATGAAAATGTATTCAGTGACAATGCTCGTTGGAATGAAATTAAAACAGGCAATGACCCACTTTATTCATTTGATGACCAATCTACGTACATCCAAAACCCACCATTCTTTGAAGGGTTAAAGCCAGATCCAGAAGAGGTTAAACCATTATCTTCTTTACGTGTTGTGGCAAAATTCGGTGATTCCGTAACTACTGACCATATTTCTCCTGCTGGTGCTATTGGAAAAGACACACCTGCTGGTAAATATTTACGTGAAAATGGGGTAGAGGTTCGTGATTTCAACTCATATGGTTCTCGTCGTGGTAACCATGAAGTAATGATGCGGGGTACTTTCGCAAATATCCGTATCCGCAACCAAATCGCACCTGGAACGGAAGGTGGATATACTACTCACTGGCCAACTGGTGAAGTGACATCTATCTATGATGCTTGTATGAAGTATAAAGAAGAAAATACAGGATTAATCGTATTTGCAGGTAAAGATTACGGGATGGGATCTTCTCGTGACTGGGCTGCAAAAGGAACAAACCTATTAGGAATCAAGGCGGTTATCGCAGAGAGCTTCGAGCGTATTCACCGTTCGAACCTAGTGTTAATGGGTGTTCTACCTCTACAGTTTAAGGATGGAGAAAGTGCTGATACACTAGGATTAACTGGTAAAGAAGCAATCGACGTTCAAATCGATGAAAATGTAAGACCACGTGACCTAGTAAAAGTTACTGCTACTGATGAAGCTGGAAACAAGAAAGAATTTGAAGTTCTTGTCCGTTTCGATTCTGAAGTCGAAATTGATTACTACCGTCATGGTGGAATTCTTCAAATGGTATTACGTGATAAGCTTAAAGCCTAATGAGATAGAAGCACCTTGTGTTAAACACAAGGTGCTTTCTTTTTGTTCAAGTATAAGAAGCAGAAATCAGTGATTACAGATCAAATCCCTTTATTGAGTTAGCTACATTAAGGTATGATTAGGTTGGACAACTTTGAGAGGAGAGCGTTATGGGTGTATTTCAACTGGGTCCACTATCTGTTAAATATGAATGGATTCTCATGTTTCTGGCTGGATGGATTGCTTACATAGTTATGAAGAAAGTGACTGAAAAAGATTCTTCATTTCAAAACGAATGGGTCGAAGCATTCATGAATAGCCTATTTATTTACCTTCTTACTTATAAGTTCAGTATTGTGATATTTCGTCCTGATCTTATTATCGATCATCCCGTGGCTCTTCTATATTTCACTGGAGGAACGAGAGGTAGTATTTTAGGAATGATTGTCATAATTCTTTACCTAATATGGAAAATTAAGAAGCATCAGTGGAACAAAGCACAGGTAGTCTCGGTGATTGTTTATGGTTTTGTCACATTTGCGCTTAGTTTCTGGCTATTACGTACTTTATTTTATCTATTCTTCTAGGGTAAAATACGAGTAGCCTAGAGAAGGAGGACCTTACATGCTGAAGAAATCATTAGCAGCCATTATTCTAATTGCTTTAACAGCGGTTGCAATCATTCAAACAATCGATCGCAATGCGGAAGAGGTGACTGCTGAAACAGGACTGGAAGTTGGACTAAAGGCTCCAGACTTTGAATTAGAAAATTTACAAGGGGAGAAAGTAAAGCTTTCTGACTTTGAAGGAAAAAAAGTGATGCTTAATTTCTGGGCTGAATGGTGCCCACCTTGTAAAGCAGAAATGCCTGATATGCAAAAGTTTCATGAAGAAGCGAAAGAAGATGTCGTCATCTTAGCAGTAAATATGGATACTCCTGCCAACCGAGATAAAGTTGATGCATTCGTTAAAAATATGGAAATACAATTTCCAGTTTTGCTTGATGACAAGTTTAAAGTGAATAAGGTGTATCAAATCATTAACATACCTACATCCTTTTTTCTTGATGAAAAGGGCGTTATACGTAACAAAGGAGTAGGGGCAATGACGTATGAAATGATGAAGAGCTACATAGATGATATGTAATGATGGAACCCTTCACACCAGAAGCGAAATGAAACATTTATGTTGCTTCTGGTGTGAAGTCCTATTATCTCTTTTTCTTCCCTTCGCTAGTGTTCAAATAATTTGCTCGGTATTTATCATCATCCCTAGACGAATAAATATATCCTGCTCCCATCGCAACTGATCCAAATAAGGTACCTACAACATATCCCACTGAATGAAATCCTAAAACAAAACTAAGCACCGTTGCAGCAAGTAAAGCAAACAATACATACAGTAAAAAGTTCCCCATATACTCCTCCTTTATGAAGTAAATTCCTTAAAATTCCAATAAACACTATTTATCCTACGAATGGTATGATTAGGAAGTTTCAAAAAAATCCACTTTTTTTTCGTTATCATATTTTCAACTCGAAGTGAATGATAATCAAATCAATTTACAAATATAGTGACTTTTGTATAATATCTAAAATAAATATGAAAATTCTGTGAACTCTGAAACCTTTTGGCCCTTTTCATCGTATTAATAGTTGAACACGATTAAATTTTCTAAAAAATTGTAATAATAAGAACTCTATTCGGAGATACTTGCAATAAAAGGATAGTAGGCAGGTGAGAAAGTTGAGAAAACCTCGAAAGCGCTCGTTTGCAGAGCTTGTGCAGGAAAATAAGCGCCAGTTATTAAAGGATGAAGCGGCACTCGATCGGATTGAAAAGCGCCTTGAAGAAAAGCATCTAGGAAAGGCTGAATAAATGTAGACGTTGCCTACATGTAAGTCCACAATTCGGAGATACTAACATTGAGGAGGGATTTACATGAGCAAAAATATTTCTACTAAGAAGAATGATAAGCATTTTGCACCGAATCATATTGGGACAAAATCCCGATCCTTTGGAGGAAACAAAGGAAAAAAAATGCAAGATCAGTCGGGTCAGCACCCTCAAGTGATTCAAACAAAAGGAGAATAACTCTTTTTCATCCGCTTGGTTATACAGGCGGATTTTTTCGTTTTGTAGTTACTATTCCAATAGCACCCAGTGTTTTCCGTGATATTTTTCCCGGTTCTTCACAAACTATTTCTGTACCATCACTAAGAAATAGGGAGGAAATCAGGATGGCAAATGATAAAGCAAAACCAGATGACCGCAGTGATAATGTAGAAAAACTCCAATCCATGATCGTCCACACCATTGAAAATATGGATGAAGCAGAAGAAGCTCTAGAGTTTGCTACAAATGAAGATGAGCGCGAACAAATTGAAGCAAAAAATGATCGAAGACGGAAGAGTATCGAAGCGTTCCGTCATGAAGTGAAAGAAGAAGCAGATTTCAATGGATTAAAATAACTCGGACACAAAAGACCTGATCCTGTATCAGGTCTTTTGTACGATTAAGCGGATACAGTAGCAATTGATTCAGGTCATTCGCAAAAATATGGTAAGATAATGAGGAAACTACATAAGAGAAGTGATGAAGATGAATCAACAAAAAATAGATCTGCAACAAGTAGAAAAGCAAGTGAATGAATGGGAAGACGAGCTAAGAAAGAACGGCTTTATTCAAGCAGAAGAACAGCTATTGCTTTGCTTACAAGGTTTAAATGAAAAGGAGCATGGAACTCTTATATCAAAGCTGTTAACGATAGCCGCTCAATCACGAATGAGTCAAAATGATAAAGACTCGGTCTCATTTGCATGGATGGAAAAAGCCCTACAGCTTGATTCAGAAAACAAGCGAGCAGGAGAGTATCTGGCTCAATATGAATGGAAAAAAAAGAAAGAGCTATTAGACTTGCTTACCTTTCCACCTATACGGGAAACCGATAATCGCCCTGCTAAGAAAAAGATAGCTGAACAGTATCTTGCTATTTGTCAAAGGTTTATGGAGGAGTCTGAGTACCACTTAGAGGAACTAGAAAAAAGCTTGATGATTTCTAGAAAGTTTAAAGAATCTTCCCTTCAATCGATCTATGAGAAATTAATTCAGCTCCTTGAAGAAACCGTGGAAGAAGTAGCACGATTACGAAAAGCAACTAAAGAATATGAAGAATCTATATCCGGTGTGTTTTACACATCTACACATTACCAAGATATGAAAATCCACCAGGATAACATTATCGAACTGCAAAGGGAGTGGAACTTACAGTTTCATGACGATGATGGGGAGGAAAATTCCCTAACAGCTTTAGATCAGTTAAATGAAATGATCGGTCTGAATACGGTAAAAAGTCGTGTGCATGATTTTTATCAATTTTTTAAATACCAGAAGCAGCGGAAAGCTCTTGGATTCCATTCAAAGGATGAAATAAGCTTCCATATGGTTCTGACTGGAAATCCCGGTACTGGAAAAACGACACTTGCTCGTTTATTAGCTAAAATCTATTATGAGTTAGGTGTTCTCCCTCGAGAAGAGGTCGTCGAAGCTGATCGCTCTCAACTGGTTGGGTCCTATGTGGGACAAACGGAAGAAAATGTTAGAATGATGGTGGAAAAGGCTCTAGGTGGGGTTCTTTTTATCGACGAAGCCTATAGCTTAAAAAGGGAAGGTCAATCAGGCAGTGATTATGGACAAACGGCCATTGATACACTCGTTTCCTTAATGACAGGGAAGGAATATGGCGGAAGGTTTGCCGTGATTCTTGCTGGATATCCAGAAGAAATGCGTCAGTTTCTTGATGCGAATCCAGGCTTAAGAAGTCGTTTTCCGGGGTCAAACCTCATTCAGCTACCAGACTATTCTGACCAAGAGCTGATTGAAATTGCTGAGAAAATTGCTATAGAAAATGATTACATCCTGACAGAAAATGCTAAATTTGAACTTCAAAAGCGGTTGGAAAAAGAACGAGTGGATGATACGTTTGGGAATGCCAGAACAGTAAAAAACATCGTCTTGGATGCCATTTTTCAAAAGGGTTCTCAAAAATTATTTGAAAACAACATTCTTTCTTACACACTCCTTGAAAAAAAGGATTTTGAATGGGGAGAAGAAAGATTGGAAGAAGATCCGAAAGATCAGCTAGAACGTCTCGTTGGGTTGAGTGATGTAAAAGAAGAGGTGAAAACACTCATTTCCTTTGTGCAAATGCAGCAATGGCGACGAGAGAAGGGCTTACCAGCAGTTCCTATTCAGCTTCATTCCGTTTTTACAGGGAACCCAGGTACCGGAAAAACGACTGTAGCCAAAATCTATGCGGAGCTATTAAAAGCGTGTGGCATCTTAAAAAGAGGCCATTTAATTGTAACGAGCCGCGCGGATTTTGTCGCTGGGTATGTTGGCCAAACAGCGATAAAAACAAAGAAGAAAATTCGTCAAGCACTTGGTGGTGTATTGTTTATAGATGAAGCGTATTCATTACTTGGAAATGGCACAGGAGATTTTAGCAAAGAGGTCATTGATACCCTCGTAGATGAAATGACGAAGCACAATGAAAATTTAGTCGTTATTTTAGCAGGTTATCCAAATGAAATGTCAATACTGCTAGAAAGCAATCCAGGATTGAAGTCACGGTTCAAAAAGTTTTTTTACTTCGAAGATTATTCAAAAGCGGAATTGCTTCAAATTATGGAGGCATATGCCGAGCAATACGAATATAGTATAGCTCTTGAAGCTAAAGAGCTGTTTCTAAGCAGTATGGGTGAATTAGACTTTGTAAAAGGAAATGGACGGTTCGCCACAAATTTAATCAATGAAGCGATTCAAGCACAAGCGTTACGGATTTTCACTCAGATGGACGGGGAGCCGTCAATTGAGAGCTCATCTGAGTTAATGTCAGATGATATTAAATATGCCTTATCAAAACTTGGGAGAGGGTAATGAGCAAGAAGAATGGTCCTGGCCAAAATTGAAAGGGGAAAGATGATGTTTATTTCGACGAGGGAGTTAGAAGTAAGATACGCGGAAACTGATCAAATGGGAGTCGTATACCATGCAAATTATTTGGTGTGGATGGAGCTTGGACGAACGAAATTAATTCAAGATCTTGGATTCAATTATGCAGAGATGGAGAAGGATGGGATCTTGTCTCCCGTAATTGACATTCAAGCCTCCTATAAAAAACCATTGCGGTATGGTGAGACTGCTACAATTCAAACTTGGATTGAAGAGTACGATGGTTTCCGAGTTACTTATGGCTATACAATATTATCACCAAATGAAGAGATCGCCGTAACAGGATGGTCCAAGCATGTTTGTGTTAAAAAAGAATCCTTCCGACCAATCTCTGTCAAAAGATCGTATCCAAATTGGCATGAAGCATATGAAAAAGCCAAAAAACAAGGCATGTAACGAATCCGAACAAAAGAGGTGAACAGCTTGGCATTTGGCATAAAAAAGCAGGAGCTGCAAGCATGGAAAACCGATATAGAAAATGGAAAAATCGCATTCCTTACTCATTACTGGTTAGATGATCGTTTTCCAGGACTTCGTACGGTAACAAAAGTGGGCGGGAGAGATCTAAAGGAGCTTGCTAGATGGGGAAGTAGGTATGGTCTGAAGAGTGAATGGATACATATACGTACCGACGGCTATTCCCATTTTGACCTTCTTGGCGAAAAGCAGCGAGAAATTCTTCAAAAGGAAGGACTCGAGGACCAGATTTGGGAATAAAAAAGCTTAAGCACACACTATAATGTGATGCTTAAGCTCCTTTTTATTCTGCTGTATAGCGGAAAACAGGCTCTAGTGCTTTGGAATTAAAGTCTACGTAAAGGTCATGACCATCAAAATACCAAAGATCTTTTTCTTCTATAAAATAGGTAATTCCATCTTTTTCTGTATGTATACCAAGGTTAATTGGTTCTTCATTGGAAACACCAAGTGAAAAGCCTTCTTGAACCGTGCTACATCCGCCGTATCGTGCGAAAAATCTAACAAAATCACCTGTTTTTAACGTGAACTCATTTGTATACCAACGAGCTGCCTCATCATTAATATGTATTTGCATGCGGATTCTCCTTCCTGATTGCTCCTTTTTATTATAGTAGATTGTACAGGAAGAAGCGAATAATGGCATTGAACATCGTGATTTTGGGAAAAACTACACAAAAATAAGGAGGAAGCTATGTCTGAAACAAAATTATTTAATTTAATCGGAATAGGTATGTTTAGTGGGATAGCAATGATGACTTTTTTACATTTAGAAAGATTCGACAAGCAATTGGAAGCAATGATATTCTTTGGAATTATGGCCATCATCTATTTCGTAATGGTGTTTATCCGAAAGCGTGCGATCGGTCTATTTGTCCCCATCATGACCGTGTTAGCAGTCTTAGCGATCAGCTTTATTTTTTTACAAGGGATCTTATTCGGCGGACATCATTAGTGTGAAAACAGTGCAATGAACGAATCCTATTGCACTGTTTTTTTGTTTCGACTCAAGCATTCCCTAAATGAATCCAGAAGAAAGCATCAAAATATTCAATACACCGTGCCAGATGATTGCTGGTAATAAACTTTTAGAACGTAGGGTGATGCCTGCAAAGAAGATTCCTGTAAAAGCGAAGGCTAGGCAAGCAGCTAAGGAATAGCCGAGGGATAAATGAGAAAGTCCGAATGCAACACTAGAAAATACCAATGCCTTCTTTCCTCCAACTAACTCAACCATTCGTGATAGAATCACTCCGCGCCAAAGAAATTCCTCAATAAATGCATGGATTAACGTAAACATGAGGATAAAAGAAAAGGAATAAACCATTTTCGGTTCCCGCAGGAGAGGAAGGAACAAAATAATATTGATTCCAATGGCAATGATCAAAAATTGTCTGATCGTAATAGGTTTTAAGCCTGACCAGATGAATGGAAACCTAATTGACTGATTCCATTCTGGCTTCTGCCAATAGAACACAATGGGGCGCTTAAATTTTCGAATGACATAGGCCATTGCTAAAATTGGAATGAGAATGAGAATGCGACTAATAATAAGTGCTTCTTCATTATCTAATGATATGGATGCGACCATCCGATGACTATACAGGTAGATGACTTTCCCCACAAAAAAGGCAATCATCGCCCATGAAAATACCCGTAGTTCCTCATGTAAAAATGGGATTACTAGCATCGTAATGAATAATAGGAGATATGCAATTTGAAAGCTTTGTAGCTCAAAAGCAAGGAAAATGATCGTAAATGTAATAAGCCAAAAAGCATTCAAATGGGTCTGTTGAGTATCGTTCATTTACAGTACTCCTCCTCGTGCAAGCAGGTTCATATATGAATATTCTACCAGAAAATTACGAGGGGATGTGGGCATAAGCAAAATAGGAAAACCTCCATGTATAAGTATACTCGGAGGTTTAGAAGAGGTTTATACGTTAAAATGGTCGATAATCATTCGTAATTCCATCGTTAAGTTTTTTAAACGATCAGAAATTGCTTTTACTTGCTGAACAGTTTGTTGCTGTTCAACAGTCGTGCTTGATACTTCCTCTACTTGAGCCGATGTTTGCTCTGATATTGATACTACATTGTCAACAGAGCTTGAAATGGATTGGCTCCTTGTCAGTAATGACTTACTTGAAGAAGCAATTTCATCTATTTCTAACACTAGATGATCAATAAAGCGGCTAATATTTTGAAAGCTATTCTCTACTTGCTTACTCATTTCCGCTCCTTCGACGGCCGTTTTTCGACCATCATAAATATTTGTTAACGCTCTTGTGGAGTCTGTTTGTATTTCGCTAATGAGTAAATTAATTTGATCAATCGACATACTGCTTTGTTCTGCAAGTTTCTTCACTTCATGGGCAACGACAGCAAAGCCTTTTCCATGTTCGCCTGCTCTAGCTGCTTCAATCGATGCATTAAGAGAAAGGAGGTTGGTTTGTTCAGATATATCATAGATTAGCTTGGTAATATCATTAATTGTTTGAAGCTTATGATCTAACTCTTTCATGATGAGTGAAGATTCTACAGCTTGATCGACAATACGCGCCATTTTCACATTCATATCCTCAACAGCAATATGACCATCAGCTGCGACTTGTTTCGTTTGATTTGCATGCTTGGCAATCTTCTCTACATTCTCTGATACGGTTGTTACCACCATTACATTGCTTTCGGCATTCGAAGATATATTCACCATATCAGAAGCTAGCTGTTCTGCACCAACGGATGCTTCTCTCATAGCTGAACTAATCGTATCGGTTACTTGGGATGAACTATTTGCTTGTTCACTCAGTACGTTCGAGTCTTGTTCAACTTCCATGATAAGATCATTCATTTTCTCCGTTAACTGTTTGAGCGTTGTCACCATTTGATTGACTGATTGAAACAATACACTAATTTCATCGTTCGACTTTGTGTCAATCGTACTGGACAAATCTCCATCTGCTACATTTTTCAAAAAAGCAGATAGTTTTTTGATTGGATGAATGAAATAGTTGGCGAAAAATAGACTAATAAAAATCGCAACAATGATTAAAATAATCATAATTATGATTTGGATAGTAAACAGCTTAGACAGACTGTCTTTTAAATCCACATCTGCTGCATCTATTCGATTGCTCATATTTAACGAAATAGTAGATGAAAAGGATTTCACTTCCTCTTGCGGAATGATTGAATAAATTCTTAGCCCAGTACCTTCATGCTTTGCATTTATGAAGGTTACTTCCTTTGTATCAAGATACACTATGCCATCTTTCTCTTCTAAAAATATGGGGAGGGTGGAGATATGTTCTCCAATACTTGACTCTATTTGATTTCGAGTAGCCAATATTGTACCCATTTGATTTGTAACAATTAGATACCCATTGTTTCCGATTTTTGTGTTTGATATGTGGTCCGTGATGGAATGAAGGGACACCTCTATTGCTAAAAACCCGTTTCTTCCTTCGAGAGGAGCACTTATTGTTAATGCATACTCTTTATTATTTTCCGTTACATACGGCTGTGAGATGTGATAGGTGCCTTTAGCTAGAGAAGGTATGTTCTTAAGCGACTGATTCAACTCGTTTGTTAAACGATTAGAGGAAGAGACGGTCACAACATTTTCGTTAACTAAATAGATGTTTTTTAACAGCGTATTTTTACCGATAAATCGTTGTAATAACGTTCGAATTGCTGTGGTGTCATTTTCATAGATTTCTGGAAAGGTAGAAATCGCAAGGAGCGTATTTTTTCCTTGATTAATCACATCATCGACCATTCGGTTTACATTTTGTGTTTCATGATAGGTTAAGGTTCCAGCGTAATGCTCAGAGAAACCGCTTACATCATGTTGCACATCTTTAGAGAGTCCCTTCGTTAAGCTCTCTCCATTTTTCGAAAACTGTTGAACAGAGAGGAATGTGAAAGCTGAGCATACCCCTATAATCAAAATCATGGTAAATAAGACTCCAGTTAATAACTTCATTTTTAAAGACACGAAATAGCCCCCTTATTTACAATAAAAGCAAACCCCTTTTCCTCATTATAAAGGCCATCTATTTCATTTTTTTCAGAAAATATGAAATTTGTATTACAATTTACCTATATACGAATATGCTAATAGGATACAGAAACAGTTTGTTACATATATTATTACTAGATATCAATCTTAGGAACAGGATGGTTGCAAGAATAAACCGTCTAGGTCGAATGATCGATTTGTGTACTTTTTTTGAAGGTTAACTACCATCTGAATCTCTAATCATGTGAAGAAGGCAGAATACTATCTAGAAAACGATACACATTCTATAATAGATAAAAGAAGGAAATAGCAGAGGTGAAAAAATGTTTAAAATTACAGGGAATGCTTACGAATACTTACAGAGAACCGTTGAAGATGAGAAAAATCAAGAGGACGAAAAACTGTACCTTCGCCTTTCAATGGGAATTGGCTGAGGGGGCCCTCAATTAAAGCTGTCTCTGGAAGAGCAGCCATTAACTGATGATAAGTTGTTTGCGTTTGGTGATTTAGAAATCGTCATTCATGAACGAGATTACGTCTATTTTGACTATACGAAGCTCGATTTTGTAAGAGACGTTCTTGGAAGAGCCAAATTTGAACTAATAAAACTATGAGTGGGAACCCGCGATGCTTCGCGGGTTTTTTTCATCTACTCATGTTAGGGAGAAGTTTATAGTTTTCACTATAGAAATGTTAATAAAAGGGTTAAATATTACAAGTATGTATACTTTCGGTTAGGTTCCTTGACGGAAAGCTTGATTGATTCCATTATGGTAAATAGGAATATAGTTGTATGTTTTTGGATTTGGTTAATCATTTAACTCTTCAACAAACTGAATTAGTTGTTCGAAGCAATAGATGGTTTTAATTGGGTGACTTTCGCAGGTTAGGTTCGAATTATAGCCATACAGCTCAACATAAAATTCAGCTTGAGGTTCTTTTCCTACTTCCGTTAGGTAAATATAATTTTCCATTCAATTGCACCTACCTTATCTTTGGATAATTTAATAGTAGCTTAAGAAATGAAGGATGTAACAAGTAGTTTTTGTCAATTTATTGAAGAATTTTTTTCCATCTTAATAAAAGGGATGATCCATCTATGAAGTTTTTCTTAAAGAAGAGAAAGAGTCAACCGAACATCTTGCAAATTGCAAAAGATACACCTGGTTATATTAGTATAAATAATCAAGATGTGTTAAAACAGTTAGAGATGATTCATTTAAGCGAAGAAGAGCTACGTTTGGTTCATGCATTTCAACCGATTGTTATGGAGCATATTGAACAATTGGTTGAGAATTTTTACCAGACGATATTAAAAGTAGATCATTTAAAAACCATTATTGAAAGTAATAGTACAATAAATCGTCTTCGTCAAACCTTGCAAGGTCATATCGTTCAGTTGTTTGAAGGGAAGATTGATGAGGGATTTATTGAAGCTCGGTTAAGAGTAGCCAAAAGACACTATATAATTGGTCTAGAGCCTCGTTGGTATTTATGTGCTTTTCAAAATGTGCAAAATACATTATCTAAACTTGTTTATCAGTATTTGACTCAAGAAGAAGAGCGCTTTGCCATGAATTGTGCGATTTCTAAGATTCTAAATTTTGAACAACAGCTCGTTCTAGAGGCTTATGAACAAGAAAATATAAAAGCAAGAGAGAACCACTATGAAACCATTAAGAAACAAATCAAGGAAAATATATTAGAGGTGAGCCAAGAACTCGCAGCATTAAGTGAACAAACGAACGTTGCAGTTCTTTCATTAATTTCCAGTAGCCGAAACGTAAATGAGCTTGTTTTCAACCACAGTGAAAAGTCAGCAAAATCGAAAGAACTAGCTGCAACTGGCCAAGAACGTATATTTACGTTATCTAATCATATTGATTCTGTTAACGGTTTAACGAAAACCGTGGAGAGCAACATTTCCCAACTAAACCATTCTCTAAAGAGAATTACTGAGTTTGTAAAGGTTGTACAAGATATTGCAGACCAAACAAACTTGTTATCTTTAAATTCTGCTATTGAGGCCGCAAGGGCTGGCGAGCATGGAAAAGGGTTTGCCGTAGTAGCTGACGAGGTACGGAAATTGGCTGATCAAACGAAAACGTCAATTAGTGAAATTAACTCCATCGTAACTACTTCAAACACATTTATGGAAAATGTCATACAATCATTAGATGGAGTAAGAAATGTCATACAATCTAGTGAACAAGACTCTAATCATACCAAAAAATCTTTTGTAGAAATTGTTTCATCCATGGAGGAGAGCTTGACTGAAACGGTTGAAGTAGGCCAAAAAATGACCTACCTTGTTCGAGTGATAGAAGAAATTGGTGTAGCTACATCGAAGGTTTCATCCTCTGCTGAAATGCTTAATGAAACAGCTAATACACTGTAGTAATCCGTAGGGGAGCTACTAACAGCTCCCTACGATTCTTTATTATATAATGGATAGCTGATCGTAAATTCAGTTCCTTTTCCGAGTTCACTTGATACCGCTAGTTGCCCGTTATATTTTTGCAGCAGCTTTCTACATATGGAAAGGCCAATTCCAGTGCCCTCCTCTTTTGTTGTAAAATAGGGAGTAAATAAATGATGGAGTGTCTGCTCATCCATACCCGGTCCATTATCAGACACTTTTATAAAAACCGTTTGGTCGTCAGCACTTGCTTCAAGTTGAATGATTTTGCGTTTCCTTTGATCATCTGTACTTGCTTCAATTGCATTTTTGATAAGATTTGTGAGGACTTGTATGAGTTCGTATCTGTTGCCATATACCTCTACCTCTTGAATAGCCGAATGAACATACAGTTGAATATCCTTCTGAATAGCTTGGCCCATGTATAATTGCTGCATATCTCTTAGTAGGGATTGGACATGAATTCTTTCCATCCCTTTTTTTTCAGAATATGGCTCCCTAAGGTAATCCTCGAGAATCCCGTTTGCTCGTTCGATTTCTCCGATAATAATCTGTCCATATCCTTGCTTTCCGAGTTCATCAAGCTCCGGCATTAGTAGTTGTATAAACCCTTTGATTGCAGCAAGTGGATTTCTAATTTCATGCGCCATAGCGGCATGATCCGGCAAGGAGAGGTCTTTCTTAAGGGCTGGAATACAATAAACATGAAGAAGGTTCGAAACGTTTGTTTGGAAGACTTGATACGGTGTTGATTCTTGTGATATAAATAGGTCAAGGTGCTGAGGTGAAGAGCTTCCCTCTAGTAGGATACGATGAGGGTCTAGATGAAACCAGCTAGTCCCAATTAATGGGGAAATGGAGCTATTTACAATCTTGAAATCTTCATTTATTACAAAATATATATTTGGCTGATCATGTGATAACTCAAATGGTTCAAACAATAGAAGTCCCTACCTTTCACGAAATATCCGTTTCTCTTTACTCGAATATATGAGGGGAGGAAGGGAAACATGCTCACATTTTGTAAAATGGTGAGGAATGAAGGGGAACAAAAAACAGCTGACATATTTGATATGTCAGCTGTTTTGATTACATCCATTTAATTTTTGGTTCGGTTTTGTTGATGATTCTTTTAATATTGGCTCGATGTCTATAGATGACAAAAATGCCAAGTATGGTAACTACCACAATTAGTGCGGGATCAAAAATTACCATCGAATAAATGATAGCAGCGAATGCTCCTAAAATGGAAGATAACGAAACATATTTAGTAAGGTATAAGCAAATAAAGAAAATAGCAAACATAGTTAAAAACATGTATGGCTCATAGCCAAGTAATACACCAGCAGAGGTTGCAACTGCTTTCCCGCCTCTGAAGTTAGCAAACACTGGATACATATGACCTATAACTGCAATTAGCCCAGCAATTAGCTGATGCATTTCGGTATCAAGGAAAAGAGGTAATAGGGTAGCTAACGTCCCCTTTAATATATCTGCTGCAGTTACGATAAGTCCTGCTTTTACCCCTAATGTTCGAAAGGTGTTTGTCCCACCTAAATTTCCGCTTCCATGCTCGCGTATATCAATCCCGTAGAACCCTTTTCCAATAATTAACCCTGAAGGAATCGAACCGAGCAGGTACGCGATTATCACGATCATTACGATTTCAATCATCCATAATTCTCCCTTACACTTTGTCTACGTTCTTCTATTGTATCATTTATTTTACAAAACACCATGAAGAATATGTCAATTCCCTTCGTGCTACTTGTTACTACTATATATATGGCTCGAGGTCAAAATATATTAATTCATTTTTCATTGAAACTTTTTACTTGTTTTGTTCGTTTACGTATATGTTGAATAAAAACAAGATAAAAAAAGGGAAAACTTGTCTGAGATTTTCGCTTCTCAACAGATAGGGACATACGTTACGATAGATAGAAGGAGGAAGATACATGGCGAGAACAGAACTTCACAGTAAGAAGCCACTGTCCAAAGCTTGGATTATAGCAGGGCTTGTATTTGCTTTTTTTCTAATCATTTCAAGTAGTCTATTAATCTTATATCCCTTTGCTTCAAAGGAGAGAACGGATTATTTTATAGGAGAGCATCCTATTTTATATAAAGGGGAGCAGGTAGGAAACGCGGTAGTAGAGAATAATACCGTATATGTTCCCCTTTCATTTATGAAGCAATATGTGGATGACAGCATTGCGTTTGATGAAAAATCAAATTCCATTATTATTACGACGAAGGATAAAGTGATTCAAATGCCTTCTGAATCTCTCACCTATTATGTGAATGAAAAGCCGGTTAAGCTACAGCTTACCCCCATAACCGATCAACAAGGGGAGCTTTATATTTCACTCGACCCTATACTTGCCTATTATCCTATACAATATGACCTATTAGATGCCACAAAGGCAATTTGGATTGAACAAGACGGTGATGAGAGGCAGGTAGGAACGATCCATGCTCCGAAGGCACATGAAGAGAAGCTTCGCCTACGTTCAGAAGCTCATCTTCAATCACCATACTATGATCAAGCATCAAATGGAGAAACGGTCTTTGTCGAGAAAGAAGAGCAAGAATTCTATTATATCCGCAAAGAAAATGGGGTAGCGGGTTATATTCATAAAGAATTTGTTCAAAAAGAAGAGAAGAGAACGGTTTCCATCGTACATGAACAAAAGGAAGCCACTCTACCAATTATCAATGGACCCATTCAATTAACGTGGGAAGCCGTTTATTCCAAAAATCCTGACATCAGTCAATTACCTGCCATGCCTGGGGTGAACGTTGTTTCTCCCACTTGGTTTGAGCTAAGTGGAGAAGATGGATCGATAAAAAACTTAGGTTCTTTGGATTATGTGAACTGGGCAAAGAAACGAGGCTATCAAGTCTGGGCACTGTTTTCTAATGCATTTGATCCTGAACTTACACATACAACGTTTAAAGACTATGAAACTCGTCAGAAAATGATTAGACAGCTTCTCCATTACAGTCAAATGTACCAATTAGATGGGATTAACATCGATATAGAGAATGTGAATATTGAAGATGGTCCTCTAATCACTCAATTTGTTCGTGAAGGAACACCCTATTTTCATGAGGCTGGATTAATCGTTTCAATGGATATCAATTTTATCTCAAACAGCGGAAATTGGTCTGCTTTTTATGAAAGAGAGAAACTGGCTGAAATTGTTGATTATTTAATGGTCATGGCATATGACGAGCATTGGGGCTCTTCACCCGTTGCAGGAAGTGTAGCAAGCTTGCCGTGGGTTGAAGAAAATTTACAAAAGCTATTAGAAGTCGTACCAAATGAGAAACTGATCCTCGGTGTGCCGTTATATACCCGAATCTGGGAGGAAAAAGCTAACGGGGAAGTTTCGTCAAAAGCGTGGAGTATGAAAAAAGTAAAGGAATGGTTGAAGACCAATAATGTAAAGTCAGTATATGATGAGACAACAGGTCAAAATTATGCTGAGCATTATTCAGAGGGAGATCAAGCCACTTATAAAATTTGGCTTGAGGATGAAGTTTCTTTACAGAAAAGAGCCGAGCTAGCCAATAAATATGATCTCGCTGGAGTAGCAAGCTGGTCAAGGTTTTTTGCAGATGATACCGCTTGGACTGCATTAAACTTAGATCAAAAACAAGTAACGAAAAAATAATTTTGCTTATAACAGTAAGCTGCCAAGACACGCGTATCACTTGGCAGCTTTTACATTTGTCGTTGAGATATTGAGATATTCATCCATTTTTATTACGATGAATAGAGGATAAGGGATGGGAGTGACTAGATGAAGACAGGATTATCAGCCATACAGTGGATGGCCTTTATGATCGCAGGAACAATCGTCGCACCGATTGCCATTGCAGAGTTATATGGATTAAGTGCTGCAGAGACCTCGGGACTTGTACAGCGGACCATGTTTGTACTTGGGATATCAAGCCTCTTACAAGGCTTGATCGGACATAGACTCCCAATCAATGAGGGGCCTGCAGGACTATGGTGGGGAGTATTTGTTATTTATGCGGGGATTGGCACAACCATTTTTCAATCGTCAACTGAAACACTACAGGCTTTAGAAGGTGCTATGATCATAAGTGGAATGGTTTTTATTCTTTTTAGTAGCTTAAAGTGGATTGAAAAGCTGGCTACCCTTTTTACACCTGTCGTATCAGGTGTTTACTTGTTATTGCTTGTGTTACAGCTTAGTGGTTCATTTATGAATGGGATGCTAGGGGTTGGCTACCGAAAAGAAGAAGTGGACCTTCCGATTGCGGGAATTAGCTTTGTTGTTGTCCTTTTAGCCTTCTATTTATCTAGGCATTCTTCAACACTTATCAGTCAATATTCCATTTTAATTTGCCTAAGTGTTGGATGGTGCTTGATGGCCATATTCAAGCTGTCAACCCCCTTTACTTTTCCAAGTGATCGCATCCTCTCGTTTCCAAAGGTGTTTTCTTTTGGAATGCCAGTATTTGAGACAGGGATGATCATCACAGCCATATTTGTCTCGTTGCTTTTACTTACAAATATGATTGCAAGTATTCATGTCGTGCGAAGAGTGTTGAGTACATATAGAACAGAAGATCGACCTACAAGAGTAACTGCAGGAGGCTTTGTAACGGGGATCAACCAATTATTAGGAGGTGTGTTCTCAGCTATTGGACCTGTACCTATTTCTGGCGCTGCTGGGTTTATTGCCACGACGAACATTAGTAAACTCCTTCCGTTTTTGATTGGTGCTGCCTTTGTAACCATTTCGAGTTTCTTTCCAATGATGATGAGCTTTTTTGCCGCATTACCAACTCCAATCGGTTACGCCGTTACATTTGTTGTTTTTACAAATATGGTTGGAATCGCGTTTGGCGAAATTGAAAAAGAGGCAAATCAAAGCAGAATTAGGCGAGTGATTGGTGTTGCCTTGCTTACAGGGGTTGGTGCCATGTTTGTTTCCTCAAAAGCGTTTATTGGTATTCCTCCCTACCTTACAGCACTACTGAACAACGGATTAATCCTGGGAACATTGATGGCAATAATAATCGACCAATATTCGATTCGGAAAGAAAAGCTACTTTCCAAAGTCTAATTTAACTTCGCACATCGTGTGGAGTTTTTTTGTTTTTTGTTAACTAAATATTCATTGAATTTTCACAGAATGATCAAATTTGCTATCGCTACAAAATGGTAAAATTTTAAAAAGGGGTTTGATAGTTCGATATACCCGGGTTTATTTTACTATACAAACGTAAAGGAAATGTGACAGGGAGGGAATTCGTTGTTAAATATATCACCATATGGAAGCAATCGACAAAGACAAATAGAGTGGTTAAACAAGGAACTAAAGGATATAAAGTTTGCCCTTGATCAATCAACGATTCTAGCAATCACTGATGCAAAAGGAAAAATCACCTATGTAAACGATAAATTTTGTGAGATATCAGAATATTCAAGAGATGAACTAATTGGAAAGGACCACCGAATGGTCAATTCCGGACACCATCCGAAAAGCCTCTTTAAAGAAATGTGGGATACCATTCAGAGCGGAAGGATTTTTAGAGCAGAGGTGAAAAACAAAACAAAATCGGGTTCATATTATTGGGTAGATGCTGTTATTGTTCCTTTTCTTGATGAAAAGGGTAAGCCCTTTCAGTATATTGCAATACGACATGATATCACAAAAAGAAAGCTTGCCGAACAAACGATCTACCAGCTAGCCTATTATGACAAACTTACGAAATTACCCAACCGTTCTCTACTAGAGCGTAACCTACAAGATATTATGAACCAACATGTACAAGCAGAGCAGTCGTTTGGCGCGCTATTAATAGACATTGACTACTTTAATAAAATCAACGAAGCGTTTGGAAATAACGTAGGAGATCAAGTGTTAATTTCGGTCTCAACGATCTTAATGAATGGAGCACCTGCAAATAGTTTCCTTGCAAGGATAAGCTCCGATCAGTTTTGTTTCATTTTAATGAACAGTTCGAAAGCAGAATTATCAAAAACAGCTTCAACTATCTTACAATCCGTATCAAAGCCTATTAAGGTAGATGAGTTAGAACTGAAGGTTACGCTCAGCATTGGAGGCTGTCTGTTTCCGCAAAATGGTGAAACGGTTAGTGATGTTTTTTCACAAACTGAAACAGCAATGAAATATGCGAAAGAGCTGGGAAGGAACAATTTTTATTTTTACTCGAATAAGATGAATCTTCAATTGATTGAAGGCTTTGAAATGAAGAATGAATTATTTAAAGCCTATGAGTCAAATCTGATTCAAATGCACTTTATTCCGATAGTCAAGTTAAACACGGGAAAAATTATTGGAGTAGAAGCGATCCCATACTGGAATCATCCATTCTGGGGTGAACTCGATCAGGAGGAATTTAACAGGCTTAGCAGAGAAATTGGAATTGATCATCTGGTCACGAATTGGCTTCTCGAACAATCGATAAAGATGAATAAAAAATGGCAATTGAACAACTTACAACATATACCTATTTCAATTGCTTTCGATTCAAAATATTTCTTAAAGCCTAACTTTATCGATGATTTAGCAAGCCTTTTGGCGGATGAAAAGTTACTTCCACAATATGTAGATTTACAAATTACGAGGGGAGAAAAAATCGTCCCCACAAAACAATTAGCCGAAAAAATGAAAGAACTAAAAAGCAAAGGTGTAAACCTAACGCTCGCTGGTTTTGGGACTGGTAGCTTTTCGTTAAATGAACTTAAGCTTTATGCCCCGGATTCCATTAAAGTTTCTAAAACATTATTAAACCAATACAAAAACTCAGTAGATGAAAAAATACTAAAATCGCTATTAAGCCTGATGAGAGATTTACAGGTTCAAGCGAATGTAGAAGGATGTGATACAAAGGAACAGTATGATTTTCTTAAAAAAGTTGGCTGTGATGTGACGCAAGGGATTTATTTTTCCACCCCCCTCAATGAAGAGGAATTTGAGCGTTTATTAAAGGTTGGCCACTGTTCACCTATGATTACGAGTGATGACGAAAATTGGGAAAATCGAAGAAAATATTTCCGGATTGAGCTTCCATACTCCATTAGTTCCTTTATTACGATTAGTGAGATTCAAGGAAAAGAAGTCAATTTAGGAAAAACAGAGGTCCTTGTTGAAGATATCGGTCCAGGTGGCCTTAGGTTCCTATCACTCATTAAATTTCCAGTTAATCCTTTTGTAATCCTATCTATTCATGTAAATGTGTTAAACGCTCAATTTGAACTAAAAGGAAAAATCGTTCGATACAAAGAGATAAAAAAGGGCTTTTTTGAATATGGACTCGAGTTTGTTATTAGTGAGCATGAAAGACAAAGGCTACTTACGAATTTAAACCGCTTCTCAGCTTTAATTAAGAATAATTCAATCAATCACTCAGATCGATTTGTTACTGGGGATAAATTTCTGTATTTAAAGAAAGAACAATAATTTTGATTATTTCCAAACGAAATGAAGGAGTATTATGAAAAAAATCTATAACTATCATAAAGATACGTTAACCGAGATTGAGATTGAACAAATACTTATGAAACAATATAAAGAGGAATTTGGCAATTGCTCCCCTTCGAAAGATTTAGATGGGATGAACCATTTGAAATCTAGTATTCGTAAAGCTTGTGAAGAGCTTTCTTTTATTTTTGAAATGACAAAGTTGACGAAAGAGATACAAATTCAACCGATTCAACAGAAAGTTGTACCTGAAATCTTGAAGATTACGAAAACACCTTATATTAGTTATTTAATAAAGCTTTTACACCAAAGTGATCCCTATACCGCACAGCATAATATTAGTGTAGCCATCTTGTCGGGGCTTTTAGGAAAATGGCTTAGATTATCAGAAGAACACTTAAGAGTATTAATTACAGGTGCAGTTTTACATGACATTGGTAAATTATGTATTCCCGAAAGGATCTTGAACAAGCCTGGAAGATTAACTAATGAAGAATTTTCAGTAATAAAAATGCATCCCATTTATGGGTATCATCTATTATTGAATCAACAAAAGCTTCAGTTCGATATTCCGCTAATTGCATTACAGCATCACGAACGGATGGATGGAAGTGGATATCCATATAACTTAAAAGGAAATGAAATTACGACCTATGCCAAAATTGTCGGTGTAGTCGATGTATTTCATGCGATGGCATCAGACCGTGTCTACCGGAAAGCACTGCCTTTTTATCAAATTATGGATGAAATGAGTAAAGGCTCGTATGGTTTGCTAGACATGAAAATCACTACTGTTTTCATTCGAGGAATAATGACGTCATTGATCGGTGAGAAGGTATTGCTATCAACCGGGAAAATGGGCATAATCCTTTCTGTACATCAGAGTGACCCCTTACTGCCATTAATAAAAGTACAAGATACTTTCATCGACCTAATGAAAGACCGGTCTATTCAAATCAGCAAAATTGGTTTATTTGATAAATGATCACATTAGCCATATTGAATCAACTGTACGAATCCCAATTCCTCTCCTTTTAAGGAAGTTGGGATTTTTTTTATCGAGTTGAATTCGAATTGACGGAATTGATAAATAAAAAGAATCATTACTGAAAATGCCGGATAGAACCCATTAATGGAAGGGGTTAAGAAATGCATCTGATGCCTTCATATTTAAAGTTGAATCATGAATAACGGAACTTCTGAGCAAAATAATTGGAAAAATGAATGGGATTCATCTACTCTAAGTAGGTAAGAAGTGATATGCATAATTAAGGAAGGTGGAACATGATTCGATTTGAAGGTGTGAAGAAAGTATATGAAGATGGATTTCAAGCTGTAAAACAATTGGATTTGCAAATCCAAGAGGGTGAGCTTGTCACTTTAATCGGCCCAAGTGGGTGCGGAAAGACGACTACGATGAAAATGGTAAACAAACTGATTGAGCCAACTGAAGGGAAGATTTATGTAGCCGGACAAGACATTTCAACTGTTAATGCCGTCGAGCTCCGTCGAAATATCGGGTATGTGATTCAGCAAATCGGATTGCTACCACATATGACAATTGCTGATAATATTTCCCTAATTCCGAAATTAAAAGGCTGGAGTAGGGAACAATATACGAAAAGGGTTGACGAACTGCTAGATCTCGTTGGACTTGATCCGTCCCTGTACCGTGAAAAATATCCACTAGAGCTTAGTGGGGGTCAGCAGCAGCGTGTCGGAGTTGTAAGAGCACTTGCCGCTGAGCCGCCAATTGTTCTGATGGATGAACCCTTTAGCGCCTTAGATCCGATCAGTCGAGAGCAACTGCAGGATGAATTAAAAATACTGCAAAAGAATATCAAAAAGACAATTGTATTTGTTACGCATGACATTGATGAAGCCTTAAAGATATCTGATCGAATGATTATCATGAAGGAAGGTGAAATCGTGCAAATCGATTCACCAGAACAGATATTGAAAAATCCAAAGAATGGGTTTGTCATCGACTTTATTGGGGAAAATCGGTTAGGGAATAAGTCGAGTAAAAAGGTAATGGATCTAATGATGCCCAATCAACTGAATTATTCATCCATATCCTTTAAAACGGATACGGATGGTACATATGTAGGAGCCTTTCAATTGGATCATGAGGTAGCTAATTATCCAGTGGTCTATAGTGACCAAGAATTGACAATAGCAGTTCGATTACTAATTGAACAAACATTAGACATTGTACCTGTTCTAACAAAAGAACGTCAGCTTGTCGGGATGATTTCAAAGGATCAGCTTCTGTCCTATTACTCGGGCATTGATGGGAAAGAGGTGCAGCATGGATAAAAATTCATTTTCACTCTTTCTAGACACGGTGTCTACCCGTTCAGATGATATTTTAAAGGGCTTAATGGAGCATTTATTTTTATCATTTACCAGTATTTTTATTGCCTTATTCATTGCCATTCCTTTAGGTATCTATATTTCGCGCAATCGAAAATTTGCTGAGTTTTTCATTGGAATAACTGCTGTGTTTCAAACGATTCCAAGCCTTGCCTTTTTCGGATTTCTTATTCCCATCTTTGGAACAGGTAGTGTTACGGCCATTACAGCGCTGACCATCTATTCTCTTTTGCCTATCCTCCGAAATACATATACAGGAATTGTTGGTGTGGATAGCGGGATTATTGAAGCAGGAAAAGGGATGGGGATGACAAGTAAACAAATATTAACAAAAATTGAATTGCCACTCTCCCTTCCGTTTATGATGGCAGGAATTCGCACAGCTACCGTATTAACGGTTGGGGTTGCGACACTTGCAACTTTTGTTGGTGCTGGTGGCTTAGGGGATTTGATTTATCGCGGTCTATCCACCTGGAATAATCAGCTGGTACTCGCAGGAGCCATTCCAGCAGCGGCACTTGCAATTTTCTTTGATTATTTATTAAAGCGAGTAGAAAAATTAGCCACACCAAAAGGAATGAAAAATTGATTGGAGGAACCAGATAGATGAATCGAAAAGGATTAGTAGTATCAATTCTATTAATGGTCGTCACTATTCTTTCGGCATGTGGAGGAAATAATGACGAGAAAATTGTCATTTCAGGAAAAATGTGGACCGAGCAATATATTCTCCCTCATATCTTATCCGAGTATATTCAAGCGAAGACAGATTATAACGTGGAAGTAAAAGACAGTCTAGGTGAAGTGTCGATCTTAACTCCTGCTCTTGAAAAAGGAGATATTGATATGTATGTAGAATATACAGGTACAGGACTTGAGGCTGTTTTGAAGGAAAAAGCTGAGCCAGGAGAGTCAGCAGATTCTGTATTAGAGCGAGTGAGAAAGGGCTACAAGGAGAAATTTGATGTCGTTTGGTTAGAGCCGCTTGGCTTTGAAAACACGTACACGCTCGCCTATACAAAAGAGCAAAATATTGAAGCAGAAACATTTTCAGACCTAGTTCCTTTCACAAAGGATCTTACGTTTGGAGCTCCCCATCAATTTTACGAACGAGCAGACGGGTATGATGCTTTAGCAGAAGCATATGCATTCCAATTCAAAGGTACAGAAAGCTTTGATCCGAACATAATGTATGAAGCTGTTAAGCAAGGAGATGTAGATGTCATCCCTGCTTTTACTACAGATGGCCGCATTGTTCGATATGACTTGGAATCATTAAAGGATGATAAAGGATTTTTCCCTGCTTACTATGCAGCACCGGTAGTAAGACAAGAAGTGCTTGATCAGTTTCCTGACCTAGAAAAGGTTGTCAATGAGCTTGCTGGAAAAATCAGCGAAACAGAAATGTCAGAAATGAATGCTAAAGTAGACATTGATAAAAATGACCCAAAAGAGGTAGCAAGAGAATTTCTTATTTCAAAAGGGTTAATCGAAGACTAAGCTATTAGCTTTACTTATATTAATGGAAAGTGGGAAGACAGATGCCAATTGAAAATCCAAGTAGAGAAGAAATAGGTTCCATCTTAAAAAAGGCGAAGAGAATTGCTGTTGTTGGGTTAAGTGCGAATCCTGAAAGAACTTCATACATGGTTTCAGAAGCAATGCAAAAAGCAGGCTACGAAATTATTCCAGTCAATCCGAGTATTGATGAAGTGCTAGGTGTCAAAGCCGTTGCAAGCCTGAAAGATATTGACGGCCATGTAGATATCGTCAATATTTTTCGCCGATCCGAATTTTTACCTGACATCGCAAAGGAATTTGTTGAAATCGATGCAGATGTATTCTGGGCTCAACTGGGTGTAGAACATGAGGAAGCATATACTTTTCTAAAAGAAAAGGGCTATATCATTATTATGGATCGATGCATTAAAGTAGAGCACGCCTTAACAAAGTCACGAAGCTAGTTGCTATTTTTTATTAAAGCTTTATAATATATAAAAATATATCCAACATCAGTGACAAAGAGAGTAATTATGTAAGGGTGGGACTAGCGATTCAGGGATGGTGAAAGCCTGAACCTATTACACATAATGAAGCGCACTTTGTAGATGCTTTCCTGAACTAAGTAGGGGAAGCCGGGGCATGCCCCGTTAGAAAAGAAAGTGGTATAATCCTTGGATTATACAATTAGAGTGGTACCACGGGTCAAAGCTCCCGTCTCTTTATGTTAATAAAGAGACGGGAGCTTTTTATTTAGGGGGAGATTATGGTGAATGATAAAGAACGGTTCAGTCAAGTACTAGTTGATTGTTTAGAAGGTACGTTACAGCAATCAGATATACGAACAAGGATTGAAAAGCCGAAATTTGCTCATTTAGGCGACCTTGCGTTTCCTTGCTATGAGCTTTCAAAAATTTTTCGCAAGTCACCTCAGACGATTGCAGAAGAACTAGCCCAAAAACTAGCATCTCCTGAGTTTGAAAAAGTAGAAGCGGTAAATGGCTATGTCAATGTATTCCTCAAAAAATCGACTGTTTCAACAATGGTGATCAGAAAGATATTGAACGAAAAAAATGAGTACGGAACAAGTCATATAGGGGAAAATCAGGTCGTCACCATTGACTTTTCATCCCCTAATATTGCAAAGCCTTTTTCAATGGGGCATCTACGGTCTACTGTTATTGGAAATTCAATAGCACTTATATTGCAAAAATGCGGATTTCAGCCGATTCGTATAAACTATTTGGGGGATTGGGGCACACAATTTGGTAAATTAATCGTTGCCTATAAAATGTGGGGCAATGAAGATCAAGTCAAAATGCAGCCGATTAAAGAATTATTACGCCTATACGTCCAATTTCACGAGGCAGCAGAGCTTGATGAAAGCTTAAATGAACAAGCTAGAGAGTGGTTCAAAAGGTTAGAGAATGGCAATGAAGAAGCTTATTTTTTATGGTCTTGGTTTAAGGACGAGTCATTAAAGGAATTTGCTAGAATTTATGAGCTACTAGGCATCACATTTGACTCATATCACGGTGAAGCCTTCTACAATGATCAAATGGAAGCGGTTATACAGCAATTGAAAGAGAATTGTTTATTAGTCGAATCAGATGGTGCAAAAGTGGTGACACTTGATGAATACAGCCTACCACCAACCTTAATAAAAAAAACAAATGGCACAACCTTATATGCAACAAGAGATCTAGCAGCAGCCATTTACCGCCAAAAAACATACCACTTTACTAAGTCCCTTTATGTTGTTGGAAATGAACAAGCCCTGCATTTTAAACAAGTGTTCGCTGTTTTAAATAAATTAGCCTTACCTTGGCAAAAAGGGCTAGTCCATATTCCATTTGGCATGATGTTAAAAGACGGAAAGAAAATGTCGACCAGAAGAGGAAAGGTTGTGCTTTTGGAAGAAGTATTAAATGAGGCGATCACCCATTCAAAAGCGAACATTGCAGCGAGAAATGCAGAAATACCGAACGTAGATCAAGTAGCAAGACAGGTCGGTACGGGAGCGGTTATCTTTCATGATCTTAAGCACTTCCGTCAAAATGATATTGAATTTTCCTTAGAGGATATGCTGAAATTTGAAGGCGAAACTGGCCCATATGTTCAATATACACATGCTCGGGCATGTTCTTTATTACGAAAAGGGGATTTTCAAGAGGGTGTTGAGATTGCTAGCTTCAATGATGATTCTGCATGGGAGATCATTACGTTATTAACGGAGTTCCCTACTACAATTGAGCGGTCATTAAAGGAATACGATCCATCACAAATTGCTCGGTACGTTCTAGATGTATCAAAGGCATTCAATAAATATTATGGAATGGTACGGATCTTAGATGAAGAACAAAAACAGGTTAGACTATCTCTTGTTTATTCAGTAACGGTTGTGTTAAAAGAGGGCTTGCGTTTACTTGGAATTGAGGCTCCAGAAAGAATGTAATGGTAAGTTAAACCCATTGGTGCTGTCAAATGGCCATGGGTTTTTTTACGCATCAAAACCAGAAGCTAATTTATCAAACTAATCTAGATCAAATTGGTTTATACTTATAAAGGGCTTATGCAAATGAAAGGGAAGAGAAAAGAAAAGGCTTTTTCTCTAGTAATTATGAAATCTGATTCATGAACTTATTTGCCAAATCTCAATAAATATATACAATAAAACATAGACGTCTTTTCGTGAAGTTGATAATATAGACGGTATAGAACATTTGTTCGTTCAAATAATAATCACATTTTATTAAAGGATTATCTAAATTTTATAACGAATACATATACGGATGTTCGACATTATACATACAAAGACGATAGCGTGTTGTTTGCAAGATGAAAGGGGTATGTTCGTGGCAAAAAATCAACAAGCATTTGAGTACAATGATGATGCCATACAAGTACTAGAAGGACTAGAAGCTGTTCGAAAGCGTCCGGGAATGTATATCGGAAGCACAGATTCACGAGGTCTTCATCACTTAGTGTATGAAATCGTAGATAATTCAGTTGATGAAGCATTAGCTGGTTATGGAAACACAATTATTGTGAAATTACATAAAGATCATTCCGTTAGTGTACAGGACAAAGGAAGAGGAATGCCAACAGGTATGCATAAATTAGGCAAGCCGACGCCTGAGGTCATTCTAACTGTGTTACATGCAGGTGGAAAATTTGGTCAAGGTGGCTATAAAACAAGCGGTGGCCTGCACGGTGTTGGAGCATCAGTTGTAAATGCCTTATCTGAATGGCTAGTCGTCAAAATTAGAAGAGAAGGCTTCGTCTATGAGCAACGTTTTGAAAATGGAGGAAAGCCTGTTACAACGCTTGAAAAGGTTGGGAAAACGAATCAAACTGGAACAACCATTCATTTTAAGCCGGATCCAACCATCTTTTCTGCCACTACCTATAATTATGAAACATTATGTGAACGTTTAAGAGAGTCTGCTTTCTTGTTAAAAGGAATGAAAATGGAAATCATTGATGAGCGAAATGATTTCCATGACGTTTTTTATTATGAAAACGGAATAGAAGCTTTTGTACAGTACTTAAATGAGGAAAAGGACTCCCTTCATCCCGTGATTAGCTTTGAAGGTGCTCACAATGGTATTGAAGTGGACTTTGCCTTCCAATTTAATGATGGCTATTCCGAAAATGTTCTGTCATTTGTTAACAACGTTCGCACAAAAGACGGTGGAACGCATGAAGCAGGTGCAAAAACAGCGATTACGAGAATGTTTAACGAATATGCTCGTAAAGTGAACCTTCTTAAGGAAAAAGATAAAAACCTAGATGGTGCAGATATCCGTGAAGGCTTTTCAGCGATCATTTCGGTTCGCGTGCCAGAGGAGCTCTTGCAATTTGAAGGCCAAACAAAAGGAAAATTAGGAACAAGTGAAGCTCGTTCTGCTGTTGATACAGTCGTATCGGAGCATCTTTCTTATTTCTTTGAAGAAAATCCTGATATCAGCTCCCTCCTTATTAAAAAAGCGATCAAGGCGTATCAAGCAAGAGAAGCTGCTCGAAAAGCAAGAGAGGAAGCTCGAAGCGGCAAAAAGCGGAAGCGGTCTGAAACGGTATTATCTGGTAAGCTAACACCTGCTCAATCGAAGAATCCTCAAAAAAATGAATTGTACCTTGTTGAGGGTGACTCGGCAGGTGGATCAGCAAAACAAGGACGTGATCGCCGTTTCCAAGCCATCCTTCCTCTGCGCGGGAAAGTGATAAATACGGAAAAAGCGAAGCTAGCTGATATTTTTAAAAATGAAGAAATTAACACGATTATCCATGCAATTGGTGCTGGAATTGGAGCGGATTTTAACTTAGATGATGTAAATTATGACAAGATCATTATTATGACCGATGCAGATACTGACGGTGCTCATATCCAAGTTCTTCTTCTTACTTTCTTCTACCGCTATATGAAACCACTTGTTGAGGCTGGTAAGGTATTTATTGCCCTTCCTCCTTTATATAAAGTGAGCAAAGGGACCGGGAAAAAGGAAGTTGTAGAGTACACGTGGAGTGATGAAGAACTCCAGGATGCCATGAAGAAAATCGGGAAAGGCTATATGATTCAGCGCTATAAAGGTCTCGGCGAAATGAACGCAGACCAGCTTTGGGAGACAACGATGAACCCGGAAACGCGTACACTAATACGCGTACGTATTGATGATGCGGCACGTGCTGAACGTCGTGTTACCACATTAATGGGTGATAAGGTAGAGCCTCGACGAAAATGGATTGAATCCAATGTTGCCTTCGGTCTTGAAGAAGATGGAAGCATTCTGGAGAACGAAAACATTTCGGTAATTGAGGAGGTAGTGGAATGATAAATGCATCAGAGAAATTTCGTGACTTACCTCTTGAGGATGTGTTAGGTGATCGCTTTGGACGCTACAGTAAGTATATCATTCAGGAGCGTGCCCTTCCTGATGCTCGCGATGGACTTAAGCCTGTACAGCGCCGAATTCTGTATGCCATGCATGTAGAAGGCAATACAAATGAAAAAGGATTCCGAAAAGCGGCAAAAACAGTCGGAAATGTAATTGGGAATTATCATCCTCATGGTGATACATCTGTTTACGATGCCATGGTGCGGATGAGTCAGGACTGGAAGCTTAGAAATCTACTTGTTGAAATGCATGGAAATAACGGAAGTATCGATGGCGATCCTCCAGCTGCGATGCGTTATACAGAGGCGCGCTTATCTGCAATTGCATCAGAATTATTGCGGGATATTGAAAAAAATACGGTAGAGTTTATTCCAAACTTCGATGACACGTCAAGTGAACCAACTGTACTACCTTCCATGTATCCGAATTTACTTGTTAATGGATCAACGGGAATATCAGCAGGGTATGCAACAGAAATTCCCCCTCATCACTTAGGCGAAGTCATTGACGGTGTCATTTTACGGATGGACAACCCCCAATCGACTGTTGATGACCTAATGAAGGTGATAAAAGGACCGGATTTTCCAACTGGAGGCATTATTCAAGGCGTTGACGGAATTCGCAAAGCCTATGAAACAGGGAAAGGGAAAATCATCATTCGCGGAAAAGCGAATATTGAGGATGTTCGCGGGGGCAAACAACAAATTGTCATTACGGAAATCCCGTATGAAGTCAATAAAGCCAATCTTGTTAAGAAGATCGACGAATTTCGATTGGACCGGAAAGTGGAAGGGATTGCGGAGGTCCGGGATGAAACAGATCGCACCGGTCTCCGTATGGTCGTCGAATTGAAGAAGGATGCGGACGCAGAAGGCGTTTTAAATTACTTGTATAAAAATAGCGACCTTCAAATTCCATATAATTTTAATATGGTAGCTATTTCAAATAAACGGCCGAAATTACTAGGTATTCGCGAGTTGCTTGATGCTTACATCGGGCATCAAAAAGATGTTGTTACAAAACGCTCACAATACGATTTACAAAAAGCGAAAGATCGAGAGCATATTGTCGAAGGGTTAATGAAAGCTCTATCTGTATTAGATGAAGTGATTGCGACCATTCGAGCTTCAAAAGACAAACGAGACGCGAAAGACAATATCATTGCGAAATTCGCTTTTTCAGAGCCACAAGCAGAAGCAATTGTATCTTTACAGCTTTATCGATTAACCAATACGGATATTACTGCTTTACAGAATGAAGCAAGTGAGTTAGCGAAGAAAATCGAAGAGCTTTCAGCGATCCTACAAAGTGAAAAAGTGCTTCATTCGGTTATTAAAAAAGAGCTTAAAGCGGTTAAGAAAAAGTTCGAGGATGATAGAAAAACGCAAATCGAAGCAGAAATTGAAGAAATAAAGATTAACCTCGAGGTTCTTGTAGCAAGTGAAGATGTCATCGTATCTGTTACAAAAGAGGGCTATGTGAAACGAACAAGTCTTCGTTCTTATGCTGCGTCTAATGGACAGGATTTCGGCATGAAGGATTCAGATCGACTCATTGCCCAGCTGGATGTGAACACAACCGATGTGGTTGTCCTATTTACAAATAAAGGGAATTATTTATATTGTCCTGTTCATGAACTACCAGATATCCGTTGGAAAGATCTCGGACAGCATATTGCGAATATTATTCCAATCGATCGGGATGAACAAATTTTGCAAGCATTCCCGATTAAAGACTTTGAACAAGATCTGTTTATGCTGTTTGTCACTAAAAATGGAATGGTGAAGAAAACAGAGCTTAAGGCTTATAAAGCTCAACGTTACTCTAAGCCATTAGTGGCCATCAACTTAAAAGGAGATGACGAGGTAGTCGATGTGCATTTAACAAATGGACAGCAAGAGCTATTGCTTGCCACTCATTTAGGTTACGGTCTTCGCTTTAAAGAAGAAGAAGTAAATATTGTTGGTGCTCGTGCCGCTGGAGTTAAAGGAATCAATTTAAAAGACGGTGATTTTGTCGTAAGCGGGAAGCTCATTGAAATGGGAATCAAACAAAGTGTAGTCATCGTTACTCAGCGCGGGGCGATTAAACGCATGAAGCTTGATGAATTTGAGCTTGCATCACGTGCTAAACGTGGAGTGGTTATGCTTCGTGAGCTCAAATCGAATCCACACCGATTAATTGGTTTAGAACTCGTAACGGACACATCTATCATCTTGGTTGAGTCTGAAAAAGGACTAACAGAGAAAACGCAAGTGAAAGATTTGCGAAACAATGATCGGTATTCTAATGGCTCGTTTGTCTTAGATGAATCAGAAGCAGGCCGAATTGTCGCGATTTGGAAAGAAGAAATGAAAGAAGTTCAATAATTTTTACTACCCAGTCTTAAGGCTGGGTAGTTTATTATCATGGAGATTTTCTCCTGCTTATATCCTCTTCTTCGACAAAATCTCGCAAAATAAGAAAATTAGTACTTGTTTTTCTTTGATAGATTACTATAATAAAGTCTAAATACTTTCAACAAGAAAATCAGGAGGAACTCTATGGAAAAGACTTTACAAATATGGGAGACCCAAATTGCAACAGTCAGTGACTTTTTTTGGACGTATATTTTAATTGCTGTACTGATTCTTTTAGGATTATTATTTAGCGTAAAAACAGGGTTTGTCCAATTAAGATACTTTCGTGAAATGTTTCGTCTCCTTGGTGACAAGGCAATGGTGTCTTCTGATGGAAAAAAAGGGCTATCTTCCTTTCAAGCATTTTGCATCAGTGCCGCTTCTCGAGTTGGAACGGGAAACCTTGCAGGTGTAGCAACAGCGATTGCAGCTGGAGGGCCTGGAGCCGTATTTTGGATGTGGATTATCGCCTTCTTCGGCGCAGCATCGAGCTTTGTAGAAAGTACATTAGCGCAAATTTATAAGGTTCATGATAAGGATGGATTCAGAGGAGGACCTGCCTATTATATTCAAAAAGGACTTCATATGCGCTGGCTAGGTGTATTATTTGCAATTATTATTACATTTTGCTTTGGTCTTGTCTTTAATTCAGTGCAATCGAACACCATTTCAATTGCTTTTAACGAAGCATTTGGTATGAGCCGCTTTTCAGTTGGAATCGTATTAGTGGTTCTAACCGGTCTTGTCATTTTTGGTGGTGTCAAAAGGATTGCTCATGTATCACAAGTGATTGTGCCGATTATGGCGACGATTTATCTACTTCTTGCTATTTTTATTGTTATTCTTAATATTACAGAAGTACCTGCCGTTCTTAGTCTAATTGTGAAAAGTGCCTTTGGCGTGGAAGAAGTGGTCGGTGGAGGTATCGGTGCGGCGATCATGATGGGGATTAAACGCGGTCTGTTCTCAAATGAAGCGGGAATGGGTAGCGCTCCAAACGCAGCAGCCACTGCAGCTGTCACACACCCAGTCAAACAAGGATTAATCCAAACGCTTGGTGTCTTTGTTGACACGATCTTAATCTGTTCGGCAACTGCCTTTATTATTCTTTTATCAGGTGATTATGCTGCAACCGAATTAACGGGCATTCAATTAACTCAATTTGCGTTATCCGAGCATATTGGTTCATGGGCTACGATCTTTATTGCCATTTCGATATTCCTATTCGCTTTTAGCTCCATTATTGGGAACTATTATTATGGAGAAACGAATATTGAGTTTATCAAAAATAGTAAAGCGATGCTTTTCATCTATCGTATGGCTGTGCTGGCTATGGTAATTTTCGGAGCTGTCGTCAACCTTTCGATTGTTTGGACGCTTGCCGATCTATTCATGGGAATTATGGCCTTTATTAACTTAATTGTTATCTTCCTATTAGGGAAAATTGCATATAAAGCCTTAAAGGATTACCAAAAGCAACGCGAGGATGACAAAGATCCAGTTTTCTACGCAGATTCCATCTCTGGACTCGAGGGAATTGAATGTTGGGAGAGTAAACCAACAACTGAAAACACAAAACAATCAATTTAACAGACCATCAAGCCGTACTTGTCTAGTGTAACCATGCTAGCTAGGTGCGGCTTTTTTATCCTTCTGAATCATAGAATGCCCCCTAACTTAAAAGAAATAAAAAAACGACAAGCAAGTCATGTTGAAATTTCCACATGAAGTTTACATGTTTTTACCAATAATGGAGATACTAAGTGAAAGAGTCGTTTCTAGGGAGGCTATCAATTTGATGAAAAAAGAGTTATTATTTGCTTTTGCATCCTTTTTCTTCATGTCACTGTCTGCAATTACCGGCGTATATGCAATAGAAGAAAACAAAAAAGAAGCAACGATCTCGAAAGACCAAGTGGATGTAACCGGTGATCAAATAAAGGATACTATATATGTGAAAGGCACTCCTTTTGACAACAAAGCGAGTTTCCTCAAAGAAATCAAGTTGGAAATCGTGGCATCCAACCAAGAGCACTATACAATTAAGCTCGATGGCGGCTATGAGCCTACAATTGTTTTTCAAGACTTAAATCAGGATGGAGTCGTAGATATATTTGTTACTGTTCCAACTGGTGGTAGTGGAGGACTATCACAGCACTACTTATATAGCTTAAAAGATTTTTCCATTCATGACCTGACTGTTCCTGATCCTTTGCTGATGCAAGCCCAATTTCTTGATCACTATAAAGCCAATTTAACAATCAATGAAACAGGCAAAACGTATCAATTCGATTTACAAAACCGCAAAGAGGAATATAACAAGATGGGGTTATATGTCAATGAAAAATTGAATGAACCGCAAGAGTTAATGGTTCATGCATATGGATTGTTAAAGCCAATTAAATTAGAAGATGGATCTGTTGGATTAAAAGGAGTCCAAAGAGTCAGTGGGGCATACAACGCAGATGCTATTGCATTTGTTGAATCCATCTGGAAGCTTGATCATGGGAAATGGAAGCTTCTTGGCGCTGATGTGATGGAAATTAAATAGGTAGGCATTTGTCACGCAATCCCCTCTCATTTCATAGACTACAATAAGCATGATGAAAATAGAATGAACTAGCTGTATGAGGGGGAACGAATGTATGACGAACTTTGATTCCAATCTACTGACTGTAACCTATCTACCACCAGCTACACCTTTCCATCCAGTGGAAGGAAGAAAGTACACACTTACCCATTCAGATACAACAGGGGAATTATACTTATCCATCGGCATTCGATATGATATGAAAGCAGTCAATCCTCAATTTCGTGATGAAGTGGTAGCTGAATGGACGCCAAAAATGGGACAGTATATACTAAATGGAACGGTATATGTCAGCGGAGGAGAATTCGATGAGAAATACGCCAAAATTCGCTACATGATTTTCAAGCGGGAGTTAGATCTCGCATTAACAGCAATGGTATATGGGGACAGAAGCTTTTATCTTCATTATCCATGGCTATTAGATTCTCCCATTTTTATTCAGTTCTCATCCGTGTATCCTCAATTTAACCAATTGCTGTACTTTGGCACGCCTAGAAAATATTTAATGATCGAAATGCAATCTAAAAAACAGACCGTAACTTAACACAGGCGATTCGCCTGTGTTTTTTTTGATTTAATCTTTACGGTAATATGTAATCCTCCTTACAGAAATGAATATGCTTATTCGTGTAGGATAAAGGAAAAATTAGGAGGAAAACGGAATGAAGAAAAAAATATCACTTGCATTTATCTTTCTACTTATTTTAAGTGCTTGTAGTCAACAGCCAGATGCAGAGGTAGTTCACCTCGCAAACAAAGATTGGGATGACATTCAAGCGCTTGCAGAGGGAGAGAACGTTCGAATCTATATGTGGGGCGGAGATGAAGGCGTAAATTCGTATATCGATGATTGGGTAGCGCCTCAATTACTAGAAAACGCTGGGGTTGCGTTAGAAAGAGTGCCAATTGATACGAATGAAATTCTTCAAAAACTATTAAATGAGAAAAAAGCTAATAAGGAAAAGGGGACAATTGATCTCATTTGGATCAATGGGGGAAATTTCAGAAATGCCAAGACGAACGAGCTTTTATACGGCCCATTTACTGATCAACTACCTAATTATACCTCTTTTTTAAAACAAGATCGTCTTGACCTACAATATGATTTTGGTACGGAAATCAATGGGTATGAAGCTCCTTGGGGAAAGGTTCAGTTCGTATTTTTCTATGATTCTGCCAAAGTAAGTAATCCCCCTACTAGCTTTGAAGAATTACAAAATTGGGTAAAAGAACATCCAGGAAGGTTTACTTACCCAGATGCAAGTGATTTTACCGGTAATGCATTTTTACGTCATGTTCTCTATAAAAGTGCAGGTGGACCGGAACCACTCCTTGAAAATGGGTATAGTGAAGCCCTTGCAGAACAGAATAGCGACTGGATGTGGGGTTATTTAAATGATATCGAAAAGGATTTATGGAGAGAAGGTGCTACGTACCCAGCTTCTTTGACAGAATTAGATCGTTTGTATAGCCAAGGGGAGGTATGGATGACGATGGGCTATAATGAAGCACGCGCGGAAAGCTTAATCGAAGAGGGTGTGTTTCCGAAGACAACGAAATCATTTGTTTTGGAGTCAGGATCAATTGGCAATACGCATTATTTAGCCATTCCGTTTAACAGCCCAAATAAAGCAGCTGCCCTTGTAGCAGCCAATTTCCTATTATCACCTGATGCCCAATTTGCAAAATATGACTCTACTTACTGGGGGGAAAATATGTCACTTGATAAGGAATTGCTTCCAGCAGAAACACAAGCACAAATCGACTCCTATGATCGCGGTACTTCTGTATTACCTCAAAGAGTACTAGATGAGTCGTTCTTACCTGAAATGGATGCGCAGTATGTGAACTGGATAGAGGAGAATTGGATTCATGAAGTGGTCCAAACGAAGTAAAATTAGCTTTGCGTTATTTCCTGCCATCTTCTTTGTTTTGCTACTAGTTGGATACGGACTCTTATCCGCCTTTTTGACGAGTATCCAAGGAGATGGTTCATGGACGCTAACCTATTATAAGGAAATACTAAAAGATCCAACCTTTCTGGATTCTATTCAATTAAGCCTTACCATTGCCTCGGTATCTACGACTCTATCGTTACTGATTGGCCTTCTAGTAGCCAAATGGATGTTTGAATCATTGAAATCCCATCATAGCAAGGCTCTCATATGGATCCCCATGCTTTTCCCTCATTTTGTTTGGGCGTATGTCATGCTTTTGTTGCTTTCTCAAACAGGCTGGGTATCCGCTATTTTCGAAACGATAGGGTGGATCGATGACTACAGCGATTTCCCCCTTTGGATCCGAGACCATCATGGGATTGGTATGATATTGACGTATATCGGTAAAGAGGTTCCATTTGTCGTCTTAATGGTATTACCGGTATACGTTCAAATGAACCCCAATTATCCGCTCGTTGTTCAAACATTAGGAGGGAGCAAGTGGAGAGTTTTCAAGGATATCGAATGGCCGTTTCTTTATCCAGTTGTGGCAGAAGCGGGCTTAATAATCTTCGCGTTTGTCTTAGGAGCTTATGAAGTACCATACCTTCTTGGAACGACTTATCCAAAATATGTTTCCGTATTAACGTATGATTGGTTTTATGAAGGGGATTGGAGTCAAAGACCATACGCATTTGCGGTTATGATTTTGCTCACGCTTGTGATTATGCTGCCAGTCG
Organism: Cytobacillus spongiae; assembly: GCF_021390075.1. NCBI lineage: Bacteria > Bacillati > Bacillota > Bacilli > Caryophanales > Bacillaceae > Cytobacillus > Cytobacillus spongiae. The sequence continues at coordinate 2,099,817 of NZ_CP089997.1, forward strand.
TATTGTATTATATTTGGCATTTACACAATCGGAAGCGGTTTGTGAAAGGAGAGGTGGATAGATGAATAGAAGAATCCAACCATTTCTTTCTGTCCTTTTCTATGTAATGACACTCCTTCCATTTATTCTGCTCGTTACGAAAAGCTTTTCAATTAGCTGGAACTGGCCCATGGTATGGCCGAATCAATTTTCACTACAAGGCTGGTCCGTATTATTTTCAGAACCAAGATTGCTAGATGCAGTATTCCAATCGTTGCTCATTGGCTTTGTGGTTATTTTGCTAAATTTCATCATTGCTGTTCCTGCAGCTTATGTGTTAGCATTTGAGCATTTCAAAGGAAAGTCGATTGTAGAGAGTGTACTGCTCTTACCGCTTATGATTCCAAGCTTAGCTGTTGCCATGGGAATTCATTTAAGTTTTATCCGCATCGGCTTAGCCGATCAGTGGATGGGCGTGGTTCTTGTACATTTATTACCAACTGTACCGTACACAGTGAAAATCATTCGTGCCGGTTTTGAATCGATAGGGAATTCCTATTCTCATGCTGCCGCAACTCTAGGAGCAACAAAACGGAAGACCTATTATACAGTCTATTTGCCGCTCTTGCTTCCAAGTATCCGTAGTAGTCTATTTTTGATCTTAGTCATATCAATGAGTCAATATATATTAACTGCATTGATTGGAGGGGGAAATGTCATTACACTAGCCATCATCTACTTCCCTTTTTTATCAAGTGTCAATGATGCAGTAATTGCGAGCTTTTCACTACTATTTGCTTTGTTGCCTATCTTCTCAGTACTTGTGTTTGAAATCCTTTTTCGGTTACTCGTACCCTATCAGAAGAAGCTACAGTTAGAACGTAAGTCAGGAGGGGATCATTATAAATGATTACATTGAAATATCACATCTAAGCAAGCAATTCGAAGGACAGCCGGTATTTACGGATGTTTCGTTTACGATGACACAGGGTGATATATTAAGCTTAGTCGGCCCGTCTGGAACAGGAAAATCATCCTTATTAAAAGCAATCGCTGGCCTAGATCTCGATTATTCAGGGGACGTGCTCATTCAGAAGGAAAATTTCAATCTTACTCATGCAAATAGGCGGCCTGTTGTCCTCATGTTTCAAGAAGCCTTGCTTTTTCCACATATGACCGTTCTTGATAATGTCATATATGGTCTACATTTCACAAGAATGACCAAGAAGGAGCGTCAAATGAGGGGGAGAGAGTTTATTCACCACATAGGAATGGATAAGCTTGAGAGGAAATACCCTCATGAATTGTCGGGCGGACAACAACAGCGGGTTGCATTAGCTCGTGCTCTTATCACCCAGCCAAAGCTACTGCTATTAGATGAGCCATTTAGTAGTATTGATCATGAACTCAGAAGAGAGGTAACTGTTTGGGTAAGAGAATTATTGAAACAACATCAAATCACGAGCATATTTGTAACGCATGACCGTGAGGAAGCGATGTCGCTAGGAGATAAGCTGGCGGTGTTGGGGGAGGGTTCGCTTCAACAACTAGGGGTGCCAACAGATATCTATTCATTTCCGAAAAATCGATTTGTAGCTAGTTTTATTAGCGAGGGAATTCTACTAGATGAGCGTCGGTTTATCCACGCAAACCATCTGATATGTATGCCTTCTACGGAGTCGACAAATGAATATATGTGGGCAGGAGTAGTGACAAGCAAGCGGTTTAAGTATGGCAGCGTCTTCTGTGACATTGATATACCCGCATTAAACCAAACCGTTACCTTACGAGATCACGAACATCAAGTGGATCAACGAGTGAATATTACACTTGATCATCCGAACAACATTCTGAATTTTGAGGAGAAATAAGATGAAAAGGACCACACTCATAAAATGGGGCGCAATTGCAGCAATAGTTATCTTTCTCATATGGTTTAATCAGCAGTACTTGAATATTGAACCACAAAAAATACGCGATTGGATTCTATCCTTTGGATTGTTTTCTCCTTTTATCTATATCATTTTATATACATTTCGACCAATCATTCTTTTTCCTGCATCTGTTCTTTCTTTAGCCGGCGGACTTGCATTTGGACCCGTCTATGGAACTATTTATACGATCATTGGAGCTACTTTAGCAGCAACTGTTGCGTTTTTCTTGGCTAGAAAGCTAGGAAAGAATCTAGCGAACAAGAGATGGAAGGGAAAAGGGGAAACCATTCAACAACAGTTGAGTAAGAATGGGTTTGTATATGTATTGTTATTAAGATTAATTCCCCTATTTAATTTTGATATGATTAGTTATTTAGCAGGGGTATCCAAAGTGAAATATATTCATTTTGCTGTTGGAACGATGATTGGAATCATCCCTGGTACGTTTGCCTACAATTTTCTCGGTGCAAGTATTGTAGGAGCTACAACGGGAAAGCTGGTTATAGCAATCATCCTATTTATCGTTGTTGCGTTAGCTCCCCTAATACTTAGCAAAAAATTACGAGAAAAGCTAGGATTATCAAAAGAAAAGAGGGATTAAGCGTTGTTAGACACACATGGACGAAAATTTGTACAACCTATCATTCATAAAACAGCTACTCATTTATTACGTATGGGACTCACTGCGAATCAGGTAACGATTATGGCATTTTTCACAGGAATTTCATCTGGAATTTGGTTTTTTTATAACCAGCCTATTCTGGCAGTCATCTTCCTTTGGCTTTCCGGTTACTTGGATGCTGTGGATGGTTCGATGGCACGAATGACAAAGCCATCTCCGTGGGGGACCGTTATGGATGTGACGTTTGATCGTTTAGTTGAAATAAGTGTGATTCTAGGGATTGCTTTCCTATACCCTGAACTTCAATGGGCCCTTTTGCTTTTAAGTGTTTCCATCATCTTTTCGATTACGATTTTTCTAACAGTTGGTGCAGTTTCAGAAAAGCAGGGTATGAAATCTTTTTATTACCAAGCTGGAGTAGCTGAACGAACAGAAGGATTCATTTTCTTGACGCTTATGATGCTAGTCGAGCCATTCCGATTAGAAATCACCCTTATTTTTGTAGCTGTTGAGATCTTTACGGGCATCCAAAGAATGTTAGAAGCAAGAAAACTACTAAAGGATGTGAACTAAATGAAAACGTATGACTTAATTGTCATTGGAGGAGGCGCAGGGGGATTAACAGTTGCTGCAGGAGCGAGTTCTCTAGGAGCGAAGGTAGCTCTAATTGAAAAGGAACAACAGCCAGGAGGAGATTGCCTTCATTACGGATGTGTTCCTTCAAAAACGCTGATTTCCATTGCCAATCGAATCTACAATATGAGGTCCGCTTCATCCTATGGCTTACATGCTACTGGAACGATCCGAATGACGGAAGTAAAAGAGAGAATCCAAGAAGTCATTTCCCATATTCAAGTTCATGATGACGCGGATCGTTTTCGAAAGCTTGGAGTAGATATTTATATTGGAAAGGGCAATTTTTTGAATGAGCATGAAGTAGAGATTCAAGGAAACGAAACCATCTACGGAAAGAGAATGGTCCTTTCTACTGGATCTAGGCCATTTATACCGAATATAGAAGGGCTACAAGAAAGTGGTTTTTTAACGAACGAAACGATATTTGACTTAGAATCCTTGCCAAAAAAGCTCGCTGTAATTGGAGGAGGACCAATAGGAATCGAACTTGCTCAAGCTTTCTCAAGACTTGGAAGTGAAGTGACTGTATTTGAGCGAGGAAAGACGATTTTACCGAAGGAAGATAAGGAAATTCGCGAAAGAGCGTTTGAATTCCTCTCAAAGGAAATGCATTTTTCCTTCGAAGCGAGTGTCACTCGGATCAAGGAAGAAAACGGGCAAAAGCAAATGACTGTCATGATCGATGGGACAGAAGAGGAATTGGTTGTAGATGCGATCTTACTTGCAACTGGACGGATACCGAACTCTGATCAGCTTGAGCTAAAGAATGCAGGAATCCATGTGGATCAACAGGGCTACATCCCTGTTAATGAGAGGCTACAAACAAACGTATCACATATTTACGCAATCGGAGATGTCAATGGGACACTTCCTTTTACACATGTCGCAGGCCTTGAAGGCAAACTAGTAGTCCAAAATGCCGTACTTGGTTTAAGAAGAAAGATACAATATTCGGAAGTTCCTTGGGTAACGTACACAACACCTGAAATCTTTCATTTAGGGGAGACTGAAGAAGAGCTTAAAGACAAAAACCAGCCCCACCTTGTATACCAAACTTCACTCTCAGAAGTAGACCGGTTTGTAGCAGATGGGGAAACAGAAGGATTGGTCAAAATTCTGACAGATCAAAAAGGCAGAATTATTGGTGCCCATGCAATTGGAAAGGGAGCGGGTGATTGGATGCAAACGGTAGTGCTTGCGATGAAGGAAAAAAAGAAAATAGGAGACCTATCACAAATGGTTTATCCGTATCCGAATCATGCTGCAGCTATCCAAAGAACAGCGGATTCCTACTGGAGAGAAAAGCTCTTTCAAGGATGGATTCCGAGATTGATAAAGAAATATATTCAAACATTTAGATAAGAAAAAGCGGACAATAGGTCCGCTTTAAATTTCTTGAATCATTTCTTTCGCTTTTTCTACATTTACGGAAAGTTTGAGGCCTTTCTTTATATAGCCATCCTTCTTTAACTGACTAATGATCGAGCTAGTCGTTTCCCGAGTAGAACCAATCATGTTCGCCATATCTTGATGGGTAAGCTTCATATCGATGGTTTGCCATTCATTCTTACGTTTTCCTGTTTTTTCACTCAGTTTTAGAAGGAGATAGAGTACGCGGTATTTTACATCACTTAACGCAATTTTTTCACTAAAAGAATACAATTCCTTTAATCTTGTTGAAAGAATATTGATTAACTTAATCGCCATTTTCGGATTTTTTTCGAGAAATGCTTCAAACCGCTCCTTTCCTATCACACAAAGATAGGTGTCTGTCATGGCTTCCACATAGATTTGATCATCAGTTAAAGAAAGTGTAGAAGTTTCACCAAATATATTGCCATCTACTAGTATATCAACCGTAAATTCTTTGCCGTTTTCATTGATTCTGAATAATCTAACCTGTCCTTTTTTCAATAGAAATAGCGCTGGGATTTGATGAGTGGGTGATAAAATGATGGTCCCTTTTTTTACAGGTTTCATTTCACTCATTGCATCAATTTTTTGGAGATCATCCATTGGTAATTCATCAAACAAGCTAATTTGGGATAATAAAAACAATTTATCCATCGTATTCCTCCAGATTTCCTTCGCTTCGACTTCTTTCTAAGTATAAAGGGAAACTTAAAAGGAATCCATTTTACTGTTTTATCAAATCTGAGATCATAAAGGGGGCTAGAGGATGGAAGCCACATTATACACGATTAACGGTTGTGAAATTTGCGTTCAAGCTCGTAATCATTTAGAAAGATTACACCTAAGCTATCAAGAAATAAATATTCTCGAAGAACCAAATTCGGTTACTACCCTTATTGATCGTTTGGGTGAAGTGATCACACCGGTATTGATTATTAAAAACCAAACAATAATTGGGAAGGATATATTAAACCTTCAAACATAGAGGAGCTATGATAATGGATCAATTGCAACAGGCTTTAAACGTTATGAAAAAGCAAAAACAAGAAATGGATCAATTTTTACAAGCTGCACGCGAGATGGTCGAGCAATCAAACGGACTATCACAAATTTCGAATACTATTCATCAACAGGTAAGTGAGGCTTCTTTTCATGCAGAAAAGGGAATGAAAAGGATTGCAGGAACAGTAATTGAGATGGAAAACATCCATCACTCTTCAAACCATTTATATGATAAAGTAGATACACTTTCACAGCTCTCACAACAGTTAATTGAAATCATTCGACTCTTACAAGCTATTTCTTCACAGACGAATCTATTAGCTCTCAATGCCTCAATTGAAGCAGCACGTGCAGGAGCAGCTGGAAGAGGATTTGACGTGGTTGCTAAAGAGGTTCGAAAGCTATCTGAGGAAAGCGGCCAAGCAACGAAACAGGCTCAAGCATCAATTGACCATATTATTAAAGAAATAAACGTAATCAAAGGAATTTCCCAAGAAGAACAGGAGAGAGTTAAAATTGGGATTAACAGTGTAAATGAGACAAGCCTTCTGTTTAACCAAATCTATCAATCCGTGTCAACTGTCAATAAGGAAAAGGAAGAATTGATAGGCAAGACAAGCCGAATAAATGAATCAAGCAAACAAGCGAATGATTTAAGTCAATCAATCGCCTTCAATCGGAAAACTATTGCTGAAGGCTTAGAGTCAGCCATACATGCACGTAATTAATAAGCCATAGGATGATAAGAGGAACAACGAGAAGTACGTATGGAGCGGGGCCCACACGGTTCACTGCAGTTCGCCTAGCATGCATACAAACGACTGGGGCATATAATGTAAAGCTCCACATGGCCACTATCACTACTATTCTTTCTGCTTCAGTAAAGCGCCGCAACAACATCAAACAAATAGAAAAGCTTAGGATTCCAACTATTATCGACTTACTTACGATTATCAACAAATGTTCAAATGGGAAGAATGTTAGTAAGTTACTTGTTTTATAAACGGTAAGAATAATAAATAGGTAGAGACCAATCGTACCGAGCTGATTCACTTGCTCGGTATTTTGCACAGGTTTTCTTTTCCTTACAAACCATCCCTAGCCAAATCCAATCATCATAGAAAATACAAAATCATAAAAGAAATAGCTTTTTACGATTTCGAACGTACTTGTTATACCTACAATTAGAATTGAAGTACCTAAAATGAAAAAACTATCAATAGATGTAGGCAGGACTAGTTTCTCAACCGCCGTTAATCTTTGAGTGGTTTTTCGATTGATAATCATAAAATAGACGGGAGTTAGAAAGAAAACAACAAGCAGTTGTAAATAGCCTATATGCAACGTGTTCCAAAGATGATTCGGATGGATGATCGTTCGTAAAACCTCTGTATTAAAGGCAAAAAATGGGTCATACTTGTTGGTTTTTATTTATCCGAGAGTTCCTTTTGTTTTGTTCATGAACGTTTGATCGATATGATTTTTGAGCCTCCAAGGAAATTTCCCGTGTGTTGAAAAATGACCATACGTTAATAATGCCTCTTGATCACCTGTAGAAAGGATTGCAAGAAACCTGCTCTGAGGCTTAAAAGGGGTAAAGCTCTTATCCTCTAACAAGGCTGAAATGTTATGAGCAAGAATGGGTCCTTGTCTGACAGCATATACTCCATTTTTGGGGAGGGCAGGGTGATTTATGAGTGTCGAACAATCCCCGACAGCGAATATATTTGAGTATCTTTTTGACTGAAGAAAATCATTCACCAGTAAAAACCCTCTATGATCGGTTTCTAGCTGCGAATGATAAAATACATTTGCTGCTGTTGGACCTGTGAGCCAAAGGATACCCGAATAAGGGATTTGTCGCTGATGATCAGTCACTAGGAAATCAGCCTGCTGTTGTATGACCTTTTCATTTTCAGTAAATGATAATCCTTTTTGACTGGCAATCTTTCGAATCTGATTTGAGGTACGTTCTCCATAGGAATGCAATAACGGTTGTGAACTAATTAATCTTACTTGTGATCCAGGCTGGTGTTTTCTTTTCCATGCATGTATGGAAAGAGCCAGCTCTACTCCAGAAGCTCCACCACCAACAATCACAGGCTTTTCTAAGGATCTGAATTGCTCAATATTCTTGGTGAAGAGGAAATTCGGCTTAACATCTATTATTTGAGTAGAAGTATGCTTATTTGTATAGCGAGACCCAATATTAAAAGAGAGGATATCAAATGACCATTGTTGACCAGAAAGTCCATAAGCCATTTTCTTATCGGGATCCACTTTGATTATTTCGTCTTCGTAGAATGAAATCGAAGAAAATTCAGCAAGCTTGCTAAGATCGATCCGAATATCGTTCTCTTGGTATAATCCTTCAGTATATCCTGAAAACATTCCTGAATAGTATTGATAGGTTGAAGGAGAGATTAATATTACTTCGATATCATTCCTTTTGTTATCTAACAGCATTCGGATAACAGTTAAATGGGCATGGCCGCCTCCAGCTAAAACAATTCGTTTCATATGTAAACAAACTCCTTATGTATATAGAGAAAACCAAGTGTGAGAACACCTGGTTTTCTCATTTCTTTAAAAGAATGTAGCCAAAAACTCTTGAACTTCTTCAGGAGTTTTCGCATTAGCGCTATGAAGGTGGCCAATCTTTTCCCCGTTTTTAAACACGAGCAAGCTAGGAATACCCATAACTTGATGACGTTCAGCTAGCTCTGATAATTCATCTTTGTTGATTTGTTGAAAGGGTATATTTGGAAGCTCTTCTAAAACAGAAGGTAGGTATATATCTAATCTCTTACAATCTGGGCACCAATCAGCAAAAAATTTAACCACTACAGGCTGATCACTTGCAATAAAGCGATCAAATTCAGTTATATCATGGATCGTTTTCATTTATATCTTCCTCCTTAAACTTATAAACCCATTATAGACACTTAGGAAGAGAAATACCGTAAGATAGCTTACAACAATTGAAGAAAGGGAGGAGGTGTAGTAAAAAGTACCGATGAACAGCGTGTTAATAAAGTTAATAATAATGAGAATTCTGAAAATTAACCAAATAAAAAATGGATGAAATGAACCATTAACAATTTTGCCCAGATATGTTTTGTATAACAATATCCATACAGAGTTATCTATGCAGCAAATTTTGGTGAAGTCAGATAAATGTGTATGTCATGAACCTAATATTATTTTTACTATAAATTGAGAAGTTAAACCTAAATAAATTAGTTAGGCAAACAGTTATCAGGTATTCATCGAAATTTTCCATTCTGTCTCATTTACTTAAGTATACTTAGTCATTGAGACTGGATTTCTGTCTCGTTTTATTACTTCCTATAATAGTTATTATGTAAACTAGGAAAAATGAAATTGGAATATATTACAATCCGTACATCCCCTTCCTTTTAACCCAGCCATTGTAACACCAAATCCATGAGATCTCATTCTAGTGGAATCTAAGATGATCATCCTAGATTCCCATGAGTAAATATATTACGTTGCCGTATGTAATTCTTGTAATTATCATTATTTAAATGTCATTGTATATTCGGCTTGGAATGTTTGGCTGACTTCCAGTGAATTCATCCCAAATTTTTCTTTTAAGTTTCCTGTTGTAGATTGTGTATCAGCGATGCCGTACCATGGTTCGATGCAAACAAACGGAGCAATTGTTCCATCTTCCTCTATATATTTTGACCAAATCCCTACAAATGGAAATTTTTCTAACAATACTGTTACACCGTGATTCGATTTACTTGATAAAAGTTCAACTTGATCGATGTTGCTGTAAATGAGGGCATCATTTGCAAATAGATCATTCGTAAGCTGGATCGTAGAAAAATCATGAACCATTCCTTTTTCATGAATGAACGAATTCTTTAGTTCATATTGAGTGACTTTCCCTGCCGGCGTTAAATGAACATGATAGTCCTCTACTCTTTCATTTTCTAAAAGCGGGATAAGAAATGCTGGATGCGCACCGATGGAAAAATACATCGTTTCATTGTTTTCATTCACAATTTCCCACTTCACAGTAAGTGAATCCTCTTGAAGGGTATAATGAATAATCGCTGTAAATTCATATGGGTACACGTCGGTATAACGTCCAGCTGATTGAAACTGAAACGAAATCTTTGTTGCTGTTTGATCATGAATAGTAAATTCAACGTCGCGCAAAAATCCGTGCTGTGACATTTCATATGTTTGACCATCAAGTTCATAACGATTTTCCTTTAAACGTCCAACAATCGGAAACAATACCGGTGAGACGCGTCCCCAGTAGGCACTGTCACCCGTCCACATATAGTCGAGACCATTTTTCTTATGTGCAACTTTCCTCACTTCTGCCCCGCTGCTTGAAAATTCAACTTGTAACCAATCATTTTCCATTAGAATCATCTTCTATCCCTCATCTCTCAAGTAATACGTCCTGCTTATTATATAAAAAGAATCCTTTATCCTCGTAATCTTAAATTTATTCATCTCATAAATCAATTAATTGATATTTGAAGATTATTAAGATGAACAAGCAAATTCATACCACGCACTCACATGGAGTGCGACGAAAAAGCCAATGCCGATAAGCTTGCTGCTGAATTATTTCAATCCACGCACTCACATGGAGTGCGACGCTCAATGATTCGATCCGCAAACAATGCAGCCATATTTCAATCCACGCACTCACATGGAGTGCGACATGATGGACGAATAAGTTTTATACACGATTCTTATATTTCAATCCACGCACTCACATGGAGTGCGACAGTCAAAAGCATCTTTAATATTCTTCAATCGATTATAATTTCAATCCACGCACTCACATGGAGTGCGACTGAAGTCCGCTTCTGATTCTCCTTGTTGATTTTTATTTCAATCCACGCACTCACATGGAGTGCGACCTTGTTTAATTAGTTCTGGCATTAATACTTTAGGATTTCAATCCACGCACTCACATGGAGTGCGACCCGCCTGCCAGGTCTTCGATCTGCGTTATAGAAATTTCAATCCACGCACTCACATGGAGTGCGACAAATGCGTTTCTTTCCAATATTAATCATTAGAGATTTCAATCCACGCACTCACATGGAGTGCGACATTATAGGTGCAAGTAGACTAATTAATCCCATACTTATTTCAATCCACGCACTCACATGGAGTGCGACAATTGTTCCCCTTAAAGTCAGATGTTTGTATTAAATTTCAATCCACGCACTCACATGGAGTGCGACGTATTTGGTTCATCCTCTTTATCAAACCAATCTGATTTCAATCCACGCACTCACATGGAGTGCGACAGCGATTTTTGACCAAAATAAGCTAAAATTACGCATTTTCCGATCAAAAATCTGCTATTTTCTTTATTGGAATAAAGAACACTACAATAATTAGAAAAAAATGGGTGGATAAATGGTAAAATCCAGGTGCGAATGTGCCTGAGAATTTATGTGTGCTTTATATTCGCACTAATAAATTAAAGGACCTTCTAAATCTACTGATTCTTTTACACCAACGTGTTCTACTTTTGTCTTATAATTGTTGCCTAGTTGATAAAATCTAAGACTGTCTTGCGTAGGATCAATAATGTCTTCTAGTTTCATTTTTAATGCAGCAAATTGTGCTGCATCTACTACACATTCAAACACCGAGTTTTGAACTCGTTGGCCGTGATTTTGACATGTTTTCGCGACTTTTCTAAGTCTCTTTTGCCCTCCATTACTTACAGTGCTTACATCGTACGTAATTAACACTAACAAATATGTGCACCTACTTCCATAGGAATGGTGGATACTCGTCTAAATCATTGCGCAAATGACGAGCGAGCAATAACGCTTGGACATGTGGTACTAAGCCCCAAGCTATTTTTTCACCTAAATACGGATGGGTTATCTTTTCTTGTTTTTTATTCTGCCATGCGTTTAAAAATTTCTTTCTTCCTTCATCTGTCATAATAACAGCCCCATTTTCTTTCATTAGAAAATCGCCCTTATTTATAACTTTTTTATTAATGAGTGACAAAACAAACTTATCTGCATAGACTCCGCGAAGTTCTTCCATAGCATCTAACGCTAACGACACTCTTCCTGGTCGATCTCGATGTAAAAACCCAACATATGCATCGAGTCCAACGCCTTCTAAAGCGGATGCCATATCGTTTGCTAGTAACGTATATGCAAATGACAGCATTGCATTGACATGATCTAACGGCGGTCTACGTGAACGAGAATGGAAATAAAAATCGTCTTTTTGCTGTAAGATCATTTGGTTAAACAAGCTATTGTAGCTAATAGCCGCTTGCCCCTCTAATCCTCTTAATCTTTCTAAATCCTTACACTCTCTTACTGCTTTAATGATAGATGATAGGTGCTGAGAAATTTCCTTGAACTGAATGACATCTATTCGTAATGGGTAATCTCGTGTCATTCTCTCAATCATCCATTTATTATTATAAATTTTACCAATAATAAAGTTACGTGCAATTTTCGCTGATAACACTTCATCATCTGAAATACGATATTGTTTCTTTCTCAAAACTACATTTCCCTTGCTTTTCCCACTCACTCTTGCCAGAAACCTTCCACTCATCGTTAAAAAGATTAATGAAATATTTCTCTCTGCACAATAACCCATAAGTGCAGGGCTGGCACCTGTATAGCCAAAGGACACAATGGACTCCAAATTGTGAAGCGGTAATCTTCCCATCTTCTCCTGTTCTTTAAGCAGAACAATATTGTCTCCATCTAATGACAAATAAACATCTTGTTGAGTGATAAATAACGTATTTAGAAGCTTTTTCATTCATTAATCTTCCCTTCAATATAACTTTTTACCGACCTCTTATTCATGAGCTTAGGTAAGCAAATATGTTGAAGGGAACAACTATGACAAAATGCTCCTGTTTTTACTTTAGGTGTGTATTTTCGACTATAATAATCGAGCATCTCTGTAACAACCGATCTCACTTTGTTTTTATACTCAGCGGTTAGTGGAATCTCCACTCGATGCTTTATCTCGTTATAAAACATATAACCAACGTTTATATCGCAAAGCAGCATCTCCTCTAAACACATAGCTTGTGCAGTTAGTTGTAAAACGTCTGCATCGTCCTTTTTTGGTTTACCTCGTTTGTACTCGACTGGATATGCAGTATATTTCCCTTCCGAACCCGCTATTTCAACACCATTTTCATCCTTAATAAACTCCACTACATCACAAATTCCCGTAATGTTAAGCTTATTTGATTTTACAGGCATCCCACGAACAATGAGTTTATTGCCGCGCTTCTCTCTAGTAAATGGTTGGTCAGCTTTACGATGAAGATGTTGCCCTTCAACCGTTTTGACGTTTTCTTCCCATTGCTGTTCAATATGGATAAGCGCCCATTGGCGTTTACAAAATTGAAAGTGCTGAATGCCAGACAGCATAAGATAGCTGTCCTCATCATTATAGTCCATCAATCACCTCAGCTTTTAACCCATCCAATTCGTGGACTTCAATAGAATAGTCATCGATTGTTTTTGGTTCATCCACTCTTTTCTCAATAGTTAACAAGCGATGAACTTTTGCAGAAGAATATTGACCTAACTTTGAATTATGCTCCCACCAGCACACTTTATGTACTTCCATGCTTCCTTCTGGCCTAGCAGATGATGCATCATTTTCGAATAAAGTAATAAGCGCTTGCTTAATCTTTTCCGCATCTTCATTTGTAAAGCCGGTTTTTTCTGCTAGTTGAGTGTTGATGCTTCCGTAAAATACATAAACCCCAAAGTCGACACGATGTTTCATTCCCATTGTATCTGATCCTTTCTCTTTCCCAGGCTCAGAATTCACGCTTTTTGTAATTTGCATACTTGTAATGTCAATTGGATCTACACTCGTTGCCGTATGAATGGAAACCGGGCCTCTTACTCCAGTAGAGACACCTTTTTCCGTACCACCTTTAAATGCAAAGACTTGTCCAAAACTTCTTACGTCTATCCATGCCTTACATGCGGATGTAGCAAACATTTCTTTAGGATTTTCTTTTGATTTTAGTGCTTTTACTAACTCTTCATTTGCTTCTGCTCTTTCTCTTAAGCTATTGAATGGATCGTTTTTTCTGTCATTTGATTGGACAAATATAGATTCGCCCATATCTTGGAGTCGATTTCTAATTTTACGCTTAATAGCTACGTCAGAAATTTCACCATGACCATCATAATTTTGTCTCGGACGATTTCCATTTAAAGGGTCCCCGTTTGCATTAGCCTTTGTTACCGATAAAATAACGGCAAAATCGATTTTATGATCTAGACTTGTCATACTAAATTCTCCTCCCCAGTATCTATTGCTTGATCTACTGACTCACTTTTATTCTTTTTTTGATACAACTCATGACGCTGACTATAGAATCCCAACAAATATTTTCCGGATAATGGTTTGTTATTAAATTCTTCCACCGTAAACTTTGACGCCACTTCATCGATTAATTTAGATAAATAGGTTGCTTTCGTTCCGAGTCGTGCCTGATATGGCTGTAAAGACGCTTGAATCGTATTCCATGTTCTTTCAGGATGCTTGGAAAATGAATTCATATAACGGATTGCATTCGTAGCCCGTGTTTCTTTAATATCTAAAGCACTTCTTTCTAACACATCCGCGATGGCCAATAATCGACCAAATAAATAATCACGGTCGTTATTATCTTTATCTAACGGCACCTTGTATCCCTCCTGTTTATTGATTAATGCACATGCAATGCTTAGTGTTTTTTCCCATTCCCACCTTTCCATCGACACAGGATTAGATGCACGTTCACGAGCACTTCGGACAATGTCAAATGGAATGTTCCTTCCATCTACAATACAAGGTAACATACGTTCCATTAAACCTTTGACCACTTTCTCATTTGCGTTTGGCCCATATGCAGCAAACGCAATATCTCTCGTTGATGGGGCTCCGAAAAATTTAACAAATTCATTATTTTCATCTTTACGATAGCGATGTTCCCAAACACACGAAGAATGCCAGTTTTTTAATCTATTTAAATACAAGTCTTTCTGTATATTACGATAATACAAAACAGCTAACCTTCCTGTTGTTGCAGAATCAAGAATAAGGATATTTACGTCAGCCTTGGTCGTTAAGTTGTTTTTATATCCATCGATTGCTTTAGCCAATTTAATTGCAAATTCATCGTTCGTATAAGATGTTATTTCCCTCTTCTCAGTTCCAATCTCATTTAGTGAATAAATATCATAACTATCTTCTACAGTATCAGGAATATCTTCTGCATCATTTCCCCAAACAAGAAAAACGCGTTGATCTACCATCTTTCCTTGCTTGTTAATGAGCCATTTTAACGCATTGTGTGCTTTTTGAGATACATCATAACTAATTTTTGCTACCTCATCTGCTTTATTAAATCGCCCTCTAAATGTAAAGCCGCTCGTATCATTAGAGGATATCAACTTCGCCTTATCTCCAGCATTTCTAATTTTATTTGCATGCTTATCTGTACTTGGCATCACTTGGCCTGTTACATAGCAATAATCCTCATCGCTTAAATAATCTTGATAAAATTTGATAAATGATTCATACATTTCCTTATCTTTCCATACTTTTATCAAAATTTTGTCTGAGGACACCACATTGAATCTGACAAACGCACTTTCTTGACTGCCAGTAACTGCCGAAAAAATTGACGGTTTTTCACCAAGAAAAGACTCGGCTTTTTTATCCCACGTATCTATTAATTTCCCATTAGCATCTACATGTAAAATTCCTGCAGTGACTAAATCGGATATCAACTTACGCTTTTTTAAATAACAGTAGATGCTTTTCACCTTAGCAGTAGCATTTGAAGATTCAGCCCATTCTTTCAATTGGCTTATGTAGTATGAAAAAGGTTCTTCTTTTTTTATCGCTCCTCCATATGCTACAAAATCTCCTGCTACATAGCTAAGTTTGTCATGAAGGGGATACGGGGCAATTTTAGAACCAGCTCGATTTGCTGAATCCTCGGTACAAGGAATTAACGTGTTCGCATCACTTTTATCAAGGATTGTCGCTGAGTGAAATTCACCATCTTCTGTAATTGAAACTTCGATATGTGCCGTCTGAGTAGTATGAGAAATAGGCAACAACGTATATTCCTGACCATTGTATTTCTTTTTAATCTGGCCTACCTGATCCAAATTTGATTCATACGTTTCGTACAAATTCAATAGCCAGCTCATTTAATTACCTCCATTTCCATTTTTTCGAAGAGTTCATCGGCTGTTTCAATGTTTGAATGATCGAAGTGTTTCGGTTCCATATCTGAAATTTTGCGCACATGAGTACACTCATCCGGTCGAATAAATCGGATAACCCCGTTTTTCATAACTGGATTCCAAAGACGCACTTCCATTGCATTCCTTCCTGTCTCATCAGGATAGTTAATCCCATGGACCATTGTCCCTAAATGCAGATCCCCGTAATGATCATAAAAACTCTCTCCTTCTCCAAATACACAAGGCTCTACATATCCTTGGCATTCTCTCGCTCCGAGGAAGATATCTCTACGGCCCCCTACTTTAAGAGAGCGGTTTAAAATGTTGTGATGTTTATGCTCGTTACGATCAAAAGCTAGATCAGGACGATAAGGATTAAATATAAAATGAGCTCTTACTTGATAGTGGACATCTTTCAAATATGTATAATTAGCAAGGGTGTTCTTACCACCATATTCAATCGGCCGGACTCCTTTTGACTCCATCTTAATAGGCTTCATAACACGCAATTCATCTACAATCATTAGAAGAGTAGGTTTCCAATAAATGCTCTCCACAATCCCTTTTAGTGCTTGATAAGTTGGCACCTGATAGGTCATTTTCTCTCCACCTAATTTCATAAGAGGATCTGTAAATAAAGCGTAGTTACCAAATAATTCGAATTCAATAGCATTCCTCATTAATTCCACCCCCTTACTTTTATGGGTTATTTTTCAAATAAATCGTACCTTTTTCCTATGAAATTATCAAGGTCGTTTATTGTGAAATATAGGTGAACATCCCATCTAGAATCTCTTCTATCACTTTGTATTACTCTGAAAATTCAATCATGTTAAAAAACTATTTTAAAATATGACTGATTGAAAACCGCTTTCGTTTTTGATATCCAAACCATATTCGTCACTATATGCCCCTTCCTTCAAAGCCATCACTTTTCCTTCAAGATAGTATATCAATCCGTCATTTTTAATTAATTGATCTTTTTCATGTGTAAATATGTTAACCGAATATTGCTGAGCCTTTCGCAACAAATAGTCAAGATCTTCAATGGAACGACTGCCATTTAATTCAGCAATGATCTCTTTTCCTTCGCCATACGTCACAATGACCGAAGATGTTACATCGTCAATGACATGGAAATATTCAGCTGCAGTTTTATAACTGTTTATCAGAAACAGCGGTAGATGCTTTTTCTCGTTATGAATATAAGCCTTGTAGTAACTAGATTTTGATTTTGCAGCCGTCAATAATTCCGTCATCTCTTTTTTTATTTTTGGGATAAAATAATGTAAATTTGTTTCAAACTCTGTGTAATACTCTTTAAAATATCGGTCCATCGCTTGTTGTGATAATATATCACCTCCGTGTTCCTTTTTATTACGCTTCAAATCCACTAAAATTCTTTTCGTCACTTCCTTTCCAACTTTAATCTCTTTTAAGTGACTGATGTTCTCCTCCTCATGATCGATTACATACACATGTTGTAATCCTTTTTCACCGTGACGATTGCACCGTCCTGCCGCTTGCGCAATTGAGTCTAGCCCCGCTAAAGACCTAATGACGCATTCAAAGCTCACATCTACCCCTGCTTCAATTAATTGGGTGCTAATACAAATGATTTGATTGCCTTCTTTCAGATGGTGTCTGATTTCAGC
This sequence comes from Cytobacillus spongiae, assembly GCF_021390075.1. Lineage (NCBI taxonomy): Bacteria > Bacillati > Bacillota > Bacilli > Caryophanales > Bacillaceae > Cytobacillus > Cytobacillus spongiae. Next base: position 2,117,326 of record NZ_CP089997.1, read on the forward strand.
TAAAATGCCATTTCGATGGGCGGCACACATGGATGTACTCAAATGGTAAACCGGTATACTCTGTTCATTAGTTTGTAACCGTGTATACAAATCTCTTACTACCGACTTTGTATTTAATATAACTAGGACACTCTGAACCACTTGAATCTTTAAATTGATAAAATCTGTAAGTCTATCATTCGTAAATGTTTCATTTGTTGCTTTATCAATAATTTCTACTCGTTTAAACGCCTTAATCACACGGTCTAAGTTATTAATCATTTCGGCATCTGCATTAACGTCTAATTTATGCTCGACAAAATCTAATGCTGGCTGAGTAGCGGTACATAGAACCATACTGGAACGGCCATGTAGCTTTAGAAAATTTAATGCCTGATTAAATAAAGATACACAAGGAATAGGTACCTTCTGAACTTCATCAAAAATGAGCACTGATTCACTTAAATTATGAAGCCTTCTAATGTTGCGGCTTCCTTTTGCGTAAAAGACATTTAAAAACTGTACCATTGTCGTAAAGATAATCGGAGCATCCCAATTATCTTTCGCTAGCTTTAATTTTTGTTGTATATTTATCATGCCATCTTGATTTTCATCATGATCATTCATATCATCAATAACGTTTGAGTGATGCTCTAAAATATGAGCTTCATCCTTAAGTATTTTTCGAACTTCCTCTGCGTTTTGCTCAATGATCGTAGTGTAGGGGACAACGTAAATAATTCGTTTTTTATGATGAAGTTTAGCGTGTTTTAGTGCGTATCGTAAGCTTGCCAATGTTTTACCGCCACCAGTAGGTATTGATAATGTATAAATTCCTGATGGATTCGCGGCAAATTGATCGCACTGATTTGACATTTCTTTTCTTAAAAGATTAATAGGTGTTGTTGCATTAAATGCGTTGATTTTTGACATGAGTCTTTCGTAGTATGTATGAAATCGTTGTATTGGATCACTAGATACTTCGTCTTTTTTGTTTTCTTCAAATCTTCTCGTATTTGTTCGATCTGCATCAATTAATGCACTAAAAATAAATTTGGTTAGGAACATAAGTTGTTTTTCATTATGTTCTGGTGCTTCTTTTGCTAAAAAGGTTTCTAGTTCTCTCGCAGCTTTGTCAACATAACGATGAAATTCATCCTCATTCATGACACATTCAAAAAAACATTGCTTTGCATGTTCAAATCCATCTAGTTTTTTATCTCTTACTCTATTTAAATAATTCGATTCTAGATCTGGATTTAAAAAATCTTGAAGATACGCATGGTGAGAAATAATTGCATTTCCAACAACTTCAGCTACTATTCCTTTATGTTTATCGCGAGAGATACTTTCCTTTGTATGAAAAAGCTCATATAGAAGTTTCCCTCCTGCTGTCGAATGATCAACACTTCCTCTTTTAGGCGGGGTATCAGGATTTGCAACTGCTTCTATTATGTATTCTCTAAACTCATCCGTATACTTGCCAAGATCATGAAGCATACCCGCAAGGCCAGCTAAATGTTTGACGCCAATTTTTTCTCCATACATTTCTGCAAGTTCTTTTACTTCTATTAAATGTTGTTCAACGGTCTGTATCTGTCTGTCACTCCCGCGAATATGAGCAATATAACTCATCCAACCCTCTCCTTTTTACGAAAATTGACACAATAAATTAACAGTATATTACAATTAAATTTTTGCATATAACTGATCCTTTTTCCATAATAAAAGCAGAAAATGTACATTCTATATTGGTATTAGCTGTTATTGGCTTAGTGACAGGGTTGCTGCTCTAGACCGCAAAGTAGGGTTTTCATCCTCTATTCAATAGATTACACTCATAATAGTGATTATTCTAATGTTAGGGGAAGGATATTTATGAAACGAAATTGGAATGAAGATGAGCTTCTAGAACATTTTGTAGTACTACCCATTGAAAGAAAGCTGATTGGTAATAAAACAGGGGCAAGTCGTTTAGGATTTGCAGTATTATTAAAGTACTTTCAACAAGAGGCTAGATTTCCTTCTAAAAAACAAGATATTCCCAAAGTGGTAGTTGAATTTATAGCACAGCAATTAGGGTTATCTTCAGCGCTCTTTGAGGAATATCGTTGGGGGCGCAGATGAAAGAAACTTTACTTATCACCGAAAACAAATTCGAGAGTTCTTTGGTTTTCGAGAACTTACAGCAAAAGATAACGAACTTTTGACAGAATGGTTACACGGACAAGTTCAGTTTACTCATGATATCGACTACTTAAAAAATCAGTCATATAGCATATTTCGTAAATGGAAAGTCGAACCTCCTTCAAATAGAAGTCTAAAGCGATTGATTGATTCTTCCATTGATACTTTTGAAAAAAATTTGTATAAATCGACTTATCAACAGCTATCTCCTAGGACTTGTTCAAGATTAGATGCGTTACTGGAATCTTTTGCTGATGAGGTAACAGCAGAAGGTTTTGAAGAAGAGTTTCATAAGGAAAAGGAATCAGATATTTTAACTTTTCGGCAACTTTTATCTTCTCCTAGCAAGCCAAGTGTAAACACTATGGAAATAGAAGTTGAAAAATTGTTAGCTATTCGGCACCTACACATTCCTCCAAGATTATTTCATCATTTGACTCCGAAATTAGTAAAGAAATATCGACTTCGTGCAGTTACAGAAACCGTAACGGAATTGCGTGCACACCCTGCACCCATTCGCTATACCCTTCTTGCCATTTTATTTTCGCATCGTCATGAGGAAGTCATTGATTATTTAGCTGATTTATTGGATGAAATTACGCTTAAATTCGGAAATAAGGCAAAAAATACAACCCGAAAAGAAGCAGTAGAAGAATTAGAAAGAGTCCAAGGAAAAAATAGACATATTGTTAATTTATTAAAAGCAACCGTAGATCACCCAGAAGGGGTCATTCAAGATACTTTGTTCCCTATTGTTAGCTCTGATATGATTAGAGATATTATTAAGGACATGACAAAAAATAACCGGGAATACAAAGAAAAAATCTATACAAAAATGCATTCTTCTTACCAAGGGCATTATCGGAAGTCTCTTTCAAAAATATTAAACAACCTTTCTTTTCGCTCAAATAATCAATTTCATCAGCCGATTATTAAGGCTATCCAACTCATACGAGAGTATGGAGAAAGTGGGCAACGTTATTTTTCTGCTGGAGATGAAGTTCCCATTGAAGGTGTAATTCAGTCGAAATGGAAAGACGTTATTGTCGAGACAGACAGCAAAGGTATAGAGAGAGTGAATCGAATCAATTATGAAATTGCAGTGATCCAGTCGCTTCGTACTCGACTTCGTTGTAAAGAAATTTGGATTGAGGGCGCTGATCGATATCGAAACCCGGATGAAGATCTACCTCAAGATTTTGAAGAACACAAGGAAGAATATTTTCAAGCACTGAAAGCACCACTTGATGTAGAGCCTTTTATCGAAGATATAATACAGTTGATGAAAGATAAGCTTCAATTACTAAATCAAGGGTTAGAGGTTCAAAGTAACGAAAAAGTCGCAATTACTACTAGAAATAACAGAGGATGGATTCGAGTCACTCCACTTGAAAAGCAACCAGAACCCCCATATGTGACTAGGATAAAACAGGAGATTAAAAACCGTTGGTCCAACATCAACTTATTAGATTTACTAAAAGAAACAGATTTTCACACGGAGTTTACCAAGCACTTTAAGACTACAGCCGATCGCGAGATTTTAGAACGAGAAACCATCCAGAGACGGCTTCTTTTAAGTTTATTTGGATTGGGAACGAATACAGGTTTGAAAACTGTATCTACCGGAAACCACCTAGATAGTTATAGGGAACTTCGGTATATACGTCAAAAATTTATTCATAAGGATCATTTGCGAAAAGCCAACGCCGAGGTTACAAATCATATCATCTACAATCGAATGAAAGAGGTATGGGGAGAAGCTACCACTGCATGTGCTTCCGATTCAAAACATTTTGGCTCTTGGGATCAGAACTTGCTTTCAGAATGGCATCCTCGTTATAAGAAGCATGGAGTCATTATCTATTGGCATACAGATCGAAAGTCAGCTTGTATCTATTCTCAGCTTAAGTCCTGCCTTTCTTCGGAGGTAGCAGCAATGATGGAAGGGGTTCTTCGTCACTGTACGGACATGGAGGTTGACAGAAATTATGTCGATACACACGGACAAAGTGTCGTTGCTTTTGCTTTTTGTCATCTACTTGGTTTTAAACTGATGCCACGTTTTAAAAATATCGGGTCTCAAAAGCTATATCGTCCAGAAGCCGGCATGAATGAGGAATATCCTCACCTGCAACTGGCTTTAAGTAGACCGATTAACTGGGATCTTATTCGGCAACAGTATGAACAAATCATTAAGTTTGCAACTGGTTTGCGGTTGGGTACTGCTTCTGCAGAATCCATATTAAAGCGATTTACAAGGGATACGAAACATCCAACCTATCAGGCTTTATGTGAATTAGGAAAAGCGATCAAAACGATCTTTTTATGTGATTATTTACACTATGAAGAGATTCGAAGGGAGATTCATGAAGGATTAAATACAGTGGAACAATGGAACTCGGTGAATACTTATATTTTCTATGGAAAAAACAGTGAAATTCGTTCCAATTCGATAGAAGATCAAGAGGTGTCCGCCTTATCACTTCAATTGCTGCAAAATTGTTTAGTCTATATGAATACCTTAATGGTACAAGAAGTGCTTTATGACAACAACCAATATTGGTTGAAGAAAATGACTCCAGAAGATTTTAGGGGATTAACACCTTTATTTTATCATCATGTCAATCCATACGGAACTTTTGAACTAAATATGGATCAGCGAATACCTATTAAGTTGAAAGTATCATAGCTTTCATTATTTAATTAGTGACAAAAAACCAGCTAATATCTTGATAAAATATTAGCTGGTTTTTGCAATAAAGAAGTACCGCCAACATTCAAACAGGAAATTAATTTAGTATTTTGCAATACTCTTTTTTCAGTATGAACTATTTTTATATGTTAGAAAAAAGTTTTATCCTATTTATTCTTTATTTCCATATTAATTTCTTTAAGCAGGTCATTTTTGTTTTTTCCCGAAATCTTATCGACTTTACTCATATCAATTGTTTCAGTTTTAAAATGAACAACATTTTTTGACTTGATTACTTTTTTTACTTCTGTATTTTCTGTATTTGTTTTAAGCTCAACTTTACCTTTAGAATCAATTTCTACTTGGAAAGGAACTGATGCAGGACCGTAAGCCTCTTTGGTTTGTAATTTCTTTAAAAATAAAACATATTCTTTATTTATATCAGGTTTGTTATAATTTGGAAGATTTAATTCGGCTTCTACATGTTCTCCATCTTCATTGCTTTCTAGCATAACTGTATGTGGGATTGCTACATCAATTGTTTTTCCAGTTGCACCAAATAATTCCTTATCTACAATAAAAGTATAGACTTCACTATGATAATTTTCTCCCATTTCCCAATTCTCTACAAATTTCTCGTAGTGGCCAGTAACAATATAATCAGATTTTGCAACAAGACCTTTAACATCACCATTTACGTCATAATCAGCGGTATATTCAAACTCATAAGTAAATGGATTTGAGGATTGAACCTTCTTTCCTGTTATAGACTCTGCCTTTAAAAGGAAGAAAAGGGTAGCTCCAAGTGCAAGAAATAAAGTTAAAAATAGTATTAATTTATTTGTTGATTTTTTTACCATGTTAAAACTCCTCCTTAAAATGGATATTTAGCATTAATTCCGTTTTTATCATCTAGTTGCGGAGTATAGGTTTGTGTTCTGTCTCTTGATGAGTTCATAACCGCAAGAACTGGAGGATATTCATGGCTAAGGCCAAGACCATGTCCTAATTCATGTACTGCTGTACTTCTACGTACAGTAGAGTTACTAACTATTGTTGGATTTCCAATATTAATCGTAGCGTTAAAATAATTTCCACTAAGTGCAAAACAAGTCCCATAAAGAGTTGGATCATCTACATTTTGAGTACCAACAAAATTTGGAGCACTTGATGAGGTAATAACATACTTAAGTTTAGATTGTGCACTATTCCAATCAGAGACGGCAGTATCAAATGAAGCTCTATATGCTGTATTAGAGGTTCCGTAGTTTAAATATATAGTATATGTTTGTCCGGCTGTTTTAGGCCAATATCTATTATTGAAAGTGTAAGCATTGCTTGATGTTGCTGATATAAAAATAAGCATTATTACTGATAGGACTGAAAATATAAATTTCGTACTCATGTCATATTCTCCTTTAATATGTATTTTTATTCTTTATACAATCTAATAGTAAATGAAAACCGATCACCCCTTTCCTTTTATATAATAACAAGAAAAAATAGTATATTTTGGCGTAATTTGTTATAAATAATTTATTTTTGTAATAATTTAGGTGAATAATAGATAAAAGAATACTAATTGTTAAATTAAGAATCTTGAAAAATTAATTTTAAGATTCTTAATTTAAAAGTCTATAATTTAAACCAAGATCTAGGTTTTCAGGGAATAAAGTTCAATACAATATCGAAAAGTTGCATAATACGGAAAAAATATAGTGAAACAATTTCCCCATCTGGTCAAGGTGGATAAACCAATGTTCCAATAGTGCGTTCATAGCAGCACTCTCAAAGGTAAACAATATCAAAACATTCCCATAAACGGACATTTATGAAACTATTAATCACTTAATCAAAAAACAGCCTTTTTGTGCATATTTATAGCACCAAAACTCATTCCTAAAAACAAAGTAATATTTTTGATAGTCAACACCGTTTTTGGTGCTAAAATAGAGGTATAAACAATTTGAAACGGGTGGTAAATGGTGATTTTTGGTTATGCAAGGGTAAGTACAGAGGAACAGAACTTAGATATGCAGATTGATGCACTGGAGAAATTTGGGGCAGAAAGAATTTATAAAGAAAAATTAACAGGAACTAGAAGAGATCGACCTCAATTAGATGAGCTGCTAAAAGTCTTACGTATCGGTGATAAAATAGTTGTCTATAAACTTGACCGTATTTCACGATCGACAAAGCATCTCATTGAACTTAGCGAACTTTTCAATGACGTAGGAGTAGACTTTATATCCATTAACGACAGTATTGATACCTCAACAGCCATGGGAAAGTTTTTCTTTCGTACAATAGCAAGTATTGCAGAATTAGAGCGTGACATTATCAGTGAAAGAACAAAGTCAGGACTTCAAGCTGCAAGAGCTCGGGGAAGGAAGGGCGGTAGACCTACTAAAAAAGAAGATAAAGTAGAAATGGCCGTCAAAATGTATAAGAGCAAAGATTACACCATTAGGGAAATTACAGAGGCAACTGGAATCAGCAAAACTACGTTGTATAGGTATTTGGACAAGTCGTACAAGGGTTGCTAAGCGAGTTATAAAATACATTTTCTGTAAAACATCTGACAAATTAGAGCAGCAACCTTGTGACTAAGCCCAATAGAAGAAAGTTTGAAGAAATAAAAAAAATAGGGGTGCATTATATTATTTCTTCAAATTTACTTTGCGGTCTACAGCAAGAACCCTGTCACTAAGCCTTATTGGTACAATGATTAGTTTTGTGTGGCAAAGGAAAAGCATCTCCTTAAATAGGTACATGTATCTTTCTTGGAGATACCTACTTATTATCGGTTGTCTGAATTTGAGCATAGGCAATAATTAATATTCCTATCGTTTTTCAATAAATCAAAAACAGCAGCTACCCCCGGTACGGTTACCAGTTGTAGCTGCTGTTTATTAGATGGTAGCCATCTTCTTTTTTATTTCTACTTGCTTAATCCGGTTATCTTCAATTTGTTGGACGGTAAAGTGGAGATGATGGTATTCGAGTGTTTCTCCTTCTTCAGGAAAGCGCCCGAGTTCTGTCAGAAGAAATCCTGAAAGAATGTCTTCATCCTCAGGGATTTTTGTTTTGAATACTTTGTTTAAGCGGTGCAAAGATATTTTTCCGTTACAAATCACATGTGAATCGGTTAGCTCATGGATTAGGACTTCTTCATGCTCATCTGTTTCATCCTTGATTTCCTGGCCGATCATCGCTTCAATGATATCTTCATTCGTTATGATTCCCTTCGTTCCCCCATATTCATCAAGAACGACTGCTAGATGCTTTCTTTCCTTCAGCATCTTTTTAAAGACTCTTTCAATCGAGTGAAATTCAAAGATAAACAGCGGTTCATTGTCCATAAAGTCTTCAATCGTTTGATTAGCAGCCTTCGCCCATAGCAATAGCTGCTTGGAATGAAAGACCCCGACAATGTTATCCATATTTTCCTTATAAACGGGATACCTTGAGAAACGGTTGTTTAAGACGATTTCACTTGCTTCCTCAAAGGTAGCCTCTACTGGAATCCCTTCTATTTCTACGCGGGGAGTCTTCAATACATCACGTACATCTAGATCATAAAAGTCCATCGCACCTTTAATTCGTTTTGATTCTTCATTTTGAAAGGTTCCCTCACTTGATGCAATATCCACCATCGTAATCAATTCTTCTCTAGAAAAAGATACTTCCGTCTTTTCTCCCTTAGAAATCATCTTAATCACGCCACGTGTAAACGTGGACAATAGAAATGTTAACGGTTTTAAGATGATCATTAAAATTCGGATAACCGGAAACACAATGTATGCAATTTTATCAGCAAACGTTGCAGCGATCGATTTTGGTAGCACCTCTGCAAAAATAATTAAGACGACGGTTAAAATCCCAGTAGCTAGCCCAACATTAAAACCATATTCAATAGCCATGATCGTGACTAATGTTGGCAGCATAATATTTGCGATATTGTTCCCGATAAGAATGGCTGTAATCAATTCATCGGGTGTTGCTACGAGCTTTAATAACTTCTCAGATTTCTTATCGTTTTCTGCTTTTGTTTTAAGCTTCATTTTATTAACAGCCGTTAGAGCTGTTTCACTTCCCGATAAGAAAAATGACATCAGTAGAAAAAAGAAAATCGCAATCAGCACGGTGAAAAATTCCTCCATTAATAATAAAAAGTAGGTAAAACTAGGCTTACAAATTTATTATAACTTTAATTCCGTAATATGCACGAATAAATGTGATACTATCCCGCTATTTTGATTTTTGAGATAGATCTTTTTTTGGATTTCACAACGTATAAAAAAGAGCCAACTTCTCTCACATGGAAATTGACTACTTCTTCCTATTACCTCGATTGCTTAGGTGGCTGACACACATCGCATTTACGCTGGTGATTATCTTTAAATTTCTTAAATGTCTTTTCGAAATTACTACCACATGAGCATTTTAATAAGAGCTTTTGTGAAAAACCTTGATATTCCGTTGTTAGCAATGTACTTTCTGAGTTTTTCTCGACAAAGTCTTTAATTTTTTCAATTGTCCAGCGTTTATTCATTTCATATGACCTCCAATTTTGATCTCTAGGCGGAGGCTTTCATTGGCATCCGTTCAAATATGAGCATACGTCATAGTTATCCTAAATTGATATTATAACACGAACTGGTCCTATATACCGAATCAGATTAAGATTCTTTTCTATAAAAGTTTCTTTCACAAACAATCAAAGGTACCGAATATTTTCTCGACAACGTGATCCGCTGTCACATCTGTCAGTGGGATTCGTCTGCTCGTGACTCGCTTGACCCCCCAGTAATATCGATCACTTTCTCCTTGATCTTTAGGCGTGCTAATGAATGAATCACCGGCTTGTTGAATATCCATCAGATCACCATTTCGTAAAGGAAAATAAAATCTCCAATGATTGGTTGGTGAACAGCCTTTCCCCCACTCATCCATGCGGTCATACTCGAATTTAGAGAGATGAATACATGGCAGGCTCTCCATTGCTTCTTTATATAAGTCCTGATCATACAGTTCGATCTCCATGACATAAATAGGTCCATCACGCCATTCATTTTCGAGTTCGATATCGTTTTTACGTTGAAATAGGACGATGAAATTTTTGATGAACCAGCCAGAAGGGTCGTTATCTGATTTGTATCTTAAAAACTTATCAATCACATTTACATAATTGCTTTGCTCGGGTGCAATTGTTTTACAGTAATCCATGAGCTTTTGAATATTTTCGTATGTTTGAAACACGACGTGAAATGCATTCCGAATATTAACATCTGAACTCATAAAAGTCTCCCTCATTTACGGCTAGATTAGTAGTAAAGCAAAGTTCCATTCGATTTTGTAGATGAAAGGAATAATGCCCTTTTTCATTGATTGGATTTGGAATCTCGATTGTAAAGTCTCTAAAGTCTTCAAATCCTTTCCTCTTAAGAAGAGCGATGATGTCTTGAACAATCAATTGGTGAAAAGCATCTTGTAAATCCAAATTCATCAATTGATGGAGGAAATCTTGCCAGGAAATATAAGCGAGCTTGACGTCTCTTTCAAGGATGTTCCGCTGAATGATATGGGTATAAACCGCCTTACACGATATTCGATCAGCGATAAATAGAAGCAGCTTTTCTTTATGTTTGCTCCTTTTCGATAGAATGCGTGATTCCCTTGCTAATTGATTTCATACTCTGGATATATATATCGGTACTAGAAGGATTAGACACTTCATCATCAGAAGAAAGACCGCTCATAAACTTAACCTCAATGCCTAGCAAATGATGAGGGAAATCAATCAACGCATCGATTTCTCCTTCTGCATCATAGGGCCAAAATTGAAGGTGATTTGCCCAATACTCGTTATCAATGTTGGAAATGTCTTCACCTACAGAGCGGGGATACACCCCGTTAGCAAGAACCTTCCCAAGTCCTATTGAAAAAGGGATATATCGTAAGGCGCCAATTACATTTCCTGTTAAATGATCTTCAAGCCTCTCCGATAGATTTGACCCCATCCGGCTAATCTTTCCGTGAATATCTGCTTGCATCTGTTTCCCCCATCTTTATTTGCTTTTTGACCGCCTTTTCCCACCATTTCCATGGAATAAGTTTTTTAAAGAACAGCGTAAGTCCTATGCCTTTTCCTACTGGATAACGAAATGTAGTTCCTTTTTTTCCAGTAGCAATGTCTGTTACCAATGTTGCCACTTCTATTGGATCGCCATAATTCGCTGATGATTTCTCTATGACCTTCTTTATCTGATTCATCATATCATTGTAAGGTGATGAATCATAATCGGCTTCAGCCGGAATGTATGTACCAGTTGTCCAAATGTTGGTATGATAAGAACCTGGTTCCACAATAAAGACATCGATATGAAAAGGAGCTAATTCTAGACGTAAGCTCTCACTCCATCCTTCCAAAGCATGCTTAGATGCAGAGTAGGCAGATAACCCAGGAAATCCTACAAGTCCACTAATGCTACTCATGTTAATAATTTTCCCTGACGTTTGCTGTCTCATTTTCGGTAGTACCAATTGGGTTACGGCGATCGCTCCGAATACATTTGTTTCAAATTGGGTCCGATAGGCATGTAAGGGTACTTCCTCAGAAAATCCGCCTACTGCCATTCCTGCATTATTCACTAACACATCAATCCGTTCCAATGAATCAACCACCTGATGAAAATGCTGTAAGGACTCTTGAGAAGTGACATCGAGCTTTTTAATGATCACTTGGTCACTCACCTGTTGTAATTCGAGCTCTTGTTTCATTCTCACTTCATTTCCACCCGTTCGATAAGTAGACACCACCTTAAATCCAGCCTTTGCTAGCTTAATAGTTGTAAGCAAACCAAATCCACTAGACCCACCTGTCACAATTGCTGTTTTCACTTTTAACCACCTCCTATGATCACTTTTATGAGTTTAAACTACTTACATGCATGACTTATTAACCTTGTTTGGAAAGTCAAGAACACTAGTTATTCATTTTTTCATCTGATACCCTGCTAATAGTAAAGTACGCATCACATAAAATGTCATAATAACCCCATCCACCACCTTCTGCATTCTTATTCAGCAATCACTACTTGATTAAGTTGGAAAGAATTCCATTGGTTCTGAACAGTGTTTGTAGCCATTTTTCTTATAATAATTGATACTCTCATCGCTTGGTCATATGATGATCATTTCATAGTTATTTTCCCTAGCCCACAGATTTATATTTTTAAGTAACTTACTGCCGATACCTTTGTTTCTATACTCTTCAATGGTATACATATTTGTCTTGTATGCGAATGGGTGGGTTATGGTTCCAGGACCTGGTGCTTTTTGGATGAGTTCCATGTAGATATGCGAAACAATTCTCTCCCTCTCCTCTGCTATCCAAATAAACCACTGATCACCAGCTATTGCATTCTCCAAAAAATCGCTGCATTCTTTTTCAAATTCCAAGTAGGATGAATGTTCAATTTTCTTACTTTCGTCATATTCTAGTGTAAAATCCCATCTCATTTTAATTAAATGCTTGATATCCTTCGTTTCAGCAAGCCTTATATTCATTTAAATCCCCATTTTCTCTAGTTTTGTAAAAATAGTCTATGGCAAAGACATTCCATCACATCAAGTCTATGATTCTAGGTTTTCATACCACAACAACGCACGTTTTTCCATTTCGCTAACAAATGCTTTTTTGGCTTTGCTGTAATACGCCGTATCGTCATATTGGTCAGCCAATTGCTCTTTCAAACTTGTATATCGAGACACTTCGTTTGGATGAACTCGTAAATAATCGCGAAAAACAAGATGGCGTTTGATTTCAGGATGATCATACCGATACACATGAATATGATGGGTTCTATTCTCCCCACCTTTGCGAAATAGACGTCTTCCCTCGATCCCCCATTCTCCGGCAACATCATAACCAAGGACATGCAGTTGATCATTAAATTGATCAATTTCCCTAATATCTTTTACAAGACACATCATATCAATTACCGGTTTAGCCTTCATGCCTGGAACAGACGTGCTTCCAAAGTGTTCAAATGAAAGGATAGCGTCCCCAAAGATTCCCTTTAACACTTGAGCCTCCTCATCGAACATTTGAACCCACACATCACAATACTCCGTCAAACGGATTTTCAACTGAAATCCCTCCCAAAACTGATTACTTAATTCGGAATTTGATCTAATGATCAATCGATTCCATATGTTATTCTTTAAAGTCAGTGATATCTCCTTCGATAAAAATAGCACTTGTTTCCAAAGAAAAAAGGAATAGCCTTCTGATTGAAGACTACTCCTGATTTTATTATTTCATTAACCTACGAATTATCTTTAAGCCATTTTTAGCATTTGGGTATTTAAAGCTAAAGTCAAATTGGTTCGTTTGCTTTAACACACTTTTATAATGAGAAAATGTCATAAAGCTGGATTCCCCATGGTAGCTGCCAATGCCACTTTCGCCAACTCCACCAAATGGCAAGAATGGCGTTGCGATGTGCATCAATGTGTCATTTACACACCCACCACCAAAGCTAACAGAATTTAGCACGTTTTCTTCGACTTCTTTTGTTTTCGTAAATAAATAGAGAGCTAACGGCTTTGGTCGATCCACGACAAACTGTATGACCTCATCTATTGAATCAAACTCCATTACTGGAAAAATGGGCCCAAAGATTTCTTCCTTCATGACATCCACATCAGTATGATGGGGGATTAAAAGGGTAGGTTCTATCTTGTGATTCTCTCCATCTACCTTTCCTCCAAATACCACTTCTCCATCAGCTAAATAGGTTGATAACCTGGAAAAATGACGTTCATTCACAATTTTTCCGTATTGCTCATTTTGCAGAGGATTGTCACTGTAAAACTCTTTGATCACTTTTGTTAATTCAGTTAGAAATTGTTCCCGAACCGCTTTGTGTACAAAGAGATAATCAGGTGCGATACACGTTTGTCCCGCATTCGTAAATTTCCCAAAAGCAATCCGTTTAGCTGCAAGCTCTAGGTCAGCTGTTTCATCGACAATACAAGGACTTTTACCACCAAGCTCTAATGTTACAGGAATCAGTCGTTTAGAAGCAGCCTGCATAATGATTTTTCCGACTGGAACACTTCCTGTAAAGAAAATATAGTCAAATGGCTGGTCCAAAAGGTACTCAGTCGTCTGAACTCCACCTTCTACCACCTCTACAAAATCAGGGGGATAGATTTCTTTCATGAGCTTGGCAATCAAGCGAGACGTAACGGGAGTTAATTCAGATGGCTTTAATATCGCTGTATTACCGGCCGCGATTGCACCAATTAATGGAGCCAGCTGTAATTGAAATGGATAATTCCACGGGGCAATAATAAGGGTAACTCCATAAGGCTCTGGCACTTGATACCCTTTTGAACCAAAATGGGTTAAAGCCGTTTTCACTTTTTGCGGTTTCATCCATTTCGTTAATCGTTTCAACGTGAAGCGGATTTCCTCTAACAAGATACCGATCTCTGTCGTATATGCTTCTGTTTCAGATTTATTCAAATCAGCTTTTAAAGCAGAAATAATTTCGTTCTCATTCTTTTTAATCGCATCATATAATTTAGTTAGAGCATCAACTCGAAAGGCATATGGCTTTGTATGTCCTCCTCTAAAAAATGCCTTTTGAAGCTCCACTCGCTCCGCTACATATTCATTCGTCTTTTCTTCTATTCCATCAACAGGTTTCATCATGCTACCCCCTTTTAAACGTTTAAACATTTAAACTTATTGATTTCATTTTATGATACGAGAGAAATTCCGTCAAGAAAATAGATGAATGAAAAATGCTCCTTTATTGCTAGGAGCATTTATTACTGAAGTGTAAGACAGATTCAGTTGAAAAAGATAGATATAAATAATTCGTGAACTACTTCTCAATCAATCGCATTAAACTCACCCAAAGAAAATCTTCTCCAAAGGTTTGGGCATCGAAGCTAGTCCTATTCATTTTTCTAAATTCCAGTATATCGAAAACGTTATGAAAGATCTCCTTGAGCCTTTCCTCGTTATATCCAATTCCCCCATTTAGACTTCTGTTTTTGTAGATTTCCCAATCAGGTGTATAATCGGCACCATCCTCATTAAAGCAAACAAGCCCAAAGTAACCGTCTTTTTGTAATGCTTTTTTTAGAAATGCGATATAAGTTAGACGCCTATGAGGTGGTAAGTGATGAAACAAGCCACAATCATAGATAAAATCATATGATTGTGGTTCAAATACGAAATCAAACATGGATTGACAGTGAAATTGAATGTGAACATTTTGCTCGTATGCTCTTTCTTTAGCCCAATTAATTGCATTTTCTGATATATCTAATGCGTCTACTTGACAGCCATGTTTAGCCATATAGATCGCATTTCTTCCTGGCCCACAGCCTAGCTCTAGTACCTTCTTCGGAGAAAAGTCGTTCTCGAAGTAAGCTACTAGATTTTCATCTGGATTCATATTTTTGAAAAAAGGTACCTCTTTGGTTCTGTCCAGATAGAAATCGTCCCAAAATTCTTTAGGATCCCTCAATAAATCATCTAGCATTTGCAGTAAGTCATCGTAATTTAGAATTCTTTTGTCCATCCCCAATCCCCCTAAAAATGAATAGCTACTAATAGTTTACAAAATTGCGAAAAAGGAATGGTTACAGTGGGATTACGATTAAATTACTTCGTCAATGTTCAATTCCTAGAAGCGTTACTATCTCAGCATATAACCACCTTGCTTTGACCAGAGATTACGATTAATCGATTTTGTATACTAAACCATTACCCACCTACTTTATCGAACTACTGTACATCCTAAATGGGGTCCGGATGAGCGTGATTATCCAGAATTCTTAAATTCTGTCATAGTTGTCACTATTTTGTAATAGTAGACTGCTTAGAGACAACTACGTACTTTGGCTCTGTTATTTTATCTACTCTCTTTAGAACTATGTTCTTTCGTCTATTAAATCTCCCCAATTAATAAGACGATTTGAATTATGATGATTCCAAATATAGATATAAAAAAGTTCACTAGTGTCGCATTAAAATAATTCAACATGAATAATTAATTTTAATTTTCAGTTAATAAACTTTTCCATAAAAATAGCCTTTATAATGGTTTGGTGGTAGTAACCTACCCAAATCTAAAATAAAGGACAATATTTTAGCTCCTTGATAATATTAGCTTGATAGACTCTCGATAACACCTATCAAAAATACATGTTAAAGAGGACAAAAATATGATCTATGGATATGCCCGTGTAAGTACACAAGACCAAAACCTTGATACTCAAATTGACCAACTCACAAAATTTGGAGTAGACGAAATTGTAAAGGAAAAAATCTGTGGTATTTCTAAACAGAAGCAACAATTGGAAGAACTCCTTTCCTAGATTACTACAGGTGATACCTTAGTAGTGACTAGAATGGATCGTCTTGGTCGAAACACTGTACAGTTGCTCCAGTTAGTTGAACAACTTAGTGGCTTAGTGACAGGGTTCCTGCTGTAGACCGCAAAGTAATATTGGAGAATTAATAAAACGCGCCCTATTATTTTATTTCTTCAAGTTTTCTTCTATTGATTGCTCTATATAAAGAACCTTGAGATATTCCAGTTGCTGAGACTATCTCCTTTATGGAATATTCTTCACTATCATACATCCGTAACGCAACAGCAAGCTTTTCTTTATCCAACTTGGGTCTACCTAATGTTTTCCCACGTCTTTTACTTGCTTCAAGTCCTTCCTTTACCCTTTCAGCAATAAGGTTCCTCTCTAATTCAGCAATGACACACATCATTTGAAACATGGCTTTACCTGTAGAGGATCTTGTATCCATATTTTCTTTTAAAGAAATGAATTGCACCCCCATCTCTTCTAACTGTTGAATAATGTTGATGATATCCAATGTTTTACGTCCTAAACGGGAAATGCTCTCCACTACAACTGTATCGCCTTTATGGATAACATCAAAAAGTTGATGAAGTCCCTTTCGATCTTTAACTGTACCAGTAAATTTCTCCTTAACTATTTTTTCACAACCATATTCATGAAGCATACCAATTTGCCGATCTAAATTTTGGTCAAGAGTAGACACACGAGCATAACCGATTATCATTTGTAACCTCCAATAAACTTGTATATTTTTATTTTACTAGAGGTGCAATTATTGTAAAGGTATTTGGTAATACTTTTGGTAATTATTTTTGGTAACTGTTAACCTTAATAAAATCAAAGGACAACATAGCGATGGGGGGACATTGCAAAAACACTGGTTTTTGGTAATAGCATGTATTAACACTGGGAGATAAGTAATTCAACAATCGGAGGCTTAATTGAATAAGCCTCCGAAATAAGGACATGTTTAAATCGATAATGAGATTGGAGAAAATTGTTGCCTTGGAATAAAGTTTGATTAAAATTCCTCGTAAACCCATATTTTACGATAAATTAAAAGAATCCATTTTGAAAAAGAGATTGATCAAAATGGATATTTTTCAACAGATTTAGACTTGGATTTTATAAAAAAGTTTGATCAAAAGTACAACCATTTCGTCCAGCACCATGTCGCTTCTCAAAACGGTTGCATTTCTGACTGGTTCTACGATACCCCTATTGTTAGTATTATTTGTCTTTAATATTCAATACATGAAAGGTAGTAAGATCTTGATTATCAATCGTAGCAAATCCTATATATCCATTACTTAAGATTGGTTTCGATACTATAAGTGGGCTATTCGTTATAGGAGCATATTTTTTTTCCATAAGATCCCCTATATAAATTTCGTTCATTGCAAAACGAAAGATAATATAGTGGTTATCAAACAGAATAGGAGAATCTACTGTTAGTCGCATACTAGAAGCATTATACGTTATTTCCTCTTTAGAGATTAAATTATTTGCTTTTAAATATCCTTCTCCAGTATAGACAAAAAAGTTCTCATTTATTGTAAAATCTAAAATTCTATCTGATTTAATATAACTTATAGGCTTTGATTCCTCGTTATATAAGCTAATATCAAAGGATTTTGTCCCGTTATTAAAGAGTGTTTTATATAATAAAATTCCGTTTTGAGCCCCATTTTGTAAATAAAAATATTCTCCATTGCGTTCTTTTGATTCATCTAAGCTTGCATTCGCAATTATGTTCGTTTCATTTTTTTCAATATTATATTCAATGAGTTGGGAAGTTACTTTCGAATTGTTGGTAGTATATTCTATCCAGTTTAAGGAGTCATTATAGATTCTAAGTGTCGGCGTAGGTGTCCCTTTAAAACTCCCACCCTTACGAATTTCTTTATATTCCTTCTTCACAATATCGTATGATTTTATTGTCCAATTTACTTCTGAAATGTTTCTTGTATCGTATTCTGTCCAAAAAATCTTTCCGTTAGATCCCGTTAAATTTCCAATTCCTAAAGTTTCATATAATACATTCCATTCCTTACTTGCTCTAGAAAACTCTATAATATTATCTTTTCCATTTAAATCTTCAATGAAAATTATAATATCATCATCTATATAATAAGGAGCAATTAAAGTTTCAGGAGTCCATTTTATAGGATTCATTTTATAGGTTTCTTCACTAATATCATAATTCAAATTTGATTCGAAGCCCATTTTATAATTATTATTACTATTAGTTTTACTATTTTTACTTTCAATACTATTATCATTTTTATTAGAGTGAGATTTGTTTTCTATTACTTTAGTGGTTTTTTCATTTTTTTCACCTTGAACAGCATTACAGGAAACTAAAATAGAAATTAAAAATATACAAGTGAGTATGTAAAAGGATGTTTTAATTGTTTGTTGTTTCATTCGATCATCTCCGTTTTAGGAAAACCCGTCTATCGCTCAAATAGACGGGTTTTTTTCTAAAATAAACGTAAACAATGTTGCAGAGAATTTGGCGTAGTCCAACTTTTCATGGAGAGGTGGGTATTATAGATTTGTTGGGCACAGATAGCCATTGATACTGCTGACTTTGGGCTTGTTAGTCTTGCCCACAGGGGCTCCATGTCAAGTTGAAATTCACTGTATTACCTGCTGCACAACTATGAATTTTTCAATTGTACAAAACAAGACGGGTCAAATTTATTACCAAATCATCGCTTTTCTAAAATGGGCATTATTAGCATTATAAACTCCTTGGTAAGGATGCCATACATTTCCTAGTGTTACTCCTCGATTCCCCTGATCAAAAGGATCTGTTAATCTAACTTTTGTAGGACCTTGTCTGGTATCATATCCAGAAACATTTAAAATATGCCCTTCTACCGTTGCGGTATACTTCGGCATGTATTGAGAAGTAATTTTTAAATCTAAAACTGTTTGAGGAACAAGTGAAAAACTATCAACTAAATTACTATACGAAGAAGCTGCGTATGACTTCGTTTTTGAAATTATTACTGTATGCACAACTCCATGAAACGGAGAGCTTGCTTGCGTTATGTGATTACGTGTTTTCAGAAGAATTACAGGACGCAACCAAACTCAAGTCAATTCGTTTCTCTCAACTAGGTAGACGATTAAATCAGGTTCCAACGGAGTTTTTCCAAACCATTTTTCTTAATTTAGTGACGCAAATTCACACAAAGACGGATTTCCAAGCGAGAAGAAAAATGACAACACCTCTCAAAATCATTGATTCAAGTACATTACCATTGAACTTGAACAACCATAAGTGGTCCAAATTCCGCAAAACAAAATCGGATGTGAAGCTCCATCTACGCCTAGTGTTTATGGAAAAAGGTCATTCCTATCCAGATCAATCTGTGCTTACGAATGCGAACGAACATGACCGAGGCAAGCTTGAGATACTGGTCAATGATAAAGAATACATGTATGTGTTTGACCGTCGATACTTGGATTATGAACGATTCAATCGCATGACAGACGAAGGCTATTTCTTTGTTTCACGTTTGTGAAAAAAATGCTGTGGTACGTAGTCATGAAACATTCTCTTTACCTGAAGGTTCTGAGTTTCTATCGGATGAAATGGTCGTCATTGGAACGACACGAAATCGAACTGAGAATGTTTTCCGTTTGATAAAAGTGTTGGATTCTAAAGGAAACGAGCTACACTTAATAACCAATCGTTTTGATTTAAGTGCGGATGAAATCGCTGAACTTTACAAATCAAGGTGGGCCATTGAACTGTTTTTCAAATGGATGAAACAACATTTGAATATCAAAAGATTATTTGGCAAAAGTGAACAAGCTGTACATAACCAAGTATATATAACGATGATCGTGTATTGCTTGAATGTACTCGCTCAACTAAACACGGAAAGTAAGCGATCGTACTTACAAATCAGTCGTTATTTGAAAGCAGCTTTATGGAAGCCAGCACATATTTGGTTGAGGAAAATAGGGACAAACAACGTCCCGTAAGCCTTTCACTGTCTTTGTCGCACTCGCCACAAATTATAGTAAAATTATGGATGTTTATTACCTTTGCTTAGTCATCTTTCTATTTACGCAAAAATGAATATATATAAAAACTGAAAATTCCATCAATACTTATGCGACGCTAGTGAAATAAGTTTATTATTAATACCTTAACAATCTAACTTCAAAATTTCATCAGTGAATCTCTTCTTTGCATCAAGCATGATCAAATGATCAGTATCTTCAAAGACAACCAGCTTTGTATTCGGGTGAATTCTCTTCATTCGAGATGCATATTCCATAGATAAGTCCGTGTCTGTACTTTCATTTAATGCAACCATTAGAATAATTTTTACTGATTTTGATATTTGGTTCAAAGTCAATTCTGGAACCAATTCCCATTCTGATTTCATATATTTTATCTGTTCTTCATCACTTATTAAAAATTGATATTTTTTTTCATCATTATTCCAGGTAATCTGGTCTAATACAGCTCGCTCAATAGAGTCGTTCCATAAAGAAGGGTTATCACCTTTCATAAATTCAATAAAATTTGATTGACTTTCAAAAATGGAAGCGGGTAAACTTCCATTTTCAATATCTGACCAAGATAGATTTTTTGTTTCACTTAATGGATAATAGCCCCCATCTACTAAATATAAATTTTTAACATTATTATAAATAGAAGAGTAGACAAGTCCTATTGAGGCACCTATTGAACTCCCTACTATACTTACTTTATCAGGTAAATTCAAAGATAAGAGTAATTGATTAATTTCTTCAGAAACTTCCTTAAAAGAATAGTCAGTTAATTTCCCGCTTTTTCCATGACCAGGTAAGTCTATTAATACTAAATAAAAAGCTTCTTTTAAGTCGTCAATAATAGAATCCCAGATTTTATTTGTCCAACATAATCCATGGATAAAAATAAGTGGATGATTTGATTGATCTCCTTCGGTCGTATAATGAATAACACTTTTCATTGTTTGAGCACCCCTTTTTCCAACGTAAGAAATATATTTTTTATTCCCTCTTCTTCCTTGAATCAACGTACTTTTGGGTCAGCATACCCGCGTTAAAGATGGAAAAGATCATAATAAAGTAGAATAGCATGCGATTAAACAAAAATTGTTCGCTTCCGGTAAATTCAATATAAGAAAATGAGTGATTGATGAAGCCAATAGCGACAAGTATAGAAACGATGAATGGCCATTTCAATGATTTAATCATGTTAGACCTCCTTTATATACCATATAAATCTTGCTTTAGTGATCCTATCATATGTAAAATTATACCACAATCTTCGAAATGAATGGCAAAAAAGCGAACGATTGAGAATCGTCCGCTTTTTTGATTATATTGTGGCTTTCGCCTCTGAAACTTCTTGTGATAAATATTGAAGTGTAGCTGCTCCTAATGTATTAGCTGCTACTAAAAGACTACGTTCATCAATCATAAATTTAGGATGGTGGTGAGGATATGTGACCTCCCAGCTCGGATCACCTGCACCTGTGAAGAAGAATGTTCCTTTTACATGCTGAAGGTAGTAGGCAAAATCTTCTCCGCCCATTACCGGTGCTGATTCATATACCTCTTCCACTCCAGGAACATCCTTAGCCAAATTGACGACAAATTCCGTTTCTTTCTCGTGGTTCACGACAGCTGGATAGCCGCGATGGAACGCATATTCATATGAGGCATCTGAAGTTAGGCACGTACCTTTTATTACTCGTTCCATTTCTTTTTCCACGAGGTCTCGAATATCTTCATTAAATGTTCGGACGGTTCCTATTAGTTTTGCCGTATCTGAAATGACATTGAATGCATTCTTAGCTTCGAAGGAACCGATGGATAATACAGCTGACTCTAATGGATCCACCCTACGGCTTACAATTTGTTGTAAGTTGGAGACAAGCTGTGCCCCAATGACCACCGCATCCTTTGTTAGATGAGGCATTGCCCCATGGCCACCTTTTCCTTGAATCTTAATCTCAAAACGATCAGCCGCAGCCATCACTGGACCTGATCGGTAACCAATTTTCCCAACAGGCTCGGTTGCCCACAAATGGGTGCCAAAGATGACGTCTACCCCATCTAAGCAACCGTCCTCCACCATCGCAATTGCTCCTCCAGGGGCATATTCTTCAGCATGTTGATGGATAAAGACGACAGATCCTTCAAGGTCGTCCTTCATCATATTCAATACTTTGGCAAGAACAAGTAATGTTGCTGTGTGTCCATCGTGTCCACATGCATGCATTACACCATCCACTTTTGATTTAAAAGGTACATTTGCTTCCTCATGAATGGGAAGGGCATCGAAATCAGCTCGTAATGCAACCGTCTTACCTGGTTTTCCCCCCTTTAATGTTGCCACAACACCTCGTCCACCCACTTCAGTTCGAACCTCATGGCCTAGCTTTTCATGGTATGCTGCGATATATTTGGGTGTTTCTACCTCTTCAAATGATAGTTCTGGATTTTCATGTAAGTGACGTCGAATTTCGACCATTTCTTCATAATGTTCTTCTAATAACTTGTATAGTTGATTCATGCTTCCCACTCCCTATAGTTGAAATCAATTTAGCTCTTATATTGATTATCGTTTATTGCAACTCGTTCACACAATCTCTATTGTGATCAAGTTGCTCTTAATCGTAATCATCCTTACTTTTCTAAATGAATATATTCACCAGGACCTAATGGTAGACCTAGGAAGTACCAAGCTGAGAATAACAGAATCCACATAATGGAGAAGGCAATTGTATATGGTAGAAGCGCAGAAATTAAGGTTCCTACTCCCATTTTTGGGTCGTATTTTTTCGCAAATGTTAATACGATGGCAAAATACGCAAGCATTGGAGTAATGGTATTTGTAATGGAATCTCCAATGCGATAAGCCATTTGTGTAAAAGCCGGGCTATAGCCTAATAACATAAACATCGGAACGAAAACAGGTCCTAAAATCGCCCATTTCGCTGATGAGCTTGCAATCAATAGATTTACTAAGGCAGAAAATAGGATAAAAGAGATTAATAGAGGTAATCCTGTGAAGCCTAAATCCTGTAAAAGGTCAGCTCCTTTAATCGCTATTAATGAACCAAGATTACTCCATGTAAAATATGTAATCATTTGCGCAGCGATAAATGCTAATACAATATAGTATCCCATACCGGACATCGCCTTTGTTAAATGCTCGGCAACATCCTTATCCGATTTAATGACCTTTGCCCCAATCCCAAATGCAAGTGCCGGGATAAAGAATGCCAGAAACATAATCGGGACAAGAGAATTCATAAATGGAGAAACAATCAATGAACCTGTTTCAGGATGACGAAGAATGGCATTTTCAGGTATAGTCATAAATAATAGAATCGCTACAAAGGCAGCTAATGCAATTCCAGCAAAACGAAGACCGCGCTTTTCTAGATCTGACAGCTTGTTATCAGCTTGTTCAATTGCTCCTGCTAATGGCGAATAAGTTCCTAATCGAGGTTCTACAATCTTAGTTGTTACAAACACAGCGACAGGAACCAAAACAAAAGTAGAAGCAACCATGAAGTAGTAGTTCATTGCTGGGTTCGCTTTATAGGATGGATCAACAATCTGTGCGCTTGTTTCGGTAAAGCCTGCAACTAATGCATCAAGCATGTTTAGAATAATATTTGCACTAAACCCACCTGCTACAGCTGCATATGCTGCTACTAACCCTGCAATCGGATGCCTTTTCACAGAAAGGAAGATTAAGGCTGCAATCGGAGGTAAGACAATTAGTGCGGCATCGGCAGCCGCATTTCCAACCATCCCAATAAAGATGATAATCGGAAGAATAAATTTTTGCGGAGATGCTAAGACGACCTTTCTCATAAAAGCAGATACTAAACCCGTTGATTCAGCTAATCCCACTCCTAGCATAACTACAAGTACAAGTCCTAGAGGAGGGAAGTTCATGAAGTTCTTTACCATTTCGGTAAGGATTTGAACAATTCCTTCTTTATTCAATAGATTGACTGCTACAATTTTTTCATTTGTTGCGGGATTAATGGCACTCCAGCCAAGCTTTCCAGCTACAAAAGAAGCAGCGAGAATCACAATCGTAAAAATTAAGAATAATGTCAGAACATCAGGTAATTTATTTCCGTTTACTTCGATCCAATCTAAAAATCGATTAAAAAACCCTTTTTTCCGGTTTACTTGTTTTTGGCTTCCTTGTTCTAAATTTGGCTGACTCAATATTCTCCCCCCAATTCAAATGATGTGAAACGAGTAATTCGTTTTTAAAAATACACCTCCATGAATAGTTTAATTGTTTTTCAAATTATGAATATTCGATAATTTAAAGATGATTATACTACCAGTACATTGGTAATAGCAATACAAAATTATACTATATTTAGATTTTTCTTTTGTTGAAATAATATTTCAGTTGAATTTTAATAGAATATATAAAGAAAACGGTTTCATTATTGCTATTCATTTTTAGAGAAATTATTTCTTTTGACACCCTAAATATATGGGGTGTAAATACAATAATAAAAGAGCTAAAGTAAGTAATTAGCTCTTTTGGGTGTATAAATATAACTATATGAATCACTTATTCAATTGGCTCTTAAAGAAATGATTCGCAATGTTTTTGTAGTAGACCCGATCTCAAAGACGTGATTCCCCATTTCTTCACAATTCAACAGAAATGTTTTCCTCCATTTGTATTCCTTTCTCAGCTACAATTCCAATCCCATAGCTAGCTTAATGAGCATTGATCCTTCTTTTTGAATCATTTGATGTGGTATGATCATCCTGTTTTCCCCTTTAGAATATGGATCAAGTTAATCAAAATATACAGCGTCACGTTACGTTAGCTTCAAGGGGAAATGGTCAAATACGCAAAAAAAGAACTGTTCAAACGAACACAGTCCTTTTTTCTCTCTCTATACTTGTTGGTTGCTATATAACCCTTGATAATTTTTACGTAGAATGTGCTTTTGAATTTTTCCAGTAGTGGTGGTTGGAAGCTCGGAAACGATTAAGACTTCTTTTGGAACCTGGAATGAACCTAGGTTCTCTTTACAATGTGCAATGATTTCTTCTTTTGTAGCCGATTCACCTGGCTTTAATAAGACAAATGCTGTAACTGCTTCAATCCAGCGCTCATGGGGAAGTCCAATAACGACAGCATTTAATACTTTCGGATGAGAGACGAGAGCTTGCTCTACATGAATAGAAGAAACATTTTCTCCACCTGTTTTAATCATATCTTTTTTTCTATCCACAAATACAAGCATTCCCTCTTCGTCAAAATAACCGAGATCACCAGTATGGTGCCAGCCATATTCTCTCATTCTTTCCGTTTCTTCATCGTTATTTAAATAGCCAACCATTACATTGGGACCTCGATGTACGATTTCCCCTACTTCCATTTTCCCTAGAAGCTTGCCGTTTTCACCCATGATGGATGTATCTGTTATGAGAGACGGCGTTCCCCAGTAAGAACCCGACTTCCGCAGCTGATCTTCTGGTTTAAATACCGCTGTTGCTGGATACATTTCAGTTTGACCCGTTCCTAAAGCAAAATCGCATGTTAGTTCGTTGATTCCTTTTTCTAACGTGTTCTTATCCATCGGTGCCATGGCATAGAGGCAGTAGCGAAGGCTAGTTAAGTTGTAGTTATGAAAGGATGGATGGTACAGAAAAGCTCGATACATAAGGGGAAGACCAAACATCCAAGTGATTTTCTCTTTTTCTACCGTTTTCATAAACGCTTCTGGTTCAAATCCAGGTATAATGACAATTGTTGCACCGAGGTGGATGAATGAAGTGACTAAAGTATGCTGAGCACAGTGAAAGACTGGCATCATTAAGGTGGCAACATCGTTTTTGTTCATGCCTGCTTCTATTACATTGGCAAGGCTTGCAATGAAGACGGCTTGGTGATTAATTACTACCCCTTTAGGAGTTCCAGTCGTCCCGCTTGTAAACATGATTTGTACAATATCACGATCATGGAGCTCCACTTCTGGTTCATTTGCATGAGGATGTGCAAGCGTATGTTCGAACTTCTCAGCAGGTGCCACTCCATCTCCAATTAAAAGAAGCTCTTGACACATGCTCTCATATTCTTCCTTTTTCCCTTGTAAAAACACTTCATCACACAGGAGTATTTTCGCTTTTACTTCCGAGAGAATGTAACACTTTTCATTAAATGAAACACCAGGATTGATTGGGACCCATACAAGTCCTGCTTTAGCAATACCAAAAATCGCGACGATCATTTGCCATGAGTTGCCGCAAATGGTAGCAACCGTATCTCCTTTTTGAAGGCCGGACTCGATTAAATAGTTAGCGAAACGATTGCTATCTTCATTTAGCTGCTCATAGCTAATTTTCTTTTCCCCAATAATGATCGCCGTCTTTTGTGGGTTCTTACTAGCAGACCTTCGTAAAATGTCCCCTACTGCTACTCGGTTTAACATGGTCACATCTGTCATCTCATTACCCCCTATACGATTTTTTTCATAATCACCGGATGTAATCGATTTCAAAATTATTCGATTTCCGTATATCAATCACCACCTTTAACTTAATATCGTTCCATGCTTTTTGCTTGGTAGTGGAAAGTCTTTATTTTCAAAAGCCTCATAGCGCTGAATTAATTCATTTCGTAAGTCTTTTGGAACAATAAGGTCATCAATAACCAAATCACCTGCTAGTTTATAAATGTCATAGCCAGCTTTGTATTCATCGCGCAGCTGCTTAATGAGCTCTACCTTTTCCTTTGGATCTTTCACACTTTGAATCTTGTTATAATAGACCGCATTAATTGCTGCTTCAGGACCCATAATTGCAATTTCAGCGGATGGTAAAGCAATGGTTGTGTCCGGTTCATAGGCTGGTCCCGCCATGGCATAAATTCCTGCTCCATAGGCTTTTCTTACGACGACACACATTTTCGGTACATTGGCTACCGAGCTCGCATAAATAAAATTACGCCCTCTTCTCAAAATCCCTTCCTGTTCTACCTTCGTTCCCACCATAAACCCTGGTGTGTCACATAGGAATAACAGCGGAATATTATAGGAATCACACGTCCAAACAAAATTGGCGCCTTTATCTGCTGACTCTGGGAAAATCGCTCCACCTTTTACACATGGCTGGTTTGCCACGATACCGACAACCCGCCCATCTAAGCGGGCAAAGCCTACGACTAATTCTTTAGCGTAGTCCTTTTGTACCTCTAAGAAGCTATCAGCATCGACGACGCAATTAATCAGCTTTCGTACATCGTAAGGTTGATTCGGCTCCTGCGGAATAAT
This sequence comes from Cytobacillus spongiae, assembly GCF_021390075.1. Lineage (NCBI taxonomy): Bacteria > Bacillati > Bacillota > Bacilli > Caryophanales > Bacillaceae > Cytobacillus > Cytobacillus spongiae. The sequence continues at coordinate 2,144,899 of NZ_CP089997.1, forward strand.
TTTATCCACATCATCAGAGTTCCCAGCAGGAAGACGCCCTTCCATTTTCTTTGGTGTGGTTTCGAAGTGATCAGGTAGATAGGTGAGGAGCTTTTTCACGAGTTCTGCTGCTTCTTCCTCACTATCGACAACAAAATCTACGGATCCACTCTTTTGCGCATGCATTTTTGCTCCGCCAAGCTCTTCAATATCGACTTTCTGACCTGTTGCCATCGCCACCATTCTTGGAGAAGCAATGGCCATACCGGCTTTCTCATTCATCATAATAACAAAGTCACAGAATACAGGCATATACGCTGTCCCTGCAAAGCATGGCCCATATAAGACGCCGATTTGTGGGATTCGCCCTGACATGATGCTATGATTGTAAAAAATCTTCCCGCCTGAATATTTTTCGACGTGGTAGCCTCCAGATTCGTCAATTCTTCCACCTGAAGAATCAATTAAGTATAAAATAGGTCGTTTTCCCTTAATGGCAGCTTGCTGGGAGCGTAGAATTTTCTCCCCATGCTTTTTCCCAATTGAGCCTGCTTTAACGGTAAAATCACTCGCCGTAAAGTAGACAAGCCGATCATTGATTTTCCCCGCTCCAGCAACTACCCCATCTGCTGGAAGACGTTCATCTAATGCATTGGCAAATAACCCTGTTTCATACGCTGGATTTTCTTGATCGAAGTATAGTTTTAATCGATCGCGAACAAACAGCTTTCCCATCTGTTCGATCTTTTCATGGTTGGCTTGTGGTCCTCCTTGCTTAATACGATTTGCCTCTTGTAAAACCCTTTCCTCACGAGACATACGATCTGCTTCTAGTAAAACCTTTTCCTCACGAGACATACGCTCTCCTCCTTATTAATGATGCTGAAAGGTTGGTTTCTTTTTTAATAAAAATGCTTCTACGCCTATTTTCACATCGTTTGTTTGAAAAACCTCACTGAAATAGCTAGCTTCAATCTGCAACCCTTCTTCAAGCGTTGTTTCTAAGCCCTCCTGCATCGCTTTCTTGATCCGAGTAATAGATGGGAATGAGTGATTGGCAATTTCGAATGCAAGAGCTTTTGCTTTTTCCAAAGAATTCCCTTTCGGTACGACCTCGTTTACTAGCCCGATTATTTCTGCTTCAGCTGCAGATAATGTCTTTCCAGTAAAAATGAGTTCCTTTGCTTTGCCATCGCCTATTAATCTAGGTAAACGCTGCGTTCCACCTGCCCCTGGAAATAGCCCTAGCTTAATTTCTGGCAAGCCAAGGATGGCATGCTCTTCCGCTATCCGCATATCACAGCAAAGCGCTAGTTCGCAGCCTCCGCCTAGGGCCACCCCGTTTATTGCTGCAATCGTTGGTTTCGCCAGGCTTGCAAGCTTATTAAAAGGGGCTTGTATCCAATGAGCTCTTTCCTTCCCTGATTCAACGCCTTTTCCTATCCATTTCGGAAAATCCTTAATATGTCCACCTGCTACAAAATAGTGGTCTCCACTTCCTGTCACAATGACCACTCGAACATCTCGATCAGCTGACAACTCATCTATTGCCTGGTTTAATCCTGTAACAACCCCTTCGCTGATGCTATTTACAGGTGGATGATCAATTGTCAGCGTTGCCACACCATCTTCTTTCGTCCAAGAAATAACTTGATTCATCGTTTATTCGCCTCTTTTATTCATCAAAATTTTAACAATGGCAACAGCTACTTGATCCCCATTTTGCTTTTTAATCTGTTCTTTTATCGTTAAAACACCGGTACCATTTCCTTTGTCTTCTAGGTCATCTACGATCATTTCTACATGAATCGTATCTCCGATAAATGTTGGTTTTACAAATCGAAGGCGCTCGATTCCGTAAAATGCAGCTAATTTTCCTTTTGAAAACTCCATCAGCCCTGTACCAATTGAGAGAATCAGCATGCCATGAGCGATACGTTCTCCAAATGGAGTTGTTGCGGCATACTCCTTATCGGTATGAAGAGAATAAAAGTCACCGCTAATTCCAGCAAAGTTAACAATGTCTGTTTCTGTGATGGTACGACCTTGTGAAGACCATTTTTCCCCTACCTCGTATTCATCAAAGTATTTTGTAAACATCTCGCTCCCTCTTTTCCATCATTAATTTCTTAAAGCCGTTTTTAATACTTTTCCTGTCGCATTTCGCGGGAGTGCCTCAATGGTTTCTATGATTCTAGGCATTTTGAAGCGAGCTAGCTTCCCATCACAGAATTTCTGCACCTCTTCAAGGGTTAATCTTTTGTTCTCTTCTATAACCATGTATGCCTTCACGGTTTCGCCCCATTTTTCGTCAGGTACGCCGACAACGGCAACCTCCTTAACCCCTGGCATTCGGAACAACACTTGCTCTACTTCAATTGGATAAATGTTTTCTCCTCCAGAAATAATCATGTCCTTCTTCCGGTCGACAATATAAATAAATCCTTCTTCATCCATCCGTGCCAGGTCCCCTGTGTAAAACCAACCGGCTTTGATTGCCTCTTTCGTTTGCACGGGTTTATTCCAATAACCAGCAAAAATATTTGGACCTTTCACAACCAATTCGCCTACTTCGCCTGTTGGAACTTCTTGATCATTTGGGGCGACCACTTTTACTTCCGTATGAATCGGAGGTTTACCGACAGATCCTTTTTTGCGAATCGTTTCTCCTTTATCTAGTAAACAGACAAATGGGGCTGTTTCTGTTAAGCCAAACCCTTCAAAAAATGGGACATTTCGCTGCTGGAAAAATTCAATAACCGTTAATGGGCAAGGAGCACCACCAGAAATGCATACTTTTAGTGAGGTCAAATCGTATTGATGAAAATCTGGATATTGCATGAGAGCTAACCACATGGCTGGCACTAAAAACAATGTCGAAATCTTCTCTTTTTCAATCAGTTCTAGTACTTCCTTCGGATCAAATTTATCGGCTACAACTACAGTACCTCCAAGATAAAACGTTGGAGTTGTAAATACGTTCATGCCGCCAATATGAAAAAGGGGTGCAACCGTTAGGGTTGTATCTTCTGCATGAAAAGGGATAAAATTGATACAATTCACGGCATTCCATAGGGTATTTCCATGCGAAAGCATTGCCCCCTTTGGTTTCCCTGTAGTTCCTGAGGTATACATCAGCATATGAAGATCATCTTCCTTTACGTCAATTGAAGCCTCCTCCATTGATGACAGCGAAAGAAGTTGTTCGTATACGAGATTTTCAGAGCTAGTTGCCCCCGCTTCAATCCACGCATTGATAGCTGGTAGCCGATCTTTTAATTGGGAGACAACAGGGGCTAAGCGATAGTCATAAATAAAGACACTGGCACTCGCGTCAGTTACGATGTATTCAATTTCTTCCGCACTTAGCCTCGTATTCATTGGGACAAATAACGCACCTATTTTTGCACAAGCAAACAGTGATTCAAGCAATTCATTTGTATTTAATAAAAGCCCATTCACTCGATCCCCTTTACGCACCCCTAGGTGAAGTAAAGCATGTGACAATCGATTGACCCGGTCATTAAGCTGGCTGTAAGTTAATCGAACATCTCTATAGACTAAAGCTGTTTTATCCCCAAATCGATGTGCGTTTTTGGATATCCATGTACCAATATTCACTATCCTTCAACTCCCTTGTATACGAACTATTTTTTCACCGTAATACCTAAGCGTTTTGTTAAAATTTCATTCATAATTTGTGTGGTTCCACCGCCAATGGATTGGATTCGAGCATCTCGCCAATAGCGCTGAACAGGAAATTCCATCATATAGCCGCTTCCCCCATGAATTTGTACAGCTTGATCACATACACGACTTACCATTTCACCTGCGTAGGCTTTTGCCATCGTAGCTTCAGTCGTTATATCACTACCAGTGTTGTATTGATAAACAGCTCGGTAGGTTAGATTCCTAGCTTTTTCAATATCAACCGCCATGTCGACCATTTTATGACGAAGCACCTGAAAGCCTTGTAATGGTTGGCCGAATTGTGTACGTTCTTTGCTATATTGAATAGCGGACTCGAGGGCTTTCTCCGCAAGTGCGATACTGTTTAAAGCGAGCGATAACCGCTCCCATTGGAAGTTTTCCATCATATAGCGGAACCCTTCCCCTTCAACACCGATTAAATTTTCGGCAGGTATTTTCAAGTTGTCAAAGTATATTTCCCCCGTATCAGAAGCCCGCCAGCCCAATTTATCAAGCTTCTTCCCAACAGAAAATCCTTCTGCGTCGGTATCGACAATCAATAAGCTCAGATTTTCATGCTTAGGACCTTCGCTTGTTTTCGCAGCTACCACAATGAAATCAGCATGAACTCCGTTCGTAATAAAGGTTTTTGCACCGTTCAGAAGATAATGGTCCCCCTGCTTTTCTGCACGCGTCTTTATAGCTGATACATCACTGCCTGTATTCGGCTCCGTTATACCTAAAGCAGCAATCTTTTCCCCTTTAATTCCAGCTGTTAAGTAGGTTTCTTTTTGCATTTCGTTCCCAAATCGCCAAATGGGTGTTAGGGCAATACCCATATGAGCACCAATTGCCCCTCCTACACCACCAGAACCAGCCTTGGAGAGCTCTTCAATAAAGACGGCTTCCATCATATAGTCGAGCGCTTGACCACCATACTTTTCGGGAAACTTTATCCCTAAATATCCTAACTCTCCTAATCTTTCAAATAAGCTTCTCGGTGTTTCACCATTTTCTTCCCATTCATTAATAAACGGAATGACCTCTTTATCGAGAAAACGCTTGATTGTTTTTCGAAAAAGCTCATGCTCTTCTGTGAATATCCAATGTGTCATTCTTCCACCTCCTAAGCCATTTCTAACCCAATTTGTTTAGCAATAATTTCTTTCATGATTTCATCTGTACCTGCACCAATACGATACAGTCTTGTGTCACGCCAAATTCGCTGAATAGGGGTTTCTGCCATGTAACCGCTTCCACCAAATATCTGAAGCGCTCGATCTGCAACCCAATGGGCCATCTGTGCGCATGCTAGCTTTGTCATCGAAATTTCCTTACTTGGGACCTCTCCATTTGCGAACCGATAGGCAGTGGCATAGGTCATTTCCTTACAGATTTCAATTTCCGTTTTCATTTCAGCGAGCAGATGGCTAATCACTTGAAAATTGGCGATTGGTTGGTCGAACTGACGACGTCCTTGTGCATACGTTAGTGCTTCTTCATACGCATACTCGGCAATCCCAATCGATCCAGCAGCTGAGATTAAGCGCTCTCCTTGTAGCTCCCACATAATTTGAGCAAAGCCTCTTCCTTCTTTTCCCAACAGATTGCTTGCTGGAACCCGTACATCTTCAAACACGATTTCAGCCGTGTCAGACGATCTCATTCCCACTTTATCTAGCTTTCTACTAATTGTTACACCCGGACGGTCTAGCTCTACTAGAATCATACTGATACCCTTATGACTTGGTGCATCAGAGGTTCTAACAACCAACGTAATAAAATCAGCACAAACCCCATTTGTAATGTACATTTTCGAACCATTGATTACCCACTCATCCCCATCTAACTTTGCCCGGGTCTGTATGGAAGCAACATCAGAGCCATGATTCGGTTCAGAAATACCAATAGCTGCTATCTTCTCACCTAGAATGGCCGGCTTGAAAAATTGTTCATGCTGTTCTGTGGTACCAAATTCAAGGATTGGGGGTGTCGCCATATCTGTTTGAACGGCAACAGCCATTGGAAATCCACCACAACCGCAACGAGCCATTTCTTCAGCAAATACTAGTCCAGTAAAATAGTCTCCGCCTTGGCCGCCTACTTCTTCGGGATAACGCAACCCTAAGTATCCAAGTTCCCCAAGTCTCTTCATCATTTCAACTGGATAGGCCCCTGCCTCTTCCCATTCTCCGATAAATGGGGCTACTTCTTTTTGAATAAATTTACGGATTGTTTTGCGGAGCACTTCATGTTCTTCTGAAAAATAGGGTGCATACTTCATGATTTCACCTCACACTTCTTCTTATTTCGAAACATTTGAAACAAGCTCCTTAGGAATCTCAATAGGAAACCGTAAAATATTGGAGCCGTAGCATTTACCAAGATTATCTACTCTCATCGAAGAGGACCCGCCTCCATCTAGCGCTTCACGGCAAACAAAGTTCAAGGCATGGATATTCGGCATTTCATAACGAACCACTTCCCCTAATACGAGGTCATCAAAAAATGCTTTTAGCTTATCAGCTGTCATTTGCTCGAGTAAATAAGGGTAAATAGCTTCTGTATTGGCAAAGACACCAACGTTAACGGAATTTCCTTTATCCCCTGAACGAGCATGGGCAATATCTTTAAGCATCACTGTTAACAAGCGAATGGACCTCCTTTACTGAAACTTGAATTTGGGATTCAACCCATTCTCGGTTAATGAGTGTCGACCACATCCCAAGCAGTTGTCTTGAGGGGATATTTCCTATATATGCCATACTGGGTGGTCCGTTTAATGCTAGTGGTGGAAAGAACCTTCGAAATGCTTCTGCCCCTCTTTTATCTTTAGCCCTGACTGACATGCGCAAATAGATTTCATTGATGTGTTCCTCGGGGAGCTCAGAAAGAGGACCATGAAGGGAGTTATAGCCAACATAATCAGTTCTTACTTCTTCGTATTGAATCCCCTTATTCGCCATGATTTTGCGAATAATCGAATCGGCTGCTCTCGCTTTTTTCAGCGCATCTGGCCATGAATAGCCAACTAGTACTTGACCTAGATAGCCATTTTCATAGCCCATGACAACCTTTAGCTTTTCTGGTCGCTCCTTGCCTTTTACCCCTGTAACTTTCACTTCGTTCGGCCCCAATTGTGTTAACTGAACTTTCGTCAGATCAACCGTTACATCTGGAGTAATATAAGCAGAAGGGTCATGAATTTCATAGAGCATTTGTTCTTTAATCGTAGCTGGTGTGACTAATCCACCACATTCCTCTGCTTTCGAAACAACGAACTCCCCATTTTCATACACTTCAGCAATCGGATAGCCCATTTGTTCAAACCCAATTATTTGATCCCATTCCCCGCTAAAGTTCCCGCCTGTTGATTGAGCGGAGCACTCTAATAGATGTCCCATAAAAATTCCGCTTGCTAACTGATCGAGCTGTTCTTCATTCCAGCCAAATTCATAGATTAATGGAGCAAGAAACTGGGCTGTATCCGTTGTTCGCCCTGAAATGACTATGTCTGCTCCTTGCTTTAATGCATCAACTAGGGGCTGAGAGCCAATATAAGCATTTGCAAATAATAATTTATCTTGAATTTCCTTTGTGAATGCTTCGCCAGTTTCTAAGTCTTCAAGATTTGTTCCCAGATCCCGCCATTCATCAAGATTAGGAAGAATGTTATCCCCTGTAATGACAGCTACTTTTAAATCGTGTAATCCTAAGCTAGTAGCTAGCTCTAAAACGACTTTCTGAGCAGCTTCAGGATTGATTCCACCAGCATTTGTCATAATTTTAATGCCTTTTTCTTTTACCATTGGCAATAGAACCTTCATGGCTGGTCCGAGGTCACGTGTAAACCCTAGCTCCGAATCCTTTTGACGATCCTTTGCTAAAATAGCCATGGTTAGTTCGGCTAAGCAATCAAAAGATAAATACTGGATATCTCCATATTTCACATTTGCAATCGCTCCATCTAGAGAATCTCCATAAAAGCCTTGAGCGGCTCCGATTCGTACTTTCTTCACCTCGAGTTCCCCTTTCGTTCTAAGTTAATTCCGCAATCACATCATTTTCTTGAACAAAATCTCCCTCATTCACAAGGATGCTCGCTAAGGTTCCTTTTTCACCCGCAACTACTGGAATCTCCATTTTCATCGATTCTAAGATGACGATTACATCCTCTACAACTACTTGGCTACCTTCCTCAGCTATAACTTTCCATACAGTTCCACCCATTGGTGCGACTATTTTCATACGGATTTCCTCCTTTATTTTCCTCTCCAAGCTGGTGTTCTCTTTTCTAAAAACGCGGAAGCTCCTTCTTTTAAATCCTCACTTCGAAAGGAGACAATTCGCATCGTAGATAACAAATCAAAGCTCTTCAGCAAATCGACTCGATCGGTTAAGTAGAATGAATCAAGGCTTAATCGTACAGCCAAAGGACTATAGGATGCGACCGTTTTTGCTAGCTTCCATGTTTCTTCTTCTAATTGATGATTTGGAACTACATAGTGAACTAAATTCAAATCCTTCGCTTCCTCAGCCGTATACACTTTGGCTGTAAGCATCATATCAAGGAATTTCCGATCCCCTACAGCACGGCGTACAAGGGGCATAATGACATATGGGACCATTCCAAGCCTAAGCTCTGTTAAGCCTAGCTTCGCTCGATCAGAACTAATGGCGATATGACTCATTGCCACCAAGCCAGTACCGCCCCCTAGAGCTGGTCCGTTGACAGATGCAATGATTGGAGTCCTTACGGTTGCACCAAGCTTAAAGAGATCATTGCTCGCCATGCCTTCATCATAAAGTTCTGGTACGGACTTTTCGAAATTCTGTTTAAATTCATTCATGTTTCCACCAGCAGAAAAAGCAGGGCCATTCCCTGTGAGGACAATTGCTCGAACTTCTTCCCTTTCATCCGCAAATCTGACCGCATGAACAATTTCCTCACAAAGTTGTTTTGTTAACGGGTTTCGTAACTCTGGAAGGTTTAACGTAATGGTTGCCACAAATTCCCGTTCTTCATAAAGAATACATTCGTAATTCAAATTAATTCCCTCCCTTTGCTCTACATGTTTATTAGATGCAAGAACCATGCCAAAAGAATGAAGAAGGCGGAAGATCTACCTAATGAGACTCGTCCGCTAAATGCTTTATATCACGATCAGTAATGATGGTCCCTTACTCTGAGGTCTCATAGAAATCAAAGTAGATTTTTCAATGAATTCTGGACTAAACTTGGAAACACTTATGGAGTAACAAACAAAATCGACTTCAATATGTGTACACATGTAATAAATTTGGACATTTGTGTATTTTTGTGTACAATATAAATGTTACAATATTTAGAATTTACTGTTACTTTTTCGCATAACTGAAATTCCTGAACATTCGTAGCTGCTACTTTATGTTTTCGCAACGTAAATTTTGTTAGAGGTGATGAAATTGCACGTTCGGCAAATCATGTCACATCAGTTTATTAAGCTCACTCCAGAAATTACAATCGAATATGCTTTACAGCAATTCTTAAGTTTTAGACAGGATATTGCTTGTGTTTTTGAACATGACTCATTTCTTGGAATTGTCACGAAAAGTTCAATCTATCGCCTTCTCCTCTCAACAGGACACACCTACCATCCTATTCAGCCTGCCATCATAGAAAACTCCATTTGTATTCACGAAAATGAAAACGTATTCAAAGCAAAGGAAATTTTAGTCGAAAATCATGTTGCCCATTCAGTTGTAGTGAATGATGAACGGAAAATTATCGGGATTTTATCGAGAGCCGATATTGTTAATGGACTTGTCTCTGAAGCAGATCACTTAACGAAAAAACTAACATTATTAATGAACCATTTAAGCTCTGGGATCATTTCTGTTGACCTAGATTATAAGATTACGGGAATCAACCGGGCTGCCTATTCGTTTTTAGGGCAAGACGACGTGACCGAATTGCTAAGAGAGGATATTCATAAAATTTTCCCAAAGCTAGAAAATGATCTACGTGAAGCGATTAACAATCAAGAAGTGATGGAAATGAAGAAATTGGAATGGGCCAATCGAAACATATTATGTTCGATTATCCCAATTAAGGATTGGAAGAAAATGATAGGCGCGATGATTGTTCTTGAAGATGTGGGAAAGGTTGAAAAAATTTCGAAGGATATTGAATCTGTACGCATCAATAATACAAATGAATCCTTTTCACATATCGCTTCCATTAGCCCTTTGATGCAGCGATTAAAAGAAGATGCCTATATCGCGGCAAAGGGATTTTCTTCTATACTAATTACTGGACAAAGTGGTACGGGGAAAGAGCTTTTAGCAAATGGAATTCATTTAGCCTCTAATCGAAAAGGGGCTTTCATTAAAGTAAATTGTGGAGCAATCCCGGAATCCCTTATGGAATCGGAGTTTTTTGGGTATGAAGATGGAGCTTTTACAGGAGCGAAAAGGGGAGGAAAACCAGGGAAATTTGAGCTTGCAAAAGACGGTACCCTATTTCTAGATGAAATTGCGGAAATGCCCCTTTCTCTACAAGTTAAGCTATTGCGAGTTCTCCAAGAGAAGGAATATGAAAAGGTTGGCGGCATCAAAACATTTCAAACGAATGCTCGTATATTAGCTGCTACAAATAAGAATTTAATGAGGCTTGTACAAGATGGGAAATTTAGAGAAGATTTATATTATCGATTAAATGTCATCCAACTTGAAATCCCACCACTTAAAAATCGACCGGAAGATATACCTGTTCTTTGTAAACATTTCATCCAAAAGTTTCACCGATATAACCCCAAGGGAATTAATGGGCTAACACAACGAGCAATGGAAAAGCTACAAGCTTATCATTGGCCAGGCAATGTGCGTGAGTTAGAGAATGTTCTCGAGCGTGCCTATCAATTTTGCCAAGAGAATTGGATGGAAGACTATTACATTCAATTGGATCATCAAACGATGGCACCTATTCACACGCCAAGTATGGATCAAAAGCATAAGCTAGATCAAGTAGAAAGAAATACGATTATTGATGCCTTGTCATCCATGAATGGCAATAAATCTGAGGCAGCGAAGTCACTTGGGATAAGCAGATCCAATCTGTATCAAAAGTTAAAGAAATATGGGATTGAATATAGTTATAGATAATGTGAAATTTCTCTCTGTCCAATTCCAATTATATACTTTTTTTGTAATTGGTGGAAAAGGTTGATTTCCGCGGGGCGGGCGGTGATCCTCCTAGCGACTAAAGCGCTTCAGGAATCTTCCCTGTCCCGCAGGAGTCTACGCACCTTCCGTTCCAATCAACCTAGTGCTACTAAAACTACATACGAAAAGAGACTAAAACCAACTTTTAGTGGCGACGGCATTTCGAATGGAATGTCTTTTCTCTATCACGAATCCTCCTGGAGTCAAGCACCCTCAGGTCCAATCAGCGGGTACGCTCGCCTAAGATTGGATTTTAAATCCAAAATGAGAGCATCTCCTTATAACTTCATATAGTTATAGGAATCTTTCTATTTTTCCATCACAATCAGATATAAGTTTCGATTTCAATCTTATCGAATGCGACCCATTACTACGGTATGATAGAATTTTCCATCTGAGAGGAGCTTGTCGTTTTTCAATGTTCCCTCTATTTCAAATCCAAAATCTTGATAAAGTTTGATTGCTTTCGTATTTGTTTCAAGGACTTCTAGAGAGACTTTTCTAATCTGATTATCATCAGCCCATTGTAAGGATGCTTTTAACAAGTTTTTCCCCATGCCATATCCCCAGAATTCCTTTAAAACACATACGCCAAAAGTAACACGGTGTGATGTTCGCTTTAAACGGTTTCCTTCACACCTTGAAAATCCAACAATCCTCTTGTTCACCTCTACCACTAAAAATAGGTTTGTTGGATTTGCGGAGTCATCTTGTATTAACCGAACGAATGCCCCTTCGTCCAAATAGGCCTCACCGCTTTCTCGATCAAGATATTCCGTTTCTCCGTCGATAAGAAGGCGTACTTGGGACAACTCAAGAGCATCCTGAATTTCTGCTGAACGAATCATGTATGGCATCTCTTTATATTCTATTGGAATAGCTTGTATGTTCATGTTGTGCTCCCTTGGTTTTTCTTTCGATCCAATCGGTCATTAGATCTTGTACTACTCTTCTTTTCTCAATAGCCAGCAAATGACCAGCTTCATCTATTATTGAAAACGTGACGTTCGTCAATTTATTGAGCAATATCTGTTGATCTTCAAAGCCGCAAATTGAATCCTGCTGACCTGCAAGAATAAGGGCAGGAATCGATAGAGTCTCTATTTGCTCAAATGGATCTGTTGTAAAAAAGTACCCTGTATCTCGCCAGTTAGAACTTAAAAATTCCTGATTCGCTACTAACCGACCAGGCTGAACTTCCTTTATGAACAATTCTAGATTTTCTCGAGTTTGATTAACCAGTAAAGTGTCAATAGCAACTTGGATCTGAGTAGGCAGGTCTTTGAGAGCCTCTTCATCCTTATAAAGGACGACTTTTGGAGGAACGGTTCTTTTCTTAATATGGAGAGCAGGTGCCAGTAAACAGATGCTTTTTACTAGATTCTTTTTTTTGCAAAGTATTCCTTGAGCAAGATACCCACCATAAGAAGCCCCAATTAACGAAAATGACTGGTTTGGAATCACTTGCTCGATAAAGTCAACAATATTCGAGAGGATATCATCTGACGATTTCACATCAGTAGTTATGTCGCTTTCACCGTGTGCAGGAAGGTCTATGTATATTCTTTGAAAGCCTTTTGTTTGCTGAAACACTGGCTCAATCCAAGCAGTCATAGAACGGTAGTCAGTACCCATTGCATGAAGAATGAGTATAGGAAATCCACTCCCTTCTATTTCGTAATGGATTCTCCCTTTTTGAACTTCACAGTACATACATTACTCCTTTTTCCTATTTATTGGATCCACTTATCTTCGTTCATGTGTAGCCCATTCATTTGCCTTTTTTGCTAGTTCACAGACAAATGGTTGTTTTCCTTCTTGATACTTTTCATGTTCATGTGGATATGTATTCGCCAGAGCTTGCTTTAATCGGCCGTAGGCTTGAGCCTCTGACGGATGGGCAAGTAAAAAGTTTTTAAAATTTAGATGAGCTTGTATCTCGGAACTCCTTGTCTCGAACACATGAACATGATGTGTTCGAGTGTTTCCACCCTTTTGAAAATATCGCCTACCAGATATTCCATTTTCTCCTTTCCCTTCATATCCTACCTCGTCCATTCTAGGAGAATAGGAATCCACTAATTGGATATCTTTTACGACGACAAGGATATCAATGATTGGTTTAGCAAATTCAACGGAGGGAACAGACGTACTACCGATATGGTACATATCCACTAAATTTGACCCGAATAATGGTCTTAGTTTCTTCTCTTCCGTTTAATATTTGTACTGCCACTCGATTGACCATGGTTGAATATCAGTTTTTCTCAAGGAATGTCTCCTTCCTAATCAAGGCCACGCGATATGGAAACAAAGTTCCCTCCATGATTTTTTCTGAAATGGCAGGGTCTTCCAGCATAAAGCGCTCGGCATCTTCCTTTGTCTCTGCTTCAAAGATAACAATTCCAAATTGTGTTTCATCATCATTCGTTGTTCGACCTGCTAAGATGACCTTTCCTTCTTCCGTGAACATCTGTAAACGTTGAAAATGCTCGGCGACAATCCCGTTTTCTTTTTCTGTCCAATTTTCTGGTGCTATTAATTCCGGTTTCAGCTTTAATTGATATAGATACTGTTCCATTTAACGATCACTCCTAACTCCCTTACGACTCAGAATATTCCGATAACCATTTTACCATAAAAATGAAAAAAGACCGCAAAAATGCGACCCTTTCGTACAATTTCTTCCTTGCCATTACTTATGATCCTTACCTTCATTAGAAGCTTCCGTTAATGCCTCGGATTCCACACGGTCCATAAAGTCTGTGACTACTTTTTGATTGTTTTTCTGTCCACCAAGCTTTAGTAACGTTTTACCTAAGAAGTTCAATCCTTTATTTTGACCTTGATAGATGAAGTTTGTTTCCGTTTCACTTATTTTAATTAAAGTAAACGAAGCTTGAATTTCAAATGCTTTTGCTAAAGTAAACCCAATCGTATTATGCTTCTTTTCAGGCGTATTTTCATATTCAAGATCTTCAACGATATACGTTTCGACCCGTTTCCCTTCTTTGTATTTTTGCTGATATTTTGTCCCGACGATTCCTTCTTTTTGTTCAATAACCTTCGTTTCTATTACATTAGGCATGATTCTTTGTAATTGATCGATTTCAAATAGCTTCCAAATCGTTTCGATATGAACAGGTATTATTCGTTCCTCGTACCATTTAATCATTTTCCTCATCTCCTCTTTCTATTTCAAAAAACTCGTCCATTTCATCGATAATCGCTTGTATACGCATCTTTTCTAATACTAATTTTTCCCTTTTTTCTTCAATTAATAATTCTAGATTATCAAATGATTCGTCCCGAACGACTTCAAGCATCTCTTGGATGGTAAAATTAAACTTCCGTAAATATACTAACAGCCTAGCGATTAAATAGGAACCATTATCATAATAGCGATACTTATTATGCGGATCAATATAAATGGGTTCGAGAAGCTTTACTTCTGCATAGTAGCGTAGTGTTTCTTTGCTGAGCCCAGTCATTCTAGAAAACTCACTTACCTTATACATGTTTCACCTCTTAGACATATCATAAACAATGTGGTGCACAACACAGTCAATCTTTTTTTTGAAATACTCTTTCCATATAGATTGTTGCGTTTGAATTATAGGTAGTTTTCCGGACTAGCATACTCGTGGTGGAAGGTGAGCCTGTATCACTGCTCTATCATCCTTCCGCTCCATACTGCTAGCCTTTGTATGAAGAAGGGAAACTAAACTGGTATCGTCAACAACCTTTTAGAAAATATCCTTTTGAAACAAGCCCCTTCGCCATACAAGTATCTTGTTCTTTTGTAAAAAATATTAAGAAATTGTTAACTTGAAGGGAAAGATAACGATGATATGGAAAGCAATTAGGAGACTTCAATACTCTATTTGTAAGTCGCTTAAGAACAAATTATAGGAAGGTACATACATGCTTAATGAAATATTATTAAATATCTTGTTTATTCTAGTAGGCGTTTTCTTTCATCATTTTTGGTCGGAAAAGACAGGTGTATACTTCAATAAAATGGTCATTAGTATCGTTTTTGCTACTACAATAGCTCTTTGCGTCCCTTTTTCTTTTGAAGGTGCCTTTCTAAGCGATTTAAAGATGGTCCCATACATCATCGGATCCTTTTATGGAGGGATATTGGTATCCCTATTTTTATTTTCTGTCATGGTTGCGTTTTATTTACTTTTTTATGGCATTACTGAATTTTATCCTTTATTTATCGGAGTATATGGAAGCCTTGGAATGATATGCGGACTTCTTTCAACTAAATTCCAAAATTCTAACCAATCAAAAAAACTATCTATGATGACGACGATCTCCTTTTTCTGGACGGTACTCCTCTTTCTATTGTGTGAAAATGAAATAGGGAAGAATAATACCCACATTCTCCTATTTACACCTGCCTTAGCCACTTTCGTTACCGGTTATATTATGGATGCTATTAGTGAGATCACGATACTGAGACAACAAGTGATTAAGTCGGAAAAATCCGAAGTGGTCAGTCAATTAGCTGCAAGTGTTTCTCATGAGGTTAGAAACCCTCTTACTGTCACAAGAGGCTTCCTTCAGCTTGTTTTAGAAAGTGAACAATTACCTGTGGAGAAACGAAACGAATATATGCGCCTTGCCATTGAAGAGCTTGACACCGCTTCAAACATCATTAATGATTACCTCACCTACGCAAAACCAGCTCCTGCATACTGGGAATTGATGGACATCGGCAAACAGTTAAACCGGATTGAAGATATTATCTACTCTTATGCTCAAATGAGTTCGGTTGAAATAAGAACGGAGCTTGTATCTTGTATTATACAAGGGAATAAACAACAATTTCAGCAGTGTTTTTTAAACATTACTAAAAATTGTATTGAGGCAATGCCTGGGGGCGGCATCCTTACTATTTATACTTCGATTTTCGATAAGCACGTTCTAGTCGAAATTTCTGACACGGGTATTGGTATGACAAAGGAACAAATGAATCGACTAGGTGAGCCGTATTTCTCAACCAAGGAAAAAGGAACAGGGCTTGGGATGATGGTGGTGTTAAGCATAGTTAAGGGAATGAAAGGAAGTTTTTCAACAGAAAGTGAACTAGGTAAAGGAACCAAATTTTCCATAACCTTCCCAATTGCTGTTCCGAAATAATCTTCTAAATGACAAACAAATGATTTTTCGATTTTTTGTCTTTTTTTATATCATAAGTAGGATACTATGATAAATTAATTTTTATATTCTAAAAATTTTTGAAGGTTTCAATATGGAGTTAGGAACATTGAGAAATGACCTTTCCATTAAAAGTAAGAACGGCATTGCATTTTGTTTGCTGGCGTGATCATTTGGAGTGCGATTTCTCTTATTTTCCTCCAATCATTTGACATACAAACAATTCACCAAATCTATAACCTTTTATTGAACATTTTCTCACAGCAAAAAGACGCCCTCTTTCAAGTGAAAGCGTCTTGGAAACTAATTCTATGAGTTCTCTGCTAATTTTACTATTACTTTTTCATCTCTATTTTTTTCTTCAAATGAATCTTCCGCTTGTGTTGCACGTTTAATAAAGAATGCTAATACGAGAGCAACGATAGCAATTAAGGAAGCAATAAAGAATGAAAAATTAATTCCATCTAGCATCGCTTTCATCATTACTTGTTGCTTCATCTCAAGTAATGCTGTTTCAGTAGGTTGTCCAGTGAAATTCTTCTGAGCTTCTTCACCTAAAATGACCGCTTGAGATTCGGTACGGTTTGACATCACCGTCACTAAAAGCGCTGTACCAATTGCACCTGACACCTGGTTTAATGTGTTATTCATTGCTGTTCCATGTGGATAGTATCTAGTCGGCAATTGATTTAAACCATTCGTTGATACTGGCATCATGACCATTGACATCCCAAACATTCGCACTGCGTGAAGAACCATCAAAAACGTATAGGTAGTTTCAAGTGTTAATGTACTCAACATATACGTTGTAACCGTCATAATCGTTAGACCAATGATGGCTAAAATCCGTCCTCCAAAACGGTCAAAAAGCTTTCCAGTAATCGGTGACATAAACGCCATGACAATGGCACCTGGAAGGAGCATTAGCCCAGCGTCAAACGGAGAAATTCCCCGTATCGTTTGAACATAAATTGGGAGTAAAAGCATCCCAGAGAACATGGCCATATTTACTACCATTGAAATCGAAGAGGATAAGGCAAACATCGGGTACCGGAAGACACCAAAATTCAACATCGGACGGTCTAACTTTGCTTGTCTTATGATGAACGTAATTAACGAGACCACACCGATGATAATGGTTAAATAAACATGTGGGCTCTCCCACCCTTTATTTCCAGCTGAACTAAATCCGTATAGAATTCCTCCGAATCCAATACTTGATAGAATGAGAGACAGGAAATCTAATTGAATGTTGACCTTTTCTTTTTTGTCTCTAAGTAAGAAAAATCCTAACAGTAGGACAAGAATAGCTATTGGCGTGACGAAATGGAAGAGCATTCTCCAGTCATAATGTTCAATAATCCATCCAGATAAAGTGGGTCCAATGGCGGGTGCTGCCATTAAAATTAACCCAAATATCCCCATCGCTGCTCCTCTTTTTTCAATTGGAAAGCTAATTAACATAACATTCATTAATAAAGGCATCATGATCGCTGATCCAGAAGCCTGTAACATACGGCCCGTTAATAAGACGGGAAAAACATGAGCGACTCCTGATATTAACGTTCCAATCGTAAATAACCCCATTGCAACTAAAAATAGTCGTCTAACAGAATACTTTTCTATTAAAAAAGCGGTAGTTGGAATCAAAATTCCATTCACTAGCATAAAACCTGTTGTAAGCCATTGGACAGTTGCGGCTTCAATATCTAAATCTAACATAATGGAAGGCAATGCGATGTTCAACAGTGTATTATTTAAAAATGCAATAAACGCACCGATCATCAAGACAGCTAAAATCCCATAATTCGGGCCCTCTACCGGTTTGTTGGTTTGTTCCATTCTATGTTCCCCCTGTATACCACTGGTATATAAATTTGTACTCTTGTTTCACATAGACTATATCATATACCATGAGTTCAATTTGTGCAATGATTTTTCACTACCCATCAAACCAAGTTTGTTATATAGAGGTTTTTAGTGTAAACTATTGTTGTACCATTAGTACAATTACACATAAACACGAATAAAATTAAAGGTGATTTGATGAATGATAGAAGACAGCATGTAATTGAGAAAGCCCATCAACTATTTATTGATCGCGGCTTTCAAGCTACATCTATTCAAGACATATTAGATTATAGTGGAATTTCAAAAGGGACTTTTTATAATTACTTTTCTTCAAAAAATGAATTGTTAGTTGCGATATTTAAAGCTCTTTATCATCAAATGGAGCAAGCCCGAAATGAAATTCTTATCGGACAAGATCCCACAGATATTGCCCTATTTATAAAGCAAATCGAATTACAAATGGAGAGCAATAAGAAGAATAATCTAATTGATTTATATGAAGAAGTCATTTTTTCTAACGACGAGGATCTTAAGAATTTTCTAAAGCAAGGTCAGCTACGGATGATACATTGGGTGTTCGAGCGATTTACAGAAATATTTGGGGAGTCCAAGAGGCCATATCTACTAGACTGCTCCATTATGTTTTTAGGAATCTTACATCATAATATGAAGTACTATACAACGGCTTACGGACCTACCTTAAGTGCTCACCGCGTCGTTCGCTATAGTGTTGAGCGAATCGTTCACATCATTGAAGAAGTATCCAATTCGGGAGAGCAATTAATTGAGCCCGAGCTTCTAGAAGCCCTCTTGCCTTGTGGAAACAAGCAGAAGCGATTGTTTATTCAGGAGCTACAAAAACAAATTGCACATGTAAAGGAACTGTTCAATTCCCATTCGAACCGAGACAAGTACATGGAGTTATTGAATTTCATCCAAGAAGAAATGATTCAATCAAAACAACCGAGACAATTTCTGATTAAAAGTGCCTTAGAAAGCTTAATGCAAGATTCCACTGTAAATGAGAAAAAGGAAATCATGAACTTAAGTGAGCTTTTTACAAGTCACAGCTAAAATAAACGGCTTAGCAAGATAATGCTAAGCCGTTTATTTTAGTTTTGAAAGTTCATACTCAAGCTGTTTAACACGCTTAGCATTTCCTTCAGCCATATTATGCAATCTTGTTTGTAGCTCTTCGTCAGCTACACTTTGAGCAGTAATGGCATATGTCTGCAACAGTTGGTTTTCCAAGCGTAATGTTTCCTGAAGATGATCCTTTAGGTCACTTCCCGCCAATTGATCTTCACCATGGTCAAAATCATGCTCTTCCTTCATCTAAAATCCCTCCTGCCTTTATATGCACAGTATAGGCATTCCACCGAAAAACATTCTCTTTCACCTATCTTTTCAGTTTGTGGTAAATTTAAGTAAAGATTCATTAAGGAGGAGACCTGCTTGGAACCTATTACGATCATCCTATTTGCTTTAGTGTTTTTATTTTTGCTTTACATCGTAATTGAAACGGCTGTGCGTAGAGGAATTAATAGTTCGGTTTTAGGGGAACCGTACCGATCTGAAAATAAGAAAAAAACATTTTTGGATGATGACTTAGATAAGGATTAAGTGCAATGCGATGGATTACTATGTACATGGGAGGGTTAATCAATGAGAATGGTATATGTCTTTCTTAGTATCATTGGTACTGTATTTCCTTATTATTTTTTCATTCCATTTGTTAGTAAGCATGGGCTTGATGTTCCATTGTTGCTGGACCTACTCTTTACAAACTCGATTTCAACATTTTTTGCTGTTGATTTTATACTTTCTTGTATCGTATTTATTTTCTTCTTATTTTCTGAATCCAATAAATATCAAATAAAAGAAAAATGGATATGCTTATTATCTCTGTGTGTCGTTGGTTTGTCTTTAGCGCTTCCATTGTTCTTGTTTTTCCGTCATCCACACGTAACTAAATACCAATAAGCCTCTCTTCCTTCTCTTGAGAGGCTATTTCGATTAATATAATCTTAAATTTCTGCGAAGTTGAATCAGATTTGCAAATAAAGCAGCATCTCTGCCCTGCTTTGAGTGTCTATTCATTTTCGGTTTGAGACAATTAATAAATAACGTATCACAATAAGGATTGGCTCTCCCATATTTCCGATAACATTCATCATGAAGTTTACAACATGAATCGACTCCATTGGTTGGAGCACCAGGACCGCTACAGCCTGGCCCACACCAGCGATACCCTCTTAAACAGATGCCTCTTCCTCTCATCCCTACACCACCCTTTCTTATCCAACAGATGCCTTAGTATATTGTATGAAAGGAACAAGAGTTTGCGAGGGCATGTATCACCTTTAAATTGGAATCCTCACACATATCGTCATATCCAGTGCACAGGTCTTCGAAGATATTTGGGGAGAACGGTTTGGGCGTCTCCTTTTGCAGAGTTAATTTGTAGCTGTGTTAAGAAGATACTATCGGAGAGATTAGCCGAACGAACGTCCGCATCACGTAGGTCTGCCCCAATAAAATCTGAGCCCCTTAGATCTGAATCACGTAAATCAGCAGCAATCAAAAAAGCTCCTCTCATGTTCGATCCTCTTAAATCTAACCCTCTTAACTTTGCCTCCATTAAGTCTGTACCTTTATTCATGATATTTGCTTTCCCTGTCCGCTTCTTCACATATCTTTCTCGTACATATTCACTTGCTTTTAGCAGGAAGCTATTAACTTTCATTCTATGTACTGAAAGGTTTAATCGCATGATGTCTTCAGCACGTAAATTTGTAAGCCTAGTCGTTTCATCTATCACATTTTGAAGATGCTCTTTCTCTTTTTGGCATTCTAGGTGATGGTACGCTTCATGTAAGTAAAACAGCATTTCATGGAGCTGTTGCATGATTGGAAATACAGCAAACATCTCTTCAGCCATGTTCGCATGATTTCGCCAATCTCTTCCTTCATAAGTAATTTGTGAAACCTTTTGCCCTGCCCCAAAGCATTCAAACACCGTGCAGCCTTTAAATCCATCAGATCGAAGTGATGAATGAATTTCACAACGGAAATTGACTTGTAAGTTTTTACAAGGTATGCCTCCATCTTTATTGATATTAAAATCAGCTGACTTTGCAAATGGCAAGGCAACACAACATAGAGCAAAGCATTTTTCGCAGTCAGCATTTAAATCTGTTGGTATGGATGAAAATTTATTCATAGTCACACAATCACTTCCTCCAAAGCGAATAATCTTTACAGATCGCATCTTTTATGATTCAAACTTTCATACTATTAAAAATCCTGCGATAGCCGAATCATATCTATACATTGAATTCCATTTTCAAAGATCGCTTCCTTATAGTGTCTTTTGAAATAGTTGACATCAACTCCTGTCATTCGAAAACCACATTTTTGATATAGTACTAGCTGGTTTATACTTGAATTGCCTGTTCCTACTTCAATCGTTTTATATCCCTTCTCCCTAGACACTTGAACGGCATGTATAATAAGTGACTTTCCTAGTCCTCTTCCTTGATAAGGCTTCGCAACAGCCACATTGACTAATTCGATTGTATCTGGTCGCGTTGGGAGTAAAACAAAGACACCAATTGGATTCTCATCCTCTTCTAAGATGTAGCACTCACCTCGCATGATATATTCTTTGACCAGTTTCTTATTTGGATCAGCTAATAATAGTAATTCCATTGGTGCAGTTTCCTTTTCAGTTAACATTCGAATTTTCATCGAAACCATTTGCCCCTTTCATTCGCTTCTTTCTATAATTTACCACAAATCATCTATCTTGGATTTAAACAGTTTGTTTTTGCCTTTCCCTATCCTTTTATTGTTATAATAGGCTGAAGGTAATGCTCATTTGAATTTATACGAAAAGGAAGAGTTTACATTGAACGAACATTTATTAACAGAAGCGAGAGAGTTTATTTATAGATGTTTTCAAGAGCTAGGAAAGTCAGAGGCAGAGATAATAAGCCGTTTGCGTGAGATTGAACAGCAAATTCAGGATACTGGAGAATATGAACATACTTATGAAGAGCTTGCCCATGGTGCGAAGATGGCTTGGAGGAACAGCAATCGTTGTATTGGACGGCTTTTTTGGGATCGTTTAACGGTTTTTGACCAACGGCACTTAGATTCAGAGGAAGCGATAATGGAAGCGTTGCTTCACCATTTAGACTTCGCTACCAATGGTGGAAGAATCAGACCAACCATTTCCATATTCAAACCAAAAAGCGCAAATGGTGGCCATGCTCGCATTTTGAATCATCAATTAATCCGTTATGCTGGATACGAGCTGGAAAATGGAATAATGGGAGATCCCCATTCAATTGATTTTACAAGAAAATGTCAAGAACTAGGTTGGAGTGGACAAGGGACTCATTTTGATGTTCTGCCCATCATGATTCAGCTTGATGGGAAAACACCCCGAATCTTTAACATTCCAAGCGAAAAAATTCTAGAAGTCCCTATTCACCATCCTGAGTTCCCATGGTTTGAAGACCTACATCTAAAATGGTATGCAGTTCCACTTATTTCAGATATGAGACTGGAAATCGGTGGAATTCACTATACGGCTGCTCCCTTTAATGGCTGGTACATGGGGACAGAAATTGGTGCAAGAAACCTGGCAGATGAGTTTCGATATAATATGCTTCCAAAGGTTGCTTCTTGTATGAAGCTTGATGCATCAAGGAACCACACCCTTTGGAAGGACCGTGCATTAATTGAGTTAAACGCTGCTGTTCTATATTCCTATAAAAAAGCAGGAGTTAGCATCGTTGACCATCATACAGCTGCAGAGCAATTTAAGCTTTTTGAAGGTCGAGAAAAAGCTGCAAACCGTAAACTTACAGGTGATTGGGATTGGCTTATTCCCCCTGTGTCTCCTGCCGCTACGCATATTTTTCATCTTTCCTATGAAAATGAGGTAGTGAAGCCGAATTATTTTTGCCAATAGCAACTTTATAGGCATGACTTCTTTCTAATGTTAAGAATAGAGGTCATGTTTTTTCGTGCTTTAGTTGCTCATATCACTTCTAGTTGTGACGAAAGCCTATTTTATGTTTTTAGAGGTTTTTACAAAGGCAAATGAGGCGTGTCACCCATACAATAGGAAGACTAAAGAAAAAGGAGGATATGTCAATGTATAATGCAATTCCACAACAAAATGATGAACGTTTTCTACCATTTTTATTATTAGGAGCTACAGGTGCAGCATTTGCTCGCCCCCGATATGGGTACGGATATTGGTACGGTAGACCTGGGTATGGCTATGGACGTCCTGGATTTGGGTACGGATACGGGAGACCTGGCTTCGGTTATGGCAGACCAGGCTTTGGGTACGGTTATGGCCGCCCCGGATTTGGATATTATTAAAAAATTATGAATGTAAAAAGACTGTAAACTTATCATCAGTTTACAGTCTTTTTATGACTATTATTCTTCTTCGTCCATTATTTCATCAAAGGCTGCTGAAACCTTATCGAATTCTTCATCTGTTTCAATAGAAGACAAATCTCCTTCTGCATCTACCTTAAGGAAGAAAATATCTAAGTCCTCTTCAATATCTTCTTCAAGATCTTCTACAAAACCTACAGCTACGTAATCAGTTCCTTCAATTGTGAGTGCAGCTAATACTTCTACCTCTAGTTCTTGATCATTTTCATCTGTGATAGTAAAGATTTCGCCTACTTCGATTTTTTCCATAGCTCCGTCTCCTCTTTTCTAAAGGCTGTGATTGAATGATTGTAGCATAACTTTCCTTTTATGCACATACAATAAACAGCCCTTTAAATTGAAAGTACTTGATTATTTTCCCAACATCTCGAAATTTCATGCGAGGAATAAGGCTACAAATCGGCATCTAGATTCCTACAAGTCTATCTTCCCATAACATGGGGGTGAATTTCTATAGCAAAATAACAAAGAATATGTAAAATTATTCGACATCCACTAGAAATTACGTTAACAATCCTTCTGCTTCCACAATTTCAACATCCTCATGCATTGAAAGTGATAAATCTATTTCATATGGAGTCACCCTATGCCCCTCTTCGTCCTTCAAAATTCTGATTGTAGGACGACCTGCTGAATCAAAATTGTATGTTGATACAATTCCAGACAGCCCGTTATTTAATGTTACAGACAAGCCCTCTGGATAAATGGCCACACATTTTTTAAAGTGATTGACCTGCTTTGGATCAAATTGCGTTCCGCTTCCTTCTATTAAAATCTGAATCCCTTTATGGGGGAGAATCCCTTCACGATATACGCGATGATTTGTAACCGCATCGAAAACATCAGCTACACTTAATATTTTAGCGTATGGATGGATTTCCTGTTCTTTTAACCCTCTTGGATAGCCAGTGCCATCGATCCTTTCATGATGCTGAAGTGCACAATGAGCTACTGGCAATGGAATTTCATGAATTTTTCTTAACAAATCAAATCCTAGCTCGGTATGTGTCTTTACATAATTATATTCTTCAACTGTTAATTTTCTTGGTTGATTTAGCGTTTCTTGTGAAATAAATGCAAAACCAACATCATGTAAAATAGCTCCTAGCCCAATCTCTTCAATTTTGTTTAATGGAAGTCCGTTTTCAAGTGCTAGCTGACATGCATAGATGGCAACGTTTAAGCTGTGATTATAAATATAATGATCGTGAACCTTTGTTGTCGCAAGTAAATTTAGTGCGGTGGGATTTTCTTTTAAACAACCCAATAGGTCTCTGAAGACTTTCTGAAAACTCCGAATGGCTCTTCCTGTTTTAAACATTCCATCGATTTTCCTTGCATTTGGAGATAGTTCACTAATCTTTATTAGACCCTCTGTTACGATATGTAGAGACTCCATTCGAAGCTCTTCTGGGATCGATTCAATAATATCGATCCCTTCCGAGTCTTTATCTTCTATATAGATAGTAAACACCTGATGTTTTTTTAAGCTTTTAATCAATGGATCGGTAAGCTTTGTCCCTTTTGATAAGAGAATATGTCCTTTATCATTGTATATCGATTTACCTAATTCTAGTCCAGCCTCACAACGGTCAATGGTAATTAAGCGCATGTATCTCTTCCCCAAATCAGATTCTATGTCCTATTAATTATAACTTAATACCTAATGAAGGTGAATGCTCTTCACCCATAAGATGTGAAAATACCTAAAAAAAACACGACTTCTCGTAGAAGGAAGACTCCTGCTGGAAAGGAGGCTCGGCCTGCCCGCGAAATGCGTACGCAGTAGCGCACATCAACGGTTTCCTAGAATATAATTCTGTGAACTACTCCCACCACTTACCACCCTTGCGGGTTGCTTGAAGTGGGGGCTTCTTGGGTAATCGCCACTTTTGGTAGCTGACGAAATTGACCAAGCTAACCCTCTTGTTCCAAGAGTTTATATCTCTTATTTCTTTAGGCACTTGCTAATAAGCGAATGCCTTCTTTTTTGATATTGAGTGCTGAATTGTAATCTCTATCGAGGTTTAGTCCGCACGAACAAACATATATTCTGATGTTCATTGGCATTAGTTGGGTATTTCCACAATGCGAACAGGTTTGGGTAGAGGGGAACCATTTGTCTATTTTGATCAGTTGTTTCCCTTGTTCTTTTAGTTTGTACTGTAAGAAAGAAGTGAACATTCCCCATCCATTATCAGCTACACTTTTACCGAATTTAAGTGCTTGTGACATTCCTTTCATATCTAAATCTTCAATCACAACAGCATCATAGTTCGCTACTAATTTTTTTGATTGATGGTGAAGAAAGTTCTTCCGTTGATTGGCGACTTTCTCTTGAATGTTAGCTACTCGAATACGTTGTTTATTCCAATTGGAAGAACCTTTCTTCTTACGAGACAGTTTACGTTGTTCTTTTGCTAATTTTTCAAGTTTTTGTCGATAAAACTTAGGGTAATTGGCTTTCTCACCCTCGCTATCCACAAACAATCCATCCATCGCAAAATCTAACCCAACGACTTTTTTAACTTCCTTCCTTTCAATTTCCACCTCGTACTCTGCCAAAATAGAAATATAATATTTTCCTGATGCGGTCATAGATAATGTGCAGGATTTGATTTTGTATTCTGAAGGTATCTTTCGATGTTGTTTAATTTTGACCAATTTCAACTTAGGTAATTTGATATGACCATCCAACAACTGAATATTTCCATTGACAACATTTGTTGTGTAGCTTTGTTTGTGTCGTTTCCTTTTGAACGTTGGAAACTTGACATTCCCTTTGAAGAAGGCTTTATATGCCTTATCTAAGTTTAGTTGTGCGTTCGCTAATGCTAAAGAGTCTACTTCTTTTAGCCATTCATACTCTTTTTTATACTTAGCAGGAGTTGGGTGCTTTATCTTTTTCAATGCTTCTTTATCTTCTTTTAGGCTTTCATACGTTTCTATTCGTTCAGCTAACATTTTATTGTAGACGAAGCGAACACACCCAAAGGTTTTTCGTATAATAAAAGCTTGTTCATCTGTTGGATACAACCTGAACTTGTACGCTTTATTTTGTTTAGTCATATCAAATCACCTCACTTTACCCCTTGATTTTCTATATATTTTTTCACCACTTCCATAGGTGAACCACCAGTGGTCAACAAACAGAAGCTTCTTGATTAGTCTTGAACTGGCACTTTTATAGGCATTGATGAATTTTGATATTTCACTGTTAGGCTGTGCTTTGAACAAGATATGAACGTGGTCAATATCGTGGTTCCATTCGACTAATGTAATATTATATTTTTGACTCAAAGACACAAATTTATCTTTGGCATAGTCGGAAATCGTATCATCTATCACTTTCCTTCGAAACTTCACAACTAGTAAGAGGTGGTAAGACATCAAGATTACTGAATGGTTATTACTGTCTAATTTCATTATTATATCAATACTTACGCTTTATAATACTGATTATAACATATGGAGGAAAATGACAAAAGAAAGAACCTTTGGGCTATCGCCCAACCGAAATTCATCTCCCCCTTACCGTTGGACTACGCCCTTCACACGCTTGAAGAGGGAGACTTCTTTCGGAAGTACGTTAAAATTGAAAAAGACTGTAAGCAGGCTCAAAAATCTCGAATTTGTCTACAATCTGAGTTATATTTTGATCATATAAAATATTTGTAACAAAAAGAAATAAACAGGAAAAGAACCGATTCTTTTCCAAAAAATCGGTTCTTTTCGTTTGGACTTTTGAGAGATCCTACATAATCGGTAGTATTTCAGTGGCCTCTTAATAAAGTGACGTCTATTTATCCAATGTTTTCTTCTGTTTCACGTGTGAGCATCATCCGATTATTTTTAATCGGGATTAGATTTTCTTTTCTTAATAAGTATTGAAAATGCTGAACCGGCATGGATCCGTGTCCTTTTCCGTCCGCTAACGAAAATTGGACAATCGAACCCTTCTCTCTAATAATGACCATCGTTTCAGCAGAGTTAAAATACCCTTTTACAGCATTTGAAATTTCGAACTTCATTCCAGCTTCTACAGTCACCTTTTATCACCTCGATGTTCGTCTCTAGTATATTATTCCATTTATTTTACTATTCGATACCAACAACTACTAAAGGTATGGATAAATAGAGGTAAAAAAACAGATTTCTTAAAGTTGACCGCGAATTATTGTCCTTCAGTTATTTAAACCACCCTTTTTCTTTTGAATGGGTGATTGCTTCTATCCGGTTGGTTACTTGTAATTTATCGAGGATCGTTGAGATATAGTTTCGGACCGTTCCTGTTTTGATGCTTAGCTCTTGGGCGATTTCTTTGGTGTTTTTTCCATCTGCTACAAGTTCTAGCACTTCTCGTTCTCGTTCAGTCAGAGGGTTTTCTTCACTGTATAGATCATCCATTAATTCGGGAGCATATATTCTTCGCCCGTCCATAATTAACCGAATGGAACTTGCTAATTCCTCACTTGGGCTATCTTTTAACAAGTAGCCATTGACACCTGCTCGTAAAGCACGTTGAAAATAACCGGTTCTGGCGAAGGTTGTTAGTATGATGACTTTGGAATCTATGTTTTTTAACTCTTCTGCTGCCTC
Organism: Cytobacillus spongiae; assembly: GCF_021390075.1. Classification (NCBI taxonomy): domain Bacteria; kingdom Bacillati; phylum Bacillota; class Bacilli; order Caryophanales; family Bacillaceae; genus Cytobacillus; species Cytobacillus spongiae. The sequence goes on from NZ_CP089997.1 coordinate 2,172,871, forward strand.
GAGACCGGTCTTTTCTGGCATTTCAATATCCATAATACAAACATCTGGCTGCAGCTCTTGAACTAATGCAATTGCTTCTTGCCCATTCGCTGCCTTCCCAACGACCTCCATATCCTCTTCCAAATTCAGTAGAGAACCTAAAGCACCTAATAACATCCGTTGGTCTTCAGCTATTACAATTCGAATCATCTTCTTTCCTCCTTCGTCACCGGTTTTTCTACTTTCGGAATTCTTAACCTAATCATTGTCCCATTCCTATTTTCAATCTCTAATCTTCCGTTTACAAATTCAAGTCGCTCTTTTATTCCTAAGAGGCCGCTTCCTTTGCCAACGTCCTTATCCTGGTCGATTCCCACCCCATTGTCATGGATCATGATTCTAATCTCTGTTGGCGTCTGCTCAAACGATATTTGGCAAGCGGTTGCTTGACTGTGCTTCACTACATTTGTGACTGCTTCCTTTAAACACATACTCAAAATATTTTCAATGAAAAGCGATAGATTCTTAACATTCAATTCTTCTTCACCAATATACGTAATCTCAGCGGCTTTAAGAATTTGCTTAACGCGAATCATCTCTTCTTTTAAACGAATTCCTCGCATTTGGGATACCATTTTCCTTACTTCATTAAGGGCGGTTCTTGCGGTTTGCTGGACATCCTTAAGTTCTTCCCGCGCCTTTTCGGGATCTGAATAAATCAGCTTTCTTGCTAAGTCTGATTTTAACCCGATCAGTGAGAGCTTTTGACCGAGCGTATCATGGAGGTCTCTAGCAATTCGTTGCCGTTCTTCTTGCTTTACAAGTTCCGCAATTCGCTTATTGGCATATTCAAGCTCCGCTTCTAATAATCCTTGCTTTTTTTTATTATAGATATTAAAAGGAAGAAGGATCGCACTTATGAAGATAATAACGATAAAAGGAATCTGCGTTAGAAAAAGCTCATCCCCTAGTATCACATTATAATTAATAGAAAAAGTAACAGCGATGAGATGTACGATATATACGGTTAAAAATGCAATTTTATTCTTTATGTTGCCGTTATAATAAGCAATGTAAAAAGCGAAGTAAATAAACTGAAATAAGATAGTCATCGTCGTTGAAATTGCGATTAAAATTATCGTCCATAAATAAACAGGCCAGCCTTGTGAAATAAAAGCAAACCTGAGATTTAAGAAGAACAATCCTGTTAGCACAATACCAACGATAATTTCAACGGTAGAAGAAGATTGGAAAATAAAATAGAAAGGTAAGATGCTAAATAATACCCATATATAGGGAGCAATCCCCGAGCCTTTTTGTGCAATCCATTGCTTTAATCTCATTAGATAACCTCTAGTTTTTTCCTAATTTTATCATAAGCTTCAATTCAAACGAAGAACATTTATAAACAAAAAAGCATGATTACGTATGAACACGATGATGTTCGAATACGTAACCATGCTTCCTCCAACCGCTTATGGTTTGACTTGAACAGGCACCTTCACTTGATTTTTTTCTCTCGTTCGTAGGATCTGCTTTGCTTCTTTGTACCCTACAAATTTGTCATTTTCTTCATCCCATAATCTAAATTTAAGGGATTCTATGCTTGTTGATAGGGTAATGGTAGGTACATTTTGTAACGATTCTGTTTGATTATGTGCTTCTTCAAGCAAATAGTTTGGTACTCTTGGGCTTAAATGGTGTACATGGTGATAACCTATGTTGCCTGTGATCCATTGTAATAGCTTTGGAAGCTTATAAAAGGAACTTCCTTCAACAGCTGCTTTTACATACTCCCACTCTTTATCTTCTTCAAAATAAGAATCTTCAAATGTATGTTGAACATAAAACAACCATACACCTGCTGCACCAGAAAGGAAGAAGATCGGTCCCTGAATCATTAGGAAGGCTTCCCAGCCAATTAACCAACACATAAAGCTGTATAATCCAACAATTAAAAGGTTTGTAATATACGTATTGATGCGTTCGTTTCTACGTGCACCTTTACGGTTAAACCGATTCTTAAATAAGAACACATAAATAGGTCCTAGGACGAACATGACGAATGGATTACGGTACAGACGATATCCAAGCTTCATTGCTGGAGATGCAGCTTTGTATTCCTCAACGGTAAGCATCCAAATGTCACCAGTTCCACGTTTGTCTAGATTGCTACTTGTTGCGTGATGAACGGAGTGTTCATGTCCCCATTTACCAAATGGGAAAATCGTTAGAACTCCTGTAATGGTTCCGAGAATTTTGTTTGCTGTTCTGTTTTTGAAAAAAGAATAGTGACAGCAATCATGAAAGATGATGAAAATTCGCACCAATAATCCAGCATTTACTACGCAAAGGGCAAGTGTTAATAAATAGGAAATCGATAAGCTTTCATAAGCTAAATACCATATAAGAAAAAATGGAACAATCGTATTCAGTATTTGGATGACACTACTTTTTGTATTCGCCTTTTCAAAGGGGTTCATTTGTTTTCTGAGTAATTTCGTTTGATCTTGGTTCATTGCATTGGTCCCTTCTACAATGTATTGAATTCATCATAACTGATACTAACTATTAGGAGTAGTCATAGGTGTCATAGAGCATAACATGATAAATGTCATATAAGGTGGAAAAATATGCTATAATCGTTGCGGTAAAAGCCTTCTCTTTCGTACTTTTCACGACTTATTGTCTCCATAATATGGAGGAACATGAGAAAATTCGTTTTAAAAATAGGAAAAGATTAAAACCTTCGATATAATGTAACCACTAATGGGTAAGGAGAATAATGCATGAAAAAACAACTCGAAGAACAAATCATTGAGAACTTTCAGAAGGATGAGAGGATGATGATTCTCGTCTTTGCACAGTGGTGTGTAAACCATGATCTAAACCCTGTGGAGCTATATACCAAAGCCTATCCAGACCAGATCAATAATCAGGCTTTAACAGATGCCATACAGCTAACCGTACCAAAGGAAGAAGCAGGAGATGTACCAAATGAAACAGTGTTAGGTGTCCTCTCTCTCTTTGGAAATGAAGACTTGGCATTTGTTGTTACGGAAGAAATGAAGAAGATGAACAGCTAACATATTCTTTATTAAATTGGGAAAAATAAAGTGGATTACATAGGAAAGGAGTGGTCCACTTGACAAACCGTAATGACAATCGAGAAACCAAAAACAAGTATCCCAAAAATAAGCAGGATGCAGAGTTTTCAAAAGAAGTGAACATCAGAAGTGAAATTACGAAAAACGATTTGAAGAATAAATAATGCGGATGTAGCCTGTGAATTTAGGTGGTTGAAAATGGATCGAGATATCATATCTCGGTCCTTTTGTTTTGTGTAAAGCGTCCATTTTTCTATATCCTTTATTTACCGAAATTGAACAATGAAAATGAGGTCTATTCCAAAAAAACAGCTATAGCTAATCTCATCTTCCTTTGAGTTTAGCTACAGCCTGAACCAGCGGAGTTCGCTGGCTTATTTATTGATTGTCTTCTAGTGTTTCAACTAAATGAAAGAGGAAGGCATAGGTAATATCGTATGCTTCGCTTATTTTCATCCCTTCGTTATATCCAGGGATTCCATTTAGCGCGATATTTATATTCCATAGCCCTTCCTGCGCATCAAACATAAGGTCAAACTTTGTCTCATCGCCTGACAGGTTTTTCTCTAATTTGGCTTTTAAGGAGGATTGGAATTTTTTTTGAAGCTTTAATCCTAGCATTAGGTCATACGTGCCGAATACATCATCTACTTCGATGGAAATCGCATCTACACCTATTACCTCAAACCATTTCGATTCTACGTATAGAAATGTATCTTTATGAGTAAGTAAGTAGGAAAGAGGTTGTTCTAGCAATGACACATCCGCTTCAAAAGATTCCTCTGTCTCTTTTAGACCTTTTTCTACATATGCATCTCGGAAACGCTCTTTCGAATCCTTTACTAGGATTGTGTGATCTTCTTTTAACAATTCATGCTTCTTGGCATAGGTAACTTCTTCATGAAAAAGTTCAGCTGACTCATCAGCAGCTACTTTTTCTACTAACTTCTTCATTCGATCATGTAACATCGATTATCCTCCTTATAAATCAGATTCATCCAAGCTTAGCATAACGGGGCAATGGTCACTTCCAAGAACCTCCATATGTATACCAGCTTCTGTAATTCGGTGGGAAAGCTCATTTGAAACGATAAAATAATCTATACGCCACCCGATATTTCGCTCGCGAACCTTACTCATATATGACCACCATGAGTACACATCCTTCTTGTCAGGATAAAGGTAACGGAAGGAGTCAACAAATCCATGATGGAGTAATTCTGTCATCTTTCCTCGTTCTTGTTCGGTAAACCCAGAATTTCCTCTATTGGTCTTTGCATTTTTCAAGTCAATTTCTTCGTGTGCTACGTTTAAATCGCCACAAAAGATTACCTGTTTATCCTTATTTAGGTTTACTAAATATGCTCGAAGCTCATCCTCCCAATCTAACCTGTAGTCTAAGCGGGAGAGGTCCCTTTTGGCATTCGGTGTATACACATTTACCATGTAAAACCTTTCATATTCTAACGTAATGATTCGTCCTTCATATTGGCTATCCTGGTCACCAAGTCCGTAGCTAACTGTTAGTGGCTTCCTTTTTGTAAAAATAGCCGTTCCCGAGTACCCTTTTTTCTCAGCGTAATTCCAGTATTGATAATAGCCAGGCAAATCTAATTCGATTTGACCAGCCTGCAGCTTTGTTTCTTGAATACAGAAAAAGTCCGCATCCATTTGTTGGAAATAATCTAAAAACCCTTTTTTTACACACGCTCGTAGTCCATTTACATTCCAAGAAATACATTTCATTGTTAATCAGTTTCCCCTTACCCCTTTATTGCTAATACCGATTATTTACGCTTTCCTCTAGCTCCCGAAGCGGATTTCGGTACGCTTCTTGAGGAAGAAGTTCGTTTCTTTTGCGATGGTTTGGAAGTTGAGCCTTTATCTTTAGTAAAGCTCTTTTCTTTTTTCACTTGACCTCTGCCTTCTTCACGGCGTGGTGCTTTCTTTTTCTTTTCACCTGCAACAGGCTTTTTTCTAGGTTTCTTATTCTTTTCGGTTGAAGCTACAGGTGCTGATTTTTGTCCCTCTGATGTATTCATATTTCCGATGTTTTTCTTATCGATCCGAATATTTATTTCCTTTTCAATTAAATCAAGGGTTGCACGGTCCTCAGAAGTATATAATGTAATCGCCATTCCTTTTGTCCCAGCTCTTCCTGTTCGACCGATACGGTGGATATAGCTTTCACCGTCTAGTGGGATATCGTAATTATATACATGTGTAACCCCTTCTACGTCCAGACCTCTTGCGGCAACATCCGTAGCAATTAACAGTTGGATATCTGCGTCGCGGAATCGCTTCATAACTTGTTCCCTTTTTGCTTGTGAGAGGTCCCCATGGAGTTCATCACATGTGAAGCCATGATTCTTTAAGACACCATGCAACTTAGTAACTCTTCGTTTCGTTCGGCAAAAAATAACCGATAAAAATGGACGATGCATTTCTACTAATTGAACCAACGTTCCCTGCTTTCCGCGATCAGTTGTATGGATAGCCATTTGCTGGACCGTATCTGCTGGGCCTTGCACTTTTTCTACTTGAAGGTATTCAGGATGCTTCATATGCTTAGTTGCTAACTGACGAATCTCTGCCGGCATGGTAGCTGAAAATAGTAGAGTTTGTCTACTCTTTGGGGTCTTATGAATAATGTCCTCTACTTCGCTTAAAAAACCGATATGAAGCATTTGATCCGCTTCATCTAAAACGAGATGTGACAGTTTACTTAAATTAATCGTTTTTCTCCTTAGATGATCTAATAGCCTTCCAGGAGTCCCTACTACGATTTGCTTTTTTTTCTTAAGTCCCTTTAGCTGTTTTTCTACATCTTGCCCGCCGTACACTGCTAATACATCTATCCCCCTATCGGCTGATAATAACGTGTTAATTTCGGCAGTAATTTGAATGGCAAGTTCTCTTGTCGGGGTAACGATTAGTGCTTGAATATGTTCTTCGTTTGGGTTCAGCTTTGCTAGAATCGGTAAGACAAACGCTAGTGTTTTCCCTGTACCCGTCTGAGCTTGTCCGATTAAATCCTTGCCTTCTACTATTTTTGGTATCGCTTGTTCCTGAATTGGGGTAGCAACCGAAATTCCATTCTCCCGCAATTTTTCTACCATGTGATTTGAAACACCTAAAGCTGTAAAATTAGGCAAAATCATCCCTACTTTCTATATGCTTGTTTCTATTAATTGTCGTTTTAGATCCTACTTATATTCTTCTTTTTCGAAAAGAGAGTGGCTTCATAACTTACTAAAACGGAATAGTTGTTTCCTTCCCGTATTCATATTGACGGAATGTCTCTAAAATAGCAACTGTTGTTAGTAAATCAATTGAAAAAAGACTACCCGAAGATAGTCTTTTAACCATATATTAGGTGAACTTTTTCGGAGCAGTCACTTTCATTGATACAACCTCTCCGCACTCCCCGCAGAAGGTGAGTATAAGCGGACAGCTCACGAGCATGTTCTCCGTATGAATGACATTCGCATAGCCATCCTCTATATATCCAATCTTCCCTTGAACAAAATGGCTACAACCACAAACAATACATTTTGGCTCAGATGTCATAAAGGACACTCCCCATCATCATGTATTCAAACACCTTTGAATACTATACGAAGGAAAAGATTAAAAAGTTTCAGATAATTCGTTCGTTTCTTCTATGTGAACATATTTTGTTGATTGAATTCTCCATAAACGATAGGATAATCCAATTCCTGCAATGAGAAGCCCAATGGTTAACCCAATCCAATAGCCCTTCACTCCTAGGTTAGTAAAATGAGCTAAGCTATAGCCTACAGGAAGGCAAATAAGCCAATAGGCAATTAATGTTAAGACAAAGGAAACATTTACATCTTTATACCCACGGAGGGCAGCTTGAGCCGTTGCTTGAATCGCATCAGATACTTGAAAGAACAATGCATATATTAAGAACGTAGCGGTCAAGTGGATTACATCTGCTTCATTTGAATAAAATCCTGCTACTTCATACCGGAATATCACTACCAACAAACCTGTAATGGTTGCAATGAAGATCGATAATCCAACCCCGAGCCAGCTGTATACTTTTGCATCACGGTAACGCTTAGCCCCTACTTCAAAACCAACGACTACCGTTAAGGCAATAGAAATACTCATTGGAATCATATACAAGAAAGAAACAATATTTAGTGCAGCCTGGTACGCCGCAATCGTTGATACAGTAAATTTGCTTATTAAGATTGTGACAACGGCAAACATACTCGTTTCAAAAAAAGTAGAAAGCCCCATGGGAACACCAATCTTTAAGATTTCCTTGCATTCTTGAAGCGAGAACCTAGCTAATGAAACATATCTAGTAAATGGATGCTGCGTTTTTATCACAAGAAAGGTAAGCATTAGGATGATCCAATAGGTAAAGCTTGTCGCATATCCACCACCAGCACCACCAAGCTCTGGTAAACCCCACTTACCAAAGATAAGTGCATAGTTCAACACAAGGTTAATTGGCAAAACAGTGAGTAAAATAACCATTACGATTCTTGTTTTGCCTAATGCATAAATGAATGAACGGAGAACATTGTAGAGAAATAAAGGAATAATCCCTAGGCTAAGTCCAACTAAATAATGATAGGCTGTTTTCTCAACGTTCGGATGTAGATTCATCAAATCTAAAATCGCCTGAAGAAAAAAGACACCAAATAGAATGACAAATACAGATATAATCAGAGCTAAGTAGATTCCATGTGTTAAAACAGAAGAAACCTCTTTCTCTTGTTTTTGCCCTAAACGCTGAGCCGCAATTGGAGAAACAGCAAGAAGAATACTGCTAATTCCCGTGAAAATTGGACCCCAGATGGAGGACCCAATTGCAACACCGGCAAGATCAGTAGAATGATATTTTCCCGACATAATTGTATTAAAAAACATCATCGAAAACATTCCCAGTTGAGTAATTAAGATTGGGAAAAGCATAACGAGAAGTAGCTTACCTTTTTCATAGATCGTTGTTGTTTGTTTCATCATTTTGCCCCTTACCAAATTCAAATAGTAGCAAATTCCATTATATAGAATTAGAAGCGATCCTCCAACTCAATTCGCTTTTATTTTTTTCCAGCCGATCCAGAGCAAGAAGACGGCTATGGAAGTAATCAGAAACCTCCCTTGTGTTGTCCAATTCATCATTTGGTGAACGGAGTAGGCTTCAATCACGATGGCAGGAATTTTGCCTAACGTACTTGCCATAACAAAAATGAGGAGAGATGTCTTCCCTAATGCAGCTATGACTGTTACAGCCGCTGAAGGCATAAACGGCAGCAGCCGTAACGCTAAAATTAATAGAAACGCTTCATAGCCTTGTGCATGGAACAGCTTCTTAAGTGTCCCGTGCTGCATAAGTTTAGCAGCTCCCAGCTTCCGCAACCCCTTTCTGTATAAGAGAAAGGAGACAATCGCTCCACATGCTTCTCCAAAAAAGGATAGGATGAGACCTTGTTCAAATCCGAACACGGCTATATTAGCAGCAGTCAAGAACACACTGGGTAAAAACCCAATAATACTTAGGATGATATTGAGGAAAATACTTAATAAAAAAGCAAAGGATTCATATGTAGAAAAAAGCTGAATGAGATAGTTTTGTAGACTTAACATGGATAACATCCTTTAACGAGTTCGATAATACGAGTTTACTTGAAAACTAGTAGGAGTTAAATGATTTTCGTTCTTCGAATTGCACTAGTTCTCTATTCCTTCTATATATCTCCTCTCTAGAACAATTGAATGATTTTTTTCTCTCCCTGTGTAGTTGACTATTCCAGGCAGTCGCTCCTTACATACTCTAGTAGTAAAGGAGGGGTGTATATGTTTCAAATTGCTGCGTTATTTCTAGCTTGTATATTAGCTGGATTTGCACTTGCTAATTTACCGGCTGTGTCATTTATTACAGCAGGTGTAACCACTTTCTTATCAGTAATCGGGGTTATAGCCATTATTGTATTTGCTTTATTCCTAATCTACTTAGGTTTAAAGGTAATTATTGAGAAAAAATGGCTCTAGTGTAGGGGAATTCCACTTCCTCTTCTTTCAGGCTGGTGGAATTTCTTCCACTAGCCTCCTTGACTCTCTTCCTTTCGCCACCTCTTTTTCATCCATAAGCAGACCACCGCAATGACCGCAATAAAAGAAAGACTGACGAAAAATCCGTTTCGAATGCTTTTCTCAACTAACGTTCCACTGACTGCAGCCACTATTAGGATAAGCCCAAGTGCAGAGGAAAGCTTTTCGAGAAAGCTCGTCTCAAGGATCTTTAATGCTGAAAGAATTATAAATAGCCAGTTACACAATAATAAAATTCCTGCTGCGGTTGTAACATATTCGTATATTTTTCCTGGAAGCAGTAAAGCCGTTATAATCGAAGCAATTAAACCAACTGTAGCTAAGCCTAAAGATGCAAGAGGCAGATCTCGATGCTTTTTGATTTTTTTTGCAAATAGCTTTGGCGCATCCCCCTCTTCCGCAATTGTCACTAGTAGAGTGGTCACACCAAATAAGGCAGCAGTCATCGCCGAAAAGCCAGCAATAATGATTGCCCCATTAAAAACATGTGGAAAAAATGCGAGATCATACTTGGCTAATGCGGTGACAAAGGGACTTTCTTGTTCACTAAATACTTCATATCCAACCATCGTAACTGCGAAGCCTAATGAAAGGACATACACGATCATAAGCAGGATGAGCATAATGCTCCCGGATTTTGGTGCATCTTCTTTGTTTTTCAATCGTACCGCCATTAACCCAATGACCTCAATCCCTCCATAGGCATAGAAAGCATAAATAAGGGATGCCCAAAACCCTCTAAACCCCTCTGGAAAAAACGCGCCCATGGACTTTGGTATACCTGGATGCTTCATATCTCCTTCGATCCAGCCAAATACAGCGGCGGCTGCAATAATGATAAACATAATGATTGCAGCTGTTTTGATAATGGCAAACAAATCCTCTGCCTTATCAAATCCTTTTGTACCTAATAGGACTACACAGATAGATAATAAGCCATATCCAGACGCAAACACCCACAGCGGAATATTCTCAAACCAAAACTGGGAGAGAATCGACAATGCCGTTAATTGACTCCCCATTATAAGAATGTTCGAGCTCCAGTAGTTCCAGCCACAGCTAAACCCCGCCCAGCGGCCATACGCCTGCTTTGCATAATAGCAAAATGACCCATCTTGTGGATCCTCTGCGGTCATTTTGGCAAGTAACCTGAAGACAATATATGTACCAATAGCAGCTAAGATAAATGATAAAACAATCGATGGACCGGTAACTTTAATACCGATACTAGATCCAAGAAAATACCCAGTTCCAATGGTACAGCCAACACCTATAAGAGAAAGCTGCCACCACTTTAAGCTTCCTTCCTCTTGCTCACTCCCTTTTCCAGATGCAGCGCATTCTCCTAAACTGCTGTTGTGTTCATTCATTGACATTCACCACCTATTCAGCTAGATTATCGGCATACCCTTTATTTATGGATAAAAGATAAAATTTCGTCGCGACGGTCGTAGTATACCTGATATCCTAATTGAATGAGCTCCTCCATATATGTCACATCGTCAAAGGGGATTTCTTCTCCTAACTCTTCATTTATCCGTAAATAATTTTCTTGTAATAACAATTCACAGTGATAGGTGACACTCTCTGATGATAAATTTAGTGCCAGATCTAGAAGCTTAGGAGTTACCTTTAAGGACGGCAATTGAAATGGCATCCATTGTTTAAGACCCCATTGCTTATCAGACTTCATATCAAAATCAATCTTTTGCTTCCCCGTACCTAATGACAAGATCTGGATATCCTTTAAAGATTCATTAAAATAATGCACTGCTTCGGAAATACATACCAATGAAGGATTGTTAGCCCATAGGCCTCCATCAATCGATAGGTACTGATTTTCGATATTATTTGGCGGAAAATATATAGGAGCCGAACAAGAAGATAAAACGGCATCCCATAACCTAATCGATAAATCCTGATCCTTGAAGCTTCCATAATTCGAACGATGGATGAACGGATTTCCATGGGTAAGATCAACAGCCGGAATAATTAGCGGCTTTTCCATGTTCATTAACGATAAGTCTCCAAAAGCTTTTTTCAACAACCTACGCAAATAGCGATCGTTGTAGACACTTTTGAACAGTCCGACTTTTGCTTGGCGAATAAATATTTTTTCCCCATATAGCTTATAGTTCTTCAGCAGGCCTTTCATATCTTTATCAAGGGAAGCGGAGGCGGCAATAATGGATCCAGTGCTAGTTCCAGCTATCAAATCAAATAACCTACCTACCGGCTCTTGAAGGTCTTCTTCCATTGCTTGTAGGATCGCAATCGGCAAAACGCCGCGAATTCCTCCGCCATCAATACATAGCATTTTCTTCATCTTCCATCACCTAAACATTTGGGTTATCAATAGTCTTTCCTAAACGAAGGTTCATACTCTTTAAGAGTCACTTCCAAAAAAATGCATCTGGCAGAGCGCTTCATCGTATAAAACGAAAAGTTTGCATCGTTACACAGTCACAGAATATTCAAGTATGTCGTCTCATCTAGTTTAATAAAATGGGATAATTTAACTAATGTACAGTCGATGGGTGGTGCTAGGAGATGTTGTCAAATATAGGGGTACCCGGTTTCATTTTATTCTTTCTTATATCATTCATCATTGGAGGAATTGTATTGATTTTAAAGGTTCTCAGAAATAACAACTAGTGAAAATAAGGTTAAATACGCTGTCCAATTGGGCAGCTTTTTTTTGTATGATTTGATATGGATGTACCACTCACCATTAAGCTTTTCAAGAGGTATTACCTATTCGATTAGTCCTCAACTGAGTGTATGATCCTCCCAAATGCCAATGACAATTTCTTTGGTTCTGTTCTAGCGAAGAAAGATTAGTTGTCTTTCACCAACAGACTGCTTGGCCTATTATAGAAAAAATAAAAGCAGCCCTATTCACGTACGAATGGAGCTGCTCATGCTAATTTAAATCTATAGAAATGGCACTTTTTTAGAAGGTACATAGATCAGATGAACATCTTCAGATAGGAGGAATTAATTTATATTATATTCTTCGCATAAAAGATTTCATCCATTTCTTGCTGTAGACTCTCCGTTATTTCTTGCTGCTCTTCCTTGCTAAGTGATTCCTTTGTATATCCAAACAAATAGTTGTTTAAATCGAAGTCTCTGATTTTACATTTGGTGTGAAAAATATTTTCTTGGTAGATGTTAACGTCAAACATATTAAACTGCTCTTTCACATCATCCGGAATATAGTTTTGAATGGAATTGATATCATGATCAATAAACAGCTTATTCCCATTTATATCTCGTGTAAATCCACGCACACGATAATCAATGGTCATAATATCTGTATCAAATGAATGAATTAAGTAGTTCAGTGCCTTTAGTGGGGATATTTCTCCACAAGTAGACACATCAATATCTGCTCGAAATGTACTTATTCCCTCATACGGATGATACTCCGGATATGTATGAACAGTTACATGACTTTTATCCAATTGAATGACGACATTATCTGGCAAAGGTCCAGGCGATTCATCATATGTGGATTCTGTTGGCACTTCTACAACAGGTCCTTCAGAAACAAGCATTGTCACACTCGCTCCTTGAGGAACATAGTCCTGCTGAGCAACATTTAATATGTGAGCACCAATAATATCCGTAACGTTTTTCAATATTTTCGTAAGCCTTTCTGCACTATATTGTTCATCAATATATTCTATATAGGCTTCCCGTTCTTCTTTCGTCTTCGTATAGCAAATATCATACATATTAAAGCTTAGTGTTTTCGTTAAATTATTAAATCCATGTAGTTCAATATGTTCCTCTGGTGTTAATGACAAAGGAATTCCCCCTTATTTCACAATCAATTTTCCAATAATCTTTTCCTAGCTTACCCATTTATTCCTATCCTTATTAAAATGCAAGTAGTTCTCTTGAAACTTTTTTATGCATGAACATAATCGGTTTAATACAGCCATATTATGTAAGTAACAAATAGGAGGTGGAAATATGCTTAACAGAATAGCCAATCGTTTCTCAAAGCTAGTTGAACGTTTTCTTCCCGATGCATTTGTTATTGCTGTGTTAATGACCATTTTTGTGTTTGTGTTAGGTTTTTTTATGAAGCCAACAGAGCCTTTGGAGCTGTTCAAGTCATTTGGCGATGGATTTTGGGTCTATTTAGCGTTTACTATGCAAATGGTTCTATTACTTATGACTGGAATGGCTTTAGCATCCGTACCGATGATTCAACATTTTTTGAAAACGCTTTCTTCTTTTGCAAAGACAGCCAACCAAGCATATATTTTAACTTTCCTTGTTTCTTCAGCTGCATATTATATTAACTGGGGATTGGCGGTCGTCGTAGGTGCCATAATTGCTCGAGAAGTTGGAAAACGCAACAAGGAAGCCCATTTTCCTCTATTAGTTGCTGCCGCTTATGCTCCAACTGTTCTCTACACAGCTGGTTTGTCAAGCTCGATTGGTTTAACGGTTGCCACAGAAGGACATTTTCTTGAAAAAGTGATGGGTGTGATCCCTACCTCCCAAACCATTTTTCATACTGGGACGATCATCATCTTTCTAACCCTTTTAATTACCATTCCTATTTTTCTCATTCTCATGGCACCTAGAAAGAATATTATTTCTTTTACAAATCAAGATACATCTCCCATTCAACAGGTTGAACCAAAGAACACAAATGAAACACCCGCAACAAAGCTAGAAAACACACCGATACTAGGAATGGCGATTGGGTTTATTGGAATCATTTATGTTATTTATGAATTTCTCAATGGAAGAACACTTGATCTTAATATCATTAATATATCTTTTCTTTCCCTTGGACTGGTTCTTCATCGCTCATTAGGGAACTATGCCCATGCATTTAAGCAAGCAGGCTCTGCCATATCCCCCATTATCCTTCAATTCCCATTCTATGCTGGGATCATTGCCGTTTTAGGAAGCTCAGGGCTCGCTGAATCGCTTATTAATTGGATGGCGTCGATTGCGAATCAAGATACGTTTGCTGTATTTACGTATTGGTCAGCTGGAATTGTTAATATTCTAGCTCCCTCAGGCGGAGGGCAATGGGCATTACAAGGACCTCTCCAGGTTCCTGCAGGCTTACAATTAGGTGTAGACCCAGCAATTACGGCAATGGCAGTCGGCTGGGGAGATGCTTGGACGAATCTCATCCAACCTTTCTGGGCATTGCCTATTCTAAGCGTCGTTGGTTTACACATTCGTCATATTATGGGCTATTGTATCTTAATTGGTATTTGGGTGGGGATTATTACAACCATTTTATTGTTCATTGTCTACTAGCGGTAAGTGTGGAAAAGCACCAGGAAGTAATCTAGGTAGTTCAGAATAATGGGGAAAAGAAAAAAACCTGCGAATTCCTAAAAAACTAGTAAAAACACACTCTTTGAAGCTTGGATCAAATGATGCAAGCTTTTTATATAGTTATTTTATGAACTATAGTCATCCATGCTTCATCTCATCTACTAGCAGCCATTAGTGTTCTTTCAAGACTAGACAGTGTTTGTTTATTCGAAACGGTTGGAGAAAGCGAGTATTTAATTTTTGTAAAATTATGTTAATATATAGATAAAAGTCCGATTCGTTTTAAGGAGGAGAAAATCATCCAAAAGAAAGCCATAATCATATTTATTGTGACTTTTAGTATTGAAGTCGCACTTACATTTTTCATTGCAAAAGAATTCTCTGTAAGATTTATTGAGGTCATGTTCTTTACAGGAATAGCTTTTGCTGCTATTAGCTTTTACTTTTCAAGCAGTGGAGGTATTGTTTCCGATTATAGTTCTTCACAAGTCAGTGCTCAAACTGGATTTATTCAAAAGAGGGAAACATTCGTATTTAGAAGAGGACCTATATTTACTTCTTCAATCATTTTTTTCTTAATAGGATTAGTGTTGTTTATTCTCCTTATTTTAGGGATTATTTCACCAGTTAAAAATTGATACCAATATATTGTAAAGAAAGAGCTTGGAAATGATTCAAGCTCTTTTGAATTTGTGAGCAGAAGTCTTCAATGAAATACTTTTATCACTCCATATTGATCATAAACGTTGAAAGAACAATAAAAAAGAACGACCAAACCGCATTGCGCGATGCCTTCTAAAATAGAAGTGTTTAATTCCCCTCGCCTAAACTGAACCTATTACAGTGTAACTACTTACCTAAATCGACGTTTCGAAAAAATGTTTGAACCACTTTTATGTATGCTTCAGGCTCTTCAACATATGGCATATGAGCACTTTCTTCAAATACATGAAAATGAGAATTCTTCGTTAAGGAGTGAAAGTACTCCGTTGATGAAGGCGTCGCTTCATCATAGCGACCACAAGTATATAGAGCTGGAATATGAATCTCCCCAAGTCTTGATGTGCAATCAAAGCTTTTCAGATTGCCTGTGACATGAAATTCAGATGGGCCCCACATGATTTTATAAAGCTCAGGATTACGATAAGCTGCTCCTTTTTGTAAAAATTCAGGGTATGGATCTAAACGGCAAACAAAGCGTTTATAAAATTCAATGGTCGCCTGTTTGTATTCTTCAGAGTCTGTACGACCAGCTTGTTCGCATTCCAGCAACGTTTGCTGAACGTCCTTCGGTAACAGCTCCCGATTTTGCTTCTGATCCTCCGCCCATATAGGTGCACTTAAACAAGGACTTGAGAATATGACACTTTTTACACTTACAGGCTTCGTTAATAAGTAAGCTGCAGCAAGCGTCGTTCCCCATGAATGACCAAGAATGTGAACCTCGTCTAGTGATAATGCTTCTCGTACTTGCGCCAATTCTTCTACAAATCGATCGATATGCCAAAGAGACGGATTCTGAGGGCGCTCCGATCTTCCACAGCCCAATTGATCATAAAAAATAACAGGTCTCTCCTTTGCTAACTCCTTTAACCCTTGCATAGAATAGCATGAAGAACCAGGTCCCCCATGAAGAATGAGAACAGGTGTATTGACGATACCCTCATCATGTAGCTGATACCACACCTTTCCCCCTGTAACATCAATCATTCCTTCAGAAACTGTCATGAACTTCTCCCCCTTTTTTCGTATTATCTACTAATCTTTAGTAAAAGAAAAGTACCAATGATCTGTCCATTGAATTTAACTTTCATTGCGAAGGCAACCCTACTTCGGACTCGCCATCCTCTTTTTCCGCTTTCCCTGTCCGAAATCAACCCCTCTTCGGACTCGCTAACCAATTTTTCCGCTTTCCCTGTCCGAAATCTATCACACTTCGGACTCGCCATCCTCTTTTTTCGCTTTCCCTGTCCGAAATCTATCACACTTCGGACTCGCCATCCTCTTTTTTCGCTTTCCCTGTCCGATATCTAGCCCTCTTCGGACTCGCCATCCTCTTTTTTCGCTTTTCCAGTCCGAAATCTATCACACTTCGGACTCGCCATCCTCTTTTTCCGAATTCCCTGTCCGAAATCTATCACACTTCGGACTCGCCATCCTCTTTTTCCGCTTTCCCTGTCCGATATCTAGCCCTCTTCGGACTCGCCATCCTCTTTTTCCGCTTTTCCAGTCCGATATCTAGCCCTCTTCGGACTCGCCATCCTCTTTTTCCGAATTCCCTGTCCGAAATCTATCACACTTCGGACTCGCCATCCTCTTTTTTCGCTTTCCCTGTCCGATATCTAGCCCTCTTCGGACTCGCCATCCTCTTTTTCCGAATTCCCTGTCCGAAATCTATCACACTTCGGACTCGCCATCCTCTTTTTCCGAATTCCCTGTCCGAAATCAACCCCTCTTCGGACTCGCCTTCCAATTCCCCCTCAATTCTTTGAAAAAAAGTGGTCTTCATAAAAGTGAAAATCACCAAAACTGCATGAATTTTATTATCGTTTCAAAATCATATCACAGTGTAGCTGAAGTTAATTGACTTCCTCCCCGTGGTTATCCACTTCCTGAAGCGGAATGCATCGAACTTTGTTCATTTAGGGAGATTTCCACAAAAAAACTCAAGTGCAACAAACTGGAGAAAACTGAATTCCTTTGGGACAAAGAAAGCATTTTCTGGATCAGAACGGACTCGGTTCATTTTAACTAAAACTTTTTAACATACTGATCTTTTTCTCGAATAAACTGTTAGTGAATCAGCTGTCCATTTGACTTTCAATCACTTGTATTCCGTTTCTCCATATCATATTAATAAATGGATACTTTCGAGAGGTGATTACGTGTACGATCACAAGCAAATAACCTTTCAAAACCTTCAAACCCAGTCCATGACATTCCAAGAAGTCTTCCATCGCATCCTCAAATTCATGAGATTAAAACCCAGTGGAAATTATAAATTAATGGTTGGAACCGATTCACAGGTTCATGCCACTTACACGATGTTCATTAGCGGCATCGTTATACAAAATGAAGGAAAAGGAGCATGGGCTTGCATTCGCAAAACCATCGTTCCTCGCAGGATGAATCACTTACATGAACGAATATCCTACGAAACCAGTCTAACAGAGGAAATTGTAGCCATGTTTACCGAGGACCATAAAAATCAGATGATTGACATCGTACTTCCATTCATCTATCAAGGGTCTTCCTTTAAAATGGAAGGGCATATCGATATTGGGTCGGGAAAGAAAAATAGGACAAGGATTTTCGTAGATGAAATGGTCAGGCGAATTGAGTCGATGGGCTTCGAACCAAAAATTAAGCCCCATTCATTCGTTGCTTCGAGTTATGCAAATCGATACACCAAATAACCACCGTTTCATAACAAAAAGGACTGTTTCCTATAGCAGCCCTTCATTGTTCACCAATAACCTCAATAGTTGATCTTCGAAATCTTTCCCTTTGTCTTCATCCAATAATTGATTCATCATGATGCAAAATATTAGCTTTTCCCCATTTTTTGACTGCAAATAACCGGAAATCGTGCTTACCGTTGAAAGGGTCCCTGTTTTGGCATGGATCGTTCCAGCGATTTCTTTTTCTGTGAGCCGATAGCGAAGTGTTCCACCAATTCGCTTATCTGTTACTCCTGCGACAGGTAAGGCTGCAAAATAACTTGAGAACCAAGGCTGGTTTTGAACGACGTAAAGTAGCTTTGTCAGCTCATTCGGTGGAATAGCATTGACATGGGATATTCCTGACCCATCGCGGAGAATGGTTGTTTCCACATTCACGCCAAGCTGCTGCAATTTTTCCTTCATCACTTCTAGACCTTTTTCCCAGCTTCCTTCTCCTTTGTCTACCTTTCCCATTTCCTTCACGAGTATTTCTCCGTGTCCATTATTACTTAACTTCAAAAAAGGAATGACCAGTTCTTTAAGGGGAATGGAGTGCCTTTTTTCAAGCAGCGTTCCATCATCAGGTGCTGAACCAAGCTTGCTTTTTCCAGTCAGAACAATTCCTTGATTAGCTAACGCTTGCTCAAATAGGTTTAACGCATAGCTTGAAGGATCCCATACAGCTATCCATTCTTTTTCAGGCTTAGCGTTAAGGGGAATAGTTCCGGAAATTCTTACCGTGTTCACTCCATGATCCCTTTCGATTTGGAGATCCTTTAAACTCTCAGGAGAGATCGTTGTTGCCTCATTCCTTATAGTCAAGTGACTCGTTCGAGGAAATACAAGTACGTTTGGAGCCGCACCGATTTCTGCACCTGAACTCACTTCTACAATCACAGTGCCTGCATCGTAATCTTGATCAGGTGAAGCAGTAAGAGCAGAAACGGCTGCTCCATAATACATCTGCTCATCGCTCCACGGCATATCGATAGAGTGTCGGATATCATCGTACCAAGTGTCATCCCCAATCAAGCTTCCGTGAATTTCTTTTACTCCTGTTTCAGCTAGCTTTTTTGCCAATAATTCAAAATCTGTAGGTAAAAGTGTCGGATCTCCTTTCCCTTTCAAATAAAGATTTCCGGTTAGCTGTTTTCCCTTCGTATGTCCGTCTGATAAAAGCTCCGTTGAAAACGTATATTCTTCACCGAGGGATGAGAATGCGGCTGCTGCCGTAAAGAGCTTTAGGCTCGAAGCTGGTTCTAAACGCATATCTCCGAACCGATCATAAAGGATTTTTCCGGAATCTGCCGAACGAATACTTATTCCTACAAGGGCACCGGCAAGATTTGAATCCTTTTGTATTAAGGTGTTCACCTGTGCTGCAAATGAGGATGTTCTAGCTGATGCCGTTGGATGAATGAATGTACTCCCTAACAGTAGACAAATGAGAAATATCCATCTGATCCGAATTTTATTTGCGCCTCTCTTTCTCTTTGTACTTATGATCACTTCTGCGGAATTTTTTAGCAAAACAACTGTCGCATATTGGAAATGAATGATCCCAATCCAGCCTCTTTCCACACGTCTTACATGTTTTGGTTAGTTTTCGCACATCGGTTTTCAATCGTTCATGAACTTGGTCACTAATTTCTTCTCTTAACCGCTCCCAATAGACCGCCTCTGTTTTCCGCTCTAAACGATATAAAAACAATAGATGTAAACCGATTGCTTTGTAAGTAAGCTCTAATTCCTCAAGGCTTCTTGTTTTTATTCTCGGTTCAGGGAGATCGGATCCATCCATTAGGGCAAGCAATGTATCATACCACTGTTTAACCAATGGCGATTCCTTTTTAGAAAACGGAAGATGAAGAAAGCCGTAAAGCTCGGTCATATTCATCCTAGCTTCAATTTCGGTATCTTGGATAATTTCATAGAGTTCACGTTCTTCATATAAGGATGCCTTCGTAATTCCAGCTGGTGGTTCGAACTTCTCCCATAGCTCAAAGAATGTACCTAGATCTCGATAATAGCGACCGAACCGCTCGAATACACTGCTTGTTGGCGCAATCGCAAAGGTATGAACTGGTTGATCGATTTGATCAAGACGTTCCTTCATTTTCGGGATTTTACTCGTAAAGGCTACCTTCCCTACTTCGTAAATTCCTTTCCGGCCAGCGCGCCCTGCAATTTGCTTTACTTCTTGTGATGTTAACAATCGGCGTTCCGTGCCATCGAATTTCTCATTTTCTAAAAAAACAATCCGTCTGATCGGTAAATTTAAGCCCATTCCAATGGCATCAGTCGCAACAATGACATTCGTCTCACCCTTCAAAAACTGTTGCATTTGCTTTTTTCTTGTCTCAGGTGGCATGCTTCCATAAATCATACTAACTGAATGTCCTGAATTCTGAAGACGAGACGCCGTTTCTAGTACTTTCTTGCGGGAAAAACAAATCAATGCGTCACCTTTCGTGACATGCTTCATTTTGAATTCCTTTTTTTCGACTTGCAGAGGGGTATCTCGATTGTATTCATTAATTTCTATATCAGCATCGCCTAAAAGCTCCATCATCATACTTTTCGCATTGCGACTTCCGATAATATGTACTTCATTTGCGTTTGCTTTTGTGATTGCCTTGTACCAAGAAAAGCCTCGATCCTTATCCGTTATCATTTGCGCCTCGTCAATTACGATTACATCGTGATGCTCTTTTTCATGAAACATTTCAACGGTTGAGGAGATGTGTTTTGCATGTAGAATCTCCTTTTCTTCTTCTCCCGTTTTTAATGAACAAGGCACTCCATCAGCATTTAAACGGTCAAAAACTTCAAGAGCTAGAAGCCGTAAAGGAGCTAAATATAAGCCACTGCTTGCCTGCTTCATTTTTTGCAAGGCATGATACGTTTTTCCTGTATTCGTATCTCCAATATGCAGAACATAGCGAATGCTTGGCCTTGCACCAGGGTTGTATTCCTGACCAAAAATATCTTCAAGCATTCGTGCTTCTTCCTCACGCTGCCTTTCGATTTCAGCTAGCTCTTCTGCCTCTCTCTTTTCACGATTGGCTACATCCCTCGCATAAAGTTGTCTATGCTCATCCAAGTCAAATGGTATATCTGCTACATGTAGGAGATCAGCAATATACTCTTCTTGAATGCTTCCCATATAATAATCTCTTACAGTCGAGAAGGTATTCCCCATTATTTTCCTCACAATAGATTCGGACAATGGGCCATCAAACCATTGCTCATAATGGTTCAATACTTCTGCTGGAAGCTTGTCCATGACTAACCGAGAGATCAACTTATACAAGTATCGGTTCAGTAATCGTTCATACGGAAAGTAATAGGTTTCATATTCAAAGTATGTTCTTCCGAAGTGGGACGTTTTGTGAATTTCACCTGTTAACTCTTCAAAAAAATGGCCGACTTTCAAAAAAGGAGTGACTTCAAAGCTTCCAATTTCTATTAGCTTCTCTTCTAAAGCCAAAACATCGACCTCTTTATACTTTTTCTTATTCGAGAAATCCTTCTGAAGCTGATTTGCTATTTCATTTCGAATATATAAATATATGGATTCGTGCTCATGTTGTATCAAATGCTGAGCAGCCTTATCGATTTCTGTTTTGATTTCATCTTTTCTTTCTGCTACAAGCTCTGCTTCTTTTTTAATGAAATAATTTTCTCGAGCTTGCTGGTAAAGTGTTTCCCAGAGTTCATAGTTATCAGCGATGTCTTCAAACACCCACTCGATTACATGAAATGGTTCATACGCTCTCATTTCATTTCGAAATAAATGATTAATGAGCTTGCGGTCCACCCCTTCTATTTCAAAGCCTCTTTCAAATAGAAACGCTTTCTTTTCACTGCGGCGAATATCATTTGTCACTTTATTTAGCCAAACGTTCACCCAAATCTGCTCAAGGTAATGCTTTCTCGATTCTATATATTCTTTGAATGAAGGCAAATGTTCATGTCGCTCAAAAAAGCGCTCTACATCTTCATATACCTTTCGTTTCGTATGTTCAACTGCTACATGGTAAACTGACTCAATTCGTTCCATCTATTTTACCCCTTTTAATTTTGTTATTCGATCGTTCTAGTCCTATTAGTAGAGATCATTAAAAGTCTATTATCTAAAAAAATGTTGTATTATACCAGGTAAGCTTCCCTTCTTCATTTGAGACTAGCAGTTTGGAGCAGTCGGACAGTTGAAATCCCATTTTCAAAGCCGAGGATACTCCCCACACACCTCAGAGAAAGTGAGTAGTGACCTAAATGGGAAAAATGGACTGTTTCAAAAGCAATCATGTTAACGAACACAATTCATTCAAATGACTCACTATTCACGGTCATTAATATCAACTAGGCAGGAGAATCCGCATAAAAACATCTTAACATACTGTTATTAGAAATTAAGAAGATATCTTCCTTTCTCTCTTATCATGAACCGTTTTTGTTGATATGATAAGTACGTATGATATGAAATAGGAGTGAACAGAAATGAGTGTACATAAAGCCATCACCAAACACGTAAACGAAATGAATGATCGCATTCGAAGATTTGCTCTACTTGAGGAACAGCGTGAGCTTTTGATTGAAGAAGCCATCATGCTTTATAAAGAAGGCAAACCATTTACTACAGACAAAATTAATTCCGTTACAAGTCAAATGAATGAACTAGCTAAATTAGGCGGTGTCCCTTCACGGAAGCTCGTTACAACTGCAATGGTTAAGGAATTTGTAGATCAGCAATAATGAATTGGGGTGGTTAAATAAAGACCACCCTTTTTCCTAAATCAGAGTTTGCTTTTCAGATTCCTATCGTAGGGGCATCCTAAAATTAATTCATTGTTTAGGAGGAGATCAAGATGAAAAAGTGGGCATTTGTATCTGACTTTGATGGCACGATTTCGAAGAAGGATTTTTATCATATGGTCATTGAACAATATTTTCCTGAGGGAAAAGTGTTAATGGAGAAATGGAAAGCAGGAGAAATGAAGGATATAGACTTTCTTGCAACTGTTTTTCAATCCATCAATCAGGAGGAAGCTCAAATAATTGAAGATATCCTATCCATTCCAATTGACGAATATGCACCACCTTTTTTTCGTCAAGTGCAGGAAAATGGCGGAGATGTCTTTATTCTAAGTGCTGGGACGGATTATTACATTCATCATGTGTTAAAGAAATATGGGATTGAAGATATTAAGGTGTTTTCAAACGAAGGGAAATTCAAAGAAAAAAATGTGCATATGAACATCGATCCAGCTCATAAGCATTATTCAGAGCGGTATGGGATTGATAAATCGAAGGTGATTCTAGAGTTAAAAGAGCAGTATGAGCACATTTATTTTGCTGGCGACAGTGAACCTGACTCCCATCCAGCTGTCTATGCCGATCTTACTTTTGCGAAAAATGGCCTTCAGGACCTTTTAAATGAGCGAAATATATCCTTTATCCCTGTTGAAAGCTTTCAAGAAGTCGAAACCTATTTTATTGAAAAAGGGCTGATCGGTAAATGACCACACCTGTTACGAATATCCCCATCCCGGCAATTTTAGAAATACGTAAAGGGGTTATTTATCATCTCAAAGAAATTTTAGAAAAGCATGGGTTTAAAAATGGGTTAATGATTTTTGATGATTTTACATTTGCTACTTATAAAAAAAGTATTGAAACGGCCATACAACCGATGAAGATTGAGATGATTGAGCTTACTTCTACGTTAACGATTGACGACTTAATTCATAAAGCTTTTGAATTGGGGCGTTATGAAGTTGTGATTGCGATGGGCGGTGGTTCAGTGATTGATTATGGAAAGTACATGGCCTTTTCAAGACGAACCCCGTTTATTAGCATTCCTACCTCTGCTTCAAATGATGGGTTTGCAAGCAGCAATTGCTCGTTAATTGTTAATGGAAAGAAAACAACGGTTCCAGCTAAAGTACCCTATGGAATATTAGCAGACCTTGATGTCATTCAGCATGCACCAGATCGCTTTATTTTAGCTGGTACTGGGGATTTAATGTCTAATATAACTGCTTTATATGATTGGGAGTTTGAAGAAAAGCATGGGAAATCTTTCGTTCATGCGTTTGCCTCTATGATTAGCAAAAAGGCAGTAAATAGTTTCATTCGGACACCTATGGAAGATATTAAACATATCATTTTTCTTAAAGAGCTCATCAGTTCCTTAACAATGGGTGGAATCTCCACGGTCATTAGCGGCAACAGCGCTCCGATTAGTGGTTCAGAGCACTTAATTTCCCATGCATTAGACAAGATATCGGCAAAGCCAGCGATGCATGGGATTCAAGTCGGAGTCGCTACGTATATTATGGCAAATGTTCAGGAGCATCGAGCGGAACGAATGACGAAAGTCTTTGAACGTACAGGCTTTTTTGCCTATGTTCGTGAATTAGACTTAAAAAAACAAGAATTCCAGCAAGCTATTGAAATAGCTCCGTCCATAAAACCTCATCGGTATACATACTTGCATGAAGAAAAGTACCGTGTGAAAGCACAAGAGTTACTAGATCAAGATCCTATATTACAAGATATCCTTAACTAGGAGGCAATTCATTTGAAGATATTGGGTTATCGGTATGTATCTGTTTCAGAACAAAGTATAGACATGGTTGATTTCTTTGTAAATAAGCTCGGTATCTCTAACACATGGGAACATACAGAGGAGATCGAAGGTGGCGTTTTTAAAGCAGGCAATAGCTGGCTTGAATTTTGGCAAAAGAGTGAATGCATGAATGAAGCTACTATGCTGCAGCTGGTGGTTGAAGACGCAGATGAATTTGCCAGCTTTGTAAAAGCAAATGGCGTAGCAGTCCACGGTCCCTTTGAGGAGCACGGTGAAAAAATTTACTCACTAACTGCTCCAAACGGCATGCCCATGTCTATTCAATCGACTTTGAAGTAATTTCAAAAGCTTGAATAGATAAGAAAAAGCCCTACATATGGGCTTTTTCTCTGACTAAGATTTAACACCATGTACCTCTTTTAGCCTCTCTGAAACTCCTTTAGTCAGCTCGGTAGCTGTATTTGGTACAAATGACTTTAATACTCCATTCACTACAGGCGCCATCATTCCTTTTGCCGAAATGTCTAAGCAGCCAGTCATTTCTGTCACGTTCTCACCAATTGGTGTTGCACGGAAGTAACCTTCTCCCGTAAAATTTTCGTTTATGCCCGTTAAATCAAATGCCACTTTCGATGGCTCCTGCCAGCTAGTGATATGAACCTTCATGCAAATCTCTTTCTTCATGAACCCAAGATCGCCTTCAAATGTCCATGTAGATTCTCTGTCATTGATCACTTCATGCTCGATGTATCCAGGGACGAGCGGTGCCCATTTATCCATCACACTCACAAAATCCCAAACCGCTTGAACAGGTAGTTCTAACACATCGGTATGTACTCCCTTTGGCAAAATAGTCTCCTCCTTTAATAAGTGGTTTCCATTCAACCTATGAAAGTATGTATATCATTTAGAACTTAACGAAAATGAAGTTAATCAAAAATGGACATTTCATTCGGGAGCACCTATTCAATAGAATGAAAACATGATCACGTGACTCGGATCTTAGGACGATAACAGATAAGGATGATTCTTGTAAGAGTGTTCAACGGTTATTTAGTATATTGCTTCGATTTTTCGATCTAACGCTGCTAAACTTTTGAATGCTCTTTCCTCGTCGATTGTTCGGTAGTGATGTGCTCCACCCGGTTCCTCGTCTTTTTCATCTGCTAATTTGACAATTTGTTGTAATGGCGTACGAAGGATTTCTCCTCCAGGCAAAAAGGAATCTGTGTGGAAGAGGATGGCGAGCGCAATCTCCTTTGCTTTTACAGGGTCTTCACCTAGTCGAATTAATAGCTTATGAGCTCGTTCGGCACCTTTAATGGCGTGGATATCATTTAGCTTATACTGATTATAGCTCCATTTCCCATTTTTATACCAAGTGTAATGGCCTATATCATGTAAAAACCCTGCCTTTGAAGCAATATCAACATCAAGATCTTGATCTTTGGCTAATTGAAATGCATGATAGGCAACTGCTATTGCATGGGCCAAACCAGAGCGTGTAACATACTTTTGAGCAATATGATGGGTATATATATCGACTAATCGTACATCTCTCATGAACTTAGCCTCCTCATTCAATTAGTATTTACGCTGTTGAACCGATTTTTGCTTTTTCATAATTTCATATGATTTTTCAATGATATCAGCTAACACATCTCCTTTATAGACACGTCCATATTTCGTATTTTCTTGATAAAATTCAACAATTTCTTCAAGCATTTCGCTCGTTTCTTTCGGGACCCTCACATTTAGTTGAATACGGTTTTCTTTTGTCACTACGACACCTTCTATCAATATGATATCAACTGCTAGCATTTTACTATATTAATGATATCGGTTGATATCCACAGATTTTTATTCATTTTATATGTTTTTTTAAATTGGGGTATTCTATGTATATACAATTGTTGCCAAAGTAGGTGCTGTAATGGAGCTGCAATTAATTGAAGCCTATATTCCAAGTAAATATCTTGAAAAAGTTGATGTAGGTTTAAAAAAATTCAACTACCATTCCCTTTGGACTTCACTCGAAATCGAAAATCGTGTACATATTCGGATTCTTGTTCGTTCCATTGATACGGAAGAAGTATTGAATTATTTAGAGAATATTGCAACAGTTCTTGATGGATTTGAGGTTTTTTTAATTCCTGTTCAATCTTATATCACTAAGCGTTTACCGCAAAAGGGTGAATTTGCTGATGAGGATTTCCATAAATTACAACGAGCTAGTCGTCATGAACTATTAGTTAACATTGAAAAATCAAGCAAAATCACTTTAACATATACGCTTTTAGTCATTCTATCCGCTATTGTAGTAACAATTGGGTTTATTAAAAATAGTGAAGCTGTAATTATCGGTGCGATGGTCATTGCTCCTATGCTTGGACCCGTTATATCCATAGCGTTTAGCTCCATATTAGGTGATTACAAGCTTTTATCCCAGTCGCTAGTAACCCTTCTTTTTGGAATAACGATTGTTGTATTTATTTCGATTTTGTTTAGCTTTCTATTTCCAATTCCAGATACACATAGTGAGTTTTTATTGCGTACACATGTGAATTTCTCTGATATTATCCTTGCTTTAGCATCTGGAACAGCTGGAGCATTATCAATCTTAAACCGCTTACCAGGTTCATTAGTTGGAGTTATGGTAGCTGTCGCCTTATTGCCACCAACTGTTGTGTTCGGAATGACACTCGGGTCAAGAAATTGGGAGGAAGCATTTGGTTCTTCCTTACTCTTACTCGTCAATATCACCTCTATCTTATTGTCTGCGGTCATTGTTTTTTCACTTTCAGGTATACGGCCAATCAAATGGGAAGAAATGAAGCGCGCAAATACGTCACGAAAGCGATCCATATTATTTATATCGATTATCATTATTTTGCTCATTATCGCGATTGTCTTCGGAAAAAAAGTAGATCTCGTATAAATATGGAGTTTGTTTTTTCCTTAGTTTTGTGGTTAAACCAAAAAAAGAGCCAATCGGCTCTTTTTAATTGATTGCTATTCCTCGAATACTTCAACCTTCTCCATAACATCGCCATTACTCATAGCTTTAGCTGTTTCTAAACCAGATGTCACTTTACCAAAAACAGTGTGAACTCCGTTTAGGTGTGGTTGTGATTCGTGAACGATAAAGAATTGGCTTCCACCTGTATCTTTACCTGCATGTGCCATGGATAACGAACCTGGCTCATGCTTATGAGGGTTTCCAACTGTTTCACACTTAATGGAATAACCAGGTCCACCAGTTCCTGTTCCGTTTGGACATCCGCCTTGACTTACGAATCCTGGAATGACTCTGTGGAACGTAAGCCCATTATAAAAGCCCTCTTTTGCCAATTTCTCAAAGTTTTCTACTGTTCCTGGCGCTTCATTTGGGTATAATTCAAATTCAATTTTTTCCCCATTTTGCATGTGTATGTATCCTTTTTTCGCCATGAAAATCAACTCCTTCATTAATATCAGTGTCTATCATACCACTATTCAAGCACAGAATAAAAGTTCAAGCTCAAAAAATGAAGACAAGTTGTGACTTATTTACTTTCAAGATTGCCTATGTTACTATTATAGAACCCCTTCCGAACATTCGCTTGTTGCGGGACACTTAACCATGTACGGACGGAAGGGGGATGGTGCCTACTTTTGTAGGCACCATTTTTTATTGATTGATTTTTATAACCGTTTGTTCAATTACTGTATCTAAGCCAGAGTTTCCAAAATAATATACGTAATAAACCTTTTTTTCCTTAGAAGCAATTATTTTTTTGGTTTCATCCATTTCATAGACCATAAGCCGGTCTAATTTAGAATGATCTTTTTCTTCAAAATACTCTCCGTTTTCATCAAAAGCATACCATTTAGCTAGGTCGTTCACTAACGGATCAGCTAAACCTTTATGGATTAATTGAAATACCTCCGTAGATATGCTAGGGGTATATTCGCCGCTCTTGTCATTCCACATTTCACCAGGAACAAGACCGCTCTCATCGGTTTCATATTGACTAGGTGCTAATGGGCTCCAATTAATGGTATAACGATTGCCCCAATCAACACCGTCTCTTACATATGTTGGGGACTCTCGTACTAAGTTTGGATTATTTTCAATGTCCGTCAATCTCACCACTTTCAGACTACTATTTTTGATGGGAAGTGTTTTTGTATCATGTATAAAAATTTGTGTGAACGGAATGGCTGCACTGAACCCAATGATTATTACAAGGATGATTGAAAGTATGGAATGCACATGGGAACGCCTCTTAAAGCGGGCTTGGTGGTTAATTGGCTTACCCTCCCATAGATTCTTTCTTAAACTCCTAATCGAACGAGATGCTTGAAACGTATTGAAGGATGTATACAAAAGAAATAAAGTTAACATGGTCTGTTGGAGAGCACCGTTTTTTACGAGTTGCATGATAGGCGTTCCCTCTAGAAATAAAAGAGAGCCGTTCATTGCAATAATAGCGATCATCGCTAATAGCACAATCAAGGTATTTGATGTAAGCTTTCTATCTAGTTCCTGCATCGTAAATGATTGCTCCGCAGGGTCTGTATGCAGTTCATTTGCATTGCATTCAACCGGAGAAGAAAATACATGAAAATAAGAGTAGCTTGTGACTAATCCCCATCCATTGTCTTTATACATGATGATTTGATCTTCAGTTAGCTTTTTGTTCATTGAGATATCTATTCGATACCGCATCTGTTTGGGTTCAGCCTTTTCAAATTTCACAAAGAGCACCCCCATTTTATTTAAATGTAACCCTTTTGCTGCCAAATCGGAGAACCAGCTTTCATGTTCGCCGATTCTCCAATAATCACTTGGGCGCAATTTCCAAACCATTTTCCCCATTACTTGTCACCTTCTTCTAGCATCTCACTGTCTTCTATAACTGATTTCAATCTGGCATATTCCATTCGTAAGGCTACTTCGCCTTCTGCGGTAATTCGATATGTCTTCCTTCTCCCATCCGAATCTTCCAAACAGATCAATCCATCCTTTTGCATCCTTGAAAGAACACCATATAAAGTCCCAGGGCCCATTTGAAGTCTCCCCTTGGAAACATCCGTAATTGCTTGCATCAATTGATACCCATGATTAGGCCTTATAAGAGCTAATAGCACGTAATACATCGCTTCTGTCATCGGACCGCCATGATATGGCATAGAAATATCCCTTCCTTCAACAAACCTATATTATGTGTAACGATATATCGTATAACATAATAATAAACCATCAACTATCTATTGTAAATGAAAAAAATCCCTTATTTTACTAAATAAAAGACAAGTCCGAGCAAACACACGGTAATGGGTTAAAAATATACTTGTATATTCGCTTGGCCCGTGTTATATTAACTAAGCGATGAGCTAAATTGAATAAGTCGATTGACACGCCCTTATGGGAATGTACAATGTGGAGTACAGTCAGATCGCCTCAATACGCAAAAGACCCCTTTTTAGGGGTCTTTTTTCTTTCTTTCTATTTATGTTTCTAAAGGCAATTGAGACTTAAAGTATTCGACATATTTCTTTGCGTCTAATCTAGCCGCCACATATGGTGGCATTGAACGGGTAGCTGCTTCAAACGGTACCCCGAGCCAGAGAATCTGGTCATCAATGATGAGATACGGAAAAGACATCATTTGCGCTATATGATGATCAGCGTTTAGTCCTGTTAGAGGGCTTGAAGAAATACATGTTAATTTCACACGTTTTCCTCGACCGTTTAGTATGTTTAACCAATCCTTTGTCAGAATTCCTTCATTCGGTATGGAGATGATGATGGTCCGTACCGCCTGGTCCACGTCCTTACTTACCTTCTCTATTTTTTTTGCATGCATCCATGTAAGGCGAGGATGTTGATGTTGAATCCACGTACCTATTTGGCTAGGCTTTACCACTTGATTCATTTCAAGCTGATGTTCAACGAGCTTTCTCAAGGTCTGGCTTCGATACACTTTCTCACGGATATACTCGTTATGGCTTACATGTATGAATTTCCCCTTCGTTCGTGTGATCGCCACATTCACAAGCCTTTCGCTTTCTTTGCCAATCAAGAGCATTCCTGCTCGACTTTCTGGATAACCCTCCACCGTGTCAAAAATCATGACATCTCTTTCACTTCCTTGAAAACGATGAACCGTGGCAGAAACAATATCCCCTTCATTCCGCTCCTTGCTATATAATTCCTCTAGCAAAAGGTCCATGCTATCGGCTTGGGCCCTATATGGGGTCACATAGCCAATCGAACGATTTCCGCCCATATAGGCTTCATGAATGAGTTGAAAAGATAATAAGAGCTGCCATGGATTCATTCGCGAATTTGAACTTCGCTCTCTCATGCAATGCTCCCCAGTTCCGCTCGTATCTAATAAGATAGCCGCTTGACTTGGAAAAGGAATTCGTTCAGCGATCGGTACCCTCGACGTCACAACACTTTCATGATCACCGACAAGCGAATGATAGATATGCTTATTTGTAAATGAAGAAATTTGAGGATGCATCCGCCTTTGTTCCTTAAGTAGAAATAAATTCGGATGAAGCTGATGTTGCTCAAGAGATTCTATGACTCTTGAAGCAGTAAAAATATCGTTTTTTAGCCATTTTTCGACCCATTCATGACGGGAAACAGCAATTGGCGGGAGCTGTTTGAAGTCCCCACATACGACTAGTCTCTTCCCAATCGAACTAGCAAATGCCACTTGTGGAACATAGGCCATACTAGCTTCGTCCAATACGACCAAATCATACTCTTTTTCGTAGATGGTTGGGTCGGTTGCCGCTTTTGCAAGAGTGGTCCCAATCACATCTGCATCCTTCACAAATTCAATTTCTTTTTGTCTTATTTTTTCGAGGAGAGTGGATAGCTTCGTTTCTACCTCTAATAGGGTTTCAGAATCCCTCCGGCTAAAGGATGAGCTAAGGTCTTGTTTAAGGACTCGCCTTTCATGTACTAACTCCTCCCTTTGATTGGATAAGTCAGGGAATCGCTTTTCAAGTAGATGAGCTGTCGTCAATCCGATCTCACTTTGATGATTTCCATACCGAAGCAAATCGCCTTCACGGAAGCGCCCCTTTTTGTGAATAAACGAATAAATTTCTGCCATTAACACATTAACTGCTTGATTGCTATGTGATACGACTAATATTCGCTGGTTTTTAAAGTACTTATTTGCAACTAATCGAGCTAATGTATAAGTTTTCCCGGTTCCTGGAGGTCCCCATACAAATGTAATCGGGTTGTATTTCGACCGAAGGATTAACTCATGGACACTCGATTGAATATTCTCACGGGGATGCTTCGATTCATTTGGGGGATTCATTAATCTTTTTATACGGGCTCGTTTCTTTTTGCTTTCCTTTATTTCACCTAAACGCTCAAGTAATTGCTCAAGAAGCTCCCAAGGATCGTAAGAAATCAAGATCTCGTCGACATCATCACCAATCGTTTCGTCCAATGAGACAATAATGCCTTTCCCTTCAGATGATAGCATTCGTCCCTTTACTGTTTTTAGTCCCCACTCGATTCGAACGATAGAACCAATCGGAATTTGGATCGGTCGAGACGTATCAAAGTAATATTGAAACGTCCCATCATTCGCTAGCAGGCGCCCATTCTTGATTCGGTATTTCGTACTTCCGTATTTTTTTAAATAGATGATTTCTTGCTGCAATGCTTTTTGCCATTCTTTCAAATATGATAAAGTAGATGTCACGGACCTCTTCCTCTTATATAATTTTCGTCAAATAAAAAGGCTTAGAACGTTAAGTTTCTGAGCCTGTAAAAGTATAAATATATCATGATTACCGGTATAAATCGACGAATTGATACGTACGTTTAAAAGTTCGTGATAATATTCATGTTACTGATAGTTATTTTCTAGAATTAGGGTCCATGTAGAAATCACCTTCTCATTACAAAGTGACCGTATTCAAATCATAAAAAGGGAACGAGAAAGTGTTCTCGCTCCCTTTTTGTCTTCAAATTTTATATAAAATAATTGGCCCATTCACCTCATTAATTGAGCTGGCTAGAAAATTCTTCTAAATGAACCTTCCATGGCTCTTGTAATGAGGACCTTGAGACGAGAATCGTTACGTTTGCCTTTTGTTCCCTTTTATTTGTAACAGCATATTGAATCTTCACTGGAATCTCCCGCACAAACTCATTATCAAACGAATGGCTTCTGTGCATTTGCTCTATTTTTATCAATTCGATTCTGTTTATTAGTTTTTCTTGTAGCCGAAACGACTGAATGTCTTCCTCCCAAACCGTATGTCTAACAAGTTGCTGATCCTTTTGATTAAGCGAAGCAACAAATACATCAGCTAATTCATACGGATCAAGCTTCGAGTAAAAACCATCAAGCTTGTTTGCAGCCTTCAATGCCATCAGCTTATGAGATAAATCCATGCTCTCAGATCGATGAGTGATGCTATCTTTAAAATGGATACAAAAGTGGCCAGGAAACCCATTTACTAATGCGCCTCCACCATGAGGCATCCCATGCATAGACGCAGCGATCTTCTCTTTTCCAATTGGAATCAGAATCGCTCTCCTCCTCCAGCTCCATTTCCCATTATAAATTTCCTTCATTGTTTTTGTTTCATCATGGGTAAGTGGTTGTACATCGGCATGGTAATTACCTGCCCTTCGCTGAACCTTAAACCGTTTACCCGTTTCTAAATCAATAATCTCAAACTTGGAATAGCGGGGGAGTAACTTATTTACTTCATCCCAGCTTTTATATGAACCGTAATGCTGTTTTTTTAACCGATTCACTTCTTTAAGAATGATTCCCCATACAGGTTCTGACAATTGAACCCTCTCACCCCTTTGGATATGAACTAAACCTATTTGGTCATCTAACAGAAATTTCTGCTTCTGATACGTAATGTATGTATCCGAATTCGGCAGGATCTCTATTTTATCATCGTCCATGTTTTTCAACAGCTTTGAAAAGCTCTTGTGGGAAAGCTCATTCTTCGTTGTGTAAGTAGAGGCTGAATTCGTTTTAATTTCAATTGTAATAGATGGCGCTTTAGCACTCACTTGATTTGCAATCATAAAAAATAGTAGAAAAACTGAAAAATAGGCCATTATCTTTTTCATCATAAATCCTCCCATGCTCTGTCCAATCGTATTTTCTACTATTCCACACACATCATGCTAGCAAATTACTGGAAATCAATATAAAAAAGCTGTGTAGGATCGAACCCTACACAGCCTTTCTACACGCTTTAATTTTCAGACATTTCCTTTAATGATTCCATATTGCCAGCGATCATCGTAATAATTGTAGTCGCTTCCTCTTTACTAAAAATAAAGTTCGATTCATCTTCAATTAGCTCATCTTCCGCCGTTCTGATTCGGTTTAGTCGTCTTAATACGCCATCACCTGTTTCTTGAACGATGCCAAATTGATAGGTCACTTCCACGTCTTCATGATTCGTATAGGCAGTTACTTCAGAAGTTTGCCAATCAACATCGATCTCTTCGAACATAAAATCATCTAGTTCATCTACTTCCTCTTCTTCATCATCAAGTTCAAGAGCGTTTACTTCCTCAAAGTCTACAAGGTCATGCAGGCTTTCATGAACAGCATCAATGATATCTTCAATATCTAGCAAGATTAATCTAGTTGTATAACCTAGATCGACATCAAAGGATTCAATATAAAACTCCTCATTATAAGGATCAAAGTGAAGGGAACAGAAATAATCTCGGTCAAATTCTTCCGATTCAATAAAAAATTCAATTCGAGGATGCTTTGCAGCCCGTTCAACGGTCATATGCCCCTGTTGATCATATTTATGGCATATCGACTCGATATTATCCTGTAATTCGCCAATTACTCGATCAAACCATTCAAGTGACATCATCTTTCCTCCCAGTTTCTTTTCCAAATTTATTGATACATGTAAGTTTGATGGCAAGACACTTGTCATTTTTTAAGTCTCCTATACCAGTTTGTGTGTTATGCAGCATAAATATGTAGTACGAGCTGTCACTTTTGAATACATTTTTATATAAATTCAAATAGGGTGGTGAGGAAAGTGAGTATTTTTTTTAGTTATATGTTTTTAGGGATCTCCCTTGCAGCACCAATTGGTCCAATTAATGCGGCTCAATTAGATCGCGGAATAAAGAATGGATTTTGGCATGCGTGGATGATTGGCCTTGGCTCTGTCACTGCGGATATCGTTTACATGCTAATGGTTTATTTTGGTATGGTCCATCTGATCGAATATCCAATTGTAAAAATATTCTTATATACATTTGGCTTATTTGTTTTAATTTACACTGGGATTGAGAGTATTCTTTCTTCAGGAAGTTTATCTGCTGATGAGCGAAATCGAAGTGAATCCATTATTAAGACATTTGTTACGGGTTTCTTCATGTCCATTACGAATCCGTTAACGATCTTATTTTGGCTGGGAATCTATGGTTCGGTTCTAGCGAATACTGCATCGAAGTATCCCCTTGAACAATTGATTATGTATAGCTCAGCTATTTTACTTGGACTTCTACTTTGGGATTTTGTCATGGCAACGATTGCTTCAGGTTTTCGTAAAGTTCTTACAAAGAATGTACTTGTCTTCATTTCAGTTGTTTCAGGAATTACACTAATTGGCTTTGGACTCTACTTCGGGTATCAAGCCTTTGTCCTCCTTTTTGAGAACTAGGACAGTCACCCATATCTCTTCCATTTAATATCCTATTACGAATGGAGGAGATGAAAGTGTCTTTGCTTTTTGATAAAAAGCAGATTGAGGGAAATCCAAGTGTTCTTACAGACTGGGAAAAGTTTGCGTTCCAAGCATTTTCTGAAAAATTATCGAACAAACAACAGCCTTTTCCATGTATTCCGGCAACCGTTGGATTTTCACAAAATCATTTAAAATATGGATTTGTCTCAGAACTTGAAAGTGAAACTGCCGTAGACGAATTAGCAGATTTACTCAAGGAGTTTGGTCTGGAGATGCGTGACATAGGAAATTACGCGTCATTAATTGTCTTTTTTCAAGGAATTGAACAACAATCCGTCATTGATTATGAAAAGCGTTTTTGGTCATTATTAACGAAGGTTAGTGAAAAGGACGAGAATGAATGGCCGAATCATATACCTGAAAACCCCGAGAACAATGCATGGGAGTACTGTTTTAATGGGGAACAATATTTTATGTACTGTGCAACCCCTTCCCATGAAAACAGGAAGAGCCGTACGTTCCCATATTTTATGCTAGCTATTACCCCAAGGTGGGTACTGGAGAAATTTAATGAAAACTCATCATCTGCTAAGCGAATGAAGAAGATGATTCGTCAGCGCTTAGAGGCATATGATTCTATTGAGGCACATCCTGAACTCAAGTGGTATGGGCAAGAAGATAATTTCGAGTGGAAGCAGTATTTTCTAAGAGATGATGATTCATCACTATCCAAATGTCCGTTTACACGGATGAAAAATGCCTTGAATAAGCTAAGACCTTAAATAGAAAGAGCCCCCCAAAAGAATGGAGTGGCTCAGGATGGCAACAAAAAGGGATTGGGCCTACGTACTCAGTTCCTTTTGTTTTTGTGAAATTTCCTTAACCAAATGAAAATAGTGGAAAGCAATTGATTCTCTAAGCTGACTCCTAATTAAACGTTTTAGATACTTTTGCTATGGCTAGGATGGCCTCGTTGATCTGTTCAGTGGAAACATCGTAATGTGTGACAAATCGGACAGCAGTTGGACCAAATGTAACTGCCAGCACCCCTTCTTCCTTTAGTTTCTTAACAAAATCCTCAGATGTAATGTTTAGCGCTTGAACATCAATAATGACGATGTTTGTGTCCACTTGATTAACGACTGCAAGACCATTTATTTGCCTTAATTCATTTGCAAGCAATTGGGCATGTTCATGGTCTTCAGCTAATCTATCTCGCATCGTTGTTAGAGCAATTAATGCTGGAGCTGCTATCATGCCAACCTGTCTCAAACCTCCACCAAGTCGCTTTCTCCACTTCCTAGCCTTTGCAATAAACTCATTGTCCCCTGCTAAAATGGAGCCGACAGGTGCACCAAGTCCTTTCGATAAACAAACTTGAAGGGTATCCGTATAGTTAGCAAATGCTGAAAGTGGCGATTGAGCCGCTATTGCCGCATGAAACAGCCGAGCACCATCCAAGTGAATAGGGATATGATGGGATTGACCAATTTGATAGATTTCCTCCATATAAGATAGGGCCAATACAGCGCCACCTGCTCGGTTATGCGTATTCTCTAAACAAATCAACCCCGTTTCTGGGAAGTGTTGATCTGCCGGGCGAATCGCATTCTGAACATCAATTGGTTTCATTGCTCCACGGTTTCCATTTATCGTTCTCGTTTGCACACCGGCGAATGCTGCCACTGCTCCAGTCTCGTAATAAAAAATATGACTATCTGACTCTAAGATAATTTCATTCCCACGCTGACAATGAGTTAACACTGCAATTTGATTCCCTTGTGTTCCGCTCGTTACATATAAAGTCGCTTCTTTTCCAAGTAATTCAGCAGCTGTTTCTTCTAATTTTCGAACCGATGGATCTTCACCATATACATCATCGCCAACTTCAGCTTGATACGCAGCTCTTCTCATTTCCTCTGTTGGTTTAGTAACTGTATCACTTCGTAAATCGATCATGATAACCCCTCAAATCTAATTTAGTGTATTCCTATATTATAGAGTGTTTGTACGGATGTTTCATAGAATTGGTTTTTTTGAAATAGACAAAAACGGATCTAAATAACAAATTTAGTTATGGAATACACACTTCATTTCATGTATTACATTCAAATTATTTCCATTCAATGAGTCAAATCATTTACTTATATGGTATTACTTGGAAATAATTTCATTTTGAGGATTAATTATATTAGGAAGGAGATGAATGAGATGACAACAATTTTTACCGCAATTATCCCATTTTTATTACTTTTACCATTAATTTTATTCGTTAGGTGGCTTTTTACTATATTAATAAACCTAAAAGCATCTGCTAAAAAACAAGTTGAACAAAATGGAGAAATTATTGCATTACTAAAAAAGTTAAATGAAAAGGAAGATGGCAACATTTCCAAATAGTGTTGGTTAACGAAAGGGAGTTCATCTTCAAGAGAGAGTTTCGTTTATGTTGTTGGAGAAAGAAACCCATTTTTCTTTCAGAACAACTAATATGTTTCTGGAATGATATGATCACTAACCAGCTTTGAATCATTTGAAATAGATGTGTGTAAAAAAGTAAAAAGGGATTAAAATCATATTTGATTTCATATCCCTTTTGGTTTATATTTTTCTGTTCCACAAGAGCATTTGGATTTTCATAATGGGCTTATTTTTGGAAGACGTTAAGCTATCGCTCCCATATCTGGACCCATAATTTTATTATCATAGAGCTCTCAGTACGCTCTTAGAATAAGCTCTTAAATAATGGTGGTGTTAATTCTACTGCTTCAAATACTTTTGTTACACTAGTTACATATTCTTCTTTTAATTTGTCAGCCTCTGCAAGATCTTCAGAACCAGCCTTTAAAAGTTCTGCTTTTTTTGCATAGTATTGCTTTAAGCTTTCAACAGAAGCCTCTAAATCAGCTTGATGGTCAGCTAGTTCAGCTGGGATTGAAACTGTTGCAAGATCTGTTCCAAACTTTGTTGCTACTTCTACTTGATCTGCTCCTTCAGTCGATAACCCTGCTTCTGTGCTACGAATAAGCTTTGTTACTTCCCCTTGATAACTAAGTAGCGCAGAGCGAACTGCTTTCTGCCCATCTACTTGTTCTGTTGCTTCTTTTTCTTCTGTTTTCTCTTCTTCCTTGCTTTCTTTGTTATCACTTGATGCTGAATCACTTGAACATGCAGCTAATGCAACAAGTAATAACGATAAAAATAATAAAGATAATAGTTTCTTCATTTTTCCCTCTCCTTTTTCTTTTTGAGGTAAGATTTGACTCCCCTTTAGAATATTATCTCGCTAGAGCAATATTTACTGACAATTTTAAATTTACCTACTTTTCATATTTTTTGCAAGAGTTTTCTTCGCGGAACGAAACAAATTACAAAAGTTCTAATATTTGAAAAATAAGTAAATTTATAGGGGATTTTGCTTGTTAGTTCTTAAGTCCCTCCATTTTTTCACACCTGATCGAATTTGTAGGTAAGCAAAAAGAGAGCTATGTATGATTTCAAGCTCTCCATCGTTTATCGCATGTGTACTTTATGGTCATACTCTTTGATTTTCTCAACTAACTTTTTTACTTGAAAAATTGGGTCCTTTGCTTCCCAAATATAAGACATTACTGCAACCCCTGCTACATCTGCTGACAGAACTTCTATAACGTTCTCAAACTGAATTCCACCTAATGCAATAACTGGAGTTTGAACGGATTGAACCAATTGTTCTAGTTGTTTTATTCCACGTGGAGCTAAACCTGGTTTGGATGCACTTGGAAATATATGGCCATAGATCAGATAGTCTGCCCCGTCCTTTTCACGCGCTAGTGCTTCTTCTACTGAATGTATGGAAGCTCCGACGTAAAGAGTGGGAAACTTCTTTTTCACTAAGTGAGTAGAAATGCTTCGATAACCAAGCTGAACTCCAGCTACATTTATGGCCACCGCCACATCCACTCGATCATTTACAATCAGCTTTGAACGAGGTATTCCAATTCGTATCAATTCTTCAATCATCTCAACTAATTGTGAAGCAGAATATTCCTTTTCTCTAATATGTAAATAATCTATATACGGATGAATGTTTCCGGCAATTGATACAACTTCTTCCATTGGTTGTTTTCCAGATGTAATCACATGTAATTCTTTTGACATAGGTGCCTCCATTCTTGATAAAATAGGTAATTTCTAATTTGGAAGGATAGAAGATAATGAATCAGCTATTAAGAAAACATAGATTCTTTCCTGCGGGGTACACTACGGTGTAAAGGAGGGTATCGGAAATGAAAGAAAGAGATTTAGTCACCATTGAGGATGAATACGGAAATGAAAGAGATTATGAGATAGAAGCCTTGTTTGAAATGAACGATCAATCGTATGCTTTGTTAACAGCTACACATGATACGTTTCTCGTCAAAGTAGATGGTGCCAATCACCAGTTCATCTCTGGTGTAACGGACCCGCATGAAAAACAAGCTATACTTGATGCTTATTTAATAGCTGTGGAAGCATCTCCTGCTGAATAAATCAGATAACCCATAAGTCAGGGCTTTCCCTGATTTATGGTCGATCTGATAATACTTCAATCGTCTTTGCTAAAAGCAACGCTCTGTCCACCAGTGAAGGTATCTCTAAATATTCCTTTTCACTATGCGGAAATCCACCGACTGGACCTAATCCATCGATTGTTGGTATTCCTAATGCAGCCGTAAAAGAAGCATCCGATCCTCCGCCTGTAGAAGTGTCAGAAATATCAACACCAATTTCCTTTCCAACCGATTCAATTAATTCTAGCAATGATACCGTCTGTTCATTTTTCTCCATCGGAGGTCGATTCATTTCCCCTTCTAATTCAATTTCAGTTCCAGGAACTTCAGTTGACGAACAGATTTTTTCAAGCTCCTCTTCTAATTCCTCCACTTGAGCAAGCTCTGATATACGCACATCAACGTGTGCAATGGCATTATCTGACACCGTATTCGCCGCTGAACCTCCTTCAATTAAGCCTACATTTACACTAATTCCTTTTTCATGATCCGTTAATTCATGTAGCTGAATCACTTTATGAGCTAATTCTTCAATCGCACTCCGGCCCTTTTCTGGCTCTATCCCAGAATGTGCAGCTTTCCCCTTGACTGTTAATGTGTAATTCCCTTTCCCTCTTCGGGCTGTGACTAGGGAACCATCTCTCCTTGCAGGCTCCATGATCAAGGCAAAGTCTTTATCAATCGCCTCTTTCTCAATCATCTCTCTTGAGGTTGGGGATCCAATTTCTTCGTCACTATTAAATAGGAGCATAATATTTTCACATGCTTTTGATTTTGATTGGAGCAAGGCACGGATTGCATAGAATAGCGTGATGTGACTGCCCTTCATATCAATGACTCCCGGCCCAAACGCTTGATCTCCTTTGATTGAGAACGGTCTTTCTTCTACGGTTCCCTTCGGAAAAACCGTATCCATATGGGCAATAATAATTATTTTAGGCTGTTTGGCATTTCGATGCTTTATTAGAAGGTGATCTCCCAGCTCCGTTTGCTTATATACCTCGATTCGAAAACCTAATTCGTCATAAGACTTCGCTAACAAAGTACCAACTCGATCGACACCTTGCTTATCATAGGACCCGCTGTCCATATTCACCATTTCTTCTAACATCTCAAGCATTTCTTGTTGCTTTGCTTCTAAAAAACTTCTCAATGTACACTCTCCCGGTTAACGTATTATCTTAGTTGTATTATACTCGTTTTTTATCAATCATGCGGAAAAAAAGCAAAACCTTTCTCTATTCTGCCTTATCAGGTTCATTTAAGGATTCGACAATCGGTGATAAGAAATCTTGATACATCAATATCAATTCAATATATTCCATGTCTTGATGGTCTTCGCAATAGTCTTTAAACGTAGCTAATTCCTCATAGATTAATTTCATAAAGGCTTTAGGGAGTTTAATCTCGGCATGATGACCACCTTCATTAACAGTAGGCAAATACATGAGAAACTTCGATTGAATGTGGTCAAATGCTTGAATTTCATTTGCTAAAGCTTCTTTTTCAAATTCGGTTATATCCTTATATTCTGTTAATACTTGCCCTCTCCAATGACAATGAAAGGATGAAAAATGAAGCCAAAAATGAAGTTCCTTCTTTCTTACATACATTGTTACGTTTTCCTGATCCTCAAAAGATAAAATATCCATCTATGAGCCCACCCTTTCCAATAGTTATATTATGTACCGAACGAGGGTGAATCTACATACAATAATGAAAACTGCCCTACACTCTACTTTAATGAGGAGTGTATGAAATGAATTTGAACCATAATGACCCTTCAAATCGGTTGATATCTCTTCCGAAGAATAATATGAGCAACAATCAGGAATCCTTCCGTTCCCATTTTCTTCAAGAGTATATGGAGAAGCAAGATGAATTGAGCAATAAGCTAGTTAGCTCTTTTTCACAGATGATTGATCGTGTAGAAGAAACAAAAGTCAAGCAAGATGTCCAATTTCATCAACTTGTTGAAATGCTTCAGGAACAGGAAGTCAACTTAATGGAACGGGTAATGGTAGCCATAAAGGAACAGGAGTCTACGTTAGGCGAAGTCATGCAGCAATTAGATCAATTAGAAGAGAATGGGCAAATGTTGCATGACACACAGGTAAAAGAAAAATTAATGAGTGAAGCCATTCTTGATCAACTCGCTTTTCAAGATGATGCCCTCCGTAAATTATCTAGCCAATTGGAAATGTACGAATCCGGCGCAAAAGAAGTCTTTTCGCAATTTGACAAACAGGGAGCCATTAATGAGCAAATCGCACAATCATTTCAAACTCAAGAAGTCTTCCATCAAACCGTCATGGAACGATTAGATCAGCAAGAAGCAACAACTGAAAAAGTAAGCCGTCAGCTCGATAACCTCAAGGGCATCCTATATGAACGAGCAGCCCACATAATCGAGAAGCTGGAAACCAACCTCTTAAAAATCACCCAACCTGTTCACCGATTCTTTATATCATGGGAGGAAAAGCAAGAAAAATAAAGGGTTGATCGACCTCGGATTGGTGCTGATTGTGTTTTCGTGTCTGAACAGCTGGTGGGTTCGGACACCTTTTATGGAAATGCTTGCTTTTGTGTCCGAACTGGTGGCCGGTTCTGACTTGGTTCATTGGTAAACCCGTTTCCCTATCCGAAGTTGTGCTCACTTCGGACTCTGTTCTCTGGAAATCCCTCGCTTCTGTCCGAAGTTGTGCTCACTTCGGACTCTGTTCACTGAAGATCCCTTTTCCCTGTCCGATGTTGGGCTCACTTCGGACTATGTTCACTGAAGATCCCGTTTCCCTGTCCGAAGTTGTACCCACTTCGAACTCCGTTCACTGAAAATCCCTTTTCCCTGTCCGATGTTGGGCTCACTTCGGACTCCGTTCACTGAAAATCCGAGAGCGTATAAAATTTTGTGTAAATGGATATACTTTCCATTAAAGGAGATGGTCGTTTATGCAAAGTTTTCGAGATCTAACTGTAAGAGAATTAGCTAGTCAATGCCAAACTGTTGATGATATTCATATGATGATGAAAGAATTGTTTAGAGAAACACTTCAACAGGTATTTGAGGCTGAAATTGAGGAACATCTAGGTTATTCCAAGCATGATTCTTCTGGGAATAATACAGGAAATAGTCGTAATGGATATAGTAAAAAGTCGATTAAAACAAAGCTTGGAGAGACTCCTCTTAGTATACCTAGGGATCGAAAAGGTGAATATGAGCCACAGATTATCAAGAAGTATGAAACTTCTATCAATGGACTTGAAGATCAAATTATTGCTCTCTATTCTAAGGGAATGTCTACTCGAGATATCGAGCAACACATGAAAGATATCTACGGAGTCAATGTTTCACCAAGTTTGGTCAGTAAAGTCACAGATAAGATTTTACCCCTGGTCTATGAGTGGCAGTCTCGTCTACTAGAACCTGTTTATCCTATCGTGTTTTTAGACGCTATTCATTTTAAGGTAAAGCATGAAAATCGAATTGTTAGTAAAGCCGCATACACGGTATTAGGGATTAATACCGATGGTATTAAGGATATACTTGGAATCTGGATTGGTGAGGATGAGAGCGCTAGCTTCTGGCTGAATGTCTGCCAGGATCTTAAAAGCAGAGGAGTTGAAGACATTCTTATTGTTTGTAAGGACGGGCTTTCAGGCTTTTCTGAGGCGATTAGCGCTACGTTCCCAAAGACAGATATACAGTCATGTATTATTCATCAATTACGAAACAATGTAAAAGGTGTCCCTATGAAATACCGCAAAGAACTTATGGCTGATTTAAAGTTAGTTTATAAAGCGGTTACTTTAGAAAAAGCTGAAAGTGCTTTTCAAGATTTCAAAGAACAGTGGGGACAGAAGTATCCTGCAATTATTAAATCATGGGAAACAAATTGGTTGGAGTTAACTACTTATTTCTCCTATCCAGTAGAGATAAGAAAACTGATTTATACAACGAATACTATTGAAGCTTTCCATAGGCAGTTAAGAAAAGTTACGAAAACCAAAACAGCTTATCCAACAGATAATTCTTTACGTAAGATTGTTTTTCTGGCCACTATGGGGGTGACAGACCGATGGACTGTACCTGTACCAGGGTGGATGGAATGTAGGCAACAGTTTGAAATCATGTTCGCTGGTCGGCTTGGGAAATAAGTTCTGTCCTAGCATTCCTACGTATTAGGGCAATGCCTTAAGGGTTTATCGCTTTAGGTTCTCCCAAAAGGGAAAAAGAGAGGAAAATCCTCTCTTCCTTTTGTACAGAACCCCACTTGGTGCTCGGGTTGCTCCCCAGCATTGCCCTATCCCCCTAGTAGGTAAGATTATTGTTGACTATCAAGCACATGTTCAATCATTTACACAAAATAATTTACACTACCGAAAATCCCTTTTCCCTGTCCGATGTTGGGCTCACTTTGGACTCCGTTCACTGAAAATCCCTTTTCCCTGTCCGAAGTTGGGCCCACTTCGGACTCCTTTCTCCGGAAATCCCTCTTACCTGTCCGAAGTTAGGCTCACTTCGGACTCTGATCACTGAAGATCCCGTTTCCCTGTCCGAAGTTGTACCCACTTCGAACTCCGTTCACTGAAAAATCCCGTTTCCCTGTCCGAAGTTGTACCCACTTCGAACTCCGTTCACAGAAAATCCCGTTTCCCTGTCCGAAGTTGTGCTCACTTCGGACTCCTTTCTCTAGAAATCCCTCGCTTCTGTCCGAAGTTGCACCCTCTTCGGTCTCCTTTCACCACAAATCCCCTCGCTTCCCTGTCCAAACTCTTCACAACTTCATACTCCATACACCGAAACCTCACTCATCGTTTTTCTTGCTCTCACTCCTATTCTAGTA
This sequence comes from Cytobacillus spongiae, assembly GCF_021390075.1. Classification (NCBI taxonomy): domain Bacteria; kingdom Bacillati; phylum Bacillota; class Bacilli; order Caryophanales; family Bacillaceae; genus Cytobacillus; species Cytobacillus spongiae. The sequence goes on from NZ_CP089997.1 coordinate 2,217,508, forward strand.
AGAATATCTAGCTATCTAGTAATAAATCGTTTACAATTTCTTTATTAGAATTTTTTAAAGAGAGGTATTACTTCAATTGCTATACTATCGAACTTTTGAACATAATGATTCAACAATATGGGTGACATTTATACACGGAGCGGGTGGTAGCTCTTCCGTTTGGTTTAAACAGTTAAAAGAGTTTAAAAAACATTTCAATGTCCTTCTTATTGATTTACGAGGACATGGAAAATCGCAAAAAGGAACGTGGAAAAAGGGTGACACGTTTGATCAAGTTTCAGAGGAAGTGGTTAAAGTTCTTAACCATCTCTCCATTAAAAAAACCCATTTTATCGGGATATCTCTTGGAACAATTGTGATTCAAACCATTGCTCGAAAGCATCCAGAACGCATTCATTCAATGGTGCTAGGTGGAGCCATAATAAAGCTCAATTTACGAACCAATTTTTTGTTGGCAATCGGTAAGCTTGGCAGGTTTATTCTGCCCTACATGATGTTATATCGATTATTTGCTTGGATTATTATGCCCAAAAGCAATCATTTGGAATCCCGCTCAGCATTTGTCGAGCAAGCGAAAAAAATGTGCCAAAAGGAATTTATCCGCTGGTTTAATTTAACAAGGTCGATAAATCCATATTTGCGAAAGCTGCAAGCGGATTTTTTCCAAATTCCCACTCTTTTTATCATGGGAAGAGAGGATTACCTTTTCCTCCCAGGTGTTGAAAACCTCGTATCAAAAAATGAGAACCTGCACTTAGTCACTATTGAGGATGCTGGCCACGTATGTAATATTGATCAACCGGATCATTTTAATAATCATACGATTGAATTTCTACAAAACGTCCCAGAACGCTATATAAATAAATTAAATGCATAAAGAACCCCCCGCATCCAACTGGATGGGGGGTTCTCTATGCTAGCTTGGAAGGTAACACAATGTTGAAGACTGTCCCTTTATTTAGCTCACTTTCAATGTATACTTTTCCATTATGGCTTTCTATGATTTTAAAGCTAACCATTAAGCCTAAACCATTCCCATCCTTTTTAGTCGTATAAAAAGGTTCTCCTATTTTCTTCAGCTTTTCTTCAGGAATACCCACGCCAGTATCTTGAATGGATACTTGACACTGCCCGTCTCTCAACGTGATTTTTACAGTTAAATCACCGCCGTTTGGCATTGCTTCAATCCCATTTTTAACGAAATTCAAGAATACTTGCTTCAATCGGTCCTCGTCACATTCAATTTGAATAATGTCTAAAGGGCATTCGTAGTGGAGAGCTACCTTCTTCTTTCTTGCTTCAAATTCTAATAAAGAAAGGACATTCTTGATAATCGGAATGATATTTTTTTCTTCTAATTGGGCTGCTTTAGGTTTTGCCAACACCATAAAGTCCTCCACAATGGTATTCACACGATTAATTTCATCTAAGATAATTTCGATAAATTCCTTTCTCTGTGGATCGGCTTCATCTTCCGATAGAAACTCTGCATAGCCTCTCATCGAGGTCAGCGGGTTCCGAATTTCATGGGCTACTCCTGCAGCTAATTGTCCAACAGCAGCTAGCTTGTCTTGACGATGGAGGATTTCTTCCGTTTTCTTCTTTTCGGTTATATCGTTTCGAATCGCAAGATATTGGTACGGCTTCCCGCTCTCATTTAAAAACGGAACAATTGTCGTATCTACCCAATAATAATTTCCATCTTTTGCACGGTTTCGAATTTCACCCTTCCAAACCGATCCAGAGCCAATCGTTTTCCAAAGATCTTTGAAGAATTCTTTCGAATGAAGACCTGAATTTAAGAGGCTATGCGATTGCCCGATGAGCTCATGCTCTTCATACTTAGAGATTTCACAAAATTTCTCATTTACACTGGTAATAATTCCCTTTTCATCTGTAAATGCAACTATAGACGATTGATCTAAGGCAAAATTAATATCACTATTTGCTTTAAGTGACTTTTTTAAATGAAGGAGCGCTTCTTTCCTTGGAGTGATATCTGAGCGAATGGATACGTATTGATATGGCTTCCCCTTCTTATTTAAGAAAGGAACAATTGTCGTATCTACCCAATAAAGACTTCCATCTTTTGCACGGTTTTGGACTTCACCTTTCCATATCTCGCCTTGTCCAATCGTTTTCCATAAATTTTTAAAAAATTCCTTCGAATGGGTGCCAGAATTTAATATTCTGTGATCCTCCCCAATTAATTCATGTTCTTCGTATTTAGAGATTTCAACGAATTTATCATTCACATAGGTGATAATCCCTTTAGGATCTGTAATCGCCACAATTGAAGAGGCATCTAAAGCAGAGGTGATATCTTTTAAGTTCGTATCACTTACAGCTAACTTTTTACTGATAAAGGTACTTGATCCAATTAATCCCGCTAAAATAAGTAGCGAAACGAAAACAACTAGGTAATTGAGGAAGCCGTCTTGAGTCTCGCCCCCTAAAGAGCTAGGATCCTCGATATAAAACGAAGAGGCTTTATTCAATAAAAAATACCCTTCGACAACTGCGCCGGTAATAATTATTGAACTTAAAGGTTTTAACCATATTTGGTTCGTTACAGTGAAATTTTTCGAATAGAATAACATCCATAATGCAAACAAGAATGAGAAGAAGATTAGGACTAGAGAAATAAATAGAATAACCCTATTAAAGTGAATTCCCATATTCATGGCATACATTCCAATCACATGAACAGAAAAAACAGCTAATGTTAAGAAAAAGCTTCCAATAAGGAGCTGATTAATAGTAATCGTTCGCCCCGTTACTAAATAAAACGCTACTCCCGTAAAGCAAATTCCGATTAACATCGAAAGTAGAGTTATTGGAATTTGATACGTCCCTGCTCCTGTCATATTAATCGCAAGCATCCCGATAAAATTCATGATCCAAATGCCTATACCTAAAGAGAATGTCCCACCAATAAACAAGAAGCGATTATTCTTTTCATTTGATTTCATTAACGTAAACATATCTAAAGCTGTGTAAGAAGCCATGATGTTTAACAAAATGGCGACAATAATCAGGATTGGATTGTACGATATCAATAGCTCTTCCATAATGTTAATCCCCTCCTATTAACAAATGTTTCTCATATGATTGTAATGGAAACTTAAGTGTGTGAAAAGACTTATTCCGAAATCTTTACATTTAGTATGAACAAGACAGTTGACTATTTTCAAAATTCTAAAAATTTTTTCAAAAAAAGACTACACATTTTAGAGAGAACGGTGTATACTGTACTATAACAGAAGATAACAATAGTAACTGTAATATAAAAAGGAGGAATACAAAATGATGAAGAGTCCAGTTGAGTTTTTCCGTAGTTTACCAAAGAAGGTATGTCCTGAGTGTGGTCAACATGTAGAGGAGCAAGCAGAATCCTATTTAATGGAATGTGATCGCTGTTTATCAAAGAAAGTTGAATAGTCCAAATATAAAGCCAGGAGTTAGATGCTCCTGGCTCTTTCTTTTCCTAGGGTTTGTTGTTGTAGTACAGAGCTACAAATATGGTTGTGAATAAGTACGTAACAAATAGAGAAACATTTAAATAGGAATAACATCTTGGGTAATGAGGTGATTTGTGTTTGAAAATTCGTACGAATAACTATGTAACAACCGCTCCAATAGAAAAAGAAGTGACAACTTCAATTGAAAATAACACAAAGCAAAATCCAGGTGATTCAGTAAATGTAAATGAAGAAATAAAGATTGCAAACACGATTCTTGCTGGAGAAGAAATAAAACAGCAAAATGAGAATTTGTAAAGGAGATATACATGATGAATACAATTGACCCTAGAGAAATAAAAGCTGGAGATGAAGTTTTTGTTATTTATAATAATCCCCATACACCGACAGTTTCTAATATTCGCGCAGCTGAAATTGTGCAGCACCCAAAAGATCCGAATGCAGTTGCATTATTCTTAAATGAAACATTTCATGTAATTGAGGATGATGATGCGTTATTTTCATCAGAACAAGACGCAGAGCAAGCATTTGAGCAGCTATATACGGATACCACTTTGGAGTAATTGTTTAAAAGGATTCGGTATAAATCGTGTTCATTCAATAATTAAAGTAAGGACTTCAAGAAATGAACCATAAAAAAAGCTAACTCAACTGAGCTAGCTTTTTTCCTTTGTTGTCTTTATTTAAATCTTAGGGAGTTCTCGAACTTCCATCGTTGTTTCGTGCCCACATATTGGACACTTCAGATCATCAGAAGCGAAATCTTTTCTCATCCATCCATTACAGTCATCATGGTTACAGGAATATACTTCTGTATCCACCATAATATTCTCTAATTTATCTTCTTGATTTTTTCGGTTAAAAAACATGAAAGCCGCCCCCTTTTTTTATTAGTATGGGCAATTTTCACCAAATTAAAATGGATTTACTAATATTTTTCAATTTTAACGGAAATTATCAAGATTGCCTTGTCTGAATTATACCTTTGTTACAGACAATATGCTAGAGAGGGTGATAAGAAAATGAAAAAAGATTCCACAAAACGAACGATTGTTGGAACCGATATTGATGAGGTTAAGCAGTTAAATGCAAAATCAGGGCTTTCCTATAACGAGGTGAAAATGCTTCTAGCCAAAAAAATTTCTCAGTAAAGGGATCCACATGTAAAGAACCTGCCTCACAATTTCTGGCAGGTTCTTTCGTAATTAGTACCAAGCAGCACCTACAATGATTAAAAGGATGAACAGAACAACGATTAATACAAAAGTATTTCCATAGCCACCACCGTAGCCACCACATCCGTAACCGTAGCCCATAGTATCACCTCCTTTTTATTCTATTTCCAAAATTTTTAGTAACCCCAACCAATATAAGCAGAACCTACAATGATGAGAAGAATGAATAATACGACGATTAAAGCAAATCCACCGCCGTAGCCGCCGCATCCAGCACCTGCACCCATTTTTCCACCTCCCCACTAACACATATAAATATCGTATGTTGGGACGAGTTGATTGGAATGGGCTCTTTACCGATTGTTAAAAGAAACTACCAGAAGAATGCTGCACCAACTGCTAAACCGATAATTGCTCCTAAAGCAATCCCATAACCAGGTCCAAATCCTCTATATCCATAGCCATAACCGTACCCATAACCAAACCCACCATAATTTCTTCGCTGTCCACCTAGAGGACGAATATATACTTTTGATGGTGTTACCCTGTGAATGACTCCCCGATGGACTCCCCCATCATTTGTGCGAATCGTGGCGTATTTTCCAACGCCTTTGAAACACTGTTGATAATAAGACACTTTAATCACCCCCAACTTGTATTTCACTTACATTCTATGCGAATGCCAAGGAATGAATATGGACAATCGTTGAGGGCGCTTGCGGATATTTAACTAGGACAACCATTTTTTGAAAGAATGGGCAGCCAATTTCACCTATTGATGTGTCCTTTTACAAATTCTAAGGAGAATCAGCTCAGCCCCTCCCATCAACTAAATTTACATAAAAAAATCGCCGAAGATATAATCCTCGACGAATGGTTGTTAATTTGAGATAACGGCCTTGACTGATGCTCGTTTCTCTTCCTTTATAAGCCATATATTTAGTAGTATCCCTATAAAGGCCAAGACAGCAAAGAAAAGATAGACCATATAAATATTGTTATTTTCGTAAAGTATTCCTCCAAAGAACGTACTAAACCAATTGCCTAGTCCGTTTCCTATAGCTGAATACAACGTAACAGCTGTAGCGGTGATATGTGGAGGGGTGATATCACGGATATATTGTAAGCCTGCAGGAATAAATAATCCAATTGAAAATCCTTGGATAACTGAAGATGCATAGACAATCCAGAGACTAGGCTCAGTGAAATAAAATCCCCATCTTACAAGTGAAGCACACCCTGCAATTACGGTAATTTGTAATAACCCTAGCCGTTGAATCCAAGCACCAGCTACTCTCATAAATGGAATTTCAGAGAGAACGGCAATTAAAAAGGCGATTCCAATTCCCGTATACGTTCCTCCGCTATCTTCTATAAACAGACCAAAATACACATTATTTGCTAAATTTGGGCCGAATAATAAAAAGGTAATTCCTAAGAATAGAAGAAATCTCTTTTGTAATAGAACTTCCTTAACCCCACCTAAAAGGTTCTTATTTGGCTTAGCTTGTTCTTTTGGCAATCTCCAGGCAAGTAGGCTAGCAACTGTTAAAAAAGCGAAAAATGCATAAAAAATTACTTTAGGATCCCACTCAGAAGCTCTCCCCATAAAAAATACCGCTAATCCAAACCCTAGTGATCCGTATAGTCTTATGCTTCCATAATTCACTCGGACTTTACTTGTATACTTTAATGAAATACTGTCAGAAACAGGCACGATAGCACTTTGAAAAACCGCTACCATAATCGCCACGATTAAAAACATCGTATAGCCACTAAATGAAACATAGCCTAAAGCGAAAATTCCAGCCATTAATGTAGTTAATGCCAGTACTTTAATCGGTGCATTCGTTCGATCTGAAATCATTCCCCATAGCGGTTGGAAGAAGATCATCACAATCGGACTTACAGACATAATCGTCCCAATTTGATAGCCATTTAAATTTTCCACTTCACTTAAATAAACACTTAATAATGGGAATAGGCTTCCCATTCCTAAAAACACAAATAAATAATAACCTTTAAGAGTGATTATATTTTTTTTAACTTCCGTATTCATGATGTATCCTCCCAAATAATGTAACACTCTCCATTCTACCATCTTTCGTTCAAAGGAGATATATCTATTTTCGTCAATCGAAATATCATTTACTCCTAATCAAGGATACTTATGATGATTAGTCAAGATTCTGGGTAAACTACATCGGTAAAAATTCTCACCAAGGGAGTGATTCTCATGGTACAAGCTGCACTTTGGGGAGCAGTAGCTAGCTTTTCCCTTTTTATCGGCTCCATCGTTGGCATCTACTATTCCATCCCGAAAAAAATCATTGCATATATTATGGCATTTGGTACAGGTGTATTACTTGGGGCATCCACTTTTGAGCTACTCCTTGAAGCGGTCAAAGCAAGCGGGATTCCCATTGCGATTTCTTCTTTTCTAGCAGGCGCTTTTGTCTTTACTCTTTTGGAACTTTTCTTGTATAAAAAAGGCGGGAGTAGTCGAAAGCGATCACAAAAAAATCCTGCTGGTCATTCTGGATTAGCGATTTATTTCGGAACTCTAATGGATGCCATTCCTGAATCCATTATTATAGGGATTAGTTTATTACATAACTACCAAATAAATTGGCTATTTATCTTAGCCATCTTTATTAGTAATTTCCCTGAATCTTTGTCAAGTACAATTGGATTAAGGAAAGACGGTTATTCGAAGAAAAAAGTTCTTTTTCTTTGGTTTAGTGTTGTCGTTCTCTCCTCCATTTGCTCGGTAATTGGATTTACCTTCTTAAAAGATAGTCCTAAAACATTAATCGCTGCAATCGGTGCGTTTGGTGCTGGAGGTTTGATTGCTATGGTATGCTCTACAATGCTTCCAGAAGCATTCGAGGAAGGAGGCCCAGTTATTGGCTTCATTGCTTCTGTTGGAATTGCATTCTCTCTCGTATTATCAGAAATTAGTTTATAATAATATTGTTATGTAAACTTTTTTATCCTATGGATTTGAAGCGAACCGATTATCCGTTCGCTCCAAATCCACAAGATGAATGGTTTTTAGCATTGAAATTGAAGCTTCGTTATTTCCTATTTGTTTCCCTCTTCCTCCACGATTGTTTCACTTACATGCTTTCGTCCCATTTGATGACGGATTTTTCGATTTTCTTTTGATTCAAAAATGACATCAAAATCGTAATCCTCTGGATACAATTCTTTAGCCTGAATATACATTTTTAAGCGTTTTTGGTTATAGAGTTGTTTTTCACCCTTTACTTGTACGATATAATTTCCCGTTTCATCAGGTCCTTGATAGATAATTCCATACTCACCGGTTATCGTAATTTGAACATTATCTCCTTGTGAGAAGTGCTGAAGTATGGTTTTGATTTCCTTCGGATCTCGAGACCTTTTGACGTATCGATTATTGGCTAGTTGCTTTTCCGCCTCCTTTCTTTGATAATAATCTGCTTCTTCCATTGCAAATGTTTTCTTTGTTTTATACGTTATTTGATGGGCTCTTTCAATGATTTGTGGGTGAACACCTAACTTTAATGCAATGGCAAATGCTTGGCTTTCTCCACCTTTTCCGATCAATAATCGATAGGTCGGCTTAAGCGTTTCTAGGTCGAACTCCATCGACCCATTCATAAAACCATCTGTATCTTCAGCAAACCCTTTAATTTCACTATAGTGTGTAGTAGCTAGAAGTGTAGCCCCTTTCTGATAAAGCTGTTCTAATATGGCAGTAGCTAGCCCCATTCCTTCTCCTGGGTCTGTACCTGATCCAAGCTCATCTAATAACACAAGACTTCGATCATTTGTTTCTTTTAAAATTTCTATGATATTGGTAATTCGAGAGCTAAAGGTACTTAAATTCTGTTCAATACTTTGGCCGTCTCCAATATCTACTAAAATATGTTGAAAGATACTAATTTCACTTCCCTTTTCGACAGGAATATGGAGTCCTGCTTGAACCATCATCGTTAATAATCCAACCGTTTTGATGGTGACTGTTTTACCACCTGTATTTGGGCCTGTGATAATTAATGCATGCTGTCCGTCTTGACCCAGTTTGATTGTAAGAGGAACGGCATTCGCACCTAAAAGGGGGTGTTTTGCTTGTATCAAATGTACAAAGTGTGATTCATTTACATTCACTGGCTGTCCTTCAATTGAACGACTATACTTTGCCTTAGCGAATAGAAAATCATAATGAATCATCGTTTCAACAGCGAGATGAAGCTCCCTTTCTTTCCCTTCCACTAAGCCCGTTAAATAAAGTAGAATTTTTTCTACCTCTAATTCTTCCTCTGCAAGTAACCAGTCTAACTGCTCTTGCTGAGCGGTAATATCTTCCGGCTCAATATATAAAGTAGATCCAGAGGCAGATCGATCGAGAACAGACCCTTTTAGTTTATTTTTATATTCGATCTTCACCGGAATAACATATCTTCCATTCCGCTGACTGATAACAGCCTCTTGTAGATAGGTTTTGTATTTATTAGAGCGAATGATTTGGTTTAGCTTTTCCTTCAAGCGTTCCTCTTGGATCGCGATTTGCTTTCTAACCTTCAGAAGCTCCTTGCTAGCATAATCATCCACTTGCCCATTGCGAATACAACGATTAATTTCGTCAGCGAGACTTGGCAATTCTTCAATAGAATACACATAGGATGAAACTCTCGGTGCCATGTATTCCTTATCCTTCATATACCTTCTCATTTTCCCGCAACAATCAAGAAAATCATGTAATAGCAAGAATTGATCTGGCCGTATGGGCACACCTTTGTTTAACATACCCAATAATAGCTGGATCCCATTTAACCCATGCAATGGAACACTTGCACTTTTCTCTAGAATCATTACTGCTTCATTAACCTCATCCTGCCACGCTTCAATTTGCTTACGGTTTGTAGAGATTCGTAGTTGTAGCACGCGATCCTTTCCTGAATCCGTTAATGCATATGTGGCAATTTCTTCTTTTATTTGGTCAAATCCAAGAACTTGAGTTGTATCTGTTTTCAACTTCAGTTCCTCCTTTTTATAGTATAAAATATTGACTTATCTCATTAGCTGTATGCACCTGGTGATACATTCAAATAAGCTTCTACAAACAGCCAATCGATGGAATCTTTCATTCGTTTTGAACTAATTAAAGGGATATTTGCTTGCTGCTGCTTCACCTTAGTCAACAGCACTAAAAAAAGCCGAGCTGAACAAAGTTCATCACGGCTTAAAATTGCATAAAAATGTCGTCAGAAAAATAGAAAAAGCTGTGTTCAATGAACACAGCTACTACGCACAAATTTTTCTGAAGTACGGTTTTAGCTATGATAATTGTTCTTAACATTCAATCCAAGTGTATAACTAAATAAGCCTTCACCGATTCATTTTTCGAACAAATGTGAAAAGCAACTCTTGGAATGACCGTATGAAATTAACGGATTAGTTAAGAACGACACCTAACATAAAACATACTCCTTTTATTCCCTTTAATTAATTATATCCTATTCTCTTTTTGAAAATTTGTCAAATCAACCTTCACATCAGTAAATAAACGATTCTTCTTTTTTTCTATAGTGATTGCTTGAAAAGGACAATGATCGACACATTCTCCACAAAGACTACAATCCCCTGCAATAACAAATTCACTTTCCCTTGTTATGGCTGGTTCTAATATGATTGGGTCTGCTAGACATACTGCCCGACAGACATCACAACCCGTACACTGTTCGTGATTAATTTGAACTTGAAACCTTCCAAATCGACCGATCGATTGATAGAAGCCACCCAATGGACAAAGTGATCGACACCAGCCTCTTCTAGATATGAAAACCTCCATTATAAGAATGGCTAGCAGAAACCAGCCACCAATTCCTATGATGAAAAGAAGATTCCTCATTAGGATAGCGATGGGAGAAATCAACTCAAAAACGGGTACACCAGTAAAAAAGGAGAGAATTAAGATCACAGCAGCAAGATATACCTTTAGTCGCCTGTTCATCGGTTGATCCGGCAATGGGACGTACGAACGGATCTTATCAACTCCTTCTAAAAGCGTATTTACAGGACATACCCAACTACAAAATACTCTTCCCCTAATTACCGTATAAAAGATAAAAATAATACACGCCCCGCCAAGATAGGTCCAATGAATGATTTTAGAAGCGGCAATAATTTGCAACGCTGCAAATGGGTCAGATAAAACGATTCCTAGGAAAGAAGAGGAGGCCAAAGAACCAAAGAAGAAGGGCTCTCCTTCAATTTCAGCTACGATAACGGGAGAAAGAAACAGTACAATCACGAGAAGTTGAACAGCCCGCCTCGCGATTGTCCACTTTTTTGAAAACTGTCTTTTTTGGGCCATCATCTTCACCCTTTTAATCTATTGCTTTGCTTCCTTCATATCTAGTAAATATACTATTTTATAAGTAACCCTTTTTCCTTTGTGATCGTAACAACACCTTTCAAACTCTTGTAACTTACGTGATCCAAAGATCATACGTCCTAATTTGGGGAATTCCTATGTTCCTTAACATTAATTTAGATTCTCTTTACACGAATTGATGTTGATTCCTTTCGGATAAACCATACAGCTAGAAACACATAGTCCACATCCATTACATTCATTCGTATCTATGACCGGTTTTTCATTACGAATGGCTATTGCGTTTTGCGGACAAGCTCGAGCACAGTAATCACACATAACATCCTTTTCAGTTAGACAAAATCTCTTGTTAACAACAGCAAGCCCCACTCGTGGGTGTGAACTGAATTGCGCATGAGTTAATGCATCTGTTGAACAAACCTCCAAGCATTTACTGCAAAAAGTACATGGTGATTCGTTTGGATTCAAGTAAGGTGTATTCCACAGTTTTGCTCCATCTGAGGCAGTAAACAATTTAATGCTCTTCTCTGGACACACTTGCTCACATTTACCACATCGATCGCACATGGTTAGAAACTCAATTTCATCACGTGCACCTGGAGGCCGAAATATAGATGGATCTGTATCGATTTGCTGCGCCAAAAAGTTTCCTAGAAAACTTACGGAAGCATCTACATGTAAAGCAAAGAACTTCCTTCTTGTTACCTTTTCGTTCATATGGGAACAACTGCCTCTTGATAGAAAGGATCGTTTTCAAAATTTGTATAGACTAGACAAATGGTTAATACACCAGCTACTTGCTTAAATTGTTCTGCAATTTCATAACTTTCATTTACAGAGGGAGCCTCTAATGTGAGCACAATTTTGTATTCATCTTCAATATGATGGACTTCTACTCCCTTAAAGGCTTCCAAGTCTTTTGCCGTTTGAGTGGCTAATCCTTGAATAGATTCAATGAAAATACCAGATATAACCATTATCTTCCCTCTTTCTTTTTACTCAGTTGGTTGCGTTATTCTAAAGTTGACTTTCCCCTTAACATTTCCACAAGGGGACTTCATCGATTATTCTTCGCTATTAAATGCAGGCTTGTTATCATTTTGGGTAGCATGACATTGAATGCAATTATCTCGGAATACAGCCTCATTTCGATTATTTTCATAGTAGTGATTCTCAGGTGGAATAGGAGCACCTGTTGAAGCGTTCCCATGGCAGCTCATACAGCTTTCATGATGAAGCTCTGAATTCCATCTATCAATATGGTCTCCTGGTTGCATAGGTGGAGCTCCAAGTAATACCATCGTGGCTGATTTCTCTCTCCCTTCCTCTGAAAGCTGTGGAATAGCAATCGCGGATGCTTTCTCAATTGGACTCGAATGATTTGTGTTAATATTCTGAAGCTGTTGAGTTCCTATAGCAACGCTAACGATAAGGAAAAATACGAATACAAATAACAGTTCCTTCTTCATTCACCTACACCCCCGTCCTTATGCTTTAACCACTTTAACTGCGCATTTTTTATAATCAGGTTGCTTAGAAATTGGACAATAGCAATCTAGTGTAACTAAATTGATTAATATTTCTTCTGCAAAAAATGGAACATACACAAGCCCCTTAGGCGGATTTCCTCTTCCTTTTGTTGTTGCTTTAACTAACACTTCACCGCGCCTTGAGATAATTTTCACCATATCGCCCGTTTGAACGCCCATTTTCTCTGCATCTTCGGGATGGATCTCACAAAGTGCTTCTGGAACGGCTCTGTGCAGCTCTGGCACTCTTCTTGTCATTGAACCGCTATGCCAATGCTCTAACACACGGCCCGTACAAAGCCAAAATGGATATTCTTGATCGGGTATTTCTGCTGCATCCTCAAAAGGACGATGGATCACACTTGGACGATGATCAGCAGATTTATAGAAATCTATATCCATGTATTTCCCTACCTGGCCAAATTCCTCAACTCCATACTGATCATAGCCTTCCTCCTGCTTCCCATATGCATAGCGCCAGCTCGTTTCAATCCATTTACCATTTACATTTCGGACTGGCCAGCATATTCCGTGTTGCTTAAAGTATTCATCGTATGGTGCCATTTGCTTTGCTTTCAATTTCAGTTTTTTTCCAAGCTCTTGAATTTCAACGTTTTTACTCTCATGGGGATTCGAAAATGCTCGATATTCCTCCCAAAGCAGCTTATTAACTTCATGCTCATCTTTGATTAAATCGTTATTTTCATAGTCCCAAATCGAACCGAATAACACATCAAAAGCAGGCTGATTTCCTATCTGTTTATCCGCTAAAACTCTTTTCGCAATTTGAACGATTGCCCAAAGATCCCACTTTGCTTCTCCTGGCGGTTCTGTACATTTTTCAAACACATTCGTCCTGCGCTCGGCATTACCAAACTGACCTTCTCTTTCCACCCACATGGCAGCAGGGAAAACAACATCTGCCATTTCAGTAGAACGGGTTGGATATACCTCAGAAACAACGATAAACCCATCAATTACACCTTTTCCATTTTCATCATTTCCTCGGAATCGATTTAATTTGGGCATCGTTTGACCCCAGTTATTTGACATGCTCCATAAAAACTTCACATTTCCGTTCCCTAATTCACGGAACATTTTTACTGTATGATAACCAGGCTTCTCAATTGGCTCTAAATACCCCTTCGGCAAATTCCAAATCAGCTCTGAATATCGCCTATGTTCAGGGTTATTCACTACTAGATCCGCAGGTAAACGATGAGAAAAGACTCCTACCTCCCGAGCAGTTCCACATGCACTCGGTTGTCCAGTTAATGAGAAAGGTCCGTTTCCAGGCTTGCTAATTTTCCCAGCCAATAAGTGAATGTTGTAAACAAGGTTGTTGATCCATGTGCCTCGGGTATGCTGATTCATTCCCATCGTCCAAAGGGACATAATCTTCTTGTTTGGATCAGCAAATTCCTTAGCAAGCTGTTCAATATCACTAGCTGCAACCCCTGAAATTTCTTCAGCCTTTGCAAATGTATAGAAACTGACCATTTTTTTAAATTCATCAAAAGAAATATTCCATACCTGATCCGCAACTTTTCCAACTTCTGATGCTTCATATTGATCATCGTAGGTATGACCTAAATTCTCCGTGCCGGCTTTAAATTGTAAATGTTCTTCAGCAAATTGTTGATCGTATAAGTTATTTTGGATTAAATAGTTTGCTATCGCATTTGCAATGGCTAGATCGGTTTGTGGTCTAAACTCGTATACGAAATCAGCCGTTTCAGATGTACGCGAACGTCTTGTTGTTAAGTCATAATGCTTTACTCCAGCCGTGCTTAGCTTTCTCGCAGTTAAGCGAGAGTACAAGACAGGGTGCATTTCTGCCATATTTGCTCCCCATGTTACAAATACATCTGCTTCATCTAGATCCCGATAGGAGCCCATTGGTTCATCCGATTGAAAGGTGGTCATAAAACCCGCAACTGCACTTGCCATACAAAGCCTAGCATTTGGATCAATATTATTATTTAACAATCCGGCTTTCCATAGCTTTACGGAAGCATATCCTTCCATAATGGTTTGCTGTCCCGAACCCCAAAATGCAATCGACTTTGGGTCTTTTTTATTGGCTTCTATCAGCTTGCTTGCGACAAGATCTAACGCTTCTTCCCATGATGCTTCTCTAAATCCTTCCATTGTGCCTTTCTTTGATTGATCCTCTCGTATCAAAGGCTTGGTTAAACGGTCTTCTCCAAATAAGATTTTCCCTACGTAAAATCCTTTAATACAATTCAAGCCTTTACTTGAACGGTTATCAGGGTCTCCTTTTGTTGCTACGACTTTTCCATCTTTAATCCCTACTAACACTCCACACCCGGTACCACAAAAACGACATACTGTTGATTTCCATTCGTCTGGTTCAGCCGTTTCAGGTTGCTGATTCATACTACCTGTTGCAGGTGTAGCTTCCTTCTTTTTACATCCAGCAACAGCCATCGTCATCGATATAGCGGTCGCTTTTAACAACGATCTTCTTGTTAAATCCATCGCTTACTTTCCTCCCATCTTAATGAAGAAAATGAAATCTATTGAACTGGATGACAATAATCATCCAACATCCAAACTAAAATAACCCTTTTATCTCTCTAGGCTTAACGCGAATCGCAACTGGATGATCGACCACACAACGCTCCTCACATATCCCGCAGCCCACACATTTCTGTTTATTGATAATGGGTGCAAAGACGGCATGGGTCGGATCATCCGGTTTTATGTAAATATTTAATTGAATCGCTTCATCAATTAACGGACACTCACGATAACAAACTTCACAGCGCGTTCCTTGATAGGCAATACATGCTTCTTGATCGATTACTGCACTCCCCATCTCCACATCGTACACATCCGAGACATTTGATAATGCCTCTGTAGGGCAAACCTGTACGCAAGGAAAATCTGCACATAACCGGCATGGGTTTTCTCGAGCATGGATATATGGCGTGCCGATGCCTAAACCAAGCTGCTCATTCCCCATTTGAACTGAATGATAGGGACATGCTTGTATGCACTTTCCGCACCTTACACATAAAGCGAGAAATTCATCCTCATCTGCTGCACCAGGTGGCCTTAACACGGCTTTATTTCCTGTATTCATTAAGTTTAAGAGCTCATATGCTACGAGACCTCCAGCTAGTACTTTAAGAAACCCGATGCCTTTCAATGAACCAGCCTTCTTTCATTAGAGATGATACCCCTATCGTAAACGCTTCCATCCCTTTATTCTGTGATGAATTCCACAAATGGAAAATCGTTCACAAATTCACAATAATTTAAATAAACAAAATTCTTATGATTCTTCCTACTATCCTAACTTCCTCCACTCTTCTGCCTATAACATTTATCCAATATCTACTAAAATAGGGATTTATCATCTATAAATAGGAAATTGTCACATAATCATCTAAATTTTTTTCTAATACCTATGGACTTAGGGGGCTCTTATTCTTTAAGATGGCACTGACATGATTGCTGAGTAGGCATCCTTTGTTTGTTTAGGTCGGAATAGTCCAAAATAGAAAGGAGGAAATAGTCATGGAAGCGATTAATCAGCTACCTTTGAATTACGAAATCGATTTATTATTAAAATCTGCTAATAGAATAATAGAAATTCATAAAGGTCAGTACTTATTTCAAGAGGGACAAGAAGCGAAGGAATTATACATCGTACTTTCAGGGAAAATACAAGTGTCAAAAATGAACGCTGAAGGAAACGAGCTATACTTACGTTTATGCCAAGTAAATGATATTGTTGGGGAATTAACACTATTCACCGAGAATCCTAGTTACATTTTCAACGCAAAGGCGATCGAAAATTGCCAAGTAGCTGTTATTAATATTTGTGACCTAGAAGCAACTCTCTTTCAAAATAGTGCGGTTTCTTTTCAATTTTTAGTATGGATGAATGATCATATGAGAAAAACTATGACCAAATTTCGAGACCTTGTACTTAATGGAAAAAAAGGGGCCTTATATTCAACCATTATTAGACTTTGTAATAGCTATGGAGTAAAAAGAGAAGATGGAATTTTTATTACTGTACCATTAACGAATCAAGACCTGGCAAATTTCTGTGGAACGGCTCGAGAAAGTATCAGTCGAATGCTTACTGTTTTAAAAAATGAAGGCATTATTTCAATGGATCGAAAACACCTTATCATCCATAACCTTGCTTATTTAAAGAAAGAAATAGATTGTGAAAACTGCCCGATTGAATTATGTAATATTGATTAATGCGATCGAAGAACAGGTTCCCTCCCCCCCTTTTTTTTTGAAAGACAGCCATTCTCCCTTAATAAGGTGATATTCTAACAGATTGGTGTTATATACGAGGGAAGATTCCCGTCTATAAACGAAGGCTATCGTTTGGAGCGGGAGGACGCGAAATGCCACTGGTAGCAGTAGGACAGTTGAGATCCAACAGGCGAAGCCGATGATACTCGCCGCACGCCTTGTGCCATGCGAGCATCCTGGCGGAAAATTACCCATGTTTCAAAAGCAACACTGTATACGAAAACAGTCATTCAAAAAAAGAAAAGAAGCAGAATGTCTCCTGCTTCTTCTCAAGCTTTCTATTACATACTTAAAAGAGAATGCTGAAAAAGCACTCATTTCAGCTAATTAATAGCCGAAACCGCCACCAACGTATGCAGCACCAACAATAATTAATAAAATGAACAGAACAACAATTAACGCAAATCCTGAACCGTATCCGCAACCTGCACTCATTTAGAATTCCTCCTTAAAGTTTAATTCCTTAGCATCATATTCAAGGAAAGGCCAAATGTATGGTTGTTCATCTTGTCTTATTCAAAATTAGTCAAATGCCTATCTATTATAACTTTACATTATTATTAAATTATTAACGTTACTTGAATTGTTCACATAATATCCATAGGATTTTTCAGCCATTTTCATTATCTTTAATATGGGAGGGAACGAAATGAAGAAAATTTATCTAACATCCATAATCATCTTAGTTCTTGGAATCTCCTCAGGAATCGGTTACTTTATCATCAGAGATAAAACGGCCACTATTCCAGAAGGAACGACGCTTGTAACAATGAATAATGAAGTATATGATTTCTCGAAGTCTGAAAAGAAACTAAAGGTCTTGGAGTTTTTGTATACCCATTGCCCGGATATCTGTCCAACGACAACGAATAAAATGAATATGTTAAAAAGAGATCTTGAAAAAGAGGGCGTTTTTGGAAAAAACGTTCAGTTTATTACGGTTTCTATTGACCCTTATCGCGACACTCCAGAGGTGCTCAAAAGATATATGGATACCTTTGATATTGAGGATGATGGCAATTGGTTGCTCCTAACTGGAGATCATGACAACCTAAAACAAGACCAAGCAGAGATTAGAGAATTAGCTAATACATTCCAGTTTCAATATAGGGACCCAGGCGATGGATTTTATGTTCACAGTACCTTCGTCTACTTATTAAGTGAAGATAATAAGTATCTTAAAAAGTTCCCAATGGGAGAAGAGTTCGATAAAGATGATGCCTTTGCTAATATAATGAAGGAAATTGATTAAAAGAAATGAAAAAAGGGATCGAGATGTTATTCTCGGTCCCTTTTGTTATTTATGTTAGATGATTTCTGCTACAGGCGCTTGCTTGCCGGAGGTATCCTTTGTTTCCGCTTGCGGGGTCTTAGCTATCACTCATATCCCCCATGCGTCATGCCCCTTCCGCTCACAACTTTGGTCTATAATGGAGACAAACGATTTGAAAGGTGTAGATTGTGTAAAAAATGACAGGAAGTAATTGATGAACCGTTACAATGTAACGGGTTCGGTGAATTGTTGAAACAAATAAAAAGGCTATAGTTAAACTCTACAATACTTAAGTTTATCTATAGCCTGGAACGATAGATGGCAAATTCATCGCCTTTTTGATTCAATATCTGTTTACTGAATAGGATGTTTATTTGAATGACAGTTCTACTTAATTAGAAGAAGAATATGCATTTTTATTTTGCTTTAATGAAGCGAAATAGTTCTCTTTCGGCTTGGTAAAGCTTACGTTAATTCCAGACTTTTTCAAGCGAGCTACTAGGTCAACTAATTGTTTTTTAGGCATATAAAAAACTCCTTCTCTCTGCTATTACAATCATTGTACACCACAAATATGAAATAAATATGAACAAAATCACTTTTATCAATTTTTTTTCAAATCACACATTTTTAATTGATAGAATCTATATACCCTATCCTCTCTCGAATCTAACCTATGATCCTCATTCCCATCGTATTTTTTATGAACTTCTCACTAAACTTCAGATAAGGATGGACATTTTTTTTTATATCAATTGTATTCTGGATTATATGGAAGTTAAATAATTTCTTCAAATTTTTTATTGTACATAAATTTCAGATATGATAATATTTAGTTACGAGTTATGCAAACGGTTTCACACAACTCGATAGATTTTACCAAAAGGGGGAGTGAGTTTCTAAAAGAGAATATATTAAAATCTTACATAGTAAACATAGTTTGCTATTGAATCAGTAAACTATTTTGTGCAAACGTTTTCTCTGTTAAAAAATAATTAAAACTATTTAGGGGGCTTTTCACATGAAAAAGAATAAGTTATTCTCTGGCATTCTTACGTCAGTAGTACTTTCAAGTGCCATTCTAGCTGGATGTTCATCAGGTGATGGCGGCGAAAAAGACAGCAAGGATAAAGTAACACTTGATATCTTCCAATTCAAAGTTGAATTTAAGGATCAATTCGAAACGCTAGCTGAAGAATATGAAAAAGAACACGGCAATGTTGACATCAATATCACTACTGTCGGTGGCGGTGAAGATTATGGTGCTGCATTAAAATCTAAGTTTGCATCTGGTAACGAGCCTGCTATTTATAATGTGGGTGGACCACAAGATGTGGAAGATTGGAAAGATAAATTAGCTGATCTTTCAGATACAGAATCCGCTGCTCAAGCACTAGAAGGAACGCTTGATGGCGTAACAAAAGAAGATAAAGTCTTAGGTCTACCATACAACCAAGAAGGTTATGGACTAATTTATAATAAAGAAATCTTTGAAAAAGCAGGAATCAATCCTGATGATATTAAAGACTTTGCAAGCTTAGAAGCAGCGGTAAAGACGCTTGATTCGAAAAAAGCTGATTTAGGTCTTGAAGCTGTATTTGCTCTACCTGGTAAAGAAACTTGGGTAACTGGGTTACACTTATCTAACGCATTTATTGCTCCAGAATTTGACAGCAATGTTCTTAACGCTTTTGAAGCACCTGCTTTAGAATTTAAATATGCAGATGCATTTAAAAAGGTTTTAGATCTTCAAAATGATTTCTCTGCTCAACCAACAGTGAGCCTTGATTATTCAAAACAAGTAGAAGAGTTATTCTCTCTTGGTAAAGTTGCGATTATCCAACAAGGTAACTGGGTTTATGGTTCCATCGCTGGAATTGATGAAGAAATGGCAAACAATAACGTAGGTCTACTTCCGATCCCAGTTGAAGGTTTTAAAGGTGATGTCATTCCTGTTGGTGTTCCTATGTATTGGGGAGTTAACAGCAATAAAGACGAAGCAGTTGTAAAAGAAGCAAAAGCTTTCTTAGATTGGTTATACACTACTGACGAAGGTAAGCAAAAAGTTCTAGAAGACTTCAAATTCATTCCTGCTTATAAAGATTATGATGTAGACAAAATTTCTGATCCTATTTCTAAAGCTGTATACGAATATTCTCAAGACGGTAAGACAATGGGCTGGGTATTCATGGGCTACCCAACTGGTTGGGGACAGAACGTATTAGGTGTTGAGATTCAAAAATACCTAAGCGACGAAGCTAGCTGGGATGAAGTAATTGAATTAGCGAAATCCGAGTGGGAAAAAGAAAGAAAGTAAGATTCTAACTAAACAGAAAAACAAAGTAGCCCTCCGCTACTTTGTTTTTCTTCCTTATTTGTGAATATTTTCACCATTTTTAAGATTGGGAATTCGGGAGGTATCAACATGCGAACACGTGACTTATCCTACTGGTTATTTTTAGCCCCCACCCTCATAGCACTTACATTGGTTGTTATTATTCCATTACTGTTTGGGGTGTACTACTCTTTTACAAACTGGAATGGAATAGAAGCAGGCGAATTTGTTGGGCTACAGCACTATATTGACTTATTCCAAGACAAAAAATTCTTAGACTCACTTAAATTTACAACATTGTTTTCAATTGTATCCATTATCTTAATTAATTTTATTGGTCTTTCACTTGCACTTCTTGTTACTGCTAAATTAAAGACAAGCAATTTCTTAAGAACTGTATTCTTTATGCCTAACTTAATCGGTGGATTAATTCTAGGATTCATCTGGCAATTTATCTTCATGAAAGTATTTGATGGAATTGGAAAATTATTTGGGATTGAAAGTCTTCAAGGCTGGTTATCTACGACTGAAACTGGCTTCTGGGGATTAACGATTCTGATGAGCTGGCAATTAGCTGGTTATATCATGGTTATCTATATTGCTTATTTAGAAGGACTTCCTACTGAATTATTAGAGGCTGCGGAAATTGACGGTGCAAGCACTTTTCAACGATTCCGTTACATCATTTTCCCATTAGTAGCACCTGCCTTTACAGTTAGTTTATTCTTAACACTATCGAATACATTTAAGCTTTATGACCAGAACTTATCACTTACAGCCGGTGGTCCATACGATTCCACACAGATGGTGGCAATGGAAATTTTCAAAACGGCTTTCTCTAATAATGATATGGCCTATGCGTCAGCAAAAGCGGTTATCTTCTTCATTATTGTTACTGTCATTTCGTTAACACAAGTATATATTAATAAGAAAAGGGAGGTAGAAATGTAATGGGCAGAAAAAAAAGGTTTCCACTAGAAATACTCGGCATCATCCTTGCCCTTTTATGGCTCTCTCCTTTTTACCTTATGATCGTTAACTCTTTTAAAACCAAGAAAGAGATATTTTCAGATACATTACGCTTACCTGAGACCTTTAATCTAGAAAATTATCGTACCGCTTTCGAGCAGCTAGATTTTATGAAAACATTCTTTAACTCTATTCTTATTACCGTAATAAGTGTAGCTGTCATTATTTTCTTTTCATCAATGGCTGCTTATGCCCTTTCACGTGCAAAAGGTAAAGTAAGTACCGTATTATTCTTTGTCTTTGTAGCAGCAATGCTTGTTCCCTTCCAATCGGTTATGATTCCGTTGATTTCAATCTTCGGTCAAGCGGAAATGTTAAATCGTGCGGGCTTGATCTTCATGTACTTAGGCTTTGGAAGTAGTTTATCGATTTTCTTATACCATGGTACGTTAAACAGTATTCCAAAATCGCTTGATGAAGCAGCCATTATTGATGGAGCGAATAAGTTTCAGGTATTTTGGTACATCATCTTCCCAATGTTAAAACCGATAACTGTAACTGTAGCGATTCTAAACACCATTTGGATTTGGAACGATTACTTACTTCCATCATTAGTTGTTAACCAAGAAGGCATGCAGACAATTCCACTTAAGATGTTCTTCTTCTTTGGAGAATATACGAAGCAGTGGCATTTAGCACTTGCTGGTTTAACAATAGCGATTTTACCAGTTATCATCTTCTATTTCTTCGCACAGCGTCAAATTATTAAAGGTGTGTCTGAAGGGGCCGTTAAATAGCTCCTTTCAGACCGTTTTTACGAATTCAAGATGGAGGAAACAATGGTGATTACAATAAAAGACGTCGCTAAACAGGCCAATGTTGCACCATCCACAGTTTCCAGAGTAATTGCTAATCATCCTAGAATTAGTGAGAAAACGAAGAAACGCGTTCGGGAAGTAATGAAAGAATTAGGTTATCACCCCAATTTGCAAGCTAGAAGCCTCGCAGCGAGAAGCTCACAAACAATTGGTGTCGTGATGCCTAATTCGGCTTTCTTTTCATTCCAAAACCCCTTTTTTCCTGAGGTTCTAAGAGGAATTAGCACAAGTGCCCATGATCACAAATATGGTCTGTACTTAACAACCGGAACTACGGAAGATGAAATCTTTGAAGAGGTCATTTCCATGGTGAATGGAAAACGAGTGGATGGAATCATTCTCCTGTACTCTCGAATAAACGACCGTGCGTTGCATTTCTTATATGATGCCGACTTCCCTTTCACCATTGTAGGTACACCCTATTGCAATGATAAAGGAATCACGCATGTCGACAACGATAATATCAACACGACGAAAAGAGTTACGAATTATCTAATTGAGCTAGGGCATGAACGGATTGCCTTTATTGGTGGCAATCTTGGCTTTGTCGTAACCAATGACCGTTTGAATGGATATAAAATGGCGCTTGAAGAAGCAGGCTTAACATTTGATAAGCAGTATTATGTAGAAGAAAGAATGTTAAAGGAAAGCGGAAAAGAGGCTATCGAGTTTCTGATGTCCCTTCCCTCTCCTCCAACAGCGCTTGTTACGCAGGATGACTTGATGGCATATGAGATGATTAGCCATTTAGAAAAGCTGAATATTAAGGTTCCAGACGATATATCTGTAATCAGCTTTAACAACTTAACCTTATCGGAGCATTCCAAGCCCCCACTGACATCTGTAGATATTAATATTTACGATTTAGGGTTAGTTGCATCCAATTGTCTAATTGAAAAAATAAAAGACCCCACTTTGCCTGCGAAAAGAATAACCATTCCAACCGAATTAATCGAACGCGATTCTTGTCAGCCTGTTAAAGAAATCGTTCGGTCATAAGTGGAACGCATTGGGTCAAATACAGAGATTGATAGAAAAAGAGACACTGGGTATCTTGTGTCTCTTCTTCCATAAGGGACCGAATACTTTTTCGGTCCCTTTTACTATAGAAAAATTTAAAATTTTTATTAGAGTCAGTTAGCTAATGGCTTTAGTATGAGTTTAAATCCATCTGATTCATTTAGCTTCGTTTCGTGATAATCTCCATTCACCCAGTCATCCATTTGATCCTGATACCATTTACTTTGGACGTGGCCTGATTGACCAGGACCAACTAGGTGATATCCTAACGATAAATCAGCTGTATCAATCACAAACCTCCAGGAACCTCCATGATTGACCGTTCCATCCTCTCGAAATGCTGCTGCCTGCACGGTTACACTACTTCCACCTACTGGCATCGCTTTCTTTCTATTAAATAAGTAGTTTAGTGGTTTTTGCACAGATAATGGATGGGAAAACTGAATTTGGTGGTATTCGCCCCACTGCCAGTTCTCTATATTCTTCCCTTGAACTTCTGTAATCTCCTTAATCGCTCTAATTAGCGATTCTGCTAGAACCTCAGAAAGCCCGCCTTTTTCACTCATCCATTCGCTTGCTTCCCCTTCAGCTGCCCTTCGAATCAACTGATCTACTGCTTGTTTTTGTCCATTAAATAAGTCCATCATTTCTGGTGAAATTTCATTTTCAAAGAGAACTTCCTTAATGTTCTTCATCCATATGTGAAAAATAATAGGTGCACTTTCGTCAGGAGAATCTAGATAATTCCATTCCGAAAGCACTTCGATCGCTTTTCGTTCCTTTTCTGAAAGTGACTTTGGTAAATGCTCAATGAATAATGGAACAAACTCCCTCGCTTGCAAATTCATTGGGTCCATCTGTAATTCCATCATATCTTCCACTGAAAAAATCTCCTTCGAACTCAGTACTTCTTGAATGCGCATTTGGCGAAAAGGCTGAGCCCAGTTATGACTAATATGATATGGATAATCATCTCCAATGACTTTATTATTAGCCGTTGAAATAAAACCTTCTGCTGGATTCACGATTCTAGGAAGCTCATCATAAGGAATAAACCCTTCCCAGCCATATTCATCTGTCCAACCAGGTACAGGAAGCAAGCCATCTCCTTTTTTTCGAATTGGAATATGGCCGTTCGCTTTGTACGCAATCGTTCCATCATTTGAAGCAAAAACAAAATTTTGTGCTGGAGTGTGGAATTTTTCTAACGCTTTTTCAAATTCATTCCAGTTTGCCGCTTGATTCATGTTTAAAACCGCTTCAAGCTCATTTGATGGTTCCAATGCCGTCCATTGTAATGAAAGAACTGTCTCTTCTCCCATTTCTTCAGCAAAGTCTGAGATAACAGGCCCATGACGGGTAATTATCA
Source organism: Cytobacillus spongiae (assembly GCF_021390075.1). Classification (NCBI taxonomy): domain Bacteria; kingdom Bacillati; phylum Bacillota; class Bacilli; order Caryophanales; family Bacillaceae; genus Cytobacillus; species Cytobacillus spongiae. The sequence goes on from NZ_CP089997.1 coordinate 2,242,228, forward strand.
CCTCATAGTCTATCTTTTTACCCCCTTTTACGGTAATCGGCTCTTGAATAATGGAAGCTTGTTCCCATTGATCATTATAAAGAAATTCTTCCGGGTTCTCTGGATTTCTTTTTTCAATATACAAATCCTGAACATCTGGGCCTGTATTTGTGACACCCCATGCAATATGTTCGTTATGGCCAAGAATAATCCCTGGAATGCCAGCAAAAATAACACCGCTTACATTTACGTTTGGAGACTCTAGGTGGCTTTGATACCAAATGGATGGGGTCGCTAACGATAGATGGGGGTCATCTGCTAATAAAGGCTTTCCAGATTCAGATTTCTCACCGCTTACTACCCAGTTGTTGCTCCCGTTAAATTCATGTGGAATGACTGCATGGACAAAACTGTTTTCAATATCGAGCTCTTGCTTGCTAATAATGGTTGGAGCATCTTTCGGGTAAGAAGGAAAGAGCTCATATGCCTTGTTTAGAGGGAATGTTTGTAAAAGATAATACCGAAACGCTTGATCCTGCCAGTGTCCCCCTAAGTCAAATGCCATATACTTTCCGATTGTTAAGGAATCAATTGGCGACCATTCATCAGGCTCATAGCCAAGTAAAGTAAACTCCACTGGCCACCTTCCTGTTTGCTTTAGCTCTTGAATATAAGTGTTAATACCGAATGCAAACCATTCTAAAACCTGTTTAGCCTCAGGCGAATATTGTGTAAAGGAAGCTTCAGCCGCTCTTCTTAAGCCGAGTGTGCGAAAATATTTATCATTGTCCACCGTTGCTTCACCAATTACTTCACTCAATGTGCCAGATGCTTGTCTTCTGCTCAAATCCATTTGAAACAAGCGATCCTGCGCTTGTACATAACCCTGCGCGATGTATAGATCCTGATCATTTGCAGCTTGAATATGCGGAACACCGTGCACATCACGAAGAACGGTCACATGGTCCTGCAGTCCATCTAGCTTTATTTCACCGGCAATCTTCGGTAATGACCTCGCTGTATATGCATTTAAACTCGTAAAAATGATAAATGCAATTGTAACTAAAAGAATGAACCCCCCAATAAGGATTTTTAGCCAATTCTTCCTTGGCTTCGGCTGTTTTTCAATAACCGCTTCCATGAATTGCTTCCCCTCCTAAAAAATCTCTGTTTTCTGTGAGTATATTCGTTTGTAGGTTTATTTACGATGTCCAGTTGAATAATTTTAGTAGCTTTTTGGATCTTCAATGAGGTTATGATGAGGGTGTTTCTAGCTGTTTTGGCCTTCATCGTATGATGACTCTTTTTCTTTATTTTCTTGGCTTTGTTGGTCTTCATCGAGCTTATGATGACTCTTTTTCTTTATTTTCCAAACTGTATTGGTCTTCATCCAGTTTATGATGGCTATTTTCCCCTCTCGTCTTTGCTGTTTTGGTCTTCATCGGGCCTATGATGACTATGAAAATTCCTATTCAAATCAATCATCTTGGTCTTCATCTACCTTTGAACCCAAACATCCTTCCCCTTGGCTTTTCCCACTGCTCCTTTCCCTTCGTCTTATTCTATTAACCAGTCCTCCATATTAGTTCCCAATTTGGTGCAAGATTGATGCCAGTTTGAAAGAGCATGTATTCCCATATGTATAAGCAAGTACCTGTTCATTTTTTGTACAGTGTTCAATTGGAAGTGTGGAAGAAATGGACAAATTCTGGACACTTTTCATTAGTGATGAACCTCCTACTGAAAAAATTCGCTCCACGAGCTAGAAAATGTTATAATTTCTTAGATATTGTTTTTTTGGAGGCTATTAATTAGATGATAACGGTAACGAATGTTGGCTTAAGATATGGTGATCGAAAGCTGTTTGAAGATGTAAATATTAAATTCACACCAGGAAATTGTTACGGCTTAATTGGGGCGAATGGTGCTGGTAAGTCCACTTTCCTGAAAATTTTATCTGGTGAAATTGAAGCTCAGCAAGGCTCTGTTCATTTAGGACCTGGTGAACGTTTAGCAGTCTTAAAGCAGAACCATTTTGAATACGAAGAAATTGAAGTTCTTAGTGTAGTCATTATGGGACATTCTCGCCTTTGGGAAGTCATGCAGGAAAAGGATGCCATCTATATGAAGGCTGACTTCTCCGATGAGGATGGGATGCGCGCTGCAGAGCTTGAAGGTGAATTTGCTGAATTGAATGGATGGGAAGCTGAATCTGAAGCTGCTATCCTTTTAAAAGGATTAGGGATTGAAGAAGAGCTTCATTCGAAGAAAATGGCTGACTTAAGTGGTGGAGAGAAAGTGAAAGTTCTACTTGCTCAAGCTCTTTTTGGAAAGCCTGACGTCTTGTTACTTGATGAGCCTACGAACCATTTGGATATGAAAGCTATTCAATGGTTAGAGGAATTCTTAATTAACTTTGAAAACACTGTAATTGTTGTATCCCATGATCGATACTTCTTAAACAAAGTATGTACGCATATCGCAGACTTAGACTTTGGAAAAATTCAAGTCTATGTTGGGAACTATGATTTCTGGTACGAATCTAGCCAGTTAGCTCAAAGAATGGCACAGGATGCGAACCGTAAAAAAGAAGAAAAAATTAAAGAGCTACAAAACTTTATAGCTCGTTTTAGTGCAAATGCATCCAAGTCGAAGCAAGCAACTTCTCGTAAAAAGTCACTTGATAAAATCACATTAGATGACATTCGTCCTTCTTCTAGACGTTATCCATATGTAGCTTTTTCTCCTGATCGTGAAATTGGAAATGACTTATTAAGAGTGGAAGGAATTTCTAAGACGATTGAAGGCGTTCAAGTACTAGACAACATTAGTTTCACAATGAACAAGGATGACAAAATTGCATTAGTAGGAACAAACGAATTAGCAAAGACGACTCTATTCAAAATCCTTACAGGGGAATTAGAGCCAGATAGTGGTTCATTTAAATGGGGTGTCACTACTTCTCAAGCGTATTTTCCAAAGGACAACTCGGAGTTCTTTGAAAATAGTGACTTAACATTAGTAGATTGGTTACGTCAGTTTTCTCCTAAGGATGATAGTGAAAGCTTCTTAAGAGGTTTCTTAGGTCGTATGTTATTCTCTGGTGAAGAAGTAATGAAAAAATCCAGTGTTCTTTCTGGAGGAGAGAAAGTTCGTTGTATGCTTTCTAAAATGATGCTAAGCGGTGCGAATGTTCTTCTATTAGATGAACCAACAAACCATTTAGACTTAGAGTCCATCACCGCATTAAACAACGGATTAATTAATTACAAAGGCTCGATGATTTTCGCGTCACATGACCATCAATTTGTTCAAACGATTGCGAATAGAATTATGGAGATTACACCATCAGGTCTAGTCGACAAAGAAATGACATATGATGAGTATCTAGAAAATGGTGAGCTACAAAAGCAAATTGCAGCAATGTATCAAGCATAGAATCACACACTTTTTATAGACTATGGACAATCTCGTAGAAATATGAGTTTGCTCATAGTCTTTTTTCATAATTGGCGATTTGCTAGGGTACACCCGCAGGTAATCCTTTATTACAAGTGATTACAAAAGGACCAAGCTCGTTCACTCGGTCCCATCTTGCCTCGGTATCTACGAGAAAAATGTTGAATTTCCCTTAAGGAGAGTGCTCCATTATACGTCTTGTTTCTTCGTTTTCCTACGTGCGGATGAAGCGCTTTTTCCATCGAACTCTGTAGTAGTTGTGCCTTGTCCTTCCACTTGAGGAGAGTTTAACCCAATTGTTGAAGGATCTTTCTTTCGTTTCTTCATTCGAACACCTCCCTCTTTATTTTTCGAAAAATCAATGCACTTTATACGGTCATCGTGCACGACCATTCCTGTCACAAGGTTGTGAAAATTGTTACTGTCCTAACCCTTTAGATTCCGATATAATTTGATTATTAGGTTATACAAATGAGTGGAGGATTATTGTGATTCAAAGGCTATTAATATTATTGCTTATTTCTTTCCTGTCCTTAATGAGCGGGTGCTCCACTACGGACAACGAAAAGAATGAAAAAGTTCAAATAACCATTTCTGCTGCTGCCAGCTTACAAGGTTCACTGTCCGAAATTGAAGAGCATTATGAAAAAGAGAATCACCAAATTGATATTGTGTATAATTTCGGTGGCTCCGGGTCGTTACAGCAGCAAATCATTCAAGGTGCACCGGTAGACTTATTTTTTTCCGCAGCAGAAGACAAGCTAGATGAGCTCGTGCAAAAGGGAGTGATCCTCCCAAACGACCATAAGGATCTACTGAAAAATGAACTAGTGCTTATTATTCCAAGAGATTTACATACAAAGCTCACTTCTCTAAAGGAGATTCCAAAGTATAGCTCACTTAAAGTCGCCATTGGCACTCCTGCATCTGTCCCAGCTGGCCAATATGCGATGCAAGCATTACAAGCTACAAATATTTGGGACAAGATTGAAAAGCAGATCGTCATGACCAAAGACGTAAGACAGGTTCTAACATATGTAGAAACAGGTAATGTGGAAGCAGGATTTGTATATGGAACGGATGCCATTGAATCAAAAAAGGTCACAATTGTGGATAGGATCGATAGCTCCCTACATGAGCCAATTATCTACCCTGTTGGAGTCATGAAAGAATCGAAGCATTATGATGAGGCAAAGGCATTTGCCAATTATCTACAAACCGAAGAAGCCGCAACCATCTTTAAGAAATCTGGATTTCTCGTATTGGAATGATGTTTAATGAGTCATGATTTTTGGTCACCTATTCGTTTATCAATTGAAATAGCTAGTATATCCGTATTCATTGTCATCCTTTTTGGCACGCTTATAGCTCGCTGGATGGCGATCAAGAATTTCAAAGGGAAGCTATTGCTTGAGAATCTGTTATTACTTCCCCTCGTCTTGCCTCCAACAGTGGTAGGTTTTTTACTTATTGTCTTATTCGGAAAAAATGGGGTTATTGGGAAGTGGATCGATCTATTATTTCATCAATCCATCATGTTTACGATGGCGGCAGCTGTTATCGCATCGACGGTTGTCGCATTCCCTCTCATGTATCAATCGGCAAAGACCGGATTTTTAAGTGTGGATAGAGGAATTGAAGAAGCCGCTCGAATGGATGGAGCAAGTGAATGGAAGCTGTTCGTATATATCTCACTTCCTTTAGCTGGAAAAGCACTTATAGCTGGTGGAATATTAAGCTTTGCTAGAGCGTTAGGAGAATTTGGCGCTACCTTAATGTTTGCTGGGAATCTCCCTGGTAAGACACAGACGATCCCAACTGCTATCTATGTGGCACTGGAATCAGGGGAAATGAATTTAGCTTGGCTATGGGCCATATCAATGGTGGGGATCTCTTTTCTTATGCTCCTTCTTACATCAAGAATCAAGTAAATGAAAAGCCAAGAATCTCATGATTCTTGGCTTTTCGCGTTTACGGCAAAGTCTATTCTATGTGAATTCCAAGTCCCCTCATCATTCACCTTTAACCGCCTTGCTTTTGTCACCTTCTAAGGTATTTGAATATTTTATTTTTCATGCCAACTAACAATCCGGCTAACACAAAAACAGCTGCGCCGTAAATGACGGTTGCATGGTCTTCCTCATGCTCCTGTTTTGTCTGCTCTACCTTCGATTCGACGGGTTCTCTTTCGTGCTTCTCAAGCTGTATGGTCTGAATGGTCTCACCAGAACCTGTTTCAATGAGTAATTCCCCGTTATCAAGAACGGTTTGACGGCCCTCTTGGAGATCCTCTGTAATAAAAGTTTCGTTTGGTAAGTAGTATTTATTATGCTTAACTTCAGACGGCTCTAGCAAGCTTGTTTGGAAGCGGGCAAAGCCATATTCCAAAAGGAGCTGGGTATCTTGATAGATTCCTTTTTTATGATCTGCCTTTAAGACAATTGCGGTAAGCGAGATTTTTTCATTTTCTGCACTTGTGGCCAATGTTTGCTTGGCCTCTGTTACAAATCCTGTTTTTCCCCCGATGATGCCTTCCAACGGAATTTCCCCTTTAAGCATTCGGTGGTGGGTGAAAATCGTTGTATCCCAAGATTCTCCTACCCATTTTAATTCCTTTGTTCCGTATATTTCTTTGAACGTATCATTATGTAATGCATAGCTTGTAATTTTGGCTAGGTCCTCTGCTGTTGTATAATGACTGCCTTCGAATAGCCCATGAGGATTTGTAAAATGAGTGTTTTGGACATTAATTTTGTTCTGTAAAAAATCATTGAAATGACGTGAAAAAGCTTCTCTATTCCCATCTAAATGGAGGGCAATTGCCTCGGCAGCATCGTTTCCAGAATTAATCAACATTCCTTGGATGAGTTTTTTTAAAGGAACTTCTTCTCCTTCGTTCAAGTAAACCTTTGTTCCATCTACCTCAGTAGCTTCCTTCGTAATGGTCACCATATTTGCTAGGTTTCCTCTTTCAATCGCATAAATAGCAGTCGCGATTTTCGTTAAGCTGGCTGGGTACATCTTTTGTTTGGCGTTCTTTTCATAAAGCACCGCTCCAGATTGTGAATCGATAAGAATGGCTGCTTCACTTTTAATATCGAGTGTACTAGCACTTCCAGTCGTATGGTTGCACAAGAGAAGTACCATTATCAAAATGGAAAAAACCTTTTTCATGCGTACGAACACACCTATCTATCGTATAATCACTCACCTAGAGGATTATATCAAATTAAAAACAGACATAGGCATATTCCGAACAGTTGTTATGAAATTGAAAACGATTTGTTATATTTCTTCCACTTGATTGGAAATTTTTTCATGTTAGAGGGTTAACTACTACATCCTCCTCCGCAGCTTGAACAGCTTGATCCACTTGAACAGCTAGAATCACCACTGCCTGAATCATCACTTGTATGACAAGCGATTACCGTAGTAGCTCCACTTCCTAAAGCCTGATCCGTTTTTTGTAATTCCTCTGCCATTTTATCCTCGTATGCTTCAGGCTCATAAAAGGAAAGAAATACGACAGCTGGTAATAAATATGATAAATCATCGTTTGGCTTACGAGGTATTCCCTTCTGATTCGGATCCATCTGAGCTAGGTCATTCTTCATTTCTGAGATAATATATTTCTTTATTTCAAGCCATTCTTCTCCTGCTCGAAAGTATTTTGTTAATAATGCCCCTGTTGACATCGTTTGAAAATCGTTCAAAAGCTCTCTCTTAATCGGATATTTTAAGAAGCTTCCCCATAAAATTCGACTATTAATTGTGGGGTCGAATAACTTTAAATAGACATAATCGAAAAACGCGCGATCACCAGGGATCGGCTCTATCTCCATATTCGGTGTATGATGAAGAAAGCTGCCATAAAACTTTATAGAAAACTGCTCATAGTCTCTTGTAAACATAAGCATTTCATGCCATACCTCATCCACCTTGTCACTGAACATTGGGACGCTTTTTAAGATACCCGTCATGAGAAAGTACCTTTTTAATTCAAATAAGCTCCAGTTTATATCAAGCTCTCGCCAATCAGGATGCTCCCTCTCCATGCGATATGTTACATTTTCAATGAAGGAAGATGACATCGAGTGTTCAAGCTTCTCTGCCATTGGAACAAACAGATCTTTTGTTACCCCTAAATTCTTTGGGATTTCTTCTTCCACCAACCCGACTGTATGGGACTTTTTCGAAAATCGATTAAGCATAGCTACTATGATTAACAATAGAAATAAAACGAGTGCAACCGTAATCAAGGCCACCATTTTACCACTCCCCCTTTTCATGCTTCCTCCATTCATTATACAAGAAAACTCTATTTATTTGTTAAAAACTAGTAATAACAGGATAAAGAAGAACTACGTGGGTAAACTAAAACGGTGAAATTTGGTGAAGGTGGAATAGAAATGGACTTATTAAGCGGGAAGCTATACTGGCCAACAACAATCAATAATATCCCAAGTTTTCCTACACTTGAAGAAGACATCGAATGTGATGTCTTAATTATCGGTGCCGGAACATCTGGGTCACAATGTGCTTATTATCTGAGTGAGCAAGACTTGGATGTGGTTGTTATTGATAAGCAGAAACCAGGATTTGGGAGTACTTCTGTAAATACAGCCCTTATTCAATATGCAGGAGATAAAACGTATACTGAATTAATCAATAGCTTTGGAGAGAAGCATGCAACTACGCATCTTAAATTGTGTGATCAAGCAATTACAGATATTGAATCCGCTTGCAAAAACATCGAAGGTGAAGCGGATTTCAAACGACTCGATACCCTTTATTATGCGAGCGTAAAGGAAGACTTAGAGAAAATCACCAAGGAGTATGAGTACCTTAATAAGAATGGCTTTCAAGTAGAGTTTTGGGACAAGGATCAGATTAATCAGCACTATCCATTCTCTAAGGAAGGGGCAATTTACTATAAAAATGATGCTATTGTAAACCCAATGAAGCTCGCGTATGGACTCCTCGATTATGCTAGTAAAAACGGGGTACAGATCTATGAGAACACTGAAATTACCGGGAAAAAGCTCGAAAAAGATGTAGCCACGTTCTTTACTTCGAGCGGACACAAGATAAAAGCCAATCAAGTGATTTTCTCATGTGGCTATGAAGGGTTAGATTTTAAGCAAGAGAAAAATGCAGTAATGACTAGTTCATTTGCTGTTATTACTACACCGGTTACAGATTTCTCTACTTGGTATAACCAGACCTTAATTTGGGAATCGGCTCGCCCTTATATTTATATGAGAACGACTCCAGATCAGCGGGTCATTATCGGAGGATTAGATGAAAATACGCCCTATGCAAGTGATCGAGATCCGAAAATTACTCATAAGCGTGATCAATTAATCGAAGAATTCAATCGGTTGTTTCCAAGTATATCTGTCACTCCCGAGTATTATATAGGTGCCTTTTATGGAGGAACACATGATGGATTACCGATTATTGGTCAATATGAAGAATTTCCTAATTGTCATTTCATATTAGCTTTTGGAGACAATGGGACCGTCTACGGTATGGCTTTATCCAAGATCGTAACGGATATGATTACTAAAGGGAATAACCCAAATTATCCACTGTATCTGAATCATCGACCACTATTTTCTTAATTTCGTAAGAAGGCTGTATAGGATTCACACCCTATACAGCCTCTTGATGATGGTTCACACGATTTTTCTTTCTTTTTCCTAACAAGAGAACTCCGATGACAACCACTGCCACAAAGCCCCATTTAATCACAGGATTTGCATCAAAAAATCCCTTTAGAAATTGTTCATCGACAATCATTTTCGTAGCGGTATAGGCGAGGACTCCAGCTCCAATTGTAATAATTACCGGAAAACGATCAACCCATTTTAAGATTAAGGTACTTCCCCATACGACAATAGGAATGGAAATCAGTAACCCAATTATTACAAGTAGAAAGTCACCATGAGCCGCACCTGCAACCGCTAAAACATTATCAAGCCCCATTAAGGCATCTGCAATGACGATGGTTCGTATCGCTGCCCAAAAGTTTTGTGCAGCTTTCACGTCATGCCCTTTTTCTTCTGTTAAAAGCTTGTAGGAAATCCATATAAGAAGAATCCCACCGACTAGTAATAAGCCTGGGATCTTTAACAGCCATACCACGGCTAGAGTAGCTACTGCTCGGATCACAATTGCACCAACAGTCCCCCAAATAATCACCTTTGTCTGAATTTCCTTAGGTAAGTTTCTTGCAGCTAAACCGATGACAATTGCGTTATCTCCTGCAAGAACGAGGTCAATAATAATGATTGACAATAAAGCGGACCAAAATTCTGGGCTAAATAATTCCATCCTTCATCACCCCTCTATCATTAATATCTCCGCTGCTTCATAGATAAACCTTTTTATTTTTTTCCTTTAGATGGGCGGAAACGTACGATTAAGTCTTCTTAAACTTATACAAAAATGGGAAATAAACCCTTTCAATCCAACAAAAGAAAAACCTCCTTAATAAGAAGGTTAATTGAAGGGTTGGAATCATTCCTTTCGTTTGGCATCCATCATAAAAGCTTGCAAAAAGTGAATAAACATATCATCTGGAACTAGCCATGCAGAATGGTGACGCTTTACAACCATTTCTGCTTCTTGAAAGCTTTGAAAGGTATGATCTAGCAAATCATGACATTTCTCAATTACCCACTGCTTCTCGCCATTAGCATATAGGAAAAACGTCTCGTTACTACGATTCATGTAGAGTGATCCGCTCAGTGAATTTTTCATATTAAAATGATTTCTGCTTGCATCCTGCTTCATAGGCTCAATTGGAAAAACATTTGAAACAAAGTGGGAAAATGCCTCTTCATTTAATGAACATCCTGCTGCCTTAGCATGGCCACCCCCACCAAATGTTTCAGCTATTACTGAAACATCTATATGGTCATGAATCGTCCGAAGGCTAATTTTTTTACCGCTCATATTCAAGATGGCGATATAATCTATGTAAGGATATTCAGTTCCTAGTGCATTCCCAAGTTCTGAATGATAAGATTCAGCATGAACAATTCCTACACAATAAACCCCAATAAAGCTCTGAATCATTTCTCTTTTTTTTCTGCGGATGTACCTTTCTATCTTCTTCTCTTCCATTTTCAAAAGCTGCTGTTCAAATTCAGTGAATTCAAAGTGAACTCCCGTTCTTAACCGGTCGACCATTTCAGCTTCAAAGTCATCGATTGACAGTAAGTAGAACAAATCATTTAATTGTTTTGCCTTTGTATTTTGATTCTGGTCCCATTCCCAAGTGTCATACAGACGAATCAGCTCGACAAATTCATGTAGAGCGTTAGAAGGCTTCAAATGCCCTTCTTGAATGAGATAGTCATATAATAAGGATGTAGCTGAGGTTAAACGGTTATCATCATAAGCTACTTGAACATGACCCCAGTCATATTCATTGTATTGTAACGCAGACTTATGGTGATCAATCAGGTTAACTTTTCCACCAGACCGGTAATATTGTTCTACTTTACTAGTGTTTTCTTCATTAATCGACAAGTCTGTAATTATAACAGCATTTTCTTCTTTTTGTTTGGCTGATACGTTTTCTAAATATCGCTTTAGTTGAACATCAAGACCTAAAACCGAGTTATATTTCACGTCTGCCTTTTCACCAAAAGCAATTTTAGCAATAATTCCACAGCCTACACCATCCAGATCGTTGTGTGTAAATAATTTATACAATTCCATCACCTAGCTTTTCATTTAGTAAGCTCTAGCAAAAAAGTGATTCTGCTCCAAAACAGAACCACTCTTTATTTATTCACTTATGAAAATAAATGTTGTTGGACAAGTTGGTCGGTTTGTTGCTGAGTTTGTGAATATTGAGTAATCTGTTGAGCAATTTGTGATTCAACCGCGGGAGAAGACGTATTATACATCCCCTGCTGAGACATAAATTGATACAGTTGTCCCTGCATTTTTAAGCTGTCCTGCAAAAGGTTTTCAAATGTATTTCGTACAACAGAACAATTTGACTCTGTGGCAGCTGTCGTATACTCTCGTGATGTTCTCTTTAAATCGGCTAGGATCGTATAGAGTAGATCTTCATCTTTTAAAATGGATGACGAAACAATCTGAGTTTGATTAAATGATTGCTGAGAACCCATCGTTGATTGTGAAATCGCTTGCTGAATATCCTTTATGCCCATTTGTTGATAGGAAGTCCCATGCCCACCATTTACATTATTCATCTGAGCAGAGGTGTTCATCTGACCAGTATGTTGCTGTTGATTCCCTTGCATTTGGTTTGCTTGCTGTAAATCTGTTGGGGCAATCGACGTATGTTGCTGCAATAGCTGCAGAAGAGTTTGATAATGCTGTTGATGTTTTCCAACTAGCTCTTTGCAAAAGTCTTTAGCTCCTGGTGTTTGAGCTTGTACTCCTGCTGACACACATTGCTTTACTAATAAATCCTCGTTAGACATCGAATCCACAATATACTCTAACTCTTTCCCTGTAAGCGGTTGCATCTTCATTCCTCCTGAAACAATATTTTTTAGGTTTCGGGCGATTTCATTTTAGGTATATGTATATATATCCTATTTATATAAGCCACTGTTAGTTTGAGTATTCATTCATTTTCTATACATGAATCAACTTCTAATTCGTTTGAAGAATAAAATAGACAAGTTCTAATACATACGAAGCATATAATGATAAAAAGTGATCACTTGGAGGAGATAACCCTGAAAATATTTGTTTGGAGAAGGAGTTCTGTAATTCTTGTATTTATGATGATGGTCGCAATTATATCAGTGTCGGTTTGGTTTTATTTCAATAATGAATCACTATCTGCTTTTAAACAGGACAAAACGGTCCGTGAAATTCATCTTGTAACTGGCGAATTTAAAGGGGTAACAGAAGACCGAACAGAAATAGAGTCTTATCGGTGGGACCCTGGGACAATCTTTGTTGAAAAAGATGAAAAAATCACGTTAAGGATCATGGGTGTGAGCGGAAAAAAACATCCATTTATTATTGAAGGTACCGATTACAAAGGAATCGTGACACAAGGAGAGGAAACAGCTTTGAATATTGAATTCAATCAAGAAGGGGTATACAGACTCATTTGCTTAGCCCACCCTGATATGAATAATCACGGACCAATGGTTGGATACATTATTGTTGATTAAGGAGAGAAATATTCTTTTATTCAAGCTGTTTTATTTTTTATGTACGGATCTGCAACCAAATGATATGGTAAAAAGGTAGGGATAACCCCTATCTTTTTTATATAACAGAAAACACATTTACTCAAACAATATTAGTACAGATTAACAACATTCTCACAGTATTTTATAATCACCCCCTCAACAAACCCTTATATATAAAGGAATAATAAAATGACACAAATCTCTCAAATTATATGTGATTTTCTTCACATCCTATCTGTTATAGTTTAAGTAAGATATAAATAGAATAACTGTTATACAAAATATATGATGAGGTGACACACCATGGAACATTGGAAAGGATTTTCAATTGGTACTTGGCAGAAAGAAGTAAATGTAAGAGACTTTATCTTAACTAACTTTATTCCTTTCGAAGGCGATCATTCTTTTTTATCAGGTCCAACAGAAGCAACAACTACACTTTGGAAGCAGGTTATGGAGCTGACAAAGCAAGAGCGTGAAAATGGTGGCGTTCTAGATATGGATACGGAAATTGTTTCTACTATTACATCACATGGTCCTGGTTACTTAGACGAAAAGTTAGAAAAAGTAGTAGGATTCCAAACGGAAAAACCATTCAAGCGTTCCATGCAGCCGTTTGGTGGAATTCGTATGGCAAGTCAGGCTTGTGAGTCTTATGGATATGAATTAAACAAAGAAGTTGATAAGATTTTCACTGATTTCCGAAAAACTCATAACCAAGGAGTTTTTGATGCCTACACGGATGAAATGAAGCTTGCTCGTAAAGCTGGTATTATCACTGGTCTACCTGATGCATATGGTCGCGGCCGAATTATCGGTGACTACAGACGAGTAGCATTATATGGAGTAAACTTCCTAATTCAAGAAAAGAAAAAGGATCTTGCATTAACAAGCAGAACTATGACTGAAGAAACCATGCGCCTACGAGAAGAGCTTTCTGAGCAAATTCGCGCATTGAATGAGTTAAAGCAGCTAGCAAACAGCTACGGCTTTGATCTATCACAGCCTGCTTCAAATGCTACGGAAGCGTTCCAATGGTTATATTTCGGATACTTAGCTGCAATTAAAGAACAAAATGGAGCAGCGATGAGCTTAGGCCGTGTGTCAACATTCCTTGATATATATATTGAGCGTGACCTTTCAACTGGCGTGATGACTGAAGAGGAAGCACAAGAGCTTGTCGATCACTTTGTCATGAAGCTACGATTGGTTAAATTCGCTAGAACACCGGACTACAACGATTTATTCAGCGGAGACCCTACATGGGTAACCGAATCAATTGGTGGGATGGCACTTGACGGAAGACCATTGGTTACAAAAAACTCTTTCCGTTTCCTTCACACGCTAAATAATCTAGGACCTGCACCAGAACCAAACTTAACGGTATTATGGTCTACTCAGCTCCCTGAGAACTTTAAAACATATTGCGCGAAAATGTCGATCGAAACAAGCTCCATCCAATACGAAAACGACGATATTATGAGACCTGAATATGGTGATGATTACGGTATAGCTTGCTGCGTATCTGCAATGGAAATTGGCAAGCAAATGCAATTCTTTGGAGCACGTGCCAACCTAGCTAAAGCCCTACTTTATGCGATAAATGGCGGCATGGATGAGAAACACAAAATCCAAGTCGGCCCTCAGTATCAGCCAATTACTTCGAATGTATTACAATATGATGAGGTAATGGCTAAGTTTGACCTTATGATGGACTGGTTAGCTGAATTATACATTAATACGTTAAATGTAATTCATTACATGCATGATAAATATAGTTATGAACGAATCGAAATGGCTCTTCATGATTCAGAGGTTCTTCGTACAATGGCTACAGGGATTGCAGGATTAAGCGTTGTAGCAGATTCCTTAAGTGCAATCAAGTATGCGAATGTGAATGTGATTCGCGACGAAAATGGCATTGCGATTGACTTCCAAACAGATGGTGACTTCCCTAAATACGGGAATAATGATGACCGTGTCGATTCGATCGCCGTCGAAATTGTTGAACGCTTCATGAAAAAATTACGTATGCATCATACGTATCGAAATTCCGTTCATACGATGTCCATATTAACAATTACATCAAACGTCGTATACGGGAAAAAGACAGGCAACACGCCAGATGGTCGTAAAGCAGGCGAGCCATTTGCTCCAGGAGCTAACCCGATGCATGGACGTGATACAAAAGGAACGCTTGCTTCCCTTTCATCTGTTGCCAAATTACCATATCAATATGCAATGGATGGCATCTCAAACACATTTTCAATCGTTCCAAAGGCATTAGGGAAAGACGAAGAAAGTCGTATGCGAAATCTAGCTTCCATATTAGACGGTTATGCCCTAAAGTCTGGACACCATTTAAATGTCAATGTATTTAATCGAGAAACATTACTAGATGCAATGGAGCATCCTGAAGAGTACCCACAACTTACCATTCGCGTATCAGGATACGCTGTTAACTTTATCAAGCTAACGAGAGAACAACAGCTAGATGTCATTAATCGTACCTTCCATGAATCTATGTAAGAACTAATGGGCTCCATTAGAGGGAGAGGGTTAAGCTCCCTACCTCTTCCCAACGAGCCTTCCCAATAAGAGAGGAGATTTCATCATGATCGGAAACATTCATTCTATTGAAACATTTGGAACAGTTGACGGACCGGGGATCCGGTATGTCATTTTTACACAAGGCTGTTTATTAAGGTGCCAATTTTGCCACAATGCAGATACTTGGGAGATTGGAACTGGCAAACAAATGACTGTTTCAGAGATCATTGAGGACTTAAAATCCTATCTCCCTTTTATTGAAACCTCAGGGGGAGGCATAACAGTTAGTGGCGGAGAACCCTTACTCCAGCTCCCCTTCTTAATCGAGCTATTTAAGGAATGTAAAAAACTTGGAATCCATACAACAATTGATTCTTCAGGTGGCTGTTATTCCACTGCCCCTCATTTTCAAGCTCAACTGAAGGAATTAATTGAGTATACAGATCTCGTCTTACTCGATATCAAGCAAATTGATCGACAAAAACATAAGAGCTTAACAGGGATGGGCAATGATCACATTCTCGAATTCGCTAAATTTCTGTCCACACATGAGGTACCCGTTTGGATCAGGCACGTACTTGTTCCAACCATAACGGACGACTTAGAGGACTTAGAGAAACTAGGTGAGTTCATCGCCGGCTTACACAATGTAGTGAAAGTGGAAGTTCTTCCCTATCATAAATTAGGGGTTTATAAATGGGAGGCTCTCGGGCTTTCATACCCACTCACACATATTGAGCCGCCATCTGAATCATCCGTCGATACTGCCTATCGGCTCCTAACAAAAGGGTTAAAGAGAAATCAATAAATGCGACAATAGGGATTGAGAGAATGCTCTCGGTCCCTTTTTTGATTTCTAAGAACCAGCTAGACCCTTTTCATTGTCTCTATTCGTATACATTGTTACTTTGAAAGAGGGTTAGTTTTCAGCTCCAGGAGGCTCGCCGAACGCCCCAGGAAAGCAAGCACCTGGAGCGGAAATCTAGTAAATCACATTCATTCACACCTCTTGCCTCTGTATTGTTATATAATGAAATTGAGGTGGTGTTTCATATGTCACACGAATTAAAAAAACCAAAAATTGCCTGGTTTCTATTATTCATTTGCTTAATCCTTCTCTCAAACTACAGTCTGTATCATCTTCCTTTGCTATCCGACATCCCTAAGGAAGTAGCGCTGGGTTCAATCCTTGATTTCTTAATCGTCATCCCTATTCTCACTTATTTTATGATTATTCGTAAGAGATACTCCCTCAAATATATCGGAATCGTTCTCTTAGCTGGTTATGGGGCTGCATATTTCATTATTCCGAATCAGCACTTGAATGAATATCCTTTTTTACCGTATATCGTAGTGGCATCTGAAGGCATATTCATCCTAATTGAATTATATATTCTCATCAAAATAGCTAGCAATCTCCCTAAGCTAGTACGTGAATATAAGCGGATTAACAACGATAGCTCCCTATTCCTTAAGAATACACGCTTAGCATTAGAAAAAACCTTGCCAAATCAACGAGTGCTCCAAGTGTTTTTTTCTGAGTTTTCCATGTTTTACTATTCGTTATTTTCATGGAAAAAGAACGTAAGCCTTTCGTCTGAAATGAGCTTTACATACCATAAGAAAACCAGCTCGACTGCTTTATATTTCATGCTCATCCATGCAACCGTTCTAGAATCGGTCGGCTTACACTATTTCCTCCATCAATGGAATGAAGTGGTTTCGTATATTTTATTGGCATTGAACGTATATGGGGTTTTATTTTTCATTGCAGAGATCCAAGCAACCCGCCTCTCGCCTTTTGTTCTAACAGATGAAGACTTATACCTACAAGTAGGATTCTCAAAGAGTATGACGATTTCTAGTGAAAATATAAAACACGTCCAATCTTATGAAGGACCTGAAAAATTCACCAAAGATGAACTAAAGACAATGTTTGACGCTCGCGTGATTGATTTTATGCAAGAGAAACCGATGTTTGAAATTCAGCTAAAGCAGCCTCAAACCTTACACCTTTTGTATGGATTTTCTCGCCAGGTTGACAGGATTGTCTTAAACGTAGATGACCCTAACACATTTTACAACGAACTGAAAAATCGAATACCATTGGATTAAGGGAACCCGCAAGAGGTCAACTCTTGCGGGTTTTTCATTTGACTTTCCAGATGGATTATTTTACATTTCAGCAAACTCGCTCACTAAATCTCTGAATATGGACAGTGCATTTTGGATGGGCTCTGGTTTTGTCAGATCTACCCCTGTTTCAGCTAGTAGCTCCAGCGGATACTTGGAACTTCCGCTCTTTAGGAACGTCAAATAATTTTGAAGCATTTTCTTATCACCCGCTAGTATGTTATCGGCAATTTGAATAGCAGACACATATCCAGTCGCGTACTTATACACATAAAATGGTCGATAAAAATGCGGAATTCGTGCCCATCCATACTTCACTTCATCATTTATAACAAGTTCTTCTCCATTGTATTGCAGATATATTTGTTCAAAAACATGATTAAACACATCAGCAGTTAACGGTTCTTCATTCTCTGCTTTTTCATGAGTAATTTTTTCGAACTCAGCAAACATCACCTGTGTGAAAAAGGTCCCTTTAAAGCTATCGATAAAATAGTTCAGCAAGTATTTACGCATGTTCACATCGTCTGTTGTCCGCAATAAATAACGAATCAATAAGATTTCGTTCACCGTTGAAGCCACTTCTGCCACAAAAATAGAATAGCCTGCACTTATTTGGGGCTGATGCTTGCTGCTGTAATAGGCATGCATTGCATGGCCAGATTCATGTGTGAGTGTAAATAGACTTCGAATATCGTCCTGATGGTTTAATAGTACGAAAGGATGAACGCCATACACTCCCATATTATACGCTCCTGATCGCTTACCTGGCGTTTCTCTTACATCAAAGTAACGCTTCTCTTTAAAACTGGCTAACGTCGAAACATATTCTTCTCCTAGCGGCTCCAAGCTTTTTAACATCGTTTCATAAGCTTCTTCAAAAGAGATTTCCTTCTCAACCCCATGTACGAGAGGGACGTTTAAGTCATAAGCTCTAAGTTCATCTAATCCCAGCAGGCTTTTGCGGATTTTTGTATACTCATGCATGGCGCCTATCTGTTCATTCGTTGCTTTAATTAAATTTTCATACACTTCCTTTGGAACCATATCTGAGAATAGTGCCTTTTCTAAAGCAGACGGATATTGTCGTAGCTTTGATGTCAGGACATTATTTTTAATAGCAGATGAAAGAGTAGCTGCAATCGTATTTGCGGATTGCTTATACGGCTTAAAGTAAGCTTGATACGCCTCTTTCCGCTGTTCTCGCTTTTCACTTTTTATAAGTTTCGCAAACATTCCTCTTGTAAGCTCTACTTGCTCTCCCTTATCACTCGTAACCTTTCCAAATTGAATATCCGCATGATTGATCATGCCAAAAATCTTACTTGGGGCTGATAGCGTCTCGCCCATCATCGCTAGTACTTCTTCTTTCTCTTTCGTAAGAACATGAGCTTTATAGCGAAATGCTTCATAGAGATCCTTTTCAAAGTAACGAAGGCCTTCTGTTTCTTTTATGAATGTTGTAAGCGAATTCTCTTCTAAACTCAATAAAAACGGCATGAAAAAGGAGCGTGCAGAGCTAACCTGTTGGCCAAGCTGAATTGCTTTATCTCGTAGTTCCTGAGAAGTGGTTACCCTTGTATCTAGATCGGATTGAAGCATTCCATAGGCATAGAGCTTTCGGTAGCGTCCTTCCATTTCTTCTTCCAGGGTTAAATATTCAAGTAACGTGGCCCCATCTGCTATTTTTCCATCAAATTTCTTTAGTCTACGTGCAAGCTCACGAACTTGTTCATAATCGGACTTCCATTCATCCATACTGGCATATATATCCTCAAGCCGCCACGTCTCTTCGATTGGAACGTCTTTCCTAGTCTTGTATGTATGCATGTAATATTCTCCCTTCATCATCTATTGCTATATTATACAAAATATTCGAAAGATAATCACAATATATGGTTTGAAGGTAGCTACATACATATCGCACTATTAATGATTTATTCAGAAAGTTAGATCACTTAATTACTCATATTCCCTCTCGCCTGCATTCAGATCGAATACAAAATTTCGGGGAATATCTCTTCCTGGTGGCAACACTTTGACCTCAGTTGGTTGTTTTTTTATCTTTTTTTGCTTCTCTACGTGTAAATCAATCTCTTGAACCGTTAATAACCCTAGATTTTTCCAGTTGTTTAATATTCCTATCACATAATTGAGCATTCTCTTATTATTTGCACATGCAATTTCCATTGCTTTTATAATTACTTCTTTCGGTTGTAAAAAAACATCTTTATCTAACCACATGAGTAATTGTTCTTTCCCATGTATGTTTGTACTACCAAATCCATTATTATCCCAAAAGACGACTACATCTTCTACATCGTTTTTCTTTTGTTGAGATGGAGAGTGTATATGTTTGTTTTTTTCTCCATTTTGATTTTGTTCTTTTTGCATTTCTTTTTCTTTTTCTTGTTGTTTTTGTTTTTCTTTTTCTTTTTCTTTTTGCCCACGTATCGTAGAATGGCATGTTACTAGGGGTTCAAGTGGTTCTTCTTCTAAATCTAGTTCTTCCTCTTCTAATGGCTCCACATGACAAAAGGATTCAAACAGTTCACGAAATTCCTGCTTATTAATCGATTCCATCACATAAGAAATCAACGACGTGTCGACAACCTCTTTCAATTCAGAATACATACAATCCATGACCGGCTTGCCGCCTTTTTGGAGATTATATTTCCCCCACTCTTTAATCGCGAGCTCCCATGTTTCTGGATTATAGCGAATCAGCTTGTGATGGAAGCAAAAACGATCCATCAACGCCTGCACCGTCTCCATTGAATAGCCCACATCAAAAGCCATCTGCTTCTTCGTAATCGTATAGATCCCTATCTGCTTCGTATTCGGATTCGTCAACAAATACAAATAAAAATACTTATCCTCCGGTGACATCTCCTCCATAACCATCGGAATCTTCCAAAAATCCGTACGAACCATTCGATACATCGCCATCAACACCCAGTCCCTTCTTCACATAAAATATCCTTCACCTTTTATATAGTGATTTTTAAGGGCAAACGGACAAGGTCGTTTGGGGAAAGATGTGAAAGTTTGGTGAATGTAGGAGGTACTGATCCCCCTAGACGGAAAATTATAAAAAAAACGATAGGCCACTAATTAATTGTGAAATTGTGTTTGGTTCAAATATTCTTGGAATTTCTCGAATGATATAACTAGATTTTAATTAGTGAATGATAAAATTCCTTAAATATTCCCAAGTAATATATTTTATAGCATGTTACATTCGGATAGGTAATGAACCATTCTTATTCTGAAAGGAAGAGACAATACAATGAATGTGAAAATCGAAATTCTGCCTAACGTTCGGATTGCTTATATGAGGCGAACTGGACAATATGGTCCTGCCAATTTGGAAGTAATGGAGAGGTTAAAAAAATGGGCGAAGGAAAGAAAGCTTCTAGAATCTGCAGTCATATTTGCCATTTCTCAAGATCGTCCAGACATTACGCTTCCTGAACTATGTAGATTTGATGCATGCATCATTATTCCTAATGATTATCAAATAGATAATCATGTTAATGAGGGTGAGCTTTTGAGCGGAAAGTACCTGATCTACGATGTCAAACATACAGCCGAAGCGATTCAAAAAGCATACATCGATATATTTTCTTCTCTAGATAACAGTGGATTCAAACTGGACAATAGACCAATAATGGAAAGATATACGGGGGATATTATTGATAACCCGTCATGCGAAATTTGTATTCCAATAAGCTCGTAATTGCTTATTTATAAAAAAAATAGAAAAGCTTGAAGCTGATCAAGCTTTTCTTCCGTTTGAATTGTGGGTTAGCTCTTTTTCCACCACGTATCAAACAGGGTAGCGGGAAGTTGTCTTTTATGTTCTGTTAGGAGATAGCGCTTTTCAATTTTTTCAGCAATCTCTGTTGATACTTGCTTCCCTTCTAAATAATCATCGATGTCATCATAGCTAATGCCCAGCTCTGTTTCATCTGCTTGGCCAGGTTTATGATCTAGAAGGTCCGCAGTTGGTATTTTTACATATAAACGTTCGTCCGCTTCAAGCTCGATTAATAGCGCTTTCCCCTGACGCTTTGTTAGACCGGTTAAGGGCAAAATATCAGCGCCACCGTCTCCATATTTGGTGAAAAAGCCGGTAACTGCTTCTGCCGCATGGTCTGTACCAATGACTAGAAGCCCTTCTTGCCCACCAAAAGCATATTGGGCAATCATCCGCATCCGTGCCTTTACATTTCCTTTATGATAATCAGCTAGCGGTTCGTCTGTTTGGTCATCATACTCCCTTTTCACTGAATCAACAGACTGCTGGATATTAAAAACATACTCTTCATCTGCATGAATAAACCTTAATGAACGCTGGGCATCTTCTTCATCCTTTTGCAAGCCATATGGAAGCCGGAGGGCAATAAATTTCGCGTCATGCCCTTCCTTGCGAAGTTCTTCACAAGCAAGCTGCGCAAGTCGCCCTGCTAAAGTTGAATCTTGCCCTCCGCTAATTCCTAAAACGTATCCTTTTGCTTTCGTTTGTAACAAATAGTCCTTTAGGAAGTTGATCCGCTTTCTAATTTCTTCTTTTGGTTCAATGGTTGGGTTAATGTGTAACTCCTGCATAATTTGGTTTTGAATCGTCAAATTGCTTCCTCCTCATCTTCTTTTCATATATACACATTCGCATGTGACGATTTGAAACGAGCAGCTAATCTACCCTGTTTTGAATGTTTTCTTTTACCTGCTGTATATATCTCATTTTGTTTTCCCAACACTTCGTACTTAGATCGACAGGATATTCCTCAGGGTTTAACGCACGCTTATATTCATCCCAAAGCTCCGTAAGGTTCTGTTTCGTATAGTTCTGTATTGAGCTCAGTTCGGGTCGTTCATATACGAGTTTACCTTTTTGAAAAATATCATGATGAAGCTCTCTTGCTTCAAAGTTGGTGATAAATTTACTAATATAGGTGTGGACGGGATGAAACATTTTTAATGGCTGCTCCTGCTGCGGCTTCTCCTCTTCAAGAGCGATATAGTCCCCTTCTGACTTTCCATTGACTTGATTAATGATGCGATAAACCCGTTTTTTCCCAGGTGTCGTTACTTTCTCTGGGTTTGCACTAATTTTAATCGTATCCACCATTTCACCTGTATCATCCTCAATGGATACAAGCTTATATACGGCTCCTAGCGCTGCTTGGTCATATGCCGTAATCAGCTTTGTACCAATTCCCCAGATATCAATTTTTGCGCCTTGTGCTTTAAGGTTCATGATGGTGTATTCATCTAGATCATTAGAAGCAATTATTTTCGTTTCTGTAAACCCAGCTTCATCCAACATTTGACGAGCTTTTTTGGACAAATATGCCATGTCCCCACTATCTAACCGGATCCCTTTAAAATGAATTTGATCACCAAGCTCCTTTGCCACTTTAATCGCATTTGGCACGCCAGATTTAAGCGTATCATACGTGTCCACCAAGAAAACACACTCTTTATGCGTCTCTGCATATTTATGAAAAGCGACGTATTCATCACGATAGGCCTGCACAAAAGAGTGGGCATGTGTTCCGGCGACAGGGATTCCAAATAGTTTCCCCGCACGCACATTTGAAGTCGCATCAAATCCTCCAATATAGGCGGCTCGTGTGCCCCAAATCGCTGCATCTAGCTCATGTGCCCGCCTAGAGCCGAATTCCATCGCAACATCTTCACCTACTACCTCTTTGATTCGAGAGGCCTTTGTCGCGATGAGCGTTTGATAATTAATCATATTTAGCAGAGCTGTTTCAATCAATTGAGCTTCACCTAAAGGAGCTTCAATTCGAATTAATGGTTCATTACCAAACACAAGCTCTCCTTCAACCATCGAGCGTATGGAGCCTGTAAATGTTAAGTTTCGTAGATAGGCTAGAAATTCATCTGAATAACCAAGCTCTTCCCGAAGATAAGCAAGATCGGAATCTGTGAAGCGTAATTGCTGTATATACTGAATGACTCGTTCAAGTCCTGCGAAAACGGCATAGCCATTTCCAAATGGTAGCTTTCGAAAAAACAATTCAAATACAGCTTGACGTGTATGGACTCCATCTACCCAATAAGACTCGACCATATTAATTTGATATAAGTCCGTATGCAAGGCAAGACTATCTTCTCGGTACGGTTCGTTCAACTAGATTCCTCCTAACTACCTCAGTTATTTTAGTATACTAATATTATTTTATTTCTGCATTTAAACAGTTTTTCATATGCTCTAAAGCCCATTCATGACCTGTTTGATTAAAGCTTGCTACTGCATTCTCATGTACGACAATGTTAAACCCTTTATTATAGGCATCTACGGCCGTATGAAGTACACATATATCCGTACATACTCCAATTAAATGGAGCTCAGTAATGTGTCTCTCTCGTAATTTCGTCTCAAGGTCCGTCCCTGAAAAAGCACTGTATCTCGTTTTATCCATCCAATACACATTCTTGTCCTTTGCATGTTTTTCATACACATCTTTTAAGCGCCCATATAAATTCCGACCCTCTGTTCCTTCAATATTATGAGGCGGGTATAGCTTCGTTTCGGGATGGAATGGGTCATTTTCATGGTGAAGATCAATGGCAAACACCACATAATTCCCTTCATTGATAAATTGCTCTGAAAGTGAACACATTTGATCTTCAATGCGGATAGCTGGCTCTCCGCATGGCAGCGCACCTGTTACGAAATCAATCGTATAATCAATATTTATTAACGCTTTGTTCATAATAACTCCCCCTAATATCTTGCAGTATAAATGGACTTTACTACTTCTAATTCAGTAAACCGATATAGTTGTGTTGCTTTCTTAGACGTTCTCTTCGTTGTTTTCCCCTTTATTAGAAATAACATTTTGTTAATTGTTAATTTTATTCTTTTTTTCCAATTTGTAAACGGATGGATTTCGTTCCTTTTTTCTGTTATCGATTTTCCGTTCGCTAGCCCAGTCCTCGTCTTTAGTATGTGAATACGATGCAATCAAGGAGCGTGATGAAATGAAAGGCTGGATTCAATTTTTTCTCACCCTAATTTCCATTGGTCTGCTTCTACTGATCATTGTAAATCAAACCGGATGAACTTCAAATACAACTGAAAAACGGTTTCGTACACCATAACAAAGGAAGCAGCATGATGAGTCACCAGATAATACAAATGCTACAATTGGGGGAGTAGATTCTCCTAGCTCGACGAAAAACGCTGATGGAATGAATGACTACGCCTACAAACTTGGATAGACGAAGTATCTTCAGAAGAACATGCTAAGCTCACAGCATTTCATGCAAAAACACAACAAAGCTAGTGATTCTAAACGAAACCCAATTTACGAAGTGATGGATTACCTCACTGCTGGAAATATAGAATAGTAGGCAAAACCTGTAACATCGACACAAACATATTTTAAGTAAGTTTGTTAGAAGCATGGTGGTAAATAAATAGAAAGATGGAATTGGTTTTTTAGTACTTCAATCGAATTCGTCTAAAGAATGAACAGAGTTCGATCAACCCCAATTGAGTTTGGCATTTTAAAGAGGCTAAGACATAACTTATTGACTCTTTCTCAAATACGAACAATGACTTGATTCAAATAGTTAGGGTGTAAAAACAAGTTCGTTCCACCTGCGCTGCAGACACTCGCTTTGCGCGGGGTGGAAGCTGAGCAAATCCCTAAAGTGAGTGCATCAAGCAACCTCATTCTATTTGCTTATGAAATACATGAATTGGGTAGAAGCTCTTATTCATCAGACCGCTTGCTATTTGCTTTATTACTTTAGGATTCCGAAGTTCATTGTCGTGATACGTAACTAATTCTTTTACCTTCACCCATTTACTGTCTGTAATATGTTGCTCTTCTAGAGATATTGAACCCCCAGTAATCTGCCCGATAAAATGAAACATAATAACCTGATCTTGAGAATTGCTGATAAAATGATAAACACCTGTAGTATATGTAAGTTCTACTTCTAGTCCAGTTTCTTCTTCCACTTCTCTTTTTGCTGCATGAAAAATACTTTCTCCCACTTCCATCCTTCCACTTGGAAAGTTCCATTTATTCATTGCATTTGGTTTAATTTCTTTAATCAACAAAACTTCATCATCTTTAATAATTGAAACGCTAACAACTAATACAATCGGTTTATCAGTCATTTTTCTCCTTTTTCATTCAACAGAATGTTTACGGTTTCCCTTCCATTGATCAATATGTATTTGGAATTTCCAGCCCAGAAGCCTCTCAAATTTCCACATCTGCAGAAGATTGTATTTGCCTTAGATTTCAATCTTCTTTATTACTTTAGCTGGATTACCGCCTACTACCACATGATCAGGTACATCTTTAGTAACTACTGAACCAGATGCAATGACTACATTGTTTCCTACCGTCACTCCAGGATTTATGATTGCACCGCCACCAACCCACACATTGTGTCCAATATGGATTGGTTTTGCAAATTCCAGCCCGGAATTTCGTTCATCAGGAAGAAGAGGATGTGCTGCAGTATAGATTTGCACCCTAGGAGCAAGCATACAATTATCACCAATTCTCACTTCACATACATCTAGAATAATACAGTCAAAGTTTGCATAAAAGTTCTCTCCCACGTGTGTGTTATACCCGTAATCAAATCGAATATTTGGCTCCATAAATACGTTTTCTCCTGTTGTTCCAAGTAGCTCCTTTAATATGTTTGTTCGTTTCTCCCCCTCCGTTTCTATTGTTTGATTATATAGCCTTACTTTTCGCCTTGCTTCTTCACGATCCTTTACTAATACCGGATCTGCAGGATTGTACATTTCTCCAGCCAACATCTTTTCTTTCTCTGTTCTCATATAATCATCTTCTTTTTTAAATTTTGTCCTACCGTTAAGGAATGAATGCTCTTATCACCATTCAGGATAAAATCGTCCATTCATCATGCCATTGATTTTTGCCAATATGATATATATCAGATAGTCATAAGTCTGATGACATTAGTGTGTTTCGCCCTTTACTTCCACCAACCGGTTTGTAATTTGCTCCTGTTGTCGTACCGCCACTTCAGTTGAAATAATTTCTTCCTTTACAAGCTTGTCAATCGCTTCATACTCTGTATACAACGTATGTTTATGCAAATTTTCTAGCTGCTTTTCTTTTAGTAAAGGGTTTATTGTAAATAATTTCTCAAATTCTTCTTCAATTTTCTTGATTTCCGATTGGTATTGATTGACTAAGTCATTAGTAACCGGCTCTGTTATATAATGTAATATTATATTTTTGACTCAAAGACACAAATTTATCTTTGGCATAGTCGGAAATCGTATCTTCCATCACTTTCCTTCGATACTTCACAACTAATAAGAGGTGGTAATACATCAATAATACTGAATGATTATTACTGTCTAATTTCGTTATTATATCAATCCCTACGCTTTATAATACTGATTATAACACATGGAGGAAAATGACAAAAGAAAGAACCTTTGGGCTATCGTCCAACCGAAATTCATTTCCCCCTTTCCGCTTGAGCTACGCCCTTCACACGCTTGAAGAGGGAGACTTCTTTAGGAAATACGTTAAAAAAGGACACACATATTCAAAATGTGTGCGTCTATACGATAGGGTCTTCCTTATTGAACAAACACATCGATCGTTCATCCTATTTCTCTTGATGTTTTTCTAGGTTTATAGACTTTGAGTTTCATTTTCACTTATTTTACGACTGAAATCCAATAAACTGAAAATCAAAGTTAAAACCATTTATTATTATCAAATTATTCGAATTTTATAGTATGATAATACAATAGTAAATATTGGGGGTATTAATATGTTTATACATAAGATTGACGAGAATGTATCACTAAAACTAATTGAATTAAACGATGCTGAAAGAGTATTTGAGCTTACAGATGGATCGAGAGCATATTTAAAAGAATGGCTACCTTGGCTTGACTTTACGAAAAGCGTAGAAGATACAAAAAACTATATCCATGGTTGTCTAAAAGAAATGGGGGAAAATAAATGCCTTCATTCAGTTATTTTATTCAACGGAGAAATTGTTGGCATCGCTAGTTTCAACACGATTAATTGGTCTAACCAAACGGCTTATATAGGATACTGGCTTGGTGAAAGCTATCAAGGGAACGGGATTGTGACGAAAGTGGCAAAAGCATTGACTTCCTATGCTTTTGAACACCTAAGCTTAAATAAAGTAGAAATACGAGCAGCTGTGGAAAATAAGAAAAGCAGAAGTGTTCCTGAAAGATTGGGATATATAAAGGAAGGATCGATTCGACAAGCAGAATGGTTATATGACCATTATGTCGACCATGTTGTTTATGGCGTCTTAGCCAGCGAATGGAGAGATCGACTTTCTTAATTCTATACCAACATAGAAGCACCTGAATGAACAGGTGCTTCTTTCATAATGGGGAAGATGAAATTCCAAATTATCTGCTTTTACTCAAAACCCAATCCCGCTCGATTTCCCGGCAATCACACCTAGGACTGCAAGGATGATCCCACCTAAATAGGATAGAGCTAAGTAAATGATGAATGAAGCTTGCTCGTTCTTTTCAAGCATTTTTAGCAACTCGACCTTTAACGTAGAGAACGTTGTAAAGGCCCCCATAAAGCCAATCCCGAGTAAGGAATAGATGTTTCCTGCTACATGAGCCCCGAGCAGAATCCCTAATAAAAACGAGCCTAGTAAATTAACGAGCAGTGTGCCGACTGGGAGGTTTGCTGTATTGCTTTTTCGATTAAATATGCTTGAAAGATAATAACGTCCGATTGCACCAAAGAACCCACCAATGGATACAGCTAACACACTACCCACGCAGCTCACCAGCCTTCTTTCCCTTCCCTAACACCATCCCGAGATATGCAACTAGCAATCCGGCGATCATACTTATTACGGCATACGCGAATGCAGCTACATATGCCGATTGCTCAATTAAGCTTACAAGCTCATTACTTAAAGTCGAAAAGGTTGTAAAAGATCCAATCAAACCCGTACCAATTCCAGCTGTTAACTGGGGAGATAGGCACTTTCTCCCTGCAGTTGAAGTAAACCAGCCTAATAGAAAGGCGCCGATTAGATTTGCGCATAACGTGCCATACGGAAAGGAGTTCCCCCATGATCCAATGGCTAGCAAGCTGATTAGATAGCGAAGCAAACTTCCGATTGCTCCTCCAGCTCCTATATATAAATAAATCAAAATGCCTCACCTCGTTCATCTCATCTTCCTATTTTACCGCTTAAAGGATGGGATGAACACTATTTCATTAGAGCTCGGCCATGGCTCTCCCAGCCGTTCTTCCTGAAAATAAGCAACCACCTAAAAAAGTTCCCTCTAACGCTCGATAACCATGTACTCCGCCCCCGCCAAAACCGCTTACTTCCCCTGCTGCAAATAATCCAGGGATGACTTGCCCATTCAAGTCTAGTACTCTTCCAGATAGGTCGGTTTGCAGGCCACCTAACGTTTTGCGGCTAACGATATGTAGGCGAACTGCGATAAGTGGTCCATTTTTTCGGTCCAGGAACTTGTGAGGAGCGGCGACACGGATTAACTTGTCCCCTATGTAATTTCTTACCCCTCTTAAAGCTGTAATTTGTAGGTCTTTGGTAAATGTATTTTCCATTTCTCGATCTCTTGCAAGAACTTGTCGCTCGATGTCTTGATAGGACAGTAGATCTTCGCCCGTTAACTTGTTCATTCCGTCTACTAGTTCTGACAGATGATCAGCAATGATGAAATCTTCTCCTTTGTCCATAAA
This sequence comes from Cytobacillus spongiae, assembly GCF_021390075.1. Taxonomy (NCBI): domain Bacteria; kingdom Bacillati; phylum Bacillota; class Bacilli; order Caryophanales; family Bacillaceae; genus Cytobacillus; species Cytobacillus spongiae. The sequence continues at coordinate 2,271,323 of NZ_CP089997.1, forward strand.
CGCTTGAACAGGCCCTGGTGCACCGGGAAGTGCTCTTTTCAATACCTGGGCGATACTTTTACCTGTTAAGTCAGGGTTTTGCTCTGAGCCTGAAAGGGCAAATTCTCGTTCAATGATCTTTTGCGTTAATATAAACCATGAATAGGAATAGCCTGTCTGTTGAATCAACTCTAGTGTTCCTAACGTATCAAATCCTGGTAGACCTGGAACAGGCAGGCGTTTGCCTGTCGCATCCAGCCATAGAGAAGAAGGACCAGGTAAAATCCGAATTCCATGATTTGGCCAAATCGAATTCCAGTTTTTTATCCCCTCTGTGTAATGCCACATGCGGTCCCGGTTGACTATTCTGCCTCCCGCTTGATTGGTGATGGACAGCATTCGACCATCTACATGTGCAGGAACTCCCGATAACATCTCACTAGGCGGTTCCCCTAATCTTTTCGGCCAATTTTCACGTATTAGATCAAAGTTCCCTCCAATTCCCCCGCTCGAGACTAAAACGGCTTCCCCTTTATATTCGAAATCACCAATAACTTCACGAGAACTTTCTTCTCCTCTGCTGACATGGCTATCGGTTAGAACTACGCCAGCTACACCAGTAACTGTCCCATCGGTTTTAATGATTTCTTCTACTCTGTGCCTTGGTCTATAGACGATTTGACCATTCTTTATATGCTCTTTTACGCGCCTTTCAAATGGAGCGACAATTCCAGGACCCGTTCCCCAAACAATATGAAAGCGAGGGACTGAATTCCCATGTCCTTCTGCTAAATAGCCGCCACGCTCTGCCCATCCAACGATTGGGAAAAATCTTACCCCCATCTGATGTAGCCATGAGCGTTTTTCTCCAGCAGCAAAATCGATATATGCTTTCGCCCACTGAATTCCCCAATAATCCTCATCCTCAAGTCGATCAAAGCCCGCAGATCCGAGCCAGTCCTGCCACGCCAATTCCTTTGAATCCTTGATTCCTAGTCTTCGTTGCTCTGGTGAATTAACCAAAAATAAGCCGCCAAATGACCACCATGCCTGCCCGCCTAGTGAAGCCTCAGGTTCTTGGTCAAGCAATAGTACTGTCTTCCCTTTATCTGCAATTTCAGCAGCCGCCACTAACCCAGCTAATCCAGCCCCAACTACAATCGCATTAAAGCTCATTTACATCCTCCACTCTTTCTTCATCATGATCCTCTAAAGATATGTATTCTCTTTTTATTTTAAAATCCCTATCTTTAGTGAAAATTCTGAAAAATCATTGGATATTTGCTATTGAGCATCAGTCATCCTACTTAGTAGGTTTTGCTTCACCTGTGGCCATTCCTCATCAATAATACTGTAGCAAACTGTGTTTCTTGGCATTCCGGAAGATAGGATTCGGTCTTTTCTAAGCACGCCTTCCCGTACACCACCTATTCGCTCAATTGCCTTTTGTGATCGGATATTTCGTAAGTCTGTTTTCAACTGGACACGGTTAAGATCCCAGCTCTCAAAGGCATGCTGGAGTAGGAGCCATTTACATTCTGTATTGACACTTGTTCTCCAAACGGCAGGATCATACCAAGTCCACCCAATTTCTGCGGAACGATTAGCCTCTGAAAGATCCAACCATCTCGTACTACCAACGATTCTTTGCTGTTGTTTATGAAAGACCGAAAATGGATATTGCAGCCCTTTGTCTCGGTCCTTTAATGCACTTTGAAGCGAAGTTCTTAGTGCTTCCTTTGTATGTATTTGTGTAGCCATATACGACCAGATTTCAGGTGCTTTTGCAATTTCCCATAATTCTTCTACATGTTCTTCCTCTAATGGGATTAGCTCGACTGTTTGACTGGTTAATGAAAATAATTCGTGCCAGAATGGCATATAGCATTCCACCTCACTATAAATTGATCACTCTTTTTAACGATATACCAAAAAGGTATCGAGAGATTTACTACTCGATACCTTTTAACAGACATTTGAACGGAAGGACAAATCGTCATCCATTTTCAAATTGTGATTATGCTTCTTGGAAATAGTCTTTATAAAAACCGCCAACTTTTCCAGAATTGTCAATGATAAAATAGAACTCTTCTGTTTCATTTTTCACTTCATATACTTGACCTTTAGTCAATACGCGATTCACAATATATTTACTCGCATCTGTATGGATACATTTTATCTTTTTAACTGTATTTTTTTCCTGCCATGTTTGATGAATCATGTCTACAGCTCCTTTACCGTTCCTATTTCATAAGTATAAGGAATCGCCTTAGACGGTTGCAACCATTTTTTGTGTTTTTGTATTTTGTACATGCATTTTCTTTTTCATATAGACGATTTTATCTTGTTCAAATGTGTAGATTTCTCCAGTTAGGACATTTTTTAAAGTTACATAGCCAATTTTACATATATGATCTAAACGAAGAAATTCAAGATGATCATAATATTGATGTTCATACTTCAGTTTGTAAAGCCCCTGATTGGTGAAAATCTTCATGAAGTCACCTTCTTTTATAGATGGTAGTAATCACTATATACCACCACCTAGGCTCATACTAAACATCAAATTTCGATTCCATCCATTTTCCCAAGGGTATGGAGCCGGTTTATTAATTCGCGATAATAGTTTTCACTTACCCTCCCCTTTGCCCCTCTGAGGATTTCATTAGCATAGTGGGCAGGAGGAGCCAATTCCTGCTGTTTCTCATACACATGAAACGTTAACACTTCTTCATAAAACTGTTCTCCCACTTGAACTCGAACGAATGTTGGTCGATACCAGCCTTCATCAACCCCTTCCCGATGGAAAAGATAGTCAATCGCTTCGAATGGAATTTCATAAAGAATCCCTTCTGTTTTTCCTCCACATTCAACAATATCTGCCCGTCCTCCATCTGCTGCAATAAACCCATAGGTCATCGAATAGCCCACAAGAACGGCCGCGCCTATTACTCTGTTAAAAAATGATTCGACGTTCGCTACTCGAAATCGCTCACAGTCCATACATGATCCATATGCAAAGTAGTAGACCCTTATTGGGTTAGCCTTTAAAAATTGATACAGCTTCCAATCACCACTAGTAATCACTTGCTTGTCTTTGTCCATCTTCTGATTGTACAAATATGTATAGGCTCTAAATTTTCCCTTGTCTGTGAAGACTGTTGTTGATACTCGAGTAAACAAGTCATCAGAATTCGCTTCTGTATAGCCTTCTAACGAATCGAGTTGTTTTAACTCATCCTTTGAGACTCGATACAGTTCTCCATACATTTTTTTTGTTGTAGATGAAAGAGCAACAGGATAAACATCACCAATATCGAACATTTCTCCATAGATCCACGCTTGCTCAGCTACACACGGTCCCTTTATGAGATGATGATTTTTCTCCTTATACCTAAGTGTTCCATAGACAAAGACGTAAATGGACGGTTCCATGTTCCTTATCCCCCTTTTGGTTGAATCGCTTATGTAAACGAACAATACCACAAGAGAACAGGTCCTTGTGGTATAGACTCTAATTAATGACACTGACATTGTGATAGATTAGATGTGAATGGTAGCTTACAAATGATTTGTGTACTGGATTTATCCTGTTTTTGATACAAATAGGAAGGCTTTTTATGAAACTCCTTTTCTCTTAATTCATGTATTACTTGTGCTGCATATATATGATCCAACATCATTTCATCTCTCCTTTTCATCTCTTAAGCTCATTGTATATGTTTCCGCCATCTGAAACATTGGCAATGAGGAGGATTAGTTCTCCTCCTTTTGAATGAGATGAAGGAGAGATTTTCTCCGTCTTACTTTGCTTGCTCCGCTTTTTCAACAGATTGTTCTCTCAGCTTAAATTTTTGAATTTTCCCCGAGGCTGTCATTGGATAGGAATCCGTAAATTCGATATATCGAGGAATTTTGTGCCTAGATATTTTCCCCTTACAGTATTCAACCATTTCCTCTGCTGTCGCTGTTTGGCCTTCTTTTAGGATGACCCAAGCCATTACTTCCTCACCGTAGACAACATCGGGAACTCCTACAACTTGAACATCTAACACTTTCGGATGTGTATAGAGGAATTCCTCAATTTCTCTCGGATAGATGTTTTCACCACCGCGGATGATCATATCCTTCAATCTTCCTGTAATCTTACAATAGCCTGCTTCATCCATCACCGCTAGATCACCTGTATGAAGCCAGCCTTCTACATCTATCGCTTCCTTTGTGGCCTCAGGATTATTATAATAACCCTTCATCACATGATAGCCTCTTGTACACAGTTCCCCTTGAACCCCCCTTGGAACTTCTTCATTTGTCCCAGGTTTAACAATTTTCACTTCCACATTGGGCAGTGCTTTTCCGACAGTTTCCACTCGAAGCTCGATTGGATCATCTGTCCTTGTTTGGGTAATGACTGGAGATGCCTCTGTTTGTCCATAAGCAATCGTTATTTCGGCAGCACCCATACGTTCAATGACTGCTTTCATTACTTCAATTGGACAATTGGAGCCTGCCATAATCCCCGTTCTTAAATGGCTTAAGTCAAAGCTGTCAAACTCTGAGTCATTTAATTCTGCAATAAACATCGTTGGAACTCCATGTAATCCCGTACATTTCTCATCTTGAACGGTTTGCAGCACGGCCTTTGGATGAAATTCTTGAACTGGAACCATCGTTGCACCCACTGAAACACACGCGAGTGTACCAAGTACACATCCAAAGCAATGGAAGAAGGGGACTGGAATGCATAGGCGATCATCCTTCGTCAGCTTCATGCAATTTGCAATATTAAGTGCATTATTAACAATATTGCTATGGGTAAGCATAACCCCTTTAGGGAAGCCTGTTGTTCCAGATGTGTATTGCATATTTATGACATCGTCTGGGTCTAGTTGGCTCATTCGCTGGTCTAGCTTGTCATCGCTTATTTCCTCTGACATATCGATTAAATCCTGCCATTTATATGTTCCTGGATGGGATTGTTCTCCTAATACAATGACATTTTTTAAGTAGGGAAGCTTTTTACTTTTCAATTGTCCAGCTACCGCCGTCTTTAGTTCAGGTACAATCTCATAAAGCATTTCTATGTAAGAGGCGTCACGGTATTGGTCCATTAATATAATCGTGGTAGACTCAGATTGCTTCAATAAATATTCTAATTCAGCTGATCGATAATTTGTGTTGACAGTTACAAGAACCGCCCCCATCTTACCTGTTGCGAATTGACAAGTTAACCATTCAGGTGTATTCGTCGACCAAACCGCAATGTTTTCCCCGATTTCGAGACCAAGGCTCATGAGCCCTTTTGCTACTTTTCTACATTGTTGATCAAATTCTTTATAGCTTAATCGCACTCCCCGGTCTGCATAGACAACAGCTTCATGATCAGGATAAAGTGTTGCTTTTTCCTCAAGCAGCTTTCCAACGGTAATCGATAATACATTTGACATTCAATCAATCCCCCTAATTTAATGACCTACTACTAACTAATGCATGGAATGAAAAGACTAGAACATTTGTGTTGGATCATAGAGGAATAGAGAAAGCAGAAGCGCCAAAAGTAGGAGCAGGCATGTTACCCATGAATAAAAGCGCTTACAATTATGTTAACATATTTTACAGAATATTCAATATTTTCATTGTATAATGAATTACATAAAGAAACGAATCTATAGCTATACATGGTATGAAAAATCATTTGATTAGAAAAATAATTGTACCTAATGATTGTATCAATACAATAAGAAAGAGCGGCTGAATGAAAGGTAATTGGCAGAGAGATTCCTTGATTAGCAGGAATTTCTCTAAATGCTACAAATAAGGCATATTTTTATTCATCACTTGGCAAAATATAGCTTACAAGAAGGATGCGGTGATGACGAATGAGAACATTAACGAAAATCTTAATACCAAGGGAAATTTTTCTGTTGCTTGTTCTTTCCACTGGACTGTTAAACCATGTTATATTGATCCCTAATATTCTTCTGGCTGCTGGTAGAGATAGCTGGATCAGCGTACTAATCGCTTATTTCATTGCTCTATTATTTTTAATCTTGGTCCATTATATTATCAAACATTCGCCTAAAGGTGGGTTCTTTCAGTATTTACAAAATCGGATTGGGAAATTTTCTTATCTCTATTTAACACCTGTTCTGCTTTTTTTATTAGGAAGTGTGTATGTTACATTTCGAGATTTGTTGATTTGGCTAAACGCATATTTTTTGGCCGATCTTCCTTTGTTACTTATTAATATCGTTTTAATCGTGGCCTGTCTATTAACCACATTTGCAGGAATTAAATATATGGCTATTGCAAGCGGATTTCTACTTCCAGTTGTGATTATTCTTGGCTTTTTTATCGCGATAACCAACACACCTATGAAGGACCCTGGCTACCTATTCCCTTTATTTTCTGATGGGTATATGCCCGTTTTAAAGGGAATTGTTTATGTATTATCAGGGTTATTAGAGATTTATATCGTTGTGATTATCCAGCCATTTACAGAGGCAAAAATTAAGTTTCGTCACTTATTTATCCTATTATCAGCTTTTACTTTTCTTATTTTAGGTCCATTGACTGCATCTATAATGGAGTTTGGCCCAATAGAAGCAACTACTTTACGTTATCCTGCCTATGAGCAGTGGAGATTATTAAATATTGGGGATTACATTTCTCACCTTGACTTCTTTGCATTATATCAATGGTTAAGCGGTGCCTTAATACGAATTGGATTGTTTATGTATCTAATTGGTTATCTATTATCTCATAAAATAAAGGATGATCGGTTAAATTGGAAAATGGTTATTGGGATATATATCGTATTATTTATCCTAACCAATGTAAATATTGAAACGTACGAATTCTATAAATATTTATACAAATATCTAATTCCGATTATTTTTGGTTTTTTTATCACAATAATTATCTTCTCAGCCTTCACTCTCCTAGTACTGAAGAAAAGGGATGGACAACATGAAAAAAACAAAAACCAATTCAAATCAAGCACATAAGGGGCAGGGACGCATCTTAATTGATGAGCTAACCAGCAAATTTGCCAAAGCGCAAGACTTTATCATGAAGAAACATTCTTTGGAAGATGAAGATTCCTTACCCTATTTTTATTTTGAGAGCTTGATTGATCTTCATTTTTTGAATCAATACATCCTCCCTAAGATCCGTGCGGAGCATTTAGATTCAGCAGAAGAGCAACTGCATGAACTTTTTCAAGTGGAAGTATTTGAGTCATCCTCCTTAGAGGACCTCAAGGATCTATTATTCTCCGGAAAAATCATATTTATATTACCACATAAAGTTGTTGCGATTAATGCAGGCAAGTTATCTATTCGGCTGCCAGAAGAGTCCTCACTGGAAACCTCCATTCGTGGTCCTAAGGATGGATTTGTCGAAGACTTTTTAACCAATATTTCGCTAGTAAGAAGAAGGTTAAAAACTTCATCCCTAAGTATTGAAAAATACACGATTGGTAAAAGAAGTAACACAAAAGTAGCGCTTTTATATCTCGACGATGTCATTGATCACCGAATTATTACAGAAGTGCATAAACGACTCGAAAAAATTAATGTCGACATATTAGTAAGTGTTCATGACTTAGAGCAGCTAATCGGAGATCGACCGTACTCATTTTTTCCTGGCTTTGATTTTACTGGGAGGCCAGATTTTGTCGTCGAAGCATTAAACCAAGGAAGGTTTGCCCTAATTGTGGACGGGAATCCGACTGTTACATTTGCCCCTGTTAACATTCTGTTATTAACAAAGTCACCGGAGGATTCCTATATTGGGTATGGATTTGTCTCACTTGAACGTATGATTCGAATGATTGGCATTATGATATCTGCTTTCTTACCAGGATTATGGGTTAGTTTTTCTGCTTATAATGTCGATCAAATTCCTTATTTGTTATTAGCCACAGTGTCTGTCGCTCGTTTTGGCCTCCCTTTTTCTGCACCTATGGAAATGTTTATTGTCCTTTTTCTTTTTGAGTTGTTCAACGAAGCAGGTATTCGATTGCCTAGAGCCATCGGCCAAACCGTCGCTGTACTAGGAGGGCTTATTGTAGGGGATGCTGCCATACGTGCAGGATTAACGTCTCCTACCATGCTTGTAGTTGCAGCCATAACCTATATTTCTTCCTTTACACTCGTTAACCATTCACTAAGCTCAGCAATTACGATTTTACGATTTATTATCCTTTTATTAAGTACATTTCTCGGACTTTTTGGTTTGTTAATTGGCTATATATTAACGCTTATCTATTTTTCATCGATTTCTTCCTTTGGAGTGCCCTACCTAGCACCACTAGCACCAATTAGCATAAAGGAAGTAATTAAATCGCTACTAAAAGCTCCTAAAAGCTTTTATAAATCACGTACAGCAACTACAAATCCGAATGACTCGACGAGAGAAGGAGGATAAAATGGTTCAGAAAATGGTTTTAGGGTGGATTATTGTATTAATTGGTCTTACAGGTTGTTCTGGGTTAAAAAACATCCAAGACTTGACCTATATTGTTACAATTGGCATGGACTATGACGAGGAAAACGAGGAATTTACTGTCTATCTACAAGGACTTAACTTTGCAAATGTCGCCAAACAAGAAGGAGCAAAGCCTGTTGAACCAGTTCCAATCTTTGTCGGCTCGGCCAAAGGGGAAACTCTCAATTTAGCCGTCCGCAAATTATATAAAAAATCTGAACCCCCCCTTTTTTTCGGTCATGTGGAAACATTTGTCTTATCAGAGGAAATCGTGAAGCATAAGTTTCATGAAGTTATAACTGAATTAGGACGAAATCGCTCCATTCGCCATACGTTAAGGGTGTTTATGACAGAGGATAATATAGAAGACGTGTTAAATGTAAAAGCACTATTTGAATACCCTGCTATTTATACCGTGTTATTTATGAAGAAAAATGGAGAACTACAGGACCACGAACTAAAGCCCGTTCACTTAATGGATTTTCTTAGACAGTACTATGAACCGATGGGAACAGCAAAGCTTCCTTCTGTTAAAGTTGATACTAAGAGCTGGAAAGCAGAAGAGGCATACCCCGTCCTCTACCTCAATAAGTTAGCGGTCTTTCAGCAGCAAAAGTATGTTAAATCACTACCTTTCGAGCAAGCTCTTTTTCTTGAATGGTTACTTCAGGAACAAATTTCAGTAGATCAAAAAGTAATGATGGAAGATGAATTAGTAGCTGCACTTAAATTAAAAACGCCAAAAATGAAAATTACATATGAAAAAAACAAAGATTCGCCGATTTTCTCCATAGTTATAGATGTTCAAGCAGACCTTCTTGAGATGATTAAAAGCAAACCAATCGAAGAACTGACGAAAAAAGTAGGTGAGGACTTAACAAAGCAGTTTACTGAAATCTATGAAGAAGGATTACAAAATGAACTAGACTTATTTAACTTGGGAGAAAAATGGTATCGAACTCACCCCAAAAAATATAAAAAACTTAAAGAAGAACAAAACTTTTATTTAACGGATGAGTCGTTAAAAGATATCAAAGTGAATGTTGAATTATTCCATTTTAACAGCTACGAATATGATAGGAACCATGGTTTTTAATATTAGATGGGAAAAACTACACTGATAAGCGTACTTTATTTTAGTTCAGATAAGACCGAATTAGACACTTGCATTCCTCTTGCTACAACATGACAAAGATGCCCTCGGTAGCCTTTCATTGTATGAAGATGAATTTCAAGGAGTCAAGTGTCCTCTTCATTAAATCTTATAGATTTATCAGCTTTTAGAGAAACAAACCACTCGAATGATCTTGGTGATTCTATAGTGGGAGGTTCCATATTCATAAAGCTCATTCCACAACTAAATGATTTTGGTCTTCATGCGATACCTCTTCCCCTCTCAGATTACCTCCATATGTATATTTTGTAAAATATTTACTCATTTTCCATTAGAACGTATGAATTTTTTCCAGTTATGGGTTTTCAAATCTTCATAAACCATTTACAATAGATTAATAAGTTAGAATATTTAATCCTTTCCGAGGAGGTATGCAGAATGAAGATTATGAGTAATGAACAATTAGTCGTGTCGTATCGTAATGCATTGAAGTCGGGTGAAAAAGAATGGATCAAATTTTTAAAAGATGAAATCCATCGAAGAGGATTAAACCCTAATACCAATTAAATAAGCAATCAAATGAATGGGCTGACTTCTTCTGAAATCAGCCCATTGTTTTGTCTAAATGAATATATTTTTTCTGTAATAGTTCACGACAGTAGTATGATGACCTTTTCCCTCTATTTTTCTGCTAATCTAGGCCTTCATCGCCGGGATGATGACCTTTTCCCTCTATTTTTCTACTAATTTTGGCCTTCATCGCAGGGATGATGACCACTCTCCCTCTATTTTTTTGCTAATAAGCCCTTCATCATCACCCACACATTAGCAACTTCCCTTAAACTTTCTTTTTCAACTCTTTATTGATTTCTTGAAATTCTTCTTGGTTAAATACACCAAGCATTTTCAATATTTTGGAGTACACATAGATCTTCTTCTGTACCCTTCCCATCCCTTCATCACCTGCTTTATTATATATATATTCTGGCCGAACTAAATGTTTCCTTACTGCAACTTATTTTTATTCATCCATTTATGTTTCATCCAACTTAATCTCTAATATACGTTTCAAAGAGCTAACCTGGTTGGTATACCCTATATAAACATAAAAACAGCATGAAGATTACCTTCACGCTGTTTTTACATCTTATGCAAATATTAATGATTCTGGATCTTCAAGTAGCTCTTTAACCTTCACTAAGAATCCAACTGCTTCTTTTCCATCGATAATACGGTGATCATATGATAATGCGACATACATCATTGGTCTGTTTTCCATTCTCTCTGCATCGATTGCAACAGGACGAACTTGGATCTTATGCATTCCTAATATACCAACTTGTGGTCCATTTAGAATAGGCGTTGATAGTAAGGATCCGAATACTCCCCCATTTGTAATCGTAAATGTACCACCTTGAAGGTCATTTAATGAAAGCTTGTTGTTTCTTGCTTTATCCGCAAGATTAAGAATATCGCCTTCGATCTCTGCAAAGTTTTTACGGTCTGCATCACGTACGACAGGAACAACTAAGCCCTCTGGAGCAGAAACGGCAATTCCGATATCATAATACTTTTTCAAGACAATTTGATCTCCTTGAATTTCAGCATTTAACAATGGAGATTTCTTCAATGCTGCTACTACCGCTTTAGTGAAAAATGACATAAATCCTAGTTTCACGTCATTTTCTTCAAAAAATTTATCCTTACGACGTTTACGTAAATTCATTACATTCGTCATATCAATTTCATTAAAAGTCGTTAACATCGCTGCCGTTTGTTGAACTTCAACTAGACGGTTAGCTATTGTTTGGCGACGGCGAGACATGCGAATACGTTCTACTGGCTTATCATCAGATGCTTGTGGAGCAGGAGCCTGTGGTTTAACAGCAGGTTCAGTCGAAGCCTTAGGCATTTGCTGTTGATTTGGTTCAAAGTTTGCTACATCTTGAGCGCGAACTCTTCCAAGTGGATCAGCTGTCTGAACAGAATGTAAATCGATGCCTTTTTCTCTAGCTAATTTACGAGCTGCCGGAGAAGCAATCGGTCTTTGTTTTTTCTCATCGATCGTTACTTCAGGTGTTTGAGGTGTTGCTTTTGGCTGAGCCGGTGCTTCTGCTTGAGCAGGTGTCTCAGTTACAGGAGCTGCACCTCCTTCAGATACGACAGCAATGGTTTCCCCAACCTTCACTGTATCTCCTTCTTCTGCCTTTAATTCCGCTAATACCCCACTATAATCAGAAATGATTTCAACATTAACTTTATCTGTTTCTAGTTCGACGATGTAATCGCCTTTTTCCACTGTGTCACCCGCTTTTTTTAACCATTGAGCCACAGTACCTTCTGTAATTGATTCTGCTAATTCTGGAACTTTTATTTCAGCCACCTTAGAATCCCCCTTCAATTTGACGCGTTAAAGCTTCATTAATGATACGACCTTGTTCTTTTTTATGCACATTTGGGTCCCCTTCAGCTGGGCTAGAACGACGGCGTCTTCCAATATAATCTACTTCCACATGGTCAGGTGCAAGCTCGTTTAACCGAGGTTCAATGAAATTCCATGCCCCCATGTTTTTTGGTTCTTCTTGAACCCAAGTCATTTCCTTTAAATTCGGATATCTATTAACAATCGCTCGAATCTCTTCCATTGGGAATGGATAGATCTCCTCTACGCGGATGATGTGTAACCAGTCATTATTCGCTTCAGTATTTACATTTTCAGCAAGATCTATTGCCATTTTTCCAGTAGCGAATACAAGTCTTTGAACTTGATCGTGGTTCTTTCCAAGTCCAGGCTGTTCAATAATTGAGCGGAACGAGCCCTCGCTCAGTTCTGTCCCTTCAGAAGCAACCGTTGGATTACGAAGTAAGCTTTTCGGCGTCATGATGACTAGAGGACGAACTTCTTCGCGGTTTAAAATAGCCGCTTGCCTTCTTAGAATATGGAAATATTGATCAGCGGAAGTTAAGTTTGCTACAGTCCAGTTATTTTCTGCAGCAAGCGTTAAGAAGCGCTCCACTCTTCCACTTGAATGCTCAGGTCCTTGGCCTTCATACCCATGAGGAAGTAACATGACAAGACCTGACTTCTGCCCCCATTTCGCACGTCCGGCAGAAATAAATTGGTCAAATAATACTTGGGCTGCATTGGCAAAATCACCGTATTGCGCTTCCCATAACACAAGTGTTTCAGGTGCAAACACATTATAGCCATATTCAAATCCTATGACAGACCCTTCTGATAACGGACTATTATGAACAGCGAAGGATGCCTTTGCTGTAGAAAGCGTGTGTAATGGAGAGAAAATTTCGCCTGAGTTCACATCATGTAAAACGATGTTTCGTTGAGCGAATGTTCCACGCTCAGAATCTTGGCCAGTTAAACGTATGGGTGTACCGTCCGAAATAATAGAAGCAAATGCTAACGCTTCTGCATGACCCCAGTCAATTTTCCCATTCCCTTCTAAAGCTTCTGAACGCCTTTTTAATATTCTACTAAGCTTGTTAAATACGTGAATTTTCTCAGGCCAGTTTAATAATTCCTCGTTTATTTGTTTCAGTTGATCTAGAGGTACAGCCGTTTGAATAACTGGTAGACCTTTTTCCACTAATTCTGGTGGATTTGTCACTTCTACCTCTTTTTTCTTGTTCGGAACTTTATCATAAGCATCTTGTAAATTTTTCAAAATGGCTTCTTGAATTTCTTCCTGTTGTTTTTCAGAAATTGACCCTTCCCCTTGAAGCTTGTTCCCGTATACTACCTTAGTTGTTGGATGCTGATGAACTAGGGTGTACATTAAAGGATTCGTAGTCATTGGTTCATCCATTTCATTGTGACCAAAGCGTCTATAACCAATTAGATCGATTAAAATATCCTTTTGGAATGTAGCACGGTATTCACAAGCAAACTTTGCCGCAGCAATACAAGCCTCAGGGTCGTCCGCATTTACATGCAGAATCGGAATTTCATATCCCTTTGCTAAATCACTTGCATAGCGTGTGGATCTTGAGTCATAGGATTCTGTTGTGAAACCGATTGTATTATTCGCAATAATATGAATGGTTCCACCGGTGCGGTAGCCCTTTAATTGACTTAAGTTTAACGTTTCCGCTACAATCCCTTGACCTGGAAAAGCTGCATCCCCGTGAATCAAGATGGCCATAGCTGACATTAAATCTTCCTTAGGATATCCAGGCTCCTTGCGCGTATCTTGTGCTGCCCTTGTAAACCCTTCAACTACGGAACCAACAAATTCTAAGTGACTTGGGTTATTGGCAAGTGTCAAACGCGCTCGAACAGTATTTTCTTCTTTTATTTGTCGGTCAAGTCCAAGGTGATATTTCACATCACCAGTCCAGCCGTAATTTATGCCAATTGAACCTTCTGATGGAACTAGCTCTTTATTCGGCGCATGCTGAAATTCTGCAAAAATCATTTCATAAGGCTTCCCTAAGACGTGGGCTAATACATTTAATCGTCCACGGTGAGCCATTCCAATATTTATTGTTTTCGAACCAGCTTGAACGGAATTTGAAACAATCTCATCCAATAAAGGAATCATGGCATCTAATCCTTCAATTGAGAAGCGTTTTTGCCCAACAAAAACTCGGTGAAGATACTTTTCAAACTCTTCAACCTCTGTTAGCCTTTTGTAAACGCTTAGCTTTTCTTCAATCGACAGCTTCGGTTGAAGGTTACCTTGCTCTACTTTCTGTTGTAGCCATTGCTTTTCATTTTCATCATGAACTTGATAAAATTCATAAGCAATCGTGCTTGTATATATGTTCAGTAAGTATTGAATGGCATCATATCCATTTTTCACATGTGATGGCGCATCTTTACACAAGAGATGTGCAGGAATGCCCATTAGCTCTTCCTTAGTTAAACCAAAATTAGCTAAGTCAAATCTATGCTCGTTTGAAGCTTGCTTTTTCAATGGATAAATATCTGCTGCTAAATGTCCGTTATGTCGAATTTGGTCCGCTAGCTTCATCGCTGCTAATATGGATGTTAGATTTCCAGAAGGAGTAGCCATTGCTGGTGAAGATTGTTCAACCACTTTTACCTGCTGTCCTACTTCTGGTGCTCCAAATTCATCAAAATACGCTTTCATTTCTGGGTCGATTGATTCAGGGTTTTCTAAATACTGTTCATATAACTCTATGACATAGCCAAGGTTTGGACCATGAAAACCTTGCCATCCTGGCCCTTGAACACTTTCCGGCTTTTTCATGAAAATACCTCCATGTAGCTTCTTAAGGGGATGTTGAAGGGGAATAACTTGCTGACTATCCCTTCTAACCATACCAATAACAAAGCAACTTAAATTATGACTCCTCTTCCCTAATACCCATACCTTTCAAAACGAAACAAAGAATTTTGAGAAAAATAATATTATTCAGAGGATAAAACGTTTTCAATGGATATTTTAACACGAGAACCTTTGTAATACAAAGGTTTTTACTCTTTGTGAAGTGTAAAATATTTTATCTTATTATAGTTGAAATACTTATATTAGAAAAGCAAAATTTTAGCAGTTTAGGGAGGAATAAACAAAGGTAATCATCAGAGCTTTTTTTCAGCTAAAGCAATATAAAATCTATTTTTTCTAATAAAAAAAGCTGGCAATACACCAGCTTAAATCATGAATTTTCTATTGATTTAAAGTTGATTTGACGCTTGCTTGTTGGATCTTTTTTCTCTCAAACGTAGATCAATTACTTTTCTCATATCCATTGGGAAATCAATGTGACCACATAAGGTGAAGTTAGGATTGCTGCCTCCACTAATGAAAACACACATTCCATCTTCTGTTATAAGAGGAATATTTTCATCTAATACTAAATAACGATGGTGACAACTGTTATGTTCAAACATTTAAACACCCTCCATTATTTTGCCTACTTCCTTATTATAATGGACAAATTCTCAATTACCTCCAGGAAAATCCTACTATTTTATTTGAACATTGCAATAATAGATAGCCATTCATCTAAAAATTAGTGGATAAAATGATTTCAGACAAGGCAAATTATGTTTGATACCATTTAGGAGGGACTAGGTAAAATGAATATCGGTCGTGCAAAAGAAATTGCTGATTCAATGGAAATGTTTCAAGTTACATTCGAAGGAACACCTGTAATTATTCAACACGTGAATGAAAAATCGGGAACTGCAAGAGTGTATTCCAAAACAAATCCAGAAGAAGAAAAGGATGTACCTGTCTTGAACTTAATCGAGGAATAGAAACGATTACATAAATAGATGCAACGAAAACCCACAAGCATGTGGGTTTTCGTTTAAGGATCGAACCGTCTATACAAGACAAATTCTTACAATCCAATGACAATTAGTAGAAAAAAGACAGCTAGTTATTTCATTGTGGGAAACATCACTTACTCCGATTGATTGAACTACTTATGATGAATATATTAACTATAAGGAGTCCTATCACATGCCATTAACTAAAGAAGATTATAGGCAAGAAAGCCTAAGAGAATTAGCTGAAATGATTCAAAAATTAAGAAATGACCTCGTACGCATTGGGACCTCAGAAGGACTTTCAAGCCCTCGAACCATCCAGGTAAGCCAAATGTTAGATCGTTACTTAGTAAAATATCAATTGCTAGTCCAAAAAAATCGACGATAATATTCTTTGTGTATCCTTTTCGTCCATTGTTTCATTAATAACTGGGTTTTTCTAAGATAAATTCTCTTCGCTAACTCCCTACAATCTTATGTTATCTTCAGAATAATTCCTTTTCAAAAAGCTCCAAGAAACATCCTTATCAGCCTTATATACTTAGCTCATTCTTCCTTGCGCCGCTTCTCTTATTTTATGATGAAAACCTTTCGTGTGATCGATTACCTCTGCAACTGCTTGATTGAGTTCATTTGATTGAATCGATATAAAGCTTCCCTTGTATTCAAGGGTTTTATGATCATAACGAGGATCATAGTAATGGGTTAACAGCTTTTCAATGATTACTTTATAGTTCTTTTCGTTTGCTGCTTTTTTGAGCTCTTCAACAATCGCTTTGTCTTTCATTCTTTTCTCAATTACAGATAGCCCTTCCTCAACCTTAGGAAGAAACCAGGTCTCATTTTCATACGGAAAAACATACTCTCGATATATTCTCTTTACTCTTTGGGTGAGATCTGCTGTCACATCGATATGGACTCCTCTTAATTTTATCTGTAGAAGAGCTTCGGGCTGAACAACTCTTCCAATACGTTTACTTTCAGCTTCCATTATAAAGTAAGGCGAATCCTTCAGGTTTTTGAGTTCATGGTATAACCATGCATCAAAGTCCTTTTGCGTTCTCCCTTGATTGATGCCTATATCTCCAAAAACTGAGCCTCGATGTGAGGCTAGCTGCTCAATATTTATTACAGGGTATCCCTGTTTCGATAGCTCATTCAGGATTTCCGTTTTTCCTACACCTGTCATCCCATGTAATATAATTGCATGCTCAGGTAGAAGTTGAGGAATTTGCTTCAAGATATATTGACGATAAGCCCGGTACCCCCCCTGTAATCGAAGGGACGGAATACCAGCGAACTCTAAAAATTGGGCTACGGCTCCGCTCCTCATCCCCCCTCTCCAACACTGGATAACAGGTTGAAAGCCACTATTCATAAGAAGCTTAATTTCATTTAATATAGAAGGAATCTTGGGTGAGACAATTTCCATCGCTTTCCACTTAGCTTCAGCAGCACTTTCCTTTTTATAAATCGTACCAATTTCGGTTCTTTCTTCATTAGTAAATAAAGGGATATTTACCGCATTCGGAATCGCACCTTCTTCAAATTCGATTGGGGATCTCACATCTACAATTATTGGCCTCGTTAACTCTATATACTGCTCTACGGTAATGTCTTTCATGGCATTTTCCTCCATCTGTTCATTCACAGGAAAAACACCACAGTATGAGTGGTGTTTGCTATTTGTATTATCATATTATACTACCTTTCCGTCAAAGATTCAGAAGGAGACGAATTTGTCATTTCTTCGGGTAACTGCGGAGAGATACTTGAAATGTTTCTCGGCTCATATTCGATGGTATCCGAAGAAAATATCATAATGATTATGCTGCCTCCATTAGACACGGAACGAATTAAAATCGGCTGATTATATGTATTTTTAAACGTAAAGTCGGGACCATACCAGCTAACCGTCGCATCTCTCCCCGGAGGCACATATGGAACTCTTTTGCTATGAGAATACCTTTGTAGGATTTCAACTCCTGCTCGATCGACGGCATTAAAGAGAGTCGAAGATACCTGACAAATGCCACCACCAATTCCTTCCGTTAATTCCCCCTTTACAATTACGGGGGCAGGAAGATAGCCTCGACCTGCTGTTCGTTTACCAACGATCTCATTAAAAGAAAATGACTCATTCGGAAAAATAACCACATTATTGATCGCTTCAGACGCGAGTGAGATATTATGAGAACGAGTTTTATTATTTGGGTTAAAATAAGTAACATAATAACCGATTTGTTTCGTACGTATTTGTGTGAGAAGCTCACTATCCACCTTTGGATAGAGGTATTTTAAAGGAATTTCCAAATACGAAGAACTCGGATCATAAAAAGATTGCATAAACCGACGTTTAAACTCGATTTCATCAAGCTCATAGCCCATGATTTCAGGTTTAATCTGATTTTGCTCGTCAATTATCGCATTGATTGGCGTCTTATATACAACGCCTTCTATTTGTTCAGTCAACAAATTTAATTGATCAACATCCACAAGTGGTAAATCTGGAAGGTAAGGAATGAAGAAGCTCCCTTTTGCTATTTGAGAAATTACTTCTTCCTTATGCTTAATTACAATTGTACTTGCGTCGACAACAGCTACGTGCCATAAGATTAATACAACTAGTACAAACACTCTTATTGTCATTTCCGTCACTCCTCTCCCTATATTATGCGTGCTAATCGGAAGATTCATGAAAAAAGCACAGTAGTTTTTCTACTGTGCTCAACCTTTCAATACATACCTCATCAGAATGAAGGTTCCATCCTAACCTTTTTTCTGATAGTAATAAATTCATCCCACATGCTCAATAAGAGGTCAACGAGTTTAGGATCAAATTGCTTCCCTTTTCCTTCAAGTAAAATTTCTTTCACCTGCTGAGGAGGGAATGGTTCCTTGTACACCCGTTTGGATAATAGTGCGTCAAACACATCCACAATGGCTACGATTCTGCCCTCCAAAGGAATTTGTTCTCCTTTCAAGCCATTTGGGTATCCATTTCCGTTATACCATTCATGATGGGTATGAGCAATCGAAGCTGCCATTTGAATAACAGGCAATTCGAGATTGGAGAGTATTTGGTATCCAATTAAAGCATGATTTTTCATTGACTCTCTTTCGTCTTCTGTTAGCTTTCCAGGCTTATTTAATATATTATCAGGAATACCGACTTTTCCTACATCGTGGAATTTCGAAGCAATCGCGATCTGATTGACAAACGTTTCATCCATCCCAGCTAATTGGGCTAACATGCCGGATAAAATTCCAATTCGATCGACGTGTTGACCTGTGTCATCATCACGGAACTCAGCTAGTTGCAAGAGACGATCAATCGTGTCAAACATCATTTTTGATTCCTTTGTTGTATCCTGCATAACAAGCAACGACCGAGAAAGCTCGAACACTTCATTTAACGGGAGCTGGCCAATTTTATAGTATTGTGACTTTCCTTCATTTTCCATAGCTACCGTGATCGGTTGACTGCTTTTTATCGCCACAGGACAACCTGGGCAAGGAAGGGAGCGATTAAAGATGACCTCATAGCATCGCCCTCCTAGTTGACTCTTCAAAAAGCGCTGACGGTTTTGCTTTTTTAACAATTGCTTCATCCGATCATCCATCCACGTAAGCTGACCAAAATCAGTAGTGCTAATTTCATAGGCATAAATATTCATGATGTTAAAATTTTGTAAAAATCGATAGGGTCTTATCATTTCATGAATTAATGTAATCCCAAATTTCACGAGACGTTCAAATGCATTTACCTGCATCATCATCGTTGAATCGTTTATATGTTCTTTTGTTAGAAAGGTTAACCGAACAGACTCTACTAAGCTCATTCCACATGATTGGAAGAAAGCTTCAGGTAGTTTATCTTCAATAATTAACCTGCTCCAGTCTCTAATAAGGCGATAGAATATTTCCGGCTTTTGAAAGGTCTTTTCCTGAAAAAACTCCAAGACCACCTTTTTCATATAGGAGTGAAATTCATCTTCATTACGCGTGTTAATGATTGGCAGCTCTAGGTGATCCACATGGGTTCGAATAATCCTCTTAAAATGGTTCATAATTGTGGTCACTTGGAACGAGAGTAACCCACTGAAATTTTCTAAATGTAAAAGATCATGGTTGGTAAATCCATTCAGCACTCTAAGCTTTTCCATTTCATAAAACACAGGGTGTGCGACTTTGTCAATTTCCTTTTCATTGTATGCTTCTATTGCCAGCTGCAAATCAAATGTAAAAAGAGAGGTAAATGCATTCATTAACTCCAAGACATCTTCAGAAGCAATCGTTTTCGCTATTTCCTTCAATATATCCAAATAACGTGAATATGTAGCTGCATACCACTGAGTATCGAGCCCTATTCTAGAGTGAACACGTCCTATGGTTAAGCGACTTTCAATATAAGCATCGTCAATCATTCCATCTAGACAAGATTGGAGATACTTCAGCTGTGTGACCTTTAATCTATTAATCGTTGAATAATCATTAATAATGTCTCTCATCTCTGGAACATCGTATATATCTGTATAAAGCTGGTCTACAATTGATTCTAACGATGGAGAGAATGACTCTTTATATTGTGAAATAAGCTTCAATTTATGTTCCGTGATGCCTGTAAATTTAATTTGCTTAAGTCGTTCTTTCGATTTCACATTAATTCTACTCATAGGAAATCTCCCCATAAATTGGTTATTTAACACTATTATTACATTATTCACTGTTTTTTGTGTGAACTTTTCATGACTTTTGGACAGGCTAAAAATGAAGGGTTTATACTTAAAAAGGAGGATTCAGCTATGTATGAAACCGTCATAAAGGAGTTAAATGCGTTTTTAAAGGGTCAATATATGGGGATTCATGCCTATGAACACTATATTCAGAGTGTAGACGATTTCTATATAAAAAAAGAATTACAAAGGATCCAGCAAGAACATAAACTACATGCAATGCAGGTGGCAGAGAGAATACAAAATCTAGGTGGAACTCCAGTAGACGATGAAGGCATGATCGGTTCCTTCCAAAACTACATAGGAAAGTTGACGGCACCTACCGAATTAGATGAACAACTAAAAACGATCTTAAAGGGAGAAGACGTATATGGGATACAGCTCTCTGAAGAAATAGTAAAAGGGGATTTAGATCCACAGAGCATGCAATTGATTGAACGTATTTTAGATCAAGACCGTCAGCATGTTGATACACTAAAAAAACTTTTACAGTAGAAGAACAAAAACAGGCTAGGCAAGCAGTTTGGATTAGAAAGCGTTCTTTGTCTTCCTATCTAACTAAGTTTTGACCTCTAGAGCGAGTTGCTTGAGCTAGAAGCCAAATTGATTATCTACAATTGGGAATTAATTTACTTTCTTAAGCACTCAAAAAGGAGACTACTACTAGTCTCCTTTTTGCTATATTTTTTCTGATGGTATACCATGTTCTTTCTTCATTCGCTCTTGTTCTTCCTCTACACACACATGTGTAATTTGTTCAATTAAATAATGGTGTAGCTGATCTAATTCCTCCTGGCATGGATGGTCCTTTTTCTGATTCATCATCTCATCTCCTATCCTGCCTTTATTATTTCATTCAAATGAAGAAAATATGAAGACACTATAGCTATTTTAGATGAGGAATATGTTGATTGAATCTAAAAGATTCTTTTCCCAATTAATTTCGTCAACGCCCGAGTGAAGGTTCTCCATTCCCGCGGAAAGGATTCAAGCCCTTCACTATAATAAGTTTGTCCTTTCGTATGAAGCTCGATAGACCAATTGACCCCATCTAATACAATGGCATTTGGCTGATGATCCTCTTCCCAATCCCAAATTTTCGCGCGGTATAATGCATGTTTAAAGTCACGAACACTTCCAAGCCATTTGGGGCGTTCAAAGTTCCAAACACTTTGATCTAATTGCCATTCAAAAAAGGTAAACCGTTCGCTCGTAAAATCGATTTTAACTGTATAGGAAGGACTTTGACCTATCGTCATTCGAAAAACCAATGACTGCAAATTTCTGTCTGGTTGAATACACACCAATTCATCTTCATAATAGAAAAGGTCCTTTTTCCGAGAAATCACTGACTTAACAGACGAAGGTTGAACGATTGTCTTTTGATTCTCTACTTTTTGAACATGTCCATTTAATTCATGACAAATAGAAGGAATTGAAACTGGTCCTTTTTGATCAATGATGTGTAAGATTTCTTCATACATGCTCATTTCGATTTGCATTCCTCCATCTCTCTCCATACCTACTATTATAATATTTTACTATATTTCGAGAATCTGTTATTAACTTCACACATACCCTGTCAATTTGTAAATATTTTCAATTTCGCAATCTATTATATAAAACTTTTCTTTTTACGTAAACTTCGTTACATTAAAGAGGTGTCATAAATTATATAGAAAAGGAATAATTACATGCTTTGGACAATTTATTTAGCTTTACTTGGAACAGCTTCGATCGGATTTCTGCTTAAAGGAAAATACCAAACTTTTAAACTTAAGTTGGACTTTATTATATCAGTAATTACCTGGATTGGTTTATTTGGTTTTGTGACAGAAATACAAATCTTAACGCCTTTCATTTGGAAGTTTATTTTTTTTGCATCCCTAACATGGGACGTTGTTTATACCGTATTCTTTTTAAATGAGTTCGAAGAAGAAGAAATCCCTTTAGCCCTTCGTTTATCCGGATTAATCATCCTCGTACCATTGTATTATGGACTATTTCAATATGCATTTATATAGAATGTATTCCTCAAATTCAATTATAGCCAATGGACATCGAACTGTTCCTTGGCTTTTTTCGCCTACTTACGAATAAAGCTTTATAAAGCTCTCAAGGTCTTTCATCACCTGATGAATTTCATCTTGCGTTAGAAGTAGTGGCATTCGAACATAGAGGGTTATGATTTGGCCCCCTTCATCCTCCACATCCTTTATTAAGTACTGATAGAGCTTCTCTAGTTGTGTATCATTTATCGTAGACTGAATTTCAAACTCTTTGATTTTCCCAATTGATAATATCTGAAGCTCTTGAACTAAATCACCTGAACGATGTGTCCATACATTCTTTCATATTAATCCTTCTTTGTCATACACGTATGCGATCTTTTTCACTCCAGTAAGCAAGATGATTCAACAGACTTTTCTGTGATTCACATCACAATTTATTCAAGCATCACTCGCTATACTGAAAAAAACAAGGAAAAGGTGGTTTTTCAAAATGAACGGGAATTTTGAAACTTTATATGAGCAAATCGGTGGAGGTGCAACGATTCAAAAGCTGGTTGATGCATTTTATCCGAAGGTATTTAGCAACGAGGAACTTCTTCCGATTTTTAATGGAAGTATGGAGGATATTAAAAGAAAGCAATTTATGTTTCTCTCTCAATTTCTTGGTGGACCTGCCTTGTATAGTGAAGAATTCGGACCTCCAGCCATGAGGCAAAGACATCTACCGTTTGAGATTACCCCTGTTCGTGCAGAAAACTGGTTAAGCTGCATGGAAGAAGCTTTTGAAGAAATAGGATTATCGCAAACACCGGAAGGTCAACTTTTCTTTCACAGATTGAAGCAAGTTGCCGCTATTATGGTTAACTCGAATGAGTAAATTGGTAAATTGACTTGATTCATGGTTTAATTTATTCATATAGCTTTTATTAGTAGGTGAATGGGATTAATGGAATTGATTGATAAACTAAAGGAATATAACTTAATGAGCATCCTTATAGCTGGTTTTTTTGCTTATGTCGGAGTATTTATCTTAAACCAGCTCGTACATAACTTTTTCAAACGAACCAATTTTATCGAGGAGCGAAAAGAACAAACGATTGAAAGTATGATTCGCTCTCTTACGAAGTATACGGCGACCATCGGCCTAATCTTTTTCGCGATTTCTCAGTATGTCGAGGATTTTGGACGTGTTCTAGCTGGAGCTGGAATCATTGGGGTCATTGTCGGTTTTGGTGCTCAGAGTTTAATTCGTGATATTTTGGCTGGGTTATTTCTTACCTATGAAAAGCAGTTACACAAAGGCGACTTTATTACGGTAAATAATACATTCAATGGAACGGTCGAGGATATCGGACTTCGTTATTTAAAAGTACGCGAGTGGAGTGGCAAGCTTCTGACAATCAGCAACGGAGAAGTCAAGCAAATCCAAAATTACAACATTGACCGCATGCGTGTGATTGAACGGGTCGTTGCAAGCTTTCGCGAAAATCCCGAGCAGGTTTTCGGAGCACTTGAGCTTGCATGTGAACGATTAAACAACGAATTTAGCCAATGTCTCAAACGAGATGATCAAAATTGCATCATCGAGCCCTTTCAAGTGTACGGGATGACATCATTAAATTCACACTATCGCGGGTATGAGTATACGGTAGTCGGGCTTGTAGATGATCAATTCTATTGGACAGCGGCAAAGGAAGCTCGAAAAATCATGGCAATAACTATGTATGAGCACGGAATCATGATGGCAGAAGAAAACACGCTTTACCGAACCCAGAATGAAGAAGAATTCCTTCACAAAGTAAGAAGAAGCCAATAATAGGCTTCCTCTTTTATTTGTTTGTTATCGTTTTTTCTTATTTAACATATTTGAGATGGTTTTTTCGTCAATATTTTGCTTTTTATTAACTAACACATCAACAATCATATCTTCCGTTTGCTTCGGTACTCGTTTATTCGCTAATTTGGCTACCTGGCCAATTAATTCACGAACATCCTTTTCACTACGAAGATTACGATTACCAAACGAATTCGCCACCTTCATAATGTCATTCATCTTTACACCTGTTTTCTTCTCAATACCCTTAAACATATCACTCATATGATGGATCCCTCCTTCCCAGCCATACTTGGTTTATCGTATGTAACCTAGGAGAAAAAGGACTAGACTTTTCAAGAATTTAAGAAAAATGACTATATGAGGCGGGGGATGATGATGAAGAGCTAGGTGCTCTGCCCAAAGTGAAGACTGGTTCTGACACCAATTTCGGATTTTCTGCTTTTTCTGTCCATACTCTCCCTCTGTCCAGATACAAGTCCCGATTTTTTCTCATATTACTAGTTTCTATCCTAATGGACCAATGATAAAATAGGAGATTGACCACACTTAAAAAGGATGGATTCTATTTGAAGTTAAAAATGTTAGTCGCATTCATTCTCTTATTTTCGATAACGGGCTGTTCGTTGGTGGAGAGCGAAGGTTCTGGAGATAAGATTCAAGTTGAACTAGACCAAGCTATTGACGGTGATACCCTATCCGTGTTCTTGGATGGGGAGAGTGAGAACATTCGTCTATTATTAATCGATACACCCGAAACATCACATCCTAGACTGGGAAAACAGCCTTTTGGGCAAGAAGCTAAAGAATTCACTAAAAATTTAGTTGAACAAGCTGAAATTCTTGAGATCGAATACGATATTGGACAGAAAAGAGATAAGTATGATCGACTGCTCGCATATGTGTACGTGGATGGGAAGATGCTGCAAGAGGAGCTTCTTAAACAGGGACTTGCTCGAGTTGCATATATCTTTCCTCCTAATACTCGTTATGTTGATCAATTTCAAGCAATTCAAAAAGACGTACAGCAACAAGGAGTAGGAATTTGGTCTGTTGAAAATTATGCTCAAGAAGATGGGTTTCACCCTGAGTTTACAGAAGCTGAGACTACTACAACTGAAACATCAGGTTGTAAAATCAAAGGAAACATTGGATCTGAGAAAATCTATCACACTCCCGAATCTCCTTGGTATGAGCAAACCATTGCAGAAGTGATGTTTTGTTCTGAAAAGGAAGCGAATGAAGCAGGGTTCCGTGCACCAAAACAATAACGTTCATACGAAAATATAGGGAAATAACAAGGGTTGATCCTCTTGAATATTTCCCTTATTTCTTATGAAGATGCATGGCTTAGTACGCTGCTTGATTATTTCGCCATTTTTTTAAGGGGATAGTCCTTAAATACTACGTCTATTTATTTGATCAATAATGCTATTTTTAAATGAATCTAATGATACCATTTCTGATTGCTTTTTCCCATATTGTCTAACGTTTACTGCTTTTTCTTCCACTTCCTTGTCCCCTAACACCAGTATATACGGAATCTTTTTCAATTGTGCTTCTCTTATTTTATACCCTAGTTTTTCATTGCGAGTGTCCGTTTTCACTCTTACCCCTAATTCCTTTAATTCTGCTTGGAGCTTCCCGCCGTATTCTAAATGAACCTGTGAAACAGGGATAATTTGCACTTGTGTCGGTGCAAGCCACACAGGAAACGCTCCTGCAAAATGTTCGATTAAAATCCCAAAGAACCGGTCGATTGATCCAAATATAGCTCGGTGAATGACAACTGGGCGAACTTTTTGTTTAGATTGATCGATATATGTCAAATCAAACTTTTCAGGCATTTGAAAATCAAGCTGTATCGTTGCACATTGATGGCTTCGTTTTAGCGCATCCTTTATGTGAAAGTCAATTTTCGGTCCATAAAATGCTCCATCCCCTTCATTTAAATGGTAAGGAACATTCAAGCTCTCCAATACGCTCTTTAATGCTTCTTCAGAAGTTTCCCATAGACGATCATCCCCTAATGAATCTTCAGGGCGAGTCGATAGTTCTACTGAATAGTCAAAACCAAATGTAGTGTATACTTCGTCAATTAAGTGAATAACCTGCTTAATTTCACTTTCGATTTGATCCTCCCGAACAAATATATGGGCATCATCCTGACAAAATGTGCGGACTCGAAGCATTCCATTTAATGCACCACTATACTCATGACGGTGAACTTGGCCGAACTCCGCCATTCGAATTGGCAGATCTCGATACGAATAAAGATTGTTTTTAAACATCAGCATATGCCCTGGGCAATTCATTGGTTTGAGAGCAAATTTTTTATGTTCAACCTCCGTAAAGTACATATTTTCATGATAATGATCCCAATGACCTGATTTTTCCCATAACTCTTGATTCATCATGAACGGAGTACGTACTTCATCATAATTGGCCTTTTGTTGAACGACTCGAGAATAATTTTCTAACTCATTCCTAATGATTTGTCCATTTGGTAAATAAAATGGCATTCCAGGTGCCTCTTCAGAAAACATAAATAGCTCTAACTGCTTTCCTAGCTTACGATGATCTCGTTTTGCAGCTTCTTCTAAGAAATCTACATACTCACTTAGCTCTTTTTTATTTCTAAATGCCACGCCATAGATTCGCTGAAGTACCTGATTATTACTATCTCCTCGCCAATATGCACCTGATACGCGTGTTAATTTAAACGCCTTAATGTAGCCTGTAGATGGAAGATGTGGTCCGCGGCAAAGGTCAATAAAATCTCCTTGCGCATAAAGAGTTATGTTTTCTCCCTTTGGGATGTCCTTTAAAATCTCTAACTTAAAAGGCTCATTCTTCTTTTCAAATAGCTTTTGAGCTTCTTCAAAGGAAACTTCCATTCGCTCGATTTCTAGATTTTCACTGATGATGTTTTCCATTTCTTTTTCAATTGCGGATAAATCATCAGAAGTAATCGGATGCTCAAGGTTCATGTCATAATAAAATCCATCTTCAATAACAGGTCCAATGGCTAATTCTACATGACCATGAATTCTCTTTACAGCCTGCGCTAACACGTGTGCAGATGAGTGTCTTAAAATAGCCACTGCTTCTTCTGAATCTAAAGTTAATATTGTGAGCTTTACATCTTTTTCTAGCTTATAGCTCAAATCAACCAGTTGTTCATCTATTTTCCCTGCAACTGCTTTTTTACATAGGCTTGAGCTAATTGACTCTGCTACCTTTTTTACCGTTATTCCTATTGGAAATTCCTTGATTTTCCCATCCGGAAATTGTACATGTATACATTTCTCACTCATCATTCTAAACACTCCTTTTAAAAGTATAAAAAAACGCACCCATCCCTATGGCAAGGGACGAATGCGTCATATTCGTGGTTCCACCCAATTTCCCACAAGCTAAAAATGAGCTTATGGCTTTGGTGCTGTAACGTCGCAAAAACGGCATTGGATACTTTAATTCCCCAATACTGCTCAAAGGCGGTAAATTATTTTCCTAAGCTAGGAAGTTCACAGCGATTCCTTCCCTCTCTGAAAACCGTAAAAATAAATCATGTCCTTCTCATCGCATCATATGAAATTAAAAATAAAAACGCATCCATCCCTATGGCAAGGGACGAATGCGTCATATTCGTGGTTCCACCCAATTTCCCACAAGCTAAAAACGAGCTTATGGCTTTGGTGCTGTAACGTCGCAGATACGGTATTGGATACTTTAAGTTCCCCAATACTGCTCAAAGGTGGTAAGATACTTTCCCTGCGTTAGGAAGATTTCAGCTTTCCTTCCCTCTCTGGAAACCGTAAAAAGTAAATGTTGTCCTAATCAAAGCATTTTCATAAATTTGAATTATTTTACATCTTACATGAATGATTTATTTTTTGCAATCATTTATTTTTCATTGTTTGAAAATCTACATCCATTGATTTTTCAAAAACACAGTATTCTCCCAGTATTTAAGATGATTTTAGCTCTCTAAATTTTTTTATGCTCTATACTGACTAATCTAACTAACACCAAATCACACTTCCCTAGTTCAGCGTAAACCACCTAATCAACCATGAATTCGAATGAAGTCTTGATCCTCACTCTTAACTCCCTCTTGAAAATACATCTTCGTTTTAAAGCGATAGGAAATATTCTCATCTGAACAACGAATATTTTTTGGTAAATGGAATGAAAAAGGGATTTTATTCATTTCTGTAGATGCAATGGACTTTGTAGAATACATCGTAAACGATTCAATGATGTGTTCACTTTTCGTTTTCCGATCTTTTAATACTAGATCACATTCGATTCGCCTTATTTTCTGTTCAATTGTTCCTCCTACAATAGAAAAATAACCATTTACACTTTCTCCTATATTAAAATCTGTTTTCTCTAGAATTAAATCAATATTAGCTGCACCTACACCAAGTAGAGACATATATTTTCGTAGAATCATGATTTATCCTCTCCTATCAATTATTTTGGCTGTTTAATGGGTTTCTTGCGTTTCATTGCATCTAGCATTTTGTAAGCAGGCTTTTTCAAACAAAAAAGGCCTCTACCATTTATCTGGTAAAGACCTAAACATAAAGACCTTTACCGAATTGGTAAAGGTCTTGCTAACAACATAAAGTTTGTTGCCAACAAAGCCGAGAGACACGTGTCTCTGAAATGACGACTTTGCTGCTAAAGCTACTCCCCTTTGGAGAACTTATTAAATTAATATTAGAATACTATAAAAATAGCAGTCAGTCAAATATTTCCTTGAACATCCACATTAGTTTACATAAATTAATTATACACAATTAATTTTATGCAAAATTCAGTTATATTTATGTAAACTTATATTAACATTTGGTTGACATTAAATAGTTCCTACGATTATCCTAGAGTTACATTACTATTTCTCATATGGGGGTTAACAAAATGAAGAAACAATTTAAGGCAATTGACATTACGCTTGTTGGGATGTTTGTTGCACTGATGACAATTGGAGCCAATATTACGTCAATTGCTCCATTTATGGTTGTCGGTGGCGTTCCGATCACACTCCAAACCTTTTTTGCTGTTCTAGCAGGAGCTGTTTTGGGAAGTCGTTTAGGTTCCGTCGCAATGACTGTATACGCTTTAGTAGGTCTAGTTGGAGTTCCCGTTTTCGCAAGATTTGGTGGAGGGTTTTCATCGATTATTAGCCCCACTTTTGGATTCATTCTATCTTTTATCTTAACTGCATACGTAACAGGAAAAATCATTGAGAAAAATAATAAACTGCCAATCTATGTGGTTGCTGCTTTAATTGGATTAGTCATCAATTATGTGGTTGGAACGAATTGGATGTATTTTGCCTATAAATTTTGGGCCGCTGCACCAGAAGGATTTACCTATCAAATGGCATGGCTCTGGATGGTTGTTCCTCTTCCAAAAGATATTATTTTAGCCGTTTTAGCTGGTATCTTTGCTTATCGATTTGATAAGTCCGTTCTTTCGAAAAATCAATTTCGCCATTTAAAAAAAGCGGCTTGAGTCGAGTAAGCTTGAGAGAATTTGAAACATTAGCTATATGAGGGGGATTTATATGGGTAAATGGAGAGGAATCGCTCAAAATGTGTTAGATGGGAAAGAACTATCAGATAAAGAAGCAATGGACGTCCTGGATTGTCCTGATCATGAATTACTTGAACTTGTTAATAGCGCATATACTGTCCGCCATCATTATTATGGCAATAAAGTAAAGCTAAATATGATTATAAATACGAAGTCCGGTATGTGTCCTGAAAATTGTGGTTACTGTTCTCAGTCGAGTATTTCAACTGCTCCAATCGAAAAATACCGAATGATGGACAAGGATGCCATCATAAAAGGTGCTGAGCAAGCACACCAGTTGAATGTAGGAACTTACTGCATTGTAGCAAGTGGTCGAGGGCCAAGCGATCGTGAGCTTGACCAAGTCATTTCTGCAGTTGGAGAGATTAAAGATAAATTTGGATTAAAAATTTGTGCCTGTCTGGGCCTACTAAAACCAGACCAAGCAGCTAAACTAAAAGAAGCTGGTGTCGATCGCTACAATCATAATATTAATACATCTGAGAATCATCACCAATCCATTACCACCTCTCATACATACGAGGATCGTGTCAACACGGTTGAGTTAATAAAAGAACAAGGCATTTCCCCTTGCTCTGGAGTGATTATAGGCATGAAGGAAACGAAACAAGATGTGATCAACATGGCAAGAAGCTTAAAGGTTCTTGATGCAGACTCGATTCCCGTTAACTTTTTACATGCGATAGACGGGACTCCTTTACAAGGAACAAACGAATTAAACCCTAGGTATTGTTTAAAGGTCCTTTGTTTGATGCGTTTCATTAACCCATCAAAGGAAATCCGTATTTCAGGCGGGAGAGAAGTAAATTTAAGAAGTTTACAACCTCTTGGCTTATATGCTGCAAATTCCATTTTCGTTGGCGATTATTTAACAACTGCTGGACAAGAAAGTACTGCTGACCATCAAATGCTTGAAGACCTTGGTTTTGAAATTGATTATGTACAGACTCCTATTCGTGCTTAATAAAAACCGGATGAGCTCATTCAGCTCATCCGGTTTTCTTATGATTCCTTTACTTCTAATGCGGCTTTTATATAATCAAAGAACAGGCGATTTTGATCTGCTAGCTTTAAGATTTCTGCTGGGAGGATGGCGTGCTCTAAAGCCGTCCCATCAATAAATGTAACGATCGTACGGGCAATTAGATTGCTAGGAAACCTGCTCGAAAATTCACCGTTTTTTTGCCCTGCTTCTATTATGTCTTGATAGATTTTCAGCCCATTCTGATAGCGAGTTTCGCCATATGTTCTTCGGTGAGCATTATGCCTGCCTGTGATAAAAAATTCAAGTTTTGATGGCGATAACTCATCCATATCATCGTTTGGAGTTTTACTTTCCCCAAAAATTGACCATAATAACAGATCCCAATAGGAGTCAACCTGTTCGACTAATAACGAAGCCGTGTCTTCTAATTCATCGTTTAAATCCTCTTCTAACAACGCTTCAAAGACAGCCTCTTTATTGGAAAAATATTGATACAGCCCCCCTCTACTCACATTTGCTTCATCCATAATATGCTTCATCGTTGTACGCTCGTAGCCAATTTGAATAAATACCTTTTTAGCAGCAGCTAGAATATTAGCTCGACGTAGTTCTTTGTGCTGCTTGCTCACTCGTGGTGACATCTCTCTTCCCTCTTTCAATTTTATTTCTAAAAACATAACCAATGATCGAAATAACTATTAATAGAACACCTGTCACAATAAAGGTTGGAATCACACCATATATAGTTGCAAGCCACCCACCAATTAAGGGACCAACAATAGTTGCGGTTGTGGTTACACTATTAACCACTCCGAATACACGCCCTGTTAAATGGACGGGAGTGTCCACTTGGACGGTAGCCTGGAAAGGGATAAATACGAGTCCTGCCGATAACCCTGCGGAAAAACCGAGCACAAGACCCCATAATGTCGAAAATGGCAAATCAAGTCCCGCTAGTACGGCCATGAGGCTAAAGCTTGCACCTATTCCGAATACACCCAATAGAATGAGCCTGAACGCATGGTATGTTGTTTTTTTAGCTAGAATCATTCCTGCGAACAGCGTTCCAAGCCCAGCTGCCGTCACGATAAGCCCAAATAAATCCGGAGATGCATGAGATAATTCTCTTATTAATACAATAATTTGGGAGTCAGAGAGCTGTAGAATGAATAGACATACGCCTAACAAAGATAACCCTACTAGTAATAATCGATTTCCCTGAATTCGTTGCATTCCTTCAATAAAATCCTCTTTAAAAGATGACTTCTTGTGAAAATCTTGCCCCTCTACTACTACTTTTGCCATTTTCGGAAGAAACATAATCAATATTGCAGATACGAAAAACGAAGCGGAGTCAATCGTAAAAATGATCTTAGTGCCGAAAACGGTCACAAGTATCCCACTTACTAGAGGACCTAACACTTTAGTCATAGAATCAATCATCGATGAAATGGACATAGCGCTTTTCATTTGTACATCCTTTACTAGTTCCTTTAACATTCCATTCTTAGCAGGAATAAATATGGCGGATAAAAAACCGATGGCAAATAAACAAGCATATACCGCTGAAAGTGAGTTTGCCCATGTTAGTGAGAGGATTAAACAGGCCCTGACAATATCAGAGAAAATCAATAATTGTTTTCGATTAAATCGATCAGCTATTATACCTGCGAAAGGGCCAAACAAAGCCATCGGAATGGTAAGTGAAAGGATGATAAAAGAAACCTCCAATGGTGTTGAATCCCATTTTAACCCAACCAGTGTCATAATCGCTACTATACTTAACCAATCCCCTAACCCCGATATTAATTGGGCAACCATTAAGGTTAAAAAACCCTTATTTTTGAAAATTTGTTCTTTCATCTCTATTCCTCCCTCTAAAACGACAATGGTGTCTTTTTAATAATTATAACGACACTATTGTCGTTTTACAAGCAGAATAAAAAAATAACCTCTACAGAATGACTGTAGAGGCTTTTGAATCTTTAATTATTTTACAAATGCTTCTGTTAAAACAGGAACAATTTGCTTTTTACGAGAAACGACTCCTTTTAAAACCGCTTTATGATCATCAAGCTTGACCCCAAATGCTTGTTCAACTTTGTCTGTTGCTTGTCCTAATGCTATGGCCGTTGAATCGCTTGTTAAGATGTTTGTTACAACAAACACAAATAAATCCAAGTTCTTTTCTTCAATAACCCTTGATAGAGCTAATTCAACTTCGGATTGACGAGAAAGAACATCATTAACATCTACCGCGTTAACCTGTGCCACTTCTACTTTGCTTGAACCCATAGAGAACTCTTTTGAATCAATCGAAATTAACTGTTCTACTGTTTTTTGACTTAAGTCTGCCCCAGCTTTTAACATGGCTAAACCGTACTCTTCTGCATTGACACCTGCAATTTCAGCCAATTCTTTTGCTGCTTGCACATCTTCTTCTGTACATGTAGGTGACTTGAATAATAATGAGTCTGAAATAATTGCTGAAAGCATAAGACCCGCCATGTTTTTATCAATGCTGACATTGTTTTCTTTATAGATCTTCTTTAGAATTGTCGCTGTACAACCTACTGGCTCTGCACGGAAGTATAATGGATATCCCGTTTCAAAGTTTGCAATTCGATGATGATCAATAACCTCTAATATTTGAGCTTGATCGACGTCATCGGCACTTTGTTGGCGCTCATTATGATCGACTAGAATCACTCCAGAAGCTTCGTCAGCCACTTTCTCAATTAATCGGGGTGCTTCTGCTTGAAAATATTCTAATGCGTAGCTTGTTTCCCCATTGATTTCTCCAAGACGAACAGCTTCTGCGGTCATGCCTAGCTTATTTTTCAAGTCTGCGTAAACGATTGCAGAGCAAATTGAATCCGTGTCAGGATTTTTATGTCCAAAAACTAATACTTTTTCCATGTTATGTACTCCTTTTTGCTTCATTGTTAGCGGATCAACTCGAACAAAATCATTTGTCACCAATCCAGTATTGCCTATCAATTGTATAATAAAACACAACTTTTTTGTAGAGCAATGGACTGTAATCTTTAAAAAATTCACTAGTCAAACTTACTAGAAAATATATCCAATGAACTATTACAACCTGTTAGATTTTGTCATATACTATGTGTAAGGATGTAAGGAGCTGATTCGATGGGATGGATATTTTTAGGAATCATTGCTACTCTGTTTGGTATTGGTTTTTTTGTTGATTGGTCCTATAAAAAACGAGGAATTCATGATTTTGATCCAGAAGAAAATGCGAAACATGTTTCTGGTTATGATAAAGCCTATCTCGAAGCCCACAGCAGCCAGGTGAAGGATGATCATAATAACGGTGGCTTTTAGCCTTATATTCTAGAGCCTGTTAACTTTCTCATAAATTTGATTGATCACCACTCCAATGATAGCGCTTCCGAATACATCAGAGGGGTAATGGTGCCCCAGCCAAACTCTTGATACACCGGTCATGGAAGCAAAGATCATCATTACCGTTCCAAGCACCTTATGAACCGAGTACACCGAAGATGATAAGGCAAACATCAATAATGTATGCTTGCTAGGAAATGAAGAGTTCATTTTACTAGGAATAAGAATACCTACTTTTCTCTTTATAAAGGGTCTTGGTTTATAAATAACTAATCGCATCATGACATCACCAATTACTGCAATAATTACTGGAATGGACAATCGTAATAGGCTTTCTTTTTCAAACCGTCTACTAGCCCAAACAAAAAAAGCAATGACAATAGCAAAATAGCGAATCTTATTCGAAAAAAAGATCATAATTGCATCAATTAATGAAACAGTTCCAGACATACGATTTATGAAATGAAATAACGCTCTATCCATCTATGAATACACCTTCTATTCTTATCATAATTTCCTTAATGATTAAAGGAATATTGAGAGCAAAACACTTTAGCTTTTGGTCATAAAAGGAATTTATCCGTAACTAATCATTTTTATGAATATGGATTCAGCGAATATTTGTTAGTAACTGGTCAATGAGGTATATTTAACTATATAACAATACAAAGGTGTGAAATCTTAATGCTACAAATACTTTTTTTAG
Organism: Cytobacillus spongiae; assembly: GCF_021390075.1. NCBI lineage: Bacteria > Bacillati > Bacillota > Bacilli > Caryophanales > Bacillaceae > Cytobacillus > Cytobacillus spongiae. Next base: position 2,306,414 of record NZ_CP089997.1, read on the forward strand.
AAGGTCATCAGGAATTACACGTGGGGTCTCCCCAAACAATCATTTCTGCCTTCATTAAAGGAAAAAGCGCGGAAGTGAACAACAAATTGTATCATTACGACTCTTTAAGCTTAAACACGAAAGAACTAAAAATATATATGAAACCTGCTTAATTCTTGTCCAATAACGAATATTCCTTCATCCATTCATTTTTGTATTCTCTCCTACTGGTCATTTCATTCATCCTCGATTCCATGTCATGAGGATTATTATTCATGTGGATAAAATCCTCTGATAACTGCTCTTCCATGATCGAATGCATGGAAGGTGGATAGGCTTGCGATCGAATGTGTCGTTTGATATTCTTCAAAAAAGCATGATAATTTAACTTCTCACATACCTCAAAAAAGTAACTTACTAATTCATTTCTCATTGTAAAATGAGGATAGGAATATTCGATTAATACAAGGATACAAAACCCCTCTTCTTTTGTCATCACATGCTCCTTCCTTGTCTTCTTCTTACTTTTACCAATTACCCCTTCTCTTATAACGTATAATGACAAATAAAAAAAAGCTTGTGCTAAACAAGCTTTCATAGGTGAGAATATGATATTCGGAGCACATATAGAAGATAATGAACAGGTGATTTCCGTTCCAAGTGCTTGCTTTCCGTGGGACCTCCTTGGCATACGCCTGTAAGGTCTTGCCTGTAACGCTTTTCCCCAGGAGTAAAGTACCTTTCTCTCCAATCACCTTGTTCCGCTTCGATAGTGTCCATATGGTCTACATTTTAACCTAAAGGGTTACCAGTCTCTTGTTTCATCTAATAGTTTGTCAATTTCGATATATGAATTGGCCTGTGGCTGAAAGTCATCGGCAATGTCCATTGTTGCGTCAAGCAGTTGATCAATATCCGTTTGGATTAATCTCATCATAGAGCCTCCTAACCTACGATTAATTTTCTAGTTGTTAAATAAACCGGATGAAGGTGTAAGTTATTAATTCGATTACATAATTCCCTTTTCTCTATTCAATAAACCATTCGGATACTTAAAATTATTTATGGGGGTAATGAATAATTTTGAATGAAGTTCTCTATAACTTTCTTGGTTTAAGAATTCTTATATCTTTTGCAAGCACAACCGAATTGCTGCAAGGCTGTCAAATAACCAATAGGAATCTCGTTTGGAAAACAGCTTAAATGAAAAGAATTACGTAACGAGTTCGATAAAAAACACGATTTAGCTCAAAAAACGTTACGAGCCTTTGTTAAAGACAAAAGAATACTATACCATGATTCTTTTATCACAGCTAGTATTTTATCTTTTCCTTTTATTGTGACCTATTGACTACTGTCCTTGTATTTCTTTTATCCCTTTCCCACTTAAATAAGCATGTGCTGTTTTCATCTTTCCTACTGTATCAAATCCATACTTACTATACACCTTTTCTACAGCTTCGTTTATTGGAAAGACCCATAATTGCTCATATTCAGCCCTTTTTACGTCACGCTGAATAAAAGAGATTAACTCTCCTATTAACCCTTTACCGCGATACTCTTCTAGAGTAGCTACACTCTCTAATCTCGCTTGCTTATCTTTAGTAAAAATACAGGCAGATGAACATGGAATATTGTCGTATTTCAATAAGTAGTGTGTATAGGATGCATGACGAAACTCTAGTGGGAAAGCCTTTTCGCGAACTTCCCTTCCACCGAATTCTTTGATTGAACATTCAATTTCCAATGCTTGCTGAAAATTATTTTCTGTTACATATTCAACCGTAACCCGTTCATTTGTCGAATGGGTTACTTGATGATTCCAAAGCTGCACAGGGCTGATAAATTCTTCTACTTTAAAATGATGAAACTTAAGCTCTTTCAATAAATTGGTTTGCTTTTCAAGGTTATATATGTAGAATCTTGGGATTAGTCCCTTTGATTGATAAAACTCCTTTACAAAGGCAATTATACGTGAAGGATGCTCTACCGCTTTTGTGATATGAGCATGGTTTGCATCATAATAGTTTGGCTGTTCACTATCCACAAATAGACTGCCCCACTCAAGCTCCATGCGCTTACTTAATGATTCTAAATAGACTAACTCCATTTCATGTACTTTTTCGAATGAAACCATATGTATTTTCCCACACTTTCCATTTTGATTACTTACAACTTGTTATTAACTGTTTTCAGTCAAAGTTCACAATTGAATTCTGCATAAATTTTCCTATATTGTAACAGTGCAATTATAGCAAATATTAGCGCAATTGTGATATAATTGATTAACCCATATAAGGAGGAAGCACGATGGCAAAATCAAAAGCTAAGAAGCTACGTGAAAAGATGTCAAGAGAAGGAAAAAGAGATCCCATCGAAAATCGAAGTCCCTTTTCAATGGTAGATTTAAGGACGAGAATGACTAAAACGAAGAAGGATCATATGTACCAATTAAAGCATAAGAACCAGGTTTCCAATGGAGGGAATGATGGTTCTTTTTTTATACAATCGAGTAGAGGAAAAAAGATGATTATTTTCGCCCCACTCACAACTTCTTTTTGGTCTAAAGCCGTAACTAAATTCTCCTTTCCTCACACGTAGTAAGAAACTCTATAAATGGTTTAGCCATCAGCCCCTAATGAATTAATTCCACTATTATGGCTTCTGACTTCTTGCGGCGACCCTTTTTCGACTGTATTTCCGTACATCCTCAAGACCTCCCAGCATTCCTAGCACACAAGAAAAAGAGCGCTATCGCACTCCCTCAGCTTTCACATTATTTCTTAAATCTCATAATAAAAGTGGTTCCTTTCCCGATATCACTTTCCACATCAATGATTCCATTCATACTTTCAATCATACGAAAGACGAGCATTAGACCTAACCCTGTTCCCTTCATCCCTTTCGTCGTATAATAGGGCAATCCTAATTTGCTAATTTGATCTTTCGTCATCCCTAGTCCTTCATCCTGAATGATAATCTTGTCCTCATCTTGAGATGCGTACGTTTCTATGTAAATCTTCCCACCATTTGGCATCGCTTCAATTGAATTTTTGATGATATTCACTAAGCATTGCTGGAATTTCTCTGCTGAGCAGATGAGTGTGAACGTTTGCAAATTGCAATTGATTGTAATGGAATTCATATTTGCTAGCGGCCGCATGACTTCTACTGTTCTGAGAATTTCACGCTCTACATCCCTTGCATCTATATGACTCGTTGAAGGCTTCGCAAATGTTAAGTAATCGGCTATCACTTTTTCCGCTCTTGCTAATTCTTCAAGCGCGATTTGAAAATACTGTTGTTTCTTTTCATGTTCTAGACCTTGATCCTCACGTAGCAATTGAAGCATTCCGCGGGTAGTTGTAAGAGGGTTTCTAACCTCGTGACTAATAGAAGCAGTTAGATGAGATACAACTTCTAGCTTTTCAGCTCGCATCACCCGTTCTCGTAAGAAAGAATATTCACGGAAGTTCTCAATCAGATAAACGAGTAGAAAATTTGAAAAAACAGTAATTAATAAAAAGCCAGCAAATAAAGGGACGCTGAGTTCTAAACCAAAGATCATTTGTGGTGCAAATAGTAAAAGAATCGATAAAAGGGCAGATACAAACGGAACAACCGTCAGCTTTTGACGAAATGAATACTGGTGGAATTTTTTCACAATAAGTAGAGATGCAATTAGCATGAGTGTTGTATTCATTAGAGTCGTAATGATTCCAAGTCCACCAAACAACGAACGATAAACAACGCTAATGACTGCGTAGGTTACAATTGCAACCGGTCCACCATACACACCACCAACAAGCATTGGAACCCCTCTTAAATCAAAGATAAAATCTTCGGTAAGCTTAATTGGAAACGTGATACAGAGAATAATGGCCAAACTATAAAAAAAGGGAACCCATTTTCTCATGCTTTTCCCTAAGTGCTTTAAATAGAAGGGTACGAAACAGCACAAGATTAGAATGAAAAATAAATTCAATAATAAATCTTTAATGATGGAAATAAACTCAATCCCCAACTGAAAGCCTCCATTCTTGGATGTAAGGTTAGTTTGTCTCCCATTCATTTTACTTGAAATCTAGGAGATTATCTTTACTTTTTCAAAGATTGATTCCATTAACAGTATTTTAATTCCTTTTTATTCCAATCGAATGATGAAATACTATTCTTTTCGTTCTAAAGTCATTATAATAGGAGAACAGAAAGTAAATATGGATCTAACAAATGGAGAAACGATGGAAAGAATAAAAGAATTAATTAAACCCGTGTTTAATTTCAGCAAACGTTTATGGAAAAAGTATCACATCACTCAAGCCATCCTATTAATTGGCTTAACATTCGTGTTAATAACAATCCTTTTCTTTGCCTTTATGGCTAGTCAAGCAAATGTAAAATCTTTGAAAGATGGGCTCAGGCAATCTACCATTATCATAGACAAAGATGGAGATGTAGCTACAGAGATTACGACGGACCGAACAGTCGAAATAGATATCGACTCTCTACCTACCTATATGGGTGATGCAGTCGTTGCGATTGAAGATGAACGATTTTACGAGCATAATGGTTTTGACCTAAAGGGCATTACCCGCGCTTTCTTCAAAAATCTATTCGCTGGTAGAATTACAGGTGGAGGAAGCACAATCACGCAGCAATTAACAAAAAACGCATTACTATCTCCTGAGCGATCATATAAGCGAAAAGTCGAGGAACTTTTTTTAGCAGTGGAAATTGAGGATCACTATAAAAAGGACGAAATCCTACAAATGTACTTGAATCAAGTATATTTTGGGAATGGTGCTTGGGGAATAAACCAAGCTGCAAAGAAATATTTTAATAAAAGTATGGAACAAATCACAATTAGTGAAGCTGCATTGCTTGCAGGGTTACTACAAGCACCTTCTGCTTTAAACCCGTATTCTAACTATGATGCGGCAATCAATAGGCGTAATGTTGTCTTAGGTAAAATGAAAGAGCATCACATGATTTCACCTGAGGAATATCAAATCGCCATTGAAGAAAATATTCCCCTTAAAGATGGTGGCGGGAACTCGATCAAACGAGACTACCCTTATTATGTAGATGCTGTACTAGATGAAGCAATTACAAAGTACGGCTTGACCCAGGAAGAAATCTTAACAAGAGGATATCGCATTTTCACAGAAATGGATCAAAACCTTCAATCAGTAATGGAGAATGTCTATGAAAACGATTGGTTATTTCCGAGAGGCAAAAATGGGACCCTCGTGCAAAGCGGTGCTGTGCTACTAGACCCTGCTTCAGGTGGAGCTCGTGCTCTTATAGGCGGACGAGGAGATTATGTATTTAGAGGGTTTAATCGTGCCACACATATTAAAGCTCAGCCTGGTTCGACGATTAAGCCATTAGCCGTGTATACACCCTCTCTCGAAGAAGGCTATTTGGTAACATCTGAGCTACAAGACCAGCTTAAGTCATATGGTGACTATACACCAGAAAACTATTCAAAAACATATAGCGGAGTTGTTCCGATGTATAAGGCGGTCGAACAATCATTAAATGCTCCGGCAGTTTGGTTATTAGATGAAATGGGCATGAACAAGGGGTTAGACGCCTTGAAACGGTTTGGCATTCCATTAGAAGAAGACGATAATCATTTAGGGATTGCTTTAGGAGGGATGAAGAGAGGCGTTTCTCCAATGGAGCTAGCAGAGGCATACGCTACCTTCCCTAATCAAGGGAAAAAAGTAGATAGCCATCTCATTACAAAGATTGTTGGGCCAACTGGTAATATTATTGCTGAAAGAAAGAAGAAAGTATCTAGGGTAACAACAAAAAGTGTCTCCAACAACATGACATCCATGTTATTAAATGTAGTCGAATCAGGGACAGGAAAAGGAACTCAAATACCCGGCATTGAGATTGCTGGAAAAACAGGGTCAACTCAGCTCCCCTACTCCGATTTGAATGGAACGAAAGATCAATGGTTTGTTGGGTACACCCCTAATTTAGTAGGAGCTGTATGGGTTGGCTATGATCAAACAGATCGAGAGCATTATCTATCGACAAGCAGTTCCGAGACAGTAGTGCCTATCTTTAAAGCCCTTTTTGAGGCAACACTCCCATATATGGAGCACGATCCCTTTGATGTCCCATCTGTGAACGCCAAGCTCTCTGGTACGGACAACAAAAAACCGATTCTTACAGAAAAAGCTGTAAAAGAAAAAGCGGAAGAATTCGAAAAAATGATTCAAGAAGAAGCCCCAAAGTGGAAAGAGAAACTAGAGTCGACTTTTGAGAAAATGAAAGAATTAGAAGATCAACTCAAAGACAAAATAGATGAATGGTTAAATAATTAGCATCTCTCAATATTCAAAGATGAAGAAAGAGGATGGGACATAACTAAATGACTCCTTCTCAAACACGAACAATGACTTTTTTTAAAATGTTAGGTTGTAATTACAAGTTCGTTCCACCTGCGCTGCAGACACTCGCTTTCCACGGGGAGGAACCTGAGCCTCCTCGCTGCGCTTTGGTGTCTCAGCCTTTCCTCTATTTCCCTTAAGAGTCGCGTGCCTTTCGCTCCATTCTACTATTTATTAAAAATTTATTTTCCGAACAAACAAAAATAACCGAACTAGTAAAAAGAGATCACTCCTGATCGTTCGGATAGACCATTGACTGAAAACCGTATCTCCCAGCTCTTTTTCTTTAATCTAAAATCAATGCATATGAAAGTACTCACGTTGAATTTCTTCTGATAATAGTTCGGAAACTGGAACAAACCGAATGTTTCTTTTTTTATATTCTGCAGATGCTTGGAGAATGCCTTGAGAGCAAACTTTCCCTGTAACTCCTACGTGACCAATGGCTACCCCGGTCCCTTCCTTATCTACTATATCAGCTAATTCTAGCATTTGCTTTTTCACATGTACCGCTGATGATATGTCATCAAGAAATACATCTCGTCTAATGATTGGAACACCTAATTCTTTAGCGATTTGAGGAAACTTAGATTTGGGACTAGTCCCACTATCGACAATATACATCTTTTTTTCCTTCACCACTTCTACAATTGCACGGACAATCGCTTCGTTTTCTACAGCTAATGACCCCATGTGATTATTTAGGCCAAGTGCATGTGGCACACTTTCGATCGCTTCACGAACCCGTTTTTTTACTTCCTTCGAGGACAAATCCGCTGTAATGGGCTTCGGCCCTAACCATGAGCGCTTTCCTCTCTTTGGTTCCATCGGCAAATGGACCATCACCTCAAACCCGTTCTTATGGGCCCATACGGCATGTTCCTTCGACTTTTCGGTAAAAGGCATAACGGCAGCTGTAATTGGAATATCCCCCTCTAAAAACTCACGAACACCTCCAACACCCCCGCCAAAATCATCAATAATGATGGCCGCTTTTTTATCCTCTGCAGCTTCAGCTGTACCGATTGGTAAGAATACTATTCCAAAAAGGAAGATTTGTAATAATAGAAAAAGCTTTCTCATAGCCTGTTCCTCCATTCGAATACATGTATGTCCTTTACTGTGGCATTGTTCGTAGAATGTTGGTTTTCATACTCCCTTGGACAATTTGATCAATAAAGAAATCATGCATGAGCGTACAATACTCCTCTTCATTAAACATTTTTTTATCCTGTAGCTCCATTTCAGCCAATCCTTCATATGTAGTCAACAGACGAAAGCAATGGTCATTTCCTGTAATCGGCGTTAATATTTCTACTTTTTGATGGTGTTTTTCTGTACGATATTTTTGTATTTTCTTTAGCGTATCAATTGCTTCTTTAAACTTATCTTGCTTGATTTCAAATGTTTGGAGAACCAACACCGCCATACTATTGACACCTCTTTTCAAAATTCCCTCTCGTCTTATGGTGGCAATCTATTCGTTCTTTCATTCATTGAAATCTTCTCAATTATTTCTTGGGAAAGCGCATATATTGACAAGTTCAGCGTGCACCTGTCACATTGTGTTGATTTTGGCAGAAAGATCTTGTATAAATACTTAAACGAGCATAGTTATTTAGTGCCCAATGTGTTGATATGATTAGTTTACGCACCTTTTTCTAAAATAAATAAGACATCAAGTGAAAACCACTTGATGCCCGTTTGTCCTATAAATACAGCCTGCTTATCGCACCCTATTTACTTTGCAAGCTGGAATTTATTTATTAACTCATGTAACTCCACAGATAAATGGTTCAGTGAATCAGCCTTCTGCGAAATCTGTTCGATCGAACTATTGCTTTGATTGAGGGCAGCGGAAACTTCTTCAATACGCCCAGCAGATTCTTGCGTGTTAGAAGATACATGGGCGATGAACTGCTGAACCTTTTCCTTCTCTTCATTGATGATCGTAATGTCTTGTGACATCATATTGATTTTATTAATAATATCCATCACGGCAGCAGTGATTTGTTCGAAGGTTTCCCCAGTTTGATCCATATACCTACTACCTGTCTCTACTTGAACAAACCCTTCCTCTAAGGAGCTTGAAATCAGTTCTGAGCCATTATGAATGCCGCCAACGATTTCTTGAATATCCTTAATTGAGGATGTAACCTGTTCAGCAAGTTTTCTTACTTCGTCTGCTACAACAGCAAAGCCTCTGCCATTTTCGCCAGCACGAGCTGCTTCAATCGCTGCGTTTAAGGCAAGCAAATTGGTTTGTTCAGCAATTTCCTGAATCACTCGAACCAATTCACGAATTTGATCTGATTGGCTTTTAAAATGATTCACCTGAGTGACTGCATGATCGACCATCTGGTGAATCTTCCCCATCTGATCTACTGACTGATTCATTAGCTGCTTTCCTTTTGCAGTTAGCTGTATACAATTGTTGGCAGCCGTTGATATACGATTCCCATCTTCATTCACAATCGTAATTTTTTCACCAAAGGTATTCATCGTTTGGGATAAGTCAGTTGCTGATGTTGCCTGTGAATCAGCACCGCTAGACAGCTCATCCATCGATTCTGCGATTTGATTACTTCCCAATTGGATTTCGTCTGAAGATTGGTTTATGTAGGCAGATTGATTTTGGACTGTATTGGAAAGTGACGTGATATTCTTTAACATCCGTTCAAGATTGGATTGAGTATCCATAACAGCTGTGGCAAGCTGTCCAAATTCATCTTTACTTATCTTACAGGAAACTGTATTTGTTAAATTTCCACTAGCTATTTCTTTCATTACACTAGTAACTTCCATCAATGGCTTAGAGAATCCCTTGCTAATAAACCAAGCAACGACGAATACGAGGGAAAGTGAAACCATTCCAACTAGGAGTATCCAAAACCGAATGTCATTTTTCAGACTACTAATGATAGTAGTGTCTTGTGTTAGTTCCATCAGTCCAATTACATCGGACCCTGTTGGATCTAGTAATGGCATGTAGGTTGCCGTTGATCGTCTTTTCTCAACGTTCAGTTCTTCCCCTTTACTTAGTTGTTGCAGTACATATTCGTCATTCAGCTGCCTGCCAATATTAGTAGCACTTGAAGAAACTAAAGTTTCTCCTTCAATATTCATCATATTGAGCTCGATTCCATGAAGAGAACTTGCGATTGATGCAACCACTTCTTCACTTAAACCTGTCTGAAGAGTACCGATTACCTGATCTTCGACAATCAGAGGTACAAAAGCACGAACCGTTAGTCCGCTATTTCCAAATTCAAACCCTGAAGTCTCAATACCTGCAAGTGCCTTTTGGATGGCCGGTTTCTCGCTTTTGTCATCCCCATATTTTTCAGGATTGTGACCTCGATAGACAACCACTCCGTTTGCATCTCCAAACTCCAACACATTCAGCTTGTGTTCTTGCTGAAGTCTATTAAATATTTTTTCCGACTCTATCGCTAATGAAGTTCGATCTTGTTGAAAAGCTGTAAGCAATTCTTCATTTTCCGCATAAAGTTTACTAATTTCAAGAAGTTTGGCTGATGTCTTCTCTAATTCTCCTTGGATAGAAAGTTTAGTTGATTGTTGTTTTTCCTGAAGAATTTCATCAAATCCCTGCTGAAACTTGTTATTAATTATGAGGCTAATAATAATGATGGGCAAAATGGAAACAAGCACAAATGTAATAAAAAGCTTAGATCTAATGGAGTAAAATAATTTCAATGTTAGTTCCCCTTTACTATTAAAAATTACCTATTATCACCATCATAATAGTACAATTTATCCTATCATTCGACAACCATATTTCTGATTTTTTACAGTACCCATTTATTGTATAAAAGAATCAATAGGCAAACAATTATACAAGGAGCCTATTATATGTAAGCTTCCATACTATCAGTCTACCAATTCTAAACGACTTCTATAATGGCTTCCCTTTGAATGCAGATGATTCATTTTTATGTATCTTCTCTTTCCGTGCCTCCATTTATTCATCACTTTAATAATGATAAATGTCCCACCAGCTTTTTTGCCTCCTCTTTTTCCATTGGAGGAAGAGCTACAACTGTTAAGCTTCCAGAAGGTATTTCTGTTTTTCCTGCATCTAAAATATAGATAAAACCTGCTTCTTTTAGCTTGATTAGATTTGCTTCTTTCGCTTTTAAGACAATTTTCGTTTGACCCATCTCCAACCATTCTTTAAATGTCAGCTCTTTCATATAGGTTAACGCTGAAACAGTAGCGGCGTGTGCAACTTGGGCAGCTACTTTCCCCGTGGACATCTTTAAGTCTGAGTTTACGATAAAATATTGAACAAGCATAACTATCCCTCCGTATCCTGAAGATTAATCCTTATCTGCTAGTTGATCAATGAGTTTTTCGGCAACTCTTCGATACATATGACTCATATTTACAAACGAAGAAATAAGCAAAATATATTCAAGCTCAGGATCCATGTCGGAACGATTCTTCATTTCTTCTACTTTCTTCTCTACTTCTTCAGTAAAATGGGCTTGGTTGTCATCCATTATGTTTAAATAGCTCTGGTAAAACTGTTCTAGGTCGAGCGTCTCTTCAAGAAGCCTACCGTTAATTCCTGATAAGGTTTCTTTTATATCATTAATCGAGAGAACACCTTTTAATTGATAAATTAAACTAATCAATATGAGGTGCTCCTTTGAATATTTTTTATTTTTTATTGGGATGAGTAATTTTCCCTTTGCATAATTATTAATCATCGTTTTCGTCAGAACTTTATCATCTTCGCTTCTTTTCCAACTACTGAATTTATTTTCGAATAGTTGGATGATTTGATCCATGTATAAGTCAATTTGCGGAATTTCTTCTAAAGAAATTTGCTTCTCAAGCTCTAGTTCTTCTATTAGCTGCGCCATTTTATCCATAATAAATACCTCAAGTTTTTTCATTCATTTTACGAAAAAAAATAGTAGATGTAAACAGTTGACTACATCACGAAATGGTAATATGATTATAAGTAGTTATTAAAACTACATAAAATTGTTAGGGGGACTACTTAATATGACATCTTATATCCGAGAGCCTATTAATGGACTTACTCATCTATTCGGTGCCATTTTGGCATTTGTTGGATTATTGGCAATGGTGATTAAAGCTTCTGTAACGACAGCTTCAGCTATTACAATTGCGTCAGTTATTATTTTTGGATTAAGTATGATTTTGCTCTATACTGCATCCGCCACTTACCATATGGTAATGGCAAAAGATAAAGTGATTGCTTTTTTAAGAAAGTTAGACCATTCGATGATTTTTGTTTTAATAGCCGGTTCCTATACACCGTTTTGTCTGGTTTCCTTGAACGGTGCGACTGGTTGGGTTATCTATTCGATCGTTGCTGGACTTGCAATTTTAGGCGTATTATTTAAGATGGTATGGTTCAATTGTCCAAGATGGCTGTCAACTGCATTGTATATTGGGATGGGCTGGATTATTGTATTTGCTTTTTCTCCATTATCGTCTGCTTTAAGTGCGCCGGGTATTTTCTGGTTAGTGGCTGGTGGGGTTATGTATACGATTGGTGGCGTGATTTACGCTACTAAACCAAAATTCTTAGAATTTACCCATGTTGGATTCCACGAAATCTTTCACATTTTTATCATGCTCGGAAGCCTTGCCCATTTCCTATCCGTGTTTCTTTATGTGATCTAAGCACAGAAAAAAAAAGGAGGCGCAATCATTTTGCGTCTCCTTGCTTGTTATATCGCTGATTTTCGCTCCAGGTGCTTGCTTTCCGGGGGGCGTGCGCCAAGCTTCCTCGTCTGTCACACGAATCCCCCATGGGGGTTAAACACCTTCCACTTCCTTTGGCTTGTTAATCTATTACATCGAATGACATTCTTAGCCATTAGCTTAAGGCCATACAAGCTTCAAGAAGCTTCTCCTTATTTCTCTGCCCATGGCTGCACTAGTTGGTTGTAGTTGATTTGATCGATAACGTTGAATTCTGTAAAAATATCCTCAATCAGTAAGGACGGGAGCTCGATTTCAGGGAGCCCTTTCGATAAAAGCGCATCTGAAATATGGTTAAACAGCTCCTCTCCATATCCAAGCTTCTGGCTATTTAACATATGGAAGGTCTCTTCATCTCTTCTAATAATATAATCTAGCAATGAATCCATATATTCTTTGTCAATCATCTCCAAATAATGAAACAAAACCAAAGCCCCTCTCCTTTGATGCTTAACGGAGAACGAGAAATTTGTCGTTAACAAACCAGTGGTTTCAACTTGGCAATTTCTCTCTGGTGAATGATATTCCACTCTGATTTCGTATAATATCTCTTGTTCATTCCATGGGTTTACTACCTTTGCGTGAATGAAATAGTGTTGATTTTCATAGTCATATTTTTCTTGATGCTTTAGAGGGAATGAAACCCCTTCTAATAAAACCAATAGACGGTCCATACATTGATCATATATATCCATAAATACAGCTCCACTCCATAAGATTCCTATGTATTATTTTAATTGCATCGCGTTGAATTAGCAAAGCTGACGGCCTTGCATGACTAAACAATATATGTGAGCTTCTGAAAAATTAGAAACAGTAGGAAAATTCATTGCGCCATGTGGCAAGCTCTATTTGGAAGTGTTAGCGAAAAAAGGTTAGTCGACGAGGCGGCTAACCTTTTTCAATTTTATACCCCTCGTTTATTCCCCCATAGATACGTATGGAGCTGAGGGAGCACCTTCACATGATTAAATTTCGAATCTTCTATTACCTTGTCTATCAGCCATTCATATCGAGATAGTAGTGACTCTAGAAGCTGTTGTTGATTTTCTGTAACTAGATCGTTATTTCCAACCTGTAAAAAGAATGGAATATCTTCATAGCGTTGATGTACTTTCTTAGCATAGTCATAGTCAGCCTCATCGAAAACAACTACTTTTAAGCTAACATGCCCATTACTTGAACGAAGTTTTTCTATGATTTCATCCAGAATAGAAAAATTTGTCTCCATGTTTGAACTAGGAGGCTTAGGTGAAATGGTGAGCTCATCGATATCGTAAAACCAATCTTGCCATTTGCTCCCTTGTGTTTCCAGCCCGATTTGAACATGATTCTTTTTTAATCTATGGATAAGGTCTGTTAAACCTTTAAGAAGCGCCGGGTTCCCTCCAGAAATGGTCACAAATGAGAATCGATCTCCTCCTATTCGGCAGAGTTCAGTCCAAACCTCGTCTCCGGTCATTTGTTTAATCAAGTTTTTCCCTGATCCATCCCACGTAAAGGAGGAATCACACCATGCGCAGGAATAATCGCAACCAGCAGTGCGGACGAACATCGTTTTCTGTCCAATTACCATTCCTTCACCTTGAATGGTCGGGCCGAAAATCTCCATAACGGGTATTTTACTCAACTTCCATCCACTCCCGTCTTGCTTCAGCATAGCTAGTTGGTGTTTCATAGAGTTTAACAAACTCAACCCTAGCACCATCATATCGTTTTTTTTTAGAATCACTACGTAATGCCTCGGCCATTTTTTCGTAAATCCAAACGACCATATTTTCGGCAGTTGTATTCATTGGAGGCAATGTTTCATTAATGTATCTATGATCAAGATGAATCTCAATATCATTCTTCCATATTTCTTTAATATCACCAAAGTCCATCATGAGCCCTCGATCATCGACAAACCCACTAATCCCAAAAATGACCTTGTACGTATGCCCATGAAGGTTTTTACATTTCCCTTCATAGTTGTGTAAATGATGAGCTGCATCAAAGGTAAATTCTTTACTAACAAGTACTCGCTTATGATGATATTTGAGCTGATCACTGCGAATATCCTCATGTATCTTTTGAAGTTTTTCCACAATTCGAAAACCGTACATGGCTAAAACTCCCTTCTATCTTGAAGATATTCTTGTAATCCTCTTTTACGTAACACACATGCCGGGCACTCCCCACAGCCATCTGCAATGATCCCATTATAGCAAGTTAATGTTTTTTCACGGACAAAAAGAAAGGCATCTAATTCATCTGCAAGCTTCCAGGTTTCTGCCTTATTTAACCACATCAATGGAGTGTGAATAACAAATTGCTGATCCATTGATAAATTTAAAGTGACATTTAATGATTTGATAAAAACATCACGACAATCAGGATACCCGCTAAAGTCGGTCTCACACACACCTGTAACGATATGCTTTGCACCAATTTGCTTGGCAAGAACACCAGCAAAGGACATGAATAGCAAATTCCTTCCAGGAACAAAGGTAGATGGTAGTTCACCTTCTTCTCCTTCTGTTACTTCCAAATCTAATCTTGTAAGGGCGTTCGGGGCAAGCTGGTTCAACAACGACATATCTAAAATATGGTGTTCAATGTGTAGCTCATTTGCAATTTGCTTTGCACATTCGATTTCCGTTTGATGTCTTTGGTTGTAATCGAATGTAACGGCAACTACTTCCTTAAATTGCTTTAAAGCCCAGAATAAGCAGGTTGTGCTATCCTGTCCACCGCTAAAGACGACAATCGCTTTGTCATTTTTCATCTGTCATTCTCCTTTAATCAAAGAAAACAGCACCACTAAGAAAGCAGTCCTGTTTTCCTTAGTTTTTTTGAGAGGGTAGCTAGAACCTCTACCGCTTTTAGGCGGATTTATATTTAGCTATTGATCTGATACAAAGGCTATTTTAGCATAAAACCACGAATTGTGTGCTGATTTTTCACAGGGAATGTTTGACTTTCAGCTTTTGTCAATATTCTATTAAGTTCGCAACCATTAAACATTACATACAGGAGGAACATTCATGAAAATGAATATCTCGAAAAGTTTGGAATGGATATTAACGGTTTCCTACAATTCTTGCCACATTATTTCACCATTTATGTCGATTGAGAAGATGATACGTTAATTTAGACAACTGATGTACGGTTATTGGATCCGCAGCACCTGTTTAAATCGAACTATATTCATACTGATTTTATCCTCGTACGGGAAGAAAGCATCTTACATTCGTTCGATCTACCCATTGCTGATTTCTCGATGATTCGTAAGGAGAGTGGAATCAAATAGAAAGAAGCCATCACCCCTGCCATTGGAATGATGGCTTCTTTCTATTTATACCATTACTTTACACATATCATTGGTAAATTCAACTGGATCTTGAATTGGCAATCCTTCGATTAACAATGCTTGGTTATAGAGAAGATTTGTATATAATGCTAGCTTCTCTTTATCATGAGTAAATGCATTTTTTAATGATTGAAACACCTGATGATTCGGGTTGATTTCAAGTAATTTTTCTGCTTTGACCTCTTGGTTATTTGGCATTGCAGCAAGAACTTTCTCCATCTCTATGGAGACTTCTCCATCCGTTGACAAGCAAACTGGATGTGATTTTAATCTTTTAGAAATCTTCACATCCTTCACTTTACCTGCAAGAAGGTCTTTCATCTCTTTGAACAGATCTTTATTTTCTTCCTCTGCTTCGGCTGTTTGACTCTGCTTTTCATCTTCTTCAAAGCCAAGATCCCCACTAGAAACCGATTTAAATTCCTTTTCATTGTAATTCATGAGCATCTTAATCGCGAATTCATCGATATCTTCAATTAGATAAAGAATTTCAAAGCCTTTGTCGAGTACAAGCTCGGTTTGTGGAAGCTTTTCAATTCGTTCAATTGACTCACCTGTCGCATAATAGATATACTTCTGGTCTTCTGCCATCCGAGATACATATTCAGCTAGCGTGACGGACTTCTTTTCTTTTGAAGAGTAGAACATGATTAAGTCCTTTAGGTCTTCTTTATTCGCACCAAAATCACTGTATACACCATATTTCAGCTGACGACCGAATGACTGATAGAACGTTTCATATTTGTCACGATCATTCTTCTGCAAGCTTTGAAGTTCATTTTTAATTTTTTTCTGCAGATTTTTGGCGATTAATTTTAACTGACGATCCTGCTGGAGGATTTCTCTTGAAATATTTAATGATAAGTCCTCAGAGTCTACCATTCCTTTTACAAAACTAAAATGGTCTGGTAGGAGCTCGGCGCATTTGTTCATTATTAGTACACCATTGGAATATAGCTCGAGCCCTTTTTCAAATTCCTTCGAGTAGTAGTCAAACGGAATGCTTTCTGGAATATATAATATCGCTTGATAACGGATTGCCCCATCTACACTTGTATGAATATACTTAATTGGCTGATCAAATCCGTAGTGCTTTTCTGCATAGAAGTTGTGATAGTCTTCATCCGTTAATTCATTTTTGTTTTTTCTCCAAATGGGAATCATGCTGTTAATCGTTTGCTCTTCAATCGTTTCCTCGAATGTATTTTCATCACCTTCAATTTGCTTTCTAGTGGATACATCCAGTTTTATTGGATAGCGAATAAAGTCTGAGTACTTTTTAACGATTTGTTTTAATCTATATTCTTCTAGGAATTCATCGTATGATTCGTCCTCTTGATTTTCTTTCAGCTTTAAAATAATCTCCGTTCCAATCGATGCTTTCTCAACCGGTTCAATCGTATACCCTTCTGCGCCTGTAGACTCCCACTTATACGCCTCATTGCTTCCAAGTGCTTTACTGATTACTGTTACAACATCCGCTACCATAAAGGAGGAATAGAAGCCTACACCAAACTGACCAATGATCGTATGACCATCTTTGGTCTCATTCTCATTTTTAAAAGCAAGAGAACCACTTTTAGCAATCGTCCCCAAATTGGTTTCCAGCTCTTCCTTTGTCATACCGATACCAGTATCAATAATCGTTAATGTTCGGTCTTCCTTATTAGCAACGAGCTTTATGTAATAATCTTCTTGATTAAATACAATGTCTTCATTTGTTAAGGCATGATAATAAATTTTGTCAATGGCATCACTTGAATTAGAAATGATTTCTCGTAAGAAAATTTCCTTCTGTGAATAAATAGAATGAATCATCATATCAAGCAATCGTTTAGATTCCGCTTGAAACTGTTTTTTTTCCATACAAATAGCTCCTCCCTAAAATACAAGATTCCATTTAATTTTAGCACTCATTGACTCAGAGTGCTAATCACTATTTTAATAACATACATTTTTAACTGTTGTCAATTATTTAGTCAACGAATGCTAGTTTTCCACATCATTTTTGGTTTAATAGAAATCTCAAGAAAAGAACCAACAAGAGCAAATGAAAAGTTTCTCGCAGGGGTACATCCAGGTTAGCTGCCCTTTTTCACGATAAAATGATATTCAACACTCGTATCGTTCTTGTAGATTGAAACTCCCTTCTCTGGCTTGAGATAAATAGCGTGAATACGCTGTATTTGGTTTACGATGTGAAGATTTTCTCTATCCATTTCGAATGAGAGTAACACGGGAACGGAAATCATTTCAAATTCATTACACATCAAAGAACCCCTTCATATTGGTTATTTTCAATCTACCAAAAAAAGAGTATACTAACATGTAGTTGGTATACCCCAACTAACTGAAGCCCTTAGGATTTGTCCTCCAAGACTTTTTCCCTAAGGGTTTACTTATGATTAAAACCTATATATACGTGTGAATTAGCGAAATAGACATCACCACCACGATGAATGTTAGAAGATATGTATGAAAAGCAATCTTGGTGTGTGTACATCTCCTCAAGGGATATTATACCTATTTTTGTAAAATAGTGTTATCATTTTTTATTTTTTTGTTTACATCGCTAGAAGTTTATGTTAATGAAATTATCAGGTGAATTTGACAAAAACAGGTGAATCTTTTAATATATTTTATTTTCTTTCGCCATTTTTAGAAAAACCTAGAGATTTACAATAAAAAATGATCCATTGTATGGAAAACTTCCTACGATTAAACCCCTACTCCCTCTGTTCAAAAAAAATTCATAAATTACATGATCCTTTCTTTTCAATCATCAATTGATACACCTCGAATGAAAATGGTCGTCCTTTTCGATATAATCAAAAGTAACAATATTCTGAATGATCCAATTAGAAACGGAGCGATTCCATGCAAGTAGAATTTTATCCATTAGGTGATAATGGGGTTTTAATAGAGTTAGGACCATCATTTACAGAAGAAACTCATCAACATGTTCAAATGGTCGCTGCTTTTCTGGAACAAGTTGAACTTGAATGGCTAATTGAATTCAGCATTGCAGTTACTTCAGTTACGGTTTTCTATTGCCCAGTAACGATTGCAAATATGCATTCAATCAATCCCTATGAGTACGTTTGCCAATATTTCAAAAAGGCTTTAGTTACTAGTAAAACCGGAGACACAATAAAACACCGACTCATTCGAATCCCTGTTTGTTATGGAGGAGAATTTGGACCAGATTTAGAGAATGTCGCCAATTATCATCAGCTCTCAACAGAAGAAGTAATCAAGATTCACACGGAATCTGAATATTTCGTATATATGATCGGATTTGCACCTGGTTTTCCCTATTTAGGGGGATTGCCAGATACACTAGCGACTCCAAGACTAGAAACTCCTAGACTGAAAATCCCTGCAAGATCGGTAGGGATTGGCGGAGGTCAGACAGGCGTGTATCCGATTTCCACTCCTGGAGGTTGGCAAATTATCGGCTGTACCCCACTTGAACTCTTTACACCTGAAAAGGAGATACCTAGTTTATTACGATCAGGAGATAAAGTTCAGTTCTACTCGATCAGTCCATCGGATTATTCGTCTATGAGGAGGATTATCCATGATTAGAGTAAGAAAACCAGGCTTACTCTCAACCATCCAAGACTTAGGTCGAGTCGGCTATCAGAAATATGGAGTGATTGCGAGCGGTGCGATGGACTCCCTCTCCCATCGAATGGCCAACTTGCTAGTTGGAAATGATGAGAGCCTAGCCACTTTAGAACTAACATTAATTGGCCCAACCCTTGAATTTCTTGAAGATACCTTAATCTCTATATGCGGCGGGAATTTAACTCCTAGTGTGGAGGGTCGATTATTGCCAATGTATCGCCCTGTTTTGGTCAAAAAAGGGAGTATATTAACATTTGGGGTGAGTCAAAATGGAAGCCGAGCCTATCTTGCTGTAGCAGGTGGATTTTCAGTTACACAAGTAATGGGGAGCTATTCAACCTATATAATGGCAGGAATCGGAGGGTTTCGTGGTAGACCCATTCAAGCAAATGATCAACTTAAGATTGCGTCTCCAAGTCAACTGTCCAGTCATTATATTCACCTTTTATCTAAAGGTTGGAAGGATTCACCGATCATTACGCCTTCTTGGTTTGTGCGACCTTGGATCAAATGTCCTTCTTCAAATGTTTTAAGAGTAATAGAAGGAAAACAGGTTGACTGGTTCACAACCGAAACAAAAGTTCATTTTTTCTCGGATTCATTTAACGTGACCAGACAATCGGACCGAATGGGGTATCGGTTATTGGGACACCGCTTATCGAGTAATAAGACGAAAGAAATGTTATCCGAGGCTGTTACATTTGGAACTATTCAAGTCCCTAGTGATGGGAACCCAATCATTTTAGGTGCAGATAGACAAACAACTGGAGGTTATCCTAAGATTGCCCAGGTCATTTCAGTAGATCTCCCCTGTCTTGCTCAGCTAAAGCCTGGGGACTCGATTCGTTTTAAGAAAGTAAGCTTACTCGAAGCACAAACTTTGTTAATCAACAGAGAAAAATGGGTTCGTGAATTGAAGCAAGGAATCTATATGAAATGGAAGAAGGGGGAATAGTAATGCCGGTTATCGATATTAATTGTGATATGGGCGAAAGCTTTGGTGCCTATACGCTTGGAAGAGATAAAGAGATTCTTCCCTTTATTACGTCCGCAAATATCGCGTGCGGTTTTCATGCAGGGGACCCAAGGACGATGAGAAAAACAGTTCAACTTGCATTAGACCATCATGTTGGAATTGGAGCGCATCCAGGCTTACAAGATCTTGTAGGCTTTGGGAGAAGAGAAATGAGCATCTCATGTGAAGATGTCTATGATCTAGTTATCTACCAAGTTGGTGCTTTACAGGCATTTGTCCACGCTGAAGGTGGCAGCTTGCAGCATGTTAAGCCCCATGGAGCACTCTATAACTTAGCTTCAAAAAAACAGGAGCTAGCAGATGCGATTGCACGTGCTATCTATAAAATTAATCCAAAATTGATCCTTTTCGGACTAGCAAACAGCGAGTTAATCAGGGCTGGAGAAAAAATAGGGCTTCCAACAGCAAGTGAGGTATTTTCCGATCGGACGTACCAGAAAGACGGGAGTTTAACTTCAAGAAAGGATCCACATGCATTGATACATATGGAAGAGACCGCAATCAACCAAGTGATCCGGATGGTTAAAGAACAGAAAGTATCGTCCCTTCAAGGAATTGACGTACCGATAAAAGCACAAACGCTTTGTATACATGGCGACCAAGACAATGCAGTTGCGTTTGCCAGACTTATTTCGAAACAGTTAAGAAAAAATAACATTGAAATTGAACGAATTCAGCACATTATTGCTAGATAATAGAGACGCTTCTTGTAAAAAGATTAGAAAATAAACTATAACATTCACTGAAAAAAATAAAAACGGATAGAGCATTTTCTATAATTACTACCAAAAGCAAACCTCTATTTTAAACTTAATAGGAAAAGTTTCTTTAAAGCATAGGCTGTTTTCGTAAACTTTGTTTTTTTAATAGGGTTTTAAATAAATAATTCAATAGTATTATAATGGTAAAGGAGGTCGATAAAAAATGAAGAAGAACTATACAGTCCTGTTTCTTATGCTTTTTGTCGCATCTATTGCGGGTGGATTAGCATGAAAGAATCTATTTGATTATTCCATGATAGTGGGAGCTGGTTTAGGAACCATATTCCTTCTTTGTTCCGCATTTTTTGCAGGAAAATACAAAAAGACTCCAATGGCACAGTAATTATTATTGCTGTGTCTTTTTCTTTGGCCTAAGATGCTTATCTAGAGTTATTAACTCAATGAAAGACTTTCCACAATCATTACATAAATAGCGTTGTCTGAAACGATACTTACCGTTCCGCTTTACCGATGTGCTCCCACAATGAACACAACCTAAACCATGGGCAAATTTGGCTTCACAATCGCGTTTCAGTCTTTTTTTATTTTTGTCTGAAAAAATATTTTTAAGGAAAATAAATTTCATATAAAGGTGGATTTATATGCCGAAAATTGACAATATGTTAGCGATTATATGGATGCTGCGTTCAGGTGAAAAAATTACTGCCAAACAAATTTCAGAAAAGTTAGAAATTAACATAAGAACTGTGTATCGTTATATTGATACCATTTCAACAAGTGGCGTACCTATCATTTCTGAACCAGGACATAACGGTGGCTACACGTTATTGAACAATTTTATTGAAGCTCCTCTTTTTTTTGATTTTGAGGAGCAAACTTCCCTATTTCACGCTGCTGTTTTTGCAGAAGAAGCCGGATATTATGGAGGTGAAGCACTAAATAGGGCCATCTCAAAACTAAGTAAATACTCAAATCAAGAGCAGGAAACAAAGATAAACCAACATTTAACGAGTCTCGAAGTAATAAGTCGACTACGTTCTTTCTCTATGGAATCTTTTTTGAAGGAGTTAGAGCAGGCCTTAGCTGACCAGTACTCCGTAAAAATTCTTTACCATAAACGTGGCGAAAAGCAATTAAATGAGAGATTAGTCGATCCGTACAGAATGATCTATTGGAATAATAAATGGTATGTGATTGGATTTTGTCATCTTAGGAAGGATATCCGTAGTTTTAGAGTAGATCGAATGGAAAGTCTAATGCTAACCGAAAATAAGTTCAACCGGCCAGAAAATTTTTTAGCACGTGACTTTTTTATAAAAAATCTTCTTCCAACTACAGAAGGTAAGGAAGAGATTATTTCTTTGGTTATTAATGGGGATAAAAGTGTATTGGCTGATATTTGCCAACATTGGTTTTTAGGACATTATTTACATGAACGGACTTCAAATCAAGCCGTTTTTCTTCTTGAAAAAGATATAATCCATACCTATATACCTTATTTACTTTTACCGTACAATCAATCTATTAAAGTTATAGAACCAATAAGTCTTAAGAAAAGACTTATTGAAGTTCTGTCGGAATTAATAAAATTTCATCAAGAATGATAACTTCCCTGACGTTAACTGTCAGGGAAGTTTTATTATAATAAAGATATCAATTGGGATTGGAGTGTTATTGGATGCAAACAAAAAAAGTTTTTCTATATGTATTTAATACAATGTCGGACTGGGAATATGGATATTTAATTGCTGAACTAAACTCAGGAAGATATTTCAAAAAAGGTTTAGCACCTTTAAAAGTAATTACAGTAGGAGCGAATAAAGAAATGATTACTACTATGGGAGGACTGTGCATAAAACCAGATATTTCCCTTGATGAATGTACTCTTGAGAGTAAAGATCTTTTCATCTTACCAGGAGGTACTAATTGGAATGAAGAAATTCATCAACCTATCTTGGAAAGAATTGGCCAAGCTTTAGAGCTTGGCACTATTGTCTCTGCCATTTGTGGTGCAATTGAGGCCCTAGCGAATATGGGATACTTAGATACTAGAAAGCATACAAGCAATCATTTAGAATACACTAAAATGGTATGTCCCAACTATAAAGGGGAAAAGTTCTATGAGGTGGCATCTGCGGTATCAGATGCCAATTTAGTTACTGCATCAGGAATAGCACCTCTGGAATTTGCAATGGAAGTACTGAAAAAATTAGATGTAATTGCACCAGATACATTACATTCTTGGTATAACCTAAATAAGACACATAAACCTGAATACTTCTTTCAGTTAATGAATTCAATAAATAGCTGAGCTAAAAAATCAACATAGCCATTTAATATTCATTCTAATAAAAATAATGAACGAACGGAAAAGCTCACTTTCTCTCTTTTGTTTGAACAGAGAAGTTGGGCTTATTAATTTGGAAATTCCTTTTCGTTGTCATTCACATTTTCCTAACTCCACCTCAATATAGTTCTATATGGTGTTACGCATCCCGATCGTTCAATATCAGCTCCATTTTTCTACTCTTCGTTTTCATCCCAATTGTCCGATAAAATTCGATGGCAGAAGTATTTTCCTCGGATACTCCTAATTCAATACTATCAACTTTAAGGGTTCTTCCAAAATCAAAAACATGTTTAGTTAGTTTTTTTCCAATTCCTTTCTTTCGATGTGTGGCAGCAACGCATAAACTATTTATCAAAATTACTCTCCTCGCATTAATAAAAGTATTCTCAGTTACTTCTTCTTCCTTTGTCACTACAACGCCAACTATTTCATTGCCTATGATAGCCACAAAAATATGCTGTTTGTCATCATTCAATTGGCTTTCAAATAACTCTTGTTCGACTGGAGTGGAATTCTCTTTGTACACATCTGGTCTTACAAAAACGTGAAATTCATGAAGCTGACTAAATAAAGGCAACAATGACTCGTAATCGCTTTTCATAGCCTCTCTAATAAATAGATCCATCGTTTTTCTCCCCCCGATAATTGTTTTTGAATGGAATACCTACTTCCGACTCTTGCCCAAAGGATTATTCACATTCTACATGATTCTATATAAATTAGTTTTATAAGCTAATTCAAAAAGCACTCAAATATCAGAGTGCCTTTTCATTGTCATATAATGTTATTATAAAAAGGATTTCCTACTACTTCTTTACTCTGCTTTCCCGCTGAATTACTAGTTCTGCAGCCTTACATAGTCTTTCTCTAGAGATAATGATATTAAGTAGGTAGATAACAGATTGAGTGTGTACTAGTTGACCTTAATTCATGAAATATCCCTCCTGTTTGCTCTGTTAAGTTCGTAGCATTGGGATGGGAAATTGATGAGGGGGACATTCTGTTATCGATACTAGCTATTTTCCTTCTCTAAAAACGTACTTGGCATAACAACTGCGACTACTTCCCCGCGTGCACATAAGATATCATTTGCATAAACTTCGGTATGTACCTTCCATTTTTTCGGATGGATTTCTTCAACGGTTCCGACTGCCTTTAACGGTACATTTTGAGGAGTTGGTTTCAGGAAATCAACCTGTAATGAAGCAGTAACAAATCTAGGCGGCTCAACGCCATCACCTATTTTATGTCCATTTTTATGATGCAAGGCAATTGCTGCTGAGCCTGTTCCATGACAATCAATCAAAGAGGCAATAACACCTCCATAGACAAATCCAGGCAATGCCATGTGTTCTTTAGCTGGATCATAAATAGTCATCGTTCTTTCTCCATCCCAGCCCGTGCGGAAATGATGCCCACTCTCATTCATCCGGCCACACCCATAACACCAAGCAAAATCGGCAGAATATTCATCTTGGATTGCATGTACGATCTTTTCCATTTTGATCACCTCTTTTTCAGAAAATTATAACATAATCATTATTCCATTTCCTTAAATATTTGTTAGCGCTTTCTTACTTGTATCATCCTGTATTTTATTCTTCCATTAATTTCTACAAATTTTTTTATTGAAAAATAAAAGGATCCTGTGTTATTTTTGCATCAAAGGGAGGGAATGTGATGGAATTACATTATCAAAAAAATGCATTAAAGCTCACTGGTCTTGCTAGTATCATTGGGATGGTATTAGGTATATTTGCAAACTTCTTCACATAGCTCCGTTTAAACGGAGCTCTTTTTCTAAGTATACAAGTTCTTGCATCTCATATGGTCTAGATTTGAAGATCAACGAATTTTTATTACGAAGAACCCTAAATTACTTATCTCACTATCTTTACCTCTTCCATGCACTACAAGTTCCACCGCCTTTAAAGGCTGTTGTTCGTATAGATATTCTTCTTCAGCAGGCATCCACAAATCTTCCCACAAGTGACGATTTTCTTCATCATCACGTTCAATGCCTCAATAAAGTCTTAATTCTTTTGGATTTTCGACCCAAATTTTATAATGATTATAATGGTTTAATGATTGAATTAATGAATAACATCCTTTAAAATTCTAGAAGTCTAAAAATTTTTTCAATAGTAAGTGCTTTATGATCAAAAAAAACAGACAGTAGACAAACTCCATTTCTACGAGTTGTCTTCTGTCTGTTTTTGTTTATTGATATTGAACGCGGTGAAGGGTGGAGAAGATTCCTCCCTTTTGAACTAGCTCCTCGTGCGTTCCTTCTTCGGCAATTCCTTGTTCTGTGACTACGACGATTCGGTCTGCGTTTTTGATCGTTGCAAGTCGATGAGCAATTACTAATGTTGTACGGTCCTTCGCAAGTTCCACTAGTGCCTCTTGAATTATTGCTTCCGTTTCGGTGTCTAATGCGGAAGTTGCTTCATCTAAAATTAAGATCGGCGGATTTTTCAAGAACATTCGTGCAATGGCAATTCTTTGCTTCTGTCCTCCAGATAATTTCAACCCTCTTTCTCCTACCTGCGTGTCATACCCAAGCGGCAGAGAAGCGATAAATTCTTCAAGGTGGGCCCGGCGAGCTGCCTCTTGAATTAATTCATCTGTGGCATCAAGCATTCCATAAGCAATATTTTCTCTTAGGGTGCCTGTAAATAAAAAAACATCCTGTTGAACGATGCCAATTTGAGAACGCAAAGATTTCTTTGTTAAATCACGAATATCTATTCCATCAATTGAAATACTTCCCTCATTCACATCATAGAAACGAGGAATTAATGAGCAGATGGTTGATTTTCCAGCGCCGGAAGGCCCTACAAAAGCAACTGTCTCTCCTGCCCGTATTTGCAGATTGATGTGGCTGAGAACTTGCTTATGTTCATCATAGCTAAAGCTAACATCCTGGAAGGCAATATTTCCATTTAGCTTTTCAACATGAACCGCATTAGCTCGGTCCTCGACTTCTGGTTCTGTGTCCAAAAGACCAATAAATCGTTTGAATCCAGCCATTCCCTTTGGATAAAGCTCCATTAACGCACTGATTTTATCAATTGGTTTAAATAACACATTCACATATAATACGAAACTGATTAACTCACCATAGGTTAATTGATTTTGAAAGCTTAGCCAAGCACCATAGATTAATACGACTAGAATAATTAATCGTGTCAGCATATATATGCCCGATAAACTGAAGGACATAATTCGATAGGCATCTAATTTTGCATAGCGGTATTTATGATTATCCTTCTTAAATCTACTGATCTCATAATCTTCATTTGTAAATGATTGGACGACACGAACGCCAGACACACTATCTTCTACACGGGCATTGACATCAGCTATATCTCCGTACATGCGCGTCCAGGCTTGATTCATTTTCAGATTACAGTAAACAATTAACCAGATTAAAAATGGAATGATGATAAAGGTAACAACCGCTAATTTAAAGTTAATCGTGAACATGATCCAAAACGCACCGAAAATGGTCATGATCGCAATAAATGCATCCTCTGGTCCGTGATGGGCTAACTCACCAAGATCAAATAAGTCGTTCGTAATTCGGCTCATCAGATGGCCTGTTTTCGTATTATCGAAAAATCGAAAGGATTGTTTTTGAATATGAGTGAATAGCTGCTGTCTCATATCTGTTTCAATATTAATCCCAAGCTTATGTCCCCAATAATTCACTATGTATTGCAGAAATGTACTCATAATGTATAAGGTTAATAGACCCGCACCAACTGAAATAATGGCTGACCAATTGCTTGTTGGAAGTAAACGATCGATAAACCATTGGACCGCAAGTGGGAAGGCTAACTCAAACAGCGCTACAATAACCGCACTGCTAAAGTCTAAGACAAACAATTTTTTATAAGGCTTGTAATAAGAATAAAATCGACTAATCATCCAAACTTCTCCCTAAATTTTATATATTAGGATTATATGTAAAAATCAATTTTTTTACAAATACAAACAAATTTCAGAATATTCAAACCGAACGAAAAGCCCCCGAAATAGGAGGCCTTTCTTTACATTTACATCAATTGAATGTACTTGCTATGATAACGTGTGACTATCTTTTCAACAAAGGCCTCACAGCGACCTATATCTTGTAACTGTGGAGATAGCTCAATTTTTAACGTAACAGCCAAATTCGTCTGTGTCTGTAGTAAGTCTTTCATCACATCCACAGCCCCGCAATATTTGGGATAGAAGCAATCTCCTGTTCCAAATACACCTGTTATTAAGGAAGGAAAGGGCTCCTTTTCGATTCTTTGATACAGTGGCCACATCGATTCTGGCAATTCCCCATCTCCCCATGTATATGTGCCGATTAATAATGCGTCATATTCATCCATACGGGCAAGGTCAAATTCATGGATCGAATACAGATCTACATGATTTTCCTCCTGGTAGAATTGTTGAAATAATAGTTCTGCTACTTCCTTTGTATTTCCACTAATGGACGTATACACAATGGCTATTTTCATAGTTCATCAAATCCATTGGACTTAGATACTTTCGTGTAATTCCTTGGCTTCTGTTCAAAGAAATCCGTTTTTGTATCATTCATCATTTCATCACTAAAAACACGGATCCAAGGCATCGGATTTTCTCGCTCTGGGTATATATTTGATAGACCTAGCTGCCGAACTCGTTTATTCGCGAGATATTCTACATATTGTTCAAATTCACCTAAATCAATTCCTTGAATATCTTTTAGAATATGATTCGCCCATTCTTTTTCTAGCTTCACCGCTTCATCTATGGATTGATAGATAAATTGAATATTATCTTCAGTATGGATACGTTTATTTTCGGTTAATAGAATTCGAATAAACTGTGTCATAAAGTAGGCATGCTGCATTTCATCTCTTTGAATGTAGCTAATCATCGTACTTGTTTTTAACATTTTCTGTTGCCTTGCTAAATGATAGAAAAAAGCGAATCCTGCGTAAAAATAAATGCCTTCTAAATTAATGGAGTGAATAGCCAGCTCAAATAAATGTTGTGGAGTCGGTTCATTTCGAAATTTTTCATATGCGCCTAAAATTACTCCGTTTCGTTTGAGGAGAATCGGATCCTTCTTTACCTCTTCAAAGCGAGCTTTTTGCTCATCAGTAGGAATTAATGAACTAAATATATAAGAATATGACTCATTATGCACAGCTTCCTGCTGGGAAATCACCGCAAATATCGCTTTAAAGCTGGAATCAGTAATATAGTCCATTACCTGCGACATCGTCGGTGTTTGCAAGCTATCCAATGAGGCAAGACTTGTATTAATCCTCAAAAACACATCTTTTTCCGTGCTGTTTAAATCATCCCATTGTTTGATATCATCTTGCATGTTTATTTCCTGTGCCTTCCAAAAATTCGCAAGTAAGGTTTGGTACATTTGATACATTTGTGGATAGGCGATATCATTCCAGTTTAAAATCCCTGAGCATTTCCCATTGATGACACCAGTTGCTTTATTCGGATATTCTGGGTTTAATAGTTTTATTTTAGTT
The DNA here is from genome assembly GCF_021390075.1 of Cytobacillus spongiae. NCBI lineage: Bacteria > Bacillati > Bacillota > Bacilli > Caryophanales > Bacillaceae > Cytobacillus > Cytobacillus spongiae. The sequence continues at coordinate 2,335,193 of NZ_CP089997.1, forward strand.
AATACTTGGTGGGCTTCCATTTGAATTCCTCCTTTTCGCTACTGATGGCGTTAACTATGGCAAGCTTCACATTCTTCAATTTCCCCTTGAGATGTACTTCTTACATAGTAAGTTGTTTTTAACCCTAACTTCCATGCATCTATATGGAGCTGCAGCAATTCTTTCGCTTTAATATCATGTCGCACATATATATTAAAGCTGATCGATTGGTCAATATGTCGTTGTCTAGCTGCATTTTGTCTAATACTCCAATGCTGGTTTAGCTCATGGCGTGCTTTCATATAGTATGGATACGTATTGTGCGTGAGCTCTGGAGCAGTCACTTTAAACTTGAAGTTCTTCTTTTCTTCTGCAAATTCAACCGCATACAACGGATCAATTCCATCGGTTGAACCACCAATCTTTGCAGTTGAGGAATTCGGGGCAACCGCAAGTAACCAGCCATTTCGCATTCCATATTGTTGTATATCTTCTTTTAGATTTTCCCATCTAGCTGATGTATAGCCCTTCCGGTTAAAATATGTCCCTGTTTCCCATTCAGAGCCTTCGAATCTTGCATATGCTCCTTTTTCTTTTGCCATTTCCATGGAAGATTGAATGGCATGATAGGCAATGTCTTCATACAGCTTATCCGCATATGCGACCGCTTCTTCGGACTCCCAATGGATTCCATTTACTGCGAGTAAATGATGCCAGCCAAACGTCCCTAGCCCAATTGCTCGATACGTTTCATTTGTTTTTCTAGCTTGGCCTACACTTAGATGGTTTATATCAATTACATTATCTAGCATTCGAACTTGAATCCGTATCAATCGATCCAACACCTCTGCCTTCACTGCATTTGGAAGATGAATGGACGAGAGATTGCATACGACAAAGTCCCCTGGTTTTCTTACGATTACGATATTTCCTTCTTCATCTTCGTATTCATTCTGGATCGTTGTAGGAGACATATTTTGTGTAATTTCCGTGCATAAATTACTACAGTAGATAGATGTTTTCCCTATTCCCATTAGATGCTTATTCGGATTTTGTCGATTAACTTCATCACGATAAAACATATAAGGTGTACCTGATTCAAGTTGTGCGACCATTATTCTTGCCATTATATCCATTGCACGGTACGTTTTGCGAGGCAGAAGTGGGTGATTCATCGCTTCTATATATTTGTCAGTAAACCACTTACGGTCTGTTTCATCGTAGAAATCTTCAAGTCCTAAAGCCTGTCCATTTTCATCCTTCCATCCCATTATTTGCTTTACCTGATGCGGACAAAATGTATGCCATTCCCCAATGCTTCTTCCATTTTCATCAAGCTCTTGCAGCTTTTTCATAAATAAATCCGGAATTGTAACACCTGTAAAAATGTCATGTGCCTTCCGGCGTTCGTCCCCATTATTTGTCTTCAAATCGAGGAATCCATTCATAATATCCTTATGAAACACATCTAAATAGACGGCAATTGCCCCTTGCCTCTGACCAAGCTGATCCACACTCACAGCTGTGTCATTCACTAACCGAATCCAAGGAACTACGCCAGATGAATTCCCTTTAAACTTCTTAATATCTGAACCTAGCGCTCGTACCTTTCCATAGTAAAGGCCAATTCCTCCACCATCTTTACTTAAACGAGCAATATCCCAATTGTTTAAATATATTCCATCTAGCGAATCATCCACTGTGTCAATAAAACAAGAAGACAGCTGTCCATATGACTTACCTGCATTTGAAAGGGTTGGAGTTGCGACGGTCATATATAAATTACTTAATGCCCAGTATGCTTCTTTTACAAGCTCTAATCGTTGATCTTTTGATTCATTTCTCATTAAATCCATTGCAATTAACATAAATCGCTCTTGTGGAAGCTCATAGATGTTCTTTTCATAATCTTTTGCTAAATAGCGATCGGCTAACAAGAAGATCCCAATATAATTAAATAAGGAATCTTTCTCCGGATTGATCGTCTTTCCTAGCTCTTCAATCTCAGGCTTGCTATATGTTTCTACTATCACGCGTGAATAAACACCAATCTCTGTTAAATGTTGAATTAATCGATAAAAATCCCCGTATTTTGTTTCAGCAGAATACCCCCTCACTGCTGCCACCTTTTCATACAAGCTTTGTATGTATACTCTAGCAGCTAGGTACGTCCAATTGGGCTTATCCATTGATATTTCATTCAATGCATAGTATAAAGCTGCTTCTTGGATTGAAGATGAATTTTTTCCAATTAACTCCTCCTCGAGGTCTGATGTATTGACACCGTATTCAATTGAAAAACGCTTTACTGTTTCTAAGACTTGATTTAAGTCTGATTTCAACTGTTGCATGATTGGTCCCCCTATTATCTTTTTATCCTTCTCGCTTTTGCTTGATCATATAGCTCTTTTTCTTTAACCGTTTGCGGAACGATTTGAGGCACTTGGCTTGGTTTTCCTTTTTCATCAATCGCAACCATGGTTAACATGCTTTCAGTTGTTAGCCTACGTTCCCTTGTATCTAAATGTTCACACTCGACTTTTACGTAGACCTCCATAGACGTTTTTCCGGTGTAAACTACAACACCCTCTAGCGTTAAAATATCCCCAACTCTAGCAGATGAAAGGAAATTGACTCGATCAATCGAGGCTGTTACAACGACTTTTTGACTATGCTTCATAGCGGCAACAGCAGCAATTTCGTCAATGTACGACAAAACCGTTCCTCCAAAGATTGTTCCCATATGATTTGTATCAGGGGGTAAAACTAACTTCGTCTGAATTGTTCTAGATACGTCGGTAGATAGTTGTTCGATCATACTTCTCCTCTTTTCTAACAATAGTTTTCGATTATTGCGGCAGGAGAATTGGGTTTTGCACAATAAAAAGCCCATCACTCAAATTGAGGATGGGCTATAAAAGGCGCAGAATATATATCATAGATAACGAATCGACCTATCTAATCATCATACCCTCGTCTTTACCTTCCCAATTCCCGAAGAAGATAACACGCTTTAAAGAAGGCAGGTCTCCTGACTCGCGATCATCCTACTAAAAGCCCTTCCCATCAAACGACAGTGGATACTTTATTCGTCACGCTTACAGTTGCGGGGACAGTTCTGGATTTCCACCAGATTCCCTATTAAGTCTATTCAGACACCTTCATTAACGGTTATTAACCATATATAGTATTACAAACAGTACTTTGTACTAAATATTGTGTTGTTTTGAGTATAATATAATCTACAACATTTGACAATCATTTTTTAGTAGTTCTACAGGCACATACTGGAGCAGTTACGATATACGTTCAATTACTCCTTAAAAATCTCTTCACTTTCTCTATTTATGGATTTTTTTTCATTCTTGGGGAAATCTATACATGACAATTAATCTATCATACATGGCATAAGGAAGGGTTATGAATACACATCATTCACAAACACATCCCCGGTTTCAAAAAGCTCTTTTAACCAAATATGGAACGAATATTATTCATCAACGTAACCCATATATAATTGCTTGGTGGTCTGCTGCATTACCTGGTTTTGGACATATTTTGCTCGGAAAGCATCTCCGAGGAATTATTCTCTTTATGTGGGAAATACTTGTAAATACACAATCCAATATTAATATTGCTATTGTGCACTCGTTTACTGGCGATTGGTCTAAAGCAGGACAAATCCTCGATAAGCAATGGATGTTGCTTTATATCCCTGTCTATCTTTTTTCCATATGGGATAGCTACCGCTCAGCAATTAGTCTTAACAAGATCGCCGTGTTAAGTAATTTAAGTTCTAGTGGATTCACCATTTCTGGTATGGCCATCAATTACTACAATAAAAACATTCCTCTAAACGCAGTACTTTGGTCCATGCTCTTACCTGGGCTCGGGCAACTGTATAATTTTCAAATTATTAATAGTTTTTTTCTATTGCTATGGACCTTAATCATATTCTATTTTTCAAACTTCTTGGAATCCATTTATTACCTCTTCATAGGAAACCCTCTCCAAATGATTCAGGTGATAAACAAAGAATGGTTTATGTTTATTCCATCTGTCTATGGGTTCGCTATTTATGATGCATACATAAATACCGTAGAGCAAAATAAATTATACATCCTTGATCAAAAACAATGGCTTCGCAAAACCTATCAAAAGCATTTGATTGGCATCACACAGCAAAAATAAGGATAGAACATGGCAGTAAGATCATAGAAAGGAAGGTGAGATGATGCTTGTATTCTCTACTTTTGAGAGTTCCCCTTATGTAGAACTTGCATTATCTGCACTTGAAGAATATGGAATCGACAATGAGCAAATTCTTGCTGTCCCATTAGATAATCGCAAACAAGAACGCAGGCTATTTGACACCCTTCATAAGTCAGATGGAGTTAGTTTATTTGATAAAGGAGCTGCACTTGGAACGGCTCTTTCTGTTATCGGAGCAAGCATTGGCTTCAATTTAAAATGGGGACCTATTTATTGGGGGCTGATTGGTGCAGCAGTTGGATTTTTAATTGGTTTTTTAATTGACGTTTATATCCATAAGGTTGTTCATAAGCAAAAGCGACTATTAAAAGGAAAAACTTCAGAAATCGTGCTTGTTATTGAATGCGAGCAGAAACAGCTAGACTTTGTCGAAAGGACACTTTGGGAACATTTTGCTATTGGAGTGTCTTCCATTCAAAAGTAAGGATCAAAAGGAGTCGCCAAATGTCATACACTACTCATCAATCTAGAAGACAAATCGCATATGTTAGCATCACAGGAACAACAATTATCCATCAAAAGGATCCGTATATCGTCGCCTTTTGGTCGGCCTTATTCCCTGGCTTCGGTCATTTTTATCTCTGCAAATATATCCGAGCTACCCTCTTAACCTTATGGGTCATCCTAATCAATACAAATGCGAATATCAATGTAGCCATCATTTTTTCTCTTACAGGAGAATGGGAGCAAGCGAAAGAAATCATTAATATTAAATGGTTTCTATTATATATCCCTGTATGGCTGTTTGCCATATGGGATAGTTACCGAACATGCGTTAGCCTAAATACCATTCACACATTAGCATCCAGGGAAAACGCAAATTTTGTTAATTTCAAGATCAGTGCACTTGAAATTAATTATTTGGAGAAAAGAACGCCCATTATGAGTGTCATTTGGTCAATCTTTATGCCGGGAATGGGCTATCTCTATATACATCGAGTATTTTTAAGCTTTTATACTCTTATCTTGTGGATTACGTTTATATATTTATCCCATTTTTTAGAAGCGGTTCATTTCCTTGTAGATGGGAAAATTGAACAAGCAACCTCAGTCCTGAACCCCGAATGGTTTTTATTTTTACCGATCATTTATGGCTCTACCATCTACGATTCCTATGTATACGCTGTAGAGAATAACAAGTTATTTGAGAAAGATCAATTTAATTACTTAAAGGAGAATTATCAACTAGCAACACGAAAAATCCCATTTCCTAGGAATATGTCAAAATAACAACATGGAACCCTATTTTTGAAGAAGCTGTTTCGTATCATTTGTTGCTTGAATCATGCGCAGTTTTCCCCACTAGGATACTCTCGAGAGACTTGCGGTGAACCTCCTCTGCTTCGCCTGTGAGATCTTACCTGTCCCACTGTTCCCTCTGGCACCTCGCATCCTTCCGCTCCAAAACTGCTTGTCTTCGTATGAAGAAAGGATTCTTACCTGGTATAAAACAACTACTTTCTGAAAATAACCTTGAAAAAACGCAAACAGGAAAGTGTAACTTTCCTGTTCATATGCTTAGAAATTCAACCATGGATTTGACCAACGACGGTGATCGCGATGGTCATCATGAGAATGACGGTCATCTAAACCTGCTACATCAAAACGATCGCGATGGTGTCTACGTTTCCGATCTCGTTCATCAATTACGATTACTTCATTTGCCCGAATGATGACTTTATCCGCATTTATGACTCTTGGTCTTCTTCGTTCTTCTGACATTCTTTCTCTCCTCCTTTCCCCTTTACATTAAAATATGAGAGCTTAGGCAAATTGGTATGGACTTACACACATACGTATGTTCCCAATTTACTAAAGAATGGTATATTTCTAGTTCCATATGTAAATAAAGAAAATAGATATTAGGAAAGGACTGGTAACGTATGGAAGGCGTTTGCCTAATAAATGAGAGGTTTCCCGTTAATGGATTGTCAAACGAAGAAAGTACACAACTTCAGCTGAATCATTGCTTGCAATTTATGAGAGATAAGAGCATCGAAGTTGTACCGTTGAATAAACAGCAAATTTACCCCCATTATTCTATCCCACATGCATTGCTTTATGATTTATCTAAGAGCAATCGTGAACTTGATTATTTAGTCATCTATTCAGATAGGATGCTACAAGAATTCATCCATGTGTATCCAGCAAAATGGGTTATGTTGAAAAGCTTTTTTAGAGAGGTCGTCGTCATTAACAAGGAACAATCTATATCAATAAATATCCATTAATTGGTTTTCACTACATATAATTTCCCATCAACAGCAAATGTGATTCTACCTGTTTCTTCTGACACAACGATTACTATCGCATCTGTTTGCTCGGTTAAACCAATAGCAGCTCGATGCCTTGTACCTAACTTTATTCCTTCTACCTTTTTTTCTGTTAACGGGAGAATATTACCTGCTGATACAATTGTATCTTTACGAATCAACGTTCCTCCATCATGCATCGGATTCCCTGGGTAAAAAATGGTTTCAAGCAATGTATGGCTAATCTTTGCATTGATTGAAAACCCATTATGAATCCAATCATCAAGAGGCTGCTTCCGTTCAACTACCATTAAAGCACCATGCCTACTCTCAGATAGTCTGTGAGCCGCTAAAGATATATTTGAAAATTCTTTTGTATAAGGAGAGAGAAACGATTGCAAATAATAGGAAGAGGCAAGTCCCTGCGCTTCTGAAACAAGAGAATGTAATTGTTCAAAATCCGTTAGAATACAACAGCTTGATTCAGCTAGGGTAGAACAAATGAGATCTGTTCGATCTTGTATTTTTTCTAAATACATTTGGATATCATTTCGATATTGACTGTCTTCATAATACATATTATTCACACCCTCTTTATACGTAATCTTATTGATGGACTACACTTCACACGATTTTCAACATAAATAAATGATTGTTTATCTTTAAACAAGGCTGTTGATTTGCGCTCCAGACGTTTCACTTTCCCCATGGCCGGTTCTGAGCCTCCTCGTCGCTTGGCTCCTGCATGGTGTCACCTGTCCTTCTGATCACGCAGGAGTCTTCGCGCCTCCCCTCCAATCAACGGGTTTTCATCAGTGATTTGCCTTTCTATGGCAAAAAAATCAAGCTGCCACTGGTTGTAAACTGTTCAATAGTTGATTGAATCGCTCTGCCGATAATTTCATGAACGGTAAACAATAGAAACCAAATCAATATGAATTTTTGCCTTTCTTCCCTTTTGATGTCTCACCTTGTTTAACGGGAAGAATTCTTTTAAATAGGCATTCACTCGTTCAACAGCTGTTCATTGGTCGTACTTCACTAATTCGATATTTGGGTAGGTACGCCTTTTTTCATGCCTTGAAAACCAATAAGCAAAAGGGATTAAAATGATGAAATCTACTCAAGTTATTATGAAATATGCCCAATATCCCTCCAAGACTAAACTCAAAAATAAAAAAAAACTTAGAAAACTAAAAGTTAAACATTTTGAATGTTCAAGGAGTAGATTAGCTACGAAAAAGGGGGTACTCTCTCGCAGCTAGATGATTCATTAATAGATGAACTATCACTCAAATTCAGTTAATGAACATATTTTCCGTGCTTAGGAATGACGTATTCATCTGCATTTTTTGTTAGTTTAACCAAGCCTTCATGTAATTCTCCACCAGCCATCGGTTTTCCATGACCAGAATAAACAATTCTTGGCTGTAAGGAAGCGAGTTTCTGGATTGACAGTTCAGCATTATCCCAATCGGGTGTAAAATATGCCGGTGGTCCATGAATTTCTTTTGTTTGATATAAAACCGCATGAAGTGATTCTTGTTTGACGGTCGTAATAGCATCTCCAGCTAAGAGCATTTTATCTTCTTCGCGGAAAAGGGAAATGTGTCCTGGGGTATGGCCAGGAGTATGGATCCAGCGCCACTCAGGCATTTCTGGAATCTCACCATTTGGAGGTAGATCATGTATTTGGTTGCCTAAATTGATGGCTTTTCTAGGGTATAATGGCGACAGTATTGTCATTATCCCTCTACCTACCGTTGGATCTGGTGGAAGGTAATTTTTCTTCCCCGTTAAATAAGGAAGCTCTTCTTTATGGGCATATACAGGAACATCCCACTCCTTCAAGATCCGCTGAATTCCACCAACATGATCGAAATGCCCATGTGTTAAAACGATGGCTCGAGGTTTTGATTTTTCTCCAAACAAGCGTTTTGCAGATTGCAGAATATACCCCCCTGAAAAAGGAACCCCTGCATCAACAAGCACCCAGTCATCTCCTTGTTCACCGCACCCTGTCACAAAGACTACATTCACTAGGGCTGTTCGAAAGCCATATACATCTTTTGCAATTCGATGTTCATGAAATTCATATACTTTTTCAGTTGAATATTCCAATGTCACACCTCCTCAAGCATGCCTCCTTATTTTCCCCAATCATAAATATTTTTCACTAGAAGCTTTCACCATACGGCGAGTTCTCAAATTCGTGATATTTTTGAAAAAAAGGGGATGATAAATAGAGAAACTCATCAGATTTAGGGGGAGAGATTTTGAGTAAGATCAAACTAACAAGTGGAGAATTGTCGATACTTTGGTCAACGTATATGAATGATAGTATGGTGACCTGTATTCTCACACATTTTTTAGATACGGTTGAAGATAATGAAATTAAGCAGGTTATCGAAAAAGCATTATGTATTGCTACCAATCATTTACGTGAATTAGAAAAAATTTATGAACAGGAGGGGATTGTGAAGCCTACCGCTTTTCCCGTAAAGGACCATGTAATCCCGCATGCACCTCGGTTGTTTAGTGACTTGTTTTATTTAGAATATATCCGTCATATGGTTCGTTTTGGTTTAACTTCACACACTAGTTCAATTTCAATAAGTATACGGAACGATCTCCATGAGCTATTTACAAATTTTCTAGATCATGCAACTGAATTGGACCGGTTTGTTAAAGAAGTAATGCTTTCAAAAGGCGTTTACACAAGGACACCATATATGCATTATCCGTCCAAAGTGGATTTTGTGGAAAAACAAACTTTCTTAACTGGTTGGTTTGGAAAAAGAAGAATGTTACTGAGTGTGGAAGCTACCCACTTGATAACCAATTGTATCAGCAACGAGCTTGGTAAAGTGACATTATTAGGATTTTCTCAAGTAATGAAAGATGTGGAAATTAGGAACTATTTCATTAGAGGAATTCGAATGACGAAAACAATAGTAAACAGTATTCATGATGTACTTCAAGAAAGCGATATTCCAACAACCATGTTGTGGGACACGAGTATTACAGATTCAACTACCGCTCCGTTTTCTGAACAGCTTATGACCTCGATCGTCAATAGTCTTTCAGCCATTGGAATTGCCACATATGGTAGCTCTATGTCCATGTGTTTCAGACATGATCTCGTAGCTTTTTATAGTAGCTATATTGTGAAAGCAGGCGCTTATGGAGAAGATGGCCTTAACTTAATGATTGAAAGAGGTTGGCTTGAGCAGCCACCTACATTTCTAAACCATATTCAAATTGCTACCTCACAACAATCGAAACATTAGTGATGATTCATTTAGAGGGCTGTAATCAAATTTATGCAATCACAGCCCGTCTTTACCCATTATTAAGTTACGATAACACCTTTAGCAGCTTGAATTAATTCCTGAATTTGTCCAAAGTCCTTTTGTTCAAAAAGTTCAACCATCTTACTTCCAACGATCACTCCATCACAGTACATACTTATGTCCTGCACCTGGTTAGGTGTTGAAATGCCAAACCCGGCCAAAACAGGAATCGGACTAATCTCCTTTATTTTTTGCAAATGTTCCGCTAAATTTTCTGTTACATCTTTTCTTGTACCTGTAATCCCATTAACCGTTACCGCATAAACAAATCCATTTCCTTTGTGTGTAATCTGTTCGATTCTTTCAGTTGTACTAGTTAATGTAACTAAGCGAATGAATTCAATCCCTGCATGTTCTACTAATGGTGCAATGATCTCCTCTTCTTCAATTGGGAGATCTGGAATGATACAACCATCTACTCCAGCTTTTCTAGCAGCTTCGATGAATGCTGGAATTCCGAATGAATAGATGGGGTTTACATATGTCATAATGATAATAGGAATCGGTACTACTGGACGAACATCGGCGATTGTGTCTAAAATATTTTTCAATGTTACTCCATTAGTTAAGGCTCGAATCCCCGCTTGTTGAATGACTGGTCCATCTGCGACGGGGTCTGAAAATGGAATGCCTATTTCAATCGCGGTAGCTCCAGCCTCTGCCAAGAAAAGAACTCTCTTTTTCAACTCACTTAAGCCTCCATCCCCTCCCATAATGTAAGGGACAAATGCTTTTTCACCTTTTTCCAATGTAACTGCTAATGCTTTTGCGATCCTGTTCATTCGTCCTTCTCTCCTTTTAATCTTGTTTTTACCGTATGAACATCTTTATCTCCTCTACCAGATAAGCAAATGACAATCCCCTCACTCGTATCCATTTCCGCCGCAAGCTTCAACCCATATGCTACTGCATGCGCACTTTCAAGCGCAGGGATGATTCCTTCAAGCTCACACAATAACTTCAATGCTTCCATCGCTTCTTCATCTGTAATCGATTCATACGTCACCCGGCCAATATCTTTTAAATAGCTATGCTCTGGTCCAACACCAGGATAATCTAATCCTGCTGAAATGGAATGAGCTTCCTGGATTTGCCCTGCTTCATCTTGCAATAAATACATAAGCGCACCGTGTAGAATTCCTGGCTTGCCTTTCGTTAACGAAGCGGCATGTTGATTTGTTTCTAGACCTCTTCCTGCTGCTTCTACCCCGTATAGCTTAACAGCTTCATTTTTAATGAAAGGGTAAAACATGCCCATGGAATTACTTCCCCCGCCAATACACGCAACAATTGCATCAGGTAGCTTTCCTTCTTTCTCAGCATATTGCGCCTTTGTCTCAGACCCAATAACACTTTGAAAATCACGAACCATCATTGGAAATGGATGCGGCCCCATGACAGATCCTAAAATATAATGGGTATCTGTTACGTGAGAAACCCAATATCTTAATGCTTCATTACATGCATCCTTTAGCGTTCTGCTACCCGACGTTACACTGACAACCTTCGCACCAAGGAGCTCCATCCGAAACACATTCAGCTCCTGCCTTTTGATATCTTCTTCCCCCATGAAAATGACACATTCTAAATTTAATAGTGCACACACAGTTGCAGTTGCTACACCGTGCTGCCCTGCCCCTGTTTCCGCAACGATTTTCTTTTTTCCCATTCGAACAGCAAGGAGCGCTTGCCCGATTGTATTATTAATTTTATGAGCTCCTGTATGGTTCAAGTCTTCTCTTTTTAAATAGATTTTTGCCCCATTCCCAAATTCACTAAGGTTACGGGCATGGTAAAGAGGTGTTTTTCTTCCTACATAGTCCGTTAATAAATCATGTAAATCTTGCTGAAAAACTTCATCCGTGATTGCTTTTTTATATTCTTCCTCCAGCTCTTTAACCGCCTGTATTAATGTTTCAGGGACATATTTCCCTCCATAAATCCCAAAGTGACCCTTCTCATCTGGTAATGTGTAACTGTTCATTTCGAATGCCTCCTAATTTGCATTTTTCGCCTTTTCTATGAATTTCTTGATTTTTTCATGATCCTTTTTTCCATCCGATTCTACTCCGCTGCTAACATCTACCATATGAGGCTGAACGGTACGAATCGCCTCTCCCACATTTTCAACTGTTAAACCACCAGCCAAAATTAATTTATTTCCTATATTTTCTATGTTCTCAAGCAACCTCCAGTCAAACAGCTTGCCATTCCCTCCATGATACTGCCCTCTTGGACTATCAAATAATACAAAATCAGTTGCATATTCCTGAACATTTATTAAGTCTTCAACCGATCCGATACTAAACGACTTTATCACGGGAACTCCAAAACTGGAGCAATCGCTAGGAGTTTCATCACCGTGTAGTTGAACCATATTTATACCGGAGATTTCAACGATTTCTTTAACCCTCTCTACCGTTTCATTGACAAATACCCCTACTTTATCCACTTCTTCTGGCAATTGCTTTATGATTTCACGAGCTGCATCAGGGCTAATTTCCCGTTTGCTGTGGGTAAATACAAATCCTAATGCATCTGCACCATGTTTGACCGCTATACGCGCCGTATCCAAGTCTGTAATTCCACAAATTTTTACTTTCATTTATTTTCCCGCCTTTAACGATATCTTCATCTCGTTCATCATTTGTGTAACATTCTCATGTTTCATAAATGCTTCACCTACAAGAATTCCGTTTGCCCCTGCCTTTACAACCCTCTTCACATCATCAACAGACCGAATGCCACTTTCACTAATCAAATACGCTCCTGCCTGTTTAATTAGTGGTGCTAGAGCTTCCGTTGTCTTTAAATCGACTTCAAAGGTTTTTAAATTCCGATTGTTAACGCCAATGAGCTTAGCTCCCAAACCAATGGCTAGTATGGCTTCTTCTTCAGAATGCACCTCTATCAATATCTCGAGCTGCTGACTTAAGGCATATTGATAAAGCTCTGCTAATCTATTAGGACTTAAAGCCGCAACAATTAATAGAATAATGTTTGCTCCCACTCTTTTCGCCCGATCAATTTGAACTTCATCTATAATGAAGTCCTTACAAAGAATTGGCACATCGACTACCTTCCGAACCTCTTCTAAATCGGCAACTGCCCCCTTGAAAAAAGGAGCATCTGTTAGCACCGAAATGGCGTCTGCTCCGGCAGCTACATAATCTTTCCCTTGATCTGAAGGGGATAACAGAAGATTGATATCACCCTTCGAAGGAGAAGCACGCTTAAATTCCGCAATAATCGCTACTTGATCAGCTGCCCGAAGAATCTCGATAAATGAATAATGAGTATATTTGTTTGCAGGTTGCTCTCCATTATCCAATGTCTTTAACTGCTGAACTTCAAGCTCTTTTTCTTCTAAAATACGATGTAAGATGGTTGTCATTTAGATCACCTTTTTCTCAGATTGTTGCGTTTTCTCGATCAATTGCTCCAATTTTGCTAGAGCAGACCCAGAATCAATACTCTTCTTCGCTAAATGAATCCCTTCTTGAATGTTTGTTACCTTGCCATTTGCATAGATTCCAATTCCAGCATTCAGTAAAACGGTGTCAAGATACGCTCCTTCTTTTCCTTGCAACACAGATAATAAAATCCGTGCATTTTCCCTCGCATCGCCGCCTCGAATTTCTTCATTTGAATAAATTGAGAGTCCAAGCTCTTCTGGATGAAGAACGGTCTTAGTGATGCTTCCGTTATCAAGAATGACAAGATGATTTTCTCCTTGAAGAGACGCTTCATCCATGGATCCTGCCCCATTCACAATTACCGCTCGGCTTCTTCCTAAAGCATTTAACACGTCTGCAAACATTTCCAACAAGTCCCGGCGATACACACCAAGCAATTGCGTATCTAAGTCTACTGGATTTGTTAATGGACCAATTAGATTAAAGACGGTCGGGACTCTTAACTCCTTACGTACCTTCATAATTTGTTTTAATTGGGGATGTACATGGGGAGCGTATAAAAAAGTAATTCCAATATCATGCAAAAGCTGTTCTGAGACTTCCTGCGATAAGGATAGCTGAACACCAAGCTCTTCTAACACATCTGCACTTCCGGTCTTACTCGAAATACTACGGTTCCCATGCTTGGCAATTGAAATTCCTGCTCCAGCTAATACAAATGCCGAAGTAGTGCTCACATTAAAGCTTTTCGATCCATCTCCACCCGTTCCGCAATTATCCATAACATTCGGAATCTTCTTACTAAATGGGATGGATTTAGAACGAAGACCATTCACTAATCCAGCGATTTCGTCTACTGTTTCGCCTTTCGTTTTTAGACCTATTAGAAAAGCTGCCATTTCACTATCGGTCGTTTCTTCTGAGAACAACTGCTCAACCGCCTCTTCCATTTCTATTTTGGTTAACGATTGTTGATTAGATAATTTTTGTAAATACTTGTTCATCGTCTATTTCCCTCCCCATTTCCTTTAGAAAATTTGCCAAGATCTTTTTTCCTGAAAGGGTTCCAATTGATTCTGGATGGAACTGAAGCCCATATAATGGAGCTTTCTCATGCTTAATGGCCATAATTTCTTGATCATCCATTGAGGTTGCTAACACTTGGAAATAGCCAGGAAGTGACCCTTTCTCTATAACTAGCGAGTGATATCTCATGACATCAAGTGGCTGTGACAAATATTGGAATAAATAATTCCCACGATGTGTCACTTTTGAAATTTTCCCATGCATAATCTTTCTAGCTTTCTCAATTTTCCCTCCAAATGCGTAGCCAATTGCTTGGTGGCCTAAACAAATGCCTAATATAGGGATTTGTTGGTGGAATTGCTTAATCACATCTACGCATATTCCAGCCTCTTCAGGACGACCAGGACCTGGTGAAAGCACGATAGCGTCGGGTTTTAACTGTTCAATTTTCGCGATGGATAGTGCATCATTCCTATACACGACCACTTCTTCACCAAGCTCTCCAAAATATTGAAATAAATTAAATGTAAATGAATCATAATTATCAATTAATAAAATCATCGTCATCCTCCAGAAATGCTTTTAATTTATGAATCGTTTCTTCATATTCCTTTTCAGGGATCGAATCATAAACGATTCCTGCACCAGCTTGAATATATGCATGATTATCTTTCACTAGCATCGTTCGAATAGCTAGCGCGAAATCCATGTTTCCATTTGCAGATAAGTAACCAACTGCTCCTGAATAGACGCCCCTTTTGACGTGTTCCAGTTCATTAATAATTTCCATTGCTCTAATTTTTGGCGCCCCCGAAACAGTTCCTGCTGGCAGACACGCGACGAGTGCATCAATAGCGGTGTACGAATCCTTCAAATTCCCACTAACCTCTGAAACCAAGTGCATCACATGCTTGAACTTTTCAACTTGCATATTTTTTTCAATCGTGATGGAACCAAATTCACTTACTCGTCCTAGATCATTTCTTCCTAGGTCGAGAAGCATTCGATGTTCAGAGAGCTCTTTTTCATCCTGTAGAAGATCTTGTTCTAGCTTTTGATCCAATTCCGCATTTCTTCCTCTCGGCCTAGTACCCGCTATTGGATTCGTTGTAACCTTCCGTTCATTCACTTTAATCAAGCTTTCAGGTGAAGCACCGATTACTAAATAATCTTCAAAATCTAAATAATACAAATATGGAGATGGGTTCTCTTTCCGAAGCCTCCGGTAAAATTGGAATGGGTCTCCTATTAATTCCGCTGATAACCTTTGGGAAAGCACCACTTGGAAGATATCTCCTTCACGAATGTATTCCTTTGCCGTTTTGACTTTTTCGATAAAGTCTTCCTTCGAAATAGAGGTTTCAAATCTAGATAGTCGTACATCTGTTGTTCGAATATCTTTTACAGGCTGTTCAATTTCTTGCTTTAGCTTTAATACCTGCTCTAAAAGCTCCTCTTTCGTCGTCGTTTCCTGTAATGGGGTGCCAATAAAGAAAACCTTTTCCGCTACATGGTCAAAAATAATGACAATCTCAAAAAACATAAAGTGAACATCTGGAATATGGAGCTCATCAAATGGCAATTGTCCAATCCTCTCGTAATGACGAACAACGTCATATCCAACAAACCCAACAGGCCCCCCTATAAATGGAATTTCTTGATAGTCAACTTGGTTAGGCATTTTTCTTTTCAATACTTCAAGCGGATGTTCAATTATCAATTCTGTTTGTTCCTTTGAAGTGATTTGCGTTTTTTGTTGGACCCCTTTTAGTTCAAATGCTGGATCTACTCCGATAAAAGAAAACCTACCCGAGTGTTCATGCTTATTTGAACTCTCTAATAAAAACTTCTTCTTGCCACTAATGCGTTGGAATATGGAAATAGGGGTTAGTGTATCACCTTCTAGTTCTTCCACTACCATGTGTCTATCTGTCCCAATGGTCATTCATTCGTCCTCCTCATTCACTGAATCTTTTTTTCCTTATCTTTGGAATGTAATTGAAAAATAAAAAAGTCCCCTATACAGGCATGAAGATATTCATGTCTGTATAGAGGACGATTAAGCGAAACCGCGGTGCCACCTCAGGTTAGAGTGATTCAATGATTCACTCTCTCTTTTTTCAGGTACGGGAAACTTCTATAAATCGTTCCGATACCCTATCCTTTTAACGGTGGAAATCCGGGAATCCCTACTAACTCATTTCAGAATTCCTCTCGTAAGTCCATTCCATGAAACTCTTTGTACCGGCTCACACCTTCCCCGGCTCTCTGTAACAAAGTAACTTCCATGTACTCCTCTTACTCAACAATTTATCTGTATTCTTTTTTAGTCTGTTAGTTATAACAGTTATCCTTCCGCTCCAAACGGCTAGCCTTCGGATAGAGGATGAGCTTGCCTGATCGAACATAGCAATCTTTAAGAAAATAGCTTTTTTGAGAAAAACAAAAAGGGCTCCTCTCCAAAAAGGACGAGGAAACCCGTGGTACCACCTTTATTAGCTAATCTTTATAAAATTAGCTCACTTAAACAGACATCTCTGCAGCAACAATAACTGCATAAAATATCCGTCTCTTGTAACGATGAGACAATTCGCCAAAGCCTACTTCTTCGTAAAAAGGTTCGGTTTGGAAGCTCGGAAGTCCATTCACTTAAACATCCACACTGATTTGCACCACCCATCAGCTCTCTGAGGTTTCTGGTTAAGCTACTACTCTTCGTCATCACCTTGCCATATATTGTTTATTATATTAGTAAGGTTTTTAATAAATGTCAATAGGTTTATCTCAAATTTTTATTCTTTTAGGATCATTTCGTATGGTTGCTTTTGAAAAACATGAGCAGTTTTCAGCTTAAAAATCTCGCTTGCCGCGGAGTGTGAGTGAGCATCTCTATTCTCCACAGGTGAGATTTCACCCGGTAGTGAACAACCTATTAGTACTACGACTTTTAAAATTTTCACTTTCATTTAGAATCCGTTTCAAAATGAACAAGTGGAATGTTAATTAGTTAATTGGTTTAAGCGTTTTGTTAGCTTATCTCGCCAATCAACTGCTAACTCTTCTACGTTCAGTATCGATTCAATCCCAGCTTGATTTTTGCGATCATGGAACATAATTTCGTTTGCATAGAGGATGGAAACTTGGTCTTGAATCCGTTCAATTAATGTGATTTCATCTGTATCAGATAGGATTCCTTCCTGTAACACTTTGCAAAAATAACCCGTATAGCCTGTTTCAACGATTCTTGCTAGTAGCGGATCGATTTCATTAAACTTTGAAATCGTCGAACAAGGTACCCTCCCTTGTGTCACTTGCAAAATTGCACTACCAACAGATAGGATATCTCCAATATAGACATCCTTTTCTAGCATCCCTGTCATACAAATGTTCTCACCAAATGCAGGAATAGTTAGGGGTTGATTAAACTCCCTCTCCCAAAGAGCATAATGTTCAAATGGATACAGACAAACCGCTCTTTCAGCTCCACCATGAAATTCAGGGTTAGCTACATCATCTCCCTCGAACCGTTCCTTATCAAGTCTTACCGATTGTACTCGATGTTTGCCAATACCTGAAAGTTCTTCTTTACCTTTCCAGTGAAAGGTTTTAGGCTTTCCAACACTTAATGCTACGATACTCCCCTTCAACATAATCACCTCAACATACAAGTCATTGTCCTTATTTTACCTTTATTTTCTACTCTTACCAAGTTTTATTTGCCTATCCTTCCTTTCAACCTGTTCTTGTCGAGTGTTTTATCATTCAATTCAGCAATAACCAAGCATGATTTTTCCATAAAAAAACATTCAAGTTTTCTTTAATTATGACCATATTAACGTTAGAATGTTTTTGCAAAGGCGGTCTTTTTAATGGAGCATATTGAAAAAATTTTTTCAAAGCGTTCAGCCAAAAATAAGGTAGGTAAAACAAGTCACAACCAAAAATGGGCGATTCTGTCTATTTCCTCCATCCCCCTTGTCATGACATTAGGAAACTCCATGCTTATCCCTGTACTACCTGCTATGGAGAAGACATTAAATATTACCTCCTTTCAATCGAGCATGATTATTACAGTATATTCACTTGTAGCCATTATCTTAATTCCTATTGCAGGCTATTTATCGGACCATATCGGCAGAAAAAAGGTCATTATTCCGAGTCTAATCATTGCAGGCATTGGCGGACTTATTTCCGGCTGGGCCTCATGGAAATTATCAGATGCCTATTGGCTCATTCTCTTAGGAAGATCTCTTCAAGGAGTAGGGGCAGCTGGAGCAGCGCCTATTGTCCTTCCGTTAGTAGGTGACATGTTTAAAAGTGAGGATGAAGTGAGCAGCACTTTAGGTATCATTGAAACTTCAAATACATTTGGTAAAGTATTAAGTCCTATTTTAGGGGCTTTTTTAGCAGGAATAATATGGTTCTTGCCTTTTTTCGCCTTTCCAGTTTTCTGTGCGATTTCCATTGTCCTTATGTTTTATCTCGTTAAAACACCAAAAAGCAGGGATGAACCTATCCCTTTTAAACAATTTTTTGTCAATATAAAAAAAATCTTTAAAGACAATGGAAAATGGCTGTACGCAGTTTTTACAATAGGTGTTATCCTTATGTTTATTCTGTTTGGAGTCCTATTTTATCTTTCAGATATACTAGAAAAAAGCTATGATATAAAAAATATAAAGAAAGGTTTTCTACTTGCCGTCCCTCTCGGAGCTCTTTGTCTCGCATCTTTCACGACAGGTAAAAAAATAAAAAAAGACAAAATTTTAATGAAACGAATTACCTTTATTGGCATCGTATTACTTGCAGGTTCTATATTTGCACTAAGTTTCTCGAAAGAGCTTTGGTTTATGATAGCAGTCTTTTTTTTAAGTGGAATTGGCATCGGTGCCGGGCTTCCTTGTTTAGATGCCTTAATCACAGAAGGGATTGAAAAGGAAGAAAGAGGGACGATCACTTCGATTTATAGCTCCATGCGATTTATCGGGGTTGCAGCTGGTCCTCCTGTTATTGCTATATTGATGAAACATAACGAAAACATGATATTTTATCTTCTCTCCGGCTTAAGTCTCATCGCTGCAATACTTGCTTTTTTCGCCATAAAGCCTGAAAAGGACTCATCAAAATAGCCAATGTCGCGGAGAGTATAGAGACATTGGCTAACCTATTTAAGGGATATGTTTTCCTGTAATCAAGCGATACACGTGAAAACGCTCACCGATTCCCCAATTGTACCAGCGCCTGGAAACACACCATCTCCACACAGCCAAAAGTGAAGTAATCCTGAACGATGTGAAATACTTCGAAACATAGAAAATGCCTGTGATTGAGGATATCCACCTACTTCTCCTCCTCTGCGATGGGTATACCGTTCCCACGCCCTGGGTGATCCTGGAATCATCATAACCATGCTTTCTCTTATCATTGGTAGGACCATTTCAACAGAAGCCAGCATCTCTTTTTTCTTCCACTATAAAAAATTGACTCAGCATCAGCAAATTACGATGTGTTTTTAGATTTGTTGAGTCTGGACAAAACCGAGGATGGCTTGATTATATAATTTCCATTTTTTTGTTGGAATTTGATGAGATACGTTTTGAATACAGGTTAATTGAAACTCGGTGTAGCGTCGATAGGTTCGTAAATGTTGGTTTACCCAATCTTTCGAACCGTAAATTAATAGCAAAGGTGTATGTAACCGATGGAGTCTATTCACACAAGAAAAATTAAGAGAGCTTTGATAAAATTGAAACCAAGACCTTCGATTTGCTTTTTCCATATGATGAAAGATTACATTCCGAAGCCATGCTTCCTCAGTGTGACTAGACGATATGATTTTTCTCAACACCCCTGGAAAATGCTTAACCAAATACATACCAATAAGGTGTTCGTATTTAAATGCGAGCGATTCGACTGCAGGATACCCACCCGTTAATATGATACCTAACGTTCGATCTGGATAATTTAGCGCAAATTCCTGAGCAATTGCACTTCCAGCTGAATACCCACACAGAAAAGCCTTGTCAATGTGTAACCCATCCATGATTGCTTGAATCTCTAGTGCGTATGTGGAAATACTGACTTCTTCATACACACCATGCGTATCTCCATGCCCTGATAAGTCTGGGAAAATCACTCGTGCATTTTGAGACAATTCCTTTTGGTAATAAAATACTTTTCTTCCCATTGCCGGTGGATGAATAAAAATAATTGGTGTCCCATTTCCATAATCCTCATAAAAGTAATTAATCTCACCCAATTGAATGTTCGGCAAGCTGAAAACTCCTTCCTCCGAATGAATCTTTTAAATCAGGATATAAAAATAGAGCATTGATTACATGCCCTATCTTTGTTGGTTAATTGGGTCTAGATTTTTCAGCTTTTTTCTCTGAGGTTGTAAGTGCTCTCGAGAATTCCATGCTTTCCAAGCTTTTCGCACTTTTTAGCCCTGACTTGGTTTTGCGGTTACGCTTTGTCATGCTGCACCCCCCTTATTATTCAAAGGTTGTTTTCATTTTAAAAAAGGAATCTTACTTGATGGAAAACAACATTTTATCGAAAATAGCCTGATCTAATGACAGACAATATTAATTTAAGCAATCTCACCTTTTTCATGCACAAATAAAGGATGGAAGTAGAAAATGATAGGATAACATGAAAAGGTATGCTAAAATATCAAGATAGAAGCATATACTAAAATAACCGCAGATGTTGCCGCATCTACGGTTATACAATAGTCGCCCGTGTGGTCGGCATTTCATACACAAGTAAAGCGTACAAATAGACCTCCCCTTATTCAGACAGTCAAGGGAGGTCTATTTTTTTTGATGAAAATTCAAGACAGCAATTATCAATGTCGCAAATGAGATCATCACCATCATTGTCTCAAATATTGTCAAAGCATCACCCCCCTTCATTGGGGCTAGCCGACCACCCTAGAAAAACTATTGACTACTAAAGTATAGCATTGATTACTAGGGAATAACAGAACGTTTGTTCGGATTTTTCAAAAACACTTCCTATAGCCTAATTTTTGGTTAGATTTCTGAATTAGGATAAAGAGAAATATGCACCAATCATTCTTTGCACAAATAGAAAGAGACCCCACCCGACAACGCCTAAAATAAGCGAAACATAGAATGGAACGATTTTTAAGGAGATGGCAATAACGAGAAGCATACAAATCGTTGCAGGCAGCCCTTTCGTCACTCCAAAAGCAAATTTACTTAATTCGAATCCATCTGCCCCATGAACAAATAGCCATGTTAAACTAAGCAAACTAACTAACGGCAGAGCAGCGATCATTCCACCGATAGATGGAAAAGCTTTAGCTAATTCTGTCACACCGGCAATGATAAGGGCACTGATCATTATTTTTGCGAAGAAAAACATATTTTTGCCTCCCTAGCGAGAAGGTGGAAACTCTGTTCAATCAGATTTCTTTCTTCAGATGACAGACCAACTAATACTCGTTCCAATTTCTCTCCCGCTAGTTCTGTATTGCTCTTTAATACCTCTATTCCTTTTGGGGTCAAATATAGTATTATCGCTCTTTCGTCTGTTGGCTTTCTTTTCTTAAGTAGCAATCCCTTTACGAGCAAACGTTTAACATGTTCTGATGCCGTATTATGAGATATTCCATTTCTGACTGCAACATCTTTCACTGAGACCTCGTCTTCCTTTAGCACTTGCTGTAAAATTCGAACAGCCTGATGAGTAATTTTCTCATGATGCTCTTCATGCAAATAATAGTATATGTCTGTAAAACATTCGTTTAATTGCTCTATATTCAAGACTTCCACCTCATAATATCTTAATTTACGATATAATCGTTACTAACGATATTATTATACCTTCTTGCAAAATTCAAGGAATTTGTGTTCATGCCCTTTTATTAAAATCGTGCCTCTGAAAAGGAAAGAGAGAGGAGAAATCCTTGGTAAATTCGTCTTGAGAGCAATGGAAGCTCATATACTACAAAAAAAGAAGCCACCCGTAGGCAGCATCTATTTTCTGTAATCCTTATTTGACTGGTTTTTTAAGAAATCCAATGAATAATGCGGATATCATAGCTCCAGCTAGAATAGATACTAGATACATAAACCATCCGCCTTCAACTAACCAGACGACAAAGATTCCACCATGAGGAGCTCTTAAGCCAATTTCAAACATCATGGATAGAGCTCCCGTTACAGCTGCCCCTGCCATTACAGATGGAATGACGCGAATCGGATCTGCTGCTGCAAAAGGAATTGCCCCTTCAGTTATAAAGGAGAACCCCATAATGTAATTCGTTTTCCCTGCATCTCGCTCTTGAACTGTAAATTTATTTTTAAATAGCGTAGTTGCCAGCGCAATTCCAAGCGGTGGAACCATACCAGCCGCCATAATAGCAGCCATCGGCTCATACACTCCACTTGCTAGTAATCCAGTTCCGAAAACATACGCTGCTTTGTTGACTGGGCCTCCCATATCAAACGCCATCATCATACCAAGAACAGCTCCAAGCACAACGGCATTTCCTGTTCCAAGACCTGTAAGCCATTCAGTAATTGCTGTATTAATAGCTCCAACTGGTTGATTTACAACATATAGCATAGCAAAGCCTGTTAATGCGATTCCAAGAAGTGGATATATTAATATCGTTTTAATTCCTTCTAAAGAACGTGGTAGGTTGGCAAACGCCTTCTTCAAGCCAACTACTAAATAACCGGCAAGGAAACCGGCAATAATTCCCCCTAAGAAACCTGCTCCCCCACTTGCAGCCATCATTCCCCCAACTGCTCCAGGAGCAAATCCAGGACGGTCTGCAATACTCATCGCAATAAACGCCGCTAAAATAGGAACGATTAAACCAAATGCATTTCCTCCTCCAATGGTCATTAAGGCTTCAGCAATTGGATGGTAGGATGGATCTTTTGGGTCAAAAGCGTTATAACCGAACATAAAGGAAATCGCAATCAAGATACCTCCACCAACAACGAACGGAAGCATATTTGAAACTCCATTCATTAAGTGCTTATAAATACCTGTTCGTTGCTCTTTCTTTTCTTCTGATTGCTTCTGGTCACAATTGTAAATAGGAGCATCTTGCTTTAATGCCCGTTCAATCAACTCTTGTGGTTTGCGAATGCCCTCTGCTACTGCCGTCTCAATCACATGCTTCCCTTTAAAGCGATTCATTTGGACACTTGTATCAGCAGCCACAATAACTGCAACAGCGTTTTCAATTTCGCTTATAGTTAATACATTTTTAGCTCCACTTGAACCGTTCGTTTCAACCTTAATATCTATTCCAAGCTCTGCTGCTTTTGCTTTTAATGCGTCCGCTGCCATATACGTATGAGCAATCCCCGTTGGACAAGCTGTAACAGCAACAATAAATTGATTTTTTCCAATCATGGATTGCTCTTCTGCTTCTTCCTCTTTATCAAAACTATTAATAATATTTAGTACAGCATCTTTTGTAGGTGCCTTTAACAACTTCGCTCTTGCTTCCTCATTCATTAAAATAGAAGATAAACGAGATAGAGCTTCTAGATGAGTATTATTTGCTCCTTCTGGTGCTGCAATCATAAAAAACAAATGGGCTGGCTGGCCATCTAATGATTGATAGTCTACTCCTTCAGTTGATCTCCCAAAAGCAATTGAAGCTTCCTTTACTGCTTTCGTTTTTGCATGTGGAATCGCTACTCCTTCCCCAATTCCAGTCGTGCTTTGTTCTTCTCGCTTTAATATTGCCTCCTTAAAGGTATGTCGATCATTTAATTTGCCAGCAGAGTCTAGCGTATCAACTAGATTTTCAATTGCATGTATTTTATTTTTACTAGTAATTGAGAGGTTTATGGTGTCTCTTGTTAGCAATTCAGTAATTCTCATTTCTCTCTCTCCTTTATTCGATTATATTTTTCTAATAACAATCTGTTGAACAAGCTTCGTCACTTTTTCTTTCGTACATAATCCTAGGGAAAAGGCTGTCGCACTTCCAGCTGCCACACTGTATCGAAAGGCCGCTTCCACATCACCTGTCTTTTGCAGTTTGGCTACAAAGCCTGCAACCATCGAATCCCCAGCCCCTACTGAGCTTTTCACATCCCCTTTGGGAACATTTGCAATAAAGGTGAGTTCCTTATTCATGAAGATGGCTCCCTTTTCTGCTAATGAAACGATTATGTTTTCCGCGCCCATCTCAAGTAGCTGCTTTCCATACGGGATGGCTTCCTCTACAGTTGAAATGGTTGTATCAAATAATTCACCTAGCTCATGGTGATTAGGCTTAATTAATAAAGGCTGATATGGGAGTACATTTTGCAGCAGTTCACCTTCTGCATCGACAACAAAAGCGGTTCCATTTTTTTGACAGACCTTGACGATTTCTTCATACGTTGCGTTTGGCATGGTACGAGGAATACTACCTGCAAGCACGAGGAGATCATCTTTCGTGAAGGCATGAATCTTTTTAAGTAAGTTCTGGAAGCTCTCGTCCGTAATTTGCGGTCCACTTGCATTAATTTCCGTTTCCACCTGTGCTTTCAGCTTAATATTAATTCGAGTATCTTCTTCTACATGGATGAAGTCTGTTTTAATCTGTTCTAGCTGTAGATATTCTTCAATGTATCTACCTGTGAACCCTCCAAGATAACCTGTAGCGGTGCTCTCTACCTCAAACTGTTTCAGCACTCTAGACACATTAATTCCTTTTCCACCTGGGAATTTTGTATCACGGTTCATTCGGTTTAACCCACCTAATTGAACTTCATTTAGCTCCACTATATAATCTACTGAAGGGTTTAAAGTCAATGTATATATCATGTTGTCACGACCTTTATAGATGTTTTACTGAAATATAGGTTTTCTGTTTCCTTATCTAATCCACTTGTAATGATCGTTGCTTTGTTTAAATCTGCAATTTTCGCAAAGGCGATTTCTGAGAACTTCGTCTCATCGGCTAAAACGAATGCTTCTCTCGATAAGGAAATCGCTAGGTGCTTGATCATTGCTTCTTCTTGATCGGGTGTCGTGTAACCGAATTCGTGATGGATTCCATTGACCCCCATAAAACACTTATCAAATCGATAGTTTTCTAGGCTAAGCATCGCTCCACGACCAATGATAGCGTTTGTTTTCGGCTTAGCGTACCCTCCAACCAAGTAGGTTTCAATCTTTCTATCTAATAATGGCTTCAGGTGCATTAGTCCGTTGGTAACGACTACGATGTTCTTCTTTGGTAAAAACTCAATTAACTCAAGAACGGACGAACCTGCATCTAAGTAGATACAATCGCCTTCCTCGATCAAACTTGCAGCATATTGCGCGATTTTCCTTTTTTCTTGAAGGTTTTTGGATGATTTCTCATCCATACTCGGTTCTTGAAGCTTCCCTTGTAATCTGGCGGCCCCACCGTGAACCCGCTTTAAAAATTTCCCTTCCTCGAGCTGGGTTAAATCTCGTCGTATCGTTGACTCCGAGGTATTGGTTACGTCCACAAGTTCCTGTATTTTCACTATATTTCTTTCTTTTAGTAATTGTAGAATCAAACGATGGCGCTCTGGTGTTAGCAAAAAACCACCTCCTCGTTTCGCTAAATATTTTGATTGATTTCATTCTACTGCAATCGTTTTCAAAAAACAATCATTTTCTTTCAAAATCAATCAAAATCATTTATTTCCGTTCATTATTTGGATGAAATTGAACGGTTTCAATCAATACTGATGAAATTCCCATTACATATCAACGAGGAAAAAGGGAAGAATAGTAAGGAAAATCCAATTAGAAGGGGGTGATACTCTTGTCAAAACAAGGCAAACTTAATCAAGAACAGTCAGGTAAGCAGCTCAGGAATCGTGCGGAGCGTAACGAAGTTGAATTGGGTTCTGAATTTCAACTCGGAAATGACCAAGGTCAAAGTCAGAAAAAAAGCGGACGTCAGAAAAACAAAAAATAGAATGTCAGATAGAGGCATCGAACATTCTATTTTTTTGCTATTAAATTGTTTGCGAAGGATATGAAGATATGATAGAATCAAATCAATATATAGATGCTGATGAAGAACCACGACACTATATATTGCTATAAATTGTAAGTTCGTTCTTAATTCTTGGTCTCTTTTCTTTTTCCACTTCATAGAATTGAAGTGGATTTTTTTATGAGTAGCATGAATAAATGCGACTCCACAGCATATTTACATAAAAAAGGACGACAAAGTCCCGTGTTTGAGTAAGGTTTTTATAGTAAAATGAACATATTCAACAACTGCTTCTTGCATATCCCTCACCACTTCTTCTACAGATTCACTTAATGCCCATAAGCACTCTCTTAAATTTATTGTTGAAAGGAAGTTATACAAATGAATAAAGTAGAAATTATCGCTCGAAGAATATTTGGTTGGAAGTTAAACAACTGGGATAAATGGTACGATGTGGAGACGAACGAATTTATCTATGTACAAGATTTCCAACCAGAAGATAATCTCGATCATGCGATGCGAATTGTGAAAAGACTAGAGAAATTTGGTTTTAAATATACTGCTACAAACAAGAATGAAGTTTGTTTTAATGAAGTTTGCGCAACAGGTGATCACTTGGCACAAGCCATTACAAATGCAGCTTATTGTCTCGCAGATAATCGTTCAATAGATGACGAATGGTTCTAGATTAATGTAAACATAGGCTCTATAGATTCGCGATGAGTCCATCCTATAGAGCCAATTACTTTCTTATGCCTTTAAGCTTCTAGAGCTTGTAAGCAACTCTTCCATCTTGTCAATTGGATGATCCGGCTTATTCGGAACGTACTCTGCGTAGCCATATGTTCCATGCTCACTCACATCCAGCCCAATCATTTCCTCTTCCTCTGTTACCCGAATGCTTCCCATAATTTTTTTCATACTAGAAAGAATGAGATATGAAGCGGCAAATGCAAAGACTCCGCAGCTTACGACTCCCAGAGCTTGAACTCCTAATTGTGTTAAGCCCCCTCCGTAAAGTAGTCCTGGTAATCCTGTATTCATGGCTGCTAGTTCAGGAGTAGCAAAGATTCCAGTCGACAGTGTTCCCCATACGCCTGCAACTCCATGAACGGAAAGAGCAAAAATCGGATCATCAATTTTCGCCTTTTCAAAGAAACGCATACTATAGAAAACGAGTATTCCTGCAACCAATCCGATGATAACAGCAGCCCAAGGTTCAACAAATGCACATGAAGCTGTTATGGCAACAAGCCCTGCTAGTGCTCCGTTTAATGTCGTTGTAATGTCTGCTTTT
Source organism: Cytobacillus spongiae (assembly GCF_021390075.1). Taxonomy (NCBI): domain Bacteria; kingdom Bacillati; phylum Bacillota; class Bacilli; order Caryophanales; family Bacillaceae; genus Cytobacillus; species Cytobacillus spongiae. The sequence goes on from NZ_CP089997.1 coordinate 2,362,753, forward strand.
CCTGTCGCAACCCATGCGATAAACATCGCTACAACCGTACCTGCAGCAGCAGCTAATTGAGTATTTAGAGCAACATATCCGAAGAAGACCCCATCAACTCCAAATGTACTTCCCGCGTTAAAGCCAAACCAGCCAACCCAAAGGATTAACACACCTAATGAAGAAAAAACTTGGTTATGACCAGATAATTCATTCGTAGAGCCATCCGGATTGTATTTTCCAATACGTGGCTTTAATATCATTGTTGCCGCAAGTGCAGCCATTGCCCCAGTTAAGTGAACAACTGTCGAGCCAGCAAAATCCTGTTTTCCGTGATCTGCAAGCCAGCCTCCACCCCAAATCCAATGAGCAACGATAGGATAGATGACAGATGAAAATAGGATGGCAAATACGACATATGCTGTTAATTTCGCACGTTCGGCAAACCCTCCAAAAGCGATCGTTAATGCAATTGCTGCAAATGCAAGTTGAAATAAGAAATCTACAGATCCGGCTAAACCATCACCCATTGTTGTATAATCTCCGAAGAAAAATTGACTAAGCCCGATGAAGCTGTTTCCTTCTCCATAAATAAATCCATATCCGACAGCCCAAAACACAAGAGATGCTACTCCAACCGTAAAAATCGTTTTTCCTGCAATATGACCTGCATTTTTCATTCTTGTCGAGCCTGCTTCTAATAAAATAAACCCACCTTGCATCAATAAGACCAGAATGGCACTTAACACAATCCACACATTATTCATTAAAAATATCGAATCCATGATATCTCTCCTTTACGATTACTTTATGTAAGTTTTATTATACATTCTGAAAATTCAGATTCAACGAACGTGTAAGGTTTTCTAACATCGTTTTTAAATCGATCGTGATCTACTACCATACTGTTCAAGGGATCATTACACATAAAAAAGAGAAGCTCAGGTGACGGTCAGCTTCCCTTCTAATGTCTTTTATGAAATTGGGCATTGATTTGCCCTCTCAGCATGTTTCGCTTCACTTCTTCTTGGCTCTTCTGCCTCTTTAACTCTCTTCTTAATTCTGTTGTTTGGACTCCTTCTTCCATTTGATTCGCTATATGAACAAGGGTTTCAACATCTGTAAAGGAATATTTCCTTGTCCCTTTACCCGTTCGATCAGGGAAAATTAATTTTCTTTCCTCATAATACCTTATTTGCCTTTCACTTAGGCCTGTTAATTCACTAACAATTCCGATTGAAATAACTTTTTTTGTTAAGTAGGAGTGATCAGCTGGTGGCATCTACTCCCCTCCTTTTTGGTCTTTCTATTATTATACTATAAAATGGTAAGATTCGTTTTATCTTTGTCAGATTTTCTAACATACAAGTTGACAGCTAAGCTCGGTTACCCGCTCTTCACCCCATAAAGAATAAACCCCACTCCAATCATAATCCACATAATCTTCTCAAAAGAAACACTATTAGCCACACCAACTAAACCAAGGGTTGTTGTAGAAATAAAAATAATCGGACCAATAATAGAAAGCGTACTATTAATAATTAGCGCTTTTTCGACGTTGTTATATTTAATAAATAAATATGCAACAAATATCTCAATGCTTCCCGATAATAATCTTAACAAAGCCATCCCAACAATCGTTTTATCCAAGTATTGAAAGAACATACCGATGCCTCCTCATTCCATTCTCTATTCATAACTTATGAAGGATATCGAATAAAAAGGACATGTTTTGTCTTCAAAAAAAGGACTCAATCATTTACGATTAAGTCCTCTTCTTGCACAACCGATACATATTGAACGATAACTCATTCGAATCCTAATTTTACCTTAAGCTTTATTTACACTCCGATAAAAAATCTGCGATAATATGCCTAGCCGAATCTCTTCCATTTTCCATACACGCACCGATGCCTACACCTGAAAAAGAAGCTCCGGTTAAAATGATATTTGGGAAAGTTTCCTTCATTTGTTCTTTCAAGGTCGCTACAGCTTTGCCATGATCGATATGATAATTCGGCATTTGTTCATTCCATTTTGTAACGACTGTAGCCGTCGGCTCGCCAGTTATTCCTAAGCTTTTTTCAATATCAACTAATGCCACCTTCGTAAGTTCTTCTTCTGACATTTGTTCTAACTTGTTATAAGAAGGATTTGAGCTTTTATAGAATAACCTCACTAATAACCGGTGTTTTTTCGATGTATGTGTCCATTTTCTACTTGTCCATGTACATGCATCACAAACTAAATCACTTGTATTCGTATCGATAAAACCGGTTCCATCAGCTGGAAGGGTACTATCAGGTATATCAAAGCCAAGATAGATTGTTGTTAGAGAAGAATTTGTAAATTGATCAAATATGGGATTCAATGCGTCTTCACCTAAAATCGATTGTGAAATTTGGTGAGGAGTAGTCAGGATGACATAATCTGCGTTTATTGTTTCCTCATCTTCAAGAATGACTTGATATTGCTGGCCACTTTTCACAATCTGTTTCGTTCCTTTTCCTTTAAAAATCGTTGCATTTACAAGTGATTCTTCTAACCGATTGATAATGGTAGATAAACCGTTTTGAAAGGAAAGGAAACGTTTATTAGAGCCCGCTTGAAAGCTTTCTTTGTTTGCTTCAAGCCCCTTCATGATACTGCCATATTCATTTTTGTAATCTAGAAGATAAGGGAGCGTTGTTCTTAAAGTCAAATCGGATAATGCCCCGGAATAAACTCCAGACAGTACAGGTGCAATCTGCTTTTCAACAAGCTCTTTTCCTAAAAAAGCTTCTAAAAACGCTCCAATTGAACTGTCTTTTGTAAAGTGTTCATTCTGAGTGTGAAAATCCTTTAACGCTTCCTTTTTTCCCTTTTCCGAAACTAATGTACTCCTATTTAACGACTCGATACTTGCTGGAATCCCAAAAATTGAATCTTTCGGAATCGGGTGTAACTCATTATTCGTATATATGTATGATATACCTGTTGCATTATAGACAACCTCTTCTGTTAATCCAAGCTCTTCAATTAATGGTATAACACTTTCATGGCGAGCTACAATTGAGTCGGCACCAGACTCCATAATGTATTCTGCTGAATGGATGGTTCGTATTTTCCCTCCTAGTTCATGGTTCTTTTCAATTAACACAAGCTCAAGGTCTAAATGATGCTCTGTCATTTTTTTCTGTAATTCGAACATGGCGGTAAGACCTGTTATCCCTCCGCCAATGACAACAACCTTTTTCAATTGATTTCCTCCTGTACAATATCCTATTATAGAAATCCCCTCTCTATTCTAGTATGAAAATGCTCTGTCTTCAAACATATCCAACTATATGTGGGACATACTAATGTAGATCAACAATGAAAGGATTGAGGAAATGAATCAAAGTAAACAAGATAAATCGTTTGGAAAAACAAAAGCTTTTGTAGATATCACAGACGAAGTAACGAATGATAAAGATTTCAAAAACCAAAAGCCTTCCCCTCAACCAAAGGACTATGATTCAATCGAATATTAACCACAGGGATAAAACCCAGTATCCAAATAGTACTTGAGCATGTGTAATGAAGTTTTCAAGACACCTTCTCAATAGGGTAGGAATAAAAGCCTGAGGAGCTTACAATCTTTTGTTCATGCACTGAAAAGAAGTTTCTTCTAGTGAAGTAAAACATTCTCCTTAGGCTTCTCTTCTGCTTTCTTGGAAATATTGTTACTCCCAACCATCTAACCCCTATCCGAACTCTTTAGCTTCTGAAGATGAATTCCCCTATACATTCCGTTAAATAAGAGCTCCTCATCTTTAATCTTTTCAACATCTGTTCTTTCGAATTCTTCAAACGGAATACCAATATCAGTACCCAACACTTTGACAATTGGTTTCATTATTTTTTGGATAATCGATACCGTTTGTCCTTTTCGGATAAATTTATCAAAAATGATTATTTTTCCATTTGCCTTTGTGACCCTTATCATTTCTTTATACGCTTCCTGATAATTAGGTACGACAGATAAAATGAGGCTTGCAATTACATAATCATACGTCTCATCAGGAAAGCTAATTGATTGAGCATCCATACGTAAAAACTGTATTGTATCGGTATTCGGGAATTTTTCCACTGCCTTTGTAAGCATGTCTTGAGAATAATCTATTGCAGTAATGTCTAATTTCTCATGTGGCACTAACAGTAGGTCAACACCCGTACCTACTCCAACAAATAAAATTTTATCTCCTTTAGTAAACTGAATTTCAGAAAAAACTTTTCTCCTTGCTCTCAGAAATGGTCCTGAATTAAAAATTTGATCATAGAAAGGTGACCAACATTTATAAATAATCTGATTCCAATGGTTATTCATATAGCTATTCCCCCATATTCAAACGATCATTTGATTATATAATATTCAAATAACCGTTTGAGTGTCAAGGGTATATGAAAAGGCAATGAGGATCTCCCTCATTGCCTTTCAATCGCTCTATTTATTTCATATTTCCATCTCTATCATCCATTACATCACGATCTAATCGATCCATGTTGAGTAACCCACCATTTTCATCATAGCGGTCATTTAGATCGGTATTGAACTCGAGGAGTTCATTATCGTTGTCGTCCATGTTCATTCGGTTATTTCGGTCTTCAAGGTTATTGGCTGGGTCAAATCTTACATCTGTTGGATCCACATCTTTTGCAGGGATGTAATTCCGATTATCATCATTATCGAATACATCGTTATTGTTATTGTATCGGACAGGAGTGTAATCTCCTTCATCCATATTGTTATCTAACTGGTTATTATCAACCCCACAGGCTGAAAGTAATCCAAGAGAAAGCGCTCCAGTAACTAAAGATATCTTTAGCTTGTTATTTCCTTTACCCATGAACGATAGCCCCCTTTTTTAATGCTTAGCCATTATCGCTAAACATCTTTAATTTGTGCTATTTCGTTCAAAATAAAGCAGACAAATATTACTTCCTTTACAAATATTATTCCTATCCCTCTATCTATACCTTCTCTATTTCAGTCATATTCCAGGTACACATAATGGTAGCAATAGCTACGCAACAAATCGTAATAACCGATAGAAAGAAGGTATCTGAAGAAATTAATAGCCCACCGAGACAAATTACCAACCCATCAATGAGGAAAATAATTAAGCCTACATTTACATGTAGTCGACTAGCTACAAATTGAGCTAGTAGATCCGTACCTCCAGTACTTGTATGCTGCCTTAGCATAATTCCTATTCCCAATCCGATAAATAGTCCTCCGATTATTGAGCTTGCAATTGCCGGCATTTGAATGGCTCGCACAAACGGATCATGTAGTGGAAAAAGAACATCTATGGTAAATGATGAAAATAACATGCCATGAAGGCTATTAAAAAAATAGTCCCGATTATAAAACCATGCTAATAAAAAGATGGGAATACTCATAAAAATAATGACCAAACCTGCTTTAATGCCAAGTAAATATTTCACAATTAATCCTAAACCAATGATGCCTCCATCTAAGACTTCGAAAGGAACGAGAAAAAAATTAATGCCTATAGACAGTAGAACGCTTCCAATTAGAATGGCGGAAGCTTTTTTTACAATAAACATGCCATTCATCTCCCACAAAGTTGGACTAGTCCTACTATATGCAAAGGAACATGAGAACTTGTCTTTAACCTTGTATAAAAAAAACATTCACATTGGCATGATACATATGATTATGACACTATAGTTCCATCCCCATAATCCCTAAATGGGCTTTTACAAAATGGCTACGTTTTCGTCCGAAAGTAGGTCAATCAAATGCATGTACTTGCTGCAGTGTGGATTATTGTTGCTGTGTGGATCAAAGGATACTGGAAGGGTTGGGAAAAGTATTTACCTACAATGATGTTCTTTTCACTGGGAAAATGCTTCGCCTCTTCGCTAAAAGACCCTTGATTGCCTTTCTCTTCTCCATTCCAATTGCCCTGTTTTGGATCTGGCTATTTGACGTTCCAGTCCATATTCCCATCGAAGCTCGCTAAAAAAGAAATACCCTATTGAACCTAATTCAAACAAAAAGGGGATTATCCAGATGAACTCGGGGTAGAAGACTGCTTTTGATTTGCTCTTCTATCCTTTACTTTAATGGCAGTAAAAAGAATGAGGGGAATGAAGACACTTGTAATCATTAGAAAAGGTCCTGAAGCAAATTTATCAAATTCGACTAAAAATAATGCGTTGGGAATGGAGATGACCGTTAATATAATGGCAAGCATTCCAAATGGCAAACTGATTGTTCGATAGTCTTTCAGCTGAAAAATTTGGCTTAGTCCCATTACAAAGGAATAGAAAGCAATTGCCAGCTTAAAATAGATACTTAAAAACCAAAGAATGGCGATTAATATTTCAATTCTTTGTAGAAATTGCCCTATACTTACTTTTTTCCCTAATATATATACAGGGTATGGGTTTCTTGTGGTGAAGTCTGGTCCTAGCACAAGTAAGCAAGCTGTTGTTATGATAAAAAGGACAAACGCCCCCTTTAGCATGCCCCCTATATAGGATTTGGTTAACTGATCGCTCCTGTTCAAATGTGGAGCAACCATTAAAAATAAACTCAGCTCTAAATAGGGGAATACAAGCATTTGGTAGGTCCCATGCAAGACAGGTTTTATTCCATTAGATAGGATGGGAAGAATATTTCTCGTCTCGATGGAAGGGATAGCAAATATAATCATAATAAAGAATAAGCTTGTTACCCACGGGATAAAGATCTCTGCCGTTCTCCCAATTGATTCAATTCCCGACCGCACGGAATAAATAATGGCTAAAGTAAATAATGCGAAAATGGCTTGTATAGGCGTTTCTGGTATGATCTGTGTGACCATAAAGTCTCCTATGTCCCATAGAAGAACGGTACATAAAAACAATGGGAGAGTTAAGAAAATGATTGCAACAAATGTACCAGCTATATTCCCTAATCCATACCGGCACATCTCAACAAAGGTAAACTGAGGTTTCAGATTGGCTAATTTGCTATAAAACCAAATGACACAAACAGCAATAATCGTGCTTAAGATAACTGAAATCCACGCGTCTTGTTTCGTAATCCCTGTTAATATAGATGGTAAAAAAAGAACTGCACTACCAATTGTAAATAATGTGACGATATTAGAAAATTGCTTGGCATTTATTTTCTCTTTGTGCTTGCCCATTCCATTAACCACCTACCTTTCCAAACAAGGACACTATCCAAGTCCCTACTGGCTTAAACAGTGTTAATACACCTTGTAGAGGGCTTGGAGTTTCCACCTCATACGCCTCTAAAATGAAAAGAGATGTTGAAACAACTAAGATGACGCTAAACACAACAATTTCCCTTTTCATATTCACTTTCCACATTTTTGGAATTTCATACAATGAAATGAGCACTGCTATTCCAATTACTGCGACTGCCATAACCAAGATCATCTACCTGCCTTATTATTGAAAAGAATCCGTTATTGAACCTAAGCGGCGAATTGTCAATTCTGCTTTGATATCGATTTCTATTTCAGGAAAAACCTCATCATCCCAGTTTTCTTTTAGCTTTTGCCATGTCTTTGGATCAGCCCTGTTAACAGAATCACCAAATCCGAAAACGTCGCTTTTCAGTTCCTTCGCTTTTGCGATGGCCATTTCCATTTTTTTTGTTTTTTGCTCATTAAATCGTTTCTCGATCCATCGTATCGTTTCTTCATCTGTAATCTTACGCTTACATTTGTTTATCTCTTCAATTTCACCTTCAGACGTTACACGAATAGACACTTTCGGCTTTCCATTTTTCACAGTAGCCTTCATTTCCGTTTTGGAGTTCACAATTTCAACGGTAATCTTTCCTTTATCTTCTTCACAATCCATAACTCCAATGGTAGCATCCACATTATCATTAATATAGTTATAGCCCTTTGACTCATTTGTTGATAGCCAATCAATTAATTTATCCCCTTTAAATAAGGCAAGGTTATCTAGGGTCAAAAAACTTGGAGAAAATACTTTCTCTACATTATCAAGGTCGTTTCCAATCGCTAAGTCTCCCTCGTATTCAATTCCAGTTAGTACTGGATTATTTCCGTCACTAATGATTTCAGAGATTAAATCATCTAAATGCGTGCCTCTTACAGGAGCCCATGTTTTTTCAGCTACTTCAATTGAACCGTAAATTTTATTTGCTGGAACTTTTTCGATCGGTGACATAATTTTTAAGATATTACTTGCTAGATTATTTTTCGCAACGATTAAATAGAAATCCGTTCTAGTTTCGTAATTTCTCGAAAGAAAATCTAAACTCTGGGTAATCCCATCCCTTGCTAATTCCTCTCCAAATACAACAATTCGAACATGAGATAAATAAATTCGCCTTGGTGCATCCTTTGTTATTTTACGAAAAGCTTCAGATAAGCTTCTTCCATCGGTAATAAAGGTAGATACAGCACTTCTCGTGGATGGGCTTGACCCTGCAATTTCTCCAGGGTTTAATATCTGCACTGAAACCCGATAATCTTCTCCTTGCTTGTCGATTCCAATCGCTGTCGCAATAGCTAGTTCATTCAACTCTTTCTTACTCCAACAACTTGTTAATAAACACAAACACAAGCATATGATGATAAACCGTAGGAATTTCATTTATTTTCAGACCCCTTTTGGCTGGAATCTTTCTTCGCTACATCTTGCTGTGCAGTTCTTGACGTATCATCTGGCTGTGGTGCTTTCGTTTCTTCCCTTTCCATATTCGCTTGACTGATCAGACGTGGTCTAGTCCGCATATCCCAATGTGGAAAACGGATAAGCGCATCTTTTTGATCCTTTTTAATAAATGGAGCCATCGGAGACATATACGGTATTCCAAATGAACGTAAATTCACTAAATGTGTAATCATCACAATTAAGCCAAGAATAATTCCGAATAAACCGAAGGATGCAGCTAATATCATGAACATAAACCGAAGAATCCGAACGGAAATTGACATATTAAACTCAGGTGAAACAAAACTACTAATAGCTGTAAGGGAAACGACGATAACCATTGCTGCTGATACAATCCCAGCTTCAACAGCAGCTTGTCCTAACACAAGAGCTCCTACAATGGAGATGGCTGAACCTACCGCTTTCGGCATTCGAATTCCTGCTTCCCTTAGAATTTCAAAGGTAACTTCCATCAATAGTGCTTCAATGAAAGCAGGAAAAGGGACCCCTTCTCGTTGAGCTGCTAGGCTTATGAGTAATGTAGTTGGCAGCATTTCTTGATGAAACGTAGTAACTGCAATATAGGAAGCAGGCACTAATAGAGCCAGTAAAAAGGAGACAAAACGTAATAATCGAATTAACGTTGATATGTCTGCACGCTGATAATAATCCTCGGTTGCTTGAAAAAATTGAACAAAAAGGGCTGGGACTACAAGAACAAATGGCGTTCCGTCAACTAAAATAGCCACTCTTCCCTCTAAAAGCATGGATGCTACGCTATCAGGTCTTTCTGTGTTATAAATCGTAGGAAAAGGTGAATACGTTTCATCCTGAATCATTTCTTCAATATATCCGCTTTCGAGAATGGCATCAATATCAATCCTGTTTAAGCGAAGCTTCACTTCTTTCAGAACATCTTCGTTAACAATCTCCTTAATATATGCAATAGTTACTTCTGTTTTTGTATGTCTACCTACTTGCATTTGCTCAAACCATAGATTAGGATCTTTAATCTTTCTCCTGATTAATGCTGTATTGGTTCTTAATGTTTCAGTGAATCCTTCTTTTGGTCCACGAACGACATTCTGTGAGGTAGGCTCATCCACTCCACGTTTCTCCCAGCCCTTTGACCCTAAAGAAAATCCAACTGTTTCCCCATCAATTAAGACAGCAGTATCTCCAGCGATTATTGTGTCTAAGACATTCTCAATTGTATAGATTTTCTTAAATTCACTGGCAGTCATGGTAAACCGTGCTAATAAATCATGAGTTTGGAGTGATTCTCCTATTTCATCATTTATATGTACATTTCTAACATCAATCATCAAGGTTCGCATAATGACATCCTGAATAAACGTAGCATCTGCCATTCCATCGATATATACAATCGCTAACGTTTCACGACCTGTGTCACCAATTGAAAACTCACGAACGACAAGATCTCCACTTCCACCCATACGCTCACGAATACTTTTCGTATTTTTTGTTAGTTGTTTATCTAATAGCGTACTGTCTGCTTCGGTAATTTTGGTAGATTGCATAACATCTGATTTTTTTTCAGAAGGTTGCTTTTTCGATTTTTCATTTTTCTGTTTAGCCTCTGCTAACCAATCGGACAGCTTCTTCATATTTATGACCCTCCCCTAGAGGTTAAACATTCAAACTATCCGTTATTATGTGCTAATCGTTGAAAAGATAGACACTTTTTCCAGTAAAAAATAAAAAACTGGCTAGATTTGAAATCTAGCCAGTTTTTTTACAAATAAATTATTAAAAGTCCAAATAAATGGGCATCATATTCCTGTTATTACAGGCTATGTATTAGAAGAATAGGCACCACCAGCACATTGTTTGTCACCTCCTCTCAACGATGTAGGTTAGGTGTAATAAATACCCTTGTATCCCATTTTAATGGAAAAGCCCCTTCGTTTACAACAAAAATTTATTCTCCATTATAAAGATCGTGATAGGCTCTCCATTTTGGATACACTTTTTTGAATAGCTGAACGAGTTCTGGATCAAATTGACTACCTGACCCTTCCACTATTCTTTGATACGCTTCTTCAACGGTTAACGCATGACGATAAGCTCTTGAAGATGTCATCGCGTCAAATGCATCAGCTACAGCAGTCACTCTTGCAAGAATGGGGATGTCTTCTCCCTTTAACTCATAAGGATACCCTTTTCCATCCCATCGCTCATGATGATGACGGATCACATCAATATAATCGATTAATCCTTCAATCCCTTCACATGCTTTTGCTCCAGAGGTAGTATGTGTTTTAATTATTTCATATTCATCCACATCTAGCTTAGAAGGCTTGGTTAGAATACTATCTGGAACATTTACCTTTCCCACATCATGAAGCAAAGTTGCATAGAAATACGATTGAAGCTCTCTTTCATTTAATAAATCTAATTCTTTTGCCAATATATTGGAGTACATCGCAACTCGCTCACTGTGTCCCTTTGTATAAGGGTCCTTCAATTCTAGTACGGATACAACAGCTTTGACTGTTTGCTCCAACTGTTCATCAAATGCATTTCCAATCGCAGTTAAATAATTAAAGAATCGAGTAAGGATTAAATACGTCACCATCACAAGAAGACTTAGCAAAACGATGGGAGCTAATACATTCAATGACTGAATGAGAATGCCTACGAAGATGTACTTCCCAATTGTCCCAAGTGATACCACCCAAAAAAATCTTTTATTCACAAAAATTGGCGCAATTAAAATTAAGAAGAACTCTGTAAATCCACCAATATTATACTCAGCCTCTTTATTAATATATATAAGCAACTCATTGATAATATTTAATACTGTATATGAAATAAAGTATAGGTATTTTATTACAGCAACTTGCTTTTTCTTGATTAAATAGACCGAAACTGGAAGTAGCGCTCCAAGCAAGAAAAAGATCAATATTTCATAGTTACTTGTCGGGGATGTAAACGAGCGCAACACATCTCTTAATATATAAGTAATAAATTCAAATGAAAAAGTAAAGATGTAAAAAAGGATCAAAAAAAGCTTAGTTGATAAATACTCTTGGTCTAAAATTGTTTTTTTTGTCATTATTCTGCTCCTCTAGATGTAATATTCGATAAATAAACAGTGATCCCCTTGGGAAAATAGTGTCATTTTTAGTCGAAAAACCCCTTATATATTACCTATTTTTATGTTTAATATTGTAAATACAAACTAAATCTAGCTTTTAGAAGAAAAGATTATTATACAGTACGGTAAATCCTTAAGCCATTCATACTTAAATACCATTTTTTTCTTACTCCTTTTTAGAGTTATCTTTATTCATAAGGGAAAAAGTGTTACCGTTTGATAACGACTTAAACGTGCATACTATAATCAATCTTCTCTCATTAAAAGGAAGGTTTTTGGGGATTTACGTTACATCATTAGATCAAAGGAGAGATCAACCATTGAAGGACAAATCCGTTCCGATTTCCGTTGAGAACATTCAATCTGAAGCGGAGCTGTTTGGCTTGGATGACGAAACAAGCCTTCTTTCAGTAAATTTCGCAACAACGGAAACAACCTATATAAATGAACACACTCATGAAGAAAAGCCCCTCCATTAATGGGGGGCTTTTCCTAAGTTAAATAGGTTATTTCACGAAAAATAGATCCAAGTAGCCTTTTGTTCGAAATCGTTTAGTCATCGAATTTCCTCTAAATCACTGGCAAGCTCCTTATACCTGACTTTAGCAGTACTGTTCCAGTTAACAAGAAAGATACCAGCAAAGATAAAAACGCCACCTGCTAAAATGGATGGATCAAGGGGTTCATTTAATAATAGCCAACCAGTAAGAACTCCGAAAAAAGGAGCTAAAAACAAGAAGGCACTCGTCTTTCCTGGATCACCTATTTTCAATAAATAAAACCAGCCCGCAAATTGAACAATCGACGCCATAATCGCTAGCCATAACAAAATAAATAGCGAAGTAGCCGTCAGATTAAATTGAGGTTGTTCTAATAGAAAACTACCACCTAATAAAATCAAACCACCATATACCATCTGATAGGCCGTTAAAACCCAAGTATCAAAGCGCATTCCCCAAGATTTGATCAACAGTGTGGCCACTGCCCAGGAACAAGCTGAAAGGATCCCTAGCATCGTCCCTATTTCCATACTTATCGTGGCTCCCATCGTTATAAATACACCGATAAAACCTAAAAATACACCTAACCACTGGGAAAGGAGATACTTTGCTTTAAAAAATAGGGTACCAAATACAACAACCAATAATGGATTCATAAAAGTTAAAATGGAAGACTCTCCAGCTGAAATAGTTAAAAGGCTTAAAAAAATACAGGCCATTACACCCGCAGTTTGAAAAAAACCGATGACCGCCATTAGAAACCAATCCTTAATAGATGCGGGGTGCGGTCGCTTCATAAGCTTGACAATGATGGCCATAAGCACACCAGCTATCGTAAATCGTAAACCAACCAGCAGAATAGGAGTGACATATTCAAGACCAATTTTTCCAATTGCAAATGATGAGCCCATTAGAGCCGTTGTTACTATTACTAAAAAAGCATAAAGATATTTATTCACATCATGGCTCCCTTTCCTTACTTCGCGAGATGGTAATTGTATAGTTATGCACCTAATCATATGAAGCATAACTCTTTTCTATACCTTCTTCCAATTATTTGCCTGACATACTACTAGAATATTCCTCTTGTTTAGAGAATCCCAATTGTTTGCACATAAACAGATAGATGATGAAAATAAATGGAACATGATTTTTCAGCAAGTTTGATAAGAAGCAGCCAAAAAGCTTTATATCAACTCCGATTACAAGGTATAATAATAGAGCATTAGTATGTTTGAGAGGATGACTTGTACATGAAAATAACTGAATATACCATTGAAAAAATAGAAGATCCATTTGGAATTATTGAAGGGGACCGCTTTGAATTTTTCTTACATATAGACGTTCCTGAAGAGGACGAATTGTACTCTGAAAAAGGAATAAAATTAAGAGTACTATTTGCAGCAGAGGAAGCAGGTTCTCGAATGGTGAAATATGAATTTTTTGAAGATGAAACCAATCAATATTTGGACTTTGAGTTAGAGGAAGAAGAAGAAGCAATGGTCGTTGCCTTTTGTCAAGAACACTTGACTATTGATGAAGAGTAAGTTAAGGGAAAAAGCAGGATTCTTATGATAGAATGCTGCTTTTTTTTGGCTGTTATCGTAGCCATTTTCGTTTTTAAAACATGGGCAGTTTTCCGATTCATAATTATCACTTGCCACGTGGTGAGCGGTGGGACTACCTGTCTTCGCCTGTGGTAACACCTATCCTACTATTCCCCAAGGCGTCTCTCATCGTTCAGCTCCAAACGACTAACCTTCGTATAAATAAGAGATTCTTACCTGTTAAATATAAATCTTTTAGACATTGACCATTTTATCATCAGAAACTTCATCTCATCTATGTTTTATAGAAAAATTATCCTGTAAAATACACTTATCGGAAGGTTGTTTACTTATGCAATCTGAACAAATGAAGCCGTCCGTTAAGAGGAGGTAGTATACATGCTTTCAGCGAATCAACTTAATGATATGAAACACCTACAACAAATTTGTGAAGAAGAGGAAAACATACAGCTTAAGTTAAATTGGGATATGCTTCAAAGCCGCAATTCAAATGAAAAAAGGGATTTCTTTCATTATGAGAATGACGTCCTTGTTGGGTTTCTCGCCCTTTATGGCATCGCAAATAAATTAGAACTATGCGGGATGGTACACCCTGATTACCGCCAAAAGGGGATTTTCACAAGCTTACTGAAAGAAGCACGAGAACTGTTTCCAAAAGATACGATGATTTTAATAAATGCACCTGGTAGTTCCAAATCAGCTAAAGGGTATTTAGAACAATTGGATTGTACCTATTCATTTACTGAATATCAAATGAAATGGAAGCAGGTTGAATTAGAAGATTATTCTAGTATGATTCGTTTCAAGCCTGCTGCCACAAAGGACTTGGATTTTCTTGTGAGATTAGACAAAGAGTGCTTTCAAGTACCTGAGAAAGATGGGCTTGCCTACAACGAAAAGATCATAGCGGAAGACAAAGAGCTCTTTTATGTCATAGAATTTGAAGATGAGCCTGTTGGAAAAATTCGCGTTAGCCGGGATGACTCAGAAAGCTGGATATACGGTTTTGCCATCGCACCAGAATTCCAAGGAAAAGGAATTGGTAAAAAGGCACTTATTCAGACGGTCAATCAGCAAGTAAAAGATGGGGTTAATGTATTTCTTGAAGTAGCGGCAGAGAACCACCATGCCCTTCGCCTTTATCAAAGCTCTGGTTTTGAAGCATATGATTCACAGGATTATTATCAATATATGGTTAGATAAAAAATACGAAGGAATCAAACAAAAGCAGACTGCTGAATGAAATCAGCAGTCTGTAAAATCACTATTTAAACCAACCCTTTTGTTTAAACCATAAAAACATCCATCCACCGATGATCATCATCAGTGCAAGAACAATAAAATATCCGTAGTCCCAGGACAGTTCTGGCATATTTTCAAAGTTCATTCCGTATAGGCCGGCTATAAAGGTAAGTGGCATAAATATCGTTGTAATAACCGTTAAAACCTTCATGACTCGATTCGTCTGATGGGCATTTAAGGATAAATAACTGTCTCGAATATCAGCTGTTATTTCTCTATTAGCGTCCACCATTTCAGATAGCTTTAATAAATGATCATAAATATCAGAGAAATATTCTCTTCTCTCCCTGATTCCTACTAAATGGTGAGAATTTAGCATTCGATACACAAGGTCTCTCATCGGAGCAATCGTATGACGAAGCGTCAATAGATCATGCCTAGTATCGTATAAATCCTCTAATAATTCTTCCATTGAGCTTCTCTTCGAATGATCTTCTATATCGTTTAATTTGTCTTCAAGTCTGTAAACAATTGGAAAGTAGTTATCAACCATCTTATCAATAATGTGGTATAGAATTAAATATGGATCCCACTCTTCAAGCTGTTCAGCCCATGCGATACGTTGCCATACTTCATTCACTTCTTTTGCATTGTGATAGTGGAATGTAACAATATAATGATCACCAATAAAGAAATTAACTTCTTCTTTTTCGAGTGTCTCAGCATGCAGTCCATGTGTGACAAAGAACGTATTCTTCTCATAGTAGTCTAGCTTTGGGCGTTGTAGAATTTGAACACAATCCTCTATTGCTAATGGATGAAAGTGAAAAGGATCAGTTAAGAGAGTGATTTCTTCTTGAGTAGGTTCAAAAAAATCTACCCAATACCACTTAACATCACTTTGTGATAGCTCACTTAGTGGAATGTCTCTTCTAAATTGATATGTATCCGTTATCGCAAGTGTTCTAATCATAAAGCTCCCCCAACTCAATCTCTAATATCATTTTACCCTCTTATGTTTGTGTAAAACATGAAGACTAATATCGTTTACATTATTGCATTTGAAACATGGGCAGTTTTCCGCTCCAGGCGGCTCCAGGATATTCACGTTCAGCAGGCAGTCTAGTGAGCCTCTTTCGGCTTCGCCTGTGGGGAGCTTCTACCTGCCCGACTGCTCCGCAGGCGTGTCACCCATCCGTCCCCTCTACACTCCGATCCTTCGTATGAAGGATCGAATCTTACCCTTAAAAACAGCAATCATATAATAGTCTAGATTAAAAATAGTGCTACTAATATAGCTAATACAAAACGGTAATAAGCAAATGGCGTTAATTTAATTTTAGCTAAAAGCTTCAAAAACGATACAATCGCAAGAAGAGCTACGATAAATGCAGTAACAAAGCCTGTTAAGAAGAAGCCTATATCATTCGTAGATAAACGTTCATAGCTTTTCACTAAATCTAACCCACTGGCTGCCACCATCATCGGTACAGCAACTAAAAAAGAAAACTCAGCAGCTGTCTTATGGTTAGTCCCTACTAAAATACCCCCTGCAATCGTTGCACCTGATCTTGAAAAACCAGGAAATAAAGCTAAACATTGAAATAAACCGATTTGAAATGCCTGCTTATAACTAAGATCATCTAACGTTGTTGCTGTTTCAACCTGATTTCTTTTTTCTGCAAAGATCATTAACAATCCGCCAACCACGAGGGTGATTACTACGGTTTGCGGATAGAACAAATACTGTTTAATCAGATCATGGAATACTAAGCCAACTACAATTGCTGGTAGCATCGCTAATAATAAATGACCGATGTTTAGACCTTTTTGAAAGTTAAACTGCAATAGGGATAGCATCCGCTTCCAAAAAATCACTACGACAGCTAATATGGAACCCAATTGGATAAATATTTCAAACGTCTTGGCCTTTTCCCCAGTAAACCCTAAAAAATGACCGGTAAGAATGAGATGACCGGTTGAAGAGACAGGAAGGAATTCAGTAAGACCTTCAACAATCCCCATAATGATGGCAACAAAATATTCTTGCATTCGTACACCGCCTATATGTATTTGAAATCAATAATAGAATCATACAACTAGGAGTTGAAAAAGGAAATATATATTTTAAACACATGACATGCTCAAAACACCCTTACCATTCGAAAGCAGAAAAAAATAGAGCCCCCATTGGGACCCTATTGTTCTTCCACGAGATATCATCGTGTCTATCTCCAGCTTACTAAAGTAGTGGAGCTTGTCATATCAAGAGTATTAAGCTTTATTTACATTAACAGCTTGGGGACCACGCTGGCTATCTTCGATGTCAAAGCTAACTTCTTGACCCTCTTCTAGAGTTTTGAATCCATCACCTTGAATAGCAGAGAAGTGTACGAATACATCGTCTCCACCTTCTACCTCAATGAAACCAAAACCTTTTTCAGAATTAAACCATTTTACTTTTCCTGTTGCCATTTCAAATCCTCCTAAAATTCAAAAGCTCTCAAAATTTTTGTGAATAAAACTTTCACATTTCTAATATGCCTATTTTATTCTACTTTTAATCATTTATTTCGATTTCTATTTCGATTGCGATCTCTATTTGAACTTCTTTCTCTATTTCCGCCGCCACTTGGAGTGCGATCTCTTCTTCCACCTCGACCGCGATCCGAACGTCTCGTGCGATCTTTGTCAGATTTAGGCTTTCTTGAACGTAAAGGTTCAACAGCTGTTAATTTGACTGGAGTCGTATCTGGTTCCTTTGTTAATAGCTTAAACGCAGCTGACAACAACGTAACAGAATCCATTTCTTCTAGTAGGGATTCAGCCACACGCTTATACTCGCCATACTCTTCGTTTTCGATTACTTTCAGAATTTTAGAAATGGTTGCTTGCTGATTCCCTGCAATTACTTCACTGAATGAAGGAATCGGTTGTTTAACCATTTTCTTTTTAGTGACTGACTCAATAATTTTTAAATGATCCGTTTCTCTAGGTGTAACAAATGTAACTGCTAAGCCTTTTTTTCCAGCACGGCCAGTACGTCCAATACGGTGTACGTAGCTTTCAGGATCTTGAGGAATATCAAAGTTATAAACATGTGAAACTCCACTAATATCAAGTCCTCTAGCTGCTACATCCGTTGCAACCATAATTTCAATCGTTTGATCTTTAAAGCGTCGAATAACTTGATCACGTTTATTTTGCGGGATATCTCCGTGAATTCCTTCAGCTGAATAACCACGTTTAATTAAGCCTTCAACCACTTCATCTACACGCTTTTTCGTGCGTCCGAAAATAATTGCAAGCTCTGGTGCTTGAATATCAAGTAAACTACAAAGCACATCAAATTTTTGTTTTTCGTGAACTTCAATATAGCTTTGCTCGATATTTTTTACCGTCATTTCCTTTGCTTTAACTTTAACAAGCTCAGGCTCAACCATAAACCGTTCGGCAAGTGATTGAATTCGCTTAGGCATTGTTGCTGAGAAGAGAAGTGTTTGACGCTCGCTAGGAACTTGGCTTAGAATCTTCTCAATATCTTCAATAAAGCCCATGTTCAGCATTTCATCTGCTTCATCTAATACAACCATTTTAATATTGTTCAAACGAATCGTCTTACGATCCATATGATCCATAAGTCTACCCGGAGTGGCTGCAATAATTTGTGGTTTATTCTTTAATGCACGAATTTGTCTGTTAATATCTTGTCCACCATAGATCGGTAATGTACGGATTCCCTTTACATTTCCAATTCGGTTAAGCTCTTCAGCTACCTGAACCGCTAGTTCACGTGTTGGAGCAAGTACAAGCCCTTGAATTCCTCCATCGATGTCCATCTTTTCAAGTAATGGTACACCAAATGCTGTTGTTTTTCCTGTTCCTGTTTGGGCTTGACCAATCATATCCTTACCAGTTAATGCGATGGGAATAGCTTGCGCTTGAATGGGAGTTGGTTCCTCGAAGCCCATATTTGATAGAGCTTTCTCAAGCTCTTGGCTTAATTGAAAATCTGAAAAAGTAGTCAATCTAAATTTTCCTCCTTTAAAAGGTCCTAAATAATATGATCTATAATTATCATGTGCCAATCACATGATTCTCATTTACCTATTTTCGTGAGTGTTTATTCTTTATTATTCCAAATATGTGGAATTAACAACACTTATTCTTAATCAAGAGATGTAAGATTGGAGTCAACTATGAGGAATATTGAAGAAGAAAACACAAGAAAGGTGATGCTGTTTGAAAAGCATCACCTTTCACATTAGCAATTATGCTTTTTGAACGTTAGAAGCTTGAGGTCCGCGGTTTCCTTCAACTACTTCAAAAGTAACTGATTGACCTTCTTCTAAAGTTTTGAAACCTTCAGATTGGATAGCAGAGAAGTGAACGAATACATCTTGCCCTTCTGAAGACTCGATGAATCCAAAACCTTTTTCTGCGTTAAACCATTTTACTTTACCAGTTTGCATGTTGTTACCTCCAAAAAATAAATGTTCACTATCAATTCCATATATAAGCCAATAAAAAAGTCGTAGGGCAAAATATTGTAGGAATAAAAATCGTCTACATTTTTGCAGCTACGACTACTTATCCAAGTTTATAACGAACTTAACAGCTTAATATTAGCTTATAGTATTTCTACGGTTAAGTCAAACCATATTATTAATTTATTTTATTGAGATACTAATTCCCGTTCTTTTTGTACGGTTTCTAGTAGCTTCTTTTCTGCAGATTCGACCGTATGTTTTAAGAGCATTGAAATTGTAACAGGTCCTACACCACCTGGAACCGGCGTAATGGCTGAAGCTTTGTTGAAGCATGTGTCATATTCTACATCGCCAATATTTCCTTTATTATATCCTGCATCTAAAACAACGGCACCTTCTTTCAGCCATTCTCCCTTAATAAAATTTGGCTTCCCGACAGCTGCAACTACAATATCTGCTTGTTTGACTAGCTCAGGGAGATTTGCGGTAAACGAATGACAAGTCGTAACAGTTGCATTTCGATTCAATAAAAGAGCAGAAACAGGCTTACCAAGGATTGGACTTCTTCCTACTACAACGGCATGTTTTCCTTCTGCTGAAATTCCGTATTCATCCATAATTTTAATAATCGCTGCGGGTGTACATGATGGATATTGACCAAACCCAAGAGCGGTCTGCCCATATCCCCAGCTTGTCACCCCATCCACATCCTTCTCCACAGCAATCGCTTCAAATGCTTTTCGCTCATCAATCTGATTTGGAACTGGGTGTTGAAGAAGAATCCCATGAACATTCTCATCATTATTTAATTGTTGAATAACAGCTAGCAATTGTTCAGTTGTCGTTTGCTCAGGAAGATGAATACGTTTGGATTCGATACCTAATTTCTCACATGCATTGCCCTTCATTTTCACATAAGTTGCTGATGAGGGATCATCTCCAACTAAGATCGTTGCAAGGCAAGGCTGAACATGATTCTCTTTTAATTTTACAATAGTTGCTTTTAAGCCATCCTTCACATGTGTAGCGACGCGATTTCCATCAAGAATTACTGGTTTCTCCATTGTGTATAACCTCCCGGAAATAATAAAAGAGACAAGGGTATCCCTTATCTCTGCCCAGACGACCGGCTATACATAGACGCAGCTCCCCTGTGGTTATTTCCACATTGTCGTCAGTCACTGCGATTTTTTAATGTATGGAATTACTTTAATTTTATCACAAAATACATATAATTCAACACTTTTTTATAAAAATGTTCGTGTTTTTATCAATTTCATTTATCTTTGTATCTAGGAACAACGATGTGGCTGTTCTGTTGGTATCGATAAAACAGGCAAATAAAAAAGGATCACAATAAAGCGTGATCCTTTTTGTTCAATCATTTGAGGGTTTTCTATTTAGTTGTGCAAACAAACTAAAACCTAAAACAACGAAAGCCCTACCTCTCTTCCATCTTTACGGCTCCGCGGCCGCGCCAATAAGAATCAGGTTACAAAATACAAATCGTGAGAATTAAATATTTGCAGATAGTTAAACTGCACTGAAGTGGTTTTAATACCTTGAAGAATTTTGAATCTCGAAGATAAAAATCGGAAGGAATCATTAAATTGTTGAATCAAAACTTACTATATTAAAAATGTAACTCATAACCCCTCAAACGCATTGAAAACCTATTATATCTTACAAACTGGAATTTGTCTAATATTTTTTCCTAAAAAAGTAAGGGATTGAGTAAATACACCCTCTTAATCAATAGAATAAACGATAGTAATCAAAATTGAACAGGATTCTCTTTTAAGCAAACTTTCATAATTTTAAAGACAATTGAACAAACTACCTTCCAAGTAGAAAGGAGACAAAAACTATTATGAAAATCCTATCATCTATCACCCTAATTCTCTGTTTACTAATACCACTTCCAGTAGAAGCAACTAGTAAAAAAGGAGCAGAAGGAGCGCTTACCGATACAACGATTACTTTAAAAGAGTCATTCGAATATGCAATCGAAGCAGAAAGGGAACTATCTGGTCTATATATAGATATTTCAACTCATTTTAAAATGGAACATCCCTTTACTCCTATCCATAAGGACAAAGAAAGTCACATACAACAGCTGATACCTTATGCAACCAAATACATGATTAAACTCCCACCTCCAACCGGAAAAGTAGAGTTACCTAGTACAGAAAGTAAAGCGTATATGGTAGGCATACAAAAAGAAAAAGCTCAAATTGCTATGTATAATAAGTTCATTACGAATCCAACTATTCCAGCGGATGTAAAAGGAATATATACGATTCTTCGAAATAAATCGATTCGTCACTTATCCATCTTTCAGAAGAAGCAAAAAGAGCTAAACAGAACAGATGAATAAAAGGACGCCAGGAAATTGACTATGCTGCCCTCCTGGCTTTCCTTATCTATTCTTGCGTTTGATAATAACGAGTTAGTTCTACGATTGATTGATGTACATCAGTGAACGTAAAGCCTAATTCAATTGCTTTGTTCGTGTTTAATGACCAAGAGCCAGGTAATGCATATGGAGATGTATTCTCCTCTGTTAGTTGATCCGTTATGGTTGCTTTCTTCCCAACTATTTCTTCAATTAATTCAATCAATTCCACAATAGAGAGATCCTGTTTACATCCAGCATTTATTGAACCCGTATACCCACTATTGCCGATTTCATATAAGAAGCCCGCTGCTTCATTAGAGAGGATGAAACTATATCTAGCGTTAGGGTCTTTCATTCCGATTTCTTCATCGTTCAAAATATTTTTCACATGAAAATGAAGTCTATTTGTGTAATCATCTTTCCCAATGACAATCGGAAAACGAACGGAAACTACCTCTAAATTCTTTTCATTAAATAATACAGCCTCTGCTCCTCTTTTTGCTTCTCGGTACCCTATGTAACCTTGGTATGCTGTCCTTGGCTTTAACTCAGGATGAATGGTGTGGGGGTCAAAGTCCTCCTCCGAATGGTTTGTACCGAATTCATAGACAGCCATAGTTGATGTAAATATGTATCGCTTGACTTTATCTTTTAGTGCATGTATTGTATCTTGAGCTTCTTTAGGAGACTGACAAGTTTGATCAAAGACTATGTCCCACTTCTTATCTTTAAATTGTTCGAGCATTGAAGCTGGATCTTGACGATCAATCTTTAGTCTTTGCACATGGTCACCAAATGGATCACTCGTTTTGCCCCGAGTAGCAATTGTGACTTGTTTCCCCTCGTCTATTAATCTCTGAACAAGTCTTTTCCCAAAGAATTGTGTTCCGCCTAGTACTAATATGTTATTCATAAAATCTCCTCTTTCATAGTCGTAGCTCCTTCTAAATATGTAGCATACTATATCATTCTTCTATTATAGCGAAAATCCTTTAATATTTTTACCAAATCGCTCATCGAAAAATACAACGGAAGGTAATTACAGGGTGATTCCCCTAAAGGGTCATATGTTACTACATAAAAAAGACTGTAGGCAAAACTCAAAATTCTTTGAGCATGACTACAGCCTGAAATTGGATCGTTGTTTGTTAAGCTAATTTTTCTCGTTTTTGCTGTTCATCTACTGGAACAGATGCATCTAACAGGGCTTCTTCCACTTCTTTTATATATAATGCTTTCGTTTCATTGCTCCACTGGAAGAATTCAGACATATAGGCAATGACTTGTTCTTTATATCTTCGAACAGTTTGAATATCAAACAGGATGGCTCCCGTTCGTCTGTTAAAGAAATCGATTGGTGTAGCGATCATTTCTTCATGAAGTGCGTATACCAATTTAGCAAATAGCGACAGCGGAAGCTTATATTCAGCAGCACTTGAGAGATTTAATTGGAGCAATTCAAACACATGGTCACTATTTGAGCCATAGGTAGAAACAAGATGTCTTGTTTCTTCCTCCGTCAATCCAAGCGCTGTACCCTTTGAAATCGAGCTTAGAACATACCGTTCAAAGTTCTTTGCACCGCCGACATCTCCACCTGAAATCGGTAAATACTTTGTTTGACAGCTAGGGTAGGACTGTCCTTTTCCTTCTAGTAACTGTTTGGCAATTAAGTCGATGACCATTTCAGACATTTTTCGGTAGCCCGTTAATTTTCCACCTGCAATCGTTATTAAGCCTGATTCTGATTCCCAAATTTCGTCTTTCCGAGAAATTTCAGATGCGGATTTCCCTTCTTCAAAAATTAATGGTCGTACGCCAGCCCAACTTGATTCCACATCCTCTTCTGACACTTTCACTCCCGGGAACATATAATTGATTGCATTGATTATATATGTTCGATCACTAATGGTCATTTTTGGAATAGCTGCATCTTGATCGTAGAATGTATCTGTAGTTCCTACATATGCTTTTCCATCTCTTGGTATGGCAAAGACCATTCTTCCGTCTGGTGTATCAAAATATACCGCTTGCTTTAAAGGAAATTTCTTTTGGTCAATAACAAGATGGACACCTTTTGTCAGCTGCAGTATTTTGCCTTTTTTGGATTGGTCCTTTTCTCTAATCGTGTCAACCCATGGCCCTGAAGCATTTACAATTTTATCTCCATATATTTCATAGCGATCACCTGACAGCTGGTCTACCACGCGAACACCGCAAACTTTTCCATCCTTATATATTAATTCATCCACTTTCGAGTAATTAATGGCGGTAGCTCCTTTTTCAACAGCAGCCTTCATCACTTCAATTGTTAATCGTGCGTCATCCGTACGATATTCTACATAATAGCCTCCACCCTTTAGATCTTGCTTTTTGACAAGTGGCTCTTTTGTCAAGGTTTCTTCTTTGCTAAGCATGGTTCTACGTTCGTCTTTCACAACTCCTGCTAAAAAATCGTACACTTTCAACCCTACGGAAGTGCTGAACTTACCAAATGTTCCTCCTTTATGCATTGGAAGGAGCATCCATTCTGGAGTTGTCACATGTGGTCCATTCTCATAAACAATCGCTCTTTCCTTTCCTACTTCAGCTACCATTTTGACTTCGAATTGTTTTAAATATCTTAGTCCACCATGTACGAGCTTAGTAGAACGAGAGGATGTACCAGCAGCAAAATCTTGCATCTCAACTAGCCCTACCTTCATCCCACGAGTTGTAGCATCTAAGGCAATTCCAGCACCAGTGATTCCACCACCAATAATAATAACATCGTATTTTTCTTGTTTTAGTTGTTCTTTTACTTGCTCTCGATTTTTATTAGAAAAGTTCATGTTTATGCCTCCTTGAGCATGTTACGTCCTATTGTTTTGGCAGGATCTGTGTTTAAACACGGCTCTGCATTCTTCAACCTGCAGAGCAAACAACAAAAAAGAGACCACAAATAACATTAACGAAAAACGATAATGTACTCGTGGTCTCTCCTTATCTCCTACCGATGTATTAACTTACTTTCATTATAACATAATTGTACAGATTTGAAAATAATTAGCATGAAATTTATTTAAATGCCATTGTTGCATGGATCGCTTTTTTCCATCCATCATATAGTTCTTCACGCTTCTGTTCTTCCATAGTAGCTTCAAATTTCTTATCAATCGCCCACTGTTTAGCGATTTCTTCTTGGCTTTCCCAATATCCTACTGCTAAACCTGCTAAATAAGCAGCTCCTAACGCAGTCGTTTCATTAACGACTGGACGTTCAACTGGTACATTCAGCATATCGCTTTGGAATTCCATTAAAAAGTCATTTTTTACTGCTCCACCATCCACACGCAGTGCTTTCAACTCAATTCCAGAATCCTTCTCCATTGCAGAAAGAACATCTTTGGTTTGATACGCTAGTGATTCAAGTGTAGCACGAATAAAGTGCTCCTTCTCTGTCCCACGAGTTAATCCAAAGACAGCTCCGCGAACATCACTATCCCAATATGGTGTTCCAAGTCCTACGAATGCAGGTACTACATAGACACCATCTGTAGATTCTACTTTTCTTGCATAGTTTTCGCTATCCTTAGCATCTTTAAACATTCTTAAGCCATCTCGTAACCATTGAATCGCAGAACCTGCCACAAAAATACTTCCTTCTAGAGCATATTCTACTTTTCCGTTAATCCCCCATGCTAAAGTGGTTAATAGTCCATGATCAGATTTCACGGCTTTTTCTCCCGTGTTCATCAGCATAAAACAACCTGTTCCATACGTATTTTTTGCCATTCCTTGCTCAAAGCACGCTTGGCCGAAAAGGGCTGCTTGTTGATCCCCAGCTGCTCCTGCAATTGGAATTTCCTGTCCAAAGAAATGATAATCAACAGTCGTTGCATAGACCTCTGATGAAGCCTTTACTTCAGGTAGCATGGATGCTGGAACCCCAAGGATGTCAAGAAGCTCCTCATCCCACTTTAATTCATGAATATTATACATTAATGTACGGGACGCATTGGAATAGTCCGTCACATGTGCTTTTCCACCTGAAAGCTTCCAAATGAGCCACGTATCAATCGTACCAAAAAGCAGCTTGCCTTGCTCCGCTTTTTCTCTTGCACCATCCACATGATCTAAAATCCACTTAACTTTCGTACCAGAGAAGTAGGCATCAATTAATAGGCCTGTCTTTCCACGGAATAATTCATTATGTCCTTGTGCCTTTAATTCATTACAAATATCACTTGTTTGTCTTGATTGCCAAACAATCGCATTGTAAATAGGCTTGCCTGTCTCTTTATCCCAAACTACCGTTGTTTCACGTTGGTTGGTTATCCCAATACCGGCAATTTGCTCTGGCTTAATATCTGCTTCTGATAAAGCGCTTGCAATAACAGAAAGGATTGAACCCCAAATTTCGTTCGCATTATGTTCAACCCAGCCTGGCTTAGGAAAATGTTGTGTAAATTCCTTTTGAGAAACCTTTACAATTTCGCCTTTTTTATTGAATAAAATAGCACGTGAACTTGTCGTCCCTTGGTCTAAAGATAAAATGTATTTTTCCATGATTTTGCCCCCTTTATTATTTAGCAGCAACCGCTGAATTGGTATGAACAGATTGCTTTTTACTACTCATATATGCCATGAATAAAATAATAGAAGCAGATCCTAACACGATCCATAAACTTTGTGTTAATTCTCCCTCAAATACAGCTTGATAGAATACAGCTCCTAATGAACCTCCTAAGATGGGACCTACTACTGGAATCCAAGAGTATCCCCAGTTAGAGCTACCTTTCCCTGGAATCGGAAGAAGAAAATGAGCGATTCTTGGACCTAAGTCACGAGCTGGGTTAATGGCATAACCAGTTGTACCGCCTAAAGACATACCTATAACTACAATGAGTAAACCAACTGCAATCGGATTTAAGCCTTCTGTAAATTGATTTGCGCCAATAAATAATAATCCTAGTACTAAGATAAATGTACCGAACATCTCGCTGAATAAATTTGAAAACGTATGAGGCACTGCTGGGGCTGTTGAGAATACGCCAAGCTTTGTTCCTGGATCCTCTGTTAGCTTCCAATGAGGTAAATAATGTAAGAATACGAGAGTTGCCCCTACCATAGCTCCAAGTAACTGAGCAATAATGTATGAAGGTACTTCTGCCCATGCAAAATCTCCAGTAATTGCTAGACTTATTGTAACAGCCGGGTTTAAATGAGCGCCACTAATTGATCCTACTGCAAATACCCCCATTGTTACTGCTAATCCCCACGCAATGGTAATAACAATCCACCCTGCATTGTTTGAGTAGGAATTCTTTAATGAAGCACCTGCTCCAATTCCCGCTCCAAACACAATTAAAATCATCGTGCCAATTACTTCTCCCAAAAATGGTGACATAATAATTCTCCCCTTTCGAACTTTAACGTTTTTAAGCATCAAATTCCAAGTGTAACGAAAAAGGAGACCGCACAGATTACCCTCCATAATAGAGGGGGTAAACCTGTGTGATCTCCTTATCTCCGCCACAATTGTTAACTTGTTAATATGAAGTATACTAACCTATGAAAACGTTGTCAATCACTTTATGGAAAAAATTTATTCTCATTGCGGTTCATTAACTATTTTTCAAATTTCTCCCAAAGTTCTACTTTCGAAGTAGTTATAGCAGTAGCTCCCGCCTTTAATGCATTAATGACTTCTTCTTCCGAACGTATCAAGCCTCCTGCAAAGACAGGAGTATTCAAACGATTTTTCACCTCAGAGATCATCCATGGCATCGCTCCAGGTAATACTTCGATAAAATCCGGCTTTGTTTTATCTACTAGCTTATAACTTTTTTCTAGCGCATGGGAATCGATTAAAAATACCCTTTGCACTGCTAAAACCCCTTTTTGCTTCGCTTTTAAGATGACGCTTCCTTTAGTTGAAATCAGCCCATATGGCTTATGCTCTTGGCAGATAAACTCCGTTGCATAATCATCGTTTTTAATCCCTTGAATTAAATCCATATGGAAAATCATTTTCTTTCCATGTTGGTTAGCTAATGATTGAACGTGTTTTAACTGAGCAATATGTAATTCTAAAAAGACACCTATTTCAAATGAACTATTTAAAAACCTTTCAAATTCCTTCATATTAGTTGATGCTGGTAGTATTTGCTGATTCATATTCTCACTCCTTGAACACTATCTTATAAGAAATTCGAAAATACTTAAATGTTTTTTTCAATGGCTGGTTTCGTATTCATGGGTGTTTTTGAAACATGTGCAGTTTTCGTCTTTCACCAGCAGAAAAAAGCGTAAAATTTGATGTTCAAGTGAATCGAATGAAAAACGACCTTCTCATCTTACGAAGGCCGTTTTTCATTCTTTCTGTTTTCCTTGTCATAGTCATTATTTTATTTCTAACGACCACACCCATCATAACTAGATATCATGATACGTTGACTTTGACTATGCCTGTTTCTTCGTTTTTGTTGCTTTCACTGTTTTCGTTGCCCGTTTTTTCTTCGTGGTAGCCTGCGTTTCAGTCTTTGGCTTTGTTCGATCGATGGAAGCTTGTAGGGCAGCCATTAGATCGGTAACATTCGAAGCAGGCTCCTTTCCTACCGGTGCAACTACTTCTTCACCCGTTCGTTTGGATTCAATTAACTCTAACAATGCCGTTCGATAATCATCGTTGAATTTCTCTGGCTCAAACTCTGTTGTTAGCTGATCAATTAATAAGGTGGCTGTTTCTAATTCTTTATCAGTTATCGTATCCTCAGCAGGAACATTTGGTACATCTCCGGCAGAACGTACTTCGTCTGGGTAATGGATGGTTTCCATAAGTAATGTATTTTCATATACCCGTACCACGGCTAAATGCTCTTTTGCTCGAATGATAATCTTTGCTAGCCCTACCTTCTCCGAGTCTTTTAGTGCTTTTCTAAGCAATGAATAAGCTTTCCCTCCACTTTCATTGGGGGACATAAAATAGCTTCGATTAAAATAGATGGGATCAATTTCATTCATTTTAACAAAATCGATGATTTCAACCGCTTTTTCTTCATTCTCTTTTTTCAATTGTTCTAGATCTTCTTCGTCAAGTACCACAAATTTTCCTTTTGTGTATTCATACGCTTTAACCATATCGCCTGTTTGAATCTCCACATCACATACCGGGCATACCTTTTCGTATTTAATGGGTGAATGGCATTCTTTATGAAGATTACGAAGCTTAACATCTTTGTCCTCGGTAGCAGCATGTAGCTTGATTGGGATATTCACTAGACCAAAACGAATGCTACCCTTCCAGATTGTATGCATATGAATTCTCCATTCTTCTCGTTTTACGCTTAATGTTCGAAGATTTCCATCTGGTCATACTATATAACATTTCCCAATGTGTAAATTAGTACGAACAGAGAAACAATAACCAATAATTAAAGGTTTTCTCCCATTACGTAATTTCCTAGAAAGGGTTTTGCTAATGAAACCGATGTTACCTACGTTATCGTTTGAAGTTCCAAAAGGAAAGGAATGGTACTACGAGGTTAAATATGACGGATTTCGAGCCATTTTAAGTATAAACGATGGCATTTCATTAGTTAGTAGAAATGGTCATTCACTTATTCATCAATTTCCAGAATTAGCTGATTTTCTAGCAGCCCATAAAGATTTGATTGAACCTTTTACACCTTTGGAATTGGATGGAGAACTCGTCATCCTTGAAAATGAATTTAAGGCAAATTTCTCTGCTATACAAACACGGGGGAGAATGAGGGCATTGAATCGAATCAAAGAAATGGCTATGCAGACCCCTTGTCGCTTATTGGTTTTTGATCTACTTATGATAAAAGGACAATCACTTAAAAAAATGCCTTATGAAGAAAGAAAACAAAAATTAGCTGAGCTATTTGAGACCGTTCTCTTCCCCTTAACCCCAACCATTAATAGTCCTTCCTTAATTCAGTTAGTACCTGCATTCACATCCATTCATGACGTATGGGAACAGGTTGTGTTATTTGACGGGGAAGGAATTATCTCTAAGCACGCGAACAATAAATGGGAGGAAGGAAAAAGAACTCCACTTTGGATAAAGCTTAAGAACTGGAAGTTTGTGACCTGTTTTATTACTGCTTACGAAAAATCAAATGGCTATTTTCATGTAGCAGTTCAGCATGAAAAAGAAATCATTCCTATCGGTCAATTCTTATTTGGATTGAAACCAGAGGAGAAAGATGCTCTTTACCAAACGATCATGAAGAATACAAAGAAGGAAGACCGAAAGCTCATATTTGTAGAGCCGAGTATTTGTGTCGAGTTAAAATACTTAGAAATGTATGATGAACAAATGAGAGAGCCCCATTTCCATAGGTTTCTCTTTGATACTCTACCAAATGACTGCACTTATGAAAAATTTGCTTTCCAACAACTAAATATTCCTCCTGGCATCGAAATAACACACCCTGAAAAACCGCTTTGGGAAGAGCCTGCTATCCAAAAAAAAGACTACATTCATTACTTAAGAGGAATCTCACCGTACATTCTTCCTTTTCTAATGAATCGTACATTGACTGTTATTCGATACCCACACGGTATGTTAAGCCATGAGGCATTCTATCAAAAAAATTGTCCCGATTATGCTCCTGACTTCGTCCAAACCTATAACTTGGAGGGAATCAATTACATTGTATGTAATGATGTAAAAACACTCATATGGCTTGGAAATCAGCTTGCATTTGAATTTCATATTCCATTCCAAACAATCCAAAGCATTGGACCAAGTGAAATCGTCTTTGATCTAGATCCTCCATCAAAAAATGAGTTCTCCCTTGCTATTCGAGCAGCACTTAAGATCAAAGAAGTACTCGATCATTTTCATCTAAAGAGTTTTGTTAAAACTTCTGGAAATAAAGGATTGCAAATTTACATTCCATTACCTGAAAACAAATATTCGTATGATGAAACGAGGAAAATCACAGCCTTCATCGCTGAATATCTAGTGACCAACGATCCAAATTCATTTACGATTGAGCGACTAAAAAAGAATCGAGGAAATCGTCTATATGTGGATTATATACAGCATGGAGAAGGAAAAACAATTGTAGCACCATATTCCCCTAGAGGTAATAGACAAGCAACTGTTTCTACGCCCCTATTTTGGAATGAGGTAAAGGAGGGGCTGAGCATGGAAGAATTTCAAATTCCGACCCTCCTTCACAGACTAAGAGAAAAAGGCTGTCCATTTCGTAATTATTTCCCATCTAAGAAAACGCAATGCTTAACCCCTATTTTACAATTCATATCAAACGGAATGAATAGGAATTAACAGATAAAGAGGACTAGAATCAGTGGATATTCTAGTCCTCCTTTTTTCATTAAATTTAGGAATTGCTTATTTCAAGCAAATAATCAGTTCCGTTTGTATTTATACACATCCTGTTTTTCCCTTTTTTTCCTGTATAAAATCTAGAAATAGAGGTGCCATCAATTACTAGCTCCTTTGTAGTGTCTTCAGTAAGCAGGAGCTTTAGATGTTCATCTGTAATACTGGAAGAGAAATGGGATAGGGTGATTATTTCATCCACTCTGAACTTTCCGCCACGCAGAACCGTCCCTGTTCTTAAGACTAGTCTCTTATTTTGAAAGGGCTCTAGATGCTTCTGGATTTTCTCTACTCTTGACCTAGGAGTATAACCAGATAAAACGACATCACCAACTAGTTCAATTAGGGCAGATGCTATACCTTCTATAATATCCATTCGTTACGCTCCTCCTTCACTTCAAATCTATAACCATTCTGATATAAATTCGATGGCATGACTTTGTAGCTTCTCATATTGCCTTTTTTCTTCGGTAAATTCGATTTTATTGCTGCATGTAAATTCATTTATGGCTCCCCACTCAATTTGGAGGTCGACTTTATATTCATACGTTGCGTTCCCTATAAGGTCGATGGAATAGCTGCTGTCTTGCTCATGAACAACACAATTGACCTTTCCGCCATTATTATATACTTGTATCTCCTGTCCATTTTCGTTTATTCCTGCGAGGCATGTAACAAGGCTTGACGCTGACATAGCAGTTCCACATGCATTCGTAAACCCAACTCCTCTTTCAAACGTCCGGACATAGATTGCATTTGTCTTTAACGGTTTGACGAAGCTCACATTTACCCCATCAGGGAATAATTCATTTGGTCCATTTACATACTCACTGATTGTTTTTTGTAGATTGGATTCTACTTGCTCCTTCTCAACAATTGCAACCAAGTGAGGATTCGGAACCGCTAATGCGAAGAAATCCACTTCTTCTGTTAATTGTGGAATCTTTTCGTTTAATAATGCGGGTTGATCTAATTGTAAAGGCAAATCGGATAGCTGAAAGGATACGGGTGAAATTTCGACTTTATAGGTTGGGATTTTCGGGAAAATATCCCCCTCCTTATTCACCTTTAAGTTCGCCTTCATCGTTTCAATAATAGCTGCCTCTTTGTCTAAAAGCTCACAAACATATCTTGCAACGCAGCGGAGTCCATTTCCACACATGGATGCCTCAGATCCATCTGGATTGAACATCCTCATCATTCCATCTGCAACTTCACTTTTTAACACAAAGAGAATCCCGTCCGAGCCGAGCTCGCTGTCTCGATTACAGATCGCCCGTGATAGTTCTACTCTCTGCTCTTCAGTAAACTGATAATCATGATTGATTTCATCTATTATAAAAAAATCATTCCCAGACCCATGACATTTAACGAGTTCAATATTCATACACTTAACCTCCAACATGTTATATGGACAATAGAAATAAGCTATAGTTATAAATAAAATACCACAGTACATGGGTACTGTGGTATTTTATTTACCTATCTCTTCTTTTGACAATAATTTATTCGTCCAAGAAACCGAATTCGCGTATATGTTAAATAGTTCTTGTTCATCTAGACCCAGGAGCTGGCTCCTATGGCTAATTTCATCCCATTTAGCCTTCTCAATCGAAATGACTAAATCAAGAATTTCCTTGATTCGGTTAGCTTTCCCATTTAATGCGTCGCAAATGTCTTCATGAAGTGGTAGCTTTCGTAAAATTTCATCCATTGGAATGCCCATTAGTGCGTCCATCATCGAAAACATTCCTGTTAAGAAATAGCCTGTCGTAGGAGAGATTTGATTCATAATTTGTCCAATCTCTTCACACATTTTTGCTCTTGTTAAACAGATCGAAATCGTTTCCCTCGACATTTCATCTTTATGTAGTGTTGATTCGCGCACAGCAAGTACATAAATCCATTTTTGAATTTCGATTAGACCTAAAAGAACGATTGCTTGCCTTATATTTGTGATTTTATGCTTCGGTCTAAAGGCTGGCGAATTGATGAGCTTTAAGAGTTTATAAGATAAAGACAAGTCTCTTTCAATCAGTCCAGCGATAATATCTATGCTTGGCTCAACCATTGAAAGATTATGGATTACTTCATAATAAGAATGGAAGTAGGTCGGTACATCATGTGTTGATACAATAATAGGCTTAGAGAAAAAATAGCCTTGAAAGTAATGGTACCCCTTACTCTTCGCTGCTTCAAAGTCTTCTCTCGTTTCCACTTTTTCAGCAACTAGTTTCAGGCCTAGCATCTTTGCCAAAGATTCAACTTTCTCCCTTTCCTCTAAGGGAGTAAATAAGAAGTCCACTTTAATGATATCTGCAAATTTTAACAGCTTATAGGAATAAGGATTTTGTTCTTTAAAAACATAGTCATCAAGCGCAATTTTATATCCCAAATCCTTTAGTTCCTTGCATATATCTAAAAGCTCTTGGCTCGGCTCAACTGTTTCTAATATCTCAACTACAATATCCCTAGGTCTAAAGTATGTAGGAAGTTTCAATTTAAGGAGTTTTTCCGTGAAATTAATAAAGCATTGTCTCCCATTAGACAATTCGTCAATTCCAATATTCAAGAAGCTATTAATAATTACCTCTGCCGTCGCTTGATCTCCATTAACATTTGGAAAATTATTTTGTTGATTGCTGCGGTAAAGAAGCTCATATGCAAATACATCTTCATTTTCATTAAATATCGGTTGTCTCGCCACAAATACTTCCAACTACTCACCTCCCTATAAAACATATCTCTATTTTATAGTAAAAGTTATGCAGAAATCTATCATATTTTGTAAAAAGAAGAGATTTTCTCTATATATTTTCCTATATTAACTATACTCGAATAGTAACTTCAAGTGAACTTGAAGGAAAATCAAATGAATCATTCGATGATTAGACAAAAATAAAAGGTTGCAGCTCACCCTATTAATACGAGTTTAGCAGCAACCTCTTACTTTATGACTCTATTTATTGTACATAATGAAAAATGAAATTTGCTAAGAACAATCCGGCTATTACATATAATGCAAACGATACCTCTCGACCTCTTCCAATCGCTAATTTAAGGATTGGGTAAAGGATAAATCCGATTGCAATCCCATCTGCAATACTATACGTGAAAGGAATCATGGCAATGATAAATAACGCTGGAAAGCTTTCACTCAAATCCTTCATATCCAAATTCCGGATATTTTGCAACATGAGCCCGCCAATAATAATTAAGATAGGTGCGATTGCACTGTTCGGAATCATTTTTATGACTGGGATAAAGAAAGCAGATGCCAAGAATAACACACCGGTTACAATTGTAGTTAAGCCTGTTCTTCCTCCAGCCGCCATACTTGCAGCACTCTCAACCGTCGAAACCGTTGGACTCGTTCCAAAAACTCCAGATAATAAAGCTGAAATGGAGTTGGCTTGGAAAGCTCGTTCAAAGCGTTCTGGTTTCTGAATAAATGAAACATGACCATGTACAAGTCCAATGTTCTCAAAAATGAGGACCATTGACAATGAAAATACAGCTACCCAAAAAGTAATGGTAAATATATTCTCAAATGACATGCTTCCAAATACACTTAGATAATCAGATACAGAAAATGAACTCTCATTTGCTTGTTGAATTTCAATTGTACCAAATAACCAAGCGATGAACGTTCCTACTACAACGGTTATGAGGAAGTTACCAGGAACATTTCGAATAAACAAGACAATGGCAAGCAAGAAAGTTATGATCGTTGCCAGCACGGTAGGCTCACTTAACGGACCTAATGCAATGATTGAGTTCGTTCCTTTTTCAACAATACCGCCCTTTTCAAGACCAATTAACATTAAGAACAAGCCAAGACCGACAGTGATCGCTTCCTTTAAGGATTGAGGAATCGCTTCACTCAATGATCTTGAGAATTTTGAAAAAGCAAGCAAGCTGAAAATAACACCTGAAACGAATACTACAGCTAACGCTTCCTGCCAAGATAGTCCCATGGATTGAACAAGTGTGTAAGCAAACAAGGCATTAATTCCCATCCCCGGTACGAGGAGAATCGGAACATTCGCCCAGAACCCCATCAAGAAACAACCGATCGCAGATGTCAAAATCGTAGCGATGATCGCTGCTTCGAGTGGAATGCCAGCTTCCGAAAGAATTAAAGAATTGACGGCAATGATGTACACAATTGTAAAAAATCCGACGGAACCAGCGATTACTTCCTTCTTGAACGAAGTCTC
Source organism: Cytobacillus spongiae (assembly GCF_021390075.1). Lineage (NCBI taxonomy): Bacteria > Bacillati > Bacillota > Bacilli > Caryophanales > Bacillaceae > Cytobacillus > Cytobacillus spongiae. Next base: position 2,398,326 of record NZ_CP089997.1, read on the forward strand.
ATTGCTTTCCAATTGAAAAAATTGATTCATCCATTTTTGTGTCATTGTAAAACCCTTATTTAATTATAGCCCTCTCCCTACCCGCTCTCCCTGCCAAAACAAGTGAGCCACAAAAGAGTATTTTAGCAGACACCCTTCAAATTGACAAGATGTATCCGACTTTTTAATCTAACTGTCTAAATAAATTACCCATTTCAATCGCACCTACAGCTGCTTCCCAGCCTTTATTCCCTGCTTTCGTTCCAGCTCTTTCAATGGCTTGCTCAATCGTATCTGTCGTTAGAACGCCAAAGATCACCGGCACACCACTTTGCATAGCTGTACTTGCCACACCTTTAGCCACTTCATTGCTTACAAAATCAAAATGTGGCGTTGCTCCACGAATGACAGTACCTAATGTAATGACTGCATCGTATTTTCCTGCATCAGCCAGTTTTTTTGCAGTTAGCGGAATTTCAAATGCACCTGGAACCCAGACAATTGTTACATCCTCTTCACTAACTCCATGTCGTTTTAGCGCATCCTCAGCTCCGCCTAGCAGTTTACTTGTAATGAATTCATTGAACCTAGAAACAACAATCCCTATTTTTAAACCTGTTCCTACTAAATGACCTTCAATTCGATTCCCCATTTTTTTCTCTCCTCATATCTATCTATTTTTTCAATCATTTGTTAGTAGTTTAATAGATGACCAAGCTTTTCGCGCTTAGTTTTTAAGTATTGCTCGTTTTCCAACTTGACTGACATTTGCAAAGGGACCCTTTCTGTGACTTCTAATCCATAGCCTGCAAGGCCTGCTATTTTCCGTGGATTATTGGTCAAAAGTCGCATTCTTCGCACACCCAAACTTCTTAAAATTTGCGCACCTACCCCATAGTCTCGAAGGTCATCTTTGAACCCTAACTTATGATTTGCTTCAACTGTGTCATATCCTTGCTCTTGAAGCTTATATGCTTTTAATTTATTGATTAAACCGATTCCTCTTCCTTCTTGACGCATATAAAGAAGAATTCCCTTTCCTTCTTTTTCTATTTGTCTTAATGCCGCTTCTAATTGAGGGCCACAATCACAACGGTTTGAGCCAAATACGTCTCCTGTTAAGCATTCTGAATGAACTCGTAACAATACAGGCTCATTTTCAGAGATATCTCCTTTCACTAGTGCCACATGCTCTTTTCCATCCACCTTACTTGTATAGGCTACTGCACGAAAATGCCCATATTCTGTTGGTAGTTCAATCTCAATTTCTTTCGATATCATTGAATCGAATTCAAGGCGAAATTCAATTAGGTCTTTAATTGTAATCATTTTGAGTTGAAAACGCTCGGCAATCTTCTTTAGATCTGGTACTCGCGCCATGGTCCCGTCTTCATTCATAATTTCACATATGATCCCTGCCGGTTTTGCACCTGCTAATAAAGCTAAATCAACAGCGGCTTCTGTATGTCCAGCTCTTCTTAATACCCCGCCTTTTTTGGCAATTAGAGGGAAGATATGACCTGGCCTCTTAAAGTCTTCTCCCACACTTTCGTCTTCTATTAATTTCTGTATCGTCAATGAACGCTCAAATGCACTTATTCCCGTTGTCGTATCTTTATGGTCAACACTAACTGTAAAGGCTGTCTCATGTTGATCGGTGTTTACCTCAACCATTGGGGTTAAGTTCAACTTAGTCGCTAACTCTTCTGCAATCGGAGCGCAAATAAGGCCTCTTCCTTCTTTTGCCATGAAATTTATGAGTTCAGGAGTAACCTTTTCACCTAAAGCAACAAAATCTCCTTCATTCTCCCGATCTTCATCGTCACATACAATGATGACTTTTCCCGCTTTCAAATCCTCTAATGCTTCTTTTACCGAATGAAACATTTGCTCATCCCCTTTCTACATAAACCCGTTTTGCTTAAGGAAGTCCTGATCAATCCCTTGTATAGCTGAGGTTTTGTCATCACCTATTTGGTAAAATCGGTATAAGTATTTGGCAATCATGTCAAACTCTAAATTGACGAAATCCCCAGCCTTTTTGTAGCCAAGCACCGTTTCATTGGCAGAGTGCGGGATGAGTGAAACCGTTATATGACTTGAACTTACATCAAATAGAGTTAAAGAAATTCCATCAATAGCAATAGAGCCTTTATGAAGGCTGAGATGACGATATTGGTCAGAAATTTGAATATCATAATAAATGGCATTTTCCTTTGGAGTCTTCCGTAAAATTTTCCCTACTCCATCTACATGTCCCGTGACAAAATGACCGCCAAATCGTCCATTTGCAGACATGGCTCTTTCTAAATTTACTTTGGTACCTTCTTTTATTGTCGACAAGGATGTTGCTTTGAACGTTTCTGGCATCACATCCACTCGAAAGAAATCATCCATAAAATTTGTTACTGTCAGGCATACACCGTTTACAGAAATACTATCTCCTACCTTTAAATCAGACATGATTTTCTTCGCATAAATGGAAAGGCTCAAGGTGTTCCCCTTTTGAGCAATTTGTTTGATCGAGCCCATTTCTTCGACAATTCCAGTAAACATCAAGTCTCACTCCCTGTTAGAGGCTCTGCTACAATCTTTAAGTCCTGATCCTTTTGTTCAATTGAAATGAACTTTAGTTTCGGCGCATTCTTGACGAACTCTACACCAAGTCCGCTGATAGATGGAAATGCATGCTTGCCTCCAATAATCATCGGCGCAATATAAGTGACGATTTGTTGAAAAGCACCTGCTTCAATAAAGCTCGCATGAACAGTTGGGCCACCTTCAACAAGTAGGGATGTAATCCCTTTTTCGCCTAGATAGGTTAATACATCCTCAATAAGAATACAATCTGTATCTAATTGAATCACTTCCACACTTTGTTTGCTCAATTGATAGACTCGTTCCTTATTTGCTCGTTGAGTTGTAAATATAATCGTCTTTGCTTGTAAATCTGTCACTACATGTGAAGATATGGGTGTTCTTAAGCTTGTGTCTAGCACAATTCGAATGGGGTTTTTGCCACCGTGAGGTAGCCTTGTGGTTAATTGTGGATTATCGGAAATGATCGTGTTTACACCTACTAAAATGGCATCATGCTTATGTCGTAATTGGTGAACATCGCTTCTGGATTCTGGAGAGGTAATCCATTTACTATCACCTGTTTGAGTGGCAACCTTCCCGTCAAAAGAGGTTGCGGTTTTAAGTGTTACGTATGGTTTTTTTGTTTGGATATAGTGAAAAAATGGTATATTTAAATCAGCAGCAGTTGCTTCCTCAATCCCTACTTCAACCTCAATCCCTGCCTCTCTAAGCTGTTCAATTCCTTTTCCTGCAACTAATGGGTTCGGATCAAGTGTAGCAACTTTCACCATTGAAACTCCTGCTTCAATAATCGCCTTTGTGCAAGGCGGTGTTTTTCCATAATGGCTACATGGTTCAAGCGTGACATAAAGAGTACTTCCACATGCGTTGTCGCCTGCTTGCTTCAAAGCGTGTATTTCTGCATGTTCAGTGCCAGCTTTTAAATGAGCACCCATCCCAATGATTTGCCCATTTTTCACGATAACCGAGCCCACACACGGATTGGGACTCGTCTGTCCACTTGTCGCTCGTGCCATTGATATAGCCAGGTTCATATATGCTTGATCTTGCATCCGTGTTTTATTTTCCCCCTTTCAATCGATTCTCTCCAAGTATTACAACTCAAATACGACAAAACCCCGAACATAGCATGATATGTTCGGGGTTAAAGCATAACGAAATAAGCGTTTAAACAACTAGTTTTTAAACACGTATATTCTCATTCCTTCTCCCATCCAGACTATACTGTCGGCTTTGGAGTTTCACCAAATCCACCGCTTCCATCAAAGATGAAACCGGGTCACGGACTAAGAGAGCATTCACTCTCATCACCGCCGGTTGGGAATTTCACCCGACCCCGAAGGCGAGATCACAATTGGTAGGAGCCTACCGAATGCAATCTCCTTTATATTCGAATGTATAGTTATTGTAATACCACTTTTGTAGAATAGCAATTTAAAATACTTGTGAAATCGGATTTTTTTTGAATGAGTCCGGGAATAATACGCAATAAAAAATAAGGAGGCTAGTCATGGCAAATACCTTCGAAGCCATCGCATCCATATTAAAAAATTTCGTGGACGAAGAGCCGAAAACCCCACTACATGTTGGGGAAGTCATGGATCTATGGACTGCTTATACCGCTTTTCATGAAGCCCATTCTCTCTACCACGTTGCTCTTAACACAACAACAGATCCCCAGTTAAAACACGTTATTCAACAGGCGATTAAAGAAAGTAAAGAGGATACGAAAAAAATCGAAGAATTTTTGTTAAAGGAAGGCGTTCCTCTGCCATTAGTTCATTCTAATAAACCTTCCTCGAACCCTGAAGCTGTTCCTGAAGGAGTGAAATTAACTGATGATGAGATCGCCAATTTAATTTCAGTGAAAATTGCTGCTTCTATTACATTTTGTGCACAAGCGATGTCAAAAACGATTCGTTCGGATGTAGGAATGCTGTTCATATCGATCCAAGTAGAACTAGTAAAATTTGCTGCTCCCTTAAAAAATTTAATGAAGGACAGAGGCTGGCTGCGCATTCCGCCGTATTATCTTCCTCCTGGAGCTGAATCAAAACACAACTCAAATTCGTTAAACCATTAAACCGATCATCAGAGCCATGATTCCATAAATGGCTCTTTTTTATGTAGCAATCATAGGTAACCCGTAAAGAACACCTTGGTTTCCTTCTCTCTATCATCTCCCTTCTAAAAATATACATATACGCCACCTCACCTTATAAAAATAGGTAGAACGATCCGCCCGAAAAAGTAAACATTTTACAAATTATTAAATTGTCCGTTATAATTTAACTGTAATAATATTACAAATAGTAAAGGAGATTAAGATGAATAAAAACTTGATTTTTGGGGTAATACTCCTCTTCTCGCTGATAGGTTGTTCCAACCAAGAAACAGCTGAAGTTGAAAAAGAAAGTAAAAGTTATGCAACTAATGAAGAGATTAAAAGTTGGTCTTATAGTCAATTGTCTACTATCGAAACAGAAAATGGTGAAGTGAGTTTGACTGGAGAGGTGGGAAGTTTCGGACTAGTTGTAGATACTTTTCGAAAAGAAACTGAACACACATTCACTTGGTATTTGTGGGTTGATGACATCAATAAACAAAATGAATTAATTGGAGAAAAAGTAACAATTAATGGAATTAGCGAAAAAGATAAAGGGAATGAACTGTTTTTAGCAGAAGGAATCATAGAGCCACTAACACAGGAAGAGTTATTACAAATTCCTAATGATAACAATATCGTCAAATTTCTGGCAAATATTAAGCCTATGAGAGACGGCAAATGGAAACTGAAACCCTTTTTAAATGAAAAGTTATTAGGTACCAGTGTGGTCATAGTTGAAGGCAAGTAAATTTTGAATTGGATAGTTCCAACGAATCGGAAAGAACCTTTAATAATTGGTAAACCGAAACAAATCAGTTTCAGACTGTAGAAAGACTCTGCTAGATTTGGAGTTTGCCTACGGTCATTTTTGCTTTATCGTAATTATAGTTAGCAGCTTTTATAAATTTTCCTTTATTCGTTATAAATTTCCTACCCTTATGAAAACAACTTTGAAATTCAGCTTACTTTTTGAAACCTCTTCCCGTTTAATACGTATATCCTTTATTATAGACAAATCTATCATGCAGTTTTTGGTGTATAGAAAGGACGTTACGACATGAAAACTTCTACTTTTTTGCTAATCATTGTAATGATGATGCATTTCATAACGTTAACGAATATTACTATATTTCATGGAGAATATAATGGAATTGCCCTAGCACTTTCTACCATTTTATTTATTTCAAGCATTGCAATATTTGTGAATAACAAACGAAAAATGAAGTGATAATGGGCTTATATGAGTCGGAGGAGACACATGATGAACGAATCTAGAGAAGTATTAACAGAAGAATTACAGAAGTGTCATGCTTGGGAAAAGGATCAAAATGATTTATGGTTTTGGGAGAAGCTTGGGAGACTCCCATTTAAGCTGATTGATAAATGGACTCCTTCTTTTATTCAGAAAAAGATTGGCATTATACTGGATGAGCTCGGTCAGTACTTGCAAACAGGAGGACGCTATCTAAGCTCGATTTCTTCCTTAACAACTTATTATCCTAATCAAAAGATCACTAGCCTATCAGAAGTGAACCGACTGTCCATCGCCGAAATGGATCAAGCCGCTTTGAAACTAACTGATAGCCGGAAGAACCTAGCGACACTTCAAGGGGCAACAACGGGAATTGGCGGGCTTTTCACTTTATCAATCGATATCCCTCTCTTATTAGGTATGCAGTTAAAAACATTGCAGGATATCGCGATCTGTTATGGATATGATCCAAACAATGAGAATGAACGTCTTTTCATTGTCAAGTGTCTTCAATTTGTTTCATCAGATATTGTAGGAAAAAAAGCAATCCTCCAACAATTATCTAGTTTCGACTCTGCCGACGAGACGAAAAAACGCGAAGTAGTCTCCGAGCTACAAGGCTGGAGAGAAGTCGTATTCTCCTATCGTGATGGCTTTGGATGGAAAAAGCTGTTCCAAATGATCCCAATCGCCGGACTTGTATTTGGGGCCTTTATTAACCGATCAGCGGTTAATGATATCGGAGAAGCAGGAATGATGCTTTACCGCAAGCGGAAAATCCTTGAAAAGCTCAAATTTGATGAAAATCCATTAAATGAAATCAACTAACAAAAGCAGCAATGAAAGAGGCAATTACTCTTTTTTTGCTGCTTTTTTATACAAATCTCTATGGAAGCTTGTTTAATTCTGATTCCATCATTTCCTTTGACATCGCTCCGGAAACTTTCTTTCTTATAATTCCATCTGAATCGATAAAATAACTAGTTGGATAGGCTAGAACTTCATATTGGTAAGCTGTTTCGCCTACTTCATCTAATGGGACTACAAAATGATATTCGTTTTCCTCAACGTAATTTGCTACAGCCTGTTCACTATCTTCCGTATGTGTAAGATTCACGGCCAAAACGACGACATCATCGTCTTTGTATTGGTTGTACACCTCTTGCATGTCTGGCATTTCTGCTTTACATGGCGGGCACCAGCTTGCCCAAAAATTCAATAATACTCTTTTGCCATGATAATCATGAAGTTGAATGGCTTCTCCATATAAATCAGTTAATGTAAAATTTGGAGCTATCTGCTTCGGTTGAATCCCAACTTCAAGTGTCTTTACATCTAGCTTTTCATACTGATCTAGCTGTTTCACATTTTCAACGACACCTTGATCTTTTAACATGACTGTATCGACAATAAATAGAATAACCACACAAATTGCTGCACCTATTAGAAATTTCTTCATTACAAGAACACCTCGATCATCTGCATACGTTCATTTTAACATAATCATACAACAAAATACGATTATAGGTATTTATCAATGATCTTTATATAGAAATTCCTTCGTTAATAAGGCTAGTACTATTAGCTTTTCTTCAGGTGAACTCTTTTCAGAAACCGTTAATATAGGAGTGTTGGGGTTGGGGAAAATGGGATCCAACTTTGCAGGCATCCACCCTTTTTGCAAGCCGGCAATTGACTGATTCTTCTCATTGAGAATTAGTATATCTGATAGGAAGGCTTTCTTCTTTACTTTATATGCTGACGTCCCATACTGATATATTCCTTTACTTTTTTGAGATAAGGTGATCTTCTTCTCTTCTCCATCGTTCCCAACGATAAAGACGTCTATATATCTTTTTTGCAGCTTAATTTGCGCCACTACTTTTTCCCTATCATATATGAAATATTCCCCTCTAAATAGAGCATCCAAAAAATAGGGCAGAATCCACCTAAGTTTCCACTCATATTTCTCTTTAATTTCCCCTACTCTGCTCCCGTTTCCATCAAAAAGATACATTTTTAAAGCAGGAGCGGCCGCAAAATGGATGATCAGATGCTTCTCGCTTTGAATCGTACTTCCACAACTAAGGCTTGGACTAGCTTTCTCATACCATCGATGATAAATTAGGTAGCTTTGATAACAAACAAAGCTGTACAATAGAAATGGAATGAACACAAGTAGAATGGGAAATGAATAGTTACTGGATAAGGCATAGATCAAAAATAGCAAAATAGGAAATAATGACATGACACTTCCATTCAATGCGGTCAATGCCGAATGTTTATAGTATTCTTGAATATTCATATTCCAGTTACTCCTTAGGTTAAACTTCCTCTCTTACTAGTATATGAAGGTTCGATGAAAACATGTTTAAAGGAGGAAAACGTTTGAAAAAAGTGATTATTATTACACTCTTTATCAGCTTGCTAGCTTATATAGCATTTGCACACCTACATATCATTGAAACGGCGAAAAAAGCTACACCAAAGAATCTCCCTTATCTAATTGTCCTTGGAGCTAAGGTAAACGGAGAAGAAATGTCCTTAAGTCTCTTATACCGTGCGGAAACAGCGCTCACATACTTAACAGACAATCCATCAACAAAAGTAGTCGTAACTGGTGGAAAAGGGCCAGGAGAAGATATTACTGAGGCAGAAGCTCTAAATCGTTTTTTCAGGGAAAAAGGAATTGATGAAAGTAGGATATTAATAGAAGATCAATCTACCTCAACCTATGAAAATATGAAATTCACAAAGGATTTATTTGAAATAGAGGAAGCGGTTATTGTCAGCAATGACTTTCACCTTTACCGGGCCATTTCGTTAGCAGACAACATAGGAATTAAAGGCTATCCTCTCGCAGCTGAAACGCCAAGTGCTGTGAAAGCTTACAATTACCTTCGTGAATATCTGGCCGTGTTGAAAATGTATATCTTAGGGACCTAATCTTAGGCCGGACTTTTTCAGCTTATTTTAACATATAGGGTAAAAAATGCTTTTATACAGGGGGAAGTTCCTTGATCTTTGATCAAATAGAATATGTTAGAAAACAAACCACCTGAGTTTGTAGAAGGAATAGGAAAAGATGAAATACTAATTATTCGAGAAGGGTTTACAAACCATATTCTATGGAATTTAGGCCATTTCTATGTGGTTCAAGAACAGCTTACCTTTCAGCTCCCAAGAGAATCGTACGTATAGCCTGAAGAATTCACAGCTTTATTCGCAAAAGACACCACTCCCACATCATGGGACATAGCTCCACCACCCCTAGCAGACATCCTACTATTATTAAAAGACCAATCGAGCCGCATCTGTGATATCTATTTAGGCCGGGTGAACGAGACTCTTAAAAAACCATACTTATAATGAGGGAGCTTCCTCTTTACTCTATTTCTGACATTCTTTCATTCTGTCTTTACCATGTAGGAATGTTTTGAAAGATGAAAGCCAGTGAACGGATGATGGATCAGAACAAAAAGTAGACTCTACTAGTCTTTCTATTATTCGCAATTGAGTGAGTTTCTTACGATCCAACTTTTAATGACAAACTTAGATCTGATATCAAAGTGTCAGCACATTAACCGTACTGGCGCTTTTCATATCAACCGATGATCTGTGATTTCATCCGTTCGGCATCTTTATACCCTTGTATGTAGAGTTTTTCAAGCTTAATGGGATTTCGTTCCATTCTTCCAACTTCCAATGGTTGCTCCGGTCGAATGAGAATAACGTTCCCTCGTTGTTCTTCTTCCTCCAAGTACGCTGTTGTTTGATTATATGTCTCGTAGCGGTTCAATAGCGCTTTTTGCAGTCCTGTATAATGAGGATACTTCCTTTTCAATAAGAAACTCAATCTAGCAGGCTTCTTCATATACCCTTGATTTCTAGTCAGAACCACAACATTTCGCTTATAACCTGCATCTTGAGCTTGCCGAATTGGCACTGGATCACTAATTCCTCCATCTAACAGTGTTCTTCCGTTAAATTCAATTTCAGGAGCAATAAATGGCAAGGAGCTCGATGCTTTAAGTACGGTTAACATATCTTGTCCATATTCCTCTCGGCCAAAATAAACCGGTTCTCCCGTATGGCAATCTGTCGTACCAATTACAAATTCCGAACTACTTTGAAAAAATTCTTCATAATGATAAGGAACTAATACGTGAGGGATTTCATTAAAGATAAAATCCATTCCGAAGAATTGCCTCGTCTTAAAGAAGTTTCGCCACGAGATGTATCGATGATCGGTTACGTAGTCAATGTTCACGATTTTATTTCTACCCTTTTGCTTTGAAAGGTAAGAGGCTGCATTACATGCACCTGCAGATACACCGATTACATAAGGAAAAACGATATCCTGTTCAAGTAAATACTCTAAGACGCCTGCAGTGTATACTCCCCTCATACCTCCGCCTTCTAAAACTAACCCTGTATCATTGAGCACAATTTCTCTTCCTTTCAACTCTAGACTTCACAGCGTGAACCATTTACCAATTATAGGATAATCTTATAAAAATTTTCAACTGATTCAAACGGAACTTACAATAAAAAAGCACCCTAATTCTGTAAGGAGTGCTTCAGACGGTAGTCAAACTCATTTTTGTCTCTTATTGGATTTAGTTCTAGATTGATTGGAATGAAGAGTACAAAACTCTTAGGAATTCCCCTCACGCCCCCCGGAAAGCAAGAGCCTGCAGCGGAAATCACCCTTGTCCATTCGATAGATATAGGATGTACGAACGCCATTCGTGTTACATACTGATTGCAATTTTATCGCTATTTACAATCAAGTGTAGAAATCATCCATTTTCCCCGATTACTGCTTGTATACAGCCATTAGTCTATCCACTTCAACCTTCACCTGTTCAACTAAGTGTTCAGGTGACAGAACCTTAGCTTGTCCACCAAAGCTTAACACCCAATTGATCAAACCATTACTAACAATTGCCTTAGTAGTCAAAATAAAATGGTCGTCTCCATCTCTTCTTACTTCTACATCCTTGCCAAACTTATCAATCATGACATTAATCAAACGATTGTCAAATCGGACTTTAATCCATTCCTCTGTACCCGCATACATATTAAAGGTCGAACTCACATATTTTGATACATCGAACGATTCATACGGAAACGTTTCATCCGTCATCTGGACATTACGCAAACGGTCAACTCGATAATGGCGAATTTCGAAAGCTTTAAAATAATAGGCGATTAAATAATAAAAATCATTCGACCAAATAAGCCCGAGTGGTTTTACGCGATACTCATCCCCGTCATGGCTTAATGAAAATTCCTTGTTGACATTGTATCTGCCATATTGAAAATGAACCACTTTCCGTTCCGAAATGGCTTCATGAAGATCGTTGATAGCCAAGCGGACCATTTTACTTTCACTTTTAATAGACGAATCAATTAAAATTTCATTATGTAACTTTTTCGCATGGTGTATACTCGTTAATTGCTTAATTTTTCGAATGAGCTGCTTTGTTTCTTCCTTTGTAATGAAACGAGCAGATGCAACTGCATCAATTAACATCCGCAACTCGTATAATTCAAACAAGCGAAATTGATGGCTATAGTATTTTGGCATTCCCTCCTTTTCTTGATTGATCGTTACATCAAATTTTGCTTCAATTAAATGTTCCATATCATCTCGTAACGAGTTTTTGTTTAATTTCACATCTGGACCATAAATTCTTCGAAACTGCTCGACAATCTCATCTAGCGTAAACTCATTTTCTTCATCCGTTTGTTCCTTTAATATCTCCATTAGCTTTAATAACCGTTCTTTATTATCAAGACGTGTCAATTGGCATCACCTCTCATGATTCTACTATTATTTTATCAGAAGCTATTTAGAACTGTCTAAATTCACATTTGGGTTTGACCATAAAGAACCCACAGTTCCAAAATAGGAACTGCGGGGAGAGTGTCTTATCTTTAACAACGAAGTTTTCATTCGCTCTTACTACTTTAGGATACGGAAAACGAATGGAATTCGATATTCGTTCCCTTCATACGCCTTCACTGCACCAATAATTGTAAAGACAAATGCTAGAACGCCAACTACCCAAATAAGAACAAAACCGATAAGGACAAGCATCAGTATAGACGAAACAATTGAATAGATCGTATAAGATATCAAAAAGTTCAAATATTCCTTCCCGTGATAATCGATAAAGCTAGAGTCATCTTTCTTCAAAAGCCAAATGATTAATGGGCCAATAAAATTCGTAAAAAAGCTAATTACATATATCCCAGCGGCCAAAAGTCGCTCATCATTGCTAGGCATATTCCGAACCTCCTTCTTATTTCTTCTTTATTATTTACGCTCTACCATCAAAAAAGTTTCATGAAATGATAATAATCTCTGCAATCTTTCGATTATAAACTTAAAGATACGCTTTCTGCCAGTTTTTATGTTACTCTAGTTCACTTCCCCGTTAATCCTTGTTCTTCATTGGAATTAGTTGAATACATATTACATATGGACAACTATTTATTTGAAGGTGATGAATCATGCTATCTAAGTTTGAAGCATTTATACTTGGGATCATTCAAGGATTAACCGAATTTCTCCCGATATCAAGTAGTGGGCATTTATATTTGGGACGACATCTTTTTGGTCTTGATGAGGCTGGGCTATTCCTTGATACCATGCTCCATATCGGTACATTACTTGCAGTACTTGTCATTTATAAAAATGAATTACTGCAAATAGTCAAAAATCCTTTTGGCAAGCTTTCCTATCTCCTCGTACTTGGTACGATTCCAGCCGTCATTGTAGGCTTTTTATTTAGTGATCTTTTTGAGAACATTTCAAAATCAGGCATTACCATTGGATGGGAGTTTTTATTTACGGGGTTCGTCTTATGGATGGCAGACGGAATAAAAAACGGAGCAAAACGATTAGAGAACATAGGGTATGGTGATGCCCTATTTATTGGGACCTTTCAAGCAGCAGCTATCTTTCCCGCGGTCTCGCGTTCAGGGTTAACAATAGCGGCAGGACTCATGCGTAAGCTCGATCGTGAAACAGCTGCCTACTTCTCTTTCCTCTTATCGATCCCTGCGATTGCAGGCGGAATTGTACTGCAAATGGGGGAAATGTATACTGGCCATATAGAGGCAGTCTCTTTAGGGAGCTTATTGGTCGGGACTGTTTCATCTGCATTATTTGGTTATATGGCCGTCGTGTGGATGATTAATTTTCTAAAAAGAAAATCCCTAAAAATGTTTGCGGTTTATGTATGGATCCTCGGGTTTACTGTATTGGCACTTCAATTGACAGGGGTTTTCTAGAGGTAACAAATTACTGGGGGGATATTGGTGTTAAAGGACATCATTTATGATTTGTTCCACCTATTATCCGATTTAGGTTATATAGGGATTGCACTTGGGTTAATGGTAGAGGTTATTCCAAGTGAAATTGTTCTTAGTTATGGGGGGTTCCTTGTTAGTACGGGAGAAATCCACTTCATTGGCGCACTACTTGCAGGTGTAGTAGGTGGGACTGTTGCACAATTGTTTTTATATTGGATAGGCGCTTATGGAGGTCGTCCCTTTCTCGATCGGTATGGAAAATACTTATTATTAAAGCCCTCACATCTTGACGGTGCGGAGGCATGGTTTCAAACATATGGGACAGGCGTGATTTTTACCGCTCGATTTGTACCTGTTATTCGGCATGCCATATCCATCCCTGCTGGAATTGCTAGAATGCCATTGTCTCAATTCACCCTTTATACGGTAGCAGCTATGATTCCATGGACGGTATTATTTCTGCTACTTGGAATTGAATTAGGAAACCATTGGCAAGACATTGAGGAATATGCGAAACCATTTCTCTTCCCCATTATTGGAATAGCCACACTCTCTGTGATTGGATATTTCTTATTTAAAAAATGGCGGACAACTTAATAGAAAGTGTTCTACCCTTCAGCTTGTCGATGAAGGGTATTTTTTATAAAAAAAATCTTTAGGTATTTCCTATATATAGCGGTAAAATATAATAAAAACAACTGGCTATGATCGTGAGGTTTAGATGATGAAAATATTATTTAAAAATGCATATGTTATTCCTATTACCTCCCCACCTATTCCTAAAGGAGATGTATTAATAGACGGTGATAAAATCCTTGAAGTGGGTAGAAATTTAGTAACTGATTCACAAGTGAAAATCATTGATTGTCAAAACCACTACTTACTTCCTGGTTTCATTGATGTTCATACGCATCTCGGACTCTATGATGAAGGAACTGGCTGGGCAGGAAATGATGCCAATGAAACAGTTGAGCCAATGAGTCCACATATTCGTGCAATAGATGGGGTCTACCCTCTTGATCCTGCATTCCAAGATGCCGTCAAATATGGTATAACAACCGCTCATGTCATGCCAGGCAGCGCGAATGTAATTGGGGGAACAACATCTGTCATTAAAACAACAGGAAAAAACATAAAAAAAATGATCATTCAAGAAACTGCCGGTCTTAAGATTGCTCTTGGAGAAAATCCAAAGCGAATCCATAGCCAGGGCAATAAGGATTCAATAACAAGAATGGGAATTATGGGGATGCTGCGCGAAACCTTTTACGAAGCTATGAATGCAGACAATCCAGATACATTGAGACTATCCCCAATCATTAAAGCACTCAAACGAGAAATACCCGTTCGAATTCATGCACATCGTGCAGATGATATTATTTCTGCTGTTCGTTTGGCTGAGGAATTTAATCTAGACTTACGCATCGAGCATTGTACAGAAGGTCATTTAATTGCTTCAGAGCTTTCAGGTATCGGACTAAAGGTGTCTGTCGGTCCTACATTAACCAGACGTTCCAAGGTAGAATTAAAAAATAAAACATGGAAGACGTATCAAGAATTAACGAATCATGGCGTAGAAGTTTCCATTACAACAGATCACCCATACACGCCCATTCAATATTTGAATTTATGTGCAGCCATTGCCGTTCGTGAAGGATTATCCGAACAGAAGGCACTTGAAGGCATTACAATCTTAGCAGCGAAAAATCTCAGAGTAGACAATCAACTCGGGAGTATCGAACGCGGAAAAGTGTCAGATTTAGTACTTTGGAGCCATCATCCATTTCACTTTCTTGCCAAGCCAAAATGGACGATGATTAATGGAGAATTTGTCTTTCAAGACGCGTGAAATCCGTCGAAATTCACTGTAGAAAATTGTAAATAAACTTTAATAAAATTTATTAAAAAACCTATTTCATTTTTATATGTTTTCTAGTATTATACGATAAGTAAATTACTTTTTGATTGAGCATGCATCATACGGAAGCTTAACTTTAGCTTGATTGCCGCTTTCATCAAAAGTTAATCCAATAGCGAGTAATAGGGAAGGCAAATGGTGCGCCACCAGTTAAGCTGGTTCTAGTGGGTTCGATTCCCACCCCGAAATTTTTTAGCCATTTTCAAAAAATTTCGAGGGTCGGTCGAAGCTGCTTTTTTGTTGTGCAATCGCGACTGCCCTAACATTGGAGGGATAACACATGCTCAAGAAACGTGATTTTCACGATTGCCACGATCTTTATGATCTAATGATTCACCCTGACGTCTTTCCTTATGTCCGTCAAAAAGCTTATTCGTATGATGAATTTTTATTTGTAACGAAGCAAACCATAGAAGCTGAAGATCGTGGTGAGCTTATTTCACGTACGATTCTTGATGAATGGGGCGCTCCAATTGGGACGATTAATCTATTTGATATTCAAGACAACGCTGGTTTTTTAGGCACATGGATTGGCAAACCCTATCACGGCAAAGGATACAATAAGTTAGCAAAAGATGCCTTTTTTGAAGAGCTTTTCTATGAAACAGGAATCGAAACGATTTTCATGCGCATCCGCAAAGAAAATGTTCGATCACAGAAAGCTGCAGAAAAACTTCCATATGTCATCATGGCCAATGAATCAAGAAAATCAATCCTTGATCAATTAAATGCCAATGGCGACATTTACAACTTATACGAAATTCCAAAAGACTTATATACATTCCATGTATTACGTACAAATGCTCAACCTGCACAAGAATCGTCACAATTATTAGAAGCGTAAATAAGCACGATACTTTCCTGCTTATCAGCAATTCATTCATAAGTAAAATAAACCGTCCCCTTCGGACGGTTTATTTTTTTTAATGCTAAGTATCCTTACAAAACAGTCTTTTCTAAAAATACAATTTTAGCATAGGCTTCTTTAGAAGTAACCCTTGGAAAGTACTTTTCAGAAAGGGATAATACATGCCACTGATTAAGGAGCCTTTGCGGATAGGTAAACCGAGGGTCGTCTTTTTTTGAAAAAGAAACGACCGACTCTTTCACCGTTTTATATTTATGCCATCTTTCAATTGTTTGGGTGATGGCATTCAAACGGTTGAGCTCAAAATCTGGGCTTAGCGGATCATCGGCTGAAAACGCAATACATATTCGCCTTCGATCTAGCTTCCCCATTTGAATTAATTTCTTCAATGCCTCAAAGTCCTGGTATGATAAATGTTTCAACGATTTAGGCAGTAGAATCAAATTCTTATTGTCAAACTCCAAGCTTGTTAATTCTTTTAAATGGGACCATACCCATGTTAAATGGTTCGGAGGAACGCCATTATGGTCTCCCCATAGATCTGCTTCAACACCTGTATAATGAAAACAAGATATATTCTCTTCACTCGCATTCGCAAAAAATGCATCATAATCAATTGCACATTTACTTGAGAACGAAAGAAGTTCATATGGCTCCTTTAAAAAAGAAGCAGAAACGATTTCTTTCAAAAGGAAGTAATATTCGGATAAGTAGGTTGGATAATGCTTGAGAATGTATAAACGTTGCTCTAATAAGGAATTTTCAGCTGTAGACCCCTTGTTATTTTCAAGCTCTCTTCTTACTTCATTCCATATATAGGTTAGTTTATTTGCAATCAATGCTCTCATGATTTCCCCCCTAATGTAAATTAGACTGCACCGCTAATGTAATGTTAACTATATACATTATGAGTAGTGATGAACATTCATGACTTTCCAATCATGAGATATTTTAGAAGATAGTGATTGGTTGTTCATACGGTTATTGGTTTAGGCTCTCTTTACCCTTTCCCCAAAAATACTTGGGGATTGGAGGGATATAAACCAATAAAAAAGAACCAGCTTATCTGGTCCTCTTGACACAATTATTCTTCTGTTCCCTTCATCTTTTCTTCGTAGATTTGTCGAAGAACATATGTCTTATATGATTCTAGTTTCTTTAGCTCTAGGGGATGCTTAGAAATCCCTAATTCTTTTAATTTTTTTACATACCAGCCTTTTGAACCTTGGTAAGCCATCTTTATTCCTCCTCATCAAGCTTGTCTTACATTATATGCACACATAAAAAGCGTTATGATAGGATGGATAAATCAGAAGGCTTAAAATTTGTGGTGGGTTTTTCTTGTACCTATATGATATAATTTCTTTCGTTATTCAAAATGAATCGAGGGAAAGCAAATGGAACAAACTTTTAGTCGTTCTGAAAAGATCAAACAGCTGCTTATGATTTTAGTGCCCATCTTAATTACCCAACTAGGAATCTTTTCGATGAACTTCTTTGATACGACTATGTCTGGTCAATTCAGCCCGGTAGACTTAGCTGGTGTTGCCATTGGCTCCTCTTTATGGGTTCCTGTCTTTACAGGATTAAGTGGAATATTATTAGCTGTTACTCCAATCGTAGCTCAGCTTGTTGGAGGAAAGAAAGAGGAAGACGTAGCTTTTTCAGTTATTCAAGGTGTCTATTTATCTATAATTATGGCAATCATCGTCTTAATAATTGGGTTCTTTTCTCTTAACCCAATCCTACATTCGATGTCAATTACGGATGAGGTACGACGTATCGCATATGAATATTTGATTGCACTTAGCATGGGGATAATTCCTTTGTTTGTATACAATGTTCTTAGATCATTTATTGATGCACTTGGGAAGACTCGTACATCGATGCTGATTACACTTATGTCTTTGCCAATAAATATTTTCTTTAATTATGTGTTGATTTTCGGGAAATTTGGTTTTCCGCAATTGGGCGGCGTTGGTGCAGGGTATGCTTCAGCAATTACGTATTGGCTAATCTCATTGATTTCGATCTTTATCATCCACCGTCATCGACCATTTTCAACCTATGGTGTATTCCAAAAGATATACTCTTTTTCATTCGCTAAATGGAAGGAAATCTTATTAATTGGTATCCCGATCGGATTATCGATTTTCTTTGAGACGAGTATCTTTTCTGCCGTTACATTATTTATGAGTAATTTCGATACCGCCACGATTGCCTCTCACCAGGCCGCATTAAATTTTGCTTCGTTTCTTTATATGATCCCATTGAGCATCTCGATGGCCTTAACCATCGTTGTTGGCTTTGAGGTTGGAGGAAAACGATATCAAGATGCAAAGGAATATAGCTGGATTGGCATTGTCATTGCTGTATTGCTAGCTTTTATCTGTGGGGTATTTTTGTTTTTCCTACGCAAGCAAGTTGCTGGAATTTACACTACCGATCCGCATGTATTAGAGTTAACCGCACACTTT
Organism: Cytobacillus spongiae; assembly: GCF_021390075.1. Lineage (NCBI taxonomy): Bacteria > Bacillati > Bacillota > Bacilli > Caryophanales > Bacillaceae > Cytobacillus > Cytobacillus spongiae. Next base: position 2,416,854 of record NZ_CP089997.1, read on the forward strand.
TTACTATATGCGTTGTTCTTCCAGCTTTCAGATGCGATTCAAGCACCTGTTCAAGGAGCATTAAGGGGCTACAAAGATGTAAATATTACGTTTGTTATGTCTCTTATTTCTTATTGGGTTGTTGGACTTCCATTCGGATATTATCTAGCAAACTATACAAGCTGGGGAGCTTACGGTTATTGGATTGGACTCATTACCGGATTAGCAGTCGGTGCAATTACGTTATCTAGCCGCCTAGTCTATATCCAAAAGAAAAAATATCCTTCTAGTATTTCGACTGAATCTAAATAGATCATATAAAAAGGGTACAAATCTTTATCTGATTTGTACCCTTTTTCTATTTACGCATTGACAGCTGTCTTATATTCCTTAGGTTGCTTGCTTTTGATGATTTCAATAAAATGATCGACAAGCTCTCCATCCCATTGCGTGTCTTTACCTGACTCCAGAATATGAAGTGCCTTTTCAATTGACATTCCTTTCCGATACGGTCGGTCTGAAGTCATTGCATCAAAGGCATCTGCAACCGCTATAATCTTTCCGAAATAAGGAATTTCTTCACCCTTTAATCCGTCTGGATATCCTCTTCCATCAATCCGCTCATGATGGGATCTGACCCCAGGTAATAATGCCGTAATCTCATGGGCAGGCTGTACTTGCTTTAGAATATTGACACCGATTAATGGATGAGCTTTAATGAGATCGAACTCTTCATCTGTTAGCTTTCCTTCTTTTAGCAATACCGTATCAGGTACACCAATTTTTCCGATATCATGGAGTAATGCAGTTCGGTAAAGGACGTCTAAATCCGATTTAGCTAGCCCTACAGATCTACCGAGATCATAGGAAAATGATCCAACTCTTAGAGAATGACCTGAAGTATATGGGTCTCTCGCATCCAATGCGGTTGAGAGAGTAGCCATAAAGCTTTCGAGTAATTGCTTATTTGTGTTTTCTCGTTGTTTAATCCCTTCAATCATAAAATTAAAGCCAGAAAACACTTGTGAAAACTCATCCATATAAATATTTGTTTCTAGTAATTGATAGTCATGGTTTTGAACTTTTTTCATACCGGTTTGTAGTTTTCGAATAGGCTTTTCAATGTCTCTTGCCATAAACCTTGCCGTTAAAACAGAAAGAAAAACAGAGATGATTAACACAAGGCTTGCCCATTGCCAAAATAAAAGGATATTCCCATTTGGCATCGATGTGAATTTAATCTGGGCAGCTAATAAAAAGATTAAAATTGGATAAATGCCAATAACTAGAACAGTGATTTGGTACTTTTTTCGAATAGGAACTAATGTGTCAAAATGAGTATCATTACAATTGAAATCACTCGTTAATTTACTCTTAAGTACCTTTCCAATGGGCTGTACCGCTTGAATGGTTAAAAAAAACTCGATTAATGCATGAATACTTGCAAGTAGAAAAGCACCAAAGACCGCATATAAAACAAAAACATTTGGAATTTTAAGTAAGTCTATAGAGATAGATAACTGTGTGAGGGTTACCGCGGGAATAGTGATCCCAAGATAATGTGGTAATAGAATTCGTTTTACCGTTAAATTAGGGAATTTTTGAAGCTGTTTTAAAGCTCTAACAATGATTTCATCCTGTAAAATATCTAGGGTAAATGCTTTTCGAATGGGCTTTAGATGTTTATGCACGAATAATAATTCACAAGTAAACATTACAAACGTCGAAATGATCATAATAAAAGACAAAATGAACATATCTTGCATGGATAACCTTAATGTTGAAAAAATCATAGTGGCGCCTACACCAAAAACCGCCATTAAGGAGCCGAAAAAATAATTTAAAAATAAGCGTTTTAGAAACCTTTGATAAACATCCATAATACCCACCTAGTTATATTATTCAATCACTACCATCTTACCATCTACTACCCCGTTAATCTAGTAATATAGAAGCGTTGTATGTTTGAGACTATAGTGTCCAAAGTCATATTAGGTAACTAAAGACGATGGCGCTTGCCCGCTTGTAATGGGGAGCTACATAGGAAGGTACTCTAATGAGGAGAATTAGCAATTCCTCATCAGAGTGCCTCACATTTCCTATGAGCGTCCTTTCTCATCCTGTTAAAATATCTTCTGTTGGGTATTTATATTTTTCCTTTCGAGGCTTAGCCAGTAAATAAACCAAGGTTAGTGGCCCAAGCTTACCAACATACATAACTAGAATGATGATTAGCTTAGCAAACACGCTTAGAGATGATGTAATGCCCATCGATAAACCTACCGTTCCAAAAGCTGAAACGACTTCAAATAATAAAGTTAAAAAAGGAAGGTCTTCCGTAATATTGAGAATAAGAACGGCAGCCACAACAGCCACAATACTAGTCATTGAAATGGCCATCACTCGAGCAATATAGCTCGCTGGAATGGTCTTACGGAACAGCTTAATATCCTCTCTCCCTTTAAAATAAGTCACAGTGGCCAAACAAATAACCATAAATGTGGTTAGCTTTATTCCTCCGCCAGTAGATGCACTCCCTGCCCCAATAAACATCAGAATAATAATAAAAAAGATTGTCGACTCATTTAAACTACTAATATCAAGCGTATTAAAGCCAGCAGTCCTTGGCGACACCGCTTGAAAATAGGAAGCAAAAAGCTTATCAAACAAAGATAAAGGAGCTAAGGTCTTAGCATTTGCGTATTCTAAAATAAAGATCATTAGCATCGCAACTACATTAATGGCTAAAGTTCCAACAATCATCATCTTACTGTGGAGACTAAGCTTCGAAAACGTATTTTGCTCTTTTAGGTCAATTAATACGGTAAAGCCGATACCACCTATCATAAACAATAAACTAATGACAATATTTATGATCGGATCTCCCACATACCTCATTAAAGAGTCAGGCCATAAAGCAAATCCTGCATTATTAAATGCTGAGATGGAATGGAAAAAGCTAAAGAACAGTCCTTTCTTTAGGCCCCATTCAGGAACCCAGCGAATCGCTAAAAACACCATGGCAATCAGTTCTATCGTAATCGAAAAAAGAAAAAGATTTTTAACAAGCTTTATCACTCCGCCAATATGAACTTGATTCAACGCTTGTTGCATGACTAGACGGTGCTTGAAACCTATTTTTCTCCCTAGCATCATAAAGACCATCACAGCAAAAGACATGATGCCAAGGCCTCCAAGCTGAATTAATATGGCAATAACCACTTGACCGAAAACGGAGAAGTGGGTACCGGTATCTACCACTCCTAAACCCGTGACAGTCATGGCTGAGACAGACGTAAACCATGCATCAATCCATGTAATTGGTTCATTCGTTGAGAATGGCATTTTCAATACAATAGCGCCAACCGTCGTGAAAAATAAGAATATAATAGTTAATAGCTGTGATGGTGTTAATCTGATTGTTTTATTTAACATCTTTAGCCCTTCTTCTAATGGTTTTAGTAACATATACGCCTCGATTTGACATCCTGTTGCCTATTCAAATAAGATAAAACTTCATGTAACAAAGAAAGGATCTATAAAAATCCATAAAAAAACCATTGGAGAATAAGATCCAATGATTGTCATAATCTTGTATCTCTCCTTTCTGCTGACGAGGTTAGCTGTCGGGTTCGGACTGGAGATATGCCCTACTATAATTAGATTCACCCCTGTGAATTGATCACGATGGTTCCCCCGCTCCAAAATGGATTAAGCGAATTTATTCAATTATAGATGAATTTTATTCTGACCATCTCGAATAGTAAAGGGCTAAAAAAGTTCAATTTAGGCAAATAACCACTATGTAAACGCATACAAATAGTTCAATCTCGTATTCTCTTGGCGAATCGTATTAAATCAAAAAAACCGAGGATCCCTCGGTTTCACACTTCTTCTCTAAACACCTTTCCTAGAACATCTTTCCCACCTGTAATCGGAATAATGCTTCCGGTAATAAAACCGGATTTCTCATCAACTAGAAAGGAAACAACTCGTGAGATATCTTCACCCGTACCAGGTCTTCCTACTGGAGAGTTCACATCTTTCAATGTCAGGGCATCTTCTATCGAACATTCCTTCCATTCCTTAATAATATCTCCTGGACATACCATATTACTTGTAATCCCATTTTCCGCTTCTTCAATTGCAATCGTTTTAGTTAATGAGGCGAGTCCTGTTTTCGCAGCAGCAAATGCTGAGCGGAAAATCCATCCTGGTGCTGATTCTACCCGATCAAAGCCAAATGTAATAATCCGTCCCCATCCCTTACTTCTCATTTGTGGAATTAGCAGTTTTGTTAGATAGAATGCACCATTTAAATTCCCATTTATTAAATAGTTCCATTCCTCAAAGCTATAATCTGTTAGCTTTTTTCTATCATATATGTAAGGGCCTGCATTGTGGATAAGAATATCAATGGACGTTATGGCTAGTGCCTCTGACACCATTCTTTGGCAGTCAGCTAGATTGGAAATATCCCCTTGAAGGGTCCAGTTTCTCGTTCCATATTTCTCTGAAAGCTCATTTCCTAATGCAATTGCCTCTTGTTGGCTATTTCTATAATTTACAATTACATTGATTCCATCTTCTGCAAGCTGAAAGGCAATGCTTCGGCCGATTCCTTTCGCTCCACCAGTAATCAAGGCTGTTTTTTGTCTCACTAATTATTACCCCACATTTTTTGTTATTGGCTCTACAAGATAGGATTACCAACCTCATCCTTTTATGATACATGATGAAAGAGCCTTGTCTTTATACCATTATATTAAAAGGAAACAAGGTATATGTGCAAATTATAACTTTTCTAGTGGATGACTAACTTTTAGGCTGGTGTATGCATAAGATGAACTATCAAAAGAAGTCGGCTTTGGTGAACGGAAGAAAGGAGGGGTTTTGATGTTCCCTTGGAATATCTTGCCTTTTAATAAAGATATGAAAAATATGATGCAACAAATGAACCCTCAGGAAATCGAAACCTATGTACAAGATATGATGAAGAAAATGATGCCTCAGCAAATGGATGGTGGATTTAATCCACAGGATATCATGAAAGGCATGAACCCTTTGCAATCAGATGTAGGTGTAGATCAGTCGAAAACGTCGAGCCATACTTCATCTCCTCTAAATGCATCAGTGTATGAAACACATGATTATGTATATGCCCGTATCCCAATTAAACAACGAGACTGGCTAAATCAGCTACGAATTTACCATACGTCAAATCAACTCATTATTGAGCATATTCCCGAGCTAAATGATAAACAAACGATTACATTGCCCACTATTGTCAAAAAGAAAGGATCTACTGCACACTTTAAAGATGAGACGCTTGAGGTGAAAATGCCTAAAAATATCGATTTGCAATACTCAGAAATTGATGTAAATGAAATATTATAAATGTGGAGGGAATGATATGGATCTAGAACAACTCCAAAAATGGGTAGATCTCAGCCAAAAATACCAGCAACGGAATTTTTGGGATCATATTTTTACGATCGAAAACAGCCCAGATCAAGATGTAAATACATCAAGTCATCAAGCAAAATCTTTCTTTAACAAGAAAGAAACGTTTCCCCGTAGTGATATGTATGAAATTGACGAAACATTAATCATTGAATTTGAAGTTCCAGGTGTAAACACTACCGATCTATCTGTTCGTATAGAAGACTCCGCTTTTATTATTGAAGGGAAATGTGAAACATTCAAGCCTAAAGCTACTTATTTTCTAAAGGAGAGATATAACCAAAGGTTTGAAAAACGGATAGCCCTTCCAGTTCCCATTATAGAAAAGGACCTGTCTCATTTCTTTAAGGATGGACTATTTATTATTAAAGCCCCTATTCAGAAAGCTAATCCTTCTGAATCTGTTGTAGAAATACCTTTAGAGTAGTTGAGAATGTGACCCGAGCGGACGGCAATTGGCTCATTGGAATTAGCATGACAGCAAAGCTCCTGACGACGCAGCAAGGCAAACGATACTGGAAAGCAAGCTTATGAATAAACACCCTATACTTTCTAGTATCTCCATTTAACAAATGGGACCGATTGTTAGGTCTCGGTCCCAAACTGTTTAATTTTCCTATGTTATTTTCCGATAAATTGTTGAGTCCAATAGTTTCCTTCTGCTACATAGCCAACACCAATGTGCGTAAAGCTTGTACTCATGATATTTTTACGATGTCCATCACTGTTCATCCAAGCTTTGACTACTGCTTCAGGAGTTTGCTGTCCTTTTGCAATGTTTTCTCCAGCTGAACGATAGCTAATACCAAATTGCTTCATCATATCAAATGGTGAGCCGTAGACAGGGCTTGTATGTGAGAAATAATTATTTGTCTTCATATCTTGTGATTTTTCACGAGCGACCTTACTTAACGAAAGGTCTACTTTCAAAGGTGCAAGACCTTGCTTAGCTCTCTCTTGGTTGGTTAGTTCGACTACTTGCTGCTCATAAGCACTAAGCGAATAGGTAGCTTGATTGTTGTTTGGTGTTTGTTGTTTTTGAGTCTGTTCGGTTTGAGCTGACTCTTGATTAGTTACCGGCGCTGTTGGCTTGTTCAGATCTGCAGATTGTTTAGGCTGTTCAACAGGTTGGTTTGTTTCAGCTTCTGTAGTCTTAATCTCGGCATTTTTCCAACTAGTAGGTAAATGAGAAAAATATTTTTGTAACCAACGATTAATTTGATCATTACTCAATTTCTCGCTAAAAACATACGTTTTTGCTTCTCCCTTTGTTTGTATGTGGAAGGCTGCGTCTGCTTTATCAGCTACTGGATTTGTCATTAATAGGGCCGCTGTTGCAGCGACTGAAAGAACTACTTTTTTCTTCAAAATGATTTCCTCCTTGAAAGGGCATATTGTGTTACCTCCACATCTTAGCACGTGTTTTTTGTCATATTTACGGATAATTTTCCCATAAAAAAATGATAGATTCACAACAACAATCTATCATTCGAATAAACAGTAAGCTTTGCAACGGTTGAGACGATTAAAATAGATTATCCATTCATTTGGGAAAGATGGGGAGTAATTCTTCTATTTCCATTCATTATAGATAAAATAATGATTGACAGCTATGGATATAAGGGCTGAATTTTTACGAATATTTCTGTAAAGTAACAAACATATCAACTTTTCTACTAGTCGCAAAGTAGTTTATTCCAAATACTCACTTAGCATATGGAGGGATAACTTTTATAAAAGAAAAGGCTGTGGTGAATTTCGTTGTTGATTTCTGCTACAGGCACTCCCTTTCCGTGGGCGAACCCGAAAGCATCCTCTTCGCTAACGCTCCTGCGGGGTCTCCCAGAACTGCTTTCCTAAAGGAGTCTCGCACCTCTCGCTACAATCAACTGATTGAAAAAACCAACACTAAGCTATAACACAGCCAAAGAAAAAGGCCAGGAATGTTCACATCCCAAGCCTTTTCCTTACACAATCATGTATGTCTCTTGATTAATGATTACTATGATCTGATCCTTCTTCCGTCTCAGATTCTTCCATATCCATAGAAGAGGAAGCATCTTCTTCAGGTGCGCTTGCCTGTCCGACAACAAATTCTTTCTTCGGCATCATGTGCATGCCTCTTGCGGTTACATGGGAAATGACATAGTAGGTTCCTTCCACATCAAAGGATTTCTCTAGTGAATAGACACCATCTTCCCCTTTTTCGATTTCAATTTTTTCATGGTCTTCGCTATTGGCAAGCCAAATTTCAAAGGTCATTTCATCTGCATCATTCACTTTTTCTTCTCCGTAAGTAACTAATGCTTCGAATGTAACCGGCTCATTTGGCATGACTTTTTCAGAACTTAAGCTTAACTTCACATCTAAGAATGTTGGCTCTTCGTCCATTGGTTCCTGTGAACACGCACCTAATACGAACAATAGTAAAAAAGATAGCATAAATAAATTAGTTTTCTTCATCATAAACTCCTTAATGTAAATATTTGTGGATATTTTAATCATAACGTAACAGCATTGGAAGGACAATGATTACCGTTGTTCCTTTCCCTACCTCACTTTCAAAGCTAAGATCTCCTCCATGTAGCTCAATTATCTTATCAATAATCGCAAGGCCTAACCCTGTTCCTCCATCTGTACGAGTTCTTGCTTTATTTACTCGATAAAAACGATGCTTTATTTGACTTAGATCTTCTTTCGGAATCCCTATACCTGTATCCATAATTTTCAACATACACGTGTCATGTTTTTGAACTAGCTCTATATGAATTCCACCCTTATTTATATATCGAAGAGCATTGTCCATAATATTTTGAATGACTTGTTCAATTCTACCTTCATCAGCTTCGATAATTATGTCAGGGTCTAAATCATAAGAAAAATCTAATTCCCTTTCTTTCATAACTGGTAGATACTTTTGTACCGCATCTTCAATTAGCTGTGCTAATGATAGAGGCATTTTTATTAATTTATACTCATCTGTATCTAGCTTAGTAAGGTCTAATAAATCTCCTACAAGTCTCTCCATTCTTCCTGACTCACGGTACATAAGTTGAAGATACTTCGCTTGATCCTCTTCTGTTTTGACAATATTCTTCATTAAGGCTTCACTATATCCTTTAACATAGCTGATTGGTGTCCGCAATTCATGTGATACATTCGCAAGAAATTCTTTTTTTCGTTCGTCTTCCTTTTGAATAGACGTTGCCATATGGTTAAATGCATCTGCTAACTGACCTACTTCATCGTTGGTTTGACGTTTTACCCTTGCCGTATAATCTCCTTTAGATACACGAATTGCAGCACTTTTCATGTCTTTCAATGGCTTCGTTAAGCGGTTAACTAGCTTGGAGCCAAAGAACAGTGCGAAGACTAAGAAAACCATGGCAAATAGAAGCCATAGAATTGAAAAGTCTTTGGTTAGTTCAGAAATTTTCGCCAATGGTATGTATAAATAAATGATTCCTTCAAGACGGTTCTCATCTACTAATGGAATAATGACAGCGACAATTTTTCGATCAAACCGCTCTTCAAACCCGGTTTTCTGAATAGCTTCTCCTTTTAAGAGCTGTTCCCGTTCTTCTGGCCCAATTAATGCTTCATGGTCGATATCAAAAGGAAGACAAGCACTCAGTTCTCTTGGATTGCTAACAATAAATACATCTGTCTCCGTTTTTGTATTATACCAATTAATCTTTTCTTTTAGTTCATCTGTTAACGGACCACCCGAATAATCTAAAGCTAATCGATTCCCTTCCTCCTGTAACGATGCTTCTATATTCTCAACATACAGTTTTTCATAGAATAAATTAGATAGCAGATAGGAATAAACGATCGTAACCAGAACTGCCGTTGTAATGGTTAACCATAGCTTAGTTGAAAGGCTCCTCGTAAATTCCTTCATCAAGATGGCACCTCGAACTTATAGCCAATCCCCCATACCGTTTGAATGTAATCCGCTTTTCCAAGCTTCATCCTTAACGTCTTTATATGCGTATCAACTGTGCGAAGACTACCGATATAATCCATTCCCCAAATATTTTCAAGGAGCTGTTCTCTGCTTAATGCATGTGATTGATGTTTAATGAAAAATAATAGAAGTTCAAATTCTTTTAATGTTAGTAAAATATTTTCATCTTTGACTAGCACTCTTCTTGCTTTCTTATCAATAGAAATGTCACCTATTTGAAGTGTTTCAAATTCCTGCTTCACACTACCCGAACGACGAAGAAGTGCATGAATGCGTGCAATTAACTCCCCAGGGCTAAAGGGCTTCACTAAATAATCATCTCCGCCGAGCTGCAGGGCTTTCACTTTATCCCACTCTTCTCCTTTTGCTGATAAAAAAATGATGGGAACATTCGAAGCTTGTCTAATCTTTTCGCATACCTCAAAGCCACTACCATTTGGCATCATAATATCAAGTAGGATGAGATCAATCGCTTTCTCTTGATACACCTTTACAGCTTCTTCTCCATTCGCAGCCTGGTAGCATTCAAAGCCAGAGTTTTCTAGATACATTTGAATAAGATGACGCATATCTTCTTCATCATCTACAATCAATACACGAATCGTAGGAATCATTTATTTTCAATCTCCCTTTGAATAATCTGAAAAGGTCCTTTTCCAACCTTAATCGTGTTATGGATAACAAGTGTTTCAGGATCTACAAGGTGAAGATCATCGCTATCGTAGCCTGCAATAACCAATTGATTATGATCTAACATCAACTCAAACGGATTAGCTCCAATTTTAATCGAACCCTCTATGTCTCCATTTACATTCAGCTTATATAGTGTACTTGTTCCATGACTCAGAACAAAAACATATTTTTCGTTCCCCACAAAATTCACGGGCATTAAAGGTGCAGAAATGGTTTTCTTTAACCTACCATCCCTCAAATCATATACATGAATATCCGACTCAATCTCTACCCCTTCACCATGACCACCTATCCAAAGCTCTTGACTACTTTCTTTCAAGAAAGCCCCTGCAGCTGATGGATGAATCATAAAGCTTGAGGATCTTTCTTTTTTGTCAGGATCTATAACTAACAGTTCCTTGTCATGATAGCTGATGACATACAGCTTTCCACTTTTCCTTCCTTCCAATATAGTCAGTGGATTTGTTTGAGAAGTCACTTGTCCAGTCTCTTTTCCTGATAAATTAAAAAAGCGAATTTGGCTTTTTATTTGATCAGCAAATACGATTTCTGATTGATTGTCCAATACGATGGCATTTGCAAGTCCTTTTCCAGTGTCCCAGCTTTCAATTAATTCTCCTTTACTAATGGAGAATAGATCAACGGTCTCCACCTGTTTCCCGTATAGTAATAGCGTATCTTGATCAGGAAGCATCAATCCCCCAGTGTATGGCTTCTTCATTTGCCATTTTGTTAGTTCTTTTTCTTCTTTTTGGTCGATAAAGCTAATTGTCATCTCTTTAATGTTAACTGTAATGAATAGATCTTTCTCAGGTGGAATCTCCTCATATACCTCGTTTGAACAGGCAGACAAACCGAGCGTGAGAAACACTAGAAACAGACCCAATTGTATACTTTTTCTCATTCATTGATACTCCTTTATAAAGGTCACACATCCATTTATTTAAAAAAATTATATCGTAGTTTTGTGAAAAAAATGTGAAATCCCTTTGAAAACTTGATTTGTCCTTACTTTCCATTTTAATTATAAAGGATGTTTAGAAGGAATGCTCTTTCTCCAAAAAAAACGAGGTAATAACAAGCTACGAAAAATCATATTCTTTATGATTCAACCGATGATTAAACTTCGTACTAAGACAAACCCATATTGTAGAGTATTACGACAAATTAAAAACGCAACCTCAAGGAAAGCCCCATAAAGTTGCGTCAATCGCGTGCGTGAATAAATTTTTGAAAGTGGCATTTCATCTCATCACACACAACATTACCTATAATTACGAAGCAGTTTAATCTGTTCGTAAATAAGTTGTTTATACTATACCATACCTGACCTTTCGAAAAAATACACCTCGTTAGGTCTATTTGGCATGGATAAATGATTTTTGAGTGAGAGAACTCCCTCCCCCCCTCCAAGAATCAGTCTTCAAACATATATAAATATGATAAAAAACTCTTGACTAGAGGTAAGAAAGAGGCTGGGACATATCTAAATGACTCCTTCTCAAAAACGAACGATGACTTTATTCAAATAGTTAGGTTGTAAAAACAAGTTCGTTCCACCTGCGCTGCAGACACTTGCTTTCCTCGGAGAGGAAGCTGAGCCTCCTCGCTGCGCTTTGGTGTCTCAGCCTTTCCTCTATTTCCCTTAGTAGTCGAGTGTCTTCCGCTCTATTCACTATTTTTAAAGAATGTGTTTTCCGAACAAACAAAAATACCCGAACTAGTCAAAGAGATAACTCCTGATCGTTCGGATAGTTCATTGACAGAAATACATATGTCCCAGCCTCTTGTATGTCGATTAACGGATCTGTCCATTTCCATGCATTAAGAATTTCACGGTCGTTAGTGAAGGTAATCCCATTGGTCCTCTCGCATGAAGCTTTTGTGTAGATATTCCAATTTCTGCACCAAAACCAAGAGCTCCTCCATCGGTAAACCTTGTCGAAGCATTATGATATAAGGCAGCAGCATCCACTCGTTTCATAAAAATAGCGGCTGTTTCTTTGTTTTCTGTAATAATTGCTTCTGAATGCTTCGTTCCATATCGATCAATGTGTTCGATCGCTTCATCTATATTATCTACTATTTTCATAGCAATATCTAAGCTTAAGTACTCATCCTTCCAGTCCTTCTCTTCTGCAATAGTCGCATGTGGAATAACGGAAACTGCATACTCATCACCATGGACAATGACATGTTCTTCATCTAGCTTCTTAATGAGTGCTTCTTTATGGTTCTCGAGCCAATTTCGGTGAATGATCACCGTTTCAGCTGCATTACATACAGCAGGGCGAGCTGTCTTGGCATTCACAAGAATGTTTAATGCCTTCTCTTCATCTGCTTCATGATCAATATAAATGTGACAATTTCCAACACCTGTTTCTAATACTGGTACGGTTGCTTCATTGACAACAGCACGTATTAAAGAGCCACCGCCACGGGGAATTAACACATCAATGTGCTCATTCATGGTGAATAATTGCTTGGTTGTTTCTCGATTCCTACTTGAAACAAATTGTACCGCTTCTTTAGGAACCTTTGTCTTCTCAAGCGCTTGATGAATCACTGAAACTATGGCTTGATTCGAATGAATCGCAGAAGAGCCTCCCTTTAGTACAATCCCATTTCCAGACTTTATTGCTAGACCCGTTGCATCGACTGTTACATTTGGCCTAGCTTCATATATCATCCCAATGACACCAAGGGGAACTGTCACCTTTTCGACAACTAATCCGTTTTCTAGTGTCCAGTTGGATAACGTCTCGCCTGTCGGATCCTTTAAGCGAGCTACTTCACGGAGCCCATTAGCAAACTCATAGATTCGATTTTCCGATAAGGCCAAGCGATCCATAAATGCTGTTTCATAACCTTCTTTTCGTCCATTTGCCAAATCCTTTTCATTTTCATTTAATATATATTCATATTCTTTCTCTAACCGATCCGAAATGGCTATTAATGCTTCATTTTTCGCTTCTGTTGTTAATAAACCTAGCGTTTTTGCTGCTTTTTTTGCTTCAATGGCTTGAGCTTCTACATTGATATCATTTGATATAATCGGCATATCAAACCTCCTCCATTTATAGTCCTACGGGTATTGAAATATCTAAATGACAGACCATATCCTGTACATCGATGACAACACGATCTTCTTCTCTTCTTTCTGGATCAAGAATGTCATTCGCAGAAAAATTAACTACCCCAAGACCAATTTCTTCGTTCTCCTCATCTATGATTCGAACAACTGCCCCTTTAGGAAAATTACCAACCACTTTATTTACGAAGTTCGTTTGCAAACTTTCTTTTTTCATGAGGATCGCATCTCTTCCCGCCTCATTTGTATGAATTTCGCCTTCTGGTCCCGAATGAAACGCGATCCATTGCTTTTTTTGGTTTAAATTTATTGTTGGATCTGTCACTTGGAAGTAAGTCCCCATGGCTCTCCCACTAACTGCATCACAAATGATATTGGGTTTACCTGCTTTACCAAGGAAAGTGGTAATGCCTGAAGCCATGGCAATTTTCGCTGCATCAATTTTGGAACGCATTCCTCCAGTGCCAATTGTGCTTCCAGAATCTCCAGCTCCTGCTTCAATTTCAGGAGTGATATGATACACGTTCTCTAATAGCTTTGCGTCACGGTTCTTCCGAGGGTCCGCATCATAAAGCCCATTGATATCTGAGAGAATAATCAGCTGATCCGACTGGATTAAGCCAGCTACCTTCGCAGCAAGAGTGTCATTATCTCCAAACTTTAACCGGTCAATGGTAACCGTATCATTTTCATTTACGATTGGAATAATGCCTCGCTCGAGCAATACATGGATCGTATTTCGAACATTGTTGTATCGATTTTCATCAGAAAAATCGCTTCTTGTAATGAGAATTTGTGATGCGACGTATCCGTGTGATAGGAATAATTCAGAGTAGGATTCCATAAGGAGTCCTTGACCTATAGAAGCTGCTGCTTGCTTTTCAGGAAGACTTGTTGGCCTAACTATGCATCCTAATTTCCGATAACCAGCTGCTACAGCTCCTGAAGAAACGAGAACCACTTCATGCCCAGCATCTTTCAGCTCTACAATTTCTTCTGTTAGCTTTTCTAGCTTTTTTCTGCTAATCTCACCGTGTCTACTCGTGAGGGAGCTACTCCCGATTTTTATTACCACCCGTTTCTTCTTTTGTTCCGGGGTCATGATATCACTCCAATTGAATGGTTTAAATAGCTTGTAATTTGGTTTTTCCTTGAGGAAATGTTTCCAATTCAGAACTAATTTCTTTGGAACGACTAGCAGCTTCTTTTACGGCTTGGGTAATGGCTTTTCCCCCACCATGTTGTTCCAAAGCGGCAAGCCCTGCTGCAGTTGTTCCATTTGGAGAAGTTACGTTTTCTCGAAGCTCACTAGGTGTCTCCTCTTGGCGCTGTACCATTTTGGCTGCTCCAATAATGGTTTGAGATATAATTCTTCGAGTCATGTCTTCGTTTAATCCAGAAGTCCGAACTGCTTTTTCCATATGCTCCATTAAGTAGTAGAAATATGCTGGTCCACTACCAGCCATCCCAGTAAAGATATCCATGTCTTTTTCTTCGATTTCATAGACCTCTCCAATGCACTTGAATAATTGGATTGCGAATTGAATGTTTTGTTTTGTAGTGTATTTGCCTGAGGATAGTGCGGTGGCTGATTCACCAATCATACTTGATGTATTTGGCATGATTCGGATTACTTGTTGGTCGATGTGTAGGTGATTTTCAAAAAAGGAAGTGGAAATTCCCGCAAGAACTGAGATCACACATTGATTTGAATGGATATGACTCTTTAAGAAGTCTATTGCCACCTCTGCATCCTTTGGTTTCATAGCTAGGATAAAGATATCAATTTGTTCAAACGGAAGACGGTCTTGCTTTACCCCGTTCACCCCATAAGCTAATGCTAATTCGTTTAGCCGAGCTTCATTTTTCCGATTCGAGACGTATACTTGGTGATTCGGAATGATCCCTGCTTTAGTTATACCGGCAATCATTGCTTCTGCCATTGATCCTGCGCCTATAAAGGCAATCTTCTTTTTATTTAACATGTTACCTCTCCCATGTTGTTCGTATTTTGTTCTCTTTTGAAGGAACGTCTTAATACTACCATGCACACATCCATATTCAACCACTTCAAGGAAATTCATGTGTATATCGCTCATTTAGTGAGTGTAAACGCTACCATTTGAATGTGTATCCCATAAACAACGGCTCATCGTTGGAAATCAACCGTAATCGTGATATTTGAATAAATGATAGGTTGATTATGACAATGTGACCATATAAAAACATCGAATTCGAGTACATTGTTCCTTTTGAAACAAGGGCAGTTTTCCGTTCTAGGGTAACCGCTTGCCGCGTTGCGGGCGGTAAGCCTCCTTAACTTCGACTGAGAGGGGTCGCACATGTCCCACTGCTCCCTGCAGTCGTCACGCATCTTCTTCTTATAACTGTTCGACTTCGTATGAAGAAGATAGTTTTACCTGATAAAAAACAACAATCAGTGAAAAAATACCTAAAAAAAACAATATAACTTGGGCACGCCTTATTCATTCGCTTATTTCTTAAGAAGGTAGGAGTATTTGTTCAATAGATAAACAAAGAGGCTCTTGCGAAGGTCACGTGTTAACCCTTGCAGAGCCTCTTTTCTATATGGCAATCTATAATTACTCGACAGGTCCATTCCAGGACATCATTCCGCCTTCCATGTTCGTCACTTTGTATCCTTGATATTCTAAAAACTGTGTTGCTCTACTACTCCGAGCTCCTGAACGACAGGCAATTGTATATTCGGTATTTTTATCTAATTCATGCATTCGAAATTCGAGCAATCCTAAGGGGATATGAAAGGCGCCTGGAATTTTTCCAGCAGAAACCTCATCTACTTCTCGCACGTCTACAATGTGTATAGCTTCACCATTTTGAATAGCATTCAGAACCTCAGTAGTTGTCATATTCTTCATTGATAACTTCCTTTCACCTAACGCCAAGCGGACATTCCGCCTTTTACATTTGTAATATGGGCAAAACCATGTTTTTTTAGTATTTTACTAGCGTTAGAGCTTCTCATCCCACTTTGACAAATGACAATCACTTCTTGATCTTTGTTTAAATTAGCTATTTGATTGTTTAATTGATCAAGAGGGATATTCATAAATCCTTTCATATGATTCCCATTAAATTCAGCAGGAGTCCGTACATCTACAAACTGAACACTCTTAGGCTTCCTTTGCACGATTTCTTTTAAATCTTTCATTGAAATTTGGTTCACACCTACGGCAGGCTTAAAGCGACTCCAAAGAAATAAGGCGATTATAATAATAATGAGTAAATGAAACCATTGATCCATCTTTTTATTCCTCTCTTTATCTATTTTTGACAAGAAGCTGATTTGCTTCATTTACTGTGTCAACTGTTTCTTTTCCTTTTTTCCTTTCAATTACTAGAAATTGCTCTAAATTCTTGCTGACAATTAAAGCGATTGTTTTATCAACTTCTGAACGTATCACGGATCATTGGGTTATGGAAGACTTGCAGTCCTTCATTTCATCCATCATGCGTACAATCCCTCTTACTTGTCGTTCGATACTTTTAAAGCGATTCATCGCATCTTTTTCATCGTACATTCCACCAACTCCTGCTATGAATCAATTAGTGTGTACCCTTCCACTTGAAAGCCATATTTTCTTAAGAATCTAGCTCCGAAATTTTTCTCCAATTGATTTGAAGCAATAATGACTATTTTCTTATTCGGAATCTCATCCATATACCTTCCTAAATATCCACAAGGAATATTAATGGCACCATATATAGGTTTATTCGCTGAATCTTGAAAATCTCGCACATCTACTTTGACCATTTCAGGTAGACTATTCTCTGCAGACAGCAATGGAAGATTTTTCACAGGTATATAACGACGGAGAAACAAGAACACAATAAATATTAGAAAGAATATATATATAAACACCGTATTCACCTCATGTTACTCTCTAACAGCTTACAAAAAGATAATATACCACTAAGGGTATAATTTCAAGTGTTTTGTTTCTTCGTTTTTATCACAAGTCGTTTGCTCAACAACTATTGCACTTTTTCCTTCCAGCTTTTCTGCACAATAAAATACCCCAGCATTACATCACTGGGGAGTTAGATTCCTTTCTCGCAATTAATACGATGTCCTGTCATTTATACACCTCTTATATCATTGGCTTGTTCAATATGTAATTCAATAAGCTTCAGCTTCTCGATGTCAGTCAATGATGATTCGGTAATTCTGTTTGTTGCTAGAAAAAATTTTTCTTCTACTGTTTTTCTCACACGCGGATGGGTATTCTCATCCTTTAGCTCTCTCATGATCGCTTCTTTCAATGTGAGTTCTTCTGATTGATCCATCGTTTCGAGCGTTCGATTATTCCATATTTGGCGATATTTCTGTAATAAATGAGTCCAATTCACTGATTAAATTCCTCCAACTAATACGTTGATAGCGTTGTTATCCATATAACCCTTCAAACGTATTGTTACATATTCTTATTTAACTATGCAAAAAATAGAGATGAGTCAAACCTGAAAGGAGATATGAGAAATGACTGCTCCCTATCGTTGTCCGAACTGCAAAACAAACAAAAGCCGTTTTAATCTTATTCAACAGATTCCTCAATCAGTAAAGCTTGATCCGCAGACAGGAAATGTAGTGGAAGAATATTCACAAGAGCAATTAAGCCCATTTCATCGTGGGTATCAGGGTCCCAAGTACCGTGTACAATGCGGCGTATGCGGACTTATTGAAGATGAAAAAACTTATATAAAGTTTGGAGAGAAAGCATAATAAAAAGGCTGGGACATAAGGTTTTCACTCAATAATAGACCCATACGATTAGGTGATTATGTTAATCAATCATTAACCTAATAGGACTGGTATTCATTTGTTGAATGTTTTTACAATTATTTAAAACTAGTTTCCCAGCCTCTTTAAAGATTATCTTTCTTTTTCTAAAAGGGCTAATTGCTCCTCTATTTCACGCCATTGAATACCCTCTCCGATAAATACAAGGTTTAAAGGTAAGTTCATATATTCCTGCATATACAATGGCATCCCATATGAAAATTGAAACAATGTTGGATATTGTGATTGAGTAAACTTCACATACCCTTTTATGCGGTAAATAGAATCTGGTAATGCTCTTAAAAAATCTTCGAACTTTGATTGGTTAATCGAATGCTGAAAGCGATAAACAAATGTAGATAAGTTTAGGTCAGCTGCTACATGAGATTTTTGAACCTCATTTTTACTCCCAGCATTTATTGATCTGATTTCTTTTAAAGATACTTTTGAATAATTAGTTAAAATCAGCCGAGCATGCATGTTCAAGGATTGAATTTCGAGCGAAATATTAGCCTGTTCAGACGGTGTTAACTCGTCTGTTTTATTTACTAGTAATAAGTCAGCATGACGCACTTGTTCAATTAATAATTGCTGCACTTGAGGGCTTAATTTCTTCCGCTCAACCCATCTTGCTCCGTCAACGACCGAGACAATTCCTTTAACATCCAATTTGTCTGCAAATAATGGAGACAATACGGCATCAAGAACCTCAACAGGATGAGCAGCACCAGTTGTTTCAATATAGATAACATCTGGCTTCTCATCCAGGAGCAGCCCTTGTAATTGTGCTTCTAGTTCATCTTGAATCGTACAGCAAATACAGCCATTTAATAGCTCTTTTAAAGGGACATCCTCTTCAATTGCATTTGAATCGATTGATACTTTCCCAAGTTCATTCATCATCACAGCTACTTTGCGATTCTGTTCTTTTTCGTTTTGGAGAAGCCGCTTCAACAAAGTTGTCTTCCCACTCCCTAAAAATCCTGAAAGAACATAAATTTCCACTTTCCCCATTATTCAGAACCCTCTCGTCTTTCCTCTATCATTTCTGATAAAATAGTTTCTAATTTTTGCTCAAGATCTTCTAATGTATGTTTGGTAAAATACCCTACTTTTTGAAACCATTCGCCTTTACATTTCCAAATTGGAATCGTCGCATTCGGGTAATATTCATCTTCCACTTCAATTGCAACTTCCAAAAAGGAGTCGTAATCTTGATCAAATACCTTTTCTTTCGAAGAGCGTTTCCCCTTTTTTTCGCGAATGAGCTCAATTAATAATTTCTCATGGTAAAGATGAAACGGTTCTTGGTACTTTTCTTCCACTCTTTTGCCTAAGTTCTCACAGGCTTCCTCAAAAGCATGTATCTCTTGTTTGAGCTGTTCATTAAATTGGACATATTGCTTCATGTTTTCACCTCAATTTACAGCTCATAATTTTATCTGATTTTAATTCTACTTACAAACAATATGTAATGAACTACTTTTGAATTTCAAACAAATCTTCCAGCTTTTCACTTATAAATTGGTGTGAATCTGCTACTCCTTTATTGTAAAACAGTGGAGCCAACTCGCTCATGAAAAAATCAAGTACTAGAATCGCTGCAAGGTCCCCAATTTCTTCGTCTCGACTGTTCCAAAAAAATTCTTTGATTGCTTCTGTCATTTGCTCTTTTTGCTCTTTTGATAATTCAAATGTAGCTGACAACTCTAATCCCCCCATTTTCAAGATATTTTTCAATCGATTCTTTCTTATCTTACCATTGGAGGAGTTGCAACTCTAGAAAGAGCTCGAGAGTTCACATCCCTCAAGCTCTTTTAGTTTTGATTATTTGGCTGAGATTGAAAAAATTCATCGAGTGCCTGCTGATTTTCATTAAAGTCTAGTTCAAGCACAGCACCTACATGCTCATAATGTCTATTTTCGAAACTATTGGCTACAGGAATTCGTAGCGTGTCGACTTGTTTTACTGGTTTTGCAAGAAAAGTTGCTCCTATCGCAAAATAATCATCCCAATTTAGATCTGTATCCATATGGACCATCATCTCTTTTAAAATGCCAGGAAGCTTGATAATTCCTCTCATGCTTCCTAGCTCCTCTTGAGCTTGATTTTTTAATGACACTAAAACTTCTTGCTGCCTATTTACCCTTCCAAAATCACTCATCGCATCGTGTCTAAAGCGAACATAAGATAAGAGCTCATCTCCGTGAAGCTTTCGTTTCCCAGGTCCCCCGGAGAATCCTCGATCATCAATCATTTCTTGTGTAAGCTCCACCTCAATTCCTTCCGGAGCAATAAGATCGACCACTTTTACAAATCCTTGAAAATCAATGACGGCCGTATAATCAATTGGAATTTGGAAGTTTTCCTCAATGGTTTCTTTTAACAATTGCTCGCCGCCAATAAAATAAGCATGGTTTAATTTGCTAAACTGAAGCTCCCCACCAGGAATTTCTACATAGCTATCCCTCATTAGAGATACGAGCTTAACTGATTGGTCTCTCGGATTGTACCTAGCTACCATAATCGCATCAGATCGTGAGGAAGGTTCACCTCGCGAGTCCACACCTATTAATAAAAAATTTTTTACTTTGTGATACGTGGGAAGCTCAAAGGGCTTTACGTCTTTAGTTGTTTCCACCTTCTCTTTGCTCTCACGGATTGGTACTTGTTCTTGCTTTTCTGTTTCTTCCATTTTCGGTACTCGTTCTTGCTGACTAAGCTGATCATGGATGCAAGCGGATAATAACAGAACTACCATTACAATCAGCATCTTTAATTGTTTCATCACGACTATATCACCTCAACATCATTGGGGTTAGTCACATTGTTGGATATTCAATTGAAATCTATACTTCAATGTTCTTACTTTCCCCGGTGGGAAGATGAAAAAAACACTCCAAATTTTTGGAGTGCTTTTTTGTGATGATAAGGCGAAGAAATTAAACCCCTTTTGTTGTCGAGTTTCGGAGCGCACACTCCGAAAGCTACTAGCATATTCCATCTCAAGATTCTAGCTTACGTACAAACATAAATTGTTTTTATTTTAGCTGTTGTTTTAAAACTTCTATTGCTTTTAAGATTTGTGTATCATTTGCTTTCATTTTATCTCTAAGTTTATCCATCAGCTTAATGGTTGCATCCCCTTTTAACGTTCCCGTCGGATCCAACTTTTCTGCTTTTTGAAATTGAATCACCGCTGCCTTTGTCTTCTCGTCAAAAAACCCATCTTCTCTGCCTGGATCATAGCCTAATGCTTTTAGCATTTTCTGAGCAGTTTTCACATCATTTGAAGAAGACGACAACGTTAATTCGGCTTCTGGATTAACAATTGGCAAGGATGCATATTCAGGAAGAGCCGCTTCATAATCCGGTTTAATGCCATTCTCATGAACCCAATTCCCTTTTGGTGTTAACCATTTTTCCGTTGTAAACTTAATGTTCGATCCATCCGAGAAATCCTGTGCTCGTTGGACAGTCCCTTTCCCAAAGGATTTTTCCCCTACTAACGGAATTCCTGCCGATTCACTCACCGCTGCTGATAAAATTTCAGAAGCACTAGCACTTCCTTTATCTATAACAACGACTAATGGTAGATTCGGATTGCTATTGTCCTTCGATGACTTAAATAGCTTTTTCTTACCTTCGCGGTCTTCTACCTGTAGCACTACTTCTCCTTCAGGAACAAATAGACTCGATATTTTCACTGCTTCATCGAGTAATCCTCCAGGATTTTGCCTTAAGTCAAGAATTAACCCTTTCATCCCTTGCTGCTGTAAGTCATTTAACACATCTACAAGCTCTTTTGTCGTGTTCGTAGAAAAGGTTGTTATTTGCACTTTGCCAATTCCATCTTCGAGCATTTCTCCATATACCGTTTCAATCGGAATGGTGTCACGAACGATTGGAATAGTCATTGTACTTTCCATACCTGGACGTTGAATAAGTAATTCAACTGTCGTACCCTTTTCACCTCTAATTTTCATAACGGCTTCTGTCGTACTTAGACCTTGAATACTTTCCCCATCTACTTGCAAAACTTTATCATTTGGTTTTAAACCCGCTTTTTCAGCTGGGGAGCCTTTAATCGGTGAAACAATCAGAATATACCCATCTTTCTCTTGTATTTCTGCTCCAATCCCTTCAAATGATGAGGAAATGCTTTGATGAAAGCTTTTCGCTTCTTCCTCGTTCATGTAATCGGAATAAGGATCTTCAAGGGCTTCTAACATCCCGTTAATCGCACCATCAACTAGCTTCGTTTGATCTAATTCCTTATAGTAGCTTTTTTGAAGTGTATCATACGTACTATAAAGCTTATCAAACTCATTGCGTTCCACTCCGACATCAACTGCCTTTTCATCCCCAAATGCCAATGCAAATGTCGTAATTCCAGCTGCTAGAAATACGATAAAGAACATTAGCATGACAAAATGAAATTTCTTCATTTGAATGAAACCAGATGGGTTGTTCGAAGCGTCTTGGTTTAAATTCTCATTTTCCAAACGGTTCACCACTTTCTCACTTAGAAACAATCTTCATATGTAAAATCCTTAATGTTTAGAATAACATTTTTTTAAATCAATTAACAAAAAAAAATGTACAAACAGCTAAAAAAGTATTTTTTATGGTCTGTTAGTGACTCCACATCTGGAATTGAGATGTATACCTGGGAAATCTCACTATATCAGCCGAAATGAAGAGGATATTCTTGAAATGATAATTATATCCGCAATAACAAGGAATATATCCGTATTTGCCGCATAATCAGAAATGGAGAGGACCAAAAATGGTCACTCTCCTTATATTTTTTCTACCATATTAAAATATTCTTCCATTGTTAAGTTTTTTTCGTACATAACCTTCGCCGCTTCTTCCCCTACAAAACGAAAATGCCAGGGTTCATATTGGTAGCCTGTAATTGACTCTTTCCCTTTTGGATATCTAAGAATGTAACCGAAACGGTAGGCGTTATCAGCAAGCCACTTCCCATCCTTCGTTTCCCCTAATTTTTCAACCAAGAGCAAATTCACTAAATGACTAGAAATGTCAATCGCTAACCCTGTTTGATGCTCACTATTCCCTGGAAATGCAACAGCTTGTACAGCTTTTTCTTCTCCCACTTTGCTTACTTCTGCCTGAAAAAGGGCCGATTGACGATCAGAAGAGCGATACCCAGAAACAGCGAATAAATTCACACCACTCTTTTTAGCCTCTGCAAACATCGCCTCCAGTGCTTGAGCTGCCTCTTGTCGAAGCTTACTCTTCTCCAGCTCCTCGGTCCCAAATGAGAATGGCACGTTTGGCCGGACTAAATCTGCTGGAACATAAGTAGATGGTAAACCATAAGTTTTATTTACTAATGCTAATAAATTTTCGGGGTTTTGAATAATATTGCGACCATCGACAACTTTTACATCATTGAAAAAAGCCGAGCTCAATACTAGAGCATCTTCCTTATCTTCAGCAGGTGTTTGTGCCGGCTGTTCTTCTACGTTAGCTGGTTCTTCTTCAACCACTAGTTCAGGATTATTTTCTCCCATATTGACAAATGGAAGCTTAGTTAAAAGATCATCCATCTGACTGCATCCTGTTAATAGGAAAGAGATTCCTACGATCCATATCAATTTCTTCAACATCATTCACCTGTCTCTATTAGCTATACTAAAATACAATATACTTACTATAACATGAAAAATCATGATTCCAATATTATTTATTTCCTAATTTAAAGAAGGATAAACGATGAGAAATTGGACTCTTCTATTACTACAAGTGCAGTTATTTTACGCTACTTGAAGCACTTTGTATCTTTTTACATTAATAAAAAAACTGCCCTTAGAAAAGGAGCAGTTTTAGTTGGTTATTCCTTTAACGCGGCTTCTAAAGCAACTTCAATCATCTCATTAAATGTAGTCTGTCTCTCTTCAGAAGTTGTTTCTTCTCCAGTAATAATATGGTCACTTACAGTTAAAACAGATAGTGCCTTCCGACCATATTTCGCTGCTAGTGTATAAAGTGCAGACGTCTCCATCTCGATGGCTAAAATTTGATATTGTGCCCATTTCTCATGCTCTGCGTGATCGTTATAGAACATGTCTGCGGTAAAAACATTTCCAACCTTCAAATTTAAGCCTTTTTCCTGGCCCGCATCGTACGCTTTCTTTAGAAGATCAAAATTAGCTGTTGGAGCAAAATCAATCCCGTTAAATGTTAAACGATTCATTTGAGAATCAGTTGAAGCAGTCATCGCTAAAATTACATCGCGAACCTTTACATCCTTTTGAATCGCACCACATGTTCCCACTCGGATTAAGTTTTGGACATTATAGCTTTGCATCAATTCATTGATGTAGATAGAAATAGAAGGTACACCCATTCCAGTTCCTTGTACAGACACGCGCTTCCCTTTGTAAGTGCCTGTGTATCCAAACATATTTCTAACTTCATTATAACATGTAGCACCTTCTAAAAAATTCTCAGCTATGTATTTTGCACGTAGAGGATCTCCAGGTAATAATACCGTTTCTGCGATCTCATTTTCCTTTGCACCAATATGAATACTCATCATTATAACCTCCAATATTCTTAACATGCTTTCACCCAAAACTATATCATACTCTTTCATTACTGAAAAACTTTCATTCAGCATGATTTTCGTACTTCCGGGAAAACTATCTATAGCTTTTCCAAAGGAGGGGTAATCATGCCTAAAGAACAGATGAGTAAAAAAATAGCCCAGGCTATCGAACATGCAAATGAAACAAATCCGTCTTCCAGATCGGGAACGGCGCCTCATACATCAAAAAAACCAAAAGTTAAGGGACAAAAATAAAGGGGGATAACAGACATGGGAAAAAAGCATCGCAACCGCGTAAATGCACCTAAGAAAAACAATCATATTCCGGCCAAAGATATTGTTGCAGAACATGAAGCACATGGGAAAGAGCTCACCTCAAATAAACGAAAAAATAGTCCTGGCTCAAACATAACTGAATAAGGAGAGCACGTTTGCTCTCCTTCTCATATTACCTCACCATGATTCGATTCACTTCCACCCACCCACCAGGCTTGAGCTGATAATAAAATTGCCCTCTACGCCCTTCATCAATTAATAGAATATCTCCAGTTGATAGAAAACGCCCGTGAAAATCTTTTGGCATTCGGTCAGGGACATTAAACTGTCGAAATGTATTTTGTACGCATTCCTTATGTGACCTTCCCTCTACAGTAAGTCGATACACTTGCTTATATCCTTTACGCTGACGAAAAACAGGCGTTTGAAAAATGGTTACATCAAATGTGGCTTGCTTTATTTTCGTTAATTGCATCAATATCCCTCTCCTCTTCAGCTATCTCTGACAAATACAATTACATATTGGACCTGTCGATTCCTTTGATGAATCCCTTCTAGTTTTGTCGATTTCAATTCAGCGATCGGATTCCCTGTTTACACATCCGTCTGCTAAAAAAAGAACAACAAAGATTGTGTAAGCAGGCATTATTCATGAAATCGGGTAATCAAAACGTCCTTTCTCTGCATAAAATGTAATAACATCACGAATGAGGGGAGATGACCTTTGAGGGTTAAAGAATTTTTGAAACAGCCTCTTCTTTTTTCTATCATTATTGGCTTAATAGCCTCTATCCTTTCCTACGCATTTCAGCCACTCTTTCCTTTTCAATCAATTGCCCATCGTGGAGCTTCAAATTACGCTCCAGAAAATACGATGGCCGCTTTTAATAAAGCGATTGATCTTAAATTTGACTACATCGAATTGGATATTCGCTTAAGTAAAGATTCTGAGTTGGTCGTTATTCATGATGCAGATGTTACACGAACGACTAATGGTGAAGGCTTTGTTAATGAATTGACTGTTACTGAGTTAAAAAAATTCGATGCTGGCTCCTGGTTCAGTCCCATATATGAAAATGAACGGATTCCATTGTTATCAGAAGTTATTGAAGAATATGGTGGGAGAATCGGGTTATTAATTGAAATGAAATCACCAGAAAACGATCCAACAATGACCAGTATCCTATCACAAATGATTTCTGCTGCAATTGAAGGAGGAATGGAGCCTCACATGTTCAAGGTTCAGTCCTTTCATGTAAATGAATTAAAGAAATTCAAACAGCTCTGTCCCCATATTGACATTGGCATTTTATTAAGCAAGCCCCTCGATATGATTCAACTAGCATCCTACCGCAGCTTTACTTCCTTTCTCGCAGTCCATCAAAAAATTTTATCCAAATCGTTTATTCAGCAAGCAAAACTATTTGACTATGAGATTTTCTCCTGGACCGTCAAATACCAAATTCAATTTCTTCAACTCCAAAAGTTAAAGGTACATGGAATCATTTCAAATCAGGAATGGAAGGAATAGACCAAAGAAATTACAGGCCGGCTCACCAGCCTGTTTTTTTCAATCGCAGCAATCCAGGAATATATAACCAATATTAGGTATTTCTTTTGGTTGTAAAGTATATTAATCGTTTAGGAATAGTCAAGGTCATAAGGAATGGAGCAACCATTGATCCAAAATCCACCGCTACATTTAATGGTGACCTCATTTTTTGCTCTTTTTTCTTTTACCAGAACATATATTCATGTGAATATGAATTCTTACTGAACTATGCTTTTTCTAGAAAAAATTCAGATATTCCCCCCTTCATTTTCTATTTGAACAAAATTACAGTTGCAGTTTTACATTTATTCCCTTACTATTAACTTATCATGTAAACGGTAACATAGATAGAGAAATCATAATTTAGGTGATGATGAGAATGGTTGAAGAACGAAAATCGAAAATAATTGAAGCTGCTAAGCTATATTACTTACTTGATTACAATCAATCAGATATCGCAAAGCAATTAGGAGTATCTCGCCCCACTGTGTCGAGATTGCTCCAATTAGCAAAAGAAGAAGGTATCGTCCAAATTAAAATCATTGATCCTGAAGAGGACATTGCAAACTTGGCGACTCAACTTGAACAAAAGTTCAATTTAAAAAAAGCAATTGTAACTCACATTCCACAATACGAAGATCATGTCATTAAAACGTACTTAGGGGAAAAAACAGCCAGTTATTTAAATGAAATCGTTCAAGATGGCGATACAATCGGTGTTACGTGGGGAACCACCCTTTATCATACTGCTGTGGAACTAAAGGAAAAGGCAGTCAAGGATGTAAAGGTTGTCCAATTAAAAGGCGGCGTGAGCCATTCAGAAACAAATACGTATGCGAACGAAATTCTATATTTATTTGGGAAAGCATTTCGAACAACCCCGCATCACCTTCCATTACCTGCGATAGTTGATCACATTGTAGTAAAACAAGCGATGGAAGCTGACCGTCATATTCATAAAATCCTGCAAATGGGCAGAAACTGTAATATTGCCCTTTATACCGTCGGACCGATCAAATCAGAGTCATTGTTGTTTCAACTTGGATACTTCACCGAGGAGGATATTGAGGTCATTTACAAAAATGCGGTTGGGGACATTTGTTCAAGATTCTTTGACTTAGACGGCCAAATTTGCAATGAACAGCTTAACACACGAACTTTAGGAATTGAGCTAGATGAGCTGAAAAACAAAGAATATTCCATCTTGGTTGCAGGTGGAGCAAACAAAATTGATGGGATATATGGCGCATTGCAAGGAAGCTACGCCAACGTACTCGTAACAGATCAATTCACAGCAAAATTCCTCCTCAATAAACGGAGTCAATAAATACCGTGACATATTATACAAACACGAAAACCATGAAAACCAACGCCCCAGACTGAAGGCAAACTTGAAGAATTTGAGTTTGCCTTCAGTCTTTTTTTTATTCAACTGAGTTTCATTCATTGCACATATTAAATACTATATACGGTCTATAGATTGAAAGTGTGATCACACTCCTATTTGTAAAATAGCTTTTTTTGTCAAAATTGTGTATGGAAATAATTTTATTTTTACATTTGTTCATGAAAGTGTTTACATAAGTTCACTCTACCTGTTATATTGTTAATGTACTGATCATGATCACTAAGTTAATAATCAACTTGAAACAAATTTCATTTTTTCTCGCACATGAAAACGTTATCACAACGGTTTCTTCAATTACAAACTAGACTACTAATAGAGGTGAGCTTCGATGAACATTTTATGGGGTATGATGGGCGTAACAGTTGTTCTTGCAATCGCGTTTATCTTCTCAACCAATCGAAAGGCGATTAAACTCCGCACAATTTTGGGAGGACTTGCCATTCAATTTGGGTTTGCACTTATCGTATTAAAATGGGATGCAGGTAAAAAAGGATTAGAAAAGTTATCATTAGGCGTGAACGAAATTGTCAATTATGCGAATGAAGGGATTAACTTCTTATTCGGAGGACTTTTTGCCGCAGACAATATAGGGTTTATCTTTGCTTTTCAAGTATTAACAGTTGTTATTTTCTTCTCAGCGCTTATTTCAGTTCTCTACTATCTAGGAATCATGCAGCTTGTTATTAAATTCTTAGGTGGAGGATTATCCAAGCTTCTTGGTACGAGTAAAGCTGAATCTTTATCGGCTGCTGCCAATATCTTTGTTGGACAAACAGAAGCACCACTAGTTGTACGTCCTTATTTAGCCAAAATGACAAGATCAGAATTATTTGCTGTCATGACCGGTGGATTAGCTTCCGTTGCAGGTTCTGTATTAATCGGTTATTCCCTATTAGGAGTACCACTTGAATACTTATTAGCAGCAAGCTTTATGGCTGCACCTGCAGGTCTTATTATTGCAAAAATCATGATTCCAGAAACAGAAGCGTCCGTATCATCTGATGACTTAACAATGGAAAAGGATACTGAATCTGTAAACGTAGTTGATGCTGCTGCACGTGGTGCAAGCACTGGTTTACAGCTTGCTTTGAACATTGGTGCCATGCTATTAGCATTCATCGCATTAATCGCTCTAGTCAACGGAATTTTAGGTGCTGTTGGTGGAATCTTTAACTATGATGGGTTAACACTTGAAAAAATTCTTGGAGTTCTTTTCTCTCCGATCGCCTTTGCAATTGGTGTTCCTTGGAGTGAAGCCGTACAAGCTGGTGGATTCATCGGTCAAAAGCTAATCTTAAACGAATTTGTAGCTTACAGCTCTTTCGCACCGCAAATTGAAGCTCTTTCTCCGAAAACAGTTGCGGTTATCAGCTTTGCCCTTTGTGGATTTGCCAATGTTTCGTCAATGGGAATTTTATTAGGTGGTTTAGGAAATCTAGCACCAAATCGCCGAAATGATATTGCTAAACTAGGAATGAGAGCCGTTTTAGCTGGTATGCTCGCTTCTCTACTAAGTGCAGCTATTGCTGGAATGTTATTCTAAACTTGAATGGAACGGAAAGGAAATGGACTATGAACCTAGCAAAAATGATTGATCATACAGCATTAAAACCTGAAACAACTAAAGAACAAATTGAAAAGCTTTGTCACGAAGCAAAGGAATTCCAATTTGCGTCCGTATGTGTAAATCCTACTTGGATTGAAGCAGCTTCTGCCTTGTTAGCAGGAACTGGAGTGGATGTATGTACAGTAATTGGCTTCCCTCTTGGAGCAAATAGCCCAGAGACAAAAGCATTTGAAACAAAAGATGCGATTCAAAAGGGTGCAACAGAAATTGATATGGTAATCAATATCGCCGCTTTAAAGGATCGAAATGACAAGCTAGTAGAAGATGATATTCGTGCTGTAGTTGAAGCGGCTAATGGGACACTTGTGAAAGTGATCATTGAAACATGCTTATTAACAGAGGAAGAAAAGATCCGTGCATGTCAAATGGCTGTTGCAGCTGGTGCACAATTTGTGAAAACATCTACAGGTTTTTCAAGTGGAGGAGCTACTGCTTCGGATATTGCGTTAATGAGAAAGACCGTTGGACCAGATATCGGTGTAAAAGCTTCTGGCGGCATTAGAAGCCTAGAAGATGCAGAAGCGATGATTGAAGCAGGCGCTACTCGTATTGGAGCTAGCTCTGGAGTGTCCATCTTAAAAGGAAAAATTTCTACATCAAACTATTAAGTAGGTGCGAAAATGAAAGAAATTTTCTTAAGTTTACTTGCTGGAATAATTATTGGACTTGTATTTAAAGGGTTAAAGCTCCCCCTTCCTGCACCATCTGTATTTGCAGGGATTGTTGGAATATTGGGCGTTTATCTAGGCGGAGTAGCCTTTACCTATATCGCGAAACTATTTTCATAGATTCAAATATCCTTTTTAGTGGAGAGTGAATGGAAATGAATGAATCCACAGTTATTGAGCAAGCCAAAAAAGCAAGAGAAGCTGCCTATGTTCCTTATTCAAAATTTAAAGTGGGTGCAGCTTTAAGAACAAAAGATGGTCAAGTGATTACTGGCGCGAATATCGAGAATGCATCATATGGCCTCTGTAATTGCGCGGAAAGAACGGCTCTTTTTAAAGCGTACTCCGACGGCATGAAAGAATTCGATTTGTTAGTGATTGTAGCGGATACAGATCGCCCAACACCGCCATGTGGAGCTTGCCGTCAAGTAATATCCGAATTGTGTGAACCACATATGGAAGTCATTATGACAAATCTAAAGGGTGACATCGAAAAAACAACAGTAAATGAGCTCCTTCCTGGTGCTTTCTCCCCTGCTGATTTAAAAAAATAACACAAAAGCCAGCCTCTGTTGAGCTGGCTTTTGTATTTGGT
This sequence comes from Cytobacillus spongiae, assembly GCF_021390075.1. NCBI lineage: Bacteria > Bacillati > Bacillota > Bacilli > Caryophanales > Bacillaceae > Cytobacillus > Cytobacillus spongiae. The sequence continues at coordinate 2,447,579 of NZ_CP089997.1, forward strand.
TATTGTCTACTTTTCAATTGTGACTACCACTTTAAGAATATCGCTGAATTACTGAATAAAACTTTTCCTTTAGAGAAGGAATGTCACTTGAGCTTACATTTAATCGAACATAGCTTTCATCCATTTCCAATGCTTCTGCTAAAAAGCTTCCAAGTCCTCGTGCACGGCGATCAACTTGCATGAGAATCTCTGTTTGATTTTCGGAAATTGGATAAAATACGAGTTCAATTTCATCTAGCTTCCCTCTAAATGCTCCTGACACAGGGACGAATTCAAACTCTTGGATAAACGGAAGACGACCTCTTACTTTTCTAGATGCCTGCTCACATTCTACTTCTCGCAAGCGGAACCCAAGATCAGCTACAGCCTCTAATACCGCATTCATTAATGAGTTAGGCTGCACCATCACATGATCCTTATCACCAGGGTCAACGGCATTTTTAATATCAAGTCCTGTTGCAACCCATACTTTCGTTTTACCAAGTGTTAGCGGTGTATCTAATGGCAATTGAAATGAGAATGGAATCTCTTTTCTTTCATTTGGCTTAATTGTAAAACGCTCTGTTAAACGAAAGCGGTCAATTAAACCTGTTGCCGTATATTTCTTATCATCATGCTCTTTAATATAGGTGGTATGCAGGGATAAATAAATTTCATCAATGTTTTGCTCGACATTTCCACCTTGAATCTCAACAATTCCTTTCACTTCCTCACCTGGAAATAATCTTTCCTTCTCCAGCTTTGTATCTACTTTTGCAGAACCAATCCCTACACTTGCAAAAACCTTATTAAAAAATGACATACTATATACCCTCCTACCTAAAATTGTTGAAAGCCGCATTGAACTTCCTGAACTGATTGATATGGTGATTCAATCTGTAATAACCTCTTAATCATTGTCTTGCCACTGGGTGTTAAATTTAACTCTTCTTCCCAGCTCTTTTCTGTGGTTTGTTCAGGTGCTTGATAGCTTGAATAAAGCAGAAATAAGATGAAGTGGCCAAGTGCGTAAAAATCACTTGCAGGATCTATTTGCTTACGCGGATCCTCTTTTCCTACAAAGCGAAATGAATCCTTTTGATCCGTTAAGTGTCTCCCTAGTCCGAAGTCTATGAGTCTTATTTGCTCGAGGTCATCAAGCATTACATTTGGGATACGGACATCACGATGAACAATGCCATTCTTATGTAGAACATCTATTAATGTAAGTAACTGATATCCAATATGAAATGCTTCTCGTTCGGTATAGACTTTTCCTTCTTTAAAAATTAATTGCTCAAATGTTTTTCCATTTATATATTCCATTGTATAAAAAGGAGTGCTTTCATACATTCCGTGTTCATAAAATTGCGGGAAACCTGGATGCTCGATTGATTTTAAAAGGTCCATTTCACGCTGAAATGACTGTTTCCCTCTCAAAGTTAATCGTTTATGCAGTCGTAGCGTTTTTAATACGACGAAACGATTTGTTAGTTGGTCCATTACTAAATAACTAATCCCATAGCTACCTTTTCCTAAATATTGCTTGATTGTATACCGATCATTGATGACTTTTCCAGCTGCAAATGGCTTTTCCAATAAACCTGAAGCAATTAGGACAAATGCTTTTAACATAAATTGTAGCTTCCTTTATTAAGATAATAATAGTTAACTGCTAAAGAAGCTGCTAAAGCTCGAAAAGATGCTACCGCTTTTGTGCTTCCGCTTATAATGATGATGTCCTAAATGGGAATGTCGATGATGATGACGGCGCTTCCAAGCATCACTTGAACTATATTTTCTATGCCTGGACTCTTTTAATACGGATTTTAGAATTTTCTTTAACATCCGGTTGTCCTCCCTTTTTTTCAATACATCTATTCTACGGTATGAAAAGAAAAAGGTTTCAACGATTTGGAGGTTTTTTATGAAAATATTTTCAAAGCTAACTGACATTCTATTTCAAAAAAAACCATTAATCATACCAGGAAAACAGATTTTATCAAAAGAAGAGATTCAATCTTTCCAACAAGAATTTACTCCAGTCTTTGCCCTGTCTCCTCTGATCATCTTAGACCCAGTTGAACGAGCAATTGTAAATGAAATAAAAGGGGAACTGAAGCAGCGGAACCTCAATAATGTCACTCGGACAATAGCCTATTATGAATATTATAAAAGAAATCCAGAAATTCATTGGGCCTTTCTTGCCCATATGGTCTCGCGAAATGGCGGCTATTATATGACGGACCTAAAAAGCTCTTATCTTGATGATCTAATTCCTTCCCCTCTGAAAGCAGACTATTTTCTGTTTCTTGAACAGTGCAACGCTTATATATTTCAAGATGCCTACCCGCAGCTACGATTATATGAATATAGTAAAAAACAGGGGAAAGACTATAGCCGGCTGCTTAATGCGTTTCATGTTTCCCCATTTATGCAATACATTTGGTCCTCCTTCTTATCTAACCAATCGTCGCCACTCATTACAATAGCCATGATTATTAATGAGCAAAACATGCTTGAAAGCAGAATTATCCGCGGGAAATACCAATCGAAATCGGTCATTCAGCAGCTGCCTTTCCAGCTACAAGAAAATGTAGGGTTTACATCTGTGCTTTTTCCCATACGAGCGAAAAAATCTACTCACCATCGGCTCTACGGTATTACGGTTCAGCATTTCAACCGAGTAAATGAGCGGATCCATACAGGTAAGAAGCTTTATCAAATTTTATTCTCTAACAAACAGAACTTAGAAGGAATAGAGGATGTTGCAAGGAAGAAGGAGCATAGTGGTTCTCGGAGTGATTATTGGAATTGGTTGTTCTCTGATCAGCATGATGAAAAAAGAAAATTATATAGTCCGAAGCTCCTCGATGCATGGGAGAATGTTCAGCACTCCTTTCACGAGAAGCAAGATTGGTTCAAGGGAGAGTCTTCTAGTGAATCGATAGGGTTACTATCCACACTACCAGAAGTTACTGATTTTGATTTAACCGAACAAGTATTCATGCAATATTCCTTCTTGTCTACCATAGACAGCTTAAGTCATGAACTCTTTAAAGAAGATTAAATAAAAAATGACGAGAAGCCTCGTCATTTTTTATTCTATTTTGCTCGTTTCTTATGTGTCATTTTCCATTTCTTCATCAATGATACATTTGTCTAATAAGTATTCAAAGGTAATATCCGCTAATTCCTCTAGCTCCCCTTCTGAAGGAACGAACCCTCTCTTAAGTAGCTCCTGAAAGAAAAATTCAGCAATTTCCTCTGTATCAATTACTACTTCAATTTCCTTCATCGCATCGCCCCCTTTGTTCCAAATTGTATGTTCTTAGTTAACTATTCATGCAATTTTCTGATAAAATTTCACAACTAAATGATCCGCCAGCTTGGTTAGTTAGTGCTTTCTGAATGACAGCATATTGTTTCGCTGAATCTCTCATGTTCATTTTTTAGTTTAATAGATTTCTTATTTCCAGTCATGTTTTTAATAGACGAGCATAGATTGGTAGTAAATAGAAAGAAATTAGGAGGTTTGATTGGATGAATACATTTCAGCAGTTTCTAGTAGATTTTACTGAAGATGTAAATGCGGAGAACAGTACGACGATTGCTTTTTTTGAAAGAATAACGAATCTAGTGTTCACTGTGTTGAAATGGGGAGGAATTCCATACTTGATCTTTCTTTTATTTACATTGAATAGCTAGCTTCGAGGCTTCTCTTCAATAATCTGTTTTAGCTTATGAAGGATGATTCTCGTTATTTGTTGATATTCTTGATCGCCAAATGCTTGAAAAAGTCTTTGGTAATCATTATACATATCTAGCAATCCATCAATAACTACTTGTTTTTTCTTCTGCTTGTCAATAAGCTCTCGTTCCGCCTGTCGAAACACTTGATTAGGTTCATTCAGTTGAACAGCTGGAGGCTGAAGGTTCTGGTTTACTTGATAAAGTAAACCCAGCTTTTGAATGAAGGCATCTGCTGTTTCTGCATCAGCCAATAGTGTCAGTTCTTCTTCACTTGCTTCTAGCCATTCCCCATCGGATATTCGGGAAAGCTCATAGATGACCTCTTCCCATGCATCCTTCTTGTAACGCCAAATTTCCGTCCGAAAGCCTACCACTTTAAAGAGGTCCGTTCCATAATCCTTTACTTGAACCAAATCTCCGAAAAAAAACTTATATTCGATATCTATTTGCTCCTTTTCTAGAATCGTCCCTTCATACTCTGAAAGCATTTGTAAGCTCGATTCCATATAAAGCCCTTCACTTTTATTGACTTCGTATACATACATGCCATCCAGCCATTTTACATCTGTTACTTTGCCGACCGTTCCATACATCGTGATCACGACTGTATCACCGATATTGTATTTTGGTTTTTTCCGTTTACTCATATCCTCCATCCTCTCAATGATCGTCGTGAATGATTTTTGATTACGATAGTATATGCAAACGGCTATAAAACGTCCCAATTGTCGCAACGAAGCAATGAAAAAAGGCTGTCCCCATTAAGAGACACCCTTTTTCTCCATACTATTCACATCTATTTAGCCTTCGACATGAAGTCTATACTGTTCCCAGACCTCATCGAATATAGACATGCTTGCTAAATAGTGGCCATTCATCTCTAAATAAGAAGTCACTTCCTCATACAAACTGGCGGTTTTCGGAAAACTATGGTCTTCATACGCATCATTTGCAAATTGACTAATGGCATCTGGTGGCTTCGGATGCCGGTATTTCATTAAAAAGTGATAAAAGGATTTTGACATATCGATCGCCTTCCTATGATTTTCTTACAAATATGCTTTATTCTACTATAAAAGACGAAAAAGGTTACGTCTAGTAAAGCGGGTTGAATATACTTCAGCGAAAGGGGCTGACGCTAGGGAATCAGATCGGTGCAATCGGACGATATCAGCGAATAGAAGCGATATATCAGCGGATTTTTCAATATATCAGCGAAAACCCCCATTTTATCAGCGATTTTTTCAATATATCAGCGAAATTCCCATTTTATCAGCAAATTAACCTTTCGGAATATAAACAAAACCAACCATCGGCAACGTGGTTGGTTCTTAGTCCATTCCTCTAGAAACTGTCATACAATTGTATAAGCGAGAGCAATACAACCTCGTAAACAAATGGGTTCTAAAAAACTTATAAGAAGCGGTCTGATTTGGCCATTTCCACTAGTGCCCAGATCACGTTGAAAAGTAAGATCGCTACTGATATAGGTACGGCGTAAAGCCAGCTTTTTCCGTATTTTTCTTTAATAACTCCTGTAAAATATCCACAAAAGAACAAAACAAACATAGCAGCTGCTAGCATAACCATTAGTGCTATTTGCATCTATAATCCCCCTAACACAAACTCATTCTTATTATTTTTACCCTATACCCTATTATAGAGCTAGCTTAAAAGGAAGTTGTGAAAAAAGGATGAAGAAATTGTGAATAATTGTTAGATAAATCACTTAGGTGACATCACCTACTGAATGATTATCAACCTCTCTGTTCTAGGTCTTTTGCTGTTTGACTTGTTTCCACTTGCTTCTCATCTTTCAATGTTCCAAAGATTACATCAACAAATGGGGTTGAGACACCATACCAGTAGTTTTCATTTTTATAATGATGAAGGATATGTGTTTTCTTCACCCAAATTCCCAATCTTGTCTTTGGCTTGATCGGGCGGTGTGCAATATAATGCTTCCACTCATAGAAAAGGAACATTAGAATGAGTCCAAGGCTAAATGCTAGTGTTCCGACAACTGATCCAGTCACGAAGAAACAAATGATCGCTAAGATCGAAAGGTTTGGAATGCTATACCATATCGGTAAAAATAACAGCTTCAAGTCGTTGGGGTATTTATGATGATCATAATGTAAGCGTTTCAATAAATTCAGAAAAAAAGAGTTCTTTGGTGCTTTTAAGTGAAAGAGGAACCGATGGGTAAGATATTCGCTAAACATAAACGTAACGAGACCCGCAATAAAAAACCCTATTAGACTGTATTGAAAGCCAGTTATTACAATTCCAACGCTAATCCCAATAAACAGAATGATCATGACTAAAATATCAAAATGATAAAAGAAATCTTTATATAAACCCTTGCTCATTTAACTCACTCCTCATTATCTTTTGCCTTCCACAGTTCTAAGCTCTTTGCCATCATCTTTCTTGATAGGTTTTCCGTTTCATTCACATCATTTTGGAGGAAACTCTTGAGCAGTAAGTCGTAATATGCTCTTGATTCCTTTCGATGGGCAGGTACACTAAAATATTTCATGCCCATATGAATATAGATATCTTGAAAGCTATTTAATATTAATAAATAGACAGGATTCGGAGAAAGGCTTGCTAGCCCTTTATGCAATTGCCAATCAAACATAGCAAATGATTGTTCATCGTCCTCTAATTCATCCAAATTAGCGAACAAGGAAATCGCCTTGATTGGTTGGGAAGTGGCCGCATCCTTTGTATATGTTGGTGATAGGGAAATTCTCAGCTCAAGCATATGTTCGATAAACGGATCTGGAATTTCTTTGTATAAACTGAGGATTCTGACAATTGTCATTAAATTCCCATGCTTCCAGTAGTCATTTACAACCGCTGGCATTCCTTTACGGGTCGAAATCCATCCATCTTTTTCCAATCGTTGCAACACTTCTCTAATCGTTGGTCTTCCTACCTGATGGTGACTTGCTAATTCTCTTTCTGCGAGTAGTGACTCCCCTGCCGTAAGCTCACCTTCTAAGATCGATTTAATCAAACGCTGCTCAATAACATCTGAAGACCGCTCCTTCAACTGTCACACCTCCCTATTTGGTATTACCTTTAATTATATTGGTATTACCAATGTATTTATAGGATTATCCTTCGACATTTTCCAACAAATCCTCTAGCGTCTACCCTTTATTTTGTTTGAATGGTAAAGCACATGCAAAAAGACACTCATTTTGAAGTGCCTTTTCATGGGTTTTTATTGTCTGTAATGGATTATATAGGGGATTTCCGTATTATTAGAAGGAAAACAATGAGGGCTTGGATGGATAAAAAGGGAGTTTAGACTATCTGGAAGAAAAGAGAGTTTGATTGGTAATGAGTAAAAGTTTTCTTTTAGAAATATTCCTTTAAAGCAGCTTCACTCTATCTTCGAACTACCTCCTCAAGCTTGTAGCATCAATGACGAAGATAGAATCTGCGTTTTATAGAGTACGTATGATAAACACTAAAAGACTACTACCTTGAGACAAGGCTTTGCTATTACTTAGTAAGGTTGTACTACGCAATAAATAGAACCCTCTGTTGTTTTTTAGTCGAGCTTATTCAAAACATTAACGGCTAAAACAATAAATACTCATTAAGAGATATACGCGCTCGATTCTGGAAGAAATTTATCATTTTTTTAACGAAAATGACCTAATTTACTACTAAAACTTTAAAAGGATGAGTTTTTTGTTCAAAAACATTTCCTAATAATCATAATTCCCCTTCGACCATTATAAATATTCTTTTTAATGAATTTTTTATGTGTTACTATATTATTATTAATTTGTAATATTTTGGAGGATTTAATGGATAGAAATCAAATTTTGTCGTTGGCAATTATTAATGTAAACTATAATCATAACATTGACTATTACGATCATTTTGTTCCTTTTGTAAAAGAAGCACTTATCATATTATCTGTAGATACTATCTCTGCAAACGACGTTAAAAAAGTAATAATTGACCATTTTAAAATAGATATACCAATAAATGTAGTTAATACTATACTACGAAATAAGTTGGTCCGACAGGGTTATGTAAACATCAAAAAAAATATATTAGTTCCAGATTATAATCGCCTTAGTGACTCTGATTTCAAAAAAATCAAAAGACAAATACTTGAAAAACACGAGATGCTACTTACTAGTATAATAAAGTTTTCAGAGGAAAAATATAATAAAAAAGTCGATGAATCAACAACTGAGAATGCGTTACAGCTATATTTAGAGAATCATCAGTTAGCAATCTTGGAAACTTCACTTTCCCCATCTCAATTTAATAATGAAAATCCCAGATTTGAGAAAATGGAAGAGATGGATTACATAATTTCACAATATATAATTGATGCACATAATAAAGGATCAGTTTCATTTGAATACTTAATTGATATTGTAAAAGGTATTATGTTAACCAATACCCTTTATTATAAGAATGACATTACAAAAGTTAACATGAAATTCAAAGGAACTGAGGTTTATTTTGATTCTACATTTCTAATATATGCATTAGGATATGCTGGCGAAGCAAGGCAAGATCCCTGTTTAGAATTAATTAAAATGTTACGTTCTAATAATGCTATTTTAAGAGTTTTCCGCCACAATATAGATGAAATTATCGGAATATTGGAATGGTGTAAAAAGAATCTAACCTCTAGTAAAACTGATAATCATGGTACTGTAAATCATTTTTTAAATAAAGGTTATGGCCCAGCTGACATTGAAAGAATTATATATGCTCTTGAGAACGAACTTGAAGATAAACTGCATATTAAAGTTAATGAAGGAGTTGCCTTTGATAACTACTCTTATGTTATATCACATGAAGGTTTAGATAAACACCTAAAGGAAAATATGACTTATCGAAATGAAATAGCAAGAGAACGAGATGTTCAATCCATTTCTGCTATTGCTAGATTGAGAAGAGGTAAAAGGTCTCAAGATGTAGAAAATTCTAGAGCTGTATTTATTACTAACAATTATACATTAGCACAACATGTGAAGAATTATTCCTTTGATGAAGACAATCCAAGAATTATTCCTCCAGCCTTACATGACTCGATTCTGACTAATCTGGTGTGGTTAAAAAATCCTTCAAATGCACCGGACTTACCGAGAAAAAGACTGGTAGCTCAAACGTTTGCTGCATCTAATCCACAAGAACACTTATGGAGTAGATATATAGAGACTGTTGGTGTTTTAGAAAGTACAGGTAGCATTTCAGAGGAAGACGTTGTGAGGCTAAGATATGGACAAAGTGCCCCTTACTTCCTTATGGAAAAGACACTAGGGGATGACAAAGCTATAAGTATTGGAACTGTACAAGAAATTCTTGAGGAAATAAGAAATGAAGAAAAACGCAGTCTAGATGAATTAAATATGATTAAAGATCAAGAGATCAATGAGTTAAAAAAACAAAATGAACTTGTTCAACAACAGATTGCGACAACCTCGCAGAATTTAATGAGTGCTGCTAATTTTATTTCAAAATGGATGACAAATATTTTATTATTCGTTGTAGCTTTAATAATAGCATTCATTGTTTATTCCATTCCTTATATCCAAACTATTGATTTCAACCCATATTTAAAGAATGCCATCTTATTTACAATAATTGTTGGTCCTACGTTACTTGGAATGTTTAATATTAATCTTATTCCTTTTAAAAACAAAGTACATTATTTGTTAAACAAATGGTTAATTTCTTTCCTAAAAAACAGAACCCTCTCCTAATAATTAATAATTAATTAATAAATAATTAATTTCAAAAGAGCAGGGATTATACACCCTGCTCTTTTATGTTCCTACAATTTAGTTTTACCCTCATCAATCCTAAATGATTCGGTTATGAAGTAGAAAACATTAAGCTTTGAAAAGCAGGGATTTTGAATTGTCTATAGCACAGTATTAGTCTTCTACGCATTAATCAAATAAAGATCTCCTCATCCCACTTTACCTTTTTATATTAATAATTATAAGTTTCCACCAAGGAAAAGGCACCCATTTGAGTGCCTTTTCTTGCCATATATATTTTGCTACGAAGAAAAATCAAAATAATTTCTCTTCAACAGTCTTGGTAATTTCATTAGCTCTTCGAAGTTGATTGTGCTTCCAATTTGCTTTGTGTCGACGAGAAAGAGTTGATCTTCAATTTCCTTTGTTAGTTCATTGGTTTGGTAGTGCATTTCACAGCTTGGGCATACGACGGTTGGGGTGTTCGTTATTTGAATGGCACGTGTTCCATCTGGAAGCTCCCAATAGACGGTTCCACGATCTATCGACGCATCAGCATTGCACCAGTCACAAATGACATTCTTACTCATGAGCAGCCTTCTTTTCTTCGTATTTCTGTTGCTCGCTTGTGAATTTCTTTTCTTTCATTTCGTCTCGTCGGTCCCGTTTGTCCTTTAATGATGAATGGGTTGGATCTTCCATATATTTTTCTCTTCGATCAAGCCGCTGCAGATCGTCTGGTACAAGGTTAAACTTCTGATCATTCATTACGCCAGCAATCCCCACATTTGATTGATAGTTTTCATATTCAGGATATATTCCTTTGAAGTAGTCATTGGCTCGATCCGGTACATAGTTCTTTGGCTCTGGATAGGAGGTGATCACCCCTTCGAAGTTTCGTAATACTACTTTGTCCGGACTTTGTGAAATGATGTAATTTGGCTGGACAGAAATCTTCCCTCCCCCGCCTGGAGCATCTACGACAAAGGTTGGAACAGCATAGCCAGACGTATGTCCTCTCAAGCCCTCAATAATCTCTAGCCCCTTTGAAACAGGTGCTCTAAAATGACCGATTCCTTCTGAGAGATCACACTGGTAAATATAGTATGGTCTTACACGAATTTTTACGAGGTCATGCATGAGCTTTTTCATAATCGGAACACTATCATTGATTCCCGCTAAAATAACCGATTGATTTCCAAGAGGAACCCCAGCATTAGCAAGCATCTCGCATGCTTTTTTTGATTCTTCAGTTATTTCAATCGATGTGTTGAAATGCGTGTTTAACCAAACTGGATGGTATTTCTTCAATATTTCACAGAGATTTTCCGTAATGCGCTGCGGAAATACTACTGGGGCTCGTGTACCTATTCTGATGATTTCCACATGGTCTATTTCCCTGAGTTTTTTCAAAATATATTCTAGTACTTTATCATTAATTAATAGACCGTCTCCCCCTGAGATTAACACATCACGAATTTCTTCTTTACTTTCAATATAAGCGATCGCAGCGTCAAGCTGCTTCTTTGGTACACCCATACCAATTTGCCCGGAGAAGCGACGTCGCGTACAATAGCGGCAATACATGGAGCATTGGTTTGTAACAAGGAATAATACGCGGTCTGGATATCTATGGGTAAGTCCTGGAACTGGTGAATCTTCATCCTCATGAAGCGGATCTTCCAGGTCATATTTCGTCTTTTTGATTTCTTCTGAGATTGGAACGGATTGCATACGAATTGGACAACGAGGATCATCCGGATTCATTAAAGAAGCGTAATATGGAGTAATATTTAACGGGATTGTTTTTGTAGAGATTTTAACACCTTCTTCTTCCTCAGGTGTTAGATTGATTACTTTCTTTAAATCATCTAGGGTTCTTACTGTATTCGTTAATTGCCATAGCCAATCATTCCACTGTTCTTCCGTTACATCCTTCCATAGTTCAATATCCTTCCAATGACGCTTTGGTCGATATAAATGAGTCTTCAAATCAATTCCCCCTTTAGCCTTTACAATGTATGTATGCAATTTCCGTGCCAAGTGGAGCAGCTACAGTAACTCCGTATCTAAAGGCTAAAGGGAGAAAAGGACTTCGTAATCAGTGCTCAAAATTCGGCACTACTTCAATCGATACTTGGTCATTTTATATTGAAGCGTTTGTCTTGGTATCTCTAATAGTTTCGCAGCCTTCTTTATATTCCCGTCACACTTCCGTAATGCTTTTTCGATGAGGGATTTTTCTAAGGCAACTACGTGTTCTCTCAGTGCAAGCGAATTGTGATCCTTTACATGGCTTTGCTCCGTATAATGATTTTTCACCATAAACGGCAAATGCTTTTCTGTTAACGTTTCTTCTTCGGATATATTGACCATATATTCAATGGCATGCTTAAGCTCCCTCACGTTCCCAGGCCAAGGATAATCAAGCAATATTGCCTCTACTCGATCGTTAACCCCTTTCACTCGCTTATGAAGAAGCTTATTGTATTGATCAATAAAATGATGACCTAAATACATGATGTCTTCTTTTCTTTCTCTTAACGGAAGTAGCTGAAAGCTAAGGACATTTAACCGATAAAATAAGTCCGGCCGCAGGACACCTTCTTCGATTGCTTTTTGTGGGTCTACGTTCATGGCAGCAATGACCCGAACGTCAACATAGCTACTTTTCCCGCTCCCTACTCTGCGGACGATTCCATCTTCTAATACACGTAGCAGCTTTGCCTGTAATTCATGAGACATCGTATGAAGCTCATCTAAAAAAAGGGTACCTTTATGGGCTATTTCGAATAAACCAGCTCTCTCCACTGCACCTGTATAGCTTCCCTTTGAAGTACCAAACAGAATGCTTTCTAACAGGGATTCTGGAATAGCCGCGCAGTTCTGTGCAATAAACGGTTCATTCTTTCTGAGTGAAGCTTCATGAATCCCTTGAACAAATAACTCTTTCCCCGAGCCGCTTTCTCCGTATACAAGAATGGATGATTGGGATTTTGCTAGTTTTTTCGCTTCCTCCTTTATGCGTATAAAAGAGGGATTGATTGTTAGAATATGATCAATCGTATAATTTACAGTACTTTGATTTTTTTTATCATGAGGATGTTGAATTTTCTTTTGAAGATCGAGGAGTTTTTCAGATAGCAATTTAATCCGTGAGTAATCCTTTGCAATTTCTACTGCACCAACAAGCTGGTCCTGAACAATAATCGGCATCGTTGTGTTCATCGTTTCAATTCGCTTTCCATGAAAATTCACATAGGATTGGGCTTGGTTAAAAATGGCCTTTCTCGTTTTCATGACTTGCAACAGCGTACTAGAATCTCTGTCCAATGAAGGAAACACTGTCAATAACGGCTTTCCGATGACCTCAGAGATATTCAACCCATCGTGCCTAGCTGCCACCTCATTATAAAAGATGGTCATCCCTTCCGTATTAACGACATGAATCCCTTCATCAATTCCTTTTAATATCGATGTTAGGACCTCATTTGTAATTTCATTTACTTTATACATTCGTCTCACCAGCCTTTTACATTAATGTATGAGCCGATGCCGAAAACTTGTCACCAACTGCCAAATATTTGTCTATTGCTTGGATAAATCCTTCACCCACATATTCATATTTTCTAATTTATCGAAAATAAAACAATTATTCATTAGGCGCCCTCGATAACGATAGCCTAGCTGATGCAGAACAGCATTCATCCCAAATGAAAGAGCCCTTGCAATTGAATATGCACAAAAGATCCCGTTTTCCTTGAGTTCCTCTTCCAGCTTTTCTAGTAAAATTTTCATTAATCCATGCTTTCGATGAGAGGGGAGTGTGGCACAGTCGGTTAGCTCCGCATTTTTATAAAAGGAATTGACCTCTGCAGATGCTGCACTTACCATGATTCCATCATATTGAAAGGCATAATAGATTGTTCCTTCCTCCATCGTCTTGACAATATATTCAGGATCATGAAGCGGGGTTGGATAGATTTGAAAGACTTCCCGATAGAGGGCGGCAAGCTTTTCTGCATCCTCCATTTCTACTCTCTTTAACACATATTCCATTGGAGGCTGAATGACATCCGTTGACCTAGCCAGCTTTTGAACGTTTTCGACGATATCATCCTCTGCAATCCAATGGTCATTCATTTTTCGGTCTGCAGTGAAATACTTTGCGAAAAAGTAGCAATCAGATCCTAAATAAAACTGATCAATCATAGCTTCAGGCTGAAATCCATGTTCCATTAATGGGGTAAAATGTTCTTTTCTCGCTTTAAAAATCAGCTTCTCTGCATTTTGTTGAGCGGCTATTTCCTCTGCCTTCTCCATAACCCTATTCAAATCTCCAAGATAATCATCTACCCTTACTCTTTTATTAAACGGGTCAATATATAGGTCCATCGTAAACGTTTGTTCATGGAGTTGACTCGTATAGGAAAATTGATTCAATTTGCTTTCCCCCTTTTGTTCACACCTAGGTGTTGTGTCGTTTTTTCCACCTAGTTCCATTAAGTGTAACATATATCGATCGGTTATAGAGCCGAAATGAAAGGCCTGACCGAAATAGGTCAGGCCAAACCATTAATCTAGTTTAAAGCTTACTAGCTTTAATTCAGTCATTTCTTCTACTGCATATTTAATGCCTTCTCTCCCCATTCCGCTCATCTTCACTCCACCATACGGCATATGATCGACCCGGAAGGTTGGAAAGTCATTGATCATTACGCCACCGACATGTAGCTCCTTGGCAGCTGTGAATGCTTTGGTCACATTGTTTGTAAATACCCCAGCCTGCAAGCCATAGTTCGAGTCATTCACATAATTAATCGCTTCTTGAAAATCGGAAAACGGATTGATATGAACAACTGGTGCAAACATTTCCTCACAGGAGACTTTTTCATCGGAAGGTACATTTAACAGCACAGTTGGATGGTAAACCGTCCCCTCTTCGACTCCGCCTAGCGCGAGGGTTGCTCCGTTTTGAATGGATTCCTCAACCCAGCTTCCCGCACGCTTGACATCGTCTCGGGAAATCATCGCTGATATGTCCGTATCCTCATCCAGCGGGGAACCTAGCTTTAGTTTCTTTGCTTCCTCTACAAATTGCTCAACAAACTCTTGATAGATGGATTCATGAACATAAATTCGTTGGACCGATATACATACCTGTCCTTGATAAGCAAAAGCACCGGACACAATTCGTGGAATAATTTTGCTTAGATTCGCGTCCTCATCCACGATCACGGCAGAATTCGAACCTAGTTCAAGTGTCACTTTTTTTAGACCGGCATGCTCGCGAATGTGTTTACCTACCTCAGGGCTACCTGTAAAAGTAATCATCTTCACACGATCATCTGCTAATAGAAAGTCCCCGACCTTCTTTCCGCTGCCCGTTACAACATTTAAGGCACCTTTCGGAAGGCCAGCTTTCTCAAAGAGCTGAGCGATTTTGTAAGCGGACAATGGCGTTTGACTTGCTGGCTTTAATACGACCGAATTTCCAGCAGCAATCGCAGGTCCAAGCTTATGTGCTACTAGATTCATAGGGAAATTAAATGGCGTAATGGCTCCAATTACCCCTAAAGGCTCTTTCATTGTATACGCTACACGTCCGTCTCCACCTGGAGCTGCATCCATTGGAATCGTTTCCCCATATAGCCTCCTAGCCTCTTGGGCAGCGAACTGATACGTCATAATTGTACGTTCTACCTCACCTCTTGCTGCCTTTAAAGGTTTAGCGGCTTCAAGGGCAATTAATCGTGCACAACTCTCTTTCTCTTCCTTAAGTAGACTGACAAGCCTTTCAAGTATCCCTGCTCTCTCGTAAGCTGGCATATTCCTAAGAATCTTTGCTGCGTGCTCTGCACTTGAAATAGCATCCTTCACTTGCTCTTCATCCGCTATGGCTACTTCTGCAAGAATTTCTTCATTATAGGGACTTGTTAATGTATAAAAATTCTCTGTTCCGACATGTTCCCCGTTTACCCATAGTAATTGTTTCATTCGATCCTCTCCTTACTCACAACATTCCGCTACTACTTGTTCTAGTACGGTTAGTCCTTCGTCTAGTTGCTCATCTGATATGACTAACGGTGTTAAGAGGCGGACGATATTTCCATAAAGACCAGCGCTCATAATAATAAGACCTCTTTGGTGTGCTTTCGCTAGGATTTGTTGTACGAGTTCTTTATTCGGTTCTTTTGTTTCTTTGTCACGAATAAATTCAATGGCGCACATTGCCCCGAGCGTCCGAATGTCGCCAATAACTTCATACTTACATTTTAACTCGTTCATTCTCTTAGTAAAAGTTTCACCAATCTGATTCGCCCGCTCGATAAGATTTTCCTCCTGTATCGTTTTAATCACTTCAATGGCAGCGACACATCCTAATGGGCTCCCGCCATACGTACCACCAATTTCTCCTACATTCGGAGCATCCATGATCTCCTTTCTCCCTGTTACAGCACTTATTGGCAATCCTGCGCCTATCGACTTAGACATGGTCATGAGATCAGGAATGACATCGAAATGTTCCATCGCAAACATTTTTCCTGTTCGGCCGAAGCCTGTTTGGACTTCATCAGCTATAAATAATATGCCATATGTTTCACATATTTTTTTGACTCCTTGAACAAATTCTTTAGAAGGGATATGGAAGCCTCCTTCTCCTTGAACAGGCTCCATAATGACCGCTGCGATTTCTTCTGGAGGTACTTCACTTAAGAAAAAGCTTTCAAACCGACGAAGTAACGCATCGTCAAGGCCCTGTCTGCTCATCCCTTCTGATCGGAAATAGGCAGGAAAAGGCCATTTATACGTCTCTGGTGCAAATGGACCAAATTGATATTTATAAGGTCTTACTTTACTTGTTAAGGACATAGCCATATACGTACGCCCATGAAATCCTCGTTCGAAAGAAATGATTCCTTTTCGACCTGTATACTTTCTCGCAATTTTCACTGTGTTCTCCACCGCTTCTGCTCCGCTATTTAAGAAGAAAGTCTTTTTTTCATGGGTTCCAGGAGTGATTTCATTTAACATTTCGGCTAATTCAATATATGGCTCATACATCATGACATGAAAACATGGGTGTAGGTATTGATCCACTTGCTCTTTCAGTGCCTCTACGACTCTCGGCGGGCAGTGTCCCGTATTAAGTGACCCAATTGCCCCAGCAAAATCTAAGAACGTATTTCCATCGATATCGATTAATATTGCCCCCTCACCAAAAGCTGCAAACGTTTGAAGTGTATTAAATGGGCCTCGTGGTACATGTTTTTCTTTTCTTCTTAATAATTCCTGAGCCTTAGGTCCAGGAATGGCTGTTTTCATATGAATACTTCCCATTTTCTATTCCCCTTCCGCCTTTGTATCAACACCGCACCAGTCCAAAATCGTTAATGCCAATATCTCGGCTGCTCGGAACATTTCTCCTAATTCGATATATTCATCAGCATCATGGGCTACCTCTGTCACTCCTGGCCCAAAAACAACTACAGGTGTACTTCCAACATTTGTAAGGATCCCGCCATCTGTTCCCCAAGGAGAAGCTTCAATTTTCGGCTTTTCTCCTACCATTTTTTCGTAGTTCTCTGAAAGAGTATTCATTAACGGATGATCCTTTTCTAAGCTTCCCGGTTGCCACCGTCCACCAAACCATTCGACTTGAGGTGGATGGAGTTTGAACCAATCATCATCCGCTGTTAATTCTTCTAAACAATCCATTAATTCTTTTTCGGCCTGTTTCATCTCTTCACTTGGAGCTACTCCGATACGCCCTTCAATAACCGCTTGATCGGGGACAGAAGATGGCCATTCACCGCTTTGAAGTTTGCCAATATTAATTGGAATGGGGATCGGTATATCTTTAAAAAGAGGATCTACCATTTTTTCATTTCGCCGTTTCTCTAAATCTTGCAACTTGTGAATCACTAAGACGGCCTTTTCAATGGCGTTTATCCCTTCATATCGAGTGCCGCCATGGGCTGACCTACCTTTTACGGTAATTCTGAACCACATCGAGCCTTGCTGCTTAGGAAAAAGCTTCATATTCGTCGGCTCAGGAATAATCGCACCATCTGCACGGTAGCCTCGAATGACGGCTGCAAGCGTACCCGCTCCTCCACTTTCTTCTTCAATCACACTTTGAAAAATCACATCTCCTTTTAGCTTAACTCCAGAAGAAATGATTCCTTCAAGTGCATATAATAATGCAACAGACCCACCCTTCATATCTGTTGAACCTCTTCCATACAATCTACCATCTTTCACCTTCCCACTAAACGGATCATCCTCCCAATCTTCCATGTTCCCTTGTGGAACGACGTCGATATGACCGTTTAAGATGAGAGATTTTCCGCCCCCCGTTCCTTTAAGGACCCCGACTACGTTTGGGTTTCCCGAAAAATCCTTTCGATCCGAGCAATAGGCAGGATGCTTAAAAAGAACCTCATCACCGATTTCCCAGATATCAAGGGACAACCCAAGCTTTCGGCACTTTTCAATGATTAGCGCCTGTGCCTGGCTTTCCTTTCCCCGAATACTTCCCTCCTGTACAAGTCGTTGCAAAAACCGAGTGCCCCTATCTTTATTAGAAGAAAGCCACTGAAGTACAGCTGGTGCAGGATTTGTCAATCGACCACAACCCCTTTCTATTTAATCGATCACCTGAAGCGTTTCTGAAATGGAATAATGACAATCTGTATGCTTACGGATGTCTTCAACCGAATATGGCTTATATATCTCATGTAAAGTAAGCTGTTCATTTTCGCAGGAAAACACAGCCATATCCGTTATGATCAAATCAACACATCTAGCAGATGTAAGAGGAAGCGTGCATTCTTTGACGATTTTCGAATGGCCATGCTTATCCAATTGATTCATTAAAACAATGACCTTGTTCGCCTTTTGAGCAAGCTCCATCGCTCCCCCCATTCCCGGTACTTTTTTTCCAGGAACAATCCAATTAGCCAAATCTCCCTTTTCACTTACTTGTAAAGAGCCAAGTATGGTTAGGTCTACATAGCCTCTCCGAATCATGCCAAAGGCAATTGTGCTATCGCAGTAAGATCCCCCCTCTATTAAGGTCACGGGAAATCCACCTGCATTACATAAATTCTCATCTTCTTGCCCCGAACTTGGTGTTGGGCCCATTCCAGTAATGCCATTCTCTGCATGAAACATAACGTTAAGGTCATTTGCCAGGTGATTTGGTACAAGGGACGGAATGCCAATACCTAGGTTTACTACCATTCCCTCTTTGATTTCCTGTGCGGCCCTTTTGGCCATTCGGTTGCGGATATCTATTCCCATGCCCATTTCCAACTCACCCCCTCAGAAGGAATTAAATAGTCAACAAAAACGCCAGGCGTAACAATCTCTTCAGGGCTAAGACTTCCTAATGGAACAAATTCCTCTACCTCTACAATCGTGATATCCCCGGCCATCGCCACTAATGGATTCGTATTGCGCGCACTCTTGTCGTAGACTAAGTTGCCATATGGGTCTGCAAGTTTCGCATACACAATGGAAACCTCTGCCGTAAGCGCAGTTTCAACTAAATAGGTTTGGTCTTTTAATGTAAGTTGCTGTTTGTGTTGTTTGACGATGGGATGATCGACGCCAATATCACTTAAAACTGCTGGAATGCCTACTCCTCCCGCACGAATTCTCTCCGCCAAAATTCCTTGTGGAGAGAACTCAACCTCAAGCTTCCCTTCACTCATCAGCTGACCTGCAATAGGATTTGAACCAATATGGGAGGCAATGACCTTGTTAGCTCTTCCTGCTGCAACTAGCTGCCCAATCCCAATATGAGGAAAACCCGTATCATTCCCTATCAGAGTTAATTTCTTCGTACCCTTTTGCAAAATATAATCAATGATTGTTGGAGGTGAACCGACCCCGCCAAATCCTCCAAACATCAGCGTCATTTCATCGTGAAACACATGCTGTAATTGACTTAGTTCAGTGATTTTCCCAAAAGAATTTTCCATATCATTTCGCTCCAATTATTAAGGTTTATTCCTGTCTATATATTCTTGAAGTAAGTGAAATGTTTTCTTCAGTAGCAAAAGAAGCTCATCTAATTCCTGCTCCGTAATTGTTAGAGGAGGTGCGATCAGAATCGCGTCTCCATGAATCCCGTCAATCCCTGCACCTGCAGGATAAAGTAATAACCCTTCTTTTTGTGCCATTTCAACGATGTTACTTGTCACAAGCATATTTCTTGGAAACGGCTGTTTGTCTTGTAGATTTTGAACAAATTCCATGCCAATCATTAAACCTTTTCCGCGTATATCTCCGATAAAGGAAAAATCGTTTCTCAGCTCCTCTAGCTTTTCTACTAAATAAGCACTTTTTGCTGGAACGTCTTCTATAATCTTATTCTTTTCTAAATATTCAAGAACTGCTAATGAAACGGCACATGACTGTGGATTGGCACTTAATGTATGCCCGCTCATAATCGTCTTAGAACCAGCCAGTATCGGCTCCATCACTCGCTCACTTACAAGTGCAGCAGCAATTGGAGCATAACCCGCACCCATACCTTTTCCTAATGTAACAATATCTGGTTCAACATCCCAATGTTCAACAGCTAGCATCGTTCCTGTTCTACCAAACCCTGTCATCACTTCATCGGCAATGAATAGAATATTATATTTTTCACAGATTTCCTTGATCACCCGGTAATACTCCTTGGGTGGGGTAATGGCTCCGCCAGCAGCTCCAATAATCGGTTCAGCTATAAACCCTGCAATCTGGTCCGCTCCAATTCGCTTGATTACGGTCTCTAATTCTTGTGCGCATACATACCCACAATTTGGGACTTCTCGGTTGTACGGACACCGATAACAATACGGAGGATGGATGACGGGAAAATCCTCTAACAGTGGGACAAATCTTGCTCTTCTTCCAGCATGCCCTGACATGGACAGTGCACCGAGTGTAATTCCGTGGTAACTCATCCACCTGGAAAGTACTTTTGTTTTCGTTTGAATCCCTTTTTCCTGCCAATATTGAATCGCGATTTTCAGTGCAGTTTCTGTTGCTTCAGAACCACTATTCACAAAAAAAACCCAGTTTAAATCACCGATCGTGCTTTCGGCAATTTTTCGAGCAAGCTGTTCTGCCGCTTCACTTGTAAATTGAGAGCGATAAACAAACGATACTCTCTTGGCCTGGTCATGCATGGCAGTTATAATTTCATCTACCCCGTGGCCAATATTTGCTGTAACAGCGCCTGAGGAAGCATCTAAATATTTTTTTCCATCTTGATCAAATAAGTAAATCCCCTTTCCATAATCAATCATTGGATAATTCGTATCGAGAATAGGCTTGATTAGATGCGATTGATCCATTACACCCCTCCATTCCCCCAGCAGGAAGAAAACGCTTTCATGCACTTTAGAAGTTTTTATTAATTTATATGAATACCATTTGAAAATCTTTCTAAAGAATCTAAGAAAATTTCAAAAGAATAGGAGATTCCTTTTTACTACAAATAGAATAACGCGCTCACCACACACCTTGCCTATGAGAGGAGATAGCCCATTTTGAGCATTCGCCCATACAACTGACGATGGCATTACATATTTTTTAGAGAACCACAATTAGGAGGAGAATGAGGATGCCAAACTTTAGAGATCACCAAATGTATGCCCAAATGATGGGAGGACAACAAATGGCGATGCCATCATCCCAGCCGATGTATAATTTCGAACCATATGTATTTCAAACATTACAAACGGTAATGGGAAAAGTATTAATTGTCCAAACAACAAAGGATACGTTAAGAGGAAAATTACTTGATGTGAAACCAGATCATATCGTCATGCATATCGGCGACGAAATGTTCTTTGTTCGAACGGCTCAAATCGTTTCGATTATGCCTGATAAATAGAATGGTGAGAACGAGCTTTTTGAATAGCACAATGAACGCTTGGAAAGAGAATTTCCAAGCGTTTCATTTAATATTCAGATAAAATTAGATAAGTGCTCAGTAGGTTTCCAAAAAATGGACTAATCTATCAAATGCCTGTTGCTCTGATTCAGAATGATATGTTTCTGAATAGGAGTCACTAAAACCATGGAGCCCTCTATATTTGTGCGTTTCAACATTATTTGAACGGAGATTTAGGATTAACTCGTCAACCGAAAAGGATTTTTCCCTTTCTGGAAAAAACAACATCGTTGGACACACGGGCTTGACCTCTAGATGATTTCGGATTTGAGAACCGTAGAATCCGACTACACCGTCAAGAAAATCGACATCACTACATAACCAGGAAATGGTTGCACCTATACTAAATCCAACCATAAATATCTTCTCATATGGTTCTTTCCTTTCGAATAATACCTCTAAGATATCCATTTTCGCCTTCTCAAACCCTACATATTCCATAAAATGTTTATATGCTAATTTCTCTTGATGATATGTATATGGAGTTTCTTGATTTAGAAGGTTTGGGCAAATCACATCAAAGTCCAGCTCAGATAATCGGCTACAATAATCCTTAATGTGCTGATTAATTCCATAAATCTCATGAACTACAACAATCAAAGCTTTCGCATTTTTCCGTATATATAGCACGATTATTACTCCTATCCATGTACAAAATAAGTGATTCGTGATTCTGCTACATCTAACTCCTCATAACACTTGCCTTAAAAAGAAGATTATTGTTTAGAACAACAATTGCTGGAAAATAGGTTAGTGTAAGCTTAACACCATTAAATCCTCATCATAATATTGCCCTTCGTGAATAAATGCTTTTCGCTCAGTTCCATATACGTTAAAGCCAATTGTTTCATATAACTTTTTTGCAGAATCGTTAGTTGAAACGACTGTCAAGTTAATAAGTTCTAATCCGTCCAATATACTAGCATGCTTAATTAATTCAACGAGCAGCGATTTCCCTATTCCCTTTCCTCTATTCTCAGGTGACACATACATAGCAAATATATTTCCTTTATGTGCGGTTCTAGGTTGATCTTCACGCATAAACGTAACCGTTCCTACTAAAAAACCATTAGAATCAAATGAACCTAATACAAATTTGTTTTTCGTTGGTTTAATCCGCTCTGCAACTGTTTCAATAGAAAAGTGAACTTCTCTAGCGTATGTGGATCGAAATGCTGAAGGGTTCGTCTGTAATGCACCTAAACGTAATTGTTGATACAAAATGGCATCTGATTCTTCAAGGATCCGAATGTTCATTAGTCTCTACCTCAACTCGCTATTTTTTTCTAACTATTCTAGTGTAATCTAGGTTAGGATATCATATAGTCTAACTATTCTTACCATATTAACCTTAATATCTGACAAAAAAAAGAGAGTTTTCGATATAAAGCTGTTTTTCGTTGGAAAAGATATATTTCCGCTTCAGGTGCAGTGCGTGCAATCAGCGGATAAGATCAAAGAATTTAATTATTATACAAGCGTAATTATCAAATAAAAAAATAGAAGGAAAGCAAGTTAACTCTTTGAATTTAATTCTTGTTAAAACGGAGAGGGAATCACATTAGTGATACTTCTTTTATAGACTTTAGAATTATAGAGCCCAAAAAAAGACTGAGGACAAACTCAAATGTTTCGAGTGTGTCTTCAGTCTAAAAGCTACTATGTTGACATTTGATTTTTTCTCGTATTTAGACTAATACGGTTTCTTTTGTGTTTTTTGTAGACGTCTTTTCAACGATGTCTCTTGCAATCCATACACCACATGCGCTTGCCTGAGCTAGTCCCCGAGTAACCCCTGCACCGTCTCCGCCAACATATAAGCCGTTAATTTCTGTTTCAAAGCGTTCATTTAATTTTGGTCTTGCTGAATAGAACTTTGCTTCTACTCCATAGAATAACGTGTGTTCTGATGCCAGACCTGGCGTAACATGATTGAGTGCTTCAGTCATTTCAATTAAGCTTTTCATTGTATTGTATGGTAAGGCTAGACCAAGATCTCCAGGTACAGCTTCTTTCAGAGTAGGCTCTAAAAATCCCTCTCTAATTCGCTTAAGCGTAGAGCGGCGTCCTTTTAAGATATCTCCATATTTTTGAACAATAAGTCCCCCATTTGACAGACTATTTGCTAAGCGAGATACTTCATGTGCGTACTCATTTGGCTGATCAAATGGATCGGCAAAAGTATGTGAAACTAATAAGGCAAAGTTTGTATTTGGACTTCCTAGCTTTGGGTCCTTATATGCATGACCGTTAGCAAGCATGATTCCTGAATGATTTTCGACTACAACATGCCCTGCAGGATTGCTACAGAATGTTCGAACCTTTGTGCCAACGGATGTATTGAACACAAATTTTCCTTCATATAAATGTTCATTGATTTCTTCCATTACTATATTAGAGGTCTCCACTCGCACACCAATATCGACTTGATTGTTAATCATTTTTAAGCGGCGTGATTTCAATAGCTTCGTTAACCAAACCGAACCATCACGTCCTGGTACAATGACCACTTTGTCCGCAAATATAGAATCACCAGATTTCAACTTTACTCCTTCAATTACATGGCCGTCATCTGTTTTTCTTGTAATCAAGTCTTCTACTTCTGTTTTATATACCATATCTACTTTCTCTTTTAAATATTCATAGATACTCTTTAAGATTTCTAGATTTTGCTCGGTCCCTAAATGACGAACTTGAGCACGTAGCAGCTTTAGGCCAGCTGCATAACCACGGCGTTCAATTTCACGAACTTTATCTGTGAGCGGATCTGTAATGCTCTCTGTTGCACCGTGATCGAGGTTGATTTGATCAACATACTTAATTAAATCGACTACTTGAGAATCGGGAAGATAATCGGTCATCCAGCCTCCAAATTCACTTGTAATGTTGAATTTCCCGTCAGAATAGGCACCAGCCCCGCCAAACCCGTTTGTTATGGAACATGCTGGTAAACAGCCTGCGAATTCTTTTCTACCTGCAGCAGGTGGACACTTTTCAATCTTTTTTTGTAAAATTGGACAATTTCGCTTATAAATATCGTGACCTTTATCTATTAATAATACGTTTGCTCCTGGCATTTTCAAGGATAATTCATAGCAAGTAAATATTCCAGCCGGACCAGCTCCGACAACGATTACATCATAGTTTGTTTTCATAATGATTTCCCCCAGACGTTGTCTGTATTCGTTATTTCTCAACCCATTCGTAACTATATCAGATGAAAACGGTGTCGTCAACAATAAAAACGAACTATAATCAACATCTTATTAAATAACGTTCGTGAATTGCTTTATATCTAAATTTTCTGTCTTTAAAATAGGTAGAAATAGATCTGGTCCAATCAACTTCCATTGCTACGCTTAGCCGAGGCTCTATCCGCTCCCGCTTTTCCAGCTGACAGCCCAGTTGCTTTACACAATAAAGAAAAAAAGATGCCCACGTTAGCAGTGGACATCTTTTTCGTATGATTCAATTAGCACTTGCCGTACCAGCTAGCGCCGATGATAATCAATAAAATAAACAGGACAACGATTAACGCAAAACCGTTAAATCCATATCCTCCAACTGCAGCAGGGTAAGCATATCCACCTTGGTAACAAGGGTCACAACCATAACCATATCCGTAATTCATAATGGGTTTCCTCCTTATTATTGTTTCATTGTTTGTTCTCTACACGATATGTATTAGGTACTTGACCTGTATGTGCGTTTGCCCATTTTTTATTATTTATTTGCCTAATGGGTAGAATGATTGTATTGTAAAATGAAAGGCTTTTTTCGTATGCATCGTTGCTTTTATACATAGGTAGTTTTCCGTTCAAGAATACTCGTTTGCAGCGAGGCGAGCCGTGAGTTTCCTCGGCTTCGCCTGTGGGTCTCACCTGTCCCACGTTCCCGCAGGCGTCTCGAATCCTTCCGCTCCAAGCTGCTAGCCCTCGTCTATAGAAAGTAATCTAACTTTGGTATAAAACAACAGACATTTAGAAAATAGTCATATGTAAAGAAACATAGAATGTAAGGAGATTAGAGGATCATTCGATGAAAAGTATACTAAAGAATTTTGTAAATGGAATTCTCACCATTGTTCCAATTATTGTGGTGTTCTACATCTTGTATAAGCTGTTTGTTTTTTTAGATAGTCTACTTGGAAATATTCTAAAACCGTATTTAGAGGAGGATTATATCCCTGGAATTGGGTTAATGTTAACCGTCACTCTCATCACAGTCTTAGGTTGGCTGTCTACTAAGTTCATAACAGGCTCCCTATTTCGGCTCGTAGACCGCCTGTTAGAGAAAATCCCTTTAGTAAAGACTCTTTATTCTGTCATTAAAGATACTGTCCATTCTTTTTTAGGCGAAAAGAAGTCTTTTTCTAAGGTTGCACTTGTAACGATTCCTGGTACAGCCATGAAAAGTATCGGATTCATTACAGCTGACGAGTTGGAACGATTTTACGAACCATTGCAGGACTATATTGCAGTCTATGTTCCACAAACCTTTCAGGTTGCCGGTTTTACATTTTTAATACCAAAAGATCAGGTAGAAATGATGGACATCAAGCCAGAAGACGCAATGAAGTTTGTCCTTTCTGGAGGGATGACATCTAAAGGAAGTAAATAGAAGAGATTTTTACCCTGTATGTGTTAAGGAGTAAACCACTTCACTTGAACTATGTGAATGGCATGTATGAGTAGACAATCGTGGAATAAGATGATTTCCACTTCAAGCGCTTGCTCTCCGGGGGCGTTCGGAAACCAAGCATCCTTCAGCATTCAGCTGTAAAAAAAGTCTTGGTTGTAACGCTTATCCCCTGGAGTCAAGCACCTTCGTTTCAATCACCTAGTTTAAGCAACTTGCCACGTTATTAAAACAATGATAGAAATTTGCCGTACCCCTCTTTTTCTAGATCCTCTTTTGGAATAAAGCGGAGGGCAGCTGAATTGATGCAATAACGTAGCCCATTTGGGCCTGGCCCATCATCGAATACGTGACCGAGATGGGAATCTGCGTTTTTACTTCTTACTTCTGTTCGGACCATAAAGTGGCTTCGGTCCTCTTTTTCAATAATTTCTTCCTCATCTATCGGCTTCGTAAAGCTTGGCCAACCGCAGCCTGCATCATATTTATCCTTTGAGCTGAACAGTGGTTTGCCAGAAACGAGGTCCACATAAATTCCGTCTCTTGTTTCATTCCAGTATTCATTTCGAAAAGGCGGCTCTGTTCCATTATTTTGAGTGACCTCATATTGCATACTCGTTAATTTCTTTTTTAAGTCTTCCTTCATTTATTGATCCCTCCAATGCTTTTCAATAAATGCTGCTCTGCCTGAGCCTTTATGGTACGCATCATATCTAACAGGACTTTTTTTATAATAATATTGATGATACTCTTCAGCTGGATAAAACTCTTTAGCAGGCACAATTGGTGTAACAATTGGTTTCGAAAAGCGCCCGCTTGCTTTTAGCTGTTGTTTGGACTTCTCAGCTAGTTCGCGCTGTTTCTCTGTGTGATAAAAGATGGCTGTTTGATAAGACTGTCCTCTATCGTAGAATTGTCCACCTGCATCTGTTGGGTCAATTTGCTGCCAGAAGAGCTCAACCAGCTTTTCGTAAGGAAAAATGTCTGGGTCAAACGTAATCTGAACTGCTTCATAATGCCCCGTAGTTTCAGAGCACACCTCTTCATAAGAAGGCTTATCCTTATGCCCCCCAGTATATCCCGATACTACTTCAATAATGCCTGGCTGCTGGTCAAATGGCTTAACCATACACCAAAAGCAGCCACCAGCAAATGTAGCCAATTCATGCTTCAATTGTTCCATATTATCAACACCTCCATCATAGATTAAAGAAAAAAACGAAATAATGCAAAAAAAACCTCTCCATTTGGAAAGGTTTGTGTATGATTATTTCGGCTTATTTTTCGCTTTACTCGTTTTATTTATGTTTTTCCAGCGCTTCTTTTCTTCAAGCTGTGCTTTTTTATCAAGCTTTCGGTCTAAATAAGCTAATTCTCTTTGAAGCTTCTGGTAGCTTTGAAATCTTTCTTCCGGTATCTCTCCTGATTGAATCGCTTTTCGAATCGCACATCCTGGCTCATTATCATGCTGACAATCACGGAACTTACAGGAATCTGCTACCGATTCGATATCTTGAAAGCTTTCAGTTACACCACGGTCGCTCTCCCAAAGCTGTAGCTCTCTCATCCCTGGAGTATCAATGAGCACCCCGCCATTTGGCAAAAATACAAGCTCTCGATGTGTGGTCGTATGCCTGCCTTTATCATCCGCTTCTCTTATTTCCAATACTTTTTGTTTATCTTCCCCGAGCAAAAAGTTAGTTAAAGTGGATTTCCCGACACCGGAAGAACCTAGAAGGGCAACTGTTTGACCAGCACCGATATATGGTGCAAGAAGGTCCATCCCCTCGTTTTGAATCGTGCTAATGGTTATGACTGGAACTCCTAAAGCAACTTGTTCCACTTCAGCCATTTTCTCCGCCGGATTTTCACATAAGTCCGCTTTGGATAGGATTATAACGGGATTTGCTCCACTTTCCCACGTCAATAGCAAATATCGTTCAATCCTTCTTAAATTAAGATCATCATTAAGAGAGTTCACTAGAAAGATCGTATCTACATTTGTCGCAACTATTTGCTCTTCTGTTGTATGGCCTGCTGATTTTCTTGAAAATTTACTTTTTCGAGGAAGAATGTGATGAATGGTCCCTTTTTGCTCATCGTATCTCGCCTTCAGAACTACCCAATCACCTACTGCTGGAAAATCCTCCCGAAGATGGGCCTGATAAGAAAATTTCCCTGATACTTCACATAGAAGCTCTCCATTTTCCGTCCAAACGCGATACATCCGCTTATGCTCAAGTGTGACTCTTCCTACAATATATTCTTCTGTTTCATATGGCGCAAAAGCCAATTGTAATGGCTTATCAAAGCCTAGATTTGTTAAATTCATTTAATCTTCTCCTTATGTGTAAAAACTGTCATTTTTGCAGGCTAGAAGCTTACCCCTAGCCAAAATAAAAACCCATAGGCACACAGCCCATGGGTAGTAAACATCATAAGGATTAAATGAAGATTACGAATAAATCTCGACACTTCTACCGATGGGCTGTGTATATTCAATTAGAGAGACATGTAATCGTTTTTTCATAACACAACACCACCTTTTTGTTAATATTCTTATTATATGGAAAATAATTCTGATTGTAAAGTATATTTTTTCAATAAGAACCACTTTATGCGTTAACGCATATGGTATATAGGTGAAAATCACAGAACGAAGGAGCGAGGGATATGGCTAAAAATAGAAATCAACATCATTATTTAGAAGAGGCTGCCTTGTATGATGTTTTAGCAGGCTATTATAAATACATCAACCCAACGATGCATATTCATTATTATCAAAAACATTTAAAATGTTTGCATAAAGCACTTAACTTGATGCGAATGGAAGCAAATAATGGGAATTCTCCTGCGATGGTAAGGGTCCTACACGCTTCTCCAGATGCACCTAATGTGGATGTGTATGTAAATGGAAACCCCATCTTAAAAAACGTCGAATACAAACAGTCGAGTAAATACATGTCGTTACCTGCTGGTAGATATCAAATTGATATTTATCCCACTGGAACGATGGTTTCTACCGTTATTAGTAAAAAGGTTCATGTCGAACCGGGCAAATTTTATACGTTAGCGGCTATAGGACCTGTAAGCAAGCTTCGATTAGCTGCTTTTGAGGATATGCCTCAAGTACCAGCAGGCGAAACGAAAGCACGCTTTATTCACCTATCTCCAGATGCACCTGCAGTTGATATTGCCGTAAAAAATAGAGATGTCATTTTTCCAAACGTATCCTTTAAGGAAGCGACCGATTACTTAGGACTTAGTCCAATGACAGTGGATTTAGAAGCTAGAGTAGCAGGAACGAAGAATGTAGTACTCTCATTACCAGGAATTCAGCTAAACCCAAATGAAGCATACACCATTGTGGCTGTCGGCTTTGTGTCGGATGATCCTCAATTAGAAGCCATCATTCTGAAAGGCTAGCATTCTAAGCTGATTTCATGTTACGAGATTGGTACAGACTGTAGACAAACTCTATTCAACTAATGTTTGCTTATAAGTTAATTATGAGGCATTCATAGGCGAGGCAAAGGTTTCAAGGGAGCTAGAAACGGTGATTGGAGCGGAAGGCGATGATCAAAGGGGTTTTGTGCAGCAGTCAAGTTCCCGCAGAACCAGAGACGAGGTAGCATGAAGTATGCCCAAGGAAAGCAAGCGACTTGAGCGGAATTCACTCTTATCCTAGATGGAAAAATAACAAAAGCCTGACTCGAGTATTAAGATGCCCCGTAATAGTTAGATTGGTGTCTAACTATTACAGGGCATCTCTGAATGAGCCAGGCTTTTTTTATTCTGTCGGTACTAGCAAGCTAAATTTAATTTGATCCTCTTGAAGATTAAATTCATCTACTCTCACGCTCAAATCACTTTTCAATTTCATCTTTTGTAAGGCGATATATATTTGCTCTTCCTTTGGATCGATTTGAACCATATCAGGAAACTGATAATTGTCTCGAATCATCTTTAATACCTGTGATACAGGAAGAGGCAATTCTCCGATGGAGATCGATTTTTGTTTCAACAACAAATCACCATTATCTAAGGCAACGGGCTCAAAAGTTAACTTCATTTGGATATTTTGAGTAAAAATCGGAATCGTCCCATACAGTTCCACATCATCTTTGAGCAAAACCTCATAATCGATTGGACCTTTTAAGCTTTCAATATGGTGATTGATCACTTGATTTAGGTCTTGTTTATTCGTAGTAAAATGAAATTGAACCTCTTCCTTTGTGTTCTCAACCAAATCTATTTCTTCAGGCTTGACTGGCATGTTCAACAATACGATGAAAGTTATAACCACAATAATATTAACAATCGCTAATAGGAGGAATAATTTTTTCCAATTATACTTCATATTTCCTTATTCTCCTCTTTCTAAAGCTGT
Source organism: Cytobacillus spongiae (assembly GCF_021390075.1). NCBI lineage: Bacteria > Bacillati > Bacillota > Bacilli > Caryophanales > Bacillaceae > Cytobacillus > Cytobacillus spongiae. The sequence continues at coordinate 2,478,048 of NZ_CP089997.1, forward strand.
ATATTTTACTTCTAATGATTTCTGTAGCACTTCACTCCCTAATTTCTCATAAAGCCTTTGTGCCATCAGCTCATACCCTTTATCATTGGGGTGAAAATAATCGGTGAATAATATGGCTTCTCCATTCTCTTTAAATAGATCATCTATCTCTACAAAAAACGTATTTTCATAAGTAGCTAAGATTGTGGTGCTCGTTTCATTCCAGTCCTCAATAATTTGATCAATTTCTTTCACATCGGCAAACCATTGAGAGAAAGGGTTATATAACCCAACAAGAACAATTACACTATTTGGATTATTTTCACGAACAGAATCTAGTACTTTCTTTAAATTCTTTTCATAAGCTATTTTTTCTTTTTCGAAATCCTTTAATTCAAGGCTAGAGAAATTCTCTCGAACCACCTTCATTACATCATTTCCACCGATGGTCATGATGACAAGGTCTGCTTCTTGTATGTCTGTCTTAACTTCTTTTTTCTGTAGTCTTTCCAACAACTGTGTCGTTCGGTTGCCTTTTACTCCATAATTTGAAAACTCCGTTGCTTGCACTGCCTTATTTTCCTTTAAATACCCTTCTAAATAAGGAACATACCCGCCACGATCTGAACTATCTCCCACACCTTGAGTAAGTGAATCTCCTACGGCCACAATTTTAAAATCTTTCGGAATAAAGTCAAGAGGTAGCTCTTGTTTTGATACGATCGCTGACTCCCTTGGTACATTTGTTTTTCCACCCTTATTTGGTGTATCCAATTGACATGCACTTATGAGAAAGACGCAAAGAAAAAGAGAGGTGAATGGTAATCTCATGTAATCACCTTCCTTTATAATTTCATTCATATTATACCACTGGTCACCTTAAGAGACATCTATTTCGTTTATGAAAAAAAATAGACCTCCAAAAAGGCCTATTGTACTGCTTTAATATCTTTAATGATGTCTTCAAATGGGATTTTTGCTAGACCTGTGTAGTATTTTAAGATTTTCCCATCTTGTCCAACTAGATAGAAATCTGTACCATGTCCAACTTGGTCATCATTTTGTGGTTTGACAACCAATGTTTTAAAACTTTCTCGTGCAAAATCCGTTATTTCTTCTTGTGAATATCCCGTAAGGAAATTCCAGTTAGAGTAATCTACATTAAATGTGTCTCCGAACTCTTTTAGTTTTTCAGGAGAATCAACAGTAGGATCGACAGTAAACGAAACAAATTGTATATTTTCAATTCCTTCTTCTTTTACCATTTCTTGAAGCTTACTCATATTAGAGGTCATTGGAAGACATACGTCTTCGCAGCTTGTAAAGATAAAATCAGCCACCCATACTTTTCCTTCCAAATCCTTCAAACCAAATGCTTCGCCCTTTTGATTTTGGTAAGAAAAGTCTTCAACAGGCCAGTTTTTAGCATCTTTTATCCCTTTTTGTCCGCAAGCAGCTAATAGCAGCACACCTATGACTGCAATCGTAGCCAAGAATCGTAATTTCATTTTTTCACCTGCAATCATTTTTATATAATCGACTTATATTCTAGCAAATAGATAGGAAAGAATAAAGAAATTTAATTGACAATGGTGTGAATGCTTCTAACTACTCCCCTTTTTCATAGTTTGATAAAAGGACCGAATAAAAGTGGGATAATTGTAATGAAGGGCAACCTCGTGGTAAGGATAATCTGCCTTTTCTATTGTTTTTCGAAAATCAGCTATTGTCTGACCAAAAGCACAGCCCTGATTCACAACTATCTTCACAGGTACTCGGCTGTAGCTGATTTCCTTTTCATTCACCGTAGCCCAAAGGGTAAACAAATCGTGTAGTGGGCTACCACTTATTGTTGGGTCATTTTTTTTATAAAATTGATAGTAATAATCGACCATTGGCTTGACGAGCTTCCCCACATGATTGTTCGTCTGCTGGTAGAATTCGTCTAAGTCGTCGATAACCATAGGTGAAACAAGGGCAGACCTAGTTACATCTAAAGGGAAAATCTTCACACTTTTTGGAGCCATATTTAAAACGATATTTGCTGCGTATGGATCACCATAAATATTCGCTTCAGCAACTGCCGTTATGTTACCTGGCACTTGAAAAGCGCCTCCCATAATATAATACTCACTTACTTCCTCCATGTACGTTGGATACAGGATAAAGGCTGTCGCTAAGGAGGACAAACGTCCTACATTAACGATTGAAAGGTCGTCTTTATATTTTTCAATTATTTTTTTTATCCCATCGAAGTTCTCAAACACAGCGGATACTTCTGTAGTTGGAATGATCGGCCCCAGCCCTTCAACTCCGTGTACCTCAGGATAATAAGTTGGAAATTCACCTGTTAATGGGATATGTGCCCCTCCAAAAATCGGAGTAGCCACACCAGTCACCTCCCGAAGATAAGCTGCATTCCGAACAGCATCATCCTTCGAGACGTTTCCATAATCAGCTACAACCCCAACGATATTAATATCCTTATTGAAATAAGCATATATAATCGCAACAAAATCATCTACACCAAAGTCACTGAAAAATAATACATTTTTCATCATCCCACCCCCGCATATATACTCTATGCAAAAGTTGAAGCATCTATTGCTCTACTAGGAAAAATTCTCAAATTCAATCATTTATACTTAAGCAGATAAACAGTATGGTACTATAGAATGGAATCTATCGATTGGGAGGATCCTATGAAAAAATATTTCCTATTTCTCTTCACCGTACTAGCCCTTCTTTCTGGATGTTCTGCGGCGAATGATGCTCAAAAAGATAAGGAGAATCATGAAGAGCATGACTCAGAGCATGCATTACACGCTCCTAAAGGAGACATACGTGAAGAAACGAGTAACATCAGCACCCTGCCGAAATTCCTTGATGACAAACCCGAGCAAATGAAGGTCATTTATGAAGCAGCTGCCAAAAACCAAGAGCTCCTTGAATACATCCCATGCTATTGCGGGTGTGGAGATTCTGTCGGCCATAAAGATAACTACGATTGTTTCGTCTATGAAAATAAGCCATCCGAAGCAATTGTCTGGGATGACCATGGAACAAAATGTGGCGTCTGCCTTGAAACAGCTGCTGAAAGTATCCTTAAATATAACGAAGGCGCATCTGTCGAAGAAATCCGTGAATACATCGATGAGAAATATAAAGATGGATATGCCAAGCCGACACCAACCAAAATGCCGAATCAAATTTAAGCTAGGCGTTTGTACTCTTTGGTTTCCTTGGGGGAGCAGTTGAGTTTATAGAGGAGTTTTTTGAGCTATTTGGTGTTTTTATTGTTTGTTTTTGATCTGGGGGAAGTGGTTCGGACTCGCGGGCAGGCTTTTCCTAGATTCCTGTCCGAACTTGCATTCTTTTCGGACTCGTTCACCCGGGTTCCTGTCCGAACGAGCGCACCGTTCGGACTTTACTACATTTTCACCTGGTGACTCTTTCCAAATTAGTTAGCCGAATCCTCAAAATAGTACATAAACCCAATCGCACCTTGACCGGTATGTGTACTGATGATCGGGGTTGTGTATTCAATTGTACATTTATCATAGCCTGTTACCTCTTGAATAGAATCTTTTAGTTTGTTGGCAAGTTCGAGCCCTTCAGCATGTGCAATGCCCACTCCTTTGATCGTCTTTCCTTTCACGTCTTCAGCGAATTGCTTCGAGAGGAATTTAACGACTTGAGAGTAGCTGCGCGCTTTTGAAACAGGATTGTAAGCGCCGCCTTCAAGGGATGCAATCGGCTTGATATTTAACATTGAACCAATTAGTGCTTTCCCTTTTCCAATTCGACCGCCTTTAACGAGATTTTCAAGAGTATCCACTACAACAAACAATCTAGTATGCTTACGAACTTCATTTAGGTGTTGCACGATTTCATCTACAGTTTTTCCTTCTTTTATCATCTTGGCCGCTTCGATTACCTGGAATCCTAATGCCTTTGAGATAAAGCGAGAATCTATGACCGTTACACTTGTACTTGACATTTCGGCGGCGTTTTCGGCTGATTGAACCGTGCCACTCATTCCACTTGTCATATGAATGGAAATGACCTCGTAACCCTCTTCACCTAATCGGTCATACACTTCTAAAAAAGAACCAACTGCAGGTTGTGAGCTTTTCGGTAGCTCCTTTGATTCTTTCATTTTATGTAGAAATTCAACGGGTGTAATGTCGACGCGATCGAGGTAACTCTCTCCATCAATATAGATATTCAATGGCACTACTTCAATGTTATATTCTTTTACTAGCTCATCTGATAGATCCACTGTTGAATCAGTGACTACTTTAATTTTCATCATCTTTCACTTCCTATTCATCTCACTGACCAAACTTTATCGGTCATTTTATTTAGGGCTTTTACTGGCATGAAGCCAGAAGGAAAATTCTTTCTCTTATAGTATTATACTAGTTATATTCGAGCAAATTAAAGCATAACACCTTTAATTACGTAAAAAATCACTTTTTCCTTCTGTTTGTAAGCATTTACCTAAAGCTCAAGCAAAAAAAAGAACCAATATGAATACTGGTTCTCTAAAATTATGCATTATGATCTTTGATCTCAATTTTATTGAATAATTCTTCATAAACCGGCCATTTTATGGCCCTTTTGAGATGTTCTTTAAAAGAGTAGCATGTTTTTGCTCTATGCTCTTTGTAAAGAATTGTAATAAAGGATTGCAAACGGACTTGAATTAAGAAATTATAAGGACTATCTTCCTCCAATACTGGAATCTCAATAACTTTGACCTTCTGTCCAACAACATTTTTGAACTCTAGGCTCTTGAATAGCAAAATATCAATCCTCTTTTTCACCCGTTTGAACTTATTATAACTCAAGTATGGCTCGAAGAATGTCTAAATATGCAATTTAACAAAAAATATATATTTTTAGCAAATTCTTGGGAACATCATACCTGATAATCGAGATAACATACGCTTGGAGCCAATTGGTGTTTCTAAAAGAAGCTGTCCCTTCCCAACCTGTGAAATGGTGCCTATTACTTTTGCTTCTTCTCCTTCTGGAAAAGACTTTAGAATCTCAAGTGCCTGCTCAGTGTCTTCTTTTCCAATAATAATGATGGCTTTTCCTTCGTTCGCTACATACATTGGATCAAACCCCAGCAAGTCACACGCTCCATGAACCTCTGCTTTAATAGGGAGAGATTCTTCTTTAATGACCATCTGAAGAGAAAAATCTTCAGCAAGCTCTACTAAAGTGGTAGCTAAGCCTCCTCTAGTTGGATCACGCATAATTCGGACCGATTCACATGCTTCATGCACTAAGAGAAGCATGTGGTTCAAAGAAGCACAATCGCTTTTTACATGGGTTGTAAATCCTAGATCGCCCCTTGCAGCTAATACTGAAATTCCGTGGTCACCGAGCGTGCCAGTTAGGATCACTTGATCCCCTTCTTGAAAAGACGGAGCTTCTTCGCCTCTTATTGTGACTCCAATTCCTGTCGTATTTATATAGACTCCATCGGCACTGCCTTTTTCCACAACTTTTGTATCGCCTGCTACAATAGTTACCCCAGTCTTCATTGCTTCTGATTTCATATCCTCAACGATTGTTTTAAGATCCTCAACTGAAAAACCCTCTTCAATTACAAACCCACATGTTAAATACATGGGCTTTGCACCGCTCACAGCTAAATCATTTACCGTTCCAGCTACCGCCAGCTTCCCGATTGAACCACCAGGGAAGAAGATCGGCTTGATCACGAAGGTGTCAGTAGACATGGCAATCGTTGCTTTCGGAAGGGTGAGGATAGCTGCATCTAGCATGGCTTCTTTCGTATCACCAAACGCCTTAACAAATACTTCTTTTATTAATCGATGGCTTCGTTCCCCCCCGTCCCCATGCTCAAGACTAATCTTCTTATCCATTACACACTCTCCCTCATAAATTGATAGAATGCTGAGCAGCTTCCTTCTGCTGACACCATACAAGGGCCGATCGGATTTAGTGGATTACACGCTTTCCCAAACAAACGACACTCTTCTGGAGAAATGAGCCCCCTTATCACTTCACCGCATCGACACTTCGTTTTCTTTGGTTCTCTCATCTCAATTTGAAATCGTTTTTTTGCATTAAAACTAGAGAATTCTTCTTTTATGTCTAGGCCGCTATCCTTAATTACCCCGATACCTCTCCATGCTTCATCGCATGGTGTGAAATAACGATCCATCCATTCTTTCGCAACTGTATTTCCACTCTTAGTCACAATTGATGGGTGATCATTTTCTATTAATGGTTGATTTTTTAATGATAGATTCAATAATTTGTAGATCCCACTTAGCAATTCGGCTGGCTCAAACCCTGAAATGACCCCTGATATTCCATATTCATTTGGGAGATATTGATAGGAATCTTCTCCGAGAACAATGGAAACATGTCCTGGTAAAATAAATCCGTCTAACCTCACATCTCCTGCATCTAATAAGTAGCGAAGAATCGGCTCAACCAGCTTCGTTGTCATCCATACAGTAAAATTCCCCAACTGAAGTCGATTTGCTTCTTCTATTAAAATAGAAAGAATCGGGATCGTTGTTTCAAATCCAATCCCAAGAAAAATCACTTGCTTATCTTGATTTTCCAAGGCAATTCGGATGGCATCTGTTGGAGAATATAAGACTCGGATATCTCTCCCCGTCGTCTTTGCTTCCATCAACGTCCCTGAAGATCCTGGTACTCTCATCATGTCTCCAAACGTACATATAATCCGGTTTTCTCCATCTGCAAGGGTAATCATTGCATCGATTGATTGCTGATCGGTAACACATACTGGGCAGCCGGGACCTGAGATCAGATTCACATCATCCTTTAATGACTGCTTTACGCCAGACTTTGCAAGTGCCATAGTATGAGAACCACAAACCTCCATAAATGCAGGCTTCCTCCCATAGACATGATAATATTCCTTCGCTTTTTCTTTTACTGCTTGTACCAATGGCATACAAATATCAGGATTAGAGGATTGCTTAAGAATTTCGAGCATCAATCAGCTTCCTCCATTCATTCACACTTTCTAAAGCAAATTGCTCATCAATAATGGACATCGCTTGGCCAGCATGAACGATTACATAGTTACCTACCTCGACATCAGGAATAAAAATAATCCCAACGGTCGTTTGTGAGCCCATGACATCTACTAGCGCTTGGTATTCATGTTTTTGGATGACCTTCGCAGGAACACCTACACACATGATTATGACCTCCTTTTAGCTTGTGCAACCATGATTTGTCCATAGGATAAACCAGCATCACTACAAGGTAGCTTTCGATGGGTATACACCCTAAAGCCTTTTTCAGTTAATGTACTTGTCAATCTTGATCGAATATATTGGTTGTGGAAGCTGCCACCAGATAGAACAACTGTTTTCTGAACATCTTCTATCTGCTTCTGAATCTTTGTTACACAGTCAGCTAAAGCAGAGACAATCGTTTCATGAAATTTAGTACTGATATTGGGTAGACTTTGTCCGCTTTCGATATCGTCAATAATTTGGAGCAGCATCTTTGAAAAGTCAAACTGATAAGTTCCATTTTCATTTTTCAACTCATAGGCATATGTACCAACATCTAATTTAAGTGAGGCAAATTCACTTAAGCGAATGGCAGCTTCCCCATCATACGTTGATATGGTACAAACTCCGCAAATCGCACTGACCGCATCAAAGAGTCTTCCACATGTCCCTCCGTAGACCAGGTTTAACTGATTCTGAATCATTGACCTCAGAATGTGGATTTCCTTTTGTTTAGAGTGAAATAATTTTGCGGCTCGCTTCTCCCCTTCATCACCAAACAACTCGATTAACATTGCTACTGCATTACGCCACGGTTCTTTGATACACTTTTCATTTCCAGGTAATGGAGTGTAAGTGAGATGTGCAAGTCTACTAACCTTTTCGTAATTTCCATAAAACACTTCAAATCCCCAAACTGCTCCATCTAAGCCATAACCTGTCCCGTCTAAAATGATTCCAAAACAATTTTTAGTTAACTGATTTTCCCCCATACAAGCTGCCATATGTGCATGATGGTGTTGTACTTCAATCGTTTCATCAAAAGAATACTCATTTTTCATATATCTCGTATGATAGGTTGGATGAGCATCGATTACAGCAACCTTTGTTTCAGCTCCGGTCCATTTCATCAAATGTTTCAGCTCATTCTGATAATGGGAGATGGTTTCAATATTATCTAAATCACCTAGGTGTGGCCCCATAAACACTTGTCCGTCTCGTCCAATGGTGAAGGTGCTTTTCTGCTGGCCTCCAAAAGCAATGAAGCCTGAAAGATTATTGTCTACCCTTATCGGATCTGGCACATATCCTCTCGCTCTTCTAAAAAGATCGGGCAAACCATTTGAAACTTGAACGACTGAGTCATCCAGTGGATGAAGTATTTCTCGATTATGAATCAGTACATAGTCAGCAATATCCATAAGTAGCTTCTGCGCATCCGTGTCTCTATAGATTATTGGTATCCCTGACGGATTCGCACTTGTCATAACGAGTGTTAACTCCTCATTGTTCAAAAATAATAGATGGTGCAATGGGGTGTATGGCAGCATCACTCCAATTGTTGTTAAATGAGGCGCTACTTCTGCTGCTAAATGATAGGATTCATGCTTAGTCATAACAACAATAGGTGCTTCCGGACTTAATAAGAGTTGTTCTTCCTCTGATGTTACATTTGCAAACGCTGTAACTCTCTCAATGGATGAAGCCATTACAGCTAGTGGCCGGTTCGGACGATTCTTCCGCTTCCTTAATGTGGATACAGCCTCGCTGTTTTGAGCATCGCAGCAAAGGTGATATCCACCTAATCCCTTAATTGCCACAATTTTCCCTTGCTTCAGCATTTGTATGGTCTCTAAAATAGGATTCATTACAGGAAGCGGCTCTCCACTTTGATCAACTAGAAGAACAGCTGGACCACAGTCCGAACATGCAATCGGCTGGGCATGGTGCCGCCTATTTCTTGGATCCTCGTATTCCTCTGAGCAAGTACGGCACATTGGAAAATCTTTCATTGATGTGTATGGTCGGTCATAGGGAAGCTCATCAATAATCGTATATCTAGGTCCACACTGCGTACAATTAATGAAGGGATAGCGATAACGGAAATCCTTCTTGTCTTTTAATTCTGAAAGGCAATCAGGGCATATGGCCGAATCCACAGGAATAACAAGCTTAGAGCTTCCTTGTCGATTGCTGGCAATAATAGAGAAATCATAAAACTTCTGCTCAGGTATCGTCTCGACAGCGATTTGTTCTATTTTCGAAAGTCTCGGTGCTTTCTGTGTAATATCTTGGATAAAATACGATACGTCTCCTCGTTTGCCTGATGCAATGATTTTTACCCCATCCATGTTGTTCTGTACCGTTCCTTTTATGTGATGTGCCTCTGCAAGCTGGAAAATAAACGGCCGGAACCCTACACCTTGGACCCTTCCATTTATTTTAATTAAGACTGTATGCATGTTTGATACGCCTGATCAATCCAAGTAAACCATTCATCCATACCTACCTTTGTACTAGCCGATAAAGGAAGAAGGCCAGAGATGGGATTTATAGCCAATAGATCTTCGCGTGCCACATCCACATCAAAATCTAGATAGGGAAGAAGGTCAATTTTATTTAAAAGTACGAGCTCCGTTCTCATAAACATCGTTGGGTACTTCGGTATCTTATCGTTGCCTTCTGGAACGCTTAGTACGGCCACCTTATGATTTTGCCCAAGGTCATATCCTGAAGGGCAGACTAAGTTCCCCACATTTTCAATAAATAGGATATCTATCTCATCCAAATCAAATTCTCCAAGTGTGGCTGCTACCATCCTTGCATCAAGGTGGCAGCCACCATGGGTGTTAATTTGAACTGCTTGAGCTCCTAATGCACGAATTCGATCCGCATCCTTTTCTGTTGCAAGATCTCCTTCAATTACAGCAACCCGATACTTGCCTGCTAAAGCTTTCACTGTTTCTTCCAATAAGGTGGTTTTCCCTGCACCAGGGGAGCTCATTAGATTAATAACCAGCGTCTTCGTTTCCGTAAATTGTTGCCGGTTAAATTCAGCTGCCTTGTTGTTGTTGGTTAATACGTCCGTTCTTAATGTGACTTTCATCGATTATCTCCCCTCGTATGATAAGACTTGAAATGTTTCACCTGATACGATTTTTCCAGAAGGTGTATGACAGCTCGGGCATACGGATATTCGTTGATCTGGTGTATAGCTTCTTTGACAGATCACACACCTTGCTTCTGCTTTCTCAAAGTGTATCGTTAATACTGCTCTTGGATCGATAAAGTGAGGATTTTGTATACGATATACTTCAAATGCCATTTGAATCGCATCTGGCATCACATGGCTAATTTCTCCAATGATTAAATCGATTTCTTCTATAATCCCAATCTGTTGTTTCTTACAATCCTCCTGAATCATCTCGAGGATATCCCCCATTAATGCCATTTCATGCATAGCGTTCATTCCCTAATACCAAGATAATATCCATTCTCTGTCTTTTTAATTGGGTACTCCTCTAGAAGCAATTCCCCATTTGTACGATCTAAATGAAAGGTTTCCTCGCATTTAAAACATTTTCCTGTAGCAGATAGGTTTGAGTAGAAGAGGAGGCTGGAACAAAAAGGACAAATCCCACTATATGCCTCCATTTTCCAACCATCATAGGTTAAAAAATATGGGTTTCCGCCTATAAATACTTGTTCTACTTTTGAGGTCTGAATAATTTCCGTAAATAAGAAATACCATTTCATCTGTAGAACACGATTGGCAAGATGTCCGAGCCTTTCCACGTCTTCTTCAACGAAAGGTTCATAGACTGATCGTACCGTTTTTAAGAAACCCAATCTCATTTCTCTAAAGAAATCAATCCGTTTCACGAGACACTTCTCCACTGGTATACTTGCTTAACAATTTGATCCACTAAAGTGGGGAGCTTTTGTTGATTTGTTTCGGAAAGTTCTACCCCTAGCTCTAAACTTGTTGGCTGCATGCCAAACATCATAATATTTTTTGGGTATTTTTCTCTTATTTTGGCCGCGAACAGCACCTCTTGAAATCCAAGCTGATGAATGGACATTTTAATCCCAAAATATGCTGGAATCTCTTCACCTTCAAGTGAAATAATGGTACCGCCTTTTTTTCCAGCATTAATCGCATCTATGACAATTAAGTAGTTTGTGTCCTCTATCGGTCCAAGCAGTCTCATTCCATCGGTCGACCCTTCGATGATCTCTATATTAGACACAGATTTGAGGGCTGCCTCTATCATTGGCAAGCTATGAACACCAATCCCTTCATCCTTGTAGAGTGTGTTGCCTATTCCTAATATCGTTATCTTGTTATCTAGCTGCTTACTCATCTTTATCATCACCAACTGCTTTTTTTGGTTCTACTTTGTATCCTGTAAAAATCGATGACATCGTACCATTGCGTTGTAGGTAGTCCTCACGAAATGCCATATATATATGAACAACCATAAAAATCATAAATCCCCATGCGACCAGATGGTGTAAGGATCGAATGCTAAAGCTATCCCCTCCAAATAAAAGGGGAACCCAGCTAAAGAAAAACTTGCCATAGATTGATTCAGGCTGTGGTTCAAAATATAAATAATAGCCTGTAAACATGATGACTAGTGAACCGATTCCGATGAAAATCCAATAGCTTAACTGTGCTAGCGGGTTATGCCCTACGTAATGATGCTTCTTATTTTTCATAAATAGATAATATTTAATCGTTTCATATGTTTCTTCCCAAAACACTCGGCGAAATGGATTAGAAGTAGCATATTTATTTCCTTTAAATACCCAGTACCACCGAACAACTAAATTAATCGTGAATATAAATGCAGAAAAGAAGTGAATATATCTTGCCCACCCCATGACATTCGAGTAATAGGCTTCTTCTGGTACGGTAGCACCTAAAAATGGGTTGCCAATATAGATTCCAGTTATCATGAGTAATACAATCGCTAACGCATTGATCCAGTGAAATACTCGAACAGGCAGCTCCCATACATAGACTTTTACAACCTTTTTATCTACAGGTCTTACTTTCGGTGCTCGCTCAGGCTTATAGATCACTTCACTGCTTTGATTTGGCATTGGATTCGGGTTTGGCATCCGTCAGCCCTCCTAACCGATTCTAATTTCGGTAGATTGTTTCGTTTCGAGATCTGTTAAATGCACGGCACAAGCTAAGCAAGGATCAAATGAATGGACAATTCGTAATATTTCTAATGGCTGTTCTTTATTTAACAACGGCGTACCTTTTAAGGCCGCTTCATATGCACCTATTTGATTTTGATGATCTCGAGGAGATGCATTCCAAGTCGTTGGTACAACAGCTTGATAATTTTTCGTTTTTTGATTTTCAATTTCAATCCAATGACCTAATGCACCGCGGGGGGCTTCCATCCAGCCAACTCCTTGCGCTTGCTTCGGCCATGTGCTTGGCTCCCATTTTGTTCGATCAAAGGTAACTTGATTGCCATTCTTAATATTATTAAATAATTCATCCATGTCATTTCGCATCCAATTGGAAACAAGGACACTTTCAAGCCCCCTCGCGATTGTCCTTCCGAGGGCAGATTGCAGTGCGGTAAGAGGAATATCTAGCTTTTGCAGAGTCTCATCCACAATCTGAACGATTTCTTCCTTTCCTGCTGCATAGCCTACAATCATTCGAGCTAATGGACCTGTTTCCATTGGTTTCTCTTTCCAGCGTGGTGATTTTAGCCAGCTATACTTATCCTCTGTATTTAAGGTTTTAAATGGCGCTTTTGGTCCTGTGTAGTTCAGAGAAGTTTCCCCTTCCCAAGGATGCAATCCATGCCCACCTTCTTTCCCGTCATACGTATACCAGGAATGATCGATAAACTCTTGAACTTGCTCTGGGTCCTTTAAGTCAACGTCATGAACCTCTTGTAAATTACCATCTAAAATAATTCCTCTTGGGAATCTATATTTCTCCGTTTCATAGATGCTTCCTGTTGAGAAGTCACCATAGCATAGGTAGTTGTTCAGCCCTCCACCATGTGTCCAGTCTTTGTAATACGAACCGATTGCCAACAAGTCTGGAATATAGACCTGATTCACAAACTCCCTAGCTTGATCGATAATTTGCGACACATGCATAAGTCTCTCAGCATGTACTCCATTATCGCTATTAATATCAAGAGGTGTCGCCATCCCGCCTACTACATAATGCGGATGTGGATTCTTCCCTCCAAATATCGTATGAATCTTTACAATTTCTTTTTGCCAATCAAGGGCTTCTAAATAGTGGGCCACTGCCAATAAGTTGACTTCTGCAGGAAGCTTATAAGCTTTATGACCCCAATATCCATTCGCAAAAATTCCTAGCTGCCCACTATCGACAATTTTCTTCACTTTATTCTGAACATCTTTAAAGTACCCTGGAGAAGATTTTGGCCAGCTTGAAATCGACTGGGCAATTCTCGATGTTTCATTTGGGTCTGCCTTTAATGCATTGACAACATCCACCCAATCTAGGGCATGAAGATGATAGAAATGCACTACATGGTCATGTACAAAAATAGCCTCATTCATTATGTCGCGTATGAGATGAGCATTCCGAGGAATTTGAATCTGCAAAGCATCTTCAACAGATCGAATCGAAGCAAGTGCGTGAACGGTTGTGCAAACTCCACAAATTCTTTGCACATATGCCCATACATCTCGTGGATCCCGATCTCTAACGATTAGTTCAATTCCACGTATCGCTGTTCCAGAGCTATATGCATCTTGAATCATTCCTTTTTCATCTATATCCGCTTCTATTCGTAAATGACCTTCTATTCTCGTAATTGGATCTACTACTATACGTTCACTCATTCTTCTTCACTCCGTTTGTCATCACTCTTTTTCTTAATTACAGTCGCTGTAGCATGTGCAGCAACACCTACTGCAGTTGCTGCCATTGCCGCTAATCCAACTTGGTCAGGATTAATGGTCGTTTGTGAGCTTGGAATCTTCGCTCTTCGTACAAAGAAAGGTCCATTATCCCAGAAACCATTTTCAGAGCAGCCGATACATGGATTTCCAGATTGGATCGGATAGCTTACGCCACCATTCCAACGCATTTCAGCACAAGAGTTATAAGTGGTTGGTCCTTTACAGCCTAGCTTATAAAGGCAATAGCCTTGTTTCGCCCCTTCATCATCGAATGATTCAGCAAATAAGCCTGCATCAAAATAGGCACGGCGATTACACTTATCGTGAATACGGTGTCTGTAAAAAGCTTTCGGCCTGCCTAGATGATCGAGTTCTGGCATCTGTCCAAATGTAATTAGATGAGCAATTACACCAGTCATGACCTCTGCAATCGGCGGACAGCCTGGCACTAAGATCACTGGTTTATTTTGAACAAAGCTTGTGATTGGCTTTGCCCCAGTCGGATTAGGATATGCAGCTGGGATTCCTCCCCAAGAGGCACAACTTCCATATGAAATGATTGCCTTTGCCCCTTCTGCCATTTCAAGAAATGTCTCTTTCGCATCATGGCCAGCAACCGTTAAATACCCAGCATCACCTGGTATACTTCCTTCAACAGCAAGAACATATTCTCCCTCATAATCCTTTAACACCTGCTTCATGGCCGCCTCTGCTTGATGACCTGATGCAGCGGATAACACCTCTGAATACTCTAAGGAAATCATATCCAGTAAAACGCTTTCAGTTTTTGGGTGTGTTGAACGAATAAACGATTCAGAACAGCCCGTACAATCTTGGAATTGCAACCAAATGACCGGCAATCTCCCTTTCGTTTCCATTGCAGCTACTAGTTGATCCGATTGGGAAAAATCTAAACCAAGCGTTGCTGAAAGAGCTGTGCACATTTTGAGAAAGTCACGTCTAGTAAATCCTTTTTCTAATACTGTTTCATATACCGTTTTTTTCTTCATCCCAATTCCCCCTCCCCCATAACAAAAAAAATCAGAAAACAGATATCAGCGATAATTTAGCATACTCTCACAATCTAGTCTGTTAATTTTCTAATAATTCACAAAGTTTTCTTAACTATATCAACAAGGTGATTGTATTACATTCTCTGATAACAGAAGTTGTTGTAACAGAAATCAAGAAAGCCTCTGTTTACCAAAAATTGAAGTTCTCAAAACAATAGGTATTTCTAGTTAGGAAAGTCACTTGAGCTAGGAGTAAAACGAAACTTTTGAACCACCATGGACGTATAGGTAAAAAACTTACTTTTTTTAGGAGGATTTAAGTACAATTTACGAGGATTGTTTTTTCTATCATTCTTATTTGTGTCTGCTTGTTCTGAGGATTCAGCCGTTCCAAAAGAGAAGGAAACTGAGGATGAGCAGATCATCGTGACGGAGGATGGGATGGTCACCTTCAAAATCTATAATACGGCCAAGGTTTCAGAAGAAAGAATTGAAACTTTCAAGCAAGAAATTAGTGACGCATATCATGTCATTCAGAGCTCGATTCAAACGAGCTACATTCCATCAGAACATATTAACGTCATTCTCAATAAAGGAAACCAACCATCATGGGGGTTTAGATCAGAAATTATCCTCTTTTCTGATAGAAGAA
Source organism: Cytobacillus spongiae (assembly GCF_021390075.1). Taxonomy (NCBI): domain Bacteria; kingdom Bacillati; phylum Bacillota; class Bacilli; order Caryophanales; family Bacillaceae; genus Cytobacillus; species Cytobacillus spongiae. Next base: position 2,493,656 of record NZ_CP089997.1, read on the forward strand.
ATGAATATCCTCTCGTACATGAACTCACACATTCCTTGCTTGGCTACGGAAACAATTTTGACGATAATATGGGGTATTTGACCCAAGAGGGATTTGCGACCTATATGGAAGATCAACACGGGGGACAATTCTCTTATTCCCATAAGTTAATGAAGTATTTTACCGATTCAAACAAAGTCATTCCACTGAGTAAATTAACTGACCTGAACCAAGACGAAGCCTATTTCCGTCCTGCTTTAGTAGAGCAGAAAGACTACACGCTACAATGGATGAACTATACACATTCATGTTCCTTTATTACGTATTTAATTGATACATATGGATTGAAGAAGTTTGAGGAAATATACAATCAAGATCGCTTGTCTGAAAAAATAAAAGACGTTTATGGAAAAGAGTTAAATGGATTAGAAAAGGATTGGTTAGATTTTATTCAGACTACACAAACTGAACTAACCAATGAGGATAAAATGAAAATGGGGTATTTTTATGATGCTGTAGAGGCGATAGATCAAATTGATTACAGCATTTTTATTAGAGAATGATAGAAAAGACAACAGGGGCATAGAATCAAACCAGATTCCATGCCCCTGCGATCCAATTGAAAGTTAGTCTAGCTTACTTCCTTTTCTTCTTCTGCAAGGCCGAATTCCTCCGTCCATTTTTGCTCCTTTTTCAGCTTCCGCTTATACACAACCCTTGATAAGCTTAAGCTAATTTCATAAAGTAAAAATAATGGGATGGCAACCATAATTTCGGACATTAAGTCAGGTGGCGTGATAACGGCCGCAACAATGACAAGTGCAAAATACGCATACTTTCGAACTTTTTTTAACACGTAAGGATTAATGATTCCGATTGAAGTTAAAAACATTACCACTGCAGGTAATTCAAATAGAATACCAAATGGAATCGTCATGCTAAAAATAAACTTAAAATATTTCTCCGCTGTAAAGTTTGTCGCCATCATATCCTCGCCAAGTGTCACTAAAAAATCTAAAATAGATGGCAAAATGACAAGGTATCCAAATGCAAGTCCAACAAGGAAAAGGACGAACAGAGCTGGGATATAGGATAATGAGATTTTTCTTTCCAGCGGCTTTAATGCTGGCTTTACAAATAACCAAATTTGCAGGGCGGCTACTGGTATCGTTATAGCCACAGCAAAAACGGTGGCGAGCATCATATAAACCCAGATGATATCGCTTGGCCCAAGTGCAATCAGCTTCACGTCGAGGTCACGAACGAACCACTTATAAATGTCTTTTACATATATAAATCCAACTATGAAAAAAACCAAGAAAAACCCGACTGTAATTATCAGCCTTTTTCTTAATTCTCCTAAATGGTCTACTAAATTTAGTTCTTTATCTTCCATAATCAAATCCCCTGTTCATTCCAATTAAGTGATGTACTATTCGTTATGAAAGAATAGAAGAAAAAACTTCTAGTTAAAAAAAGGTGTAAGAATAAATCTCACACCTATTTAGTAAGGTCCTTCTTCTTATCATCTTCAAATTCTTCCATTACGTCACTTGTCAGTTCACGCGTGGACTTTTTAAATTCCTTCAGTGTTTGGCCAAAAGCACGTCCGATTTCTGGTAATTTCTTCGGTCCAAAAATAATTAATGCCAATACAAGAATTAAAATTAATCCAGGAACTCCGATGTTTGAAAACATGTAGAACATCTCCCTTTAATAGACTAGTGAATCTACATTGATTATAGTACTTTTCTTCAATTGTTTGGGAATTTCTTATTAATGTTCATAAGAAGTTCACATCTCAGAATATTTACCAGCTTTTCAAGTCCTTTTATCTAAAATTAGAAGTGTAAAAGTGAGGGATATCACTGACAAAAGGAGTCATGAGCATGCTTTCCATACCATTTGGGTATTTGGTATAGCGTTTGATTTTCGGACACGATTTTGTCCAACGTTCGTCCGGGGCACACCAAAAAGACTGTAAGCAACAGGATTTGCTTACAGCCCGAAGTAACTATTTATCACTCTTTTTTTAGGCTCTTTTCTTAGTGGTTGTTAGTTTATACCAGGTATAATTACCTTGCTAGCAGCTTAAAACGGAAGAATGAGAAGCGCCTGCGAGAGCAGTGGGACAGCTGAGAGAACCCAAAGTCGAAAGCCCCAAGAGGATAACCTCCTTCCCCCGCGGAAAGCTAGTATCCTGGTGCGGAAAACTGCCCATGTGTCAATTCCAACAATAAATAAGAGAACAGCCTTTTCTTATCATCCTTTTGCTTATACAAGCAAATGAAATAAATTACTATCTTTATTTACTTCCATAAAAGTAAATCCCTTTTTCTCCATTCTTTGTAGCAACCCTTGATAATCAGATGGGTGCTTTAGCTCTATCCCTACTAATGCAGGTCCATTTTCTTTATTATTCTTTTTCGTGTATTCAAATCTTGAGATATCGTCTGTTGGACCTAACACCTCATCTAAGAATTCTCTTAAGGCTCCTGCACGCTGGGGGAAATTAACGATGAAATAATAGAGTAAGCCTTCATAAAGGAGAGAGCGTTCTTTAATTTCCTGCATTCTACCAATGTCATTGTTTCCACCGCTTACAATGCATACCACCGTTTTCCCTTTGATTTGTTCTCTGTAGAACTCAAGTGCGGCGATTGATAAAGCTCCTGCAGGCTCCGCTACAATTGCATGCTCATTATATAACTCCAAAATGGTTGTACAAACCTTTCCCTCGGGAACGGATACAATATCTTCGACGGTTTCCTTGCAAATGGCAAAGGTCTTTTCCCCAACACATTTAACTGCAGCGCCGTCGACAAACTTATCAATATTGTCTAGTACTGTAATTGTCCCATTTTCTATCGATTCTTTCATTGAGGATGCCCCTTCAGGCTCCACTCCTATGATGCTTGTTTGTGGGGAAACGCTATTTATGTAAGTACTCACACCAGCTAACAAACCTCCACCGCCAATGCTTCCGAACAGGTAATCCATTTTCTCATCACAATCATTCAATATTTCAACAGCTACAGTTCCCTGGCCTGCGATGACTTTTTCGTTATCAAAAGGATGAATAAAGGTTCGATTTTCTTTTTCTGCGCACTCGACAGCACTAATATAAGCATCATCGAAGGTATCACCAATTAAAATGATTTCGACGTATTCCTTGCCAAACATTTCAACCTGGCTAATTTTTTGCCGGGGGGTTGTCGTGGGCATGAATATTTTCCCAAACACCCCTAATTGTCTGCATGCATAGGCTACACCTTGAGCATGATTTCCAGCGCTTGCACAGACAACTCCTTCTACGACATTTTCTTCCACCAAACACTTCATCGAATAATATGCGCCTCTTAGCTTAAAGGAACGTACATGCTGTAGATCTTCCCTTTTTAAGTAAACTTGGCATTCATACTTTTCAGATAGCCGCTCATTTTTTTGTAACGGTGTGTGGGCTACAATATCCTTCAATTGCTGGTAGGCGATTAAAATATCCTCTAGCTGTACCTTTTTCTGACCTGTCATCACCTTCTGCTCCATAGATCCCACCCTCATTTCTAATCCATTTAATTTGTAAATTATAACATGGAAATTCCATGAAACAAGATTATTTTTATAAAATTTACATAATTCAAACTACTAATCTGAATAGTTTAGGTTTATTCCCGCATATAATAAGCAAAATAAGGAATATGGAACATAGGGGGCGTTAATAAATGGAGTTTAACCTTTGTAGTTTAGAAAGTGCTTTGCCTGTGGAAATTACGATTGATGAGGATAATGGGAGATATATGATCCGTAAGAGCGATACGAGCGGGGAGTTTTTCAATGAAGCTAGTGAGTTGATTGAATGGATTCGCGCGAATTTAAAGGTTGATGAATTTTGTGACCCAACAGAATACTACGAGATGATGAATCAATTGAGTACGTATGTAGCTGACTAGTTACACTATAAAAACATAAGCGCCTTTGCATTTCTTCACCCATTATAACAATAGGTATCGAGAATCCACTCGATACCCTTCGAAGAGACTCTCCTTGTAGAGTCTCTTTTTTCACGATGCCTTCTTTTCCTTTGCGAGGTCATTCATGATCAGTTGTTGAACCTCAAATGCAAGCTCCTTTAAGTCCTTGTCCTCATAGCTTGTAATAGCGGGGAGAACGGATACTTCGATGGCAGCTGGTTTAATGAAACGACCGTTTTTCTCAAAGACATTTGACGTTCCCTTGATTGAAATAGGAACGATTGGTACACCTGCATCTTTTGCTAGACGAAAGCTTCCCGCTTTAAATTGACCCATTTCTCCTCCCTTACTTCTAGTCCCCTCAGGGAAGATGACAATGGAGTGACCGTCCTTTAACAGACTGACCCCTTCACGAATGGAACGAATGGCTTGGCGGCGATCCTTTCGATCTAAAAAAACACAATTCATTACTTCCATCCATGCTGAGATGATTGGCACTTTCTTAACTTCCATTTTTGATATAAAGCCAAAAGGTTTATTAATAAAACCTAGTAGTACTGGAATATCGAAATTTCCTTCATGATTGCATATAAATACAACAGGACCTTCAGGGATGTGATGCTCTCCGTTTACCGTCACATCTGATCCAGTTATGCGCATAATCACTCTTGACCATTTTTTTGGAACCGTGTGAATGATTTGATCTCTTTCCGCAACAGACAATTGTGGGTTTAATCTTTTCATTTTCGCTAATTTCGGTAGGCTATAAATTAAATACCCACTCATATACAAAAAACATGTAATTAATCGAAGCATATGATTCCTCCTGATGCTGAATGATGAAAATAATAGCTGAAAACCATGTATGAAGTGAAATGCACTTACCCCATTCCACCAACATAATTGACTGAATCATGAAACACCTACTAATAACAGCAAGAAAAGCAGCCTGATTTCGACTGCTTTCCCCTTATGCTTTTTCGTAGATTTGAAACTCATAATCATAAGGATTTTGCTCATTTTTAATACCTTTCTCTTTTGAGACGAGCTTCCACTCGTTCCTATCAAAGCTTGGGAAAAAAGTATCCCCATCAAAGGAATGATTAATTTGCGTCAAATAGAGACGGTCTGCATATGGGAGAGCTTCTCTAAAAATCTCTGCCCCACCAATAATAAATAGTTCGTTTTGAGTCTGTGAATAGTGTAGAAGCTCTTCAATGGAATGAAGGATCTTACATCCTTCCTGTTCATAATTTTGGTTTCTTGTAATAATCACATTTTCTCTTCCAGGCAAGGGTTTTCCAATCGATTCAAATGTTTTTCTCCCCATTGCAATAGGATGGCCCATCGTCGTTCGTTTGAAAAATTTCAAATCCTCTGGTAAATGCCAAGGAAGCTGATTGTCTTTCCCGATGACACGATTTTCATCCATTGCCCACATTAACGAAATCATATACTCACCACACCTTTAATATGAGGATGTGCTTCATAACCTTCTAACGTGAAATCTTCATAAGAAAAGCTAAAGATATCCTTCACTTCTGAGTTGATTTTCATCTTTGGTAGGGGCTTTGGCTCTCTTGTAAGCTGAAGCTCTACCTGTTCTAGATGATTTTGATAAATGTGAACATCTCCGAATGTATGAACAAACTCTCCAAGCTCCAATTCACACACTTGTGCAATCATCATCGTAAGCAGTGCATATGAAGCAATATTAAATGGCACTCCTAAAAATACATCTGCTGATCGTTGATAGAGCTGACAGGATAGCTTCCCTTCCGAAACGTAAAATTGGAATAAGCAATGGCATGGCGGTAGTGCCATTTTAGGAATATCCCCTACGTTCCATGCGTTTACGATCAATCGTCTTGAATCTGGATTCGTTTTCAATTGGTGAATCAGCTCTGAGATTTGGTCGATGGTTTGGCCATCAGCCCCTGTCCATGAGCGCCATTGATGACCGTACACCGGCCCTAATTCACCCTTTTCGTCTGCCCATTCATTCCAAATACGGACACCATTTTCTTGTAAATATTTCACATTTGTGTCTCCATTTAAAAACCATATCAACTCGTGAATGATTGATCTAAGATGAAGCTTCTTTGTCGTTACGATCGGAAATCCTTCTTGTAGGTTAAATCGCATTTGATAACCAAATGTACTAATCGTTCCTGTACCTGTCCGATCTTCCTTTCTTACACCATTCTTTAACACATGCTCACATAATTGTAGATATTGTTTCATGTCATCCCGCCCTTTTCGACAAAACTATCTACTTATTTTAACTTTTATAAGCTAAAAAAAAAAGACTAGAATTCTATCCTTTCTAGTCTAATGTCTTCATAAATTCATATGTTTTCGGCGCTGTACTTTTCAAATGTCTCCGGGGTGCTCCCCCTAAATAATACATGGCAAAAGCTTCAGCAAAGTACTCTTCAGGGAATGTAAGGAAGTACGGTCTATTTTCAAATAGCTTCCTCTTTTCTTCCTTCCATATCGATAAAAATTCTTGATTGTAGCGGATTTCTTGATAAACATAGCGATCAATAGAATGCGCAAGCTCATGTAATTCTAGATTAACGGATCCATGTCCCATCCCCTGTTCGCTATGACCAATTTTTACTAGAACTGTTTTGGATCCACCAATTCCAGGAACATCATCCCATGTAGTGTTTCCTTGATAGCCTCTTGGAATAATCCCACGAAGGTGCTGCGCAGTAGGATTATCGGTTAACTTGCCAAGAAACAACTTCAGCTTTATATGGTGCTCATGCACCTTCTCTAATAATGTGGAAGGGAGATTATCCACTCTCGAGATGATGGAAGCTGCCTCTATTTGATCAAATGGTTCATCTGGTAAAATAACAATATGCCCTAACGATTTGGGGGAATTTAGCACAAGAGCTTGCTTTAACTCCGAATGTTTTGGATAATACTTTAAATAGATTCCGTCGATGGAAGCCTGTGAGTTCCCTAATAACGTCAGGGAGATGACGAAGACTACCAATATAAGGAGCCATCTTTTCATGGACACTCTCCCTTTCTGACTTTTCATGGAGGTAATTTTTTATGAAAAAAAACATGGATCCTACGCACACATTGTATGCCATTTTTCTTGAAATAGAGTCTAATAGATTGATTCAAGTTGGAAAATTAGGTGAATTTCTTTTTCAAAGAGGGACTTATATATATGTTGGTAGCGCCAAACGCCATATCGAAAAGCGAATTGAGAGACATAAACGCTTACATAAAAGGTTCAGGTGGCACTTTGATTATTTGCGTCCTTTTGGTGAAATTACTAAAATTATAACATATGAGAGTTCTTTAGAAGAGTGCCAATTGTCTGACAAATTAAGGAAGGATTATAACGGAGAATATCCTGTTAAAGGGTTTGGGTCCTCTGACTGTAAGTGCCGGTCCCATTTAATCTTCGTAGGGGGAAACTAGCTGCCCAAATACTAAATAAACGGGAAATGAGTTCATCAGCTAAGTGCTAGCGAAGGCTCATTTTCCGTTTATGAAAAGGCAGTCTTTCTATGCACCTTTCTTATAGATACATCCTTGCCAGCTCATTAATGGTAGCTGCTTTCATTCCTTCTCCAACAGCCAAAAATTCCCAACCGCTTTCTTTCCGATAAATCTCACCAACTAGTAAACTCGTATGAAGGGTTTGATCATCTGTTAAATTATACTTAATCAATTCTTGGTTCGTTACTGAATCAACAATGCGAATATAGGCATTTTGGATTAACCCAAAATGCTGCTTTCGCTTATTAGAATCATGGATATTGACAACAAACACGAGCTTTTGAATGTGTGGAGCGACTCTACTCAAGTCAATGATGACTTGCTCATCATCTCCTCCTCCTGTTCCCGTTAAGTTATCACCTGTATGATGAACACTTCCGTCTATGCTAATGAAATTCCCAAATGTAATCACATCTTTACTACCCGCTAGCTTCTCATCATGTCCTAGCATAATAACAGAAGCATCACAATCAATATTTTCCTCATCGGAATATCCAAAAAATGTTTGGAAAAATCCTCTCTTAGCAGGAATAGCTGGATCCCATCCTAGTCCAACCGTAATATTGGAAATCCCTTCCGTTAAATGGGCTATCTCCCCTTTATGCATATATGTTCCCATCATGATCATCCTCCAATTTGTACCGAACGTGTCGAAAATAGTACGATTTCGAATACTACTTACTACGATTATTCATAGAAAAGGTTTCAAACCCACACACACATTCTCTCCGTTCTCCACCAGTCTTAAGAAATTTGCTATTCACTTCACATGTAAGTCGATTATTGCATATGGTGAAGTACACACATAAGGTAGGTGGGAAGGATGAAACGACCATTTGAAAAAGAAACTAACCGAGATCTGGAGCTTGTTCTAGACGTGATGTGTTCTAGCTATTTTGTATTTCTAGACTTATTTGTATTGTCCTTTATTATTTCATTTCTTTCCTTTTCATTTCACCAATCACTTCTTTATTCCATTTTATGGTTCTGTTTCATCTACCTCATTGGAAGCGGTGTATATATGCTCCTTTATTACATGATAAAGAAAGATTTACCTAAAAAATGAGCGGAAAGATTTCTGATAAGACTCTGGAAAAACTCAATTTATCTTAAATGAACGAGCTTGTGGATTGGGGGTTTTTTTTCCCATATCGAAAGCCAAGCTAGGTGATTGGAGCGGAAGGCGCTTGAATAGTGTTACAGCCAAGACTCCACAGGCCGAATGACGAGGAGGCTTGCCGAACGCTCCCCAGGAATGCAAGCAACAGGAGCGGAAATTTTCACAACCCATCTAAAAATATACCAAAAAGGAACCGAATATGCTCTCGATTCCTTTTTCTGACTATAACTATACAATTAGAGTGTCGCCTGTCCCCTCTTATCCATTACTCTCTTGAGCGGCTCTCTTTTTGTTTCTAGCATGAACCACAAATGTTCCAGCAAATGTAAGCGCCAGTAACATAAAGAAATAAATATGATCAATATGAACCCCAAAGACACTTAATAGCATCTTTACTGCAATAATAAGAATCAATACATAAGCAGCTGTTTCAAGCTCCGGAATACGATCAATTAAGTTAAGAAATACTCCAGCTACACCACGCATCATTAAGACACCTAGCATTCCGCCGAGTAAGAGCACCCAGATTTCTTCACTAATACCAAAGGCAGCTAACACACTATCAACGGAAAAAGCGATATCCATCAGCTCGACAGCTGCTACGGTCCCCCAAAATGTTCCAAATAAGCGAATTAACAGACCACTTTGATTAATTCCTTCGACATCTTCATGCTCTGCTTCAGCATGCTTCTTTTTATCGATAAAGTACTTGATGGACAGCCATGCTAGGTAACCAGCTCCTAGAATTTTCACCCACCAGAGTTTTATTAAAAATACACCAATTCCTATTGCAATGAAGCGGAAAACATACGCACCAAGCAGACCGTAAAATAACGCTTTTTTCCGTTTCTCCAGTGGTAAATGCTTTACCATCACAGCAAGAACTAATGCGTTATCTGCCGATAATAGACCTTCTAATATGACTAATGTACCGATCAATCCCCAGCTAACCGGATTTGTTAATACTTCTGCCCACATTTCCCAATTAAAAAATTGAGCATATGTATCGATGATTCCTTGCAATATGGCCATGTTCTTTTGTTCCTCCCGAATGTCTCGCATTTTTAACGAATAGAAAGACTCGGAAAATTAAGCCGAGTCTTTCTGTTTCCCTTGTTCATCTAAAATTACTATAGCAAAAAGCATAGAAAGAAGAATAGCATTTTCTTTCCGATGAGGTTACTCCTCACATCAGCTCATCCATTTAGGCGGGGTGTTTTTATTCCAATAGATTGAGCCTAAATCATGATGTGTCTGAAACTGATCTTGGTATGTGTGATAATGAAAATTGAACCAGTGTCCTTGTTGTGGAGGGTTGTCTCTCCTTACATGGAAGCGAATGATGTCTTCTTCAGTTGTTTCATTTTTGATATGAAAGATTTTCTCAGAAAGTCCTCGACCTGGCACTTCAGAAATGGTTAATTTCAACATTTCTTCATCTGTATAAGTAGCTGTTACATTTGAGATGGCTTCTTCTATTTTTGGCAAAATGTATCCGCGGAATTCGTCCTCAATTACCGGTTTAATTCTCTGACCAAATTTCAAATAGGACTGGTTTTCTGCCTCAACTAATATTTGGCTCATATAATCTTGTCGACTTGGGATCTCGGCCTGTGTGCTATATATGCTTTCTTTATATACTTCAGTCCCTTTTGATTCGAATATATCACGTTTCGTCGGTTTGTTTGGATTTGAAGTTTCAAATAGAAAGTCCTGTGACGGTGTAACCATTCCAAAGGTTAGAATGGTTACCATTACGACTAATGATTTACGAAGCCAAATCGGCATAACTTTCTTCCCCTTTTTCACTTTCTTCTTCAGAAGTTATAGATTTTTATTAATGACTGTTTCCGTATACATGGTTGCTTTGAAACATGGGCAGTTTTCGCTCCAGGGTACAGCTTGCCCCGGGGCGGGCGAGTTAGCCTCCCTCGGCTTCGCCCGTGGGTTCACTTGTCCCACTGCCTCAGCAGAGGTCTCGTATCCTTCCGAACCAAACTGCTTGCCTTCGTATAAAGAACGGGATTTCCCCTAGCACAAATCAACAATCTTTTAGAAAATAGCCTATTTAAAAGACTATTAGAAAGAAAACCATTTAATGATTCATATATTCTATTATACTCCTTTTATAGACAAATACAAAAGTGATTTGAATGTTTAGCAAATGAATTCATTGGGAATATAAAGATTATATCTACTTTACAAAGCTTGCTTCATATTCGTTCTGATATTTTATACAAAACAGGTAAAGCTATGAATGGATTTACGCGAAGAAAAACGAAAGGTGGGATTGCATGGAATTATCGGTTCTTATGACGATCGTAAGCGTGATTTCTCTAGCTTACTTTGTATTTTTAGCTTTTACAGATTAACATGTGAATTCATTATCATCGTGTGGGTGGCGAACGTCAATCGGGGATTCCCATATTTTTTATGAATCTACGAGCGAGGAAGTTCATTCCAATGTTGCTAGAGGAGAAGAGGAAGGCACTCGTGTTTTTTGAAGCCTTCACTCTTTCTCATTTCAAGGAAGATGCATATAGTATCTAGCTCACTCCATTTTCCTCAATGACTCGACTCACTTTTTAAAAACTTTCAGTCTCGGGGTTTCTCAAGAAACCCGTAGTGGAATTTGGCTGATTTTCTTGTGATTACGTTGAAACCAAACTTCTGAAAACGGCTGCTTTGATAATGGTCTTTTAAAACGACTCGCCGCTTTGCCACTCTTAATGCCTCATTTACGAGATGATCCGTCATTTCATGATAGACGGCAAATTTGGATAAACCCTTGATTCCAACTGAGGTTACGATACTTTCTTCAAACATTGGATCAAAGTAGACGCAATCATAGCTATTATCCGGCTGCTCTTTAAGGAAATTCTCTGCAAAACCTGATATCACTTCTACTCTTCGCATCGCTTCATTCATTGATTGAATGCCAGAATCCCAATCCTGTAACCCTTTCTGAACAAGAAAGGCTATGTATGGATTTCCTTCTATTCCTACTACTCTCCCAGTGGGACCTACAACATAGCTTGCTGTTACACTATCTGATGCAAGCCCTAATGTACAATCAAGAATACTTGAGCCCTCTTGTAGCTGTGCCACTTCAATAAATGGATCATGCTCATTTCTGACAAGCCGTTTCAATCGAAACATGGCCGAATTGGGATGGAAAAAGAATGGATCCGCCTCTCCGTATGGAAATAATTCAATTCTGCCTTTTCCAACCACTATGACATCACTTTGATAGACCGATTGAATGGAGGTCACCGATTGCTTTTTTCTTGTTACATAGGTGGAGCTTAATATGTTTGCTACGTGCTTCGCATATTGCTCCGTTTGTTCATCTGCTCTTGCTGATGTCGTGACGATCATTTATTATAACCTACTCTTCCGTATAAAATTGACATAGAAATAAAGAAAACTATTCCTCATAGACAAACAAAAAGGACGTCAAATGACATCCTTTTGTCGTTAACAATGTGCTTCAAACGCTGCTAATAGGTTCTCCATAATGGCTTCCATTGAATGGTCTTCAATATCATAGCGATGGATGAAATGAACAACCTCTTTTCCTTTTAATAGCGCCATTGATGGAGACGATGGCTCAAGCCCTTCAAAGTACTCGCGCATTTTAGCTGTCGCTTCTTTTTCCTGTCCAGCGAATACCGTTACAAGGTGGTCTGGTCGTTTTTCAGCACGCAGGACAGCTTGTGTTGCTGCTGGTCTTGCGAGTCCTGCTGCACAACCACATACCGAATTCACCACAACTAATGTAGTCCCCTCAGCTTTCTCCATAAATTGTTCCACCTCTTCAGGTGTTAACAACTCCTGAAATCCTGTACGAACAAGCTCTTCTCGCATCGGTTTCACCATTTGCTTCATATATTCTTCATATGCCATTGACATATCATCATCCCTCCCATACTTGCATTGCATTGTAAGCATACTATAAAAAATAGCCATTATGCAACGAAGGAGAGCTAACTTATACGTTTAGGGGAACTTCTTCCGAAACTTCTTCAAAGAGATCGGTTACAGCACCCTTCGAAGCACAAGATACCTGTCTAGAGTACTTAGCCAATGTTCCACGTTTTAACAGCGGCGGAGGAGACCAAAGTCGTTTTCTTTCCGCTAATTGTCCAGGAGATAATGCGACTGATAGCTCTTGCTTTTCACTATCAATGGTAACGATATCACCATCTTCAATGAATGCAATCGGACCACCTACCTGCGCTTCTGGAGCAATATGACCAACAACTAACCCATGAGTTCCTCCCGAGAAACGTCCATCAGTTAGAAGAGCTACACTTTCCCCAAGTCCTTTTCCAACTAAAATAGCTGAAATGGACAGCATTTCCGGCATTCCTGGTCCACCTCTTGGCCCTTCATAACGGATAATTAATACATCTCCCGCCTGTATCCTGCCGCTGATCACAGCTTCGGTTGCTGACTCTTCATCATTAAATACCTTTGCAGGCCCTGTTAGCGATTTTACCTTTAGTCCAGATACTTTAGCAACTGCACCATTTGGAGCCAGATTTCCTTTTAACACAACAAGCGGTCCCTTTTCCTTTAATGGCTGACTTACTGGATAAATCACTTTTTGCCCTTCCTTTAAGTCCTTCACTTCTTGTAAATTTTCTGCTAATGTATTTCCAGTTACTGTTAAGCAATCTCCATGTAGGAAACCTTCTTCCAAGAGCATCTTCATAACCGCCGAAACGCCTCCTGCCTCAAACAAATCCTGCATGACGAATTTGCCGCTTGGCTTTAGGTCGGCTATATGAGGAACCTTTTTCTGAAGTCTATTAAAATCTTCTAATGACAAATCAACCTCCGCTGCATGTGCGATCGCCATCAAATGTAGAACTGCATTCGTCGATCCGCCTAGGGCCATCACTACTGTAATCGCATTTTCAAATGCTTTTTTCGTTAGAATATCTCTAGGTCGAATATCTTTTTCTAATAACTTGTAAACGGCTGATCCTGCTACATAGCAATCTTGCTGCTTCTCAGGTGTTTCCGCTGGATTTGACGAGCTACCAGGTAAACTCATTCCAAGTGCTTCGATGGCACTTGCCATCGTGTTTGCTGTATACATTCCTCCACATGAACCTGATCCAGGGCAGGCATGGCATTCAATTTGATGTAATTCATCACGGTCAATCGAGCCTTTGTTATACTGTCCGACCCCTTCAAAAGCAGAGACAATATCTATGTCCTTCCCCTTCAAGTTTCCTGGCTTGATCGTTCCACCATAGACAAAGACAGCCGGAAGATTCATTCGCGCAATTGCCATCATGCATCCTGGCATGTTTTTATCACATCCACCAATCGCGACAAACCCATCTAGACTCTCTCCACCTACAACGGTTTCAATTGAATCCGCAATAAGATCTCTACTAGGCAATGAGTATCTCATTCCATCTGTCCCCATCGAAATTCCATCTGATACTGTTATCGTATTAAAAACAAGTGGTGCTCCTCCAGCTTCCCTCGCCCCTTCTTTCGCCTTAAATGCAAGATCATTAATATGTATATTGCATGGAGTTACTTCGCTCCATGTGCTCGCTATTCCAATCATTGGCTTTAAGAAGTCTTCATCTGTAAACCCGACTGCTCGAAGCATGGCTCGATTGGGCGCTTTCCTCTCTCCCTCACTAAACACCTTACTTTTAATTCTTAAGTCTCTAGCCATGAAACGTCCTCCCCCAAAATAGTTTCTTACCAATATAGACCTTTTATTTACTAATTTCAATAATTTTCATAAAATTTTTACAATAAAAAAATATCTTGCAAAATGCGACAATTTTCCCTATTATCGCCTATTTAATTATCATATGATGATATAGTACTAGCATAAGAGAGGGAGTTTGACACTAGTGAAAGCATTCCATCGACAAATAGCTACATACTTGAGTTTAATTCTAATGACTTTTTTCATGTTTTTCAGCTCCTCATTTGCAGAGCAAATATCGTTTGAGGAAACAGTAGAAGCTGAGTCTCCTAGTCTTACACACCATTTAAAAGAAGTTTCTCTAACGACTAAAATGCTCGATGGATTCTCTATTGAAGAAGTGCCTACTATCTATTTAACCTTTGATGATGGACCAACGCGTTTTACAGATTCAATTGTTCAAATTTTGGACATGCTGAATGTGGAAGCAACTTTTTTCCTACTAAAAGGAAATATGATTAACTATCCGAATGTTGTTCGGACTGTAGGGGAAAAAAAACACACCATCGGCTGTCATGGCGTCACACATACAGTAGAAGACTTTTATAAGGATTCTATGTCGCCTGTTATCGAAATGGATGATTGTAACGAGGAATTACAGCGGATTACTGGAACCGGAACAAAGTTAATTCGAGTCCCATTTGGGAGCTATCCGCATTTAACACCGGAGCAGCAACACAACTTACATAAAGCTCATTATATTTATTGGGATTGGAACGTGGATAGCCATGACTGGAGGAAGAATGGTCAAACGCCTAAACAAATGGTTCATTCAATCGTAAGTCAAGTGAACAAGCTTAAAAAGCACGATACCTCCCCTATTATTCTCCTGCATGATACAAAAATGACGATGGAAGCATTACCTGAACTAATCCATACCCTTCAAGAGTTAGGCTATCAATTTAAGCCCCTTTCACTGGAAGAAAAACCACTCCAATTTCAACTAAAAAACACGCCTTAATGTTGTTGTGACATTAAGGCGTGCTTTCTTATCATTGCTTTCTTGCTTCAGTCATCTGTTTCCATACAGAGCCTCTAGCTTGTTCACCGTGTTCAATCCGTTCAATGGCCAATTTAATTTGCATGCTTACTTCAAACTCTGGATCATCTTCAGCAGCTATTAACGCTGGTAAAGCCTGTTCATCTCCTACTTCATAAAGAAACATCGCTGCTCTCCAACGCACGAGCTTACTTGTATCTTTTAAGGCGTCCATCATTTCTTCCATTGCTTCCTTAAACCCTAAATCTGACAGGCAATCTCCTGCTGTTCGGCGTACCGTAACTGAAGGATCATTAAGTGCTTTGTACAGCAATGGGAGTACGGACGGGTCTTCAATCATCCCTAAATATACAGTTGCTAAGCGTCTTATCGAAGCCTTTTCATCCTGCAAAGCTTTTTCCAATAATTGAAGATGCTCTGTTGTCGGATCCTCCATTTGCTCGAGAAGCTGGTAACGTTTGCGCCAATCTGGATGATCTAAATCTGTATTTGAAAGTCTCTGACGACTTCTTGAAGTGATTGTTGCTTTCGATTCCGGATTTTTCTCTTGCTGAATGATCGATTGCAATCGATCATCTGGATATGCAGCAGCAAGCTCCTCCACAATATCCTTCCCAACCTCTTGGAATTCACCATAACGAACCCCTAAATCTTTCCAGCGACGGGTCATTACAACATTATCATTCGGATTTTGAACTTCGGCAACTGCTTTAGCAAATGCTTCTGGCAAGCCAAAGCGATGCTCTTCGGTTCCATCAGAGAGCTTAACCTGCATCGGAACCCCTTTATACATTTGAACCTGGACGTTGATTTCTCCAAAATGCTCATCAATCGTTTGCTTCTCCTGTTGTAGATCTTCAGTCGACTCACCAAAGCTTTGTCTTACTTTAGGCAAAAGGTCCTTCCAATCGTATTTTGCATTACGTTCAACAGCTAAGAAGTCTGCTACATGATAGACTCCTTTTATCCCTTCAATTTGAAGAATATCTTGAATGACTTGGGGAGCCCCATCGCTTGCGTCTTTTTTATAATTATTGCTTTTTCCCATTGGTAGCTCTTGATCTAGGATAATTTTCATCGTATTGGGACTTGGTGTCGGTTCAATTGATTGAATCTTCATTTCCGCTCATCCTTTACACTATTAATACATTGTTATCTTCGTTCATTTTAGCATAACGACATAGAGGTATCATATGTTGTGCTCATGATGAGGAGGCAGGATTAGCTATTTTCTACTATTTCAGACAAGTAACTCCATCTCTCAATTAAGTGCTCGAGCTTTTCATTTAAGCTTGCTTCTTCGGCCATGAGCTGTTGAGCTTTTTCAAAATTACTGCCAATGCTCTCCATTTCTTTCGCTACTTCTTCGAGTCTTGTTTCGGCCGCCTCGATTTTCCCATCCATTTCTGCCCACTCTCTCTGTTCGTTGTAAGTTAGTTTCTTTTTCTTTTGCTTTACTTGTTCAACGGGAGGTTCCTCTTTTTTGCGCGCTTCCTTAGTGACTGCTTTTTCTGATTGCTTGTCTAAGTAATCGCTGTAATTTCCGTAGAATGAGTCAATATTTCCTTCTCCATTTAACACGATTAGCTGTTCTGCTACTTTATCTAGAAAATAGCGATCATGGGAAACAGTTATGACGACGCCAGGGAACTCCTCTAGATAATCCTCAAGCACGGTTAACGTTTGCGTATCTAAGTCGTTTGTCGGCTCATCTAGCAGCAGCACATTTGGTTCTGTCATAAGGATTTTAAGTAAGTACAGACGGCGCTTTTCTCCCCCTGACAATTTTCGAATGATTGTTCCATGTGTATAGGAAGGAAACAAGAAGCGTTCAAGCATTTGTGTGGCTGAAATTGTCTTTCCATCAGATGTCTCAATTACTTGCGCCGTTTCCTTTAAATATTCGATAACCCGTTTATTTTCATCAAGGTTCTCATTTTCCTGAGTATAGTAGGCAATTTTCACCGTTTGCCCAATTACACGCTCGCCGGCATCTAATGGAATGTTGCCTGCTAAAATATTTAATAACGTTGATTTTCCAGCTCCGTTCCTACCAATAATCCCGAATCGGTCTCCTGGCTTCACAAGCAAGTCGTAATGATTTAATAGTACTTGTCCCCCGTATGATTTTGATGCATCCTTTAATTCAAATACTTGTTTTCCAAGACGACTGCCGTTTAAGGAAAGGTCTAGCTTTTCACTCGTTTTGACACCTGCTAATGTATCATCAAGCTTTTCAAATCGCTGGATACGGGCTTTCTGCTTCGTTGTTCTTGCTTTCGCGCCACGGCGAATCCATTCTAGTTCACGGCGATACAAGTTCCTCTGTTTGTCAATCGTTGCTGCTTCGTTCTCTTCACGAATGGCTTTTGCCTCTAAAAATGCGGCATAGTTCCCTTTATAGCTATATAAATTCCCGCCATCTAATTCAAAAATCCGATTCGTGACGCGGTCTAAGAAGTAACGATCATGGGTAACAAGAAGAATTGCTCCTTGATACCTTCCTAAATACTCTTCTAGCCATTTGACTGAGTCGAAGTCTAAATGGTTGGTAGGCTCGTCCAATATTAGTAAATCAGCCGTTTGAATTAACGTCTGTGCTAGTGAAACACGCTTCTTCTGCCCGCCAGATAATTCGCCAATCTTTTTGTAAAAATCCTCAATGCCAAGCTTTGTTAAAATCGTTTTTGCATTTGTACTTGCATCCCATGCTTGCTGGGCATCCATCTGCTTTTGTAACTGAAAAAGCTTATCCTGAATGGCTGAATCATTTGGGAAGCTATTTAGCTCGTGTAGTGTCAGCTCGTATTCCTTTAAAAGCTTAAGGATCGGAGCATCCCCTTCAAATAATTGCTCTAGCACGGTTAACTCCCCATTTAATTCAGGCTGCTGTGAGGAATAGGCAATTTTATAATCCTTCCCGCAAGAGATTTCACCTGAGTCAGGTTGATCGATACCCGCTACTATTTTTAAGAGGGAGGATTTCCCTGTACCATTCACTCCAATTAAGCCGACACGCTCTTTTTCAGCTATTGTAAAGGAAATGGAATCG
Source organism: Cytobacillus spongiae (assembly GCF_021390075.1). NCBI lineage: Bacteria > Bacillati > Bacillota > Bacilli > Caryophanales > Bacillaceae > Cytobacillus > Cytobacillus spongiae. The sequence goes on from NZ_CP089997.1 coordinate 2,512,049, forward strand.
AATAAATCCTTTTCACCGTAGGTCTTTGACACATTTTCTATCGATATCATTTTCAAAACTGACCATTCCATTCTTCGTAAAATTCTTCTAAAAATTGTTCCATAAATAGATGGCGTTTTTCCGCCATCGCTCGTGCCGTTTCTGTATGAATCAAGTCTTTTAGCTTGAATAGCTTTTCATAAAAGTGTTGAACCGTTGAGGAGTCTCCATTTCGGTACTCTTCCATTGTCATTTGCTCCCTAGCTTTCTTTGAAGGGTCATACATTGACCTCCCCTTCTTTCCTCCGTAGGCAAAGGTTCTTGCAATCCCAATTGCACCAATCGCATCCAGTCGATCAGCATCTTGAACAATCTTTCCTTCCGTCCATAATGGAGGCGGGTTATGCCCTCCTTTAAATGATATAGAATCGATTACTTCCACTATTTTCTGCTGAAGCTCCTTCTCTAAATGTAACGTTTGCAGAAAATCCATTAACTTCTTTTCCCCTGATGCTGCTGATTCATTTAGCTTTTCATCTGGTATATCATGTAGAAGCGCTGCCATTTCGATTACAAAGCGATCACCTTGCTTTTCCTTTTCCCATATGTAAAGTGCATTTCTTCTTACTCTTTCAATATGATGCCAATCATGTCCTGTAGAATCCATTGCTAGCGCTTGTTGAACGAATAGCTCTGTCTTATGTATCTGTTCTTTCATTTGAATACCCCACTTTCACATGCTTTCTATTTTACCATGAAGGGTCTTAATGAGGTAAATGATTCGGGTGAAAAACGTGAGAATGGTATCAAGCTAAGGGTTCTTTTCATGTAAACAGACTCTTTCTTTGGATAAATCACCCTAATGATAAGAAGAAATCAATTGAAAAACCCGATTTTGAGCGAAAAACACCCTCCTCTGAGCGAAAATGAGTTAAAATGGAGCGGCTTTTTGTCGAATAGGAGCGAAATCCACGAAAATGGAGCGAAATATCAAAGAGATGGAGCGTTCGCTCATAAAAGGAGCGTTCGCTCACTTTTGCTTAAATATACAATTAAAATGATAAAAAAGTGCATTTCTGCACTTTTTTGACCATTGGTAATTTAATGTAGCACCTAACCAAATCTAGTGATTGTAAGTAAAAGAATTGGCGGTTCACTAAGCTTCTACAGTAGCATCCGATTAGGACGCATGAAGCCCCCTCTGAAAGCAAGCCCCAGGAACTGAAAACACCGTTTCCTTCCCATCTATAGTCAAAAATACTGACTCATACCAATCCGTTAAACCAACTGACACCAATCGTATGTTCTCCTGCATGAACGCCGATCACTGAACCAAGTGGATAACAATTTATTGTGACATCGTGAAATTCTCTTTTAAGTTCCTGTTTCCATTCTTCTGCCAATGCATCATTCAGGCCATATAAAAGATAGATTTCTTTCAATTGATTCGCATGATGTGATTTCCGAATATATGAGTATATTTTTTCCTTGGCACTTCGCATCGTTCTTGCTTTCTCTTTCATCTGGAGCAGGCCATTTTCAACAGATATAATTGGCTTTACATTTAATAGACTTCCCATTACATATGTTAATCCTGACATTCTCCCGCTTCGATGAAGTTGCTCTAAACTCCCAACGAGAACATATGCCTCATTTGTATCAATCAGTTTATGGATTTCCTCTTCGTACCCTTCAACCCCCTTAGAGTTCCAGCTAATACTCTGCTTAATTAACACTGAAAGAGGATAAGATAAGATCTTAGAGTCAATGGTGAGAACTGGAATGGAAACTAACTTTGCGGCTTGTCTACTTGACGATACGGTACCACTTAATTTGGCAGAAACGAGTAGTGAAATGACCTGATCATAGTTCTTTGCAAGCTGTTGATAGAGCTTTGTAAAGGCTCCTACAGATGGCTGGGAGGTTTTCGGTGGAGTTTTACACTGCTTTATTTTCTCGAACAATTGACTTGGAGTAAGATCCTTCCCATCCACGTATTCCATTCCATCAATTAATATAGTCATTGGAACAACGTATACATCAGGATGGTGAAATAATTCTTCATCTAGAAAGGCCGTGCTATCGGTAACCCACGCAATTTTCTTCATCATGCAACCCCCTTTTTCCCATACTATTCAAATCTGTGTGTAAACATGAATCATGACTTTTCTAAATGATGTTGGCGAATTGTGCAGAAAAGTTTTTTGAATATTTAAAAATATTAAACCTTTTCTCTTATTATATATGTTAATATTATTATATGTATATTAATTTTATGTAAATCAGTTAGTCTATTTACAGCGCGTTCTCTTAAATTAAAAGGGGGTAGATCCAGTTGAACACATTACGAAAGCCCTTAAATGCTTTAGCATTATCTCAATCGTTAAAGGACGTCATTCCAAAGCAGTTAGGTTATTATCAAGTAGTTTTTTTGTGTATTGGAACGGATCGCTCAACTGGGGATTCATTAGGGCCATTAGTTGGCTCGTTTTTAAAAAAGAGAGGCTACCAAAATGTCATTGGTACGATTAATGATACCGTTCACGGTACAAATATAGAGGATAAACTAGCAAAGATTCCTAAGAACAAAATAATCATTGTGATAGACTCAATGCTTGGGAAGGTTAGCTCCATTGGAAAGTTTTATGTTGAGGAAGGCGGATTAAAGCCTGGTGCAGGAGTTGGTAAAAATCTACCGCATATTGGGGATTTTTCAATTGCCGGCGTCGTCAATGTTGGCGGTTTTTTGGCAGATCAAGTCTTGCAGAACACGGAATTATCCGTTGTTTTAAATATGGCAGAAGAAATAACAGAAGCTATCGAAGCTGCATTTCCACTACCAAAGAGATTATCTTCCCCTTACGACCTTAGCTGGAAAATCACGTCCTAATTATTGATGCTAGTAAATAGAATTGGCACTTATGTAAAAAAGGAATTCCTTTTTACATAAGTGCCTTTTTCAATTCCGCAATATTATACGAATAGGTTCATTTGCTTTCATCCGTGCCCATTCTTTGCAGCTTTCTAATAAATGTCTATCCTCTTACTTTAAGAATGGTTCGATTTTCGGGAAAACCTTTATCGCAGTTTGATAGAATACGGCTTCATGATATTTTGGCGGGATGAAGCCTTTGATAAATTCGATATAGGGTGCAACTGGAATAAGTGGCCAGTCTGTTCCAAATAACAACTTGTCATAGGAATCTGCAAATACGAGAGCATGGCGTAAGTGATCCATAAAGCAATCATTTTTACGTTTTTCTAGAACCTCTTCTGTTCCCACAATTAATCCAGATAGGTCAGCATACACATTCCGGTTCTTATAAATGACCTCTGCACCAGTCAATACCCATGGATCACCGAAATGAGCCATCATAAAATTAATATTTCGATGCTTGACGGCAACTTCGTCGATTGTTAGTGGATGGGCATATTTTAATAACCCACGTTCTGAGTAGGTATCTCCTGTATGAAATACAACTGGTAAGCGATACTTCTCTGCTAACTCGTATACCGGCTCATAGACCTCATCATATGCATAAAAAGGGTAATAGCCTAAATAGATTTTCATTCCAACAACATTTGGCTTTTGGATTTCCTCTTCCAATCGTTTTAATGATTGCTCATTTAGATCGTAAGGATTGATACCAGCACAATATACTATATTTTCAGGGATTTCGCTTTCTAAATCTAATCCCATTGGCGTTATGGCTCTTTCATCTGGAAAGCCCATCCCATCTGTCTCTGTCAAACCCATAGCAATTCCTAGAACGACATTGGCTTCTTGATATTCTTTTTGGATTCCTTCATATGAATATTCAACAAATGAAAGATCCCTTGCTGTTTCTTTAAAGGATTGAATATTGGAATAGTGTAAGTGTGCATCAATGATTTTCATGAAAACTCCTTCATTTCCTAACAAATTTCAACTTCGCTAGCTTTTCAAAGCTATCATTTGACAATTCCCTCTGATCAAAGAACATAAACATCGGCGATAGTGTGTATGTTCCAGTCTCCTTCTGCATTACCTTTTGATCTAACGTAACCTCAAACACTTCTTTATTCATATATGCGTGCATGTTGTTTTGATGGATGAAATAAAGCTTCTCTTCTCGTCCTTCACATTCAATTGCCATGTTTTTTAAACGAATCAAAAATTCCTCATTTCCGGCTGAGTAGCTTTTTTCAATGGATGGATCTAAATGATTGACTTTAAGCTTATTATGTTCTTCCCCACGTAAAAAGAGGTCTGTTCCCCACTGAAGGTCCTGTAAATCTTTCCCGCCAGATTGGTTAATTACCGTATAGCTTGCTAGAACAGGGATGTCTGGAAGCATAACGTAGTACTGCACAAACTCAAGTCCCTTCCAGTCTTTGTGCTCGCTGATTTTTGTCGTTAAGGAGACACCACTCCACACATTCCCAAGCTCATCCTGCAATTGCGCAAACTCGACAGCAGTTGGTTCTTTCACAAGGGAAAACGTACTTACTTGCGTAGGACTATTTTTAAGTCCCCCTCCCCATGGATTCCACCAGCCTTTTGCGATGGTTTGTGGGTATGACGTATCAAGCCACTCCTCTCCTTTTACAGTCATGGAATAGATTCCAGGGAAAAAGTCCGGAGCTGCTTTTATCGTAATACACCCATTATTTACGACATATGTTTTCTTTTCACCTTCTTCTATGCGTTGTGACAATTTAGATTCACCCGGAAGAAGAAGTAATTCTTCCGCTAACACGGTTGTGCTTTTTCCAGTAAAAATCCCTTTAAGAATGGTGGCACCTTGCTTCCTTCCCTTTGGCAATTTCGTATGAAATTCCGTTTGTTCATGATCATCATGGAATTGGAAAGTTTTCAGGTGCTCATCATCCAAATAGAGAGATAGATTACCAGATAAATATTGGTTTCGATAATTTTTAAGTTTAATCGAAATGGCTTCTGTATCGGACTTCGCGATCGGCTCAAGTTGGATTTCTCCCTCTTTAACGAGTCGACTCCCGGCAAGTGTATCGCCTTCAGTAGCAAAGACTCTTAACTCCTCCCACTCTTGAAAAGCTCCGATTGAGAGATAGACAGGAGGGATCGTCTTTGTTTCACCTTTCTTAATAGCACCAAGCTCGTTTTCAAAATGGAATTGCCAGCTCTCGATAAATGCTTTACTATCAGATGACCAGCAAAAGCCAAAAGGGTTCCCTTCATTGTTAAAAAAGCCCCAATTCTCTGTAAAACTATGTGAACGTAATTCTTCAAATCCTAGCAATTTCTTTTCGCTAAAGCTAACCACATCATTCTCAATTGGAAGAACTGGCTCAGAAAGCTCTTGATAGAAGGTTTGATCGGTAAATACTTGTTCATAATCGACTTCACCATCGTTGACGACTTCTCCACTAAGCTTTAGTAGCCCCTCCCCGTATAGGGATAGATTTAATGTGAGTGTAAGGCCTGGAAATGCTTCTGAATCATATTGAAGCTTAGAAGTAATTTGGGTATGATCATAATCCCAATCAACCTTTGTAGGCTTTTTCTTCGTAAACTCTGTTGAAAAAGGCTTTCCTAGCTTCAATGGGAAGAACGCAACATCTTGTTGCTGCTTAGAATCTCTACAAGCAGTAATGAGTCCGTCCCGTTTTCTAACATTCACCTCATAATTCCCATTGCAAATTTTCCAGAATTCATCTGTTTCACCGCCAAACTTTTCCCCAAAGCCTTTAAACGGAATACCGATTTTATCGGTATATTTTAGAATCGTACCATTTGCTTTCATTGCTTCAACGGTAATTGTCGGCTGGTAAAACCCAAACTCTTTTATAACCGCTGGAATGGTAATCGTTTTTCGTTCATTTCCAGCTAACTCTACTTGGAACACACCCACCTCAAGCTCTAGTAATTCATCCTCAGGGAAATAGAGCTGATAATGTGCAGCTTCTTTAAAATTATTCTGAATTTCTACTTGGAAATGAGTTTTCTTTGCTAAGAAAGCCAGATTGCCAGCTTTCTTTCCTTTAAGCTTTGCTGGTTTTTTCGGGTTCATTCCTAGCTTTAATTCACATGCTTCTCCATCAATCCAAACCGTTATAGTAAGTGTTGGGTGTGTGTGCCAAATACTGACTTCCTCTCCATGGAGAATATGACAATCTCCTGTGATGGTTAGTTCGTCCTCTACTAATCTCTCAACTTTGAAGTCGCACCCAATCCGCTCATGTGAATGAGCAACAGCCTTTAATGGGAATGGCGTATTCTTTTTATTTTTCACTCTAAGTGTGAATGGTACGGTGTCGTCCTCAATCACTTCTTGATCGCTTAAAGCAAGTTCAACTTCCAAATCATTGGTCTCAATCAATCGCATTCCTCTGCCAGAACGCTCAAACTGAACACGAGCATAATGATCACCCTTCTTCCATTCATATTCATAGAAGGTAAACCCATTTGTTACAGCGCCGTCAGGCTGAACCTTTATTTCTCTTACACTGTCTTTATACCAATCTAACTCGGAAAAAATTGGTTTTAAGAGCGGCGTATGAAGAACATAAGGGATGAAATTCATAAGGTGTGTCACATCGTCACGATCTTCCCAGAAGAAACCTGTTTTCTTGTATAGTGGGACCGCTTTTGTATTTCCTGGCCAAGTGTATAGATCTAATCGGGGCCAATTGAGCTCTATTGTTTTTTCTAAAGCCTTTAATACGAGCAGCTTGCCTACTTTCTTTCCATGATAGTCAGGCCGTACGTTTAGTAAAGGAATATATAAAGATCCAACATCCTCTTTATATGGGCATAGGCTGCAATACCCAACAACTTCATCCCCCTCAACAGCTAAATATAATGCTATGTTTCCCGAATTCTCTTCTTTTCTCTTAATCTCTTCTTCAGTATGTATACGTGAATCTCCGCCCCAGCTATCACGGCTCATATTCCACATTTTCGCAATTCCTGCAGCCAGTCCTTCATGATATTCTACAACTTGAATGCTTTTCGTTAATGTCAATCGAACCTTCTCCCCTCATCCTTATTAGGAATGATTTCCACTTTAATCGTATTTCTCTTTGGTTAAATTGTAAATATTTTTCTGAAAAATTATTATTTTCTTTTTTCTACAAATTTCCCATTTTGAGAGAAGGTATGTGAAATAAAAAGCATCGAGGAGATTTTTCCTCGATGCTTTTTGTTTATAATAGTTTTTCAATATCGTCTTTCAGTTCTTCTGGCTTGGTGTTTGGAGAAAATCTTTTGATGACCTTGCCATTTCGGTCAATTAAGAATTTGGTAAAATTCCATTTAACCGCTTTGACACCAAGCATCCCTGGTGCTTCAACCGTTAAGTAATTGTAAAGGGGATGCGCATCCTTTCCATTCACATCTACCTTTGCGAATAAAGGGAAAGAAACCCCAAAGTTTAGTTGGCAGAACTCTTGGATTTCTGCTTCGGTTCCAGGCTCTTGATTCATAAATTGATTACTTGGAAAACCTAGTACTTCGAACCCTTGATCCTTGTAGGTCTCATATAGCTCTTGCAGGCCCTTATATTGAGGAGTGAAGCCGCATTTACTAGCTGTATTCACAATTAAAAGAACCTTTCCTTCATAATCTTGAAGGGATACCTTCTCACCGTTTACTTTATCTGCTTCAAATTGATAAATACTCAAATCAAACACCTCCTGTCCATAGATTATACCCTATTTCGCTAAAAGACGAGTATGAATATGCTAGATGATTGCGGGGATACGCGCTAGAGTCTTCAGCATATAGTCAACCATATCCACTAGATCATCGATTTGTTCTTCAAGAATCAGCCGGTTAAAATCAACCGTTAATTCACTTGTCACAAGGTCAGACGGTTTCATCGGATTGAAAGTGATCGTCTGCTGAATGGATCTTCCTTGCCAAATCTCATCGACGGTAGCCCTTAACTTTTCTATGACTTGCCTATTATTTACATGCTGAGCAGAGAAACGAATCTGTAACATACAGCCTACTAACCTATCGTTTAAAGCGGATGGCAAGAGCTCTGCTGCCATATGTTCAAGACCTGCGTGCAACATAATTGTACACGTATTAGTGTTATCCTTTTGCCGGTTTAATCGAAACTGTATTTCATATCGTCTGGAAAGCTTAGCGGTATTGATCAGATCGTTTCGATCGATCACAAGAATCTCTCCACTCAAATCCCTATCATATACAGCACCTTCTAGTACAACCTTCATATTTTCAAAAGCTGTCGGATCAAACATGGTTTCACCTCATTTATAAAAACAGAAACGCAATTGCTGTGAACTACTTCTTCCAGAATCAAACGAATCTAGTTGATGCGCCGCATCGTCAAGATCATACGTTGTTTTCAAACAGAGCCTACAAGTTAGAATAAGCCGACCGCATTCCCTTGTTCGTCGACATCCATTTTCAGGGCAGCTGGTTCCTTTGGCAGTCCAGGCATGGTCATTACATCACCAGTTAAGGCGACGATAAAACCAGCCCCGATACTTGGCTTAAACTCTCTAACAGTAATGGTGAAATCATCAGGTCTTCCAATCTTCGTTTGATCATCAGAAAGTGAATACTGTGTCTTTGCCATACAGATTGGGAGGTGACTCCAGCCAAATTTTTCGAAGTCCTCAAGTTGTTTTTTGGCTTTTGATGAGAATTCTACTTCCTTTCCTCCATAAACCTTCTGGACAATCGCTCTCACTTTCTCATCAATTGGATCACTTAATTCATATAAAGGGGTAAAGGTATCTGTATGTTTCTCTGTTACTTCAATTAATTTTTCGGCTAATTCTAGGCCACCCTCTCCCCCTTTCTCCCATACTTCGGTTAATGCAGCAGGCATATTCTCCTCGGCACACAAGCTTAATAAGGTCTTGATTTCTTCTTCCGTGTCTGTAACAAATTTATTAATCGCTATAACAAATGGGAGTCCAAAGTTACGAATCGTCTCAACATGTTTTTGCAAATTGGCAAAGCCTGCTCTTAATGCCTCTACGTTCTCATTTGCAAGGTCGGTCTTTTTTACACCTCCATGCATTTTCAATGCTCGAATAGTTGAAACAATTACAACTGCCTCTGGTTTTATCCCAGCACTTCTAGCTTTAATATGTAGAAATTTCTCCGCTCCAAGATCTGCGCCAAAACCAGCCTCTGTAACGACATAATCGGCAAGCTTAGCAGCAGCTGTCGTGGCAATGACACTGTTGCAGCCATGGGCAATATTTGCAAACGGTCCCCCATGAACCAATGCTGGGGTATGTTCAATTGTTTGAACGAGATTCGGCTTCACCGCTTCCTTTAAAAGGAGGGTTAAGGCGCCTTCTACACCCAGATCTCCAGCCGTAACAGGTTGTTTCTGATGGTTATAGGCAATGACCATATTAGAAAGCCGTCTCTTTAAGTCTTGGAGATCCTTTGCTAAGCAAAGAACAGCCATAATCTCAGATGCGACAGTAATATCAAATCCGTCTTCCCTTGGCACTCCTTGAATAGGACCACCTAAACCGATAACCACTTTTCTTAAGGCACGATCGTTCAAGTCAACTGCACGTTTCCATACAATTCTTCTTTGATCAATTTCAAGCTGATTTCCTTGCTGTAAATGGTTATCTATTAAGGCTGCCAATGCATTATTTGCAGTCGTAATTGCATGTAGGTCACCAGTGAAATGCAGGTTAATATCTTCCATTGGTAGGACTTGAGCATAGCCGCCCCCTGCTGCACCACCTTTTATTCCCATCGTTGGTCCTAGTGAAGGCTCACGCATTGCAATCATCGCTTTCTTTCCAAGGCGATTGAAGGCATCACCAAGCCCTACCGTCACAGTCGATTTCCCTTCCCCAGCTGGAGTGGGATTGATAGCCGTCACGAGAATGACCTTTCCGCTAGTATTCGTTTCAATTCGCTTTAGTGCAGAAGACGAGATTTTCGCTTTGTATTTTCCGTATAATTCAAGATCATCTTCATGTAATCCTAGCTTTTCAGCAATTGTCTTAATTGGTTCCATCTTCGAATGTTGTGCAATTTCTAAATCTGATTTGACCTTGGTCTTCATTATGATCCCCCATTCTGTCCTACGAGTGACTAATCCTATGGCTATTTTCTATTGAATTGTTGTAAGATTCCCTTCTTCAAACGAAGGCAAGCCGTTTGGAGCGGAAGGATACGAAAGCAATAATAAAGTGAGCTCCCGCAGATAAAGAAGAAGAGGCTCACCGCCCACCCCTCGTCAAGCGACAATCAAGAAGCGGAAAACTGCCCATGTATCTAAAGCAACCATGTATAGGAAAACAGCCTTTCTTATATATTTTACCACCAGCAGATTGTTATAAGTATCAATTATTGCCGATTCTTGGTGTTTACTCAGTTCAAGCATTGCGGCATCGCCCAATCGTCTATATAATAAGAATATTAAAAAAATAAGGAGGATGACGCGTTGCCAATTAAGATTCCAAAGCTTCTTCCAGCCCGTGAAATTTTAGAATCAGAGCATATTTTTGTAATGGATGAAGATCGAGCCATAAGGCAAGATATACGCCCGTTAAATATCCTGATACTAAATTTAATGCCAGAAAAAGAAAAAACAGAGACTCAGCTTCTGCGTTTATTAGGAAATTCACCCCTTCAAGTGAATGTAACATTCCTCAAGACATCAACATATACGTCAAAAAATACAAGTAAATATCATTTAAATCAATTTTATTGTGCATTTTCAGAAGTGGAGGACCGGCGCTTTGACGGGATGATTATTACCGGTGCACCCATCGAGCATCTTCCTTTTGAAAAGGTCGCCTATTGGAATGAACTGACTAAAATTATGAGCTGGAGCAAAGAGAATGTCACTTCTACTTTACATATTTGTTGGGGAGCCCAAGCCGCACTTTATTACCATTACGGTGTCGACAAATATGAGCTTGCTCAAAAATGTACTGGCGTGTTTCCTCATACAATAAGGCATAGAAAGGATAAGCTACTTAGAGGGTTTGATGATGTATTTTTCGCACCTCATTCGAGATATACAGACGTTTCTATCGAAGAAATTCTCACCAATCCAGCACTACAGTTACTTGTTTCATCAGATGAAGCAGGTGCACTTATCATTCGTTCCAAAGATGCTAGACATATTATGATTACTGGTCATTTAGAATACGATACAGGCACACTGGAGGATGAATACAATAGAGATCGAGAAAAAGGGCTTGAAACCATTCCCTTTCCCAAATATTATTTTCCTAACGACAATCCAAATGAAATGCCTATAAATAGTTGGCGCTCACATGCCCATCTTCTTTTTTCAAATTGGTTAAATTACTTTGTGTATCAAGCTACTCCATATGAATGGAATTAGTAGGTTCATCCCCTACTAATTCTACTCATTTCTTTCCTCTGAAAATTTAAATAATTTTTTCATTTTCTTTACATTTTATGGTTGTCCCTTCATATTTCCCTTACAACTGAATGGTAAGCTGTAGAAAAAGTGATGGAGGTTTTTATGTTGAAGGGTCCTACTGTATTAATTCTAACAGCTCATTACGGCAGCGGACATGTTCAAGCCGCCAAAGTTCTAGCAGCAGAATTAAAGGAAAAAGGCTACACTCCGATCGTTTCTGATCTTTTTGGAGAATCTTACCCTGCTTTTTCAACGATTACACAAGCATTATTAATGAAAAGTTTTTCTTATGGTACCCAGTTTTATAAATGGTTTTATTATGGTACAAATAAGCTTCATGACAAAGGCTTAACACAATTCTCTCAGTACTTAGGCCAAAAGAAATTTCTGCATTTAGTAGGAACTTATCAGCCAGCTTTTATCATCACTACATTTCCAATCCACGTCGCTCCCTATTTGTTAAAAAAGTTCAATATGTCCATCCCAACCTTTACCGTTATTACAGACTACTGTGCGCATCCATATTGGATTAATCCACTAATAGATCAGTATTTTGTCAGCTCGGAGAAAGTGTCTCAAACGTTACAATGGTATGGAGTGGAAAAAGAAAAGGTCACTGTTTCTGGTATTCCAATTCGCCGCGAGTTTGAACAAGAAATCGACAAAGAGATGGTACACAAAAAGCATTTCCTCTCTACCCATAAGAAAATCGTGACGATTCTTGCAGGAGCCTATGGAGTGTTACGTGATGTAAAAATGTTATGTCATCAACTTTTACAAAATCCTTCGTTGCAAGTTGTTGCAGTATGTGGAAAAAATGAAGGGCTATTCGAGAAGCTGCAGCCGATTTTATTAAAACATCCAAAACACTTCCGCCTTTATCCATACGTAGAAGGGATTCATGAGCTCCTTTCCATCTCTTCTTGTATAATTACTAAACCTGGCGGAATTACATTAACAGAAGTTTCAGCCTTACAAGCTCCCTTAATATTGTATAGACCGATTCCTGGGCAAGAAGAGGAGAATGCCAATTATTTTTCTGAGATTGGAGCTGCTCTAATCGCTCATTCTCATTCAGAGACGATGAATGCTGTCCAACAAATCATAGCAAATGAACACATTTCCCAATCAATTAAGCGGAATCTCTCTCGTATATATCAACAAGGAGCCGCCGAAAAAATTGTATATATGGCAGATCAATATGGTGAAAGTTTTACCCAATTGGAAGTCAAGGAGGGATAAGCTTGGATACAACTTCACATATTGTTATTGGCAATGGGCTTGCAGCTTTGGCACAAATTGACCCAGCCGTTAGCGGAAGTGCTGCCATGTCTCAAGCTGTTTTATTGATATTGGGTACTTCTATTGCTTCAAATGCACCTGATTTTGACTTTGTCTATACATTATCGTTTCCTCCCTTATTTCGCTGTCATGTTTGTGTCAACGGATTTTCAAACAAAAGCTTCCTATTCTGACTGGTTTTATTCGTTAAAGAAGTACAAGAAAACCATGAAAAAGCTTCAAAATCAACATGATTCAGCCTAATTGCTTATGAAAAGCCACCAAGTTCGAATATACAGAAAGAAATGCCAGCTGAAATAGCTGGCATTTCTTCATACATATTATTTCATCATCATTGTAAGTGCCTCGGCTAATAATTCATCAAAATCACTCGGATAATCATGATCTAAGTCAGGAAGCAATTGATAGGTGTATGGAATCTGATGATCTTCAAGCAATTGTACAAAAGTATTTGTGCAAGCGAAGCAATCCTCATCTTGATCTCCACAAATCACATAGCATGGAATGTTTTGTTCTTTCAGCCTTACGATCTTGTCTTCCCATTCCTTTACGTTTGGAAGCCAAGGGGCAACCAAAATTAATCCATTTACATGTAGTTGTTCATGGAGCGCCGTGTATAAGGCTACTTGTGCACCTGCTGAAAATCCACCTAATAAGACAGGATTATTCTCTGAATTACTAATATGTTGGAGAAGTTCCCCCGCTCCCTTCTCTACATCACTCCATTCATACCCATTTGAGAATTGAATTTGTGACGATTGAGGCAATACGAGCTTCGCCCCTTTTTGAACAGCACTTCCCCACTGTTTTTCAGTAAGCTCGATATTTTCCTGATCTCCATGTAAAGCAACTAATACGGGTGTGGTTTCGCTTTCATTGTTTGGTGAGATCTCTTTTACTATCGGTTTTGAATTAGCTTTGGCTTCCTCCTCGCGCTCTTTACAAACAAGTGCTAGCTGTTGAAATTCTTCATATTGGTGTAGAGGCTTTAGATCGTCATCATCCATAAGGTATTCATATGAATACCAAAAGCCATGGTCAATCACTGCTTCCTTCATAATATCTAATGCTTCTTTTTCTAGTCCCGCAGCACTTGCTAGAGCGTATTTAAAATTAAAGATCTGCGCATGCTTCCCTGGCACTTTTTTTTCATTTTCTGTTATAAATTGATAAGCTTCTAAGCTACTCTCATTTAAATATTTCTCAATGGTTAAATTCAATAGTTTTGTATACGTTAATTCGTTCATGTGTACCCCCAGTAATGTATAGAGGAATTAGCAGCGTCTAGTAACCCGTTCTAAAAGCCTCTTAAATAGATATCCATCGCTTATTTCAATGTGTCTTCACTTTACCATAATTCTTCAAACCTTAATATGTACAATTTGATATTCTCGTTTTTGATCTAGAGTGGTTGGAGGAATAACGTGAATTCCGCTCCTGGCGCTTGACTCCTTGGGGCGTTCTTCAAGCTTCTTCCTCTCCAATCAGTCAGTTTGGTATTTTTACTTCATTGGAATAACTCTCACTAAAAAATGTGATTAATGACAATAGGAAAGCTCAATACACTATGAGCTTTCCTATTGTCTGAATTTCTTTTGAATATGTAAGGCTCTATTTATACGAACGGATGATTTTCTAGGACTGCTGGCTTAAGTAGACTTCTTCAAACGGTTGAACGACTACGAAGCCTTCTCCTTGAAATTTCATTTGAATGGATTCACCACTCCCTCTTCCAAGAAATGTTTTAAAAGAGATGTCTGTTACAAATTCTGGCTCTAATGTGCCTGACCAAGCAACTGTTGCGTTTGGATCTGTATATACTGGATTGTCTGGAGTAACGAGTAGCGTTAATGGCTCATAATGTGAGGTAATAGCTACCATACCTGTTCCTTCAAGTCTTACGTTGAATAGTCCCCCTGCAAGCATACCGGCCACTCTCTTCATTAGCTTAATATCCCAGTTGATGGATGGCTCAAACGCTAAAAGATCGTTTCCATTTACGAAGATCGATTCACCTTGTAGCTGGAGAATAGAGATTTTCTTCCCTTGGTCCGCAAGATATAGCTTTCCATTTCCTGTTGCTTTCATAAGTGAAGTTCCTTCTCCAGTCAGGGCTTTCTTAAACATTTTTCCAAGCCCGTGCTCAAGAATTCCTTCCCGTTCAAACTTTATTTGTCCACGGTAAGAAACCATTGCACCCGACTTTGCCCATATTTGATTCGAAAGGTTAATTTCAAGCATTCTTTCGGTTTCAAGCTCAAATAAGCCTTCACCCTTATCTTGCTGCTTCGTTTGCTTCACAAATTCTTCAATTGAATAACGGTTCATATTGTTCACCTCATACAAATTTGTCAATTGCTATTAATTGGACTTTCTTAAGACAAACACCCACATAAAGGACAGTGCCTGCTGGAGTTCGCCTGACAACGAGCCTTTTGGGAGCTGATCTGCCCCTCTTTTAAATACTCCTAGTTCATCGATCTTCTCCCAACCATTTTCGGTGGCTAGCCTTTCAAACTCCCAAGGCATGATCGTGTTACATACAACCTTTTCTCCGTATAGCCTTTGATAGCTATTTTCTCGTGGTTTAGCCGTGGGGCCTAGAATCCCAATACATGCCACTCCGCCTGTCTTAACCATTCTTTTCATTTCCGTAATTACTGCCAAGGGGCTCTCTGTCCATTCTAAGCTATTAATAGCCATGGTTCCATCATATGCTTCATCCTCAAACGGTAAATGAGCAATATCCCCTTTGATAAATGATATATCCATTCCTTCTGTCACGATTTTTGCTTTCTCAATCATCTCTTCTGATACATCTACACCCGTAACCCTGTATCCTCCCTGTACAAGCTTTAATGATCCATATCCATCTCCACAGCCAAGATCACAAATATGACTACCAGTTGGAAGATGCTTCATAAAAAACGGAACAATATCCTTACGGCTACCTGCATCCCACATCTCTTTACTATTGGAGCTCCAATAATCTGATTTCTGATTCCACACACGTTCTGATTCTTCTTTCCAATCAAATGGCGCCATGTCCTTCCTCCCTGCAAATAGTTGTCTTCTCTTACAATTCGAGATAGAATAGCGATTTCCTTTGATTATATTCATCATAAACGTGTAACAATAGAAATAACTAGATATTTTCCATTATAGAAAGGTGAATTTATATGCTAGAGGAGCAAATTGTAGGTGTTTATCGCAATCACTATGGAGACTTAATCAGCTTTCAAACCTCAGAGGGGCGAATAATCTCCTATCGAAAAGCCATTCAAGAAATAGAGGAAGGTATTATTGGCGGGGCCTTTGTGAATGAACAGCATAGTGAGTCATATGAACTGCCGGTCGTCTCCTTAAGCGAAAATAAAAGCTTTGACGATCTCCCCAATTATCACTAATCGACTCTTTCTTCACACTTGACGCCATAAAAAAGTGCTGCTACACATTTAAAAAAAGAAAATAGACACCTATCCAAAAGGATTAGGTGTCTTGCTGTTCTTCATTTTTACGTTGGATTTCTCTTAATTCATCTACTCTTGTAGCATCTTCCTCAAAGAATTGAACTAGATCTCCAATTCGATCGATTGCGTCCCAGCTCAAATGATGTTCGATTCCTTCTACATCTTCATAAATTTGCTCTTCTTTTACACCAATCGTACGAAGTAATTGCTCTAATAAATCATGACGATAAACTAATCTTTTCCCTATTTTCTTTCCTTTTGGTGTAAGAATTAGCCCTCGGTATTTCTCATACACAAGATATTCGTCCTTATCCAGCTTCTGAACCATTTTCGTTACTGAGGAGGGGTGAACGGATAATGCTTCCGCAATGTCTGAAACTCGAGCATACCCTTTATCTTCTATTAATAAATATATTTGTTCAATATAATCTTCCATACTTGGTGTTGGCATTCCGTACCTCCTAATTTACTTAACGCACTGAAAAAATATGGTCTATTTATTCTTCTGTTTTAGCCTCCAACATGAGTCTATTAGAAGGTAAATACAACTATATCCTAAATCAGAGCCGAAAAAATACAGATAATCAATAAAATTTTACTATACACACAAATTGGAAACAAGGTTATAACGTAATGAAACCAATTAATTGTGACTATTTTCAAACATGAAGTTTAATTTTTGCTGCTTTTCATCCCATATCAACTTTGCATTGAAAGATTTTTCCTTCCCCTTAAACCCTTCAATCATTTCGGTCGCCCCATCTGTCAGTAACAGCTTGACATTTTTTTGAGTGATCGATTTTCCGAGAATTTTCTTTGAAATGGTGAAATCACATTTAGATTCTTTATAGGATGAGCACCCATAGAAGCTACCTTTATCAATAACCCTGCCAGCGCATTTCTTACACGCCCCTAAATTGACTGCTCGTTTCTGCTTTGACTTCCTAGGCACAAACTCCTCTTTGTCTTCATTTGCAAATTCCCATTGGTTTGATGTTTCTATCGTACTGGAAATCAAATGCGCAATCATCTTCTTTGTTTGCTCCATAAATTGCTTCGGGTTTGCGCTCCCCTCCGAAATTTCCTTCAGACGCTGCTCCCATTTTGCTGTCATTTCAGGTGAAGCCAGAATTTCCTCACCAATCGCTTCAATTAAAATTTTCGCCTTGGCCGTTGGATAAACAATATTTTTACTAATTTCGATATAGGCACGCTCTTTCAGCATTGTAATAATTCCTGCACGAGTTGCTTCTGTTCCCAACCCCTCAGTACTCATTAGCACCTTTTCTAGTTCCTTATCTTCAATATGCTTACCAGCCGTTTTCATTAATGTAATTAACTGACCCTCTGTAAAACGCTTAGGAGGCTGTGTTTTACTCTCCTTTACCTCAACCGCTTGGACCTTCCCTTTTTCTCCCTTTTCTAATGGCGGTAAAAGAGGGTCTTTCTCTTTATCCTGCGATGGAATGACCTTTCTATAGCCTTCCTCTACTTGAACCTTTCCTTTTGAAACAAAAAGCGCTCTACCATCTACACTAGTTGTAACTGTCGTATATTCTGTTATTGCTTTTCCATAGTGGGCGGCAATTAGGCTTCGAGCAATCAAATCGTATAGCTTTCGCTCCTCGGCGTTCAGCTTCTCGAGGTTAGGAACCTGTTCAGTTGGAATGATGGCATAGTGATCGGTCACTTTTTTATCATTCACATATCGTTTATTGTCCTGAATGGAAGGATTCGGAAGAGGAAATAAATGCTCATAGTCATTTAAATTGTTCAGCTTCTGTAGAATATCTGGAAATGCTTCTGCTTCCCCTTCCGTTACAAATCTAGAGTCCGACCTTGGATAAGAGACGATCCCTTTTTGATATAGCTTTTGAAGAATATCGAGGGTTTTCTTTGGAGAGAATTTATACCTGCGGTTGACATCTGCTTGCAAGGCAGAAAGGTTATAAAGCATAGGTGGCATATACTCTTTTTTTTCGCACTCGACCGAGATAACTTCCGCTTCTTTTTGTTCGCAAAAGGCGGCAATCTTTTTAGCCAATGCTTGATCGGTAATCCTTGAATCGCCATCCTTCTCCCATTTCCCCTTATACTTTTTCCCTTCTACATTAAATTGGGCTTGTACTTCCCAAAAAGGCTCTGAAAGGAAGCTCTCAATTTCCTTTTCCCGCTTCACAATTAATGCTAATGTGGGGGTTTGCACTCTCCCAACGGAAAAAACATCAGAAAATCCTAGCTTTTGTAGCAGCAAGCTATATAAGCGAGAAGCATTCATCCCAACCACCCAGTCAGCACACGCTCTCGTATACGCCTCGTAATACAAGCTTCTTGTATCTTCTTCGGTCTTAAGAGAGCGAAATCCATCGAGGATGGCTTTCGGTGTCAAGGAGGAAATCCAAAGTCTCTTCATCGGTTTACGAATGCCTGAAAGCCTGATGATATTGCGTATTATGAGTTCCCCTTCACGCCCAGCATCACCGGCATGTATCACTTCAGAAACCTGAGGATGGTTTAATAAATTTTTTATGATGGAATATTGCTTCGCTTTTGACCGTGTAACCTCATATTGGAATTGATCAGGAACAATTGGCAGCGTGTCTAACGACCATTTCTTCCAGCTGGCTTCGTATGCTTCAGGAGGTACAAGCTGACAAAGATGCCCGACTGCCCATGTGACGAAGGCACCATTTACAAAGACATCATTCGGAACAATTTCAATGTATCCTTGATGTTTTTTCGTTTTAAAAACAGAAGCGAGTGTCGATCCTTGATCAGGCTTTTCAGCAATTATTAACTTCATATCTTTATGCTCCTATAATAAAAATAGTATTCGATTAGCGACTTACGATAGAGTTAACTCATCCTATTGAATGTATTTAAATGGCAACATGCCACTAATTTCGCTCTTTTTTCAAGGTCATTTTCAGTTAAAAATCTAAGTTTCTATTTTAAGCTTAACATATAACAAGAGTAAAGTTCTTTCTGATTACTGGTTCTAAAAAAAGGGAATGTAAATAGAATAATAGAGGACAGGTATTGTCTTTTAGGAGGGTAGAATATGGCTATGTGGATCACTTGGATAATTGTTGGTTTTGTCACACTCATTGTAATTGAAGAGATCAGTCAGTTCATCTTTGTTCGGACAAATCATTTGTATGAGGAAAAAGAATCGAAGTCATCAAGTGTGGTGAAGCAGCTAACTATCACTTTAAATCGAGTGAAGCATTTCTGGAGAAAAAAGGGTAAACCTGATGTTGAATAACTCTAGTTTACCCTTTTCGCGCTAATCTACATATGGAAAGAGATGGGTATTCTGTTGTTTATACCAGCGATCTCTCGGAATGATATGAGCAAGAGTAAGAATCAGCGAAGGAATTTTTTCCACGTTAAAAATCATCAATCCTTGTTCATCATTAAAGATCGCGAATGATTCACCATGTGGAATCTTAGGTAGCTGTTTACTTAAGTGCATAATGCTGTGAATAACAGCTTTTTTTATGGCTTCTTCCATTTGTAGATTGGGAGAGAACCTCAATATCCAATCCTCTTCTTCAATGGAAAATCGATACATATCCTCACCCTTTTATCTCATATTTATTAAAAGATATGTGATAAGGAAGGAAATATGTTTATGTTTTTTTAGCGGTCATCTAAAATTCTCGCGATTTGAAGGCTGGTATTATAGCGTAAGTCAATGAGTTGATCATCCAATCGTATCAATGATTTAAGAGGATCGTAAGGGTGGATCATTACGATGGAGCCAATAGACCCATCCGTGAGTAACACACGTCTTCCAACAAGACTGTCCATCATCTTAAAGAGGAAGATCAGCATAATATTCGGGTCAAATTTACCAAATACATCTTTTTTCATTTGTTGAATAACTACATAAAAAGGCTCCGCTTGGTGATAAACTCTGGCAGATGACATTGCATGGAAAACATCCGCAATTGCAACGATTTTTGAAAACACATCCAGCTCATGTCCTTGCAATTGGAATGGATAGCCTTTTCCATCCTCCCTTTCATGATGCTGTAAAGCGACAAGTGCCACACGCTCCGATATTCCATCAATTTGCTTTAATAGCTCATACCCGTACATCGTGTGCTTTTTCATTTCTTCATATTCTTCTTGTGTTAAGGGACCAGGCTTATTCAGAATTTCCTTTGGAACCACCGTTTTTCCGATATCATGTAATGTTGCACCAAGTGTTAATTCTTCCATTTCCTTTGTGTTTAAACCAAGCCATTTCCCCATAATTGTGGCAATAATCCCTACGCAAATCGTATGTCGATAAGTATACTCATCTTTTTCATTTAGCTCATAGAATAAGTGATACAAATGAGGAATTTCAGCCGCTTGAATGATCGTCGGGAGGATCTCTCGCTTGATCTCCTGAATAGGAACCAAACGCGTTCTAGCAATCTCCTGAAAAATCATTTCCATTTGGTGAGATGCCTCGTCAATTTTCTGACAGATTTCTTCAATTCGAATAGACTTTTTATTCGTAACTTGATCAAGTGGGTCTATTTTGAAAGAATTTAATAATTCATCTACTTCTGGTACAGTTAAAGGAGTTAGTTTCCCATGTGGTTGAACCTGAGTTCTTTTCAAAAAGAACACCTACCTTGTAATATATTACATTTATGTAAAGGATAACAAACTTAGAGCGTTTTCAAAAGAACTTTCTTTTGTTTGGAAAGCGAGTGTAAAGATTCATCCCCCTCTAAAAGGACATTTTTAATTTGCCGAACTTCTTACCCACACCTTTTCTCCTATTCATTCATTATAATATATTTATAGATATAGAAATTATCTGAATTTTAAAAGAAATATTACATTTTTGTAAAATAGGTCTGGATTTGTTGACTGAAAATAGAGATTCATGTATATTAGTGTTATCATTTAACAGAATTTATTTCCGATATTAGAAAATAATAGTGAAACATATCCTGTTTAAATGATAATATTTTCGCTTAGACACAGAATAGTGTCTCGTAAGGCTTAGGAGGAAAAGTTACATGCAAAACGGTAAAGTAAAATGGTTCAACAATGAAAAAGGTTTCGGTTTCATCGAAGTAGAAGGCGGAGACGATGTATTCGTTCACTTCACAGCTATCCAAGGTGATGGTTTCAAATCATTAGAGGAAGGTCAAGAAGTTTCTTTTGAAATC
This sequence comes from Cytobacillus spongiae, assembly GCF_021390075.1. Taxonomy (NCBI): domain Bacteria; kingdom Bacillati; phylum Bacillota; class Bacilli; order Caryophanales; family Bacillaceae; genus Cytobacillus; species Cytobacillus spongiae. The sequence continues at coordinate 2,533,349 of NZ_CP089997.1, forward strand.
GTTGATGGAAACCGTGGACCACAAGCTTCTAACGTAGTTAAACTTTAATTTTTTGTCCATATAAATGTTCAAAGGCTGGTATCCGTGCCAGCCTTTTTATTTGTTTGGAATTGTGCAATTTTATCAATCGTAAATACGTACCTGAACATCCAGCTCCAGTACCAATCACCCGGTCATTAGCCATTTCAAAATGGAAGGCAAAGAACGCCTTCTATTCTAAACTGTCTTACTTTCCCTAGCCAAGGCGCTCTAAAGTATTTTTCTTGTGCTTACAGCTTTTCTCCATATTTCTTTATTCTTTCACCAATTGTGCACTGAGTAATGCAAAATCGATGTGCATTCCTGCGACCATTTTCATTTTTTAAATGCTTATGTAAGAAACAACCTTCACAGTAGGTTGTCATTAGCTCTGCTACTTCTGAGAGAACCTTTCTTCGATTCAAATCAGTCCACCCTCCATAATCAACGTTTAGATGATTTGCATTTTACTATTTATTTCTATCCCTTCAAGGGCTTGACTTGCGAGCTGATCGGCTTCTTTATTTTCTTTCCGTGATATATTCGTGTAGGTTGGAAGTAACGAAAGTTTTTTTAGCTTTTCTTCAATTCGATCTAGCCATTTATTGAGATTTTCCTCATAGCAAGGCCACTCACCCTTTAGCTGCATCAATAGACCTTGTGAATCCCCTTTAATTTCACATGGCATATGATGGGCACCCATTTCCTCCAATACATTTAACGAGAAATAGAGAGCAGCATATTCAGCTTCATTATTACTTTCCATTTCATCAAATAGCTCGTTTGCCCGAATTCGGTACTTTTTATTCCCTTGCTTGTAATAGATAACTGCTCCGAGCCCCCCTTGATATGTTTCTTTCTGATAGCCCCCATCAAAATAAATCACTAGATCATGAGGCTCATCCTCCAATTCAGACAGAAGCTTCTTCATTTCTTTCGTTGTCCAGGAAGACTCCATTTCGTCATAATAGAAAAGTTCCGCGCATTTTCCTGAGCCTTCAATATCTTGCCCAGCTAGCAAAGCTAGGTCTTTGTCCAACCATTCAGAAGTAAAAAGAATACTCTTTTTACCCTTTATTTTATATTTCCATTCAAGTCTATATTTCATGGCCTTCAACCCTTCCTTTTTCATGGGTAAAAAACAAAATTCTCCATGGATTATGATACACTATTTATAGTTTATTCCGTTATAATAGACGGTAATCTGTTTTTTTGATTTTGTTGCCTTCCTAAATAACGTTATTCAGAAACACAATTCATGAAGCTCGATGAAAGGGGAAGCTATATTTTGATTGAAGTATATATTGATGGTGCCAGTGCAGGTAACCCTGGGCCAAGTGGTGCTGGTATTTTCATTAAGGTCAACGGCACGGTCGAGCGCTATGCACTCCCTCTTCCCAATATGTCTAACCACGAAGCTGAATATTATGCACTCATTCACGCATTAAAAATATGCATTGAGAAGAACTATTCTATTGTTTCCTTTCGGACCGATTCTCAGCTCGTCAATCAGGCGATTGAAAAAGAGTTTGTTAAAAATCGAACCTATGCTCCTCTCTTAGAGCAAGCTCTTGAACTTGCTTCAACACTTGACTTATTTTTTATGAAATGGATTCCGAGTTCAGAAAATAAAGCGGCTGATGAGCTTGCAAGGGCAGCTGTCAAAAGGAGCAAAGAGAAAGGGGAGTCAAGCTTTGAAACATAAGGTGGGAGCTGACGCAAGTTTATTGCTGGTTGCATTGATCTGGGGAGCCACCTTTGTCATCGTCCAGCAAGCGATTTCCTTTTTAGAACCGCTTACCTTTAATGGGATTCGTTTCTTTTTTGCGTTTTTGCTGTTATTGGTATGGTTATTGCTATTTGAACGCCAGCAACTGAAGCAATTGAACCTAAAGGTAATTCTCTCAGGCTCTTTTATTGGATTATGGCTTTTTACAGGATATGCATTTCAGACAGTCGGCTTACTATATACAACATCATCGAAAGCAGGCTTCATCACTGGCTTAAGTGTTATTTTAGTTCCAGTGCTTTCTCTTATCTTCTTAAAGCATCGTCCGAGTATGAACGCTATTCTAGGTGTATTAGTTGCAACAATCGGGCTGTATTTATTAACGATGACGGGTATTACATCATTTAATATAGGAGATGGACTTGTATTTTTCTGTGCGATTGGATTTGCCTTACATATCATTTTTACGGGAAAATTTAGTGCATCTTTTCCTTCTCTTTTGTTAACAATCGTACAGGTGGTAACCGTGTCAGTTTTATCTTTTCTATTTGCCTTTTTCTACGAAAACTGGCAATTAGCTTTTCAAACAGAGGTTTTGCAACAAAGAGAAGTGATGGTTGCCTTGATCATTACATCCGTTTTTGCAACAGCACTTGCTTTTTTTGCACAAACCAATTTCCAGAAATACACGACACCCACACGAGTTGCATTAATCTTTGCGATGGAGCCTGTATTCGCTGCCATAACCGCTTTTATTTGGGCTGATGAACGGCTGTCGACTAGTGCCCTTTTCGGTTGCCTACTCATTTTTGTCGGAATGATCTTTGCTGAACTCCCGAAAAAAACACGGCTATCCATAAAGCCTAAAACGTTAAATTAGTTGCCTTTGGAAGGACTTACAAAAACAGGCTGCAACATGTGCAGCCTGTTAACTTATATGCCGATGATCTGCCTGTCTTTAACAAGCTGAAATGCTTGTTTTCGGGTTTTAACTTTGTTTGAAACAAAGGTTTCAAGTAGGGAAATATAGAAACTTCCATCAAATGTTCGTTGAGCCTTTAAGGTGAATTCAATCGCCGTATTGATTAACTCATCTGAAGCACTCGTATAGTGCTTCCCAAAGTAGATAAACCCGATGGCATCTTCCTGAAATTGAAAGCCTTTACTTTGTAGAAAACGCAAATACTCTTCCACGGTTTGCAACGTTCCCCATTCCTCTCCCAATCATTCCTTTCTAAATTTTACCTTATATTTCGACAACTTTCTATCTTTTTTTGTAAGGAGGTGACCGACCGTCCCCGTGACAACACCTAACAAAGCTCCACCAATCACTTCTTGAGGCTGGTGACCGAGCATTTCTTTCAATCGATCAGGCGATTTTTCCTCGAATTCTACACTTTCATCTTTATGAATTTTATCAATTAGCTCATCAAGGTCATTCACCTTTAATGTTAATTCGCCTGTTTGCCTTCTAATTCCTTGAGCATCGTACATGACAATTAATCCATAAATTAACGATAACGCAAAATCGATTGTGGGTAGTCCTCTTTGCAAAGCAATATAGGTGGTTAGGGAGGAGACACCTGCCGAGTGAGAGCTTGGCATACCCCCAGTCTGAAAAAATAGGTCAGGCTGGAATTTGCCTGTCTTTGCATAGTGAATCGGTATTTTCAGACCTTGAGCAAGTCCGATACTTAATAGTGCAACATATACACCCTTGTTCATTGATTTCACCTCTCCATTAGTGTGAAAAAATAGGAGTGGATTTATTCTAGGTGGATATAATATGTACGAAGAAACCGATAATTGAGGTGATGAATATGAGTAAAAATCAAGCGAAGAACAGAGGAAAAAAAGCGCCAGGTGTAACCCCACATGGCTATGGGCAAGATGCTGAGTTTGCTGAAGAACCGAAAAGCAAACTCGAAAATGCCGCTAAGAAAAAGAATACGAAATAGAAATGAAGCTGTTTGGACAGCTTCAGGTTATCAGTTATCACTTCTTATTTAGGTAGGTTTAAAAAAGGTGATTTCACTCCGGCGCTTGCTCTCCGTGGGGCGTTCGCCAAGCATCCTCAGCATTCGCCTGCGGGGTCTTGGCTGTAACGCTAATCCCCCTTTAGTCAAGCGCCTTCTGCTCCAATCACCGAGTTTTTTTGGGGCTTTCTACCGTAGAAGTACTTAATTCCTACAGCTATAGCTAAACACGAACATTGTTTCGGTTTAAACCTACCCCAATCAACAGCTTTTTATATCATGCATATTGTTCTATTGAAAGAAATTTAGACAAGCCTCTAAACTCTAATTCAGCAAATTTACTCGTTGCTTTATCCATGTCGAGTTGGAAGAATGCTTGGTCAAGGTTCATCTCAATCGGGACATCACATTTTATTTCCGCAAGCTTTCTACTAAGATAAAGCATTTCGAGATCTTGTTCAATCTTTGTTTTTTGACCTTTAGGTAACTGATCTAGGTTCGATATAATCCCCTCTACATGCTCAAATTCCTTTAATAGCTTTAAAGCTGTTTTTTCACCAATTCCTTTTACACCTGGATAATTATCGCTCGGGTCTCCCATTAATGCTTTGAGATCAATCATTTGTCTAGGGCGAATCCCTTTTTCGGCTAAGAAATTCTCTTCATTATAAACCTGATAGTTTCCGTATCCCTTTTTCAGCAGAATGACAGAAATATTATCATCGATTAATTGAAGTATATCTTGATCACCAGTCAGAATATACACAGACGCGTCTTTACTTTGTTTCGCTATCGTTCCGATACAATCATCTGCCTCAAAGCCTGCAAGACCAATGTTTGGTACGTTCAATGAATCTACAACCTCTTTCACTAAATCGAATTGGGGCAAAAGCTCTACTGGTGGCTCTGAGCGGTTTGCTTTATAGGCTTGAAACATTTCCGTACGGAACGTCTTTGAACCCATGTCCCAGCAAACGGCCACATGGCTAGGTTTGAAGGTTGAGACAGCCGTTAAAAAATGCTTAACGAATCCATGCATGGCATTCGTTGGAATCCCTTTCGAATTAATCATGAATTGTCCTGAGACAGCTGTTGCATAAAATGCTCGGAATAACAAAGCCATTCCGTCAACTAACATAATTGATGGTTTTTCGTTTGTATTCATTACAAACCTCCCGTACAAATAGTGACATAATGAATATTATATCATGAAGAATAGGAAGTTTTGTTTGAAATGTTTTCCTTAGCTCTTTTCAAAAATATCGATTCCATTCTCTCTCAGCTCATATATAATAGCTACTCTTGCTTTAAGTACATTCGAGTTTAAGACCATATTATACTCATCCCCATTTTGGAATTCAAAATGGATATTCTTATCCTTTGAAACGCCCATCTTTGTTGACTGTGTTTGCTTTGCATCCTTCACATCCGACCATGAGTAATGTTTCTCTTCAAAGCTAAATAAAGGATTGATATGGATCCCTTTTTGATCCACGTAATGATATTGGTTTACACTAAGCAGGATGAATGTCAGGCTTACTAACAAACTAAATCCCATTAGACTTTTGATTAGAAGCGGTGATCCCCCTCTATTGGACAGCCAAGCGCTAACAAAGCACATAATTGATAGACCTGATAGTGAAGAGATAAAGACAATATAAGCTGTACGAGTCGGTTCATATAACCAATAGCCCTCTGGATGAAAGAGCAATTGTTGAATTGGAACAAGTAGAAATAACGGAATGAAAATTGATGAGAGAATTAAGACTATTCCACTAGTAATTAATATATGGTTAAAGTCTGTTTTTGCTTTTTTAGTAATTGTATATCCATTCGAGATCATCACAATTACCCCCTTTTTTAGAATCTTTTAAATTATACAATATTCACAACAGTAAAAAAATCCCTTTTTCAAGGGATTTAAAACTATTTTTTACCGACTTCATTTGAATCGTCAGAAATCCAATCACTAAAGCTGCCAACATATAACTTAACTTGTTGAAACCCCGCTTGTTTTAATGCAATAAAATTTGGTGTGGCCGTAACACCTGAACCACAATAAACGATGATAGGTTCAGACGGATCGAGCTCTTGAAATCGTTCTTGTTGCTCAGGTGCTGTTTTGAAGTACCCATTATTGAACCCCTCAAACCAAACCTTATTGATTGCGCCTGGAATATGCCCGGCTTTTCGATCAATTGGTTCTTCAATGCCCAAATAGCGCTTGGCTTCTCGTGAATCTACTAAAGTAGCCAACTTTTTCTGCTGGACGACTTCCTTCACATCCTCATAGGTAGCCAATATATCTTCGTTTAGTGAAGCTTTATATGTGGATTTTTTATATGAAGGTTTTTCTGACGAAATCGGATAGCTTTCATTTATCCAAGCTTTATATCCGCCATCAAGGATATAGACGTGCTCATGACCTACATATTTCATAAGCCACCAAAACCGGCCAGCAAAAGCTCCTTCCCCATCATCATAAGCAACTAGAACCGTATCATTCGTAATCCCTGCTTGTTCTAAACGGTCGATAAAATCTGTGAAATTAGGTAACGGGTGACGACCACCGGTACGTTTCACCTCTCCTGAAAGATCCTTATTTAGGTCTAGATATACCGCTCCCTGAATATGATTTTGGTCATAGCGGCATTTACCATCTGTTGCATCTTTCAAATTAAACCTACAATCTACAAGTCGAAGTTTCTCCTTCCCTAGCTGACTATATACCCATTCATTGGTTTTGATTGGGTTCATGACTCTTCCCCCTCTCCCTTTTTTTGCTTCTCTATCAATTTCTTCACTTGTTCTTTAGGATTCCAGCAGGCAAATTGAAAGGCTGGCTTTGTCTCATAGCCAAGCCTACTACAAGAATAGCTCATAATGGATCCTTTTCTTTCTGCCTCAAAATGAATACAAGTCGCACACGCGTGAAATGCCTTCCCCACTTCCCGTCTCTCTCCTTTATATTCCAAGGATCTCCCACAGCCAACCATTTAGATTGACTGTTTGAGTAGTCCTTTTGGTAAGCTTAGCAGAATGAAGCATGCTCTCTCTTTCTCCTTGAAGCCACTTCACTACTTCCATATCCATAGACACCACTTCGTTTCGTTTCTTGGCTGCAAGTAGACGCTGATATTCGTTGGAGGCTTTATCATCTAACTGTTCAAATGTGGAGAAAAGCAACTGCGGGTTTAACTGATTGGTTTGGTAAAGATCACGTGCAATGAAAAAAGCTCTCAATGCTTGAATCCCACTTTTTTGAAGCTTCAAACTTGCTCCATTTGTCTTTACTATTGTCCTAATATTCCCTTCCATCACTTGTAAATAATGCATGAATAGAATTTGCGTGGAATAGGATTGAACAATAAAATATTGCAGCTGCTTTTTGAAATTGTGATCACGATACACAATCGGAGAAAACGCCCATTCAAATAAGCTTGGATTGGATCTTTGTAAAAGCTGCATTGTCTTAAATAAATCCCATCCATGAGCATCATATGGCTCAGCAAAGTCTAATACGTTTGGAGGGCTGTCTATTGATAAATAGCATCTGATCCCTTTTTGTTTATAGATAAACCGAATATCATAATCTGAATCAGAAGAAGCCGAGTTCCAAGCTCGACTTCCTGATTCACACGCATACAATATATCAATTTGGTAGATTTCTTCCATATGATTGATCCAGTTTTCCATATGCACCATTCCTTTACTAATTGTTACTGCTGAATGATGTTCTGTTCAATTTCGATGAGCTGATCTACAGGAATTTCGTCAGTTAAGGCCGTTAAAAGACCTAGATAAAACTCATCTACTTGAAGGAGGAGTTCTTCTTTCATACGAGTCATTTCCATGTCGATGATGTCTGAGTAATACCCCTTCAATCGTTCATTTCCCACTTTAAGGTAGTGATTAGCTGGCTGTTGGAGGGATTGCTCCAATTCTTCCATTACCAATTTCTTCTCATTCTTTTCAAAGAATGATTTTGGGTTTTTAAAGAGTGACAACGGTTTTTTGAAGATCATTTGATCCATTTCTACAAAAGCGGATTGAAATTCTAACTGATTCCATTCATTTGTTTCAAATTCACTAAAGGAAAGGCGCTCATTTCGCTCATTTAGTGAATGATGGATGGCGCTTTCTTTCTCTCTTAATGTCTTTCGAATAAAAATTTCTAAACGAATGGTGGTCGCACGCAATTCCTGAGCAAAGTCATAACCAAAGCTCGTTAAGAAATCGTCAAGTGCCCCTTGTAACGCCTTTTTTAGATTTCTTCCGTCGTCTTTTAATACAGTTGGATTAAATGACTCTTTAAAGAAATCATTTAATCTGAAAAATACGCGCTGTTTTATATAGTAAGTTAATTCATCTGTTTCCTGTGATGCTCGGTTTATTTCAAACCGTCCATCTAATTGATTGATCTCGTCTTTTATCAGTAAATGCTCTTGTTTAAGCTGATTTCTTTTTTCCTGCTTTACCTCTTTGTCTTCTTGTGAAGATTGTATAAAGCTTTGCAGTTGCTTTAGCGTTCGTTTCCATTCATGCTCGGCCGCTGCAACCGTCATTTTCATCAAATCATTTGAAATAAAGGAATAAAAGCTTTCCTCAAACGGGTGGATACCAGAAGCCTGTTCCTTTGTATCCTCCCGTTTCTCTTTCAAAGCATGTAAGCTTGAAATAGGATATAAATGTGGATGCCTAATACCATATTTAATCAGTTGGTCCTCCACATACTCCATAACGGATTGTTTCTCTTCTTCATCATTTGCTAAATCAATTGCATTAACGATAAAGAACATTTTATCTAATTCAAAGGCATCCTTTACACGGCCAAGCTGAATAAGGAACTCCCTGTCAGCTTTAGAGAAGGCATGATTATAATAGGTTACAAACAAAATGGCATCTGAATTTTTAATATACTCAAATGCTACACCTGTATGTCTAGCATTAATTGAATCCGCACCTGGTGTATCGACCAATGTAATTCCCTTTCGTGTTAAGGGACAATCATAATACACCTCAATATATTCCACTAAACATGATTTCTCTTCTTTTGCTACAAAGTCAGCGAATTCTTCCATACTTGTCGTCAGTATATCGCCCAGTTGATTTTGATAAACTGAAAATCCTTTATAGAAGGCATGCAAAAATGCATAATGTGTTTTTTCATTGGCATCAAAATCCGTTACATGTTCAATAATCTTACCAATCTGCCCTAATGCTTCCTCAAAGGAACTGGCCGTCATCTCAAACACTTTCAGTGAGCGCAACACATCTTGGAATAAGGTATCGGAATCCTTTAATTGCACTAATACGGTTCCATGACCATGAATATCTGTAATTGGCTTAATTTTATTAATGGCTGCTGTAGTTGGATTCGGCGATACCGGAAGCAATTTCTCCCCGATTAATGCATTTGCAAAAGAAGACTTTCCGGCACTAAAGGCACCGAATAATGCGACTGTGAATTCTTTCGACAGTAGGCTCTCTGACTTTCGAATTAAGTCGGTGGAAATTCGTTTAAACCCAGGGAGTTCTTTTACTTGTTCTGCTGTATTGGTTAACTTGTACGCCAGTTTTTCAATTCCCTCTGAAGAAAGAGGCTCATGCTCTTGATTCGTTTCTATTTTTTCGAGTTGCTGCCTTTCCACTTTCTCTATGATTGGCTGCTTTGTCCAGTCATCCTCCGACCTTTGAACGATTACATCCTCATCTAATAGCTTTGTTAAGAACGCATCTAGATCAGTAGGAATTGCACGATCACCTTTTAGGATCGATTCCAATTGTCTAGCGAACTCAGCATGCCTTTCTAGTAGTTCTTCTTGACTCTGTAATGCATCTACGAGCTTTTTCCATACATTAAATTGCTCGTTTAGTTTTTGCTGTTCTTTTTTATTTTTCTCATCAATTCTTTGTATGAATCGCTCATATAATGGTGTGATTTCAACGCGAGCGATTTTCTTCACTGCATCTGACAGGTCATTCGTATAATTTAATACATATTGGCCAGAAAGACCTGCTCCCTTTTTGACAACCTCGTCTAACAAACTTTCTGCAATTTCTAGAGAAAGTCCTTGAACACTCGTCATTAATTCAGGATCTTGCAGCTCGCTTTCCTTTATTCGTTTTAATAGCTGCTCTTTTAGATGCCATTCTAATTGTGTTTGAACTTGCTTACGAAAATCAGTAAAGAAAGCATGTCTTCTTGCTGTTCGTTCCTGCTCTGTCTTTTGTTTGGAGAAAAACAATCCCACCTTGAAATCAGGCTGTACCGATTGTAAGTACTCTTCAGCCAGGTCCCTTGTTTGAGCTGGCATTAAGTAAGCGCTTTTTTGAATGCTCACAAGGTCTTCCTCTAACAGCTGCTTTTTGTCCTCAATGATCTGATTGAGTTTTTCGATGCGCGTCTTTACTTCATTGAACTTTTCAAATGCCGTTACTTGTTCCTCTGAGCTGTATGAATCAATAACAGCTTGCAGAGCATCAAAGTTTGGCTTATCTTTTTCCAGTAAATATTGTTTATGCTCCTCCATCAACTTGGTGAGTGATTGGTTTATGGAAGTTGGGAGAAGGTTGTCCTTTTGATGAATCTTCTTTTGAATAAATTCCTTTAATGCAGGTAGCTCATTAAAGGGATGCTCCTCATTTTTTAATGATGTATAAAAGATCCGCTCTGGCTTTACTCCCCAAGCAGAAAATGAATCAGTTACACTTTTTTTGAATTGAAGAAAAGACAGCTCTTCGTCTCTATGTTTGTCCACTTGATTAATAATTAAGTAGACTTCTTTTCCTTCTTCTGTTAGTTCCTTTGTAAACATAAAATTCAACTCAGATTGTACGTGATTATAATCCATCACATATAGCACTAAATCAGCTAAATGTAAGGCAGATTCCGTAGCAATACGGTGAGCATCATCCGTCGAATCAATCCCGGGCGTATCTAAGACACTGACACCCTTCGGGAGCGTTTGACTCGCATGACTAATCTCGACCGATTGAATTTCATCTCCATCCTTACAATAGGTTTTCACCTTTTCATAGTCATATGGCGCAGGATAAAGGTGTGGCTTTTCACTTTTGAAATATACTTTTGCATACTCTTCCCCTGTTTTTACTTTTACTAAGTTCGCACTAGTTGGAATTGGACTTGAAGGCAGAAGCTTATCTCCTACTAAATGATTAATCATGCTCGATTTCCCTGCTGAGAAGTGACCACAAAATGCAATAGAAAACTCGGCATCCTGCACTTTCCCAGCGAGCCCCTTTAGCTTATCCGCTGTTTCTATATCTCCATTTCCTTCTATATATGAATATAAAGAAAGAATTTTCTTTATTAACTCTCTCGTTTCTTGCTTATCTGCTAGTTGAACCATGAAATATACCCCTTAATATTCGATATGTATGTTTATTTTATATGATTTTTCAAACTTTTCATATGTTGAATTCGCAAGAATAGCTTCTCCTTCGAAAAAAAAGAAAAAAGACCAGGAAGGATCTCCTGATCTTGAATAGGTATTATTTAGCTTGTACTGGTTTTGCTACATTGTTCAGTACATATTTCATAACAAATGTATATGCTGCTACCGTTCCAATAACGAAAAGTGAAACCATATGTAACACCGCCCTCATTTAATGAGAATAATTTTCAAAGTCAGTTAGAGTTTACCACGAACGATAATCATTTTCAATACTACTTTTATTATTGTCACATTTTTTTAAAATTTATAGGAAAGAAACGGCCATTTTGCAAAAACACACTTTCATATTCGGTTAACTCCATTAGCGCTTTTTCTTCTGCTGGAATGCGAATTGATAATATTAAAAAGTTGAAAAACGTAAATAAAATCGCTGTTAAATAAGCTTGAAAGACCATAGGAATTACAATCAATTCAATCGCGACAATGACATAATTCGGGTGCTTCATAAATCGATATGGTCCTTTCTTCATCACTTTGGCATTTGGGACAACAAGGATCTTTGTATTCCAATACCTACCAAGGGAAAAAAGTGCCCATATTCTACCCACTTGAGTCAAAAGAAAAAGCACTATCCAAATTGGCCATGCGGGAGATAACGATTTTTGAAAAATCAGTACTTCTAACAGAAATACGGCAAAGAACATACTATGAATAAAGACTATCAACCGATAGTGACCTTCTCCAAATTCGATTGCTCCTTGCTTCTTCATCCATTTTTCATTATTTTTAGCGACAACAAGTTCACCCATTCTCTGAAGGATAATTACCGTCAAAAAAAGAAAAAATACGTTCAATTGTCCCACCTCAATAATAATAATTCCGAGCTAAACCCTGGTCCAAGTGCAGTTGCGAGACCCATATCCCCTTTTTTCCCAACCTCCAGAAACCGTTTTAGCACATATAATATGGTTGAAGAGGACATGTTTCCATATTCCTTTAAGACTTCCTGGGAGATTTTTGTCATGCTAGGTGAAAATCCCAGTGATTTCGTATAGGCATCCAGCACCTTTTTTCCACCCGGATGAGCAACAAAATGTTGGATATCTTGTAACGAGATATTCAATCCTTCAAGGAAATTGCTAACGTTCGGCTTTAGCCACTTTTCAATGATTGTAGGAATATCCTTGGAAAATACAACATAAAGTCCTTCGTTCTTCACATCCCAGCCCATCACATCTAATGATTGCTTCATAGTTGTCGACTGTGTCGCAAGGATTGATGGCGAGCAATCTACTTTAAGATCGTTCCTTTTCTCTACTTCATCCCCAACCACGAGTGCACATGCCACTCCGTCTGCAAATAACGACGTCCCTATTAAGTTGCTTTTCGAGCGGTCATTCCGTTGGAAGGTAAGACTACAAAGCTCAATTGTAAGGACTAGCACCTTGGCCTTTGGATACGCTAAGCAATATTCATATGCTCTCGATATACCCGACGCCCCCCCTGCACAGCCTAATCCCCAAATTGGGATCCTTTTCGTTTGCTCCTGAAATGGGAGGTGATTCATAATTCTGGCTTCTATGCTTGGGGTTGCGATTCCCGTGCTAGAAATCGTAAATATGGCATCTATTTCAGAACAGTCAATCGGCTGTTGTAGAAAAGCTGAGTGCGATAGGCATTCAATAATGGCTTGCTTTCCTAATTCGACTGCTGACTCGATATAGGCATCATTCTTTTCCTCGAAAGACCTGTCCTCTTTAAACCACTCCAATCCCTTAGCGAAATGACGCTTCTTAATTTCTCCATTTTGGAATGCTTTTAACAGTCGTTCAATATCGTTAAACGACTCAGAAAATAATTCTCTTGCAAAATCCATTACCTGCCCTTGCTCTAGTTTATGAGGAGGTATAGCTTCTCCAACAGACAGGATATTCGGCATCTACATCTCTCCTTTTTAGAAGATGTGAACGAATGATATATACATCATCCATATCGTTACATTCGTCAATAGAAACATGATACATATACTCTTTCCAATTACTAGAAAAATATGCATAGAAATAGAACGGAACAAATGCTTAGTGCACATTGGTCACCAATCTATTCATTTCATACGATTAATAGAATAGCAATAGCTCCAGTTAACTGAATCCATATGTACAATAAAATCATTACTCATCTTAGATACCGAACATCCGTCAGTCTCTCTTCTACCTTTAGGAATAAAACAAAAAAAAACTTCCCCCAAACAAGGAGGAAGCAAGACGTTTTGAAGAAGTTGTTGTGCTTTTTTATTATATGCAATGGACCAAAGATTAGCACCATTCAATCTTTTCCAATTATCACCCATTCCCTTTTTTCGACAATAAACGTTAAAATATTGTAAATCACACGACTAAATCACTATTTCTTGCTTATTATTACTACAAAATATGTTACTATAGTTATAGTGAACATTGTGGAGGAATGACTTATGGCATTGACTAAGAGTGTTACTGACATTTTAAATGGTACAATTGAGTCCGTTAAATCTGTTCTACCCTTTGAGCTTACGGTTGATAAACCAGGCTTATTTAATCAGCCATTCGACCAGCATTCGGTTGGAGTATTAATTGGGATGACTGGTGATGTTAGAGGTCGAATTATCTTAAATGGTGATGAGCAGCTATTTGGGAGAATCGGTGAAGGGATGTTCGGAGTGGTTCTTGAAGGAGAAATGCTCGAATCATTTGCTGGTGAGTTAGGAAATATGATTGCTGGAAATTTATCTACTTCCATTGCCAATAGCGGATACAATATGGACATTACTCCTCCAACCGTTTTAGTAGGTCATACGAAAGTGTATGGCTTTGAAAAAGCTTTTCGCTTACCAATCCATGTTCAAAATTTCGGCACGTTGATGGCCGTATTAATGGTAGAGGTTTAACCTCATTAAATACACTCTAAATAGTTTGATCTTATAGAGAGATCAAACTCAGACTGTAAACAAATTCGATGAAAATCGTGTTTGTTTACAGTCTTTTTTTGGGTTGGTGCTGGAATGGGGCTGTTGATTTCCGTTCCAGGCGCTTCGCTTTCCGCGGGGCTAGCGGTGAGCCTCCTCGCCGCCGGCTTAAAAGGATAGCAAAGAGAGTCTATTTTCATAACGTTTGCCCTTTTATGTAGCGACCTGCATCAGATGCCAAAAACACGTCAGGTCCAACTACTTCCTCGAGCTCACCATTTTATATTGTGGTAGCACCTAAGATTGCTCTTTTTCGTAATATGAAGTGAAGGACTAGTTGACAACAACAAACTCAAGATGAAACCATCGTTGCAAAGGTTTCTTCCATAAAAGACCGAATCTGGAGCAACGCCTGACCTAATATGTGCATCGTAAGGGAAAACAGACTCAATTATGACTTATTCAACTAAAAAATTGAAAATTCAAATATATAATTCTACCATACCAAAAAAATTAGAAATCAGAAAGGATATCGCATTAAATGAACATGAGTGAACTACTCCCACCACTTACCACCCTTGCGGGTTGCTTGAAGTGGGGGCTTCTTGGGTAATCGCCACTTTTGGTAGCTGACGAAATTGACCAAGCTAACCCTCTTGTTCCAAGAGTTTATATCTCTTATTTCTTTAGGCACTTGCTAATAAGCGAATGCCTTCTTTTTTGATATTGAGTGCTGAATTGTAATCTCTATCGAGGTTTAGTCCGCACGAACAAACATATATTCTGATGTTCATTGGCATTAGTTGGGTATTTCCACAATGCGAACAGGTTTGGGTAGAGGGGAACCATTTGTCTATTTTGATCAGTTGTTTCCCTTGTTCTTTTAGTTTGTACTGTAAGAAAGAAGTGAACATTCCCCATCCATTATCAGCTACACTTTTACCGAATTTAAGTGCTTGTGACATTCCTTTCATATCTAAATCTTCAATCACAACAGCATCATAGTTCGCTACTAATTTTTTTGATTGATGGTGAAGAAAGTTCTTCCGTTGATTGGCGACTTTCTCTTGAATGTTAGCTACTCGAATACGTTGTTTATTCCAATTGGAAGAACCTTTCTTCTTACGAGACAGTTTACGTTGTTCTTTTGCTAATTTTTCAAGTTTTTGTCGATAAAACTTAGGGTAATTGGCTTTCTCACCCTCGCTATCCACAAACAATCCATCCATCGCAAAATCTAACCCAACGACTTTTTTAACTTCCTTCCTTTCAATTTCCACCTCGTACTCTGCCAAAATAGAAATATAATATTTTCCTGATGCGGTCATAGATAATGTGCAGGATTTGATTTTGTATTCTGAAGGTATCTTTCGATGTTGTTTAATTTTGACCAATTTCAACTTAGGTAATTTGATATGACCATCCAACAACTGAATATTTCCATTGACAACATTTGTTGTGTAGCTTTGTTTGTGTCGTTTCCTTTTGAACGTTGGAAACTTGACATTCCCTTTGAAGAAGGCTTTATATGCCTTATCTAAGTTTAGTTGTGCGTTCGCTAATGCTAAAGAGTCTACTTCTTTTAGCCATTCATACTCTTTTTTATACTTAGCAGGAGTTGGGTGCTTTATCTTTTTCAATGCTTCTTTATCTTCTTTTAGGCTTTCATACGTTTCTATTCGTTCAGCTAACATTTTATTGTAGACGAAGCGAACACACCCAAAGGTTTTTCGTATAATAAAAGCTTGTTCATCTGTTGGATACAACCTGAACTTGTACGCTTTATTTTGTTTAGTCATATCAAATCACCTCACTTTACCCCTTGATTTTCTATATATTTTTTCACCACTTCCATAGGTGAACCACCAGTGGTCAACAAACAGAAGCTTCTTGATTAGTCTTGAACTGGCACTTTTATAGGCATTGATGAATTTTGATATTTCACTGTTAGGCTGTGCTTTGAACAAGATATGAACGTGGTCAATATCGTGGTTCCATTCGACTAATGTAATATTATATTTTTGACTCAAAGACACAAATTTATCTTTGGCATAGTCGGAAATCGTATCATCTATCACTTTCCTTCGAAACTTCACAACTAGTAAGAGGTGGTAAGACATCAAGATTACTGAATGGTTATTACTGTCTAATTTCATTATTATATCAATACCTACGCTTTATAATACTGATTATAACATATGGAGGAAAATGACAAAAGAAAGAATCTTTGGGCTATCGCCCAACCGAAATTCATCTCCCCCTTACCGTTGGACTACGCCCTTCACACGCTTGAAGAGGGAGACTTCTTTCGGAAGTACGTTAAAAACGCACCGGGATGACCGATGCGCTGTTATCTTTCTTCAATAGATTGATGATGCTGTACTTCAATCTTAATTTTATGATTAACTGTTGAGCCACATACTTTACATACATCTTCATCATTATAAAGAAGGCGGCAATGATCACAATAGTACTTTTCCATAGCTTGTTCACTCACTTCCTATATTCACCTGTTTATGATAGTGTATGATCTTTCCAATCAATTTGTGATAACTTGTTACACTTATAGATGGAATATGATAAAGTGTATGTTTGAGGATGATAATGTATGTCATTGATTTACATGAAACCACTATGATAAGTTTCTTTACTTAAACTAAGATGGATATTAGAGGTAATTGGACGAAAAAACAACTAGCTGTATTCTGTGGTCCATTCGTTGGGCTTCACCTAGCTACGTTGAAGAGTCCATTTAACTATGGTAAGAATCAACAAATTAGAAAACGGCTGCTTCATGTTGGGTTTGTAGGAGCATCTACAAATAATTAGAGCGGTAGGAGATATCATCCCTACCGCTCTAATGAAATGGTCTATTTTGTTATTCCGCACCCATTTAGGAAAAGATTCCAATAAAATTGTCGCTTGCTTTTTTTCTAATAAACTATATTTTAAGAAGCTTTTTGCTCTCGAATGATAGCTGGCTGGTTGTTGTTTCGTACATTAAAGACAATATTCAAGAAAATGGCCGTTAAGCTTCCTGCAACAATTCCGTTGTCTGTTAGAATGCGAATTCCTTCTGGCATTTGAGCGAACAGGTCAGGTACAGCTGTTACACCTAATCCCATACCAACTGCACATGCAATAATTAATAGGTTTTCCTGTGAAGCAAAGTTCACCGTACTAAGCATTTTGATTCCGTAAGCTACGACCATGCCAAACATAGCTACCATAGCACCTCCTAAAACTGGTGCAGGAATAACTGTTGTTAGCGCACCAATTTTCGGAACCAATCCAAGCACTACAAGAAATGCTCCTGCTGTATAGATCACATTCTTTCCTTTCACTCCGGAAAGCTGAATAAGTCCTACATTTTGTGAATAGGTCGTATAGGGAAATGCATTAAATAAACCACCTAAAATGATTGCTAACCCTTCTGCACGATATCCAGCAGCAAGATCTTTTTCTTCAATCTTTTCTTCGCAAATATCTCCTAAAGCAAAATAAACACCTGTTGACTCTACTAAACTAACAATAGCTACAAGCATCATTGTTAAGATCGCTGTCACTTCGAACGTTGGTAGCCCAAAATAGAATGGCTTTGCCATATGAAACCACGAGGCATCAGCAACAGCAGAAAAGTTCACCCTCCCCATAAAGAGAGCAACGATTGTTCCTCCAGCTAAACCTAGTAAAATCGATACAGAGCGAATAAAGCCATGAAAGAAACGATAGAGGAGAATAATAAAGAACAATGTACCAAATGCTAGAGCGATATTCGAAAGTGATCCGAAATCTGGACTTCCCACCCCGCCTGCCATATTATTCATGGCAACTGGAATTAGTGTAATCCCAATTATCGTAACTACTGACCCTGTTACAACAGGAGGAAAAAACCGTACGAGCTTACCAAAATTCCCTGCAATCAATACAACAAATAATCCTGACACAATAATCGAGCCATATATGGCGGAGATTCCATACTGACCACCGATAGCAATCATTGGCCCTACGGCTGTAAACGTACAGCCTAAAACAACTGGAAGCCCAATGCCAAAGTATTTATTTTTCCAAACTTGAAGAATGGTTGCGACGCCGCACATAAGAATATCAATAGAGACAAGATATGTAAGCTGTTCTCCGCTTAACCCTAATGCTCCCCCAACAATTAGCGGAACAATTACAGCTCCTGCATACATGGCTAACACATGCTGAATGCCTAAAGAGGCTACCTTTAATGGATTTTGTTTCATTTCACGGACTCCTCCACTTCTTGAACGAATGTAATGCTTCCATTTTCTAATGAAGCAATTCTAGCAAGCGATTCGACTTTATACCCTAAGTCACGAATCAATTGCCCACCTTGCTGGAATGATTTTTCAATAACAATGCCGATTCCTGCCACCATCGCACCTGATCGCTTCACAATCTCTACGAGGCCTATGGCCGCTTGTCCATTTGCTATAAAATCATCAATGATGAGTACTCGATCATTATCATCAAGGAACCGATTAGAAACGGATATTTCATTTCTTTCATTTTTTGTAAAGGAATGAACAGATGCTGTCAGTAAATCATCTGTTAAGGTTAAAGATTTGCGCTTTCTAGCAAATATAACAGGAACACCTAATTGTAAGCCGGTCATAACCGATGGTGCGATGCCAGAAGATTCAATTGTAACGATCTTTGTAATTCCTGCATTCTGAAAACGATTAGCAAATTCTCTCCCAATCTCAAGCATTAAGGTAGGATCTACTTGATGGTTTAAAAACGAATCTACCTTCAATACAGAATCTGAAAGAATAATCCCCTCATTCTTCATTTTATCTTCCAATAATTTCATATATAAAACCCCTCTTTCCAATTCATCGCCTTTTAAGCTCATCATGAATTCCTTCAAAATAAAAAAGCTTAAATGTCTTGCATTCAACTCAAAACATGAGTGAAGCAAAGACCTTTAAGCTCGAAAAAGGTATATAGAAATAATAGAAAATACATCAGTTATTTCCCAATGCTCACACATAGTCAGATCATTTACGGTAATCTGGTAGAGACTTGCAAGCCATATCCTCGCGATTATATGAGTGAATGCTATTTAATTGATTATGTATTGTAATATAACGTAGTGAAAGGTGATTGTAAAGTTATTTCTTAACATTAATAATAATTTTAAATTCAACGTTCGTGTTTTGCCTGTTTTGAACACATGTCTCTACTTTTAATATTCAATTTTTACTAAACGATTGTGACACTCACAAAAAACCCCAAATGTCTAGATTGTTTTTTCAGGTAGAAGTATGGCAAAATAATGATATACTTGTCGTATTTTGTCTAATATTGACTAAATATCCCATGTACATAGATACATTTATCTATTGTTTGCAAGTAAAACAACCTAGAATGGAGCCTCTTATTATGAAATTCACTGTTGCAAGAAAATTGTCTATTAGTTTTTTAGCGGTACTAATTTTATTAGGTGGTATAGCAAGTGTAGGATTTGTGCAAATATCCAAAGTAGATGATACATATAATGATTTACTTGATGGCAGAGTCTATAAAATGAGGATTATTCAAAATATGGTTATTTCATTAAAAGATCAACAATACAATGCAAGCAGATATCTATTATCCTCTTCCAATAAAGCATTAGATGAATTTAATACATCTAACCAAACGTATTCACAATATATTGACGAACTTGAAGACATTATTAACATTGACCAAATGATTGAACTTCTTAACGAACTAGATAGCTTGCAGCAGCAATATTCGAAATCATTCGCAGAAGTTGTTTCATATAAAAATGAGGGTAAAAATGAAGAAGTTGGTAAGGCAATTACAGCCATTGCCCCTGTCACAAGTAGAATGCAAGAAATTACGAGTGAAATGCTAGATATTCAAACAAGCCTTGTCAACTCAGCAAGTGCTGAAACAACTGCTATGGTTAAGGAAACACAAAAACTATTGATTATTCTCACAATCATATCTTTATTAACCGGACTTGCCATCGCCAATGTTGTAGGCCGCAAGATTAGTAGACCAGTGACACAAGTGGCTAAAGCAGCAGAACAAATTGCAGAAGGCAACCTTTCTATTGAAGCAATGAACGTAAAAAATAAAGATGAGATTGGAGATTTAGCGAATTCATTTAACCGAATGACCAATAACTTAAAAGAAATTGTTCAGCACGTCAAAGCCAATTCAGAACATGTGGCAGCGACTTCAGAAGAGCTTAGCGTGAGTTCTCAGGAAACAACTAAAGCTACAGAACAAATCTCAACTTCCATTCAAGAGGTTGCTGTCGGTGCTGAAAAACAAGTTGAAAGTGCTTTACAGGCTACGAATGTCGTTTCGGAGATTTCAATGGGGATGAATCAGGTCGCCACGTCCATTCAGTTAGTATCAGATACCACTAGTAGGGCTACTGTAAGAGCGAATCTAGGTTCACAAATTGTCATTGAAACCATCAATCAAATTAAAAAAGCTCATGATCAAGTAGATTCGACAGCAACTGATGTAAAAGTGTTAGGCGAAAAATCAAAAGAAATTGGGCAAATCGTTAATTTAATTACAGATATTGCAGACCAAACAAACCTATTAGCATTAAATGCTGCTATTGAAGCAGCACGTGCAGGTGAACAAGGGAAAGGCTTTGCTGTAGTAGCTGACGAAGTAAGGAAGCTTGCTGAGCAATCAGCAAAAGCTGCTGGTCAAATTAGTCATCTAATTCAAGAAATTCAAAAGGATTCAACTAAAGCAGTTACATCGATGATTGCAGGAACTACCTCTGTTCAAGTCGGCCTAAGCTCTGTTCAAGAAACAGGAGAATCATTTGAGGAGATTGTAAAATACATTGAGGATATTTCTCAACAAAGCCAAGAGGTAGCTATTATTGTAGATGAGATGAATGCAAGTTCTCAAGGAATGGTAGAGATGATGGAGGCTGTATCTTCCATCTCTGAGCAATCTGCTGCAAACACGCAAAACGTTTCCGCTTCAGTAGAGGAGCAAACCGCTTCTATGGAGGAAATCTCCTATTCTGCCGAATCGCTTAGCAAAATGGCAGAAGAATTACAACAGGTCGTAAGTAAATTTAAACTTTAGGACACTACAAAAAGCTAGTCGATTCCATCTCTTGGGTCAGCTAGCTTTTTTATTCAATAACATATATTTATATTTAACTAATCCGAGTCATTTGGACTTCTTTCGGAATCCACCTATTATCCTTATAATGTACTGAACCCTCTATACCAACGGCCCCTTTTGATGATCGATACTTCGAGCCTTCAAACTCTACCGATCTATTGAACTTTATTTTCAACTTTTCGATTTGGAGTAGAATACCCGCTAAGCTATTTTTTTCAGAATGAAAATAACCCATCCCATCTAGCTCTTCTAACGTTGCATCCAAAACAGTAACTTGATATTTATTTTTAAAATAATGAATGATCTCCTCTTGTTCATTTTTCTTGACACCCTGAAAATTACTCATATCAATAGCAATAAACTTCATGTCATGATTTAAGGCTTCGTCTTCTTTTACAAGCTCTTCTAAAGCCACTATGTAGATCTGAACTAAATGCTGCTTTGGATCGTTTTCTTGGCTACATCCAAACAATAACGTTACACTAAGCATCAGCAAATAAAATAGGGTTAGCTTTCGTATCATTATGTAAATTCCTCCCCTCCTCTCTTTTGACGATGTGCAAGCGATTTAGTTTCAATTTTTTCTGAAATTCCAATATTCTTTCGGGTGATCCAAATCGAAACCCATACTGATGCATGCTTTCATATTTGGACCAATAGCTCAGAGCTCCTTGTCAGGCAAGGAGATGCACTAGGCAGTTTAGAAAAGAATCCCGATCCTTGCCTCCCCTTTTAAGTTGGCTTTTGACCTTGAGGTGCTGGGCACTGGCGCTGGATGTTGAAGTGAGTATCACCATTCATCAATTGTTTACTTTCTTAACCAACTAAATTGGAGTGATCGTTCCTTATTTAAGTTTCACTCCAACACTAGTAAAATTCGCTCACATTTTTACGGATTTCGCTCACATACGACAAGAAATCGATCCAGTTCGACAATCCCCCCTCCTCTTCCATTACTTTCTGCTCATTAAGGGGCATTTTGAAGGGAGTTTCGTTATGTTACTAGTAGTTTTATAGGCTTATAAGCGTATAGTTTTTTTAAAAACTCCCCTTTTTATGCCCAAATTAACTCTTCTCTATAGGTGAATCCAGGAGAAATCACTCCTTTCCACATCAAATAGCACAGAAAAAATTCCCAATAGACCGACATATTTCCGAAATACCGCCTTCCTTCTATGATATATGTTCTTTAAGCTTCACATTTTTTTCACATTTTCACTGGGAAGTATGTGATGTGGATCACTGCTATATCAACTTTTCACTATTATCATAGTAATAAAGTAATTAATGAACAATTTGTGAAGTGCAGAAAACCTAATGGAATCTTACTGAGAGTTTTGTATGATGAGAGTGTAATCATTTATTTGTTCAAAAATTTGAAGGGAGTGAGAAGCGATGGCGAAAACGGAACTGGATCAGAAGACAAAAACTGAAATCGAGGATAGCTCTTCTCTTAAAGGGACGTTGGCTTCCGTTTTCTTATTAGGATTCTTCCTAATAATTACGTGGGTAGGCGTTTACTTCTTATACTTAGATCGTTTTTAAAGATGGAAAGGGGAAAAAGCCATGCATATGCATAAGTTTGAAAAGGTTTGGCTTATTTTCGGAATAGGTGCACTTCTCGTATTCTTAACTGTATTAGGAGTAAGCGCATTCTATCTAGGAAATCAACCGCCGAGCTGTTTAGCGACAATCGATCCAGAAAAGGTAGATACAACCGCACCTTTTAATGAACCAGGTTTGAAAAAGGTTGAAGGAAAAGAATGGGATTATGAATTAGTGTTTGTTGCACAAGCATTCGCTTACACACCTGGGGACGTACAAGTTCCACTTGGAGCAAAAGTGAAAATTATTGCAACTACAAAAGATGTTATTCACGGGTTTGAAGTAGCTGGTACAAACATTAACATGATGGTTGAACCAGGATATATCAGTGAACATATTACAACTTTTGATAAAACAGGCGAATACTTAATTCTATGTAATGAATATTGTGGTACTGGTCACCACATGATGACTTCGAAAATTGAGGTGGTTGAATAATGCTTAGCCCTACTGCTAATCTAAAAGTTGACCGCCGTGATGGTAAATTAGCAATGGCCCACTTTTATGTGGCATTTATTGCTTTAGCATTAGGCGGAATTGCCGGATTATTACAGGTTTTAGTTCGTTCAGGAAAATTCACATTACCAGCAGGTATTGGTTACTACCAAGTACTAACTGTACATGGTGTTGTTTTAGGACTTGTATTAACTACTTTCTTTATTATGGGTTTCCAATTAGCGGCAACTAGTAAAACTTCAGGCACATTTACAAACGCACAACGCCGCACAGGATGGATTGGTTTTTGGTTAATGACGATCGGTACAGCAATGGCTGCTGTAATGATCCTGTTAAATGAAGCATCTGTTCTTTATACGTTCTATGCTCCATTACAAGCACATTTTGTCTACTACCTAGGTTTAACACTAGTTATTGTAGGTAGCTGGTTTGATGGCGCTGCTATTATCCTAAAATATGCTCAATGGAGAAGAGAAAACCCAGGCCAACCTAGCCCACTAATGACATTTATGTCACTTGTAAACACAATGATGTGGATTGTTGCGACAATTGGTGTTGCTGCAACTGTATTATTACAATTACTCCCTTGGTCTTTAGGCTTAGTTGAAACTGTAAACGTTGGTTTAAGCCGTACATTATTCTGGTATTTCGGACATCCGCTTGTATACTTCTGGTTACTTCCTGCTTACATGGCATGGTATGTGGTCATCCCAAAAGTTATTGGAGCGAAGATTTTCTCTGATTCACTAGCTCGTATGTCCTTTATCTTATTCTTAATATTCTCAATTCCTGTTGGTTTCCACCATCAGCTATTAGAACCAGGAATTGACCCAGCTTGGAAGTTCTTACAGGTTATTTTAACATTCTTAGTTGTTATCCCTTCATTAATGACTGCGTTCTCATTATTTGCAACATTCGAAACTTTCGGTCGTTCGAAAGGTGCAACAGGATTGTTTGGTTGGTTCAAGAAACTTCCTTGGGGAGATGCACGATTCACAGTTCCATTTATCGGGATGGCTGCTTTTATTCCAGCAGGTGCTGGTGGTATCGTTAACGCATCCCACCAAATGAACCAAGTAGTTCATAACACGATTTGGGTAACTGGTCACTTCCATTTAACAGTGGCAACTGCAGTTATATTAACATTCTTTGGTGTAGCTTATTGGCTAGTACCGCATTTAACTGGTCGTAAATTAACAAAAGCAATGAATAAATTAGCATTAATCCAAGGTGCTCTGTGGGCAATCGGTATGACATTTATGTCAGGGGCCATGCATGCTGCTGGTTTACTAGGTGCTCCTCGTCGTTCTTCTTTCTCAGAATACGGCGGTTCAGCACAAGCAGCTGAATGGATTCCTTACCAAGTAGCTCAAGCAGTTGGTGGTTCAATCCTATTCTTATCGATCATCTTAATGCTTTACATCTTCTTCAACCTTGCATTCTTTGCACCAAAAGGCGAGCAGGACTTCCCTGTAGGTGAAGTGGCTGATGAAGCTGAAAAGTCACCAATGGTTTACGAAAACTGGAAGCTATGGCTTGGTGTTGTAGTCGTACTAATCCTATTCGCTTACACGATTCCATTTATCGACTTAATTGAAAACGCTCCTCCAGGGGCAAAAGGCTTTAAACTTTGGTAAAATTAGTGAAATGAAAAAAGCTCCGAACATGTTCGGAGCTTTTTTGTTCTACCGTCTACCCCTACTTCTCTTTGTGATGTGAAAGATGAATTGGAATTACAGAGTGACGAATAGAACAAAATCTACATTCATTCATATGAAAGAGGATGGAATGACAGCTCCATCCTCTTTCATATTAGTTTAATTGATACACCTTACCATACTTTTCATATAAATAATCTGACAGATGTTTCGCATTTAGCCCTTCACCTGTAACTTCCGTTAGAATTTCTAGTGGCTGCTTCATCTTACCAAACTGATGTACATGCTTCGTAAACCACTCTTTAATTGGTAGAAGGTTCCCTTCCTCTAGTAATTGATCATAATTTGGAATATCCTTTACCATAGCATTTTTCAGCTGAGCTGCGTACATATAACCGAGTGCATATGATGGGAAATATCCAAAGCTTCCGCCCGCCCAATGCACATCCTGTAATACTCCTTCCCCATCATTTGATGGTCTTACACCTAGATATTGCTCATACTTATCATTCCATACCTGTGGAAGGTCCTTCACTTCAATCTCATCGTTAAATAAGCCTTTTTCTATTTCATATCGAACAATGACATGTAATGGATAGGTTAGTTCATCTGCTTCAATGCGGATAAGGGAAGGCTTTGACTCATTAATTGCTCTATAAAACTCATCAACGCCTACTTCATCAAACTGACCATTGGAATATTCCTTTAACAGCTCATAGTTTTTCTTCCAGAATGAAAGATGACGTCCTACAAAGTTCTCATAGAATAAAGACTGAGATTCATGAATCCCCATTGAAGTTCCTGTACATAATGGTGTACCGACTAGCTCTTTTGAGATATTTTGTTCATATAAAGCGTGTCCACCTTCATGAATTGTACCAAAGACAGCCGTACGGAAGTCTTTCTCATCATATTTAGTCGTCACACGTACATCTCCTGGGTTTAGACCCGTAGCAAAAGGATGAACCGTTTCATCCAATCGGCCCGAATCAAAGTCATACCCCATTTGTTTTAGCACATCTAAGCTAAACCCTTTTTGCTTTTCTTTTGGGAAATGCTCATATAAAAATTCCGTCGTCGGTTTATGGCTAGATTCAGCAATTTGTTGAACAAGCGGAATAATTTTTTCACGCAGCTCACCGAATACTCGGTCTAATACGTCAACCGTTACCCCTGGCTCATACATATCTAATAACGTATTATATTTATTTCCTTCATATCCCCAATAACGAATAAAGCGTTTGTTTGTTTCCACAAGCTTTTCTAAGTAAGGCTGGAACATCCTGAAGTCAGAATTCGCCTTCGCGTCTTCCCATACTGTTTCTGCCTTTGATTGAAGAATGACATACTCTTTATATTCTGAAGCAGGAATCTTTTTATTTCGGTCATATTCCTTCTTGCACTCTTCAAGGGTTTTCTTCGTTATTTCGGATAACACGGAAGAAGCTTCCTCCGTAGATAACTTCGCTATGTATGCAGCCATTTCTTCCGAAGTTGACATGTTAAATACGTCGGAAGAAAGCATGCCAATTACTTCAGAACGTTGATCTGCGCCATTTTTAGGAGCGCCTGTTCTTAGATCCCAATAAATGAGGGAAAGGGCTTCTTTATACGCACTCATTTTCTTTACATAATCTAGAAATTCTTTTTCTACTTGCTGAATATTCTCAGTCATTTTATTACCCCCTATCAAACTCTATCCATCTCATTTTATCATATTTTTCTGAAAAATAATTGTGTTTTTGCTTGCCTTATGATAATTCATTAACAACAACATATAATAGAATAGTTATCATATGCTCGAGGGGGGTTGAATGGGATGACGGAATTGATTGGCTATTGTTATATATGTGGAAAGGAACTTTACTGCTTAGATGGTTTTTTTTATGGGGTTCAAACAGATGAACAAGAAGTCCTTTGTTTCTCCTGCTTTGATAACGGTAATTTTTCATCTTTCGTATGCAATAAAAGAAGCCCAATTTCTTAAAGATACATGTAGAAATTGGACCTGTGAAATTACTGATAATGGTTCGATTATCATCTAATGAGTGTTTCTATTTCGAAATCCCCCTCCAAAACACATACCAACTCTCCTCTAATCTCCTTTCATATTCTTCCTCAGAAAGATTCACCAGGTAGAATATCATACCATCTAGCATGCAAAGGAAAGATGTTGCAATGATTTCTTTGTCTATGAGATGATCTGTAGGCTCTAAAATAAGATTGAGCAATTTTCTTATTTCTTGCTCCATTTCACCATATTTTTGTAGCATAAAATCTTTAAACCGTTCTGGAGGTACCATTCCATATCGTTTAATAAACAGGCCTAAATCATGTTCATAAAAATACTTGTTTAACTTTTCCATAAGTACATATAACTGATCTTCTATGGAAAGGTCTTTTAACAAACTGGATTGGCTTTGTACAAAAATTAGATAATCCTCCATTACGTGATTCGTTACATGTTCAAATAATTCTTCTTTGCTTGAGAAATATGCGTATATTGAGGGTGCTTTAATATTCACCCTCATGGCAATATCTTTGAGAGAGGTTTCTTCATACCCCTTTGTCGAGAACAAGAAAAGGGCTTGTTTCAATATATTCTCTCTTGTTTCTTCTCCTTTACTCACCTTTGTTCACCTCGTTCTTCCACTTCATTACGATACGAGCTTAAGCCCGACTATACATACGATAATACCACCTACAAGAGCTAATTTCCTAGCATCTTTAGGTTCTTTAAAGATTACCATGCCTAATAATACACTTCCAGCGGCACCAATTCCCGTCCATATCCCGTACCCTACACTAATAGGAATCTCTTTTAATGAGATCGAGAGTAGTATAAAGCTGAAACCCATAAATAATATAAATATGATAGTTGGTTTAATTTTTGAGAATCCTTCCGATAATTTCAAAAATATTACACCGCCAATTTCCATTAGTCCAGCCAACACTAATAATATCCAGCTCATGTTATACAGCATCCTCCCTATTAGGCTCTCTAGAGACCAACTTCAGACCAATAATACAACTAATTAACATCATTACGAGTCCTATTTTAATAAAAGTAACGGTGTCTCCCAAAAATATCATACCTACCAGGGCAGTTCCAAAGGAACCAAGCCCTGTAAAAACTGCATAAGCTGTAGATACTGGTAAAAGCTTTAATGATTTTGAAAAGGCATAAAAGCTTAGAATAATTAGAATAACTGTAGGAATGACTACCTTAATATTTGTAAAGCCATTTGAATATTTTAAACCTAAAGCCCATCCAACCTCCATTATTCCTCCAAAAATGAGATATACCCATGCCATAAACCATACTCCCTTCCAGGTTAACTTTTTTAATTTATCATTAGTTTGTACAGATAAACTAATCAAATCCTTACTTCTTACCAAAAATTTAACTACCATTAGTTAGATTTTAATCCCAAACAATATAAATTGCAACTTTTTTCTGTTCCAAAAGATAAAGAATTTTTACTTGGTAGGAGTTTATTTCTACCTACTGATATCCGTTCTGTGCGAACTAAAAACCTGCTCAGTGGTATTCCTTTATGCTATTTATTTCTATTCTTAAGCAAAAAATAAGAGACCGAGAGCTTACTCTCGATCCCCTTTAATGATATTTTATTCGCATCTTCCAAGTTCATGTTACTACGGATAGATATAAGTAAGTTCTAGCTCGCTTACTCACTTCTTGTCGGTTCTGTTGGGAGGGTGGTTTGAATCATTGTGATCACTTCATTCTCTACTTGATCTTCTAGTAAAATGGATACGGATCCTCTGTCCTCGTGTCCTCTAATCAGCCTTCCTATCCCCTGCCTGAGGCGAAGAAGCATGTATGGCATGTCCACTTCATGGAATGGATCAGTGGCCGCTTCTCTTTTTGCACGAAATACAGGGTCATGGGGAGGATACGGTAAGGAGAAAATGATGACATTTTCCAATGACTTACCTGGTATATCTAACCCTTCCCATAAATGAGTTGAACAAAGGACGGATTGCTCCTCGTTTTGGAATTTGGATACAAGTGTGCTAATTTCAGCATCTCCTTCAAAGTACACCGGATAAGTTAATTTTCCTTGCATCCAATTCTTAAAGAAGGATAGATCTTGGTCATTTGTAAATAAGACAAGTGCTCGGCCCTCTGATTTCTCTATTTGTTCAATGGTATAGGTAGCTTTGTGAACTCGATCATTTTGCTTAAACGTTGGCATATACAGATTCATCTGCTCATCGTAATCAAATGGTGATTGTACAGTAAATGATAAGTATTTCTCGACACCAAGACTTGAAGCTACATAGGTGAAGGATTTGTTTTCTGCTAAAGTAGCAGATGAAAAAACAAACGGCTTCTTTTGAGAGAATACTTCTTCCTTCATAATATCCTTTACCATTCTAGGCATGATGACAAGGGTTCTCTCGCCTTTAATTTCCTCATACCATGTGATGCCATTTAACTCTTTCAAAAACAAATTGAGGGAATAGGAGATTTGCTCCAAGTATTCTTCAACAATCTTCAAATCATATTCATTGATGATGTACATTTCACTTTCAAATACTAATTCTTCTTCAAGGTCATTTAAAAACGTCAACAGTTGCTTCCCTTGACTCAGCATACCATCCGTTTTATGGATTAATTTTTTTTCGGACCCTTCTACCTCTTTGGCATTTAGACTTAACGTATGGAAAAATTGCTCGTTTTGATAGATGGCATCTTCAATAATATTTAACGTTTTTTCTCTTACATCATTTGACATTAACCTTGTAAGTAATGTTTCAAGTGTTTGCTCTGTTAAGCGATAAGTCAAAGCTTTCTGAGCTGCATATTCAAGGAGATGTCCTTCATCAAATACTACACAGCTGCTTTCCGGTAAAAATGGTAGCTGTCCTTCACGCTTTCTAGATTCTTTCGTCCAAATATGCTCCATGTAAAAATCATGGGAACAGACAATTAGATCCTTCGCACTACGATAATGATCACGATGTAATGTCTGGCCGCAGCGGTGTCTCTTTGAACAGGTAAAGCAGTCTTGAAGAGGATCCCATGCTACAGCATCCCATTGCTCATTTGTTAGCTCAGGATAGTCTTTCCGGTCTCCATATTTTCTAAATGCTTGCATAGAGCTATCTGTATGAACAAAATCAGGCAGCTGATGAAATAGGTCATTGAAGATTTCATCGTCTTCATGTACGACAGCGTGATCTAGCTTATTTAAACATAAATATTGCTCCCTTGATTTTGCCAGACGTACATCAATATGTAAGTCTAATGCCCGTTCGAGCTTCGCAATATCCCCTTCTTTTTTTACCAGCTGTTCAATTAAAGTTTCATCCGCACAAGCAATAATGGCAGGCTTGTTCAAATAACGAGCATAGCAAATCGCATAGAGTAAATAGACGATCGTCTTTCCAGTTCCTACACCCGCTTCTGCGAAAATCACTTCTTTTTCTTTAAAGGCTTTCTCTAATTGAAAAGCCATATATACTTGCTCATCCCTTAACTCAAAGCCGGCTTCAGGTAAAATATCATAAAAGACATCGCCGATCCACTCGCTAAATTTATCATAAAATGACTCTGTCTTAGAGATTTCAAATGGCAATCGATTTTGCAAAACAGTCCCCTCCATCAATCGAAACGCAAGCGCTACTCAACCAAAAGAAAAAGCGCTATATAAGAGCGCTTGATCTCTACTTGAGTGTTGAGGTTAATGAAAATGATAAGGCTTGCTGAAATTCGTCCCGTGCTTTTTGTAATTGTTCCATAACTAGTTCATGCGCATCCTTCTCATTTTTTAGTACATCAAATGAAGATGCTAATGCTTGTGAAATTCGATTAAAATCAATGCTTGTGTGCTTCAATAATCTTCCCTCCGAATAAAATAGATAATCGTATTTTATTCGACGAAAAGAAAAATTATGCTTATTCTTTATTTGCTCTTGGAGGACGTTTCCCCCAGTATTGATAGTAATCCGTACGGATAAACCCGTTAAATAATTTCCGCTTCTTGGTTGCTTTTTTACCGTAGCATTCTTCAAAGCCTTCATGGGATGTCAGCATATAGACGGACCATGTATCATATGGAATCAATGCTTGTCCCATTTGCTGATACATTTTTTCAACGGCTGGCTTATCGCCAAGACGCTCACCATATGGTGGATTTCCCACTATTACGCCATATTCCTTAAATGTTGTAAAGTCGCTTATCTGCATTTGCTTGAACTTGACTAAGTCTCCTAGTCCCGCTTCAAACGCATTTTCTTCTGCAATCTTAACCATGCGATGATCAATATCCGTTCCGGTAATGTCTAATGGCTGATCATAATTTGCTAATGACTCTGCTTCATTTCGCACGTCATCCCAGATTTCTGCTTCCATCCAGTCCCAGCTCTCTGAAACGAATTCACGATTAAAGCCTGGTGCAATATTTTGCCCAATTAAAGCAGCTTCTATAGGGATCGTCCCTGATCCGCAGAAAGGGTCAACAAAAGGACGATCTGGCGTCCAGTTTGTCAGCATCACTAAAGCTGCAGCTAATGTTTCTTTTAATGGTGCTTCCCCTTGATCTACGCGATAGCCTCTACGATGAAGACCGCTACCACTCGTATCAATTGTTAGTAGTGCTACATCCTTATGGATAGCCACTTCTAATTTAAATAGCGCTCCATTTTCCTCAAGCCAGCTTGTTTTCTTATAGTGCTTACTAATCCGCTCAACAATCGCCTTTTTAACAATGGCCTGGCAATCAGGAACACTATATAATTTTGACTTTACAGATTTTCCACTAACAGGAAATTCAGCATTTACAGGTAAGAAATTTTCCCACGGAAGTGCTTTAGTTTTTTCAAAAAGTTCGTCAAAGGAGGTAGCTTTAAATTCTCCCACTTTGATCTTTACGCGATCCGCCGTTCGTAACCACATATTTGACCGAGCGATCGCTTTCTTATCGCCTTTATAGCTAATGCGGCCATTTTCAACGGAACACTCATAGCCTAGGTCTCTGACCTCTTTAGCAACTAGTGCCTCTAATCCCATAGCTGAAGTAGCAATTAAATCGTATGTTGTCATCATTTCACCCTTACTCTACAAATTCGGCATTCCAACTTTCAGCAAAAAATAGAAATTCTTGAAAAGGAAGTGGCTTTGTAATGTAGAAGCCTTGTACATAATTACACGCTTCTTCTTCTAAGAACTCAAATTGCTTCTTGCTTTCGACTCCTTCGGCAACAACTTTTAAGTTAAGCCTGTGAGCCATTGTAATAATTGCTTGAACAATTGAACTGTCTTCTTTATAAACGCAAAGCTTCTTAATGAAACTTTGATCGATTTTTAGTGTATCAATTGGAAACCGGTTTAAATAACTTAACGAAGAATAGCCGGTTCCGAAATCATCTATTGATAATTTTAATCCTAATTGCTTTAGTTTTACAAGTTTATCGATAGATTCTGTTGCTTTTGGCATGATCATGCTTTCTGTTAGCTCTAATTCTATATAATGAGGGTTTACATTTGTCTTTTGAATAAGCTTATCAATCGACCGGATGAAACCATCTTGATTAAAATGAAGGGCCGAAATATTAATACTCATCTTTAAATTGGAGTAACCAGCAATATGAAATTTCTTTAAGTCTTCACAAGCCTGTTGGAAGACCCATTCACTTATCGGCATGATTAATCCGGTTTCTTCTGCTAGAGGGATAAACTCTCCAGGAGAAATGAGTCCTAGCTCCGCTTGATTCCACCGAATTAACGCTTCGACTCCAACTATTTTCTTTGATTTCGTATCTACTTGCGGGTGATACACTAAGAAAAACTCTTTTCGTTCAATCGCTTTCCTTAAAAGAGTTTCAATCTTCATTTGCTTGGATTCGTTCTGATGCATATCCGAATGATACAATTCAAACTGATCCCGCCCCTTAGCCTTTGCTTGATACATGGCCTTATCAGCATTTCGAAGTAGCGTTTCAATGGTTACGCCATCTAATGGATAGAGACTAATACCAATGCTTGTAGATATATATACTTCTTGATCATCTAGAATAAAAGATTGTTTCAGCGAGTCAATGATGTTTTGGGAGATATGAACCGCTTCTTTCGGATGTTTGATGTTTGGCAGTACAATTACAAACTCATCTCCCCCTAGGCGAGCAATCATATCCTTATTCTTGATTAACCCCTTAAGCCTTGATGAAACTTGCTTAAGAAGCATATCACCGTAGTTATGACCCAATGTGTCATTCACATATTTAAAGCGATCTAAGTCTAAAAATAAGACAGCTAGCTGTTGCTTATATTTTTCTGCGGTTTGAATCAAATTCTCTAATCGTTTATTTAACGAATAACGATTCGCAACACCAGTTAAAGTATCGTAATGAGCCAATCGACGCAACTGCTCTTCAGCAAATTTCCGGTCGGTTATATCTGTAAATACAGCGACATAATTCGTAATCTTCCCTTGCTGATCCTTGATGGCGCTGATTGTAATCCATTCAGGAAAGATCTCGCCATTCTTTCGCTTATTCCAGATTTCCCCTTTCCACTGCCCCGCTTCTCTAATAATACTCCACATGTTCGTATAAAAGTCTTCTGAATGTACACCAGATTGAAGAATACTTGGGTTCTTGCCAATCACTTCTTCTTCACTATAGCCTGTCACGATTTGAAATGCAGGGTTTACAGAAAGGATGGAACCTCGCTCATCTGTTACAAGTACTCCCTCACTTGTATTTTCTAACGCTTTTGCCGCTAATCTCAGTTCAGCTTGCGAATTTTTCTGTTCCGTAATATCTCGAAAAACGACTACAAAATGCTGAATATTTAGATCGGACCCCTGGACCGTTCGAATGTTCATCCATTCTGGGTATACGTCGCCATTCTTTCGCTTCTTTCTCACTTCACCTTTCCACTTCCCATGCAAGTGCAAACAATTTAGGATCGTTTCATATGTATGTTCAGTATGAAATAGCATCGAAAACGGCTGGCCAATTAGTTCTTTTTCACTATAATGTACCGTTTTTTCCGCCCATGGGTTTAACGACACAATCTTCATTTCATGGTCTAAGACGATAATGCCTTCTTCCATATGCTGAAATACCATCTCAAAAAGTGATAGATTATCTGTATTAGTAATTCGTTTATTGTACACAGTATGACCCCCATCGGTGAAAAAACAGTGAAATCTCATGTCTATGTATACATAAAATAAAAGCCCTCCTTAATAAGGAGAGCCCGTTCAGTCATCTCATCAATTCCCATTAATAACGTTCTGTAAGCCATGTTTTGTACCATTGTACTTCAAACGACTGACGTCTCGTACTCCGGTGGTAATCATCTATCTACAGATGACAACGCATCTGTCCTTCTCATCGTTCATATTCCTTAGAGAAGATGCCCCTACCATAATTTGGGTTTCTCGCTTGTGGGGTTTACCTCGTTCCACTCTTTTCATTTCTGAAAAGACTCCGTCACTGTGGCACTTTCAAGGTATTCATGCCATATCCGAAGACTTAGGCATTTTCCCTGCCGTCAATCGAGCATAATGCCCAACTGCCCTAGCTTATGAATTGACTAGGCACAAACACTACGAGCATCGCAGCTCGTGCGAGCATGGACTTTCCTCTACAACAAATGTTGCAGCGATTACCCGAACGTTATTAATGATACAAAAACTATTATATGTAATCTTAATGAGAATATCAATGGTAATAATATTGAAATTCTAACAGTTTTTGTTAATCGTATAGCTTGCTGCCAAAAACATGCTTTTCAAGATTAGATATTCGTTTTAAAATATCAAAATTTGTTGTTCCAGCGGTTTGAGGAGTTGGTCTTCTTGAAGTCTCTTCAAATTGCTTTCGAAGACGAGCATTTTCTTGTTGTAATTGCTCAATTTCTAGCTGAAATGCTTCATAATCCTTTATTATCATATCTAAAAAGCTATCAACTTCTTCTGGCTTGTATCCACGCATAGCTGTTTTAAATTCTTTTTCTAAAATATCTTTAGCCGTTAATTTAAATTTATCAGACTGCATTATATCACCTCGGTATATAACCAATTCATATTTTATTTTTTCAAAAATAGTCAAATTTGTCAATTTTTCTTTTAGCGGTTTAAAGGAAGGGTGTTCGCCTTTGCGATAGATTCACGGCACTTTAGGAACGTTCCATTAAAAATCCTGCTTAAGCTGTTCCTCTTCTACAATTAATTGTAAATCATAAAAGGTAATTAAACGGATATCATATGATATATGTTCTTGGTACCTTTTGGCTGTTTCGTAAAGGTATTTTGGACTGCCATCCTTTTCTGGATCAAATAATAATAAAAGTCCGTCACTTTTTTCTACAAAAAACTGATTTTTCAAGCGAAATTGATTTGGGTTTTCATAAGGTTTTTTTGTAATGGAATCGATATAATCTGCTCCAGCTAACACAGATTCATACCATTCTTTATGAACATCTTTCCATTTTTCTTCCTGGTTTAAAAATGGTGTAATAACGGCAAGCTGTAGGGATTCATACCCTTCAAGTTGCAAATCGAATACTACCTCAGCAGCCCAAAGTTCTACGCCAAGTTGCCCACTTATGATTACCCATTCTAACCCTTCATCCAATAACTGAATGAACTGTTTCTTTAATGCTTGCTTAATATAATGTATTCCAGGATTTTTTTGATCAAAAACACCTATTTCATAAGGTTTGTACCCTGATACAACAATTGTTTTTGGCACTAGATTTCTCCTTTTACACATTACCTTTGAGTACTATTGTAACAAACTATTCCATTATGTATAGACTATTTAATCATACACAAGGGCAAAAAAGAACCCTTGTGTAAGAATAGCTACTTATCTGAAACCCGGGCCAAAGCCTGGTCTTGGACCATATGGAGGGTATCCAGGGCCAGCATTAAAGTGTTGGTGTGTTACCTCATTTACATTAGAGAATGTTTGTGGAAAATAGTGCTCGTGTTTGTAATTAATATGGTTTACGTTGGTTGTGTGTGTTGGGTGAACATGAGGAACAATATTATTTTCAAAACTGTTCGTTACACAACATTTTGTAGGATGAACTACTGTAGGCAATACATTTGGTCTTGGTCCGCAATACATATAAAAATCCCCTTTCCTAAATTTTTATTTTGTTATTACACTAACAGCCTATGAAGGAAAAGGGATTCTTGTACTAATGAAAACACCTAATTTTGGCTTTATCTATAAATATGGGTATTTGTGAATGTAGGTTTATAGGAAAGTATAGAAGCTGTCTTTTAAGCTTGTAAAGATAATTGCTGTTAAACAGATCACAACAAAAAACATAAATAATATCGCTTTGTACATAATATCAACCCCACTAATTGATTCCAGTAACACTTATCATACAATTCTACATTTTACATTTTAATAGAAGTACAGACAACTAGGAATTGGTGGGAATTGTCGAAAAAAACATTAAGTTTTTGTTACACTTTAGCGAATTTCCCATCATTCCGTCAAAACCTACAATGAACATTCGAATTTCGTTGAATTTTGCGGTTCCCCGGGAAATTTGTAATTGTTGCAATCACTGAAGTGAAGAGAACTAAAGATGGAACAAGAACCTTCCTTTAGGAAATAGATTTCTTCTTTACTAATCGTTTTTTTCGCTTTGTTATTTCTTCAAATGGAAGCTTTGTAATCCCTTTGTTAGCTACCTCAACGTATACATACTCAGCTTCACAGCAATAATGAAGAGCTCGTTCGACATCTTTGATACGGTGCTCATACAGCTTGGATAGTTCAATAAATGCCTCTAACTTGATTTCAGGGGATGCTTGCTTAACGACTTCATCCCATAGCTCTGCAGCCTTATTCCATTGTTTTAGTTTTTTCCATTCAAAGGCTAGTGCGTGTCTTGCATCAATCGAAACAAGGCCATCTTCTTTATGGGATGCCTGAATATATGCTTCTTTCGCCTCCGTCCCCTTACCAAGGGAAGTAAACCATCTTCCGACTTCAAATGCTTCCTTCGAAGTTTGCTCTCGATCTAGCTGGAGAATTTGGAAAGTAAGATGTGTATAAAGAGTAATTAAAGAAAGGATATCGATCTCGTTATGTTTCATCACCCCAAGAACTCCTTGCGGGTCCTTCCGCTCAACATAATCAAAGTAGATCATTGGTGCGAGAAACCCTGGAATATCATCCGTTCTTTGCACGTCCAGCACTTCTTTCTCTACCACCGCAAGCTTTAGCCTCTCTAATTTATGCTTCCACATTCGTCTAGATGCATGATAGAGATCAAAATGACCAAACTGAGGTAATTTCGGCACATGGTCTCGTATCAAGGTATGGCGTGTTTTCACTTGGGGCCAATCAAATGCTTTCCCATTATAGGTTACAAGCGTCTCATAATTCACTTCTTCTAAAAAACTCGTATACAAAGAAACCTCCGAACCAGGAGCTGGAAGGAAATGTTGCTTTAAGATCACCCCTTTTTCAGAAAATCTTGCATGACCTAACAAAAAGATCGTATTTCCCGTTCCTCCTCCTAGGCCTGTTGTTTCTGTATCAAAAAAGAATAAATCGTTCGGCTGAAACCCCTTCGCAGATAGTGGGTGTTCCGTATCGCTTGTGTTCCAGCTATCAACAGCTTTAATAAAGTCGGCAAATTGATATTTTCCATGCTTGTACGACAGTGGATAGATCACTTCTCTGACAAGACAATATTGATCATCAAGGTAGTAGGGAGATGCCCCATTCTCCGTCCATGTTTCAATATGAGGTATTCCCTCTTGAATTCTATCAATTGGAGGGGTATCTAGCTTTGGCACTCCTTCTCCCTTCGACAAGTGCGGCTTCAACCGGTTTAGTTTATTTTTTAATGACATCTAACATCCCATCCTCTACCAAATACCCAATTATGGCTATAAATTCATAAATAGCTTTACTATTTTGATGACATCTCTTTTAGCCGTTTGTAGCAATGAATCCGTCCCAATACATGATGGGCAACCAGATTCACATTGACATCTTTCCACCATTGCAGTGGTTTCCAATAATAAATGTTCGATTTCTCCGTATATCTTTTCACTTAATCCAATCCCACCAGGATAACGATCATAAAAGAAGATTGTTGGCTTTTCATTATGAGCGGCCTTTACTTGGGGAACCACATGAATATCCTGAGGGTCGCACATTACAAACAATGGCGCAATATGCTTTAAGGCATGTGCTGTTCCAATTAACCCCTGCTCAATTCGTTCTTCTGAAAAATGAGAAATACTATCCTGTAACGAGATCCACGTAGAGCTCGTATGCAGTTCCTCTTCTGGTAGATGAATGGGGCCAGATCCGATATTTTCATGTGTTTCGAATTTGATTTTCTTAAAAATGGTCGCCATGGCCTGGACACTAACATCACCATAGCCAATTTCAAGATCTTCGAAAGACCTGTTCTTATCCATTTCGAGAACCTTTAACTGGACCGCCAAGTTCGCATCTGTATAATAGTCCACGTCCACTTCTCTTACAAATGCTTTTTTCTCTTCCCAATCTAACATCTCCACCTGATATTGGATCCCTTGATGAAGGTAGATAGCTTCTTCATGGAGAAGGGTCATGCTTGAAAACCGGTCCATTTCCCCAATCACTCGAATATTGGCTACATCAGACTGGTCAATAATGACTACATTTTCCTGAGAGGCTGATCGAAGGCTGATGTTGTGAGCAGGAAATGAATCATTCATCCAATACCATTTATCACCGTTTTGATGAAGGATTCGTTCTTCTACTAAATACTCTAGTATTTCTTCCGTTTCAAAGCTTCCAAATTTCTCACCTTTTTTAAAAGGCAATTCGTATGCAGCGCACTTAATGTGGTCAATTAGAATCACGAGATTATCCGGATTGATTCGCGCCTTTTCTGGGCTCCGATGAAAGAAATAATCTGGATGCTGGATGACATATTGATCTAATGGACTAGAGCTCGCAACAAGGATGACTAATGACTCTCCATGTCGCCTTCCTGCCCGTCCAGCTTGCTGCCAAGAGCTTGCAATCGTTCCGGGATATCCTGTCATAATACAAACTTGTAATTGGCCAATATCGACTCCAAGCTCAAGTGCATTCGTGCTTACGACTCCGTATATATCCCCAGACCGTAGTCCTTTTTCAATTTCTCTTCGTTCAGTCGGCAAGTAGCCACCACGATAACCGCGAATGGCTTTTGGACCTAGCTTATATTTCACAAGCTCTTGCAGATAGGTAAGGAGAATTTCTACACGAACTCGACTTTTGGCAAAAACAATCGTTTGAATTTTATTTTCTAGCATTTCAGCAGCCAGCTTTCGAGCCTCTAACGTAGCACTTCTCCTAATATTCAGCGGGACATTCACAATCGGAGGGTTATAGAATACAAAGTGCTTTCGTCCGCTAGGTGCCCCATTATTATCTATTAATTTCATCTTTTTCTCTGTTAAGTTCTCTGCTAGCTCTAAGGGATTCGCTATTGTTGCAGAGGTACAGATACATACTGGGTCACTTCCATAATACTGGCAAATCCTTCTGAGTCTACGAATAACGTTCGCGACATGACTCCCAAATACTCCACGGTAAATATGCAATTCATCGATAACAATATATTTCAGATTTTCAAACAAAGAAACCCATTTAGTATGATGGGGCAATATCGCAGAATGCAGCATATCTGGGTTTGTAATCACAACATGTCCTGCTCTTCGTACCTTCTGCCTAATATTTGAGGGTGTGTCCCCGTCATATGTATAACTATTAATCTCTAGCCCTGTTTCCTGTATGATTTCGTTTATTTCACTTTTTTGATCCTGAGCTAGCGCTTTCGTTGGGAACAAATAAAGCGCTCTCGCATTAGGGTCATTTATAATCGATTGAAGAACAGGTAGATTGTAGCACATGGTTTTTCCAGATGCTGTAGGTGTAACAGCTACAAAGCTTTGTTGTTCCATAGCCGCATCATATGCCGTTTTTTGATGGGTATACAGCTGTGTAATCCCTCGATGCTGCAACGCCTCTTTTAGCTTCGGATGCAAGTCGTTAGGTAGTTCTTTTGTTTTTGCTGCTTTCTCTTCGATTGTTTCCCAATAGACAATCTGATCTTTAAATTGCTCCGATTCTCTTAGATGCTTCATCATTCTATGGATATCTTTCTTTTCCTTCACATGATTCACCTCATTTATATTATTGTATCGAATAAACGTTCGTTTCAAAAGTAGTAAATTTATCTTTTTATCCAATATGAATCCAAAGGAAAAAATTGACTATTATTCGGATGTTTGCAATGATATAAGTGGAAATATTCTGAAATTAATTAAAGGGGACAAACATGATTATCAAATTACTAAAATATACATCTATCTTTTCTTTCATCCTTATCGGTTTTATTCTCCTGTTGCTCTTGCCTAGGGAAAAAGAAATCGAGGTGTTTTCATCCTATCATATAGAAGCATCCTACCCATTTAGTGTAGAAAAATATGTAGAAAATATGGATGAATTTATTCTTCATTTTCAAACAGAAAAAGGCTTTGGAATTAGCAGTACAGGGGAATCTATTCGCGAAGAAGCCAAGTTGTACGTAACAAGAAGCTTGAAAATTATTTTACCTGCATTCTTCATTAGTATGGGACTCGGAATATTGCTAGGAGTACTGCAATTCTATCACCGAGACCGTAAGAGAGGGAAAATCTCTGCCTTTCTTTTTTGGGTTTTTTCGTCTATTCCAGACTTTTTTCTATATATCTCTATTCAATATCTATTAATAAAACTAATCCGACTCGGTCTGCCACATATTCATCTATTTGGGCATGAACAGTGGTATAGCTTTATCATTCCCCTTATTTCATTAATAATTTTCCCGTTAACTCACATGGTTAAATTCACATCCACAACACTTGAAAATGAAATGGGGAGAGAATACATCCGGACGGTTTATGCAAAGGGACTTGGTCATGTGAAAGCACTTCTCCACATGCTTTGGAACTGCTGGCCGGCAATTCTTAATCAAGCGCAGCTCACTATGCTATATATTTTAACAAGTTTACCAATTATCGAGAAACTTTCTGGTTATAATGGTGCAGGAAAAGAACTACTTGGAAGCATCCTTAGAAATGATGAGATCCGATCGTTAGCCTTAATGCTCCCCTTTCTACTATTAATGTTCGCAACCATTGTTCTCTCGCAGTCACTTAAATATTACTTAATGCCTATCGAAGTGGAGGAAAGAGAATGAAAAGGGAATCTTTTATTCAGAAGTATTACCTCGTTTGTATAGGAGGTTTCATGCTAGCGAGCTTATTATTATTCACTATTGTCGGTCCTATTCTACCTTTCGTTGATCGCGAGCTTTCCACTATTACATACATACTTGATGAAAATAAAAAGCCAGTCATACCACCCTATCCCCCGTCAAGTGAACATTGGTTTGGGACGGACACAAAAGGAAGGGACCTATTTAGTCTTCTCGTGATGGGCGCAAGAGAAACATTAATCATCGTTCTCCTTATAACTATCATTCGTTATATCTTTGCCATTCCATTGGCTTTTTTCGCCCATAAGAATCGATTTGGCGCACACTATTTTTTACCATGCATCAATGGGCTATTGTCCTATATCCCTACTATTATTATCGTTATCTTACTTGTGATGTTGCCACCGATATTAACCATTGATACGAGACCCTATTATATAATTCTCATTATTGCTTTGGTTGAAGTTGGGCGTGCAGCTGATATGATTCGCTTAGAAATGGATGAATTATCGAAAAGAGAATACGTACTTGGAGGCATAGCAGCTGGTGCAACTCCAGTTCGCATTTTCACCGCTTACATCTTACCATTCTTGTATGGAAGGATATTTGTTTATGCCATTTCTGACTTAGGAAAAGTGATGTTTCTCCTTGGGCAATTAGGCTTTATTGGCATTTTCATATCGCAGGAATTTATTCAAAATGAAGCAGGCGGCTTTGAGCTAATCAATAATTCGATTACCTGGCCGATGATGTTAATTAACGCATTTCAAGATATTCGTGGTCCGATTTGGATTCCATTCTTTTCTGCTTTCGCCATGACGTTTGCCATTTTCACATTTAATCTCTTTGCCGAAGGGCTAAAAAAGGTTTTTTCGAAAAAAGTTCGATATATTTAGATGTTCAGCCCTTTTTGACAACACTTTTTTTGCTAAAATAAGAGTATTCATTAGAATGGAGAATGTATTTCATCATTCATAAGAGGTGTCGAAAAAATGGAGCGAGTTGAAATTAAAGAGGTGTTGTCAAAGTTTTCCTTATTTAGGGAATTAAATAATCAAGAAATCGATAAGATCATTGAAATTTCAATTCCTCGTGACTGGAAAAAAGGCAATCACATATTCATGCAGGATGAACCGATTGAAAATGTGTATTTTATAGTGGATGGAAAAATCAAAATCTACAAGAGTGATATCAATGGAAAAGAACAAATAGTAGCGATATTAAAGCAAGGCGAAATGTTTCCACATGTAGGTTTTTTTCGAAAGGGCAATTATCCAGCCTATTCAGAAGCATTAGAGGATTGCACCCTAGTGGTTGTTCCTATAAATCAATTTGAAAAAGTGTTGATTGCTAACCCAGAATTAAGCATAAAGGTTTTTAAAGTTCTTGGGGAGAAAATAGTGGATCTTCAAGAACGGCTAGAAGCACAAATTCTAAATAACACGTACGAACAAATTATTAAGCTCATCGTTCGACTAGGAAACTTACATGGACAAGAAACCGCTGATGGAAAAATAGTGCTAAAAGCTGATTTCACAAACAAGGATCTAGCCAACATGATCGGAACAACAAGAGAAACCGTCAGCAGAACATTAACGAAAATGAAGAAAAAGCAGTTACTCGAAGTGACGGCAAATGGAGATATGATTTATGAAAAAGAATCGCTCTTGGATGAATTGATTTAAGGCAAGGATGATATTTGTAGTAGGTGATTGGAACCGAAGGTGTGTAAAACTCTTGAGGAATAAAGAGGAAAAGTCAAGACCCCGAAAGCGAGCTGAGGAGGCTTGACTTCCTCCCTGCGGAAAGCAAGTGGCGGAGCATAATGAAACGAACTCACATTGGCACAATCAAACTATTAAGCGAAAGCTATATTCATTGATTTGAAGTGTGAAAACTATGGTAGTTGCTCAGTTCCCCTCATAACTAGCGCGATTTACCATGTATGGTGGCAGAATTTCTGGACTAGGAGAACAGGTAAGACCAAGGAAGTGATTTAGTCGATGAGGAGGCTCACCGCCCTCCCTTAAAGCGAAACAACCTGTCACTTCAGAGTTAGCGTCAGTGAGCCTCCCAAATTTGTCCCAAGATAAGCCAGCGCCTGCAGCGAAAATCACCCTTTCAACAGCTCTTCCATCGTAAATCCATAGAATTCACTTCAATGACCCTTTACCTTGTTAATACATAATAGATGACATAGAACCAACTAAAGAACCCGTGAATAATGGCCCAGAGAACAGATTGATGAATACTCCAAGATATTGCAATTGCTAAAGCCGAACCAAATGT
The DNA here is from genome assembly GCF_021390075.1 of Cytobacillus spongiae. NCBI lineage: Bacteria > Bacillati > Bacillota > Bacilli > Caryophanales > Bacillaceae > Cytobacillus > Cytobacillus spongiae. The sequence continues at coordinate 2,576,843 of NZ_CP089997.1, forward strand.
AATCGCACTTTTTGAACCAGTAGGCGCATGATACCTTTTTTCTGATCGTTCCTTCATATCCAACTCCCCTTCAACTATCCTTAATTCTGAAATCTATTCAATATATAATATTACCCATCAAAACACTTATTCCTGCCAACATCTTATTTTCCATTTTTCTAACTTCCTCTCAAAAAAATAGCATACCAATCCGTTAACGAATTGGTATGCTATATGGGCAAGAATTTAAGTTTGCCTTATTTATGTTCTCGTTATCTAGTAAAATTAACCGCTATCATTAGAGATACACAAACCAACTAACTTACTTGGCAGATAGCTCCAGCATTTCTTCCATATCCTCTTTTGCCGTTCCAATTAATTTTAAGTTAAAGGTTTCTTGTAAAACATTCATCACACCTTCAGAGATGAATTCAGGCGGCTTCGGCCCAATGCGAATGTCTTTAATCCCTAGACTAAATAACCCTAATAAAATCGCTACCGCTTTTTGTTCGAACCAAGATAAGACAATACTAACTGGAAGCTCATTAATTTCACATTCAAACGCATCTGCTAATGCTTTCGCAATTTTCACAGTTGACCCTGAATTATTACATTGCCCTAAGTCAATATATCTTGGAATCTCTGTTCCAGGAACGACACCGTAGTCTACATCATTGAAACGGAATTTCCCGCAAGATGTGGTTAAAATGACGGTTTCTGGAGGTAATGATGTGGCTAGCTCGCGGTAGTATTCTCCGCCTTTTCCAGGTGCGTCACAGCCTGCAATAACAAAGAATCTTTTAATTTTTCCTGCTTTAACTGCATCGATTACTTCTGGTGCAAGTCCTAATACGGTTTCATGGTGGAAGCCTGTTAGTAATGTTTCATCAGACTCAATATTTGCCTCTGGAAGCTCTAATGCGCGATTGATTAGCGGACTAAAGTCATCATTCTCGATCTTTAACACATTTTCAAGGCCTGCTACTTCATATGAGAACATCCGATCGGCATATGTACCTTTGATCGGCATCACACAGTTAGTTGTGGCCAAAATAGCTCCTGGGAACTTCTCAAATAAGCGTCGTTGATCATACCATGCTTTTCCGATATTCCCCTTCAGATGGGCATATTTCTTTAACTGTGGGTATCCGTGTGCAGGAAGCATTTCTGAATGGGTATAAATATTGATTCCTTTACCTTCTGTTTGCTTCAAAAGCTCCTCAAGTGCAAATAAGTTATGACCTGTTACAATAATAGATTTGCCTTCAATTTTATTTTGGGAAACACGAATGGGCTGCGGAATACCTAGCCTTTTCGTATGTGCTTCATCTAACACTTCCATCATTCGAACGGCTGATTGTCCAACCTTCATTGCCATATCAATATGTTCTTGTACATTAAAATTAGAGTTTGTTAATGTCATATATAATGCTTCATGTGTTGTAGCATCTACAAAAGGGTCGGTATACCCAAGTTGATTAGCATGTGTTCGGTAAGCTGCGATTCCTTTTAACCCAAAGATAATCGTATCTTGTAAACTTGCAATCGTTTCATCTTTTCCACAAACTCCAATTATTTTACATCCCCCAGATGGAGTTTGCTCACATTGATAACAAAACATATTCATATCCCCTCTCTACCTTCTTATTACAGTTTTAGAATACCTTTCAAAAGCCTAACTTAGTGTGATTCGTATCACACCTCTAGGAACTGTCAAAAATCGTTCATATTTACTTCACTTGAAATGAAAATCAGAGAACAGCTTGCTTCCAAGAACAACGCCTATTCTCGTGCATATATTATCAAGGAGGAAAACTGTTGAGAGGAGATGAAGACATGTCTTCTAAACCACCTAAAGATGACCACCAACAAAAACGCAATCGGAATGAACCTTTCGGTGAGATCATGAAATCGATGAATCATTTTTTCAACGAAAGACCTGTTAAAGGACTTTTACAAAACATTGATGATTTTTTTCAATCACCATTTCCAGCCACGCCATCGTTTCGTGTCAATCATGTGGAAAAGGATCACGAGCATATCATTACCGCAGAGCTTCCAGGTATAAAGAAGGACCAAATCCACATCGATATTCTAAACCATACTTTATCGATTACTGTTCAACATCAAGAATCAGTTTTCGAAGAGGACCAAGCGCAGAAAATGTATCGAAAACAGCAGCATATACAAAAAATGAGTCGATCCATTATGCTGTCTCACCCCATTCCAGAAAAACAGGTAAAAGCATCCTACAGAGATGGGTTGCTTCAAATTAAAGTTCCCAAACCGAAAGGGAAAACGGTCATCATTGATGCAGAGTAATATCCAAAAAAACGGCACCGTCAAATTGTGAGAGCAAACAATTGGCGGTGCCGTTTCGTTGTTAACTATTTTTGTACGTTTTTCGTATCGAGCCAGTTGTTAAAATAATCGGTTGGCACTTCGAAATAAGCTTTTGAAAAGGAAACGAATTCTTCCGTATCCACTTCTTTGTACTTAAAATGCTCATAATAATCCTGCAAAAAGGCAACAGCAACTTCTTTTGGATGATCTCCCAGATTCCGATATTTTTCAAGAATCATCTGATAGATTTCAATTGCTGGTTGACCGTATAAATAACCGGTATGTTTTAATTCATCTACCGTTACATTCGAATGCTGCCTTCCTAACTCTAGCTCTTCGATTCGCTTCATCCGGGATCTAGGAAGGGAAAATGCGATAGAATCTCTTTGGTTCTGTCCGACAAAATAATAAAGGGATGTTGCAAACTCAGTAATGCCTTCGTCAATCCAGCCCTCATGGTACGGATCATTTGAAACGACACCATAAAAGTACTGATGGGCAATTTCATGTACGATGGAAAGTTCAAAAAAAGAATCATCATTAACATATGGATTAACTGTTACGATTCCTGGGTATTCCATAAAAGGACCATCATCAAACACAATATCTAACTGTTGATGAGGATACTCCCCAATATTCTGTTGGTAAAAGGATAGTGCGTCTTTTGCAATCTCAAGAGCTTGATCAGGATCTTTATCATGATCTTCTTTCGCAAACAGGCGAATTTTGACACCATCGTCGACCTCCGTCTCATAAACCTTCATATCTTTGATAATCGCAATAAAGTAATCTCTCACCTTCTTCATTTTCACTGTCCCTTTATTTTGCTCAAGCTCTCCATCTTTGTCCGCTGTTGAAACGATGGAATAGCCAGCTGGTAGCTCGTAGGCCACACGGAAATCGGAGAAATCGGTATGATACGTTTCTACCCCTTCAGAGTATGGGCCTTTGTTCCATTTTCCTCCTTGATAAGTAGCGAGCATTGGGTACCATTGTGCTAAATAATAATTTTCATCCACCTTTGAAAAACGGTTCCCTTCCTCAGGGACGGTAAAAGAATACGTAATTTCAACAGTGGCCTTATCCCTTTTTTTCAGCTCTTCCGATAATTTAATCGTAAACGTATCTTCTGTTAAGTCGTAAGTCTGTTCCACTCCATTCGCTTTTACACTCTGAATATTAACTTGTGCACTTCCCTTTACACTTTTAAAGGAATGACCCTCTCTAAATACATTTGGGATAAAATAAAACACAATATCTTCCCAGCTATCGTTAGAATGATTCTTGACCTCAATCGAAGCATTTGTCGTAAACTCCCCTTCTTCATTCATTCTTAACGAGAGATCATACTTCGCCTTACTACCATTTTTCACGCCGACATCATCATCCTTTGTCATATATACATAGGATCCAGCAGTGATGAATAAAAGAATAAAACAGCTCATGGCAAGCTTTTCACCTGTTAGCGACCATAGCATAGCTTGTTTTCCATACGCCTTCCGGACTGGCTTCAAAATGGCTGCATGTCCTGTTCGAATCCAAGGTGTACGCTGATAAGTTGATTGAAAGCGATTTTTTAGCCCATTCGCTAAAAGGCTAAACCCAATTGTAGTGAATAATAATACGATCAATGGGGTAATCAGGATATGAGTATTTCCATATATGTAGTCTCTTGATTGGCCGACAAGTCCAGCAAGTTCCAAAGTTTGGGAGTGATATAAGATCGGATCATACGTCACTTTAGTCCCTCCAACAAAGATGTTCACTAATGCTAACTGCCCCATAATCGTAATAACATAGACAATTTCAAGCAAAAACATTACTAACAACGACTCTTTCATTTGGGGAAAAATATGCTTCCAAATCAAGCGATGTCGATTGGCACCCAATGTTTTCGCCGCATCTATATATGCATACTTATATTCTTCCTGTGTTTTTTTTCGGATAGAAGATACGATACTTGGAATGCTTACCATCGTTGTAATCACAATAAAAAATAGAACGAGAGTCGAAGTGTCGATCGCTTCATTAAAATTAATCGGCAATAAGAAAAAGTACAATACGAGGAATATTGGAACATAGCTCCAGGTATTTTCAAACGCCTCCATCCAACTAGGCGTTCTTTTCAACGTACCTGCATATAGACCGATTACGGTTCCAAAAAACATTTTTAAGATGGTTACAGCTAGAGCAATTCCAATTGTATATCGGATCCCATATAATACCTTGCTCAGAAGGTCATATCCCCCATAATCCGTTCCAAATGGATACCGATTGGATTCCATTGGTTTGATTGGTGGCGATAATAACTCACCATCTGTATATTGTGTTTCCAAAGGAACATTGGGTGGATGAGGTGCTAGTATGGGTCCAAACATACTTAAGAAAAAGATGATCGAGACAAGAAATACACCGATATATAATGAGTAATTCAACTGGTACCGCTTATTCATGAATCAAACCTCTTTTAAAAAGATATAATAATAGTCTTATAGAAAGGTAAACGATGACGGAAATCAACAATATTGAGAATAACCCAACAGCAATTGCCTGCGTTTCATAACTTAAAAATATAAATTTCGTGATTCCAGGAACGTTTAACAAGTATTCAATAATGAATAGGTTTCCAATCGCCAAGGAAATCACTTTTGTTAGCTCAGCAAGAATAAAAGGCTCGATATTTTTAAAGATATGCTTAAGATTAATATAGTTAATGCCCATCCCTTTCGCTACTGCTGTTTTTATATAGTCTTCCCCACTAATTTGATAGTATTTAACCGATACGATTTTAAACAAATAAAGGGTAGGTGCAATGCTAACAAGCATGGTAGGAAACCAGGTATTAAGTGCACCAGCATCTGGTCTTAACGAGATGACCTTCACGCCTGTCCATTTAAATATTTTGATTGCAAAAATGAGAAGCGCGATAATTAATATAAAATCAGGGATAGCTGAGAGAAAATTTAACAAGTAATTAAAGAGTTTGGTTGACTTAAACCTGCTCAGAAAAACGCCAAATAAAACGCTTAAAACTAAAGCTACATTGACGCCGATCAGCACCATCCCTAAACTCGTAAAAAAATTGTCCTTAATATCGTTGGAAATCTGTCTTTCTGTCGCTCCCAAATGATATGTACCTAAGTTTCCTTCACTTATGTTCTGGATGAAAGTCTTATAAATTGGCAGCATTCGTTCTGGATGCCAGCTAATTGTACCCGTTATCGGACTGATGGACACTATAGCAGGTAAACCAGCTAAAAATAATATGAGTAAAAATATTATGATTATTTGCTGAATAAGACGCAACAAATCATCCCCCCCTTTCATGACCTGAAGTCATTCTATTATTTTCTAATTGTTCGATAGAATTGTCAATAAAATCCTTTTATTCTGAAAGTTTCACCAACAGTTAGACGAGATTTCTTCTTTTTTTGTTTCATTCATAAATAAATACCGTTAGCCACTTATTCGTCTCTGTTAAAATGTAAGCATCCTGCCCTATTACTACTAACCATCTCTGCTAAATCTGTCATTCCCTTTCACCTGCAGTCAGATCGAATATAAAATTCCTGGGAATATCTCTTCCTGGTGGCAATACTTTGGCCTCAGGTGGTTGTTTTTTTATATTTTTTTGCTTTTCTACGTGTAAATCTATCTCTCGAACCGTTAATAACCTTAGATTTTTCCAGTTATTTAATATTCCTATCACATAATTGAGCATTCTCTTATTATTTGCACATGCAATTTCCATTGCTTTTATAATAACTTCTTTCGGTTGTAAAAAAACATCTTTATCTAACCACATCAGTAACTGTTCTTTCCCATGTATGTTTGTACTACCAAATCCATTATTATCCCAAAATACGACTACATCTTCTACATCGTTTTTCTTTTGTTGAGATGGAGAGTGTATATGTTTGTTTTTTTCTCCATTTTGATTTTGTTCTGTTTCTTTTTGTATTTGTTTTTCTTTTTCTTGTTGTTTTTGTTTTTGTTTTTCTTTTTGTTTTTGTTTTTGTTTTTCTTTTTCTTTTTCTTTTTCTTTTTGCCCACGTATCGTAGAATGGCATGTTACTAGGGGTTCAAGTGGTTCTTCTTCTAAATCTAGTTCTTCCTCTTCTAATGGCTCCACATGACAAAAGGATTCAAACAGTTCACGAAATTCCTGCTTATTAATCGATTCCATCACATAAGAAATCAACGACGTGTCGACAACCTCTTTCAATTCAGAATACATACAATCCATGACCGGCTTGCCGCCTTTTTGGAGATTATATTTCCCCCACTCTTTAATCGCGAGCTCCCATGTTTCTGGATTATAGCGAATCAGCTTGTGATGGAAGCAAAAACGATCCATCAACGCCTGCACCGTCTCCATTGAATAGCCCACATCAAAAGCCATCTGCTTCTTCGTAATCGTATAGATCCCTATCTGCTTCGTATTCGGATTCGTCAACAAATACAAATAAAAATACTTATCCTCCGGTGACATCTCCTCCATAACCATCGGAATCTTCCAAAAATCCGTACGAACCATTCGATACATCGCCATCAACACCCAGTCCCTTCTTCACATAAAATATCCTTCACCTTTTATATAGTGATTTTTAAGGGCAAACGGACAAGGGGGTTCACGAAAACATGTGAAGATTTGGTGACAGAGGTTGAAAGGAGACTCTATTTTTTTATTAAAGGAAGTTTGTGGATGCAGTGGAATGAAACGAATCAGAATTAAAATTCAGATCTATTAGTGTTAGATTTTTTTCATTGTTTGAAGTTTGAAAACCTTAGTGGACTGAAGCGGAGGCCACTTGACTCCTGCGGGATGAAGAGGAAAAGTCAAGACCAGACAGGCGAAGCCGAGGAGGCTTGACTCCTTCACCAAGGAAAGTAATTGACTGGAGAGAAATCAAAAGAAGTAGGATAGAAAATTTAAAAATAGTAATTGGAATTGTGCGTGTTTAACATTTTAACAAACCATAGTAATATGGAGCGAAATGAACGACCGACCATTGAGAGTGAGAGTCCCATTTTCAAACGAACAAACGAATAAAATAAGCATACAAAAAAGCATAGGTTCTTCAGCCTATGCCTTAAAAAATCCCCCTATCCCTTTCACCATCGAAGAAACCTGGTTAACCGCATTCATCATTTGTCCAGCAGTATCAACCATCTTATTAAAATCCAATGAACCATCCTGCCCCTTAAACGAATTCATAATCGACTGCATCCCCGATTGCTTTTGCATCATCGATTGCTTTGGATAAGGATTCATATATGCGTTCCCCCCATTGCCATATGGAATGCTAGGCTGGCCCTTTTTCTTTTCTTCCACTGGCTGTAACGGATTATGGAAAACACTCTGCCCGTTCATTTGTGTACCATTACCATAAGGATGGTTCATTTGTTGTTGATAACCACCTGGGTAAGGATTCATCATCTGAAAGCCATAAGGATACGTATTCGGTGATTCTATTCCCGTTGCCAGTGGATGACCATATGGATACGAATTTGGTGATTCAGCCCCCATTGCTAGCGGATGACCATATGGATACGAATTCGGTGTTTCAGCCCCCATTGCTAGCGGATAACCATATGGATACGAATTCGGTGATTCCCCCCCCATTGCTGGTGGTTGAGGTTGACCATAAGGGTACGAACTCGGCGATTCCATCCCCATTGCTGATGGTTGACCATAAGGAATTCCCTGGCCTTGAACCGCATAATCATTCCAATAGGTTGGTGGATAAGGATACATGGCAGGATATTGACGAAAATCACTTTGACCAGGTGTATAGTAATCGATGCCATTAGAATATTGCCAATAAGTCGGATAAGATTGACGTCTCTTTTTTCGGCCAAACATGGGCAAACATCCTCCTTGAATTAATCATTACTACAACTTATGAGGGATTCGCCTATTTGGTGATGATTAATACATAAAGGACCTAATATGAAAATGATTGCTTTGAGATCCTAACTCTATGGTAACGGTTTTGTCTAAATATGTAAGGCTCTGTCGGAAGTTAAAATTTTTTAAAAATAATGAAATGCTTCGATCCATGATACAGTTAAGTAGTGGATGAGAAAGCAGTTTACCACAATAGAAGAGTCTAAAGGGAGGATGTATCCATGAATATCCAAGACCTGAATGAAAAATTCTTACAAGCAAAGAATAGCCAGGAATCAGATGTAAATGCTTTATTAGACTTTGCCAAAAAAGCTTATATCCAAAACGAAATTTCAGCTAATAGTTACAGACAGCTCGTTCGAGACCTCGAAGCTCTTGGAGCGGAGTCACCCCATGAAAAAGAACTTACATCCAGCAACCTTGAATAACGCTCCTAATCGGAGCATTTTTTTTGGACAGGAAACCGCGATTCATCCGTTATAAGTCCTCTTCGCTCAAATAGTCTCTCAGCACCTTTAACACGTATTGGACAGATTGTGAGTAATTAATAAATCTCGTTTTGCTTACTTCGGGGAAAAATGCCTGTACCGAAATTAATTCCATTTGTTCTGTCGCCGAGTTGATTTGATTTGGATGAAGGTTTTTCGGCCGATTGGCTGCTATCCATTGCATTGCCTCCTGAGCCCATTCATCACTTTTTTGCTTGACTCCATCTGCAAATGGCTTGACCTCTTGATAAAAATCTCCAGGAACCCCCGATTCTTTAGATATGGCAAATCGTTCGTTAATTGAATCGACAGATTGTAATAGTTCCTCTGTTAGGCTCTTTAGCTTGTTGACACTCATCTTCGGATATCTCCTTTTTTCTAAACCCATTTATTTGAAACTGTCTTCCATTTGAAAAAAATATCTTCTATAAAAAATAAAAGTAGCTATCACATTTAGCTACTACTCAATTACCCATTCTTATTTTATTTAGATTAGTATCCTAATTCAAGCTTTAAGCGTGATTGACTCGATTGGTTTCTACTAGTTGATATCCCATTTTCGAAAAACAAAACTCTTTCTTCCACCTCATCCAATCTTACTTCACAACTAGTTACGTAAGTTGATTGCGATTGTAGCAGATCTTTTCGAGCGTCTGTTAGATTTGTTTCTAATAAAGATTCTAACTCCTCCAACTGATCATGAATTTCAGTTAACATCGAGAGAAGTTCTTCTTTATTGACTACAGATGGATTCATTCCTAATGACCTCCTAATATGCCAAATAGGCTTGTTATTCAAGTTTAGCTTTGATGATAACTAATTCTTCCTTTTCCTTTGCCTTCCTTCACACATGACAAAACTAGAAGAGATTCGGCAAAGAAAGAACTATTTTTTAACATTTTCTGAGCATTCGACATCGCTCGTTCGAATGAAAAAAAAGTCCTCTGTACAAACTAAATATGGAGGTGTTGATATGAAAACTAATAAAAAGAAAAACAACGCTCAGCCTGCTAAGCTTGAAGAGAAAAAAACAGGTTATGGAGACAAAAAATTAGAAGGTCCAAACCGTCCTTCAACTTAAGGAAAGAATCTTATTCAAAATCATGACAGATGGAAAAGAGGAAACAGTAGACGAACTCGAGTACACTCCAGTTGTCTACTGTTTTTTGTTGCTTGACACTTCTCATCTAAAAAAACCTTTTTTTAGATAGATGAATCCTTTCAATTGCGCCTGCTTCCTTTCGTACCAATCGGTAATCTGAAGTGGGTGTTTATGATTGATTTCCCCCTCAAACCATTTGCTTTTTATTTTTTTCCTCAGGCTCCAATCCGTCCACTTATGTATATGGTGTTTGACAACCGGATAAGTCATTCGCAAAAAAGGGGTTTCTCTCCTTTTTCGATAGGGAAAATATTGTTCATAATCGTGCCTTGATCCCGTATGAGCTGTCCTAATGGCAAATTCGAAAAAGTCTGGATATAGTCGAGGATTGAATAATATGTTAGCCAGTCTCTTACCTAGGTCAATGCGTTTGTCGATTGATTTAAACCCATTTACACTTGCACCAAATAATTCCCCGTTACATGTTGGAAATAAGGCGGAGCTAAAATGGAACCAATCCTGAAAAGAGAACATTGCTGTATGAAAAACTTTTCTTTGATAGAGGTGATTTTTAATGACGGGCTCTTGAATGACATTTTGTTCATTAACAATTAAAGCATTCATTAATCGCCTTGAATCACGGGAATGCCAATACAACATCCATTCTCTTTGCATAAAAGATGAAACATGAAAAAACTCTAAGAGATGAAACATTGGCTTCTTTAATTTCGTCGAATAATGGTATAGAAGTAATTGAGGATATGCATCTTTAAAAATCAACCAATTGGCTCTTTCGTAGGTCAAAAACAGACGCTGCCTGACACTTGGCTCAAGTATTTCAGGGAATAGATCTCCCTCAAGGTCACACATATTCCAGCCCGCATTTCGAGACACCATGCTTGCGAGGAATGACCATTGAATGTCCTTGTGCTTTTGATAATACCCCTGATAAGCCGATGTTCTAGAAACATTATCTATATTTTTTACGTTTGTGATGTTTTCAATGTTTTGCAGGAGGGAATTTTCATCTGTAGGTAGATACTTGTTGAACATAGTAAATCCCCTTTACTTAGTACTTTGACTAATAGCCTTTGTTATTTAGTGCTTTTTATTCAACCAACCTCCTCTTCTATTTGATATGATAGGTAGGAATAAAGAGGTGAAAGAACAATGAATTTTCATTATCCGAATGGGAAAAGGTATGAGGCAAAAGCTCAATCTAGCTCCACTCAAAAGAAAGAGAAAAAAATTACGTACAGCAATAGAGGAATGACACTTGAAGAGGACTTAAATGAAACAAATCAATTCTATCTATCTAATGGAATCGCAGTTATTCATAAAAAGCCAACCCCTCTTCAAATCGTAAAGGTTGATTATCCACAAAGAAGTGCAGCCGTCATCAAAGAAGCATATTTTCAACAAGCATCAACAACCGATTATAATGGGGTCTACAAAGGGAAGTATATTGATTTCGAGGCAAAGGAAACGAAAAACACAACATCCTTTCCACTTAGCAATTTTCATGATCATCAAATAAAGCATATGGAGTCCGTCATGGCCCAAGATGGAGTCAGCTTTGTCATTCTAAGGTTTTCATCCTCTGAGGAGGTCTTTCTTCTTGAAGCCCTTCACCTTCTAACATTTTGGAAAAGAATGGACGAAGGTGGGCGAAAGTCTATCCGTAAAGAAGAGATCGAGGAATACGGGCATAGGATTTCACTTGGCTTTCGGCCGAGAATTGACTATATTAAAATAATAGATTATCTTTATAATCTTACATGAGACCTGTGAACTTGTAATGGAGTAGAAAGGAAGGATCAATATATATGGCTGAAAAATATCAAACGAGAGAGGAGCGTCGTAAGCAAGCTTCTAATCTGAAAGGGAAGAAAAAAGGCAAGAAAAATCCAAAAGGCCTTTTTAAACGCATTTTCCTCGTGCTAGTTGCATTAGGGATTGTCGGAATCCTTTCCGGTGTTGGGGTTTTTGCTTACATGGTAAAGGATGCTCCTGAATTAGATGAAAAATTATTAAAGGACCCAATCTCCTCTAAAATATATGATAAAGATAAAAATTTAATTGGTGAGGTTGGAGCAGCTAATCGAGATTATGTAAATTATGAAGACATTCCCAAGCAGGTAGAAGAAGCATTTCTGGCAGTTGAGGATGCACGATTTTATCAGCATAACGGAATCGATCCGATCCGTTTAGGTGGTGCAGTTATTGCCAATATTACGAATGGATTTGGATCTGAAGGGGCAAGTACAATTACCCAGCAGGTCGTAAAAAATTCGTTCTTAAGCTTTGATAAGACAATCGAACGGAAAGTCCAAGAAGCATGGCTATCCTTTCAATTAGAACAGAAGTATACAAAGCAACAAATCTTTGAAATGTATGTAAACAAAATTTTCATGTCAGAGGATAGTCATGGAGTGGCGACCGCTTCTAGCATCTATTTTGGCAAAGAGTTAAATGAGTTAGAGCTTCACGAAGCCGCATTGCTTGCCGGAATGCCACAAAGTCCTAATAATTACAATCCATTTGATCACCCTGATAAAGCAGAAAAGCGACGTAACATTGTGTTAACTTTAATGAATCAGCATGGGTTTATAACGAAAGAAGAGATGGAACAAGCAAAAGCTGTTCCAGTTGAATCCACACTCGTGAAGGAAGAAGATCGGAACCGATCTGAAAAGCCATATGGCTCGTTTATCGATGTGGTCATTGATGAAATTGAAGAGAAGTATGAAGACATCAATATTTTCACTGATGGAGTCAAAATCTATACAACCCTTGATCCAAAGGCTCAAGACTATGTAAATAAAATGCTTGATACAAATGAAGTTGTCGAATACCCAGACGAAGACTTCCAAGCTGGAATAACCCTTCTTGATACAAAGACGGGAGAAATTAGAGCAATTGGCGGCGGGAGAAATCAAAAGGTAGAGAGAGGCTTTAATTACGCTGTTGATACAAAGCGTCAGCCAGGATCAACAATTAAACCCGTTCTAGATTATGCTCCAGCGATCGAATACTTGAAATGGGGTACTTATCATGCACTGGATGATAAGCCATACACCTATTCAGACGGGAAAACGCCAATCAATAACTGGGACAATAAGCATATGGGTATCATGTCGATGAGAAAAGCGTTAGCCCTTTCTCGTAACGTCCCTGCCCTTCAAGCACTGCAAGAGGTTGGGTTAGATCGGGCAAAAGATTTTGCCGTAGGATTAGGCATTCCATTAGAGGAAATCTATGAGCCTTATGCTATTGGTGGCTTACGAGATGGAGTATCCCCACTTGAAATGGCCGGAGCATATAGTGCTTTCGGAAATAATGGGTACTACACTGACCCTTACGCTGTCACTGAAATTGAATTACGTGATGGAACGAAGCTAGATCTAACACCTGAATCTAAGGTTGCCATGCAAGATTATACTGCTTTCATGACTTCTGACATGCTTAAGAGTGTCGTGAGAGAAGGTACAGGTACCAGAGCAAGTGTTTCAGGATTACCTATAGCTGGTAAGACCGGTACGACGAACTATTCAAAAGATGAACGTGAGCAATACGGAATTCCGAACGGTGCGGTTCCAGATTCATGGTTTGTTGGGTACACAACCAATTATACAGCAGCTGTTTGGACTGGATATAAGGATAAAACGACTAAAGAAGATCGAAAAACCTATTTACTTGGGGATGAACAAAAAATTTCCCAGTATTTATTTAAGAACTTAATGGAGCATGTCTCTGAGGGTATTGATACACCAGACTTCACCATGCCTAAAAGTGTTGAAAAAGTAAAAATTGAAAAAGGCTCCATTCCAGCTAAGTTAGCAAGTGAATTCACACCTGATGATCAAGTGATCTATGAGTATGCTGTCAAAGGTCATGCGCCAAATGAAGTATCTGATAAGTATGACCTGCCTGAAACACCTCAAGGCTTAGAGGCTAAATATGATGAAGCAGCTAACGAGGTGATCCTAACTTGGGATTACACTGATGAAGAACTGGATGAAGCTGATAATAGCATCCAATTTGAAGTAACCGTATCAACGGATGAAGGCGTTGAACAAACACTAACCGTTACCCCTGAAAAAGGAATTACGATGACAGATCCAATTCTAGGCGCCATCTATACGTTTAAAGTTACGGCAGTTAGAGGCGAGCAAAGAAGCGATTCTGCTTCGGTTTCGATTGAAATCCCTGATCCGTATAATCTTGGGGATGAAAACGAAGAAGATGAAGATTCTGCCGACGAAGATAACGGTGATGAGGAAAACAATGATGGCACCGAACCTGGAGATGAAGATTCCGGTGAGACAGATGATACCAATACAGGTACAAACCCTGGTAATGGATCTGGACAGAATGGTGGTCAAACCGGAAATTCGGGGACGGGCGGTAACTCGTCTGGCGGAACGACAACCAATCCTGGTAATAATAATACAGGAAGCGGAAATAATTAGCCCAATATTTTAAATTTCCCATCAAATGTGTAAGCAAATGAAAAACAGTAAGTGTACGACAAAGAGCGTGTAACCATCGTTTACACGCTCTTTGTTATCTCTTTTTTAGCTTCGCATCCATTGCTTTCTTCTTTTGATACAGTTTACCCATTTCCTCAAACAGTTCAGCCATTTGCATAAAGGAATGATATAGAGACGGACGGACAAGGATAAATTCCAATCGCTCTGTAGCATTTACTGGCTTGTAAGTGAGCTCATTCAGTTTCTTTATTCGGTCTAAGCGGGCTGGTTCTCCGTTTGCCCAATAGATGAACTGAACCAATAAAGCGATTGCCTGCTTCATGGGGAGAATAACTCCATTCGTATCTCTATTTTGATAAAGCTTGTCCAGTTCTTCTTTTAACGTCTCCCATTTCTTCAAAAGCTGGGGGATACATTCATCCTCTACCTGCCATGGTTTTCTTAAACTTCCCCTTGTGTAGAATGCCACCTCTTCATAGAACGGCAGCCTTCTATCCTCTTTTTCATAGGTTGAATAGAAACTTTCCCAAAAGCCATCATATTTCAGCTCAGAGGGAATTTGATATTGATTCTTGTCGTTTTCCATTTACTTCTTCCCTTTCATCCGTTTCTTTCCTTCTCTACATACGTCTAACAGCGGACAAATTTCACATTGAGGATTTTGAGCTTTACAATGATACCTCCCAAAGAAAATCATTCGGTGATGGGTAACGGACCATTCTTCTTTCGGAATCTTTTTCATAAGCGTCTTTTCTACCTCAAGTACGGAATCCTTCCAGCGGCAAAAGGCAAGTCGCTTACTCACTCTTTCTACATGAGTGTCAACAGCAATTGCTGGAATTCCGTATGCAACCGATACAACCACATTCGCTGTTTTCCTGCCTACTCCAGGTAGCTTCGTTAGTTCATCTCGGTCCCTAGGAACAATCCCGCCATAGTCATCTATTAACATTTGCGATAGCTTTTGAATATTTTTTGCTTTATTGCGATATAAGCCAATTGAACGAATATCGTTTTGCAGCTCTTCAATGGAGACACTCAAGTAATCTTCCGGTGTTTTGTACTTTTGAAATAATTGCTTGGTTACTTTATTAACGAGTGCATCTGTGCATTGTGCAGATAAAGCGACCGCAATTACCAATTCAAACGGATTAGCGTGTATAAGCTCACAATGGGCATCAGGAAACATCTCGCCCATTTGATCTAAGCAAAATTGAATTTCTGATTTTTTTAACATGATTTTCACCTTACTTTTTTTAAAATGAAAACAAACGAGAGAATTGATTTCTCCCGTTCACCGAAAAATTTATTGTTCCAGCCAATTATAAAATGGCACGGATTTCGACATAGTCGTTGAGGGTTCTGATTGTTTTCCTCTTTGAGAGGTTTGACTTTGTCTGAACTTTCTTCCATAGCTTTTCGCTTGTTCAATCGTTTTAATTCCATTCTTCTTCCATTCAAACAATATTCGATCGATGTATCTAAAGTTTAATTTACCTGAAATAACGGCTTCTCTTAAGGCTGCTTTAATGATAATTGGATCATGATGATCATCATCCATCCACATCGCTAATGATTCACACTCAAATGGAGATAGAGGTCGACCAAATTCCTGCTCGAAGCATGTATATAAATCTGTCTCTTGTTGTTCAGTAGTCACCTGTTCCTGCTGTTTCTTCTTTAAGTAGAAATTTTCAACTAATCTTTCCCAAAGCGGGTCTAAGGAATAGGCTTCAAATCGTATTCCATCACTTGAATATCCTTCTGTAATTTTCATTAACCCTTTTTGAATTAAGCGACGAAGTATTTCTGTACATTCTGTAACAGAAATCGTCATGCGGGAGGAAATTTCAATTGGAGTAGGGAAATGATTTCCTTTATCGATAAAATGAATTACATGGAGAAGCAATGTAAGCTCTTTCTCATCCATCCCCATGTCTTTATATTGTGAGAGCAATACCCCAGGTATAGTCAGATTGCCTTCCTTCAGCCACTCTAATAAATGATCTTTCATATGTTTACACCTCTTAGCTAGTATAACATGAACACTTCGAACGCGTAAGACGAATAGCCTTCTTAATTCGCATTTACAGATGGGAAAAATTTTAACTAATGCATATAGCTACAGGTGGATTCATTACATATCATTTATTTATTATTAGTCCTTAATGAATAGGTTGATTAAATGAGACGGTTGTTTTCCACTACAGGATGCTTTCCTTTCCACGGGGCATGCGGAAAGCCTCCTCAGCGACTATATCGATTCCGGGGTCTCACTTGTTTTTTGTTGTCTCGCTAATGGTCCTGCTGTGTCTCAGAGAACCGATTTCCCCATACGAAAAATTGACTCTCCCACCATTTGATACAATCCACTTGCTGTTCCAAATCAACACAAGGGATAACACATCCTAAAATATAAAAACACCTAGCTATATCCGAATAGCTAAGTGCTTTTGTAGTCGGATTAAAGTTATAATCCCACGGTAAGTGTCTTAATTGCTCATTTTATTACGTACGAATTGGTCCATACGTTCAACTGCTGTTTCTAATTGCTCTAATGAAGTGGCATAGGACAAACGAATGTTATCAGGAGCGCCGAATCCAGAACCTGGAATAACTGCTACCATTGCATCTTCTAGCAGCGCTTCTGAAAAAGCATCTACATCTGCATATCCTGATAATTCTGCTGCTTCCTTCGCATTAGGGAAAAGATAGAAAGCACCTTGAGGCTTTACACATGTGAAGCCAGGAATAACAACTAGCTTATCATAAATAATGGCCAATCTCTTTTCAAATGCTTGACGCATTTCTTCTACATGAGCTTGTGAACCCATGTACGCTTCAATTGAACCAAATTGAGCAGTAGTTGTTGGATTAGATGTACTATGGCTTGCTAGGTTCGTCATTGCCTTAATAAGCTCTTTGTTCCCTGCAGCATATCCAATTCTCCAGCCTGTCATTGAGTGCGATTTCGAAACCCCATTGATGATTATCGTTTGCTCTTTTAACTGAGGAGAAAGCTCTGCAATTGAAACATGTTTATGTTCTCCGTATACTAGCTTTTCATAAATTTCATCTGATACAATGAGGAGATCCTTCTCTAGGCAAACCTCACCTAGTGCTTGTAGCTCTTCTTTTGTATATAACATGCCAGTTGGGTTACTTGGAGAATTAATGATCACTGCTTTTGTTCGGTCAGAAATCACTTCTCTTAATTGGTTTGGCGTGATCTTGAATTCATTTGCTTCCATTCCTTCTACATAGACGGGAACTCCTCCCGCTAATTTCACTTGCTCAGGATAGCTTACCCAGTATGGTGTAGGTATAATTACCTCGTCTCCATCATCTAACAACGCTTGGAATAGTGTATAAAGTGCATGCTTTGCCCCGCTTGTGACAATAATTTGACTAGGATCGTAATTGATTCCTTGATCTTTTTGGAACTTTTCACAAATGACTTGTTTTAACGTTGGAAGACCAGCTGAAGGCGTATATTTTGTATGGCCCTCGTTCATTGATTTCACAGCTGCGTCAATGATATTTTGCGGAGTGTTATAATCCGGTTCACCAGCTCCAAGTCCAATCACATCATGCCCCTGTGACTTTAATTCCTTTGCCTTTGCTGTGATAGCTAAAGTAGAAGATGGAGTTAACGCTTTTACCCTACTTGCTAATTTCATCTTTTTCATTGCCTCCTTAATCGGTCCTAAAGGTTTTCAATTTTTTTCAGCCAATCGCCTGTTTCAAAATCGACATAATAATAGTTGATTAACTCGTCACCGGATCGATAATAAATTTCCCAAAGTGGGATGTTTTTTTCAATTCCAAGGCGGACGGATACGATTTCTTTTGGTGTTTTTTCTTCAAGTAATTTCTCAACTGCTTGCTGCTTGGTGACGCCATCTTTCACTTTTTTAACGATCGTTTTTCCTTCTTTTTCTGGAAGCCAGACGATAATTTCTTCCCCTTTATCGTCCTTTCCCTTCACAATGTAATAGGTATGCAATCCGTGATAAAGAGAGAAATCACTCGCTTCCTTCAAGCTCGTTTCCTCCATTGCTTGTTTCACGGCGACTTTTTCAGCTGCTTTTACTGGCTCTAATGAATTTAAATATACATTAACAAAAAATCCAATGACCAAGATTAGAATAAAACTACCGATAAATATCCACTTTTTCATTTATTTCACTTCTTTATGTCCTATATATCGTAAAAACAGCTTTTTCTTGATCCTGCTTATCTAATGCTAAACCAAACATCAAATTTTCATACTTTAGATTTCGGTTAAGCACATCGACAATTTTATACAAATCCGGACTATTTTCGATTGTCACGGTTGAAATAATTTCAATTTTACTTTCCATCAGTACTCCTCCTAAGTCACTACAAAAATTGCTAATTATATGTACACTGGATTCGGTTAAAATATGATTACGAAACAATTACCCCTGCTATATCACATTATAACAGCTGGTAGATCATAACGTGAATTTTTTCTTGAGGATCTGTTATACTTTTTAGTTGATTTTGCTATAACTTGCAGCTAGTCAAGCATAAAAAAATTTCTCTAGCCCACACAACGTCTTTTGGCTGCGCAATATTTGCGCAGCTCCTTTTTATAACTCGTCTTTATTGGAAATAGTAATTACCTCGTAATTAATGTCAGTAAACTTCATCGTCACTGTACCATGCTTCTTTGTATAGTAAACATCAATCCAAGCTTGATGAAGCATATCGAGTAACTCAGAACTTGGCTTAGTGGTCTTTGATTGAAAAATAATCGCCATTTGCGGATCAATATGTTTGATTAAGGATTCTGATACCGCATTTTCTCTAGCAAAAGATGGGATCTTCACTATGTTAATATCCGCCAAGTCTTTCTTCAAAAATTGTTGTTCTACACTTTTATTCGTGGAGCTCATCAACAATATTTTATGGCGAAAGAAATGAATGGCTAAATCCATTCCCTCTTCTACTCCGCTTCCTTCAAAAAGAACTTCTGAGTGGAATCCAGGTAAGATTTGTTGTTTGGTTCCTTTCGACCATGAATGAACGCTCACATCGTCATAAAGATCAATTTGCTCTTTCAATTTATTTAACAATGAATCGCCAGTAATCAATTGCTTTACATCGTAAAATGTGATCATCCATTCTAAATTACTATTACAGCACCGATCATCCTCCGTCAGTAAAATGGTAGAGATTTTATTTACATCATAGAGCTGAAGGAGTTTCTTTATTTCTTTTTCTGTTCCTTCGCCCCCTGTATTGATTAGAATATTTTCACCGTTACCATGTTGGATTAATATCGCTTCCCCGTCAGAAATAGATAAAAAAGTAAAGGCTATTTCATCATTTTTCAACTTTAGGTCAATGCTCTCTACCTCTACTGGTAAAGAAGGTGACTCAGAAGGAATATAATACCAATTAGTAAAGAATAGCATCATAGCTAATAACACATTCATCCTAACTCCTCCCATACATCTACATATAGAGTGTGTTATTCGCCAAGATTTATCCCATTAACTCCCACTTGTAACGTCCTTTTAACTTTAAGAATCAGTCGAATGATTTTCTATTGCTTGCACCAGTCCGATAATATCCGTTTTCCTGATAGGGACGGATGGAATGGACTGAAGAAATGCTTTCCCATATTGGGTTGTAACAATTCTTTTATCAAAAACAATTATATATCCTTTATCTGTTTTCGTACGTATCAGTCGTCCAAATCCCTGTTTAAACCTTAAAATGGCCTCAGGTAATGAGTAGTCAGCAAAGGGATTCCCCCCCTGCTCTTTAATTCGATTAGATTTCGCTTCTGTTACAGGCTCATCAGGTGGAGAAAATGGCAGGCGCACGATAATTAAGCATGTGAGATCCTCTCCTGGAATATCAATTCCTTCCCAAAAGCTATTCGTACCAAACAGAATCGATTTCTCAAAGCGTTGGAAATTTCTCGTTAATCGGGCTCGGCTTCCGCTCGTAATTCCTTGCGCGATTAATGAGAATTCCTCAAGTAACCCACTTTCTTTAATTAAGTCATGGGTTTTCTTCAGCATTTCATGTGAAGTAAATAAGATGAGCATTCTTCCGGAGGTTGCCTCTGCAATTGAAATAATATGCTCAGAAATGGCGGCAACATAATCATCTAGCCTCACTTGATTCACTTCAGGAAGGTCCTCAGGTACATATAATTGGACCTGCTTAGCATATTCAAAAGGAGACGAAATCTGTTTCTGTAAGCATGAAGTGTTTTCAAGCCCTAGCTGTGCTTTCATATAATGAAAAGATCCTTTTACTGATAATGTTGCAGATGTAATCAGAATGCTTTTCTTTTTCCCAAAGAAGCTTGTGGAAAGGGAATCGGCAACAGAGACCGGCTGAGAATAGACAACGGTACTATTTTGTGTCCGAGTGTCCATCTCTACCCATTTAATATCATCTGAATGGACTATAAAGATTTGCTTTACGAATGTTCGTTTTTCCTCTAAACTCGTTAAATTTGATACGATTTCCTCAAGTGAGAGCTTTTCTTCAATCGATAATGCCTCTTTTAATGGTTTTAATTGATCAATCTTTATTTGAAGAGCATCAATGAGGTCTCGTAAAAGAAAGATAAAGCGTTCCGCTACAGAATGCAAGTGTTTCCATTCCTTTGATTCACTTGCTCGTTCCTGTAATGTGCAGCTGATCCGATAATTCGAAGCTCTTTTTACTTTTTTCCTAACATAAGAAGCTAAGTATTTAAAGAATTCATCCATCTCAAATAACACATCTGTGAGGATCTGATTGATTTCGAACGTGTGTAAGCCTTCAGATGCAGCTTGGGCCCCGTGGCTTTCAAGTGTATTTTCAAGCCTGTAGAATAGTTGTTTTTGTTCATACAGCCCCAATTGTCCGAGTAACATTCGAATAGACACATAATCAAAGGAAACGCCGAGAAACTTTCCAGCAGCTTTTTCAAATTGGTGTCCTTCATCAAGGATCGCATAGTGGTATTCTGGTAGGATTTGATGCTCGGAAGCAAGATCCGATAGAAGCAAGGAATGGTTCGTAATGAGAAGATCCGCTTCCTTTGCTTGTTTTTTCGCATTCAGATAGAAATCTCTCGATAACCAGCTCTTCCCTTGAAGAAACATCGTATCGTCGTTTTTGATCTTATGCCAATAAATCATTCCCCCACTAGAGAGATTGATTTCATCAAGGTCACCAGTTTCTGTTTCTGTTAACCAAACGAGAATTTGCATTTTGGATAAAGTCGTATCATAATTATCTTCTTCTTGATTGAGGCTTTCCTCAAATTTAGCAAGGCTTAAATAATGATTACGGCCTTTTAACAAAGCTACCCTTAATGAGAAATCAAACATTTTCGTTAGTAAAGGGATGTCCTTTGATAATAATTGCTCCTGTAGTTGGGTTGTAAACGTGCTTACTACAACCCGTTCTCCGTTTTGTTTGGCAAAGATGGCAGCTGGTAATAAATAGCCAAGTGATTTCCCAATTCCTGTCCCTGCCTCGATTAGCCCATGTTGATTTTCTTGAAACGCATGGTAAACAGCATCCATCATCTCAAACTGGCCTTCCCTCATTTCAAACTGAGAAAAAGCTCGTTTTAAAAGTTCTGCTTTCCCGTTCCCGTCTGTTGGGTAAGCAAACGGCTGTTCCCGATAGGAATGTACTCGTTCCTTTGCCTTTTTTAAAGCAATCCCTCGATACACCTCAAGATCACTTGACAGCATTTCAACGTGCTGGCTCTTGTCTTGATCAATCTCATCTAACAGTAAATCGAGATCACTCTTCAAGCCACCTGACAGCCGTTTTAATTGCTGAATCGTTTGGTGTGGTAAATTCTTCAATTTGTCCATTAATAGTAATAATAGTTCTGCGGTTACATACGCATCACTATCGGCTTGATGTGGCCTTTCATGGGTTAAACCCTCTTTTGCAGCTAAGTCTGACAATTTATAGCTGTCTGTAGTTGGAAAAAGAATTCGAGCCATCTCAACCGTATCTAACACAGGACCGAAAAAGCCTTCATAGCCTTCTTCAATTAACTCGTCCTGTAAGAAATTTAAATCGAATAACACATTATGTGCAACAAAAAATGCATTATCTAATAAAGTAAGTACCTTTCCAGCGATTTGATCAAATGTTGGTGCGTTCTTGACCATGGAATCATTGATTCCCGTCAGTTCCTCGATAAAAGCTGGAATCGGTTGCCCTGGATTCAGCAGGGAAGAATATGTATGCGAAATTTTACCGTTCTCAATTACGGTAGCTGCAAATTGGATGATTTTATCCCCTTTTTTCGGGGAGTTACCTGTTGTTTCTAAATCAACGACAACAAATTTATTACTCATTGACGTACACCTCGTACCTTCAGTCATTCAAACGGTATCATAAAAACGGTAAAATAAAAAGCTTTATTCTTTTTTTCTTCCACCTAACCGCTGTATTTATTCAAAGAGCGTCACTTTATGAGGATAGCCGCCCTTTTAATAGACAAAGGGTTCGGAATGTACGCATCCAGAACCCCTTGTATCTGTTATTAAATTGCTTTCAATTACATAATTGTTCCAGCTGGTTCTGCATGGATGAGCTCGGTAATTTGATTATGTTCATCCATAATTGCCACTTTCGGCTTATGGATGGCAACTTTTTCTTCTGGCACCATTACATATGATATAATGATCACAACATCGCCTTCTTGAACGAGGCGGGCAGCAGCTCCATTTAAACAAATCACACCGCTCCCTCTTTCTCCAGGGATAATATACGTCTCTAGTCGTGCACCGTTGTTGTTGTTAACAATTTGAACCTTCTCATTTGCTACCATTCCAACTGCATCTAAAATATCCTCATCAATCGTAATGCTACCTACATAGTTTAAATTCGCTTCCGTTACACGGGCACGGTGAATTTTCCCATTCATCATGGTGCGAAACATGGTGTTTCCCCCTATCCATTCTAGTATGAAAATTGGCTGTTTTCTCAACTTTGATTGCATGTTTTGGTTTAAATCATGTTATTACGCTGGAGACATTTTCGTACAGTTAGATCAAAGGTCTATCACTATATTATCAATCAGTCTAGCCTTTTGAAATTGAACAGCCAGCGCAATGATGATTTTACCTTCTATTCGGCTTACAGGTTTTAAGCTCGGATAAGAATAGATACTTATATAATCAATGACTCCTTCTGTTTCCTGTTCAATCTTTTCTTTCATGAATGATTGAACGACCTCTGGTAGTCTCTCTCCACCTTCAATCATTTCCTTTGCACGTTGCAGGCTATCATATAGGGTTGGCGCCTGCGCTCTTTCATAGGGAAGCAAATTCACATTCCTAGAGCTTTTCGCTAGACCATCCTCTTCACGGACTGTTTCAACTGGAACGATTGTTAATGGAATATGAAAGTCACTCACTAGCCCTTCAACAACTGCAACTTGCTGTGCATCCTTCATTCCTAAATACACTCGATCGGGTAGAACGATGGAGAATAGCTTCGTTAAAACGGTCGCTACCCCATCAAAGTGGCCTGGACGGGATGCGCCGCATAACACGTCTGTCCGTTCATGCACCTTTACAGTTACTGATGGAGTCTCAGGATACATTTCATGCACTGATGGGAAGAACAAGTAGTCTACTTGCTCTGCTTCAGCGATGTTCGTATCTCTCTCGATATCTCTTGGATAAGCATCTAGATCCTCATTTGGACCAAATTGGAGAGGGTTTACAAATATACTCAATACAAGAATATCATTTTCCTCTCTTGCTTTTTTCATCAAAGCCTGATGGCCTTCATGCAAAAAACCCATGGTTGGCACAAAACCGATGGACTTTGATTGTTTGTCGAGCTTGATGATTTCCTGCATTTCGTGTATTTTCGTAATAATTCTCATGATTTCCCTCCGTAAAGCCCTTGAAGCTCTTCTTCCTTCATCGTAAAGCTATGTTTTTCTTCGGGGAAACTTAATGCTTTCACTTCTTCTACATACGTTTGAATCCCATTCACCATGATTTCATTGACATTCGTATATTGCTTAACGAACTTTGGCACTCGCTCAACACCATATGTGACAACATCGTGATAAACAAGCACTTGTCCATCAACATCCACACCAGCACCAATTCCGATGGTTGGAATGGTTAGCGCTTCTGTGACACTCATAGCTAATTGTTTTGGTACGCATTCTAGCACAAGCGCAAACGCACCAGCTTGTTCACATCTTTTCGCATCCTCTATTAGTTTTCGAGCCGATTCTGCTTCTTTCCCTTGAACTTTATAACCACCTAGTACGCCTACCGATTGTGGCGTTAATCCTAAATGAGCGACAACAGGAATACCTGCCTTTGTTAATGCCGCAATTTTCTCTACGACCTCATCTGCTCCCTCAAGCTTGACGGCATTCGCACCTGTTTCTTGAATCAGCTTAGCTCCATTGAGTAGCGTATCTTTTATTGATAAATGGTAGCTCATAAAAGGCATGTCGATAACGATAAACGTATCCTTTGCCCCTCTTTTAACCGCCTTTGCATGATGGATCATGTCCTCCATCGTTACAGGAATCGTTGAATCGTATCCAAGGACGACCATTCCAAGTGAATCGCCTACGAGGATCATATCAACTCCCGCAGCTTCTGCTTGCTTGGCAGATGGATAATCATAAGCAGTAAGCATCACCATTTTTTCTTTCTCTTTTTTCATTTTAAGAAAATCAGTCGTTTGCTTCATACATCTTCCTCCTACTTGTCTTTTGTTTTGGCAAAAAACAGCTTTTTTCATTGGAAGAGGTGATAAAACTGGTGTCACAAAGAACAAGTGCACGCCTCTAGTAGGTTATTATTATCTATGTGTGCTGGGAAGCTCCTTCCCTAAAAACAAAAAAATCCTTCAAAAAAGTCAGAAGGATTTCGTTCATCGTGAATTGTTCATGTTTCATCCCTCTGTCCCGGTCCAACTCTGGATCTAGGCAGAATCTATTTGTATTTCAAATCAACGAATAGGTGCAGTTCACGATTGATACTGCCCATCTAAGATTATAGCAAATAGCTATAATGCTTGGCTATAGTCAGGTCTATCTTTCTAATTCAATGTCTGCAGAATAAATATGATGGGTTTTTCCTTCCAAATCTTCGACAAGTAACACCCCATCCTCCGTTATCCCAGCTGCTTTTCCATAAATATTTCCTGTAAGCGTTCGTGCCGTAATATTGTTGCCAATACTAATGGCATAGCTTTCCCATAATAACTTAATCGGGTAAAAGCCCTTTTCTAAATAAAGCTGATAGAGTGTCTCAAGCTTCGTTAGAACAGCTCGAATCAAAGCAGCCCGGTCAATTTCAACCCCCTCCTCTTGCATAAGAGAAGTAGCAATCTTTCGCAATTCCTCTGGAAAATCTTCCTCTTTCTGATTGACATTCATACCGATTCCAATTATAACCGAGATAATTCGATCTGAATCTGCCTGCAATTCGGTAAGAATGCCTGTCACTTTTTTCCCTGCAATTAAGATATCATTCGGCCATTTGATTTGCGGGGTCAGCGAAGTCATCTGCTCCATTGCTTGAACAACAGCAACAGCGGCTATTAATGTAAGCTGCGGCGCCTTTGGCGGGGGGATATTCGGACGCAAAATTAAGCTCATCCAAATCCCAGTGTATTTAGGGGAATGCCAAGCTCGGTCCATTCTCCCTCTCCCGCAGGTTTGCTCTTCTGCTACTACAAGCGTACCTTCTGGCGCTTCATCATAGGCTAATCTGTGGGCGATCTTTTGGGTAGATTCAACACTCTCTTCGTAATGTATTTGCTGTCCTAACGTATTGGTTTTTAACCCCAGACGAATTTCGTTTTCAGAGACGGTCTTTGATGTTTGTGTAATGCGGTAGCCTTTCCTTCTAACAGCTTCAAGAGTAAAACCTTCTTTCCGAAGATCTTCGATATGCTTCCAAACCGCAGTGCGGGAGCAACCAATTAAATCGGCTAAGTATTGTCCGGACAAATATTCGTCTTCATGATTCGTAAATGCCTCTAACAGCTTCTTCCTTACATCTGTTTGCATGACATCACCCACTCTCTTATTTGATTCGGCTCATTTAACAACTCTTGGTTCACAATCATTTCTTCAATTTCAGCAAGAGCATCTTTTATCCAAGGTCCGCCCTTCCGGTTAAGCCACTCCATTAAATCGTTCCCCGTCACTTTCAGTTCTTTAAAGGATCGGATCGCTAGCTGCTCGTGTTTGGCCGCAAGCTCATTTACTTCATTAAGCAAAGGTTGCTTCTTTAAGCAATTGTATAGCTTTTCTACACTGACTGTGTGTTCAACGCCTGCTTGATAGATCGTGTAGCTTGTCCATTCCTGCTGTTGCCTGTAGCTTAGCCACTTTACCATCCTTTGTATCTCACGGAGCCTTTTCACAGGAAGTTTCCATTCACGTAAAAACGGTTCCATTTCGGATTCAGGAATTTGAATAGTTGCGAGCAGCAGCGCCCAACGCTCTTCTAAAGTTAGCAAATCTATTTCATAATCAATCAATTGATATAAGCTGATTTTATACCCATCTAACCCTGGCAAATATAAATACAACCCTGTATCAATTAGCAAATGTAGCGCACGAGAATGATTCGTACCCATGAGTAGCTTTTCAAATTCTACTAACTTTCTCTCGACCGCAATATGTTCGAGTAAGTAGCCGAATTCTCTTAAAGATAAATATGTCTGCTCATCCAATTCAAACGAAAGCTTACTTACAAACCTTACCGCTCTCATCATTCGAAGGGCGTCCTCTCGAAAGCGTTCTTCTGCCTTACCTACGGTCATAATCACTTTTTCCTGAATCGATTGCTGCCCATTAAACGGGTCGATTATCGTCCCCCTCGCATCCATAGCAATCGCATTCATGGTAAAGTCTCTTCGCTTTAAGTCCTCTTCTAGTGATCGAATAAAATCAACTTTGGATGGCCTTCGAAAATCCTCATATTCTGCTTCGGAGCGAAAGGTCGTAATTTCGTATGCTTCCTCATTATAGAGAACAACAACTGTCCCATGCTCGATTCCAACATCAATCGTCTTTTCAAAGATTGTTTTTATTTCGAACGGGGTAGCCGATGTTGCGATATCAACATCATTTATCGGTTGATTCATTAGAAAGTCTCTAACAGAACCACCGACAAAATATGCTTCATAGCCATGCCGCTCGATCTCTTCTAGAACAGGCTTTGCCTTTGTAAACGCGAGGTTCATATTGTAGCCTCATCTTGTAAAAGCTGATAGTAGAGGTCTTCATACTGCTTGACAATAAGGTCTGCACGAAACCTTTCTCGAACAAGTGTGACAGATTGCGAAGCCAGACGGATATGTAACGCAGAATCTTTTAGAATAGCGATTGCTTTGTTTGCAATTTCATCAATATCTCCAAGACTACAAATGTAGCCTGTTTCACCATCTAAAATAACCTCTGGTATTCCTCCGATATTTGTCCCAATACAAGGAACACCACATGCCATCGCCTCTAAAGCTACCAGACCAAAGCTTTCTTTTTCTGATAGTAACAGCATTAAATCACTAATTGAATAGAGCTCCTCAAGGTTATCCTGCTTCCCTAAAAACAACACATTTTTCCTAATATTTAATTCATCTACGAGCTTACACACAACAGACATTTCGGGGCCATCTCCAACTAGTAAGAGTTTAGCCGGCACTTGGCTGCAAATTTTCGCAAACGCTTTAACAACATCTTGTACGCGCTTTACTGTACGGAAGTTTGACACATGAATGACTACTTTATCATTTCGGCAAATTTTGTATTCATCCCTTAAATGGGAAGAATCGATTTTTCGGTACACTCGCTCATCAATAAAGTTGTACACTGGCTCTATTCGCTTATCTGGGTGCAATAAATCATAGGTTTGACTAATAAGCGATTTGGAAACGGCCGTTACAATATCTGATTTTTCAATCCCGAATTTAATTGCTTCCGATAGAGAAGAATCATAGCCTAAAACGGTAATATCCGTACCGTGCAATGTGGTAATAATCTTTACATCTCGATCACTCATTTGCTTCGCTAGTATTCCACAAACTGCATGGGGAATGGCATAGTGAACGTGGAGTACATCTAGCTCTTCCCTGTTGATCACTTCAGCCATTTTACTGGCTAAGGCAATATCATAGGGAGGATATTGAAAAACTGAGTACTGGTTTACCTCTACTTGATGATAATAGATATTGTGATACATTTTCTTTAAACGAAAAGGCAATCCAGATGAAATGAAATGAATTTCATGGCCTCTTTCAGCAAGCATTTTCCCTAGTTCAGTAGCGACTACTCCAGAGCCACCGACGGTTGGGTAGCATGTAATACCAATTTTTAATTTTTTCATATACTTTCCCCTAATAAATCTTGATCTACTAACAATGGTTTCTTCTGTTTAAACCCTTCAGCATACATGACCCCTACTTCTTTTCCGAACATTCTTTCACGTGCCTCAATCGTTTCTATATACCCGTTGACTAACGGGGTATCCACGCTATTCGGATCCTTTGTAAATTGACTTTGATACGCTTTTAGACTTGCAGTTTTGTACTTTATAAAAGATGAAATATCAATAACAAAGTCAGGTTTATGAAACCCATTAATCATGTAATAATATGTATGTTCTACCCTGTGAGCTTCTAAGCCATTTGTTGTGGGGTAATTTCTAATCCCAGCAGAAAAAACAGCCTCCTCTACGATTTTCGCACAATTCCCATGGTCAGGATGGCGATCAATCGGAAACGGCATAAAGACAAGTCGAGGTCGATACTGCCTAATGACTCCCGCTACTTTTTCAATATATTCTTCTCGTAGGAATAATCCTCTGTCAGGCAGTCCAAGTGAATCTCGGAGACAAATCCCTAGAATCTCACCTGCTTGTTCTGCTTCTTTTTTCCGTAGATCCACCGTACCGTTCGAGGATAGTTCTGCCTGTGTTAAATCGATGATCCCAATTTGTTTCCCTTTTGAAGCATATTTGGCGATTGTGCCCCCCATACCAATTTCAACATCATCCGCATGGGCACCAAAAGCCAAAATATCTAATTGCATCTCCATATTAGTCCCCTTTTTTTCCATGTACGATCGATCTCCATGATAGGTCCCCACGTTCTAAGCCTTTAATGAGAATCTCGGCTGTCCCCATATTGGTGGCAAGTGGAACACTATACACATCGCATAACCGGATGAGTGCCGATACATCTGGTTCATGAGGCTGAACAGTTAATGGATCACGGAAGAAAAACACGCCGTCCATTTTATTATTGGCAATATATGCACCTATTTCTTGGTCTCCCCCAAGTGGTCCAGATTGAAAACGATGAATGGGAAGCTGAGTTGCCTCTGTTATTCTTAAGCCAGTTGTTCCAGTTGCAAATAATTGATGCTCCGCCAAAATATTTTTATAGGCAATGGCAAAACGAACAAGATCGTCTTTCTTTTTATCGTGGGCAATTAGTGCAATATTCATCGTATCGCTCTCCTACTCCATTATATTTTCAAGACCATAAACAAAAGTATCAAGCTTCATAACGGTATCGACTGCAAGCTTGACACCTGACATAAATGACGCACGATTAAAAGAATCGTGGCGAATCGTTAACGTTTGTCCATCCGATCCAAACATTACCTGTTGATGAGCAATTAACCCTGGAAGCCTTACTGAGTGAATATGCATACCGTCGTAATTGGCTCCTCTTGCACCGGTCATTGTCTCTTTCTCTTGTGGATGACCTTGCTCTTTCGTTTGTCTTACTTCAGCAATCATCTCTGCAGTTTTAACAGCTGTACCTGATGGAGCATCAAGCTTTTGGTCATGGTGAAGCTCCAAAATCTCTACATCTTGAAAGTATTTAGCAGCCATTTGCGAAAATTTCATCATGAGTACCGCGCCTACAGCAAAATTAGGTGCAATGATACAACCAAGTTCCTTTTCTTTGCATAGCTCTTCTAGCTCGTGAAGATTCTCTTTTGTAAAGCCGGTAGTTCCAACTACTGGTCGTACGCCATATGTAAGTGCTGTTGTTGTATGGTACATACCCGTTTCAGGAGTTGTGAGGTCTATAAGAACATCTGGCTTTGTAGATTGAAAGCACTGCGCGATATCGCTAAAGATCGGCACCGCAAAGTTTGCAAACCCGTCTAAGTCACTTAGCATTTTCCCATCATGCTTATGATCTATGACAGCTACCAACTCATATTCTTCTGCAATCTCAACCATTTTCACAGCTTCCTGGCCCATACGACCTCTTGGGCCAGCTACAACAACCTTCACTTTATTCATTCTCGTTATCCTCCAGCTTCTCAATTCTTGTCCAGCGATTTTTATCTCTCGTATTAAATTTATCCATCACCCGATTATGGGCTGTTTCAAGATCAATATGTAAGGAGTTTGCAAAGCAAATAAGGACGAATAGCATATCCCCTAATTCCTCTTCGATGGTGTTTTCCTTTTCCGAAGATTTCTTTGGCTTTTCACCATAGTAATGGTTCACTTCCCTTGCAAGCTCGCCTAATTCTTCCGTCATTCGTGCAAGCATGGCCAGTGGGCTAAAGTACCCCTCTTTAAATTGACCTATGTATTGATCTACTTCTTGTTGAAGTTCTTTTACTGTTTTGTCTGTCAACGTTATCACCTCAAACGAATTGAATCATTATGTAACCACTATGTTTGTTCCTTCATCAAATTTTGATATACCTCTATTCATGTTAGCTAATTACGCGAAGCTTTACAAACATTTCTCACTGATTTTCCTTTGAATTAAATATTTCTCCGCCTTCATTTTCCCCTCACATTGCCCCTTCTATTATTTTCAGATATAATTAAGGCGTTTGAACATGAGAAAGCGGGGGAATACACACGTGGTTTTTGGACTTAAATTAAAAAACATTTTATTTATCTTAATTGGAGCAGCTATTTTTTCTTTTGGAATTGTCCACTTCAATATGCAAAATAATCTTGCCGAAGGTGGGTTTACTGGGATAACGCTCTTATTGTATTTCTTATTTAACTGGGATCCTTCTTATACAAACTTGCTATTGAATGTTCCCCTCTTTTTAATTGGCTGGCGACTATTGGGACGAAACTCCTTCCTTTACACGATTATTGGAACTGTTGGAGTCTCTATTTTCCTATGGATTTTTCAACGAAATCAAATCAACATGCCTTTGTATGAAGATCTAACTCTTGCAGCCCTTTTTGCCGGAGTATTTATCGGAATTGGCCTCGGTATTATTTTTCGCTATGGAGGAACGACAGGCGGCGTAGATATCATCGCCCGCTTAGCCCATAAATATGTAGGCTGGAGCATGGGAAAAACGATGTTCATGTTTGATGCCATCGTTATTATCTTATCGTTAATTTTCTATTTAACATACCGAGAAGCGATGTATACGTTAGTAGCCGTATTTGTAGGAGCAAGAGTAATTGACTTTATGCAAGAAGGCGCCTATGCTGCAAGAGGCGCAATGATTATCTCGGATCTAAACGACGATATCGCATCTAAGATTATGGAGCAAATGGAGCGTGGAGTGACAGTATTAAAAGGCCATGGTTCATTTACGAAAAAAGAGCGTGAAGTACTCTACTGTGTAGTAGGGAAAAACGAAATTGTCAGATTGAAAAATATCATCAACTCCATCGACCCTCATGCATTTGTATCGGTTAGCGTCGTTCACGATGTGATTGGTGAAGGATTTACCCTTGATGAAAACAAGAAACCGATTGAACATTAATGACGTTCATGGCAGCATGAAATGATAAAAAACCAGTCATGACTTATAATCATGACTGGTTTTTTATTCTCGATTTGCCATACCCGAATAGATAAGAATGAATCGAAGCAACTCAAGGACTGCGACTGCTGCTGCGGCCACATATGTAAGAGCAGCTGCTGATAGTACCTTTTTTGTTTCTGATTCTTCATGAATCCGGATAATTCCTAGAGAGACTGCCTGATCCATCGCACGTGAAGAGGCATTAAACTCGACTGGAAGTGTGACAAGCTGGAATACAACGGCAGCTGCCATCAAAATAATTCCAAGCAAGAACATTTGACTCAACTGTACAAATATTCCAATTAAAATTAAGATCCAAGCGAACTTGGAGCTAAAGCTCGCAACAGGCACTAACGCATGGCGGAGACGCAAAAACGAGTACCCTTCCTGATCTTGGATGGCATGACCCACCTCATGGGCTGCAATTGCAGCTGCTGCAATTGAATGGTGATGATAATTAGAAGAAGACAGCCGCACGCTTTTAGCTCTAGGGTCATAATGATCCGTTAAATACCCTCTAGACTCTTCTACCCTTACATCATACAGTCCATTTTGGTCTAATATCTTTCTTGCAACCTCTGCACCGGTTAATTGAGAGGTTGAACCGACCTTTGAATATTTTGCATACGTGTTTTTCACTTTAAGTTGAGCCCACAGAGGCACTAAGATGATTAATCCAAAGTAGAGAAGAAACACATCAACCCCTCCAAATATCTTCAAGTGATCGCTCAAAACTTGGGTAGGTGTTCTTGCTATAAAAGCTTATTCCTTAAATTGCCTTGAACGGTTTCGTTGTTTTTCCCGATCTCCTCTATATTTTCTCCAACCAACGTAAGATAATGTAAGAATAATAATGCTACCTGTTGAAATGATCACCCACCATAAAGATGGATCTGCCTCATCCTCTGTCATCTCATCAAAAATCGTTTGTAAATCCGCTTCTAATTCTTCAAGCTGTTTTTGACTTGCTACCTCAGCTAATACTTGCGGACGGTAGTGATCGATATAATTAATTTTCGCATCGAGCTTTTGAATTTGTTCAACTGCTACATCAATTTTCAAACTTGGATAGATGACTTCATATAAAGATAAGAATGAATTGAACTGTTCATGAAACAGTTGATTATTCCCCCGATAAGCAGCTTCCTTTACTTCACCAAACACAGTCATAATCGAGTTTTCCATTTCTGCCCAAAGCGGTTGGTGAGTAGAGGAAATAGCATCCATAACTAAACGAAACTTGGTCACTCGGTTGATTCGTTCTTGATAATCCATATTTGCACTCGTTGCTGCCTCCATGGCATCGTTATGAGCAACCGTTACAATGCGTAATTCGTCCATCGTAAATGGACGATCATTTGAGGTAATCGTTAAAAACTGTTCAGAAAAATAATCCAATAGGTTTTTTGCATCCTCATATCGTTGAGTCTTAACCATTTGAAGTGCTTCATCAGAAAGATGATCAAGCTGATCGATAGGCGACGACTTTTCTGCATATCCGGATAGTGGCGTAAGTAAAATAGTGATTAATACGAAAATGGCGAATCTTACTTTCATCCTTGTCCCCCCTCCAATTACTACTAAAATGTATGTAAAAGTGGACAAGGTTAGACCAACTATTTCAATAGATCGATGATTAAATATTTAAGGTAAACCGGTTGTTCCTAATGCCATAATACCAAGCAATTCCAATCGAAACTATGCTTAACCAGAAGGTAAAATACCCGATTTGAGGAATATACATGTCTAGTACTGGATACCTAGGGAGCATAAAGAAAACGTAGTCAATTACATCATTATGTAAAGTCCAAATACCTGCAACGATAACATGCCACCATTTGATTCGATAAAATGGTGCATAGAGAATCCCTTGAATCGCCATTGCTCCATGAGATGCCATTAGCATATAGGCAACCCAGTCCAACTCGCCAGTTACAAAATAAACAAGAAGGTTCATGACGACTGCCCAAATTCCATATTTAAAAAGGGTGATAATCGCTAGCGCTTCCATCAGCGGCCAGTTCTTTCCTAATAAAAAGGCAACTAGAACTAAGACAAAAAACAAACTTGCAGTCGGGCTATCAGGCACGAAGAGTAGAAACTTATCAGGTGTCTGCTCCAATTGAGATCCGTACCAAATATACCCATATACCGTACCAACAATATTTACAATTAATAAAAGCCAAAGCACTTGGCGATTTCCAAGGATTGAATAAATCCACTTCATTTTCTTTCCCCATCTCTATCATAGAATTCCAGTTATATCTTACCATAAGTGTGTTCAAATAGTAATAAAGCTAGAGCTAGCAACATTCAATTCAGAATTAACTACCTTTATTTGTTCTTTCATTGAGGGGCCTGGTGATATCTGTGAATAAAAGAGAGATCCGTAGCTCTTTCCTATCTATCCGTGGAAAAACGAAAGATATCCGCGATTTCTTCCTATATATCCACCCTATTCGAAAGATATCCGTATTTCCTACTAATATCAAAATCTACTTCAAATCCGAACGGCAAAGCAAAACATACATCAGCTGATTTTCGCACACGAAAAAAGCTGACGAAGTTCGTCAGCTTTTTTACTTTATTTACTTTCGACGCTAGAGATAAACTCTGCAAGCTTTTGCAGCTCTTCATCTGTTCCCTTGAACAGGCCGCCTGGCATAGCACCTTTACCATTTTTAGCAATGTCAGCGATTTCATCTGGAGATAGGCCATTATCCACTAGAGGTGGAGAACCAGCTCCCCCTTCAAGATCTCCACCGTGACAGCTTACACAGCCGTTGGCTTCAAAAATTTTGTAGCCATCTGATTCTTTATCAATCTCTGCTTCAGCAACGATTTTCCCTTGGTTCTTCGCAGCTTCCCAATCATGGTTTACAACAGATTCCCAAGTTAAATACGTGATACCCGCTAAAGCTAATAGCATAAAGCCAGTAGCAAGAGGACGCTTTGATGGGCGACGCTCTGGGCCACGATCGATAAATGGAGCTAATAATAACGCACCAAATGCAAGTCCAGGAATAACAAACGCACCGATTGCATTATAAGGACCTGATGCAAAAGTATACTTTAATAGCTGGTATAGGAATAAGAAATACCAGTCTGGTAATGGAATATATGCCGTATCACTAGGGTCAGCGATTTTTTCAAGTGGAGACGGATGTGCCACTGTTAAGCATAAAAAACCGATAAGGAAAACTGCTCCTACCATCCATTCCTTTAAAAGGAAGTTAGGCCAGAAAGCTTCTGTTTTTCCAGGGTATTCCGAATAATCTTTCGGAATATTAGGCTTACGTTCTGAAGGTGCAGGAACACGTGAATCACCTACGAACTTCATACCTTTTCCACGATGCATTGAGAAATCCCCCTCCTTCTACACAAAATCATATAATAATAATTTTCGAATATGAATCTTACAATGGACCAGATATACCTTGCTTACGGATCATTAAGAAGTGAGCTCCCATTAATCCTAATAATGCAGCTGGTAAGAAGAATACATGAATTGCAAAGAAACGAGTAATCGTTTGAGCACCAACAATCTCTGGGTGACCTGCAATTAATGTTTTCAATTGCATCCCAATTAAAGGTGTTGACTCAATGATTTGAATTGTAACTTTTGTTGCAAATAATGCCTTCATATCCCAAGGTAATAGGTATCCAGTTAATCCAAGTGCTAGCATGACGAAGAAGATTAAAACCCCAACAACCCAGTTCAGTTCACGAGGCTTCTTGTATGCTCCTTGGAAGAATACACGTAACGTATGTAAGAACATCATTACGATAACTAAGCTCGCACCCCAATGGTGCATTCCACGGACAATTTGTCCAAAAGCAACTTCATTTTGTAGATAGTAAACGGATTCCCAAGCATTCTTAATATCTGGAACATAATACATCGTTAAGAACATACCAGATAAAATTTGGATCACAGTTACAAAGAACGTTAACCCACCAAAGCAGTATACAAACGCTGAAAAATGGTGCGCAGGATTTACATGCTCTGGTACTTCATGGTCAGCAATATCTCGCCACAAAGGCGTAATATCTAAACGTTCATCTACCCAATCATAAATTTTGTTTAACAATTATTACGCCCCCTTTCTTGGCTCAGCTTTTCCTAAGTATAGGAATCCGTCTTTTTCTTTAAAAGGAAATACATCTAGTGGTGCAATTGGTGGTGTACCTTTTACATTGTTACCATCTTTGGTATACAGACCACCGTGACATGGGCAATAGAAATGGTTTGGATTCGATTTATCCGTATTCCAGTCTACTACACAACCTAAGTGTTTACATACAGGTGACAAAGCGACGATCTCCCCATTTTCGTCCTTATAAACCCATGCAGTATTCGTAACTTCTGAAGTGTACCATGCATCTTGTTGTTCAAATGAATAGTCAACTCGGACTGGCTCAGCTGTGATTTCACTCACCTTCTGTGGAGTAGCAATAAAATCACCGCCAGCTTTGTGTTGTAAAACAGGATCAACCGCAAAGCGAACCATTGGCATTAGCATTCCAGCTGCCATGAAACCGCCTACACCCGTAAGTGTATAATTCAGGAATTGACGTCTTGAAACTCGATGTTTACTCATACTTTTCCCCCCTCTATTATGTAGTCAAGTCCAACGGACGAGTTAAACACACAATATAAAACTAGGACATAACAATGATATATCAATCTTTATTATAGGTCAATATAATCCTGTTGCGAAAACATGGCAAGAATGTGACCAATATTACTAATTTATTGTTGATTCCATTTTTGGACAAATATATTTAACAATTGTTTTACTTGATCTTCTAAAATCGAAACCTTATAGTTTTGATCCATATTTTCTAATGGCAAGGATGGGAGCCAAATGAGCGATCCTTCTAATTCGGTTTCCTTTGTTCTCCAATAGCTGTCTGAAGTCACATAAAAGACATGCTGAAACCCTTTTTCTTTGAACTCTTTTTCCCAGATTTTCAAGTCGAGGAAATTCTTTTCAGATGAATCATTCTTTAAGTAAGAAAAACCAGGCAGCATAATTAATCGCCCTCTAAATTGCCTCTCTAACTGATTCGTTAATAAAGAAATGAACTCTGTCATTGATACAGACGATTTCATATCCTCCCCTAACGAAATGGGAAGTAACGGAAGGACAATTGTGTCTACATATTCTCGCGATTTTAAATACATATCAATATCTTCTGAAATCCACTTCATTCGTTCCACTCCAAATCTATTCAAACTCTTTTCCATCATATCATTATCTATAGCATGGACCAAACAGAAAAATTGTGTCAGAACATTTACATTTTTCATATTTACCTGCATAATTCATACGGCAGCCGTCCATCCTTCTCAAAAAAAAAAAGGGGTTCGAAATTTCGAACCCCTTTTGGTGAAAAGCTTATCGCACTCGTATTCTTTTTAATTTGGAGGTTAATTCCTTAAAGCTTACTTCATCATGCTGATCTAATGCTTCATCAATTAATTGTAATAATTTTTCCTCTTCGAATTTTTGAAGACTCTCGGACAAAAACCTCTCTGCTATCAGTCTCTCTTTTTCAGTAATTTGAAGATTCTTTGGCATAAATGGATTTTCTTCTAAAACCGCCACGTATTGGTGAGCCTTATTGGATGCCTGGAAATTAAGTTGAATGAATATGTCCTCATCACGGTTCAACCTAATATCATGAAATGACTTTTCCGCATCTGTTGTCATCACATTTTCTTTATAAAAGCGGAAAGGAACTTCATCTACACAATGAGTTGACATCACTAAGCCTCGCGGACAAAACTGTGCATTTTCAACAAAATGAACCTTCTCCATTAGCTGATCATGACTCATTAAATAATTTAAAATCCAGACACATTCTCTTCTCTTTAACTGATAGTGATTAAGAAACCAACGAATAAAGTCTTTTTTCTCATTAACAGATACAGGGGTTGTCATTTTTATTTTCCCTCCTCTGTGTTTAAAGGTTCGTTCTAAAATTGTTCTGAAAGTCGACCTAGGATATCTTCATATTCCCCATTACTTGGATCATCCTTGAGTAGTTTAGTGAAAACTTCGATAGCCTCTGACCTTTTTCCTTCCTCAAACAGAAAATAACCGTAATCAGAAAGAAAATCCGTTTGATCTTTAAAGAAAGTATATGCAAGTTGGTATTTGTTTAATGCCTCCGAATATTTTTCGAGGTTTTGGAGAGCAAGGGCTGCATCCCATAAAAACTGAGGTTCTTCCTCTTCAATCGCTTCCATCATCTCGATAATCTCCAATACGTCCTCAAAGCGCTCTTGCTTAATTAATAATTTATTTAACACAAGTGCTGCTTCTGAAAATTCAGGGTCAAGCACTAACGCTTCTCGCA
Source organism: Cytobacillus spongiae (assembly GCF_021390075.1). Lineage (NCBI taxonomy): Bacteria > Bacillati > Bacillota > Bacilli > Caryophanales > Bacillaceae > Cytobacillus > Cytobacillus spongiae. The sequence continues at coordinate 2,615,337 of NZ_CP089997.1, forward strand.
AATGCTTCTCTGCTTCCTCTTCCATATTTAGCTTTAACGCAATCTTCCCTGCATAATAATATAAATCTTTATTAAAATCATCTTGCTTTAGTCCTGAAGTAATGGCTTCATAGCATTCCTCTAATTGCTCTTCTCTTTCGTATGCTTTTGCTAAATTAATATACAAAGAGTGGTATTCATGATCAATTTCTTTTAACATGGTAAACTTCTCAATCGCGGTTTTATTATAGCCTGCCTGTAAAGCCGTAAAGCCATAGTTAAAAAGTGTGTTGATTTCAAGTCGGTCATCAAGAGCGGTTTCATAATAAGCTATGGCTTCCTCAAAAGCTCCGCCTGCACTTAGCGCATCGGCCATCCGTTGATGAACATTTACCCCAGCAATAACATTCTCAGTTTTTAATACTACTTCATAATACTTTATGGCATCGGTAAATCTTCCTTGCTCTAAATACAATTCTCCAAGTGCAAAATCTATGATGACTTCCTCCGGTAACATCGACTTCGCCTTTATTAGCTTTTGCTCACTAACTTCATAAAGTCCCTCCATTTGATAGAGATCCGCTAGCAGTAACAAAGCCTGTGGGAAGCTTGGATCGTGCTCTTGAACCTTTTCAAGTTCTAACACAGCTTGCTCTTCTTCACCTAGCTCCATATATGTTTCAGCTAATAAGACAAGGAGCTCTCCTTCTTCAGGGTATGCTTTTAACAAGGTGTGATAAAGAGACTTAGCCTCTTCTAAAAATCCATATTGAAATAGCTCTTCGCCTAGTAGAAATCTTTCTTCATTCGACCCTTTGTCAAGGATTTGGCGATAATGATTTAGCGCTTCTTCGTGTTCGCCATTTTCTAATAAAGTGACTATTTTATTTATTTTCTCCATATTGAATTCCTCTCCATCGCTAATCGACGTCTATTTGAAAATAGGATGGTGTGACAATTTTTACGTGCTCGCCAAAGCCTGGGCGAAAGTCGATCTTCTGACCTGCTCGAATGACTTGCCCTTTATGCACCGTCACCATTAACATATCACTATGATAATGAAACAGCTCCGAATGTTCAACATTCATGATTTGCCTACTTTTACGATAGAGATTGTAACTTACTTCTCTACCAGGTTGTATGCACGCCTTCAAAGGATAGATTCCCATTCTTGCTAATTGTTGCAATGTAAGTGGATTCTGGCTCGTAAGCTCTTCTTGAAATGCAGGTAGCTTTTCATTTTGAACTAGCTCATTCCACTCACTTATTACTTTCTTTTTAGCTCGCTCATTTTCCTGCTTGACAACCGGGATTAACGGACAATTGTACGGGAACAGTGCTTCTTTTATCCAACCCCATGGAATTTTCATCAGTTCTTCTTCGTGTCCAAATTCAATAAAAATTCCTGGAACTTTCTCTCTTTTACATTTTCGAATAAAGCTTGTGGTGAGTAGTGCGCTTGATATTTTCACACAAATAATATAATCAATTGGACTACTTAGTAGCTGCGTTTTCATTTTCTTAAGAGCTTCCTCGAATAGATATTCCTGTTTAACCTCAACGTACGTTAGAAACGCAGTACATCCTTTAGAAATCAGTTCGTCGGTGAAAAATGTTTTCATTTCTAAGAATGGCTTGTCCACTGGAATATTTGTCACCAATGGAATATGTGGAACCGTTAAATAATAGGGATCGGCATTCATACGCATATGGGAATACTTTTTAAATGAAGATTTGACAGAGGATATTTTCCCTTGTTGGATGAACAATGATGCTTTGGTTAATCCTTTTCCTGATAAGATATTGGCGTTTTCAATGATATATGTCATAGAACCACCCTTTTTATGGTCTTATGACAAGCTATGGTGAAACAATAAGAATTATGACTGAAATATAAAACAACCATAAGTATGTAGCTTCACAAGATTGGCTGATTAGTTGTTCATGGTCATTTGAACGTAGAAAGTGTTGATTTCCGTTACAGTACAGACAGCTTGACTCCCGGTTGGCGCTCGCCTAGACTCATCGGAGTCCCTCCTGCGGGGCATCGACTGTAACACTCATCCCACAGGAGTCAAGCATCCTCGTCTATGTAAATTAGAAAAATTTTGACAAACATTAACAAATATAATGCCTATTACCATGTTTATCCTTATTTGGTTTAACGTGTTGTAGATTTGCAGCGATTGGCTCTCTTAGGGCATACATCATGAGAGTGTTCGACCTAAACGAACTGTTTGTTTCAAGGCTACAATCAAAAAAGACCATAGAACAAGCTCAATTTACTTCGAGTTTGTCTATAGCCCATATTAGTAGCCACAAGGCTTTGGTTACTTCATTATTTGTTGTAGATCTGCAAAGAAGGTTGGATAGGAAACGGAAATCGCTTCTTCCCCCTCTAAGTAAACAGGCTCATTGCTTACTAATGAAGCAATGGCTAACATCATGCCGATCCGGTGATCACCATGACTAGATACATTTGCACCATGTAACCCCTGTCCACCTCGGATGATCATACCGTCCTCTGTTGCCTCGATATTCGCACCAAGTTTCTTTAGCTCATGAACAACCGTATCAATCCGATTTGTTTCTTTCACCTTTAATTCTTGAGCATCGCGGATGATCGTTTTTCCTTCAGCAGCTGTGGCTAACAAAGCAATAATCGGAAGCTCATCAATGAGCTTCGGAATGATTTCACCCTGAATGGTTGTAGCTGTCAGCTTGGAATAACGAATCACAATATCGCCAACAGGTTCACAACTATCCGCATCAGTTGGTATAATTTCCATGTTAGCTCCCATTTGTTCTAACACCTCTAAAATACCTGTTCTCGTTGGATTAAGCCCAACATTTTTTAGGGTAATCTCACTATCCGGAACGATAGCTGCAGCTACTAAGAAAAAAGCGGCTGAGGAGATATCTCCTGGAACTTGAATGGAAGTACCCTTAAGCGACTGTCCACCTTCTATATGTATCGTTAAGCCATCTTCTGTTATTTGACCACCAAATTGCTTAATCATTCTTTCAGTATGATCTCTTGTTTTCTCTTTTTCAACAAGCGTTGTTTTCCCCTTCCCTTGAAGCCCCGCAAAAAGTAAACTTGATTTCACTTGAGCACTAGCCACTGGCAACGAGTAATTCATCCCAGATAGTTCTCCCCCTCGAATCGATAGAGGAGTAAACTCTCCATTCTGTCTGCCATCTATTTTGGCGCCCATCTTTGCTAAAGGCACAGTTACTCTTGTCATCGGACGCTTTCCTATGGAATGATCTCCAATTAATGTTGCGTGAAACGGCCTACCAGCTAATATCCCTAGCAACAAACGAATAGTCGTTCCAGAATTCCCAACGTCAAGAACATCCGTAGGCTCTTGTAACCCTTCAAACCCTTTACCTTCGATTATGATCTGGTGTGCCTCTTCTTCAATACTGACACCCAATTTTCGAAAGCATGCTATTGTACATAAACAATCTTGTCCCATGAGGAAATTTGTAACAGTAGTCGTTCCGTTAGCGATTGCTCCAAACATAATCGAACGATGTGAGATCGATTTATCGCCGGGAACAAGTAGGTTTCCTTTTAAACCTGTACGATTATGAGTTAACTGTTTCATGATATCACCTTTTTCTAATCTTCAAAATCTATCAATTATGGCCCGATAGACGTTTGATAGGTTGTATATGTAGATAAGCATTTTTCCGCCTTTGATCGGTCTTCCTCTGTCTGAAAGCTAATCACTAATACTCCATTGATATCTTCTCTAGTTTCTAAAATACGAATGTTCGTTATACTAATTTCTTCTTTCGCTAAATAACCTGTAACCTCTGAGATAATCCCAGGGTAATCCGGAACATCGACAAATAAATCGTAAAAGGCTGGAATAGCGCCCTTTTGCTTTTGAGGGAGCTCATCACGAAATTCCTTCGCTGCTAAAAAATAGTGATAGATCTTTTCTTCATTTTCTTCAAGTAGCATCGTTTCGACTTTACTCATTTCCATTTTCCATTGGTGAAAGAGGGATAATAGCACGTCTTTGTTATGAATAAGAATGTCACGCCACATTTCAGGACTGCTAGAAGCGATTCGCGTAATATCTCGAAATCCCCCTGCTGCCAGTCTCGTCACAAGCTTTTGATCTTGGCTTGTAAGCTTAGCTTGATGAACTAATGAAGCCGCAATGACATGGGGAAAGTGACTTATTACGCCTGTTAACAAATCATGTTCTTCGGGCGTAATAACTAAAAATTTCGCCTTTGTTCCTTGCAACCAATGCTGTAGCTTTGCTATATACTCTTCCTTTATGTCCTCCTCTGGAGTAAGTAGGTAAAAGGCATTTTCAAATAGCAGGGTTTTGGCGGCTGATACGCCGCTTTTATGAGAGCCAGCCATCGGGTGTCCCCCAATAAAGGTAATCCCTTTGGTTTTTAATGCTGCCGCTTTTTTTACAATGGTTAATTTTGTGCTTCCTGCGTCCGTTATGATGACATCTCGTTTTAATGAGATGGTTTCAAGAACCGTTAATATTCGTTCAACTTCAAGAACTGGAGTGGCAATGATGATCAGGTCCGCATCCTTTGCCCCAGCTTCAATTGTCTCAGCGGCTTCATCAATAACTCCAAGCATTTTTGCAAGCTTACACTGCTCATCATTAATATCGTATCCTACTATTCTTGATTGTGGATGTTGTTCCCGAATGGATAAAGCTAGAGAGCCTCCAATTAACCCTAGACCTATAAGAAATACCTGTCCATTCATACCAATCACCGCCTAAGGTAGTTTTGATTTCTCTAGTTTTATGAAAAAGATGTACTTTTTTGAAGAAATTCTTTCATCTGCTGTATGATTTGTTTATTTTGCTCTTGGGAGCCAACTGTCACACGAACCGAAGTACTGAATCCGAGCGCAACTCCTGATCGTACGATAAATCCTTTTTCTAATAAATATTGGAAAACTTCATTCCCATTCACTTTGAAATCAATTAATACAAAATTCCCTTGAGATGGATAATAGTTTAATTGGTTCTCTTTACAAAATGTGTAAAATTGCTCTAAGCCTAATTGATTTTGTTTTTTGCACTCATTCACGAATTCCTGATCACATATCGCTGCATTGGCTGCTACTTGTGCAAATGTATTTGTATTAAACGGCTCTCTAATTGGTTCAATTTTTCGGATAATATCCTTATGTCCGATTCCATATCCTACCCGTAAGCTGGCAAGACCGTAAATTTTTGAAAAAGTTCGTAACACAATAAGATTTTGGTACTTTTTCAATAACTCAAGTGAATCATAATAATCAGGAGCTGTCACATATTCAAAATAAGCTTCATCAAGGACAACCAGCGTTTCTTTCGGCACTTGATCGATGAATGTAAGTAACTCACCTTTGTTTATGTATCTACCTGTTGGATTATTCGGACTACAAAGCCAAACAACCGCTGTATCCCCATCGGTTACCCTTAACATCTCTTCAAGGTTATGCTTTCCATCGATTAACGGAACTTCTCTGATTTCAGCCCCTTCAATCTTGGCATTGTGCCTATATTGCGGAAATGTTGGCGATGCCATTACCGTATTTGTATTTGGTCCGAGAAGTGCTCTTGAAATCATTTGGATAACTTCATCTGAGCCGTTTCCAAAAATCAATTCGTTTTCTTCAACTTGTAAGTGCTCAGCTAGGGTCGAGCGGAGATTTGCAGCGTACCCATCTGGATATAAAGCGAATGATTTTGAATACTGTGAAAGGGCAGAAGCCACTTGTTCAGAACATCCAAATGGGTTTTCATTTGACGCTAGCTTCACAATTTCTGTTAGCCCATATTCCTTTTTCACTTCGTCAATCGATTTGCCCGGCTGATATGGAGCAAGATTTTCAAGCTGATTTTTCCATTTCATCAATAACACCTCTTCAATATTTATTTCATGTGCGCGCTTTACTCCCCATTTAGGACGAGTAGATACATTACAAGTCTTTTTACATTGAGCTTGTTCTAATAGCTACTTAAACTTTCGCGAATTATCATAGTAAAGTACGAAAGTACCATTTCATATGATCATAGAATCAAAGGTTAGGGAGTGGATTTAGAAAGGATTTTATTTAGAAAGGTCTGGCCTTAATGCCTTAGCCTCTCGTAAATAAATATGATGTATTTGATTCTGTGGTATCGTCGTATTGTAATGCACCATTATGCGTATACACTTGGGCAAAGATTGTATAACTGGAATCTCCCTCATACACATGACAGGTACATATGTCCAGCCATCAATTTCTCGAATGGCTTTTGCTGGAAAAGCTGATGATAAATCATCTGTTACTGAGATGAATATGGAAGCTACCTGATCAGCTAGCAATTGATTTTCGCGAATCAATTCTCTTAATAATTCCTCGGTAGCCTCGACAACATCAACCTCACGATCTTCGCTTACAGTCGTTGCTCCTCTTATTCCTCTAATCATTCGCTTCCTCCTCTTTAAAACTTCATTAACTGATTTTTCAATGATTCTTCCCCAATTTCAATTAGAGCTGGTCGACCAATATCCTTTAATAGTACAAAATTGATATTCTGCCCGATTGTTTTTTTGTCCTGCTTCATACGTTCAATTAAGTTCTCTATTATTAAGCCACGTGGAATATCAAGGGAATAGCCTAGTTTCGTTACCCAGCTGATAAATTCTGCTTTATCCCATTGTAATCCCGCTATTTCCTCGCTTAATTGCAAAGCGAACAGCATTCCGATTAGCACCGCTTCCCCATGGGTAATCGCTCCATATCCAACCTCTGCTTCGATCGCGTGCCCTAATGTATGACCAAAGTTAAGATATGCCCGAATCCCATTTTCTTTTTCGTCTTCGGCGACAATTTTCCCTTTAATCTTTATTCCTTCTAGCAACATATATTGAAGATCGTCAAATGGTAAGCAATCAAGTTCATTCACGTTCAGTCGCAACCAATCGTAAAGATTTTCATCTTGTATCAATGCATGTTTTATCACCTCTGCAAACCCTGATCTTAACTCACCTTTCGGCAAAGTTTGAAGAAAGGATATATCATACACTACACCTTCTGGCTGATAAAATGCTCCAATCATATTTTTACCAAGGGGGTGGTTTATCGCTACTTTGCCCCCTACAGCACTGTCATGAGCTAGAATGGTTGTCGGAATTTGTATAAATGGAATTCCGCGCATAAAGCTTGATGCGACAAATCCGGCAAGGTCACCTACTGCCCCTCCGCCAAGGGCGAGTATTAATGATCTACGATCTAGCTTCTGCTCTAATGCAAAGCTTAAGCATTCATAGTATGTCTCAAATGTTTTCGCTGCCTCTCCTTTTGGCACGATGTGCTCAACTACTTGAAAGTCATTTAATACCGTTTTCACTGAAGGCAGGTGTAAGTTACTTACGGTTTCATCTGAGATGATCATAATTTTTGTTACCTTTAAAAAAGCATCTTGTAGAAAAATCGGTAACTGTTGAATAGAACCCGGTCCAATATAGACCGGGTAAGATTTAGATGGAGTGTGAATGATATGCTCTTGCATTAAAACTCCCTCGCATACTCACGCTGTTGATTAATTTGTTCAATTAATGCATCCATTCGATCAGCATAAAATTGAGAAACGATCATTGATGCAATTTCCCAAGCTACTACACTCTCTGCTACGACAGCAGCTGCTGGAACCGCACAACTATCTGATCTTTCAATACTAGCCGAAAATGGTTCTTTTGTTTCAATATCAACGCTCTGAAGTGGCTTATAAAGGGTAGGAATAGGCTTCATAACTCCTCTTACGACGATTGGCATTCCAGTAGTCATCCCACCTTCAAAGCCTCCCAAGCGGTTTGTTTTTCGGTAATATCCTTGCTCGCTATCCCAAGCGATTTCATCATGTACTTCACTTCCTGGCATGCGGGCCGCTTCAAAGCCAATGCCAAACTCTACACCTTTAAAAGCATTGATACTGACGATGCTACTAGCTATTTTCGCATCTAGCTTACGGTCGTAATGGACATAGCTACCGACACCTGGTGGCATTCCTTCGACAATTACTTCGACGACTCCACCGATAGAATCTCCATTTTCTTTTGCATCATCAATGGCCTTCATCATTTCTTTCTCAGCAATTGGATCGAGGGAACGTACGGGTGAGTTCTCTGTTATTTCCTGTATTTTGCTTATAGACGGATATGACGAATAGTTCGACTTAACTCCGCCTATTTCTACTACATGTGATGCAACCTCAATGCCTAACAGATGTAGAAGCTTTTTAGCTACTGCACCTGCCGCTACTCGAACCGTTGTTTCCCTTGCAGAAGACCGTTCCAAAACATTACGCATATCGCGATGACCGTATTTAATGGCACCATTTAAGTCCGCATGACCTGGACGTGGTCTTGAGATGACGCGTTTCATTTCGGCTTGCTCTTGATCCCCAAGCGGCTCCTGTCCCATGATTTTTGTCCAGTGCTTCCAATCATTATTTTCGACAGTTAAGGCAACAGGGGAACCTAACGTATATCCATGTCTTACCCCACTGCCTATTTGTACAGTATCCTTCTCAATTTGCATTCTTCGCCCTCTACCGTGACCCTTTTGTCGTCTCGCTAGCTCGTTATTTATATCCTCTGCTAGTATGGGCATTCCAGCTGGAAGACCTTCAATAATTGTCGTTAATTGAGGTCCATGTGATTCACCTGAAGTTAAATATCTCAATTCTCTTTCCCCCTTCAACTCATTAAAGGATTATGTATCAATATAACATAAGCTCAAACATAAGAATAGCAAAAGAACTAAAAATTAGAAATTTATTTGACCAACGTAATAAGCTTAAGATGATAAAGTTTGGAGTCATTTTAACATACCCCGTTTTATATCCAAAGGAAAAAATAAAAAGAGCCAGTACCTTCTGACTCTCTATGTCTCATCTATTATTTTCTACGATAAAAAAAAGTATCTTCTGTATCAAATTGATAGTTAGCTGGATTAAAGATTTGTTCCGTACTTCCTACAAAGAAAATACCGTCCTTCCGCAATGCTTGACTAAATTTAAGATAAAGCTGATCCTTCGCTTCTTCTGTAAAGTAAATCAGCACGTTTCGGCACACAATGAGGTCATAAGGCCCTCCAAAGCTATCTGCTAACAAATTATGCTTTTTGAAGGTTACTGTCTTTTTAATATCCTCTGACACCTTGAACATGCTTCCTTCTTTCGTAAAGTACTTTTTCTTTATTATATCAGGTACTTCATTTAGTGAACGCTCCGGGTATAGTCCAATCTTTGCGCGGGCAATCACGTTTTCATCTAGATCTGTTGCTTGAATTTGAATTTGTGAAAGAGGCATAAAATTAGATAAAATCATCGCAATCGTATATGGCTCTTCCCCTGTCGAACATGCCGCACTCCAAATTTTAAGCTTCTTATTTTCAGCAAGAAGTTTCGGCAAGATCTTCTTCTCTAGTACTTCCCAGCGCTTCGCATTTCGATAGAATTCTGATACATTTATCGTCATCCGATCTAGAAATTCGTATAGTAGTTCTCTGTCTTTTGTCATCCCATCATAGAAGTCACGAAAGGAGCGATACCCTTTTTTTTCATAAAGTGAAACAAGTCTTCTTTTCATTTGAGCTTCTTTATATAAAGAAAGGTCGATTCCTGTTTTCTTTTTGATATTCACCATAAAGTCTTGATAATCCTGTGACATATAGCCTCTCCATCCTTAGTCCTATTAATATATTTAGTATAGCGGAAAGCAAAGTAAATAGGAGAGTTTTTTTTGTCCATTTACCAAAAATTTAGGTATTAAAAGCTTACGTATAGAAGAAATCAATGAAATCGAGACACTATGTATCCGTTTGCAAAAAAAAGTACTTGTAACAATGTACAAGTACTTTTGTATGGATTAGTTAATCCATTGATTCATTAATTTGCCATAATTTACAAGCTCTTCTTCTTTGAAGAATAAGCCAATTTCACGAACCGCACTCTCAGGTGAATCAGAACCGTGAATAATGTTTTTTCCAACCGTTACTGCATAATCCCCACGAACTGTACCAGCTGCAGCATCTTTAGGATTTGTTGCACCCATCATTTGACGAGCTGTAGAAATCACATTTTCACCTTCCCAAACCATTGCGAATACTGGACCAGAAGTAATGAAATCTACTAATTCACCGAAGAATGGACGTTCTTTGTGCTCACCATAATGCTCCTCTGCAAGTTCAGTAGGAATGCTCATTAATTTCGCTCCAACTAACTGGAAGCCTTTCTTTTCGAAACGAGAAACGATTTCACCAATTAAATTACGTTGTACACCATCAGGCTTCACCATTAAAAAAGTTCTTTCCATGTTTTCCACTCCTAAAAATCTTATGTATAGTGAATCGTTAAAACAACAATCCACGAAAATAGTAACATTGTTTTGAAAATTTAGCAACCTCTTAAAATTTACGGTTGCCGATAAATCTCGCAATGTCCCTTAATGTTTTTTTTGCACGATTTTGAGGTAGCTCATCTAGAATGGCAAGCGCTTTATCCAAATACTGATTACTCATTTGAATCGACTTTTGAATAGCACCTGAATCCTTAATGGATTGAATCAACGTTTGAATGTCTTCTGGCTTCATGCTTTCGTTTACTTTTGCCACTTCAGCTCTAATCTTGTCATCTTCCATAGCAAATAAAACAGGCAACGTAATATTTCCTTGTAGCAAATCGCTGCCAGCAGGTTTCCCTAGCTCTTTTTCTGTTGCTGTAAAGTCTAGAATGTCATCCGTTATTTGAAAGGACATCCCTACATAGTAGCCAAATTGAAAGAGCTTTTTATGAAGCTTTTCATCGACACCTGAAGCAATGGCACCAAGCTGACAACTTGCAGCAATTAATAGAGCCGTCTTCCGTTTTATGCGGCGAAGATAATCTTTTAAATGCTGGTCGACCCGATATTTATCTTTAATTTGTTCAATTTCACCAATACACACTTCAACAATGGTGTGTGCTAGAATTTGATGCGCTTCTGGCTTGTTAATTGTTGTAATTAACTCTAACGAACGTGCGAAGATATAGTCACCCGTATACATGGCAATACGGTTATCCCATTTGGCCTTAATCGTTGGCTTTCCACGTCGAAGTTCAGCATCATCCACTACATCATCATGAACGAGTGAAGCCATATGAATTAATTCTAACGATACAGCTACTTTTTTCATTACATCCATATCATAGTCACCAAATTTCCCAGCAAGCAAAACAAAAACTGGACGAATCCGTTTTCCTCCAGCTTGTAATAAGTGCAAGGACGCTTGTCGTAACAATGGTGCTTGAGCCTGTATCGTATCCTCTAGCGCTTTTTCAATTATTGTTAAATCAGAATTTAAAAATGAATACATCATCTTTAATTTCATACGTATTCACCCAGCTTTTTTTGAACTTCTAATTTTCTTTATATCCTAAATGAACAGCCGCAGCGCCACCGCTATATGGCTTGTACACTACTCGATCAAATCCGGCTTCTTCAAACATTTTCACAAGTTCTTTCATCCCCGGAAAATCACGAGCTGATTCTTGCAGCCATGAATATTCATCATAGCTCTTTGCAAACAATTTACCGAAAACCGGCATAATGAAACGGAAATAGAAATAGTAAAGCTGTTTATAGCCAATCATTGTTGGTTGAGAAGTTTCTAAACAAACAGCCACTCCACCAGGCTTCACTACACGGTGCATTTCCTTTAGAACCTGTAAATAGTCAGGAACATTACGAAGCCCAAAACCGATTGTAACATAATCAAACGAATTGTCTGGAAATGGTAATTCCATCGCATTCCCATGAACTAATTCAATATTCTTCAAAGGATGTTTCTTTACTTTTTCTTCCCCGATTTTAAGCATATTTTTACTAAAATCAAGTCCAATGACATGACCTTCTTGTCCAACGGCATCCGATAGGGAGATCGTCCAATCAGCCGTTCCACAACAAAGGTCTAGCGCTTTAGAACCCTTTTGAACATTCATACGCGCCATTGTGTCTTTACGCCATTTCTTATGCAGCTGAAAGCTGATGATTGAATTCATTTTATCATAATTATCGTAAATGCTTTCGAAAACTTTATGTACACGTTCTTCTTTAGATTGTTGCATGTTTCTACCCTTCTTCCACAAAAATAGTTGGTAAAGGCTGATGTTGCTTAAAAATGGAGAGCATTCTTTGATTAATTAATTCGTTGAAAAATGGAATGTTCGTCATCGCCTTTTCTAAGAGTAGCTTAGAATTCATTATATAGCGATCGCATAACGCTAATAAATATCGTTGCTTCTCTATTGAATTCTTATGGGTGACTGAGCGTGCCAGTTTTTCTAACCCATCAAATACGATCGATGGACTCCCACTAACAAACTTTTCTCTTTCACTTATTAACCTTTTCACGAATAAGAGATTGGATACGAATTCATACCAGCCTGACACTTGAAAGTAACTGCTTAATTTACTATATAATGAGCCTTCAATCATTTTAATTGAAGCCATTAGTGTTTCTAGATCATCTGACTCTTTTTGGTAAACACTGATTTTGTGTTCATTGACATCCTTAATCCCTTCAGCCAAAATTTGGATCATATGAATATCTTTCATATCTGCTAAAATTTTATAGTAAAGACCACTGTAGTAATCACCAGCTAAAACGGTTAGCTGACGGGTTTTTAAGCTACCTTCTTCCAAATTAGCGTTAGAAACATGTTCATGAGTATCAAGGGCAATTTGAATCAGCATGATTGTAATTGCATAATTGCTTATTTCTTCTTCTGATAGATTAAGCTCCTTCAGAATGGAGAGGAGCAGAAGAATTTTATCTTCATCAATATCAGGACTCTCAATATACCTCATTAAATAGGGATGAGATACCTTTTGATATATCTTCTCCTTCACATCTGCTAGTTGTTTTTGGAATTCTTGCAATCTAATCACCCTTGTTTCCCCATATTTATATGTATACTTCTTGTTCGTTTGTCATTATGTATAACATCACTGTTAATTATACCTATATCCGTTCACACAAGGCAGAAACAATTATACCATAAATGAAGCCTTGTTGGGGAAATGTTAATCGATTTTCTTTTCATCTACCACTGCAGACCGCTTATTTTTTCGGTTCGCTTTCTACTTCTCCAAAGCTTGTTGCAATTTTCGCATGCCCTCTTACTTTTATGGCAGATGTATGCTCTGTAAATTGAGCGATAAGAACTTCTCCCTTATCCAATTTTTCTGAGTGATGAAAGCGAGTGTCCGTTCCTCTCGTTAAGCCGATCACATTTACTCCATCTTCCACTGCTTTAATCACGACATAATCTCCATTAGCTGTTTGTTTTTTTTCCATCGACTACCACACCTTTCGAGCTGTAAATTTGCTAATTTTTAAAGCTCTGCTTGACTTTCATTCTTACAAAGAAGGAATCAAAAGGGTATTCATATGATATCCTTTTGATTCCTTTTAATAATAAATATGTAATTTGATCCTGTTTCAACTTGAACTCTCAAGCTAACAAATCTTCGTAGGTTTGAAGTTGACACACAGAATCTATTTTTAGATTATTCTTTTATTAAGGCTAGAACTTCTGCACGAGCTCTTGAATCCTCGGCAAGACTTCCACGAACTGCAGATGTAACCGTCTTTGACCCAGGCTTTTTAACGCCTCTCATTGTCATACACATATGTTCTGCTTCTACGATGACCATCACACCATGTGGCTCAAGCTTACTCATGATCGTATTCGCGATCGTAGATGTAATTCGCTCTTGAAGCTGTGGACGTTTTGCTACAGCCTCAACTGCTCTTGCAAGCTTACTTAAGCCTGTTACACGTCCGTTTCTTGGAATATACGCTACATGCGCTTTACCGAAGAATGGGACAAGGTGGTGCTCACACATCGAATAGAATGGAATATCCTTAACTAATACAAGCTCTTCATGATCTTCTCCAAAAATAGTTTCGAAGTATTCTGAAGGGTCTTGTTGTAAACCAGAAAAAACTTCCTCATACATTTTCGCCACACGTTTTGGTGTATCTAGTAATCCTTCACGGTTTGGGTCTTCCCCAACAGCTTCTAGTATTAAACGCACCGCATCTTCGATTTGGGCACGATTGACGTTTGACATACATTTTCCTCCTAAGACAATTTTCTCTGTTGTTTGACAATTCCATATTAGCATAATCTCTTTCAAACAAGCAAAGCGGAATGCTCTAACGATGCTGGATAAAGGACTGTTCATCCTATTATGGCAGAATGTATGAAAAAAAGACCGTGGGAACACGGTCTTTTTAGCTCAAGCTAAAGCTTTAAGCACTTATGTAATTACTTAACTGCATCTTTAAGCGCTTTACCTGGTTTGAATGCAGGAACTTTGCTTGCAGAAATTTCGATCTCTTCACCAGTTTGAGGATTACGACCTTTACGAGCCGCACGCTCACGAACCTCGAAGTTACCAAAACCGATTAATTGTACTTTATCACCGTCTTTTAAAGCATTTAAGATAGTTTCAAAAACAGCATCAACTGCTTTAGTTGCGTCTTTTTTAGAAATCTCGCTTGCTTCTGCAACAGCGTTAATTAGTTCTGTTTTATTCATGCCTTTCACCTCCTCCCAAGATATCACGATAAGTTAACTCAGTAAAATGAACTGTTACATTCATTTGTAAACAATATTACTGAATTCTATACGTTGCGAAGTATTTTTTGGTTAACATGGATTATATTAAATGAAAAACCGAAAGAATTCAATTGTTTTTTTCTTAAATCCCTTTTCTACCAAGGGTTTAAGGCGATTCACAACGTAATTCTGATAAAAGATTATCATAATCATCTATTCATATCAAGAAAATTCCTAGATTTATTGGGAATCTTTTCTTGTTTGAAACATATTTGTAATAAGTTAGCCAATTCTGTAAAATCCTTTTAGGTCAATGTACCTAAAGGGGAAATCGAGTAAAACACTCTATTTTTGTGGGGAAAGAGTTGAATTGACTTCATACAGACTATTTATTAGCAATACATACTCTTTTTGAGATATTAGATTAGAGAGGGGGTTCCTCTCCATGTGCTTACTTTTCAAGAAGCATTCGTCAAGTTGATGGGTACCTAAATCCTCTGCAATAGTAATTATAAGGATTGCTTTATTAATGGGACGGTTGAATTCCACTACTGGATGCTTAGACTTCCGAGGGTCGGGTGGTAAGTATCATCAGCGCTAAAGGCGTCTTGAGGGGGCTCACCTATCCCGCTAATCCAGCAGGAGTCTTCGCACCTTTCGCTTTCGTTCCAATCCACCTAGTGCTACTAAACCTTGATACAAATAGAGACGTAGTAAATATAAACCTACGTATAATTCAGCTATATGAATCCGCCCCTTCATTATTAAGTATTATCCGATATTATGCATAAAAAGGCTGTAGACAAATTATCTACAGCCTTTACTCAATATATGAATAGCTCTTCTAGAAGCTAGAACTTTTTTGGTGAACCTCTCGTCTGGATGAATTATAGGATAATAGCGATTAATCCACCTGAGCCTTCGTTAATAATTCTCTCTAGTGTTTCTTTAAGCTTATAGCGAGCGTTTTCAGGCATTAAAGAAAGCTTTGCCTGAATGCCCTCTCTTACGATGGAGCTTAGACTTCGACCAAAGATATCGGAGTTCCAAATCGATAATGGATCGTCCTCAAAATCTTGCATCAGGTAGCGGACGAGCTCTTCGCTTTGTTTTTCTGTTCCGATGATTGGCGCAAATTCAGATTCTACATCCACTTTAATCATATGAATGGATGGTGCTACCGCTTTTAAACGGACGCCAAAGCGTGATCCTTGACGAATGATCTCTGGTTCATCCAAGCTCATATCGGCAAGCGATGGCGCTGCAATTCCATAGCCAGTTTGCTTCACCATTTTTAATGCATCAGCAATTTGATCGTATTCGGTCTTCGCGTGAGCGAAATCCTGCATGAGCTCAAGGAGGTGATCCTTTCCGCGAATTTCGACCCCGACAATTTCTTTGAGGATTTCATCGTATAGGTCATCTGGCGCGAACAAGTCGATTTCAGCTACCCCTTGACCCATTTCAATTCCAGCTAATCCCGCATTGTCAATGAATTCATACTCACTAAATTGATGAACCACACGATCCACATCACGGAGACGTTTAATATCCTTAACGGTTTCTTTCACCGCTTCTTGATAGCTCTCACGAAGCCAGTGATTTTCTCTTAGCACCATGACCCAGCTCGGTAGGTTTACATTCACTTCTAACACCGGGAACTCGTATAAGGCTTCACGCATGACACTTAATACGTCTGTCTCACGCATACCCTCCACACTCATCGCCAACACAGGAATATCGTATTTCACGCATAGGTCTTGTCTTAATGCCTCTGTATTCGGATGATGTGGTTGTACGCTATTTATCACCATGATAAATGGCTTTCCAACCTCTTTCAGCTCATTAATCACACGTTCTTCCGCTTCAAGATAGCTTGAGCGAGGAATTTCACCAATTGTTCCGTCTGTCGTAATTACAACACCAATTGTAGAATGCTCTTGTATGACTTTTCTTGTACCGATTTCGGCTGCTTCATGGAATGGGATTGGCTCTTCATACCAAGGTGTATTAATCATTCTTGGCCCATTCTCATCCTCATAGCCCTTTGCCCCTGGGACCGTATATCCGACACAGTCCACTAATCGGATATTGACTTCTAGTCCATCCTCAACCTTTACAGATGCTGCTTGATTTGGTACAAATTTAGGCTCAGTTGTCATAATTGTTTTACCAGCAGCACTTTGAGGTAATTCATCTTGCGTGCGTGCACGGTCTGCCTCATTGCTCATATTTGGTATTACTACAAGCTCCATAAACTTCTTAATGAAAGTAGATTTACCTGTTCTTACAGCTCCTACAACACCTAAATATATATCGCCGCCTGTTCGCTCAGCAATATCTTTGAAAATATCTACCTTTTCCAAGTGATCCCCTCCTGAAATCTTGAGATAGTGGGAAAATATTATCCTATCAATTAAACTTTTGGACAGTATAAGTTTATGACGTTGTCCTACAACGTTATGACACTTTTCTAAATTTTTACCCCCTTATTTTCATAAAATTCTCTCTAGTTTCTATCTGCTTGAAAATGTATTCGTTTGTTTGAGGGTTGATTGATTATTAGGTACTGTATGTAGGTACTGTTGATTAGACTCCCTATCAAAATCAACAGTATAGATTACAGTTCCTTTGTTGCCCTGTCATGTAGAGGAACACCAATACAGGAAACCAAAAGAAAAACCCTTCTCCTACAATATATTAAGTAGAAGAAGGGTTATGACTATTTCACCAAAAAGATTGGCTCATTTGTTTTTTCATCAACTGTATAAGGAAGCGAGTAGGCAGGGACAATTAAGGAGTCCTTCACAAGAATGCTGCGGATATCTTGTCCTGCTTCCAACGTTTCATCTGTTGTTTGGAGTGCTTGATACAAATCCATCCGGTAATCTACATAGATCTGAGCATCTCCTGTAATAACAAACGGTAGATTTTGCTCAGAATAGGGACTTGTAACGACAGGCTCCTGTTTATAGCCCAACTCTGTGAAATCTAATGTAAATACATTTTCAGCTATTTGATCTTTATATGGAGGATATTGATTCATCTTGATTCGTAGGTTTAACTCTCGGATTTTCTCCGCTATTCTTAAGTCTAATAATTTTACTTTTGGGTCTTCCTCCACATCCACAAGGACATATTGAAAGATTCCCCCCATTTCAAATGCGTTTCCAGGAGGTTCAGCCATATACTTTGGCGTAATTTTTTTGAAATCAATCGGATATTTTTGGTAGATAGGTGTTTCCATATCTCTTGTTTTGATTGGTAGAATCCCGCCATTATCCTGTTGAAATTGAAGGACGGCCGATTGAACAGCTTCTGCTTGGTCTTGATAAGGTATTTGATTTTCTACTAACTTCTCTTGTGGATACATACATCCAGTAAGCATGAGGGTGAGTATAAGAATAAAAACGAATAGTCTATTTTTCTTCATCATATTCCAACCTTTATATATGTAATCAATTTGTTGGACCACTCAATACAACTAATAGGATGATGAGGCCAGATACAATCATTAAAATATAGGCAAAAATAGCTGTAATTACTTTAAAAATTCCGCTTTTTAGTTTGTATCGGCTAAAGTAAATTGAAATAATGGCTAAAAACATAAATCCCATAGATGCTAGTGAAATCCACATTTTCATTAAAGATGGTGACATACAATCCTCTCCTTTTTCCCGAAAAGTATTATATCATACAGTTTTCTTGAAACAAAGGAGAAGTAATGGACAAACTAACTGGATGTCCCATGTTTTTTAACGTTGCTTTCTTTTTTAGGCTGTTTTTCGCATCCATAGTTGGGTTAAAACATGGGCTGTTTTCCGCTCTAGGATACTCGCTTGCAGAAAGGCATGCGGTGAGCCTCCCTTGCTTCGACTATGGATTCTTACCTGTCCCACTCTTCTTACCGAAGGCAGGTAGCATCCTTCCATTCCAAACGGCTTGCCTTCGTATAAGAAGGGAATATTACCTCGCAAAAAACAACAATCTTTTACAATATAGCCTTTATTATGAAATTTTTTATTTTCAAACGGAGGGAAATTGAAGAAGTACGTGAGCTAAGCAAAAAAATAACAGAAGACACCCCCCTAGGCCAAGGCAAAAAAAATGAAGCAAAGACGGGGCAATCTTTGCTTCTACCAGTTGACTAAATCTCCAAACCCTGTTCATTCTACAAGTGTGCTTCGTTGCATTGTATGCAATGACGAGGGAAATCGCATCTTGAAAACGCCTATTTTTTGCAGATTAATTTAGTTATGAGATTGATCCACTAAAACATTAGCAAGATCTTCCATTTCGTGGGTTTTTCCACGCTTCATTAAAATGTCAACTGCGTTTTTTGGATTGACATGATTAAATAGCACATCATATAGGGCATCTGTTATTGGCATTTTCACATCATACTTCTTAGCAAGCTGATATGCTGCCTTTGTTGTCCGAACGCCTTCTACAACCATTCCCATATTATCTAAGACTTCTTCGAGCTTTTGGCCTTTGCCGAGCAAGTTCCCTGCTCGCCAGTTTCTTGAGTGAACGCTAGTACAAGTAACGATTAAATCTCCAATTCCAGTAAGTCCTGAGAATGTAAGAGGGCTTGCCCCCATTTTTGTTCCTAACCTTGCAATTTCCGCAAGACCACGCGTAATTAATGCGGCTTTCGCATTATCCCCATACCCTAGACCATCGGTTATTCCTGCTGCTAGTGCAATAATATTCTTTAAAGCACCGCCAATTTCTACCCCAATAATATCCGGGTTGGTATAGACACGGAAATTCTGATTAATGAACAGATCTTGTATTCTCTCTGCTGCCTGCATATCTTTTGACGATACGGTCACGGTTGTAGGATGTCTCAGGCTCACTTCTTCTGCGTGACTAGGACCTGATAGTACAACCACTTGATCAAGAATCTCTTCAGCCGCCACATCTTCAATCATTTCAGAGATTCTGAGCAATGTGTCTGGCTCAATCCCTTTACTCACATGAACAATCGTAAAAGGTCCACCCTTAATATCGTTCATTTTCTCAATTACTTCTCGAATAGCCTTTGTTGGAACAGCTAAAATGACAGTAGAAATATCCTTTAATGCTTCCTCTAAAGAGGAAAAACCCTTAATTGATTCTGGTAAAGAAATATTAGGCAAGTATTTCTTATTCGTATGGAATTGATTGATTTCATCAATCTGTTCGGGTTTGTGTCCCCATAGTCTAACTTCATGATCATTATCAGCTAGTACCATTGAGAGGGCAGTTCCCCAGCTTCCAGCTCCAATAACTGCTACTTTTTCTCTATTCCGCTGCACCGAATCACAACCTTTTTATTTTCTTTCTCTCGCAAAGATATTAATAGGGGTTCCTTCAAAGCCAAAGGCATCTCGAATTCTATTTTCTAAGAAGCGTTTGTAAGAAAAATGCAATAGCTCAGGGTCATTGACAAACACAACAAATGTTGGTGGCTTCACAGAAACTTGAGTCGTATAGTAGATCTTGAGGCGCTTCCCATTATCTGTAGGTGTTGGGTTCATTGCCACTGCGTCCATTATGACATCATTTAAGACACCTGTTTCCACTCTTCGTGAATGGTTGTCACTCGCTGTGTTAATTAATGGAATTAATGTGTGAATCCGCTTTTTCGTCTTCGCAGATAAGAAGACGATTGGCGCATAATCTAAGAACAAGAAATGCTCGCGAATCTTTTGTTCAAATTCTTTCATAGTCTTTTCGTCTTTTTCCACTGCATCCCATTTATTCACAACGATTACGATTGCTCTTCCCGCTTCATGAGCATATCCAGCGATCTTCTTATCCTGTTCAATAATTCCTTCTTCTGCATTAATTACAACTAAGACCACGTCGGAACGCTCAATTGCCTTTAACGCTCTTAGTACACTATACTTTTCGGTACTTTCATATACTTTTCCTTTTTTTCGCATACCCGCTGTATCAATAATAACATATGGTTGTCCATGATACGTTAATACAGAGTCAATGGCATCACGAGTTGTGCCTGCAATATCACTAACTATGACACGATCTTCCCCAAGAATCGCATTTACTAACGAGGATTTTCCTACATTTGGACGACCAATAAGTGAAAATTTAATCACTTCATCGCCATATTCATTGTCTTTTCCTTTTGGAAAATGCTTAGCTGCCTCATCAAGAAGGTCTCCTAGGCCAAGTCCGTGTGATCCAGAAATAGGGAAAGGCTCCCCAAACCCAAGTGCATAAAAATCATAAATTTGCTCGCGCATTTCTGGGTTGTCGATTTTATTGACTCCTAGTACAATCGGTTTATTCGCTCGATAAAGAATTTTAGCCACTTCTTCATCAGCTGCGGTAACCCCTTCTCTCCCATTGGTAAGAAAGATAATAACATCCGCTTCCTCAATCGCAATTTCAGCCTGCTGACGAATTTGGTCTAAAAACGGTTCGTCTCCAATATCAATTCCGCCAGTATCAATAAGATTAAAATCATGTGTCAACCATTCGGCAGAGCTATAAATACGATCTCTCGTAACTCCAGGTATATCTTCAACAATGGAAACGCGCTCTCCAACAATTCGATTAAAGATGGTTGATTTTCCTACATTCGGACGTCCAACAATGGCAACCACTGGTTTTACCATGAACATCATCCTTTCTAATGTCTATAATCTATCTAAATGCTAATAAGATTCTAAAAATGCATTTTCTCATGTTATGGTTAGTTGGTATTCAATCAACTGCTTTCGCAACCCCTGTTGGAATTTACTATTGTAAGGATAAGGAACTGTTCCATTCGTTCTATTCCACAATATACGTAAAAACAACATGATTATTAAAAAACAGCCTTACATATAACGTACCCTCTGCTAGAATCCTAAAAAACAAAATCCCTTCTATGTAAAAGAAGGGTCTAACTTAGTTATTTTATCAAAGTGATATCTTCCTCGCAATGAAAAAATTGGATTGGCCCTTAATGTTTTACAATCACATATAGTTCTTCGGTTAGCATATGAGCTATGCCGTCCAAAATGGCTTCTAAATTCGTCGCAATCACTTCCATCTCTTCTCTGCTTTCACAATGAAACACAGCAGCTCCGCTCGGTACTTTATTTGGGTTCGTTGTAATGGCTGCGAGAATAAATTTATCAAGTGTCATAAACGTCCCCTTCCTTCTTTCTTCGGATTTCGCTCTGAAGGCATACGAATGGCATTTTCCAGCGTAGGTACAGCTTCAATTACTTTTATCGCTTTTGGAATATCTTTCTCTTGCGGGAGAACAAATACTCCGACCCTGCCATCATCAAGATCTCGTTTCGCTAACGGAACCAACGCAGGTGTTCCAGAATCTCGATATACACCTAGAGCAGTAGAAACATCATGCAATATCGCTTGGCGCTGGCCTAAATTAGCTATCGTGGAGCGTGAATTAAAGTTCTTCGGCTTTAATATAAATCCCATCCCGTACCTTAAAACCTCTTCCTGACGCTCAGGTAACCCAATATTCATAATATAGATATTGTCTACATAAAGTCCTGCACCATCAAACCTTGGCTCTACATACTCTACATCGACTATGTCTTTCATCTGTCCACCTGACATGAGCTTACTTGATACAAAAAAGCCAATAAGCGCAAAAACCATTCCTACCCATATATTTAAGAGGAGGTAGCCTAGCGTACTTACTAACGAAGTAAAAATCACTAAATAATTTCTGCTTTCAAACGCTATCGCGATTCCTTCGATATAGGTTTTACCTCGGGGAACCATTTCATAGCTATCTAGCTCTGATAATGTATTTCTCTCCATATTTCGCACTTCGCGAAACTGTGAGGCTGCTAAAGTTAAAAAGGTGATTGCCGTAAATTCATTTTCTAGAATAGAGGGTACTGCAACCGTACCAAGTCCTGCGGCAATAAAACCTAAAGCAATATGAATGGTCTTCCCATGGAGGTAGGTTGGATATTGACGATAGTCTGTTCGTAACATATAAATTCTAGTTAAAGTACCTACAATTAAGCCAAATACAATCGGTAAAGTATACTCATTCATGATAGTTTTTGCTTCTCCCTTGCTAGTTGATTAATGTGCTTTTCAAAATATTTAGCCAAGTATTCCATCCCCCACCATGCGAGAAGAAAGCTCACTCCAATAGCTGCTACATCTAGAAAAGCAAATGAGCCAATGGCATAGAGAAAATTGAATTTCTTTAAAACAATGGCATAGAGAATTTCCCCTTGAATTGCCCCAGAGAGCATGGTCATCATACGCAATTGATGATTTTCTTGAAGCATAATGGTTATATAAACGATGGCAAAAGCAAGCATCCAGTCATGATGAAACATTACCCACACCGGGTCAAAAAGCTGAAATAATTCGAAACTAACATATGCAAGCGTAACAATAGTTGAGCTTATTAAAAAATAGATTAACACCCGCCAACTCATTCGAATAGCAGCTGTATATACAAAACACATCATACATAGAACTGCTAATGAAAAAGGAACTCGTAGTAGAGCCACAGAATATGGCGAGAGAATCATTATGACTAATATGGCTATAGATAGCTTGAAACGATATGGGTTCTGTTTGTTAAGAATAAAGGTTGTAATAATCCAAAAAAACCACATAAACCAATAAAACGTAATCCCTTCCATTCCCTACCTCCTATCATTTCCATTATGCCTAATCGTTATGTACTTTAATCTTACGAGTATAATCTTTTCGTTCAGTATCATCTTAATGATAAGGAGGTGTAGGGATGGGAAAGGATCGTCAAGAGAGAAAGCTTAAGAAGAGTGGCAAAGTAGAAGCAGACCGAGACCAAGCACTTCACTATCCAGGTGCAAGCAAGCTTCAAAGCCCTGAAGAAGCAAGAACATTGAATGATAATAAATAGGGCGAAACAGCTCTCCAATGAGGGCGAGAGCTCCAAATACTGACAAAGGGACCAAAACACTTTTGGTCCCTTTTTGTCATTAGTATATTAACTAATGGTAGAAGACAATGGTAATCCATAACATAGACCTTCGTCTGTATGGAAGGAACTTGTGATTTCCGCTCCAATCACTAAGATGGTAATTGTCTCTCATTCCTAAAAACCTTACTAATCTTGTGAACCTTTTGACTCTTTAATGTATTTCTGTTTACCGTAATAAACTAAAGAGACCGAGAATATGCTCTCGATCTCTTCTTCTGAAAATTTTCACTCTCCCCTAATGGGAGAAATTTCTTTGACTGTATTTCTTCGTATTGATCCCACGTTCAGTCAACCAATGATGGACATCTCCGGAAAAGACAATCGGAGCATATTGCAGCTGTTGAACATTCGTTGCTCCTAGAGCGGTCATGATCATCCTTAGGTCCTCATGAACAGAGGAGATTTCTTCCATTAGATTTTCTCTTCCTTTTTCCAAAAGAAGCTTTAACATGAACCCTGCGACTCCAACGGCATTCGCCCCTAGAGCAATCGCTTTCGCAATATCCAAGCTCGTCTGAACTCCCCCCGAACCGATAATCGTAGTGTTTGCTTCACTTTCCTTTGCTTCAACGATGGAAGCAGCGGTTGGAATACCCCAATCATTAAAGAAGGAAAGAAATCTATGTCTACGCTCGTTTTCTATTTCAGCAAAGTTCGTCCCGCCAAAACCGCCAATATCAATGGCAGATACTCCAACAGAAGCGAGCTTCGTTACTGTATCTTGGTTCATCCCAAATCCGACTTCCTTAACAATTACTGGAACATCAATACCATTGACAATGGCTTCAATTCTGGATAAAGCTCCTCGAAAATCCCGATCTCCTTCTGGCATCGTAAGCTCTTGAACCACATTAAGATGAATTTGAAGAGCATTTGCCTCTAACATATCTACAGCTTCTTTTGCTTGATCGACAGTCGCTTCACTTCCAAGATTCCCAAAAATCACACCTCTAGGATTTTGCTTTCGAACGATGGAAAATGTTTCTCGTTCACTTTTATCCTTTATGGCAGACATTTGCGAACCTACAGCCATTGCAATATTTGTTACCTTTGCAACTTCCGCTAATCCTTCATTTATTTCAAACGTTCGGTCTCCTCCGCCACCAGTCATTGCATTAATAAAAATTGGCGAACTTAACTTAAGTCCGCCAATCTCCGTATTTAATGCTACCTGGTCCAAAGAAGTACCAGGTAAACTTTGGTGTACGAATGTGACCTCGTCAAAACCTGTGAGACGCTTTTGTCCGGTCGTTAAGGCATACTGAATATGATCCCATTTTCGTTTTGATCTAGACACATTTATCACCATTTTATTTTAATTTTTTTAGTTGATCGCCAATCATATCTCCTAATTGGAAGCCGGTATTTTCTTCTGGCATTACGTAATCCGTTGGAATTTCAGATTCTTTCTCCTCAAGCTCTTTAATACTTAATGATAGACGTTGTTCGGATTCATTTACGTCTAATACTTTCACTTGGACAGATTGATTTTCACTTAACGCTTCATGCGGTGTCCCGATATGCTTATGTGCAATTTGTGAAATATGAACGAGCCCTTCTACACCAGGGAAAACTTCAACAAATGCTCCATAAGAAACTAAACGTCTTACCGTTCCTTCTAACACAGCACCTCTAGGAGCACGATCACTGATATTTGCCCATGGCCCAGGAAGTGTTTCTTTAATCGATAATGAAATTCTTTCATTGTCACGATCTACACTAAGTACTTTCACTTGAACAGGCTGTCCTTCTGTAACAACATCTGAAGGCTTCTCCACATGTTCATGTGAAAGCTGGGAAATATGAACTAATCCATCTACCCCACCAATATCGATAAATGCACCGAAATCGGTAATACGTTGAACCGTTCCTTCAAGCACTTGCCCCACTTGTAATGTTGCTAACACTTCCTGCTTTTGCTTCCCTTTTTCCTCTTCAATTACCGCACGATGTGATAAGATTAGGCGATTTTTATCTTTATCTAATTCTACAATCTTGAAAGTTAAACTTTTTCCTTTATAATCTGAAAAGTCTTCAACAAAATGAGCTTCTACTAATGACGCAGGTACAAATGCACGCACCCCAAGGTCCACCACTAATCCACCTTTGACTACATCCTTAATTTCAGCTTCAAAAACTTCACCAGATTGGAATTTATTTTCGAGCTCAGCCCATGCATTTTCAGCATCCACTTTTCTTTTCGAGAGAACTAGGGCATCTTCTTCAACCTTTAATACTTCTAGATCAAGTGAATCCCCTTCATTCACGACATCACTTGCTTTTTCAATATGCAGACTTGATAATTCACTGATTGGGATAATACCATCTAGCTTGCTATCTTGAAGATTTACAATGACTTGTTTCTCCTCAACCTTCGTGACTTGACCCGTTACACGGTCCCCCACTACAAAGCTCTTTACCTCAATTTGATTCATTTCCTCTGACATATGTATTCCTCCTTAATCTACAATGACTGCTTCCATGTATTTATTTGGCTCTGCTAAACAAAAGATTAGACGGAGAACCTTTCTCCCATGTAGCTAAAGTTAAGCCTAACAGAGTTTTAAATCAAATAATTCCATATGTTCTTCATGAAGCTTTCATATTTGAGACTTAAGAAACTCGTAAAATCTCCCTTTTTTATAACTTCTAATAAATAGCTAATTTTGTCAAGCAAGACGTACTATTTATATTCATTAATTAATTTACGAATCTCATCCATAATTAATTCGGTAGCTTGTTCAGCCGTTCCTTTATTTTTACGTAAATCACTCAAATCAATTGGCTTTCCATAAACGACCTTTAAGCGTGAAAACTTTTTGTAAGGACCTATAATAGCACAAGGAACAACGGCTGCATCAGTTCTTAACGCGAAAAAACCAGCACCTGCCAATCCTTTCCCAAGCTCTCCTGTCTTACTTCTCGTTCCTTCTGGAAAAAGCCCTAACACATTCCCATCTTTTAATACCCCTAGACCTTTTCTCAGTGCTTCACGATCACTCATCCCTCGTTTCACAGGAAAAGCATGTAAGCGACCGACAATCTTTCCTAAAACAGGTACAGAAAATAATTCTTCCTTCGCCATAAAATGAACGGGCCTTGGAGTGGCCACACCAACAATTGGAGGGTCAAGGTTATTAATGTGATTCGAGCATAGAAGGACGCCGCCTTCTTTTGGAATGTTTTCTATCCCATACGTTTTGATGGGGTAGATCGGCGATAACACGCCTTTAACAACTGATCTTGCGAACGTGTAGAACGTCAAATTTATCCGATCCTTTCTTGAGCTAATGCCATGATTTCATCGACAACCTGATGAATGGATAATGAAGTTGTATCGATTTCAACAGCATCCTCAGCCTTCTTTAACGGGGCGACTTCTCTTTCTGAATCTAATTTATCCCTTAATGCAATTTCTTCTTTTAATTTCTCGATGTCAGATGGAAAACCCTTTGACAAGTTTTCAGCGTGTCTTCTTTGTGCTCTTTCTTCTACACTTGCTAGTAAAAACACCTTTACTTCCGCATGAGGAATAACGTGGGTACCAATATCTCTTCCATCCATAACGACTCCACCATGAACGGCAAAGCTCTGTTGTCTTCTCACCATTTCTTCTCGAACAAGCTTATGCTTGGCCACTACAGATACCGTGTTCGTAACTTCTGCTGTACGAATCTCCGTTGTCACATCATTTCCGTCCAAATGTACGAGCTGCCCTTCATCACTCGGTGATAGACGGATTTCGGTGCCTGCGAGCATGTCCATAATTTCTGATTCATTCTCAATATCTTTATTCTGTGATAAAAGCTTATATGTTAATGCTCGGTACATTGCACCAGTATCAATATAAATGTATTGTAAATTCTCTGCTACGATTTTTGCTACTGTACTTTTCCCTGCAGCCGCAGGACCATCTATTGCAATGGAAATCTTCTTATCCATAGTACCTCCTGAGTTTACACTGTTGTTTCATCGTAATATAGGTTAGTGAATGATTGAATCTCACACAAATTTATGATCCCTCTTATTTTAACATAGAATGGCTTCTTTCTATGTATCGGAAATGCTTTTTTATAAAAGAAAATGATATTTTGATCAATGAAGAGAGTAATTAATTATAGAAGATTGTGACGAGAAAAGATGATAGCTTTACTATGTTAAGCCTTATGACTTGTGAAGCGAATAATGAAATCACTAGTAGGTAAATGAGGGTTAAATAAAGGAGAGTAGGGAATCTCCCTACTCTCCTTGAAAACGGCCGTTAAATGTTTCTAGTAGCTTTGTAAAATTGGATTCAGTTACTCCTTCATATTGAGTAATTTGCTTCAGTTCAGGAACCACATTCATCTTATGAAAAAAAATTTGGGTGGCAAGCAGAAACAGAAGCTGAATAGCTACTAGCTTGATTAAAAGTCGTTCAATTCGCATCATTCTTCCATCTTCCCCTCACCGTTTTTTTTAACATTATGGGGAGGAATGGGTATAAATATTCATACTTAATAGTTTTCTAGCCCTTTTTTCTTCATTGCCAATTGTCTGTCAAAGGAAAAACGGAGTAAGAGTTGTCGCTCTTGTGGAGACACCTCTAAAAATTGGATAGATGCTTTATTGCGTATTTCATTATATTCCATGCTTCTAACCATTTTGCTCCTCAATTTCAAGTAATGGTATTCTCCATTTTGCATAGGTAGGACCATCCAAAGCATAAATTCCTGCCCTTCATTTAGGCTGGTATCCTTAGGAAAGAGCACCGCTGCCCCACCTGCACTAATATCATCTGTAACTGTAGTAAACGGCTGAAACTCCCTTTCCATAGGGTGGATCGCCACATCAATAGGCGACTCTACACGCACGTATTGCCTTCTCTGTATTTTAAATAACTGATCATTTCCAGGATAAGAAAGAATAATCATCGGAATATTTTGTTTCACACGGCCTACTACTTCGGTTTCAAACATATAGGCAGAGCCGTCTTTTCCTACAAAGGTGGCTTTAAGCTGCGTTCCGTCTAGAAAAAATGCCGTCCGCTTTGTTTCTTCATTTATGGGATAATCAATATACAAACTGTTTTCTTTTGACTCCACTAGTTTACATTTATATTTTTCAATTTTATCTGAGTATTTAGGCTCTAAAATTAACACATCGCCGATATTTATCATATGGACCACACTTTCTGTTAGGAAACTCTGATCGAATTTCTCCTGATTTAATAGGAGAATCTTGTCAATTTTTATTATGACACGGAAATGAAAAAAGGAAAAGCACAAATTGCTTTCCCTTCTGTCACTCTAAAGAACTTCTTCGTATAATTGTTCTGCTTTCTGTAGCTTTTCTACTTTTTCCTCTAAGCCTGATTCGGCATTAATAAAAATTCGGTACGTGTCATCCCCTAATGTTCCTAGAAATTCATAGCAGAGTACTTCTTTGTTTAAGTCATTGAGAATGACAGCCTGACGATCTTCCATGATTTTCACTTTCGGATTAATCTGTTCTCTCGCTTCCTCAACAGCTATTGACGGCTTAGGCAATTCTCTTTGGTGACTTGATTTCAAATAGTCCTCAGCAGACAATCCAATAATATCTCCATTATCGAGTGCTACCTTGACGTCGATGGAATCAGGATAAATCCGAACATCGTCTTTTTTCGTTACATAGGTGAATACCCCAACATGATCGTACTGTGCGCTTTCAAAAAGCTCAAGTTCTTCAAAATCATGCTCTTTCAAAAATTTCGCAGCTTTATTGCTGGCATCATTTAAACTAATTTTCTGCTCCTCTACGTCTCGTGGCTGGATAAACCATATTGGATATCCGCCTTTCTTCGTTATATCCATACTTGCTTCTTGCTTCGTTTTTTTATCTTGCATCGTAACGCTGAAAAACCCATAGTCTGAGCCTTTTCCGTTTTCAGCAACTTTTACTTCTGCGTTCCTTCCCATATTCACATATTTACCGGCAATCTCGATCGCTTCTTCTTTGTTGATTTCTTTGCCTTCTAAATATTTATAGTTCTCATCTTTCTTGCTCATATTGACAAAGGCAGGTCCAAAATCGGTTTCACCATAGCTTTCAACCGTTTTCTCAACCGTTTTAAACCCATCGATAATCGTGTTATCTGCATTTTCATCATTTGTAGCTAAAGCCATCTCTACATCCATCCACCTTAGGTTATCTTCAAGTACCATGTGCTGTACCTTTCGAAGCTCACCTTGGATTTCCGCCGATTGGCTATATAAATTTTTCAAAGCGCTATATTCCTTATCAGATAATGGTTCTTTGTCTAAATCTCTAACAGCTGTTTGATAACTAAAATCTCCAATTTTCGCTAAAAATTCTTCTGTTTTATTAAAAGGCAATAGAGTTAATGGCAGCTGCCCCACATCACTTTGTGCCTGAGAAGTAATTTTCCATACCTCCGCTAAGGCAGGAGACAAAGATTTACGCGAATTCATCGCAAGTGTCGTTCCGATATTGTCATTCAGCAAGTCCATCTGAAAGGTTAAATCATGGAAGGCTCTTTGATAATTGTTTTCTGCATTTAAGAGAATAGCATTTTTCTCACGATGCTCTT
This sequence comes from Cytobacillus spongiae, assembly GCF_021390075.1. Classification (NCBI taxonomy): domain Bacteria; kingdom Bacillati; phylum Bacillota; class Bacilli; order Caryophanales; family Bacillaceae; genus Cytobacillus; species Cytobacillus spongiae. The sequence continues at coordinate 2,645,491 of NZ_CP089997.1, forward strand.
GATAACCCCAAAACGCTGTACCTGCAACTCCTAATGATAAAATAGCTATTAATATCCCTCTTAACAATGCACTTCACCTCTATTCACAAAATATATGCTTCCCGATTCGTTTAATTTGCGGTCTTGACCAAATCCAAGCACTTGTTGCCGTATCCGGATTAAAGTAATACAAGGCTTCACCGGTTGGGTCCCATCCATTTATCGCATCAATTACCGCTTTTTTCGCATTTTCATTTGGAGTAAGCCAAATCTGTCCATCGGCTACAGCAGTAAAAGCTGCTGGTTCAAATATGACGCCTGATACGGTATTAGGGAATGAAGCACTTTGGACACGGTTTAGAATGACTGCAGCTACAGCCACTTGCCCAGTATAAGGCTCTCCTCTTGCTTCACCATATACAGCATTTGCCATCAACTGAATATCATTCTGCGAAAAGCCATTTGGTACATTTGTAGCAGTTGGCTTTTGTGGTGTTTCTTTCGGCTTTGCTGGAGCAGGATTAGCTGGAGCAGGCTTTTCAGGAGTATTTCCTTGCGGCTTAGGTGCTGGCGTTGCGCCTCCTTGACCTCCACCATTTCCTCCCTGCTGATTTCCACCACCTGGCTGCTTTTGCTTTTCTAAGTCCGTCCCACCATAATGGGTAAACTTCTTTCCATTATTAATCTGTTCTTTAACAAATTGCTCGTTATACTTTGATGCCTTTGCAAGCTTTTGCTTTGTTTCAGCACCTGCTAATCCATCAATTGGCAGCCCAAATTCATACTGGAAATTCCGTAATGCCCAATATGTCCCCCATCCGAACACGCCATCAATCTTTCCGTTATAAAAGCCCAAATATTGAAGCCTTGCCTGTAATTCAATGACGTCATCACCGACAGCGCCATGCTGTACGACTTGATTCGAAAAAGCACCAACCTTTTGGTCTGTCCCACTTGTAGGGATTAATACCAAACACAAAGAAAAAATGGCTATTACTTTCATGAATAAAAGATTTTTTTTCATGTTGAAACCCCCAAAAGAAATCTATTTAACATTAAACGTATTTTTTGTAGAAGTTGGCTTTTTATTCAAAAATGATGAAAAAAGGGAAATGAAGGACTTACGAATGAAACCAAGTGTTTGATTTGCACCCCATAAAAATGTTCCCTCCTTGCCGAGAACTAAAGAATCGAAAGCAATGCCTCTCATTTACAAAAAACGTGCACAAAAGAAAAACCCTTCATTCTAAGAATGAAGAGTTGTATCTTGGACTTGAAAGGAATCTTTATTATGATCATGTAATTCATGAGCTCGTTTAACTTTTCTCAGGCCGAGCCACCAAAGGAAGATCATAAAGGGAACAATAGTCATAATCCAATGCTTCTGTGATACTAAAATATAATCATAAATCCCATGAAGGAAAAAAGGAACAAAGAGGGAGAAGAAAATCCATAAGGACTTCCTTTTACGAGTAAACTTCCCCTTCCCTAAATAATATCCCATTATGACGCCGAATAAAGCATGACTTGAAACAGGTAAAAGCGCCCTCCCCAAGGCATATTGCAGACCACCAGTAAATAAATAAAAGATATTCTCCAGAGTCGCAAATCCAAGAGAAACAGATGCTCCATACACAATTCCATCATATGGCTCATCAAAGTCTACATGTTGGTAAATGGTATAAAACAAGATAAACCACTTAAAGAACTCCTCTAATAAACTGGTAGCGAAAAAGGCATTCAATAAAGGAGTCTGAATGACTTGCTCGGTTTCTAAAACATATTGGATAAACATAATCGGAAATACCAAAATGGCACCGAAAATAAATGTCTTTAATACCATGGAAACTGGCTCAGAGTTATATTGATCTCTTAGATAAAAATAACTAAGTAACGCTAAGCCGGGAGCAATACCGGCAGATAATATTCCCAGCATAAGCCGTCCTCTTTTCAATCGGTTTCTTTAATCGTATCATGTTATTATTAGAAATGAAATGAATGATTTTGATTCAAAAGTAAATATTTAGCAACCCGGAGGAGTTTTTTTATGAAGAAAAAAATCTTAGTCATCCATACAGGCGGAACGATTTCAATGAGCGAGGACCATGAAACAGGCGCTGTAACACCCAGCGAGGAAAATCCATTAACAAATCAAACATCTGCCTTATTACAGTTAGCAGATATTATGGTAGCTGAACCCTTCCATCTACCATCTCCACATATCACTCCTGCAGAAATGCTCCTTTTAAAGAACATAATTGAAGAGTATGACGAAAAGCATGGCATTGAAGGAGTTGTCATTACACATGGTACCGATACTTTAGAGGAAACCGCTTATTTCTTAGACCTTACTGTACAGTTTTCACATCCGATTGTCGTAACTGGTGCCATGCGGTCTAGCAATGAAATAGGGGCAGATGGTCTATATAACCTAATCTCTTCAATAAAAGTAGCGGCAAGTGATGAAGCACGTGATAAGGGCGTACTCGTCGTATTAAATGATGAAATACATACGGCCGAAAATGTAACCAAAACACATACAAGCAATGTTTCAACCTTTCAAAGTCCACAATATGGACCAATCGGCATTGTTACAAAAAGAGGCGTATTTTTCCACCATGCCCCAACGACACACGAGAAATATTCCATTCAACATGTATCTAAACGAGTAGCACTCATTAAAGCACATGCAGGACTAGACTCGTCCATGCTTTTTGCCTTAAGAGATATGGAATTTGATGGGGTGGTAATTGAAGCACTTGGACAAGGAAATGTTCCTCCATCCGCTGTAGAAGGCATACTTGGTTTAATCAAAAAACAAATTCCAGTTGTCTTGGTTTCAAGATGCTTCAACGGCATTGTTCAGGATATATATGGGTACGAAGGGGGGGGCAAGCACCTAAAAGATATCGGTGTCATTTTCTCAAACGGACTCAACGGCCAAAAAGCGCGCCTAAAGCTATTGATCGGCCTAGCATCCAATAGAAAGCAAAAAGAAATCGACGAAATGTTCCAAGTATAAGAATATCCGTAAGAGACTGCCACCGGTAGTCTCTTTCTTTATTCCTGATTGAAACTATTGATGATCTTGCCAAGCTCTTTTTTCGTTGTTTTGGACTTCATCGTTCATATGATGACCTTTTCTATTTCTCTTTCTCTCTGTTTTGGTCTTCATCGATCTTATGATGACCTTTACCACCTCTCTTTCTCGCTGGTTTGGCCTTCATCGATCTTATGATGACTCTTTCAACCTACTTTTCTCTCCTTTTTGGCCTTCATCGATCTTATGATGACTCTTTCAACCTACTTTTCTCTCCTCTTTGGTCTTCATCGATCTTATGATGACTCTTTCAACCTACTTTTCTCTCCTTTTTAGTCTTCATCAACCTTATTTAGCCCATTCCACCTCTCTTACTCACAGTTTTAATCTTCCTCGACTTTGTAATAATTTTTTTAGCCTCAAAAACCGGTACGTGGACATGAGGTCACCATTCGTGGTTGCGAACATCATCTATAGCACCCACCTCGCACTCCTCAACAAAAAAAGATCCGGAGCCACTCCGAATCTTTTTCCTTCATACTTCCTTATTCTCTTTCTCTAATGGCTTCTGCAATTTGTCCCCCATGGAATCGGCCGTTCTCTATGAAGATTTCATTTGCATTATTGCCTGCGGCTATAACTCCAGCGATAAAGATACCTTCTACATTCGTCTCCATTGTTTCGGGATTAAAATGAGGTCGACCTGTTTCAATGTCAATATCAACACCCATTTTCGTTAAGAATTGGTGATCGGGATGGTAGCCAGTCATGGCAAACACGAAATCATTTTGGATGCGGAGCTCTTCCCCGTTTTTCACATAAATCACTTCAGTTTCCGAAATTTCTTTGATATGGGCGGCAAACTCCAATTTGACAATCCCATTTTTCACTAACGAATCAAATTCAGGCAAAATCCATGGCTTTATACTCGGTGAATATTGGTTTCCTCTATAAATAACCGTAACCCTTGCCCCTGCTTTTGTCAGTTCAATGGCTGCATCCACGCTTGAATTTTTTCCGCCTACAACGACAACATCTTTGTCAAAGTACGGGTGTGCCTCTTTAAAGTAATGTGACACCTTCGCCAAATCCTCGCCCTTCACGTTCATATAGTTTGGATGATCATAATAGCCTGTGGCAACGACAACATATCGACAAGTATATTCAAATTGATCCGTGACAACTATAAAGTCACCATTCTCCTGCTTCGAAACATTGGTTACTTTTTCATAAGCTTGAATCCTTAGATCTTTTCTTTTAACCACTTCCCGATAGTAGACAAGTGCCTGGTTTCTTTTCGGTTTATATTCTTCTGTTACAAAAGGTACGTCCCCAATTTCTAATTTTTCACTTGTGCTAAAAAAAGTCTGGTGAGTAGGATAATGATAAATCGCGTTGACAACATTTCCCTTTTCAATCACAAGAGGATCTTTTCCCATCTCCTTTAATGCAATTGCTGCAGCTAAACCACATGGGCCGCCCCCGATAATAATGACATCCTCCATCTTCAAATTCATTCACTCCTAAACAATTTAGTCTATATACAAATTTCCTTTGAATGTACGTTTCATTTGGCTGATGCAGCAACCTCCGATAACAAAGGATGAGGTTCACTCCACAACAAGAAAGTATCCTATAGCAAAAAAATCTCCCATCTGTTTATGATAGGAGATTTTTCGCCAAGATTCAATGAAGAATGCTTGTAATATATATTAGATCCACCCTCTGAACCTAGAAGCTTCAGCCATTTTACGAACGCCAACCATATATGCGGCTAAACGCATATCTACTCGACGCGTTTCAGCCGTTTCATAAATGCTATCAAAGGATTTCACCATTACTTTTTCTAATTTTTCTTCTACTTCTTCTTCTGTCCAGTAATAGCCTTGGTTATTCTGAACCCACTCAAAGTATGATACCGTAACGCCTCCAGCTGATGCTAATACATCAGGAACGAGTAATACTCCACGTTCTGATAAAATTTGAGTAGCTTCTAATGTAGTTGGCCCATTAGCTGCTTCTACGACAATTTTAGCACGAATATTGTGCGCATTTTCTTCTGTAATTTGGTTTTCGATTGCAGCAGGTACTAGAATGTCGCAGTCTAATTCTAATAATTCTTTATTGGTAATTGTATTTTTAAATAATTTAGTTACAGTTCCAAAGCTATCTCTACGGTCCAGTAAATAGTCGATATCTAAACCATTTGGATCGTATAATCCACCGTAAGCATCTGAAATACCAACTACTTTAGCTCCTGCATCATGCATGAATTTTGAAAGGTAGCTACCAGCATTTCCAAAGCCTTGGACGACTACTCGAGCACCCTCAATATTAATCCCTTTACGCTTGGCAGCTTCACGAATACAGATGGTTACACCTTTTGCCGTTGCTGATTCACGCCCATGAGAACCACCTAATACGAGCGGTTTTCCTGTAATGAATCCAGGGGAGTTGAACTCGTCAATTCGGCTATATTCGTCCATCATCCAAGCCATTATTTGTGAATTGGTAAATACATCTGGTGCAGGAATATCTTTAGTCGGACCTACGATTTGGCTAATTGCCCGAACGTAACCGCGACTTAAACGTTCTAATTCACGGAAGGACATATCTCGTGGATCACAAACGATTCCACCTTTTCCTCCGCCATAAGGTAGATCAACAATACCACATTTTAAACTCATCCAAATAGAAAGTGCTTTTACTTCTTTCTCAGTAACATTTGGATGGAAACGGATTCCGCCTTTTGTAGGACCAACTGCGTCATTATGTTGAGCCCGGTAGCCAGTAAAGACTTTTACAGTTCCATCATCCATTCGGACAGGGATTTTTACTGTCATCATTCGAATCGGCTCTTTTAATAGCTCAAATACCTCTTCCGGATATCCAAGCTTATCTAAAGCTTTGTGAATGACAGTTTGAGTTGACTTTAAAACGTCATGTTTGTCTTCTATCGTTTTATTTTCAGTACCTTTCTCGGCTACCATGTGTAAACCTCCTAAAATAAATCACATTTGCGTTGTTGTCCGCTTTCATGACATAGTATACACTTTTGGTTGATTTATGCAAGAAGAAAAACATACTTTTCCGCTTTTTTTGATAATTTTATGAAACCGCTACCATTCCTATTATTAAAGGAATTTTCTGTTTATTTATCCTTGCCTATTCCCCTTATTTTTTCAATATAATCTTCAAAAGCTTATACACTTTCTATTCGTATTCAATCATTTACGATTTCATTGTTTTTCACATGATTCATTTTATCTATACTCTTGTTTTTCCCTTCCTTCAACTAAATCATTTATCTTTTAAGCAAGTACATTATTTACTAATAAAAAGGTTTCCATTACGTTTGTACTATAGAAAAAGGACATTCTTATGAGTGAGAGAGAGTTCACCATTCCTTTTCATCCAGTGACTTTAGGCAAAGAGACCAATCTATAGAAAAAAGAGGCAATTGCCTCTTTAATCAAAGTTATTTAATACAGTCAGACACGATAAATTGAGGTCCCTTCCTAGTTCACATTTTCAGATACACAACTTATTTAAAAAAATAGTCAATGGTTTTCACGGCTTGAGTTTTTATGATTTCCTTCCCGTATTCCATTAATCGGTGAATACTAATAAATGTTTGATTTCCGAATTCAGACAAAAGGGATACATATCGATTGATTTCTTCTTCGGGAATATCGAGATAAAGATAATAATTCCCGTCCATATGGTATAGGCTTCCTTCTGTATATTCGATGGTCCTTAGCCTTTTCGATAAAGAAATGACATGTTCAAAATCAACAAATTCGAATATGAGATCTTCATTTTGATGTGAAGCCTGCATGTTAATAAAGTCATCTGCTAATGATTCTTCATCATCTGGCTCAACCATTGTCACAATCATTATCATCCCTGAAGCCTGCATTGAAAAGATCTCAACAGCAACGGATCCAAATAACTCGACGCCAAACTCTTCACTAGCTTCCTCAAGCATTTCGTGAAATAATTGATGCCACTTTAATGTATCCTTCCAAATATCCTCTTTGGTTAACCCTCTTTCAAGAAGGTCATCCATCGTGAGAAAAATTTTTATTTTATGATCATTTAAACGTTCTAAGCGCATAGACGATGCCCCCTGCTATGAACAACTCTTGCTTTAGTCTATGAAGAATTTGCAGGTTGGTGAGTCGTCTATCTTTAACTTAGCTTTTCCTTTAACCAATTTTCCCACTCGTTTTTAACGCTACCCATAACAAATGGGTCATATTTCTTTTTTACTTCATCAGGTAAGGTGTCAATAGCAAAGCCACCTAGACCGATTTCTAGCCCTTCATGCTCTTCTTTAAGCTTTGTTGCAAGGGATAATGTAGTAGGAACATTTTCTCGCATGGTACATGAAAAGAAAATAAATTTTGGGTGCACTGTATCAATTACGACATCTATATCCTCTTCAGCGATGCTCGCACCTAAATAAATAACATCAAACCCTTTTCTTCGTAAGAACAACGTAAAAATTAATAACCCTAACTCGTGCCACTCTCCTGGTCCACATACCGCGACAGCCTTCGGTAGGATGGAATTGTGGGGAAACGAATGCAATATGATTCCAATTCGAGACCGAAGAATAGATGAAGCAAAGTGTTCATGAGCCGTTGTAATCTTGTTATGCTCCCATAGGTCCCCTATCTTAACAAGTAGTGTACCTAATATATCTACTAATACTTTGTCAATTGTATAAAGACTAAATGCTTGATTAATTAGATCATGTGCCTTTGTCTCATCAAATTGAAGCAAGGCATCTAACAGCTCGTCAGCAATAATCGTCGAACGATCTCCGCTTTCGTTTTGATGAGGTAGTTGAGGTTCTTCTGTTGAAACATCATTATTCTCAAGCAACGAAACTGCCTGACTGATCGTGAACCCTTGGTTTACTTTTGATACAAGCCATTTCAAAATTTTCACATGCTGCTCTGAGTATAAGCGGTGACCTGAATCATTCCGTTTGGGCGCAATCATCTGGTACCGTCTTTCCCAAGCTCTAAGCGTCCCTGGCTGAATTCCAAGGATTTTAGAAACCGCTTTAATATTATATTTTCCTTCTTGATTATCCATTCAAATTGCCTCCATCTACTTACATTACATCCCTTAAAGATGATTATATAGTTGTTCTCTCCTTTGTGTAAACTTTGTATAGGTTATGAACAATTATCATCTCGATGTGTGATGGTAAGCATATGAGCTTCAGCTTTTGCGCCTAAGCGAAAAGGTAAAGCTGTCGTACCATATCCATTGCTAATAAAAAGGGTCGTATGTCCTACTTCTTCTAATCCCCCTTTTTTATAAGGGCTAAACCCCAAAATATGAATTTGCCCTCCATGTGTATGACCACTTAACACTAGGCTAATTCCATGCTCTTTTTTCACCTTTGCTGTAATTCTCGGGTTGTGACTGACTAAAATTTTGAACCCTTCTTCAGCGTCTAACAATGCTAAGTCTAATCGGTCTCTTTTCATGTTCATATCGTCCACACCTAAAAGTATAAAACGGTCTCCTTCCTCTGACTCGAAGGAAACCGCTGTATTATCGAGAATTTTCACTCCACATTCTAGTAGACAGGCATCTAATTCGTGATAATCCACTTCATAGTCGTTATTTCCCCATACAAAGTAGGTTGGGCCAAGCTTTTTCAATCGCTCAATATTTTGTCTAACTCTCGAAAGCGGAACCCCTTTTTCAAGTAAGTCCCCACCAATGATTACTAAATCAACACTTTCTTTAACCTGTTCCAACAGCTGCTCAGAAACACTTCGTTTATGGATATCGGAAATAAAAAAGATTCGAACCTCACCAAAGCTTTTGGGAAATTCAGAAAAAGACATTTCACCATATACTACCCTGTTCGCAAATGCTTCCTTCACCATATATGCCAACAAGAGGATTCCTAATGCTGCTACGAATAAAATAAACTCCATGCTGTCCTCCAACACCTATCATTTCTCAATAAAATTGATTTTCTTAAAGTCTATAGAAATAATACCATAAATTAGGGATAAACAGAAAAAGACAGCGGTCTGTACAAAACCAACCTTAAATAGTAATAAAAATACTGCAACAAGAGCGTAACTTAAAGCAAAATCAAGGATATTTATTTCCTCCTTTTTCAGAAGCTTAAACGTTAACACCACGCCATCATGGATCAAATCGGCATTTGCAATAAACCCAATAATTAACACAACCATTGCAGCAAAAAAAGTAACAGGTTCCAACACCAGTTCGACTAAAAAAGAGGAAAAATCAAATGGGAAAGAAATGGGTACCCACTTAATAAATAAATACCCGCATATTAATCCTGTTACAAGCTGAAAAATTTTCTTAAGCACAAAAAATCCCTCCCATAAACAATGTATGAGAGGGGTTGAATTTATTGACTAGATTATCTAGAGGTTTTTAATCTTCTTGAATATCTAGAACTCTAAACCCAGAATCTTCTAATTTCTTGATAAAACGATCAATATTATCCTTCTTTTCTATTTTCATAACAATACGTCGAACCAATTTGTCCGTTTCATCAAACGTTACTAACGAGATAATGTGTTCATGGAATTGATGAGCAATTTCTGAAAGGCGGGCAATGCGGCCTTCTGTCTCTACCGAAGTAAAGGCAATTCGAACTCCTGGCCTATGCATTCCAAATGCAGATTGGAATTGGTCAAGCACATCAAACCGTGTCACCACTCCAAGGAAATTACGTTTCTCATCCACAACTGCTAACAATGGGAAATCCTTTAAGTCTAGAAGGGTATGCTCGAAAATTTCGTTTCCTTCTAAAAACTTTTCCTGATAGGTTGCTACATCGACTGCTAATGTATTTTGTAAAAAGTCTTCTTTATTCTGCTGAGAATTAAAGTAGCCTTCATAAATTGAATATCTTGTGATAATCCCAATATATTGCTTTCCATCTAAGATCGGCAGTCCATCCACTTGATTTTCTTCAAGCTTCTTTAAAGCAGTTGCTAAATTATCATTCTTCTCTAGAACATGACAGCTATGCTGCGGAATCATTATGCTTTTTACGAACATTCTTATCACCTCTGTGTATTTATCTCCGACACACTTATATATTTCCACATCGCTTCGAAAATACCTTTTTTCTAGCAGGGGTTTTTGAAAATATTGTTGCTATTTCGTGTCAATTAAACCTAAATGAGGGAACCCCTTAACAGGATAGAAACAAGAAAACGAACATGAAACACAAAAATTATCATACATATGAAATGACGTATTCTAAAGGAGGGCTACCAACGATGAACACACACCAAAAGGTTTACTATCCATATGTTAGTCCGTATGATCCTTGTCCACCGATTCTAGCAAAAACGTATTCGACTCCGCCAAATTTATACTTAGGCTTTCAGCCACCTAATTTACCTCAATATCCACCAATGGAAGCACTTCGTAAAGGTACACTGTGGAAAGTATTTTATGATCCGTATTATAGCCCTTATGAGAAAGCGAAGGGAGGCAATCCCTCATGACGCAAAAAAAGCTTCCAGTGGAGTTTTATGATCTAATGGAGCAATTACAAGCTGTTGACTTTGTGCTTTTGGACCTAACTCTCTATTTAGATACACATAACGGAGATTATGAGGCAATCAAGCAATACAATCATTATTCACAAGAGCGTAAGAAGCTGAAAAAGGCCATCGAAAGCAAATACGGTCCATTAATGCAATATGGACATAGTTATTCAGGATACCCTTGGAATTGGGACGATGCACCATGGCCATGGCAAATGTAGAATACAAGGAGGGCTGTCTTCATGTGGGTTTATGAAAAAAAACTTCAATATCCTGTAAAGGTAAGCACTTGTAATCCAAGACTCGCCAAATATTTGATTGAGCAATATGGCGGTGCTGACGGTGAGCTAGCTGCTGCCTTACGGTATTTAAACCAACGCTACACTGTGCCTGATAAAGTAATTGGACTGTTAAATGACATCGGTACTGAAGAGTTTGCCCATTTGGAAATGATTGCGACAATGGTGTATAAATTAACAAAAGACGCAACCCCTGAGCAGTTGAAAGAGGCTGGAATTGGAGCACATTATGCGAACCATGATAAAGCACTATTCTATCATGATGCTGCAGGAAACCCATTTACCGTTCAATATATTCAGGCCAAAGGGGATCCAATTGCAGATTTATATGAAGATATTGCAGCAGAGGAAAAGGCAAGGGCCACATACCAATGGATCATTAATATGAGTGATGACCCCGACTTAAATGATGGATTACGGTTCTTACGTGAAAGAGAAGTCATCCATTCACAACGATTCCGAGAAGCCGTTGAAATACTTAAAGATGAACGTGATCGCAAAAAATTCTTTTAATATCTTCATTCGATGATTCAGTGAGGCTGGGACATACGTATGTCAGCCAATTATATTTCCGAACGATCAGGAGTGACCTTCTTTTACTAATTCGGGTATTTTTGTTTGTTCGGAAAACGATTTTTTTATTAGTGGAATGGAGCGGAAGACACTCGACTACTAAAGGAAATAGAGGATAGGCTGAGACATACACCAAAGCGCAGCGAGGAGGCTAAGCTTCCTCCCCGCGGAAAGCGAGTGTCTGCAGTGCAGGTGGAACGAACTTGTTTTTACAACCTAACTATTTTACAAAAGTCATTGTTTGTCTTTGAGAAGGAGTCATTTAGTTATGTCCCAGCCTCATTTATTTTCATGAAAGAGGTTAATATCATAGTTTTTTTTCATCATTTCAAAGACAAGGTGTCGACTTTTCCATTCTTCTTCTCTCTTCCAAAGGTCCTTGCTCTTATCGATGATTTCACAACGCAATGCATGGAATTCTTTTTCAGCCTTTTCCCGTTTTTCCTTTAAGAGATTCATTAACCCATAAAGCCCCACAGTTAAGATCAGAAGATAAAGATTAATTGATTGATTGACATAGGCAGAAAATATCGCAAAAAAAGAATAAGAATAAGGCTCTAATATGGTGTAATACAAATATATAAAATATAAAAACGCAAGGGAAATGGTAGAATAGACTACCAATAAGTGCCTTAGCTTGTAACGATCAAACTTTTTCTTCCGCTCCACAACCTTTTGCAGCATCTGTCTTGTAGCTTGATCCGTTCTGTCGTCAAGCATAATAATCGGTGATTCCATTGGCTTCTCCCCTCCTCTCTCAAGAACAATATATGAACTTGTCCATCCGTATATGTATGAGGAAAATAAAAGTTATCCTTTAAAAATGGTTATGGTTCAATAATCCAAATAAAAAGACTGTTTCATAGAGGAGTTGCTTACTCCTGAAACAGTCTCGTTTTATTCTTCTACTAGAATTTTCAATATCTGCCCTGCTTGAATTTCATTTCCTTGAATGTTGTTCGCCTTTTTAATCTTCTCTATTCCCTCTTGTGATTGATAATATTTCATCGCAATCCTGTATAACGTTTCGTTTGCATTTACTTGATGGTACAGTACTTTCCCTTCATCTTCGGAGGCCTTATCTTCAGACTCCACTTTTGAGTTTTCATTTTTATCATCTGCATAGCTATTTGAAGTTCGCGGAGCTACAACTGTTGTTTTTGGCTTACTTTCGTCTATGTCAATTTTAGATTGATTATCACTCTGTTCAGAGGTCTCGTCCGATTTGCCTTCCTCGTCTTCTTTCTTATTCGCTTCTTTCTTCTCAATTTTCGTTTCGAAATTAACGGTTTCAAATCCACTACTCTCTCCAGCCGTTTTCTTGAAGGTAGCCTCATTGGATTTGTACGTATATATACTAAAAATCGTAATTGGAAGTAGGATGAAAATTAGAGCTAATAACTTAATGAGCGGATACTTAATTTTGAACTTATTTTTCTTTTTCTTTTCACGATGAATAGATGCTCTTGGTGGCAACCCTTTTGATGGCTTTTTTTCACTCTTGTCTACGTTTTCTATTTTTCTCCGCAATTGGTCCGCTTGATCTTTATTAGGATTTTCGTTCCTCATTCATTATCCCTTCTTTGTCCATCAGAATTGTGATCAGGTAAGAACCGTATCATACATATAAAATTACTTCTTTCGTTAATTCCCATAATACATAATTAATTTGCCGGCTTCCCCTGTTTCATTCGAATCATCACTCCAAGGAGAAAATCAATAACAAAATGCATAAAGATTGTAACAAGTAGGTTATTCGTTAGGAAATAGATGTATCCGATTAAAAAACTAAGGGCAGTGACATTGATAAATAGAAACCAATTAAATAAATAACGGTAATGAACGAGTGCAAAAATTACACTCGATAAGACTAACCCGAAGTGGGTTTGAATCACACCACGGAAGAGAATTTCTTCACTAATTGCTACCATTGCGGCAATTAGCGCAATTTGAATGACAGTTTTATTTTGAAATAACTTCTCATTTAAGCCCCCATCATCATACAAAGCTTTCGGAAGCCATTTCATTAACCATAAATCCAAGAACACAACAGCAAGTCCAGCCAATCCACCAATAGACAATATCCGCCAGTCTTCCCAAAGAAACAAGTCGAAAAATGCGGAATAGCTGTTAAATAATATAATACCTAAAATAAAGGCAATCGTTAATAGTAAAATTTGCGTAGCAAACAAATGGAAGAAGAGCTCCCGATCTGAAATTTCTTTTATGACTTGCTCATATTTATTCTTCATTATTCGACATCTCACTTATTTAATAAAATCTTAGATAAATAATTCTTCCAACTAAATCGATTTTCCGATGGTGCTTTACCCTGCACTTGCTCACGGAAATCACTCATGGCTATTCCACAACAATCACAACAATTTTCTACTTCGACTGTACGTTCCTCACCAAAATACTGTAGAATCCCTTCTCTTCTACACATACTTGTGTGAATCCAATGTGACACGGTCCTAATTTTTTCCTTTTTGAGTTGAATTCGTTTCTCCATAAGAGACTTGAATTCATCTAATGGCATTCTTGTATCAAGTGCTCCAGCGGGAGAATGTAGTACATAATCCTTAATCAATCTAAATTGAACATCTGTAAGTCCACCAATCATTTTAAGCTCTTCTTCATATTTGTCGAGTTTGTTGATTACATGGGAATGGTCAATTAGCCATTGCTCGATCCGTTCAATTTGCACTACACTTGGGAGCTCTCCCTCAGCCAGCTGAATGGGAAGCTGTTCATCCCCAGGTGCCGAAAGCAGAATTGCTATACTTGGTAGACCATCGCGGCCAGCTCTTCCGATTTCTTGAAGGTATGATTCAAGCTGTAATGGCATATGAAAATGAATAACATAGCGGATATTCTCTTTATTGATCCCCATCCCAAATGCACTTGTCGCACATATGAGATCGAGCTGGTTATGGATAAATTGCTGTTGAATAAGAATTCGGTCCTCACTTCCAAGTCCGGCATGATAGGCCATCACTCGTGATATCCCTTTTTCTTGCAGAAAATGGACTGTCTTTTCGGCCATTTTCTTACTAGAAAAATAAATAATCCCTGGACCTTGAAGATAGGACACTAGCTCTGCGAGACGGCTCATTTTCTCTTCATAATAGCTAAGATGCTCGATCCTCAGTGAAATATTTTTTCGATCAACCGAAAAAAGCACCTCTTTCCAGTCGTCCAATTGTAACGACTGAACGATATCTGCAAAAACCTCTTTTGTTGCCGTTGCTGTTAAAGCTAAAGTTAGTGGCTTATTCAATTGACTCCGTACTTCACCGAGCTTCAAATAATCCGGGCGAAAATCATACCCCCACTGGGATATACAATGGGCTTCATCTACGACAAATAGGGTAATGTTGATCCTTTTTAACGCTTCTAAAACATACGAGCTTGTCAACATTTCAGGAGAGATGAAAATAAATTTATAATAGGTTAGATGTTGAAATACCTTTTTCTTCTCTTCGTTTGTTAAGAAGGAATTAATTGCAACGACTCTCTTTTCACCACGCATTTTCATTTGGTCTACCTGATCCTGCATTAAGGAAAGTAAAGGAGAAACAATAAGAACCTGTCCATCTAGCAAATAGCCAGATAATTGATAACATAAGCTCTTCCCTGTTCCCGTTGGAAGCATAGAAATGGTATGCTGACCTCTCATGATGGATGCAATTGATTCTTCCTGTCCAGGGCGAAAATGATCAAATTGAAAATAGGTATTAAGCTGTTCCTTTAATTCCATGGCTTCTCTCCAAACTTAGCTAATACGAGACGTATTTTAAAATAGTTTAGATCATTTGTCAGCTCCCTAATATGACGAAGCTGTTTGGATGGAGCCCTTCTGGCTGCATCTAAGATCGCTACTTGTTCTGCTTTACTTACATAAGAAGAAATATCAAATGTTGCGACGTTCAAGGTAATCTCTACAATATGATCCTCGATGGTGCTTTCCTTTAATCTCCGTATATCAGCAATTGTTTTCGTAGAGTACCCTTTTTCAATCATTTCAAATGTCTTTTTGGTTGATTGGGTTAGTGGTACTTCTAGCACAAGATCAGAAAAAATAGCATATAGTATCGGAAAGTTATTTTTGTTATTCTTTGCGGTCTCAAGGATAAAATGGATTGTCTTTACAAATTCATAATGATAATAGGATGGCTCCATTTGAAGATACTCTGCTGCCTGGTATTCTGTTAACCCAATATGCTGTGATCCAGTTAAGCGAATAATGATTACTTCTGGAATAATATCGTTCGCCAGTTCTAGACAATTCACTAATTCATCATGTAATTGCTCAGCGAGCTCTTTTCGATTGGTAAAGGAAGAAATGTAATACTTTAACCAATTATGAACGTTCTCATTTCGTTGAATTGGCAAATACGTTGCATTTTGCACACTTAAGTTTGAAACAACCTGAATAAGTAGCGATAATCTTTCCCAAAAGTGCTGTGTCAGATGATGGTATTGCCATCCTTTTAAATATACTGACAGCCCCTTGGGCAACAAGGATTCCAAGACTTCTTTTCCCTTTTCGGTTATAGAATAATATAATTCTGCTTCCTCTAATATGAGCTGCCTTTCTTTTAGAACTGTTATGCAATTCTCAAACTGAATTCTTGTTATGTTTGGAAACAGCCCAAATAATGAGGTTAGCCCAAACAAATGTGCATCCTGTATCGTTTGGGATGATTTTTTTCCATTAATTAAATGAAAAATGGAGGCAGAAGTTCGTTCTCCATTAATTCTCGATAGGCAATGTAATATGATTTGGTTAAAAAAAGAAAGATCCATGTTATCACCACAATGAAAAACCCTTATGTTCAACAGGAATATGGTCATAATAAACCAAGTGGGTTTTTGAATTTTTTCCTACTACTAGTTATTTTATCATGAAAGAAAAAACAAATTGTCTTAAAATGCAAAATTTCGTCGATACATCGGCGAAATCCTTGTATGATAAGCATTCTCAATACTTTTTCTATTGAAATGTCCTACAAACAGCTATAAAATAGTCTATGAGGAACGAGTTTCCATTCATTTTGGAAGCAAATTATTAGATAACCATTTCTTTTAATCTTTGGGAGGTTTTTTCATGGCAAAATACACGATTGTAGACAAAGAAACTTGTATTGCTTGTGGTGCATGCGGAGCTGCTGCTCCAGATATTTACGATTACGATGATGAGGGCATTGCATTCGTAACGCTTGATGATAACGAAGGAATCGTTGAAATTCCAGATGTATTAATCGACGATATGATGGACGCTATGGAAGGTTGCCCAACTGATTCTATCAAAGTTGCTGATGAGCCATTTGAAGGGGACGCAACTAAATTCGAATAAGCACATGACTAAGTTAAGTTACTATTAAAGATCCTCTTTCGTTTTGAAAGGGGATTTTTTTATGCCCGAATTTTGAATACCACTTTTATCATTGAAGTATAGTTTGGGATTAACGTTACAAGAGAGCCTCCTGATATGCGTTAGCGATGAGGAAGCTTACTGGCCGCCCCCCGGAAAGCAAGTGCCTGGAGCGGAATCAATCTTCTTCACCCTTAAATCACAAAAGGGACCGAGAATGTGCTCTCAATCCCTTTTTTATCAGTAATCAATGGAACGACCTACGTCGATCAATTAACATCATGCATTTCGATAAACAGTTTGTTTTTGAATCCATGTTTGCATTTTTGTAAACATGAGCATAAACACAAGGGCAATTAACAGTCCCTTTACCACATTAAAAGGTAATATCGCAGATACAACCATTTGGCGAGTCGCTTCACTTGACATCGCAGGATAATTCAAGAAAAACGTATAAGCTGGTAAAATTACAAAATAATTTAGAACACTCATAATAACCGCCATTGAAATGGTACCTACTACTAAAGCAAATGTCATTCCTTTTAATGAATTCAATTTTTTATATAAATAGTAAGTTGGTAAAATAAACAATACGCCTGCAATAAAGTTAGCGATGTGTCCAACTGGTACACCTGTTGCACTTCCAGTCATAAAATAATCTAAAATATTTTTAAATAATTCAACTAATATTCCCGCTACAGGACCGAAGATTAACGCGGCGATCAATGCAGGAATATCGCTAAAGTCAATCATCAAATACGGTGGAAATGGTGGGATTGGAAAGTTCAACACCATTAAAACGTACGAGATACTGCTAAGCATCCCAATTGCAACTAAAGCCTTAACATTAAATTTTTTCATTTTGTTCTCTCCTTTTTAAGGACCATCCCCTAAAGAAGGAAAGGTTCAGCAATTCGCATGCATGACAAATAAAAACCCTCAAGAATACACCTTGAGGGAGAAATATCTGAAAGGCACGCTTAATAAACATTCAAAACCTGCATTTTTTGAATGTTTGCAGAACCTCCATCTTCTCCCATCCAGACTTTACTGTCGGCTTTGGAATCACACCAAATCCTGCCCCAAAAACAGGCTCGCGGGCTTAGAGAATTATCTCATCACCGCCGGTCGGGAATTTCACCCTGCCCCGAAGATAGACCATATTATTTTATACATTTTTTATTATACTGAAAAACAATCCTCTTGTGAAGATATTTGTTTCAAAGCCATTTTCCACCACTCATTTTATTCTTAACGAAAAAAAGGTACTAATTTCGCACTTTTTTATATTAAAGCGTTTACATTTTAAACATGAACAATTTTAGCAATTGACAGCTGAATGTTCGTTTTGTAAAATAGTCAGAAAATTGGTGTAAAAAGGTTGGTGTATGTCATGATCCAAGTCTTAGTTGCAGATTCCATTCAGGAGGACGGTCTTCAACCATTGCTAGATATGGATAATGTAGAAGTTATTCAGCAGAAAGTTGACTCTCCTCACGTACAGTTAGAACGAATAGAAGCGTTGTTAGTTAGAAGTGCCACAAAGGTAAATGAAGAACTTTTAGAAAAAATGCCTCAATTAAAAATCATTGCACGTGCAGGAGTAGGAGTAGATAATATTGATGTAGCAGCCGCTACGAAAAAAGGCATCATCGTTGTTAATGCACCTGATGGAAATACGATTTCAACAGCTGAGCATACTTTTGCCATGATGGCTTCTCTAGTTAGACGGATTCCACAAGCCCATCAGTCAGTAAAGAATTTAGAATGGAAGCGAAACCACTTCATAGGCAGTGAACTGTATGGAAAAAACCTCGGAATTATTGGGTTAGGTCGAATAGGCACTGAGCTCTCGAAGCGAGCCAAAGTATTCGGTATGAATGTCCATGTATTTGACCCTTTTCTTACAAAAGATCGTGCTTTAAAGCTTGGAGTTCATCTACAGGACTTACAAGGCGTTTTAAAGGAAGCAGATATAATTACAGTCCATACACCACTTACACCCCAAACAAAAGGGCTATTAAACAAAGAGACACTTCCCTTAACGAAGAAAGGTGTGTACATCCTCAATTGTGCTCGAGGAGGAATTATTGACGAAGAAGCACTGGCTGAGGCGATTTCTTCTGGTCATGTTGCTGGAGCCGCTCTTGATGTGTTTGTAAACGAGCCACCGGGTGATCATCCTTTAGTAAAGCTTGAAGAGGTCATTGTCACACCACATTTAGGTGCATCAACGAAGGAAGCCCAGTTGAACGTAGCTACTCAAGTAGCAAAGGAAGTTCGCTTATTTCTTGAAGATAAACCCGTCTCAAACTCGATTAACCTCCCTTCTATGTCTAAAGATATTTTCGAAAAGATTCGCCCGTTCCATCCCCTTGCGAAAAAGATGGGGTCGATGATTTCTCAGCTTATGAAGCAACCAGTTCAAGAATTATCAATTAGCTATTCTGGAACCGTTACAGATCTTGAAACAACCTATTTAACAAAAGCCTTACTCTCTGGATTCTTTACCGATCGGATTGATGGATATGTAAATGAAGTAAACGCCTTGCACACAGCAAAAGAACGTGACATTACGGTGGGTGAAAAGATTACCTCTCATTCGTTTGGATATACAAACAGCATTTCCGTTACAGCAAAGGGAGAAAACCAGCAGTTTACAATGATTGGAACGTATATTGAGAACTATGGTCCTCGTATCATCCGGTTAAACGACTTTAGCATTGATTTTCACCCAGAAGGAAATTTAGTATATATTCAACACATGGACCGCCCTGGAGTAATTGGTCGAGTTGGGCAAATTTTGGGTAGCCAGGAAATAAATATCGCCACCATGCAGGTTGGACGAAAAGAACTAGGCGGGGAAGCCATTATGCTCCTCTCATTTGATAAACACCTTGAAGACGAACCTTTTCACTATTTAGAGGCGCTCGATGACATCGTATCGATTAATCGAATTGTTGTGTAAACCGAACGCTACAAATAGTTTCAACAAGTAAATGAATAGATGACAAAAGAGGCTGGGCCATAACTAAATGACTCCTTCTCAAAGACGAACAATGACTTTTTTTAAATAGGTTGGTGGAAAATTAAGTTCGTTCCACCTGTGCTGCAGACACCTTCTTTCCGCGGGGAGGAACCTGACCCTCCTCGCTGCCGCTTTTGGTGTCTCAGCCTTTCCTCTATTTCCCTAGTAGTCGAGTCTCTTCCGCTCCATTCCACCATTTTTTAATAATTTGTTTTCCGAACACACAAAAATACCCGAACTAATATAAGAAAATAACTCCTAATAGTTCGGATATACCATTGACTGAAATTCGTATGTCCCAGCCTCTTTGTTAATTATCATTGTGTTCTGTTCTACTTACATTTCACCCTAATGGTACTTCCTTCCGCTCACCCTTTGAGAACGTCATGATGGTTTGATATCCCACTTCTTTTGCTAGTTTAATAGCTTGGTGATAATCTGCCCCAACATCTTTCGGAAGATGGGCATCCGAAGACAGCACAATGGGAATTCCTTTTTGATAGCACATTTGGAGCAATCTCTTATCAGGATACAATTCTTTCACGACCTTACGTAAGCCTGCCGTACTTACCTCTACGCATGTTTTTGAATTGGCTAGAGCAGTTGTTGCACGATCATACTGGGCGAGCAAAAACTCTTCTTCCTTTGGAATATATTTAAATATTTTCACCAAATCAATATGACCAATAATATCGAACAAATTCGATTCCGCTAGCGTCACTACTTGATCAAAGTACTTTGTATATGTTTCATGTAGATCACGCTTATCCCATTCCTCTATGTATTCGGCTAGATCGATTCCAAAGTCACCAATCCAGTGAATCGAGCCAATTACATAGTCAAATTCATATCCATGAATGAACTTCTCCATTTCTTTATGTTTACCAGGTGTATAGTCCATCTCGATGGACATTTTTACATCCATTCCCTCTCTCCAAGCTTGATGAAAAAGGGCAACATAATCCTTCATATCATAATAACGCCGTTCATCCACCCAAGGATTTCGCAGAATATCTGCTGTTTGATAAAAATGATATGCATGCTCAGAAATCCCAAAGTGCTCAATTCCTCTGTGATTAGCCATATCGGTAAACTGCTTTAAATACTCGAGACTTAATGTCCCTTTTTCCAAATGGTTATGATAGTCCGTTAGCATGTATCCACCTATACCTTCCCAGATTTTTCTACCATTATACTTTTTTCTATATCTGGGAGCAAGAGAATCCTGCTAGATATACACCTAACTACTGGAGCATAACTAGCAGTTATCAGGAAAACTGCTATTGTTCTGCTTGAATTACTAGCACCTGCTCTGGTTTGATGACATCATTTTTTAAGCCATTGAGATTCATCAAATCTTGTACAGAAACATTCACTTTTATTGAAATGGATGTTAATGTGTCTCCAGCTTGAACAATATACGGTTTATTCTCGCTTGTAATAATAATTTCCTGGTTTTCCACAATCCGATCGCTTGCTAAACCATTTTGAAGCTTAATTTGTTCCACGGTCATATCGTACTGTTCAGCAAGAGACCAAAGAGTGTCTCCAGGCTTAACCTGATGGATGAGCCTTTCCTCAGTAACACTTGACTCTACTTCTGATTTTAATTCACTATCTATTGAAAAATGATCTTTACCTATGGATAAGTGATCTTGAATAATAGCCCTATGTGAGGCTATTGTTTCCATTACATCCTTCGAATGAGCCGGCTCCAATAGTACATGTACAGTCTGCCCCAATGTAGCATCTCCTAGTGCAAATACTGGATCAATTGCATTTGTTTTATCATATGTCCACTCCGTTTGATGCACCTCAAAATGTAAATGAACACCTGAAGAGTCACCAGTTGTTCCCATCTCTCCAATGATGTCTCCTCTTTCAACGGTTTGACCCTCGTCCACGTTGCGCTTTTTTAAATGAGCATATACCGTTTCGAGCTGGTTCTCATGTTTAATAAAAATGACATGACCATACGTATATGAATAGTAAGACTTCGTTACCGTTCCTTTATCGACAGCATAGATCGGTGAGCCTTCCTCTGCAGCAATATCAATCCCCTTATGGTGTCCGTGCCTCGTTCCAAATGTATCGGTTACTACCCCATTTGAAGGCCATACCCACTCTTTTGTTAATTCCTCTATATTTAGCATAGCAGCTTGAGAGTGCTTTCCACCAAGAAACAATAAACTAACACAAAGAGCCATTATTCCGGCAATTAAAAACCTTTTTATGTAGTCTCCCATTTTTTTCCTCCTTGAATTTACTCTCTTTTACACACTATGACAGCTCGTACATAATTATCACTACAAATCCGATGAATGAAGTGACTTTATTGTCGATGGAAGGAGAAGGAACTGTTGGAATTCTTCGTCTATGAAAGAGATTAAGAAAAAGCACATCTGATAGTATATGAATTTCACAAGCAATTTTATGCAAAAAAAAGGAAAAAACGGTCAACCTTCCACCACGATGATAGGAAATCGATTTAGATACACCCATTGATCACTAAAATGGAATTTCTTAAAAAATACAAAAAAGCCTGTTAACGAATGCCAACAGGCTTCTTCAACTATTCTAGATTATTCAATGCTTTTATAATTAGCTGATAATGGAACTGGGATGGGTTCACTCATCACAAATGAACCAATCTGTTTACTATTTGTATTCTTAAATAACACATTTTCAAATCCATAATCCTTCGCGGTAAGCAAAATCGCCTCGATTACATTTGTTGCCTGCTCAAGGCTTGCTAGATCTGTATTTTCTGAGAAGTGGATTGTAAGGTTATTCGCCGACTTTTCAATCTGTTCCATTTGAATATCCGCTGCTAATGCGGCTTTCAATCCTAAGTGAGATACATCCTTATACATGGTACGAAATGCCTCTTCGATTGTATTGTATCGCTCTTCTGAAGGTACAATATACGGTTCTTCTACCCCTTTAGCATAATGAAAGTAAAATGCACGCTTTCCTAGATCTTCAACAGGAATTTCACTTATTAGGCCCGTATTCCCTAGCATAACGCCTGGAGTTCCATCTGTATAGAGCATTACTTTTTCGATATCAAATGCTGCTAATTCATAGGATAGAACATTTTTAAAAATCAATTCCGCAGCAGAACCTTCTCCGTACGGGTGATCCTTTGCTAGATCCACATTGATTATTCGGCTTGATTCATCATAAGAGATAATTCCTTTAAAAGGATAGTATTCACTTAAACCCCATTCTTCCTCTTGCAGTTGACTCATGTAGTTATTATATTCATCCATTAACGAATTGTCCTCATTTCGT
Organism: Cytobacillus spongiae; assembly: GCF_021390075.1. Taxonomy (NCBI): domain Bacteria; kingdom Bacillati; phylum Bacillota; class Bacilli; order Caryophanales; family Bacillaceae; genus Cytobacillus; species Cytobacillus spongiae. The sequence goes on from NZ_CP089997.1 coordinate 2,668,652, forward strand.
GGAACAACTATGCTAACGGGTACGATGATCTGTGCATTTACATCTGGGATCGCATAGGTAAATACTTGTTCATTCTCCCTAATATCTGCCTCATATACAGCACTTGTATCCACAGCTTGAACTATTTCTTTCGGCTCTTCCAATCCAGTTAAGGCTGTTGAATCATCTTCTATTGACTCTACCTCATCCTTTTTATATATTTCTACTTTATTTTCTGCACTACGATCTGCATCATTTGCCATTTCAAAAGTTGCATTCTTCGATTCTGCCGTATCAAATGCTAAATCGGATGATCCATTTTGTAGATTCAATAGGTTTGGAGAGAGGATAGCCAAAATAATGACAGCAGCTACAGTTGCAACTGAAGGCATCACCCATCGCTTTCGTTTTCTTTTTTCCATTTTCAAGGAAATGTTTTGGTACACGTCTCTAGGGTCACGATTGTCTATTATTTTAGGCATCTGACGTAGAATTTCTTCTAGCTGATTCTCATCTAGTTCCTGTTTTTTCAACATTGGTCCCCTCCTTGCCCCATTTTTCTTCCATTTCCTTTTTTAACACCTTTAACGCTCGGTGTTGTGTCGTCTTCACTTTACTTTCTGTCCAGTTTAACGCTTCAGCTGTCTCTGTTATTGAAAGCTCTTGTAAATAACGCATAATTATCACCATTTTTTGATCAAGCGTACATTTGTCTAAACAATCATAAATCGACTGAATTTCTTCATTTTGCACGGCAATTTCCTCAGGAATTGGATGATCGTCCTGAACTTGCTGAGTCGACCAGTCAAACTTTTCTAGTATTCGATTCTTCCAACTTTTTTGCTTACGAAAGAAATCAATGGCTACATTTCGTGCTATTGAGAACAACCATGTCTTTTCACTGCTTTTTCCCTCGAATCGTTCGTATGATTTTAACACTCGTATATATACTTCCTGAACAAGATCTTCCGCCTGTTCCCGGTTTTTCACCATGTAAAAAAGAAATTGAAATACGTCCTGATGATATTTTGAGTATAATTCATCAAACACGGAGTCCATTGGTTTCCCTCCCCGTTCATCATATTAGTCGTAAAATCAGTATGTAAAGTTACATCTTTAAATATATTATTTTTCCGAATAAAAAGGAAGGCTTTCAAGGGAAAACCTTCCTTTTGCTTTTATCATTTGTCTTACAAAGCGTTCATTATTCTGGTCAAATGTTTCTCATGAATCAAGAACAATCGCCATTTACCGATATATTATTCAGAAATTCGCGGAATAAAAAAGGAAAATGTCGTACCTTGACCAAGCTTGCTTTGGACAGAAATGTAGCCTTTATGTGCATCGATAATATTTTTAGCAATCGCTAAGCCGAGTCCCGTACCAGAACGACCTCTTGTCCTCGCCTTGTCCGCTTTATAAAATCGCTCAAAAACAAACGGAAGATCTTCATCTGGAATGCCTGAACCAGAATCACTTACCTCCATATGAAGTCCGCGGTCATCCGATTTCACCGATACAATTACACGACCATCTTTCGGGGTGTGTCGAATGGCGTTATCAATTAAATTGGTAAGCACCTGTTCAATGCGATCAGGGTCAAATTGAAAAGCATCCTCAGCCACTTGTATATCTGCATTCAAATGGATTTCCTTGTCCTTTGCAAGTCCATGAAACTTCCGAATAATTCGCTGTAAATAAGGATGAATATCTATCTTTTCTACCGTTAATTGAATATGCCCTGCTTCCATTCGAGCAAGGTCTAATAATTCATTTACTAACCTACCCATTCGTAGCGATTCATCATAAATAACCTTTGCCATCTCTTTCTTTTCTTCATCCGTTTGCGCAATATCGTCTACAATGGCTTCACTATAGCCTTGCATCATAGAAATAGGCGTACGGAGTTCATGAGAAACATTGGCAATAAAATCTTTTCGAAGCTTATCAAGCTGTCGCTCTTCAGTCATATCGCGAACAACAGCGACTGCTCCGCGGATAAAGGTTTGATTGTAAAGCGGGCTTACAATAATCACCCAAAAACGACCTTGAATGGAGACTTCACCCACTTGCTCCTTTTCAGTATTAACAGCTAATTGGAATAGCTCCATTACCTCTGAAGGGACGGCAGACGAGTTTGTACTTGTTGAACCTTGCTCATAATACCAATTTTGCAAAAAGCGCTCCGCAGGTGGATTGGTAATTAAGATTGTCCCATCTCGGTTAAAGGTAATTACGCCGTCTGCCATACTACTTAAAATACTCTTTAATTGCTCCTTTTCTTGACTAAGGGCACTTATATTGAATTTTAATTGTCTTCCCATTTGATTGAAGGCCGTAGCTAGCTCACCAATTTCATCTTGATCTAGGATAGGCACCTTCGTATCAAATTTTCCTCTTGCTACCTCGAAGGCAGCTTCTTTCATTTTCCGAAGCGGTGCAGTGATTCTCGTTGATAAAAAGAAAGCAAATATCGTTGTTAAAATGATCGCAACGCCTGCAGCTAAAAAGATAAATTTGGTTGTCGTTTTCGTCGTTTCCTGAATAACCTCTAATGATTGGTAGAGGTAAACTGCCCCAGTCTCATCTGTTTTCAACCGGAAAGGGACACCGATAATTAAAGTTCTTAGATCCTCACTTGAATTCATCATAGCCGGAGAGGAAATCTTCTTAACCGGTTCTTCCGTTTTAAGAACATACGACAGTTCTTCATCATCAAGGAAATAAGAGATTGGAAGTTCGATATTCGCCTCACTTGCAGGAGACGAATAATACTCATTGGTGCTTTTTATTACGGTAACACTTGTCACATCATCTACTAATTCCCATGATATCTCAAGCCCTACTGAAAGCTCGTGCTCCTCAAGCATCTCCGCAATCTTTAAAGCTGTATTTGTCAACTCTCGTTCCGTTTCCTTGGCATGATAATTCTCAAAAAACTCCAAAAGCATTACAGTTAGGATTAATAGAACAAATGAAACTAATAAAAGGATGGTAAACCAAAGCTTACCTACAACACTCCGCCAAAACATCATTCATTGACAACCTCAAATTTATAGCCTACACCCCAAACTGTTACAATCATTTTGGCTGCTTGCTCTGAGACTTTGTTTAGCTTTTCTCTTAAACGTTTAACATGAGTATCGACTGTTCGTAAGTCACCGAAAAATTCATAATGCCATACTTCTTTCAAAAGCTGCTCACGGTCAAACACTTTATCAGGAGCTTTGGCTAGAAAATAGAGCAATTCGTATTCCTTTGGTGTCAAGCTGACTTCTTTCCCATCCGCTAAAACTCTATGAGCATCGTTATCAATTGTTAAATGTGGAAAAACAATAACATCCTTTGTTGTCGTTTCCGTTTGTAAGAAGCTTGTTTTAGACGAACGGCGTAGTAATGCCTTCACACGTAATACAACCTCTCTTGGGCTAAACGGCTTGACGATATAATCGTCCGTCCCCACTTCGAAGCCTTGAACGCGGTTGACCTCTTCTCCTTTTGCCGTCAGCATAATAACTGGAGTAGCCTTTTTCTCCCTAAGATCACGGCATACTTCAATTCCATCTTTTCCTGGCATCATTAGATCTAATAAAATGAGATCGTAATCATTAGTCAGCGCTTTTTCTAACGCAACTTCCCCATCTTCCGCTTCATCAATCGTATAGTTCTCTCTTTCAAGATACATTTTTAATAAACGGCGAATTCTTTCTTCATCATCTACAACCAGAATTTTCACATCTTTTTCCATGAATAACATCCCCCAGTAAATAGTGTTTTAACCAAAAAGCCCTCACCGCAAAAAAGTGAAGGCTCCCGAAATGTGACAATGATTGAGTGGTTCTATCAAATTGCACTAATCGTTGTTTGAACAATTATCGGGCCTACTTAGGCAGGTAGTTGGATTGAAAATAATCTTATGAACCAGCATATGAATGTAAACCAGCAATAACTAGGTTTACAAACACTGTGTTAAACATAATAATAACAAAGCCAATGACCGCAAGCCATGCAGATTTTTCTCCATGCCAGCCCTTGGAAAGTCGAAGGTGAAGATATGCTGCATAGAATAAGAAGGTAATCAATGCCCATACTTCCTTAGGATCCCATCCCCAGAACCTTGTCCATGCGATTTGTGCCCAAATCATTGCAAATATAAGCGCACCTAATGTGAACACAGGAAAACCGATTAGTACAGAACGATAGTTGATTTCATCTACTAAGTCTAAATTAATATTTTTCACGAACGGCTGAAGAACTGCAGCAAGTCGTTTTCGGAAAATTACTCTTAATAATGCATAGAGAACGGAACCGACTAAAATAGACCATGTTAACGTATTCAGTTTTTTCGCATTAATGATTGCAGGCATTTCAATTAACGGCTCCATCACTCCATCAGTTGTTAGTGTGCCTTGATGTGGGCCAGTTAACGCAGGAAGCTTATATTCCATAACCGCTTCTTTTTCATTTTTATCAATCCAGTTAAAATTAGCTTCGTAATCCATTGCAGAAAATACAGAAGTGGCAATAACAAAGCCTAAAGTACAGATGATTCCATACATGACCATCTCCAGCCAAAAAGTTTGCTTGGACGGCTTCGTTTGATCAATCGCTTTAACAAGGTACAATAAACCGGCTGCAAAGCTAATCGATAGAATCGCAGACCCAATAGCTGCTGTCGTTACATGAATGTGCAGCCAGTCACTTTGCAGTGCAGGAATCAGCGGAGAAATCTCTCTAGGGAACATGCTTGCATATGCAATAATAAGCAAGGCTACTGGCATGGTAAATGCGCCTAGCATTGGTGTTTTATAAATATAGTAAATAACGATAAACGCTCCTACTAAAGCCAATCCAAAGAATGTAATAAATTCAAATAGGTTACTAACTGGAGCATGTCCAGCAGCAATCCATCTTGTAATAAAATAGCCTAGTTGGGCTACAAATCCGATAATAGTCGTTAAAATGGCAAAGCTTGCCCAACGGTTTTTGCCTTCTTTTCCAGACTTTATATGCTTATCACGAATTGAACCCGCAAACAATACAGTTGCAATTAAGTATAGGATAAAAGCAACATATAATAAATTCGCACTCAAATTTGCCACTCGAGTGTCCCTCCCCTATCCGTTCTTCTCATTTTGAACTTGATCTTCTGGTTCTTTTACTGGCGTATCCGCTAAAACATAGCTGATTTCACGCTTAAGTCCAAACCAGTTCTTATTTGTGTGACCAGCAACCCACACTTCACCGTTTTCACGGCGAATCCAAATACGGCGATGATTCCAATAAGAGCCCTGCGCAACACCAATCATAAAAATAATACCACCAATTGCAATAATCGGTAAGGTTAAATCTTTTCGAACGGTTAAGCCAGAGACGTTTTTCGTTTCTACTCCAGCAAATGCCATTTTGTAATCATTATCTCCAAATGGTTCAATCGTTTGCTGTATCGCTACAAAGCTAACTTCTCCTTCTGGCTTATCTGGTGTAAACATTTTGAATACAAACGCAGGATTATTTGGGATTCGTGATTTTGTTGTCGGCTCACCATTATCATCAAATTCAAAATCAGGGAAATAACTAACTACCTCTACTGAATATCCACCATCTAATTCATAGGACGGCATCGGATCATAAAGATCAACAGTTACATTACCATATTGTTCGTTTGTATCTTTATTTGTTAAAGCAAACGTCATTTTATTTAATTCATTTTGCTTATAGTCTACTTGATAGACAGCAAAGTTATCGAATTTCAATGGTTCATTCACCCGAATGGAATAGTCTCTCACTTTCTTCAATTCCGGCTTCTCACCAGTAACGGCTTGTCCATCTGTCTTATAGAGCGTGACATCAGATTGATAATTTTTAGCTACCATCCCAGCTTTATCAATCGCTTCTTTGAACACTTCATTATCTTTATCTTTATCATAAACCTCTACGATAAATTGATTATTAGTTAAGTAGTATTCCCCTTTTGTTTCAGGAATCACCTTCGTTTCACCTTCACGAACCCAGATCACTTTATCAATGTACATCCCTGGCACAAATCGGAGCATGCCTCCAATTAAAAAGATAATAAGCCCCACATGGTTTACATATGGACCCCATCGTGAAAATCGACCTTTTTCAGCCAAAATATTGCCATTTTCTTCACGGATTTTGTATCTTTTTTCTTTCAGCTTGTCTTTAATTGAAATGTAGCTTTCTTCTGAAACGTTTTCTTCTGTCACACCAAATAGTCTTTGACGCTTCATAAACCCTTCATGTCTCGTCACTCGTTGTACCTTTAAGGCACGGTAGAGTGGAACAACACGGTCTAAACTACAAATAACAAGTGATACACCGATGGATGCAACCAGAATTAAGTACCACCAAGAACTATATAGATTATGAAAACCTAGTTCATAGTATAGCTTGCCTATCCACCCATATTGATCTTCATAATATTCTGCTGCAGGCATGACAGGTGGAATATACATTTCTTGTGGAAGGATCGTTCCGAGGGCTGAAGCAATTAAGGTAACTACAATCAGCCATACCCCTACCTTAACAGACGAAAAGAAATTCCATATTTTATCAACAATTGTTTTGTTATACGTTTGAGAGCGCCTAGCACTCCCTTCATATCTCATATCAAGAAGCTTCTTATTGTTCTCCTCTTCCCCGAACACTTTTCCACACGATTCACATAATACGGTACCATGCGGATTGACGTGCCCACATTCGCATTTTACGTCTTTCATCTCCATAACTCCCCGTCATTTATGGCTTTATCTGTTCCATAAAATCTTTAACCATTGGTTCTGAAAGTGAACCTGTATGAACTTTCACTACTTTTCCTTCTGGATCAATTAAAAAGGTTACTGGTAATGGATTAATACCGTAAGCACTTTGTACCTGTCCATCTTTATCGTTTACAATTGGGAACACAAGCTCATGCCTTTCCACAAACTTCTCTACAGCAAAATCAGACTCTCCCACATTAACTGCGAGAATTTGTACTCCTTGATCTGTATATTGCTTATACTGATTATTCATATAAGGCATTTCTTTTTCACACGGCTTACACCATGTTCCCCAAAAATTTAAGAAGACGCCTTGCCCCTTATAATCTGAAAGCTTATGCTTTTCACCGTTTAAATCCACTAGTGCAAAGTCTGGAGCTATTTTTCCAATTTCTACTTTTTGAACTTGATCTTTTGTTAGATTGGCATATAATGTGTACCCAACCGCACCGGCTAATATTAATAAAATGATAGTACGAAGCACTAATCGTTTCTTTTTCATATGTAGTCCCCCAACTATTTAAAAATGTTCACATTGTTTTCTATTATAGCATTTTTCAACATGCCGATATTGTTTACATAGTTAAATAAGTGTGACACTTCTATGAACTTTTATTTGCTAACGTACGTAGTTGCTTAACCTCATGTGGAGAAAGCTCGCGGATTTCACCTGGAGTTAATCCCTTTAACGTTAAAAAGCCATATCGTTCACGTTTCAGTTTCATGACCTCATGTCCAATCGCTTCAAACATTCTTCGAACTTGGCGATTTTTCCCTTCATGAATCGTCAGCTCGACGATCGCCGTTTGCTTTTTCTTATCCATAGAAAGAAGCTTTGTCTTTGCTGGAGCGGTTTTCCCATCCTCTAGCTTAATTCCTCTTTCTAATAATTTCATATTTTCACGAGACGGGATTCCTTTAACCTTCGCGACATATACCTTTTCTATTTCGTTTTTCGGATGCATCAGTAAATTCGCAAATTCCCCATCATTTGTAAGAAGCAATAACCCAGATGTATCAAAATCAAGTCGACCAACAGGGTAAATCCGTTGTTCAATATTTTCAAAGAAGTCTGTCACGACCTTACGACCCTTATCATCCTTGACACTTGAAATTACGCCTCTTGGCTTGTAAAACATAAAATAAACTGGTTCTTCTCGTTCAACAGGGATTCCATCTACAACGACACGATCGGAAGGACTTACTTTTACCCCAAGCTCCTTAACCACTTTGCCGTTCACTTTTACTCTTCCTTCTACGATAAGCTCTTCCGCTTTCCTTCTTGATGCAAATCCAGCGTGAGCAATAACTTTTTGTAATCTTTCCATTTATTTCACCTCATATATTTCGGATGTATCTAAATTCTTTTCCATCCTAATGCATTATGACACAATTTTGAACGTTTTCAAAGTAAGCAATTTTTTTGACTATTTATGAAGGGAATCTAATTAGTGGATTAAATGAAGAAATCAGAAATGAGGGGTGAATATAAGTGATGACCTTTTTAAGCTACTGTTCTCGTGGATATGTGTTTTGTTGGAAGGTATTGATACGATATTTTCTAGTACTCTCACACTATCAGGTTTCATCTCCATTACGTTGGAGGACAACAAGTTTATTCTAGCGTACTCTTTTCTCGATCGGTATTTGATACATGATAATTTGTCTTTTCTTTCACACTCTCATCTCGATCAATGATTTGCACCTGGCCAACTAGTGAGCGTTCGATCCTTTTTTGAGCGTTCGATCACACCTAAGCGGATTTCGCTCGCTTTTCTTGATTTTTCGCTCCTATTCGGTATGAATTCGCTCCTATTCGAAATTTTCCGCTCACGTTTGTCCACTTTTCGCTCACTTTGGCTATTTCCTACTTCGGGTTGACCTCCATTTATGCTGTTTTCACTCCAATCACTCAACTTTCTTTAAAGTTACCGTATTTTATTCATTATACTTGATCAATGTTTGGCATGCGATCAGTCTGTCTTTTCTTATACCACTCCATTTTTTGCATGGTACTCACATTTCTTCGATCGAAGTTTTGTACCTAGCCAACTTGTAATCGTTCTCCTACACACCAAATCAGCTTTTTCTCCCTATTTTTCAATTTCCCGTAAAACAAAAACTCGCTCCGCTTATTCCCAAAGAAAAAGATACCCAAAATCAATGGGTATCTTTTTCTCTTCCGATTATCCAAATACTAGAGTAACTATGACGACTGTTGCAATGATTCCAACGAGGTCTGCCAGAAGACCTACCTTAAGGGCATCTCCCATTTTCTTAATTCCGACAGCCCCAAAGTAGACGGTTAGTACATAGAAAGTCGTGTCGGTGCTGCCTTGTAGAGTAGAGGCTAGACGGCCAATAAAGGAATCCGGACCATAGGTAGCGATTAAGTCACTAGTCATGCCAAGAGCAGCAGTTCCTGAGATGGGCCGAATAATCGCTAAGGGTGCAATCTCTGCTGGAAATCCGATTGCCTCAAGTGCTGGTCTGATCAAATCAATCATATATTCCAATGCACCAGAAGCTCTAAAAACGGATATCGCAACAAGCATTCCCACAAGAAAAGGAATGATAGAAACAGCTATTTTGATGCCTTCTTTTCCGCCTTCTACAAAACTTTCATACGTGGGAACCTGCTTAAATGTCCCGTACAATAGAATAGAGCCGATTAATACGGGAATAAACCATAATGAAATTGTTGTAATGATCTCCATATTGATTTCATCCTTTGCGGCTTCTTCTATAATGAAAATAACGGTCTATTAATATCGCACCTATCGTAGAGCAAAAGGTGGCAACTAATGTGGTTCCTACAATTTCCGTCGGTGCTGCTGAGTCATAATTCATTCGAATTGCAATGACCGTCGTTGGAATTAGAGTTAAGCTTGATGTATTAATAGCTAAAAAGGTAATCATGGACCTACTCGCTGAATCCTTTCCTCCATTTAACTCTCTTAGCTCCTCCATCGCCTTAATTCCAAGGGGTGTGGCAGCATTTCCGAGGCCAAACATGTTCGCCATCATATTGGATAAGATATAGCCCATCGCTGGATGATCCTTTGGAACTTCTGGAAAAAGTCTCTTAACGATCGGACGAAAGAGAAAGGATAATTTTTTCAAAAGGCCTGCATCCTCCGCAATCCGCATAATACCTAACCAAAAGACGAGAATACTAATCAATCCTATACATAAAGTGACTGCTTCCTTCGCTCCATTAAAGACGGCTTCATTTACCTCATTCATCGTTCCGTTTATGATCGCAAAGAGAATGCCGATGACGGTCATTGCTACCCAGATGATGTTAACCATATGATTTCACACCGATGATTGAGGAGAAAATCCCCTTAAAAAAATCAAAAAATGATTTCTCTTCTTTGATAAATTCTTGTTTGAAGTAAATAGAAGATTGATGAATCGGCTTCTCGTCTAAGTAGATAATCGCTCTGCCCACAACTGTTGGAACCTCTTTTCCATCTTCCCAATCGTCCTGTGGCTTCTGTAGTTTATATTCCACTCGAAACAACTCTCGTTCGTCCCCTTTTACCGGATAAACATACGGTTGTTTGATAATTAGCTTATCTTGATAAAAATCGTCTACCTCTACCGAAAGATCCCCTTCTTCTAAAATTTCTGCCATATCATATGTTTTAAATGCACTTTCATACATTGCGATGTGGTCATTCCAGTCATCTGGCGCATTAAGTGTAACAGCTATTAAATTCATCTCTTCCTTGGATGCTGTACTGACTAATGTTCGTTTTGCTCGTTTCGTATACCCCGTTTTTCCCCCTGTACAATAATCATATAGTTGGGTTAACAGGCGATTTTTATTTTTCCATACTCTGTCCCATTTTTCAGTAGGGTTAGGCGCTTTATGAACCTCCGTGCCCGATATTCTTTGGTAGACTTCATTTTCCATTGCATATCTTGTTAATAAAGCCATGTCAAATGCCGTAGAAAGATGATTCTCATGATCATCTAGCCCATGCGGATTGGCAAAATGGGTGTTGCTCATCCCGATTTCATTTGCTTTCTGGTTCATTAAATAGACAAACCCATCTAAGCTCCCTCCCACATGTTCTGCAATTGCTACCGCTGCATCATTCCCAGATCGTAGCATCAATCCATAAACAAGATCTTCCAGCTTAATTTTCTCCCCTGGCTTTAAGTAAACCGAAGAGCCTTCCGTTCGAACTGCCTTCTCGCTCACTTTCACCATTTCATCCATTTTGCCTGATTCAATGGCTATAATGGCTGTCATGATTTTGGTAATGCTGGCGATTCTCATTTTCGTATTCGCTTCTTTCTCATATAAAATCCGCCCTGATTCCTGCTCGATTAGCACCGCGCCCCTTGCACTTACGGAAATGGCCTTCGTATTTTCAGGAAGCAGCAGGAAAAGCAGCGAGACAGTGAGGGAGGAAATGAGCCACTTCAATTTTAACTTCATCAAACAAAACCTCGTCTCTTTTATTGGTTTGTACAAGTGTATGCAGGACAAGTTTTGATATGACTAGATGAAGGAATTTAGCAAAGAAAAGAAAAAAGCGAAAAGCAGTATACGCTTTTCGCTTGAAGATCAGGCTGGAGTCCATTTCAATTGCTTTGCTTTTTCAAATCGTTGTTCAACATCTCTCCAATAGACCACATTCCACCAGTTGTCTACATACTTCCCGCGGTTATTTTTATATTGCAAGTAGTAAGCATGCTCCCAAACATCCAGAGCAAGGAGTGGAATCGTGTCCCATTGAGTTAAAAGCATGTGTCTCTCCGATTGAAGAATTTCTAAATGTCGAGACCGAGGAGACCAAACTAAGATAGCCCAGCCAACACCCTCCACTTGTTTGGCTGCCTCACTAAAGTGCTTTTTAAAAGCTTCAAAGCTTCCAAAATACTTTTCTATTTCTTTTAGTAAAGGACCCGAAGGCTTGCCTCCTCCTCTTGGACTCATATTGTTCCAAAAGATGGTGTGTAAGTAATGCCCCGAGCCATGAAAGGCAAGCTCCCTTGACCAGTGCTTGACGAGCCCGAAGTCATTCGCTTTCCTTGCTTCTACTAACTTTAGCTCTGCTTTATTTAAGCCATCTACATATGATTGATGATGCTTGTCATGGTGAAGCTTCATGATTTCCTTATCAATATATGGTTCAAGGGCATCATAAGGATATGGAAGGCTAGGTAAAGTATGTTCCCCTGCAGCTACATATGGCTCTTGAAGATAGATATTTCCAATCTGTTGTCTTTGTTCAAAATAGCTTTCCACCTCATCCTGTAACAAGTCCACTTCCGATTGGATCGCTTCGATTTCTTCTTGTGATAAGTTCGTCGAAGCCCCGTCAACAATTGCTGAAAACCGATCAAGCTTTCCCCATATCTCTTCCCTTTCGTTAACCGTTTGGGTTTCAAGAAACGAGCGTAGTTCCTTATTCCACTTAGAAACCTCTTGAAGATAATCATAAAAACGGCTCATTTAATCCCTCTTTCCCCAATGTATTCCTTCTATCGTATGACATACATTTGGAAAAATTACTCTACCAAGTCCGAATTTATCATAAGCCAATTTACATACTAATCTTGAGTTATTCCTACATCTGGCTTCAAAGGGGTAAGGGGTACCCAGAGATGCCAACACAAAAAAAGAATGAGCGACTAAGCGCCATTCCTTTTTCTAGCTCGTTATTTCGTTTGTGTCATTTTCGTACGGTAGTCTGTTTCGTAGTATTCTAACTCTTCACGAATCCGTTGAAAGTCGCCTTCTAGTCCTTTGAAAAGCCTTACTAGGCTATCTGGAACTTCAGACTTTAGCTTAATTGCGTTTTTCCCTGTATAAGCTGAGCGACTGTTTTCAAACCATGCATCATTTTTTGGAGAGAAGAATTCCTCAATACATTGGTGATAAATTCGATAAAGCGTCTTCTCAGCTGCCCCTTTTTGAAAAGAGACACCTTGTAAAATGACATGACATGCATCTAGTCCTTCTTCACAATAAACAAGGAGCTTTCTCATATGAGAGAGAATGGCTTTATAATATTCTTCATCCCCTTGCTTTTCATTCATCAGAGCGGCCAATGTCGTTTTATTTAAGAAATCCTCAAGTTCTTGAACTGTTGTTTGTAAAAAACTGCTTACATCTTCTAATTGAGATTTTACGATGGTATTCCCCACAATCTCCACCCCTTATTCGTCCGTAATATTATGATGGCTGTACGATATATTCTAAAGGTGATCTCACTTCAAAGCTTTGTTTTGTCTCTAACTCTTCAAATAGCTTAGGGAGCTTCTCAAAATCGAGTGTCTTGAAAAAAGAGGCAAATTCCGCTTGATTGTTTATATAGACTCTCTTTCGATGCCGGAAGCCTGGATGATTGAGCAAACAAGCTAATGCAACAAGGTCTTTAAATTCCACTTGTCTATCTCCTGCCTGAAAAACAGGATCCGATGAAAATGGTGTAAACTCTGCCATTTGTTCCTCAAAATAACGGACATAAAGAACATGAAGTGATCGCTCTTGTCCATCTTCGATATAACAAATCTCGCTTCTGTTAAAAAAATCTTCTGACGTATTAGATTGGGCTTTTTCTAATTCATATCCTCGACAATGCTGAATAATCAAGTTATGGATCCTCCCTTTAAACTAACTGCCGAAGTGAAATATGTATATTCTCAAAAAAGTCATTTCATGTACTGCACTCGTCTAGTTAGTTTTCAAATTTCAACCGAATGGTATAGAAAAATGCTTCATTATCAGCAATGAAGCATTTTAAAAGTTATCATCATATTACCATAAAATCGATTAAATGTGTCAGAAAACTCAATTTTCAATTGTTTCTTGAAATTTCTCAAAAAAGAGATCTGCTTCATCTTGTCCTAAATCATCATCTTCTCTTTCAGGTAATGGTGGAAGCTCTTTAATGTTCTTGAGACCGAAGTAATCTAAGAATTCCTTCGTCGTTCCGTATAAATAGGCTCGGCCAGTTCCTTCTGCTCGACCAACTTCCTTAATAAGCGCCTTTGCTACTAATGTTTGAAGCGGCCTCTCGGTCTTCACTCCACGGATTTCCTCAATCTCAGCTCGCGTAATCGGCTGTTTATACGCAACAATCGCTAGAGTTTCTAATGCTGCTTGAGATAAAGTCGAGACGTTCGGAGACTCCACTAGTTTTTTCAAATAGGGGGAGTGCTCTTTTTTTGTAGCAAACTGATACGTTCCAGCTAATTGAACAATCGTTATTCCACGCTTTTCACTTTGATGATAGTCTTCCATTAGTTCTAGCATAATTGCTTCTGCTTGTACTTCATCAATCTCTAATACTTGGGAAATCTGCTTTAACGAAAGCCCCTCATCACCTGCGGCAAACAATAGACTTTCCACAATTCCACTCCAATTAACGATCCCCAACTAATTCTACTCCTTCCTTTGCAGCAACAAATATTTCTGCAAAATTATGCTCTTGCTCTACATGTATTTCTTTTCGTTTCATTAATTCTAATACAGCTAAAAAAGTGACAACGATATGCTCCTTTTCAGGGAAAGGAAAAAGCTCATGAAAGCTCATTCTCCCTTTGACCATACGAAGATTGTCCAGTATTTCTTCCATGCGTTTTTCAATCGGAATTTCCTGGCGAGTAATTTTCGTAGATAACGGCTTTTGTAGCTTTTTTCGGCGCATTAATTTTTGAAATGCACTTAGCATATCATATAATGACACATTTAAGTCAACCTTATCTGTCTGAACATCCTTCGTAAACTCTGATAAATCGCTTGGAGGCTTTGTGAAAAATAAGCTTCTCTCCTGCTCAAGTGATTTAAATTCATCTGCAGCTTCTTTGTATTTTTTATATTCTATCAATCTCTCAACAAGTTCATCACGAGGGTCCATTTCATACTCTAAACCTAGATCGTCCTCTACTATTTCTTCTTCATGTTTCGGCAATAGCATTTTACTTTTAATCTCTAGCAATGTAGCAGCCATCACCAAATATTCACTCGCAATATCCAATTGAAGCTCCTGCATCGTATGTATATAGGTCAGGTATTGCTCCGTTATTTTAGAGACCGGAATATCATATATATCAATTTCTAGACGATTGATTAAATGAAGCAGCAAATCAAGCGGCCCTTCAAATGAATCAATCTTTACGTTATATTGCATCTAATCCACCATAATTCCTTTTATTTACGTATTGAAGCTAGTTCATTTTATTGCATCATAAATAGTCACAGTGAAAATGACTATTAATAGTATAGAGGATTAAACTGCGTTATCCAATAGAAAAATAACCCTCTTGCAAAATTATCAAGCAGTAAATGGACCATCGCCCATACACAAACCGGCAAACGTACATAGGATGGAATTGTAACTAACAAAGAGGAGGTAATTGAATATGTCACAAGCTGGTGGATTTGGTTACGGAGCAGGCTTCGCTTTAATCGTTGTTCTTTTCATTCTATTAATCATCGTTGGTGCTGCTTGGTTATAATATAATGTCAAAGCTTTTTATGAAACCTCTAAAGGCAATGTCTACGTTTCTAGACATTGCCTTTTTATCTCGTCCAACTGTTTATGCTAAAATAGGCATAGCCTTATCAAAGGGGGATTTCTCATGTATCCGAGAGAATATATCCAGTTTTTAGCTCATTTTCATGGAGATCGAGATTATTTTGAGTGCCATGAAATTTTAGAAGAGTATTGGAAATCAGTCGATCCCAGAAATAAACAATCTCTCTGGGTGGGCCTTATCCAATTTGCAGTTGGAAATTACCACTTTCGCCGCAATAACCTTAAAGGAGCTTATCGGACTTTAAAGAAGGCCTATGATATTCTTCGACCACAGAAGCATGAGTTAGAAAAGCTTGGGATCGATTCAGATGCTCTTCTGTCAATCATCAATGAACAAATGACAGCCATCCATTCAAACTCAGCATACAAAAGTGTTTCCATCCCACTTAGAGAGGAAGGTTTAGTGCACCAATGTGCTACATATTGTATGGAAAATTCGATGGCATGGGGTGCTGAAAGCGATATACTAAATGAACATATTATTCATCGCCATATGCTTAGGGATAGAAGTAACGTCATTTCTGAACGAATAAACGCCATGCAAGACAAGAACAAAAAAGACAGAGATTAAATACCCCTCTCTGTCTTTCATATCTTTTTTCTAACACTTTTCTAAAAATGGAGCGGTTTCATCATTAGAAGTAAACTCCTTATTCGGATAGAGCTCTTTTAACGCTTGTACCATCTTTTTTCCGATTCCTTGTAGTCGATGCGACGGATTTACTGATATATGTTGAACCATAATTGATGAATCATCTAACATGATGACGCCAATTAAGCCAATGATGTCTTCATCCTTCCATAAAAAAAGCTGCCAATCCTCTTCGGTTTCATATTTCTTCATCGTTAGTTGCAATTTCTTTAACTCTTTTTCTTGAGGCATAAAAGAAAGTAAACCCATTGCAATCTTTTCAAACGTTTTTTTATAGCGAATTAACATATAGGATCCCTCATTATAAATAGAACATTTTCGTAAAATATTTACACAAAGCGTTCTTTTCTTCACATTGAACAACTAGCCTGTCAATGTGCAATACCCTTATTTTTTCCAAAAACAAACAGTCGTAAACTTACATTCATTATATGTATTCTCTTTTAGAATGTGACACTTATGATATTCCGTTCTTATCATACATAAAACCAACTTGTAGTTCAATCCCCTGTGTTTAACTATTCGGTGCAATGAACAACCAGTAAATAACACCCCAAATAATTGCAAATACTAAGATTAATATAAATACAATCCCATTTTTCTTTTTTTCCATATAATGCCCTCCCTTTCGACAGGTGCTCCTTCATTGCGTTCGGCCATACTTACGCTGTTCTTCAATGCCACAGGAGTTTCTTATAACTGAAATTTATTCTACACTATACACAGACTGAAATCCATTGAATTTCTTATGTAAATATGCATAATTAATTTGACAAGTTCATGAATGACCATAGGCAATTACGACTAAGAGTACAAGAAAACAGAAACTTTTCTACGTTCCCAATCGTCTATTACTTATGTGATCACACACCCATTTGAGGAGGTTCTCTATGATAAAACATAAATTGCTGCCACTGATATTGCTATTACTACTCATCCTTCCAGTGCAAAGCTTAGCTGACCTCGCTGAAGGAGATATGATTGTCACTTTAGGTGAAAATCTGTCAGAGGAACAAAAGCAGTCGCTCTTGCAGGAAATGAATGCACCAGAAAATGTACAAATGGTCACCGTATCGAACCAGGAAGAACATCAATATTTAGGAAAGTACATCTCTAAAGCCCTTATTGGAACAAGAGCTATTTCTTCTTCTGCTATTACCGTTGCCGCTGAAGGAACCGGCCTCGAGGTGGAAACCAATAATATTAATTGGGTAACTGATGAAATGTATATTAACGCTCTGATTACTGCGGGAGTAAAGGATGCAAGCATCTATATTACTGCACCAATACCTGTTTCCGGTACAGCCGCTCTTACAGGGATTATTAAAGCATATGAAATATCTGCAGAAGAATCGATTCCAGAAGATGTTAAGCAAGCGGCAAATGAGGAGATGGTGAAGACCGCTGAGTTAGGAGAATCCGTCGGAAAAGAAAATGCCGCCGCATTAATCGCGAAAATTAAAGAAGAAATGGCAAAAAATGCTCCGCAGAATGATGCCGACCTCAGGGCAATCATCGAACAAGCAGCCAAAGAGCTTGGAATTACTCTAACAGAACAAGAAATCCAAAGCTTAATTGAATTATTTAATCGATTAAAAGACTTAAATATTGACTGGAATCAGGTAGGGGAACAAATTAATCAAGCAAAAGATAAAATCAGCAATTTTCTCGAAAGTGAAGAAGGACAAGGCTTCCTTGATAAGCTTAAAGAATTTTTTATTGCTGTCATTGATGCCATAAAATCATTCTTCTCAAAATAAACATGTGCCTTTACAAAGCATTAGACAGGAGCCAAACTCATTGTTTGAGTTTGGCTCCTGTCTTTATTATTTAAAATATTCATGAGAGAGTTTTATCTAATTAGAGCCAAAATGTACTTACACCTAAAGGGTTTACGTATCAGCCAAGATCCAACACACAAACGCAAATTTACAT
Organism: Cytobacillus spongiae; assembly: GCF_021390075.1. Taxonomy (NCBI): domain Bacteria; kingdom Bacillati; phylum Bacillota; class Bacilli; order Caryophanales; family Bacillaceae; genus Cytobacillus; species Cytobacillus spongiae. Next base: position 2,686,567 of record NZ_CP089997.1, read on the forward strand.
AATCGAAACAAGCTCCATACCCGTTAACTCGTAGACTAATTTGGAAATAATAGCAAACAACAAACCAATATGAGTATTTTACTATACAGCCCGTTCGTTCCATTGCGCTTCATCCACTTGTTTTCCGCGTGGATGAAGTCAAGCCTCCTCGACTTTGCCTGTGGGGTCTTGACTTTTCCTCTTCATCCCGCAGGTGTCAAACGGCTTCAAGTCATCTTACTTATTCCCTGAAGGCTGACTTAAACGATTCTTCGCCTTCACAATACTAGGCCTTATTTTTGCTCCTGGCGTTGATTTTCTAATAAAAATCGTCAGCAACGCACCTGGACTAAACGGAAGAAACGGCCATAAATATGGCGTATTAAGAGAACGTATACCTGTTAAAAACAAAACATAAATCGTCGTACCGATAACAAGCCCTGGTGTGTGGAACATCGCCACTAATGCCAATAACACCAACCGAGCCATTTTATTTGCAATACTTAATTCATAACTTGGCGTTGAAAAAGTTCCAATCGCTGCTACAGCCACATATAAAATGACTTCCGGAACAAACAGCCCTACATCTATGGCAATCTGTCCAATTAAAACCGCTGCAATTAACCCCATGGCGGTTGCTAAAGGTGTTGGGGTATGAATCGCAGCGATCCTTAGAAACAGCAACCCTAAATCCGCTAAGAAAATCTGAACAACTATTGGGATATTCGTTTGTTCATTCGGCCCAATAAACGCAATTCGCTCTGGCAAAAGCGAGGGTTCTAATACAAATAAAAACCATAAAGGCAACAAAAATATTGAAGCAATGACACCTAGGAATCGAGTCCATCTAACAAATGTTCCTACCGCTGGCGACTGGCGGTATTCTTCTGCATGCTGTAAATGATGAAAATAGGTGGTCGGTGTAATAATGATACTTGAGGACGTATCAACGAAAATAAGGACGTGTCCTTCCAATAAATGACTTGCAGCTACATCCGGACGCTCTGTATACCTTACAAGAGGATACGGATTATAGCCTTGCTTCACTAGAAATTCTTCAACCGTTTTATCTGCCATTGGTAAGCCATCAATATCAATGCTTTCTATCTCTTTTTTGATTACATCAATTAAGTCCTTATTGGCTACATCCTTTATGTAGCCAATCGCTATGTCGGTTTTAGAGCGTTCACCTGCATTTAAGATTTCAAATCGAAGACGCTCATCTCGAATTCGCCTACGTGTCAATGCCGTGTTTACAATAATGTTTTCAACGTACCCATCACGTGAGCCTCGGATGACTTTTTCTGTATCTGGCTCTTGAGGCTGTCTGCCTGGATAGCTCCGAACATCAACTGCTAATGCCTTTGCTTCTCCTTCTACAAGTACTATAATTAACCCAGAAAGTACTTGATCGACAAGTTCATCAAGCGTTTTAAGCGGTGTAACAGACTGATGGACCAAGCGATTTTCAACCATTGAAAACAAATTTGTCGACAGCTTTTCATGATCATTAATGCCGACAATTTCTTCAAATAATTCCATCATAAATTGGGTATCACAAAGTCCATTACAATAATAAAAGTGGACATCCTTTCGAAGCACCTTAAATTTCCTTACGCCTAGATCAAAGCTAGTTCCTAGTCCTATTCGATCCTTCATAAATTGCTCAACTTCTTGCAGTGATTCAGGGATGGGCTTTTTAGCTTGATCGATTCCCATTATATCCACTCCTTTCTAACACTACTTCCACAGCTTTCCGAGTAACAGGTGCACCCTGTTCGAAATGATCCTTCTTTCCCATTTTCCCAATATCGCCAACACCAATAATAATCGGGACATCGAGTTCATCTAGTGAATACACCGTGTCTCCATATATTCTGCCAATTTCCATTTCTCGTATTCCATATTTATCAACACCATATGGGGTTAATTCTCCATCCTTATCGATACAGATATCGACCCTCGTCCACTCTTCCTGTCTTGTTCTAGAGGCTACTGCAATAACTCCAAGCACTTCAATATCAGGATGTGTAGCTACATACTTTAAGGCGCGCTCACCGTATCCTTCTCCAATAAAACCACTATCGTCAAACATCACTAAGATGGGATCATTCGGTGCTTTCTTTATTAATTCCACCATTTGGGGGCCTGAAAGAGTAGTTGGATTGCCATGTGACATCGTGATGCATCTACCGCCAATTTCAGTGGCAACAACCTCCACTGCCTTCCTTGCATATTCGTCCCCATCAGTTATTAATATGACACGCCTCCGATCACTCATGCGATGATGTCCTTTCCTTTTCAGATTAAGTAGCTTAAAGATCGACGTAATAGATCCAATGAAACAATGAGCCTAATACTTTACCTAGTACAATAGCCATTAAAAGGATGACAATGCGATCATCTACGCCCACTCGCTTCGACAGAATGGGCAATACATTTAATACTTCAGTGAGTGCTGCCGCTAGCAAGCCAACAAATGTACCACAGGCAAGCCCTAGAGGGATAAGAACAAACGCATTGATTGAAAGCTGAAAGCTTGTTAGACTAGCAACTGTTCCCCCTACCGCCCCGGTCACAACCGCCCACTCATAGGAGTGAATCATTTTCATCGTTTTTGACAGTTGGGTTAGGCGCGGGATCACTCCTAATACGGTTAAAAATGCAACAAACCCTGAACCTACTGCAAGTCCACCAGCAAACCCTACAAAGATGACAAAAAGAATACTAATGGTCATGAAGCTGTTTCATACTTTCCTTGTTTTCATTCATAATCACGTATTGATCTAAATCTTGTTGATAGTTGAACATTTCGACTTCTAGTGGACTTGGTTCCTCATTAATTCTCTTTCGAAACACATGATTAAAAAATAATATCATCCCGAGCCCTAGGCCGATCGAATAGGGAATTTGGAAAATTAGTGGCTGCTCAATGGCCCTTCCAGTTATCAGCTTATAAATGCGCTGATGAACCGACTGCATGCTAACATCCTCATGAAAATTCATTATTGCAAGTGCTGCTCCAAAAAAGAGCAGTAGCCATATTAATATAAAAAAAGGAATCGAAACTCCTTTTTTCTTAAAAACCACTTCAATAATGGTCTGAGAGGAACCTATGGTTTGTACCTCGTATTCAGGGTTTACTTCTGTAATCCCCTTCACTACCCGCATCACATCGACAATTATGATGTTTTGATCATGGGTTGAGACCTGATGAATGGGCAAAGTCTTTAACTCTTCATATACAGCATCATCTGTTATGATTTGGGCTATATCTTGTAAAACGACGGTGTCGTGGGGACGCACTTGAATTCGATGACGCATGCGAATATATACCGTTGTTTCCATCATGTTCACTTCCCACACATGGATTTCCTTGTATAAATAGTATGAGTAACCACAAGTAGGTTCATGTTGACCAATAAATGGTTTTTAAACTGATCCTTGGGTTCCAAAAAAATAGAAAAAGACCGTTTGGACTAAACATCCATACGGTCTTTCATTTGCTTTAATATTTTCTTTTCTAGCCTGGAGACTTGTACCTGAGAAATTCCTAGCCGTGCCGCAACCTCAGACTGGGTTTGATCCTTGTAGTATCGCAAATAGACGATAAGTCGTTCCCGTTCATCTAGCTCACGAATCGCTTCTTTTAGAGCAATCTTGTCAAACCACCTGCCCTCATCTCCATCATCAATTTGGTCCAATAATGTAATCGGATCCCCGTCATTTTCGTATACAGTTTCATGTATGGACGAAGGCATTCGACTTGCTTCTTGAGCGAGAATGATATCTTCAGTTGGAACATCCAGAAATTCTGAGATCTCAGATATCGTAGGAATTCGACCTAATGATTTTGAGAGCTCATCTTTAGCTTTCCGAATCTTATTGCCCATCTCTTTTAATGAGCGGCTAACCTTTACCGTCCCATCATCACGAATAAAACGCTGGATTTCGCCAATAATCATAGGGACAGCATAGGTAGAAAATTTGACATCGTATGAGAGGTCGAATTTATCTACTGACTTTAATAAACCTATACAACCGATTTGAAAAAGATCATCTGGTTCATAGCCTCGATTTAGAAAACGCTGGACAACAGACCATACCAAGCGCATATTTTTCTGGACAATTAAGTCTCTCGCACTTTGATCTCCTGCTTGACTTTTCTCAATTAATTCCTTAACTTCTTGATCTTTTAAATATGTTTGGCCTTTTTCTGATTTTACCTCCACATCCATAGGCAAGACTCCCTTAATTACATAGCATTTTACTTTTCGTTAAATGCTTCCTTAATCGAATCTCTGTTCCTTTTCCAGGTAAGGATTGAACCTCGATCTCATCCATAAAGTTTTCCATGATTGTAAAGCCCATGCCTGAGCGCTCCAGTTCAGGTTTCGTTGTAAAAAGGGGCTGCCTAGCTTCATCCACATCTGAGATACCCACCCCATGATCTTTAATCGATAGGTCTACGATTCCATCTTCAATGACAACTGAAATGTAGACCGTTCCGCTCGGGTCGTTGTTATACCCATGAATAATGGAATTAGTTACCGCTTCTGACACAACCGTCTTGATCTCTGTAAGCTGGTCCATTGTCGGGTCTAGTTGCGCGACAAAAGCAGCAACGGTTACCCGTGCAAAGGATTCATTTTGACTGACCGCACTAAATTGAAGATGCATTTCATTTTTCATCCTACGCTACCCCCAATCTTTCCAAAGCAAATTCTTCTGTCGCCTCAAGACGAATGATCTTGAATAGACCTGACATTTCAAAGAGTCTTTGGACAGCTGGGGAAATTGCGCAAACTACCATTTCTCCATGCATCGTTTTAATTTGTTTGTATCTTCCTAAAATAACGCCAAGCCCAGAGCTATCCATAAAGGATAGATGCTCTAAATTAAGAATAATATGACGGATACCGAAATCCTCAATTGCTTTAGTTGCTTGTTCACGAAGCGTATCTGCCGTATGATGGTCTAGCTCTCCGCTAAGACGGATACATAGAACGTTATTTTTCACTTCAAGATCGATATTTAGACTCACTATCCATATCCTCCTTATATGGTCTACATGTAGACTGTTCCAACCTATTTTAATCGATTGAGACAGAAAATACATGAAGGACATCTCCTCCCTCAACTCTTGAGATGGGTCTGCCTTATAGTGAGTGAAATTCTATATAAGAGGTGCATTTCCTTCCTTACGGACAAAACTAGTGCTTATTCGCTAAAAATAGTAGGAATAAGAATGTGTTCGACAAATTCTTATTGATTATTCGCCAACTTTTGTAAACATGCCAAAAGCTCGTTTGAACAGAATCCACCAGCTCGCTTCTTTAATTTCTTCCTTCGCGACTAGCGGGGACTCAACTAACGTTTGATTATCCTTCACAAATTGAATCGTCCCAATCGGAGCACCCTTTTTAATAGGAGCTTTCAAGTCCTTTTTGAACATGATTTTCTGTTCTACATCCTCTATGCTCTCCCCTTTTTTCGTCAACAACGAAATCGGCTCACTTGTAAGAGCATCAACCATTTTCTCGCTACCTTTACTGATTTTTGCTTTTCCGACAGAATGGTTTCTTTCATACATTGGATGTGTTTCATATTGACTAAAAGAATAATCTAGCATTTTGGTCACTTGTGCATTACGAGCCTTTGAAGTTGGAGCTCCAAATACAACTGCAATCACCCGCATACCATCCTTCTCTGCAGTCGCCGTTAAACAATATTTTGCTTCACTTGTAAACCCCGTTTTCAAACCATCTACTCCTGGGTAGAATTTTACTAAACGATTCGTATTAACTAACCAGAATTTTTTATCCGTATTTTCTCTTAAGTATGATTCATAGGTTCCTGTATATTCGGTAATCTTTTCGTATTTTAAAAGCTCTTTTGCCATAATGGCCATATCATGGGCTGTACTATAGTGACCTTCAACTGGTAAGCCTGTTGTGTTTTTGAAGAACGTATTTTTTAACCCTAACTCTTTCGCTTTCTCATTCATCATTTCTACAAAACCTTCTTCTGAGCCTGCAATCCGCTCAGCCATCGCTACAGATGCATCGTTTCCAGAACCGATTGCAATCCCTTTTAGCATTTCTTCGGTTGTCATTTGTTCACCTGGCTCTAAGAATATTTGTGAGCCACCCATCGATGCCGCATATTCACTTGCACGGATTTTCTCATCCCACTGTAATTTCCCTTCGTCAATCGCTTCCATAATTAACAGCATCGTCATGATTTTCGTCATACTTGCTGGCGGCAATTGTTCGTCGCTATTTTTTTCATATAATACTGAACCCGTATCTCGTTCAATTAATATGGCAGACTTGGAATCATTAGCAAGCTCCACCCCTGTCTTTTCATTGGCAAATGCAGATGGAATCGCTATAGAAGTAAGTAAAAGGCTAATTAGCATAACAGACACAATTCGTTTCATGACATAAACCCTCCATTCTTTATAACTTCCATTTTTTCCAATATCCATAAATTTATACAGTCATTTCCTCCAAATACAAAAAGGCTGCTTCCAAGTCATATGATTGACCTGGAAACAGCCTTTACAACTGGTTGGTTATTCAGTTATTTCCGCATGCACGAGTAAAGGTGCAGACACTTTTTCTGAAGAAAGTTTAATGCTATGGTATAGCTTCTCTTTCACTTCTTCTACATCTTCAAAATTACTGTAGATGGTCACCAGTGACTCACCTTTTTGAACTTGGTCTCCGATTTTTTTCTGTAGAACTAATCCAACTGCTAAATCAATTTCGGATTCCTTTGTCGCTCTGCCTGCACCTAATAACATGGCAGCCGTACCAACTGAGTCTGCGATAATTTCAGAAACATACCCGTCTTCTTTCGCTTCTAATTCAAACGTATACTTCGCTTGTGGAAGCTTTTCCGGATCATCAACTACTTCGGCATTTCCGCCTTGGGAGCTTAAAAATACTTTTAATGACTCTAATGCTGAACCATTTTGAATGGCATCTTCTAGCATTGTTCGCGCTTGTTGAGCAGAATCGGCTTTACCTGCTAGGAGAACCATATGACTTCCTAGAGTTAAGCATAGCTCTGTAAGATCCTCTGGACCTTCTCCTTTTAATGTATCAATCGCTTCTTTCACTTCTAATGCATTTCCAATAGCAAAACCCAGTGGCTGACTCATATCTGAAATAACAGCCATTGTCTTTCTGCCTACATTATTACCAATTCGAACCATAGCGCTAGCTAGCTCTTTTGAATCTTCTAACGTCTTCATAAAGGCTCCAGCACCCGTTTTTACATCTAAGACAATTGCATCTGCCCCAGCTGCAATTTTTTTACTCATAATCGAACTCGCAATGAGTGGAATGCTATTTACGGTAGCTGTTACATCTCTTAAAGCATATAGCTTCTTATCTGCTGGAGTTAAATTTCCACTTTGACCGATAACTGCAATTTTATTTTGATTAACAAGCTTAATAAATTCGTCGTTGTCGATTTCAACGTGGAAGCCTTCAACAGACTCCAGCTTATCAATCGTTCCACCTGTATGGCCAAGTCCTCTTCCAGACATTTTTGCAACTGGCACCCCAACTGCAGCAACTAGTGGTCCTAGAACGAGTGTTGTTGTATCACCTACACCACCAGTAGAATGCTTATCAACCTTAACGCCTTCAATCTGTGAAAGATCAATTTGATCACCAGACTCTACCATTGCCATTGTGAGATCTGCACGCTCTTTTTCAGTCATCCCTTCGAAAAAGATCGCCATCGTCAATGCACTCATTTGATAGTCAGGGATTGTTCCATCTGTATATCCACTAATAATAAATTGAATTTCTTCCGTTGACAGCTCATGTCCATCACGTTTCTTTTCGATTAAATCCACCATTCTCATGATTATCACCACTGTTCATTAGATTTGAATTGATTCATTTCCTAGTTGTTTCACTAATTCTTTCACATAGCGTAAAAAGTGACTCTTTACTTTTTCGGTTGTTTCAATTACTTCTTCATGGTTAAGTGGTTGATCTAAAATACCAGCAGCCATATTTGAAATACAAGAAATACCTAATACTTCCATGCCTGCATGTCTAGCGACAATGACTTCTGGGACAGTTGACATGCCAACAGCATCGCCTCCTAGTGTACGGAACATCCGAATTTCAGCAGGCGTTTCATAAGTAGGACCTGTATTCCCAACATAAACTCCAGCTTGCACAGGAATAGAAAGCTCGGATGCGATTTTCTTTGCTACTTCTCTTAATTCCTTCGAGTAAGCTTCCGACATATCTGGGAAACGCACGCCTAACTTGGAATCATTCGGTCCAATTAAAGGATTCGACCCCATGTTGTTAATATGGTCTTCAATGATCATTAAGTCTCCTGGTGTGAAGCTTTCATTGACCCCACCAGCAGCGTTTGTCACGATTAGCTTTTCCACACCTAATTCCTTCATTACGCGAACAGGAAATGTCACTTTATCAAAGGAGTACCCTTCGTAGTAATGAAAGCGACCTTGCATGGCAACCACTTCTACTCCGTTAATCGTTCCAAACACAAGCTGTCCTGCATGACCTTCTACTGTTGAGACAGGGAAATCTGGAATTTCGTTATAAGGAATTTTCGTTGGTTGTTCAATTTCTTCTGCAAGTACACCTAGCCCTGAACCGAGGATTAACCCGATTTTCGGTTGATTATCGTAACGTTCATTTAAATACATTGCTGCATTTTTAATGGCTTCATAATTCATTCTAGTCATCTCCTTATTAATCCAATGAAATCGTCTATATTATTTTCAAGTTGAACTCATCATTCGAGCATGTCGAGTGAACATCCTCATCTTGACAAGAGAGTCTACTTAAGCTCAGATAAAAAGCTTTTTCCATAGTTCGGCATTTTGACTCCGAAGTTTTCTGCTACCGTTGCACCAATATCAGCAAAGGTGTCTCGAATTGGGAGTTCTTTCCCTTCTTTACTCTTTGTATAAACGAGTAAAGGAACATATTCTCTCGTATGATCTGTCCCGTGGTGAACCGGATCATTTCCATGGTCAGCCGTAATAATTAGCAGATCTTCATCCTTCATTTTTGAGAAGACCTCTGGAAGTCGTGCATCATACTCTTCTAATGCCTTTCCATATCCTTCTGGGTCTCTTCGATGACCAAATAATGCATCGAAATCTACCAAGTTCACAAAGCTTAAACCAGTAAAGTCTTTATCAAAGCTTTGGATTAATTTATCCATACCATCCATATTGGAAGCGGTTCGGATGGATTCAGTCACCCCTTCTCCATCATAAATATCAGAAATCTTCCCGATAGCGATTACATCATATTTCTCATCCTGTAACTCATTCATCACCGTACGGTCAAATGGCTTTAACGCATAATCATGACGATTGGAAGTTCGCTTAAAATCACCTGGGTCACCAATAAAAGGTCTCGCAATTACACGACCTACCATATATTTTTCATCAAGTGTTAACTCCCTAGCAATTTTACAAATCTTATACAGCTCTTCAATTGGAACTACATCTTCATGTGCCGCAATTTGAAGAACAGAATCAGCAGAAGTATAGACAATCAAATCTCCAGACTTCATATGTTCTTCACCAAGTTCTACAAGAATTTCCGTTCCACTTGCCGGCTTGTTTCCAATCACTTTTCTTCCGGTACGAGATTCGAGCTCAGCAATTAATTCAGGTGGAAACCCATCTGGAAACACTTGGAATGGAGTGCTGATATTTAACCCCATAATCTCCCAGTGACCTGTCATTGTATCTTTTCCATTTGATGCCTCTTGCATTTTTGTATAGAAAGCAAGGGGGTGGTCCGCTTTTTCTATTCCCTTTATTTCTCGGATGTTGCTAAGCCCGAGCTTTGCCATATTTGGCATATGCAGCCCATTCATCCGCTCTGCAATGTGACCTAATGTATCTGAACCCTCATCCCCAAATTTAGCAGCATCTGGTGCCTCACCAATTCCCACTGAATCTAGCACGATGAGAAAGATCCGTTTATATGTATATGCGCTCATAAAAATCCTCCTTCTTCAATTGAATCCGTTTTCACAAACGATATTATTTTACCCAAAAATAAAACTTTCAACCAAATCAATCGTCAGAAGTCTGACATCTATATTCTACTAAATTTAGCAGGTAAAAAACAATAAAAAGCTACCGATAATTTTGGCAGCTTTTTGTCCAATCTTTAAAACTATTAAGCTCTTGGATGAAATTGGCTGTATACATCCTTTAAGCGGGTCTTTGTAACATGGGTATAAATTTGCGTAGTAGAAATATCCGCATGACCTAACATCTCTTGTACAGCACGTAAATCAGCACCATTTTCTAATAAATGTGTTGCAAAGGAATGTCTTAATGTATGAGGTGTTAAATCCTTTTCAATTCCCGCTTCTTGTGTAAGTTTTTTTAGAATTTTCCAGAATCCTTGTCTGCTTAGCTGTTTGCCATGATGGTTTAAAAATAACGAGTCATCTTTATGTTTTTTTGAAACAAAGAAAGGTCTACCATGATCAAGATAATCGATAAGCGCATTCGTTGCTGTTTGACCAATTGGAATGATCCTCTCCTTATTTCCTTTCCCAATGCAGCGGACGAACCCCATTGTCAAATGAACATCCCCTGTTTTGAGCCCGATTAATTCACTCACACGAATTCCTGTCGCATATAAGAGCTCTAGCATCGCTTTATCTCGATAGCCAAAATGACTATCAAGCTTTGGTGCGTCTAATAATACCTCGACTTCCACTAAGCTTAACACCTTTGGTAACGATTTTTCCTGCTGGGGTGTCTCTATATGAACAGATGGATCGTGATCTGCCATTTTTTCTCGCAATAAAAACTGATGAAAGGCGCGTATCGAAGCAATATGCCTTGCAAGCGTTTTTGCCGATTTCCCATTGCTTTTTAAGTATGAAAGAAACTGAATGATATGAACCCGCTGAACGGTATTAAAATTCATTACAGCTTCAACCTTCTGCAAATAGTTGAAATAGCTCTTTAAATCTCGTTCATAAGAAATAATCGTATTTTTCGCCAATCCTTTTTCAATTGTTACATAGTGGATGAAATCTTTTAGCTGGTCTTCCATATACGCATTACTCCCCATTTAAATAAAACAGAATTAGCCGGTCTAGAACATTTAATGGCTCTTGATCAGTTGCTGCTGATACTTTTATTGCGGCTCCTTTTGGTTCATCATACCGATGATAATCCTGATATTCTTCATTTATCCACATAATACCATAGTAAAATAAGATTGTGCATCCAGTAAAAAGGACAAATACTTTTACCGTTTTAAAAATAAGCTTAAACAACGTCATGGATTCTCCCCCAATAAGTCTTCTTACTAAAGGGTATGCCAAATTGGACGAGGTTTATACCTAGAAAAGTGTCTATGTAGGATATACAAATTGAAAGATGTTATTCCTATTAAAAAAACCTTTTCAGCCATTCGAAAAGGTTTTACGTCTTACTCTTCAGTTTTGGTTTCTTCGCTTTCGGTTTCGACTTCTTCTTTATCTTGACAACGATGACAAATTCCATGGAATGTTAATCGATGATCTTTAATTTTGAAATTCCAATCTCTTTCAACGATCTCTTCTACATCCTCTAAAAGGTCTTCTTGAATTTCATCTACTGCACCGCATTCAATACAAACTAAATGATGATGGAAGTGAGCTGCTCCCTCTTGTCTTAGGTCATAGCGTGATACTCCATCACCGAAATTAATTTTATCGACAATCTTTAATTCTGTCAGTAATTCTAGTGTACGATAAACAGTTGCTAACCCGATCTCCGGCGATTTTTCTTTTACAAGGAGGTATACATCTTCCGCGCTTAAATGATCTTCTTCATTTTCTAATAACACGCGAACTGTAGCTTCTCGTTGCGGTGTCAATTTATAACTTGCTGAATGCAACTGTTTCTTTATTCTTTCAATTCTAGTTTCCATTTTCCTTCCTCCCCGCCACTGTATTCTCATTATAACAGATGAGGAAAGAAGTTCAAAATAAAATAATTACAATTTAGATTCGATAATTAATATCATTTGATAATAATTATTATTTTATGGAATTTACAATCGCTTTCATTAACGGTGGTGTAAGGCTCGATTCAATGATTGCAGCAATTGCAATAAAGACAATCATAACGATAAATGAGAGCAAGTACCTTGAGAATAGGGGCATGATCGGTCCACCTAGTTTCTTCATAAATTGTCTTCTGATCATTTTTAAGGAAAAAGAGACGGCCAGTGTTGTAGCAATAATAAACACAGGGATGATAATTAGATTTTGCGGCAGGATGGAAACAAACGACAGCATAAACCCATCCCATCTCATTTGATTGACTAAAAATCCGACTGTAAAGCCCACAACCATCCCTTTCATGAACAACAATATGAGGATGACAGGCAGACCTATAATAGAGATTCCTAAAATCCACATCAACCCTATAAATTTACTGTTATGATAAAAGCTTTGATAGAACAAATCTTTTGAAGCAATGTTTTTCCCATCAGCCACATGTCCAAAAAATTGGGAAAGATAATAGAATAGATCCTCTTTCTGTGTAAAGCTTAAGCTATTTACGACAACAGCCCCAAATATCACTCCCATTAAAAATAAGACAACGACAAATAAATAGATCGAGGAATGCTCGCGAAAATGGGTTGCTACAATGTTCTGGTATCTATTTTTCTTCATTGCTGTTCCTCCTATGAACGGTATATAGTTCATATGTATGCTTGTCTTTTTAATCTATGACAAGAACAAAGAGGAAGAGCGAACGGACTAGATTTACTAGTCTATATCCTTACCACATGCTAGAGACCTCAAACCTTTAGTTACCGTCTATGACTCTGCTGTAATTTTTCCATACTTGCCTCCTCCACCAGCTTGAAGAGCTAAATCCCCATGACGAGCTTTGTCAATTTGCACCGCCACTTTGTCTGGGACAATCTCTTTAAGCTTTTCAAGTGGTACTTCATGGATAATCGCCATTTCCGAACCAAAATGGTCTACTAGCTTCGCCAATAATTTAGGTCCGAGTCCCGGAATAAAGTCCAACGGTACTTGATGAATATATGGAGGACGATCAACTGGACCAGAAGCTGCTGTTTGAAGCTCCATAATTCGGTCTGATACCCCTTTAATAATCTTACTTTCGCCACATTTTGGGCATTCTTTATGCTCTGCAGACCTGATTTGATGGCAAGCTGCGCATACGGTTTGATGATACTTCCCCAAAAGTGGATCTAGTCCGTAATTCGCTATGACAGTTCTCCCGCCTTCTTTCAATAAGGCTCTCTTCAATTCTTTGAATGTGAGCTCCTCCATTTGGATCATTTGATATTCCCGGGCGATCTTTCCTAATGAGTGAGCATCTGAATTCGTAACAAATGTATAGTTGTGTAGCTCTACTAGGAGGTCGGCCATGTCCGAATCAGCACTTAACCCAAGCTCAATTCCATCAATCAACTCTGGATCAAGCACTTCCGTCAAGCTCTTTCGAACACCCTTCCCATATAAGCTTTTAAATGGGGTGAATACATGAGCAGGAATAAACAACCCACCTAATTCTTTGACTTTCTTCTGTAATTCTCTGCCACTCACATAAAGTCGCTGTGAGCTTAATTGAATGTTTTTCATGTGATTAGATAACCAACTCGAAAATTCTTTCATACTAGAGATCGTCGAGAAATAAGTTAGGACGTGGATCGGACCACTACTGAACTCATCGTATATCTCAAGCTCGCAGCCCGGGATAATCGATAATCCTTCATCAAACCATCCGCCATCTGGATGCTCCACTAAATCTCCTGATGCTAATCGCTCCTCTATTTCGAAAAGGACCTCAGGTGAATGACAATCAATAATGCCAATCATATGAAGACCTTTTTCATCTCTAGCATGCTGAATAATATTTGAAAAGGTTAGTGATTTTCCCCCAGTAATTTTCACAGGCTTTCCGGTGTAGGTTCTTCCAATATGAATATGAAGATCTACGTAGTAACGATTCATTATTTTTGAACACTCGCTTTTAATTGTAAATATTGCACAGCATAAGCTGTTTTTGCATCGAAAATCCTTTGATCATGGATACATTGCTCTGCTTCATCTAGTTCTAATTCAATTACATGAACAAATTCATCTTCGTCTAATGACGCCGCATGTTCTTTTTTTTGTAGACCAGTTGCTATATATAAATGAACCATTTCATCAGCAAATCCAGGAGAAGTATAAAAGGAAATCAGCCACTCAAGATGTTTACATTCATAGCCTGTTTCCTCTTCTAGCTCTCGTCTTGCGCAGCTTGCAGGCTCTTCCCCTTTTTCAAGCTTTCCTGCTGGAATTTCAACAATCGTCTTTTCAAGCGCTTTTCGATATTGCTCAACCATAACAATCTTGCCATCAGAAGTAATCGGAATAACAGCTACCGCCCCTGGGTGCTTGACGATTTCACGAGTTGAAGTTCTCCCGTTAGGCAATTTCACCTCATCAACCTGTAGACTAATAACTCTCCCCGAAAATATTTTCTCCGAATGTAGCGTTTTTTCTTCTAATTGACTCATTTCTTCTGCAACTCCTGTTCTAATCCGAATTGATCTACTCATACATTTTATCATAGTTTATTGTGCTTCTTCTGAATTAACAAGTTATCTCATAGGGAGGAGGTCTAGAACAAAATGAAAATATACGTTGTGAACCAAGGGGTAGTTCTGGCCGGAAAGGCTTGGGAAATCAGAGAGAAATTAATAGAATATAACAAGCAGTTTTATTTCGTACAAGAGTGGATTGATGCTACTAGACAATTTCCCCAATCGCAACATTTGTCAAAAAACAAGCCCTTTCGTTACTATTAAGGATATAAAAGAAAGGCGTGTGAATTGATATGAAGAAAAGAAGATTGGGACCATCTGATCTGTATGTCAGCGAGCTTGGACTAGGTTGCATGTCCCTTGGAACGAATGCCCAACAAGCGGAAAGAATCATCGGAGCTGCTCTAGATGAAGGAATCAATTACTTTGATACAGCTGATTTATATGATTTTGGCGTCAACGAGCAGCTTGTCGGACAAGCCTTAAAAAACGTTCGAGACAAAGTGATCCTTGCGACAAAGGTAGGGAATCGCTGGAAGGAAGCGAAGGATAGCTGGAATTGGGACCCGTCCAAAGCCTATATTAAAGAAGCAGTGAAACAAAGCTTATCTCGTTTAGGTACTGATTATATCGACTTGTATCAATTGCACGGGGGAACAATGGACGATCCTCTCGATGAAACGATTGAAGCATTCGAGGAACTTAAATCAGAAGGATTGATTCGTTACTATGGAATCTCTTCCATCCGGCCAAACGTCATTCGAGAATTTGCAAATCGTTCAGGTATGGTTTCCGTAATGATGCAGTATAGCATGTTAGACCGCCGCCCGGAGGAGGAAGCTCTGCCATTTCTACAAAGTAAAAATATAAGTGTTGTCACACGTGGGCCACTTGCGAAAGGACTTGTCAGTCGCACAGGCCTTAAAAAGGCAACTGCAAAGATACAGGAGGCGGGCTATTTGGATTATCGCTACGAGGAATTAGAGGACGTAATTCATTCATTGGAAGAGAGATTCACCTCAAATCGTGACCTCACTTCACTGGCTCTTCTATATAATCTTACTCAGCCGGCAGTAGCTTCTGTTATTACAGGTGCTAGTACAGTCGAACAAATTCAAGAAAACGCGAGAGCTATTCAAAGCCAGCCCCTATCCGAAGAAGAGCGATCCTTCATTCAATCCGTTACGAAGGCTAATCAATATGATCAGCATCGATAACGGATGAAGGAAAGAGGCGTCATATTGAATGGAGCAGTGAAAAAAGTGGGACCTAACTATATGACTCTTTCTCAAAGACGAACAATGACTTTTTTATATTTAGCTTGTAAAAACAAGTTCGTTCCACCTGCGCTGTAGACACACGCTTTCCGCGGGGAGGACTCTGAGCCTCCTCGCTGCGCTTTGGTGTCTTAGGCTTTCCTCTATTTCCCTTAGTAGTCGAGTGTCTTCCGCTCCATTCCTCCATTTTCAAAAAATTGGTTTTCCGAACAAACAAAAATACCCGAACTAGCAAAAGAAGATAACTCCTGATCGTTCGGATATACCATTGACTGACGTACGTATGTCCCATCTCTTTAATTGCTCAATAAGGGGATTAATTGCAACACTTCTTTTTCACTCCATACATTGAATTTAATCTGTTTGTCTGAAAACATCTTGCTTTTATTTATAATCGTTCCAGTTCATTGAGCTCTCATTTAATAGCTCTTCGAAGGATTTGTTCTTCTCTCTTAGTCTTCTTTCCTCACGCTTACGCTTTTCTTCTTCCTCTAGCTTCTTCTCAGCTTCTTCCTTCAGATCCTTTTTCGTCTCTCTTAATTGATCGAGAAGATCTTTATTCAGCATATCTCCTAAAGTAAGCGGCTTATCTTCTTGTTTTTTATTATTTTGTTTTACGTTTCGTTTTTGTTTCTTCATATGAATCCCTTCCAGCATTTTTTCACCCATTATAGCATGGATAGTGGGTGAAATTCATTTTTCCAATCCCTTTCTTTACAGAAAAAAGCCCAGCTTCCGCTGCGCTTTTTTCAACTACTTAGTATGCGTCGGTTACAATAGTTTCATCTACTAGTAAGGCTGGTGCTGTACAGGCTAAAATGTCTTCTACTGTATAGCCCTTTGCAACTTCAACGAGCTTTAAGCCTTCAGGTGTGACATCAATGACTGAGCGCTCAGTTATAATGCGATTAACAACGCCTTTTCCTGTTAATGGCAATGTACATTCTTTAAGTATTTTCGATTCGCCATTCTTATTTGTGTGTTCCATTATGACGATAATTTTTTTCGCACCATGAACGAGATCCATCGCTCCGCCCATTCCTTTGATCATCTTACCTGGAATCATCCAGTTGGCAAGATCACCGTTTTCTGCCACTTCCATTCCACCAAGAATGGCTACATTCACATGTCCTCCTCGAATCATCGCAAAAGATTCTGCGCTATCAAAGTAAGATGAGCCCGGAATCGTCGTTACCGTCTCTTTCCCAGCGTTTATTAAGTCTGCATCAACCTCTACCTCTGTTGGATACGGTCCAATTCCTAAAAGTCCATTTTCAGACTGCAGCACTACTTGCTTATTATCTGTAATATAATTAGCTACCAACGTCGGCATGCCAATCCCTAAGTTTACATAGAAGCCATCTTCAATTTCCTTCTCTGCACGCCTTGCAATCCTTTCCCTAACCGCTGCTTTATCGATACTCATCCTCTTCACCCTCCTACCTTTATGATGATTTGACTGTTAGCCTTTCAATTCGCTTCTCCTGCTTTCCTTCGATCAACGCTTGAACATATATACTTGGAGTATGAATATAATTCGGGTCAAGCTCGCCTGTATCCACCAACTGTTCGACCTCTGCAATTGTTACCTTCCCTGCGGCTGCAATCATTGGATTAAAGTTTCTTGCCGTCTTGTGGTAGACAAGATTCCCCATCCGATCCCCTTTCCATGCTCTTACGAGGCTGTAGTCAGCTGTTAGCGCCGGCTCTAATAAATACTCCTTGCCGTCGAATTCCCTTGTTTCTTTCCCTTCAGCTATCGGTGTTCCAACGCCAGCTGGTGTATAGAATGCGGGGATACCAGCCCCACCGGCACGAATTTTTTCAGCTAATGTTCCTTGTGGTGTGAGCTCTACCTCGATTTCCCCTGATAGCACTTGTCTTTCGAACTCTTTGTTTTCTCCTACATAAGATCCAATCATTTTCTTGATTTGTCTATTTTTCAATAATAACCCTAGACCCCAATCATCTACTCCACAGTTATTTGAAATTACGGTTAGATCTTTAACTCCTTTTTCTACTAAGGCCAAAATTAAGTTTTCAGGAATTCCACATAAACCGAAGCCTCCTACCATTAAGGTTGCTCCATCTTGAATATCTGCCACTGCCTCTTGAAATGAGGTACAAATCTTCTTCATATATGTCTCCCCTTTCCCTATCATCTAAATTGGTTTCAAATGAAATTTCGAGCCGATTATGCAAGCTCAACGATTGTGGCAACTCCCTGCCCGCCGCCAATGCATAATGTAGCTAATCCTTTTTTGGCTTGACGCTTTTGCATTTCATGAATTAATGTGACAAGAACTCTTGCTCCGCTTGCTCCAATTGGATGACCTAACGCAATCGCTCCCCCGTTAACGTTTAAAATTTCGTGATTAAATTGCAATTCCTTGCCTACAGCTAACGACTGTGCAGCAAACGCTTCATTCGCCTCAATTAAGTCAATATCTTCCATGCTCGTAGAAGTTTTCTCTAATACTTTTTTCACAGCGGATACAGGTCCAATCCCCATAATACTAGGATCTACACCAGCACTTGCATTCCCTTTAATAGTTACTAGTGGCGTAAGCTCTAGCTCTTCCGCTTTTTTCCGGCTCATTAAGACCAACACCGCAGCTCCATCATTAATCCCTGACGCATTTCCTGCTGTAACAGATCCATCCTTTTTGAAAGCAGCACGAAGGCTAGAAAGCTTCTCTGCAGTTGTTCCTTTTTTCGGGTATTCATCTGTGTTAAAAACAATCGGCTCTCCTTTACGCTGCGGGATCGTGACAGGGACAATTTCATCTTGAAATCTGCCGCTTTCAATCGCCTGAGTTGCCTTTTGCTGGCTTGCTGCTGCAAACTGATCCTGTTCTTCTCTTGACAGTTCATATCGATCACAGAGATTCTCTGCTGTAATCCCCATGTGATAATCGTTAAAAGCACACCACAACCCATCTGAAATCATGCTATCAACTAGCTTTTGATCGCCCATTTTGAAGCCGTCTCTCGCATTTTTTAAGAGATAGGGTGCTTGACTCATATTTTCCATTCCACCTGCAACTACAATTTCCGCATCACCCGCTAAAATTGCTTGTGTCGCTAGGTGTACAGCCTTCAACCCAGAGCCACAAACTTTATTAATCGTCATTGCGGAAACGCTTTCAGGAAGACCCGCCTTTAATGCCGCTTGTCTAGCAGGGTTTTGTCCTAAGCCTGCTTGCAAAACATTCCCTAAGATCACTTCATCTATTTGTTCAGCTGTTACTTTCGCTTTTTCTAATGCTCCTTGGATCGCAATTGCTCCTAACTCTGGAGCAGAAATATTCTTCAAGCTTCCATTAAAACTACCAATTGCTGTGCGTACGGCACTGACAATAACTACTTCTGATGTTTGCGTCAAATTCTCTCATCCTTTCATTCTCTAAATACCATAATACATTCTAGCAATTGCAAGAAATCCCTTTATTTTGTCAAAATTTCTATTATTCTTGCATTTCTAAAAAAAATCCATCTAAAATAATAATATGTGAATAGGAGGGAAAAACATGACACTTCAATTACCGAAAAAAGTGGAAATCATTGAGGTAGGTCCTCGGGATGGACTTCAAAATGAAAAAGCATTTATTCCGACAGAAGCCAAAAAACAATTCATTACTCAATTAAGAGGCTCAGGAATAAAAGAGCTTGAATTAACGTCTTTTGTGTCACCAAAATGGGTGCCGCAAATGCAAGATGCAGCAGAAATTGTAAGCGCTTGTTTAGATGAAAACACACGAAACATCGTTCTTACACCAAACGCTAAAGGTGTTGAACGTGTTTATATGACAGACTGTAAAGCAGTAGCAGTCTTTGTTGGTGTGAGCAATACGTTTAATAAAAAGAACATCAACAAAATGACAGATGAAAGCATGGATGAGTTAGCCCCGATCATTAAAGAGCTTAAAGCCAGCGGTTATTTTGTCCGAGCTTGTATTTCAACTGCCTTTTACTGTCCATATGAAGGAAAAATGGAGGAAGAAGCGACCATTCGCTTATGCAGGCAATTTGTCGATTTAGGCGTCGATGAACTTAGTGTTGCGGATACTATTGGGATGGCTGCTCCTCATGAAGCTTTTTCATTATTTTCGAAATTAAAGCATGCCTTTCCCCACCTATTATTAACCGCCCATTTCCACGATACACGAAATATGGCTTTGACCAATATCTTTGCAGCACTTCAGGCGGGAGTTACTCGTTTTGATACCTCAGCAGGTGGTCTTGGTGGCTGTCCATTTGCACCAGGTGCTGCAGGAAATGCGGCAACAGAGGATGTTGTATTTATGCTTGAACGGATGGGAATTGAAACAGGGATTGATCTAACTAAGCTGGTTCAAGCAATAGATGTCATTCGTCCACATCTCTCTCGACCAATCGAAACGGCTTATTACCGTTTATCACAAACAGAAAAGGTTTAGTTCTTTTGTGAATAAGTTCGATCTCCTTTATCCATCTTATTAAATGAAGCTAACTGAAGGAGGCAGAACCATGAGCCAAAAACGCGATAAAGGCAACAGTCAAAAAGGGCAGCCAACTAGCGGGAACGTCAAGCAAATGATCGCAGCAGAAGAGCTAGAACAAGCAATTCATCCAACCAAACGTCAGAATTCTGAGCAATAAATAAATGCCCCGGACCTAGCCACGAGCCTTTAGATCCGGGGTGTTTATTGCTGAACACTACGTTAATTTCATTATGGCACCAAAGTATTGGGAGGCCGTAGTAAAACAAAGAAAGGCACATAATTCACTGATTTCCTCCTCTGTAAAGCTGTCTCTCAATACATCAAAAACCGTATCTGTTATATTTCCCTTTTGTTGTAAAAAGACCTCTGTAAACCCTACCGCAAGCGCTGTTTTTTCATCAACCCCTTCTAGATCCGGCCTTCCTTTCACCCTGCAATATTCACATCCATTTTTTTGCGCTAATGTTCGTCTAACTTGTTCTTTTAACTCCGGCAGTAATCTCCCCTCACTCGCTAACAGATCTCCTAATTCACTCCAGCGCTCCATAATTTGTTGATTATGCCCGAGCAATCTTTGAAAAGGGGTTTCCCCAAAGCGAGATTCGATAATTCTTGCCATTTTCATTCCTCCTTGTTATAGTAACTTCTGTATTTATTATAGGAAATAAAAATGGACTTTCACATTAAATTCTATATAAATTCATTAAGAAATACATTTCATTTCAAACGAAAAAAGGCGGATATATTTAATTATGAAAATCGATAACATAGATAGAAAAATTTTAGATGAGTTACTAATGAACAGTCGTTTATCCATGAGTGAGCTTGGAAGAAGAGTGCATCTTTCTTCCCCGTCTGTAGCAGAGAGAGTTAGACAAATGGAATCAGTTGGTGTCATAAAGAAATATACCTTAGAAGTCGATTATGAAAAGCTTGGATCTCCTATTCAATGCATCATAGAAGCAACGGTTAAAAATGGGGACTATGCTTCATTTAAGAATTATATTAAAAAACTTTCAAACATAGAATTCTGTTATCGAATTGCGGGAAGTGCTTGCTATATGTTAAAAATACAATTTAACACGTTCGCTGAGGCAGAAGCATTTATTGATCAAGTCAACCCCCTCGCACAAACAGTGACCCATTTTATATTTTCTCAAGTTGAAACCGATTTGCGACTTCATCTGGAGTGATGGTTCATAGGTTCCGCCTGTCTGTCATTTTCAATTATTTAATAAGGACCGTCGATCGACGGCCCTTTATTGGTTCCTAGCAATAAAAGATCCGATAAAACTACACTACCCTACTCAAAATTTCACCGGGTAATCCTTCGATTTCACATACTTTTTCTGAATGAAATCCTCTGCTTATTAATATTTTTCTAGATGGTATATTTTTGGGATCAATAATGGCAGTTAACCGACTAATACAAGTACTTTTGGCTTTTTCAATTAAAAGCTCTGCTATCTTACTACCATACCCCTTCCCCCAATAGTTCGGAAGTAACATATACCCTAGCTCTGCCTCTTCATTCTTATCTTCATTCAATATTAAACTGCCAAGTCCAATAAATTCATATATCTCATTAAACACCTTATATGAACCAAATATGTCATATTTTTCATTTCTTACTATGATTTTGCTGTAATTTTCTTTTGCTTCCTCTAATGGAATAGAACGTTCGCTGATCATTTTCATTACTTGCTCATTCGAAACAAGTAGAAAATAACTGCTAAAATCAGTTGGTTCGAACTTTTCTAAGATTATATTAGACATATCTTACAATCCTCCATAAATTAGATTGATAAACTTTCTAGGGACATGATTCTATAGCATTCATTAACTTCTTTGCCTATTTGGATAT
Source organism: Cytobacillus spongiae (assembly GCF_021390075.1). Lineage (NCBI taxonomy): Bacteria > Bacillati > Bacillota > Bacilli > Caryophanales > Bacillaceae > Cytobacillus > Cytobacillus spongiae. The sequence continues at coordinate 2,708,780 of NZ_CP089997.1, forward strand.
GGGGAGTGTTCATTTTATTAAACATTCACTCCATTTTGTAATTACTTTGTCTGCTTAATTAATCTCTCTATTTCTTCATTAATGTTTGATACGTCAATTCGCTCAAATAATGGCTTCACTTTCGATAGCAAAACAGGTGCCATCACTGAAACTGGATTCCAATTTTCTTCATCTATAAGTAACATTTTTTTCACTTTGTCACTTGAAAAAGGGAGATATGGTGTCAATAAATTTGCTAAATTAGCGATTACATACACACAATCAGATAGGACTTGAAGGCAAGCTTCTTTATCTTCAGACACCTTTTTCCAAGGCTGTTGTTCATCGAAGTATTTATTTGCAAATCTAACTACTTCAAATATTTTTTCCAACCCTACTTTGAATGACCCTGCTTCAAGTTCATGCCCTACTTCACTATATAATGAATCCACTCTCTCCATTAGTGCTTGAGAAATTGGCTTAGTAGGAACAATCCCTTCACATGATTTTTGGATAAATTTTAATGTTCGATTCACCAAGTTCCCATACGCTCCCAACAGCTCGCTATTATGGCTATAAATGAATTCCTTCCAAGAAAAGTCAGCATCCCGACTTTCTGGAGCGTTTATCGTTAGGAAATAACGTATGGAGTCCGGTTCGTATCTAGTTAGAATATCAGGTACCCAAACAGCCCAATTTCTGCTAGTTGATAATTTCTTCCTTTCCAATGTCAGATACTCATTCGAAACGATATGTGTAGGTAAGGCTTGTTTTTCTAGGCCTGACAATATTCCAGCCCATATGATTGAATGGAAGGGGATGTTGTCTTTTCCGTGAATGTAATAGGATATGGTGTTTGAATCCCAAAATATAGCATCGTCTTTCTTAGCTTCCTTCGCCCAAAGCTTACTTGCACTGTAATAACCTGAAACTGCTTCAATCCATACATAAATTTTCTTATCCTCATATCCTGGAACTGGGACACTTACACCGATAGGCAAATCCCTTGAAACGGGACGGTCTTGAAGACCTTCTTGTAAATATCTGTTCGTTAAAGAAATCGCATTTTCTCGCCAAAGCCTTTTGTCTTTCGCTTCTTGTGTATAGTTACTTAACACCTCTTGAAACTGACTTAAAGAGAAATAGAAATGCTTTGTTTTTTTGGTAGTTGGTGGGTTTCCACATAGTTTACATTTTCGATTTAATAAGTCTAATGGTTCTAGAACAGTAGAACAATTATCGCATTGATCTCCCCGTGCGGTAGCACCGCATACTGGACACTCCCCCTCCACATACCGATCTGGTAAAAATTGTTGATCATGTTCACAGTATGTTTGCTCAATTTCCTTTAGATAAATAAGCCCTTTTTCAAGCAATTCTAAAAATATCCCTTGAACAATCTGATGATGATATGGAGTATCTGTTCTTGTATAACAGTCATAGGAAAACCCTAATTTGGCAAAGCACTCCTGAAACTCTTCATGATATCGATCGGCAATTTCTCCTGGTGTTAGTCCCTCTTGCTTCGCCCTAATTGTTATAGGTGTACCGTTACAATCGCTCCCTGATACATATAAAACCTCTTCCCCTTTTAATCGATAATATCTTGCCAAGATATCTCCCGGCAATAAGCTAGAAATGTGACCAAGATGTAAAGAACCATTTGCGTACGGCCACGCGCCTCCAATAAATATAGCCATTGATTTTTCCTCCTATTTCTTCGTTTGAAAAATAAAAAACCCGCCCTTAACATAATGTTAAGGACGGGATAAATTCCGTGGTACCACCTTATTATGCAAATAATTCACATCATTTGCCTCATCAAGTACGGAGTCATAAAACTCTTATACTGTGACTTTGATAACGAGTGCCAAAACCCGTCGTATCCTACTAATACAATTGTATGTTCAGTACGAAGCTCAGAGACCATTGTTCAGATGATTGTTTTTGCTTCTTTTCAGCTACCGAAGCTCTCTGTATAAAACGAATTCACCCTACTTTTTCTCTTCATTGCATTTCAATTAATTACAAATATTTTATTCAAAACATTCATACAAGTCAATATCATTATAAAAAATATAGGCGCAGCCCTCTTCTATCGGATCCATGCCAACGTACATTATTGAACGAATTACCCTTTTTCTTTGTCATAAGGTGTATCAGTTACCAAGATTGCATCTTTAATGAGGTCTATGAACATGCACCGTCCTTTCCTTTCATCCTCTCTTTCATTATTTTAAATAATCGTCTATATGTATTCCTGCTAATGAATTTTCATTGAATGGAAATTGTTTTTTCCTCACTCTGTCCTTTAGTTCCTCTAACGATTCGAAAGCAGCCTTCTTTAGCTCCGCCGAATATTCAAACTTAATACTATTTTCTTCAAATTCTTCTTCATCTACGACTTGCCACCCTGTTTGTTCACTCATGACAAAATCTAAGTCCAAATCTACAAAGCTAACATGATTGCTAATCATTTTTGACGGCATCGCAATATTGCAATAATACGAAACTACCCGTCCATTCTCGATTTCCATTGCGGCGGTAAACCAATCTTTGAAAGAGTAGTATTCTAACGAAACATTATTAATTGTAAATGTAGCACCTTTTGAATAATGGTGTAACTTCCTCCCAGGGCAACAAAGTACGAAGAGACCATCTTCCGTTTTCCTAACAACCTCTCCTTGCCACTCGTAATGGGGGATATTAGGATACTTTAATGCCGTAATCTTTATTCCTTGATTCATTCATTCCTCCAATTTTCATCGTTAGTGTATGTAGATCCTTCGTCGCAACACCTTAAACCGCTTCTAGTTAAAAAATTTAGACACTTTGTCTTCATCTTCCAAATTTTCTTGAATAAACAGACTTAACTCTTCTTCAGTCGTAAACTTCCTAATATCTTTTCCATAGAAAGCTTCTAATTCATCTCGAGTAATTGTGAACATTTGATTTTCAAAATTGAACTTCACCCAATCTGCATTTTTCACTAAGCAAAGAAAGTATGTTGCATTATATAATGCAAGCTCATTGTAATTTGTTTCGATTCCCTCACTTTCTTCTGCTTCCCTATAATTAAGTATGATCCCATAAGGTTCTTCCGTTGTTTTTAACTCCAACCCTCCCACTTTTTCTCCATCTGGACTTGGCAGTTCCCTCATTATTTTACTAACGGCACCTGAATCTCCTACATAGGAATCCTTATATTCAAATAAATCTACCGGTTCAGTTTCTTTCTCTACGTTACATCCACTGATTGACAATAGGATGAATATCGCTACTAACAATCGCATCCTGTTAGCCTCCTCCTAGTTTATGAGATAAATACACATATGCTGTAGTTAGACATTCGAATTCTATAGGTTCGTGCATTTGTATTTTACTTTACGTATCACTTCCTTTTTCATCCTAACCTATTCTACACCGCCGGATACAATTCCTTTTTTTTACAAATTATAGATCGGCTTACGCCATATGGGCCGGAGCAGGAACCGCTTTAACTGCATGTATCAGCATCATTTTTTGGGGAGAAGCGCTTACGTTCCTAAAGGGAATCGGGATCCTCTTCATCATCAGTGATAAGCAACCCAGCCAGTTATTTTTCTTTTTCTCTCGTGTTAAGTTAATAGCACCGGCAGTCTCCACTATACGAACCCCATCACTAGGCTTGCAAGATTTAGATTACCAAACACCTTCTCCATCCCCTTTGTATCCTATCAATTGGTCTCGTTCCCTTTTTCTGTTAGTATTTTTTATGTATAGAATGATAGTAGCATACCAATCAAACAGGCCATACTTTTTCCTGTGATGGAATTGGGTATTTCTACTGGATAGAATTCAAGGAGGGCTTACATGAGAAATAGGCGAAGGACGGGTCTCGTAATGTTTACATTACTAGCTATGCTCCTTTTAACTGCATGTCAAAATTCAGCAGAAGAAACGAGTGGTACTCCAACAAAAGAAGGTCGTTCGAAAACAACATCAGACCGAGATTCAACTACAGATGATCTGGACTTAAATGAAGACAAGGACTCGTCTAATCAAACAGCTACAACAAAAGAAACGACGTCTACTAAAGAAGTATATCTTCAAAAATTAGCGGATACGAAGAAGCAAACGGCGGACATGGAAGCTGTAGATACGTCCACATATGCGTTGAAACATGTCGAGAATGAACGTTATGAAGCATGGGACAAGCTGTTAAATGAGATTTATGGCGTCCTAAAGCAACAACTTTCTTCAGAGGATATGGACCAACTGAGAAAAGAACAACGGGATTGGATCGCTGATCGAGACGCTACCGCAAAAGAGGCTTCCATGAAGTATGAAGGCGGAACAATGGAACATTTAGAATATGTGGCTGTATTAGCCAATCTCACAAAGGAGAGAGCATATATATTAGTAGAGGTGTACATGTAATTCATAATGCCACGCTAATCATATGGGAGATGGCATTGTCTCTGTTTTTGCCATCTCCTATATACATACGCCATTTTCATTCCTGTAGTTGTTCGTTAGCCACAATCAAGAATGTATTTCATAGACTAATATATCGAATAGCTCTCCATTAACATAAAGTAACATAGCCCACTCTCCGGAAAGAGGGATGGATACACTCGAGGGGCTTGTAGCGGCCGCTCCATTTGCAGCTCCCCCAAGGGTTAAGGACCAGCCGGTTGTAAGAATTCGATGGACGGTTTCCGTATTTTTATGGTACCCAATAACTGTGAGGCTCGAGTACGGCTCAGCCCCCCATAGATGCCACAGCCATTTTTGGCCGTTATTCACACTCGGCATATCAGCCCCGATAACCCCAGACTTATTTTTATTTCCCAGGATATTGTGATCTATTAATACGGCTTTACGGTTCCAATCAATCTTACGAAAGTCCTCCTCGTGAACAAATTTCGGAACATCAATTGGCAGAAAAGTATTTTCCATGACGGCTAATACTACATCTCCATATAATGCTCCATCGAAGTATATTTCGTATTTCCAGCGTCCACTCTTTGGGACGGTTAAACTTGTAGTATATCTCTCTAAACTCCTGTACCCAGGGGTTGGCTCTGTAATCTTTTCGGAAGATAGCACCTTTATGCGTTCACCAGTCTCTTGATGCGTAGCATATATTTCGAGATTTTTCCCATTATAAGCGGCGAACGATTCTTTAAAACTGAATAAATAGCCATAAGGTTTACCAACAGATAAGGCTGGATCTGGAAAAACAGTAAACATTACCTTTCCATGTTGAGAGTATTCGTTTCGAATCTCCCACTCATTAGCTAATATTTGACTTTCCTTTTCGGTTGTAGCATTGTTTGTCACATTGAAAGTGACAAAATCATTATAAAATAATAGGAGAAATAATGAGGCCGCTAGAGTCGCCGTTACATAAATAGATAGGGCAGACTTCCTTTTTACGGTATTTTTTTCTTCCATGAGCGCAGCCTTAACTCTTTCTTTCTGTAGCTCTGTGAAGTGGACTCCCTTATGAGTGGAAGAATTCATTGCTTTCCGCAAATGCCTTAATTCTTTTTCCATATTATCGCCACCTTTCCATGAGTACTTTTAGCTTCATTCTTGCACGGCTCAGCCTTGTTTTGATCGTGTTCTCATTAAGTTTCAGAACCTCACTGATTTCTTCAACCGATAGCTCTTCATAATAATATAGCGTCACGACTTCCCGATACTTCAGCGGTAAATTTAAAACACATGCAGCTAAATAGGCTTCCTCCCCACTCTTCATAAGGGCTAGCTCTGGAGATAAGTCTGGTGAGTTTGTTTGTCTAAGTAAACTAGAATGACTGATTACCTTTTTTAAAAGTGAACTTTTTAATAAATCTTTGCACTTGTTAATTGTGACCCTAAATATCCACGCCTTGAATGATACAATCTGGTCCAAGTTCTCATATTCTTTATAACAAGTTATCAATACATCCTGTACAATATCCTCAGCAAGATTCCAATCCTTTATATAGTTGTACGAAAGCTTCGTTAACCTGTCTCCATACTCATCCATTAGTCTTTCAAACCATAACTCTTTTTGTTCACAAGTTACGCGAACTTCCTTTCCCTTCATCCCTGTCAATGTATTTCCACCTCATTTCTCACTTACTGCTAAGACGACTCAAATTCACTTTGGTTTCATTTTTTTGAGACTAATTTGACTTCTCTATTTCTTTAATGACTGAATCGAATGCTGGAATGACAGAAAAACCACCGTTCGTTTGAAACTTTTTTAAAAGAAAACGATGCGAGGAATGATAAGGATGAATACGCAGGAACGTCTTAAATGTGGTGGCATTGAGTTTGTGGAAGGAACAGATTATATGCCAATCACACAAAGTAGACTGTCGATGACCGGATCGAATAAAATTTACTCCTTTTGTTTAAATTGCTGTGAAGTTCAATCGATCCGTATCGTACATACAGCTATTTTCAAAAAAAGTTTCTATCCCCCACCTCTATTTTGGTTGAAATCACCATCCAGTGGTAAAATATGATGTAAAGTCTGCTCTGTCGCTGCACAATTTTACGCTTAATTGAACATGTGACGTGCCAGCTGTTTATACTGGTATATAGTCTACTGAAGGTGCTAGACACTGCTCTTTTGTGTGAGAAATTGATTCTTACTTACTAAAAAACATTTATGGAGGGTTGTTCTTGAAAAAGGCATTCCGTTATTTGTTTTCCTTCTTCGTGTTTGTTGCTTCATTAGGAATCTACATGTCCAATCGCATCATGTATATGAAAAAGAAGGATGAGCAGCTAATCATCCAACGGGAAAGTGATGCTGGGAGACTAAATTTAGATACATTTAATCGTTTGCCCAAAAGGGATGTGTTAATTGATTCACCCTTTGGTTATTCCCTCAAAGCTGTGTTAATCGAACCTCATCGAACCAATCGATATGTCATTATCTGTCACGGTGTTACCGAAAATAAAACCAATTCGATAAAATATATGGATTTGTTTCTAGAGCGCGGGTTCAATGCGATTATTTACGATCACCGCCGGCATGGAGAATCTGGCGGGAGAACGACCAGCTACGGTCATTTTGAGAAATTTGATTTGAAAGCAGTTGTAGACTGGTTGAAAATGACGAAGGGGAATGACCTTCTTCTTGGTATCCACGGGGAGTCTATGGGGGCCGCAACGATGCTGTTATATGCAGGAATGCTGGAGGATGGTGCGGACTTCTATATTGCTGATTGTCCATTTTCCGATTTCAAGGAACAACTCGCATACCGGATTAAAGCTGAGTTGAAATTTTATCCGCGGTTTTTCCTACCTGTTGCTGACTTATTTGTTCGCATGCGGCAAAAATATTCACTTGGAGAGGTTTCTCCTATTTCAGTCATTGAAAACATAGCCAATCCCATTTTATTTATTCATAGTGAAAAGGATGATTTCATTCTCCCCACCATGACACAGAATCTGTATGAGAGAAAAAAGGGGCCAAAAGAGCTGTTCCTTGCATCAAATGGTGTTCACGCTCAGTCTTTAAATGAAAATAAAGAGGCTTATGAAACAGCGATTGATGCGTTTTTAGTAAACCATGTCTTTAAGCTTCAATCATAAGTGCTTCTCCTGACCAGCCCCATCATGGGGCTTGGTCATCTACAAGCACATAAAGCTTTTCCTTGAACTTACTCTAGACAAGTGACACTTCGATCGCTTATCCCGATATTTTGTTCACAAAGCTCATTCTCGGATTCAAATATTGATTGGGGCTTTTTAACTGAAAGCAGTTTGACTGGGGACGAAAGTCAATCGTCATCGATTCATCTAAAAAGACCTGTTTTGATTTTTCTATATAGATAGACATTTGATCGGTTTTGACTTCCATATCGTCTTCTTCAAGCTCGTTCACAAACCATAATGCGGTTACTCCGCTTACGACACATCCACAGCCTTCTGTATCGTATTTTAATTTTAAATAACCTTTTTCTGCGGCTATTTTTTCTTGCAGTTTCTCGTACGCTGCTTCTGTTATTCTGATTTCCATGTTTTTTGCTTCCCTTCTATTGCATTTCTTCAACATTGTAACATAACGAACTTTGTTTACTTGTTTCGAACACTTACTTGCTTTTTTCCACATTTCCTTTTACCATCATATAATAATATAGAAAATTTCTGAAAGGAGAGGAATTGATGTCCAAGGTGCAAATTAAGGTGATGGATAATGGTGCCTTCCGCGTTACGGGTGATGTTGAATTAATTGATGTAGATGGGAATGTATTTGAAACGAAACAGGCTTTTTCCCTCTGTCGTTGTGGGCTTTCAGCTAAGCTGCCGTTTTGCGATGGGAACCATAAAGGAAAGTTCGAGTCATGTGTTCGTGCTGAAAAAGTATTAGACGACCAAAAGTAAGCTATTGCGGGTTTCCAGCTGGAAATCCGCACAATTAGCCCTCGGTTAGCTGGACATCGACGATTTCGTCAATCCGAATGTGATGGACCTCGTCAAAGCGATCCATCATATGGAGCTTTTGGGCTAACTCATCCCAATAATGGATTTTCCCCATTAGTAGCTGGTGCTGCCGTTTTTGATAGTAGATCATTGTGACGGTTGTTCCAAACTCCATTGCCTCTGAAATGATGTCATTCATTTGCTCCAAATGCTGTTCATCTACGTGCTTCTTTTGTTCGTACGTATCTTCCAGTGCCCAATTACGAAGTAGCTTAACATGCTCTGGCAGCATCATCGCTGTCCATTTCATTCTTCCACGATCACGAATCATAGTCTTTCTCCTTTCACCTATCCTTTATGCCCACCTACAAGCTTTGCTCGATGTCTAGCTGTTCCAGCAGCTGTATACGAAACCGCTCTAAGAAGGGAAGCAGAGCCAAAACGCCCGCGAATACGGTCCACCACATAACCTAGCTCACGCTTTTTCCAGCTATTTTCATCAAAGAGATTGAGCTGCAGCTCATAGTCATCCACAATATTGCCAATCGCCATTGATATTTTCCGAACCGTTTTTCCTTCATAAAATTTTTCAAATAGCTCTAAACAAACTTGATAGATATCCATTGTCACATTTGTTGGTTCCTCAATCGTTTTTGATCGATAAAATCCCCCGCCAAATTCATCTTGGCTATAGCTAACACCAAAGCTAATTGTTCGACCCGCCTTGCGATGTTGCCTTGCTCTTCTTGCTACCTCTTCGCACATCTCCAAAATTACATGCTTGATTTCTTCTTTTTCTTTATAATCACGCAGTAGGACTTGGCTTTTGCCAAAGCTGATTTGTCCTTCCATAATCGGCGCGCCTATTTCGGATAAATCAATTCCCCATGCATGGTAATACAATTGATTTCCCATCACACCAAACTTCTTTTCCAGCTGCTCTAGATCATAGCGGGCAAGCTGGCCAACGGTGAAAATCCCCATTCCATTTAACGTTTTTTCTACTCTTCTTCCAATTCCCCACATTTCACTTAATGGGGAGACCTCCCAAAGCTTCGTTTGAACGTCCTCATAGCCCCATTCGGAAATTCCTGCCTTTTTCGCTTCTAAATCCAAACAAAGCTTCGCCATTAAAAGGTTCGGTCCAATTCCAATCGCACACGGAAGCTGAAATTCCCGTTCAATGTCATCTTTTATTTTCCAAGCAATCGTCTTTGCATCTCCCCAAAGCTTTACTGCACCATCTACCTTAATAAAGCTCTCATCGACGCTATATGTGTGAATGGCTTCCTTTGGGACGTAACGATGAAACACACGAGTGATTTCTGTTGAGATCCGCATATAAGTTGCCATTTTCGGCTCGACAATCTTAATACGAGGATCCTTAGGAATTTCAAATTTTCGCGAGCCTGTTTTTATTCCGAACTCCTTCTTCATCCGAGGGGAGGCAGCTAGTACAATACTCCCCTCTCTCTTCTTGTCACCTACAACAGCTAAGTAGCATTCCAGTGGGTCTAATCCATCCATGACAGCCGAGCAACTGGCATAGAAGCTTTTCATATCGATACATAAAATCTGATTTTGTGGCATCTTGCTGTAATCAACCATTTCGATCCTCCTCAGAAAAACGAAATAAAATAAGAACACCTGTTCCTTTTATAGTATATTCCTTATCATAAGCGAATATACGTTCGATTTCAATGGCAATTTTTATGACGAATCCCTAGTTTCCTCCACTCTCTAAGGAAGGTAGGGGAAATTATAAGGAACACATTCATGCTGATTACATTTGCTCATATTCCCTCTAAAAATTATGAAATTTCTATGAAATCACCATTTATGTGATATAAGTCATATAAAGCCATTTTCTCCTTTGTCATGATAAAAAGAACGGAAGCAAAAGCTTCTCTACGAAGGAGAGGATTCTATGATAATGAAAAGCCATCGAAGGCTAGAAGTGATGAAGGAAATTTATGCACTTCGAGTGGAAATGTTTTCAGTCAAACAGAATAAGGAACGATATGCAGAATTAAGCCAAAGCCTTGATCAATTATTAGCAGAATACGTGAAATTGAAGGGTGGAGAATAACAGGGGAAATGAAACAACCGCCAAGGTGATGGCGGCTGCTCCGTTCATTTATTTCTGGTTAAAAGCCTTTTTCCCCATTTTTTCAATCAGTGAAGGAAACAAAGCATAGAAGACACTGCCAGCATTCATCCAACGAGGCAAGTTAATCTCTCTTGTACGGGTGAACATTTTATCAACAATTTTTTTAGCAACCTCTTCAGGCTTCAGCATATATTTTTGCACGTTTTGAACGTAGGTCCCTTTTTCATCTGCTATGTTGAAGAAGTTCGTCGCAATCGGACCAGGATTCACAGCGGTAACAAATACATGGTAATCATCTAACTCCATTCGCAAGCTGTTTGTATAGCCAAGTACAGCATGCTTTGTAGCTGAATAGACGCTCGACTTTGGCGTTGCCAGCTTACCCGCCTGTGAAGCGATATTTATGATATGTCCTGCTCGCTGCTTTCGCATGACTGGAAGCACCATCCGAGTACACGCCATTAGTCCAATCACATTCACATCGAACATTCCTTTTATTTCGTCCATTTCCGCCTCATGAGCTTCTCGGAACACACCAAAGCCCGCATTATTAACTAACACATCTACCCGACCCCATTCATCTAGCACTTGAACAAACTGTCGCTCAACTTCTTCTGTATTAGCTACATCCAAAGAGTAGACTTTCACGTTTGTGGAGAATTGTCCTTGAAGCTTTTCCTTTAGTTGCTCCAGCTTATCTAAACTTCTAGCAAATAAAACAAGATTGGCTCCTCTTTCAGCACAGAGCGTTGCGATTTCTGCTCCAATCCCCCCAGAAGCACCTGTTATAATAATATTTTTTCCTTGTAATTGACCTACTGCCACATTTTCACCTCATTACACAGAATAACGGAACGCTTTGTCGTCCTTCTGAATAGTAATTTCCCCTAATGAGCTCAAATAGTCAAGCTGGGCAACTGTTTCAGACATCGTTAACGATAATTCCTTTGCATAAATCGTCGGAAAAAGCCGAACGCATGTCTCATAAACAGTTAGAGGCTTTTCAACAAGCAGCTGCTTCACTTGCATGGCACGTTCGTGCTGACGGACTAACCTTCTTTCAATGAGCCGATGAGGATCTGTAATTTCACCGCCATGACCTGTATAAACAAAGAGTAAAGGCACTTCAAGTAGCTTTCTCAACGAAGCATTGTATTGAAGCTGAGGCTTCGGTCTCTCCGTTTCTCCAGGCAATGGTGGTTCAAGCAAAGGATTCGGAGAGATATTGGCAAGTAAATGGTCACCTGCAATATATACACCATCTCGCTTACGAAGCAAGCCAATTTGACTTTGAGCATGACCAGGGGTTTCAATAACTGTCCACTCAGACATGCCAATTGGATGATCCCCTTCCCCCAACATTCCCGTTAAAGAGCGATTACACGAAAAGCGAAGCGTTTTTTTCATCCGGGCGATATAAGGGAAAAACTCATCCGGAAGACCAAATTCAACGAACATTTTTTGAAAAAAATCGTCATGCTCCTGCAAAAAAAGATCGGCTTGGCTGATCCACCTCTCGTTCCATCTGTGTCCATACACATCTAGAGAAGCAGGAAAATAATCCAGCAACCCTGCATGATCTGGATGGTGATGAGTGAGCACCACCTGTTCAATATCTTCTGGCGTAAGATCTAGATCCTTTAACTGCAAAGTTAACGCTTCCCAGGCCTCATCGGTTTTTGGGCCAACATCCACTAATGTGAGACGCTCTCCTTTTACTACATACACATTTACATCACCAACAGGAAAAGGGGTTGGCAAGACGATTTTAGCAATACCTTCGTTCCATTCAGTCATTTTACATACTCCTCAACGTTATTTTTATATAAAATACCTTCGTAAAGCATCCTTGGAAAAAAACAGGCTCATTATACCTAGTACACTTAAATTCGGTAGGTCTTCATCTTAAGTGTAACTGGAATTCGGTTAATTGTCATTATTTTCACATAATTTAACAACGACAAATAATAGACCAAGCAAAATACTTACTTGACAGACAAGCTCTTCATCCATCATAATCACAAGTAAAACTTTATGACTTTAAAGAAGCAATGAAAAAGGCCAGTAAATGGAATAGTATGAAAAGAGAGTGAGGTCCACCGGCTGAAAGACCTAACCATCCCCTATCCATTGAACCTACCTTAGGAGCTGTTAGGAAAACCTAAACGTCCTCCAACGTTACTGGAGCTAGAGATCATCTATTCTTTTGGAGCGAACACGCCTAGAGAAAAGATGAATAAAGGTGGTACCACGGAAGATAGCCCTTTCGTCCTTTGCAGGATGAGAGGGCTTTTTTGCATTCAAAAAGATTCGTCACGTAAGAAATTTCCACATAAATAACTTTTTTTATTAAAAAACGGGAGGCTACCTACATGAACAAGATCACATTTATTGGAGCAGGCTCCATGGCAGAAGCGATGATGGCTGGTATGGTTTCAAATAGCATGCTAGAGAGCAGCCACATTTGGGTCACAAATCGCACCAACGATACGAAACTAAAAGCGTTAAAAGACAGCTATCGAATCAACACCACCTATGACCTTCATGACCTCCTCGCTGACGCAGAGGTCGTCATTCTCGCCATGAAACCGAAGGATGCGGCTGTTGCCTTAAAGCAAATCAAAGGTCATTTAACGGAGAACATGCTCCTCGTCTCTGTCCTAGCAGGAATATCCATCGACACCATCCAAGCACTCATTGAAAAACCAATCGCCATCGTTCGTGCAATGCCGAATACATCAGCCGCCGTGGGCCAGTCCGCTACCGCCATGGCAACGAATGAGCACGTTACTAGCAAACAATTACGCATGGCAACAGCAATTTTTCAAACAATTGGTCAAACAACGATCGTAAAGGAGCAGCAGCTTGATGCCGTAACGGGCTTATCAGGGAGCGGCCCTGCCTACATCTACTACCTAGTAGAAGCAATGGAAAAAAGCGCAGTAGAAATCGGGTTAGAAAAGGAAATGGCAAAAGAGCTCATTGTTCAAACGTTATTAGGAGCGGCTAGTATGTTAAAGCAGTCATCTAAGGAACCTAGGCAAATGCGAAGAGAAGTAACAAGTCCAGGTGGCACAACTGAGGCTGGTATTCATGTGCTGGAGCAGCACGGGGTTCAAGAGGCCTTTGTTAAATGCATACAAGAAGCAACCTCCCAATCCAAGCGACTTGGGATGCTGCTTACCGAAGAAATAAAAGGAAGCGCTGAATACTCGCAAATGTAGTTATAAGTATGCATCTCCTCTAAACGGCAAAAAATGAAATAGAAAAAGTCGCAAATAGAGGTGGTGTGAATAATGGAGCAAAGCCAAGCCCTTGCATACACAACAATAGCCATGAGTCGATTAGGTTATTCCAAAAGAGAGATTGAAAAGGTCACAAATGAAATGCTAGCTGATTTTAAGGTATATGCAGAAGATGAAATTGAGAGACTGGCCGATGAAATTCTGTTTCAACAACCGTAAATAGAGCGTAAATTTATTTGATCGAGGTATGCGAAAAATGGATGATATGCGCTCCAGATGCTTGCGAGGTCACTGAAAAAATCCTTAAAAGATTGATTAGATTGGACGTTTGATTCCCCCTACAGGATGCTTCGCTTTCTATATAGAATAATTAAAACGTTGAATAAAAAAAGACTATAGATCAACTCATCATAACTCGAATTGGTCTATAGTCTAAGAATGAGCGCCCCTTATCGATCGCTCATTTTTCATGAATTCTGCGAGCAAAGTCCACAAACTTGAATTTATCAGGACGGTGTCTTGATTCTGTATATTGAAAAAGACTGGCATCATCTAAATAGACATAATTTTTAATCACGACAACATTATGAAACCCTTCAAGGTCTAGCAGGGTTCGGTCTTCAGCTGTTGGCTCCTCGACCACAATCTCTTTCTTAGCAAAGCTGATTGTTAGCTGCAGTTGATTTTCCAAATAATCATAGATGGATGCCTCGCAAATTTCCTTTGTTAAGGAAGGAACATATTTCTGATGAAAGAAATCCTTGTCTAGGATAATCTTCTTCCCCCCAATTTCACGTACACGAATCACTTTCCATACAAAATCATCGTCTGTAACAGGCAGCTGCTTCTTTAAGAAGTCATCTGGTTCGACCAGCGACGTTTCATGAACAATGGTATGAGAGGCTTGGCCTAATTTTTGGGCAAGCTCCTGAAAGCTTACAAGTCCAGAGACAGGAAAATCGAATTTATCTTGAGCAATAACGACTGACCCTTTGCCGCGGACCTTTTGGATATAGCCGTTTTGTGCTAACAGGTTTAAAGCCTTTCGGATGGTTTCACGGGAAGCATTGTAGCGATCCTTTAATTCATGCTCTGAAGGGAGTAATGCATTCGGCTCAAGCTCCCTCGCTTTGATTTGTTCGAGAATATCACTATAGATCGTTAAATACTTGTTTGCCATCGCGCACGCCACCTATTTTTTCAAATGATACACAACAGACTCATAAGGACGCAATTCGATTTCGTGGAAGTCCTTTGGTGAATCGCTGTAATTAGAAAGGAGTATGTCACCCTTGTAGCCATCTAAATGTAATTGTGAAGGCAATTCAAAGGTCGTGTTCTTCCCATAAAAATTATTGACGACTAAGAGCTTTTCGTTCTGACCATTTCGTAGGTAAGCAAAGATCTGCTCATGATCATCTAAAATTAGCTGGAAATCTCCTTCAATGATCATATCATATTCTTTTCTTAATTGAATCAGTTTTTGATAATGATAGAACACTGAATCCGGATCTTCCACTGCGACTGCAGCATTGATGTCACGATAATTTGAAGCTACTGGAATCCAAGGCTCCCCGCTTGAGAAACCAGCATTCTCACTAGCATTCCACTGCATAGGCGTTCTTGAGTTATCTCTTGATTTTTGCTTGAGGATGTCCATTATTTCCTGTTCATTCATCCCTTGTTCCTTCAGGATAGTATACATATTTAACGATTCTACATCCCGGTAATCAGAAATTGAATCAAACTTCGGATTGGTCATCCCGAATTCTTCTCCCTGATAAATATAAGGAGTTCCTTGCATACAGTGAATCGTAGTTGCAAGCATTTTCGCGGACTCCTTATGATATTCTTCATCGTTACCTAGTCGAGAAACAATCCTCGGCTGATCATGATTGCACCAAAACAGTGCATTCCAGCCTCCGCCTTTATGCATTTCCATCTGCCAAGTAGAAAGAATGTCCTTTAACGATTGAAAATCAAATTCAGCGTGAGTCCATTTCTCCCCATTTGGATAATCCACCTTTAAATGATGGAAGTTAAAGGTCATATTTAATTCCTTACGTTCTGGGTGGGTATATTTAATGCAATTATCAATAGAGGTCGATGACATTTCTCCAACCGTCATCATGTCATATTGACTGAACACCTCTTGATTCATTTCATGCAAATATTCATGCACTCGAGGCCCATCTGTATAAAACTTTCGTCCATCTCCAGGAGGCACTGATCCGTCATCGTCTGGGAAGCCTTGGTCCTTTGAAATTAGGTTGATTACATCCAGGCGGAAGCCGTCTACCCCTTTCTTCAACCAAAAGTGCATCATATCATACACCTCGTTTCGAACCCTTTCATTTTCCCAGTTCAAATCCGCTTGTGTTTCATCGAACAAATGTAAATAATATTGACCAGTTCCTTCATCAAGCTTCCAAGCAGACCCACCAAACTTAGACTGCCAGTTCGTTGGCGCCTCTCCATCCTTCGTATCCTTCCAAATATAGAAATCACGGTATGGATTGTCTTTCGATGCGCTCGCTTGACGGAACCACTCATGTTCTGTTGAAGTATGGTTCACAACGATGTCCATAATAATTTTCATATCCCGGCTATGCGCTTCAGATAAAAGCTTGTCAAAATCCTCCATTGTTCCATATTCTTCATAAATACGAAAATAATCGCTAATATCATAGCCATTATCACGTTGAGGAGATTGATAAATAGGCGTTAGCCAGATGACATCAATTCCTAACTTCTTTAAATAATCGAGCTTCTCGATAATACCCGCAAGATCACCTACACCATTTCCAGTCGTATCATTGAAGCTTTTCGGATAAATTTGGTATACCACCGATTTTTTCCACCAAGGTTGAGACACGAGAACACCACCCTCATTCAAATTATGTTTATTTTGCACATGCTGTATGGTTAATGATTTCCACTTTTTCATCTAAGGTAATGCTAATAGCAACCAGACTGAGCACCTGGTTGCTATTGGTTTGAACTATTTCGCTTGTTTTCTTTTTGCCAAAATGAACGTTAGCGTAAACGGTACGATTAAGACAATCGCCATTCCGATAAAGAATGGAAGCCACATATCAGGGAAAATGGATAGGAATCCAGGAAGTCCTCCTACACCAATTGAGGTAGCCTTCACGCCCTGAAGTGTAATAAATAAGCCTGCAATTGCTGAACCGATTAAGGCTGCAATAAATGGATATTTAAAGCGTAAATTCACACCGAACATTGCTGGTTCTGTAATCCCTAACCATGCGGAAATCGCAGATGTGAGCGATAGTCCTTTAAGCTTCTCATCCTTCGTTGCAAACATCATGGCAATCGCAGCAGACCCTTGTGCGATGTTTGATAAAGCGAGCATTGGCCATAAGAACGTGCTACCAGTGCTTCCAATCAGCTGGATATCCACCGCAAGGAATGTGTGATGCATTCCTGTAACAACGAGCAACCCGTATAAACCGCCATAGATCAGACCACCTAATGCGGCGAATGAATCAAATACAGAAACTAGCCCGCTCGTAATCGCATTCCCAATCGAAAACATAATCGGTCCAATCGCAATAAAAGAAATAAATCCAGTAAGCAACAAGGCAATTGGTGCAACAAGTAAAAGCTGGAATCCATCAGGAATGCGCTTTTTCAAGAAAATTTCTAGCTTCGCTAAAACGTAGGAAGCAAATAATACCGGTAACACTTGGCCTTGATAGCCAATTTTTTGAATCTCAAGTCCAAATAAGTTCCATGTTGGGATTGTACCTTCC
The DNA here is from genome assembly GCF_021390075.1 of Cytobacillus spongiae. Lineage (NCBI taxonomy): Bacteria > Bacillati > Bacillota > Bacilli > Caryophanales > Bacillaceae > Cytobacillus > Cytobacillus spongiae. Next base: position 2,726,302 of record NZ_CP089997.1, read on the forward strand.
TCCAACGCTTTTCCATATGCCCAAGCATTCAATAGATCTGGATGGACAAGCATAAGTCCTAATACAATTCCGAGTAATGGGTTCCCGCCAAATTTCTTAACAGCAGACCAACCAATTAAACCTGGTAGAAATACAAATGCTGTATTCGCAATTAAGTTAATAATTCCAGCAAAGTCAGCCCATTCAGGGTTCACTTCAACAAAGGACTTTTCATAAAAAATACCAGGTCCCGTTAAGATGTTATTAATCCCCATCAACAATCCGGCTGTAACAATCGCAGGAAGAATCGGGATAAAAATATCGGCAAGTGTCTTGATTGCACGTTGAATTGGGTTTAACTTTTGCTCCGATGCCGTTTTTACATCATCCTTCGAAGCTTGGCCAATTCCTGTAATCGCTACTAGCTCTTCATACACTTTATCTACAGTCCCTTGGCCAATCACAACCTGAAACTGTCCATTAGTTGAAAAGGAGCCCTTTACTACATCAATCTTTTCAAGCTCTTCTTTATTTACTTGGTTTTCATCCTTTAAAGCAAATCGTAATCTCGTTACACAATGGGTAGCCGCCGCAATATTATCTTTGCCTCCAATTGCATCTAGGATGAGCTTCGCTTGTTGTTTTAAATCCATTTTTTTCAAACCTCCTCATATGGCTCTTCTATTTTAAACGCTTACATTTTTCAAACATGTATATACAAGTGATAAATTTATTATAATATGTATATACATGTTAATCAAGTAAAATTGTCGAGATTTGTAGATATCATTCCAGCTTATTATCTGAATTCCGATGATTTACATACATTTTCTTCATAAGCATCTTTTTACTCTTTTATTTAGTACTCTGCTATACTAAAAATATATTTTGGATTCCGAAATAAGGAGGAGTTATCTGTGGAGGCAAAACTATTTTCTCCCTATACAATTAAACAAACGACTTTTAAAAATCGAATGGTGATGGCACCCATGTGTATGTATTCAAGCGATCAAGAAGATGGCATGGTGACGAATTGGCATAAAACACATTATACGAGCAGAGCTGTAGGTCAAGTTGGATTAATTATTTTAGAAGCAACTGCTGTTACGCCTCAAGGTCGTATTTCTCCAAAGGATCTTGGTATTTGGAGCGATGACCATATCGAAGGGCTCAAGGAATTAACCCTGTTAATGCAGGAACATGGCGCAAAAACGGGAATTCAATTGGCTCATGCAGGTAGAAAGGCAACAGTAGAAGGTGAAATAATTGCCCCTTCTGCCATTCCGTTTAATGAAAACATGAAAACACCTAAAGAAATGACAGTAGAAGAGATTAACGAAACGATTGCAGCCTTTAAAGCAGGAGCCGAACGAGCAAAAGAAGCTGGGTTTGATGTAATTGAGCTTCATGGTGCACATGGTTACTTAATCAACGAATTTTTATCGCCACTGACTAATAAACGTACAGACGATTATGGCGGATCAGCGAAAAATCGTTATCGAATTCTCGAAGAAATCATCAATGAAGTAAAAACCGTATGGGAAGGCCCACTTTTTGTCCGCGTATCAGCAGAGGACTACCACGAAGAAGGTCTTCATGTTGAAGACTACGTAGAAATGGCAGACTGGATGAAGAAGCAAGGCGTAGATCTAATTGATGTTAGCTCAGGTGCTGTTGTTCCTGCTTCAATTCCTGTCTTCCCTGGATACCAAGTAAAGTTAGCGGAAGGAATTAAGCACGAAGCAAAGATTCCAACCGGAGCTGTAGGTTTAATCACAAACGGTTTACAGGCAGAAGAAATTCTTCAAAATGATCGCGCCGATTTAATTTTCATCGGACGTGAGCTTTTACGTGATCCATATTGGCCTCGAGCAGCTGCTAAAGACCTCGGAGTAAGCATCGCGCCTCCAAAGCAGTATGACCGTGGATGGTAAGAACGAGCTAAAGGCTGGGACATAAGTATGTCAGTCAATGATCTATCCGAACGATTAGGAGTTATCTCCTTTTACTAGTTCGGGTATTTTTTTGTTCGGAAAACAAATTTTTTAAAATAGTGGAATGAAGCGGAAGACACTCGACTACTAAGGGAAATAGAGGAAAGGCTGAGACACCAAAGCGCAAAGAGGAGGCTCAGATTCCTCCCCCGCGGAAAGCGAGTGTCTGCAGCGCAGGTGGAACGAACTTGTTTTACAACCTAACTATTTTAAAAAAGTCATTGTTCGTCTTTGAGAAGGAGTCATTTAGATATGGGGTAGCGCCAACATTTTGACATAAAACCCACGCTAAGACAAATAATGGAATTAAAAAGCTGATTTTTCCAACTCTAAGGAAAAATCAGCTTTTCTTTATAGCTTTAGTGGTCGTAATTCATTAGAAGGAACTTTTTTAGAATCATATGTATATTCCCCTAACAAATTAACATGTTCCCATCCTAATGGAGAAATGTGGGGTAATAAGTCTTCATTTAACAGTCCTTTTGTTTTTAGCTATGTTAAATAATATTGTTGATAAATGACCATAAAAATAAGGACCTGATTAAGGTCCTTTGTTTTAAATCCAAATTCAACGTAAGCACCTGATAGTTTAAGTACAAAACTTCACAAAGTCTTATCTCCACATGTCGTTTATCAAACCTAGAGAAGTAACTATTAACATATTATTTGTTACTAACAAATAATGAACAAAATATTCAGAAATTTGTCGAATACTAATTGTTGTAATATCTGGTTATCGGCCGATAATTAAATTAAAGAGGTGTACTATGCTGAAAAGAAGTTATTTAACAGCAACCGTTATTTTCTTTAAGTTTGTTTTTGAGTGATGTTGCTACAACATCTGCTAATACTGGAGCTCAGGTTGATGATTCTAGTCTAACTGAAGAAAAATTGGCAGAATATGAAGAATTAGCTAATGAAAAAGACTTGCTCTTACTGGAATCTTTAAGTTCAGATCAAGAGCAAGAAGGATACTCTCTAATGAGCTTGCCTGAGGGGGAATACTATTCTTTATCTGTGACTAACTACAAACAGGAGACTGGATATTGGTGTGGGCCAGCTTCAGTTAGACAATCTTTAAGTTTCCATAAAACTAAAAGTGGTTCTAGTACTAGTCTACCTTCACAAACTACACTAGCATCTAAGGCAGGCACAACGTCTGATGGAAGTACTACAACTGGTTTAGTAACAGCACTAAACAATTATAAGAGTACATATGGATTATCAGGAAATCCTTATGTAGCTGCAGATATTGAGAATGCTTCAAATCCACAAAGTACTTTTGAAACTAGAATAAAAGGTGTACTAAAAGACCAAACAAACGCACCTATTTTGTTAATACAGACAAAGTACCTTAATAGATAAAATGGTACAAGCATAAGGCACTCCAATACAGTAAGCGCTTATTCTTATGACTACAACACCGGATCCAAGCAAGTTCGCTCTGTAGATCCTCATTATAGTGACACGTTTTATGGTGTATATTGGGACAATATGGGTTCTTCTAGTGCAAACGGAATTTTTAGAGCTGTTTTAGAAGCAGATAAAGCTGGCCAAAACATGGCGATGGCATATTAAATAAAATTAGGGGGAGGTAATACACTTCCCCTTTTTTTGGAGGAATTATGAAAAAGTATATATTTATATATGTAACTATATTGCTTTTCTTTTTAGCTGCTTGTGAAGAAATAAAAGAGTCTTTAGTTGAGCAGTATATCATTTTACCTTTTAAAAGTATAAATGACCCTGTTCTTGATGGGCAAAGTGTGTTTGTAAATACAAATACATCTATACATACAACAGAGTCTACTAATGAGCTTATAGAATATAATTTATCTACCAAAGAAATCACTCCAATTTACCAGTCAGAATTTTCGGATGCTTTAATGCAGCGAACACAACTCAATGAAGATTGGATTCTTTGGATTGATAGTAGTGCAAATGGACTAGAACAAAAGATATTGGCTATGAATAGACACAATAAAACGATTAAAGTTATTTCTGAAAGAAGCAGTGACCAATTAAGCTTATTATCACCAGTTTTATACAAAAAATATGTCTCTTGGGTGGAGTTACAAGATGAGGATAAAAATGTAATATTATACGACTTAGAAAACGGAAAGAAAGAAGTTATCAGCCAGTTAAATACGTACGGTTTGTATAATAACTTTGTTTCATTAAAAGATAACTTAATTGTTTGGTCTGATAGTAGTAATCATAAGGGGTCAGTCTATACTTACAACATTGAAAATAAAGAAATTCAAAATTATTCTACACCTTCTCCTTTCCCTTCATATGCATTAGTTGATAACGGGAAAATTTTCTCCCTAAATTTAAATTCTCTTACCTCATGGGATATTCACTCCTTTGGCTACATAGACTTAAAAACTGGGGAGTTTCATTCAATAGATGGGGAATTTAAATCGATTGGCATGTTCCGGGTTTCAAATGATAAACTTGCAATTATAGACGAACAGCAAGTTCTCCATCTCTACAACGTAGGTAAAATGGAATTAGAAAAAGTTAACTTTGAATTAGAAAAAAATGTAGATCTTATTGAATTTGATCATATAGGTAATTTGATTTTAGAATATGCTTCACCTAATGAAAATGAATCTAAGATAGGAATTATTCCTAAATAACTAGACAGAAGGTGAGCTATTGCTTACAACTATTAGAGGTTCAAGTAATAATGAAAAGATAAGCAAAACAGCCGATTTTATGAAGGGGATTTTTCGCTATTCTATCCTTTATGCATTTTTCATACTTATGGTCGTAGGATGCTCTAAAACCGAAGAAGATTACCAATTGAATCAGTTGACGAGAGTAGATGTTCAAGCAGAGGGTGTGAGTGAGATAATTATTTCGAAAGAGAGAGAGATTAAGGTGCTACGAGACCTTTTTTCAAACATTGAGTGGGAATCTAACGTTAAAGTGGACATGTCACGGAAAGAAGATCTAGTAGCCACATTATTTTTCACCTATGACCCTAACATGCCAGAAAGATTATTAGACTATGCCATTTGGTTTAATGAGAGTGACTCTTCCGCAACCATTGTCGATCGAGAGAATCAAGCTCTCGGAACATTACAGTCAGAATGGACAAAGGGATTGAAAGACATATTAATGGAAGAGTAGACGAGTAGCGATACTTACTCATCTAATACTGTAGGCAAACTTGAAGCCCGTTGAGTTGCCTACAGTCCTTTTTGTTAAATAGGTTTTTATTCATTGAAAAATGAAATACGAGGCGATTTTCAAGACTATAATTGGTGAAGAGAGCGGAAATCTTTCTTGCTTCCGTTTTGGCATTTGGATTTGGGTCAGCATTGACAGATGCTCGGGCTTATGAAGACCAGTTCTACCTTTTTATCTTGCTCTTTTGGCCTTCATCGGCCTTATGATGACCACTTTTCTCTTTTTTCATAGCTGTTTTGGCCTTCATCGGCCTCTTGTTAACACTTCATCCCTAACAGCGATCATCCCAAATTCGGCTGACGGTTGTGTTTTCATTGTCTTCTATAAGAATCTCAAATACATCTGGATTGGACAAAGCCATCAAGGAATCAAACCCGTAGCGTTCGTCAAAGGATCTTAGTAAGAGGGTGGAAAGATTTCCATGGCTCACAAGTACAATATCGCTAGCGTCTTGCTCCAACACTTCCTTAATGATCGATTGTGCTCTCTCCATAGCAACCTTATTCGATTCACCACCATTAAAGAAGAGGGTAAAGTCCTCAAAGCTTGCTTTTAGCTTTTCCAACCAGTCTTCAAGTGGGCCCTCACTTAATACGCGTTCCCCCAACCGGTCATCTTCTATAATTTCTAGGTTATGCGCCTCCGCTACATGCTTAATTGTATGAACAGCACGGATAAATGGGCTAGAGTATATTCGATCAATTTTTTTACCCGAAAAAAAGCCAACCAATTCTTCCGCCTGCCTAGCTCCTTTTTCTGTTAGAGCTGCTTCAAATGGTTGGCCCTCTGCTTTGGCATGACGTACAACATAAATTTTCTTCATATGTTTGTCTCCTTTTTCAATGGAATGTGAATTTCCTTAAAGTCCTCAGAAATCTTCGTGTTGGCAAAAATGGATTGTGCTTCTTCCTCTAGTTGTCTCCAATCCGCACGATCATAGCGGGGACTAATATGGGTTAAATACAGCCTTTCCACGTTTGCAGACTTTGCAATGGTTGCAGCTTGAGTCGTCGTCGAATGAAAATAATCATACGCCATTTGTTCTTCGCCAGCTGCGAAGGTTGCTTCGTGTACAAGTACATCTGCATTTTCTGCTAGATGATAAGCATTATCGCAAATTCTTGTATCTCCTAGAATCGCAATAATTCTCCCTTTCAGTTCAGGTCCAAGGAACTCCTCTGCTTCAATCCTTCTCCCATCTTCGAGAACAACAGACTCGCCTTTTTTTATTTTTTTATAAACAGGCCCTGGAGGAATCCCGGCAGCTGTGAGCTTCTCGGCATCTAACGTTCCTGGACGGTCCTTTTCCTTAATACGATATCCATAGGAAGGAATTCCATGGTCAAGCAATTTAGCCTCTACGAGAAATTGCTCATCCTCAAAAACAACCCCTTCTTCAATCTCAATAATTTGCAGTGGGTATTTTAAATATGTCCCGCTCACAGATAAACTAACTTCTATATATTGTTTAATCCCTTTTGGTCCGTAAAGGGTTACCTCGGTTTCCCCCCCTTGAAACGAGCGGCTTGACAACAAACCTGGTAAACCGTATATATGATCGCCGTGTAGATGGGTAATAAATAACTTACTAATCCGTCTAGGCTTAATGGATGTATGTAAAATTTGATGCTGGGTTGCTTCTCCGCAATCAAACAGCCATATCTCTCCCCTCTCCTCTAATAGCTTTAAAGCAACGGAAGAAACATTTCGCTGTTTGGCTGGCACTCCAGCCCCTGTCCCTAAAAAAAACAAATCCACGCATTACTCCTCCTTTCAATCAAGGTGATTCCCCCTATAATACCATATCGAATATCTATCATGCTCTTACACGAGCTGGGGATAGTTCTTACAGAATAGAAGAAACTATACACAACCATAATGTTTGCTAAATCGCCTAGAACCAAGTAAAATTTTATATTTGTATGGGTATATTTTTTAGTTGCATTTCAACTTAATTATAGAGGTTCCTTTTTTCAAGTGGTTTCCCCTGAGCAAATCACGAACCCCATTCAGACTGTTTGAAAGGTTATGCTCCTTACACAGTCTTTGTTTTACATACTATTTTAGATAAAGAGAGGTACTTTGTCGTGACACAAAATGCACAACCAACTGCACTCATTATGATTTTCGGAGCCACTGGAGATCTTGCCAACCGAAAGCTTTACCCTTCTCTCTACCGACTATATAAAAAAGGGAAGCTCGCTGAAAATTTTGCCGTCATTGGAATTGCGCGAAGATCCCTGACGAATGAAGATTTCCAAAGCAATGTGAGAAAATCGGTCCAATCTGCCGTTGAATGCAGCAATGATCTAGAGCAATTTTCATCTCATTTTTACTACCATTCCCATGATGTGACTGATTCTAGCTCTTATCTTGCTCTAAAAAATTTAGCAAATAACCTAGATTCACACTACAAGCTGGAAGGAAACCGAATTTTCTATCTAGCAATGGCACCTGAATTCTTTGGAACAATTGCGGTTCATTTAAAGGAAGATGGACTCACAGATGTCGCAGGCTACAAACGCCTTGTTATTGAAAAACCATTTGGTCATGACTTAGAATCCGCTAAAGAGTTAAATAAGCAAATTCGCCAGGCTTTTTCAGAGGATGAAATCTATCGAATTGACCATTATCTAGGAAAAGAAATGGTTCAAAACATTGAGGTTATTCGTTTTGCCAATGCAATCTTTGAACCGCTTTGGAATAATCGATATATCTCCAACATCCAGGTAACTTCTAGTGAGGTATTAGGTGTTGAAGAACGGGGACGTTACTACGAAAAAAGTGGAGCTCTTCGTGATATGGTCCAAAACCATATGCTGCAAATGGTTGCCTTGCTTGCAATGGAGCCGCCAATTAAGCTCACAACAGATGAAATCCGTTCGGAAAAAGTAAAGGTATTTCGTGCATTTCGTCCAATCGAAGGAGAAGAAGTAAAGACTCATTTTGTTCGTGGACAATATGCACAGGGAACAGTAAATGCTGAAAGCCTACCAGCCTACCGAGAAGAAACGATGGTCGATCCACAATCAAACACGGAAACATTTGTAGCTGGAAAATTATTAATCGATAACTTCCGCTGGGCAGGTGTTCCTTTTTACATTCGTACAGGAAAACGCATGAAGGCGAAGTCAACGAAGATCGTCATACAATTTAAAGATATTCCAATGAACTTATATTACGGAAAAGATCAAACACTTAACCCAAATCTACTAGTCATTCATATTCAGCCAGATGAAGGGATCACTCTTCATTTAAATGCAAAGAAAGCTGGGCAGCAGCTAGATGCCACGCCAGTTAAGCTCAACTATGCAAACAAGGGCATTGACGGAATTAATACACCAGAAGCATATGAAAAGTTGCTATTGGACTGCATTAGCGGCGATGCAACAAACTTTACTCATTGGGATGAGGTAGCCCTTTCTTGGAGCTTTGTCGATAAAATCTCTCAAGTATGGGAAAACACGAAAGAAGATAACTTCCCGAATTATCCTGCAGGAACAATGGGGCCGAAAGCAGCAGATGAGCTATTAGAACAAGACGGCTATTTCTGGTGGCCAGTAACAGATCTAGATATTGAAAAATGTTAAGGTGGGACGAAAATGAAAATCTATGATATTACAGCTCCGATTTTTGAAGGGATGCCTGTTTATAAAAACAAGCCCGAAAAGCAGCCTAAGTTAAACACCGTAACAAATGGTCATGTAACAGAATCACGCTTAAGCTTAGACGTTCACACAGGTACGCATGTAGATGCTCCGCTTCATATGATAAATGATGGAAAAACATTTGAAACCATTCCCCTTGAGCGTTTAGTTCGCCCTTGTAAAGTGCTAGACCTAACAAGCTCTATAGAAAAAGTAACAAAACAGGACCTTGAAGGACAAGGGATTGAAAAGGACGACTTTATTTTATTAAAAACGAAAAACTCTTTTGACACAGAATTTAATTTCGAATTCATATATGTGGCTGAAGATGCAGCAGCCTATTTAGCTGACATCGGCATTAGTGGCATTGGCATCGATGCACTAGGCATTGAGCGTGCTCAAGAAGGACACCCCACCCATCGTACATTAATGGGTCAAGATATTATTATTATGGAAGGCCTCGAGCTAAAAGACATTAAAGCAGGGACGTATTTTATGACAGCGGCTCCACTTAAGCTACAAGGAACAGATGCTTCACCAGCTAGAGTCATCTTAATCGAAGGTATTCTTTAAAGAAAAGCTCCTCGTTGTTCACCAGCGAGGGTTTTTTTTATCTGAGAGTAGGTTAACAGCGTTTAAAAAGAAAGAGCGTGTATTGAAACGTTTCTGTTTCAATACACGCTCTTTATATAATAGTTATTAAGCGCTTTTGTGAAAATAAGAAATAGTTATTTCCCTTCAGACTCCATCCAATTTGTATGGAAAATTCCTTCTTTGTCCACACGTTGATACGTATGAGCCCCGAAGTAATCGCGTTGAGCTTGTAATAGGTTCGCAGGCAGTGTTTCTGTTCTGTAGCTATCATAGTACGATAAAGCAGCCGAGAAACAAGGAACTGGGATTCCGTTTTGAACCGCTACTCCAATGATTTCTCGTAGTGCATCCTGATAGCTTTCTACGATTTCTTTGAAATATGGATCTAACAGTAGGTTTGTAAGCTTCGGATCCTGGTCGTATGCCACTTTAATTTTTTGTAAGAATTGAGCGCGAATAATACAGCCTCCGCGGAAAATCATCGCGATGTCTCCATATTGAAGATCCCAATTATACTCTTCTGATGCTGCACGCATTTGCGCAAATCCTTGGGCATAAGAACATATTTTGCTCATATAAAGGGCTTTACGAACCGATTCAATAAACGCCGAACGGTCGCCTGTAAATTTCATTGTACTTGGGCCACGTAGCACTTTACTTGCAGCAACACGCTCCTCCTTCATCGCTGAAAGGAAACGCGCAAACACAGATTCTGTAATAATCGGTAGTGGAACGCCTAAGTCTAACGAACTTTGGCTGGTCCATTTCCCTGTACCCTTTTGCCCTGCTGTATCAAGAATCATATCAACAAGTGGTTTCCCTGTTTCGTCGTCTTTCTTAGTAAAGATATCAGCTGTTATTTCAATTAAATAGCTGTCTAGCTCCCCTTTATTCCAATCTGCAAACACTTCATGAAGCTCGTCAGCAGATAGCCCTAACACATTCTTAAGTAAAAAGTAGGATTCAGAAATGAGCTGCATATCTCCATATTCAATACCATTGTGCACCATTTTCACATAATGCCCTGCACCATCTGGTCCGATATAGGTTGTACATGCATCCCCATCTACCTTAGCAGCAATGTCCTTAAAGATCGGTGCTACTAACTCATAGGCTTCCTTTTGACCACCTGGCATAATAGATGGGCCTTTTAAAGCTCCTTCTTCTCCACCAGATACACCTGTACCTATAAAATGAATCCCTAATTCGCTTAATTCTTTATTTCGACGCTGTGTATCAACGAAGTATGTATTTCCACCATCGATTAAGATGTCCCCTTTATCTAAATGCGGCTTTAATTGCTCAATTGTCGCATCAGTGGGAGCTCCTGCTTTAACCATTAATAAGATTTTTCTTGGACTTTCTAACGATTGAACAAACTCTTCAATTGTATAAGTGCCTACAATATTCTTACCTTTCGTTTCGGCAAGCATTTCATCCGTTTTCTCACTTGAGCGGTTATAAACGGAAACGGTATATCCTCTGCTCTCGATATTCATCGCAAGGTTTTTTCCCATAACGGCTAATCCAATAACGCCAATTTGCTGTTTCGTCATCGTCCTACATCCCTTCTAATGCTATTATTGCTTGATTGATAGAACCACTTAACTTTAGCAAGATTCGAATTCACTTGCAACTATTCAACACTCTTCCATTAGTTTGTCAATTTTCCACCTAAAAAAAACATGCTGACATCACTTATCCTTTTTATCTCCAAAGGATTGCAGAAAATCCTTGTTAAAGCTAGTATCCGTTCCAATGCTATGTGATTTCGAGCTATCTTTAGCTGCCCCCTTACTTGCCTGTTGAATAATAGAAGGGCCGTATTTCCCTTTAAGTTGTTCTAATGTTTGTACGAGCGGCTCCTTTTTCGCATCTTCTTCAAATGAAAATAGATCGAGCTGCTTCACAGCATGCTCTTGTTCAACTAAATCATGTGCTGTGATCCCAAGCAACCGTACAGAATCGCCAGTCCAATGCTTACCGAATAACCCTTTAGCTTCTTCAAAAATATCCTCTTGCTTAACAATTGGGTTCTCTAGCTTTTTACTCCGATTCGTTGTGCTCCGATTTTTATACCGGATCGTAATTCCTAATGATGTGCCAAGTACCTCTTTCGCTTTTAAGCGCGAAGATACTTTAAAGGCTAGCCGATTAAGAACCTCAAAGAGTTCCCTTTGATTCGCCACATCTTTGGGAAGAGTTGTTGAATTTCCAACGCTTTTAAATTCTGAAGCTGAAAAGGGGTCGACAGCTCTTGTATCGATCCCATTCGCTCGGTCCTTGAGCCTTAGTCCATTAATTCCAAGCAACGCTTTCAGTTGTACTTCGTTCGCTTTTGCTAAGTCCCCAATCGTATGAACGCCTAGACTCTTTACCTTTTCAGCTGTCTTTTGGCCAACCCCATGCATCTCCTTCACTTCTAGCGGCCAGAGAACCTGAGGTATATCGCGCTTTCTTAATACGGTAATTCCAAGTGGTTTTTTCATATCTGATGCCATTTTGGCTAAAAATTTATTAGGAGCAATCCCAATGCTGCATGGAAGGTCGAGTTGCTCAAGAATTCTCTTTTGAATGCTTTCAGCAATGAAAAGCGGCGACCCAAGCTCATAGCTGTCTGTTATATCGATATAGCCTTCATCAATGGAAACAGGTTCAACCATTTCAGAATATTGCTTCAGCAATTGAAACATGCCCATTGATGCTGCTCGGTACCTCTCAAAGTTAGGCTTAATAACAATTAATTGGGGGCAAAGCTTTCGTGCCTCCCATAGTGGCATCGTCGTCTTAACCCCAAAGCGACGCGCTTCATAGCTACAGGTCACAATAATCCCTCTGCGCTCCTCCACATTCCCCGCAATTGCGAGCGGCTTTCCTTTTAGAGCCGGATCATAAGCCATTTCAACCGATGCATAGAAGCTATTCATATCAACATGGAGAATGACGCGTCCCTTTTTTGGATACATTTGCTTCATGATGACACTTCCCGATTCATAATATGTCTATTTTATCAAACCATAAATGAAAAAGCTCAATTGGTGACTTTTGTTGTTGAGATGATGAGATTAAGTCGTTTGTATCCAAAATCATGAAACACAAGCATCGATTTAGCTTTCACCAACCATAAAAACAGAAATATTGAATACATTCCCCTTTGCAAAAACCCATTCGGAGCGAAATTCATCATTACTCGAGCGAAAATTAGTCGAACCTGAGCGATTTCTAGTCGAATGCGAGCGGAATTCTAAAAAAGCGAGCGATATTCACTGAAGAAGGAGCGTTCGCTCGGAAAATGAGCGAACGCTCCTTCCCATCAAAAAAAGAGACTACTCTCGTAATCTCCTATTCTACCTATTGAGCTTGTGATTTCATATATTCCTGAATATCGCGAATTCCTTCTAATGATCCTACTAGCACGGATGGGTCAATGATCGTAATTAAGCGTGAATCCAAATTAGCAACACCAGTAAAATAACTTGTTTTTTGATAAGCTACTAATCCAATTTGTTTAATTTGCTCCTCTTGAATATCAATAATTTCCTTCGCATCATTCACTAGAATACCGAGGAACATCTGATCCGTATGTAATACGATAAGCCTTGTTGAGTCAGTAACCGTGATGTGGCGATTATACAGAATCGTTTCAAAGTCAATGATAGGGATTAACTCTTCTCGAACCTTCACAATTCCCTTTACATATTCAGGCAAATGAGGAATAGGTGTTACTCCCTCCACTTTTTCGATGGAAGTGACATACTCAATTGAGATTGCGTAATCTTCCTTCCCTACTTGAAAAACGACAACTTTTTTACTATTTGCCATACCGAAGCCTCCCTATTTTTCCCTATAGTCATATTATAAAATTCCTATCCATTTGTCTATGAGGTATCACACATTTACATAGAATTCCTATTGAGGAGAAAGGTTGAAGAAAATATGCGATTAGTGAAGAAAGCGAGAAAAATTAACAAGTGCTGATATTAATTATCTTGCTTCAATCTATTCCAATATCAAACTTCAACCTAACTTATTCTGATAAGTAAATGATTCTATTGCAAATCGCTACTGCTTAACACCAGAATTACTTTGCTTAGTTAGACTTGAATATAATTGGAGAGTAATCAACATTTTTTATCCAGATTTTCGCAGCTTTCTGTTCGTTTTGCTTCATCCACACATCTCCATTATTCCCTTCGTCACGCTTCCGTTCCCATATGAGATAAGAACCAGCAGCCTGAGGATTTACATCTAACTCATTTTCTTTTGGAAAGGTAATTTGCTTTTGTATTCCCGAGCTTATGTCAATTTGAAATAAAGAAGTGAACATGGTCGGAACCGGTCCCTCTTTCCACGATTTGTTCGCTTTTGACCGAGCTACGATGACTTGGGAAGGAGATAGCCACTCCAAATCAAGATCGACATATCCTTTCGGTGTATATTCTACCTGCTTTGTAGATGCCTCTATATCAGCAATTGTCATACTCTTATTTTCAACAAAAAAACGTCCTTCTCCCGAAATATAAGCTAGTTTACTGGCATGGGGTGCCCATTTAAACCAATCACTAAACCCTAACATCCTGCCAATATCCTTAAAAGCTTTTCCGTTTGAGGATAGAACACATAATGGATTGCTATCCATTGCCCAAGAAGGTGTAGGGGTTCCAAGGAAGCTCACCCATTTGCCGCTATGACTCCATTTAAAGTCTCCAACATGAACGGCAAATAGATTATTTTCATCGATTGGAATTGAGTACAATAGCTTAGCTTCTTTCACATTAAGATTCATATCCTTTGGAATCCGATACAAATTAATTGGCTCCCAGCCTGTAGGCAAGCGGTTTGATGAAGCCGACACAATCAACTCGTTTCCACCTGGAACCCATTCAAAGCTACTAACACCTAACGATACATTTTCAAATCCTGATGGTCTGCCGTCTTTTGTCTTTGTAATATTTAATACCCATCCAGATAGATATGCGAGCTCATTTGAAGTAGGTGACCATGAAAAAGAAGTAGTCTCTATGGACGTGTATGGTTCGAAATGTTCTTTTCTTTTTGTATCATAGATCCACAGATTCGATTTCTCTCCGTGCTCATCCCCGTCAATGTATGCAATAAACCTCCCATCATAAGACCATTTAGGAGAGTAAACATACTTATCTTTGGTAAGCTGTATTTCCTGATCACCTTCTTTCATCCACAGTTGATGATTACGTACAAATACAGCCTTTAAAGGTACCTCTGCTTTCGTCACTGAAATAAACGGAAATAGAAAAAGCAACAATAGTACGATTGATATTATTCGCAAGACATTCCCTCCTACGAATTAGAATTTCCTCGTACCTTCATATTGATGCTTCTGTTTTAAAGAAGGAAATATTGCGTTTGGAAAGTCGAAGTAAAGCGAAGTAGAGTAACCAATTATCCTAATAGACGGTGAAAAAGTATAAAAAATTCACTCGATAAAAATAATTATATTGCACCAAAAAAGAGAACCTATAAAAGGCTCTCTCTCAACCATTAGGCAGAAACTTCTTCGATGATGGCAATGACCATTTCTGCTAGTTTATTTAATTCTTCGATTGGCATACGCTCATTTGTCGTATGTATTTCTTCATAACCTACCGCTAAATTTACAGTTGGAACTCCGAATCCAGCTATAACATTGGCATCACTACCGCCACCACTGTTTAGAAGCTCACAGCTGCGACCAATTTTGGCAGCTGCCTTTCTAGCAACCTCTACAACATGATCGCCTTCTCCATATTTAAAGCCTGGATACATTACTTGAACATCTACTTCCGCTCTGCCGCCCATATCCGCTGCAGCACTTTCAAAAGCTTCTTTCATTTTTTGTACTTGTGCTTCCATCTTTTCTGTTACTAAAGAGCGTGCTTCGGCCAGGATATCTACGCGATCACAAACGATATTTGTTTGTTTTCCGCCCTCAAAGCGACCAATATTCGCTGTCGTTTCTTCGTCAATTCGACCTAAAGGCATTCTTGAAACCGCTTTAGCCGCAATTGTGATAGCCGAAATTCCTTTTTCAGGAGCTACACCCGCATGAGCCGTTTTCCCATAAATTACAGCAGAAACCTTGGCTTGTGTTGGAGCAGCAACAATGATGTTTCCTACTTTCCCATCACTGTCAAGTGCATAGCCGAACTTTGCCTTAACTAAAGAAGAATCAAGTGCTTTTGCACCTACTAGGCCTGATTCTTCTCCAACCGTAATAATGAATTGGATCGTCCCATGAGGAATGCTTTGTTCTTTTAATACACGGACAATTTCAAGCATAACCGCAAGTCCCGTCTTATCATCCGCCCCTAGAATCGTCGTTCCATCTGTCACTACATATCCATCTTGAATGGAAGGCTTTACACCGTTTCCTGGGACAACCGTATCCATATGGGAAGTGAAATAGATTGGATCGACACCTTCTTTTGTTGCTGGAAGGGTACAGATGAGATTACCAGCCCCGTGCCCTGTAATAGCTGTTGTGTCATCTTCAAATACCTCAACACCTAAATCGGTAAATTTCTTTTTTAGAACGTTGGCAATTTCCGTTTCATACTTCGTTTCTGAATCAATTTGAACTAGCTCTAAAAATTCATTTAATAATCTTTCTTGATTAATCATCTAGTTGACCTCCATCATTGTACTCACTAGACTAGTATACATTTTAAGCGTTATCATCACAAACGGGAAACATTATAAAGGAATATTCCCATGCTTTTTATACGGCCTAGACTCTTTTTTATTTCGAAGCATGTCTAACGCTTGAATAATTTTTATACGCGTTTCTCTTGGATCAATGACATCATCAACCATTCCCATGCTTGCCGCTACATACGGATTTGCAAATTTCTCTCGGTATTCTTCGATCTTTGCCGCTCGAGTAGCTTCAGGATCTTCACTATTCTGAATTTCTCTTGAGAAAATAATATTTGCTGCCCCTTGAGGACCCATTACAGCAATCTCTGCATTTGGCCAAGCATATACAATGTCCGCTCCAATAGACTTACTATTTAGCGCTACATATGCTCCCCCATACGCTTTTCGTAAAATAACTGTTAGCTTAGGAACTGTTGCTTCTGAGTAGGCATACAGAATTTTCGCACCATGGCGAATGATTCCTCCATGCTCCTGTTTGACCCCAGGGAAAAATCCCGTCACATCTTCAAAGGTGATAATTGGTATATTGAAAGAATCACAGAAACGAATAAAACGAGCAGCTTTGTCGGATGAATCAATATCGAGTCCTCCTGCCATAAATTTAGGCTGATTACAGACTAAACCAACCACTTCGCCTTTAATCCGGGCAAGACCAATTACGATATTTTTCGCGAAATCGCTTTGAACCTCCATAAAAGAATCTTGATCAACGACATGCTCGATCACTTTTCTAACGTCATATGGCCTGATAGCATCAAACGGAACCACATCAGCAAGATCTTGCCGATAATCATCCATTTCATCCACTTCTAAACGTGGTGGTTTTTCCTCATTATTTTGAGGAAGATAGCTTAATAATAAGCGAACCTGTTCAATGACTTCTTGTTCCGATTCGCCGCGGAAGTGAGCATTTCCACTTATAGAGTTATGTACTTTTGCCCCTCCTAGATCCTCAGGTGAAATCTTCTCGCCAGTTACTGTCTCAATTACTTTAGGACCTGTAATGAACATTTGGCTTGTTTTTTCAACCATAAATACAAAGTCAGTTATGGCAGGTGAATATACGGCACCACCGGCACAAGGCCCCATGATGACAGAAATTTGCGGAATGACTCCAGAGTAAATAGAGTTTCGATAGAAAATGTGTCCGTATCCATCAAGAGAAACAACCCCTTCTTGAATACGAGCACCACCTGAATCATTTAACCCAATAAATGGCGCCCCATTCTTCGCAGCTAAATCCATGACGTTGGCGATTTTTTTTGCATGCATTTCACCTAACGCTCCACCGAATACAGTGAAATCTTGGGAAAACAGATAAATAGGACGTCCATTTACTTTTCCATAGCCTGTTACTACTCCATCGCCAGGACCTTTTTGTTGATCCAACCCAAAATCCGTGCATCGATGCTGGATAAAAGGATTCAGCTCAACAAATGTACCAGGATCGACTAATAATTCAATCCGCTCTCGTGCCGTTAGCTTCCCTTTTTCATGCTGCTTTTCGATTCGTTGATCTCCGCCCCCCAGCTCCACTTCACGCTTTCGATCGTACAATTCATATATTTTATCGTAGATGTCTGTCATGACTATTCTCCTTTATCATTTCTTCTCGCAAAATTCATATAAAACACTACCAGTAGCTTTCGGGTGCATAAACGCTACTTGCGCACCACCAGCTCCTTGCTTTGGTACTTCGTGTATCATACGAATCCCATTTTCTCTCATTTCATTGATTCGTTCTTGGATGGAATCAACTCCCAAAGCTACATGGTGAATTCCTTCCCCTCGTTTTTCGATATACTTAGCAATTGGGCTGTCCTTGCTCATAGGCTCTAACAGTTCAAGCTTTGTTTCACCCGCTTGTAAAAAGGCTACCTTCACCTGCTCGCTTTCTACTTCCTCCATTCCTAAAAGAGGGAGCTTTAAGATATCCGTATAAAAAGGTAATGCTGATTCTAATGATTGAACAGCAATTCCAATGTGATCTACTTTCTTAATCAACCATTTCCCCTCCGAACGATAATAATATGTGCAATAATTAAAATATTCGACAAAAACAGAATAATTCCTCCTTAAAATGAGCGGTTGTTCAATTGAAAAATTCCTAGTAAAATAAGGACAAAAGAATAATTCTCTTAATAGGAGGAGTACATTTTGAATAATCGAAAAACCCGAAAAGTCGTCGTATACGTCATGATTTTTGCCATGCTTGCATCAACATTACTTACGGGAATTGCATTTTTACTATAATAACGATGCAAAGAGGCTGTGACATAATATTTCAGTCAATGGGATATCCGAGCTATTAGGAGTTATCTCCTTTTACTAGTTCGGGTATTTTTGTTTGTTCGGAAAACAATTTTTTTGAAAATAGAGGAATGGAGCGGAAGACACTCGACTACTAAGGGAAATAGAGGAAAGGCTGAGACACCAAAGCGCAGCAAGGAGGCTCAGCTTCCTCCCAGTGGAAAGCGAGTGTCTGCAGGGCATGTGGAACGAACTTGTTTTTACAACCTAACTATTTTAATGAAGTCATTGTTCGTCTTTGAGAAAGAGTCCTTTAGGTATGTCCCAGCCTCTTTCTTACCTCTAGTCAAGAGTTTTTTATCATATTTATATATGTTTGAAGACTGATTCTTGGAGGGGAGGAGGGAGTTCTCTCACTCAAAAATCATTTGTCCATGCCAAATAGACCTAACGAGGTGTATTTTTTCGAAAGGTCAAGTATGATATAGTATAGACAACTTATTTACGAACAGGTTAAACTGCTTCGTAATTATAGGTAATGTTGTGTGTGATGAGATGAAATGCCACTTTCAAAAATTTATTCACGCACGCGATTGACGCAACTTTATGGGGCTTTCCTTGAGGTTGCGTTTTTAATTTGTCGTAATACTCTACAATATGGTCCCTGAGGCTGGTCGGCCTTACTTCACTTCTACTATAAAAAAAAATAGTAGCACATACACTGGCCGGGGTCTGTACTACTAATCTTAGTATGTTTTTCTTATGCATGTGCGGTTATAGGATGCTTACATTCTTTCGATGATCCTCTTCCATCAACATACTACTTATTGGTACAAATAAGACTCGGAAAAAAGCGCATATTAAGATAAGTATCCTAATCAAAGACCATACAAAAGGAGGTTATCACATTGTCTAAACAAAAAAATAAACAATTCAAGAACAACAAAGCCCTTCCTAAAACCGATGTGGAATTTGCTCAATCTGGGCTAGAGGAAGTTGCCTTAAAAGCGTCAGAAAACAAGAAGAAATAAACAAGAGCGCCAACCGCGATAGCTGTTGGCGCTCTTGTTAGTGAATTGGGATACTATCCTATGACGAATGGTTTTGATAATATTAATGATCGTATTTCCCTAGCTACTTCCCTTTAATAGCCCCATAATCCTCTCCTAGCTCTTCAAAGCTTTTTGAAGTAGACAGGACTAACACCTTTGTTCCGAGAGGGATATACTCATATAACGATTCTACTGCTTCATTTTGCATTCTGATACAGCCCTGTGAGACGTATTTACCGATTGAGCTCGGATGATTTGTGCCGTGAATTCCATATGTACGTCCATCTGAATTTCGCGCATCAAACCCAATCCACCTTGTACCTAAGGGATTTTCAGGACTTCCCCCTGCAATGTCTTTTTTCCGATAATAGGGGTCTACCGCTTTAACGGTTACAGTAAACAAACCTTCAGGAGTCCATTCATCCGTCATTCCAGTAGCAATCGAAATGACGGTTTGAACACGATTGTCATGAATGTAAGCAAGCTCGTTTGTTTGCTTGTTGATAATAACAAATGGATCACCAGGCAATGGATTGGGTCCAAGTGGCCAAATGGGGGAAATGACAAAAGATAGAAACATGGCAGAAATAAGCTTTAACATCAAACTCACCACCAGTTAATTTTCCATTAGTTTCTCGCCACTTTCGCCTTCTTATACCGATTTTTCCAGCGGTCATTTTGAAACCCTCTAAATGATCGTTTGATGATCAAATATTGTTCCATTTCTTTAATAAAATGAAGCAGTGCAGCACGTGTTTCAAATTCTTGTCTTGTTTTAGGAAGCTCCATATTTTCAAATTCTACTTTTAAACGGTATAACTTTTCTAAGTAGATAAGCGCTGTATTTCCAGGGTGAATATTATGAGAGAGTTCTTCGATATAATCCGCAATCATTTTTCCTTGCTCAAGTGTCAACGGGACTGAGGTCACAATTGGCAAGACCCTCTCAATTATTTCAAATTGCTTTTCTCTCATCTTAAAATAGTTATAGTAGACATTTTCATAGCGGAGAAAGTGGTTTTCAACATCACGAAAAGCGAGTGTTTTCGCTTCATCAATTAATTTCAGCGTATTGGTAATTTCTTTTCCATCCCAATCACATTGATTCGTTCTCAAGTAGGCGACAATTTCTAAAAAGATCTTCTGAAAATTATCTTCGATTTCAACTTGATACGTATACAATTTGTTTTCAAGACTTGGCATGTATAGATTCATAACTAACGCAACACCAATCCCGATAAAAATAATCCCTAGCTCATTCATGATCAGATCTCTTGTTACGTGAGCTGCTGAATAAATATGTAGAATAATGACACTGCTTGTAACCACTCCATCGCTCGCCTTTACCATGACTACAGTTGGGATAAAGAATAATAACAGTACCCCAATCATTATTGGGTGATAGGCAATCCCTTCAAAAAAAGCAATGGAAAAGACCATACCTAGTAAGCATGCAACAAACCGGTCCCAAGAAGCTCGTAAAGATTTTTTCTTTGTAACCTGTATACATAGAATGGTTAAAATTCCCGCTGAGACAAAATTATCTAGTCCAATAAACTGTGCAATCATAATGGAAACCGCTGTTCCAAGAGCCGTCTTTAACGTACGGAACCCTATACTAAATTTCATCTGATGTTCTCCTAATCGATATGTTAGAACCATTTTATCAACGATTCACCTAATAGGAAAGGATAGCGTAAAAATACATTCACTCAGGAAGAAGAGTCCTCCTCCTCCTGAATGCTTCAGGATTGATTAGAAAGATATTTGATCCTGCTTGATAACTCTTTGAACTTATGATCCAGTTCCGCATATTCTTCATCATGAGGCATCATAAAACTCAACTTCCCCAAGATTTCTAGACGCTCGGCTTCAAGTGTTAACAGAAGATTGTCATTGTCACTTGTCGAAGTGATAGGCTCACCTCGCTGCTCTTTCATTGATTGATTTTGGATGAGCCATTTCGCTTCAGTTGTTTTTTCAAGAAAGTATTGGTCATGTGAAACGACAAGTAGCGTACCTTTATATAAAGCTAACGTCTCCTCTAATTGCTCACGTGATGGAAGGTCTAAGTGATTGGTCGGTTCATCTAAGATCAGTACATCCTTCTCTTCTAGCATGAACTTCATCAGCTTGCACTTAACCCGCTCTCCCATGCTCATGTTCTTTAACGGTTCCTTCCATTGAGTAGCCAAAAACCCTAGATGCTTCATTAAATTCTGTACGTTTCCTCTTTCCTTATACGACTCTTGATAAAAAAATTGCTCTGCCGTTTGATCAAGAGGTAAGTCAAATACATCTTGTGTTAAAAAACCGATTTTGGCTGACGGAGAGATCCATACATCGCCTGTTGCAGTTTCCTGCCCAGCAATTATTCTCAACAAAGTCGTTTTTCCACTTCCATTTGGACCAATAATAGCAAGCTTCTCTCCACGCTGAACGGTCAACTGCAGATTTTGAAATAGCCATTCTTTGTTATATGCTTTGGACAAATTTTTGATTTCGATCAAACGCTTTCCTCGACTTTCAACACCTGTTAAAGAAAAATCCACTCGATATTCTTCTTCAACAGGTACAACTACCTCTTTTTCAAGTTCACTTTCAAGACGTATTCGCTTCGACTTGATTTGTGCATCCTTCCGCTTCGCTTTTACACGGTAGTACTCTTTAAATCCCTCTTTTTTGGTTGACTGCCCGTGAGCCTTTTTCGACCATTTTGCAAGCTCGGTAAGTTGCCCTTCAATTCGGGCTTTCTTTTTCTGTTGTTTCTCATATGCACGCTGTTGTGTTAATCGTCTAACCCTACGTTCTTCCATATAACTAGAATAATTCCCCACATGCTCAATAAGTGTTTTCTCTTCAATCGACCAAATTTTTGTTGCCACTGCATCTAGAAAGTAGCGATCATGCGATACAAAAATAATCGTCCTTTTCTCCCGTTTCATTCTCTCAATTAGCTGATCTGTACTTTCCTTGTCAAGATGGTTTGTCGGCTCATCTAATAGTAATATGGCTGCACAAGTGGAAAAACCATCTGCAAGGCGTGTTTTAACTTTTTCTCCACCACTTAATAGCTCATATGATCGGTTAGGTGTAGGCCAAATCTTTACTAGTTCATATGGTAGGCAGTTAATTGAATAGCTCTCTAGCTCCTGTTCAACCAGTACGGTTGTAAGGTTGGCCTGTAGCCATTGAATCTTACCGCATGTTGGCTCCGTTTTTTGGCTTAATAACTTCAATAAGGTTGTTTTTCCTGCTCCGTTTTTTCCGATTACTCCAATGATATCTCCTTGCTTTACACTTACATCGCAAGCTTTGAATAAAGACACTTCCGCAACTTCATAGGAAACGTTGGTCAACTTTATTAGTTCCTTCATACAATCAATCCCCTTTCGGCAGGGAGGGATTAAGGCTCTGATAGCCAAAAAAATCCTCCCAAAGTTAATTGGAAGGATTAGTCCGATTCTAAACATAGATAAATAAACGATCTAGATCAATAGATAAGATCATAAATGGAATTTGGGCAGACTAATCCTATTTTTAAAGAGTTGAATAGTTCATTCAATCGTAAAAAATATGATTAGTTCTTCATTGTCCACCCATCAGTCCTCTCTTTTCTAATTACACCCATTTTAGCAAATAATTGTATGCATCTTCAATAGCCTTTTCTGACTAATCTTTTTCTTAAGAACTAAAGCATCTTCTGTAAGAAATCCTGGGCACGGCTGCTACGCGGGTTTGTAAAAAATTCTGAAGGGGGAGCGTCCTCTACTAATATCCCATTGTCCAAGAACAAAACACGGTCAGCTACTTCACGGGCAAAACCCATTTCATGTGTAACGACAGCCATTGTCATTCCCGTATGGGCAAGGGATTTCATTACATCTAACACCTCTTTCACCATTTCTGGATCTAGTGCAGATGTAGGCTCATCAAAAAGCATCACATCTGGCTGCATGGCGAGCGATCTTGCAATCGCCACACGCTGTTTCTGACCACCAGATAAACGGATTGGATATTCAGTTGCCTTTTCCTTTAGCCCTACTTTTTCTAATAGCTCAAACCCAATACTCTCTGCTTCTTGCTTCGACAACCCTTTGACCTTGATCGGAGCATACGTGATATTCTGCATGACCGTCTTATGTGGAAATAAGTGAAAATGCTGAAAAACCATACCCACATGCTGACGAACCTTCATAATATTTGTTTTTTTATCGGTGATTTCTTGTTCATCAATCCATATGCGCCCGTCAGTCGGCATTTCTAAAAGGTTTAAGCAACGCAGAAAGGTTGACTTACCTGAACCCGATGGCCCGATTATGGCTACTACCTCTCCTTTTTCGATCGTCGTATCGATTCCTTTTAAAACTTCTAATTTCCCATAATGTTTATGCAAATTTTCAACTTTAATCACTACGTCTCATTCTCCTTTCCAAAGCCTTACCTAATAGGGTAAGTGTCACAACCATTACATAATAAATGAGTCCCGCTATGAGCAACGGTTCAAAAAAGGAGAATTTATCGCCGCCGACAATATACGCTCTTCGCATAATATCAGTAACTCCAATTGTGGTAACGATCGCAGATTCCTTTGTTAAGGTAATAAATTCATTCATAAGAGCAGGTAAAATAT
Source organism: Cytobacillus spongiae (assembly GCF_021390075.1). Classification (NCBI taxonomy): domain Bacteria; kingdom Bacillati; phylum Bacillota; class Bacilli; order Caryophanales; family Bacillaceae; genus Cytobacillus; species Cytobacillus spongiae. The sequence goes on from NZ_CP089997.1 coordinate 2,750,324, forward strand.
TTTTCATCGCTTGAGGGAGGATAATATCCCACATCATTTTCTTATACGGAACTCCAAGTGCCTTCGAGGCTTCTATCTGTCCGCGATCAACGGCTAATATCCCCCCGCGAATAATTTCAGAAATATATGCGGCGGAATTTAAAGCGAAGGCAAGAACAGCTGCATTATACGATTCAATTTGGAAGCCAAAGATTTGTGGTGACCCAAAATAGATAATCATCAGCTGCAAAATTAATGGTGTGCCACGAAAGATAGAGGTATATGCATCCGCAAACCATCCAAGTACTCGAATGGAGCTAATTTTAAATAAGGCTAAAATAATACTTAACGCAAATCCAATCAATCCAGCGGCAATTACAATTTTCAAGGTGACGATAACCCCTTGCAAAATGTAAGGAATTGATGGGATGATTTGAGTAAAATCTAAGTTCATCTAGGGATCATCCTTTCTATAACAAGGGAGAGCATACAGCTAATTGGAGGAAAGAAAGCGCTCAAAAGAATCCTCTTCTGAACGCTCTTTCATTTTGAATTATTCTCCGCCGAACCATTTTACGATTAGTTTCTCAAGCTCACCGTTTTCCTTCAGCTCATTTAATACACGATTGAATTCATCCGTCAATTTGCTCTCTTTAGGGAAGGCAATGGCTGAACCAGCTTCCTCATCATCCCCTTCAAGAATAAACCCCTCGATATCTTCGTTATTTTTAAAATATCCTTTTGCAACTGTATCCTCAATAATAGCTGCATCAAAGCGTCCAGACTTAATCTCTTGAATTAGTTCTGGAATTCGGTTACGGTTCTCAATTTTAATGTTGATTTGCTCAGCCATTTCTTCTGCTTTCCCTTCTTGAATAGAAGCTAACTGAACACCTACCGTTTTTCCGTCTAAATCTTCAACTGTCTTGATACCACTCTCTTTCTTAGATACGATCATATGATGAGCCGTATAGTAGATATCACTAAAATCTACGTTTTGCTTACGCTCTTCAGTTGGTGTCATACCTGATAGGACAAAGTCTACTTGACCTGTTTCAAGAGCAGGAATTAATCCGCTAAAATCAATATCCTTCACTTGAACTTCATATCCAAGCTCATCCGCAATTGCATTTGCTAGATCAATATCAAACCCAATAATTTCCTCGCTTTTTGCAGTATCTACATATTCAAATGGAGGGTAATCAGCAGATGTACCTAAAACAAGTACCTCTTTACTTTCTCCATTTGTTTTCTTGCTTTCTTCACTTGTTCCACAAGCTACTAACACTCCGAACACTAGTAAACTCATAATAATAATTGAGCTGATTTTCTTCATTTGAATGCGTCCCCCTAGTAAATATATTAATATTTATTCATCTAAGTGTATTTTAACACACATTAATAATTATGCAACAATATTATTAAATATAAATTCATAGTTTGCTATTTTCACACAAAAAAAGCCTCAGTTCGAACTGAGGCTTTTCTGTGTGAATATAGATGAATCCTACATATAGGTTCGTTTGTTATGAATCAAATAATTCCTGAAGAGGCTGATAATTTAAGGAATCAATTTTTAATTCTTCTAAACTGAATTGTAAATGTTCAATCAGCTTCTCATTAAATACTTTGCGATCCTTCGCTCTCAATGAATCGATTAATGCATAATGCTCTTCCCAGCTGTTTGATTGGTGACTCTCTAGATAATTGAATGCATTATATATTAATAAATAGATATCAATTTGCGCAAGAATTTTACTTAAAAATTCAATTAGAAATTTATTCCCACCAGCTCTAGCTAATGAGAGGTGAAACTCCTTATTCGCTGCAATATATCCGTGGACATTCTTTTGTTCAAAGGCTTTCTTTTCTTTCTCCACAAGCTTCAGCATGTCATCTATATGTTCTTTTGTTATTAAATCAAAGCAATCCTTTACCGCTATTAATTCAAGCTCTTTACGAATGTGAAAGGCCTGTACCATTTCATCTATGCTAGGCCGAATCACAAAGGCGCCGCGATTTGGAATAAGGTTAACAAAGCCATCGACTTCTAATCGTTTAATCGCATTTCTGATAGGCGTTCTACTAACCTTTAATTGCTCTGAAATCATTGTTTCAATTAGCTGTGTTCCTGGAGCTATTTTCCGACTAATAATGGCATCGGTTAATGTATCGTATACAACCTGCTCCATTGATTTCTTTTCTTTCATGTTACTACCGCCATTTCATGTAAACGTTTCATTCATCTTATCATATTTTTATGATGAATGTTTACACGAGCCTCCAAGCTAAAGACTTCTTTTAAATCCGTTTCCAATAACTTCACTCGTATTGTGGACTGTGACAAAGGCTTTATCATCAACGATCGTAATATATTTTTTTAGCTTTTGGAATTCCTTTCTCCCTAAGAATGTAGTAATGATGTCTTTATCCTCATTTGTAAAAGCTCCTTTTGCCGAGTGAATGGTCGCTCCTTTTTGGAGCTCTTTCACAATATAGGACTTAATGTCATCGCATTGACTACTAATAATCGTTACTTCTTTTGAAAGATTGAGTTGACTAGAAAAATAATTAATAAAAATACTAAGAAGAATGATTCCTACGATTGCATACATGCCACTTTCAAAGCTAAACACAATAAATGAAGTGCTGGCTATTAATATATCTGCTAGTAAAATACCTAAACCAATTTTAAGAGAAAGGTATTTATTTAAGATCATCGCAATAATATCTGTACCACCAGAAGATGCATTTTGGTGAAAAATTATGACAAGTCCAATAGCATCGAGAACAAGCCCAATTATGAGCTGAATGATTCGGTCATCACTCAATGGTTCAGCAAGAGGTACGAACTTCTCAAATCCTAGGACATATAAAGATAAACTAATACTACAATACAAACTCTTCAAGCCAAATTGAAATCCTAACAGTAATGTTCCAATTAAGAACAAGAATAGCTCAATGACAAGCAAGATTAGGCCAATTGGCCAGTTTGGTATGTAGTGATGGATCACAATTGATAACCCACTCGTACCACCAATGACAAAATGGTTAGGTGCTAAAAAGAAGTGAATATTAATTGTAATAAGAATTAGTCCAATATTTAGTAGTAAGTACTCTTTCAATTTCTTTTTCATAGGGATCTCCTTGTTTCTATTGATGAAATTGTAGAACAATATTGTTCTACAATTAGTGATTATAGATTGTAACAACCAGTATGTAAAGAATTTTTTACGCAAAATTCGTTTTTTTGTGAAGAAAGTGTTTTCATGAGGAGCTATAGACTTTGGTTCCATCTACTTGGAGGACAAAATGGAGTTGAAGAATAATGACATTTGCAGTTGACTCATGATATCAGCGACTTTTTTGATATATCAGCGAAAATCGTCCACTTATCAGCGATTTTTGCCATTTATCAGCGAAAATTGAAATATATCAGCGACTTTTGAAATATATCAACATTCGGTATATCCGCAAAATAATTGACGAAATCCGCAGCTTTACCGAACATATCCGTAACTTCTGAACAGAAATCCGTTTTTGCTCTACTCCACCTCTCAAGGAGCAGCCATATATATGCAAAAATAAAAAGCCTCGGCTTCTATCCGAGACTTTCATAAATCATTTAGACTTCTTCACAATGTTCATCAAAGGCTTGTTGCAATTTGCCGATAACAGCCATTGGTTCATGACCTTCGATTTCGTGGCGTTCAATCATTGTGCATAGCTTCCCATCTTTCAATAAAGCAAAAGAGGGAGAGGATGGAGGGAAACCTGTGAAATATTCACGTGCTCTCGCCGTTGCATCCTTGTCTTGACCTGCAAATACAGTAACTAGATGATCTGGACGTTTATCATAATGTACCGAGTGGGCAGCTGCAGGGCGAGCAATCCCACCTGCACATCCACATACTGAGTTAACCATTACTAGTGTTGTTCCCTGCTTTGATAACGCTTCATCAACTGTTTCTGGAGTTGTTAGTTCTGTATATCCTGCAGCTACGATCTCTTGTCGAGCTTGACGAACTACATCATTCATAAAAAAATTAAAATCCATATTCATATTGACCACTCCTAAAAAGGTTTCAACCTAATTTATATTCTTTATTAGGTAAAGGATACTATCATCATACCAATAGCCTTCACAAAATTTCAAACATAACAAACTATTTTTATAAATCAAGGCTGTATTCGAATCCATTGGTGCTTTTGAAACATGGACAGTTTTCCCCTCGAGGATACTCGCTTGTCGCAGGGGAGGCAGTAAGCCTGTGAAGGTCCCGCTGTTCTCCCAAACGCCTCGCATCCTACCGCTCTAAACTGCTAGCCTTCGTATGAAGAAGGGAATCTTATCTGGTAATAAACAACAACCTTTTAGAAAATATCCAAAATAAAAGTTTAAAGTTTTCATTATTGGGTATCTTATAACTACATAGCTGAATCCATACCCCTGACTCCCTATTCTTTTTGCCAGTGCTGATGAAAGCACTGGCATTTTTTCATAGAATAACGTTAATAAAACGAGCCCTCCCGTTTTATTTCTTTAATAAAATAGCTTAGGTTATTGGTATAGAACAATCGGTTTGCAATCATAATCGCTATTAAAATAAAATAGACAAGGATATGAACAAGCATCAATCGTTCGTAAGGCTTAGGCGATACGAGTAGTACAAATCCAATATTGAATACTAATGATGTGATAATGGCATTAATGAATTGGACTTGAAAAATGAGGTTTCGATATCGATCCATTAATTCTTCCTTTTGAGGAGAAACGTGGATGCATTTAATAACAAAGTGTTCTTCCTTAAAATGCCGTCTCCATTCCTTTGGGAGAATCCAACCAATAAATATACTGATTTGCTGGATGAAAAAACCCAGTGGAATCCCAACAATCGCTAGAATTAGAGCAATTCCTGCTAGATCCATGCCTTGCTCGATCAATAACTCTTTATATTCTTTAAAATCAGCGCTAATAAAATAACTTGAAACTCCTAATAAGAAAACCCAGCCAGGTAATCCCCACTTAGTGAGCTGTTTCCCTTTTACAATCATCATTCCTTCGATCCTTTCCATAATGCTACACGTTCCCCTATCTATTTTATACATAGTTTGCTTTTTTTTCGACCTTTACTCATTTCTAATTTAAGGAAAAAACTTTAAAACAAGAAATACAACTGGAACGAAGGATGAAACAGAAAACTGAACCGCTTTAGAAATTTTTGCGCGTGGCGCTCGCTACCTGGGAGCTGCTTTCTCCGCATGGCTCTAAATTTATAGGTAAAAAACAAAAAAGCTGTAGACACCTTTTTCGAGTTTGTCTACAGCCTCCGTCACCAACAGGCGAGCTTCATTTAATTTTCATTATACACTTGAAACAGTTCTTCAACTGCTGATGTAACTGTAAGATTGCCGGAGATGACTTCATTTTCCATCTGAGGTAATCGTTCTTTAACATGAGGGTGCTGAAAGAAACGGTATTGCAACTGATCCTTTATCATTGCATAGATCCATTCCTTTGTTTGTGCCCTTCTTCTATCAGCAAACACACCTGACTCTTTCGTTTGTTTTTCAAAGGATTGAATCACACGCCATATCGAGTCAATTTGAGCGTGAAACAACGCTGAGCAAGTGTATGCTTTTGTTTGCCAGCCCCTTGTTGCTGATTGAAGAAAATGGAGGATTCGATCGTACTCCGCTTTTGTTTTATTTGCTAGTTGGAGATTATCCCCATCCGCTTTATTAATGATAACTGCGTCTGCTAGTTCCATGATACCTTTTTTCATCCCCTGCAACTCATCACCAGCACCCGTTAAAGCGAGCAGCATAAAGAAATCTACCATATCACGTACATATACTTCACTTTGTCCCACACCAACCGTTTCGACTAAAATGATGTCAAAGCCAGCCGCTTCACAGACGATCATGGTCTCCCTTGTTTTCCGGTGAACACCACCAAGCTTCCCACCTGTAGGAGAAGGGCGGATAAACGCAAGTGGATTTCGTGCAAGTGTCTCCATCCTTGTTTTATCCCCAAGTATACTCCCACCAGTAAGCTTTGAGCTTGGGTCAACAGCAAGGACAGCCACCTTTAATCCTTGATTACATAAATAGGACCCAAAGGCTTCAATAAATGTACTTTTTCCAGCACCAGGTACACCCGTTATCCCAATTCGAATCGCACTTCCACTATGAGGCAATAATTTGTGAAGTAGTGTCTGCGCTTTTGTAAAATGATGGCCTGCATTGCTTTCAATAAGCGTAATTGAGCGGGCAAGCAAACTTCTGTCACCATTTAAGACACCCTTATATAATTCATCAATCGAAGGCTCATAACCCGATTTCTTCTGAAAGCGGCCAGATTGGCGAATGGTATTTGGCTGAACTGCTTGTTCTACACCCTTTCGTACAACACTCGAACACTTTTCCGGATGAGAGGGATCATTCCATTCTGGTTTCTTCTCATCAGCCATTTATTCTTGTTTCACTTCCTCGTAACCAAGCTTTTCATAAATAGCTCGGACGACTTTTTCAGCTGCAACTGGAATGACGGTACCCGGTCCAAAAATAGCCGCAGCTCCGTGATCATAAAGGAATTGATAGTCTTGAGCTGGAATAACTCCGCCAATTACGACAAGTATATCTTCTCTCCCAAGCTTTTCTAGTTCCTCTACAAGTTGTGGAAGCAAGGTTTTATGACCAGCTGCAAGCGAGCTTAAGCCAATGACATGCACATCATTTTCAATAGCTTGCAGGGCTGTTTCTTCTGGCGTTTGAAACAGTGGTCCGATATCTACATCAAACCCAAGGTCCGCGAATGCCGTTGAAATCACCTTTGCTCCTCGGTCGTGTCCATCCTGACCCATTTTGGCAATTAATATTCTTGGACGTCTTCCCTCATTATCCAAAAATTCATCTGTTAATTTCTTCACTTCATTTATCTCTTCTTCATTTGAGAAAGCAGAGCTGTATACTCCGCTAATGGAACGAATGACTGCTTTATGACGGTTTGCTACTTTTTCAATCGCATCGGAGATTTCGCCTAAAGTCGCTCTTACTCGTGCCGCATTAACAGCTAGTGCTAATAAATTCCCTTCACCCGTTTCAGCAGCTTCAGAAATGGCTGCAAGTGCATCGAGTACCTTTTCTTCATCTCTTGTCTCTTTAAGCTCCTTTAATCGCTCTAGCTGCTTTAATCGAACGGCTGTATTATCAATATCCAATATTTCTAACGGGTCTTCTTTTTCTAAGCGAAATTTATTTACACCAATAATTGTTTCTTTTCCAGAATCAATTTGTGCTTGTCTACGAGCAGCTGCTTCTTCAATTCTCATTTTCGGCAAGCCGGTTTCAATCGCCTTTGCCATTCCGCCAAGATTCTCGATTTCTTCAATATGTGCCCATGCCCTATTAATCAGCTCATTCGTTAAGGCTTCAACATAATAGGAGCCTGCCCACGGATCGATGACATTTGTCATACCTGTCTCTTCCTGCAAAAACAATTGAGTATTCCGAGCGATTCGAGCGGAGAAATCTGTTGGTAACGCGATGGCTTCATCTAATGCATTTGTATGCAATGATTGTGTATGACCCATTGATGCAGCATGTGCTTCTATTAACGTTCGAATAACATTATTATATGGATCCTGCTCGGTTAAGCTCCAGCCTGATGTTTGTGAATGTGTTCTTAAAGCCATTGACTTTGAGTTTTTCGGTTCAAATGTTTTCATCATTTTTGCCCAAATTTGCCTTGCTGCACGCATTTTGGCTACTTCCATAAAATAATTCATGCCAATAGCCCAAAAGAATGATAATCTCGGCGCAAATGAATCAATATCTATTCCAGCTTTTAAGCCCGTCCTTACATATTCCAAACCGTCGGCAAGTGTATAGGCTAACTCTATATCTGCCGGCGCGCCAGCTTCCTGCATATGATAACCTGATATACTGATACTATTGAACTTCGGCATATAGTTAGATGTATACTCAAAGATATCCGCAATAATTTTCATCGACATTTCTGGTGGATAAATATACGTGTTTCGAACCATATATTCTTTTAAAATATCATTTTGAATTGTGCCAGACAGCTTTTCCTGACTTACCCCCTGCTCCTCGGCTGTTACGATAAAGAAGGCCATAATTGGAAGGACAGCGCCATTCATCGTCATCGAAACAGACATTTGATCTAATGGTATGCCATCAAACAGGATTTTCATATCGAGGATAGAGTCAATCGCTACTCCCGCTTTCCCTACATCACCAACAACACGTGGATGATCCGAGTCATAACCTCGGTGTGTCGCAAGATCAAAGGCTACCGAAAGGCCTTTTTGTCCCATAGCAAGATTCCGGCGATAGAAGGCATTGCTTTCCTCTGCAGTAGAAAAGCCAGCATATTGGCGAACGGTCCACGGTCTATTTACGTACATAGTTGGGTAAGGTCCACGAGTATAAGGAGGCAGCCCTGGCTTATCTTCAATATGCTCTAGCCCTTGTCTATCATTTACAGTATATATGGGCTTTAACTGTATTTGCTCATTCGTTTCGAAAAGCAAATCATCGAGAGACACTTCAATTTCGGTTTCTACCCTCTCTTTCCAATCCTTTTCCGTCACTTGCTCCCGTGTTGAAAAGAGGTTAATACTCTTAAAGTTTGGTTTTTTCGTCATGCAACGCCACCTCCAGTTCATTGATTAATGAAGAAACTGTGACGTAACAGTTACTTTTCATATGGATAAAGTCTTCTATACCTGCAGCTCGAAATGCTCCTTGTTTGTCTACAGATGGCATTCCCGCTAGGTAAAGTTTCAAATGAGGTGTAGAAGCCATCAACTCTTTGATTAGCTCCAAACCAAATTCATTATACTGAACGTCTGAGCCACACAAACAATAATGTTGATATTGGGTCTGTTCAATGAACGCAGCCGCATCTGCTACTCCAAAAATTGCTGCACTTTTTGTGACATCTAACCCACCAGCTGAAACAAACCCTGATATAAAATCAGCTCGAGCTTTATGGTTCTTTAAATCCCCTAGGCAAATCAAGCCTATTTTCGGACACTCTCCTGTCTTATTTTGGATGAAGGCAGCACGGTTTCTAAGCGTTTCATATGGCTCAGCAAGGCGAGATGAAATAAGTGGTTCAATTATTATATTGTCTCTTTCAACGATAGAAGACTTTGCTAAAGCCGGTTGATCATCCAGCTTCGCATAATAATTCGTCCCAATGATGCTTTGTTTCCGAGTAAAAATATCTTGCCTTCTTTGGTCCAGCGTAGCTGCAATATCCTCTTGAATCCAATTATTCCTTAATCCTTCTAGCATTCCGCCGCGGTCTTCTATCTCGATAAAATACTTCCATGCTTGTTCAGCTAATTCATTTGTTAAATGCTCCACATACCAAGAACCTCCAGCTGGGTCCATCACTTTCTGCAAAAGAGCTTCTTCTTTCAAAATTAGCTGGGTGTTTCTTGCAAGCCTTTCGGACAATGGGGATGTTTCTCCTGATAGCTCATCAAACGCTTGGACATGAAGGTACTGAACTCCACCGATAATAGCTGCAAATGCTTCATTTCCTGAACGTAAAATATTCACATACGGATCGAAAGCCGTCTTTGTAAAAGAAGAAGTCTCAGCGGAAATGGTCATTTTCTGATGATCTAAGTCCGCTCCATATGCTTCTGTTACTTTGCTCCACAGAAAGCGAGCGGCCCTTAGCTTTGCAATTTCCATAAAGAAATTTGCGCCAATCGAATATTTAAACACAAGCTTGGATAATATCGTCTGAAGAGTGATCCCACGCTTCATAAGCTCTTCTATATGAAATACGGCAACTGCTAACGAAATCCCAAGCTCTTGCGTACTGTTAGCTCCTGCTTCAAGATATGGCGTACTATCAATTAACACCGTCTTCAAGTTTGGTAGATTTCTATCAGCATCCTGAATTAATAATGCCCAAGCATCATAGAAGTTGTCTAACTCCTCTGGAAGCTTTCCATTTCTAGTTAACAGTGCTATCGGGTCCATCCCAATATAGCCCGACACCTTCTCACGATTGGAGAGTTTCTCAAGCTCCTCTAAAAGGATGGTTTGGTCGGATTTTGCATCTATACTAAATGGTGCTTTCTCATACACCTCTGTCAAAACGATAGATAAGTTATCAAGATTCTCTTTTATATATTCAAATGAAATAGCATTCTGACCCTTTTCCAAGGCATGCCCGAGACTGCTAATTAAATCTTCTTCATTCTTATAATTAACCTTTTGGGCAATCTTCCAGCTATCCTTTAAATACCCAAGGCTTTCCGTTCCTCTACGAAAATCTAACTCACCAGGAAATTGGGAAAGTTCACCTTCCTGTTGGTCTGCAGACGAATAAAGCGGTTTCAATTGAATGTTTTCGTATGTATTTCTAGATAAGGTCTCAATTGGTCTTCCTTTCAGGCTTTCTTCCGCCTTTTTTTTCCAATCTTCTAAAGACGTTGTTGTGAATTTCTCATTCATCATATTTTCTAGGCTCATAACTCACTGTCATTACCTGACAGCTCCCCTCCCTTCCGATATCGCTGATTCAATTGTATTAAAATTCGAAATTTTTTATGTTTCAATCATATTTTAGTATACATGGGAGAAACAAGCAATGTGGTTCCGATAGAATTCACATTTACTGAAGGCATATTTACCAAATGAGCGTCTGCCCACTACCAATCTATATGCTTTTATTCAGATCGACAAACCAGGTTTTTTCCTTCCTTAAGTACCATGATAATTTTTAGCCCAAAAGAAAAGACCCTATCTCAAGGGTCTTTTCTTCAAATCTTATTGTAATGCAGCTTGTAGATCTTCGATTAAGTCCTCAACATCTTCTAGTCCAACAGATATGCGCACTAATCCGTCTGTAATCCCTAATTCAAGTCGGCGCTCTTTCGGAATGGAAGCATGGGTCATTTTTGCTGGTAACGAGATTAAGCTCTCGACAGCTCCTAAGCTCTCAGCTAATGTGAAATAGTGGACTTTCTTCAACACATCTAAGGCTTTTTCTTCGCTTCCCACATCAAAGGAGATCATTCCACCAAATCCCCGAGCTTGTTTCGCATGAACTTCATGACCTTTATGCTCTTCAAAACCAGGATAGTAAATAGTTGTAACGGCTTCATGTTCTGTTAGGAAGTTGGCAACCTTTCTTGCATTTTCTTCAATTTCTTCCATGCGGATCGCTAATGTTTTGATTCCACGGATTAAAAGCCAGCTATCCTGAGGTCCTAGTACCGCTCCAATTGAATTTTGAATAAAATGCAGGTCATTTGCCAGTGTCTCCGAATTAACAACTACAAGCCCTGCCACTACATCGCTATGTCCGCCCAAGTATTTTGTGGCACTATGAAGAACAATATCTGCCCCTTGCTCAATTGGGTTTTGGAAGTAGGGAGTACTAAACGTATTATCCACGATCATAAGGAGCTGATGCTCTTTTGCAAGACTTGAAATTCTTGATAAATCTGTAATTTTTAAAAGTGGATTTGTTGGCGTTTCAATATAAATCGCTTTCGTATTGTCCTTTATAGCCTCTTTTATTTCATTTAGGTCGCTTGTATCAACAAATGTCACTTCAATTTGATACTTTGCGAGTACCTTTGTCATTAAACGATAAGAGCCGCCATATACATCGTCTGTTAATACAATATGATCTCCTGATGAGAAGAGATTCATTACAGAAGAAATTGCAGCCATTCCCGAACCAAAGGCAAATCCACGAACACCACCTTCAAGATCCTTAATTAACTCCTCTAGAGCAAACCTTGTAGGATTGCCTGTTCTAGCATACTCATATACGAAATTTCCTACGCCATCCTGCTTAAACGTACTTGCATGATGAATGGGAATAGAAACGGCCCCTGTGTGCTCATCCCTCGGAATTCCACCGTGAATCATTTGTGTCTTTTTTCTCATACGTTATCACCTTCATAAATGGATTTACTTAAGTATCGTTCACTGCTATCAGGAAAGATTGTAACGATGTTCGTTCCCTCCGAAGAGTTTTTCGCCTCTTGTAACACTGCCTCAAAGGCTGCCCCAGACGAGCTACCGACAAGTAGTCCCTCCAGCTGTGCTAGCTCCTTTACTCTGCGAAATGCTGCTTCATCTGAAATCGTGTAGATCGCATCAAAATATCCCCTATTCATATACTGCGGCAAAAATTCCATCCCGATTCCTTCTGTTCGATGTGGCCCGGATTCTCCTCCGTTCAGAATCGATCCTTCTGGCTCAACAATAACTGTTTTGATTTCCTTATTGATGGATTTAAAATAATTGGCGCATCCCATAAAGGTTCCGCCCGTTCCCGCTCCTGCTATAAATATATCAATTTGACCATCTAAATCCTCGTAAAGCTCTGGACCTAACGTTTCAAAGTAAGTTAATGGATTCCCTGCATTTTGAAATTGTTGAGGACTGTATGAATTTGGAATTTCCTTTAATAGTTCTTCCGTTTTCCTAATCGCACCTTCCATTCCTTCTTCGGTAGGTGTGTTTATCACTGTCGCCCCAAGCGCTCTCATCAATGTCTGTTTTTCCATACTGAATTTTTGAGGAACTACACAGATGATATTAATTTTTGTCCCAATTGCAGCTAGAGCTAAGCCTATACCGGTATTTCCTGCAGTCGGCTCGATAATGACTCCTTCTTCTTGAAGCCCGTTTTCGATTGCAAGCTCCAAAAGCTTTAGTCCAAGACGATCCTTGATACTACCACCAGGATTTAGAAATTCAAGCTTGGCAAAAACATTTACTCCAGCTGGGATTTCAGGATGATGCAATTTTACTAACGGAGTTTTACCGATCAAATCCTTTACATGGTCATAATACCTCATTCGTCACACCTCAAAGCAATCGATTATTTTGAAAAGACATGGCTCCATTCTGCTTTTTTGCTTAGCATTTCTCTAGCAATCTCTTTCGCACCTTCTAAGCTATGGCTTGCTGCCCATCCGCACTGTACTTCGTTACAAGCAGGTACTTCCGTAGCTTCTAAAACATCATGAAGGGTCTTTTCAAGAAGTTCTAATACATTTTCATAAGAATCATCATTAATGACCGAAAGGTAAAAACCTGTTTGGCACCCCATCGGACTAACGTCAAAAATAGTCGAGTGATGGTTCCGACTGTGTTCTGCCATTAGATGCTCTAATGAATGTAATCCTGGCATTTCCATATGCTCTTTGTTTGGCTGGCAGAAACGCAGGTCATATTTATATATTTTATCTCCATGCTGTCCTTCACTTACTCCAGCTAGACGGACATACGGAGCTACAACCTTGGTATGATCTAAATTAAAGCTTTCTACGTTCATTTTTTTAATTGTCAATTGAGCCAACTCCTTTTAATTCTTACTATTCCTAGTAATATACTATGCTTTAACAAGAGATCTGTCAATTCTATTGTCTTTTGTAGAATTTTCCTCATCTTTAATCCAAAGTTAATAGTTGCATATTAGCTGTTTATATCATAGTATACCAATAGGAATTATAAAATTTAAAATTGCTTTTCATGAGAGAGACGATAACGGATAAAAGGATGATGCTTGCATGGGTCGTGAATTTGTTGAATTATTTGAAGGTTGGGCCGATTCTTATGATGAATCTGTTACAGGACATGATCTTGAATATAAAGAAGTGTTTTTGAATTATGAAATGATTCTTCAAGAAGTTGCTAACTTAGTAGAAGGATCAATTGTTGAATTTGGTGTTGGTACTGGAAATTTAACGTTAAAGCTCCTTGAGAATGAGGGCACCACCGTTACAGGATTTGAGCCTTCTCCAACAATGCGAGTGAAAGCGCAAGAGAAGCTCCCAGGAACTACAATCCTAAATGGTGACTTTATTGACTTTGAAATGAACGGGGGGATAGATGCCTTTGTAAGTACTTATGCATTTCATCACTTAACAGACCAAGAAAAAGCGATTGCTGTTAATAAATATAGTGAATTGTTAGAAGAGGGAGGCAAGGTTGTATTTGCTGACACTGTTTTTGAAACGAGTGAACGAAAGCAGGAAACAATTGAAAAAGCGAAAAAAAATCACTTCCTAAGCCTTGCAGCGGACCTTGAGACGGAATACTACACGACCATTCCTGTTTTAACGGACTTGTTCCAACAAAATGGATTCACTATTCAATTTAAACAGCTAAACCCATTTGTTTGGCTGATTGACGCAACGAAGAAGGCATAAATAATAAGGCGGTTGACTCAGAAGAGTCAGCCGCCTTTCTTTTGTGAATGGACATTGTATTAATATACAGAAGTGTTTTCTTTTGAAGTATTTTCTAAGATTTCTTTTACCCGTTGTAGGAATCTACCACATACAAGACCATCTAATACGCGGTGATCAAGTGACATACATAGGTTTACCATGTCACGAACTGCGATCATGCCGTTGTTCATTACAACTGGTCGCTTAACAATCGATTCTACCTGTAGGATTGCCGCTTGTGGATAATTAATGATTCCCATCGATTGAACAGAACCGAATGAGCCAGTGTTGTTCACAGTGAATGTTCCGCCTTGCATTTCAGCAGATGTAAGCTTTCCAGCACGAACTTTGCCCGCAAGATCAGTAATTTCACGTGCAATGCCTTTGATTGTCTTTTCGTCAGCATGCTTAATTACAGGAACAAATAACGCATCATCAGTTGCTACAGCGATAGAAATATTAATGTCCTTCTTTTGTACAATCGTATCGCCTGCCCACATAGAATTAATTTGTGGGTATTCTTTTAATGCTTGAGCGACAGCTTTTACAAAGAAGGCAAAGAAAGTTAGGTTAAAGCCTTCCTTCTTCTTAAAATCACCTTTAATGGAATTACGGTATTCAACTAGGTTCGTTACATCTACCTCCATCATTGTCCAAGCATGTGGAGCTTCATGCTTACTACGAAGCATATTTGCCGCAATTGCTTTACGTACACCTGTTACAGGGATTTCAATATCACCTGGAACAACTGGAACATTTGGAGCTGCTTGCTTAGGTGCCGTAGCTTGAGGTGCTGCTACTGGCGCATCTACCTTAGGAGCTGCTGCTTGTGCCATAGCAGGTTGTGCTGGTGCTGCTGCACTTGCAGTTGGAATATCGCCAGATTCAATTACTTTTTGAATGTCTTTACGTGTAATACGTCCACCTGCACCTGAGCCTTGAACTTGAGTTAGATCAATTCCATGCTCTTGAGAAAGCTTTAATACTGCAGGTGAATAACGTGCCTTGTTTGGCTGGTCTGCTGGAGTAGGTGCCTCTGTTTGTGTTGAAGCAGGTGTGTCTACTTTATCAGCTGCCGCAGCGTTTCCAGCAGGTGCCTCTCCGCCTTCAACTTCAATTGTAAGGATGACCTCACCAACCTCTAACGTATCTCCTTCGTTTGCCACTAATTCTTTAATTACACCAGTGAAAGATGATGGTACTTCCGCGTTTACTTTATCCGTCATAACTTCAGCAAGAGGATCATATTTATTTACTTTGTCTCCAACAGAAACTAACCATTTACTGATAGTTCCTTCTGTAACACTTTCCCCTAACTGAGGCATCTTAATTTGTTCGATAGCCAATGAGTTAACCTCCTATTAACGTTCTTCTTCGTCCGATCTATTCTTTTGGCATAAGCAGCTTCATTCGCTGCTTATACCGATTGATGGTTTACAAGTGTTTTTAGAATTCCGCTAATTCACGCATAGCTTTTTCTACTTTATCTGGGTTTATCATAAAGAATTTTTCCATTGTTGGTGCGTATGGCATTGCTGGAACGTCAGGGCCAGCTAAACGTTGAATTGGAGCATCTAAGTCAAATAGGCAGTTTTCTGCGATGATTGCTGCTACTTCTCCCATAATGCTTCCTTCTTTGTTATCTTCTGTAACAAGTAATACCTTACCAGTTTTAGAAGCAGCTTCGATTATTGCTTCTTTATCTAGAGGATAAACCGTTCTTAAATCGAGGATGTGAGCAGAAATACCATCTTTTGCTAATCGCTCAGCAGCTTGAAGTGCAAAGTGAACAGATAATCCGTATGTAATAACCGTAATATCTTCCCCTTCACGCTTAACATCTGCTTTTCCGATTGGAAGTACATAATCATCAGTAGGTACTTCACCCTTGATTAAACGATATGCACGCTTATGTTCAAAGAATAATACTGGATCTTCATCACGAATTGCCGCTTTCAATAATCCCTTAACATCATAAGGAGTAGAAGGCATGACAATCTTTAGACCTGGTTGGTTAGCAAACACCGCTTCAACTGATTGAGAGTGGTATAGTGCACCGTGAACTCCACCACCATAAGGTGCGCGGATAACCATTGGACAGCTCCAGTCATTGTTCGAACGGTAGCGAATTCTAGCAGCTTCTGAAATAATTTGGTTTACAGCAGGCATAATGAAATCAGCGAATTGCATTTCAGCAATCGGTCTCATTCCGTACATTGCAGCACCGATTCCTACACCAGCAATAGCTGACTCAGCTAGTGGCGTATCTAAAACGCGATCCTCACCAAATTGATCATACAAACCATTTGTTGCTTTAAATACTCCACCCTTTTTACCTACGTCTTCTCCTAGGACAAAGACTTTTGGATCTCTTTCCATTTCTTCACGGATCGCCATTGTTACCGCATCAATATAAGAAATTACAGCCATGTTCGTTCCCCCTTACTTATCAGCATAAACGTATTTTAGAGCATCTTCTGCAGGAGCATATGCAGCATTTTCTGCATAGTCAGTTGCTTCATTTACATCTTTTGCAATACGATCATTGATTTCTTTTTCTTTTTCTTCTGTTAATAGTCCAAGCTCTTTTAAGTAAGCAGCGAATGTAATGATAGGATCTTTCGCCTTCGCTTCAGCAACCTCATCTTGTGCACGGTAGCTACGATCATCATCATCTGATGAGTGAGGTGTTAAACGATAAGAAACCGTTTCAACTAATGTTGGACCTTCTCCACGACGACCACGCTCAGCAGCTTCTTTAACCACTTTATATACTTCTAATGGATCGTTACCATCTACTGTGTATCCAGGCATACCATACCCGATTGCACGATCAGAAACATTTTCACAAGCTAATTGCTTTTCGATTGGAACAGAGATTGCATACTTGTTATTTTCACACATGAAAATTACTGGTAGCTTGTGTACCCCAGCAAAGTTTGCGCCTTCGTGGAAGTCCCCTTGGTTAGAAGAACCTTCACCAAATGTTACAAACGTACAAAGGTCTTTGCCTTCCATTTTTCCAGCAAGTGCAATTCCAACTGCATGTGGAACTTGAGTCGTTACTGGAGATGAACCTGTTACAATGCGATTTTTCTTTTGTCCAAAGTGACCAGGCATTTGACGTCCACCTGAGTTTGGATCTTCTGCTTTGGCGAAACCAGAAAGCATTAGATCTTTTGCCGTCATTCCGAATGTTAAGACAACACCCATGTCACGATAGTAAGGTAATACATAATCCTTTTCCACATCAAGCGCGAATGCAGCACCAACTTGAGCTGCCTCTTGTCCTTGACAAGAAATAACGAAAGGAATTTTTCCAGCACGGTTTAAAAGCCACATACGTTCGTCAATTCTACGAGCTAGCAGCATTGTTTCATACATTTCTAAAACTCGATCATCGCTTAAACCTAAATCTTTATGACGATTTTCAGCCATATTTGTAACCTCCTAAGTTCAATTAGTAGAATGGCTTCGTACCAGTC
This sequence comes from Cytobacillus spongiae, assembly GCF_021390075.1. Lineage (NCBI taxonomy): Bacteria > Bacillati > Bacillota > Bacilli > Caryophanales > Bacillaceae > Cytobacillus > Cytobacillus spongiae. The sequence continues at coordinate 2,768,037 of NZ_CP089997.1, forward strand.
TACATCGATCCAAAATATTTTAGGTACCCTGTTTATCTAACAGAGTAAAATTATTAAGAATGAATAGCTTTTCCATCTACCGCTAGAGCTGCTTCTCCGATTGCTTCCGACAGAGTTGGATGCGGATGAATCGTATGTCCAACTTCCCATGGAGTTGCATCTAATACTTTTGCAAGACCTGCTTCTGAGATCATATCAGTAACATGTGGACCAATCATGTGAACACCTAAAATATCATCGGTATCTTTGTCAGCCACAATTTTTACAAATCCATCAGATTCACCAAAAACAAGTGCTTTTCCGATTGCGCGGAACGAGAATTTCCCAACTTTCACATTATACCCTTGTTCTTTTGCTTGGTCTTCTGTAATTCCAACACTTGCTACTTCTGGACTGCTATAGATACATTTTGACACAAGATCATAGTTCATTGGTGATGGGTTTTCTCCAGCAATATGCTCAACTGCTAAGATACCTTCATGTGAGGCAACATGAGCTAATTGAAGTCCACCAATTACATCACCAATTCCATAAATATGAGATTCTTTCGTTTGCATGAACTCATTTGTTACAATGTACCCTTTATCAATTACGATATCTGTATTTTCAATGCCTATTCCTTCAACATTTGCTTGACGGCCAACAGATACTAATAATTTTTCAGCCTTGAATTCTTTTTGCTCGCCTTTAATTTCTGCGGAGATCGTAACACCTTCTCCTTTGTTTAACGTTTCAGGAAGTACTTTTGCACCCGTTACAATTTTCACGCCTCGTTTCTTCATCAGACGCTGCATCTCTTTAGAAATTTCTTTATCCTCTGTTGGGATAATGCGATCACTATATTCAATAACTGTAACTTCTACACCAAAGTCCGAAAGCATGGATGCCCACTCAATTCCAATTACACCACCACCAACAATAATGATAGAGTTTGGAATGCTTTCCATTGCTAATGCTTCATCAGAAGTCATTACATACTCACCATCTACGTCTAAGCCTGGTAATGTTCTTGGACGTGAACCTGTTGCCACAATAACATTTTTAGGAATTAACATTTCATTTTCATCGCCATTGTTCATTTCAACTGAAATTGTGCCAGGCATTGGTGAGAAAATAGATGGTCCTAAAATTCGACCTGTTCCCTCAAACACATCAATTTTCCCTTGTTTCATTAAGTGCTGAACTCCACCATGTAGCTGATTAATGATTTTGTTCTTGCGCTCTTGAACCTTACCGAAATCAAGGCTCACATCACTTGTCATAACACCAAACTCTTCACCGCGCTTTGTTGTTGCATACACTTCTGCGCTTCTTAACAGTGCTTTACTAGGGATACAACCTTTATGTAAGCACGTACCACCTAGTTTGCCTTTTTCTACGATTGCTGTTTTAAGTCCAAGCTGGGACGCACGAATGGCAGCTACATAGCCGCCCGTTCCGCCACCAAGAATGACTAAATCATATTCTTGTGCCATGTTTTAGCTCCCCCTTTTATTATTAAGCCTTTGCCTTGCTCGCTTGTTTCGCACCTGGATATTCTTTGTCTTTTTCCTCTCCTTTTAACACACGGAGAGCTCCTTCTGCCAATGCTTGAAGTTCATTCTCACCAGGCTGAACAATCACATCAGCAATCCAGTTCACACGGCTGCTAATTTCTTTAACAAAGTCTTTTCCGTAAGCAAGGCCACCAGTTAAAATAATCGCATCTACTTTTCCGCCAAGAACTGCACTTGCACTACCAATTTCCTTTGCGACTTGATAAGCCATCGCTGAGTATACAAGCTCTGCTTCTTCATTGCCATTTTCAATCATTTTTTCAACTGCAACAGCATCATTTGTATTTAGATACCCCACCAATCCACCTTGGCCAACAAGCTTTTTCATAATTTCTTCTCGGTAGTATTGACCAGAGTAGCATAGAGCAACTAGATCACCTGCAGGTACTGTTCCAGCTCTCTCTGGGCTGAAAGGTCCATCTCCATGTAAACCATTGTTTACATCTATGACTCTTCCTTCCTTATGAGCACCAACTGTGATTCCTCCACCCATGTGCGTTACAATAAGGTTCAGTTCCTCGTATTTCTTCCCAAGCTCTTTAGCAACGCGGCGAGCAACTGCCTTTTGGTTTAATGCATGGAAAATACTTTTTCGTTCAATTAGAGAAAAACCAGAAATACGTGCGATAGGGTCTAGCTCATCTACTACTACCGGATCTACAATATAAGAAGGAATATTTAACCCTGTTGCAATTTCGTAAGCAATAATTCCCCCTAGGTTAGACGCATGTTGACCGGAATAGCCTGCACGTAAGTCTTGTAACATCGCATCATTAACGCCATATGTTCCACCTTCGATTGGACGCAATAACCCTCCACGACCACAAACAGCATTTAATTTGGAAATGTTAATTCCCTCGTTATCAAGTGTTTCTAAAATCGTATTTTTTCTAAACTCATATTGATCAATAATATTTTCAAATGTATTGATCACCTCAGAATCATGACGAATGGTCTTCTCGAAAATGGAAATATCGTTATCGAACACTCCAATTTTCGTAGAAGTTGACCCTGGGTTGATGACGAGAATCCGATATTCTTTTTCTTGCAATGTGTATTCCTCCAATAGCTAAAAGGCAAAGAGGCTGAATTTATCATTCAGCGCTCTCTCCTTTACTTTTTTTGCTCAGCTAATCATGATACAGAGCTTATTTTCGCACCGAGCTTCTCAGAATGATTAAGTCGTAGCTTTTTAATCATGTTAATTCATATTCATAGTTGTTTGGAAACATGGGCAGTTTTCGGTTAGGGATACTTGCTTACCGTAGGCATCTCGCATCCTTTCGCTCCAAACTGATAGCCTTCGTACAAAGGAAGGTAATCTCACCTCGTATTAAACAACAATCATTTAGAAAATAGCCCTAAGAATTAGCGACGGCTTAAGATGTGGTGTCCGTTTTGTAAGAATTGGCTGCGAGAATTACGCATTCTTTCAATTCTTTCTTCAGCCATTCGATCTGCTGCCTTATATGTTGGGATTCCATCACGTTTTGCAATTTCAATAACCTTTTCGATGTTATTGTAGATTGTTTCTACTTTTTTCATTGCACGTTCGCGGTTGTATCCGTATAATTCATCCGCTACGTTAATTACTCCACCTGCATTGATTACATAGTCTGGAGCATATACGATTCCTAATTCATGAATAAGATCGCCATGAGTTGTATCCTTTAATTGGTTGTTAGCCGCACCAGCGATAACTTTTGCTTTAATTTGAGGAATTGTCTCATCATTTACAGTTGCCCCAAGAGCACATGGTGCGTAAATATCACACTCTACTCCATAAATTTCGTTAGGCTCTACAGCTTTCGCACCGAATTCTTCAACTGCACGTTGAACTGCTTCTTTATTGATATCCGTAACGATCAGTTGTGCCCCTTCTTCATGTAGGTGACGGCAAAGGTTATATGCAACATTTCCTACACCTTGTACTGCAATCACTTTTCCTTCAAGAGAATCTGTTCCGAAAGCTTCCTTCGCAGCAGCTTTCATTCCACGGTATACTCCGTATGCAGTTACTGGTGATGGGTTACCAGAAGAACCAAACGCAGGTGAAATTCCTGTAACGTAATCTGTTTCTTCGTGGATTAAGTCCATGTCAGCTACAGTTGTACCAACATCTTCAGCAGTGATATAACGACCATTTAAGCCTTGGATGTAGCGGCCGAACGCACGGAACATTTCTTCATTTTTATCTTGACGTGGATCACCGATGATAACCGTTTTTCCTCCACCAAGGTTTAAACCTGCAGCAGCATTCTTGTAAGTCATTCCTTTTGCTAGACGAAGAGCATCTTCAATTGCTGCTGCTTCGTTTTCATAAGTCCACATACGTGTTCCGCCAAGTGCAGGCCCTAAAGTTGTATCATGAATCGCAATAATTGCTTTTAATCCTGATTGTTTATCTTGACAGAATACTAATTGCTCATAGTCGTAAGTTTCCATATACTTGAAGATTTCCATTTAAAAATTCCTCCCCATATCTATAAAAAAATTCTATTTTGAAACAGAGCATAATGCTAAAGCAAGAGAATATAATTTACTTTCAGCAGAATCCGCTCTGGATGTTAATACGATTGGTGCCTTTGCGCCTGCAATAACAGCTCCAACTTTTGCTTTAGCAAAATAAATTAAAGATTTGTATAATACATTTCCAACTTCAATTGTAGGAACGAGTAGAATATCGGCTTGTCCAGCAACTTCACTTTTAATTCCTTTGTGTTCAGCAGCTAGCTTTGAAACCGCATTATCTAAAGCAAGAGGTCCATCAATTATGCAGTTTGGAATTTGTCCTCTTTGATTCATTTGTGTAAGTGCTGCTGCATCTAATGTTGCTTGCATCGCTGGGTTCACAACCTCAACGGCAGCAATTGGAGCGACCTTTGGCATGTCAATTCCAATACCCCTCGCAATTTGAACGGCATTGCTCACTATTTGAGCTTTTTGGCTTAAGTCTGGCTCAATATTCATAGCTGCATCCGTTACAATTGTAAAGCGATCGTAATCAGGCACTTCAAACACAGCCACATGGGATAACACACTACCTGTTCTCAACCCATATTCTTTATTTAATACTGCTTTTAAAATAGTAGCTGTTGGAACGTTCCCTTTCATTAGTACATTGGCTTCATTTAATTTGACTGCTTTAACAGCCTGTTCCGAAGCAAGCACTTTTGAGTTGGCATGAATAATCTTAATATGCTCATTCTTTGCCATATCTGGGTCAATTTCATTGATGATATCAATAATCTTTTCTTTATCCCCAAATAACATGAAATTAGCTAAATTTCTTTTGAGTGCCTCACCGACAGCTTCTATTACTTCGTGATCTTCTGCAGCGGCCACCGCAACAGTCTTGTTCTCGTATTGGGTTGCTTTTTCTATAAGCGAGTCCAATTTCAATTTGCTTCAACCCCTTTTTTCTCTTTGCTGAACACTCACAAATATAATATGCAAGAACCGTGCCAAGTCGTTTTTTGTGAAAACGCTTTATTTTTCATTGTTTTTATATGAAGAATATTGCACACTATGAAAATTATTGCATGCCACCATTTGCAATTCCATATTTTTCGAGCTTATAGTAGAGATTTCGCACAGATACTCCCAATGTTTTTGCAGTAAGAGTCTTATTGCCATCGTATTGTTCGAGCGTTTTTTTTATAATTTTTTGCTCATAATTTTCAATTAGCTTTGATAGAGGCATCTGGTCAGACACCATAACAGTCACCATATCTTCTTTAGTATCTCCCTGTTTCTTCTCAAGTAATTCCGGAACATGTTGAATATCGATAAAGGTTTCTGAGTAATTCATGAAGATAATCGCTCGCCCAAGAATATTTTCTAGCTCCCTCACATTACCTGGCCACTCATACTGCATTAGCTGTTTCATCGCCGCTTCTGTAACCCCTTCAACATTCCGCCCATAATCCTGATTGATTTTTTGGATAAGGCGTTCACATAAATATGGGATATCCCCTTTTCTTCTTCTTAATGGAGGAATCTGAATTGGCATTCTGTTCAATCGATAATATAAATCTTCTCTAAACGTATTTGAAACAATTGCTTTTTCTAAATTGACATTGGTTGCTGCAATAACGCGAACTTTAATAGGAATTGGCTTTGTACCACCGACTCGAATAATTTCATTTTCTTGAAGAACTCGTAGCAATTTCGCTTGTGTATTGGCTGTTAGCTCACCAATTTCGTCCAAAAATATGCTCCCATTATTCGCTTCTTCAAATAATCCACGCTTGCCTCCTCGTTTGGCTCCAGAAAAAGCACCTTCCTCATAGCCAAATAATTCACTTTCTAGTAGAGATTCTGATAAGGCAGCGCAATTCACTCGGATAAACTTATTATATTTTCGATCACTTGCATTGTGGATCGCGTGAGCAAACAATTCTTTCCCTGTACCAGATTCTCCTCTTAATAACACGGTAGCAGGCGTTTTTGCCCCAAGCTTTGCTTGTTCAACCGCAAGCTTCATCTCGTCAGAGTCACCTATGATGTCTTCAAAGGAATATTTCGCTTCTAATGTTCTTATAATTTGTCTAGCTCTACTTAATTCTCTGTTTAAATTTTGTAGTTCTGTGATGTCATGTATGACCCCTACACTTCCCTTTAGCTTATCATCCACAATTACAGGAGCAACATTTACAATGACTTCCTTCTTTTTCGGCCCAACGCGCATGGGGACACCACGTACAGCCCTTCTCGTTTGTAACACCCTCATATGTACACTTTCCCCTTCGGAAATATCAGCAGTTGCTGGCTTACCAATCACTTCCTCTTCCGTTAGCCCTGTAATTCGGGAGTATGCAGGGTTGATTAAGATTCCACGCCCTTCTTCATCAACAACGGAAATGGCCTCATCACTTGATTGGATAATCGCTTGAAGCATCGTTTGAATCTCTTTAAGGTTCGTAAGCTCCTCCGCTAAGTTCACAACCTCTGTAATATCCTTAAATACTGAACAAGCTCCGATTAATTCACCATCTTCATCAATAATTGGAATTCTCGTTGTAATAATTTTTAGACCATTTGATAATAGCGCTTCTTGGTTTGCTTCAATTCTTCTCGTTTCAAGGACACGTGGAAGCTTACTGGATGGGATAATATCGAGAATATGCTTCCCAACGGCTTTATCACGCTTATAGCCTGTCATCTTTTCGGCACTTCGATTAAAGAGAATAATCTCCTCCTGCTGATTAATTACGATCATTCCATCACCAGCAGAGTTAAAGATCATATCATGCTTGTATGTTTCGTTTTTCAATTTAAAGATGAGTTCTTCCTTTTCCTCTATTAACTTAGAAATCAAAAAAGCTACACTGCCAGGTATTAGGACAGTATTTTTACTTCGATGATCTCGAAGGTCTTTAAACACTTCTTCATTCCCTGTCACTTCAATAATAATATCTATATCATCGGTTAAATACGGACGCCAATCTTGATCGGTTATGATCCCATTTTCCTTAGCAACCTTAAGTCCTGGTGCATTTGGATTGATATCGACGACAACCCGTACATCTAAGACAGCGGTTTCTTTTAATATCTTAATAATGGCAGTTCCACCTTTACCTGCCCCAACAATCATCACCGTCTGCATATTATTTCTTCACCCCTATAGAGCTTTATCTACTACTTCAAATGTATGTGCAATTTTTTTCATACTATCCCTATTTTAGAGTGATTCACTCTTCTTGACAAATTTCTTATTTGTTTTATTATTTTCGTGAGAGGAATACAAGTTGAAGGGACCTATTATGTTAAGAATTATCGCCTTAATTATCTTGTTAATACCAGGTTTTTTAGCTGCAGTTGGAATTAAACTTATGAGGGATATGGTGTTTGGTATTTTACTTGATCCATTTCCTTACTTATGGCTACAATTTATCGCTGGATTCGTCTTGTTTTTATTTGGACTAGCCTTTGTAGCCGGATTTATCCTTTATCGTGACCGAAAAAGAAACAAGGTTCAAGCGCGGTTTAAACTCGATGAATCCAATAATCAATCGAATCCTCAAGAAAGAAAATAGTCAACGTAGAGATTCTCAGAATGCAAAAAGAGGCTGGGACATAAGACGAACAATGACTTTATTTAAAGATTGCAAAAACAAATTCGTTCCACCTGAGCTGCATACACTCGATTTCCGCGGGGAGGAATCTGAGCCTCCTTGCTGCGCTTGGGTGTCTCAGCCTTTCCTCTATTTCCCTTAGTAGTCGAGTGTCTTCCGCTCCATTCCATTATTTAATAAAATTTGTTTTCCGAACAAACAAAAATATCCGAACTAGTAAAAGGAGATAACTCCTGATCGTTCGGATAGATTATTGACTGAAATGCTTATGTCCCAGCATCTTTTTATTTTCGATATTCTTTTTTTATTCTTTGCGCCTTCACCGGATCATCTGTAATAATCGCTGTGCAATTTATGGAAAATAAGCTTCTCATAACCTCTTCTTTATTAACCGTATAAGGTCGAACAGCGATTCCATTCTCTATAGAAGATTGAATAATCTCTTCATTTATAGCCAAATAATTCGAATGATAGCCTTTCGCTCGGATGGATTGAGTATACACCCACGGCATATAAATTCCTTCTGCAAATAACGGAGCAATCTCAATATCAGGAGCTAAAAGGTAGAAGTGAATAATGCTATAGTGATTGAATGAAGAAATAATAACCCTGTCAGAAAGTTCATACTCTCTGATTAGGGAGAGTACCTTTTCTTCTATCCCTTCGTAAGGAAATATTCCATTCTTCAATTCGATATTACAGATCATATCATTTGTCTTCATCCAGTCAAAAACTTCTATTAATGATGGAATCGGTTCTTTTTTCACAAGCATTTTGTTGGAATAACCTGCATCCAGCTTTCTTATTTCTTGGTAGGATAAATCTTTGACAAATCCTGTACCATTTGTCGTTCGGTTTACCTTTTCGTCATGAATGACTACAACTTCCCCGTCTTTAGTCAATTGTACATCTAGTTCAATTCCATCAGATCCCACTTTTTCAGCTTCCCTAAACGCAAGCATCGTGTTTTCAGGATAAAGCGAAGAATATCCTCGATGAGCAAATATCAGTGTCATACCTTCACATCCTTTAATTTAGACTGTGTTATAATGAAATCAAGCTAAATGAACAGGGAGGAATACAGATGAAGCCTTTACAGCTTTCACCCGAAACAGCTTTAAAACTTGCTGAAAAGCTAAATGTTCCACTAGAACAATTAATGCATATGCCTCAGCATATATTAATCCAAAAGCTTATGGAGCTTGAAAAAGAGACCGAACATCAATAACAGTGTCTTACAAGACATTGTTATTGATATGGGTGCCCAATAATATCCTCCAATTCCCTAGGGTTATGAATAATATTCCAACCATCATATTCCACCAATTGATTTTCCAAAAAGAAAACATAACCATTTATCCTGTAATATGTCTGCAATTCTTTCCCATCGACAACTACCGAAGCTCCGTCATGAAAAGGATGTATATGTTCTCTTTGCCAATAAACAAATACATTTTCCGTTCCAAAGAGCTTTGAAGAGATCATTCTTTCTTCAACCGCTTGAAGAAACTTCCTTTTATCATCTTTTACACGATTCATTTGGTAAAGGATTGGCCTGATATTTCTCGTCAATGTATCTATAATGAGAAAATCTTCGTGCTTTAATGCTCGATCCTCAGAAAAGATAACAAGTAGATATACCGGTTCCTCTTCTAATGAATCTGTACGCGTTCGAAATGAAATCGGTGAAACAATTAACCCATTCGTTGAGCGAACCTCACTCGTAATCTGCCCAGAAAAATAATCGGATAAATGTGTTTGCTGGTACTGAATAAATGTATCACCTAGTTCCTCATAAAAGTCATTTTTCAGCTCAATCGTTTCATTTGTAGTAGTATATAAACCGACTGCTTGACTAATTTTATATGTATGCCCGTTCATTTTCTTTGCATAAAACGCTTGCTGAACCCCAAATGCTAATTGAATGGCCTGTAAAGATAAGCTTAAAAGCTCTTCTTCTGTTTCACAAGAATTGACTGTTCTAGATAGAACATTATACGTTTCAAGAGTCTTCAGCTTTTTCTCCACTAGTTCTTTTTGGTAGGATATTTCTTGAAAAAGCTTTGCATTATTTAGAGCGATGCAAGTAGAAGAGGCAAGCGTTTCAATTAATTCAAAAATCGCTGAATCATACCCTTCTCCTGATCGGCTCTCACTCAATGTAACGATTCCAACGATCCCATTACGCATGATTAACACAACGTACTCAGCTTGCAATTCCTCTAATCTTTCCGACTCTACAAACAGCTCTCTTAATATGTACTGGTCTTTCTTGACATTCAGAACTACTTTCTCAGGGAAGAATTGACTGTTTAGAGTTAGTTCAGTGTAATTGGTCTTGAAGGAATGAACATCCTTAAAACCCACAACCTTCACCTTTTTAGTCAGCTCATCGTAAACCGAAAAGGAAGTAACCCTACTTCCAGAAATCTCACTAAATACATCGGTTGCTATTGAGTAGAGTTTTTTCATATCTAGCTCAGATAATAACGCTTTAGTGCTTTGGTTTATAACAAAAAGATCAAATAGTTTTTTATCTAAATCGGATTTCACTTGATTAAAATCTAGTAATCTGGAATTATTTTCGAACGATGCATTCATCAGTTTCATAAGAATATCCGCAAAAGTAAGTTCGGTTTCTGTGAATTCACCTTTCGTTCTAGTAGGAGTCACGATAAATCCGATTAGCTCCGTATCATTAATGATTGGAACGACTAATTTAATCCCATATTCTTCAACAAAGTCTGCAGGCAAATATTCCGTGAACTCCTTCGTAATGATTCTTCCATTATATAATGGGAGCTCTTTAAACTTTTGAGAGACGAAAACCTTTCTACCTACAAGTTCTGCAAACGAAGTTTGTTCCGTACATAAAAACCCATCTGGTTTATACACGAATAATGCAGCCTTGTCTAATTGAAGCATCCTTGTTGAAAATAATAAGCTATAATGAAACAACTGATTTAAATGAAAACGTTGGGTAAAAAAATCAATTGCTTCTAATAAGACCTGATAATTTTGCTTTGTATCTCGTTCTTGTTCAACCATGATCCTCACCTCCCAGTAGGTTACTCAAAATGAAGGTTGTTTTTCATCGCATAGAAGGTTCCTTTAACACTTGAGTTCAGTCTCTTATTTAAGTTTTTAATTTGTAGCATCGTTTCAGGATAGGCAACTTCTTCAATTGATACTTGTCCTTCTCCTTTTGTCTCTAATAATGCCATCAGAGATTTACGGCGTTCATCGAGTTTCGTAATACGAATAAAGACCTTTTCAAAACTACTCTTAACCACTTGATATTCTTCACGTTGATGCTCATTTAATTGGTCTAGAAAGCTTTCAAACACATCTAATTTGCGACGATGCTTTTCTATTTCAATAATGCCTTCTTTATAATCATGTAATAGACTTTCAAGCTCCTTGCTCATTTCCTCTCGGTTGAAGCCTTCTACCTGAATAATCGTTTTTCGCTCCATTTTATTCCCTAGAATGGCCGCAATTACTCTCCCTTTTGCTTCCGTATGGCCTCCAATGATCTTCCCTTTCTTTTGATCATCGATAATGATATTTCTACCCTTTATTGTGCTTCCTATTGAGTAGTAGCCAATATGAATATCCTCTTCAGCTTCCAGGATACATTCATTTGCATGTCTCACAAATATACTTTTTCCTGCCTTAATTGTAGAATATCCTTTTCCAAACACTCCCCCCTTAATAAAAATATCTCCTTTAAGGGAAACGATTTCTTTAATCCCACTAACACCTAAATCACCGGTTACGGAAATATCATTTGTAGCTCGAACGGAAAAGCCATCTAATATCACACCATTGATCGTCACACTTCCATCAAACTCAATGTTTCCTGTCCCAACTCCTACATCTTCATTGATTGTTAAGTGCCTGCCAACTGATATTTTCCCAGCCTTAATCTCTACCACTCCATCTGTTAACGCTCTTAAAACGACTTTTCCATTCTCTGAAAATTCTCCTACTGATTGGGGATCATAAAGAAAGTTACGCTCTTTACCAGATTTAGGAGGAAGCAGCTCTCCTGTCACCGTTTTTCCTGGTGTCCCTCCAGTAGCATTAATTTTCTCGCCTAGCCAATCTCCTTTTTTCACTTCATCAATAAAGTTCATATCATAGAAATCTGCTTTCCCATCATCTTTAATGGAAGGCTTTCGCTCTGAACGCTTATAATACAGCAGGCGAGCATCTGCTCCATTTTGTGGCTCTATTCCACGCGCAATGACAATGTCCTTTTGAGCAACAAGGTCATTTTGTAATGAGGAAACAAGAATTCCTTCGTTTACATGATTTTTATGTAAGGTTTCTAATATGGCGGATCGGTATTTTTCTTTATTTTCTAATAATTCTTGCTCAGTTATATTCAATCTAATTTTTGCTAGCATTTGATCAGCAGATAAGAATAAGCCTACTAATGGCTTCATTTCACCTATCTCAATTCGAACATTTTCAGCGTTTTCTAACGCAGCCTTTAATGGCAGAAACTTCGTAATAGATACTCTTGGATATTCGTTCAAAATTTCGTTAATCTGGAGCAATGTGAAGCCTGCTTTAAATACTGTTATAAATACTATTTCAGCATCTTCTTCCAAGATGATAAATTCATTTTTAACTAACTCCATAAGATGTACGACCTCTCCGACATTTTTACTAATAGATAAATTATATAAGATAATTGGTTTGAGTGAATACCATTAATTGAAAGTTTTGTCATTTCACAATAAAATGGATCAAGTTATTCTCCTCAATAGTATCGGCTAAAATTTGTAATGTTGTTGTTTTTTGGGTCAATTATCCAATTAATTTTTTAAAAAAGGAAATCCGCTTCCCTCCAGTATTTATATTAGAGATTTCAGGCTGCGGGGCTCTCTTTGGAGGTAGTGAATTTCCATTTTATATTTATTGGGCTTTTTTCGTATCCATTGTTGTTTTTAATACATGGGCAGTTTCCCGCTACAGAATACTCGCTTACCGTTAGGGGTGCGGTGATCCTTCCTTTATTCGCCTGTGGGATCTCCTATATCCCACTTACTCCTTAGGCGTCTACCATTCTCCCACTCCAAACAAGAAGGTAAGCTTACTACCAAAAGTAAAACAAAAATCTTTTTAGAAAATAACCAATTATTTTGAACCTATTGAAAAGGAATGAACACGGATTGGTAGCTTATGGTGACGTTATTACCAACACCTTCTGTGGCGGCGTCTGTCCCGTCGATCATCTCTAGCACCAGCTACTAGATCCTTAATGAGACAACGTCGAACACCTCGACAAAAATCTTCTCCATCGATAAACGCTTTTACAGGAACTCGGAAATTTTCATCAAAAGCGCCAGCTACTAGATCGTCCCTGTCATCAAATGCACCTGCAACGTTATTACGGTCACGATTGCACCCCATGTAGCTCACCTCCTTTCCTTTTACTACTATATTTTATGAAGGAAAGGACAAGCTGTGAGGGCAAATAGCTATTGAATTGAAAAATGTGTGCTTTGAAAGAAGAAAGTGAAGAAAACCTTATTGCAATTAGCTGAATATACAAGTTTCCCCACCTACAACTTAGGTGGGGAAATTTCTACTTTTGTAAAATTCATGGTGTAGATTTATTATCTAATCATCAAAAAATAAATATACAAACTGATAGGAATAAGTTCATTTAATGAACTTTATGCTGTTTATATAAATAGGCATTCATTTAATAATAAACACCTCCAATTATTGCTTAAGTAGCAGAAAAATTGAAGGCGCAAACGTCATTATTATTATGAATAATTGCATGTGATTAGTTATTGTTAACCTTCCTTACCCTTTCAAGAAGCCTTGTGCTCCAAACGAAGCTTATCAGCGACCATTGCAATGAATTCAGAGTTGGTTGGCTTTGCTTTAGACATAGAAACGGTATAGCCAAATAAGGAGGAAATGCTGTCGATATTGCCACGACTCCATGCAACTTCTATTGCATGACGAATGGCGCGTTCAACTCGAGAAGCCGTCGTATTGTACTTTTTTGCAATATCTGGATAAAGAACTTTTGTAATAGACCCAAGTAGTTCGATATCATTGTAAACCATTGAGATCGCTTCACGTAGATAAAGATATCCTTTAATATGAGCAGGAACGCCGATTTCATGAATGATACTCGTAATACTGGCATCAAGATTTTTCGGTTTGGATTCACCTTGTGTACGGTAGCTCGATGATGTAGATTTTCTTAAAACTTGACTTACCTTTCCACTTACTTGGCGAATGTGATTCGCTAAGTTATCCATGTCAAATGGCTTAAGAATAAAATAGGAAGCACCAAGCTCAACTGCCTTCTTAGTTACATCTTCTTGTCCGAATGCCGTTAGCATGATAACATTCGGCTGGGATTCTAAATTCAATTCACGTAATTTTCCAAGCACCGCTAAACCATCTAGATGAGGCATAATAATATCCAAAACAAGAACATCAGGATTTGTTTGCTCAACCACATCAAGACATTCTTGACCATTATGAGCGACTCCAACTACTTCCATATCATCTTGTGAAGCAATATATTCTTCAATTAGACTTACTAGTTCTCTATTGTCGTCGACAACACATACCTTGATTTTCTTCACTACTTATTTCCTCCTCAATTCATTGTTGGTCTCTTTTCTCTCTCTATTTTCTATTCTAAAGGACAAATTCGACAATGCAACAAAAAATCCTTTTCTTTTTTTAATTTTTATTAAATATCAGAAGAAATCTTTACTTTTCTCCCATTTTCTCATCTATTCGACTCTTTTCGATATTTGACAAGCTATGAAGCGGAATTTATGTCGAAAAATCTTTATGCTATCATACCATACCAGTAGAAGAGAATAAAATAATGAAAAGGCGGAATCTCTTCCGCCTATTTATCCATTTATTTAGCTGGCCTTTTCTTGAGGTTTCTCATATATATCAATCCCTGCTTCATTTAGCATCCATTCAATATGAACACCGTATCCTGAAGTGGGGTCATTTACAAAAACATGTGTGACTGCACCAATTACTCTGCCGTCTTGTATGATCGGACTACCGCTCATGCCTTGAACGATTCCGCCAGTTTTTTCTAGAAGTTCTGAATCGGTCACTTTTATGACCATTCCTTTTGTAGCAGGAAATTTTTGTGGAATCGTACTAACGATCTCAATATCAAACTTTTTAACTTCGTCATTGTCTACAACTGTTAAAATTTGTGCTGGTCCTTCTTTTACTTGATGGGAAAGGGCGATTGGCAACGCTTCATCAACCACACCGTTCGTTATATCTTTGTTCAATTTCCCAAAGATTCCAAATGGGCTATTTCTCGTGATATTCCCTATTACTTTTTTATCTGAGGAAAAACGTGCTAGCTTTTCACCGGGATTTCCATTGCTCCCCTTTTCGATGGATGTAACGGTCGAACGTAGTATTTGTCCATCTTCGACAACAATAGGCTTTTTTGTATCCATATCAGAGATTACATGGCCTAATGCACCATACTTTTTGGATTCGGGGTGGTAAAAAGTCATTGTTCCAATTCCAGCAGCTGAATCTCGAATATATAACCCAAGCTTATACATATTTCCTCCGTCTTCCTTTAGCGGAGTTAATTCCGTTTTTACCTCACCTTCTTCACGCTTCAAGGTGATATTCAATGACTTACCTGATTCACCTGCGTCTTGTACGAATGGAGCAACATCGGCCATTTTTTCAATTTTTTCTCCATTAATGCTTGTGATTATATCTCCCACCTGAATGCCTGCTGTTTCTCCAGGAGACGCTTTTCCACTCGAGGTATTTACTTGGTGATGTCCAACGACTAAAACACCTACCGTATTAAGCTTTACACCGATTGATTGACCGCCAGGGATTATTTTAAAATCCTTTAATACATTGACATCTACTTTTTTTATCGGAAATCCCGCTATTTCAAGCATCATTTCCTCTTTACCTGGTCTAGTTCCAGTTAATTTGACTCCATTTCCATTGTCATTGAAGGCTACAGTCGATTGCTCAGATGATATCGTAGCTGACACTGGGGCTGCTTTTGAAAAATCATATTGCTGACCTTCAAAGACTGTAATATCTTTTGGAATATGGATATACTCCTGAATAGGATTCGCAAATCCAATTGCAATTAATGAAACAAGGAGAATTCCACCAATAATTTTTCTTAGAAGTTCGTATGTCAAAACCTTCACTCTCCTCGCTTCTAGTCCAAACAACGTCTTTAAATGGCTACATCTTTAATTTTGCCTGCTTCTGAGTCATTTATAACTGCTTATAGTTGTAAAAAAGCTACCCTGTTTGGATAGCTTTTCATTTTTTCTTAATATCATCTGCTAATTCCAGCAATTCCTTTGCATGCTGTTTTGTAAGATCGGTGATTTCCACTCCAGAAATCATTCTGCCTATTTCTCGTATTTTTTCATGATTCGTCAACGAAGCTACAGTTGTTTTCGTTCTTCCTTCTTTTGTATCCTTTGCAATATATAGATGGGTGTCTGCCATCGCTGCCACTTGAGGAAGATGAGATATACAAAGCACTTGAGAATCCGTTGATACATGATGAATTTTTTCTGCAATTGCTTGTGCTACCCGGCCGCTAACGCCAGTATCTACTTCATCAAAAATAATCGAAGTCACGCCTTGATGTTTTGAAAAAATGCTCTTCATCGCAAGCATAATCCGCGAAAGCTCCCCACCAGATGCTATTTTCGACATAGGCTTTAATGGCTCTCCTGGATTGGTTGATAGATAGAACTCAATTTTATCCATCCCATTTTTTGAAAAAACATCTATTTGCTCATGGAAATTAATCTCAAATACAGTCTTTTCCATATACAGCTCTTTTAACTCTTTATGGATCGAATCTGTTAGTAATTGTGCCCATTTTTTTCGAGAAGTAGTCAACTCTTTCCCTTCTACAAGCAAATCTTTTTTTAAGCTCTGAATTTCTTTTTGCAAATGATCTATATGAACTTCTTTGTTTTGAAGGGTTTCAATCTCTTCTTCAATTTTGGAAGCATATTCTAGGATTTCCTCGATGCTTTTGCCGTATTTACGCTTCAATTGGTTTATTTCATTAAGCCGTTCTTCAATTTCATTCAAACGTTGGGGGTCATATTCCAATCGATCAAGCTCATTTCTTAGCGTACGTGCCGTGTCCTCCAATAGGTAAAAACTGTTAGACACAGCTTCTGATAGATCCTTGTATTGTTCATCTATGTCAGAGGCTGTCTCTAAGTGGCTCATGACAAGACCAATCCAATCTAAACCTTTTTGCTCTCCACTTAATGAGGAATAGCCGACCTTTAACGCATCATATATTCTCTCATAGTTAGATAATCGTTTCTTTTCTTCAAGCAAATCCTGGTCTTCATTTATTTTTAACTGGGCTTTTTCAATTTCATCCCATTGGAATTGAATCAAATCAAGGCGGTGGGCCATTTGTTGTTCATTCTCATTTAATTGATTTAGCTTTTTCATCGTTTGCTCATAGGCACGATAGATTGCTCTGTATTCCTCTGTTGCTTGTTCGATCTCTTGTCCTCCAAACTGGTCTAAAAGCAATAAATGATTAGCCTCATCCATAAGCTCCTGATGCTCATGCTGACCATGAATATCGACGAGTGTACTACCGAATTCCCGTAGGGTTGAGATGGTTACAAGCTTTCCATTAATTCGACAAACACTTTTTCCGGATTGAGAAATGTCCCGCCTTAAAACGACCATTCCTTCTTCGATTTCTATTCCAAATTCCTTTGCTTTCTCAAAGCTAGGATGTGACGGCTGGTCAATTTGAAAAAGGCCCTCAATTTCTGCACGTGCTTCACCGTGACGTACAAACTCTGAAGAGCCTCTCCCACCAACAAGCAAATGTAGTGCATCAATAATAATCGATTTTCCTGCACCTGTTTCACCCGTTAATACAGTTAAGCCCTTCTCAAACGAAATAGAGAGGGCTTCAATAATAGCGAAATTTTTTATTGATAGCTCACTTAACAACTACTATTCACCTCTGTTTAAAGCATTTCAAGAAATTTATTGGAAATGACTTCCGTGTCTTCTGGAGTTCTACAAATAATGAGACACGTATCATCACCACAGATGGTACCTAAAATTTCTTCCCAATCCAGATTATCAATAAGCGCTCCAATCGCCATTGCATTTCCAGGAAGCGTTTTCATGACAAGAAGGTGACCTGCTGAATCGATACGAACAAATGCATCCATTAGGTTACGCTTTAATTTCTGTAGTGGATTAAACCTTTGATCAGCCGGTAAGCTATATTTGTATCGGCCATCCATCAATGGAACTTTTACTAAGTGTAGTTCTTTAATGTCTCTTGAAACAGTTGCTTGAGTTACGTTATAGCCTGCGTTCTTCAGTTCATCAACCAGATCATCCTGTGTTTCAATGTCATTATTTGTGATGATTTCTCGAATTTTAATATGCCTTTGCCCTTTGTTCATTTTCTCACCTCAAGTGGTTTATCTTAATATGTATGTTTACTTAACCCCATGTTAGCTGATTTCCCTCATAATGTACATTTAATCACAAATTATTCGAATTTTCTGCTTGCAAAAGTCCTTCACTCTAGAAAAAAGCAAATGTGATTTATATAAAGAAGTATTCGACATAATTTTTATGATTCCTTTTTCCTTATGGTGCATTTAATATGGAAAATATATAATTGTTTATCAAAAGAAAAGGAACAAGCTGTCGCTTATTCCTCCATACTCTGTTTAGATCTTAGTTCTTTATGTGCGTCTGACACTACATCATTAGGGGAGTAGGTAAGTAAATGCTCACCATTCTCTTTCTCCCCTGACCAATGTAAATGGAGAAGGAATTCAATATTGCCATCCCCACCAGTTATTGGGGAGAAGGATAAGTCCCTTACATCATATCCTTGTGCCAATGAGAAGTCGATCATCTCTTTTATCACTTGTTCATGCACCTTTGAGTCTCGCACAATTCCCTTTTTCCCGACTTGATCCCGTCCAGCTTCAAATTGAGGCTTCACAAGTGCCACAATATCACTATTAGCTACTAAAAGTGTTTTTAACACAGGGAGAATTAGTCTAAGTGAAATAAATGAAACATCGATTGAAGCAAAATTTGGCATCTCTGATTCAAGATCAGCTGGTGTGACATAACGAAAGTTCGTTCTCTCCATTACTACTACTCGTTCATCTTGGCGAAGCTTCCATGCGAGCTGATTGTATCCTACATCTAGTGCATAGGACATTTTTGCTCCATTTTGCAGTGCACAATCGGTAAAGCCACCTGTTGAAGCTCCAATATCGAGGAGAACCTTATCTTTCACACTTAGGTGAAATACGTTTAATGCTTTTTCTAGTTTCAGTCCTCCGCGGCTTACATAAGGAATTACATTTCCTTTAACGGTAAGTGGTGTATCAACTGATACTTTTTCCCCTGGCTTATCAAGCCTTGCTGTATCACTATAGACAAGTCCTGCCATAATAGCCCTCTTTGCCTTTTCTCTTGTTTCTATTAGCCCTCTTTCGACGAGCAATACGTCAATCCGTTCTTTCTTTGTATTCATTAGTTTATGCCCTTTTTTGTTTTTTCCGAGCTAAAGCTTGGATCGATTCGATAACATCTTCTGTTGTTAATCCAATTTCTTTTAATAGCTCATTTACGCTACCATGTTCAATGAAATGATCAGGAATACCAAGACGATCAATTTCAGCATGATGATAACCCTTGTCATGTGCAAATTCAATAACAGCACTTCCAAATCCACCTTGTAAAACTGCTTCTTCTATTGTAAGGATTGGCATTCCCATAGCTAACAGCTCGGTTATCATCTTTTCATCAAGTGGTTTAATGAACCTTGCGTTTACTACTTGTACAGATATTCCTTGTTTTTCGAGAGCTACTGCCGCTTCCATCGCCATTGGAATTGTTGTTCCAAACGTTAGAATAGCCACATCCTCTCCAGGCCTCAGTACTTCCCATGAGCCTATTGGGATTGGTCTTAATGTTTCATCAAGTGGTACACCAATTCCATTACCTCTTGGAAAACGCATTGCTATTGGTCCATCATCATATTTAAGTGCAGTATGGACCATATGTTGTCCTTCATTTTCATCCTTTGGCATCATCAGAACCAGATTTGGAAGATGACGTAAGAAGGCGATATCAAACACACCTTGATGTGTTTCTCCATCTGCTCCAACTAAGCCGGCACGATCGATTCCTATAAATACATTTAAATTTTGACGGCAAATGTCATGAACTACCTGGTCATATGCACGTTGCAGGAAAGTAGAATAAATAGCTAAGAACGGCTTCATCTTTTGCGTAGCTAATCCAGCAGCAACTGTTGCAGCATGCTGTTCGGCAATTCCTACATCGTACATACGGTCAGGAAGCTCCTCAGCAAAATGAACAAGCTTACTTCCAACAGGCATAGCAGGTGTAATGGCAACAATACGCTCATCTTTACGAGCTTCCTTTAAAACCGTATCACTTACAAGCTTGCTCCACGCTGGTGGAGTATTTGCTGGCTTAACAAAATCTCCTGTTTCAATTTTATATGGACCAGTTCCATGCCAATTGCCCGTAGTATCACTTTCAGCTGGATGATAGCCTTTTCCTTTTTTCGTAATTACGTGTAGAATGACCGGGCCTTCCGTTTTCTTTGCATAATTTAAATTATCGAATAAGTCTTCAAAGTTATGTCCATCAACTGGGCCTAAATAAGTAAAGCCCATCTCTTCGAAAAACATCCCTGACACAAATAAATATTTTAAACTATCTTTGATTCGCTCAGCTGTCGATGCTAGCTTTCCGCCAACGGCTGGAATTTTCTTAAGCAAGTATTCTAGCTCATCCTTAACCCAGTGATATTTCCCTGCTGTTCTTAATCTTCCCAAAACGCTGTGAAGGGCACCAACATTAGGAGCGATACTCATTTCGTTATCATTTAATATGACTATCATATCTTTCTTTTCATGCCCGATATGATTTAATGCTTCAAGAGCCATTCCTCCTGTTAATGCACCATCTCCAATAACAGGAATAATGTGAGAGTCTTCCTTCTTTAAGTCACGTGCAATCGCCATTCCCATTGCAGCTGAAAGGGATGTTGAACTATGACCTGTTTCCCAAACATCGTGAGGGCTCTCAATCATCTTCGGGAATCCACACAAACCTTTATATTGCCTTAGTGAATCAAAATCATTTGCTCTGCCTGTCAAGATTTTATGAACATATGACTGGTGTCCTACATCCCAAAGAATTTTATCTTTAGGACTATCAAAGCATTTATGCAATGCCACTGTAAGCTCAACAACACCTAAATTAGGCCCTATATGGCCCCCTGTTACAGAGAGCTTTTCAATTAAAAACTGGCGAATATCCTGACTGAGAGCTTCTAGCTCTTTGTTAGAAAGCCCTTTTAAAAAGGAAGGGTCTTTAATGGATAACAGATCCATGCTTCGGATCACTCACTTTCGTTTCTTTTTCTTTCTTTTTTTATCTTTAAATAGCTTGATTTTTGTATGTTTTTCTAAGAAATATAATAATTTTCCAACTTGAAAAATGATATCTCTAGAGTACCTTATTGCGATGGATTTTCCAAATGCTTTTCCTCCAACCGTCATGGCTGCAATTACACTAGTCATGATAATTGAAATACTATATTCAAGAACTGAGCTTACTCCCATCTTAAATGACAACGTTAATTCTGCGATGACGATAGCTGCGGCAGCTCCACTAATAATCCCTGAAATATCCCCTATCACATCATTACAAAAGCTTGCAAAACGGTCTGCATTACGAATGATTTGAATAGAATGCTTAGCTCCATGCACTTTATTAGAGGCCATTGAATGAAATGGAATCTCATCGGCTGCCGTTGCAGCTATCCCAACCATATCAAAAAAAATTCCAATCCAAACGATCACTAAAACGACAAACATTCCAATTCCCCATGATAGTCCATCGAGTATACTTGTAGATACAATTGAAAAAAGAGCCGCTAACACGAATGTGATAACGGCTATACTAACACTCCATCTAATCGAATTTCGTAAAATGGTCCTCATAAGTCGCTTACGCTTCCCTTTAAAAGATTGTTGAACAAGTATATGTAAAGGAGATTTAGATATGTCTCCTAATCATCAAATAATAAGGATGGTCATATAAGGAGTAAAAATTACGGCTTAGGTCCAGTAGGTTTTCCCAAGCATATACCGGATGTCGCCATACCGGCGGTTTCCCTTTAAATACACCTTAGCCGTGTCACCATCGACTAGACTGGATTACCACTTAGTCCGCACTATAATCCCCCTAATATGTCTTAGGAACAGCCTAGGAGTTTTCCTCAGCAACCTTTAACTGTACCCTATCCTCTTTTGCAAAGCAGATTTCATGCGGACGAAAGTAGCATATATCAATGGCCAACTGATGTATACTCTGTAACCGCAATCCCCTCACGCTTCACTCAAGGCAGGCTACGCTGTTACTTGAATCCCCATAGATTCGTGTTCACAGGTTCATACCTTATGAGAAATCCATCAATAGCTCCTCAATAAAGGCCTCCGCGAGATAAGGGTCTTCGCCCACATGCCATTGTGGATCGCCCTTATCCCTTACTCCCACTATTGACCCAAAGCTGGGCGCTTCAAGCCAAAAATAGGAACTTCATCGATGTGCCCTTTAGTGGATTTTTAGCCCCACCTTCAGAAACAGTAGGTCGACTAGAATACTGCACCATCCTAAAACAGATTAAATTATACCATAATTTATATATAACCTCAATTATTATACCTAATTGCTCTTCTTAATGATTACGATTTCCGATTAGATCCGTGATTTCTTCAAGTATTTTCGTATTTAATTTCGTTTCTTTTAATAATTCTTTGGCAGCAGATAAGTGGTTCGCTAATGCTTTTTTTGCACCATCCATCGTTAATAATGCTGGGTAAGTGCTTTTATTTTTATTTTCATCACTACCAACAGGCTTGCCAATCATTTCTTCTGTACCCTCTAAGTCAAGAATATCATCTTGAATTTGAAAGGCTAGACCTAAATGGTACGCAAATTGACTAAATTTTTCTAACTGTTCGATACTTGCATCTGCAATAATCGCACCAGCTTCAACACTACAAGCTAATAGCTTACCTGTCTTATGAACATGAATGTATTCGATTTCCTCTAGAGTTAACTGTTTGTCTTCTCCAGCTATATCTGCTACTTGACCTCCAACCATGCCTTCTGCACCGGATGATTGAGCTAGCTTTGCAATTAGCTTTACCTTTTTAGACGCATCTAATTGTTCATCCTTCGCATTAGCAATAACCTCAAAGCTGTAAGTTAATAGAGCATCTCCAGCTAAAATTGCATTTGCCTCTCCAAAAACCTTATGATTTGTAGGCTTTCCCCTTCTTAAATCATCATTATCCATACTCGGTAAATCATCATGAATCAAAGAGTATGTATGGATCATTTCAATTGCAGAAGCCATCGGTAAGCCATGCTTCGTATCGATACCAAACGCTTCTAATGTAGCAAATACTAGTAAGGGACGAATCCGCTTACCACCTGCCTCTAACGAATAATACATCGCATCCTTAAGCACCTTAGGACCTGATAAGAGGTTTATTCGCTCTTTCAGATCTACTTCCAACCGTTCTTTTTCTCTCTTTGAAAAATCAGCCAATCCATACGCTTCCACGCTGGCTATTCCTCCTCACGAATGGAAAATGGTTGTTTTTGATCATCCTCCACTAAAATTTGAGTTAATTGTTCTTCAACATTCTTCAGTTTTTCATGACATAGTTTGGATAGGTCCATCCCTTTTTTATAAATAGAAATAGCTTCTTCTAAAGGTACATCCCCTTCTTCTAATCGTTCGACAATTCCTTCTAGCTTTTCCATCGCTTCTTCAAAACTTAACTTCTCATTTGACTCCATCTAATTCACTCCCCTTTTTATCCATCACCTGGCAAATAACCGAACCATCCCGAACCTTTACTTCGAGCTTCTCGGCTATATCAATTTGATTCACACTCTTAATTAAGTCCCCATTTTCACGATAGGAGAGGCTATATCCTCTGTCCATTACTTTAAGCGGACTCAGCGCATCTAAAGTGATTAGGGTGTGATTTAACTGTCGCTTTTGCTGATCCAGTTTCCGATTCATGGAAAGATTCAAAGCCTTCTCAAGGCGTTCATGTAATTCCTTTGATTTCTTTACCATTTCTTCTGGCCGATTTCGAGCCAAACGTTTGATTAGTTGGTTGTGTTCATCCAACTTCATGGTAAAAAGCCTTGATGCACCGCGCTTTAAATCCTCTGTACGCTGGTCCAACTGTTCTAATTTTTGTTCATACATCCGTTCAGGAAAACGAAATGCATACGATTTTTTTGTCCGGTTTAGTCTTTCTCGCTGTAATTGAACTCTTTCCTTCATGGCACGAATAACCCGCGTTTGCCTATTTAAAAGGCGATCAACTAATTCATCAATATGAGGAACAGCTAATTCAGCAGCTCCAGTTGGTGTAGGTGCACGCAGGTCAGCTACAAAGTCCGCAATCGTAAAATCTGTTTCGTGACCAACAGCTGAGATAATCGGCTTTCTAGAAGAAAATATGGCTCTTGCTACCTCTTCTTCATTGAACGCCCACAACTCTTCAATTGAGCCTCCTCCTCTGCCCACGATAAGTACATCGATATCCGAAATTTCATTTCCCTTTTGAATTGCTCTTACAATGGAAGGTCCGGCTTGCTGCCCTTGGACAAGAGCAGGAATGACCAGAATCCTAGCAAGAGGATATCTTCGAGAGATGGTAGAGATAATATCTCGAATTGCTGCACCGGTTGGAGATGTTACTACCCCTACGGTTTTCGGATATTTAGGTAATGATTGCTTAGAGGTTGGAGAAAACAGTCCTTCTTTTTCAAGCTTTTCTTTCAGTTGTTCATATGCTAGGTATAAAGCTCCCACTCCGTCAGGTAACATTTCCTTGACATATATCTGATATTGCCCACTTGATTCATAGACCGATATATCTCCACGGACTAACACCTTCATCCCATTTTCAGGAGTAAATTTCATTGTACGATTTTGAGCAGAAAACATTACGGCTAGAATTCTAGCCTTTTCATCTTTTAAAGTGAAATACATGTGTCCGCTAGAGTGCTGTTTAAAATTCGAAATTTCTCCCTTTACTAGTACATCTTGTAAATGGGGGTCTGCGTCGAATTTTCGTTTTATATATTTCGTTAAAGCGTTGATCGATAAATAACGCTGTTCTTTCATACCAAACTCCCTTACCATTTGTTTTAATAAAAGGCTGTTTTCGTATACATTGATGTTTTGAAACTTAGACAGTTTCCCTCCAGAATACTCACTTGCCGCTAGGCGTAAGGTGAATATCCTCTGCTTCGACTGTGGGGTCTCCCAAAATCGATTTCCCATTGGAGTCTGGAGTCTCCCACCTTTCGATACAATCAACGTACTGTTAGAGATCACCACTAAGGTTTAACACTGTCATATATATAAAAATATCCCTCTCTATTATAAGTTGTCCTTTCGTATCCGTCACTTTTGCATATGCTTTGGCTACGATTTTCAAACTTTAAACAGAGAAGGACTACCCTTGTGTATTTATCATCTGTTTTGGAGCAGTAATTTTGCCGCTTTTAGCGTATTTTCCATCAACATCGTAATTGTCATTGGACCTACTCCCCCAGGAACCGGCGTAATGTACGATGCTTTTTTCTTCACTTCTTCGAAGGCAACGTCCCCGCACAGCTTTCCGCTTGCATTTCGATTCATCCCCACATCTATTACGATAGCACCTTCCTTGACATGATCTCCTCTTATAAGATCCACTTTTCCAACAGCTGACACAAGAATATCTGCTTTCGAGGTATACTCATGTAATTTAGGTGTTCTTGAATGACAGTAGGTTACCGTCCCGTTTTCATTTAGGAACAATTGTCCTGCTGGCTTTCCGACAATATTGCTTCTACCAACAATAACCACATGCTTGCCTTCAACAGTTACTCCTGTTTCCTTTATCATTTCCATAATTCCAAAAGGAGTACAAGGGATAAATGTATCTTGACCAATCATCAATCGGCCAATATTAATGGGATGAAACCCGTCCACATCTTTATTAGGAGAGATCGCTTCAATTACTTTAATTTCATCGATTTGCTTTGGCAGTGGAAGCTGTACAAGAATCCCATGAATGCTAGGGTCAATGTTTAGTTCTTGAACCTTTGAAAGAAGGTCTTCTTCACTTACACTCGATGGAAATTCAATTAAAATGGAATGCATACCCAATTGTTTACTAGTTTTTTGCTTATTTGTCACATATGTACGAGAGGCGGAATCGTCCCCTACCAATATGACAGCTAAGCCAGGGATGATATTCTTCAAACGAAGCTGGCTCACTTCATCTCTAATCATTTTACGTTTTTTTTCAGCTATTTCTTTTCCGTTCAACAAAATGGCTTCCATATGTATCCCTCATTTATTACCAATTTAAGAATATTTCATCTCCACCTAAAATTTAAGGGCGGATGGCAAGTATAGAGTATCTTCACCTTCCGCCCGAATGGAATGAACTGTCGCTTAAATTTGTTCTTTCACCTTTGAAAGTACCCCGTTAATAAAGCGACTCGATTTATCATCTCCGTATAGCTTGGCAATCTCAATTGCCTCATCAATGACAACATTCGCTGGAACTTCATCCTGACAGTACTTTAATTCAAATACCGATAATCTTAATAAGTTTCTATCAACAGTGGCAATTCGCTCTATCGTCCATTTCTCAAGATGACTTTTTATGATTTCGTCGATTTGTTCGCGATGCTCGACAGCACCCTTTACAAGTAAATCCAAGTAATCATCACTTGGAGCATCCTCTAAAACATGTTCAATTGCATCAGCTGTTTCTACTTGACTCACATCAATTTGAAACAATGCTTGCAAAGCTTTTTCTCTTGCTGTTCTTCTTTTCATATAATTCATTAACTCCTTCTACGTTCCATTATCTCATTTTCATATGAAGATAATAGCATAAGTCAAGCCACTTCGCATGGAAAACAATATTATTTTCCCTCGAAATTGTAATGTTATCAAAAAACACTACTTTATTAAAGAATGATTTTGTTGCTGTTTCAGAACAAAAGCCAAAGACACTGTAGATGCCTTTGGCTTTTCGATTAAATTTCTTCCTCAATTTCAGCTTCTTGCTTAGCATTTTCAAATTGAATTCCAACAACATGAATATTTACTTCCTCAGCTTCTAGAGCTGTCATGTTAAGCAATGCTTGGCGAATATTATCTTGAATCTTCTGAGCAACTGTCGGAATAGAGATGCCAAACTTAAGTACACAATAGACATCCACTTTAATCCCTTCTTCAGTTAACTCCACTTTAACGCCTTTGCCATGGTTCTTCTTGCCTAGTCTCTCCACTACACCAGAAGCGAAGTTACCGCGCATCTGAGCTACACCTTCAACTTCAGATGAAGCAATTCCTGCAATCACTTCAATCACTTCAGGAGCAATTTCAACCTTCCCAAGCCCGCTATTTCCTTGGTTCATTTGCAAAATGTTATTTTCACTCATATTTGTACCTCCTGTAGGTTTAAGAGTTCATCACATCGTACATCTCTAGAAACTTCGTGTTAAACTCACCTTCAACAAACTTCTCGTGACTTAATAGCTTTAAATGAAAAGGAATGGTCGTATGAATTCCTTCTATCACAAATTCACTTAGAGCTCGTTTCATGCGAGAAATTGCCTCTTCTCTTGTATTTCCATATGTGATGACTTTCGCAATCATTGAATCATAATATGGCGGTATCATGTAACCTGGATATGCCGCTGACTCTATTCTAACTCCAAATCCCCCTGGTGGTAAATACATTTCAATCTTACCTGGAGATGGCATAAAGTTCTTTTCAGGGTTTTCAGCATTGATTCGACATTCAATCGACCAGCCGTTGAAAGTTATATCATCCTGAGTATATCTTAATCGTTCACCTGATGCCACATTAATTTGCTCTTTAATTAAGTCTACCCCTGTGACCATTTCTGTAACAGGATGTTCGACTTGAATACGGGTATTCATCTCCATAAAGTAAAACTGATTGGCACGATAGTCATAAATAAATTCAATCGTTCCTGCACCTGAATAATCAACTGCTTTTGCTGCTTTTACAGCTGCTTCTCCCATTTGGTTACGCATCTCTTCAGATAATACTGGAGATGGCGTTTCCTCTAGAAGCTTTTGCAGTCTTCGTTGAATGGAACAATCGCGCTCGCCAAGATGTATTACATTTCCAAAGTTATCCGCAAGCACTTGGATTTCCACGTGTCTGAAGTCCTCAATGTATTTTTCAATATAAACCCCAGGGTTTCCAAATGCTGTTAAGGCTTCCTGCTGTGTGATGTTAATCCCTTTTACTAGCTCTTGCTCGTTTCTCGCTACCCGAATTCCTTTTCCGCCACCACCAGCAGTTGCTTTAATAATGACAGGATATCCAATTTGGTTTGAAAGGTTCATTGCATCATCGATATCTTTAATGATCCCTTTCGAGCCAGGAACAATAGGAACTCCCGCTTCTTCCATTGTATCACGGGCAATGTCTTTTGTTCCCATCCTTGATATGGCTTCTGGAGATGGACCAACAAAAATGATATTACATTCGCGGCAAAGCTCTGCAAAATCTGCATTCTCTGCTAAAAACCCATAACCCGGATGGATGGCTTCGCAATTCGTTAGTTTCGCTACACTAATAATGTTCGTAAAGTTTAAATAACTTTCTTTAGAAGTTTTCGGACCAATGCAATATGCCTCATCCGCAAGCTGTACATGTAATGCATCTTTATCTGCTTCTGAATAAACAGCAACAGATTCAATCCCAAGTTCACGACAAGCTCGTATAATTCGGACGGCAATTTCTCCTCGGTTAGCTACTAATAGTTTTTTTATCATCCTGAAATCACTCCTTATTCAGGCTTCACTAAGAATAATGGTTGACCGTATTCAACTAGTTGGCCATCTTTTACAAGGATTTCAACGATTTCCCCGTTTACTTCAGCTTCAATCTCATTGAACAACTTCATTGCCTCTACAATACAGACAATTGAATCTTTTGATACTTTGTCTCCAGCCTTAACATATGGCCCTGCTTCTGGTGATGAAGCCTGATAAAACGTACCAACCATTGGCGAAACAATTTTATGTAAGTGAGAAGTATCTTCTTCTACAACTTCTTGCTTTGGTGCTTCTGTTTTCATTTCTTGCTTTATTGCCGCTACCTGTTCCACTACTGGCTGAGCCTCAGGAGCTTCTTCAATAACCACTTGCTTTGCTGGCTGTGCTACCTGTACAGAGCCTACTACGTTCTTTTTCATTTTGATTTTTGAACCATCATATTCATATACAAACTCATCAATGCTTGATTGATCAACAAGCTTAATTAATTCACGAATTTCTTGTACTTTTAACATGTTAAGCACCCCTTGTTTCTACTAGATTATGACTAGATACTAATATCATACCTTAATACCTTACCAAAGTTCAACATGATATATTTTCAATTGCTTGTTTCTATATTCGACACAAACCCTTCATATCCATTGTAATACTTTTCGAAAAATTTGTGAATTTTAGAAGAGGAAATTTCTACATTATAGCGAAATTATGATTATGAACGAAGGGGATGAGGAAATGAAAACGATTGGAGAAATAAAACACGAAGATTTAACTAGAAAAAATTCACTAGTTGTCAAAGCTACATTTGTAAGCGTTATCTTAGCCGCTATTGTAGATATCGCTATGAAAAAAGAACTTGCCGTTATATTATCTATTCTCATTGGAGGCGGAATGGGTGTTGCAATTGTTGCTACACTTCATTATTCCCGGAAGCTTGCTTCATTTATACCGTACGTATCTATTATTATTGTTTCTTCTGTTATGTTAATTATTATGCAAAATAGCATTTCACCTACAGCCTACTTTCTTGTTTATTTTGTTTTAGCAACTGCAGCAATCTATATGAATAAATGGATACTATGGCTAGCAACAGTATTAGGTTTAGGGATTATCACTACTTTTACGCTATTAAACCACTCGGTATTACCGCTTGAAAGTAAAAATTATGTGACCATTTATCTATTATTTGTCCTTGTATCCATTCTCTTAACCTTTCAGCTAAAAATCTCTCAAAAATTATCGGACAATATTGTTTCAGCACAAGTGGAGACGTCAACTCTCTATGAACAAGATCAAAATATAAGAAAATCATTGGAAGAGAATTCTTCGAGCATTTCTAAAATGATCGATCATGTTAAAGCCAAGAGTGAAGAAAATTATCAATCTGCAATCGAAATGGACTTGACCATTGGAGAAATTTCTTCCGGTATTCAGTCCCAAACCGATTCGATTGTGGATATAACAACAGCGCTTGAACACTCAAACGGAGTCGTTCGAAAGGCAAGCGAGCTCGTTGGCAAATTACATGAGGATGCGATTGCTGCAGAAGGATTAACGCAAAGAGGAAATCAGTTAATGAACACCTTGAAAGGGTCTATGACAAAGACATATGACGATATGAATAAGGTTCATTCAGATATATCAAGCCTCTCAAATCTCATAATGGAAACTGGTCGTTTTGCAGCCAGCATTGAAGAAATCGCCGCCCAAACCAATTTACTTTCCCTGAATGCGTCTATTGAAGCGGCACGTGCAGGAGAAAGTGGCAAGGGCTTTGCAGTTGTTGCAGACGAAGTTAGAAAGCTCGCAGAAATGACAAGAAAAATCGCCAATCAAATATCCGATAATTTAAAAAATGTCATGAATAGTACGAATGTAACAAAAGAGCACGTTCAGCTTACTGGTAACACCATTCAAAGCACCTTGGAGGAAGCGAAGAGAACAGAATTAACCTTTGAACAAATCTTAGAGACTTTTATTCAACTGAAAAGGGAAATTTCCGAATACGATGCCATGACGAAGCATATAGACACCTCTTCTCGGTCAATCGAAAGCTCAATCGCTGAGTTTAGTTCAGTTATTGAGCAAGCAAGTGCTTCTCTCCAAGAGTTGTCGTCAACCGTCAGCCTACAAACAAAGCATCATGAAGCATTATTTCATTCGATTGCTTCTGCTCATGATGCAATGGATAATTTGATGAAGCTTTATAAATCGTAATTTATTTATCGATCGTAAATCATTCAATACTATATCGCTTACACTATATTTAACTGAGGATAAAAAGCCACAAGAGCTGACCTGTTGTTTGGTCAGCTCTTTTTCAATCTTCTTATTTTGATGGCTCAAATTGAACAGCCACTGCTTGAAGTTGTCCGATTTCGTTTTTCACAAGTTGGATGATATCATTTGCTGCAGCTGGTGAGTGGTCATTTGACTTAACAGTAATACGAACTTTATCCCCGTCTGCACGAACTAATGCATCATCATATCCCATTGCTTTAATTAATGTCTCTAAAACACTTTCTTGCTGCGCTACTTGGTCAAGCTTTTGCATTTGATCATATGCTTCACTGCGCTTGTCAGCTGGAAGATCAGTAGACGCCATAATTTCAGTTAATTCTTCCTTCATTTTGCTTCGCTCTGTGTCTAGCTCTAAACGTAATGCTTCGAATACTTCATCACTTGCAATACTAGAGATAACTTCACCATCCTCTGTTTCAATTGATTCCGTTTCAGTCGCTTCTCCCTGTGCATCCTTTGCTTCCTCTTCATTTGCTTTCTCTTCCATCGCGGCTAGATCCTGATTCATTTGCTCTGGAGATGTAATGTAATACACTGATAATACGACAACTAAGCTTAGCATTGTTAATAACCATACTGTTTGTTTTTTCAATAACATTTATTTATTCCCCCTTAGTTTTTTTCGGCATAACTGCTACTCGATGGCTTGGAACATCAAGTACTCTTGTAACTGCCTCAATAATCCATTTTTTCACTTGAATATTATCTGCTCCCTTGGCTACTACGAGGACTCCGCGAATTTCTGGTTTCTTTGTTTCTACTACTATCGGAACCTCTTTTTCACCATTACGAACAATAACGAGCTGTTCTTCTTTTGATTGGTCTTCTACTTTACGCTTCCCACCTTCACGGTCGGTTTCATCCGTCGTTTGGGATTGGGAGGTTGTATTTTTTTCTAGCACTTTCTTTTCTGTGGCGTCTACGTTTACAATTACGGAAACATCATCGACACCCATCATGCCTTCAAGTGCTTCTTTTAGTTGATTTTCATAATGGGCTTCATAATCGGAAATCAGCTTATTCTCACCTGTTTGCTTTTGCCCAAAGGCAGGAACCTCTTCTTCCTTTTGCTCCTCGCTTTTGAAAGCTGGAAGACTAGCGTTTGCCCCTTCATCTTTAAATAGCATATTACTAACTAACATAATCGCTGCTCCAAAAACTAGAACCAGAAGTAGATATTGGTACTTACTTGCTTTTTGATTGGATTGATCTTCCTTCGAAATTAACCTTTTCAACCATGAAATGGGTCCCTTTTCATTATCCATTTGACTCAACGCTCCCCCTTTCTATCAAGACTTCAATCGTTTTTTCTTTTACATTCCATTTTTGCGAGAGCAGGCTTGCAACATTGTCTGCATGCTCTTCAGCTGCCTTATTCTCAAGTGGCTTCTCTGTATTTATCTCTACAGTCTTTACCACTTCTACAGCTGCCTTAGCTCCATCGTTTGGTTGCTTGAGTTGGACCATTACCTTTTGTAGATTTTCCAGGGAAGGTACTTGTTCATTTTCTTCTACTAAAAGTTCAATCTTTTCTATTTCTAGCCCGTATTGAATCATCAACTCCTCTTCTGCATCCTTTTCTAATTGGACAGCCATCTGTTCTAAAATATATGCACGTTGGGAGGCTTGTATTTCTATTTTTTTCATTTCGATTGAATCTTCCATATTTTTTTCACCTGATTGATCAAAGATCGTGACAGCTGCCATCGTTTTCTCTAGATCGACGGATAAAATTTTTAGGATTGGCGCCATAATCACAGTAATTAATAAGAGCCCTGTTACCATCTTTGTATACTTCTGCAGCTTGGAGTTCGGGAGAAGCATATCTATTACGGTTGCCAGCAAGACAAATAGAATGATATTGGTGATCCACTCTTTTAAAAACTCCATCTTCTCCCCCCCTTTACCTCATCATCATCGTTAAATTCCCAGCCGCAATGATAACTGTAATACTTAAAAAAAACATTAAAGATACAATGCCAAGCGCTGCAAAAACATAAATGATGCTCTTGCTAATAACATCTAAACAGGCAATGACAGGGCCACCTCCAAGCGGCTGTAAAATCGCTGCAGCAAATTTATATATAAAGGCAATCATTAAAATCTTGATGGCTGGAAAAGCAACAATAAGAAGCAAAATGGCTACTCCCGCGATACCAACCGTATTCTTTAACAGAACGGAGGCACTAATCACTGTGTCAGTTGCATCTGTGAACATCCGCCCGATTACCGGGATAAAATTCCCTGTAATAAACTTAGCCGTTCGTATCGTTATCCCATCTGTTACAGCGGTTGAAGCTCCTTGAACCGAGATGACACCCAAAAAAATCGTGACGAACACACCAAGTAGCCCAATGCTCCAATTCCTTAAAAGATTTGCAAGCTGTGTTACTTTGTAATGCTCTGAAAGAATACTGACAATACTAAGCAGAGCAGCAAGAAACAATAATGGCAGAACAACATATTGGATAAATAAGCCGCTAGTATTCATAAGGAACAAGATGACAGGATGGAAAAATGCGGCTGAAACGACGCCTCCAGATGAGGCAATTAATGCGAGTAGCAAAGGAATGAGCGCCAGAATAAAGGAAATCATCGTGCCGATCGTCTCATTGGCATAAGTAATAGCCACATGAAAGCTATTTAAAGCGATGATGATCAACACCATAAATACAATTGAATATGCTACTTTACTAACTGTACTTTGTTCGAAAGAGTTTTGAAGGGTTTGTAGGAAAATACTAAATACTGTCAGCATGATTAGGGAACCGAGAAGTTTTCCATTTACGATAAATTCATGGAAAGCAAATTTGATACCACCTGAGAACCATTCTTTAAAGGAAAAATTCTTTTCCCCTTTAATAAATTCATATAAACTTCCTTTTTGACTTTCAGGAAGGAATCCTCCATATTGATTCATGACATCTTCCCAAAATTGCTTTAATTCATCAATATTTAACGTTTCTAGCTGTTTTTCTACAAGCACTTCTGGATGAACGGTTTCATTTGCTTCCTCTTCATTTGTTGTGGCTTGTACATTTGGGATGAATAGTAAATAAATTAGAAATAGGAATAGGAGAACGATCGGAAGCGGTTGCTTCATAATTTCACCTCTTTAAAGGAAGGCTTTATCAGACGTAAATGAGTGCAATCACGTCCGGGTTGGAACAACAAAGAATGGCTAGAAGCTATTAAAATTCGTCATGTTACTAGCTCGGTATGAGCTGAATGATTGTTTCTATTAAGACAGTCAAAATCGGAATCGCCATCGCTAGGATGAGGATTTTTCCAGCAAGCTCAATCTTGGAAGCGATTGCTCCTTGACCTGCGTCCTTTGTAATTTGTGAAGCAAATTCAGCGATATAGGCAATACCAATAATTTTTAAAATCGTTTCCACATAAACGAGATTGACATTTGCATTAACAGCAATTCGCTCAATCATATGAATGATATTGGCAATATGATCGACCAAATAAAGAAAAATCGCACATCCAACAAAAACAATTAGCAGAAAAGCGAAGTTAGGTTTTTGTTCTTTAACAATGAGGGCTAGAAAAGTAGATACGAGCGCTACTCCTACAATTTGGACAATTTCAATGACGAAGCCCTCCTTTATCCTTGGAATAAAAAGACCGATTTAATTTTCTGAAAGAGATTATCAACGATCGTAGCAACCATAAATAAGATATAAATAAATCCAAATAATGTAACCCACTGTGCATATTCCTTTTTGCCAACCTGGTCAAGGATCGTGTGAAGGAATGCCACCACAATTCCTACTCCCGCAATTTTAAAAATAATATCTACCTCTAAGCCCATCATTTCTCCTCCTTAAACTTCACCACTTCAGAACTTTTGCTACATTAGCAATATGATTAATAATAAGCCTGATAAAAACCCTAAACTCTTTACCATCTTTTCGTATTTTGCCTGTCTCTCACATGCATCTGCTTCTTCTCTTTCTAAGTGGGACAGGGTAAGCATGATTTGCTTTTGCTGTGAAACACGGTCATGCCGACCAAGTGTTTCACCAAATTGCTTCATAATTTCAAACTCTCCTTTTTTAAAGGCCGTTAGCTTCCATACTTCAATCAAGCTTTCTTCCCACGCATCTTTCACGGTTGTATCTTGATTTGTGAGCTTTTTAGAAAAAGCTTCGAAAAACCAAGATAATGGCTTAGACAGCTGGGCAGCTAATCTTCTAGCAGCCTCATGAAGCGGAGTATGACCGTACATGATTTCCGCCTCTAACGATTGGAGTGCAGATTTAAGCTGTCTTAGCTGACGGGGGCGTTCATTCAAATGCCTAGAAGCTTCAAAGCCTGTCCATGTGGTGGCTACTAAAATAATTACAGCACCAATAAGTTTAAGCATCTAAGTCACTCTCACTTCTTTTAGAATCGGACGACCATTTTGATCGCGGATACTTGTAATCGTTCCTGGCCCATCTTTTCTACTTAGCTCTATATACCGTTCAAAAATACCTATCTCAATTAGTGGTTTTAATGTGGGACGTTTTTTCACATCTTCAATGGATGTTCCATGGGTGGTCATCATGAGTGTAATTCCCGCATTCACAGCCTCCATTATGGCTTCTCCGTCTTCTTTTCTTCCAATTTCATCCACAATTAGTACATCTGGACTCATCGAACGAATCATCATCATCATCCCTTCTGCCTTTGGGCAGCTATCAAGAACATCTACTCGAGGTCCAAAGGTTAATTGAGGAATCCCATTTAAACAACCGGCAATTTCAGATCGTTCATCCACAATTCCTACCTTAGCCGCCTTGCGACCTTTTCGCTCATCCCCACTAGAAATGATTCTTGCCATATCTCTCAGCAAGGTTGTTTTCCCGGTTTGGGGAGGACCGATAATCATTGTATGCTTGTAACCAGCATTGTATAAATAAGGAATAATCCCTTCGGCAATTCCAATTTTCTCTCTTGCTATGCGAATGTTAAACGAGGAGAGGTCACGAATGGCTTTCACCATGCCATTTTCAAGAATCACCTTACCAGCTAACCCTACGCGGTGACCACCTGCAATGGTGACATAGCCTCTCTTCAATTCCTCTTCCATCGTGTAAATGGAGAAATGACTTACTTTGTTCATTAATTGAATCGCATCTTCCGGTTGAAAAATATAAGACAAAAATTGCGGAGAACCATTCATCGTAATCTCAATAGGCCGATTGATTCGTAATCGAATTTCTTCCACACCCAACGCCTGGACAGGAGGGATTTTTTTAAGAATCTCGGCAATATGCTTTGGTAAAAAGGTTCGTATCGTTTCCACAGCTAATCCTCCCATATTTCTACGTGTCTCTTACTAATTAAAATGTATGTAAGCTTGACCACTTTATGACTTTGTTTCACCTGTTTTCCTAAAGAATTTGTGAACGTGTACGGGTAAACAGTGAGATTGTTGAATGAAAAAACAAGTAATAGAATATTTTCTACTAATGAACGTTGATTTGCACCTTACTTGTTATTTGAATAAGCATTTAAAGATTGAGGGCTGCAATCAATTTATTGAATGGAGCCTTATAGAGGAGGAGAAGAGAATGTACTATCAGCAACCATTTCAGCCCTATCTTCGTATGCAATTACCCAAGAAAAAGCTGATAAAAGTAACGGGAGAAGGAAGAGTGGCCGTTCAGCCAGATAAAGCAACCATCACTCTTGGGGTAAACACTGAAGATCAAAATCTTGAAACTGCTCAAGCGAACAATTCAAAACACATGAATGATGTAATAAGAAGTTTGGAAAGCATAGGGATTAATAAACAAAATATTCAAACAAGCGAGTATTCCATCTACCCATTATATGAATACAAAGAGGGCGAGCAAATTTTCCGAGGTTATAAAGTAAACCATATGATAACAATTGCAATTAGTGAAATAGACAAAGTTGGGGCTATAGTAGATACTGCCGTGCAAAACGGTGCAAATTCTGTATCACAAATTCAATTCTCTGTATCAAATCCGAATGCTTATTATCAACAAGCACTCATAATCGCCCTGCAAACGGCTGAGCAAAAAGCTGCAACCATTGCTCACTCACTAGGCGTTCAGCTCGTGCAACCGCCAATATTAATTACAGAAGGTTCGCAAATGAATGGTGGCCCCATTCCATTTGAAGCATCTACTCAGGTTAAAGGTGTATCTACCACTCCGATTGAGCCTGGACAATTAGAAATCGAAGCATCGCTGAGAGTGGAATATCCATACGAGTAGGAGTGAGAGTGTATATTTATTCCCAAGAGAGTCTCAGTTTGAGAAATTACCTGACCTGTAACGCTAAGTGATATTACCTTAATGTTTTAACGATTCGTAGTTGTTTGAGACAACTATCCATAATTGTTCCGCACTAAAAAAGAGGCACTCAAATTAATTTGAGTGCCTCTTAGAGTTATAAACTTGTGTAGCCGCGATTGCCGCCGATTTTATATGGAGTTTCATACCTGCTCCAACAGGTGGGTGTCTGCAGAAGCTGGTTCATCGTCCTCTACGCAATGAAGGCTTGATGTCTGAGCTCTCATATTAGACTCCCTATTACTAATTAAAGGTTGAAACTTCATATACAAACGAACAACGCAGCATCCTTAGTCATTATCATACCTGTTTAGTCTTATTTTTTCAATAGAAAAAACTGGCTAGTTCCTTTCATTTATTTCCTGTTCTCTTTTCCATCGAGCTTGACAACAATATAACTGAAAGGAGTGTTTTATATGGTGAATGAAAATCAAGAGGAGTTTTTTAATTATCAACAAAAGTCAGCCTATTTAGGTGGTGCACAAAAGAATCATACTAACCTAAACGCAGATCCCACTTATAATAATAAGGGTGACACTGACATTTCGGTAGGTGCAACAGGAAGGGAACCGTTCTCTAAAAAATAATCTCCAGTAAGAAAAGCGCAGTGCGCCCCTGTCCACGAGGGCTTCGAAGGAGATAAAGGAAACCCGATTAGCTTGTAAGCGAATCGATGTTGACTTATCGTAACGAGAGGACCGAAGTACACTAGGCGCTAGGGCGCTTGCGCTGGATGTCGCAGCGCTTATCCACCATCGATACAATTTATCAATTCATAATCAGTAAAAAAGCCGATTGGAGCATACTACTACGACCGGCTTTTAATACTTAATTCGCTTAGAAATTCCTGGTTAGAGCCGTGTTTAGCTAGAACGCAAACACTTTTTCTAATTACGCACGAGAAACATAAGTGCTGTCAGTTGTATTAACGATTAAACGATCTCCTTGGTTAACGAAGAAAGGAACTTGTACACTTAAGCCAGTTTCTAAGATCGCAGGCTTTGTTCCGCCTGAAGCCGTATCACCTTTGATTCCAGGTTCTGTTTCTGTTACTTCAAGCTCAACTGTATTAGGAAGCTCCACTCCAAGTGTTTCTCCTTGATACATCATGATTTGTACTTCCATATTTTCTTTAAGGAACTTTAGCTCATACTCAATTGATTTTGACGGAAGTTCGATTTGTTCATATGACTCGTTATCCATGAAAACATGCAGATCGCCGTTTGCATATAAGTATTGCATTCTACGATTGTCAATTTGAGCTTTCCCTACTTTTTCACCAGCACGGAATGTTTTTTCTTGAACAGCACCCGTACGAAGGTTACGTAATTTTGAGCGAACAAATGCAGCCCCTTTTCCTGGCTTAACATGTTGGAAATCCATTACTCTCCAAATGCCATTGTCTACTTCAATTGTTAAACCTGTACGAAAATCGTTTACAGAAATCATACTGATATCCTCCTATTTACCTTTAAAGAATGATTAGCTCTTTTGTTGAATGTGTTAGCGTTTCGTTATGATCTTTCGTAATTAACGTATCATCTTCAATACGAACCCCACCAAGTCCAGGAATATATATACCTGGCTCTACCGTTACAACCATTCCAGGCTCTAGTACAAGGTCTGATTTCACAGATAGGGATGGTCCTTCGTGAACCTCAAGTCCAATTCCATGACCTGTTGAATGGCCAAAGTATTCACCATAGCCTTTTTCTGTTATATAATCTCTCGTTAGGGCATCTGCATCTTTTCCCGACATGCCAGGCTTAATTCCATCCATGCCTCGTAACTGTGCATCTAGCACGACTTGGTAGACTTCCTTTAGCTTGTCATCTGCTTCTCCTACAGAGACCGTACGTGTAATATCTGACACATATCCATTATAATATGCCCCGAAATCAAGTGTAACAAAATCGCCCTTCTCAATCACTTTATCACTTGCTACTCCATGTGGTAAGGCAGAACGGTAGCCTGAAGCCACGATAATATCAAAAGAAGATGACGTAGCGCCAGCTTTTCTCATAAAGAACTCGAGTTCATTCGAAACCTCAAGCTCTGTTTTGCCTGGTCGAATGAAATCTAAAATATGTTTAAATGCAGCATCCGCAATGTCTGCTGCCACCTTTAATATCTTAATCTCTGCATCCGTCTTAATCAAGCGTAACTTTTCCACTACACCTGAAATTGGCATAAATTCTGCTTTAACCACTTGTTCATATGCTTTAAATCCTGCAAATGTTAAATGATCTTGTTCAAATCCTAGCTTATTTATTCCTAGTACTTCTATTTGCTTAGCTACTTCTTCAGGAATCGAACCTGTATGTTTGACTATTTCATATCCCTCACACTGTTTGCTTGCTTGCTCAATATATCTGAAGTCTGTAATAAATTGAGCTTTGTCCATGCTAATTAACACGACACCAGAAGACCCTGTAAAGTTCGTCATATAACGACGATTGAAATTGCTTGTAATTAACATTCCATCAATTCCAAGCTTTTCAAAATGGTTACGTAGTTTCTGTAATTTTTCCATTGTTTCCTCTCTCCTTTGCACGATCAATTAATGCTTGAAATGCTAATTCGTACCCTTTAAAGCCTAAACCAACAATTTGTCCGACTGTCACAGGAGCCGTGACGGAAACATGGCGGAATGCTTCGCGGGCATGAACATTTGATATATGTACTTCTATGACTGGAACATCGATAGCTGCAATCGCATCGCGAAGGGCATAGCTGTAATGCGTAAAGGCTCCAGGATTTAAAATAACTCCAATTATCCCGACATGATTAGCTTCATGGAGCTTATCGATGAGAACCCCTTCATGATTTGATTGAAAGCAGAAGACTTCAACTTGCTGCCCTCTCCCCAATTCTTCCATTTGACTCTCTAGATCCTTCAAGCTTGTTGCTCCATATATGTGCGGCTCTCTTTGACCAAGTAGGTTTAAATTGGGGCCATTTAATACGACTATTTTTTGCATATTGAACTCCTGTGAATTGTATTAAAAACATCCCTTTTAGTAAGAATGAAAAAGAATGTCCAATATGAACATTCTAACATAAATTCTTATATTTCTAATAATTAATAGACAACTTCTTTATTCGTTTTTTTTCGTTGTAAAAACTCATTGTATTCATATGATATCGAGTAACCAATAAATGTTCCATAAAGTATATAGAAACACGCACAAGTAATTATCGTATTTCGTTCAAGCTCAGTAAAGGTTTTCATCCCTGGAAATAAAGGGTTTAACACAAAAAACACCAACAAAAACAGCACGGCTCCAAATAGAATGCCTACCCACATTTTTTCAAACTTTTTTAAAGCGCTATAGTATATAAGTGCTGCTACAATGGATACGACACCGATTAAGATGATGGAAATGACTGTACCTAGCCATCCATCCTTCCAATCCCCAATCGCCCATGGTTCAAGAATAATTCTTGGACTAATTTCTGTAAAACTAAAAACATAAGCAACATATGCTAAACTACTCCAAAACACACCACCAAATAATCCAGTCCAAACGACCATAGTCATCATCGACATTGGCTTTTCATTTTGATTCTGTTCTAAGCCTTTTTCTTCAGCCACTATTACCACCTCCGCTTTATTTATTCTGTCCATCAACCCTTAGACTCTTGCATTCATTTTTAATTTTTTCATATCGATTAGAATATTGGTCAAGCTATTGCTGAATGTAGAGGTTTTTTAACTTTTTTAGTAAAATGAAAATAAGGTATTCAGCGTCTGTAAAAAAAAGCATACAACGCAAGAACCAATTTAGATTAATCTATTTTTCTAAATTGCTGCTTTATTTCATACGATTGTTATAAGTAAGGATCGTTGCTGTTTCCTAAGAAAATAGATTGAGGTGCGAAACCATGTCGAAAAAGCAAAAGCCCGTTTACGGTGGGCAAGCTGTTGTCGAAGGGGTTATGTTCGGCGGAAAACATCATTATGTTACAGCAGTTAGGAGAAAGGACGAGTCGATTGATTACTATCATCTCCCTCGAAAATCGAATCCCTCTTTAAAATTATTGAAGAAAATCCCTTTCATCAGAGGAATTGTTGCGATTATTGAGGCAAGTGCAAACGGTTCGAAGCACTTAAACTTCTCAACAGAAAGATATGATGTCAACCCAGAAGATGACGACCAAATTGCAGAGCAAGAAACGTCTAAATTAACAATGGTCCTTGGTGTTGCAGCCATTGGGGTTATTTCCTTCTTATTTGGAAAATTTCTTTTTACATTAATACCCGTATTTTTAGCAGAATTAACAAAACCGATCTTTTCTAGTGATTTCAGTCAGGTGTTAATTGAAGGCTTTTTTAAACTCATCTTACTTCTCGGCTATATTTATTTTGTTTCATTGACACCAATTATTAAACGGGTGTTCCAATATCACGGAGCAGAGCATAAAGTAATTAATACCTTTGAAAACGGAAAAGAATTAACTGTTGAAAATGTGCAAGCCCAATCAAGGCTTCATTATCGCTGTGGGAGCAGCTTTATTCTTTTCACAGTCATTATCGGTGTGTTTGTCTATATGCTTGTTCCCCTTGAGCCATTGTGGGTTCGCGTTGTGAATCGCCTTGCCCTAATACCAGTTGTACTAGGGATTTCCTTTGAAGTGCTGCAGGTTACAAATAAACTCCGTGATGTACCAGTATTAAAATATCTTGGATTACCTGGACTTTGGCTTCAGCTATTAACTACGAAAGAACCTAGTGATGATCAAGTGGAAGTAGCGATCCTTTCCTTCCAAGAACTATTGCGAATGGAAAAAGAAACGGAAGATCAGCTAAATTCTGCAGAAGGACTAGTTTAAAATGAACAAAATATGCTAATCATGCTTTTAAGGAGGTGGTTTTCTTGAAACAAAGGACTTCGTTTTACTTCGTAATGATACTGATTGCGCTTGGAGCCTTAGGCGTAATTAGCCGTTTGATTAACAACCCCGGCGCATTTATTCAGAGCATAGTTGTCATAGTCATCGTTGGTGCCGTATTCTATTTCATATACCGAAAAATGACCCAATCAAGCCCGCAAAAGCAAGAGCAAAGAGCATTCGTAAAAGCAGCTAAACGATCTAAGAAACGATTCCAAAAATCCGAAAGCGGTTCCAATCGAAGTCTAAAGAAATCCAATCTCGGCTCTTTGACTAAATTGAAATCTGAATCAAAGAAGAAGTCTTCTTCTCATTTAACTGTCATCGAAGGAAAAAAAGGCAAAAAGAAAAATCGAGCATCGTTATAATATGCTCGATTTTTTTGTATTTCAAGTGATACATTCAATCTAATAAGTCCATGTAGAAAGAAACATGGATGCCTTTTCTCTCCCTAATTCTAATAACTCCTGTTTTTTTTCTGAGCTGATTTGAAATTCGGTTGTGATCGCACTCTCTGTTGGAATAAAGATAATGTTTTTCTCGTGCCTTCTTGAAATGTATCTAGCGTCATGTGCATTTTTCATTGTTTCGAACAATGCTCCATAAAGGTCGATAGCATTATCAATTTTATTTTTAGGCATTGCAGTTAAATTATGGCTCAGCTTTATTCCTAATACTGGACGCTTTAGTTTCACATTTTCCTTATCAAACAACCACATAGGGAAATTGCTAAGAACCCCACCGTCAACCACAATATTCGTGTCACCCCCTGTTTTTAACCTTACAGGTTCAAAAAAGAAGGGGAGACTACAGCTCATGCGGATTGCTTTAGCAACAGAAAACGTGAGGGGATCTATGCCATACTTTGGCAGATCGTCTGGCAGGACGAGCAAACGACCATTGGTTAAGTCAGAAGCAACCACACGTAAACTTTTGGGCGGCAAATCTCCAAAGGTTCGCACACCTTTTTGAGCAAGCTTAATAGCGATCCACTTTTCTAGTTCTTTTCCTTTATATAGTCCTAGTCTCCAATACAGGAGTACCCATTTAGCAATAGGATAGGGAATAATCGTCCTTCTTGAATCTAGAAGCTTCTCTAAGTCAAGGTCTGAGAGTAACTCATTTATTTCATCACTCGTATACTTTGCTGCGATAAATGCTGCAATCAATGCTCCCGCACTTGTTCCTGCAACTCGCTTAAAACGAAAGCCTCTACGCTCAATTTCTTCATATGCTCCGACTAAGGCAAAGCCTTTAATTCCTCCACCTGAAAAAACGCCGTCAATATACATGATCGCCACTCCCTCGATGTAATCCCATGTTACATCTTTAAGCAGCACCTCATAAAAATAGTACGGCATACAAGCTAAATAAAATAAAATTGCATCCTACTACGTAAAGTATTGTACTTCTGCTTCAGGAAAGTAAGATTTTACATACCCTCGAATGGTTTCTTCTAACTGACTTGCCTCATCTGTAGGATAAACATATTTTCCAATCCCATATCTGCCCCACTTATATTTTCGCTTTTCTTCATCCATTTCTAGCTTAGTTTTTGGATAGCGTTTTTGAATCACATTTTTGGCTGGCTTTGTAAACCGGTGTTGAATTAATTCAAATGTCAGACCTTCAAGGTTTACAC
Organism: Cytobacillus spongiae; assembly: GCF_021390075.1. Lineage (NCBI taxonomy): Bacteria > Bacillati > Bacillota > Bacilli > Caryophanales > Bacillaceae > Cytobacillus > Cytobacillus spongiae. The sequence goes on from NZ_CP089997.1 coordinate 2,811,836, forward strand.
CCTTTAGAGATTCACTTAAGCGTTCAAAAAGTTCTCTATAGCCCTCTTCCCAATTCTCATGCAAATAAATGGGGGCCACTATAAAGCCAAGGGGATACCCGGCGTCTGCAACCTTTCTTGCCGCTTCTAATCTCTCGTCAAATGAGGAAGTGCCTGGTTCAAAGTTTTTGATTACATACCGGGAATTCACGCTGAATCGAAAACGGGTTTTCCCATTATGCTTGGCATCTAATAAATGGTCTACATGGTGATACTTAGTTACAAACCGCAATCGACCAAATTCCGTCTGACCAATAAATTCAATCGTCTTTTTTAATGAATGTGTAAGATGATCGATCCCTACTATATCCGATGTACAGGCTGCTTCAAAACGGGTAATCTCAGGCTGTCTTTCCTCCATGTACTTCGTTGCCTGGTCGAAGATTTCATCTAGGTTTACATATGTTCGAATGTAAGGCTTACTCCCTAATGTTGTTTGAAGATAGCAATAATGGCAGTGTCCCATACAACCTGTCGCTAATGGAATAGCATACTCAGCTGAGGGCTTTGATGTATCGAATTTCAATGTTCGTCTAATTCCAACCACTAGGGTAGATTTGGCAACTCGATATTTTTGCAGCTCATTTTCGCCCGGGATTCCTCTTACCTGGTTATGTGAAGTTGTTTCCCTTATTTCAAGCCCCATCTTCTCAAATTTCTCTTTTAATTCCATTCCAAGCGGATATTCTAGTGCTTTAGGTTCGATATATACAAGCTGTGGTACAAACGGTTTCATGTTCTGACCTCATTTCTTTGCTATTGACCTGATTATGCTTAGTATGCTCAACAAAAAAATGAAACGAAAAAAAGAGAGTAGGAAAAATTTTTCCAACTCTCCTCAATTATGAACTTATAACCCACACTTTAATTGTGCATTACAATTTGTACACGTGTTACAGCCACCGATTTCTTTTACTTGTCCTTTGCGGCAAACGGGGCATGTATTTCCTACTTCTGATCCAATCGTCACATCTGTTGAACGAAGATCGTTAATTGTATCGACAAGAACGACATGCTGTTTCGCTGCAGGAATTTTCTTGCTTTCTTCTTCTTCAAAGCTATTTTCTTCTGCTTTTAAGGTTAAGACTTGTGTGTCTCGAGAGCCATCAACATACACTGTGCCGCCCTTCGCTCCACCTTTATATAAACGTTCATATACTTTTTCAACCTGTTCAACACTGTATCCTTTAGGGGCATTAACTGTTTTACTAATTGAACTATCGATCCAGCGTTGAATGATACATTGAACGTCCGCGTGAGCTTCTGGTGCTAGCTCCATAGCCGTTACAAACCAATGTGGCAAATTGTTAGGATCTGCATCTGGGTGCTGATCTAAATATTCTTGAACAATGTCTGCCTTAACTTCAATAAATTTACCAAGACGACCACTTCTGAAATAAGAGAAGGAGAAGTATGGTTCTAATCCAGTAGATACCCCCACCATTGTTCCTGTACTTCCAGTTGGTGCAACGGTTAATAAATGAGAGTTACGAATTCCATGCTCTAGAATTGAATGACGAACATCTTCAGGCATTTTCTTCATAAATCCAGTTTTAGTAAATGCTTTTCGTAAACGGTTCGTTTCTGCTTCTGATTGACCAACTAGGAATGGGAAGCTTCCCTTTTCTTTCGCTAACTCAACAGATGTGCGGTATGCTGTCGTAGCAATTGCTTCGAACACTTTGTCTACTAATTGATTCCCTTCTTCAGAACCGTATTCTGTTTCACAATAAATGAGAAGATCATGAAGACCCATAACCCCTAAACCTACACGTCTCTCGCCTAGTGCTTGCTTTTTATTCTCTTCCAAGAAATATGGCGTAGCATTAATAACGTTATCTTGCATACGAACGCCTACTTCAACCGTGCGCTTTAATTTATCAAAATCTACTTGCTTTGTTTCTTTATTCGCCATTTCAGCAAGGTTTACAGCTGCTAAATTACAAACACTATAAGGGGCAAGCGGCTGTTCCCCACAAGGATTTGTAGCGACAACGCTATTTCCATACGCTTTTGCGTTCGTCATATCGTTGGCATTATCAATGAAGAAAATTCCAGGCTCGGCTGAATAAGTAGCACAGATATTGATTAAGTTCCAAAGCTCCTTCGCTTTGATTTGGCGATAAACTCGTACTTTATGGTTCATTTTCTCCCATTCGCGAACATCGCCAACTTTATGCCATTCTTCATTATAGGTTTGCATTTCTTCTGCAGAATAGCTTTCTACATCTGGGAAGCGAAGCTCATATTCTTCATCCTTTTCAACTGCATCCATAAATTCCTTCGTTAAGCATACTGAAATATTCGCACCTGTTAAAAATTCGGAATTATGAACAGAATAATTTCCACCAGTTTCTAGCTTCTCTTCTGCATCACGAATCATCTTATCTGAGAATCCGCCAAGACCAGGGATTGTTTTATAGTTAATGATCCCTTGGTACATTGCTTTTTCTTGTTCTGTAAGCGGAGTGAATTTTAACTTTTCCTTCGCATACCTTTTGATTGTCTCATCATTAGTTGTTTCTAATAAAAAGCGTAAAATTCGAGGGTTTTGCATTTTTGAAATAATAAATTCGATTATATCTGGATGCCAATCTGCTAGCATGATCATTTGGGCACCACGGCGTGAACCCCCTTGCTCAACTAAGTGAGTTAGCTTCGCAATATCATCTAACCATGAAACCGAACCTGACGACTTGCCGTTCACACCTTTTGCTAATGTGTTCCGTGGACGTAGCGTGGAACCATTTGTTCCAACACCACCACCTCGGCTCATTATTTCCATCACTTGTTTGCGGTGCTCAGAAATCCCTTCACGAGAATCCTGAACGAACGGCATAACGTAGCAGTTAAAGTAGGTCACATCTGTATTCGATCCAGCTCCGTATAATACACGACCAGCTGGAATAAAGTTTAAATTCACAAGCTCTTCGTAAAACTTGTGAAACCATTCTTGGCGCTTTTCTTCCGTTGTTTCGACCGATGCTAGGCCTGTTGCATTGCGTTTTGCAATTTGCTCATAGAATACTTCTAATGGCTTCTCTATCACATCAAGAGAGCGAATAATAATACCGGTGTCAGCCTCTTGTGGGTTGTCCAAAACGCCTCTGAACTCATCATCGACTTTTACCTTTGCTTTTTTACTTTCCCAATCAATCTCAACGATATATCCTAATCCGCGTGCAGGAAATTTAGGGTCTTCTTTGATGGTTAATACAACGAAGTCTCCATTTGTTAGTGTCACTTTTTCAGTATCTTTAAACGTATAACGATCGAGCATCACTAAACGAGAGACCCCTTTATGGGTAGTTTTCATATCAGGGGTAATGGGGTGAACTTGGGGAAATAACCGAATATCCTTGTTCAATCTCTCAATATTAATTTCATTATTTTGTCTCAATGCAACAGACATGCCTACAACTCCTTCAAATGAAAATGTTTCTTTGTTTTTTTCTATGGCTGTTTTCCTATATATTGTTGCTTCTGAAACATGGGCAGCAGTTTTTTGCTCCAGGATACTCGCTTGCCGCGAGACGTGCAATTCGCCTCCTCGGTTTTGCCTCTCTCCGGGATCTCATCTGTCCCACCGCTCACACATGTGTCTCGCTTCCTACCGCTCCATACTCCCAGCCTTCGTATGAAGAAGGTATCATGCTATAAAACAACAATCTTTTAGAAAATAGCCTTTTCTATAAATTAGCGAAAAGCTAATAGTTTAGTAGTTTATGTTACGAATCTAGATGTTTATTGCAGTAACAATAAAATATCATATAAAAAAACCAAAATCAACATATAGTACCTCATTTATTTTTCTACATACTATATATTGTGTTTTGGTCAAATTGTTTTCATTTTGTCAAACACCAAAAAGGATAGAAACAAGAGAAAAAAAGAGATTTATCTATTTTTACAGCAAAATACGATAATTTTTAACATATTTTGAGCCTTGCTTCTTTTTTCAAAGGAAAAAGCCTAGAAATATGCGATTTGTATGCATCTAACAACAAAAAAAGAAAAAGCGACAAAATTCGCCACTTTTTCAAAATATTATTAAATCGTTCCTTATACCTAGCATTACTTGTTGACAACACAGCAATGCTCTATTTTTATCGTTTGAAATTCCATTTTGGATTTTCATATCGATCTTTAGCTAGTTGCTCAACAATTGAAATTTCATCAGGTGTAAGCTCATATGGCTCTAGCTTGATATTAAGCCCCTCTTCAAACCCTTTTTTAAAGGCTTCTTTTGCTTCATTAAGCGTAATCGTTCTTGGGCTTATTTCATTAATTGCAACCGCTTTATTTTTAAAAGCCTTCTGCATTCGTTCCTTTACCCGATCATTTGGATATTTAAATAGACTAAAAAGCTTATCCTCATCAAGATCGAGTAAAATTGATCCATGTTGAAGAATAACACCCTTCTGCCTCGTTTGTGCACTGCCAGCTACCTTTCGTCCTTCAACAACAAGTTCATACCAGCTAGGTGCATCAAAACAGACCGCTGATCGAGGGTTTTTTAATGAACTACGCTCTTCATCTGTTCTTGGGACTGCGAAATAGGCCTCTAACCCTAAATGATGAAAGCCCTTTAATATCCCTTCAGAAATCACCCTGTAAGCTTCTGTGACCGTATTTGGCATATCTGGGTGCTCTTCTGAAACAATCACACTGTATGTAAGCTCATGCTCGTGAAGAACCCCTCTCCCACCTGTAGGTCTTCTTACAAAACCTAAGCCATGTTCTTGTACTGCTTCCATATTGATTTCTTTTTCAACCTTCTGGAAGTAACCGATCGATAATGTTGCTGGATCCCATCCATAAAAGCGAATAACAGGTGGGATTTTCCCCTGACTATTCCAATCTAGCAATGCCTCATCTAGTGCCATATTAAATGATGGGGAGCAATTGCCCGAGTCAATAAACCGCCAAATTTCTTTTTCCATCTTGAACCCTCGTTTGTCATTTAATAATTTCTGCGTTTTTTAGTCTATCAGATGATACATAAAAAACAAAGTAAGAAAACCTTGTCCGATTATTTAAGAAGATATTCTTTACTCCCTCCTATCATAACTTATATAATATAAGTTGTCTTATCCCTGTGTGAAAGGAGTAAAGAGATGGATATTTTATATTTCATTTTAATTGCGGTTGGTGCTATTTTAACCTATTCAATCGTTGTCTTTTTATATCAACGAAAGATTCTAAAAACCTTGACAGAGGAAGAATTCCGTCAAGGCTATCGCAAGGCACAACTAATTGATGTAAGAGAACCGAATGAATTTGAAGCAGGACATATTCTTGGCTCTAGAAATATCCCGCTTTCGCAGTTAAAAATGCGCATGAAGGAAATTCGTCCGGACAAGCCTGTCTATCTTTATTGCCAAAGTGGAACTCGCAGCGGCAGAGCTGCCCAATTCCTTAATAGAAAAGGCTATAAAGACCTTTCTCAACTACAAGGCGGGTTCAAAAAATGGTCTGGTAAAATAAAATCAAAGAACTAAAACAAAGAAAAAGCCTGTTGTGTGGAAATTCCCCTCAACAGGCTTTTTTCTCTTCTTGCCTTTTAATTGTCTATTTCTATGTCGACATTCTATCCCAAAACAGTTCCATTCTACAAAAAGCAACCTCGTCTAATAATAGAAGGAAAAAGCGCGAATTCGCTTAGGAATTCACGCTTAATTTTGATTATTCAACAAGTTATCCAGTGAATGTTTTCTACAACAATTTTTTAAGCTTTTAGGTAACGAAGAACCGGCTTACGAGCAGCAAGCGTTTCGTCTAGACGACCTACTACAGTTGTATGTGGAGCTTCTTGAACGATTTCCGGATTTTCTTCTGCTTCCTTCGCAATTTGAATCATTGCATCGATAAACTCATCTAATGTTTCTTTAGATTCTGTTTCTGTTGGTTCAATCATAATACATTCCTCTACATTTAGCGGGAAGTAAATGGTTGGTGGATGGTACCCAAAGTCAAGAAGACGTTTGGCAATATCTAACGTACGAACCCCTAGTTTCTTTTGTCGTTTTCCGCTAAGTACGAATTCATGCTTACAATGACGGTCGAACGGAAGATCAAAGTGTGGCTCAAGTCTTCTCATCATGTAGTTGGCATTTAATACCGCGTATTCAGTGACAGCCTTTAACCCATCAGGACCCATCGTACGGATATACGTATATGCGCGTACATTAATCCCAAAGTTTCCATAGTATGGTTTGACACGGCCAATCGATTGAGGGCGATCATAATCTAATATATATTCGTCCCCTCTTTTCGTTATAATTGGTTTTGGAAGGAACGGAATTAAGTCTTCTTTTACACCTACAGGGCCCGATCCTGGGCCACCCCCACCATGTGGACCTGTAAAAGTCTTATGAAGGTTTAAGTGAACGACATCAAAGCCCATATCACCTGGACGTGCTTTTGATAGAACGGCATTAAGGTTTGCTCCATCATAATAGAGCTTACCACCTGCACCGTGAACGATCTCAGCCATTTCAAGAATGTTCTCTTCAAATAGACCTAGTGTATTAGGGTTTGTTAGCATTAGAGCTGCCGTTTCTTCATTAACAACACGACGAAGATCCTCTAAATCCACTAAGCCATTCTCATCCGACTTTACTGTAATTGTTTCAAAGCCGGCAACTGTCGCAGATGCTGGGTTTGTTCCATGAGCAGAATCGGGAACAATTACTTTCGTCCGTTTTGTATCGCCGTTTGCTTCATGGAAAGCACGGATCATCATTAACCCCGTCCATTCTCCATGTGCTCCAGCAGCTGGTTGAAGTGTCACTTCATCCATTCCTGTAATTTCAATTAAATGCTCTTGTAGATCGTATAACAGTTCAAGAGCCCCTTGAACAGAGCTCTCATCTTGCAATGGATGAATATGAGCAAATCCATTAAAACGTGCAACATTTTCATTGATTTTCGGATTGTATTTCATCGTACAAGAACCAAGAGGATAGAAGCCTGAATCTACTCCATGATTACGCTTCGATAATGCCGTATAATGACGCATAATATCTAGCTCAGACACTTCTGGTAGATTCGGCTCTTCAACGCGTAAATAGCCTTCAGGAAGCAGCTCGTTTACATCGATTTCTGGAACATCTAGCTCCGGGATGCTATAGCCAATACGACCTGGTTTACTCACTTCAAAAATCAACGGCTGATCTTGATTAAGCATTGTAATCCCCCAATTCTTTTACAAATGTGTCTATCTCTTCTTTTGTTCTAAGCTCAGTAACTGCTACAAGCATATGATTTTCTAACTCGTTGAAATCACGTCCGAGATCATATCCACCGATGATTCCATTCGTTAATAATTGTTGATTCATTGCTTTAACAGGCTTATTTAATTTCACGACAAATTCATTGAACGATGGTCCATCAAATGCAATCTCAAATCCATTCTCTATAAAGACTTTTTTAGCATAATGCGCTTTCTGGATATTTGCCATCGCCATATCTTTTACACCTTTTTTCCCAAGAGCTGTCATCGCAACAGAGGCTGCTAGTGCATTTAGTGCTTGGTTTGAACAAATATTTGAAGTCGCTTTATCACGGCGAATATGTTGTTCACGTGCTTGTAACGTTAAGACAAAGCCACGTCTCCCTTGCTCGTCATTTGTTTGTCCAACAAGTCGGCCAGGTACTTTTCTCATCAGCTTATTCGTTACTGCAAAATAACCGCAGTGCGGGCCACCGAAAGCGGTAGGAATCCCAAATGGCTGTGCGTCCCCAACTACGATATCTGCTCCAAATGAACCTGGAGGAGTTAGTGCACCAAGTGCAAGAGGATTACTCGAAACGACAAACATAGACTTTTCAGCATGGATGATTTCTTCAAGCTCTTTTAACGGCTCCACACGACCAAAGAAGTTAGGATATTGAACAATCACAGCTGCAATATCACCATTCATCATTTCTTTTAAGGCTTGTAGGTCCGTTACTCCATTTTCATGTGGCACTTCAATTACTTCTATATATTGACCCTTCGCATATGTCTTAACGACCTCTTTTGACTCTGGGTGTACAGCAGAAGAGATAAGTACCTTTTTCCGACGTGTTTGACCTGCGCTTAGCATGGCTGCTTCTGCAAGAGCTGTTCCCCCATCATACATAGAAGAGTTCGCAACATCCATTCCTGTAAGTTCACAAATCATCGTTTGGAATTCAAAAATCGCTTGTAGTTCCCCTTGAGAAATTTCTGGCTGGTAAGGAGTATACGCTGTATAAAATTCAGAGCGAGATAAAACGTGATCGACAATAACTGGCATATAATGGTCATAGACACCCGCTCCAAGGAAGGAGGCGTTTGAGCGTAAATCGGCATTTTTTTGTGCTAATTGTGTCAGCTCTTTCATTAAAGCCGTTTCAGATTTCGCTTGTTTAATCTTGTATTCCCCTTTGAATCGAACCTTTTCAGGGATATCATTAAATAGCTCATCAACAGATTGAACACCAATTGTATCTAGCATGGCTTTTTGGTCAGATTCTGTCATCGGTAAGTAGCGATGTTTCATCAGTGATTCTCCTCTCTTACTTCTTTTCTCTTTTATAGAATGGGGTTGATGCAACTTGTGCTTTTAAGCGTTTTCCACGAATTTCAATCTCTACCTCTGTTCCCACTTCAGTAAAGTCTGTTTTTAGTAATGCTAAGCCAATATTTTTCTTTAATGTTGGCGATTGTGTACCCGTTGTTACTTCGCCAATCTGCTCTTCACCTTTAAAGACAGAGTATCCATGACGAGGAATACCACGATCAAGCATTTCAACACCAACAAGCTTTCTTGGTACACCATTTTCACGCTGGTTCTTTAATACTTCTTTTCCGATAAAATCAGCTTCTTTATTTATCTTGACAGCAAACCCAATACCTGCTTCTAAAGGAGTAATTTCTGGAGATAATTCTTGGCCGTATAAAGCTAAATTTGCTTCAAAACGAAGAGTGTCACGTGCACCTAACCCACACGGAATGACGCCCTCTTCTTTTCCAGCTTCTAAAATAGCATGCCAAAGCGTAACAGCGTCTTTTGAGTCACAATAAATTTCAAACCCATCTTCTCCTGTATATCCTGTACGTGATACTAAGGCGTGTATGCCTCCAAGATTGACTTCATTTTGAAATTTAAAGAAGCCGATATCACTTAAGCTACCTTCCTGAACAAGCTTTTGCAAAACACCTTCAGCTAAAGGACCTTGAAGGGCAAGCTGAGCTGTTTTTTCAGAGAGATTATCTAACTTCACTTCACCTTCCACGTGATCTACTAACCATTGATAATCTTTTTCAATGTTAGAAGCGTTTACAACGAGTAAATAATGGTTGTCTTCTAATTTATAAACGAGGAGGTCATCAACTGTTCCGCCGTTCTCGTAGCACATCGCTGTATACTGCGCGCCACCATCTTTCAATTTTGAAACATCATTTGTCATCATTTTTTGCAAGTATGCGAGGCTATCAGTACCTTTAACCTCTACTTCTCCCATATGAGAAACATCAAATAACCCTGCTTTTGTTCTTACAGCTTCATGTTCATCTTTAATACTTGAGAACTGTACAGGTAAGTCCCAACCACCGAAATCAATCGTTTTTGCTCCGTATTCTTTATATACGTCAAAGAGCGGTGTGCGTTTTAATTCTGACATTTGATAATCCTCCCCCATTGAAAATCGCTATAGAAGTATGATTTAACTTGCTTTCATGCTGTATTTGGGCATACAAAAAAGGACAGAAACCTCCCTGTTAATTCGAGAAGGTCTCTGTCCTTTCACCTGAAAGTTTACCAGTGTATGGCTTTCCCCTTTGGTGGCTTTTTGTAAAAAGCGCTCTCCAGAGTTGCGTCCAACAAGAGTTCTTTTGCCTGAGAGATTCACAAGTTCATTGCTTGCTCCTTCGGCGCTACGCTGTAGTCTCTCCCCTTGCTGTCATTCGCATTTATAAAATTTACCATATTGGTCATACTAGTACATACTGGAAATCATTTAATAAAACTTCTATAAGATTTTATAATTTGACAAATTTCTAAACATTTAAAAGCTACTCTCATCCTACCATCCTTAAACCATTTGGGCAATATATTTATGTATGAAAAGGAGCTGTATTTTAATGACAGTAGAAATCGATTTTCATCTAAAGTGGCAGGATGAATTTCACCATCGAATCGCATATGATGGCCCATGGGGAAATTGGGAGCTATATAAACTAGCTGTGGAAGTGGAAAAGCACACAGTAGTTCCGGAATTCGAAGGGCTTCAGGCACCAAATCATTTGCCCCATTTGACACCCCTTCCACACCAGCTTGAGGTGGCGAAACAGGTCATTGAAAATATGAATGGAAAAGCGATTCTAGCCGATGAAGTTGGACTTGGAAAAACGATTGAGGCTGGACTAATCCTAAAAGAATACATGATAAGAGGACTAGTGAAAAAGGTGTTAATTCTTGTACCAGCCTCCCTTGTTACGCAATGGACGATGGAGTTAAACAGCAAATTCTTTATACCAGCGATTGGTCAAAAGAAAAGCTATGTATGGGAGCAATGTGATGTGGTTGTATCATCAATTGATACAGCAAAACGTACGCCTCATAGAGAGATCATTTATGAACAAAACTACGATTTAATTATTATTGATGAAGCTCATAAATTAAAAAATAATAAAACGAAAAACTATGAATTTGTCCAAAACTTAAAGAAAAAGTTCTGCTTGCTACTAACCGCTACACCTATTCAGAATCGCATTAGTGAAATCTTCAACCTAGTTTCTCTTTTAAAGCCAGGTCATCTTGGAAACGAAACTGCATTTTATGAGAAATACAAAAAGGATGCCCGATCACTAAACGATGATGAGCATCTGCGTGAACTTGTCAATAAAGTCATGATTCGCAATCGACGAAGCGACACGGGCATTGAATGGACAAAGAGACATGTAGAAACTATTCCTATCGAATTAACAAAAGAGGAGAGAGAGCTATACGATGCTGTAAATCTCTTAAGGGGGGCAGAGACTTTTGGACATGCGAGTCAATTTTCTATAATGACCTTACAAAGAGAGGCATGCAGTAGTAGAGAGGCCGTTTATTTTACGCTCAAAAATATGATTCAACGAAAAGAAACACCGAACGAAGCATATGAGCAGCAAATCGCCTTACTTATGTCAAAGGTAAACGCAGTTCAATCGAACTCTAAAGCAGAAAAAGCATTAGAGCTTATAAAAAAAATTGATGATAAAGTAATTATTTTCACAGAGTATCGGGCTACCCAAATGTATCTGCAATGGTATTTAAAGCAAAATGGCATTACATCAGTGCCATTTCGAGGTGGGTTTAAACGCGGGAAAAAGGACTGGATGCGAGAGTTATTTCAAAAGCATGCACAGGTACTAATTGCAACAGAGGCTGGCGGTGAGGGGATTAACCTCCAATTTTGTAACCATATTATCAACTTTGACCTCCCGTGGAATCCAATGCGCCTTGAACAACGAATTGGCCGTATCCACCGGTTAGGTCAGGAAAAAGATGTGATGATCTACAACTTTGCCACGAAGAACACGGTTGAAGAACATGTATTAAAGCTGCTACATGAGAAAATTAATTTGTTTGAAAAGGTCATCGGTGAACTTGACGATATATTAACCAAGCTGGAATTTGGGAATGTTGAGGATCATTTAATTGATATTTTCAGTCATTCAACGAGTGAAGGAGAAATGAAGATCAAGATGGATAACTTCACATCAATGATTGAATTCGCTGAGCAAGTGAGAGAGGGTGAATCAAATGCAGCAACATGAGATTAAAGCATTTCTTGAAAAGTACTTTGTCGCTAATGGCTGCGAAATCATTGAAAATCAACCAGGCTATATGTCCGTCCAATTAACGATTGAGTTAGACAAGGAGCTGATGAATCGTCCGTTTTATTGGCACTATTTGGAGAAGACTGGTGGAGAGCCAAACCCAATGAAGCTCACCTTTATTACCGAACCAAATAAAACACCTGAGCATGTAAAGGGAGAAACGATTCATTTCGGCTCTCCAAGACTTCATCAAATTTTTCAGTCAACGAAAAAGCTGGCAGGATATATTCGGCTATATGAAAATCATCACTTCAACGGCCAGCAAACAGCTTTAAAGCCTTGGCTTGGAATAAATGTGAAAATTTCGTACCAATGTGACAGAAAACGGGATGTTTTTAAATCTATTGGGCTTCAATTAATAAATGGGAAAATGGTCGAAGGATTTCATGACCGCTTACTGCAACTGAAGTTAACACCGAAAATTCCAGACTATACCTTTACATTATCACCCATCATCAAACCGCAAAGTGGGGTTTCTCGCATCGAAAATACGTTGAAAAATGTCATAGCAGATGAAGAACATACATGGGCAGCAGATGCGAGACAACGCTGGAAAATAGACCTTGACCTACTAGAGCATTTCTATGAGGAACAAGAAGAAAAAACGGAAAGCTATGAGGTCGAAAAGCAAGCCTTACAAGATCAGTACGAGCCGAAAATACATATCTCGGTTATTAATGGCGGCTTGTTTTATTTAACAGATGAAGCGATTTAATGGGTACGTCCGATGTTATTTTGATTGGTGTTCTAACAGTTCAATGATACGATCTAATTTCTTATGAATCTCACTCGATGCAGCCGCCTTCGAGCTTGAATTGTGAATCGATCTCCTAATGAAAAGAGTAAACGATACGCCTCCAAGTAATAGCAAAGAGAAAATCGTCACTATTAATAGTATTTCGCTCAAGATCATAGGAACCACACTCCTTTTGGATAATTATACCATGAATTTTGTAGTCAAGAGGATCAAAAAGCCTGGTCCTCTTAATACTAACTACTAGTTATCTAATATAATCCGATCATAATCTCACAAGCCAACCTTTTGCCATTCCCTCAAATAGTTAACCAATCAGAAAAATAAACGAAAAAAGCGCAAAGAAACAATGGTCTGTCTCTTTACGCCTATATAATACCACTTATTATTTTTTCTTTTTCATAAATGAAAACAATACGTACGGAATAATGCCAAACCACCGAAATAAAAATGAAGCCCTTGAATCTTTTCTCTCTATCCGTTGCTTTCGCCGTTCATCTTTTGGTTGGTCTATATATTTGACGAATGTTTGTGTTATATATTTCACATAGTCATTTGTTTTCATAGACACACCTGCCTTCCACACTTACAAGTATGTCCAGTTTTTTTCATTTCAAACATTCATTGATCTCAGTCACAATTTCGGCTACGCTTTTTCCTTCCGTTTGGATTTGAATATGACACGTCTGTTCATATAAGGCTAACCTCTTCTGATAGCGTTCGATGATCTCCTGCTTATCACCATTTCGAACGAGTGGTCTTGTTTGATCATTTTGTAATCTAAACAAGAGCTCCTCGATTTTTGCATGTAAATAAATAACCGTTCCATTTGTCTGCAAATAAGCTCGATTTTCCCCTTGAAGTATAATCCCACCACCCGTTGTTATAATCATTTTTTCCTTTGGGAGATCCTTCAAGATCTGAGATTCGACCTGACGAAAATAGCCCTCTCCTTCTTTAGCGAATATTTCGTTAATTGATCGATTCTCTTGCTTCACAATTTCCTCATCTGTATCTAAGACGGGGAGGTTCATCTCCTCCCCCAGAGCTTTCCCTACTGTCGTTTTTCCTGCTCCCATAAAACCGATCAAAAATATTGATTTCATTTCAATCCCCCATCATCCTACTTTTCCACCCATTTTATCATTTTTTTGAGATCTTGATCATAATAACCGAACCCAAGGATTTCCATGTTAGCTTCTAAATAAAGTTTAAACGTAACCTGTGTTAAAGCAGATGTAATTGCTACTTGTTCATATTGAACCACTCCATCATGAAAATGGAGCTCCCCAGAGGAGGAAGCGGCCCCATTTTGAAGAATTTTTTCCATTTCTCGAACAGAACACAGCATATAATACTCTTGCTTCAATAGCTGTTTGTTTTCTGCTAGAATCTTTTTTTCAGTTACATATTGTTCGGTGACAATAAGGAGGAAAAAAGAAACTACAATAAGGAGACTATAGGTTATTGGGTAGATCATTCCTTTTTCATTTACTCTCATCCTCCTCCCTCCAACTGTAAATATGATCGAACAGCTACTTGGTAAGTTTCTTGATAGGTATCTTCTACATTGAGAATGAAACCATTTGGTATAGGAGAAAACGTTGCAGATTTCATGTTCTGTAAAACCACTTCATGTCCGGCAAAATTCACACGCCTTCTAAGATTTGTCCCATATCTTTCATAAATTACGTCATCTCCATTTTTTCTTACGATTAATTTATTGCTAAACACTAAAATTTCATCGCTTTGTCTAACCTCTTCCTTCAATTGATTTACAAATACCTCCCATTCCATTTTGTGCCGATTCATTCGAAGGGGCTCCTCCTTAAAAACAGCTTTAAAGCACAGAGGAAGAAAGGCTGCAATAATTAAGAAAATCGAGAACGAAAATATCATTTCTAGCATCGTAAACCCCAAATTATTGTACTCTGTCACAAACAGACGTTTCCTGTCTATATGGATTTTCAAACTTAACACATACCTTTCCCTCTTCGTCTGTCCAAATTAGTAGATATTCTCTACCATTTCTTTTCATCATCTCGTCCAAATGAGGTGTTCCTTCTACTTTTTCTTTAATTAGTGCCTCATATAACAAATAATAGGCAGTTTGTTCTTCCTCTAACTGAAGGTTTTTTTTCGATAGATCCATAATAAGTGGAAACATCAATCCTCCAACCATTAGCCAGGCTGCTAAAGACAATAAGATTTCTGCTAAGAAAAAACCGTTACCATCCTTCTTGTACATAAAAACGGCCCCTTCCGATAAAAAATGTGACTTTATACTCCTCTGTACCAATCGTAATGAGCAGTGATCCGAATTTATTAATATTCCCTCTCGCCGTAAAATCGAATGATAACCCAAGAGACCCTTGATGAACTTCAATGTTCTTAGAATAATAGCGTTTAGCTAGGTAGGGACCTTCATTCCTTTCTCGAATAATGTAATAATGTTCTGTAGGGCTAAAGATCACTAGGATTTGTTGTTGATGCGAAAGGGCGTATTCCTGTGCATATAACATGTCCCCTTCGAATTGAGAGAAGAACAATTCTTTCTCCATCGTAAAAGCGAGAGAACGAATGGAGAAAATTGAGATAGAGGTCATCAGAAGAAACATACTAAGTACGCTTAAGGCTTCAATTAACGTAAACCCGTTTTCATTTGGTTTCATTATGGAGTTTTCGTTCCGATCGTCACTTTCCCATCGCTATCAATACCGAGTGGTCTACCGTCAGGACAAGTTGATTGCCCGTTTGTGACGTACTGATTTGTAATAAGATCATTAATAGTTGATGGTGGTGCTTTGTTGTCCATTTCATATGCTTGAACTTGTGCTTGAACCATGTTGACCAATGCCTCACATCCCTTTTCATTTATTTTTGAATTGTGTCGAGTGATATTCGGAATCGTGATAATTAGAAGCACGGAAATGATTAATAGCACAATCATCATTTCGATTAGGGTAAACCCCTTTTCATTGTTCATGACTGAATCTCCTTTCTATATGCCTTCTAATAAATGGAACATTGGTAATAGGACAGCTAAATACATTGAAACAATTAATACCCCAAGAAATAAATAGATGATCGGCTGAATCACTTTCATTGCTTTTTCAGTCTTATATTCAAGTAGATGCAGGCAATGCCTACTATAAAAGTAGAGTTCCTGATCTAATTTCCCGTTTTCTTGTCCATGCTTTACAATATGGACAAGCTCCCCTTCAAAAAATGTCAATTGCTTTAAAATCGTTTCCAACTTTTCCCCAGTCGCTAATTTCCCTTTAATCCGCTTACCAATTTGACGGTAAAACGGCTGCTCTTGATTGTTTTCAAAAAGAAGCAAAGCTTCAAAGATAGAAAGGCCTGAAGAAAGTAGGTAGCTTAGCTGAACGGAAAAATAATGGGTATAGAGAAGCCGTAAAAATGAATTTACTAATGGGATTTTCATTAAATGAAGTTTTTGCCTAATCGGAGAGGCTCGGCGAAACCATTTTACATAATAGAGCAGCCCCCCAAGAACAATTAGGAGAAAAATGGCTAGGATAAATGGAAGTATATTCCCAACCAACGAGATGAAACGTGTAAACATATTTGTTTGAATAGACATAGATTGAAAGAGTGAAGTAAAGCGAGGCAATAATACATTATGGACAAATACAAACATAAAAGCAGTAACACTCATTAATATAAGAGGGTACGAAAGCAGCTTCTTTACTTTTTGGAGGTCATGTTCTCTTTTCAATAGCAATTCACTACCGTCTTGAAAAGCAGTGGCTAGTCCCCCATGTTGTTCTGCAAAATAAACAAAGCCAATGAGATTAGTGTTAAATTGCAGTTGTGAAAGAATTCGATGGAATGGGAAGCCTTCTTTTAATTCGGCTAAACAGCAAAGTATCGCATCTTTTCTTTTTTGCGGAAAATGATATAGTAAGGATTCAATCGCCTCTGATAGCGGATAACCTCGTTCTAACAATTCACCTGTTCGCTTTAAGAACAGTACTTGCTCTTCTGTAGACCACTTGTCACTTTTCATGTTCAAATACCCAGCGTTCATATTCTGTTTCTTTAATAAATCCTAAAGCAATCCCCTTTTTTATCACATCCTTTAGAGTAGGATAATGATAGTTACTTTCTATCCCTTTTGCTTCTCTCAAAACAGCTGATAATGTTCTTCCTGTAAGCAGTTCAAATACACTTGCACGCTTTACCTTCCGCTGGCTATAACAAAATGGTGAACATTCCCCTTTACAGAATGGACAAGTTAATTCCACTAACCGCTGTGCAGTTACCGCTACAAGGGTTTGTTCGATTTCTAACCAATTAACACCGAACTCCAACAATCGAAAAATCGCTCCTTTAGCATCTCTCGCATGCATTGTACTTAACACTAAATGCCCGGTTAAAGATGCGCGTACAGCAATCTCTGCTGTTTCTGCATCTCGAATTTCCCCCACCATAATGATATCAGGATCATGTCTTAATATCGCTTTAAGGCCTGTTGTATAGGACATCCCTGCTTTCTCATTCACTTGAACCTGAAGTACAGTATCGCAATTTTTTTCGATTGGGTCTTCTAATGTGATCACATTGCGGTTATATAAATGGGAGGTTTCATGTAGCAGTGAATAGAGGGTCGAGGTCTTTCCGCTTCCAGTTGGACCTGTAAAGATAATAAGTCCATGGGCATGCTTTAATAAGGCTAATAATTTTTGTGAAGAGTTTGGAAAAAGGGAAATTTGAAAGAAAGGGATTTGTTCTTGCTGTGGAAGAATTCGAATGACGAGGCTTTCTGAAAACTTTGCAGGAAGAGTGGAGAGTCTAAATCCAATAAGCTTGCCTTCAATGGTTAACGTAAAGGCACCGCTTTGAGGTCTTCTTCGTTCACCAATGTCCATCGAAGCAGTGAACTTTAAATGAGAAATCAATCTGTCACATTCTTCCTTTGGTATACACATTTGAGGGACTAGTTTGTTGCCAACTCGTTGCTGAATGAGTGAATCGTTTTCTCGAGGAATAATATGAAGGTCCGATGCATTTAACTGAACAGCATCCGATAAAACCTTATACGCAAGTCTTTTTATCGAGCTCAAATTTTCATTTACACCACCTTTTTATTTAATTGCTAAAAGAAATTCTACCAACGCCTCCTAATTCCTGCTTAATTGTATTATTTATTGCATAAAATTTTCTGTTGTTCACAAAATAGTCATACATTATCTGTTGGGCTATAGCCAAGCGGTAAGGCAACGGACTTTGACTCCGTCATGCGTAGGTTCGAATCCTGCTAGCCCAGTATCATAAATTCAAACAACATTCGTTAACCTTGCTATCCATCCTCCTATAGAATGAAGTCAAAAAAAAGAAGACTGTTTATCGTCTTCTTTAACTAGTTAATCTATACACACTCTTTTTATTCGAAATACTTTTCAATGCATCAGGGTTATAGCCAACGATTAGCTTTTTGCCATCGGTAATAATCGGTCTTCTAAGTAACTTGGGATCATCAATGATCATTTGGACTACCTTTGAAATCGGTAAGTCATTTACATCTACACCAATTTCCTTAAAGTTTTGACTTCTTTTCGCCAATAACTCATCAAACCCCTCCGTAGTTAACGATAAGATCTCCAATAGTTCTTCATAAGAGGGTGTTTCTCTGAATAGATGTCTTTCCTCAAAATTTACTTCATGATTAGTCAGCCACTTTTTTGTCTTTCGACAAGATGTACAACTTGGGTAAGTAAAGAAAGTTAACCCTTCCATTTAAATCGCCTCACTTATCATATTAATGAAATTTGTTTAACGTTTGTACAGGTATCTGTCTACCCGTACATCAAGCACCAAAGGACACATCTCAACGGAAAAAAGCTACTGCGGTTAGCAAAATATAAGATTAATAGGTATGTCTTTAACATAGTCTAATATGTGTGGTTTAGTAAGTAACTTCATTGTACATTATTTGTATAACGTTTGTATAGTTATTTGTTTAATTATTTGTTCGTCTAAATGTGAACATTTTCTAAACTTATAGTGATTACAGTGTTAACCTATTTCCGCTGTATTATAATGGAACTAATTCAACGGTTCGAGGTGAACTCAAATGGAGCAAACATTAAAAATAACAAATGTATTATCCGATCCAACACGTTATTACATATATCAATACATTTCTAACAGACATCAAGAAGTAACAGTTCAAGAAATTGCTGACCAATTTAACATTCATCCAAATGTAGCTAGACTTCATTTATCTAAGCTAGAAGACGTGAACATGTTAGTATCAGAAACAAAAAAAACAGGAAAGGGTGGTCGACCAAGTCGACTTTACCGCTTATCCGATGATGTCATTCAATTAAGCTTTCCATTTAGGGACTATCAGCTTCTTTCCAAAATTGCTATTGAATCCATGCTCGCATTTGGTGAGGAAGGAAAAAAAGCATTGTATACAACAGGGAAGAAATTTGGGAGTGAAATCATTACTCAAGAAGTAAAACGTTTGCCAGATTCAGCTAATGAAATGACATTTGAACAAAAATTAAACATCATGAAAAATGCCGCTACAATTGCTGGATTCTATCCTGAGTTTGAAATCAATGAAGATCATTCAAAGATCTATTTCCAAATTTTCAACTGTCCATTCAAGGAATTAGCAAAAGATCATACAGAATCCGTATGCAACATGCATTTCCAGTTTTTAAAAGGGATGTTTGATTCACTGTTTGATTCAGCTGAATTAATCGAGAAGGAAAATATGATAAGCGGCTGTAATTCCTGTTCTTACCAGGTAACCGTCACAAAGTAGCTACAAACTGTTATTTACTTTTGGATTAGGTTTAATTTATAATATGTAGTGATGGACTGTAGGGTAAAAGGAGGGATACATATGGATCGTATGTACAGAGTGCTAGGATTCTGGACGGGAATTTTCGCTGTTATGTTCTTTTTAGGCGACATGTATACTACATCATTAATTTTCTTCGGTCAAACAGGATTTTTCCTGCTTTTAAGCTACTTAAAGCTTTCCGAACGTATGTATATTTATGTTTTTGGTGCATACTTAACGGTTTTCTTTGTTGGCTTTACGTACTGGACAACATTTATGATGGTCCCAGGTGCAGGTCACTAAGATACAATGTGATGGTTAATAAAAAAGCGATGAACATAGGTTCATCGCTTTTTTATTTTAGGTGTTTTCTTATCATTTTGCTTTTGAAACATGGGCAGTTTTCCGCTTCAGGATACTCGCTAGCCGCGAGGTGTGAGGAGAGTATCCTCGGCTTC
This sequence comes from Cytobacillus spongiae, assembly GCF_021390075.1. Lineage (NCBI taxonomy): Bacteria > Bacillati > Bacillota > Bacilli > Caryophanales > Bacillaceae > Cytobacillus > Cytobacillus spongiae. The sequence goes on from NZ_CP089997.1 coordinate 2,831,764, forward strand.
TCTTGTTTTGGGAAAGCTACGTGAAATCGATCCTTTTTGAAAAGCTCAGTTACTTCCGCCTGTTGAAAACCCAATTTATCAAATCGCTTCCTAAACAATGATGTCATCCATTAACCACGATAGCCCGCGATGCTGAACAATCACATGAAAAGAATTGCTCATGCTTGAAGGGACCACTAAGCTCCTAATCGCTCGATTTCGCTTACTCTTCTCTGAAAATGGATTCGGATCGTAATTTTCTTGAAGCTCTTCTAATATCCCAATTTTAAGAAAAAACTCATCCTGCCTCAGTTTTTTTATTAGAGAAAGCCCTTTCTCTTCTCCTAGCTGAATGAACGCATCAAAATGAACATGGCTAGTTAGATCCATCTCTCCAGGATTCTGAAGTACATCCTCTATTAATTGATGCTTGTAATAGCCTCTAAGACTTCCTTTCTTTCGAGCTGGCTCACACCATTCTTCGTTTGTATACCCATAATCAACTGTTAACACAATGCCTGTTTCCAGTACATTTGACATTTGCTCCATCATCATTTCCATAGCTAAAGGGATTTCTATCCGTTGATGATTAGATAGTGTCAGCTCATGATTCTCTAAGTATTTCAAAATCTTCTCGTTCTCAAGAGGTACGTTTATTTCACTCAATTCTGCTCCAGAAACTGTAATCATCACTTCTTCTAACATCTCACCATTTTTTTCAATTACATGCACAGGTAACGCATCAAATAATTCATTAGAAAAAATGATCCCATTAAATGGGGTGAGCTCGGCTAAGCTTCTGATCTGCTTTACAGAACTAATATATTCTTTCAGTTCTTCAAGCTGCAACTCTCTATGGTATGGACTTTCTTCTACTATGTAGTAGTTGAGTTGTTTAGATGATTGCTTACTCCATTCTTGCAAGAAGGCTTTGGCAAAGCGACCGTTGCCGCCCCCAACTTCACAAAATGCTAGGGGTAGGTTTGACTTTACAACAAGCTTAGCTACCCATTTAGCAAGCAGTTGACCATAAATATCGGCAACATTACTAGTCGTAATAAAATCACCATTACGGCCGATCTTTTCTTTTCTTTTCATATAATAGCCCTCATCAGGGTCATATAGTGCCATCCCCATATAGTCTGAATAGGTAATTCGTTTAGATGGCTGACTATAGATATAGTCCATCATTTTGTTTTTCATTTTTCCACCTACAAATTAGTTTTTCATCATTGACATAGTGTTTACTTTATTATATTGTTAGGGTAGTAGCTTAACTATATCCCCTCCCATTATATGAATAGAACATCCCCCAGAAAAACCCTTCTCATTGGAGAAGGGTTTTTCTATTATGATACTTAAAATCCATTTAGAAATGGATTTGAGTCCATTTCATCGATAATCGTAGTTGTAAGTCCATGGCCAGGTAAAACATGGGTATCCTCAGGTAAACTTAATAATTTCTCATGAATGCTAGTTAGCAATTGCTGATGATTTCCCCCAGGTAGATCTGTCCGTCCTATACTCCCATTAAATAAAGCATCGCCTGCTACGACAAATTCTCCCTCGGAAAAATAAAAAGAAACACTTCCTGGGGAATGTCCAGGTGTATATAAGATTTGAAATGTGAAATCTCCAACTGTCTTCATTTCTTCCTTCACAAACAGCTGATCAGCTTTGTTCATTTGTATGGCATTGCTAGTTAAAAAATAGTGTGAGCCATTTAAGGCTGGGTCCATTAACCAGCTAGCTTCTTTTTCATGTACATATACAGGGATATTATAATGATTTCTAACATCATCAACTGCTCCAATATGATCAAAATGAGCATGCGTAAGAAGAATGGCTTGTGGCTTTAGGTTTCTTTTTTGCAAATGATTAATAAGCCTTGCACCTTCCCCACCAGGGTCGACGATTAGGCATACTTTTGCGCGATTCGATATGATATAGCAATTTGTTTGTAATGGCCCTAACGGCATTTGCTCCCAGTTCATCCCTTTGACACCTCCAAATCCATTTGATGGGTAACTGATTCTATTTTACACTATATATAGACAAGTATTAAGAGGAGAATGAAATGAATAAAATTTATGCAGTTGAAACCAACCCTGTTGAAGTAGTTTTTGGCCAACAAAAGGAAGGAGGCGAAGTCGAGTGGAAAGGGAGAGGGGGCCTGGGGGAGAGGGACCCTCCGAATTATTTATCTTTTTTAGCTTGCTGTTCTTGGGGTAGTGTCCCGAAAATGCGGATTTACAACGGTAAGCTGTTTGCAGCGTTAAAAATGAAGAATTTAACAAAGATAAGACTTTTGAGACAAGTCATACGAGACACTCACTAGCAAGCTTTATTTGACGCAAAATATATTAAGTATCAATATTAGATCCTATTGATACAATCCGCGAAATCCTGACTCCACCCCGGTAAAGCCTCTACAGAAGTATTAAATACTTGATGATTGTATTCGATGTATTCTTATCAATTTTTCTGATTCCTTTTTCATAGCTAACGTACATAAGGCCACTAATAAGCTTTCCTTTTATATTAAATCAAGGTTCTACGTAATTTAGATTCCTATGAAATTACAAATCTGGAAAAATAAAACCAAATTTCCGTTGCATATGAAGCAATCTATGTTAAACTTTGAAATGTAGTTTAATTCATCTGAATATAAATACTATTCAAGTATATCTTCTAGTTGTTCAATCCCATCTTGATTCAGTACCTTAATATTTGAAATATAGTTCCTGCCATCAGGCGACTTTTTTACTAGAATCCAATTTTCCTTTGTTTTAATGAGTGAATATTCACTCATTTCATACGGGGTTTCCTTATCTAAAATGGATTTAAGAGTTTGATATTCACCTTCAGAGAAGGTTTCTTTATATTCATCAGTGAGTAGATCCATGAAATCTTTATATTCACTATGATTCATATCCTGAAAGAGTGAGATAGTTCCTTTTGGCTGATTATAGGTATAGATTAATAGTAATCCTTGCCCAAGAATAACGATTATTAGTATTGAAAAAGTTAATCTACTTATTCGCATTTATTCACCTCATTTCTGGTATTACCTAAATTATATATATAGGAGTGGTTAAATGAAACATTATTTTATCCTTATTTTAACAGCAGCAATCTTACTATTTTCTCAAGTAGCATCACAATTAATGCTTCGGCAGAGGAAACAGTCGTAGAACCAAACATCGAGAATGGTCATACTGAAGTATTTTATGATGAAGACGGTAATGAAACTAAGTTAGAATACGTTATTACAGATGAAGAATTTAGAGTTAACACTTATCTTAACAATGTTCTTATAGATTACTCTTCGAGGGTCAAAGAAGGTGAAGGATATTCAGATGAGATAACGTATAACCAACTTTTTGAAGTAGAAACAAGTAATAATAAAGATAAGAAAGCTAAAAAAGGTAAGGTTAAACTTAAAGAAAAAAAGCTTAAGAAAAATTATAATGTAAACGATTTCGTAAAACCGGGTACTGTTAGTGAAGAGTATAATCTACATCCTCACCATGTAGATGATGAAGTTACCCAAGAAACAATTTCTGAAGCTGAACCAACATTTTCTTTAGCAAGCTATACTCTTCCAAGACCCTATCATACTATTGCTGTAAAACATAATAGTGTATTAAACTTAACTGGATACTTATATGGTAAGAGTGATAAAACCCTTATTCAAAAGTACATGTTTGACTTCGCTAGGGATGTGGCAATTTCAGTAGTAGCTACAGCAATTACGAGTATTTGGGGTTCTGCTATTGTGGCAATTGCCACATTATTAGGATCTCTTGGAGTTAGTTTTGCAAATGCACGTCTTACAACCTCTTTAAATGGTTGGTATGATGCAACACGTTATCGCTATTCATACTATGTAAAAGTAAAAGAAAAAGAGACTTATAAACACAATCAAGAGGAGATTCAAGTTCATTATTACAATTCAAATAATGGTAAAAAGAATACTCGTATTAAGAGAAGTGGCTCTTGGATTTCAGAAAATGCTATCTTAAATATAGGAATTATTAGTTATTAATTACCATACTGTATTAAAATAATTTAATTGTAAGTTTTCATTAATCCAATATAACCTGATCATGAAGATAGCACCCTATTTGAAATGAAGATGCGTTTTTAGGAAGATTCCTAGCAAACCCATGTACATTCTTAAATAAGGTGCTTTTTTTCAATTACAGGGGTAGTGTCCCGAAAATGCGGATTTACAACGGTAAGCTGTTTGCAGCGTTAAAAATGAAGAATTTAACAAAGATAAGACTTTTGAGACAAGTCATACGAGACACTCACTAGCAAGCTTTATTTGACGCAAAATATATTAAGTATCAATATTAGATCCTATTGATACAATCCCTGTAACCCTTGATATAACTGGGTTTGCATTCTTACCGTTGTAAATCCGCGAAATCCTGACTCCACCCCTTCTTTAGCGATTCTTAACGCTACTTTCGCTGCAATCTCATAAAATTTTCTAGCAGCTTCTTTACTTGGCGTCATATAAACACACCTCACTTTCTAATAGGTTAGATAATGAAAAAGTACAAAAGGGTGGATGAAACATCCATACCTTCAAATGGAGGAATTCCTATGAAAGTAACAATCATTAAAGGTCCACGATACGAACAAACAATAGCGAAAACCCAACAACTTGTATGTCATATCCTCCTTCAAAAAATCAAAAACCAAAGGAGAGAACAACATGAAAAGACTTCTACTTAATGCGACAACTGTTGTGAATCGTACAGAAACATTGAACTTCAAAGAGTTTTTGAAAGGTGAACAAAAGGTTTCGTGTTCAAAAATAAGTTTGATAAGCAAAAATGCCGATTTCTCCACCAACGCAAAATTGCGTTCGTTAACAAGAGGACGACCCCCTTCTTCTAGAAATTCCTGAATATCTTCAGTTACTACAGAACCATACATGCATGAAGGAACAAACAGGCACTCTTCTTCTATATGAACAGGAAGACGAACGGTCGATAGCAGTTGATTTGTTAAAGGAAGGAGATATGTATGAAAACGTCCATACTCTTTTTCAAACCTCACCTGGGCATCCTGGAGAGTCGTTCACCGATTATGGTTTTGTTAGTAAGGGGGATGTATATCTCTATATCGAGCTGCTAGAAGCCTTTACAATTATCAAAGGAGAAACAGATGGTAGTTCAATGGCTATCTATCAAATGGAAGAGCATGTAGTATATACTACAATAGAAGGAGCAATAGCCATTTATTTTATCGATAGGCACCTAAAAGAGTTAATCCCAAGAATTGCTTCGGCATATGACATAGAAGTGTCATTTTTAGACCTCGACAAAATGCCGAAAAAAATATAAAATAAAATACGAATGTAAACATTAGGTATTACATACAGGTACAATTCTACCTGATTTATGAATTGATTGAAGCTAATTGATCTACACATAAAAGGGGGCGTAATAATGGGATTAATGATTATCTTTGCTTTAGTTACACTACTAGCAGGCTATGGGACTTTAACTGCGCTTAAAAACAAAAACATTCTAGGAATTGTCTTTGGAGCTGGAACATGTGTTGTTTTCGGCTGGTTCACAGTTATGACCGTTCTTAACCACGGTTTCCCTGCAGTGCACTAAAATACCACAGAATAACGCATAAAAGCTCAGAGGCCTCTGAGCTTTTTTATTTACTATATATTCATGTTTATTGGAGTTAATCGTATGCAATCCTGCTTTACTCTTGTTCCCCTAACTGATCCTTCACTCGTTCTACCTTCTCTTCCATTTTACGCGATATATCTCTACGATCATCTATACGAATATTCGTCGCTACTCGAGCTAGCCCTTTTTCAAATGGAACTTCATGCATTGCTTGAATGACCTCAAATAAAACAGGTAATTCCCCTTCGATTATGGTATTCATCGGTGTTAGTTGAAAGCGAATTTTTCCACCCTCTTCATATGTCTTTAATACTCTCTGAATATCTGCTACATAGCTGCTCACACTTGGTGTTGCCGTCCCAATTGGTATGACTGTTACATCAACGATTGCCATTCTATTCAACGCCTTTCTATTTTTCCTATATGAAACATCATATTAAAGGACTCTGATGCTGTCCAGTATGATGTTTATTTGCTTGTCAAAGCAGCCCTTTCTTATTTAATCGGTAGCTCTACTACAAAAGTAGAGCCTTCCTGTTCTCTACTTTTCACACTCATTTTCCCATTATGTAAATGAACGATAGTAGACACTATCGACAATCCTAAGCCAGAGCCCTCAACCGTTCGAGTACGTGCCATATCCGCTCGATAAAAGCGGTCAAAAATCCTATCTAATTCGGAAGGCCTCATGCCAATTCCCGTATCTTCAAAGGTTACAGAAACCCATTCGCCATTATGCTCTATTGAAATGTCAATATTCCCATTTAGGTCATTGTATTTTATCGCATTAGATAACAAATTATCCCAAACTGCATTAAGTAAAGCAGGGTCACCAACGATTTCTACTTTTGGTAAAGAGCAGCTTAACATAATGCCTTTCTCATTTATCGCCCATTGATACATATAAGCTAATTCTCTCAATTGCGAACTAATATTCACGCATCTTTTGTCCAAAATTTTTTCATTTCGATCAAGGGAAGCTAGCATTAACAGTTGCTTCGTTAAAATAGAGAGTCTCTTCGACTCCCCTTTTATTATAGAAAGAAACTGTTGTCTTTGCTCTTTGCTTATCGAATCATTCTCCAAGAGGTTCGTATATCCTTGAATATTGGAAAGCGGAGATTGGATATCGTGAGAGATATTTGAAATAAACTCCTTTCTCATCTCATCCGTCTTCTCTAGTTTGTTCGACATGCTTACAAAGCTACGGGCCAGTTCACCTAATTCGTCCTGGCGGTTTACAGATATATCTACCCTAAACTGTCCGTCTGCCAATAATTTAGTAGCCTTTGTGAGTTTAGATATAGGCTGGACTAAATACTTAGTACCAATAATGACGAGTAATATACTTATTAAAATGGATAACAGCAAAATCCAACCGAATAGATAGTGCATTTCGTTAAAGAGAAGCTTGATATCTGGTCTAATGAAGAGTGCATAGTTTTTACCTTGATACGTTAGAGGTACACCAATGGTATTTTCAAGATCATTTGCAAAAAAGCCCGTAACAAAAGTTTGATTTGGAAAGTTTCGAATTCCATGGTATACATGTCCATTTAAAACCTCCTCGACCGTTGAAATCTTAAGACTTTTTTGGTTAAATTCTGCCCCAAAAAAAGACTCATTTTGATCAGAATCAACTAGATATACTTGATAGCCTATGGTGGAAGTATGTTCTAAATAGTCTTGGATATTGATCTCAGAATGATTCTTTAGAAATGTAGAAATAGATAAGGCAATTTTCGTATTTTTTTGGTCATTCAATGGCTTTAATTTTTGCTGATAATACGCATTAGACAGTAAAAAAGCTAATATACTACTCACAAGCATGATGACAATCGTCACCCCTACAAATTTCACATAAAGTGATTTCATCCTTTATTTCCCTCTAAAGAGTATCCGACTCCACGCACCGTTTTTATTTGGAAGTCATTTGTAACCCCTGAAAACCGCTCTCGTAATCGTTTAATATGAACATCTACCGTTCGTTCATCCCCATCAAAATCTATTCCCCAAATTTGCTCAATTAGATGGGCTCTTGAAAAGACCTGATGCCCATTCGACATAAGAAAATACAACAATTCAAATTCTTTTAAGGGTAAAAATATCGTACGATTTCCAGCTTGGACTTCATAGCTGTTTTTATTAATAATTATATTTCCAATTTGAATAATCGCTTCAGCCGAATGCTTGACATACCTCCGTAGCAAAGCATTTATCCTAAAGCTTAGTTCCTTTGGTTCAAAGGGCTTTACTAAGTAATCATCTGTTCCAGCTAAGAATCCTTGCTCCTTATCTTCCATTTGATCCTTAGCTGTTAAGAGAATAATGGGAATGTCATATTCCTTTCGAATTTTCTTCGTTAGCTCATAACCATCCATATATGGCATCATTACGTCAATAATGGCTAAATCGCATGTTACATTTTGAAGAATACTGAGTGCTTGAATGCCGTCTTTCGCAGAAAAAATTTCATAGCCTTCCTTCAACAAATGGATCTCTATGAACGTTAGAATGTGTTGATCATCATCTACAGCCAATATATTTATCATGCTAATTCTCTCCTGTATATAACCATCTAATGCTTTTCCTTATCTTAGTCCGCTAGATGTGATGAAACTTGGTCCGACAAAATTTGTCCATCGCTCATTTTTATTATTCGATCAGTATACATGAGCATCTCTTCATCATGTGTAACCATCAGTGTTGTAATCTGAAGCTCTTTCGTCAGCTTTTGTATTAATACCATTATATCCTTTGATTTTTTAGAATCTAAGCTTGCTGTAGGTTCATCTGCAAAGAGAACTATTGGTTTGTGAATCAATGCACGCGCAATCGCGATTCGCTGCTTTTCTCCTCCTGATAGAGAGGAAGGATAAGCGGATCTCCGATGCTCCATTTCTACAAGCTGAAGCAGCTTGTTCACCTCTTGATATTGCGCTTTTTTCTTAAGTTTTGTTTCTGACACCTCTAGCATTAGTAATAATTGCTCTTCAACAGTTAAAAATGGGACAAGATGAGAAAATTGAAAGACAAATCCAAATTTCTTTGCTCGTATCTCTCGTACTCGTTCGTTATTCATTGGTACTATGTTTACCCCTTCAAAAATAACTTGCCCATATGAAGAAGGCTGAAGTCCTGCTGCTATTGTTAATAGCGTGCTCTTTCCAGACCCTGAAGCACCCATTAATGCCGTCACTTCCCCTTTATTCAATGAAAGGTCTATTCCTTTAAGAACTTCTTCCTCGATTTCTCCATTTCTAAAGGTTTTTTTTATATTTTCTAGAGTTAGCATTGACCGATCACCCCTCTACTTGTTGTATTGCATGTAATGGCTCAATTTTTTTTATCTGAAATCCCGAAACCGTAGCTCCTATAAAACCAATTGTAAAGAAGATACCAGACAAGCCAATTGTTGTTTCAACAGGTAATAAATAGGGCATCCCTTTTGGAACTAAGCTGTTCATTAACTGGCTGATTGCAACCGAAAAGCTGATAGAAAGCAAGGTAATAAATATCATCTGGGTCCACATCATCCTAAATAAGTCACTAGTTCTAACACCAATTGCTTTAAGAATTCCATATAAGCCTACCTTTTGAATATTCATCATGTAAAAAAAGATTCCAAACAACATCCCAGTAATAATCACTAAAAACCAAATAATCATATTTAATGATAATTGTTCAGCTCTATAGCTTGTGAGCGTGTTTAGAAAGTCCGCGTTTTGGAATGCTTGGATCTCTGAAGGGATGCTTAATGACACATCATCTGGTACAAATATTAATTGCATCCCATCTATTTTATTGATTTTATAGAAATCCTCAGCATGAATAAATGCTACTGGTGCATGACTAAACTTACTTTCTTCTACGAAATCAGTTACAGCAAACGCTCCTCCGAACTGGATATTAGTTAACGCATCTCCCCGTTTTACTCCCTCATCCTCCATTGAACGATCCAAGATGATTTCTCCTTTCCTAACGCTAGGAAAAAATGGAGAATCTGTCGCTGTTACAAAGGCCACGCTATGCTGCTTACCATTCGAATCATTTATTAACCCCATCTGTATGGAGAAAGCCGTTGCATGATTCTCTGCTTTGAGGATATCTCCTTGAATACGATCATCGATTCTTGATAAGGTGTAATTTTCCTTTGCATCTTTCATCATTAAAAATTGTCCATTTGGAAGATTTTTAATGAGTGCAGCATTGTCATAAGACAATCCATTTGCTAATCCTGAAATGATGAACGTTAATAAACTAACTAGAAATATAATTAAGCCCAATATAAAAAATTTTGTTTTACTTTGCTTCATTTCCTTCCAAGCTAAATTCAAATCCAATTCCCTCCTACTCTATTGATATCAATAGTTTATACCCTATATATGAACAGACGATGAATAGGAGATTACATTTAAAAATGACAATTAACTATTTATGATTCTACATCAAAGAGGCTGGGACATAACTATAGGACTCCCTTTCAAAGACGAACAATGACTTTTTGAAAATAGTTAGGTTGTAAAAACAAGTTCGTTCCACCTGCGCTGCAGACACTCGGTTTGCGCGGGTGGGAATCTAAGCATCCTCGCTGCGCTTTGGTGTCTCAGCCTTACCTCTATTTCCCTTAGCAGTCGATTGTCTTCCGCTCCATTCCACTATTTTTTTAAAATTTGTTTTCCGAACAAATAAAAATACCCGAACTAGTAAAAGGAGATAACTCCTGAACGTCCGGATATACCATTGACTGAAATACTTATGTCCCAGCCTCTTTTTCACATTAAATATGATCTTATTTTAAATTAGTGCATTAATACTTATTTTAAATTAGTGCATTAATTCAATAATTTTCTGCTGTTTTAAGTCGATTAACTTCTCATAATAATTTCCATATAAACACATTTCACCATTAGGAGAACATGAAATGGGCTCGTTATTTAGTTGACTCATCAAAGTATTAGTCGTTTGAGCTTCCAAATCGAAAGAAACGAGCTGAAAACCTCCACCGTAAGTGTCCGATTCTCCACTATATAGAGGTTGTAAGCTGAAGAATACATTCTTTGATTCATTGTAATCGTGGAATGGCACTAGCCAATCAGAAAATCGCGTTAAATGAGGAGCTGTGTAAGATGCTATTTTCTCTTTAGGGTGACGATAAAACGTATAAATAGCTTGGTCCGATTGCTGATTATCAACTGTTATCGTAGTATACAAGTTGATATATGACATAAGGCGGAACACCTGATCGAATAGAACTGTTTCATCTTGACCCGTTAGCCCTCTTTTCACTAGAGGAGCAAATAATGAGCTTGACTCATCTTGCCAATTTAAGTAGAAAAGTTCTTCTTGATTCAACCAATTGGCAAAAGGTTCCGTCAACTCCACTTTATTCATCTTCTCGTCTTTTATGTTTAGAAGATGAGATTCATGCTCCCAGTTTTCTGTATAGGTTGAGATTAATAGCTGATTTTCATCGTAAGGGTTCCATTCAAAAGATATATCATATGTAGCAATATTTCCTTTAAATAGTACCTCTCCATCTCGACTAAGAATTACCATCTTCCCTTCGTATGTAGATGGTGCTGTATAGATTAACACTTTCTCCTTAGAAGGACTAATTTTAATTGACACAATTGGATTCGGGCTCTCATAAATTACTTCGCTTTTCCCTGAAGTTAATTGGTATGTAAGAACGACACCACCCGTTTGCTTGCTCGTACTGTACACGAGTTGATCATCTGTCAGCCATCCTGCTATAGCTTCAATTCTTCCATGATCCACTCTAATTGGCGCAATAAATTCTTGCCCAGTAAATGATGCGGATACGAATTGCTTTACTAATGAATCTGAATCATGATGTGTATAGCCATTTAAGGAAGGAGACTTATCTTTTGCACATCCAGATAAAAAGAGGAAGAATACTACAGCAATCAAACCAAACAAATAATTTACTCGAATACTTCTAGCTCTGTGTTTCATCGTCTGCATCCTCTTCCCCCCCCATATGTCCCATTAAATTATACGAAATATATGACAAAAATGTTTCATTTATTTTACAAAAATTATGTTGATTGTAAATAGTATGAATGTATTCTGTTATAAATAGGAAAAAAGCCGAATATACCGGCTTTTTTCGAATAAGAAAATTAAATACCATCCAAGATAGACTCTACTACATTCACTTGACAATATTATTCTTTCCATCTTTCCGTTCATTTATTTTAATCTGTGTCCTTGTGAAATACAAGACTATTTGAGGAATTTTTATAGATAAATGGCTGCTAGGAACATTCCTAATACTTCTTCATATATTTCATCAAACTGTGACAATGGCAATGGATTGATTCCTTTACCTAGTTCGACCGTGAACCCTGCTTTTTGAAACTCTTTAATGAACCAATCTTTATAGCCAGCGTAACTATCCACATATTGAATGGATTCATAGCCACTTACGCGTGAAAATTCCTTTGCTAGCATACTTGATTCAGGTGGCTCTAACCCTTCATATCCCCAATAAAACTCTTCTCCTTGTGTATGAAATGCTAGCATACGGTCGAAGAGATGATTTCTCGCTAGCTCTGCCATCGCAATTGCTTCTGGTTCTGTTAATGGAGCGTTTCCTGGGAAATCTCTAGGTGCTGGGGATTTAGGCTCCTTTCGTTCTTTCTCGATTTCCCATTTAGCAGGATATTGATTATTAAGATCGACTCCTCTGATATTTGCCTTCCATTCGGTAAAGTCCATACTTCCTTTGTTAATTTTAAGGAGGGCTTCCTTTCTTTCTTCTGGTGGCCCGTTCAGTACTAAATTGACACCGTCTGGGTTTACCATTGGTACAATTGATAGATCAACTGAATTATAAAGTGGCATCGTGGATAGCCCTCGAATTGCTGAACTATTCGTCAAAGACAACAGCAATGTATTTAAAAGGGTCATTAAAATGGGAGTTGTAATCCACTCATTTGCATGAAATGCTGCATTAAACTGCACCTTTTTGTTTCCATTACCCAAACGAATTTCCTGTATTGGTTTCCCCATTACGCTCTCTCCAATAGGATGAACACGAATAAACGGGTAAATGGTTTGAATTTCAGATAGATCCTCCATTAACGCCTCAAAATCATACCGCTTTCTTCCCTCTACAACAGGTGTAATTACCCGTTTAGGCAGCACGATTATTGAGCCTACCTGTAATTGATTGGGATTGAGCGCTTGATTTAGAAGAAGCAACGCATCAATGGATAAATTTCGAGATTTGGCAAGCTTCCAAAATGTATCTTCCTTCTTAATCGTGTATGTTTGTTCGATAAAACCAGGTATGTTCACCTGCGTTCCAATTTGTAATAACGTTGGATTCACGTTTGGATTTGAGTCAATAATTAGGTTCACTGGTACCATAAATAGTTGACTATAATACCATAGAGAGTCTCCAGACCTTACTGTGATTTTCATCATTCTCCCCCTCTCATCACATATATGTATGAAAGGTTCTAACAAAAAATGCTTCGAATCCCCCCTACCCCAAGATGAGAAAATCTTTTTCTAATAGGCATGGTATATCCGAGAAGGTTCTTATTACATTTACGTAATTTCCCTTAGCTTGTAATTGAATAACTCATTTTCATTTTTTTCTTTTTTCAAATTTGCAAATGCCCCATATCATGTTCTTAAAGAAAAAAACAAAATAAATAAGCCTGTGCATTTTGCACAGGCTTCTGCTTTAATTGTTTTTCCGGTAATCTGCATTTTCATAGAATCGCAATAAGTCACCGTAAACAATCTTATCTGAGTACTCTAATTCGTTTTTCGCATTTTCCATGTATGGTTCACATGCATTTTTATCTGTTGGTTCACCTGTTTGCTTGTCATAACAAATATCACGTGTGTATACATAATCCTTTGTGATAAAACTGCCATCACGAAGAACCGTAAAGTCAAGTTTATCTTCAGAGAATAGATCTGCACCGAACTCAATGTTCTTTTTCGTATCAATTCCTAGTAAATGAAGTATCGTCGGTTTAAGATCAATCTGTCCTGCAACCTTAGATATTGTTTGTCCTTCTTGACCTGGAATATGAATGATTAATGGGACACGCTGTAGTTGAGTGCTTACAAATGGTGTAACTTCTGTGCCTAGAAACTCACCCATTGCTATATTATGGTTCTCAGAAATTCCATAGTGATCTCCATAAATGATAATAATCGAATCTTCATAAAGTCCTTCGTCCTTAAGTCGTTGAACGAACAACTTCAATGCCTCATCAGTATAGCGAACCGTCGGGAAGTAATTATTTACTGTTTTATCATCCGAAGTATACGGATCGATAAATGAATCTTCCTCCCCTAATTCAAACGGGAAGTGATTAGTTAATGAAATAAATTTCGAATAGAACGGTTGAGGCATTTCCTTCAAGTGTTGAATGGACTGCTCAAAGAAATCAATGTCCTTTAAACCCCATCCTACAGAATTTTCTTCATTCACTTCATAATCGTTAATCTCGTAGAAACGCTCATAACCTAATGATTTATACATGATATCGCGATTCCAGAAGCTTTTATTATTTGCATGTAAGGATGCTGTGTAATAGCCATTTTTATCTAAAATTTCAGGTGTTGCATTAAATTCATTTCCTGAATGAGTAAAGAATACAGCTCCACGACTTAATGGATATAAAGAATTTTCAACTAAGAATTCTGAATCAGATGTTTTTCCTTGGCCCGTTTGGTGATAAAAATTCTCGAAATAATAGCTATCTTTAATAAAATCATTTAAGAAAGGAGTAATCTCTTGCCCATTGACTGTCTCGTTAATGACGAAGTTTTGGGTAGACTCCATCGTAATTAATATCACGTTCTTATCTTTCGCAATTCCAAACATTTCATCATTCGGCTTTTTGTAGTTTGCTCGAATATAGTTATCGATATCAACTAATTCACTACCATCAGCAAGTGCCCTTTGTGCAGATGACTTTGATTGTAAGAAAACATCATAAATATGATAGTTATATGTTCCAATATTTTTAACTAACATCTCTCTGTCGAAAGTTCTTGTTAATAACTGTGGACGTTCTGTTTCAGCTAAGCCTAGGTTTAAAAAGGCAATCGCAATCGCTACAAGAAAATAGGCTCTGCGATTTGTTTTGGCCATTTGGCGATATTTCAGTAGCTGTGGTCTAACATACATAACTAATGCGATGAAGAAAAAGTCTACGAAGTAAAGTAGATCTTTTACTTGAACAAGTTCATTTACACTACTTCCTAAGTCAGCCATGTTGCTCGTTTGAAAGAGCACTGGAATGGTTAAGAAGTCGTTAAAGAATCGGTAAAAAACAACATTAGCGAATAGTATCGCTGATATGAAGAAGCTCGAGATCATGATATATCGCTTTTGCTTTTTCTCATTCAGCAATAAGCCAATCCCTAAGACAAACATTAGAAAGCTAAGCGGATTGAGGAATAAGATAAATTCCTGTCTCCAGTTTTCAATTTTAATATCAAAGCTAGTTTTATAGACGATGTAAGTTTTCAGCCAAAGCAATATGATTGCTATCGCAAGCAACGATGGTTTTGACCATTTAATTTTCCCCATTTATTTGCCCTCCTGTTACATAAAACAGACATGGATTGTTCATAAAATCTTTACATTTTTAGTAAAAACAAAATAATCATCCACTATCTTAATACTTTTTTAATTAAAAATCAAACTTCATTTAATATTAAAGTTATAGAATTATATAATGCCGTTACACAACACATACATAATATTAGACGATTAAGTCATAAAAAAGTTTCATGTTTGTCCATTTTTATAAAAATCGGTCTATAGACTTAGAAACGTTAGAGCTCATACATGTTAAATTAATCCAGAGAAAAACGTAGTGCGCCTTGGTCATGCCAGGGAACGTATGACAGGTAAGAATGGAAGACGTTCTTTGCCTTCCAATTAATATTGGCTTATGGCCTCAAGGGGCTAGGCCCTTGAGCTGGATATTGAAGCACTTATCAACAATTGATAAATTTATACCTCTCATCCAATAAAAAAAAGACCTTCAAGGAGGACATTTCACCTACTCGAAGATCCATTTAAATTGGCTTATTTCACCATTAGCTATTTAAAGTTGAGTTAGATCCTTTATGTTTAATCAGCCAAGCCGCTCCAATTACACCTGCATCGTTTCCTAAAGTTGCTAACTCAATTTCTGTTGATTGAGCAACACGAGGGAATGCATAGGTTTGAAATTTTTGCTTTACTGGCGTTAATAGGATATCCCCAGCTTTAGATACTCCCCCACCTAACACAATTTTTTCTGGATTAAGTGTGTTTGCAATATTCGCTAACGCAAGTCCTAAATATGAAGCCACTTCTTTAATTACAGCCGTTGAAATGGGATCACCTTCTCTAGCCGTATCAAAAACATCCTTTGCTGATACATGCCCAAGCTCAGAATAGATACTAGCTAGTTCTGATGCAGACTCTACCCCTTGCTTGAGTTTCTCTACTGCCAGACGAACAATTCCAGTAGCTGAGGCTATTGTTTCTAAACAACCCGTTTTTCCGCAATTACAAGGAGTTCCACCTTCTGGGATGGCAGTAATGTGACCAATTTCCCCTGCTGCGCCACTTATCCCTTGAACAATATCTCCATTCGTAATTACGCCTCCACCAACACCCGTTCCGAGGGTCACACAAACTAGATCCTTAGCACCGTCTCCAGCACCTTTCCACATTTCACCTAATGCTGCACAATTTGCATCGTTATCAATTACGGCTGGTAAGGATGTTTCCATTTCGAGTAGATCCTTTAACGGGTAATGATCTTTCCAACCAAGGTTAACAGTGTTGTAAACAACACCTGTTTGTAGATTAACTGGACCAGGAGCGCCCATTCCAATTCCGACAAATTGGTTCTTAGTTAGATGCAGCTCTTTAATTTTTTCGTCTATCGCTTTTGCAATATTTGTCGTTATGTTTTTTCCTTCATTTGTGTTATCCGTTGGGATTTCCCATTTATGAGAAATCTCTCCGTAATGATTCATAAATGCTAATTTTGTGGTTGTACCACCTAAGTCAACACCAATCAACATTTGCTCTGTCATGCGCTCACCTTCTGCTAGTGTTTTAATTGTTTATCTTTTAACTTTGCAATTTCCTGTCTTAATATTAGAATTCCTGTTTGAAAGACTTGTCTTTCAATTAACTGCGATTGATAGAGCTCTTTAAATTCTTCCTCCATTAATTCAAGGTCGGCAAGACGATCGCCTATGTAGATAATGGTTCCATACTTTTTTAAGAATTGTTGAATATCATATATGCTTTTCATTGAAAAAACCTCTTAATCTAGACTTTTTACACATAAAGTATAGACGAAAACCGACAACACCTCAAGAGGCGGAACAATCGGTTCACCATCTTTTAATAAACTTTCAACTATCATGGGAAAAGTCATCAATAGTTTTATTAGTTGCTTCTTGGTGTCGCCAAAAGCCCATAACAATACCTATCTATTTTGTAAGAAGATGTTGATTTCCGCTACAGACGCTTGCTTTCCGGGGGGCGTTCGCCAAGCCTCCTCGTCCTTCGGCCTGTGGGGTCTTGGCTGTAACGCTAATCCCCCAGGAGTCAAGCGCCTTCCGCTCCAATCAACCAATATATTGTTCTGCTTTTGAGCAACCCTCCATGTCTAAGTTATTAGTTCTTCTGATTATGGAAGCTAAATCAAGCATTTCCTGCATCTACATAATAATAAAGACTTCTAATGGTTGTTCTCAAAACAAGCTTCTCTTTTTCATCTAATTACTCGTTCAATCTTTTATTACAATTTGAGAACTTAATTTGAATCATTATGGTAAAGAGCCTGTAATGTATTTCAACGTAAACAAAGCAACTTGATCGTTACTTTGACACATTGAGCCAAGAGTAGAGGGTTTTGTGAATAAAAACGAATGGATACTCCTTCCAATTTTTATAGGAATTGATCTTAAGGAACTAATTGAGCTTGTAATCATAATGTATTGTTCGGCTGCATTAGATAGAGTACTGGTCATCATGAACGTCTCACTAATGCATGTGTCCGTTTTTAATTCAAATTTATTGATCAAATCCTTATGGATTGGAGCGAAGGGTGGCGACTCCTGCGGGAAAAGTGGGAAAGTCGAGACCCTGGACTGAGCGTAGCGAAGGAAGCGGCTCGGCTCGGCTCGGCCCCGCCCGCGGAAAGCGTCCACCCGTAGCGGAAATCTAACCACCCTCAATTATTTTTATATTCTTTTTCAAAAAAATAACTGTAGGCAATACTCGAAATGATTAGAGCTTGTCTACAGTCTGTAACACCGAATATTTTCTTCAATACCCTTTTGTCTTCAAGTGGAAAATTGTTGAGTTTACAGTCGTTTATCTATTATCGATCTGGATCTTGTGGATTTAAGATTTTCGGGCGTCTATTTTTTAATGGGATCGGGGATCGCAATAATACGTCTCTAAAACCATGAAAGTTAAATGGCAAGAACGGCCATAAATATGGGACACCAAATGATTGCATCCTTGAAAGGAATAAAATTAATAGCGTAGTTCCGATGACGAATCCATACGTATGAAACATAGCTGTAGCTGATAGCAGGGCAAGTCGAATGATTCGGTTTGCCAAGCTCATTTCGTAGCTAGGTGTTGAGAAGGTACCAATAGCTGCAATGGCTAAATACAAAATGACTTCATTTGTCAGTAGACCCACTTCTACCGCAACCTGACCGATCATTAATGCCGCTACTAAACCTAAGGCCGTTGCGAGTGATGACGGGGTGTGGATGGCAGCCATCCGTAAAATATCTATTCCCAATTCCACCATAAGAAATTGGATAAATAATGGAATCTGACCCGAATCATTTGGGCCAATATAGGATAATGCGTCAGGTAGTAATCCTGGCTCCACTGCAAATAAGTACCACATCGGTAAGATAAAAATGGATGCCCATACTGCTAAAAATCGAACAAATCGTAAATAAGCTCCGATAAGTGGTTTGTTCCGATATTCTTCCGCATGCTGAAGATGATGCCAAAAAGTGGTAGGTGTAATAATCACACTTGGAGAACCATCTACAATAATACACACATGCCCTTCATATAAATGTGTTGCTGCCGTATCAGGTCTTTCAGTATATCTCACCATAGGATATGGATTCCAATGCCGACCGGATATAAATTCCTCAATTGTTTTTTCGGCCATCGGCAGTCCATCCGTATCGATTTTAGAAATCGAATCTTTTATTTTTTTAACTAATTCTGGGTCTGCAATATCTTCGATGTAGCTTATAACGATATCTGTTTTCGATCTTCTACCAACTTGCAAATACTCCATCCGTAACGTGCGATCACGAACACGACGTCTTGTTAAAGCCGTATTGAAAACAAGGGTTTCCACAAAGCCATCTCGAGATCCTCGTACGACCCTTTCAATATCAGGCTCTTGTGGACCTCTTACTGGATATGTCCTTGCATCAATTAAGATGACCTTGTCCACACCATCAACTACTAAGGCTGTTGGACCAGCGAGTACCATATCTACCACGGTATTCAAGTCATCTGTCACTTCAACTTCCACATAGGGGATGTATGTTTTAACTAGTTTCGTGAGCGTATCGCTTTCTAATTGAGATGCTTCTAGGCCAGATAGTATTTTCATCAGGTAGTGAAGGATGTCATCTTTCACAAAACCATCCACTAGATACAAAGCCATCTGTCGCTCAGCGTATTCAACATCTAATTGGATAACATCAAAGCTTTTTTCTACCCCTAAGGCTTCTTTTAGATAAGCTATATTGTTTTCTATTTTTGAATGGACAAGCTCTTTTGCGTCTTTTTCCATGTGCACACACCTCAATTACTTTCGCTTTACCAAAGATTTCCTCGTATACATATCCATCTTTGACATACAGCGAAAAAAACATACGCTGAACTAGCATTTCTTCTAAAACAGCTCATATATTTTTAACAGTGGACAAACTTCGGTAAGATCGGGTTAGATAAACCGCATTTCCCAATAAAAAGGGGATGATTTCATTTTCAAACATTAAGTCAAAAGTCAATGAGGTAGATAATGAATAAAATTCACTTTTTTTTATTAATATGTATAGCAATTGCAATTGCAGTCAGTGTTATGGTAGTAAAAAACCAAGCTGAGGTTGAAGAAAGTATTACTTTTTTTCCTATTGATCCCTCTGTCACCTATAAAAAAGTTGATACGAATTTATCTTTATTAGATCATTCCAAAAGGGAAGATTATGATGTGAAATGGCGTGTTTCTTCTGCTCTAGACCGCGATGCCTATCTAAGACAAGACCTAGCCTTTCTTTATGCAAATGGAAGATTAAAAAGAATGATGGGGGAATGGGAGCAGAACACGGAACAGGTCGTACAAGAAGAAATCATTAACATGAAAGAAAGCAGTCACTTTGAAGCAATCTCCTTTCACCATGCTGAAATTCATTATGACGGCGACGTCGATGGATCTGAGAAAATTTACAGTGCTCAAAGTCTATCAGCAGATGAATTATATGTCATTGATTCTTCCTTCAGCCCTCTTCATTCATTTCGCGAAGCACATTCAAAAGAGGAAAAAGAATGGAAAAGTGTACTGGACCAAATAACGAGTCAACAACTTGAATACAGCTGGTCAAAAATGATGACGGAGAATTCAATTAACGAAGATCAGTATCATCAAATTCCTTTAACCGATATAGCTCAGTATAAAAACAAATCTTATCCAGGATTTACTAAAGAAGAAACCAACACCATAATGGGTAATTTATGGGAGGGCCTCTATAAGAATTATTTCCTAGGAATTAAAAAAAAGGATGGTTCGATTGTTGAACCAATCGATAGTACCATCCCTTTAATTTTAATAGCAAAGAATCAAACTGAGCTATTGGTGATTTCTGAATTAAAAGATGGAGAAGCTATTGTCCTCCGCCAAAATCTTTCTCCCACTCGTTAATATCTTGTAGGAGCTTGCGATAGTCATCTTGTTCGGGATTAATCTTTAAAGCCGCTTCTACATTCCGTTTGGCATTAGCTACATCATTCTCATCTAAATAGATTAACGCTAAGTTATAATAAGCTTCATGAAATGTAGTATCAAGCTCAATCACTTTTATTAAATGCGCTTTCGCATCTGTTAAGTTACCAGATTTGATTTCAGCAAATGAAAGAAGAAACAATATTTTGGTTGATGATTGATTTTCATCTATATATTCTGTTAGAAGATCCTCAGCCTTTTCATACTCTTCCATTTGTACATATTCCTTTGCCATTATTGCGATCGATTGTTCATCAACCATCTGATTCGGGTGATTAAATCCATAGGCTAAAATACCTCCTACTAGGAGTCCGCTTCCTACCAAAAATAGCAATTGCATAATTGGTTTCTTTTTCTTCGGAAAATGAACAATTCCAGTTGCAAGGAAGCCTCCTACTAGCCCTCCAATATGGCCTGCATTATCAATTCCTGGTACCGTAAAGCCAAAGACTAAATTGATGGCAATGACGACGATTACATTCATTCCCATCGTTCGGAAGAAAAGTTTAGGGTAAATAAGTCCGAAGTACAATAAGGCACCAAAGCACCCAAAAATGGCGCCACTAGCTCCAGCTGAAATATTGGGACTGAACAAAAAGCTCGCTAGCGAACCGAAGAGCCCTGCAACAATATAGATGAAAAGAAATCGTGAATTTCCAAAGATTTTCTCTACGGCAACTCCGAGGAAATATAGTGCGAGTGTGTTCATTAATAAATGAAGCACTCCGATATGTAGAAAAATCGGGGTAATGAAGCGCCACCACTCTCCTTCAAGTATCAAAGGATTAAACTTTGCACCATATTTGATTAAGGTTGAGGTGTTTGTACTCCCACCAGCTGCTTCAAGTAATAAAAACATAGCCACTTGAACAATAATGAAGAGATACGTAAAAAATGGCTTTCCATATTCAAAGAGCGATTTTTCAGATTTCACTTTTTGAACAGCATAGGATAATGTGTCACGCTTTAAGGCTTCTGCCGCCTGATCGAATTGGTCTGTAATTATCGGAATGTCTAGGTCAATCTGAAGCCGACTCCCAATTCGTACGAGTTCTTGATCAACATTCGTTCTATCTATAATATATGAGTGCACGTTCGTCTTTTGATTTTCTGTTAAATATGCTGAATCTAATCTAAATTCATAATCATCAACTGGCGGATAGGCAGAAACATAGATATTTACTACATTCACTTCTCCTCGAATCATTTGCTTCCTGACACGTTCCCCATTGGAAGCAGTTAACTGAATATCACGCTGCATCCAGTTGCTCCAATCTAAGTCCTTTTGCAGTATTCGAATAAGTTGTGCCTGTTTATTTTCTGATTTTTCTAGCCATATTTCCTTCTGATCTGTTGACATTTGAATCAATCGATAGTCATGCTCTGTAATCAATTGATAAACCAATCTCCAGAATTTATAATCCTCTTGATAGTCCAATATCTCCCCTACCTTCCTCTCCATCTTAATGAGCTATATAGATAACTATAGGCAATAACAGTATTTGTTGTAAAGAAATACCCTTTTGTCATCAATGAACTCGTTAAGAAAAAAAGACCCTTACAGGCCTTTTATGATAAGCTTCATATTCATCCTATTGACGCGGTCCAGAAAATACGGATTTTACCATTGAATTCCTTACTGCTGGAATGCTCATAAATGAACTCACAAAAAAGCGACGAATAAGCCCATTTCCTAAAATGATATTTAGCAATCGATACCGATTTTTAAAGACGAAAAATCCACCTAATACGATCAGTAATAATGACCATAATCGTGACATTGTCATCCCTCCTAGAATTAGTTTCTGAAGAAAAACGGCTAGATATCCCCGAAAACAGAAAAAAAACTATCTAGAAATGATAGTTTTTTTTTCAAAAGATATGAGGATGCTCGTATCAAACTAGTATTGTGATACCCTACTTAAGTACTGGGCTCATCGTTTCTTTAAGAATTTTTACAGAATGAGCAAATTTTTGCGTTTCATCTTCGTTCAATTGTATTTCAACAACTTCACGTATACCGCTTCGATTAACGACTGCTGGAACCCCAATGTACACATCTTTATGCCCATACTCTCCATCTAAATAGGCTGACACAGTTAACACCGAATTTTCATTTTGAAGAATGGCTTTTGTTAATCGTACTAATCCCATCGCAATGCCATAATAGGTTGCACCTTTTCGATTTATGATATGATAGGCTGCATCTCGAACATTTAAGAAAAGATCATCTAAGTCTTTTTGTTTGAAATCTTCTTTATTCTTGGTCCATCCCGAAATTGGTTTTCCAGCGATGTCTGCTTGGCTCCAAACAGGTAGCTCTGTATCCCCATGTTCTCCAATAATGTAAGCATGCACATTACGAGTATCTACATTGAAATAGTCACCAAGTAGATATCGGAAACGAGCAGTATCTAAAATCGTACCTGAACCAATAACTCGCTCCTTAGGGAGACCAGAGAATTTCCAGACTGCGTAAGTAAGGATGTCTACTGGATTTGTTGCGACAAGAAAAATCCCGTCAAATCCATTTGCCATAATTTGATCGACAATCGATTTAAAAATTTTAGTATTCTTCTCAACAAGGTCTAGTCTTGTTTCGCCAGGCTTTTGATTTGCTCCTGCACAAATGACAACAAGGTCTGCATCTCGACAATCTGAATAATCACCAAACCAAATTTTCGTAGGAGACGGTGCAAATGGAATTCCATGGTTTAAGTCCATAGCATCCCCTTCAGATTTCTCTTTATTAAGATCAATTAAAACGAGTTCCTCCGTTACACCTTGGTTTAACAGCGCAAAGGCATAGCTTGAACCGACAAATCCTGTTCCAATTAACGCAACTCGATTTACTTTATTCTTCATGTTTGCTTCCCCCTAAAAGGTATTCCCATATCAGTATATCCCAAAAGAATGATAAACATTTATTCTTCCTAATAAGTAAATTGTACACTACTTCACAAAGTGATTTCACTATATGAAAACGCTAACTTTATTGCAATTTTGTTACAGTTTCAACTATATGTATGAGCTTATTATTGTAAACTATACATACTGAACCATAAACACCCGAAAAAAACCGCTACTAAAGAAGAAATAAAATTCACGGCCTCATTATTGAGGATCGGTATTCCTTTAAGGTATGTGGTGTACCTTTCACAGTGTCTAGTTTTCTCCGTTTCTAATCCGCATTGTTCGCATTGAAATACGACTTGTAAATAAGCTCCAAATAGGGTGTCAATGATATTACCAAGAAATCCAAACAAAGTTAGCATAAATAGCTCGTTAAAACTAAATTCGAAAAAATAGGCTGCTACCCCCGCAATCAATAGGGAGCCACATAGACTTGCCACCGTACCTAACAAGCTCACTGCCCCAGAAGTTCCTCGATCAACACGACGGAAGGAACGGATTAAGACCGGGCGGGTTTTACTTAATGGACCCACTTCTGATGCCCACGTATCCGAATTACTACTCGCTATTGCGATTGTAAACCCAATAACCCATAATGGATCATGAGTTATTGCATATGCAAGACTCATGATGGAAGGAATCCCCCCATTTGCAACAACCTGCTGCCAATCACGTCTAGACCCTTTATCTAATTTCTCTTCCACTTTCTCTTTCTGTTGCTTCTTATATTTTGACCAAAGACTAGAGCTGATGAAGAAGATCGCTAGAAGGCTCAAACCTTCCCATTTTGTACCTATCGCAATACTAAAGCCGACCACTATCGCTGCAATTGCTCCTGATTTTGAAAGAAAATGAAATCGATAACCTACCAGAGATCCCGTTAAGATGAAGATAATTACAAACAACCACTCAAGCATGCGAAATAATCAACTCTTTTTCTGTAATAATCTTGGATACTGATTGATCGTGTGACTCAATTGGAAGTTCATCAACTAATTGGCATGAAAATGCTAGTGAGATTGTTATCCCATCGTAATTTTCCAGGTACCGATCATAATATCCCCCGCCAAATCCCAACCGAAATCCACTTCTTGAAAAAGCAATACCTGGAACAATCATGAGATCAATTTCATTTGCAGCATATTCCACTGTGAACTTTTCAATTGGCTCCAAAAGTCCAAAGTACACTGACTCTAGCTCATTAAAGGAAGTTAATTTTCGAAATAGCATTCGCTTATCATTTGGATAGCATTTCGGAACGACGATCTCTTTCCCCTCGTCCCAAGCCTTGCGAATGATTTGATATGTATCTACCTCTGGAGGCTTCGAAACTGTAATTGCTATTGTATGGGCCGTCTTCCATTCAGACGTCTCAAATAAGGTTCTAGCAATTTCATAAGATAGATGCTCATATAATGGCTTTGAAATCTCATTTAGTCTTTCTTGCATTTGGTTCCGAAGTATCTTTTTATTCATTTGTAACAACGCCCCTTTACCAAAGTTCTGTCTACCAAAGATAGATACCTTCATCCAATAATTCATAGATGATATCATCGAAACTCAAAATACTCCCAATAATAACAACATAAGATATTTTCAATAAATTTACATACAAAAAAAGCAGTAGGAATATAATCCCACTGCTTATTTTGTTTCGCGATGTGTTGTAGTACGCTTTTCTCTTGAGCAATATTTTTTTAGCTCAAGACGATCTGGATTGTTACGCTTATTCTTTGTAGAAATATAGTTACGTTCACCGCACTCTGTGCAAGCTAGTGTAATATTCACACGCATGTTGATTTCCCTCCAAACTATGTTCAAACTAGTTCGTTCATACGACTTTTCTATAATATCACTTTTTGAAAGGAAATGCTAGTGTGTTTTTTAAAAGAGCTTGGTTAAACTTTAATAACTCCGTCTTAGATGAACCTTCTATCATCCAGGAGCTTCCTTTTCTTGTTTGATTTCCTGGAATTTCTATATCTAGCGAGCAAATACTAGCAGACGTTCCTTTAGCCATTGGAGCATATTTCAAGAATCCCTTTTCTTTATTGCTCCAAATTGCACCAGTTGATACATCCCAATAGGGTTGGATTGTACATTGACCCATCCGCTTTTCACTAGTACGTGCATTTACGAGAAACACTTGACTATTGGCTAAATGAAAAATCACATTATCAGATGGAGAAATAAACGAAAAATGCTCTCTAGTAGAAAATTCATGATGATACATAAAGAACAATTTCACCTTTCTTGGAAAAGATAAATGATTAGTCACATACATATCAAAATAACGAGCTTTCGAATGAATTTGTTCTTGTTTCACTTGAATGGAAATTTCTTCTTCATGAAGTAATTTTTCCATTCCATTCATTAGCCAGTACATCTTGCCCTCTACCCAAAGACCAGGAGTAAGTTTTAGACCATATCGAACAGGTTCCTCAGAATAAGAATACGGATCAACGATATAAGCTTTCGTTTTCATTATAGTTACACCTTCAATATATTATTTTTTTCGTTTATCTTTACGAAAAATTACATTTTTTGATGTAGAACGACTTCTTCATACACTCGCTTCGTTTCTTCAGCTACACGACTCCAGCTAAACAAGTTTTCAACCACTTTTTTCCCGTTATTCCCAATCTTAGCTGCGTCTATTGGATTTTCTAATAGAAAGCATGCCTGTTCAATTAAGCTATCCACATCCCCTGGCTCCATATACAATCCTGTTTTTCGAGGTTGAATAATCCCTTTTAATCCTCCAGTCTTTGAAACAATTGTCGGTTTTCTAAATATCATCGACTCTAAGGCTACAATACCAAAAGGTTCATATCTACTAGGAAAAACGGTCATATAACAGTTGGCTAACAATGCACTACGCTGGTGATCAGATATATATCCTACAAAAAATACATCATTTGTTAAATTGCGTTCCCTAACTTGGTCTCGATATTGTTGCAGTAATGGCCCCTTACCTGCAATAATCATGTATACATCTGAATACAAGAATTTCATTTTTTCTGCTGCATCTAATAAGGTATCGAATCCTTTTTCCTTTACCATTCTACCTATAGAAAAAATGAGTTTTCGACTTGGGTCGAAGGGAAGCGTTTTTAATATATCGTTTTCAAATGCACTTGTTTGTTGACCTCCTATGCCGTTTGGAATGATACTGATGCTTTGATAAGAAGACCCGAATACTTGATCGAGCTCTTCTTTCATAAATTCACTACAGACAATTACAGAATCTGCACCCGTGATAAGAAGACGCTCTTTCTCATGAATAAACTTTTGCATATCATTATATATTCCGCCATGACGTCCGTGCTCTGTAGCATGAATCGTAGCAATTAGAGGTAACTCTAATTGCTCTTTAAGAATTAATCCAGCTGCTCCAACAAGCCAATCATGAGCATGTATAAGGGAGAATGAATACTCCTTCGACAATTCACTTGCTCTTTCAGTCATGGCTAAATTCAATCCGCCTATCCAAGAAATAAAATCATGATCATTTTCATTTAGAGGATGGACACGGTGAATATGCAACCCCTCACCGTTCTCTAATTTCGGTAAATCGTCCGTTTTCGTTGTAATTACATGAATTTCATATCCTAACTTCAATAGGCTTTTCGATAACCCATGAACATGTCTAGACAATCCACCAACTACATTAGGAGGAAACTCCCAGCTGAGAATCAGAATCCGATTTCGTCCATTTATTAATGGAATATATCCTTTTCTGTCTAATAAAACGTTTGGAAATGGATATTGCTGTTCTCTTTCTTCTAACCAGTTCCTCTTTTCTGTCTTTATAAAGCTCTCTTTCATTTTCCTATACGCAAACAGATGGTCCTCAGCTAGGTGGCGTAGCTCAGGAAATCTCAATGTTCCAGTTAACAACATCCACTCCTTGTACAATCCAATAAGAATAGATTGCGAGTTTGAATCAACATATCCTTCACTTAGGCTCTCTAATTCTTTCTCAATAAAGTAACACTCTGACCAATAGTCAACCGAGCATTCCATCACTTGTGAGAATTGATTTGCATTTACAGTCGAACAGATATGAACTTGTTCTAGTAGTGCTTTCTCTTTTGCTAAAAATGATTCAGCAAAGAATGGATAATAGTAGTTTTCGTCTACAAGATATGCCAGCTCCTTTAAAAACTGATCCATATGTTTGAAGTACTCTTCAAACTCAAAGGAAAGCGTTAACACAGCTGATTTGCTATTTTCTTTTATCTTGTCCGCATTTTTCCTAACTTCCAATAGTCCCTGTGATGGATTTTCTTTGATAAGCTGTGATAGGGAGGAATGAATGGGAAAGAAAGTTAAATGGTGAGGGCTATTAACAGGTCTATCCCCAAGATTTTCTGGTGTTGGATCAGCGAATGTGATCGCACTCTCATCAATAAAGCTATGAGTGAAATGGCAATTAGCAAGGTACAAATCCAAGCCCGTAGCATACATGCCATTGGGAAACCAAAAGGCTGTTGGGCGCTTGCTAAAATATTTCTCGATAATCTGTATCCCACCTTGAACTTGAATTTCCAAGCCTTTTTTCGTCATGACATATGGTAGTAGTGCACTAGTACTGGCGGTAGCAACCAGTTGGATTTTCTCTTTGTTACATAAAGTTTCTAGATAACGGTTTAATTGGCTTTCTGTCTTTATCCAAAGATTATAAGCTTCATAATCTTGGTGTTTTTCTATTCTTAAATAATTTGTCATCTCCTCTTGGAAGCTAGGGTGCTCCAATAATTCAAAATAGGTTGGAGATAATGCAAGCTGCACAGGAACTGGTGTATGTTGCTTATCTAGATTGTGCAATAAATGCAGAAATTTCTTTGTAAATTGAAAGATCTGTTTTTTCTCATCAGAGGATCTTTGAAAATATGTCCAAAAGGGGATCTCTGAATGAATAACAAGCTGAAGATACGGATGAAACATTTATTCATTCCCCCCTTCATTTTTTCCCCCATAATAACTATACGTACTAACATGCTCCACCCAGTTTGGATAATTGCCTGAATGATTCTGATAGGTTTCTAGTTGGGCACCTAGAGTACCGACTTGATCAAATGAGTTTCTAGGAACATGCACGGTGTTGGAACGCGAGATAGGAAAGAATTGGTTTTCAGATATTTTTAATCCAAGCTCGATTAAATAGCAATGATTTGGCTTTAATCCTTTTACATACCAGTATGACTGCCTCTCTGGTAGAATCGTTTCCATATGGGAATGTGCATTGCTTCCATTGAAAAATATGTCTGTAACATCGTACGTACGAATGGCCATAAGATATTTAGAAATCGGCTTTTCAAAATAGGTTTGAATTACATCTGCTTTCCGACTAGAAATCTTCCAAAATACAAGCATACGATTGTTTGAGATAAGCCAGGAGACTAGTCCGTCCTCTTCAACGGAAAATTTCCGTTCGAGAATAGAACCATCCACATGTGGGATTTCACGGTCTATTTTGCCAGGAGGCCCCTCTTCTATGTCCACCGCCTGCTTATGCTTATTCCATTGGTACTGAACCTTTCCAACAGTTGAATTAAGTTCCTTTGCAATTTTCCGAAATGAAAGTCCTCTTCGTCTTAACTTTACAATATCTTCGATCATCTAGGCACCTCAATTCCAAATTAATAGTATATGCGATAGACATGTCTAATATTCTCATTTTCTATATAATTTCATGTTAGCACTGAAAATGCCTACTCACAATAAACGCAAATTGTCGGATTTTGTGGGAGCCATGCCAGGAGTGAATGATAAGAATGAAAAATTTTTTTATCCTACTTTTATACATCTTTTTCGACAAAACGCTGCCTTAAATACACAATTAAAACCGACAAATTCCCTATTTTTTTCGTATTACATGAAAAGAAATCGAATTTTGTCAGTTATAATGATAAAATAATTTTTGTCTAGTTGAGAACAATAAAGAAAGGTATTTTTTACGAGGTGAATTCATGAATTTTATTATACTAAGCTTACTTGTACTTTCAGTCCTACTATTTATTATCTCCTTCTTCCTAAAGGATCCTTATAACAAACTTCGTGAGGAAATGGACGAAATTGCAATCTCACAGCTTCAAGAGATGTACCAAATTAAGAAGAAGATTAAGTTATTAGAAGAAGAATTGTTAATTAGCGAAGAAACGGTTCCTTCTCCCATTTCAGTCCCAATGCAGGCTTCTGATGCTCCTAAAAGAGAAATACATGCAATTATAAAAAACCAAGTTTGGTCACTATTGCAGCAAGGATTATCAGTAGAGCAAATTTCTACACAGGCTTCATTAACAAAAGAAGAAGTCGAAACGATTCTAGCAGAATTTGCAGCAAGAGGGTCATATGATGAATAAGCGAAATGTAAGAGCATTCGCCTTTGGTGTCTTTTTCACTGCTTGTGTAATTGGAAGTTACTATTCATTTTTTGAGGAAACGTCAAAAACAAAGAAAGAGAACCTGACAGAAGAACAAGCAAAAGAGCTGCTTAATGATGCTGGTTACCAGGTAATGACTCAGAAAGAGTTCGAAGAGTATGTAACGAAAGAAGCAAAGCCAAAA
Organism: Cytobacillus spongiae; assembly: GCF_021390075.1. Taxonomy (NCBI): domain Bacteria; kingdom Bacillati; phylum Bacillota; class Bacilli; order Caryophanales; family Bacillaceae; genus Cytobacillus; species Cytobacillus spongiae. The sequence goes on from NZ_CP089997.1 coordinate 2,861,960, forward strand.
GTATCTGAAACGGAACCAAAAACAAAAGAAAAGGATGCTAATGCAGAAAAAACTGCTTCAGATGATAAAGAACAGGGAACAAAAACGTATAAGCTCGTAATTGAAACAGGGATGTTTTCTGAGCAAATCGTAGAACTACTATTTAAGGAAAAGATTATCGAGGATAAATACGAGTTTAAGTCCTATCTAGAAGACAAAGGTTATAGCACCAAAATTCAAGCGGGTACGTTTAGTGTAACCAATGATATGTCCTACGAGCAACTCGCCAAAACAATTACAAAAGACTAGCTTTAAAAGGGCTACGTACTATCACTTGAGCTTAGTGCGCCTTAGTCAGGCTAGGCTAGAAAGACAGTTTAGAAAGGAAGTCCATCTTCTTTGCCTTCCTTTCTAAATTGGCTAATGACCTCGAGGGGCTAGTCGCTGAAGCTGGATATCGAAGCGCTTTTCAACCATTGATAATTCTTATTTTTCTCAAGTAAAAAAAGGAGCAAAGCCACTAAACTGGCCTTGCCCTTTTTTGATTTAGTTATTCAAATCGTAATGCAGACCCTTAACTAAGTAAAATACACTTTCAGCTATATTTGTAACATGATCAGCTGCACGCTCCAAATAACGGCTAGTAAATGATAGTTGTGTAATTTGAGCTAAGTACTCTGGCTTTTCCTGATTCAATCTAAGTAGCTCTTGAATCGTTTGACCATATAATGAGTCCACTTCATCATCCATTTCCGCAACTTTCTTAGCTTTTTTCAAGTCCTCTTCTTTATATGCCTCTAATGCAAGTTGCAGCATTCTAGAAGTAACTACATACATCTCTTTCACGTGTTCGATTGGCTTTACATGAGTTTCATTTCCAATACGGATAGCCGACTTCGCAACATTTACCGCGTAATCCGCAATTCTCTCAATATCGGTAGCAATTTTGATGGCAACAATAATTCGGCGAAGATCAATCGCAACTGGTTGCTGCTTTGCAATTAATAAAATTGCAAAGTCATTAATTTCTTCGTACATCACATCTGCTTTTACATCATTCTCCATTATTTCAATTGCCTTATCAACATCTTTTGTATCTAGAGCATCAATTGAAGCCTTTAAAGCATTATCAGCAAATTGACCTAGCTCGACTAACATATTGATTAACTCTTCAAGATCTAAGTGGAATTTTTCTCGTAACATGTGTAGCTTCTCCCTTCATCGTTCAAGTAATAAAAATCGTACGCTTTAGTAAACGTACGATTTTTACTAATATCATTATCCAAATCGTCCAGTTATATAATCTTCTGTTCTCTTATCTGATGGATTAGAGAATATTTTATTCGTATCGGTGAACTCAATTACTTCACCATTTAAGAAGAATGCCGTTTTATCAGAGATACGTGCAGCCTGCTGCATGTTATGTGTAACTATGATGATACTGAAATCTTTCTTTAATTCCTGAACAAGCTCTTCAACCTTTAAAGTTGAAATGGGATCAAGTGCAGAGGTTGGCTCATCCATTAATATTACATCTGGCTCGATTGCCAAGCAGCGTGCAATACATAAGCGCTGCTGCTGACCACCGGATAAGCCATAAGCATTTTGGTTTAAACGATCCTTTACCTCATCCCAAATAGCTGCTCCCTTCAGGCTTCTCTCAACGATCTGGTCTAGTACTTTCTTATCGCGAATTCCATGAATTCTAGGTCCGTACGCAACGTTCTCATAAATTGACTTAGGAAATGGATTTGGCTTTTGAAATACCATTCCTACTTTTGTACGTAGTTCTTCAACTTTATAGCCCTTATCAAAAATATTTCTTCCACGATAAGAAATTTCACCAGAAGTCTTCACACTTGGAATTAATTCAATCATTCGGTTTAGTGTTTTAATGTACGTGGATTTACCGCAACCAGAAGGTCCTATAATTGCAGTAACTTCATTTTCATAAATATCTAAATCAATATTCTTTAATGCATGATTATCCCCATACCATAAGTTTAACTGACTTGTTTTATATACTATTTCCTTAGGTGCTTTTGTACTGTTTACCTCATTAGCCTCTTGGCTATTTGTCTTCACTTGATCCATCGTCATATTCATTGAAAAAAGCCTCCTTCATCCAAATAAAACCTATCAACTAATATCTCTTTTGAAATTTATTTCGAATAATAACTGCAATTGAGTTCATCACAATTAACAATGTGAGTAAGACAATGATCCCTGCTGCTGCAATTGCATGGAACTCTTCTTGCGGACGCCCGGTCCAGTTATAAATTTGCATCGGTAATACCGTGAACATATCGAAAACAGACTTAGGTAAAAAGGCAAGGAATAGCGGTAAACCTAATACAACTAAAGGAGCCGTTTCACCAATCGCACGTGATAATGCTAAAATTCCACCAGTTAGAATTCCAGGAATGGCAGCTGGCATAACAACACGTAAAATGGTTTGCCATTTCGTTGCACCCATTCCGTAGGATGCCTCTCTTAGTTGTTTAGGTACTGCACGGATAGATTCTTGTGACGCTACAATGATTACCGGTAGGACAAGTAAGCTCATTGTTAACCCAGCAGCCAATACACTTGTACCTAAAGAAAGTGCGCGAACAAACACAGTTAAACCTAAAAGACCGAAAACAATAGAAGGAACCCCTGCAAGATTAGAGATATTCACTTGAATAAATTCCGTAAAGCGGTTTTTCTTTGCGTATTCTTCAAGATAAATCGCTGTTCCTACACCTAATAATAATGAAACGGGTGCTACTACTCCCATTAACCACATGGATCCAATAAGAGCTGTCTTAACCCCTGCCTGTTCAGGCTTACGAGAGGGCAAACTTTGTAAAAACTGTAGATCTAAATAGCCAAGTCCTTGAGTGAGTATCCGATATAATAAAATTCCCAAAATGAGCAATCCAAACATCGTAGCTACAAAGAATAACGATTTATAGAATACATTAATCGCTAATCTCGGTTTCATGTGATTGATAACTTTTGTGTGATCAATAAGTTTCATTAATATTCCTCCCTAAAACGACGAGAGATGAACTGTGCTAGTAAATTCATCAATAAAGTAAATAAGAAAAGTGTGAATCCAACTGCATAGATACTGTAATAAATAGTGGTTCCATATCCAGCATCTCCTTGGCTTACCTGTACGATATAAGCTGTCATTGTTTGGATTGAATTCGTAACACTCCAGTCAAGGTTTGGAGTAGATCCACCTGCAACAGCTACAATCATCGTTTCACCAATTGCACGGGAAATCGCTAATACAACAGATGCGATAATACCAGATAATGCAGCAGGAAGTACGACTTTAAATGATACTTCTAGCTTCGTCGACCCTAACGCAAGGGCACCTTCACGCATTGTATTTGGCACGGATGACATCGCATCTTCAGATAGTGATGCAATCATCGGGGTAATCATAATCCCAATTACAATACCAGGACTTAATGCATTGAAGATTTCCAAAGAAGGAATAATTTCTCTTAATACAGGTGTAACAAAAGTTAATGCAAAGAAACCATATACAATTGTTGGAATACCTGCAAGAACTTCAAGAATCGGCTTTATAATACGGCGAGTGCGATCCGAAGCATACTCACTCAAAAAGATGGCAGTAGCAATTCCAATTGGTACCGCTACAAGTGTTGCAATGGCTGTTACTTTTAATGTTCCAGAAATAAGTGGCATGATTCCATAAGAAGCTTCTGTCTTCGAGAATGGATACCATTTCTTATCCGTTAAGAAATCTTTAATTGCTACCTTATCGAAAAAGATAAATGTTTCAACTATTAATGTAAAAACAATTCCTAGAGTAGTTAACACCGACACAATCGCCGTGAATAGCAATAAGTAAGGTACTAACTTTTCAAATTTCATCCCAAGGTTCTTATTCTTCTTTTTCTCTTGAATCATATCTTGTACAGAGATAGAATTATTTGTGTTTTGCAAAGCCAAAATGAAAACCCCTTTCATCCACATAACAAGGTGAGAAGCACAGTCAAATGTGCTTCCCACCAGATCTCATTCTTACTTCAGACCTTCTAAAGTTTCAAGAGCATTTGTATACTCTTCATCTTTAAGTTTTACATATCCAACGTCTTCAGAAAGAACAGCTGCATTTTCTAAAGCATATTTAACGAACTCATAGATTTCTTCTTTTTTGACTGACTCATTTTTCACATAAGTGAATAATGGACGAGATAGTGGAGCATATTCTCCGCTTTCAACTGTTTCGTTTGTTGGCTCAACTGCGCCATTTCCATTGTCAACTGGAACAACTTTTAAGTTATCTTTGTTCTCAGCATAGTAAGCATAACCGAAGTAACCAATTGCGTTTTTGTCACCAGTAACACCTTGAACAAGAACGTTGTCATCTTCAGAAAGAGTAGCCTTTTCTACAATTGGAGCTTCTTCAAGAATGATTTCATTGAAGTAGTCATAAGTTCCAGAATCAGTCCCTGGAGAGTAGAATTTGATTTCTTCAGCAGGCCATTCAGAACGAATATCAGACCACTTCTTAACTGTTCCGTCTTCAACCCACATTTTCTTTAACTCATCAACTGTTAAATAATCTAACCAGTCATTATCTTTATTTACAACGATTGATAATCCATCGTTTGCTAATTTAAATTCTGTGTATGCAATACCAGCTTCTTCTAAAGCTGCTTTTTCTTCGTCTTTAATTGGACGAGATGCGTTACTAAGATCCGTTTCACCTGCGATGAACGCTTTAAAACCACCACCAGTTCCTGAAGAAGCTACGGAAACTTTTACTTCAGGTTGTTCCATTCCGAACTCTTCAACTACCGCTTCCATGATAGGATATACTGTTGAAGATCCATCGATCTTAACTTCACCTTGAAGTTGCTTATTTTCTTCAGCTTGCTCAGTCGTGTTATTTCCTTCAGAACCATTATTAGCTGCGTTATTAGTTCCTTCTGTTCCACAAGCTGCTGTGAATGCTAGCACTGCTCCGATCATAGTCGATAGTGCTAAAAACTTAAAGCTTTTCATTCCTTAATTCCCCCTAAGAGATATGGTGTTTTGCTTACATTTACTAGAATAACGGCTGTCTATTAACTTGGTTTTAATCGAATGTAAAGCTTTTGTAAATTCCGTAGAATTCTGTATCATTTTGTCGATGTTGGGTATATTAATTTGTTTCGATATACTCATTTGTTAGACATACCATTATTTATATACGTATTATTACCTAAACTTAATAGGATTATTTTATCTATTTTAATACGTTCACATAAATAAATGGATCAGTGGTTGGTGAAGGAGAAAAATAGAAAGGTGCAATCACCTTCCCATTTTTTCTTAGCTATTATTTGAATCATGCTGGTTGAACTGAAATTCTTCCGTGAAATGGGATAAAGACTCTGATAAAGCTTTTAGTCTTTCACCAGCTTCACGGTTTGTTTTTACTTTCATCATTTGTGACTCTGAAGCAGCCATCATTTGTTCCGCACTCGCTAACGTTTGCTGTGATACAGATACAAAGCTTACAGCTGTTGATTCCATTTCAGGCATACTTTCATTTAGCCCCTTAAGTTCACCTTGAACGGTTTCAATCATTCCTACGACATGCTCAATTTCTCCCATTAAAACATCAAAAGCTTTACGACTTGTATTAGCTGTCTCAAGATGCTCTTGAAAATTGGCAAATGTATGGTCAAATTCTGATGATGCTTTATTCGATATATGAACCATTTCTCTAATTGTATGAGTTATGTCATCTGCAGCACTTGAGCTTTGTTCAGCGAGCTTTCGAACCTCATTTGCAACGACAGCAAAGCCTTTACCAGATTCTCCAGCTCTCGCAGCTTCAATCGCAGCATTTAATGCTAATAGTTTTGTCTGTTCTGATATTTGTTGGATTAATGTAACTACCTTTGCAATCGCATCTGAATAATTTTTTACTTCGTTGACTGTTTCCGTAACACCTTTAAATTCCTTTTCAAATGTATGCATTGCATGAACCATATTAGTAATTGATTTTTCTCCTGCATTAGCAGAACTATTCATGCTATCTGTTTTATATATTATTTCATCCATATACGTAAACACATTGCTTATGGAGCCCTTCATCACTTGATACATATCTGTATTCGTTTCAGAGCTTACCGCACTTTGCTGAGCTCCTTCACGAACAACTCGTATGGCCTCGATTAATTGCTCATTCTCTTCCATTACCTGTCCAGAAACTAACTGAAGCTCATTACCTGTTCTCTCTAAATCATTTGTCGTACTCTTAATGTTTGATAGGAGCTTCTTCATTTGATCGATCATTGAATGGAAGCTTTTAATTAACGATGTTACCTCAGGTGTTGTAGTGTTCACCTCGACATGAACATCAAGATTTCCCTCTCTTGCTTCCTTCATTACTTCACGCAGCTGAATTAATGGCTCCGTTAAACTTCTTACTAAGAATAAGATAATGATAAATGCAAGAGAAACACTAATGACTACCGCTATGATAATAATCTTAGCCATCTCATTCACATTTTTCAGGTATTCCTTTTGTGGTATCGCGATTAAATATGTACCCTTAAACTCTTGTACCGGCATAAATGCAAGCGTATATAATTCTCCATTTAATTCTCTATGTATAATTCCTTTGTCTTTCTTGCGAACATCTTCAACTACTTGCTCTGTAAAATTCAAATCCGAACTCATGCTCACTTTAAAAGGAGTTACTCCTTTATCATTTAAAACAAAATACTCACCTGAAATTCCATCTTGAGCTAATTCAGCGTCCTGATTTTTAATTACTTGATTCATTTTCTTTTCAAATGCATCTTCTTTCCCAACAAACAATAGCATTAAATTTTGCGCAATATCATAGATCGTCATCACTTCTTTTTCTAGTCGCTGTTCAATTAATGTAATCGTTGCTTCCTTCGACTTATTATAAGAAATAAGGGCAACAGATGATACTGAGGCTAATAGTAAAGAAACAATCAGAATCAATAATCTCGTTCGAAATGATACCATGGCAAGTAAACGGTTGAATAATCGATCTGGATTTGTTGAAGCAACCTCTTTAGTTAGCTGATTTCTCCTGTTAACATTTGCGCTTTTTCTATTTGATTTACTACCTTTTACCTTATCCACTTTCAACAGATTCATGAACTTCGATCGGTCAAACTTCCATTTCTTAAAAGCAGACAAAAATCGACACCCCTTCCCATTTTCGCTTTAATTATGACAGCGAATTGTTAAGGTATTGTAAAGATAGAGTAATAGTTACATTAATCTAATGATATTTTCCTACTATATATGTACTACTTCTGTCGATATGGACTTGATTGTGTGAAAGTCAGCCAATCGTTTTTTTCTGTGGATGAGTCATTAGACTCTGTTCTTCACCTTAAAAGCTTCGTAATAACATTTTCGACGAGTCATAAATTGCAAAAAAAGAGGCAGATAAAATGAACTAGTGTCCATTTTACCTGCCTTGATAGATCATTATTCTGCTGATTCCTCTGTCTGCTCTTCTTCCTGCACAACTCCAGGCTTTTGAATCATTTGAACTGAAGTTTGCTGGTCAGTCGTAGATGTTTCACGTGACTTTTTCAATTGGAAATATGTATCTAATACTCTACTTCCAATTGTATAGTTAGCCGTATGACCATTCATCCCTTGATATGCCCAAGGGACTAATACTGCCATCGCGATTTCTGGTTTGTCATGTGGGGCATAGCCTACTAAGCTTAGATTCATTACCTCTGGCGGTTCATCATATTTATAGCGCTCTGGTCCATCATAAAATGCTTGAGCCGTTCCAGTTTTCCCAGCAGGCTTGTATTCCTTCGACCCAAATGTTCCAACTGCTGTTCCACCAGGCTCTTGCATTACTTGACGAAAACCTTCCTGTACCCGTTCAACCCAATCGGACTTCACATCCAACTTGTTTAATACATTTGGTTGAATTTCTTCTAAGACAGGTCCAAGCTCTTCATTGTTTAATAAAGGTTGACGAATTTCCTTCACTAGGCGTGGCTGAACACGGTATCCGCCGTTTGCAATGGTTGATACATACTGGGCAAGCTGCATCGGCGTATACGTATCATACTGGCCAATTACTAAGTCAAGTAAAAACCCAGGTCGTGTATCATAGCCTTTAAATCCAACTGATTCGTTTGGTAGATCGATTCCCGTTCTAACGCCGAGCCCAAATTCGGAAAACGAGTCACGAATTGTATCAAAAGCTTTAATATTGATGTCTAGTGGCTGATTGAAATTATATTGCCCCCCGCCAATTTCTATGGCTGTTTTGAACATATATACGTTCGACGATTGCTTTAATGCTGTTAAGTCGTTAATATTTCCCATGTTTTTCCAAGATTTTTTTACAGGGGTGCCTTTTATTTGCATAGGTGTATCATAGATATACGTATTTGGAGATATCGCACCTGTGCGGTAGCCAGTTAAAATCGTTGCTCCTTTAACAGCAGATCCCGCATTGTATGAGGATACGATATTTCCTAAAGCATAGTCAGCCATAACAGATTTTCCGGTTTCTGTATCCTTTTCAATCTTTTTACCTGCCATAGTTAACACTTCACCAGTGTACGGATCCATTAACACGACAAATGCTCGGTCAAGCAGTGCGGTTCTAGGCTGATTTTTCGCATTTTTTAATTCTTCTTCGAGAATTTTTTCAACTGCTAGTTGCAAATCCATATCAATCGTCAAGACGAGGTCCTTCCCTCTTTGTCCTTCTGATAAAACTTCTGTCTTAAGCACATTACCGGCTTTATCTGTTACATTCTTTACCTTCGCCTTCTGACCATGTAATACATCTTCATATTGCATTTCTAAGTAGCTTTTTCCTACTCGGTCATTTCGGCTGTAATCACGGGAAAGATAGTATTCAAGCTGTTCTTTTGGAATTCCTTCATCCGAGTCCGTTACTTTTCCTAAAACGGTCTTTAGCGTACTCCCAAATGCGTATGAACGTTCCCAATCTGTCGTTGTGTCAACACCAGGAAGCTCCTGAAGATTTTCACTAACAACCGCAAATTCTTCTGGAGTCACATTTTCATTCTTCACAATTTGAGGAGTCAATGCATAACCACTTGCAAATTCACGATAAATAGCAAGGATTTCCAAGTCTTGCGGGGTTAGCTCAGCTAACTCTTCTTCTGTTATCCGATCTAGCTTTAGCTTATAGATGTTTTTATCATCGAGTTTCTTTTCTTCAAATTGATCCCATTCTTTTTTTGTGATTTTCTCATCTGCTCGTTCTGGGTTCTTGATTATCCAATAATCTTTTTTATCCCGTACTTGTACCTTTTCAGTATCCTTTTCAATATGGCCAGCTAATTTCTCTGCCACTTCGAGCATTTCCTCTTGATCTGCCCCGCGATTTGTATAGGTGATGGCATTTTTCGGTACATTGTCGACAATAATCTTTCCATTTGTATCAAACATTTTTCCGCGAGGTACCGGATTGTTTACCGTGATATCCTCTGTTCGTTCAATTTCTCGTTTGAAATCATCACCATATACAATCTGCACCACACCTAAGCGGAGGATGAGGACAGAAAATAGCAAGAACACAATAAAGAAAAGCATATTTAAACGAAAAGGAACATGCGTCTTTTTTTTCTTCTTCTTATTCACTGAATTTACACTTCCTTTTTTTCGAACATCTCCATACCCTTTATTTTATAGGAAAGAGCAAAGAATTTCTATTGAGAAACGAACATATCCGACAGAAAAATTTTCATCTTGAAAGCTCAATAAATAAAAAAAGGAAAAAGGGGTTCCTTCTTCCTACATTAATTAACTGCATATTATATATATTTTCACTCATGTGTTACACATTCGATGAATTTTCTGTGACCTTCTGAAAATGAACTCTACGAATAAACAGATAAATTAAGCTGTGACCAGCACCTAACAAGATTAACAAAAATGGAATGGCTTCTTCTTCATTAAAGAAGGTAATCGTGAAAATAAAGGAGAGTATGGAGACAATTCTCCCTAAGTTTAAGAAGATTTCGCGTACAACAATGTATTCAATTCTCATTTCCGCCGCTTTCCATCCTCTTCCAATCACATCATATGTCATCGATTGATATGGAACTAACAAGAGTGGATAGGCAATCGCAATCACTCCTGCATAAATGAGGAGTCTTGTGTATGTCACATCGAACACAATGATAAATATTGATCCAAATAAGATTAGTCCACCTGTTAAAATAGCTTTTTTTCTGAATTTTTTCTTAATTAGTCTCGAAGCCAAATAATAGGCAACAAACGCAATTCCCGAATTTACTAACCCAAACGTACCTAAGGCCAATTCACTCCCGGTTGAAATAAACACAAATACGGATATTACGAATAAAAACGTTCCCTCTCGAAGGCCTTGAAAAAAATGGGCATTCGTTATGTGCTTCCAATTATGATTATTCTTTCGTTCATTTATGATGCGTCTCAATAGGTAGCTACCATTTGCAGGACGCCTTTTTAAGAAGAAGCTTAAAAATACAGCTAATGAAAAAAGACCCAATGAGAGACCAAAAACAACGGTATACCCTGTAGAATTGGACATTTTCGAAATGATAAATCCTGCAGCAATCGGCCCTATCATCCCACCAATGGAAGTGAGAATCCCCAAAAACCCATTAAAAAAATCTCTCGTTTCAGGCTCAGTAATTTCAAATGTCAGCACGTTGTAGGCAAGCCAGTAAAATCCGTAGCCCATTCCAAGCAATGCCCCTAATAAAAGAATAAATGTTGATGCATTTGATCCAATAAGCAACACAGTTAAATAAAATACGGCTAAAAACGAGACACCAATTCGTAACACAATCACACGGTCAATTTTCTTCGCCCACCTCCCAGCTAAAATAAAGGTAAGTGGTTGTAGGATTACGATCGATAAGTTGTACAGGGCTAAATCTAAAAATTCACCTGATTGTTTCCACAAGTAAATGTTCACAAACGTATTGGAGAGAGCGATGCTGATTGAATAGAGTCCTCCAATTAATAGTAGTAGCGATAAGTCTCTTGTTAAATCTACGTTACCGATCAGTTTTTTTGCTTGGCTCATAAAAAAAACTCCCCTTTTTATCTAAGGGGTAGTTTCTGACAAAACCATCGTGATTATTCATTTATAGTTAGTATGGATGTTACATCACTTTCGTTAAAACTGGATAAATGTAAGGATCGGTTGGTTCCTGTATGATTTTCCATCCATTCACTTTGATCATTGGAAGTTTACTGCCATGATAATCTGTCACATCAATGGTTCCTTCTAGTTCGATCCATGTATCTTTATCTAATTGAGAAGCATCTGCAAAATCAGTTAAAAACCCTATAATTCCAGCATCTGCAACACAATGAGTTATTAGGAACCTTGCTATGACTAATTGGTTCGCATCAAAGCCTTCCTCTTTGTATACAAACCCGCTCACTTTAATTTTTTTCCCAATAAATGCGCTAGGGTCCATACTAATGGTTTCATAATATGGGGAGAAAATCTCTTCCTTCATCTCAATCTGATCGAGCTCCAATAATTTCTTCATTTCATCGTCATACACATCTTGAGTTAGATAATTTTCATTTACGATTGGTTCGTTTTCATCCACTATTGATTCGTCAGTCGTTTGCTTTTCAGTGACTGATGAATCAACTACTTCAACATTTTTCTTAGATTGAGTAAAAACGCTCCCTTTTTTCTCCGCAATAGAAGCGTCTAATACGGTAGGGGATAAAGTAAAGCCCGTAATTAACGGAAAAACGATAATCGAATAATTGACAACTCTTTTATAGAATGGGGCTTGATGATCATGCTGATGATCACAGCCTGAGTCACAGCAATGATCGTGTTCATGATGATTCTGCTTTTTTTCTTCCCAAATTCGAAAAAGCTGCACGAAGAAAAATAGAATAAATACTCCAGCTGCAATTTTACTCATTAAGCTATATTTCGGATTGATGTATTTATTAATATCTCCTGTTACCTGGAGCATGATGAAGTAAGCCCCAAAAGCAGCGATAATGACGCACCTACCAAGTTGTTGTAAATTCATTTTCATTTCTATGACCACCTTACGAAAAAGCTAATAAGTAGGATGCTAACAAAAACGATTAGCGTAATCAGAAGAAGTAATACAAAAACAAAGCGTGACTTAAATGTACTTAATAGCATAATAGTGTTTTTCAAATCAATCATTGGGCCATACACAAGAAATGCCAAAATAGATGCAGGTGGAACAATTTGCCTGAAGGATGCACCGATAAAAGCATCCGCCTCTGAGCATAACGAAAGGATATATGCAAGACCCATCATGATAATCGTCGAACCAATCACTCCATCACCAAAAATAAACAGTGATTGAGCAGAAACAAACGTCTGAACCGAAGCTGCAATAAATGCCCCGATAATTAAATACTTACTCATATCAAAGAATTCGTCAATGGAATGCTTTAGCATCCCATCTAATTTCTGAATAAATGATTGGTTCTTTCGTGTAGAATGAGAGTGTTGTACGGCTATATCAGATGAATGCTTAAGCTGGTTTGTTTTAAACAACACACTTATTATGCCAGCAATCGCCAATGCAGCAAAAAAGCCAACACCCATTCGCAAGCCTGCCATTTGTAGATCATTTCCAAATGCCATAAAGGTTGATAGGATAACAATCGGATTAATAAGTGGTCCTGTCAATAGAAAGCCAACCCCTGCATAAAGAGGTACCCCCTTTGCAATTAACCTTCTAACGATTGGGACAATTCCACATTCACATGCAGGAAATAACGCACCCACAAAACAACTCATTAAGACCGCCAAAAATTTATTTTTTGGGATCCAGCGCCGAATATGATCTTCTGTGATAAAGATTTGGATAAAGCCTGCTATTAAAACTCCTACTAAAACAAAAGGAATCGCTTCTATTAAAATACTTAAAAAGATGGTGTTCAACTGCTGAAAGGAGTTCGGTACGTCAAAAGCTAACCCCTTTGAAGCAAATTGACTAATACTTACAAGATATAAAACGATTGCCACAACAATTAATCCAGTAAAATCAATTACATGTGAATATAACCATTTAAACATAAAGATATGAATCCTCCGTAATAGTAGGTTTATATGAATCGTAATCATTCTTATTACCAATATATATGATACTTGATTTAGAGATATGTACAAGGCTTAATTTAAAAATCCCTTCAATTTTACTACACTTGAAATCATAAATCCTGCTACCATAACAAGTTGATTTATAAAAAAGTTACCAGCTTAAAAGGCCACAGCTCATACACAAAAGCCAAAATCCTCTTGCTTGCAGTCTATGAAAATACTGTTTATTCACACAAAACGTAATCATTCTTATTTACAAATAGGAATGATTACGATATTATGTCTTTATGATTTTACGAGGAGGATGATTATGAAGAGAATTTATATCTTCTTTTTTATGGTTTTAATGAGTTTTACTATTTTACAAGGTTGTAGTGATAATAATCAAACAACAACTACTACCCATGAGAAGGATCAACTTGTTTTATATACTTCTCTATTTCCATTTGAAGATTTCGCAAAAAAGATTGGAGGAGACTTCGTAGAGGTTGAAACGATTCTTCCACCTGGTGCAGATGCTCATACGTATGAACCTTCCTCTAAGCAAATGATAGCTATAGCAAATGCAGATGCATTTATCTATAATGGCCTTGGAATGGAAGCATATGCAGAGAAAATATCAGAAGCATTAGCAAACGAAAATGTACAGTTAATGGAAGCAAGTCATGGGATTGATGCCATTGAGCATGAAGAAGGTCATGTAGATGGCCACAAAGAAGGCCACGAAGATGGTCACGAAGATGGTCACGAAGAAGGCCACGAAGATGGTCACGAAGAAGATCACGAAGAAGGCCACGAAGATGGTCACGAAGATGGTCACCATCACCATGATGTGGATCCACATATTTGGTTAGATCCTCAACACTCAATTACAATCGCTGAAAATATTAAAAATTTATTAGCAGAATTAAAACCTGAAGCAAAAGAAGAGTTTGAGGGTAATTTTTCCGAATTAAAAGAGAAGCTAACTCTTCTCGATAAAGAATTTCAGGATCTCGTTGAATCAGTGGATGATCCAGAGATGATTGTCTCACATGCAGCCTATGGATACTGGGAAGCACGGTATGGAATCCATCAGATTGCTGTTGCAGGCCTTTCCCCATCCAATGAACCGTCACAGAAAGATCTAGAGCATATTATTGAAATAGCTAGAGAAAAGCAAATTAAATATGTTATTTTCGAACAAAATGTTACACCAAAAGTAGCTGAAATTATTCGTCAGGATATAGGTGCTGAACCATTACACCTACACAACCTTTCCGTGCGAACAGAAGGTGATATTGAACAAAATGAAGATTATTTCAGCATCATGGAGAACAATATCCGTACTTTAAAGAAAGCTTTTGAATAAAGGATAAAGCGGACAAAGAATATAAGCTATATCAGACTAGAGGCAAACTCAGATAATGTATGAGTTTGCCTCTAGTTTTTTTTATATATAAATAGAGTGCTATCTTTTTCAATGATAAATTACGCTTCATGAAAAAAAATTCACTAGTGTGTAGCCTTAAGATTTTCTCCTGTTACCAAAGCCAAACTAGTTATTTGGAGCTGGAGGCACATGACTCCTAAGTTTAGCGTTACAAGCCAAGACCCCATAGCACAAAGGACGAGGAGACTTGGCGAACGCCCCCCGGAAAGCAAATACCTGGAACGGAAATCACCCTCTCCAAAACAAAAAAACTTAGGAGAAACCCACATCTCATTGAGTGTCTCCCAAGTCTTGAGCAAAATTCAACAATAAAATTTATTTCGTTTCGCGATGAAGGGTATATTTCTTTAATCTTGGACTATACTTCATCAATTCTAAGCGATCTGGATTATTTCGCTTGTTTTTTGTAGTAATGTAATTACGATCCCCTGACTCTGTGCATGCTAATGTAATTTTAACTCTCATAATTTAATTTCCTCCTAAATTTTTATTCTTGAACAACAAATGGTGGTAGTTCATCTTTAAATGAACTCCAATCCATGTTCATCTCGTCATCTGTTAATAAACAATTATCTAGTGAATCTTCTACTTCGCTTTGGTCCATATCAATTCCTATCATGACAAGTTCATTCATTCGATCTCCAAACTGATCATCCCAAAGTTCTTGCAGTCTTGGCTCTTCTTCTAAAATAGCTTTAATTTCTGCCTTTGGATAAGTTGCAACCCATTCACCTGCACCCTGTATCATGATAGAAGGTCCCGCTTGTGATAAAAGACCCGTCATATCATTTCTTGTAGCTAACCAGAAAAACCCTTTTGCTCTTACAACATCGACCGGCCAATTCTCTAACCAATTGTTTAAACGCTCGGGATGGAAGGGTCTTTTTCTTCTATAAACAAAAGATGATATTCCGTATTCTTCTGTTTCTGGGATATGTTCTTCATTTAGTTCCTTAATCCAACCTGCACCTTCACTAGCTTTTTCAAAATCAAATAAATTCGTATCTAATATCTCTTTTAATTCTACCTTAGAGTGAACTGTTTGAATGACTTTTGCATTTGAGTTTAGCTTTTTAAGCATGGATTGAAGCTCTTGACGGTCTACCTCTTCTATTAGATCGGTTTTATTTAACAAAATAACGTCGGCAAATTCAATTTGATCAATTAATAGGTCTACCACTTCTCTTGTATCTAGCTCATCTGTCCCTTGTTTACGATCAAGTAAACTCTCACCTGAAGCAAAGTCATGCCAAAAGCGATTTCCATCTACCACTGTGACCATCGTATCAAGCCTACAGTACTCCGATAAATCAATTCCTATTTCTTCATCGATGTATGTAAAGGTTTGAGCAACAGGAATCGGTTCAGATATTCCAGAAGATTCAATGACGATATAATCCAGGTCTCCAGATTTCGCTAACCTCTCTACTTCTATCATTAAATCTTCTCTTAATGTACAACATATACATCCGTTTTGAAGTTCGACTAGCTTCTCCTCTGTTCGAGTAAAGCCTCCTTGTTTCACTAATGATGCATCAATATTTATTTCACTCATATCATTTACAATCACACCAATTTTCTTATTTTCTCGATTGGATAAAATGTGATTTAGTAATGTAGTCTTACCAGATCCTAAATAACCGCTTAACACAGTTACTGGTATTTTCTTATGCAAAAAAGCCCACTCCAATTCGTTATGATTGATAATAATAATCATTACGATTAAATTCTTATACCTATACCCTCTTTTTGTGATTTTCCCACAAACAAGATAAGCTAAGTATCCCTTTAGAATATAGACTTCGATATCCTCAATAATCGAAACAAATCGTAATAGTTACGATTTGTATTTTATAATATTAATACAAATTAATCAAGCTTTTTCTCTTGGGTAGTTTTCCAAACTTGTGCATATCATTAAGTTTAAGCTTTTGCAAATAAAAAACGGCAGACACATGAGTGCCTACCGTTTATCAGCTTATTATTTCGCAGCGCTATATAGCTTAGAAACTTCATCCCAGTTTACAACATTCCAGAACGAATTGATGTAGTCTGGGCGACGATTTTGATAATTTAAGTAGTATGCATGCTCCCAAACATCAAGTCCAAGAATTGGTGTTTTGCCTTCCATGATTGGAGAATCTTGGTTTGGAGTGCTCATTACTTCTAATTCTCCATTATTTACAGCTAGCCAAGCCCAGCCAGAACCGAAGCGAGTTGCTGCTGCTTTAGCGAATTCTTCTTTGAAGTTTTCATAGCTGCCAAATTTGCTAGAAATTGCTTCAGCTAGATCTCCAGTAGGCTCTCCCCCACCATTTGGTGACAGAATTGACCAGAATAATGAATGGTTTGCATGTCCACCACCATTATTGCGTACAGCAGTACGTGCAGCTTCAGGAACTGCATCTAGGTTAGCAATTACTTCTTCAACAGATTTTGAAAGAAGCTCTTCATTTCCCTCTAATGCACCGTTTAAGTTTGTCACATAAGCATTATGATGCTTTGTGTGATGAATATTCATTGTTTCTTTGTCAATGTGTGGTTCAAGAGCGTCATAAGCATAAGGTAATTGTGGTAATTCAAATGCCATATTAAACTCCTCCTTTTATGTATTGGTTTCTTTAGAATTCTTCTTAATCTAAACTATTTTAGTTAAGAATATTTCTAAAGTGTTTAACTTAAGATTACCAAACTTAGGTATATCAATCAAACAAAAAGGTTTGGCGTAACATAGTTACAATACCCGTTCTCCTAAATAATATTCTTCAAAAAATAAAATTCCCCTCTATTTTTTTCACACTAAACCCACTAAGTTTCATGAAATTGTCATAATGTCCTTTTTTCTTAATATACCAAGCTATTTTGCCCTTATCCCGACGTATACCTCCCATTAAATCCCATGCACTTATTGACAGTTCTACCCTAAATTCTATTAAATCAAAGAGAGAGCTAACTGGGAAAGGAAGTCATCCAAATGATGGAATTATCAATTTATAGCTTATTAATTCAGCATTTTATAGATAAGGAATCTGTTTATCGTTTTCCAAAGGGCGCTGTTCTTTTTCAAGAAAAAGATCCTGTTGACCATGTTTATTTATTGTTAAAGGGTAGTATATCTATTGGGAGACTGCATGAGAGAGGGAAGGAATTTGTCATCAAAATATTACATGGTGAAGAGCTTTTAACTGAATACCAAATCTTCGCTCCCACTCCAAGATATCATTTCTATTCGAAGTCATTAACTGATGTTGAAGTACTGATGATAAAAAGAGAGGATTTTGAGCACTTTATCATGCAAGATCAGATGACATTAAGTGCTCTTACTGCCTGGTTAAGCACCCGCTATTTAAAAGCTCAAATGAAATGCCAAGATTTAATGATGAATGGCAAAAAAGGTGGACTATATTCTATGCTTATTCGTCTATGCCACACGTATGGTATTCGAACGGATGCGGGGATTTTTATTGATTTTCCTATTACTCATCAAGAGCTTGCAGATTTAACCTATGGAACTAGAGAGGTTATTCAAAGATTATTAAAGGAGTTACGAGAGAAAGATGTCATTACCTATGAGCAGCAGAGAATTACGGTGAAAAATCTAAGCTATTTAAAAAGAGAAGTTGATTGCCAAAATTGCCCACTAGAAATATGTGGTCTTAATTAGCTGATTAAATAACAGATAGTAAAGATCTGATATTTCAATTTCTCAATGAAAAAATTAAAAAATCACGGAAGCAAACATTGGCTTCCGTGATTTTTTATAATACCATCCATAGAAAATAAGCAATCATAATAATTTGAATAATCCCTTTTGTAAAGACACTGCTGACAAATCCAACTACAGAACCTAATCCGATTTTCACTGCTTCGTTAATAGGCTTTTTGTGTACAACAATCTCAGCAATGATTGCACCTAGAAAAGGTCCTATGAGAATTCCTAGAACGGGAATAATAAACGGTCCTATGAGAATTCCAATGGTACTTCCCCATATCCCTGCTTTGGACCCTCCGTATTTCTTGACACCAATCATGTTTGCAACATAATCTGCGCCAAATAAGAGGAGGACGAATAACCCTTGAATAAGCCAAAATAGCCAATTAAATGGTTCAAAAGAAAATAAAACACCGTATAAAATAAAACCTGCAAAAATAAACAGTACACTTGGAATAATTGGGAAAACCAATCCAACAAATGCTACTACGAAAAGCAAAACAATTAGCGTCCAAAATAAATAGGTCATTTGACCACATCCTTTTTATACAAAATTCTAAAACACTTTGTGTATAAATGACAGTTGTTGCCTTCCCCCATTTAAAAAGTTTACACATGGATGCGAAAGTTCTAAAAAAGCAAGAGCATTCGCTCCTGCTTCATTTTAGCATTATTTTTCTTCACCTAATACGGCTTCGGCAATATTTACTGCATGATCACCAATACGTTCTAGGTTGCTTATAATATCTACGAATACGATTCCAGCTTGTCCTGTACATGCTCCTTCGTTTAGACGAAGAATGTGTTGCTTACGAAGCTGTCTTTCCATTTTATCAATTTTTTCTTCTTTTTCTACAACTGTTTTTGCTGCTTCTTTATCCCCTTGATCTAATGCTTGTAGGGCTTCTTGAACAGTTGAAATTGTTAGCTTAAACATAACATCTAGGTCTTCCATAGCTGTATTCGTCATTTTTACCTTATTAGCAATTTGATATTCAGCTAACTCTACGATGTTTTCAAAATGATCTCCGATTCGCTCAATGTCACGAACGGTATCCATTAAAGTAGTATGTTCTTCAGATTCGTGCTCGGATAATGAGCTTGTCGCTAGATCCACAAGATAATCCGTTATTTTTCGATCAAGGTTATTAATTGCTTCTTCTAATTGGCAAGCTGCTTCTGAATGCTTTTGTGATTTTGTATCTAAGAATTGTTTCGTTTCCTCTAATCCACGGACAGCAAATTGGCCCATTCGTAGAACTTCTTCTTTTGCTTGTCCTAAAGCAATTGAAGGGGATTGCTCAATAAATATTGGGTCTAGATGCTTTGACTTATATTCAACAATCGCATCTTCTCCCGGAATTAGCTTTGTTACAATAATAGCCAATAGACCGACAAATGGTAATTGAATCAGCGTATTTGTACTGTTAAAAATCCCATGAGCAAAGGCAATGGTCATTTCAGGATTTAATGACAGTGCATCTTGAATCGTATGAATCAATGCCGTAAAAGGCTTTAATAATATTAAGAATAGCGTCGTTCCAATCAAGTTGAATAATACATGGGTAGCTGCTGCACGTCTCGCTGCAACCGATGCTCCAATTGCAGCTAAAACAGCTGTAATTGTCGTCCCAATATTATCACCAAACAATACTGGCAGTGCAGCTTCTAAATTAATTAAGTCCTCTGCGTGTAAACCTTGAAGAATTCCAATTGTTGCGCTTGAACTTTGTACAATAACAGTAAATAATGTTCCAACAACTACACCTAGAATTGGGTTTGAGCTCATGTTTACAGTTAATTCATGGAATGCTTCTAAGCTTCTTAATGGCTTCATTCCGCCACTCATTAATTCAAGTCCGTAGAATAAAGCACCAAATCCAAATACAATTTGGCCTAGATTGTGTATCTTTTTATTTTTAAAGAAGAATAATAAAATTGCTCCAGCTGCAATAATCGGAAGTGCATATTCACCAATATCAATCCCGATGATAAAAGCAGTTACCGTTGTTCCGATATTTGCCCCCATTATTACTCCAATTGCTTGGCGGAGAGTCATAAACCCAGCACTTACTAGCCCTACTGTAATTACAGTGGTTGCTGAGCTACTTTGAATGAGTATGGTTACGATAATTCCGGCAAGGACCCCCATTATCGGATTCGTCGTAAACCGATCCAAGATATCTCTCAGCTTATCTCCAGCTGATTTTTGGAGGCCATCACCCATTGTTTTAATACCATATAAGAAAATCCCAAGGCCACCCAAAAATTCGAACAACATTTGTTGAACATTTAGTTCCACTACATTTCAACCCCTAATAAGAATATTCGACAATAACTTGCAAACCCCATACAATTATTAATAAAAACAGATATAAAGTAAAGAACTAATTTACGAAATTTACATTACCTTAACATTTCTCCGCTTTGTTACAATTGTGTTACAAAATAATCATCTCATTATGCTTCTTTTTTCCATTTACATGTAAATAATAGTTGCTTTATTTTAGCTTTCGAAAAATAGCTTTATTTATTTTCACTTAACTTGTACAACTCTTTATGGAAAGATACAATAGAATGGAATCTTTCTAAGGGTGGTTAACATGAACATTTTTAAACAATTAGTAACAAGCATCTATTCCCCTAAGGATATTGCTAAATTTCGTTTTCAGGGCATTGGAAAAACCATTCTCTTTGTGTTTTTCTTGACACTGATTAGCATTATTCCAACTGCTTATTATTTTAGTTCTGCTATATCAAATGGAATAGAAGCTACAAAAATAAGTATTGAAGATGAAATTCCGGAGTTTGAAGTAAAAGATGGTGAATTATTTTCTGATCAAAATACACCGATTACCATTAAAAAAGATGGGTTTACCATTCTTTTCGATTCTACAGGTACAGTTGAAAAAACAGATCTTGAAAATACCGATAATGCCATCGCCCTATTAAAAAATCATTTCTTATTAATAGCAGCTGGAGATATTCAAGAATTTCCATATACAATGTTCACGAATATGACGATTTCTAAAGCTGATCTTGAAAGCTTCGTTGATACAGTGGATTCACTGGTGTTTATCATTATCAGCATTTTTATTCTCGTGACGTATATCTTTACATCTGGGATTAAATTTATTGAAGTGTCTGTATTAGCTGCATTAGGCTTACTAGTGAAAAATATGGTCGGAAGAAACCTAGCTTATCGCCAGCTTTGGCGTATGGCTGCTTATAGTGTGACATTACCAACACTCTTCTTTACGATAATGGGGCTATTAAAGACGAATGTGCCTAGTGGGTTTTTACTAAACTGGTTTGTTGGATTAACGATTCTTTACTTAGCTGTTAAAGAAGTACCTGCTCCGAAGAAAAAGGACTAATTAGTTAAGACTGCAGACCACCTGCAGTCTTTTCTTATGAATAAAATGGAATATTCCCGCACTATGCAAGCTTCATCAAATGTTGTTTTTGGAAGGATATCGATAGTACTAAATAGAAGAAGCTACAAGCTAGGATAATCGTACAATAAATAAACATGCGAGCTGGGTCATTCATCCATACACCGAAAACAATGGGACCGATTGCTACTCCTAAAAACCGAATGGCACCATAGAGACTAACCACAAAGCCTCTTTCCCCATCATCAACTGATGACGTAATTACCGTATTTATAGATGGCAATAGAAAGCCTAACCCCCCAAATGCAAGAGTTAAAAAGAACAAAAGGCAGGAAAAGAAGTTAATGAAAATAAGAGCAAAAAAAGATACGAGCATCAGGCCATACCCAAGGAAAAAAAGCTGCTTCATAAGCTTTGCATCTTTGTGAATTCTTTTGCCAGTCCAATAAGATGTGCTTGTCAAAGCACCTAAAGGAAATATGAAAGCCGTTCCTTTAAAAAAACCATCAATATGATATGTGTCTTCAATTAGGAAGGATAAAAAATACAGGACGCCAAATAACAAAAATAGCCCTACTCCCCCAACCACATATAACGGGATGAGCAATTTTCTTTTCTTGATAAATACGAGCGAAAGTTTCAGGCTGTACTCTCTAAATGACATGGTAGCTGCTTCGCTTGAGGCAGATGAAATATGCCTTCTAATGCCGAGGTAAGAAAGGGTTGCAATAATTGGCAAAATAAAGAAAGCAAAATACCAATTCCAAATGGCAGAAGCGGCACCAAGTATCGGGGCAAGTACTTTCCCTATTCCATTATATACCTCCAAAACACCTAATACTCTACTACGATCGTTTACAAATATATCACCTACTAGTGCCATTGCAAGCGGTGTTGTTCCCCCTGCCCCAATACCTTGAACGATTCTTCCAGCTAAAAGCCAATGAAAGCGATAGGACTGACCGCCCAATAAACTACTTAAACCACAAATAATACTGCCTACTATGACTAAAACCAATGAAATAAGAATCAGTTTTTTTCTCCCAAACCGATCAGAGAGAAAGCCAATCAGAGGGATTACAATTGCAGCTGGAATACTGAACATGCTTAATACAAGTCCTGTCTCAACATTGGTTAGTTCAAGATCCCGTTCGATCTCTGGCAATAGTGGAATGAGCATCGAATTACCTAAGACCATCACAAACGGTAACAATCCAATAAAAAAAATAACTTGGCTGTGATTATTCTTCATTTTTTCACCTAACTATTTTGAAATTCTGTTCTAAATATTACTGGACAAGCATATACCTCTGTTATCACTCCTTGAGGAGGTATGTCCAATGAAGCAATTAGCAGGAATCCTATTATCCGTTCTTTTAGTCTATGTCATTTATTATGACTTAAATCATGGAACACTCCCCGCAGTTAAGGAGCAAAAAATAGAAGCAAAGGAACAAGTTGGACTTGATTATTTTTCGAAAGAAGTAGAGCCAGGGGAAACCGTTTTATCTATTGTTGAAAAGAATCTAAACAGGCCTATACCTGTTTCAATTGCTGATGTGGTAAAGGAATTTAAAAAGCTTAATGGTGGAATGAAGCCTGAACATATACAAACTGGTGAAACGTATAAGTTTCCTAATTACCGTGAAAAAGAATAGGAAGGAAACAGTTAGTTTCTTGTCAATTTTAGCAGTTCATTGATACAATAAAGAAGCATTCTAAATCCCTGTTCATACGAGTAGGTTAAACAGGGCCATTGAAAAAAGGATGGTTATCCAATTCCATTGATTAAAGGAGCGTAACACCATTGAGTGAAATTATACATCGTACAAAAACCCGACAAGTAAAAGTAGGAGACTTAACCATTGGCGGTAGCAATGAATTAGTCATTCAAAGTATGACAACAACGAAAACTCATGATGTGGAAGCAACTGTTGCTGAGATTAAAAGACTTGAGGATGCTGGATGCCAAGTGGTTCGTGTTGCTTGTCCTGACGAACGAGCAGCTAATGCCATTTCTGAGATTAAGAAGCGCATTAATATTCCTCTTGTAGTAGATATTCATTTTGATTATAAGCTTGCCCTAAAAGCCATTGAAGGCGGCGCTGATAAAATCCGCATCAATCCAGGTAACATTGGGAAGCGAGAAAAAGTAGAAGCCGTTGTTAAAGCTGCTAAAGAACGTGGGATTCCTATTCGTATTGGTGTGAATGCCGGTTCATTAGAAAAGCGGATTCTTGAGAAATACGGTTATCCAACTGCTGATGGCATGGTCGAAAGTGCCCTTCATCATATCAAAATTTTAGAAGACCTCGATTTTCATGACATCATCGTTTCAATGAAGGCTTCAGATGTAAATCTTGCCATCGAAGCATATGAAAAAGCTGCAATGGCATTCGATTATCCATTACATTTAGGAATTACTGAATCTGGTACACTTTTTGCTGGAACGGTCAAAAGTGCAGCAGGACTTGGTGCGATCTTAAGCAAAGGGATTGGAAATACGCTTCGCATCTCTTTAAGCGCTGATCCAGTTGAAGAAGTAAAGGTGGCAAGAGAGCTACTGAAATCATTTGGATTATCTTCAAATGCGGCCACATTGATTTCATGTCCTACATGCGGCCGAATTGAAATTGACCTTATTAGCATTGCAAATGAAGTTGAAGAGTATATCCAACAAATTAAAGCACCGATTAAAGTAGCTGTACTCGGTTGTGCGGTAAATGGTCCAGGAGAAGCTCGTGAAGCAGATATCGGAATTGCCGGTGCACGCGGAGAAGGTCTGTTGTTCCGTAAAGGGCAAATTGTTCGAAAAGTTCCCGAAGAAACAATGGTTGAAGAATTAAAAAAAGAAATTGATGTTATTGCTGCAGAGTATTTGGCAAAACAAGAAAAATAAAATGAAGCAGGCTTGGCAAATTAGCCAAGCCTGTTTCTCATTACTGCAGTGGTTTAAAAGAACGGTAAAATAAAGATTCCAACCACGATGGATACCGCTCCGATTCCAATTGCCCATGCTCCAAGAGTATTGGACCCTCTTCTATGTGCTAAGAAGCCGAGAACAATCCCTGCTGCCCCAAACAAAACAGGTAAGACAAACAAGGATAGAATGGACAATGCAAGTGCAGCAAATCCCATTCCTCTCCCTGCAGTTGCTGTTTCACGTTCATCCTCAATCACTGCTCGGCGATTATAGGACATTGGTGCAGCAATTTCTGCTGAGGTTTCTTCTACATAATCTGCAGTTCTCGATTCGTTATCCTCAAGGTAACGAAGATCAACTTTTTCGTTGGTCCGTTCTTGATCTGCCATATTGAATCCCTCGCTTTCATTTATGGAGCAATCTTATTTTTTGTCGAATGAAGCTCAATTATGATTGTCAATGTTTTCATCTGTTTGTTTCCCATCCCTTCCTCTATTCTGATAAAATAAATATGAATATTTCAAACGAAGAGGGGCCATAACATGAAGAAACGATTTGGAATTGATATAGATGGAACGGTCACGTGCCCATCCTCCATGATTCCCTATTTAAATGATTCATTTAACTTAAATATAACGCTTGATGACATTAAACAGTATGATTTAACACCGTTAGTACAAATCTCAACCAAAGAATTTTCCAATTGGTTTCAGCAAATGGAGCCAACAATTTATTCAAAATCTCCCCTAGCAGAAGGCGCGAAAAAGGTATTAAAGGAATGGAAAAATAACCATGAGCTATATTTTATTAGTGCTCGTGGAAATCACTTATTAAACTTAACGAAAGAGTGGTTTAAGAACCAAGAACTAACCTTTGATCACATTGAATTAATCGGAACACATGACAAAATTGCTGCTGCTCAAAAATATAATGTTGATATTTTCTTTGAAGATAAGCATGATAACGCAGTTTCCATACACGAGGAATGTCAAATTCCAGTCCTTCTTTTTAACACCCCATATAACCAAGACCCGATTCCAAAAGGAGTCATCCGTGTTAACAATTGGCAGGAAGCACGAATCTGGGTAAATAATTGGATAAACGATGAATTAAAATAGGAGCATTTCCGAATAAAAACGTAGGGCTATGCACTGGAGCTGGATGTCGAAGTGCTTATCAACAATTGATAAATTTTGTACCTTCTTAAGCATTAACTAATGGCACTAAAGCCTTTAGTTAAAATCGTAAATGATTACTTCCCTGAGGGGTTGATTTGGAAAATTTATATGACTTGTGATTAGCCACTTACGTCTTTTCCGCAAGTTGTCATGGAGCGTGATTGACGTTTTTAGACGCGAAAGGCATCGAGGAGCTTTCCTCGATGCCTTCCTTTTTTGGATATACTCAGAAAACGACCTACAGAAGTTTTCAATATAATTCTTTCTTAAACACATTCGGGACATCGTCCATAAATTTCAAATTTATGGCCAGAAATATCATAACCTTTTAAATTTTCTTCTAGCTTATTCATGGGGCATGTTTCTATTTCTTTTGTTTTTCCACAATCTAAACAAATAAAATGATGGTGGTGGTGATCATGTGCACACGTAAAACGAAAATGCTTTTCACCCGACAGCTCTGTCATTTCAAAAATACCCAACTCAACAAATAAGGAAAGATTACGATAAATGGTATCAAAGCTAAGACCTGGATAACTATCCTTCAAATAATCTAACACATCTTTAGCAGTAAGATACTTATTACGATCAGCAAAAAATTGGAGCATCTCTTCTCGTTTTCCAGTATATTTATATCCTCTTTCTTTCAATAGCTGCAGTGCTTCATCCACTTTCATATCGATCCCCCCCTATTTGGTAGCTTTTTCAATTGTAAACCGTTTTGCTAAGATTGCAATGATTAACAGAAGTACCGAAAGAACAACAATTGTACCTCCTGGCGCCAAATCCATGTAATAGGATAAAGTCAATCCCCCTAATACGGCTGTTTCACCAAATAAAATTGAATAAAAAATGGTTTGTTTAAACCCTCTTGCTATTCGAATACTTGCTGCTACTGGTAATGTCATTAACGAGGATACAAGTAAGATCCCGACAATTCTCATAGATGCTGCAATTACAAGGGCAACCATCACAATGAAAATGAAATGAACACTCTTAGCAGCAATCCCTGAAGCCTTTGCATGCTCTTCATCAAACGATAATAAGAATAGCTCTTTATAAAAAAGAATAATGATGGCAAAAACAAGTATACTAATAAATACAACAATCCATAAGTCTGATTTGCTTACAGCACTGACACTTCCAAACAAGTAACTAAATAGATCAGTATTAAACCCATCAGCAAGGGATATAAAGATAACCCCTAGTCCAATACCTCCAGATAGGATAATCGGAATCGCCAATTCTTGGTAATGCTTGTAAACTCCTCTTAGCTTTTCAATAAACAGCGAGCCTGTAACAGAGAAAGCCATTCCCATATAGACTGGATTTATACCACTAAAAGCCATTACTTTCTTTTCCAACAACAAACTGGCTGCAATCCCTGCTAATGTTACATGACTAAGAGCATCAGCAATTAAGGACATTCTTCTTACAACAATAAATACCCCAAGTAGCGGAGCAATAACCCCAATAATCATTCCAGTAATAAATGCATTTTGTAAAAATTCGTATTCTAAAATGGCTGATATCATCAATGGCTTCCTCCATGATGGGCATGATTATGTGTTAGGACATGTACATCATGGCCATAAAAATCAGAGAGCTCATTTAATTTTAGCTCTTCAAACTCATGGGTATTTCCATGAAAATGCAAATGCTTATTTAAACAAGCAACATGGGTCACTTTATCCGTAATCGTCCCAATATCATGGGTTACTAACAACAGTGTAATTCCTAGCTTTTTATTCAAATCATCCAGCATTTGATAGAAGGATTGAACATTTTGCGCATCCACTCCAACTGTCGGTTCGTCGAGAATAAGAAGCTCCGGTTCACTTACTAGCGCCCTTGCGATGAACACTCTTTGCTGTTGACCTCCTGATAGTTCCCCAATATTACGATTCTTAAAATCAGATAACCCTACAGAATCTAGTGCCTTCTGAATCTGTAGATGATCGCTTTTCTTTAAAAAACGAAACATCCCGATTTTCTTAGTAAGTCCACTTGAAACCACTTCATAAACCGTTGCGGGAAAACCAGTATTGAATGAGTTAGCTTTTTGGGAAACAAACCCAATTTTGTGCCAATCCTTAAATTTATTATGTTCTTCTCCAAAAATGGAAATCTCACCTTGCTGTATCTTTAACAGCCCTAATAAGAGTTTCATCAAAGTAGATTTACCTGATCCATTTGGACCTACTATGCCTACAAAAGCACCTTTCGGAACCGATAAGTTAATGCTCTCTAATACATAATCCTTTTCATAGCGAAAGGATAAATTTTTTATTTCAATAATTTGATTCATTGTTATCACCTTTATAAGAATCATTCCGATTTGACAAATTGTAGTATAACGTATTTAGGCAAGAAACACAACAGAAGCAGCATAATTGGAGAATATAGCTACTGAATAGTAGTAGGTGCTTCGTGACCTTTCACAAAAATAAGACTGTAGAGTGCATTGTTCTTCTACAGTCTCAACCATTTAATGAATAGCTGATTTAAAGCGAGCACCTTTCGTTTCTTGTGTATTCATGATGGTAAGAAACGCATTAGGATCAATATCATGGACAATCGCTTTAAGCTTGGTGACTTCTAGGCGAGTGACAACTACGTAAATAACATCTTTATCATTGTCTGTGTAGCCGCCCTTGCCTTTAAGCTTAGTCGTCCCACGTCCTAGGCGACTAAGAATGGCATCTGATACTTCTTCATACAAGTCAGAAACAATGATGACTGCCTTTGTTTCATCCAGTCCCTGGATAACTGTATCAATCGTTTTAAAAGCAATATAATAGGCCATCACTGAATACATGGCTTGTTCTGGTCCAAAGACAAACGCCGCCCAAGCAAAAATAAATATGTTAATAAACATGACAAATTCTCCAACAGAGAACGGCAGCTTCTTAGTCAATAGAATACCAAGAATTTCAGTTCCATCTAATGATCCTCCATGGCGTATGACTAACCCAACCCCAAGACCTAGTACTAATCCGCCAAACACGGTAGCTAAGATTGGTTGGTTAGTGAAAGGGGCAAAGTGATGAAGTCCACTCTCAATGAATGCAAGGCAAATGACTGCAAATAGTGAGGAAATCATAAAGGTTTTTCCAATGTGCTTATACCCGGAATACATAAACGGAAGGTTTAATAGAACAACTAACGTTCCAAAATTAATAATAGGAACATGATCTGAGAATAAGTAATCTAAAATAAGTGAAACACCGATAATTCCACCATCAATAATATTATTAGGTATTAAGAACAATTCAATTGATAAAGCTGCTAATCCTGCTCCAATAATAATCCAGAAAAAGCGATAGATCAGATGAAGAGGATTTTCCTTTTTATGTTCTTTTTTTATCATTATATTCTCCTTCCCTATTAAAGGGTTCTCTGTTAATCCATTTTTGACTCTTTCGATTTCATAGATTTGATTATTACTAGTTTATGAAAACAAAGAGGGAACAAGACTATTCAATTGTGAGTATCGTTTTAGTCACATTCCCCATACATTCTTCATAAGCTTACAAAGGGGAGTGATGACAATGAAAATTTTCGAAAACATTATTAACCATAAAATTAGTACCATTACGGCGGATGAATTAATGAAATATGCTAAACAGTTTCAAATATCCATTAATCCAGAAGAGGCAAAACAAATCGCTAAATACTTAAAAGGTAAACAAATTAACATATTTAACGATTCAGAAAGAGCAAAAGTGATTAAAGAAATTGCGAAGGTTGCAGGCCCAAGCACTGCGAAGGAAGTAAACCGCTTGTTCATTCAATTTACAATGTAAAAGCAAGTTGTACAATTTCATTTCTATATATTTTGCCAAGGGGGGGATAGCGAGCCTCAACTTTTCCCCCTTAGCAGCTTTCACGTATTACGATAACTAGTCTAGATCAACGTAAAGTGAGATTATTCAGCAGCCATTACATCATCAAGAAGATTGTCATTGAATTCTTGCTTACGCAGCATTTCAATTTCAAGCTTATAAGGAGCTTTGTTGTTATTCTTGTCTTCCCCAACATATG
The DNA here is from genome assembly GCF_021390075.1 of Cytobacillus spongiae. Taxonomy (NCBI): domain Bacteria; kingdom Bacillati; phylum Bacillota; class Bacilli; order Caryophanales; family Bacillaceae; genus Cytobacillus; species Cytobacillus spongiae. Next base: position 2,891,743 of record NZ_CP089997.1, read on the forward strand.
GAGTTTCCAAGATTTTCGGAACTTGCATGAGCTGCGGGTGATGGACAATATAATTAATTGCCTGAAACCCAATATGGCCGAAACCAATATTCTCATGTCGGTCTTTTCTCATTCCACGCTCATTTTTGCTGTCATTAATGTGTAGCACCTTTAAACGATCAATTCCAACAATCTTATCGAAGTTCTCAATCACAGCATCGAAATCATTCACAATATCGTATCCAGCGTCATGGATATGACATGTATCAAAACAGACAGAAAGCTTATCATTATAGTGGACTCCATCCATAATCATCGCAAGCTCTTCAAATGATTTTCCGCATTCTGAGCCTTTACCTGCCATTGTTTCAAGTGCAATTTGGACCTTTTCCTGTCCAGTAAGCACCTCATTTAGTCCTTCTACAATCTTCTTAATGCCTTCTTCTGTACCTGCACCAACGTGAGCACCTGGATGAAGAACGATTTGCTTTGCTCCAATTGCTTCCGTGCGTTCAATTTCAGACCTCAGGAAGTTTACTCCTAATTCAAATGTAGATGGATTTTGTGTATTTCCAATATTAATAATATATGGAGCGTGAACAACAATCTCGCTAATCCCATGTTCCTCCATATGCTTTCTGCCTGCTTCAATGTTTAGATCTTCGATTTTCTTTCTTCTTGTGTTTTGAGGAGCACCCGTATATACCATGAACGTATTAGCTCCATATGATACAGCTTCCTCACTTGAAGCAAGCAGCATCTTTTTTCCACTCATCGAAACGTGAGAGCCAATTTTTAACATATCATTTCCTCCCCCTAAGCTGTTTATTTTTTCTTCAATCTTCTTTGGCGCTTCTTAATTTGTTCCATTTCGTATTTCATTTTCTTTTTATATCCAGGTTTTACCTTATTTGGTTTACGAACGAGTGACTTCGCTTTTTCATCTACTTCATCTGTTTGCTTTTGGCGTTTCTTTCGCTTATTTCGGTCTCCGATTTCCACAAATTCTTGATTTTTCAAATCAACATGCTTAAATTCGATCCCCATTTTCTCTAGTCGGTTTAATGCATCTTCATCTGAAGGATCATAGATATTTAAAGCTATTCCCGAATAGCCCGCTCTTGCCGTTCTACCAACACGGTGAACATAAAAGTCAAGATCTGCTGGGAACTCATAGTTAATTACATGACTAATTCCTTGAATATCAATTCCTCTTGCAGCAAGGTCTGTTGCGACAATGTATTGAAATTCTAAATCCCTAATTTGTTTCATCATTTTTCTACGTTCTCTTGGTCCAAGATCTCCGTGAATACGTCCAACCTTCAATCCTTTTTCCATCAGGGCATCTGCCACTTGATCAGCCATCTTCTTCGTATTTGTGAATACAATAGCTAAATACGGATTAAAGATAGATAATGCTTTATATACAAGCTCTGTTTTATTTCGATGACGAGATGGCATTAAATAATGCTCAATTTTTGCTGCCGTTAATTGCTTAGGTTCTACATGTACGTATTTAGGATTTTCCATATACTTTTTAAGGAAGGGTTTAAGCTTCTCAGGGATTGTGGCAGAGAATACAAGCATTTGCAGATTCTCAGGCATCTTACTTGCAAATTGATCAATTTCTTCAATAAAACCCATATCCAGCATCAAGTCTGCTTCATCGATGACAAGCATATTCGCCTTATGAACAAATAAAGCCTGTTCCTTTACTAAGTCATTGATTCTTCCAGCTGTACCGACAACCACCTGTGGTTGCTTCTTTAATTTTTCAATTGTCCGTTGTTTATCTGTTCCACCAATATAGCAACGGGCGACAATCTGTTCTTCTTCTGGTAAATATTGAGTCACCTTTAAGATTTCTTGATAAATTTGGTTGGCTAGTTCACGAGTAGGCGCAGCAATAACAGCTTGTACTTCTTCACGAGATGTATCGATCTTTTGGAGAATCGGTAAAATGTATGAATGTGTTTTACCTGTTCCTGTCTGTGACTGACCGATGGCGCTTTCGCCTTTGAGTACAGGTGGAATGAGTCTTTCCTGAATTTCAGTTGGCTCATAAAATCCTAGCTCTTCAATTGCTTTCATAATAAACGGTTTAAATTCATAACGTTCAAATTTCTTGTTATTCATAGATTATTGCTCCTTATTAAAAGGCATTACCCTTTTTATTCTCATTTAGTATCCTCTAACATTTCATATATTCGTCCGTGATTCTAAAATATTTATAAAAGATCGTTATCGTAATTCATTGTTGTTTTTGAATCATGGGCAGTTTTCCGCTCTAATCGGCTAGACTTCGTATGAAGAAGGTCATCTTACTTGGTATAAAACAACAACCTTCCAGAAAATAGCCTAAGCTTTCAAAATGAAGAGGTTTTTAGGTAAAAAAATAGGCAAAGGTCGAGTTGTTCCTTACTCTCCCTTCAAGCACTCCACATATCTACTTTTCATTTTTTTATATCCATCCTGTAATTATAATAAAAAAAATACAAATTCGCCAATCATCCTTCAATTTTCTCTTTTCATTCTCTATTTAGAGCATCCTTATTTTTTCTAGCCTAAACCAAATGCCATTTAGTTGCATACCCTATTACTAGAAAACATGTATTGAAAGGAGGCATACAGATGCCACCAAGACCACAAATTCCTCTTAGAGGAGGTGTGCCTACTCGGATGATGCCCCCCATTCAACCCCGAGGAGGCGGGTTCGGACCGATGATGCCTGGAAGAAGTAGCTTTGGGCCGTTAATGCAAAATAATGCAGGTATGGGGCAAATGATGGGCGCTGCTGGGCAGCAAAAAGGGTTAGGCGGATTATTATCTAAAATTCTAGGAAGAGGTTCTCAAGGTGCTGCAGGCGCACAAGGTAGCCTACAAGGAATTGCTCCCTCTGCAAGGGCTTTAGGAGGTGCTGGTGCTGCTGCTTCGAATAGTGGTGGAATTCTTCAATCCCTAACAAACCCCTCTTCTATAAATGGTTTTTTAACAAACACTCAAAAGGTTCTTAGCACAGCACAGCAGTTTGGGCCAATGGTACAGCAATACGGACCCATCGTAAAAAATATACCTAGCATGTGGAAAATGTATCGCAGCTTGAAAAATTTACCTGACGCAGCGGATGATGAGGAAGAATCTAGCTCTGAGAGCACCCCAGTAGAGTCTGCAGAAAACAACAAACCCGCTGCAAAAAAAGGGATTCAACAGAGAAGAAAAAAGACGGAGGATTCAGCTTTAGTTACTCCGAAACCATCCCCTTCTAAAGGTCAATCCCTTCCTAAGCTGTATGTTTAATACTGAATTGATTGTTTAAGCATTCATCTGTAGACAAACTCAAAGCATTTTACAGTTAGCCTGTAGTCATTTTCATTCTTTATCCATTTTCAAATTCTATTGAGACCCTTTTTTCATGTTAACTTATTGTGAATCAATCCTCCACCTCCCCTAAATGTTCGTTCCTAAAAACATATCGATTTTGTAATTTCTTTTTATGTCCTATATAATAAAGTCATAGTTTTAGAGCATTTTGGCTCTTTGGAGGGACCCATAATGAAAGTAATTAAAATATCTCCTCGTGGCTATTGCTACGGTGTTGTAGATGCAATGGTAATCGCAAGGAATGCTGCATTAGATAAATCACTTCCGAGACCTATCTATATCCTTGGAATGATTGTTCATAATAAACATGTAACAGATGCTTTTGAAGAAGAAGGGATTATTACGCTAGACGGTAGTAACCGCAAAGAAATCTTAGATCAGGTTGAGAAAGGGACTGTGATTTTCACGGCTCACGGAATTTCTCCTGAAGTGCGCCAATTAGCTAAAGAAAAAGGACTTGTCACCCTTGATGCCACTTGTCCTGATGTAACAAAAACGCACGAGCTCATCAAACAAAAAGAAGCTGAAGGCTATGAGGTCGTCTACATTGGCAAAAAAGGGCATCCTGAGCCAGAAGGAGCAATGGGTGTTGCACCCCATATCGTCCATCTTGTTTCAGCTGAAGAGGATGTGGACTCCTTATCGTTAACAAGTGATAAGATTATCATTACAAACCAGACAACGATGAGCCAATGGGATGTCGCTCACATTATGGAGAAGGTACAAGAAAAATATCCCCATGCTGAGATCCATAAAGAGATTTGTTTAGCAACACAAGTTAGACAAGAAGCAGTTGCTGAACAAGCAGGGGAAGCAGATGTCCTAATCGTAGTTGGAGATCCGATGAGTAATAACTCCAATCGACTAGCACAAGTTTCCCAAGAAATTGCAGGTACAAAAGCGTATCGAATTGGCGATATCTCAGAGCTTGATATTGATTGGATTAAAGATGCAGAAACAGTTGCGGTTACAGCTGGAGCCTCTACCCCAACTCCGATTACGAAAGAGGTTATCGCATTTATTGAACAATTTAACCCTGAAGATGAAACAACTTGGACGAGAGAGAAGAAGGTTCCACTTCATAAAATTCTACCTAAAGTCAAAACAGCCCAAAAATAAAACTCGCCTTTTGGCGAGTTTTTGTTATACATCATATAATCCGCTCGTACTTACAAAAATTGAAAGGGATCTGTATTCAGTGTAGATGGAAAAACTGTAACCTCGTAGCCTTTTTCTTCACACATCTTGGTTAGCAGTTCCGCTACCCCTTTTTTCATTACTTTTTCTATATGATGTCCTGGGTCAACGATATTTAATCCCATCATCAGGGCATCATGAGCAACATGGAAGTACATATCACCTGTGACATACACATCTGCCCCTTTGAATTTCGCTGAAGAGATGTATTTATTCCCATCCCCTCCAAGTACCGCAACTTTTTTCACCTTGTCTGATAGATTACCGACTACGCGAACACCTTTAACATCAAGTGATTTCTTTACATGATCTGCAAATTCCTCTAGTGTCATTTCATCAATGTCACCAATACGACCTAAACCAAGAGCTTCGCCTTTATTCTCTAATGGATACACGTCATATGCTACTTCTTCGTATGGATGGTGCTTAAACATAGCTGTTAAGATCTTCTTCTCTAAGTGAGCTGGAAAAATGGTTTCAATTCTTGTTTCTTCTACTTGCTCCAGCTTGCCGCGCTCTCCAATATACGGATTTGAACCATTTCCCGGAATAAACTCGCCCATTCCATCAGAAGAATAGCTGCAGTGACTGTAATTTCCAATGGCACCAGCTCCAGCGTTCCCAATTGCTGCTTTTAATTGATCTGCATTTTCCCTTGGGACGAATACGACTAGCTTCTTTAACCTTGTTTCAAATGTAGGGACGAGTACCTCAACATTTTTAAGCTGTAATGATTCAGCAAGTAAATCATTGACGCCTCCCTTTGCTACATCAAGATTGGTGTGAGCTGCATATACAGCGATATCATGCTTAATCAGCTTTTCAATTATGCGACCAGAGGACGTATCCGTTGTGATTTTTTGAAGTGGACGAAAGATTGGTGGATGGTGGGCAATAATCAGTTGAACATCCTTCTCAATTGCTTCATCCACTACTTCCTCCAACACATCGAGCGTTACTAACACATTTGAGATCGGTTGGTTGAGCTTGCCGATTTGAAGTCCAATTTTGTCCCCTTCCATTGCATATATCTTAGGCGAGAACGATTCAAATAGTTGAATTACTTCATGACCATTGACCTTCTTCATCTAAGTACCTCCTCAACAAGCTGTATTTTATGCAAAATCTCTTGACGTTTTTCTTCATTTTCTTGAGAGCTAGCTGCTCTCTCCAACTGACTCAGTATTCGTTGCCAATTTTTTATCTCACTCGTCCATTTTTGTTGAAATACCTCTGATTTTTGCTTCATTAAAAAAGGTCCAACTAAGAGCTCTGTCTCTATATTAGCCGTATATGGGGCTTCTGGATCGCCCTTTTCAGCCACTAGAACCTCATAAATTTTCCCATCTTCAATCATAATGGCTTCGTCTATTAACTGCCAACGGTTATCTCGTAACCATAGACGAGTGGAGATGGCACTAATATTAGGCTGAAGAACTAATCGTTTAACTCCAGTAAGCTTTTCCTTCCCATCTTCAAGAATCGTAGAAATGAGCCCACCACCCATTCCAGCAACCGTAATACAGTCCACCTCCCCTGCTTCTATTACCGCTAAACCATTGCCTTTACGAACTGAAATTCGATCTGACAATCCTTCTTGTTCCACCTGCTTTAACGCGGATTGATAGGGTCCTTCAACGACCTCACCTGCAATCGCGGATGGAACGTTCCCTTTTTGCACAACATGGCAAGGCAAATAAGCATGATCGGAACCTATATCAGCTAATCGAGAGCCATCAGGTATATATTGAGCAACGGTATGTAATCGTTTTGAAAGTTTTTCTGTGTTCAATTTCTTCACCACTTTTATAGTTTGTCTACGTACTATCTAATGTATCATTTATGAAAGGATAACGAAAGACTTCCCACTTGAAGACGTAAAAAGGCCCTTTACGTCATGTAAAGGACCTTAATTGAAATGATATTATTTTAGACCAGCTAACCATTCTGCCATAGCATCTTCATGGCCTGCAGCTAAACCTGGAGGCATAGTGCCTTTACCGTTTACAAGAATATCTTTAATTTCGTCTTGTGATAGACGGTCGCCAATTCCAGTAAGAGCTGGACCTACACCACCTTGATATTGATCACCATGACATCCAATACAGCTTGTAGCATAGATGTCTTCAGGATTATTTGAAGCGGTTTCTTCAGTCTTTTCGCCACCCTCTTTTTCAGCAGCTAGCTCGTCCATGTCGCCTAACCCTTTAAAAGAAAGTAAGAACATTGCCCCAATTCCAATAACCATAATTAGCACAAACGGAATAATCGGATTACGATTCATACTTATACCCTCCCTTATGTAAGAAACTTTCAGTAATTATTAGTACAAACAATTATTATTTTACTTGAAAAACGTTGGAAGGAAAAGTCCTAAAGTAAACTTTGTCACATGAAGTTCGGAAAATAGACAAAACTCCACCAAAATTTATCGTAGACAATAGAAAGTGCGTTGCTCTTCTCACTTCTTTTTGTCATATTTTTGTTAGAAAAAAGAAAATATCCACTCCAATCAGCGGGCATACGTAAATCATTAACTTAACCATTCAATGATTAATCGAGTAGAGGGAAAAAAGATGATTATTTTCGCCCCTCTCACAAAACCGTACGTACGGTTCACGTATAAGGTGTTTCAAATTATATAACAGTGTGCACTTTTAGAAAATGTTCTAAAACAGATGGAACCCCCCTCTGCTTTAGTCTTTTGTTTGAGATGGCTCTTTGGACAACTTTTAATAATCCTTTATACCGATAACCTTTTCGACATCTATTACTTTTTTCATGTTTCCTATCCTGAAGTAGTTTACCCACCCGAATATGACTTGTTTCAGTTTCAATATCAACAGTCTAGTGGGACACCCCAGTTTCGCTTTGTCAGTTTTCAGAGCTTCTCTACAAAGTACGCACATCTTTTCGAACTTTGACTTGTCTTGGAGCCTCATCCCTTTATAAAGCCTTAGTATCAGATTTCTGTTCGTCGAGCCAAGATTTTATTCCTCGCTTCCTCCAGCCCTTATCTTACAATAAGTACCTTGCGCTTCCTTAGTGGTAGGCTGATGTGTACCCACACAGTGGACTTTCACCACCTAGATAGTTGCCATGCCTGGTACACAAGAAAATAGACTGTAGAGTTGTCTACAGTCTGACTTCCCCATTAGGGTGGGGGAGTTTTAATTTCATTTCTTTTTGATCGTCTCTGTTAAATTTTGTTGTTGATTTTCTCTACAGCCACTCACTTTCTATAGGCGAACCTGGACGCTCCCCGTTGCTATCGCTGATGTCACTGAAAACGTCCTTAAAGGATTGCTTTATTCCTATGGACGATTGATTTCCTCTTCCGGATGCTTCGCCTTTCAGCAGGGCGTGCCGTGAGCTTCCTCTGCATTGCCTATGAGGTCTCACTTGTTACGCTATTTCCGCAGAAGTCTCCCACCTTTCGATACAACCAACTTGCTGTAAATAAGCAACTCTAAGGTATAACACCCCTATTTGACATAAGAATTCTTAGTTAACAGCCTATTTGTCTAGCTATCACTGTTCGCTGAATCTCAGATGTACCTTCCCCAATTTCCGTTAGCTTGGCATCACGCATATAACGCTCTACATGATATTCTTTCATGTAACCGTACCCGCCATGAATTTGGACAGCTTGATCACAAACTTGCATACTTATTTCAGAGGCATAGAGTTTACACATTGCTGCTTCTTTAGTAAAAGATTTTCCTTGATCCTTTAACCATGCGGCTTTGTAAACCATATTTCGAGCTAGCTCAATTTTCATGGCCATATCTGCTAGTTTAAATTGAATAGCTTGGAACTTTGATAGAGGACTTCCGAATTGCTGGCGCTCTTTTGCATACTGAAGAGCTCGATCATAAGCAGCCTGCGCAATCCCAACTGCCATTGCGCCAATACCAATTCTCCCACCGTCAAGTGTTATCAGAAATTGCTTAAATCCCTCTCCTTTTTTACCGAGCAAGTGCTCAGTCGGAACGCGTACGTCTTCTAACACAAGCTCTGTCGTATTCGATGCGTGCAGACCCATTTTTTCATAGTTATCAATAACCGTAAATCCCTTCGCATGGGTTGGTACAATGATTGCACTTATTTCTTTTTTACCTTGGTTCTCACCAGTAATTGCTGTTAATGCTAAATGTTTCGCATAGCTTGCATTAGTAATATAGCACTTGTTTCCATTAATAATATATTCTCCATCTTTCTCAATTGCTGTGGTTCTCGTGCCACCTGCATCTGAGCCAGCGTTCGGTTCCGTTAGACCGAAAGCACCAAATGATTCCCCCGTACAAATCGGTACAAGATACTTTTGCTTTTGCTCTTCTGTCCCAAATAAATGCAGAGGTGCTCCGCCTAATGAAATATGAGCAGAATACGTAATTCCAGTTGAAGCACATGCACGGCTTAACTCCTCTGTTACGATGGCAAAGCTAATTGTATCCGCCCCTGCCCCGCCGTATTCCTCTGAAAAAGGGAGTCCCATCATACCCATATCAGCAAGCTTAAGAAATATTTCTTTTGGAAATTCCTTCGTCTTATCTCTTTCAAGCGCCCCTGGTTCTACTTCTTCATTTGCAAATTCACGAATCGTTTTAAGGATCATTTCTTGTTCTTGCGTCAAATTAAAATTCATACCCCATCCCCCTTAGTAATGAATACGCTTTCAATTACTATTATAAGAGGAGATGCTTAATTTTCTCAACATTTAAAAATTTTAAAAAATATTTTATTATATGAAAATAGAGATAATTAATAAGCCTATTCCAAGATAGCCTGAAATAGAAAAATACAGCAGCTTCAGCTTATAGCCTGAAAACAGCCAAAGGAAACAATTTAATACTAAGATTAAATATAGGACACTCAACTGATTTGGAAAGGATGCCGATGTGAACTCAACGGACGCAAGCAACAATGTTAATGCGGCTACAACCAGTGGGATTTGGTATGAAAAACCTTTTTTAAAAAAATAATATGTAGCAAAAATGACGAAGACAACTAAAAAAATGACAAGAGCAATTTGCAAAACGTAAGACAATTCAGTAAAATAAATGACAAACATAGCAAGCGGAATGATGAGTAAGAACAAAAGGGGCATAACAGAGAACTTCTTGTTCTTATTGTTAATGATTGTTTCCTTTTGCCGGTTCCCTTCTGTATATAGCGATAGTAAAAAATTACAATAATGCTCTGGAAGCATCCGGTTTTCCTTCCAATATTCAATTTCTTTCAAAATAATTTGTTTACGAAGATCATTCATTACACGGCACTTCCTAATTAAGAATATGAATAGGTTCTACTAGCTATAAAAAAAATAGTTCACTTCTATTGTAAGAAGTAAACTATTTCCTGGCAATTCTTTTCTATTGTAACAGCAGAACTTTAAGCCTTATTCTAGGAAGTCTTTAAGGCGCTTGCTTCGACTTGGATGTCTTAGCTTACGCAATGCTTTCGCTTCAATTTGTCGGATACGTTCCCGTGTTACACCGAAGACTTTCCCTACTTCTTCGAGGGTACGCGTGCGGCCGTCATCTAATCCGAAACGAAGTCTTAAAACATTCTCTTCACGATCTGTTAACGTATCTAAAACATCTTCAAGTTGTTCTTTAAGTAATTCATATGCTGCATGCTCTGAAGGAGATGTCGCGTCCTGGTCCTCGATAAAGTCTCCAAGATGTGAATCATCTTCTTCTCCAATTGGCGTTTCCAAACTTACAGGCTCTTGGGCAATCTTTAAGATTTCTCGAACCTTATCTGGAGTTAGATCCATATCTTCTCCAATTTCTTCAGGAGTTGGTTCACGTCCTAAGTCCTGAAGTAACTGACGTTGAACACGGATTAATTTATTTATGGTTTCTACCATATGAACCGGTATACGAATGGTTCTTGCTTGGTCAGCAATTGCTCTCGTAATGGCTTGGCGTATCCACCATGTTGCATACGTACTAAATTTGTACCCTTTACGGTAATCAAATTTCTCAACTGCTTTAATTAATCCCATGTTTCCTTCTTGAATCAAGTCTAAAAATAGCATTCCACGACCAACATAGCGTTTTGCGATACTAACCACTAGTCGTAGGTTAGCTTCTGCTAAGCGTCGCTTTGCTTCTTCATCGCCTTCTTCAATCCTTTTAGCTAAATTAATTTCTTCTTCAGCTGATAGAAGGTCTACTCGACCAATTTCTTTAAGATACATACGAACAGGATCGTTAATTTTAACACCTGGAGGTACACTTAAATCGTTTAGATCAAATTCATCTTCATTCTTTTGTAATTGTTTAATATTTGGGTCTGCATCGTCAGAATCTCCAACTAACTCAACCCCTTGATCACCTAAGAATTCGTAAAACTCATCCATCTGATCTGAATCTAACTCAAAGCTTGAAAGCTTCTCCGCGATATCATCATAGGCAAGGACTCCGGTTTTTTTACCCAGTTCCGTTAACTGGTCTTTTACTAGTTCAACGGTCAATTCTGTATCAACCTCTTTTGAACGGGCCGACTTTTCAGCCATATGTCCCCCTCCTTCCAAAAATCAAAGACAGTCTATAGTAATTTCTGCAATTGTATGATTTCCATAGCAATTGCTGCTGCTCTTGAATAATCCTTTTGACTCTCTGCTTCTTTTCGTTCTGCCTCTTTTTCTTTTATTTTTAACAGTTTTTGATAATTCAACACCTGTTTAATATAATCATTTAACTCCTGCTCACTAATTTCATCGTTAATTGACATCATGCCGATGTCTGCAACAATTCTTTTTAGCTTGTCATCCTGGAGGAAATTTAAAAAGGCACTTGAATCAGAGGCTTCACCTTTCTCATAAAAACCTAATAAATAAGTCATAATCGCTTGATGTTCATCTATATTAAAGGAATTTCCTTGAAGCAGCACTTGAACTTTGTAAGCTACCTCACTATCTCTTAGCATATGAGCAATTAATCTTCTTTCAGCAGTAAAATACGCAGGTTTAAGCTTATCATTCTGTTGAGGGATAAATAATTGCTTTCTTCCAGAGTTCGCTTGTTGTCCCTGGTTGTTTCTCTTTTCTTGATAATAGACTTGTTTTTGTTGTTGCTTTAAAGCCTCTAGCGATAAAGAAAATTCATTAGCTAACTGCCTTAAATAGTGATCTCGCTCAACCGCCTTTTCTAAGCGGCTAATTTCTTTAAGTATCTCTTCTATATAAAGGAGTCTATCTCCTTCATTTTGAAGATTTTTCCCTCTTCTATGATAAAAGATCTTGAAGGACATAAATGTTTGACTTGCCCCTATTACATCATTCTGGAATTTCTCTCCCCCAGATTGCTTAATGTAGTCATCAGGGTCTAATCCGTCAGGAAGAAGCGCAATTCTTACATGACTTCCTGCTTCTGTGAGCATAGTCGCAGCTCGATAGGCAGCGTCGATCCCTGCACTATCGGAATCATAACAAATGGTTACGGATTCAACATTTCGCCTAAGCACCGCAACATGCTCTTCTGTTAATGAGGTTCCCATTGTGGCAAGCCCGTTTTCTACGCCTGCTCTGTCAGCTGCAATTACATCTGCGAACCCTTCAAAAAGAACCGCTTGCTGATGTTTGCGTATGCTTGGTCTTGCTAAATGAAAATTGTATAGAATTTTACTTTTATTGAAGATGGGTGTTTCTGGACTATTTAAATATTTTGGCTGTTCCTCCCCAAGCGACCTTCCTGAAAATGCTATCGTTTTTCCATTTCGATCAAATATAGGAAAGATGATGCGATTACGGAAACGATCAAAAAATGCACCATCATGTTCCCGCTTAATGATTAGACCAGCTTTCTCCATATAATTTGGATCAAATTTTCGCTTGGTTAAAAATTTGCAAACAAAATCCCATGAATTTAACGCATACCCTATTTGGAATTTTTGGATGGACTCCATCGTAAATCCTCTATCTAATAAATACTCTAGGGCATGCTGACCATCCTTTGTATTCACAAGCAAATGATGATAAAATTTCCTTAATAGATCATGAGCCTCCATCATTTGTTGAAGGTCTTTTGAAACAGACTTTTCTTTAGCAATGCTTGTGGCTTCGATCTCTAGGTCAATATTGGCTTTTTCCGCCAACTTTAACGCAGCTTCTACAAATGAATAGCCTTCTAGCTCCATTAAAAAGGAAAATGCATTTCCACCAGCTCCACAGCCGAAGCAATGGTATATTTGCTTATCAGGTGATACAGAGAATGACGGTGTGTTTTCGCCATGGAAGGGACATAGACCAAAGTAATTTCGCCCCTGCTTTTTCAGTTGTACATAATCACTTACAACGTCAACAATATCAACAGATTGGCGAATATCATTAATTTTTTCTTCGGATATTCTCTCTGCCATGAGCACATCTCCATCTGTACATTGAGATATTCTAGTTCATTTAATATTTTCCTGCAAAATTCGACAAAATCTTCGTCAATTGATTCACAAACCTATCTCGATCCTGAGAGCTATAAGGTTTGGGACCTTTTCCATATTTCCCTTGCCTTCTAGCTTTTGCTGATAAATACCGCATATCTAGAGCCGTTTGTATGTCCTTCTCATCATATAAAATACCCTTGGGAGATAGAACATAAACTTGCTTAGGCAGAAGGGTAGAAGCAAGGCCAATATCTTGTGTTACAACGACATCGTCCTTTCGAACATGATTCATAATATAAAGGTCTGCTGCTTCACGACTCGAGTCAACAAATTTCCATGTTGCTTCTGTTAGTTCATTCATCATATGTGCATAAGAAGCAACCATCATAATTTCTGTTGAAAACCGTCTGCCGATTTCGACAATTTCCTGTTTAACTGGACAGGAGTCGGCATCAACTACAATTCTTTGATTCCCTATTGTACTACTTATTCTACATCACTCCGCATATTCCTTCTTCATAGAAATAACTTTTATATTCAGAATCTTGTCGAATTTTTTCTACTTGGGTTTCTTGACTTCTGACAATAAATAGTTTATTCGTTAAAGCCTTAGTCTAAACCTAATATGATACATTTTTATCACAATTTTTTATTATAGTATATAAAAGTAGGATTTGCTATTGTTTTTTCTTATTTCAAGACAGTTTTTAGAGGTTTTTTTGCGATTTTGATTTTCTATAGGATAAGTTCACATTTCTCCATTTTGAATAAAGGCATCCATACATTCGAAAACAGCTTAGTGAAGAACTATTTTTCACTTTAGCATAAGCGATCTGTATAGATCATTGCTAATAAAAAGCCTTCTTTTTCATTAACAATATTATGTAATACGAGAACAGATAGCTGAAACAAGAAAAATAGCACATATCTTCTCACATGTGCTATAGTCCTTTATTCTTTTTCAAGTAAGTGGCTAAAATAAGATTAGCTGTTTCTTCCACTGCTTTATTTGTTACATCGATGACCGGACAATTTATTCTTGAAACGATTTTATCAAAATAGTCAATTTCGGTTTTTATCCGATCGATGTTAGCGTAGCTTGCTTGATCATTTAACCCTAGAGAAAGTAATCTCTCTCGACGGATATTATTTAGTTTTTCTGGGCTAATTTTTAAGCCAAAGCATTTGTCAGGTGATACCTTGAAGAGCTCCTCTGGTGGGTCAACCTCTGGTACGAGAGGAACGTTAGCAACCTTCAAACGTTTATGAGCTAAGTATTGGGATAATGGCGTTTTAGATGTTCTAGAAACACCAATTAAAACGATATCCGCCTTTAGAATCCCTCTTGGGTCACGCCCGTCATCATATTTAACTGCAAATTCAATTGCTTCTACTCGTTTAAAATAATCCTCATCTAGCTTACGTACCAATCCTGGTTCATAACGTGGAGTTAAACCGCTCATTATCTGGATTTGATCCATTAATGGTCCAATTAAATCGCTAACAATGATCCCTTCCTTTTGAGCTAATTCGTTAATATAGCTACGCATATCAGGCTTAACAAGCGTATAAGCAATCATCCCTTGGTCTAATTTAGCTAAAGAAATGACCTCTTCAATGTCCTGTTTACTTTCTACGTAAGGGTATCTTTTTATTGTTGTATCTCTGCTGTCAAATTGGCTAGTAGCGGCTTTTGTCACCAGTTCAGCTGTTTCTCCAACCGAATCAGACACGACATAGATGATTGGCATTTTACTCATTCTCTTTCACCATCTCCTCTGATCGCTTAATCATTTTCTGCAAGGGCAAGAAACGCTTTTGTTAAGTTTGTCTTTGTCATTCTCCCTACAACCTCAAAGCCCTTTTCTGTTTCTTTTACTACCGGCAATGCGTCTATTTGTTTTTCAATTAATTTCTTTGCAATTTCTATCATTAAATCTTCTCTTGTACACATCGTAATATTAGGCATTCTCGTCATAATAATGTTTACTGGTAAAGTTGTGAGCTCTTGTTTGCCGATGCTTGCTCTTAGTAAATCTTTTCGTGAAAGAACCCCTACTAGTAACGAATCCTGATCTACAACAAATAATGTTCCTACATCCTCTAAGAACATGGTAACAATCGCATCATATACTGATACATTTTCATTTACTACTACTGGGATCGATTGGAAATCTTTCACGAACAGCTTTTGCAGCCTCTCAGTCAGAAGCTGAGTCCCAGTTTTCCCCGTATAAAAATAACCAACACGTGGACGTGCGTCTAAATATCCTGCCATTGTTAAAATAGCTAAGTCAGGTCTCAAGGTCGCCCTCGTTAGGTTTAGTCTGTCTGCAATATGCTCCCCAGTGATTGGCCCATTATCTTTTACAATCTCAAGAATTTGTTCTTGACGTTTATTTAGTTCGATTGTCCTCACCACCTAACATACGATAAAAAATACCGTGCTTCAATTATGTAATTAGCTCCTCTAAGGGATAGATCATACTTGTTGCTCATAAACAAACACGAATGAAGTAATTCGTCATCCCACTTAGTATCATTAGAATAGAACGTTCTCAAACGGAAAAGTGTTATACTTTTATAAAATTATTATATACTATTTAACATAAATGAAAAGAATAATTTTTTTATGCTTGTGACTGTTTCTTGAAACCATTTCATGGAAAAGGTACAAAAAAAGATAGAAAGGCCTGTCATGGTTGACAGGCCCACTTTCGTATATGTGTTACTTTACAATAACCTCATTAATATTTGCAAATTTTTTAACTAACGAAGCTAGTTTAAGCATTTGATTCAGTCTGTTTTCACGAACTTTAGCATCCTCTGCCATTACCATTGTATGCTCAAAATAGCGATCAATCTGTGTTTTCAGTGACACAAGTAAAGTAAAGTATTCTTCTTCGGTTACATCTTTACTTAATTGCTCTCTTACATCTAAATATTTTTGATACAGCTCTTTTTCATGCTCATTCTCGAATCTTGTGACCTCTACTTCCCCTTCTACTTCTGCTTTGCTTGCAATATTAAGAATTCGACTTAACGCTTCCATGTTTTCTTTAAATTCAAGGTCATTTTTCTTCATGTCAAGAACTTCTGCTTTACTCATTAAGGCTGGGATTTCACCAATATCTCCACCTAATACTGCATCAATGAGATCATAACGTACCCCACGCTCTTGAAGAAGATACTTAATACGAAGCTTAAAGAAATTAACAAGATCTCTTTGAAGTTCTACTTTCTCTTTCTTCTGAATCCCTGCTTCTATCACAAAGTCTAATGATTGGTTTATCAGACTCTCAAGTGAAAGTCTCCATTTTTTATTTAGTAGAGTTTGAACAATACCTGTTGCTTGACGTCTTAGAGCATAGGGATCTTGAGAACCACTCGGAATGATTCCAATCGCAAAGCAAGATGCGATGGTATCTAGTTTTTCTGCAATTGCAATCGCTGCACCAACGTTTGATTGCGGAGTGTCATCCTCTGCATTTCTAGGCATATACTGTTCATTGATGGCCTTTGATACTAGCTCATTCTCACCCTTTTGCAGAGCATATTTTTCTCCCATAAATCCTTGAAGCTCAGGAAATTCATATACCATATGTGAAACAAGATCAAATTTGCTAATTTCGGCTGTTCGATCTGCTGCCGTCTTTTCTTCTGTTGAAAATTGCAGTTCATCAGCAAGTACATTTGTTAGGCGACGTACTCGAGTAACTTTCTCTGATAATGTTCCGATTTCTTCATGGTATACAATTTTATTAAGCTTCTTAAGTGAATCCTCAATGCTCGTTTTTTGATCTTCATGATAGAAGAAAGCTGCATCAGCCAAACGTGCTCTTAGCACTTTTTCATTCCCTTTTGCCACTTTTTCTAGGTGTTTATGATCGCCATTTCGAACGGCAACAAAGTATGGAAGCAGTTGATTTTCCTTTGATTTTACTGGGAAGTAACGTTGATGCTCCTTCATAGAAGTTATGAGAACTTCTTCTGGAATTTCCAAAAACGCTTCTTCAAACTTCCCATAAAGTGCTGTTGGATACTCAACTAAATTCGTTACTTCTTCTAGGAGGTCTTCATCGATTGGTATCACCCAGTTGTTCTCTTCTTCAATCTTTTCTAATTGAGAAACAATTGCAGCTTTTCTTTTTACAGGATCCGCTAGTACATGCTGTGCTAATAGCTGTTCCTCGTATACAGCTGGAGCAGTTATTTCCGTCTTCTCACCAAGAAAACGATGTCCCATACTCCAATTCCCTGTCTCTACATGTGTAATTTTAAAGGGAATACGTTCCTGACCAAATAATGCAACGATCCACTTAATAGGTCTAATATAACGTAGGTCTTCGTTTCCCCATCGCATATTCTTTGGGAAAGTAAGCCCCGTCACAATGTCCTTTAATTGTTCTAGAAGTTGTTTAGTTTCTTGTCCTTTAATGAATTTCTTTACATGTGCATATTCAACGCCATTCATTTCTTTGAAATAAATATCTTCCACACTCATTTGCTGGCCACGTGTAAACCCAATTGCTGCTTTTGTCCATTCCCCATCTTCAGTAACGGCAATTTTTCTTGCTGGTCCTTTGGCTTCTTCGTGGATATCTTCTTGTTTTTCTGCTACATCCTTAACGAAAATAGCAAGTCTTCTAGGAGTTGAGTATGCTTTAACTTCTCCAAACAGAATTTGGTTATCTGTAAGCCAAGCTTGTATTTTTTCCGATAACTGATTCATGGAGCTGGTTACAAAGCGAGCTGGTAGTTCTTCTAAACCAATCTCGAGTAATAGATCTTTTTTACTCATGACCCATTTCCTCCTCTTTATTAAGTATTGGGAAACCTAATTTCTCACGCTCTGCATAAAAAGTCTTGGCAATTGTTCTCGCAAGGTTTCGACAACGACCGATATAGCCTGTTCTTTCAGTTACGGAGATCGCCCCTTTTGCATCCAAGAGATTGAATACATGGGAACATTTCAGAACATAATCATAAGCCGGATGAACAAGTCCTTCATTCATTTGTCTATGAGCTTCCTTTTCGTACGTATTAAACAATGTAAAGAGCATATCTGTATCAGATGTTTCAAATGTATATTTTGAATGCTCGTATTCTGGTTGCCCGAATATATCTCTTACTGTAAAACCATTTGTCCATTCTAAATCAAACACATTCTCTTTTTCTTGAATATATGAGGCTAACCGTTCAATTCCATACGTAATTTCTACAGATACAGGTTTACACTCAATCCCCCCTACTTGTTGGAAGTAAGTGAATTGTGTAATTTCCATCCCATCTAGCCATACTTCCCAGCCTAACCCAGCACACCCTAGTGATGGATTTTCCCAATTATCTTCAACAAAGCGAATATCGTGTTCTAATGGGTTGATCCCTAGAGCACGCAATGAATCTAAGTATAGCTCTTGGATATTGTCTGGCGATGGCTTCATAATAACCTGGAATTGATGATGCTGATACAAACGATTTGGATTTTCTCCATAGCGTCCATCTGCTGGTCTTCTTGAAGGCTCCACATATGCTACATTCCAAGGCTCAGGCCCTATTGCTCTAAGGAACGTATACGGGCTCATCGTTCCTGCCCCTTTTTCCACATCATAAGCTTGCATTAAGATACACCCTTGATCTGACCAATGTTTCTGTAATGTTAAAATCATGTTTTGGATATTCATGTTTCAAACACCTCCAAAGTAATTTGTACTTATTGAGCTCACTTGGCTCAGCTGCTGGCACTTCCTACAGCAATCAAGATAAAAATCAGGTGGACTGCAGGTTTTGAAAAACAAAAAACTCCCGTCTCTATGCTTTGGATAGCATAGGGACGAGAGTAACCCGCGGTTCCACCCTATTTGCTGTTTGTAACAGCCACTTTGTTAAGCAACGTTGCTCCAGAACGCCTTCCTTTACATTCTATCCCTTAGCTCACACTATCCTAAGGTCGCTTTTATAGAAGAGGCAAAGTACTCCTTTCCTTCCATGCAACTATTAATTTAATTTGAATCATAGCGGAATCACTTAAAGATGTCAACAAGTTATAGCTTATTATTTAACGCATTCATTTGATTCAGAAATTTCTTAGTCTTCAAATTTAAGCCCGAATATTCATCATAGTATGTACTGATTACTTTATTCAATTCTGCTTTCGTCTGATCTTTTACCGATATTTCCCCAAGTCTCGAAAGGTCTAAATAATAAAACAATCGAAGCAGCTTCACTGTTGCAGGAGAAATTTTTAAATGATACGGATCTTTGTCTAAGCATCGATGACAGATAAAACCGCCCTCTCGAATTGAAAATGAGAATGTACCATCCGCACTTCCACACGCAGCACATTGGTTTAATACTGGATAAAGCCCTAATGGATTCAACATCTTCATCTCATAAATATGAGAGATAATCTGAGGTTCATAGCCCTCATTCATGAAATTTAATGTTTGATACAATAATTCAAAAAGGAATGGATTTGGCTTCCGATCATCTGTGACTTTATCTGTTAAATCGACAACATAGCTTGAATACGCAGTGATGAAAATATCTTCACGAATGCTTCTCCAAGAAGAAATTATATCTCCTTGTTGCAAGCTACCTAGGCCAGATGATTTTTGAAATAAGAAATAACCATATGTAAAGAGCTGTGTGACGGCAGAGAGCCTACTATTTGGCTTTTTAGCCCCTCTTGCCATCACACCTATCTTTCCAAATTCTCGAGTATATAAAGTAACAACCTTATTTGTTTCACCATAATCGATTGTTCGAATCACGATGCCTTCGCATTTTTGGAGCATCTATCGGTCACCATCCCTTTATGAGACAAACCTATGAGATGGGAAAATCAACCTCTGCTAGCTTTTCTGCTTGTTCTTCGGGTATTTCATCATTATCCTTTTCTAGCTCCTTAAAGAGAAGATAAGTGTCAATGTTACCTGTGTGCGAAAATACCTTCCAGGTAAAATCCAACATCGAAAACCCCACCTTTCATTTTTTAAACTAGCATGAACAATTATCAATTCCTTAACATATATCATAGCCTGTCATTGCAAAATCATGAGACGAAAATATTGCTAATGTAAATCATGCATATTTCTAATCTCTACTTAATATTGTAACAAGGACGGATGTACATATTAATATTCATCTTCCCTAAATCCAAAGTCTCGAAGTTGTGTCATTTTGTTACGCCAGTCCTTTTGAACCTTTACCCAAACTTCAAGAAACACTTTTGTTCCAAGAAGATTTTCAATATCTATTCTTGCACGCTTCCCGATTTCTTTGAGCATTTTCCCTTGCTTCCCAATAACTATTCCCTTTTGAGAATCACGCTCCACAATAATGGTTGCCATAACATGAACCATTTCTTTATCTTTTTGACGCTCCATTTTGTCAATTACAACAGCCAATGAATGAGGAATTTCTTCTCGAGTTAGATGAAGTGCTTTTTCTCTAATCAATTCAGATACAATAAATCGTTCCGGATGATCGGTTACTTGGTCAGCTGGGTAATATTGTGGCCCTTCTGGAAGATACCCTTTAATTTGCTCGAGTAAAGTCTCAATGTTATTGCCCTCTAGTGCTGAAATTGGAATGATTTCTTTAAAATCATGCTTTTCTTTATAAGATTCAATAATGGTAAGAAGCTGGTCTGGATGAATCTGATCTATTTTGTTAATTACTAAAAAAATAGGTGTATTTACCGTTTTTAATTTTTCTACTATAAATTCCTCTCCACGCCCATATCCTTCTTCGGCATTGACCATGAATAATACAAGGTCGACCCCTTTTAGTGTGTTTTGAGCAACTTTCATCATAAAGTCACCGAGCTTGTGCTTAGGCTTATGAATTCCTGGTGTGTCAATAAAAATAAGCTGTGAATCATCTGTAGTTACTACGCCTTGTACTTTGTTTCTTGTTGTTTGAGGTTTATCACTCATAATCGCAATTTTCTGTCCAATAACTCTGTTTAGAAATGTAGACTTTCCTACATTTGGTCTGCCGATTATACTAATAAACCCTGATTTAAACCCTTGATTGCTTCCGTTATTCATTTAAGTCCTCCGGTGAAAATGCTCCTGGCAATAATTGTTCTACTGTTAATTCTTTAATTTCCCCATTTAAGTTCGTTAAAACCACTTTCATGTCTTTTGGGCACAATTCGGAAATTACTTGGCGACATGCCCCGCATGGAGGAACAGGTCGAGCTGTGTCTGCTACTACAGCCATTATTTCGAAATCCTTATCTCCTTCTGAGTATGCTTTAAATAGTGCTGTGCGTTCTGCACAGTTACACATGCTGTAAGCTGCATTTTCAATATTGCACCCATGATATACTTTACCGTTCTTAGTTAAAAGTGCTGCACCAACTTTAAATTTGGAGTAAGGAACATACGCTCTCTCTCTTGCTAATTTTGCTTCTACGATTAATTGATCGTTTTTCACAAACCATTCTTCCTTTCTAAAAGAAGACTGCCGTCTTTCTTTATTTTACCTTAATTTCGCTCTAAAATCATCGCTTGTAAGGAATTTGTAAAATAAAAATTTGAATTTTCTAAAAATAATACATCTTTAGTTTTTGCTATTGCTTAGATATTTTAACGGAATTGTGAAGGGTTTTCAAATTTCCCCCAAAATTAATATATACTAGCACAATAAAGGAACCAAGTTCTATACTGTTTGAGACTCCCTTAGCACCATAAATCCGTCCAAATAAAATACGATGGGCTCCAAAAAACTTACTACTTTTATAGAAAAACGCAAGACACATAAATGGCGTCTTGCGTGTTACCTCGTAAAGAAGTTAGAAAAAGATCCGTGGAATGAAAATGATTCCGCCAACAATTACAGAGAGGATCGCGTAGATTAGAACCGCTCCGGCAGCTATATCCTTTGCTTGCTTGGCCAATGGATGATATTCATCAGTCACGAGATCAACTACTCGTTCAATCGCCGAATTTAATAGCTCTAAGGAGATAACTCCACCAATTAGCATGCAAATAAATACCCATTCAGTCATTGAGATAGAGTAGATTATCCCAAAGACAATCACTAGCACTGAAACAATAAAGTGTATTTGTAAATTTCTTTCGTTTTTGATTGCCGTCTTGATTCCCTCGTAAGCAAATGAAAAGGATCGTAAAAAGCCCCCTGGTTGGTGTCGACGTCTACCTTTGTAATCCGAATTCATCTAATATTTCTCTTTGACGAGCGAACATAACTTTCTCGTCTTCTTCCGTTTCATGATCGTAACCTAAAAGATGAAGAAACCCGTGAACGGTTAAGAAACCTAGTTCTCTCAAATACGAGTGCCCATACTCTTCCGCTTGCTCGTTTGCTTTTGCCGTAGAGATAATAATATCGCCTAGAACTCGGGGCATATCAACACCTAAAAGTTCCATTTCTCCTTCTCCCATTTCTTCCATCGCAAAAGATATGACATCTGTTGCATAATCTTTTTGGCGATACTCTTTATTAATTTCTTGAATGCGATCATTCGTTACAAATGTGATAGACACTTCACTTTCTTCATCAACTTCTTGTTTTTTCGCAGCAAATTGAAGTAGCTGCTCAATTG
This sequence comes from Cytobacillus spongiae, assembly GCF_021390075.1. Taxonomy (NCBI): domain Bacteria; kingdom Bacillati; phylum Bacillota; class Bacilli; order Caryophanales; family Bacillaceae; genus Cytobacillus; species Cytobacillus spongiae. Next base: position 2,914,268 of record NZ_CP089997.1, read on the forward strand.
TTTTTATATCACTTTCACTTACTTCATTTGTTTCATCAATAAAATCAATCATTAAACTCATGCGCGCTTCACCTTCTGTTTTGTCATTTCTGGATATTCAATTCGGGAATGGAAGATTCCTTTCAATGTTTCACAAAGAGTGTCTGCCACTGTTTGCAGCTCTTTGAGTGTTAAGTCACATTCATTCAACTGACCATCTTGCAGACGATCTGATATTATACTACGAACTAGGCCTTCAATTTGTTCTGTTGTAGGATGTGACATGGAGCGGACAGCCGCTTCAACACTATCGGCTATCCCAATAATCGCCGTTTCTTTCGTTTGTGCTTTAGGGCCAGGATATCGATAATCCGCTTCCTGAATTTCCAATCCGTTCTGCTTTGCTTTGTGAAAAAAGTATTTTAATAATGTGGTTCCATGGTGCTGCTCTGCAATGTCTACAATTTCTCTTGGCATCTTGTATTTTCTTAGCATTTCAGCACCGTCTGTAGCATGGGCAATAATTATGTTCTTGCTTGTTTGCGGTGGTAGACGGTCATGTGGATTTTCAATATTCATTTGATTTTCTATAAAGAATTGCGGTCGTTTCGTTTTGCCAATATCATGATAATAGCATCCGACTCTTGCTAGTAATCCATTCGCTCCAATTGCTTCACAAGCTGATTCAGCTAAATTCGCTACCATGACACTATGGTGGTAGGTACCCGGTGCTTCTGTTAGGATTTTTCGCAGAAGCGGATGGTTTGGATTTGAAAGCTCGATTAGACGCATAGTTGACAAAATACCAAAGCCTGCCTCAAAGAACGGTAATAATCCGATTGTTAACACCGCAGAAGTAATCCCAGATAAAAAGGCAACAACAAAGTAAAAAGCGTATTCTACAGGCGCATATTGACCATTCCGTAATAGCAATAAGGATAAAATTACAACTAGATTAACGGCAGAAACAAATAATCCAGCTTGGAGAATTTTTGAGCGTTGATTTTGTTTACTTAAGAATAATATCCCAGCGAGCCCACTACAAATAATATAAATTCCCACTGTAATATGGAGCGTCCCTGTAACTCCTTCATTGAAGATAATGCTTCCACAAATCGCCATAATAATCGTTAGCAGAATTGCTAATCGTTCATCAATTAGTATTTTTATCAGCATTGCTCCTAAGGCAGCTGGAAAGACATACCCAATTTCAGAGTAATCGATTTCTTGAAATAAACTGATCCCTTTCATAAGCAAAATCAACAAAACAAAGATTAAGCTAAACAATAATAGATAGCTTTGCTTTTTGTCTATTGGGACATTCATTTCGTAAAAATAATAATATAGGGCAGCCATAACTATTGAAATAATGAGGGCTAGGCCGATGAATGGCTGCATGGAATTTTCGTTATCTAGCATGCCTACAAGCTCTAATTGTCGATAAACCTCTCTATTAATCAATTGAGTTTCTTCCACAATGATTTGCCCTTGAAGAATTTTGACAGGTTCAACACTTTCTACAGATTGTTGTCTTAATTCTTCTGTTGCTACTGGATCATAGAATTCATTTTGGGTAATTGCGTAACGCCCTAAATCTATGACAGCGCTCTTTAAATTCAAAGCTAGGCTCGTATATTTCAGTTCTTCCTCTAGCTTCTTCTTGGCATTTTCCACCTCATCTGCTGGTATGCGGGTGCTCATGACATTATTAATGGCTGTTACTGTCAAATCTTTTGCAATGGATAATTCATCTTTATTTGCTTGGAGTAGCTGGGACAAAACAGGATCAGAAATCTCTTTCGTCACATTTTCAGTTAATTTTCCTTTTAACATCGTAAGCATATCACTTGGAGATGTCTCACTAACTTCCTGCTTGACCTCTTCTACACTAGTATTTACTTTATTATCTTCATCACGCTTTTCTTTTACTTCTTCTTTTACCTCAATAACAGAATCAAATACGGATGTAATAAGGTCTACGCGGTTTTGGGCAATTTCCTTACGCAGTACATACACATCTTTTACTTGATCTCCCGCTTCCTTTTTCTTTTTCTCGGTACTCTCTTTGTCCTCAATCGTAATCGGGGATCGAATGGTTTGTTCCGCTACCGAAAATAAACTGATATCTAATTTTTCCGGCTTAACATTACTAAACATAGCCAAAAATAATATGACACCTAATAATACAAACAACAAGATTTTAAATACTGTAATATCTAATAAATTTCGTAGCTTTGTTAAAGAAGACTGAACTTTTTTCATGTTAGCTCCCTCCAATCGTCACAATTCCATTCGAATTGCAAAAAGCTGAGCTGATTTATTTGGTATATCGTACTTCATGCTCAATTGGTGTTATATATATTGTTATATAATTATGTAAAATGATAACAGTTTTCCGTCCAAGTTTCACCTTTTTCTTCAATTTAGACAGCTATAGGCTTACTTTTTTACCGATACATTAACAAAGCCGCTTGGCTTCTAGACCAAACGGCTTTGGTTTATTCTTTATTTTCATACGCTTGAATGATTTTTGCAACTAACGGATGGCGCACTACATCACTTTGTTCTAAATAAATGAAGGAGATCCCATCAACACCCTTAAGGTAGTCCTCAGTTACAATCAAGCCCGATTTTACACCTTTTGGTAAGTCTACCTGCGTTCGATCACCGGTAATTACCATTTTTGAGCCAAAGCCTAGTCTTGTTAAAAACATTTTCATTTGAGCATGTGTTGTATTTTGAGCCTCATCAAGAATGACAAAAGCATCATCGAGTGTTCTCCCTCGCATATATGCTAGCGGGGCAATTTCAATCGTTCCTCGCTCAATTAAACGCTGAGTATGCTCTGCACCAAATATATCGTGAAGCGCATCATAAAGGGGGCGTAAATAAGGATCGACCTTTTCTTTTAAATCCCCCGGAAGAAATCCAAGACTCTCACCAGCTTCAACTGCCGGACGAGTTAGAATAATTTTCTTCACATGGCCATTCTTTAAAGCATTAACCGCCATTACGACTGCTAAGTACGTTTTTCCTGTTCCTGCTGGTCCAATCCCAAATACTAGGTCATTGTTCTTAATGGCTTGAATATAGTGGCGCTGCCCTAATGTTTTAACACGAATAGACTTCCCTTTAGCGGTTTTTCCGATTTCTTCTTCATAAAGGTCTTTAAAGTAGTCTAATGTACCTTTTTCAGCCATTTGGACTGCGTTGACTACATCTCTTTGACTAATATTTATCCCTTTACGAATCACATAAATTAATTTGTCTAGAATGTTGCCTACTAGTTCTACCTTGTGGATGTCTCCTGAAACGCTTACAGATTCTCCTCTAGTGACAACGGAAACACCTAATTCTTGTTCAATGATTTTCAAGTTAACATCCGAATTTCCTAAAAGAGCCACTGCCTCGTTAGGGCCTTCTAACTGAATGTTGATCGTTTTTAAGTCTTCTGTCATTCTGAGTCTCCTTGAATTATAGGTTGTTCAATTGCAATATCCTCAATAATTTGGAAATGTATTGATAACTTTACTTTACCATTGTCTATAGAATGGTGCAAAACTTTTTCTCCCTTGATTTTAGCTTCGTCACTAACCTGATTTTTTATATCCGTTCTAGCAAGTTTTTTTGCCATCTCAAGCCCTTCCTCTTTCGAATACTCCTTTGTTACATCCTCTTTTTCTCTTTCTGTTTTGCTAATATACGATATGGGAAGCTCCCACTTTAAAAAACGAAGCTTCTTGTCGTTTTCCTCTGTTTCAAATTGCTTAAATTCATTTTTTCCGAAACCCCATATAGGAATGGATAAGCCACCAATTTTCACAAAATGTCTTCTTTTTTCATTCCCATTAAAGACATGAAAGCTTGTTTTTAACGGGAAGATTACATCTGTCTTATACCAAGTCTCCCCTAAGATTTCTCCTCTTGCTGGGACAATCTTCGGTTGGTCCTCTGTACCGATGGTTCCAGACACTAATAGTTGGCCTGGCTTTACATGGTCATTAATCCTCACAGCGGGCTGTCCTTCTTCTACAAACATTTGAACAATGACAGCTTTTTTCTTTGCCACTAGATTTCTCGGGCTATAATATTCAAGTTTCTCTGGCTCATTCTTTTCGACTACTTGTAAATGATAGGTTGTCCCACGCAAGTCAATACCTACCCACGTTATTTCCTCAATTTGATCCGTCAGCTTTCTTTGAATTGATTCCGCATCGTCAACGAAAAACTGTAGCTTCCCTACTTTCACACCCATCTTGTCCAATTCTTTGCTAATTTTATATTCCGTCGCAGGATTCGCCCCATTTATTTGAATCCCCCAAATCATATTAGATAACAAGAAAATAACCATAAAGAACAGGGTAAAACCGATTAAAAACCCGCTGTTTTTTAATAGTCTCTTCATTAGAAATGGAAGTCCAAGCCGTTGCAGGAACTCGATTTTACAATCGCTGTTCCTTGCAACGCTTCGAATTTGCTTTGCATCTGCTAATTTCATTTTAAACGTAATCGCATGTGTTCCAAGGCGTTTTACATTCCATACAAGGATTCCATGCTTTGTTAATTGATTGATAAATCGTTCAGTACCTCTTCCTGATGCCTTGACTGTAACAATCCCCTTATAGAATTCTATCCAATGGTTTTTCATTTTCTTCCCCCTGAAATGCTGATATTTATTCATTTAGATAAAGAACCTGGTCAATTTTTCCTTCTAATAAGATTTCTTCAGGTAAGATCGTTTTTATGACAAAGGCTTGACCTTTTATTAGTAACTGCCCTTGCTTTAAGAGCAAACGCAATTCCTGATCTGAAAATGTAATAAGTCCCCGGTGGTTCTCTATATAAATATGAATTTGGCCAACCATCGTTATGCGGGGTAAATCCATGACTACATCTTGAGGAAGCTCCATGTTTTTTGTCATCCAGCTACGGACCTTCTGTCCCCACTTTTTTGCCATAAAAAAGAACCCCCTTTCATCTCATATGTATGAAATGAATGGGGGTTCTAGCACTGATTTTTACGATTTAAACGATGTTATTTTACCCTTCCTCGAAATGGTCTTTTAGCTCGAGGTGGGCCTAAAATTTCTGACCAAACTACTGCATCTACAAGCTTTTCCTTATTCGGTGAAAGACGCTCACTTCTAGAGCTTTGCTTATGAACAACTCTTGTTACTTGGCTATTCATGCGAGCCGCTCGTTTTTCCGTAACAGCTTTCTGTTGTTCAAGCTGCTTGAGCCTCTCCTCAGCTGCTTTTTTCTTTTCGGCATATTTTTCCTGAATTTCATTCAACGGAGTATCTGTCACCATTACCGACTTTTCTTCTCGATGAACGTAAGGACGTTCTATTTTTTCTTCCATAGTTGTTGATTGAGCTTGGGCTGGTCGGTTTTGCACCGGCCTTACCGGCTGTCGCTTAGGTTCCTCAGCTGAAGACTTCATTCGATTAAACAGGGAAGAAATAATCCCGATTAAGACAACAATTATGAAGGGATTTTCAAAAAGCAAATCCAAGATCGGATCCCTCCTTTCTTAAAATAGGAGAATACCTTTTCTTACTCTTGGTCTTCCTTATCGTCTGTCAATTTCCCTATGGATCCTCTCATGTCCGTATCAGCAGAGATATTTTGGATATTCATATAGTCCATCACGCCAATATTCCCTGAACGAAGTGCTTCTGCCATTGCTAGTGGTACCTTCGCTTCTGCTTCTACTACCTTTGCACGCATTTCTTCTACGCGTGCTTTCATTTCTTGCTCTTGAGCTACCGCCATTGCACGACGCTCTTCTGCCTTCGCTTGGGCAATTTTCTTATCTGCTTCCGCTTGCTCTGTTTGTAATTCTGCACCAATATTTTTACCGATATCTACATCAGCAATATCAATCGATAAGATTTCAAAAGCTGTTCCGGCATCAAGGCCTTTTGAGAGTACCGTTTGAGAAATTAAATCTGGATTTTCTAGTACTTTTTTATGATTCGAAGAAGAACCGATCGTCGAAACAATCCCTTCCCCTACACGAGCAATGACAGTATCTTCACCAGCCCCACCGACAAGTCGCTCGATATTTGCTCTAACAGTAATACGAGCTTTTGCCTTTACTTCAATTCCATCCATTGCTACACCAGCAATAAATGGCGTTTCAATTACTTTTGGGTTGACACTCATTTGTACGGCTTCTAATACATCACGACCTGCTAAGTCAATTGCAGCACATCGCTCAAAGGATAATTCAATGTTGGCACGGTGAGCTGCGATAAGCGCATTGACAACGCGATCCACATTTCCTCCAGCAAGATAGTGACTTTCTAACTGGTTTGTTGTAACTCCTAGACCCGCTTTATGGGCTTTAATTAATGGATTTATGACTCTGTTCGGTATAACACGTCTTAATCTCATCCCGATTAGTGTGAAGATACTTACCTTCACACCAGCTGCTAATGCTGAAATCCACAGCATTACAGGTACAAACGTAAACAATACAGCTAATAAAATAATACCTAATACGATAGCTACTAGAATAAATGCTGTTCCAGCAGTGATCATGAAAATTCCTCCTTTTAAAAAATAATCTATTTAATTTGATAATTCACGAACAACAATGCGAGAGCCTTCAGCCTTGATCACTTTGACTCTCTTATCCTTCTGAATAAATGCCCCTTCACTTACTGCATCGATCCGTTCGTCTCCGATCTGGATTGTACCAGATGGACGAAGAGGTGTATATGTGGTTCCTTCTAAACCAATTAAATCGAGACGGCTTTTGTTTGAAATGTAGCCTCCCTCTGTACTTGTAGAATCGGTCAAGATAATTCTTCTAAATATACTCATCTTTTTACCAAACACCTTTATCATTAGAATAGAGGCTAATATGGAAATACCGATTGCAATTAATATAGATATTCCCATGTAAAGAACATTGTCGGTTGCTAAGAATAAGCTCCCTAATATTGCTATGAATCCAAGTATAGCAGCTATTCCTCCTGGAAGGAAAAACTCTAAGATAATTAATATGATTCCTACAATAAATAAAATAATCGTCTCATAGCCAGCTAAACCCGCAACAAGATGCCCATAGAAAAATAATAACAGTGAAGATAATCCCATAAACCCGGGAATCCCGAAGCCTGGAGAATATAGCTCTAGCACAAGACCTAAGCTTCCTAAAGACAATAAAATTGGTACAACTACTGGATGAGTAATAAACCTAGCTAGTTTTTCCGCGAAGCTTTCATCTAGACTACGGATATCTGCGTTTTCAAATCCAAGATCGGATAACAGTTCATCGAGATTATTAACAATCCCTTCTGCATAACCTACTTCCAATGCCTGATTTGAAGTAAGTGTTAGAAGTTTACCTTTTGGCGCTGCATATTCAGGTAAGTCGATACTCTCATCCGCCATCGCTAGGGCATATATTGGATCTCTCCCACCTTGATTTGCCGCACTTTTCATAGAAGCAAGCCAAGCTGATTCAGCTTTTTTTCCAGCTGTATTTCCTTCTTGATCAATGACAGCTGCAGAACCCATTGTAGAGTTTGGTACCATGTAAATTTCGTCTGTATTTAAGGAAATATAGGCTCCTGCAGATAATGCTTGGTTGTTAATGAAGGAAATCGTTTTTACTTCAGTAGAATTGAGTAGCTTGGCAATTTTCCCTGCTGCATCTACGAAGCCACCTGGAGTGTCTACTTCAAAAATGATCGCATCAGCACTTTCTTCCTCTGCTGTATGAACAGCTCTGTTTAAGAATGCATATAAGCCTTTTTCTACGCTTTCTTTAATTGGGACGACGTACACCACTTCATTATCAGCCGAACCATCAGCAGGTAGAAACGAGAAACAAGCAGCTAATCCCAATAATAAGATGGACAACCATTTTCTCATGTTCATCTCTCCCCCTTTCATACAATCATAGGCCTTCAAAAACTTCAATATCTCTATTACGATTGACAAAAGAATAAGTTTCAATTAATTTTCAATTATCGTTACTCCTATCTTTATTTTATCGAAAGCGATTTAATTATGCGAGCTGAGAGATGCAATATAATAAATACTTCTAATAATACTAGCTAAATGGTCAAAAAACCGTAAGCATCGGCTTACGGTTTTTCTATTCATTATTCTCTTATGAAAGGTGTTGTTGTACAAGTTTATTAATAAGTGACCCGTCTGCTTTACCTTTCACTTTAGGCATAATCGCAGCCATCACTTTTCCCATATCAGCTTTTGAAGCTGCGCCTGTTTCTGAAATAGTTGCTTTCACAATTTCTGAAAGTTCTTCTTCTGAAAGCTGTTTAGGCAAATATATTTCCACATACGTTAATTCCGTACGAATTTTTTCAACTAGATCTTGACGATCAGCCTTTTCAAATTCATGGAGGGAGTCCTTGCGTTGTTTTACTTCGCGAGTTAGGACAGTAAGCTCTTCATCTTCAGTAAGATCGTTTCCAGTTTTAATTGCTTCATTTTGCAATGAAGCTTTTATCATCCGAATAACGGTGAGCTTGTCTTTTTCTTTATTTTTCATCGCTTGCTTCATATCATTATTTAAACGCTCGAGAAGACTCATTAATGTTACACCCTCTCTTAAAACTTACGTTTTCTTGCAGCTTCAGATTTTTTCTTACGCTTCACGCTAGGTTTTTCGTAGAATTCGCGCTTTCTAGCTTCTTGTAAAGTACCAGTTTTAGAAACTGAACGTTTGAAGCGACGTAGAGCATCTTCAAGCGATTCGTTTTTACGAACGACAGTTTTAGACATTCTCTTTCCCTCCCTCCGAACACAACACACTTACATCAATCACATGGAAACCATGTACTTTGCAATTATAATATAACAGTGATTGCAGGTCAACTGTTATTCACCCTAGCTGAAATAGTCTAAATTCACTATTAAATTGGATTTATCTCCAACCTAACGAAATTTTCAATTGATTTCCCATTGTCGAAGAACTTGAATTAGCATATATCACTTGCCATCATCCCACATCTACTGATTTTACACATTTCTACATCAATGGAAACTCGACGAAAATTCATGCATGCCATTTTCTCTACACTCATATGTTGAAGAAGAAAGGAGTGAGGACATGCATTATTTAATCGTATTTATTTTTTTCATCCTTTTATTTATTTTTGGAATGACGCTTTTACGAACAGGCTTATTTAATCTATCTGCTGACTCTTTAAAAAAATGGATCGCCAAGCTCACATCCTCTCCATGGAAAGGGTTATTAGTTGGGACTTTGATTACCGCACTTCTTCAAAGCAGCTCTGCAGTAATGGTGTTAACAATTGGGTTGATTTCAGCTCGTATGTTAACCTTTCATCAATCGATTGGTATTATTCTTGGCACAAATATTGGTACCACTTTTACAACTGAATTTATTACCTTTCAAATAGATAACATGCTTTTTCCTTTTGCTTTAACTGGAGGGTTGCTAATTTGGATGAAAAATAAGAGTCTCAAAAGCATTGGTCTGATTTTATTAGGAATTTCATTAGTATTTTCTGCGATGAAAGGATTTGAATTTCTTGTTCATCCCCTTACAAAAATCCCCATTGTAGAGACATTGCTTCTTTCTCTCTCAACAAGCAATCTCCTTAGCATAATAACTGGAGTTATCTTGACTGCCCTTATTCAATCAAGCACGGCAACAACTGGGATTGTTATGGGGTTTCTTGCAGGAGGAGCATTAAACTTAGGCACTGGGATTGCCATCATGCTTGGTTCGAACATAGGAACTTGCGTCACTGCTTATTTAGCATCAATCGGAGGGGGAAAAGAGGCAAAGTTGTCCGCTTATGCTCATATATGGTTGAATGTTGTAGGAGTCATTTTATTTTATCCATTTATTGGGCAATTAGAACAATTGGGCTATATGACTGCAGGAGAGCCCGCCGTTCAGCTCGCACACACAAGTGTACTCTTTAATGTATTATCCTCGATCCTAGTTCTTCCGTTTGCTTCAGTATTTGCAAGTTTTATATTAAAAGTTCATGGAAGGAAATAAAAAAAGCCGAATAATTATAAATCGGCTTTTCGTTGTTCTATTAATAATCAGAATCGCTTGTAAGGCCCTTAACAATAGCAATACCCGAACTTGCTCCAATACGAGTAGCTCCTGCTTGAATCATCTTTTCAGCATCTTCTGCACTTCTTACTCCACCTGAAGCCTTCACTCCAAGATCTGGACCGACTGTTTTACGCATTAATGCAATATCCTCTGCAGTAGCTCCACCTGTTGAAAAGCCTGTAGATGTTTTAACAAAATCGGCACCAGCTTTCACTGATAATTCACACGCTCTGACTTTTTCTTCTTCAGTTAGTAAACATGTTTCAATGATCACTTTTGTAAGTGCTTTTCCTTTTGCCGCTTCTACAACTGCTCGAATATCTCGTTCTACTAGTTCATCGTTGCCGTCTTTTAACGCACCAATATTAATAACCATGTCGACTTCAGTTGCTCCATTTTCGATCGCATTTTTCGTTTCAAATGCTTTTGTCTCAGGAGTTGTCGCACCAAGTGGAAAGCCTATCACTGTACAAATGTCTACGCCAGAATCCTTTAATAGATTACTTGCTGTTTGTACCCATGTAGGGTTCACGCATACGGAAGCAAATTTATATTCATTAGCTTCGGAGCAAAGCTTTTCGACTTGCTCCTTTGTTGCATCCGCTTTTAATAGTGTATGATCAATCATTTTTGCAATATTGTTAGCCATGATTGCTACTCCTTTCAAAACCACAAGATGTACGTACCTCTTATATCATACCATGAGAGGTGTAATTATAACAGCTTTTTCCCTTGTAAAAAGCTCCATTATTAGATTGACCAATAATTTAATTTCCATGTAAAAAAAGACAAATGATTTCAAAATGTTGGTTAATATACTTCTTAAGCCTCTAATGATGCCTATGTCTATTTCTCTATTGCTAATTGTTTCGAATGGGAGGAACGTATTTGTCCCTAGGCAGATTAAATTGAGAAACCTAGAGATTTTGGGTTCAGCCTTTTACCAAAAAAGGTGCTTAGATAAGGATATCCAGGCACCTTTTTTTCACTTTGCTGTTTATTCCATTATATTGCAGTCTTTTTCTCTTCAAGAGCTTCTTCATGTACAACGCGTACAAATTGGCCTTCATTATAAGGGTAGCCTGCTTTAGTTATTTTGACTTTCACAATCGCCCCTACCATTTCTTCTGTTGCTGGAAAGACTACCTTTAAATAGTTGTCTGTATACCCAACATATAAACCGCTTCCTGCCTTATATGCCTCTTCAGGAATTACCTCTAACACTTCGTCTTCAAATTGTGATGCATATTCCTTCGCTAATTGATCAGAAAGAGCAATTAAACGGTGAACTCTCTCATTCTTTACATCTTCAGGAATTTGATCATCCATTCGCGCCGCTGGAGTACCGGTACGTTTGGAATATGGAAATACATGAAGCTCAGAAAATTGATGTTTCTTGATAAAATCATAGGTTTCCATAAATTCTGCTTCCGTTTCACCTGGGAAACCAACAATTACGTCTGAAGTTACAGCTAATCCAGGTAAAGCTTCTTTTAAACGATCAAGTCTTTCCCCAAAAAATTCCATCGTGTATTTTCGGCGCATTCTCTTGAGAACGGTGTTAGACCCAGATTGTAGGGGGATGTGCAGATGACGAACGATTACTTTTGAATCGTTAATTACCTCAATCACTTCATCTGTAATTTGGCTAGCCTCGATTGAAGAAATTCGGAGGCGCTTTAAGCCTTTCACCTGCGCTTCTAGATCGCGTAGTAGCATGGCAAGATTGTAATCCTTCATATCTTCACCGTAACCACCCGTGTGAATTCCCGTAAGAACAATTTCTTTATAGCCAGCATCCACTAATTGTTGAGCTTGATGAATAACCTCTTGAGGGTCACGTGATCTCATGAGTCCACGGGCCCAAGGAATGATACAAAATGTACAGAAATTATTACACCCCTCTTGTATTTTAAGAGATGCGCGAGTACGATCTGTAAAAGCTGGGACGTCTAGCTCTTCATATACTCGACTTTTCATAATATTTCCTACACCATTAATTGGCTGACGATCAGCCTTATATTGCTCAATATACGCTAACATCTTCACACGGTCCTGAGTTCCTACTACAATATCAACACCTGGAATTGCCATAATTTCAGCTGGTGAAGTTTGTGCATAACAACCTGTAACACAAATAACCGCATCAGGATTTTTCCGAATGGCTCTTCGAATGACTTGGCGACTTTTTTTATCTCCTGTATTCGTTACTGTACATGTATTAATAATATAGACATCAGAAGCTGATTCGAATTCAACTCGATTGTATCCTTCATTTTTGAAAAGCTGCCAAATCGCTTCTGTTTCATAATGGTTTACTTTGCATCCTAACGTATGAAATGCAACTGTTGGCATTACCTATTCACCTCAATAGTTCTGTATGATATGAAACAGCTGACAAAACATATAATGGAGCTGTTTCAGTTCTTAAAATTCTAGGGCCTAAACCGCAAGCTTTAAAGCCATTGTCCATTAATAGGGAGACCTCTTGCTCAGTAAGCCCACCCTCTGGACCAAACACAAATAAGATCGATTGACCAGACTCTATGTCTGATAATGCACTTGCAAGCCGAGCCCCTTCTCCGCTTCGAGCTTCTTCCTCGTATGCAATTAATTTATATGAATACGACTTACTTAATTCAAGCAACCCTTTGATATCAACAGGTTGAGAAATTTCTGGTACAATATTTCGATGAGATTGCTCAGCGGCTTCCTTAGCAATCTTCTGCCAACGCTCCAGTTTCTTTGAAGCTTTTTTTTCATCCCATTTGATTACTGAACGAGCTGCAGTAAAAGGGATAAACATTGCGGCACCTAATTCTGTACCCTTTTGAATAATGAGCTCTAGCTTATCCCCTTTAGGCAGACCACTCACAATGGATACCTTTACCGGTAATTCGGATGACCCTTCTTCCCATTTTACAACGTTTGCTAGAACAGATTCATCGGTAATTTCTGCAATTGTACAAATCGCACTTTGCCCCTTGGAATTCACACAATAAATTTGACTGCCTTCTTTCATTCTCATCACCCGAGTAATATGATGAAAATCGTCTCCTTTAATGATAAGCGACTGATCGCAAGACCATTCATTAACAAAATACCTTTGCAAACGTTGCACCTTCTTTCCTAATCTTAAGAATATTTATTCATTATTCCCGATCAAAATTGGACTTGTCGTTAATTTTATACGTACAAAAAGGGGGTATCAGCATAAAGCCCCCTTTTCATCCAATAACCTATTTGTGCTTTGCAATAATGGCTACCCAGTCTTCCATTTGAATCGTCTCTTCGATTTCAAATCCTGCTGCGAGTATAGCATCTTTAACATCCTGTTTCTTTTGTTGGATGATGCCTGATGCAATAAAGTAACCACCCTTTTTCACGACTTTTGCTACATCGTCTGTAAAACGTAAAATGACTTCAGCTAAAATGTTTGCTACAACCACATCTGCTGGCTCACTAATTCCATCTAATAAATTATTCTGAGAAACAGTTACAGTTTCGTGCACTTTGTTTAACTTGATGTTCAATCTTGCAGATTGTACAGCCACTTCATCTAAATCTAATGCTTCTACATGCCAAGCCCCTAGCATGGCTGCAGCAATACTTAATACACCAGATCCTGTTCCAACATCAACAACTTGGTCGTCTTTTCTTACCGTTCTTTCTAATGCTTGAATACACATAACAGTTGTTGGATGTGTACCTGTCCCAAATGCCATTCCTGGATCTAATTCGATGATTAATTCATCACTATGAACAGGGGTATACTCTTCCCAAGTAGGAACGATTGTAAACTTCTCGGATATTTTGACCGGATTGTAATATTTTTTCCAAGCTGTTGCCCATTCTTCTTCATTTACTTCACTGATGGTCACTTTGTTCAAGCCAATATCAATATTGTGTACGATTAAGCTATTTATCGCTTCTTTAATTTCATCAACCGTCTCACCTAAAAAGCTATTAACTGGCAAGTAGGCTTTGACAATGACACCCTCTTCTGGATAGTCTAAGGGATTAAGTTGGTAGATTTCGCCAAACTGGTCCTCTCGCTCTTTTGTCAACTCCAAAGGATCCTCAATTACAACTCCGCTCGCTCCAGCTTCGTGTAAAATATTTGAAATCGGCTCAATTGCTTCATTTGTTGTATGAATACTGATTTCAGACCATTTCACTATCTACCAACTCCATTTTCATTATTCGCCTTTAAAGGCCCGTTTTACTTTTGAGAAAAAACCTTCTTCTTGCTCTCCTTGAGGAACTTGACCGCTAACCTCTGCAAATTCCTGAAGAAGCTGCTTTTGTTTTTCCGTTAATTTCGTAGGTGTAATAAGGCGCACAATAATATGTTGATCTCCAACACCATAACCTCTTACATTTGGTACACCTTTGCCTTTTAATCTAAACTTTGTACCTGTTTGCGTTCCAACAGGTACCTTTAGTTTCACTTTCCCATGCAACGTAGGAACTTCTACTTCGTCGCCAAGAGCTGCCTGAACAAAAGTAATAGGCATTTCACAATAAATATCATCGCCGTCTCTTTCGAAGAACTCATGTGTACGAACATGGAATACAACATATAAGTCCCCTGGAGGTCCACCATTTATTCCTGGTTCACCTTGACCAGACACACGTAGCTGCTGACCATCATCAATTCCTGCAGGGATTTTCACATGAATTTTACGACGTTTCTTCACCTTGCCTGTTCCACCACAAGTCGAACACTTATGCTTAATCATTTTTCCTGTCCCACTACAGTGGTGACATACACGGCGGTTTACGATCCTACCAAATGGTGTATTTTGCTCTACATTTAATTGACCTGAACCGTTACAGTGCTGACATGTATCTGGTTTTGTACCTGGCTTTGCACCAGAGCCATCACATGTTTCACATTCTTCCTCGCGTGGGATTTCAATATCTGTTTCTTTTCCAAAGACAGCTTCTTCAAAGGAAAGTGTCATTGTATATTGAAGGTCTGCCCCTTGTCTTGGTGCGTTTGGATCACGACGTCTTCCACCGCCGCCAAAGAATGTACTAAAAATATCTTCAAAACCGCCAAAGCCGCCAAAATCCCCTGCTCCACCAAAGCCCTGATTCGGATCTGTATGTCCAAATTGGTCATAATGAGCACGCTTTTGATCATCACTTAAATGCTCGTAGGCTTCTTTCACTTCTTTAAATTTCACATCTGCATCTGCTTCTTTATTTATATCTGGATGGTACTGTTTTGAAAGCTTACGATATGCTTTCTTAATTTCATCTTTTGAAGCACCTTTACTAACACCTAGAACTTCATAGTAATCCCTTTTACTCATGATTACCACTCCCCGATCTTTTCACATAAAGATTATTTTAACATCCTGAACTATTATTAAGCAATCATTGTCGTATGTTTTACATAAATTCTTACTAATCTACTTGATGTATCAAAAGAATCAAACGATTATTGATCCGTAAATGTAAAAAGTCAAAGCCAAGAAGGACCTGACTTTGACTTTTTGTTGTGAGTTAAAGCTTATTTGTCGTCTTTTACCTCTTCGTATTCTGCATCAACTACATTGTCTTCTTGCTTTGTACCAGTTTGGCCCTCTGCGCCTTGAGCTGCTTGTGCTTGCTTGGCTGCTTCTTCGTATAGCTTTGTCGTAAGAGCAGTAACGATTTCTTGAAGAGCATCCTTCTTTGCCCGAATTTCTTCAAGATCATTTTTCTCGATAGCTTCTTTTAAAGCATCTTTCGCTTCGTTTGCTTTCGTTACTTCTGCTTCTTCAACTTTACCTTCGAGCTCTTTAAGCGTCTTTTCTGTAGAGAATACTAATTGATCTGCTTCATTACGAAGTTCTACTTCTTCTTTTCGCTTTTTATCAGCATCCGCATTTTCTTCTGCTTCTCTTACCATTTTTTCAATTTCTTCATCTGATAATCCTGTAGATGATTTAATGGTAATTGCTTGTTCTTTGTTCGTTCCAAGGTCTTTTGCACGTACGTTTACAATTCCGTTTTTATCGATATCAAATGATACTTCAATTTGTGGAATTCCACGTGGTGCTGGTGGAATATCCGATAATTGGAAGCGACCAAGTGTTTTATTATCAGTTGCCATTGGACGTTCACCTTGAAGTACGTGAATATCAACAGCTGTTTGATTGTCTGCAGCAGTTGAGAATACTTGAGATTTTGATGTTGGAATCGTTGTATTCCGTTCAATTAACTTTGTAAACACTCCGCCCATTGTTTCAATACCTAGTGAGAGTGGAGTTACATCTAGAAGTACTACGTCTTTAACATCTCCTGTAATAACTCCACCTTGGATAGCTGCACCCATTGCTACTACTTCATCTGGGTTTACTCCTCTATGTGGATCTTGACCAATTTCTTTCTTAATCGCTTCTTGAACAGCTGGAATGCGCGTTGAACCACCAACTAAAATTACCTTATCAATTTCAGATGGAGATAAACCAGCATCTTTCAATGCTTGACGAGTAGGCCCCATAGTTCTTTCAACAAGGTCAGATGATAGCTCATCGAATTTCGCTCTAGAAAGAGTAACTTCTAGATGAAGTGGTCCAGCTTCACCAGCAGTGATAAATGGCAATGAAATTTGAGTAGATGTTACACCAGATAAGTCTTTCTTCGCCTTTTCAGCCGCATCCTTTAGGCGCTGAAGAGCCATTTTATCCTTTGAAAGATCAATGCCGTTTTCTTTTTTAAATTGCTCTACTAAATAATCGATGATGACTTGGTCAAAATCATCTCCACCTAAACGATTGTCTCCAGCAGTAGATTTTACTTCAAAAACGCCATCGCCTAGCTCAAGAATAGAAACGTCAAACGTTCCTCCACCTAGGTCATATACTAGAATCGTTTGATCTTCTTCTGTTTTATCTAGACCGTATGCTAGCGCAGCAGCAGTTGGCTCATTAATAATACGCTCCACTTCTAGCCCAGCAATTTTCCCAGCATCTTTAGTTGCTTGACGCTCTGCATCATTGAAGTAAGCAGGAACTGTAATGACCGCTTTTTCTACTTTTTCTCCTAAGTAGTCTTCAGCATATGCTTTTAAGTGTTGAAGAATAATTGCTGACATTTCTTGAGGTGTATATTCTTTACCTTCTACCTCAACTTTGTAGTCTGTTCCCATATGACGCTTAATTGACATGATTGTGTTAGGATTAGTGATCGATTGACGCTTCGCAACCTCTCCAACTTGTCGCTCTCCGTTTTTAAACGCAACAACTGAAGGAGTTGTGCGGTTTCCTTCTGGATTTGGAATAACTTTTGGTTCTCCACCTTCTAAAACAGAAACACATGAGTTTGTTGTTCCTAAGTCAATCCCGATAATTTTGCTCATGTTTTTATCCTCCCTAGTACTTTATGTAATGTTAAATTTTCATTTTATTGGTTTACTTTTACCATCGATGGACGGATGACACGATCCTTTAGCTTGTAGCCTTTTTGAAATTCTTCCACAACAATGTTTGAATCGTAGCTTGCATCTTCCACTTGCATAACTGCTTGATGGAGATGAGGATCAAACTCTTTTCCTACCGCTTCAATTACTTCTGCTCCTTCTTTTTGAAGGGCGTCTGAAATGTTGCGATACACCATTTCCATTCCATGTAGTAGAGACTTCACTTGATCGCTATCTGCTTCAATTTTCATAGCTCTCTCAAAGTTATCTAATGCAGGAAGAAGATCTGAAATTAAGCTTTGAGCACGATATTTTTGGGTAGCTTCTAGATCGAGCTTGGCTCTTCTTCTTGAATTATCATAATCTGCTTGTAACCGAAGATAACGATTTTCTGCTTCTTCTAGCTTCGCCTCTAATTCAGCTATTTTCGCGTCCTTATCATCTTCACCCTCTTCGTTTGAAGCTGGCTCTTCTGTACTTTCTGCAAATACTGGCTCTATCATTTCATCTTCAACAGGATTTGAAGTTTGTTCGATCGTTTCATGTTCCTCACTTACGATGTTTTTTTCTTCTGCCAACTTACTCACCTCCCTTAAATAATTGCTAGACTATTTGGGCTAGCATACTTATGTAAACGCCAGAAGGATGGAGGTTTCCACCCTTATCAATATTACCAGCGTTAGTTATTTTGATACAGTTTTGTTAATACATCAGTTAAATCATGACTAATGAATTGCAGCAAGCTAATCACTCGAGAATACTCCATCCTTGTTGGTCCTAAAATCGCTATGGTGCCTAACTGCTCGGCTCCAACAGAATAGGTTGCGGTGATTAAACTACAGTTTTCCATGACGGTATTATTGTTTTCCCGTCCAATTCTCACGTTAATCCCAGCAGGGTTTTTACGGATTAGCTCATAGAAACCTTTTTCCTGTTCAATCATATTCAATAAATCACGAATCTTTTGAATATCATTAAATTCAGGTTGGCCAAGCATATTCGTTTTCCCTCCAAAGAACAGTTTCTCTTCATTGGAAATGTATAGTGAGTCAGCAAAGGAATGTAGCATAGTGTCATAATTTCGGATATGTTGACTAAGAAGCTGTGCAACTTCCTTGTAAATTTTACCCTTCAAATCAACCAATGGGACACCTACTAAACGCTCATTTAAGATATTCACCATCTTCTCTAAATCACTTGCGTTTATCGAAGTAGGAAGTTCGATCATCTTATTTTCGACGTGTCCAGTGTCCGTCACAATAATCGCTATCGCCGTATCATGGTTTAACGGTACAATTTGGATTTTCTTGAGCTTGTGATCATTCACTGCTGGACCAAGGACAATAGATGTGTAATTCGTTAATTCTGAAAGGATTTTGGCTGACCGTTGAACCACTTTCTCGAGTTCGTATATTTTATCGGCGAACAGAGATTTAATGGTTAGAACTTCTTTCTTCGTTAACTTTTGAGGAGATAACAAATGATCCACATAGTAACGATAGCCTTTCTCGGAAGGAATTCTCCCCGATGAGGTGTGTGTTTTTTCAATAAACCCTAGTTCTTCTAAATCAGCCATTTCATTTCGAATCGTTGCAGAACTGAAAGTAATTTCTTCTTTTTTCGACAACACTCTGGAACCGACTGGTTGAGCAGATCGAATGAAATCATCAACAATCACCTGGAAAATTAACAATTGACGATTCGTTAACACGATAATCACCTCTGTTAGCACTCTTGTTATATGAGTGCTAAATCTAATAATAAATTATCAAATTTCACCGCAAGCTGTCAACGATTTGATACATGAAATCTAACTTATATCTTTGTCATTCCCTAACAGTGAATATTATTCTTCTATGACTCCGATAAATTTCTCAAATACTTCGTTTCCAAGTAATCGCCCTTTTCTTGTCAATGCAATTTCGTTTTCATTCGCTTTTAACAAGCCCAATTCCGTTAATTCCGATATTTCTTTTTGGAAAATAGAATACGGCGAGTCGCCAAATTTCTTCATAAATTGAGCAACTTTGATTCCGGCTGACTTTCGTAAGCCAAGAAACATTTCTTCTTCTAATCGATCCGTTCTTGTTACTTGATGCTCTTCCATTGTTGGTAGATCGCCATTCAGGATAGGCTCCATATATTTTTTCAACGGACCATAATTAGCTTTTCTAATTCCATTCACATAGCTATGTGCTCCTGCTCCAAAACCATAATAAAAGTCATTATTCCAGTACGTAAGGTTATGCTTGCTTTCAAACCCTTCTTTCGCAAAATTACTAATTTCATATTGGTGAAATCCATTTGCAGCCATTTCATTCATCACTAGTTCATACATTTTCGCTTCCAGATCCTCACCAGGTACAGGAAGCTTCCCTTTTCTCATTAGATTATAGAAGACCGTCTTTGGCTCAATGATTAATGAATAGGCAGAATAATGAACAACATCTAATGAGAATGCGGTTGACAATGTTTCTAGAAAATCTTCGACCGTTTGACCTGGTAAACTATAAATGAGATCGAGACTAATATTTTCGAACCCCATTTTCTTCGCAGCTTCCACTGAGCGAAAAACATCCTTTGCTCTGTGAGATCGGCCGATTTTCTCAAGTAGCTGATCGTTGAACGTTTGTACCCCAAAACTTAAACGGTTTACTCCAGCCTTGTACAATACCTCTAGCTTTCCCTCTGATAAATCACCTGGATTCGCTTCAAACGTAAATTCCGTCTGACCATTATATGGAAGATTCGTTTGGATGATTTCACACAATCGAGCAAGCTGAGACTCACTCAAAGCCGTTGGAGTACCTCCACCGACAAATATTGATTGTAAACCAGAAGTAGGGGATTCTTTCAAGGTCAAATTAATCTCTTGTTCTAGAGCATCCAGGTATTCATCTACGGGCTGCCCTTTCATAAACACCTTATTAAAATCACAATAGTGACAAATATGCTCACAAAATGGAATATGGATATATGCTGCTTTCAATTTCATTTACACCTCTATTAATCGACTCAATTTCGCCCTTTTCTCATATCGCTTGAAGGATATCTTTAAAAGGATTAATCAAAGCACTTTTTCTAGTACTTCAGCCAATATTAATGATCCAAACATATATGAAAAAAAGGTTAGAGACAATTCAATTGAATTCCTCTAACCCTCCCTATTTTACTTTTTAGTAGCGCTGTCGTCCATTTTCAAGACTGCCATAAATGCTTCCTGTGGTACTTCAACCGACCCAACAGACTTCATTCGCTTCTTACCTTCTTTTTGCTTTTCTAATAGTTTACGTTTACGAGAAATATCTCCCCCGTAACATTTCGCCAATACGTTTTTACGCATCGCTTTTATTGTAGAACGCGCAACGATTTTTTGGCCTATAGCTGCCTGAATAGGCACTTCGAATTGTTGACGAGGAATTAATTCCTTTAACTTTTCAACAATAATTTTGCCTCGCTCATATGCAAAATCTTTGTGAACAATAAAACTTAGCGCATCCACTTTTTCAGCATTTAGAAGAATGTCCATTTTCACAAGTTTTGATTCTTTGTATCCAATTAACTCGTAATCAAAAGAAGCATATCCTTTTGTAGATGACTTTAATTGATCAAAGAAATCATATACGATCTCGGAAAGGGGAATTTCATAAACAATACTTACACGCGTTTCATCTAAGTACTCCATATTTATGAAATTTCCACGCTTTTCTTGGCAAATTTCCATAATAGCCCCAACATAGTCGTTAGGTGCCATCATTGTCGCTTTGACATATGGCTCTTCAATTCTGTCGATCTTTTGTGGATCAGGCATATTTGAAGGATTATCTACTTTAATCTCAGTGCCGTCTGTCATAATTACATGATATATTACACTTGGTGCGGTTGTAATTAAATCAATTTTAAATTCACGCTCAATACGCTCTTGAATAATCTCCATATGAAGCAGCCCTAAGAATCCGCAACGGAATCCGAAACCTAAAGCTTGAGATGTTTCTGGTTCAAATTGCAAAGCCGAATCGTTCAATTCAAGTTTTTCTAATGCTTCACGAAGATCATTGAATTTCGAGCTATCAATTGGATATAGACCACAATATACCATTGGGTTCAGCTTTCGGTAACCTGGAAGTGGTTCAGTTGCACCGTTTTTCGCATTTGTAATGGTATCCCCAACGCGTGTATCTCCTACATTTTTAATAGCAGCTGTTAAGAAACCAACATCTCCAACTGATAATTCATCTTGAGGGACTGCTTTGGGTGTAAAGACACCTACTTCTGTTACCTCAAATTCTTTCCCTGTAGCCATCATTTTAATTTTATCTCCGACTTTAACACTCCCGTCGACTACTCGGATATAAGCAACAACTCCACGGTATGCATCATAAAGCGAATCAAAAATTAAGGCTTTTAAAGGTGCCCCTGGATTTCCTGTTGGTGCAGGTACTTTCTCAACAATTTGCTCTAAAATTTCTTCTATCCCGATTCCTGCTTTAGCAGAAGCTAAAACGGCCTCAGATGCATCTAACCCGATGACATCCTCTACTTCTTTACGTACTCTTTCAGGATCTGCACTTGGAAGGTCAATTTTATTAATTACAGGCAAAATCTCCAAGTCGTTATCTAGCGCTAAATAAACATTGGCTAATGTTTGTGCCTCAATTCCTTGAGCCGCGTCTACAACAAGAATTGCCCCTTCACATGCCGCTAAACTTCGAGACACTTCATACGTAAAGTCAACATGTCCCGGAGTATCAATTAGGTGAAAAGTATATAACTCTCCATCCTTTGCTTTATATTTCAATTGAACCGAGTTCAATTTAATCGTAATTCCTCTTTCTCTTTCTAGATCCATGGAATCTAATAACTGATCCTTCATCTCACGAGCTGTTAGAGCATTCGTCTTTTCTAAGATACGGTCAGCTAATGTGGATTTACCATGATCGATATGAGCGATGATGGAAAAATTACGGATTTTTGACTGTCTTAATAGTTTATCTTCTTTGTTCATATCGTTCACTCCTACTATACTCGCACGTATACACTATTTTTGATTATAGCAGTAGCCCTATGAAGATTCAACGAAAAGTAGAATTAATAATTGTTTATCAAGAGTTGATGGAGAGTGAAATTTAAAATTAACACTCCATTTGTAAATTAACACGTTCATTGGTACTCTTCAAAGCTCAATGATTAATTGATTAGATCAGTAATGAATTGGATCGTTCGATCTGTTATCGCTGTCACTGTATCTGCAAGCTTTTTGCCAACCGACGAAAAAAAGTTATAGGTTTTCATTCCTTCTAGCTCCGCTTTCTTTTGTTCCAAATCATGACTAGTCACTTCATTTCCAAGTAATGACGCCTGGAGCTCCCCTTCTTCTCCTTCTTCAAAAGAAAAGGCACCTTTAAAATTCGCATCATCATACCCCTTCATTTTGCCAATGCCTTCACTTGCTAATTGCATTCCAAACAATACAGCTAGAAACATGAACGCAGCGAGTAATACACTTTTTAACATAAACCTCTTCACCATTCATCACCTATCTTAATTAATCATTAAGCTCTATAAATAAAAGCTACGCTTTAGTCAGGCTAGGGTAAGTAAGACTTTAGAATAGAAGACGTTTTTGCCTTCCATTCTAAATTGGCTTATGACCTGGAAGGGCTAGCCGAACGACGTCAAAGTGCTTATCAACTATTGATCAATTTTATACTATTTATAACAAAGAAAACCCGATTTCATAAGGTTTATAGTCTTTCCGCCTAATTGCTAGTCGTACCACTCACTTCTGCTGCCTGCCAATACATTTCACTAAATACATCTGCTAGTGCTTCTGCTGACCTGTCTAATTCTTCAAACGTATTATCAACCCCACCAAACTCAATTAGTATGGCATTGCTCGATAGATCCTGGTTGAATTTCCCATTCGTTGATGCTCCTTGCTTCTGAATAATTCCTCTACTTAAGCCAGGGTATTTTTCTTGCAGATGATTGTGAAGATCTGTAGCAAATTTTAAATTTTTCTCATAGTTTTTATGCTCCGCTCCTATAACAAATGCTAATTTAGCGTAAGATTGCCCATTAATTGACATCGTTGTATCCTTTTTTCTTCTAGCATCGCGGTGAATATCAATGAAATAATTTAAATTTCGATCATTAGACATAGCGGTTTGAACAACAGCTCTCGATTCTTGGTAAGAGCTACCATACGATAATCCTTTCTGACCTAGCGTGGTCATGATGTCTGTTTTGTCTACAGTTGTTCCAATTCCTTTTGTTTCTAATGATTCCTTTAGCTTATCCCCAATTTTCGTCACATTCATCTTTGAATGGTGGGCAAGATTTGGATCTGTGACACCTTTTAAATATGGAAGGAATGACTCTCTCGTATGTGAGAAATAGATATATACTACTTTACGATCGCCAGTCGTTAAAGGCTTAGGGTCTGATGATTTTTCACGATCCCCTTGTTCGCTAATCCCTTCTGTATTTTGCAAGGAGGCTTCCTGTTCTGCCTTTAATACTTCAGCTGGGGGAGCAGATTCAATAGGCATATTCGTATAATTTGTCCCATCGCCCGCAACTAAAATTTTTCCGTCGAACAAAGAAAAGCCAGGTAATTCTCTTCCTAATAAGCTTCTCGGATCATCTAAGTTAACATTCGTGGAGAGCTTAAATATGAAGTTAGTTAATGGAGGGGAGGCCTTCTCATCGGATTTCGGTATTACGTGTAGAAAGTGATGATTTTCCCAGCCTAACAGTTGATACAGCATTTCTCCTGAAATATTCGTTGATGCTTGATTAACAGAAGAAGATGTAATTCGATATTTTGGATTTAACGAAGTAATGACACCGCTAATCGAAAAAATCATAAAGAGAAACAGAGCAAAGCCAATTAGTACCTTTACAATGCTTGTCCCTTTTATGGATATCATCATCCCAGTAGGTTTATAAGATTTCATCGGTTCCACCTCTTTGGCAAGTCTAGTAAAAGATATGCATTTACTAGAGAAGATAGAACCGATGAAAACCAATTTATCGATCTTTACTAGAAAGGAAAACTACCTCGTATAAAAACCAGCATTGTCCTGGTTGACTGCAACATGTAAAGCAGCATTGAGCCCATTTGCAATTAGATTTGACATATCCTCCATAAACACGTCTACTTCTTTCGGTGTCACCATTAAATTATGTCCAATTGGAGAGAGGACTTCATAGATTAATTTCCGCTTTTCTTCGTCTGGTAATGTTCCAATCATGCCTAGAAATGTTTTTCGGTGATGTTCTTCTGGAAGGTCTTCTTCTGTCAGCTTTTTCTTTTCTCCGAATGTCATGCCAGCAGGAGTAAGTGCATTTGCAGGCTTATTTCCTTCTCTTATTTCTCTTCCAAAATGCTTTAAAATAAAGTCAATGGTGTCACTCGTTATTGATACTGCATCTACAACCGTCGGGACACCTATTGCAAATACAGGAACACCTAATGTTTCTTGACTAAGTTCTTTTCGTTTATTCCCTACTCCTGATCCAGGATGTATGCCTGTGTCTGAGATTTGGATGGTTGAATTCACCCGTTCGATTGAACGGGAAGCTAACGCATCAATGGCAATTACAAAGTCTGGCTTTGTTTTTTCGACGATTCCAAATATTATATCGCTCGTCTCAATACCTGTAATCCCCATCACCCCCGGCACAATAGCGCTAACTGGCCGATAGCCTTCTTCAACACTCTCCGGTTGTAACTGATAAAGATGTCTAGTCACCAAGATTTCCTCACAAACTTGGGGACCTAATGCGTCAGGAGTGACATTCCAATTCCCTAAGCCTACAACTAAACAAGATGCATCTTCACCAATCCCCTTTTGCTTAATAAAATGTGAGAATTCCCTTGCAAAAACTTCCTCAACTTTTTGCTGAAGCTCCGTGTTTTGCTGACGTATTCCAAGTACCTCAATGGTTAGGTAATTTCCTTCCTTTTTCCCCATTGCTTCAGCACCATCTTTCGTAATCTGGACTAGCGAAATTTTTAAGTCATTTTCCTCTTTTTCTTTTATTATGACACCTTCAATTTGCGAGAGGTTTTCGGTATCATGCACATTTTTCCCTCGATCAGTTAACACCATTTCTCTCGCTTCAATAGCTAGGTCTGTTCGAACAGAGTATTTGCTTAAGTCGATTGGTTGGTCCATGAATATCCCCCATTTTTCTTATTATTGTTAGCCAAAAGTACAAACAGAGCACATAAATCGCTTTTTTCCTATCTTTGCCTGTTTATCCGAAAATCATTCATAATGAAATTTGATAAACTAGCTCGCGAAATTCACGGAGAGTATTGCAATATGAGCAGGTGTTTGATAGAATATCTCTTGTTCTCTAATTATGTTATGTAGTGAAAATCGAGTTTTATATAAGGTCTCGATTCTTTATAGGAGGTGAACGGAATGCCAAATATCAAATCTGCTATTAAACGTGTGAAAACTAGCAACGAACGTAACGCGCAAAACTCAGCAGTTAAGTCTACAATGCGTACTGCTGTTAAGAAAGTAGAATCTGCTATCGTTAACAACGACGCTGCTGCTGCAAAGGAAAGCTTTACAAACGCTGTAAGTCAATTAGACAAAGCTGCTGCTAAAGGTCTTATCCACAAAAACGCTGCTGCTCGTAAACAAGCTCGTTTAGCTAAGAAAATCAACTCTCTAAACGCATAATTTTCTTAAATGGCTATCAATTGGTAGCCATTTTTTATTAAAAAAGAGACAGAGAGTGTGTGCACTCCGTCCCTTATTCTGACAAGCTAAAACGACCTCTAATTACTAGAGGTCGTTCTTTGTTATGCTAATAATTGATATGCAGACGAAATAAAAATAATTCAATGAGCATCTCTTTCTTTAATCCACCTGTTTTCATTTGGTAGTCTGCATCAGCTAAATTTTTCATAATATGTGCTAGCTCTTCATCTTTAAAAAGCTTCCCTTGCCCTGCCGCTAATTTCACTCGAAATGGATGAACCTTGAGATATCCAGCCATTTGCTGCTGACCATACCCCCTTCTAGATAGCTCCTTCACCTGGTAAATTAAGCGAAATTGTCCTGCAATAATGGAGAGAATTTTGATTGGCTCTTCATTTTGCTTCAATAAATCATAATAAATTCTAAGCGCTTCATCAATCTTTCGGTGTACAACTTTATCAACTAAACTGAAAATGTTCTGTTCTAAAGAACGTGCAACAAGCTCATCAACAGCCTGTTTATGAATTCTTTTTTCATCCCCGCAATATAAAGCAAGCTTGTCAATTTCAGTAGTTAACATAAAAAGATTCGTCCCAGCGAGAGTTAACATATGCTCTACCGCATCATCATCAATCTCAACTCCTGCATGAGCTGCTCGTTCTCGAATCCATGATTTAAGTTCATACTCATTCAACTTCTTTGCTTCAACTACTGTTGCTAATTTCTTTAATTCTTTTGTCAGCTTTTTCCGCTCATCTAGCTTTTCATATGGAGCAACAAAAACGAGAATGGAATAAGGCGCTGGCTCCTTCAAGTATTCCTCCAGCTTTTTCACATTATGTTCAATCTTGTCTTTTGTTTTTTCTGCAGTTAAAAAACCAGGGTTATGTAAAAATACCAGCCGTTTTTCACCCATGAACGGAAAGGTTTCTGCATCCTCAATCGCTACTTCAACAGGCGTTTCCTCAAGATCATATGTAGACAAATTAAAATCAGCTGCTTCATCATCCAAAACATATTTCGTTAAGAGTTGCTTCGTTTCATTTATTAAAAAGGCCTCATTTCCATATAATACATAAATAGAAGAAAACTGTTGTTTTCTAATTTGTTTCCAAACGTCTAAAACCAATATCCTTCGCTCCGATCAACGTAATAATCCATACTCCTATCCTAAAGAAGCTTGGACATTTTGACAAGCACTAAAAGGAATTGACACCCCGATTCAGTGTCAATTCCTAATCTATGATCAACGTTCACCTTTAAGGCCTAGGATACTTAAAGATGAGCGGAACAACTGCTTGTAATCATATTCTTGCCTTATGAATGTAAACTATTTGTGACAACTCTTGTCATTAAAGGAAAAGGAATTGAGGAACTCTAGATTTATTTATTGACATCGCTTATACTATAAAGGAAATAGGAGGGGTAGACTGTGAACGAATTTGAAAAAAATGTCCAAAGTACACGTAATGACGCTGTAGACTCTGGAGTAGGGTTCATCGTTTCATTCGGCTTTTTTGCAACACTATTTATTATTGCAACAGTCATTAAGTTCTTAGCAGGAGCTTAAAAGGCTACATATTGCAAATTAACGGAGACTGCATGAATGCAGTCTCTTCTTCTTTCATAGCTATATTGAACTTATTTCATTTTAATACTTTATTTTATGGTAATTGGGCTGAAAAGGTTCCATTCATTCCACTAAATTTATAGGTTATTGCCCCATGCTGATCTGTTCGAAGAATCTGCACGTGCTGTTGTGCTAGTCTTGATAGCACTTCTTGGTGAGGGTGCCCGTATCGATTATTCACCCCGGCTGAAATAATTGACATTCTTGGCTGAATGGATTGAAGGAAAGGTTCTGACGTAGAGGAATTACTTCCATGATGTCCAGCCTTCAGCACATCTATCTTTAGGTTAGGGTAATTTTTAACAAGCACTTTCTCTCCTTGTTCTTCTAAATCACCTGTAAAAAGCCAAGAAAGTCCCCCTATTTCTGTATAAATAACAATTGAACCATTGTTACGTTCCTGCATCGTTTCTCTTGATGGTGAAAGAATTTGAAATAATGTGTCCCCACTTGTCCAAGTGTCACCCTTTGAAACATACTGAACTCGTACCCCTTTTCTGATTGCATTATTTAAGATGAGCTGAACAAGCGCAGGCTGTTCTTCAACGTTCGGAAGTAGAATTTCTTCCACATCTATATCTTCTAGTAGTCCGAAGCTACCTTGAATATGGTCTGCATCTCCATGAGTTAATATTAATTTATCGAGCTTACTTATTCCTTTACTTTTTAAGAAGGGAACGACTACATCTGAACCTACGTCATATGTATTGAGACGCTCCTTCCAACCCTGATCATTAAAAGAAACCCGACCTCCCGTATCAATTAAGTAATTTCCCTTCCCATAAGGCAATCGAATAAAGATACAATCTCCTTGCCCAACATCAATTACTGTAATTTCTCCTGATGAACTGAGATCTTGAGAAGCCAAATGAATTATTCCGACTAAACATAACAAACTGATAAGAACAGGAAACAACCTTTTCCTTTCCCAGCTCAAAAAAAGTAGTGGAATCGAAATTATATATCCGATTATTTCGGTCTTTGAAGGTTTGCCTAAGAGTGCTGTCGTATAAGGAAAGGTCGTAAGGAAAGAAGCTAACTTGTTTACCCATTGAATAATTAATGATAATACAAGAAGGAGAGGGTTTATAAAAGGGAAGCTCACTAAATGAAGAAGATACAAACCAATACATAGCGGTAAAACAATAAAAGAGAAGATCGGTATAAAAATTACATTCGCAAAAATACTTATAAGGGATATTTCATAAAACGAATGGAGCAAGATAGGAAAGGCTGAAATTTGTGCAATAAAGGATGTGGTCGCAATCAGAGAAATAGGATGGGTTGCTTTCAATAATATTTTTGGTGAAGACAAAATTAAAGCAAACGTCACAATGAAGGATAATTGAAAGCCCACATGAAAAATAACAGAAGGTGAAATGAATAGATAGACAAGTAAGACAATGCTAATGATATCCACAGGTAGCCACTTTCTTGAAAAACCTATTTTTTGACTAAGTAATAGCAAAAATACCATCCCTGCGGCTCGATTAACAGAAGGAGAGAAACCAGTAATGACTGGATAAACAGGCAGAATGAACAATAATAGTGTAGCCATTCGCTCTCTTGTAAGCCCCATACGGATTCCAGAATAGAAAGCAAAACCTACAAGCAAACCAACGTGAAGACCAGAAATAGCTAAAATGTGCACAATCCCAAGCTCTTGATAATCCTCTAATAGAGACTTTTCCATCCACTTTCTTTCTCCAAATAGTAAAGCTGCAACAATAGCTACTGTATCTTTTGGAAAATGCTCCTGTAAATCATTTAGACCATCACTTCTCAATTTGAACAATTTTGTAGTAAGTTTATTATTAGGTTGGCATGCCTCAAGTGTTAAACTCGAAATCGATAACACCCAATATATATCCTGATGCTTTAAGTAGGTTTTATAATCGAAGGCATTTGGGTTTCTAGCTTGATTGGGTTCCTCTAGCTC
Source organism: Cytobacillus spongiae (assembly GCF_021390075.1). Taxonomy (NCBI): domain Bacteria; kingdom Bacillati; phylum Bacillota; class Bacilli; order Caryophanales; family Bacillaceae; genus Cytobacillus; species Cytobacillus spongiae. The sequence continues at coordinate 2,944,031 of NZ_CP089997.1, forward strand.
TCCATGCACCTGACATAACAACCCATACTGTAACTTTTCAGTTAGTACTTTTTTCTCTTCAGACGACATGATTTTGTAATTTAGCATGACCTTTTCCTCAGTTGTCCATTCAGTTGCAGTACCGGTTAATCGATTCCCATCGATCTTGAAGGATTGAAATTCAATGGTGAAGTTGTTAAAGTCTAAGGAAAGATCAGATACTTTATTCAACGAAAGCTTTGCATTACCGAAAAATATCAAAAAAACCATACAGCACAACAGAATAAACTTGAGATGATATCCTTTTATTTTCCATAGATAAACGATTCCTATTAATAAACCAATAAGCCCAGTAAGCTCCGAGGCAGACCATGTCCCAATTAAGCTAAATAAAGCAACATATATGTATTTTCCTTTCATTTCTTCCTCCTATGCTTAGGAAAATGGCTATTGAATTAACGTATTGGTCAATAAATTGAAACGGGGATGGAGACAAGAGTACTTAAGTTGACCGGTCTTCCTTTCATGGAAGTGGCATGTATAGTGGGTGTACAAATAGAAGACGAACAATTGAATGATAAGTTCGTCTTCTTCAAAAATCGTTATTATTTAAAATCCCACCTAATTGAGCCTTTTGTTGATTCATTCTCATCAATAAAATCTTCAAAATTTACAGCCATTTTTATAGCTTCAACATTACTTCTTTTCAACAAATGATAGCAATATTCATGATTTTTGTAGTCTTTTGCATAATATATTCTCTCAATACCTGCTTGAAGGATTTTCTTCATGCAATGTATACAAGGGAAATGAGTTACATAAATATGACTTCCCTTAGTAGATATTCCTTGCAGAGCACACTGTAAAATCGCATTTTCTTCAGAGTGTAAGCAACGTAAACAATGATTATCAATTACATAGCAGCCCACATCCACACAATGATCTTCACCGCTTATTCCACCATTATAACCTGTACTAATAATCCGGTTGTCTTTTACGAGCACGGAACCTACCCTTAATCGATTACAGGTGCTTCTCATGCTAATCAAGTGTGCATTCAGCATAAAATATTGCTCCCATGTAAACCTATTGCTCTGACTCAACATTATCCCAACCTTTGCTAAGTATGTACCATTCTATTATAAGGGAATATGAATGAAATTGGGGCATGTTTCAGTGTATTCCTCCATTTCACTTTACTGAGACTAGGTCCTTTAATTTTTCAAATGTTTTCTCACCAATGCCACTAATATTTTGTAAGTCTTCAATTGTTGCAAATTCTCCGTTTGACTCTCTATACTCTATAATTGCAGCTGCTTTTGAAGGACCTATCCCAGGTAGCGTTTGTAATTCCGTTTCAGTCGCTTTATTCAGATTGACCTTGCCCTCTTCTCCACTTGATGAAGTATTGTTAGCAGCTACTATTGATTCAATTTGCTCACCAATCATTGGGATATATAAGACCATTTCATCTTCCACACGCATGGCAAAATTAACGCCATTCCCATCTGCATTCTCTCTAAGCCCTCCAGCCAATCGAATGACATCTTGGACCCGACTTCCTTCTTCAACTTCATATACCCCGGGGTGATGAACGAATCCCTTAACATCTACCATCAACCGTTTGATTGCTTCTTGTTGAGGAGCTCCTTTCTCTTTTTCCTCATTTTCTTCTAATGTTCCCTCTTGCATCTGTTCACTGATTTGAATAGCCTGCTCCTCTTCTTTTCCAACCAAAAGAAAAATCAAGCTACAAAGGACGACACCCCCTACTCCAATGATGACGGAATTTTTATTTATTTTCAGCCAATCTATCAAGAAAACTCACCCTTTCTTAGGCATAATCATTTCAATTTCCACATATTGTTTTATGAGAAGCTAGATTGTGAAGGAGGGATGGAACCATGAAAATCGGATTCATTGGTACAGGTAATATGGGGAGAATATTAATTGAGGCATTAATTGATGGGAATGCCGTTTCCCCTTCTTCCATGATGGTTATGAATAGAACAAAACAGAAAGCATTAAAAATCCAAGAAGTGTATGAGGCTGTTACAGTTGTAGATAAAGCAGAGGACATTGCTAGAAATGCGGAGCTAGTATTTATATGTGTAAAACCTCATGATGTATATCCGGTGTTACAAACCATTAAACCGTATCTTAATGAAAACAAGTGTGTTGTATCGATTACAAGTCCAATAAGTGTGGAACAGATAGAAACAATTGTAGATTGCTCCGTAGCGAGGGCCATTCCGAGTATTACAAACCGAGCCCTAGCAGGGGTCTCACTTCTGTCATTCGGTAATCAATGCACACACGGATGGAGAGATTTATTACAAGACATGTTTCGAGCCATTTCTACACCAATGGAGATAGAAGAAGATATAACGAGAGTGGCATCAGATATTGTCAGCTGTGGCCCGGCGTTTTTCAGCTATTTAACCAGAAGGTTTATCGAAGGAGCAGTTGAAGAAACAGAGATAGACGAAGAAGCTGCTACAAAACTCGCAAGTGACATGTTAATTGGGTTAGGAGAACTGTTGCGAAAAGGGTTCTTTACACTCCCTACACTACAGGAAAAAGTGTGTGTAAAGGGCGGAATTACTGGTGAAGGAATAAAAGTGTTAGAGGATGGACTGGGAGATGTGTTTAATCAGCTATTTCAAGCGACACACAGGAAATTTGATGACGATCTAGAGCTGACAAAAAAACAATATACACATTAACTATTCAGCAATTTCACTAGAAATCCTTCTTATCGCATGAAGTTCACAAATGTTTCACAAAGCCAAAGCTCGTTGGAAATGAGTCCACAAGCTTTGGCTTTTTTACTTTTCATAGATAGTAACTGCCCAGTGCTGTGTGGAGGTACGCGTTCCCCCTTGAAACCCTTGGTTTCGTAATTCATTTGCAATAAGTTGATTAAAGAATCCATGGCCTACTAATACGATGGAAGAGTGTTTCCCTCCATAACTTACTAATTTTACCGCCGCATGCTCGGCTCGTTGCTTCGCCTGTTTATACGATTCACACCCTTTGCTATATCCACAAAACCACAAAGTCCGAAACCATAATAGCCATAGGTCCGAATGTAGCTTAATCGGGAGCCATTTGATTTGTGGCAAAGGTAACTCTATTTCTCTAAATAAAGAAGATGAATCAACATTCTCTTTTACAAGTAAATACTTTGCTGAAACGATGGAACGCTTTAAATTACTTGTTAAAACGATGGATGAAGATTCGATTTCTCTTACTGTTTCTTTAGGATATTCTAATTCTTCCGATACTCCAAGTTCGTCGTATTGCATTACCCAATTTTTAAACTCCTCATATGTTAAGGATCGTTGCTTTTCACAGAGCGAACGCCCATGACGAATAAGTGAAATTTTCATTTTGTCCCTCCTATTTTTAATCCATCTTATCACAATTAATCTAATACGTTTCTAGCTACAGATTATTTGCAGCCATAAACTAGAGACAAAACTATCTTCCGAAAAAAGGACATTTTCCAAATGATTGTTATTTTATTCCTGGGAGTTTTCCTCTTCATACGAAGGCTAACAGTTTGAAATCTAAAGTTCCAAGACGACAGCTAAGCAGTGGAGATTCACCGCCTACCCTGTGGTAAGCGTGTATATTGGAGGGAAAACTGCCCATATTTCAAAAGCAACAATAGATACGAAAACGGCCAAAAAACCAAATAGAAAAACGATCAAATCATCCTCATGACTTGATCGTTTATTTCACTTTTTAATTATGCTCTTTTTCTTAACGTAAAGAAAATGCGCTCTGATTGAGTCTGTGGAGGCGTATTTTCAAAATCTGCTGTGATATCTAAAAGTTCAAACCCAATCTCTTTTAACCATGCTTCATATACTTGGATTGGGAACGTTCTCTGAAAATGAAGCTCATCGTACCGGTTATAACTACCTGTTTCTTCATCAAAAACAAAAAATGTTAAATCATGTTCAACGCTGTTTGGGTGCTCCCCTTGATAAGAATGCCAAATATAGCTTATCTCTTCATCGTTCAATGCAAATGTTTGATTCATGAAAACTTGCATGACTTTAAATACTGAATGCACATCAAAAATGAATAAACCGCCATCTTTCAGGTAATTAAATACACTCTTAAATGTTTGAGTGACTTGCTCCTCTGTTTGTAAATAATTTAGAGAGTCACAAAAAATCCCAATAATATCGAATTGATCAAGCCCCTCAAGTTCGGACATATCCTGTTGAAGGAATTGAATCGATTGTTGATGTTCCATTGCTTTAGAGTGAGCAACGGCTAGCATATCCTCTGAAAGATCAATCCCAGTAACTGCAAAACCTTCGTTTGCAAACCTAATGGATAATTCACCTGTACCACACGCAAGGTCTAATAATTGATTCCCTTCGTTGATACTATATTTTTCTTGTTTATCCTTCACAAGCTTTACCCACTGATCATAAGGAACATGACTCATCAGTTCATCATAAATATACGCAAAATCTCCATAGGACATTAGCTTAGCTCGCTTAACACATTTTCAATTGGCGCATCGCCCCAAAGACGTTCAAGTTTATAATAGCTTCTTTCATCACGGTGGAAAATATGGGCAACTACATCTCCTAAGTCCACTAGAATCCACTTTGCTTCGTCAAAGCCTTCAAGACGCTTCACATGATAACCATTTTCTTCTGCTTTTTCTTTGATTTCACGGGCAATTGCTTGTACTTGTTTTTCTGAATTCCCGTGACAAATCACAAAATGGTCAGCTATTAACGAAATTCCTTGCATATTCAATACGAGAATATCTTCTGCTCTTTTGTCGTCTGCTGCTTTTACAGTTGATAATAATAGCTTTCTTTCACTCATCTAATCAATCCTCCGCTTTCATGGTTAACTCATTATAAGTAAGAAATGTTTCTGGATAGATCGGCAGGTTCTTTTTCATTAAAAATAATATCGTATTTTTAATGGACTGAGCTAACGCTAAATCCAGGTCGGACTTAGCCATTTCTCTTACTTCGTCCACTCCTGGAAAATGTCTCCCTGGCTCAATATAATCTGCAATATAGATTACTTTCTCAAGTAAGGTCATTCCTGGCCTTCCTGCAGTATGGTAACGAATTGCGTCAAGCACTTCTGAGTCTGTAATCCCTGCTTCCTTTTCCACTAGAAATGCCCCTACTGGCGCATGCCAGAGCTCCTTTCCATAAACAAGCAGCTCTTTAGGCATCCCCTGTTCCTCAATAATTCTTTTCATCTCTTTTTTTGGACGAAATTTCGCATAATCATGGAAAATCGCTGCTAGTTCGGCTTTCTTCTCATCTGCTCCATAATGGGCAGCAAGTTCAATAGCGGTTTCCATTACACCTAGCGTATGCTCATACCGATGAGGTGTTAATTGCTCTTCAACGATTTTTAATGCCTGTTTACGATTCATAAAGATGGTTCTCCTTTATATATGTTCTAACAGTGTCAGGAAGAAAATATCTTGTTGTCTTGCCTTCCTTTATACGCTTTCGAATCATACTGGAGGAGATTGTAATATCAGGAATTTCAGTATTAAGGATTGGATAGCTTGTTTCATGACAGTAGGCAGGGCGGTTAACACCAATGAACTGTACCATCTTAATTAATTCATCAATCCTATACCATTTAGGCAAGTATTCTATCATATCTGCACCAATAATAAAGTAAAACTCGTGTGAATGTCGTTCTTTTAATTCCACCATCGTGTCATACGTAAATGAACGACCTTCCCTCTCTAGTTCAATACGCTCAATTTTAAACTTCTCATTTCCCTCAATTGCAAGTCCAAGCATATTTAGTCGATCCGTATGATGAACTAGATCTGCATGACTTTTATGGGGAGGCTGTTGATTCGGCATAAACCATACTTCATCTAAATCAAAGGATGAGAGAACCTCATTTGCCATAATCAAATGTCCATAATGGGGAGGATTAAAGGTTCCTCCAAGGATGCCAACTTTTCTCAAATGACGCCCTCCTAATTACGACTTAAGGTAATTGGATTTGCTTATTTTCTTTAGATTCTTTATACAATACAATCATATTTCCGATAATTTGAACAAGATTCGCTTTCGTTCCTCTTACAATTTGCTCTGCTACTAGATCTTTATCTTCATCACAATTTTGTAAAATACTAATTTTCATTAGTTCTCTTGCTTCTAAAGCTTCACTTACTTGTTTAATCATATTATCATTTACTCCACCTTTTCCAACTTGAAAAATTGGGTTTAAGTGGTGAGCTTTTGAGCGTAAAAAACGCTTTTGTTTCCCTGTTAACATTTGGATCCTCCTAGATGTTTCATTACTGTCATTTTCATTCTTTCGGGATCAGGAGAAATTCCTGTCCATTTTTGAAATGCGAGAGCACCTTGAAAAATAAACATATTAAGTCCATTTTGAACGCCAGCTCCATTCCTTTTTGCTTCTTGAAGAAGCATCGTTTCAAATGGATTATAAATGATGTCACTGACAAAAGCTTCTGCTTTCATATTTTTTAAGGATAATGGCTGCTGATGTTGATTCGGTACCATCCCGATAGATGTTGTTTGAATGATTAAGTCGTATGTTCCTAAATTCTCCTCTGCTTCCTTAATGGATTGTACAGAAGTTTCCACCTGATAAGGACTTTCATGTACAAGTTGCAGAGCTCGGTTCTGAGTCCGATTGCATATATCCAACGATTTCACACCGTAATGAGCCATCGTATAGTAGATTGCCCTCGCTGCCCCACCTGCACCAATAACCAAAGACTTTTTTTCTTGTACAGTTTCAAAATCAGCAAGTAAACCTTTAACAAAGCCTTCACCATCTGTATTATAACCGACCAATTGACCATTTTCATTTACTACTGTATTTACAGCACCAATGGCTCTAGCTAGAGGGTCAACTTGATCTAAAAAAGGGATGATAGTTGTTTTATGTGGGATGGTAACGTTAAATCCTGCAATCCCTATAGCTTTAAGTCCCTTAATTGCTGTCTCAAGCTCTTCCGCTTTAATGTGTAAGGGATGATAATGAGCATCTATTTCGTAGCGCTTAAACAAGTCATTGTGCATAGCAGGTGACATTGAATGTGAAATAGGATCACCAATAACTGCGAATAATTTCTTCATATCCTCTCCTCCAATATCAAGAAATTTTATATGAGCGATTTGCGAACGATGGCATGAACGCCTTTCGGAACATACGCAGCTACTTTTGCACCTGGCTCATTGATTGTAATCCAACCTAAACCAGAAATTACGATATCTGTTTTTCCCTCTTTAATTGTAAATTCATGACGCACTAGTTCTGGAAAATCTTCCAGTTGTTCGATTCGTGGCGGAGTTAACATCTCGCCTACATGTTTGCTGTATAATTCATCTGCATTTTCTAGCTTTGTACGATGGATGTTAATCTCATTTGAGAAATAGCAGACAAGTGAGCGCCGCCCTCCGCTAATATAATCAAAACGAGCTAATCCACCAAAAAATAACGTTTGCTCTTCATTTAATTGAAATATTTTTGGTTTAATTTCTTTTTTCGGTGTAATCACCTTTAAATCTCTTTTATCGACATAGTGAGCCATCTGATGGTGATTGATAATCCCCGGTGTATCAACTAATGCCTTTCCATCAGATAATGGAATTTCAATCGTATCTAATGTAGTACCAGGAAAATGAGAAGTCGTTATTACGTCCTCCTCACCTGATACTTCTTTTAAAATGCGGTTAATAAACGTAGATTTCCCAACATTTGTACACCCTACCACGTAAACATCCTTGCCCTCACGATATTCATCAATAGCTTCAGCTACTTCCGCAATATTTTGTCCTCTAGACGCACTAACTAGAAAGACTTCTTCAGGCTTTAAGCCAAGCTGTTTCGCTTCATGCTTCATCCAGTTGATTAGCTTATTCGGTTTCACTGACTTAGGAAGAAGATCTACTTTATTTCCGATTAATAGAACTTTATTTCTCCCGACAAAACGATGAATACCTGGTAGCCAACTCCCGTTAAAGTCAAAGATATCAACAATTTTTACAATTAAAGCATCGCTTTTGCCTACTTCATTTAAAATCTTCAAGAAATCATCATCTGTCAGACTTACATCTTGAACTTCATTGTAATGCTTTAATCGAAAGCATCGTTGACAAATGATCGTTTCTTTCTCAAACGCGGATTGCGGAGCATATCCGATTTCTTCTGGATTGTCTGTTTGGATCTGAACTCCACAGCCAATACATACATATTGTTCACTCACTAATTAATCCTCCCATTGAAGCATTCCTTTTTTTCTAAACCAGTTTAAGATTCTTCTTTCTACTCTTCGATTAAACCTCGTTACAAATCCATCTGTTTGCGCTACAGGTACAACAAGAATCGTATGAAATCCATTACGGTTACCACCTAGAACGTCTGTTAACAGCTGATCACCGATTACCACTGTTTCAGTTTTCTTTAATCCCATTTCTTTCAATGCTCTTCTAAAAGCCTGTCCCATCGGTTTTCTCGCTTGATAGATAAATGGAATGTCTAATGGCTCAGAAAAAGACTTAACCCGGGCTTCTTTATTGTTCGAGACAACAGTAACAAGAATTTGATTTTGTTTCATCTCAGCAAACCACTCAATTAATTTTGGAGTTGCATTTGGGCGATCCCATTCCACTAACGTATTGTCTAAGTCCGTAATGATCCCTTTAATATTTCTCTCCTTTAATTCTTTAGGAGAAATCTCAAATATACTTTTTACATGCTGATCCGGTAAAAATTGCTTTAGCACTTTATTTACACCTCATTATTTAACCTTGAATTCACCGTTTCCATCATACCCAATTTTATCCTTGCTTTCAAAAAAAACTTGAATCTTTTTATAAGAACCTACCGCTATATCTATTTCATTACTTTAGTAGCTTTCCACTTAACAATCGACAACAACCCAATTAAAACTTGTATATCCATGTGGGATTTTGTCGAAAATTGCTATTTTTAACAGTAAAAGAAATATTTTTCGACAATCCCCTCGGATTTTCTACAACTGTGGATAACTTTATTCACATTCTACACATTGAATTCTATACCTTTTTACCATTTATAAACAAATTAACCACAAGTTATCCACCGAAACCTGTGGATAAGGGAACGGTTGTTCGAATATCTATTATTTGGTAGAGTAAAGATACAGCAAAGGCAAACATACAGTATATGTACCTACAATCTTTTTTAGTACCATAACTTTACCTATGGAGGTGGATCCTAGTATGAGGAAACTGTCAGATGAATTGCTAATTGAATCTTATTACAAAGCGATCGAACTTAACTTAAGTTTGGATTTTATTCGCCTCATCGAAACAGAAATTCACCGACGTTCTTTATCACATAATGTTCGAGTTTCTTCTTAATCATTTGGATATGGCCCTTCATAGGGCTTTTTTTCTTTTATATAGAGAATCCAACCCTTGATTGAAAACGACCTATATTACCTCTCCAATTTTTTGCCCCATTTTCACACTCATCGGCAGAGATATGTCAGAGATGGGCTTAAATGTATTGTGCTCGAACAATAAAACAACCGTAGAGCCAAAACTAAAATATGCCATTTCATTTCCTTTTACGAGCTCATCGCCTTCATGAATGACTTCAATTGAGTTTACAAACATAGCCCCAACCTTAACGATTGCTATATGACCTCTTTCATGCTTCACTTCAGTAATTTTCCGATAATTCTTCGAAAGTGTATCTTTTCCATATTTTAATCCTAATCGATTAACTGGATAGGATTTCTCTCCCAACGTCCATTGGTGTTGTACTTTTCCAGAAATTGGACTATGAATTCGATGATAGTCTGTAGGGCTTAAATAGAAAATAATATATGTTCCATCCATATATTTTTGTAAAAGCTTATCATCCCCAAGCATCTCAGAAATGGAATAGCTTTTACCCTTTACAGTAATTGTATGGTCATGTTGTATGGCTCCCATATCTTCAATTACTGCGTCTACAGGACTTACAATGGAGTCTGGATTCTGATCGATGGTTCTTACATCTGTTTTCATGTTTCGAGTAAAAAACTCATGAAGTGTTTCATAATCCTTTATAGACTTTTCCATTTCTTCCTGATTGATCTTATATACTTTTGCAAAGGAGGGTATAATCAGCTGGCTAGCTCTAGATTGTGCAAACCTTCTAAGAAGTCCTGAAGTAACCCTTCCATTTGTTAGCTCTATAAACAAACGATAAATTGCTTGTAACAAGAGAACTCCTCCATTAACTTAATTTTACCTTTACGGACAGACATAAAAGTTTTAGAATAAAATATCATTATATAATAAATTACGAAAAAAGCGAAACGTTATTCGATAGGGACTATTATTATAATTGTTCTGTTCTGAAATAAGGAGTGAGAACATGTTTTTAACCCATGTACTTGATACAACATGGAAGAAGGTTAAAGCACAAGCTGCAAATGCATTGACGATGAGTAACCTAATGCTCGGTGGATTTTCAGTTATTGCTACACTTAACGATCAACTTAAAGTCAGCTTATTGTTAATTTTTATTGCTGCACTGTTGGATCGTTTTGATGGCATGGTAGCTAGAAAGCTACAAATTGTTTCTGAATTGGGCAAAGAGCTCGACTCGATGAGTGATATTATCTCCTTTGGGGTCGCACCGGCACTATTGTTATATGTTGGTGTATTGCACGAATTTGGTGCTCCTGGAGCCTTTTTTACAATTTTCTATATTGGCTGTGGAGCTTTACGGTTAGCAAAGTTTAATATATCTGAGAACAATGGATATTTTATCGGTCTCCCAATTACGGCTGCAGGTTGCTTGCTCACATTAAGTTATCTAACACTTTCGGTAATCCAAACTCAAGGGATCTTATTTTTAATTATTGTGCTTTCCTTTTTAATGATTAGTCCTTTCCGTATAAAGAAAATGTAGTCCATATGCAACTAACGTGTAATTTTCCCTTCTAAATAAGAAACGGGCGCTCTCATCCAAGAGACCGCCCGTTTTTCTTATTATTTACCTTCTGTCAATGCTAGAAATTCTTCTACATCGTCCATACATAATTTCACAGCTTTTTCCCAGAATTCTGGTTGAGTTAGATCTACATTTAAATGTTTCATTGCCAACTCTTCAACAGACATTCTAGCTGTGTCCTTTAAAAGAGCGATATATTTCTCCTCATACCCTTTCCCTTCTTCTAATGCTCTTGCATAAATACCAAGCGAAAAGAGGTAACCAAAGGTATATGGGAAGTTATAGAATGGAACTCCTGTGATAAAGAAATGTAGCTTAGAAGCCCAAAAAGTTGGATGATAATCTTCTAACGCATTCCCATATGCTTCTTTTTGAGCCTCAAGCATCAATTCATTTAGCCGGTCTGTGCTTACTATTCCTTGTTTTCTTTCCTCATAAAAACGAGTTTCAAATAAGAATCGAGCATGAATATTCATTAATAATGCAACTGACCGTTGGACTTTATCTTCAAGTAACGCCAATTTTTCTTCTTCAGAGGTAGCGTTTTTCACAGCAGCATCTGCCACAATCATTTCAGCAAAGGTGGATGCTGTTTCAGCAACATTCATGGCATAATTTCGGTTTAGGAGATGCAAATCTCTCATCGCATACGTATGAAATCCATGTCCAAGCTCGTGAGCTAGTGTAGATACATTGGAAGGAGAGCCTGAGAATGTCATAAAGATACGCGATTGGCTGTTCTCTGGAAAATACGTATGAAAGCCTCCAGGCATTTTTCCAGGACGGTCTTCTGCTTCAATCCATTTATCTTCAAATGCCATTTTCGCAAATGATGTCATTTCCTCTCCAAAACGAGAGAAATGCTCTAGAATAAAATCTGCCCCTTCTTGGTAGCTAACCTTTGATTCAGATTTCCCAAGTGGAGCATCGAGATCATACCAGCTTAACTTTTCTAGCCCTAAGCTTTTGGCTTTACGGTTTAAAAATTTTACTAAAGGTTGCTTATTTTCTGATATGACTTTCCACATCATCTCTAATGTTTCTTTTTTCATTCGGTTCATCTGAAGTGGTTCTTTTAAAACATCCTCCCAGCCTCTAAGTTTATAGACATTCAGCCTAAAGCCTGCCAGATGGTTTAGCGTTTCGCTAAGATAGTCTGCTTTTTCTCCCCAAGCCTTTTCCCACTGTGTAAACATATCTTTGCGAACCTTTGGGTTAGAGCTTGAGAATTTATTTGCTGCCTGACCAACGGATAGCAGCTGTTCTTTTCCGTCTTGTTCAAATGGAATTTGAATGCTGCCGACAATTAAATCGTACATTTGCCCCCATCCATGATACCCGTCAACACCTAATGCATTTATCGTTGATTCTTCTTTCTGTGACAATTTCTCGAGTGCATGCGTTCTACGCTCATTTAGAACAAAGCTAAGCTCCTTTATATGATCATTTAGAAGTAACTCTTCCCAAACCGTCTGATCGTAAGTCGTTAATTTTTGATCAAAACCAGTCAGCGCCGATTGGAATGAAGCACTTAATTCCGTTGTTTTCGCTCTAAGATCCCCAGCTTTTTTATCTTCTGTATTTTGCGCTTGAAGACAGCTTACAAAAGCTCCTGCTTGGCGGAGCTTCTTCGCTACTTGCTGAAAAAGGTCTAGAAAATCTGTTAGTTGATTGTAATCAGAAGGAGTATTGGTCGGTCTCCATTCTTGAACTTGATGATTAAATTTTTGAATAAAGTCGTTCGTTACTTGAAGATGTTTTGTAAACTCTTCAGATGCACTCCCGTTTTTAAAAAATATATCTAAATCCCAAACCTCTGAGTATGTAGTTGTTGCCATATAGATCCTCCTTTAAATATGTATAGCTATATTATATATTTAGTTTTCCGAAATTTCTATCAATAAGTTGGAAATTTCGGAAAACTTCTATCTTGCTAATCTATCGATCATACGATCCATAGTACCAAAAGCCACCGAAGATGAGTAAAAGAACAAATAAAACGATAAAGAGGGCAGCCCAACCACCACCGCTTCGGTATGGTACTGGATAAGGGACAGGATATGCAAATGGGTAACCATAGGAGCATGATTTTGGATAGCCGTATGACATAAACAGAAACCTCCCTTCCATCCAATAAGCTTTAATTATAATATATGCATTCGTCTATTATTCGTATAGGCAAATGCAGGAAATTATCAAGGCTGGTGAAGTGAGATTCCATTCAACATCCTCAATACCGATTTATTTTAACACTAGCCCTCATACCCTTCGTTGCTTGGATCAATAAATTTTATATGGAAATAGCAAAAGAGAGAGCAAACGCTCCCTCTTTTTAGAATCTGTTTTCAGTTTCTATTGCTATAATTGTTTATTATTTTTTCCCTTTTTCTTTCTCTGCGCGATAAAATTCATGAAACATCTTCATTAGCGCACGCTTTTCAATTCGAGATACATAGCTTCTTGAAATTCCTAGCTCTTTCGCAATCTCCCGTTGGGTCTTTTCCTTCTTTAAATCTAGCCCAAACCGCCCTACAATCACTTCTTTTTCCCTTCCATCGAGGACATCAATATATTCCTTCACTTTTTCGAGCTCCATATTTAACTGAATCGTATTGATTACATCTTCTGATTCTGACTTCAACACGTCAATTAAGGAGATTTCATTTCCTTCTTTATCCTGCCCAATCGGATCGTGAAGAGACACATCCTTCTTCGTCTTCTTTAAAGCGCGTAAATGCATGAGAATTTCATTTTCTATACAGCGCGCAGCGTAAGTTGCAAGCTTTGTACCCTTTCCTTCTGAGTAGCTTTCGATGGCTTTGATTAGCCCGATCGTTCCGATTGATATTAAGTCCTCTGAATCTTCTCCAGTATTTTCGAATTTCTTGACTATATGTGCAACAAGACGTAAATTATGCTCAATTAGCATATTGCGAGCATGTGCATCTCCTTCAGCCATTAAGCGTAAGTATTTTTTCTCATCTGCTGGAGAAAGTGGTTGAGGAAAGGCATTATTCTTAACATATGAAACGAGAAATAGGACTTCTTTTAACAAGTAGCTAAGTGCTGTTAAAATACCAGACAAAATTCCACCCCCGTTTTAAGGACTTTCGCCTATAACTAATTCCTATGAAAACCGAGACAAAAATGTGTCTGTCCCAATGATATTATTTTTAGAATAGCTTGTTAGAGGATAATATTTACATATGCATTCCAGTATGGACAGAACGTAAAGAGTTTCGATAAAATATTTTAGAGGATACTTATAGAAAGAGGTAAAAACGTTGACACCACATAAACTGATATTATTTTTAGTATTGATAATTGTTGTATTTTCGAGTGCGGCTCAATTTATTTTTGAAGGCTTCTCTATGAAGACTTTACTCGTGTTAATTGCTACCATCTTACTCGTAGGATACTTATGGGTACGTCCTGAAAGGCGGAATAAATAGGAGAAGTTTCGAAACGTGATTGTTTAAAAACTATGCTGTACAGATTGAGCTACATTCTGTTTGATGTTCAACAGTCTAATAAAACAGAAAAACATTAACCGAGTATGGTTAATGTTTTTCTGTTTTATACTTCTTCAGCTGTCACTTCAGCTGCAATTATGCAGCCGATCGCACCGCATATAACTAAGCCCATAACAATTGCGAACATGTTCGACACCCCTTTGAAAGGTTATCTTTTCTAACTCAAATTTACCATATTTACATGGTTAATAATTTGGTTGGATGTGAACTTTTTGTTAAACTACACAATGCTTGAAATGGGCGATTACTTCTTTTTTCGTAAGCCTAATGTAAGCACCAATACATGTAGAAACACAGAATCATCTCCCTACCTATACATAGTATAGTTAGGTGGAGTCTTTCTCCACCCATAAAATATCTTCACGTCCTTGAATCATAAATACCATCTTATAAACTCCTCTCTCTTGTTAATTTCATAAAATCTCAAAATTAGAACGGGCGATAGATTGAAAATTGACGATCTTTATTTTGTTCATGAATTTTACGTGCTTCTTGTTGACGAATTGCATCTTCTGGTGTTAAATTGCGTTTTTTTACTGTAATGGTTAAAAACAATATATTCAGTGTCATATATTCTCACCTCCTTTATACATACATAACCAATTTTTACTTTTTCAAACATAGGCGATATTGCCAATTGCAAACAAAAAAGCCGCAAGGAACCCCCTGCAGCTAAATTTAGGCACAAAAATAGCCTAGGGGTTTATTCTCCCTACGGCATGGTTATACTTACTTCTTTTGAAATTAATGAAGTAATCCATTCCTATCGGTCGAATATTCTAATACATATGAAGTTGTTGACGATAAACCTAATCCAAACATGATCATTTCATTCGACCTCCTTTAAAATAGAATTTTTTACTTACAATGGTAAGTATATCCACTTTCATCGAACTTGTAAACCCCTATTTTGAATATTATTTATTCTTTTCATAAAAAGACCTCATTTGTGCACACAAAAAAAAGACTGCAGCCGAATTGCCTACAATCTTACCTCCACTAATCGGAGTCATTTCATCTTTTCCTCATGAAACGTTCTTACTCTTCCATTTTTTCTAATTGCTTCCGAATGGATTTTGATTTCATAAATAAGATAATCGAACTTCCTAAGAAGACAATCGAAGTCGTTAGTTTAATGTATATTTCAAAAGTATGATCAGTTTCAGAAGGAATGATTGAACCTAAATAAAATAAAGCTCCTACTGCTAATAAAACGATGGCAAAACGCTTACAATCGACCATTTTATCATTTAGATGCTTTGTTTGTTGTTTCATGGGTACCTCACCTACACTTTGCTAGATTCGTTCTATAACCCTACTAAATTAATGTAACATGTCTACTAGCAAGATAGGTGATGCAATTTCCAGCAATTCAGGTAGAAAAACACACCCTTAGAAGATGCTGGGTGTGTTTTTGTTCATGATAGATTCTCCGTGTTTCGTTAAGCAATACCAGTTATAAAGCAAATGGTTACTGACGAAATTATTGATTCTTTTCTCTAATTGCAGCAACGATCTTCATAACTAATGATGATGAATTTAGTGCTGCTTTTTCTAAAAATTGATCAAATGAAACATGAGATTCTTTTCCTGCTATGTCTGATAATGAGCGGATAATTACAAATGGAATTTGGAATAGGTGTGCAACCTGTGCAATTGCAGCAGCCTCCATTTCAAGTGCTTGTAAATTAACGAACTTATCACGAATAAAATCCACTCGTTTTGAATCATTCATAAATGAATCGCCCGTTGCAATTAGCCCTTGTACAACTTGGATATCTGTTATTTCTTTCGCGCATTCTTCTGCGATTTGTACTAGTTCTTCGTTAGCTACAAATGCTGCAGGGAGCTGTGGAACTTGTCCATATTCGTATCCAAAAGCAGTAACATCTACATCATGGTGGCGCACTTCTGTTGAAATGACAACGTCACCCACATTTAACTCAGGGTTAAACCCACCAGCAGATCCTGTATTAATAATGTAATCTGGCTGATATTTTTCCATTAGAATTGTACTGGACATTGCCGCATTAACTTTTCCAATTCCCGAACGTAGGAGGATTACATCTGCACCATTCATCGTCCCAAAAGTAAATTCACAGCCAGCAATTGTTTCATGTGTTCGGTTATCGATTTTGTCCCGTAATACAGTAACTTCTTCTTCCATTGCTCCGATAATAGCTATTTTCATTTCTAAATACCTCACTTATGATTAAAATGGTGTAGAATTTGATCCTTCTGCTTTAACATATTATGTTTTAAAGGCAACCTCTTATGTACTCTATTGTTCCATCTATTTTACACAAACACCATTTTACCATTAATCAATTAACCATTTCCATACTGGTCTTTATTTCATGTAAAGATTAAGATAGAATAATTGAAAAACAAGGGAATTACGAAATAAAATAAGGTTGATATCTAAATAGAAAGGAACGAAAATTGATGAATTTTCAATTTGATTTAATAAAAGACAAAATCGAATTCTTTGAAGCGGCGGATTTAAAGACGCTAGAAAAGAAAATCAATGAACAAATCGAGGTGAATAAAGGTATCTTACTTTGCGTTCATTCCGTTTCACATCAAATGCATCTAGATGAACAAGGAAGAAGATGGTATTCAGCTGTAGTTCACTTTAAAAATAGCGGAAGCAGCTCCATTTAATTGACAATCCCCTTTTTTAAAGCCGTACTTTCGAGACGATACGTGTTACAAGTTGAGTTGAAGCAAAAAATAGGATAGGATTCACCCATCCTATCCTACTTAATCATCATCAGACTCTTCTTCTTCTTCTGCTTCTGGATCAACTGGCTTTCCTTTATCGTTTTCCTTAAGCTCTTGAACTTTTTCAGGTTTCCAGCCTTCTCCATCTATCCATTCAATATATACTCGATAAGCTTGCTGCGTATCTTTTGTAGAAATTGTTGCAACAGATCGATTCGGTCCATTATTCCCAAGAAACCATAAGGTCATATTTCCTTGGTCTACTCCTGAGCCGTAACTAATCGCTTGTAGCATTTCTTCCCAATCAGGTGATTCTTGACTATATACAGCTGTATGCTCTCCTGTTTGTGAAGTTCCAACAGGCTTCCATGAAGGATTTACGATTGTCTTTTTAACATTCGGAGATCCGCCTTCAGTCACAATGGCCTCTTCATTCTCTGTCGTTCCTTCTGTTTCAGTTTCAAGATTACTACTTGCTTCTTCGGATGCATCAGTCGATTCTGATTCTGTCTGTTCCTGTTCATTACTCGATTCTGATTGCTGTTGCTCCTGATGTTGAGACTCATCTTTTTCAGTATTTTCTTCACTTGTCTCTACTTCGTTTGTTGCTTTTTCATCATTATTTCCGAAGAATATATTGGCTGAAACAAAAATGATTAATAAAATGACTAATACGATTAGACTATTTAAAATAATATTTGTCTTTCGTTTTTTTGCTTGTCTACCAGATCGAGTTCGACCATTTTCATAATCCATAAAAGGTCCCTCCCTATTTATGTAGAATATTACATACCATGTTGGTTGCTTGTACCATTCAATCTCTACCCCATTATCTCTTCAACATTCTATCATGACTTCCTTTAAACTTGAAGAAATATATCAAACAAAGCTAAAAACGAAATTGAGTGTATCATGTAATAATCATAAATAACAGAGACCAATAGGGGATATTTATGGTTCTTGATTATACACGTAGACCTTTTTTACCATTTCGGCAAAAAGAGGGTTCACCCCCCCTTCATCCTCAAAGACTCCTAAATTAACAGCAACTAATGCATATTTAGGATTTTCAAATGGAAAGTATCCGGCAAACCATTTATTATGAAGCTGCTTATCCCCTTTATAGATTCCAGTTTCAGCAGTACCTGATTTTCCTGCCACTTCATAAGGTAAACTCTGAAACCATCTTCCTGTTCCATTTTCATTTATGACAACCTCTCGCAAAAGCATTTGCAGTTTCATTGCGGTATATGGTGCAATTGTATCCCCTGGCAGTGGAGATTGTTCAAATTTTAATAAAGAGGTTTGATTTTTGTATTCGATTTCAGATGCGACTCGGACCATCTCCTTCTTCCCTGCCTTTGCGATGGTTGCCATCATATTAACAATTGCTAGTGGAGTTGCCCGAACCTCATGTTGTCCAATCCCTGACATAGCTACAAAATTATCATCCTTCTTAGCTTCTTCCGTTCGAAACACACGGCCTTTTTGCTCATCCTGTAATTGCGCAAAGTCATTAAAATGATAGATGTCCCCCTTCCAGCTAACAGGCCCAGTCAGCGATAGCTTTTCTGCGAACGTCTCTAATATATTCGGATCGATTTTTTTTAATTCCTTTGCTAATGTCCCAAACGTATTATTACAGCTTCTCGCAAAGCTCTCTTTAAAACTTAGCATTCCATAGTCATGATCAAGATCTGGGTCCCCATTTATCTTTTGACTACAATCAAATAAGCGAGTAGGTTCATCTAGTTCATATTCAATGGCCGCGGCTGAAACAACCGTCTTAAATACAGATCCCATGATTTGCTCTTTAATCATTTGATTCTCAATACCACCCGCCTCATCACTAAAAGGAGCATACTTATTGATTGTTGGTCTTGAAACCATGGCAAGCACTGAATTGGTTTCAATGTCTAATAAAACTAATCCACCTTTTTCAATCGGATGCTGATCAACTAGCTCTTCTGCTATCTTTTGCAATTCCTCATCAATTGTCGTACGTATGTTAATCGGATAGAAGGGGTTTGCTGGCTCGACATATTTTACATTGATACCAAACAATGGGGAACCGATGCCATCTACATGATAGACAAGCTTTGATTTCCCATCGGGTAAAAGAAATTCATCGAAGCTTTTTTCCATACCTGTTAGCCCAATTAAAGTATTACCTGAAAGCTCTTTATCCGGATAACGCTTGCTTAACAATGTGGCATTTTCACCTGTGATTCCTATAAGCTGTTCAGCTGGGTTTACCGATAAATTGTATTTCTTATTTACAGCAAATACACCAGGAATTTTCAGCTCATTAATCTTTTCCATTTGTCCCTCTGTTAACCGAAATGGATAGGGGTCTCCATATGCGTAGGGTTCTTCTTTGTCTTTGAGGGAATGGCGAAGAGACAATTCGGAAATTCCAAGAATGTTGGCAACAGCAGCTGCATCCCATTCCATCCGATTTAGAAATGGGAATAGAACGAGCACCGATACATTTTTATGTGTAATGGGTTCACCACTTTGATAGAGGAAATTACCTCTGCCATTATCTATTACTACCTCTTGAGAGCGTTGCTGAACACTTGCCTCAATTAAATTCACTCCATGCTTAGTAAAGTTTGTCGTGGACACTAGCTGTACTTGAATGAGCCTACCAATTAACAGACCCATTAATGTTAACGTAATACTTAACCATATAATTACTCTTTTTCTCCACATAAAAAAACACCTCGTCAAAAGTGTTGACGAGGTTGATTGTTTTCAAACATTTCTGTATTAAATCCGTTTATTTAATGGATGTAATGCGAACGCTCATTTCTCCACCTGGAGTTTGAATGGTAACTTGATCTCCTACTTTACGACCGATTAAGCTCTTTGCAATTGGAGAATCATTTGAAATTTTCCCTTCAAATGGATCTGCTTCTGCACTACCAACAATCGTATATGTTTCTTCATCGCCATCAGGAAGCTCAATAAATGTAACAGAGCGGCCTAATGTTACGCTATCTCCACCCATCTCATCTTCTGAGATGATTTTCGCATTGCGAATCATGTTTTCTAGAGTTGTAATACGTCCTTCCACAAAGGCTTGCTCTTCTTTAGCAGAGTCATACTCTGAGTTCTCAGAAAGATCTCCGAAACTACGAGCAATTTTAATACGTTCTACAACTTCTTTACGTTTTACTGTCTTTAATTGTTCAAGTTCTTGTTCTAGCTTTTCTTTACCTGCTTGTGTCATTGGAAACACTTTTTCTGTAGCCAAAATCTTCACTCCTTCTAGTTCACAACCCCCGCTAGATTGTGTATATATATTTAGTTCATTTGACGCTAATCCTTATGTGGAGTTAGCTCAATATATGTAGTGCACCTACAGATAACTGTAAATGCACAGGAGCGCGTCCTATTAAATAGGGCGCGCATCACTCGTATAGTTGCCATTTGTTTGAATCAATCAATGACAGTTGTCTAGCATCTAATATTATCTATGCTATTGTTTCATAAAAATGATTTTTGTTCAAGAATTGTTTGAATTTTTGTTACCATTAGATCAATTGCTACGTAGTTGTGGCCACCTTCAGGTATAATTACATCTGCATAACGTTTAGTTGGCTCAATAAACTGGTTATGCATAGGTCTAACAACATTTACGTATTGCTCAATAACAGAGTCAATGGAACGACCTCGTTCTTTAATATCCCTTACAAGCCTTCTTATAATACGAAGGTCTGCATCAGTATCCACATAAAGCTTAATATCCATTAAATTGCGTAATCGCTCGTCTTCTAATACGAGAATTCCTTCTAGGATTATTACATCCTTCGGCTCCACTACAATGACTTCTTCTGAACGAGTATGCATGGCATAATCATAAACCGGTTTATCAATTGGTTCATAATTTAACAGTGCCTTCACATGTTCAATGAGTAAATCATTGTCAAAAGCTAATGGATGATCGTAATTTGTAAGAAGTCTTTCTTCAAACGGTAAATAACTTTGGTCTTTATAATAATAATCTTGTTCTAGCATTAAAATGGAATGGCCTTTAAAACGTTCATAAATTGCTTTTGTTACACTCGTCTTTCCAGAACCAGATCCACCAGCTACTCCAATAACAACTGGCTTGCGTTTCATGTTGTTTCTAGAGCTCCTTTCGCATCATGTTGTTAGGGTATACCGGTTGATCAACTTTAAACCTAACAATTTGCAACGGGTGACGAGCAGCATCTAATTCATTGCCATCCTCGTCCCAAATCGTCTCAATTACTTGATTAAAGTTATCAATCTCCGGTCCAAAGAACTCCACTTCTTGACCTGGCTTAAAATGATTACGCTGTTGAAGTGTCACCATTTGTGTCTCTTCATTATAATCGAGCACTAAGCCGACAAAATCAAATTTTGTCTTTTTGCTATGATTTCCATACATCTGTTCTTTATACCCAGGAACTCCTTCAAAAAAGGCTGGAGCTGTATCACGGTTTGCACATTTATCTAGCTCGTCTAACCATTCTTGCTTAATTTTGAAATGATCTGGATCTGCACAGTATGCATCAATGACTTTACGGTACACACTTACCACAGTAGCTACATAGTGAATGGATTTCATACGTCCTTCAATCTTCAAGCTATCCACACCAAGCTCAATCATGCGAGGAATCGATTCAATTAACTTAAGATCTTTAGGACTCATGGCAAATGGAGCATCTTGGTTATCGTACAATGCCTTTTCTTCATTACCTTCTACCTGATATAAATCATAGTCCCAGCGACATGATTGACAGCAGCCACCACGGTTCGAATCACGAGCAGTCATATGATTACTTAACGTACAACGACCTGAATAAGCAATACACATTGCTCCATGAATAAATGCTTCAATTTCAATATTTACCTTTTCTTTCATTTCTTGAACTTCTTCTGCACTTGTTTCACGTGCTAATACAACTCGTTCTAAGCCTTCTTCCTTCCAAAACTGAACGGCTTTCCAGTTTGAAAGTGATTGCTGCGTACTTAAATGCACTTCGATTTCAGGTGCTAGTCGCCGACAGGTTTCAATAATTAACGGATCTGCCACAATGATCCCTGCAATTCCAGCTTCTTTTAGTCCTAGAATATATTCTTCTAATCCATCAATATTTTCATTATGTGCAAAAATATTGGTTGTAACATAAATTTTTGCACCATACTTTTTGGCAAACTCTACGCCTTCCTTCATTTCATCAAATGTGAAGTTATCCGCATTGGAACGAAGTCCGTATTCTTGTCCTCCAATAAACACGGCGTCTGCTCCATATTGAACAGCAATTTTTAATTTCTCTAAATTGCCCGCAGGCGCTAATAGTTCAGGTTTTTTGACAATCACGCGTTTCCCGTCAACGATCGTTGAAATCTTATCTTTTACCGTTGTCATTGATTGTAACCTCCTTTAATAAACCGTTTCTTTAAAGAAAAATCCAGTATCTAATGGACGGTTATCTGGTTGGATCTTCTCAATTTCTCCAAGTAGCTCGTCCTTTACATCTTCATATTCATCTGGGTCGTTTACACAAAGATCAATTCCGTTACGATAAAGCTTTGTCACGGCTATAATATATTCAGCACTTTTTAACACACCATCAATTTTAAACGAATCTATTCCCTTTTCAATCAATTCCTGCAGCTCATCAATCATACAAATATCGTTAGGGCTCATTATATGTGTTCCATTTTCATCTTCAAAAATGGGATATTTGTTATGGCGCTCTTTATCATGAAGGAGCATATTTTTTTCAAGCTTGCGATTTTCTATTTCTAATGCTTTCCCTTGATATTCAAAATAGTTCCCTAATAAGGAACGCTTCGATTGGAACATTGCTGTCATTCCATGTATTTGAACTTCAATCTCTACTTCTGCATGCTCTTTCATTTCTAAAACAGCATCCATATTAATCTCACGGGCTAACACTGCGCGCTTAGCGCCTTTTCTTCCCCAATAATTGCAAGTATACCAATTCGTAGCCGTCGTTTCTGTATTCCAATGTAGCTTTAACTTTGGAGCCACTTCACGAGCTAGCATTAGAATAGCTGGATCACCGAAAATAATCCCATCTACTTGTACTTCTTTTAGAAAACCAATATAATCTCTCGCTTCTTCAATTTTGTCATTATGAAAAATGGCATTCATGGCCACATATACTTTCTTGTCTTCATTATGTGCAAGTGAAATCGTTTGTTTCACATCATCTCGAGTAAACTCACCTGCTAGACGCAATCCAAACTTTTGCTCTCCGATAACAAAGGCATCTGCTCCGGCATCTATTAATGGCTTAATATCTTCAATACTGGATGGGGTAACAAGTAGTTCTGGTTTCTTCATTTTCCTCACCTCTTTTTACTAATAACGATTCCATCCCCTACGGGTAAAATGACGGAATCATAATTCGGATGGCTCAGCAGCCATGCATTATATTCATTGATTTTTTTTAAAAGACTACGTTGTCTTCGGTTTTTAAACTCCTTTGCCACAACTAACCCTTTATATAGGATATTATCTGTGATTATTAAGCCACCTGGGCTTAAATAGTTTTCATACAACTCAAAGAAGCGCTTATATTGCCCTTTTGCCGCATCTATGAAAATTACATCGTACAAGCCAAGCGGGTTAATATGATCCTCTACCTCTAGAGCGTCACCTTGCACTAACGTAATCTGACTTGATTTTTCTGCTTGCTGGATAAAGAAAAGAGCTTTATTAGCCCTCTCCTCGTCTCGTTCAATCGTCACAATATGAGCATCTGGTAGAGCAGTAGCCATTCGCAAGGCAGAATAGCCAATGGCAGTACCAACTTCTAGTATTTTTTTGGGCTGATGGATTCTTAATAGTTGAAGCAGCGTTTCCATCCCAACAAGCTCCATAATGGGAACATTGTGTTCTTTTGCATATGCTTCCATATCGTTAAAAAGTTCCCCTCGGCCAGGAATTAAATTTTCAATATATGCTATCAGCTGTTGATCTAACAAGCTGGATCACCTCAATCATGAAGAAAAATGTTCTATTTAAACATGAAAAAATAGCGTTTCACAGAACTAATCGTTGAAAAAACATAACATCAGGGCTCTGTAGATTACGCTATCACCAGGATTATTTAAAACACTTGAACTATTTTACCATAAACAAAAAGGGAATGCTAATTTTTCTGCACTCCCTTTAAGAGTTCTACTGATTTGTAATATGCTGTGCTTTCTTCTGGTTGTGTTCATCAAGAGTGGTGCTGAACAGTACTTCACCAGATCCAGTTGCTAAGAAATATAAGTAATCCGTATCCGCTGGGTTTAACGCTGCTTCTATCGAGGTAACACCCGCATTTGCAATTGGTCCCGGTGTCAGGCCTGGATACTTATAAGTGTTATAAGGGGAATCAATTTCCAAATCTTTGTATAACACTCTAGATTTATGCTCCCCTTGTGCATATAGAACCGTTGGATCTGTTTGTAGTGGCATGCCTACCTCAATCCGATTATAGAACACGCTAGCTATTGTGTCTCGATCAACCTGCTCGGTTGCTTCCTCTTCGATTAAAGAAGACATCGTAAGCAGCTTATGTGGTGTGTACTCCAACGTTTCCATTTGTCCTCTATAATTAGAGATGACTTCCTTTGTTTTATCTAGCATCGTATAAACTATTTCTTGGATGGTTGGATTTTCTTTATAAAATGGATATGTTGCAGGGAATAAATACCCTTCTAAAGGATATTTTATATCCTTCCTCAGTATTTCTTCAGTTAAAATATCAGGATAGCGGGCCATTAAGTCCTTAATAAATTGTTCATCATTTAAGGCCTTAAATACTTCCTCTTCCGTTCTACCTGTTTTTTCAGCAATAATAGCGGCAATTTGCTGAAGCTGTTTCCCCTCAGGAATCGTCATTTTGAATACTACTTCCTCCATAATCATTCCCGTTTTTAAGTTCTCAATGATTTCTGGAATAGTCATAGACGATTTCAGCATATATTCTCCAGCCATAAAGCCTGCTTCATTTTTAAATTTTATATAGTATTTAAAGATACGCGCATCTTTAATAATACCGCTTTCTTCTAAGATGTTTGATATATCTGTTACACTTGAGCCGATGGGAATTTCGATACGTTTCTCCTGTTGATTGTTTGCATCAGCTGGCTCTAGCGCCGATTTAATATAAAGATAGCCTCCACCGACTATCCCGCCAACGACCAAAACGAGAACGGTTGTAATAATAAAGACAATTTTTCTCACAATCTTGGCCTCTTTTTGACGTTCAATCATTTTTTCGCGTATGATTTCTTTTTTTTCTTTTTTATCTTCCATTGGAAAAAGGTTCCCCTCCATTCAATAGACACTTATACTTTTTGTCTATACCTCGAATCATTATACTATATTTTTATATCCCGCGCGAAAATTATCGAAACTGGCTATTTACCTTACTTATTTGAGCATAGATTGTAGAAACTGTCAAAATATCCTAATGACTTGAACGGTTACCCTTAATATTCATGTAATTACTACTAAATCTTTAAAAGTGATAAAAGAATACAAAAGCTAATGGCGCATTGGTCATGCTAAGTCAAGCATAAACCAATTTAGACTAGAAGGCGTTCTTTGCTAAATTGGCTTATGACCTCGCAGGGCTAGGCGCTGGAGTAGGATGTTGTCGTGCAAATCAATGATTGATGAATTTTATACATTCTTAAGCAACAAAAAAAGAGGTTCGGCATCATGTGATACTGAACCTCTTTAATCAAGAGCTTATTCGTTCTCTTCGTCTTCAGCAAGAAATGTATTTAGCATCTCTTCAATAAGATCCCACTCTTCATCTGTTTCAATTGGCATTAATTCACCATCGTTGTTGTCTTCACTTGGGATAAATGCAGATGCATGAATTTCAATATCTTCTTCATCCTCTTCATTTGCTCCCACTGGGTAGTAAAGAACATATGACTTACCAAATTCCTCTGAATCAAATGTGAATAAAACCTCACATAATTGTTCGTTCCCTTGTTCATCTACTACTGTAATATTGTTTTCACCGTTATTCATTACGTTCACCTCATTAGTTTTGGCTGTTCAAATATCCTTGTAATATCATGACAGCAGCCATTTTATCAATTACCTTTTTTCGCTTCTTTCTACTCATATCAGCTTCAAGCAAAACACGTTCAGCAGCCATTGTAGTTAAACGCTCGTCCCATAGAATTGTAGCAACACCAAATCGTTTTTCCAATTCTTTAGCAAACACTTGACTTGCTTCTCCTCTTGGACCGATTGTTCCATTCATATTCTTCGGGAAACCGACGACCACCTTTGTGACTTCATGCTCATTAATTAATTCACCAATTTCATCAAAGCCAAATTCATTTGCTTCTTCATTAATCAAAATGGTTTTTAACCCTTGCGCTGTCCAGCCTAGTGCATCACTTAGCGCTACGCCGACCGTTTTGGAACCGACGTCTAACCCCATACTACGCATATATTTTATCCCTCTCGCTGTTGTTTTAAGTAGGACTTTACTAATTCTTCGATGATTTCATCTCTTTCAAGCTTACGGATAATATTGCGAGCATCTCTATGGCGCGGGATGTAGGCTGGATCTCCTGAAAGTAAATATCCAACTATTTGATTAATCGGATTATACCCCTTTTCCTGTAATGCTTCATATACTTGCAACAGCACTTCATTAACATCATGTTCAAAAGGATCTTCAGGAAAATTAAACCTCATCGTTTGATCAAATGAGCTCATACGTTACACCTCGCTTTTTTAATAGAGAGACCTACTAATTTCTATAGACATGGTATGTTAGACAACCAATATCACTCTACCATACCATCTAAACTACAGCAAAAAAGAAGTTATTCCATCCGCCAACAAATTCATCGGAAGAAAGATAGCTTGTGCTATTGGTTTGATATCTTTATATTACACTACTTTCTGTTGATATCAAACGGATTTCACCCATTCCTCTACAAATTGTATTGCAGATTCCAATTGATTCGGATCTTTTCCGCCTGCTTGGGCCATATCTGGGCGACCACCGCCACCACCGCCACAGCGAGTAGCTACTTCTTTAATTAATTTCCCTGCATGGTAGCCTTTTTCAATTAAGTCTTTAGTTACTCCGGCAATTAGGTTTACTTTTCCTTCGTTTACACTTCCTAATACAACTACAGCTGAACCTAGTTTTTCTTTCAAATCATCCGCCATATTGCGCAGATTGTTCATATCCATTCCTTGAACAGTTGATGCTAGGACCGTTACTCCATTAATCTCTTTTGCTTGATCCATAATACTTCCTGCTTCAATATTACCCAATTTTGCTGTAAGCGATTCATTTTCTCTTTGAAGCTGTTTCATATCAGCTAATAATAGATCAATCCTACTTGCTACTTCTTTTGGATTTGTTTTTAATTTCCCTGCAGCTTCTTTCAGAATGCTAAGCTGGTCATTAAGCATTTTGTAAGCTGCTTCTCCTGTAACGGCTTCAATGCGGCGTGTTCCAGCCCCAATTCCACTTTCAGAAATAATTTTAAATAGCCCAATAACAGATGTATTTGGAACATGACAGCCCCCGCACAGTTCAATGCTATAATTTCCCACTTGAACAACTCGAACCACCTTGCCATACTTTTCACCGAATAAAGCCATAGCCCCCATTGCCTTTGCTTCGTCTATCTCTTTATTCTCGATTTCCACTTGAATTCCTTGCCATATCTTTTCATTCACAATTTGCTCAATTTGTTCAATTTCCTCTTGTGTAATCTGACCAAAGTGTGAAAAATCAAAGCGTAAACGATCTGGTTCTACAAGTGATCCTGCTTGATTTACGTGATTTCCAAGAACATCCTTTAAGGCTTGATGCAAAAGATGTGTTGCCGTATGATTTTTAATAATCTTCCCACGGTTATCATTCTCGATTGTAGCCTTTACATTGTCATTTGTAGTAAGTGTTCCTTCTTCGATTACAGCATTGTGTAAATTTTGACCATTAGGTGCCTTTTTAACGTCTTTAATTCGTACTTTTACACCATCAGCTACTAATGTTCCTTTGTCGGCTACTTGTCCTCCACTCTCAGCATAGAAAGGTGTTCTGTCAAGAATAAGCTGGATTTCTTCCCCTTTACTTGCCTTTTCAACAAATTGGCCTTCCTTCACGATGACAACAACTGTTGAATCAACTGAAAGCTGATCATAGCCTACAAATTCACTTGAGATCTTTACTTCACTTAATACTCCACCTTGTACTTGCATGGAGTCCACGTCTTGACGTGCTGCACGAGCACGATCACGCTGTGCTTCCATTTCTTGTTCGAAGCCTGCATGATCAACCTTCATTCCTTCTTCTTCTGCATATTCTTCTGTAAGTTCGATTGGGAATCCGTATGTGTCGTATAGACGAAATACATCTTCTCCAAGAATCATATTACTGCCAGTTTCTTTTTGTTTTTTTATAACTGCTGATAGTATAGATAATCCTTCATTCAATGTTTCGTGGAACCGCTCTTCTTCGTTTTTCACTACCTTTTGAATGAACTCCGTTTTTTCTTTTACTTCAGGATAGAAGTCTTGCATGATTTCACCAACTACTGGTACAAGCTCATACATGAACGGACGATGAATACTAATCGTTTTCGCATAGCGGACCGCACGGCGTAGAAGGCGGCGAAGTACATATCCCCGTCCTTCATTAGAAGGAAGAGCTCCATCACCAACAGCAAACCCAACCGTACGAATATGGTCAGCGATTACTTTGAAAGCTACATCCTTTTCCTTGTCTTTGCCGTATTTCTCTCCAGAGATTTCTTCTGTTGCACGAATAATCGGCATGAAAAGATCCGTATCAAAGTTTGTTGGAACATCTTGAACGACTGATGCCATACGCTCAAGCCCCATTCCTGTATCTATGTTCTTCTTAGGAAGTGGTGTATACGTATGATCTGGATTATGGTTAAATTCTGAGAATACAAGGTTCCAAACTTCTAAATAACGCTCATTTTCTCCACCAGGATATAACTCTGGATCATTGAGATCATTTCCATAATCTTGACCGCGATCGTAGAAGATTTCTGTGTTTGGGCCACTTGGACCTTCACCGATATCCCAAAAATTCCCTTCCAAGCGAATAATTCGTTCTTCTGGCACGCCAATTTTATCCTTCCAGATTGCATATGCTTCATCATCTTCAGGATGGACAGTTACAGATAAACGTTCTGCATCAAAGCCAATCCATTTATCCGAAGTAAGGAATTCCCATGCCCATTCAATCGCTTCAACTTTAAAATAATCCCCTATTGAGAAGTTTCCAAGCATTTCAAAAAATGTATGATGGCGTGCTGTTTTCCCTACATTCTCAATATCGTTTGTGCGAATGGATTTTTGCGCATTTGTAATTCTTGGATTTTCAGGAATAACTCTGCCATCAAAATATTTCTTAAGAGTTGCTACACCACTATTAATCCATAGTAATGATGGATCGTCATGTGGAACAAGTGAAGCACTTGGTTCTACATTGTGTCCCTTTTCTTTAAAGAAATCTAAATACATTTGGCGAATCTCAGCACCAGTTAGCTTTTTCATTATGTACCCTCCTATTATTCACACTGTATTTTCGTAATGTTGCGTTTTCTTAATGTCGTTTCAATCACCAATCAGATGCTCAATACAGTTTTTTCCTTTTGGCTAAAAAACAATACAAAAAGCCCTCATCCCTAAAACAGGGACGAGAGCTAACTCGCGGTACCACCCTGATTATGGAAGAAAGGCTTCCATCTTCCATCTCTCATGACTCCTTAACGCGGAAAACGGCAGGGATTAGCTGCACTCAGGATTAGCGTTCTGTTATCCTTCATCTAGAATTTCTTTCAGCCATGGAAATTCCTCTCTAATGTGTTTATAAGACACAAGATGGACTATAACATACTTGATCCTTCTTCATGTTACGGTTATTTTATTTCCTTCTTATAACACGCATTATAGCGATTGATATGGAAGTTTGTCAATATTTCCATTAAGGTTTCAGCGAATGACTATCTGGCTTAACTTTTCCAAAATGATTCCTTCCATGTAGCAACGCGACTTTTACTACTGCTAGCACTGGAACGGCTAATATCAAGCCAATGACCCCTGCAATTTCTCCACCAATTAACAAGGCAAACATAATGAGCAATGGATGCATATGTAGACTTTTTCCAACAATTAACGGCGATAAGATATTCCCTTCTAAAAATTGTAGAAGCAGAATAATCCCTAAAGATATCAATACCATTTTAACTGAAATGGTTGATGCAATAACTACAGCTGGGATTGCACCAAAAATAGGACCAAAATAGGGAATAACATTCGTAATACCGACAAATACTCCTAGCAACAAAGCATATTTTAATTTTACTAACCAAAAGAGCAAGGCAGAGATACCCCCGATTACAACACAAACAAACAGCTGTCCTCTTATATAACTTCCAAGGGATTTGTCTACGTCTCGTAAAAACAATATTCCATCTTTACGCCATTTTCTAGGGGTTAGATACCACACGGCCTTTTTCATTGTGTCAAAGTCCTTTAACATATAAAAAGCGATAAACGGGATAATTGCAATAATGACAATCGAATTTAACACATTTACTGCTCCATCTAACGCTTTAGAAACTAATCCATTGAGTGCTTTTTCAACACCATTGATTCCATCATGAATTTTTTGCTGAATCCCATCTGGCCAAGTTGAGGTTTTCTGCTGAATGAGCTCAACCCAATTTCGGTATTGATTTGTTAAGTTTGGTGCATTTTCAGACAAATCTCTTAATTGAGAAATAAACGCAGGAATTCCCTTGTATAGGGCAAATGCTATGCCTCCAAAAAACAAGCTATAGATAATAAATACTGCAAGCCCACGGTGTAACCCTTTTTCATGCAAACTTTCTATAACTGGGTGGAGGAGATAAGTGATAAATGCGGCAACAAAAAAAGGAATCGCTACGGTAATTAATAGATGTAACACAGGCATCCAAAGGTCCTGCAATTTCAGGAATATATACATAACGATAAATAACAGCAATAAAAAACCGAGGCGGTAAAACCATATAAGTCTAATATCCATAAAAGACTAGCCTCCTGTTTATTCGATCGACTACGCTAGTAGCTTTTGGAGAAATACAATAAATTATGCAAAAGGAAAATCCCTCCTCACTTGAGAAGGGATTTCCTGTCTAAAATAATGCTTTATTGATTCGTCTACCGAGCTTCTTCATTTTACGCTTAGACATCATATTGTTTCTGGATGCCATATTGTAAGCAGCAATTCCAGCACCTAAGGCCATCATAGAAGTCATCATTTTATTCATTCGTATCACCTCTTGTTTGAAATTCAAACACTAAAGCGGCGCTCATCCTCTTCAAACAAATCATCTAACGAACTCAACGTTCCGTCTTCTTCAACTTGATGGGTACTAATAATGCCATTTGACAAGGAAAGCTCAATAAAGCAGTTCCAGCAATAATATTGATTGATTCCGATCTTACCAATATCTTTACTTGAGCAGTTAGGACACTTAAGCATGAAGGACACCTCTCATTGTTTACGCTTTTCATCATTTGGTAGATGAACAATGATGGCGTCTTTTCCAATTGCAGGTGGCTGATTGGTCTTAATCACGCGCTTCCCTTCAGTAACATCCGAAAAGAAACCATCAGATAATTCATACCCTACAATTGTCCCCATTTCTTCTAGAAAGTATACATCTTCCAGTAAACCCAACTGGTCGCCACTACTGGTCAGCATCATTCGCCTATTGAGACGGTTGTGCCCATCGAATGTATAATCCTCTACTCTTTTTATACGCTTAAGTGCCTTCGGATCCTTTAACATAACCCCATTCCAGCCGAAAGAGGAAACATCATGAATATCGATAAAATATGTTTTTTTTAAGAGAGCACCCTTTTTTAAAAGCAATCCCTTTACTCTTCCATTTGCAATGCTAAAATCACACACTTCACCGATTTTTGAGCCCGATTTTAATTCAAAAACAGGCAACCCTTTAACGATTGAAAATGTCCGCAAAGTTCTTCCCACCCTTTCCGGAACATTTATAGTTTCCGTTACTTGGGTAAAAATCATAAGGTGTAACGTTTACCATTCGAGCAATAATCGATTAAAATGACTACGAATTAACTGGAACTTCTGTTAAAAAGTCGTATGGAGTAATGTTTTCCATCCCTATTAGCGGATCAACGTTCAGATAGTTTTCTTCCGTTAACTGAATTTCTGCTGAACGTTTTTTTTCTTCAAAGTCGGAATTCTCCTCGTTTATGAAACCAATCGTTTCTTTCAGCCTTTCCGTTAAGCTAGTTTGCCGAGCTGTATCGTCTCCTCGTTGAATCCCCATCTTAAATGCGTCTTCTTCCCCACACAAAATTAAAAACTGCTGACTCCTAGTAATCGCTGTATAAATTAAATTGCGTCTCAGCATTCGATAATAGCTCTTTACTACTGGGAGAATGACAATTGGAAATTCACTCCCTTGAGATTTATGAACTGAGCAGCAATACGCATGTGTAATTTGATTCAAGTCCTGCCTTGTATAAGTTGCTTCTATTCCATCAAAGGATGCAACAATCATGTCTTGTTTTTCAGTATTTTCCTTTGCATAAAAAATGGAAACAATCTCGCCAATGTCACCATTAAACACATGATTTTCAGGCTGATTAACTAATTGGAGGACTTTATCGCCAATTCGGTATTTCACTTCGCCAAATACAAGCTCTTTACGTGTGCCATCTGGATTGGGATTGAAAATTTCTTGCAAAAGCTCATTAAGCTTATCAATTCCTGCAGGGCCTCTATACATCGGTGCAAGCACTTGTATATCCTTTGCTGTATACCCTTTATTTTTTGCATTTAATGCCACTTTTTTGACAACGTCCGCGATTTGGGTAGAAGCACACTTGATAAATGAACGGTCAGGCTTTTGAGTGGAAATATCTTCTGGTAATGTACCTTTCTTAATTTCATGAGCGAGTTCAATGATGGACGAGCCTTCGGCTTGTCGATAAATATCTGTTAATCTAACAGTAGGTACACTCTGTGATCTCAATAAGTCCTTTAATACTTGACCAGGCCCAACTGAAGGAAGCTGATCCTCATCACCAACAAGTATGACTTGCATCTGGTCTGGGAGGGCTTTAAAGAGTTGATTAGCTAGCCATATATCGACCATTGATGATTCGTCCACAATTAATATTTTGCCTTCTAACGGATTTTCCTCATGACGGTCAAAGCCATTTGACCCATTCCAGCCTAATAAGCGATGAATCGTAACAGCAGGTAATCCGGTTGACTCCATCATCCGTTTGGCTGCTCTTCCAGTTGGTGCAGTTAACAAAAAGGGGAACGGTTCTTCCTTCTTATAATCATTCGGGCTTAATGAACAGCCATGCAAATCAGCGTAAAGCTCCACGATTCCTTTAATGACCGTTGTTTTCCCTGTACCTGGACCTCCTGTTAATATTAACATCGGAGACATGAGAGCTGTTTGTATGGCTTCTTTCTGTGTAGGTGCATATTGGACGTTTAACCTCTCCTCAAGGTTGCCGAGTGAGAGCAAAAACTCGGATTCAGGAAACTGATCTGCGTAGTCAGTTTGCTTCAACAGCCTATGAATATTCGTCACAAGTCCCTTTTCAGCAAAGTAAAGCGAAGGTAAATAGAGGCGTCTTTCTTCTATGATAATTTTGCCTTCCTCTTGCAGCTTTACGATTTCTCCCGATATCGCTTGAAAATCAATCGAATCCCTTTGGTTATCCTCCAACAATCGCTTTACTTGCTCAAGGAGACTTTTCGCCTCTACATATACGTGTCCAGATTGCATACTTTCAGACTCAAGTGTATATAAGCAAGCAGCTTTAATTCGATCAGGATGACTGCCACTGATTCCAATCTGATAGCCCAAATCATCCGCCCTTGCAAAGCCAATCCCTTCAATATCCTCTACAAGCTGATATGGGTTTGATTGAAGAATATGTATGGTATTTTCTTTATACTGTTGATAAATTTTCATAGATAATTGTGGACCAAAACCATATTGGTTTAGAGCAATCATTGCTTGCTCGAGCCCTTGATGTTCCATTAAATTATCGTACAAGGATTTTGCTTTTTCAGGAGGGAGCTTTGGCACTTGATCTAGCAGGGAAGGCTCTTTCAAAATCCGCGAAATCGCATTTTCTCCAAGGGTCTCGACAATATTTTCAGCTGTTTTTTTTCCAATTCCTTTAAACAGGTCACTCGATAAATAGCTAATTACCCCTTCCTTGGATTGAGGAATATCCTTACGGAAGTGAGTTGCTTGAAATTGAGTTCCAAACTTAGGGTGTTCTTTTTCTTCTCCATAAAAAATATACGTTTCCTGTTCATGTAATTGAGGAAAGTATCCGATCACTACAGCTTCCTTGTCCTCATAGTCTATATTTGTTTCTTCAATTCGAATTCGCATAACGGTATATAGATTTTGGTCATTGCGGAAAATTGTGACTAGATGCTTGCCCTTCATATACTTCCCTTGCTCTGCAAACAAATCAAGTGAATCTTGAATATCCAATCTACTCCCCCCTCTCTCCATAGAATGAACGATTAATTGATATCAGATTGCTCTTTTTCAATAAGCTTCTTTCCATAACCAGCTAACATATGATCTGGCTGAATTTCGAGTGCTTTGTTAAACATTTCTAAAGCTCGCTTTTCATCTTCCTTAAAACCATACGCAACCCCTAAATTATAGTATGCATCCGAATGCGTCGAATCTTTTTCAATGCAGATTTCAAATTGAGTCATAGCTTCATCTAACAGCTCCTGTTGCGCTAAGCATAGCCCAAATTGAAACCTAGCTTCCACATCCTCTTCATTTAGCTCTACACTTCGCTGGAAGTAGGGGAGAGCTAGCTTGGCTTGGTCTAATTGAAGAAGGGTCATCCCAAGCATAAAGAAATTATCACTCGATAGGAGTCCTTTTTTCATTGCTTGTTCAAACATATTTTTTGCTTCTTCAAAATTTCCCCCTTCATAATATAAATTTCCTGCACTATAGTATGCTGCCGCAGCATTTTCATCTATTTCAATTGCTTTTTTATAAAAGCTTAATGCTTTCTCGAGTTCCCCTACAGCTGATAGAACATTCCCAAAATTAATATAGGTTACAGGATTTTTCGGCTCTTCTTCAATAGCTTCCATAAAGATTTTTGCGGCCTCTTCCCATTTTCCTTCTTGCATATACGTTATTCCGATCTTATTTTTATCCATTTACTTCACGCTCCATTTCTTCTTACAAAGTATAGCATATTTCATGATAAAACCTCGATTCATGTTGAGAACCGAGGTTTTGGAATTTCTTATTCTATTACCCTACATACGTAAGCTTTTCATCATCTTTAAAGATTTCATCGATCGTTCCCCCGCCCAAACACTCATCGCCATTGTAGAATACAACAGCTTGTCCAGGAGTGACTGCTCTAATCGGTTCGCGGAACGAAACCTTCACTTTGCCTTCTCCAAGTTGTTCAACAGTTACATAATTGTCTGGCTGACGATAGCGAAACTTAGCCGTACATTCGAAAATTTCTGGTTTTTCAGCATTTGAGACCCAGCTTACATTCGTCGCAATAATATAATCTGAATACAATTTTTCATTATGAAAGCTTTGCCCTACAAATAGAACATTCCGCTTAAGGTCTTTTCCAATGACAAACCAAGGTTCTCCTGCTCCACCAATTCCAAGACCATGCCGCTGGCCAATTGTATAATACATCAACCCATCATGCTTCCCAACTACTTCTCCATCTAATGTTTCCATATTTCCAGGTTGAGCTGGTAAATAGTTGCTTAAGAACTCCTTAAAATTTCGTTCTCCAATAAAGCATATACCGGTGCTATCCTTTTTTGTAGCCGTCGCTAAATTTGCTCGTTTAGCGATTTCACGCACTTCTGATTTCTCAATATTTCCAATCGGGAACATCACTTTTTCTAGCTGTTCTTGTGTAAGTTGGTTTAAGAAATAGGTTTGATCTTTATTATCATCTAACCCTCGAAGCATTTTCACTTGTCCATCTACAGTTTCTACACGAGCATAGTGACCTGTAGCTAAATAATCTGCTCCAAGGTTCATCGCATGCTCTAGAAACGCTTTGAACTTAATTTCTTTATTGCACATTACATCAGGATTAGGTGTTCTTCCTTCTTTGTATTCGTCTAAGAAGTAAGTGAACACTTTGTCCCAGTATTGCTTCTCAAAGTTAACTGCATAATAAGGGATACCAATTTGGTTACAAACACGAATTACATCATTGTAATCCTCTGTTGCTGTACAGACTCCATTTTCATCTGTATCATCCCAGTTTTTCATAAAGATTCCAATTACATCGTAGCCTTGTTCTTTTAATAGCAAAGCGGCTACAGACGAATCAACTCCCCCGGACATTCCGACAACGACACGCGTATCTTTCGGTGCTTTATTCACTTATTTCACCACACTTTATTATTTTGTCAGTCTTTGAACGATTGAAGCGACTTCATCACCCAAACGTTGCATCTGTTCTGCTGTATTATATAAGCCGAAGCTAAATCGGATGGAATTACTTAAACGCTCAGAGCCTTTCCCAAACATGGCAACGAGGACATGTGACGGGTCAATCGATCCTGCCGTACAGGCTGAGCCACTTGATGCGGCAATCCCAGCAAGATCTAAATTAACAAGCATGGCTTCTACATTTGTGTTTGGGAAGCTTAAGTTTAAAACATGTGGCAACGAATAATCAAGTAATCCGTTCTGAGAAAAATCAATGGCTTGATTGTTTAGTCGAGAGATGATTTGCTCTCTAAATTGTTCATACTGCTCACGCTTTGTTTCCATCTCTATTTGCGAGATTTTCACGGCCTCACAAAAACCTGCGATTGCTGAAACATTTTCTGTCCCTGCTCGCCTTTTTCGTTCTTGTTCCCCACCGAACATTCTCGAGGATAGCTTTACCTGTTGATGAGCATAAAGGAAACCAATTCCCTTTGGCCCATTAATTTTATGGGCAGATACAGATAATAGATCTACTCCTAGCTCAGATACAGCAAGCTTCTCAATTCCATATGCTTGAACCGCATCCGTATGAAAAAGTGCTTGATGATTTTTTAGGATCTCACCAATTTCTTTGATGGGTTGAATCGTACCAACCTCATTATTTCCATACATTATTGTCACTAAGATGGTATCTGGTCTTAATGCGCTTTTCACATCTTCTATGGAAACTCTACCTTGCTCATCAACAGGCAAATAGGTTACTTCGTAGCCTTGCTTCTCTAATTGCTGACAAGTATGTAGAACGGCGTGATGTTCCACCTGAGTTGTTAAAATGTGACGCCCAGCATGCCGATAAGCCTCGGCTACTCCTAAGATGGCGAGATTATCCGCTTCTGTTCCTCCACTAGTAAAAATAATTTCATTTTCCTTCGCTCCAATGCTGGATGCTAAGACCGCTCTTGCTTCATCGATGATTTGTCTAGCCTGTCTTCCAAAATAATGAATACTTGATGGATTTCCAAATATATCAGTCATGACAGAGGTCATTCGGTCAATCACCTTTGGATGCATTGGAGAAGTTGCTGCATGATCTACATAGATCCATTCCAAACTTTTCACCCTCTTATTTTTAAGCTATTTTCTTATACCATCTTGTTTTTGAAACATGGGCAGTTTTTAGCTCAAGGATATTCGCTTGCCGCGAGAAATTTGGTGAGTATCCTCGGGCTTCGCCTATGGAATTTCATCTGTCCCACTGCTCCCGCATGGTCTCGCATCCATCCACTCCAAACGGCTAACCTTCGTATAAAGAAGGTAATCTTACCTCTTATAAAACAAATTTATTTAGAAAATAGCCTACTTTGATTACATTTGATGTTTCATTAGCACATCTAAATATACTGTTTATTTAAAAGTTTCGACACTTAGATATAAAACATATATGGATCCGATTCGCCGTAATCTGTATGACTTGCAAGATCATCAATAGTTGTATTATCTAGTACTTCCTTTACTGCATCACGAATTCGCATCCACAACTCTCGTTTGGCGGGCTCTTCATTCTCAATCCCTTCTACTGGACTGATTGGACCTTCTAATACACGGATAATGTCTCCCGCAGATATTTTCGATGGCTCATCTCCTAAAATATACCCACCGTACGCTCCTCTAATACTTCTAACTAATCCCGCGTTTCTTAACGGGGCAATTAGTTGCTCTAAATAATGTTCTGAAAGGTCATTCGCTTGAGCAATTGTCTTCAAGGAAGTTGGACCTTCTCCATGCTTTTTGGCTAACTCTATCATAATGGTCAAACCATAGCGACCTTTAGTTGATATCTTCATGAACTCGCACCTCTTTTTACGCCGTTTTCTACAATGATTTGTTTCTTTTTAGCTAATGTATTTAACCATTTATCAGTTAAATGTTGACACTGAGGGAGGGCAATACCGACAATTGGACCTATCCCAAAACTAAATAGAATTGTCCCCCAGGATACAGGCCCCCCAAGCTGCCAGCCGATAACCAGAACGATGCACTCCATTCCCATACGAACATTCTTGACTTTCCAGCCCGTTTTCTCTGTTAAGGCAATCATTAAGCTATCCCGAGGACCAGCACCGAATTGAGCAGAAATATATAAACCCATTCCATAGCCCATTACAAATATTCCTACCACAAACATAACCAGCTTTCCAATAAAGCCAGCTGGGGTTTGCAGAATTGGTAATAGTAAATATAGATCAATAAAAAGGCCAACTAGAATCATATTTAAAAAAGCTCCAAATTGGGGAAGCTCCTTTGAGATTAACGTTGCAACACCTAAAATCACAAATCCAACAACTATGGACCAAGTTCCAATCGTTAATCCAACTTGATAAAAGAGTCCTACATGTAGTACATCCCATGGGGTGGCCCCTAAACCAGCTTTGATTAATAAGACAATGCCCAGAGCCATAATAAGCAGCCCCACTATATACACCGTAAATCTAGGTCCTACCTGACCTCTCCGTTTCATTGTCATCTTGCATAACTCCTTAACGATGTATATTAGCTTCGATATTCTTTATAAAATTCTTTATAAAAATTTTACCAAAACCCTTAGTAATTAGATAGACTTTCGATATTATAGCATAATTCGAAGAGCAGATACATTTTGTCAACTTGAAGGATATGATATGTTTAAAGAAGCAGATAACATAATATTGTGAGTTGATAGAGAATGAATCTAAAACCCCTCGCCTTTCGAATGAGGCCGAAAACGATTGAAGAAATAATTGGACAAAAGCATCTAGTTGGAGAAGGAAAAATCATTAATCGGATGGTAAAAGCAAAACAATTATCTTCCATGATATTATATGGGCCACCAGGCATTGGAAAAACTTCGATTGCTAGTGCAATTGCTGGAAGTACCCGTTTTGCCTTTCGCACGCTAAATGCTGTTACAAATAATAAAAAGGATATGGAAATTGTCGCAGCAGAGGCGAAAATGTCTGGAAAAGTGATTTTGCTACTTGATGAGGTCCATCGCCTCGATAAAGCAAAACAGGATTTCCTACTTCCCTTTTTGGAGAACGGAATGATTGTTTTAATAGGTGCTACAACAAGTAATCCTTTCCATGCTATAAACCCTGCGATAAGAAGTCGTTGCCAAATCTTTGAATTAGAGCGTTTGTCCGTTGAGGATATGAAAGAAGCACTCCTTCGTGCGATTAAAGATAGCGAAAGAGGTCTAGGAAAACAGCAAATCATAGTGGAAGAGGACGCGTTAACTCATTTTGCCTCATCATCCAACGGAGATGTTAGAAGCGCATTAAATGCTTTAGAACTGGCAGTGACATCTACTGAGGTAAAGGAAGATGGTATTGTATCTATTGATCTCCAAACAGCGGAAGAATGCCTGCAGAAAAAAAGCTTCTCCCATGATAAGGGTGGAGATGCTCATTATGATGTACTTTCCGCCTTTCAAAAATCGATTCGCGGAAGTGATGTAAATGCAGCTCTTCATTATCTTGGCAGACTAATTGAAGCAGGCGATTTACCAAGTATTAGCAGGCGGCTACTTGTAATTGCGTATGAAGACATTGGGCTCGCCAACCCACAGGCTGGACCTCGTGCTTTAGCTGCAATTGAGACAGCTGAACGAATTGGTTTTCCTGAAGCACGTATTCCTCTAGCTAACACGGTTATTGAGCTATGCTTGTCTCCAAAATCAAACTCGGCTTATCTAGCATTAGATGCAGCAATCGCAGATTTACGAAAGGGAATAATCGGTGAAGTCCCAAAGCATCTAAAGGATGCTCATTACATTGGAGCAAAGGAACTCGGCAGAGGAGTAGAATACCTTTATCCCCATGATTACGAAGGAGGGTGGGTGAAACAGCAGTACTTACCTGACCCATTAAAAAACAAAATCTACTATGAGCCGAAGAAAACCGGTAAATTCGAACAAGCACTTGCAAGCATTTATGATAAGTTGAAATAGGTATATAAACTGCCAAAGGGAAGCACATCAAAATTTAAAAAAGCTGCCCATTGAACGCGATATAACCGAGTTTAATGGACAGTTTTTTACTTGTTTTGAGCTACATTTATTTACCCTGCTACATCACGCTTGCTAAATACTCCAAAAGTAAGGGCATGAAATAGAAGCAAATAGACAAAAAGCATCATGATGGAGAATGAAAGAGTCATCCCCTCCACTAATGGAGCCCCTTCAAAGTACTGCAATAGATCCGTATTGGCAAACAAACTAAACTTCGCCCACTCATACTTCATCGAAATCACCCGCGTCACCTGGCTACCAACAAACATTAAGAATATTGATAGACCAATTGCTAGGGAACTGTTTCGGAATACTGCGGAAATCATGAATGCCATTGTAGCAAGCATGACCATACTTATGGATTTAAACCCATAAAAAATGATGAGATGAACAAGCATGTTCTGCTCCGTAATTTTCCCTTCATAGTAATTCAAATATGGCGTTGCTTGTTCAGGTAATCCGAATAATATAGACCCTAAGCCGACAGAATAGCTAAATAATAGGGAGATCATTAATAGGCCAAATATTAGCACTGAGACGTATTTTGATAAGAGTATTTTGCTTCTTGTAATCGGTCGGATTAATAGAAGTTTAATTGTCCCCCAGCTAAATTCACTTGCCACAATACCTGCAGCTACTATAATCGTAAATAATCCAGCAAGCTCAATGAACATGGAAGCATCTGTCACAAATCCCCAAACTGAATAATCTACATTAGGTGAGATATCGTTTTCAATTCGATACTCATTCATCTTTATTTCTTTATCAAAATAAGCCTTTTGATCTCGTGAAATGGCATCCCCCATCTCATCTAATTGCTTCTCAAATTCTTGATTTTGAATGATTAAGGCTTGTTTCCACTCAGCGTTATCTGGAACACTCCCTTTTGATTCTTGACTTTTAATTATAATCCCGGCAACCGAAATTACGAATATTAACAAGCCAATCATCACATATGTTCCTGGCCGTCTAAATATTTTCATTAGCTCATTCTTAATTAAATTACCCATGAACAACAACCTCCTTCTCAGTCGTAACTTCTAGGAAACGATCCTCTAACGACTTAGTCACTTCTTTAATTCCGTATATGCTTACATTCTCCTTTACAAGTGCATTTACTACCTTTGGAATTTCCTCTTTCACAGATGGTAGAGCAATGCCTTGTTCTGTTAGTTGAACTTCAATATCAGAACGAAGTAGCGTAACAATTTCTTTTGCCTTTTCTTTATCTGTAACTTCAAATTCATAGACCTTTTCTGTGTTATTTACAAAATCTCTTACAAGCTGAACGTCTATCAACTTTCCTTTTTGAATGATTCCAATGCGATCGCACATCATTTCCATTTCTGATAGTAGATGGCTAGATACGATTACTGCCATATTACGTTCACGTGCTAGCTTTCGAAGGTGATCACGAATTTCACGGATTCCCGCAGGATCTAAACCATTTGTCGGTTCATCTAAGATTAATACATCTGGATCATGTAATAACGATTGTGCTAACCCTAATCTTTGTCTCATACCAAGTGAATACGTTTTCACCTTCTCATGAATTCGGTCAGATAAGCCAACAAGCTCGACTACTTCTTTAATTTTCTCCTTTGAGATCCCTTTAGACATCCTCGAATAATGAAGTAGATTCTGATATCCAGTTAAGAATTTATACATTTCTGGATTTTCTACAATTGCTCCGATGTTTCCGATTGCTTTTTCAAAATCCTGCTTAATGCTCGTACCGCAAATCTTAATATCACCTTCTGTTATTCCAATTAGCCCAACAATCATACGGATTGTTGTTGTTTTACCTGCACCGTTTGGACCAAGAAAACCAAACACTTCCCCTTTATTCACCTCAAAGCTAACCTGATCAATAATCGTTTTCCCTTTGATTTTTTTCGTTACATTTTGAAGTTCAACTGCAGCTCCCATCCTAACACTCCTCTCCATCTTTAAACATTTGCTTCATCCATTCGAGGATAGACATCCCTTTTTTCTCTCGCAGCTCCTCTACTTCCTCTTGAGCTAGAACAACGCCATTCTTAATTGCAATCACTTCATCTAACAATGGCTCGATTTCATCAATTTCATGTGTCGCAATGATAACCGTTTGCTTTTCAAAATCAAGATAGGATAAGAGTCCTTTTACAATTGAATCTCTTACCATCGGATCTAATCCAGAGAATGGCTCATCTAGTAATAATACAGATGCATCTCTAGCTAGAGCAATTACTAGCTTTAGCCTCCCGCGATTTCCTTTCGAGAGCTGTTTAATTTTTTTCTGACGATCAAGCTTCATAAACGCTATTAATTCATCTGCTCTTTCCATTTGAAAATCAGGGAATTGAGAAGCAGAGAATTCTATCATATCTTGAACAGTAAATGCAGGATATACCATATCCAGCTCTGTTAAATAAGCGACATCATGGGCTATTCTTCGGTCTACGCTTTTCCCATTGACGGTCACCTGTCCATTTGTTGGATGTACAAGACCCGCAATCAATTTTAACGTCGTCGATTTCCCACTTCCATTCGGTCCGAGCAAACCGTAAATCTTCCCTCGCTCAAGCATTAGGCAAGCATCCTTTAAGGCGAAATCATTCCCATACTTTTTTGTTACACTCTTTAATTCAATCATCATGGCTCACCTGCTTTTCGACTATATAACTTTGCAAGCCGTCTATCATTTCTTCTTCTGAAAAACCTAAATCCTTCATTGCTGTAAAAAACGCTTCAATGATTGAACGTTGAAGCTGGAACTTTAGTTCCTTTACAGCCGTTTCATTTTCCGTCACAAATGTTCCTTGTCCTCGCTTCGTTTCCACGATTGCCATCCTCTCCAATTCACTATAAGTTCTTTGAATCGTATTTGGGTTTACACCTGATTTAATGGCCATTTCTCTTACAGAAGGAAGC
Organism: Cytobacillus spongiae; assembly: GCF_021390075.1. Lineage (NCBI taxonomy): Bacteria > Bacillati > Bacillota > Bacilli > Caryophanales > Bacillaceae > Cytobacillus > Cytobacillus spongiae. The sequence goes on from NZ_CP089997.1 coordinate 2,987,765, forward strand.
TTATCTCCTGGTAAAAGCTCGTTTCGTGCAATTTGATGACATACTTTATCTACAATCTGCAAATAGATTGGTTTTGAAGCTTGAAACTCTTCACCCATCCTCCTCACACCTCCACTTTACGTTCAAGTAGCCAGACTGCTGCATAAAATACAATTGTAATTACTACCATGTATAGAAGCGCATTACCGAGTGATAAGTTGAAAAAGACTCCCCCTAATTCAAATGACGAGTTTTCTGCTTTTACAGTTATGGAGTTATTCGTACGGTCAAACTTAAAAGCTCCAAAAGCCTTCAATTTGTCAATGAACGATAATCGACTTAAGTAATTTCCGATTATATTAAACAACAGCCAAATTCCAATTATGATTAGCCAGCGAAACCCTTTAATACTAGGGATGACCTTAATGGAATGATAAAGTGCCCAATAAAAAAGAATCCATACACCTAGATAGATCGAAGAAAGCGCTATGCCAATTCCACTTAGCGGAAGACTTGTATAAAGATCCACTTTTAAAGTATTTAACTCAGACAATGACAATGCTTGACTGATTGCATAACCACCTATAAGTAACGTAGCCAGAAGCGACAAAATAAAAACGGTAAATGAAGCCGCAATTTTGGCTAAAAACAGTTTTACACCACTTGTTGGATTGTGTAACCAAAGCTGCGTTTGACCTTCAATATTCAATGAAGTTAATAGATAGGCCGGAATAAAAAAGATATGAGCAAAGATTAAACCGAGTGAAATAATGGCAAAAATAATTGGATTTTGATAATAGGTTGATAAACTGTACCCGATAATTTCAGCGAGTAACATGAAACCAATAACCATTAAATCGGTATTTCTAGATATTTTCATTTCTTTTTTATATAAACCGATAAAAGGACTCACACGTTCCACCTCCGTTGTGTTTTATTGTATCAGTGTTCTAGTTAGATAATACACAAGTACACTAAAAATTGTCAATAGGATTTTAATAAAAAATGAGGCTGGGATCTAACTAAATGACTCCTTCTCAAAGACGAACAATGACTTTTTTAAGGTTAAAAAAGTCATTGTTCGTTCCATTGCGCTTTGGTGTCTCAGCCTTTCCTCTATTTCCCTTAGTAGTCGAGTTTCTTCCACTCTATTCCACTATTTTATTACATTTGTTTTCCGAACAAACAAAAATACCCGAACTAGTATAAGGAGACAACTCCTTTTAGTTCGGATATTCCATTGACTGAAATCCTTATGTCCCAGCCTCTTTTATATTGTTGTTATTTTTCGTCCTTCACTCGAGAAATTTTAATGTTCCCTAATAGCTCTGTAACTACATGGCTAGCCATAATTAACCCAGCAACAGAGGGAACGAAGGCATTTGATGATGGTGGCATTTTTGCCTTACGAATTTTCGCATCATCTTTCCCTACCTCTTTACGAACATCCTCACGAATGACAATTGGACTTTCATCCGAGAAAACAACTGGTATTCCCTTTCTAATGCCTTCTTTTCTTAACCGAGTTCGAATTACCTTAGCCAAAGGATCAGTATGGGTTTTCGAAATATCAGCAATTTGAAATCGAGTTGGGTCCATTTTATTAGCTGCTCCCATACTAGAAATCATTGGGATTTTTCGATTTAAGCATTCTTTCATCAGATGAATTTTATATGAAATGGTATCAGAGGCATCAATCACATAATCTAGGCCATATTCAAAAATTTGTTCATACGTTTCCTCTGTATAGAACATCTTAAGAGCAATCACATCACACTCAGGGTTAATATCCATTATTCTTTCTTTCATTATTTCTACCTTGGGACGACCTACCGTTGAGAGTAGAGCAATAACTTGGCGGTTAACATTTGTGATATCAACGTCATCCTTATCAATTAATATTAGTCGTCCTACCCCTGATCGTGCGAGGGCTTCTGCAGCGAATGAACCGACGCCGCCAATCCCTAATACTGCCACAGTACTATTCTTCATTTGATCTAAGCCTTCTTTACCAATGGCAAGCTCATTTCTTGAAAATTGGTGTAGCATCTATGAATCAACTCCATTGAAATAGTATAAAATGGGATAAATCTTCTTCTATATGTTTTACCCGTAATCGAATATATCATACTTTCATATAAAAACAAGTATATCGATAGGAATTAAGGATATTAATAGGTACAAAAATAAAAAACCCAAGCCATTAGCTTAGGTTTTTACATTAGTTAGTAAAGGAAGAGCCCCAATTGTGCCGTAGCTTCTTGATCCTACGTTTTGAACCCGCTCTCAGCAGGTGGGTGTTCTGCTCCAAGCGTTTGTAAGTCCTTCATCCAAAGGCATTTACGCTACTTGAAAACTCCGAACTCCCGTAGTTTGAAATGTTCGGTCAAAACTAAAGGTTACCCAACGAACACATCAGGACTCTTTTTTAATTGGTTTTATCATAGCATAAATAAGCTTGGGTTTCAAGGAATCTAGGCTATGACAAAAGAAGGATTAACTACATCTTGTGATAATCCATCTCCCCATTCTCATTATCCTTTAGCAGCGCTTTGCTTTAACGAAAGGTGTAACTCATCTAGCTGTGCTTCGCTAACACTTCCAGGGGCATCTGTTAATAAACAACTTGCACTTGCTGTTTTAGGAAATGCAATCGTATCACGTAGATTGCTGCTGCCTGCTAGAAGCATTACTAGTCTATCTAGACCTAAAGCGATTCCTCCATGTGGTGGTGTTCCGTATTCAAATGCCTCTAATAAGAATCCAAACTGTTCCATAGCTTCTTCTTTAGAAAAGCCTAAAATACTGAACATCTTTTCTTGTACGTGTCTTTCAAAAATACGAAGAGATCCACCGCCTAGCTCATATCCGTTTAAAACTAAGTCATATGCTTGTGCTCTTACTTTTTCAGGAGCTGAATCAAGTAATTCAAAATCCTCTCTCACAGGCATCGTAAATGGGTGATGTGCCGCAAAATATCGACCAGCTTCTTCGTCATACTCAAGCAATGGCCAATCAGTTACCCATAGGAAGTTAAATTTACTTAGATCAATTAGCTGTAGCTCTTTTCCAAGCTTCATGCGTAGTGCTCCTAACGCATCTGCTACAACGGAAGTCTTATCTGCTACAAATAACAATAGATCGCCTGCTTCTACTGATAAAGCAGCATATAGAGCTTGTTGATCTTCCTCAGAAATAAACTTCGAGATCGGACCTTTTAATCCATCCTCTTCTGCTTTTAACCAAGCTAATCCTTTTGCACCATATCGAGCAACAAACTCTGTTAAGGCATCGATATCTTTTCGCGAGTATTTACTTGCACCGTCATTTACATTAATTGCTTTCACTTGGCCACCAGTTGCAACAGCACTTGCAAACACTTTAAAGCTTGAATCTTTTACTATTTCCGATAAGTCAACTAACTCCATCCCAAACCGAGTATCTGGTTTGTCAGAACCGAAACGAGCCATTGCTTCATGATATGGCATTCTTGGAAATGGTAATGTGACGTCAAGATCCTTAACATCCTTCATTACTTTTTGAACCATATTTTCCATTAGGCTCATAATGTCTTCCTGACTCATAAAGCTCATTTCAATATCGACTTGCGTAAATTCCGGCTGACGGTCTGCTCGTAAGTCCTCATCACGGAAACAGCGTGCAATTTGGTAATAACGCTCAAATCCACCGACCATTAGGAGCTGTTTAAAGATTTGCGGCGATTGTGGCAAAGCATAAAATTCCCCTTCATGTACGCGACTTGGAACTAAATAATCTCGTGCACCCTCTGGAGTACTTTTTGTTAGAATAGGTGTTTCTACGTCTAAGAAGCCTTCTCCATCAAGGAAATCCCTCATCGCCTTTGTCACTTGATGACGCATTTTAAATGTGTCAAACATAACAGAGCGTCTTAAGTCTAAGTAACGATATTTCAAGCGGACATCCTCAGATACATCCGTTTGGTCAGCAATTACAAAAGGAGGTGTTTTTGCCTCATTTATAATAGTCACTTGCTCTGCTTGAACTTCAATCTTCCCTGTTTTTAAATTGTTGTTTACTGTTCCTTCTTCTCTTGCTATCACTGTACCGACAATATCTAATACAAATTCATTTCGTACTTTCTCAGCAATAGCTAATGCTTCAGTTGAAACATCTGGGTTGAAGACTATTTGAACAATTCCAGTTCGGTCACGAAGGTCGATAAATATCAACCCACCTAAATCTCTTCGTTTTTGAACCCAACCCTTTAAAGTTACTTTTTCACCGATTGTCTTTTCCGTTACTTCACCACAATAATAGGTTCTCCCAAACATTGAAATCCTCCTCTAGTTACCTAGTTCTTTAAATTGTTCAATAAAACGATCTAATGCCAACTCTGTTTGTTCTCCTGTAGCCATTGCTTTGACATTAATTTTATTTGCCTGTAATTCATCTTCCCCTAAGATGGCCACATATTTAGCATTCAATCGATCCGCTGCTTTAAACTGCGCTTTAAACTTACGGTCTAAATAATCTCGCTCAGCAGTATAGCCTGCAGTTCTTAATTGATGTAACAGCTTTACTGTGTAATCTTTAGCTGATTCACCTAATGAGACAAAATAGCAATCAATCCCTTGGTTCACATTGATTTCGACACTTTCGGCTTCTAGGGCAGCGATAAAGCGCTCAATGCTTAGTGCAAATCCAATCCCTGGCGTTTCAGGACCACCCATTTCTTCTACTAGGCCGTTATAACGACCTCCTCCACATAGAGTTGTTATAGCCCCAAAGCCCTCAGCATCACTCATTATTTCAAATGCTGTATGGTTGTAGTAATCTAATCCCCTTACTAAATTCGGATCAACTTCAAAAGGGATTTCTAATTCTGACAGATACGTTTGAACTTTTTCAAAATATTGCTTAGACTCATCATTTAAATAATCAATGATTGAAGGAGCAGATGCCATTAATTCATGCTCTCGATCCTTCTTGCAGTCTAGAATTCTCATTGGATTTTTTTCTAAACGACTCTGACAATCTGAACAAAATTCACCAATTCTAGGCTCAAAATGTTGGATTAAAGCCTCTCTGTGTGCTTTTCGACTTTCCTTATCTCCTAGACTATTGATGATTAGCTTCAGCTTCTTTAAACCCATTGAACGATAAATGGACATGGCTAGTGAAATCACTTCTGCATCAATTGCAGGGTCTGCACTTCCTAATGTTTCTACTCCGAACTGAACAAATTGACGAAAACGTCCAGCTTGTGGTCGTTCGTAACGGAACATTGGCCCCATATAATAGAGCTTTACTGGTTGGTTGGGGTCTCCAAACATTTTATTTTCTACAAAAGAGCGAACAGTTGAGGCAGTTCCTTCTGGTCGAAGTGTTAAGTCACGATCCCCGCGGTCTTTAAAGGTATACATTTCTTTTTGAACGATGTCTGTTGTATCCCCTACACTTCTTAAAAATAATTCTGTGTGTTCAAAGATAGGTGTACGAATTTCACGGTACTGATACCTTTCGCAAATCTCCCTTGCATTCTTTTCAATTTGCTGCCATTTTTCTACTTCACCTGGAAGGATATCTTGTGTTCCTCTTGGAATGCGAATCGACATCTCACACTTCCTCCTTACGATTATTCATTTATGTAGTTACATGATAGAGGGGGTTGTGGTGGTAGCTGTTTATTTATGCAGGTTTCAAAGGAAGATTAACCGCTTGATACCAGAATAAAATAGCTATAAAGAATACAAAAAAACTCCCATCCCTTGTATCGAAATACAAGGGACGAGAGTTATTATTCCCGTGGTGCCACCCTAGTTGAAGGCGCTTAAATGAACGCACTTCCGCTTTGACAGTTAACGCCTGCTAACGTTCTAACCTACTAAAGGGATTTCCTTTTTCAGAAAGAAACCTACGGAGTGTTCATTCATTAAGGCAATATGCAGAAACACTTTCAGCCTAAGGTGCTTCCTCTCTTTTCACTTGAATCTTAATTACTGTTCTCCATCATCGGTAAAAATTATGTCATTTTGTTTATATAATAATACGTAGCATTGTTTCTATTGTCAAGTGGAGATTTCAATTGCGTTCAATATGTTTCTTTAGTTTACGTACATCTCTCATTGTTAAGCCAAATTCTGATGCAAGTTCAACCATATTTGAGCTTTGTTCCTTTTGGATAAAATCATGAAAATCGACTCCGAAAAGTTTATTCTCTCCAGCTTGAATAGACATTCCTTTTTCACTAAATCTCATTGTGATCACCTTTCGTTCCATCATCTAGTTCAGTTATCTATTCTTTCCCAAACGGAGTAAAAACTTTCACGAAACATAGAAAATATCAAAATCCATTGTTGCGGGCAGGAAATAAAAGTTTAAAATAGAATTTGTTTACTTTGTAGAAAACATAGAGGGTTAACTAGATACGAAAAAAGGAGGAAATGAATTGCTTGCTAGAAGAATACTCATCATGTCTTTATGTTTAATCCTTTTTATTGGAGGATACACCCCTATACAGATCGCTTCTGCAGCTAGTCAAACGATCACCATTTCTACTAGCTCATTGAATGTTAGAGAGGGACCTGGTTTAAGCTACCGCGTAATCGAAAAGGTTTCGAAAGGACAAACATTTACATATTCTAAGGAAGATGGAGATTGGATTCAAATTAATCTACCAGGCTCGAAAAAAGGGTGGGTTGCCAATTGGTTAATAACGAAAAACGCGTCATCTGGCTCCTCAAACCATTCAACCTTAGGATCTCAAGCGACTGTATTAACAGATGGTCTTAGAATTAGGAAAGGACCTGGAACTGGATTTCAAGTAATAGGTTCCCTCAACAAGGGACAAGCAGTCGATACGATAGATAAGAACGAAAACTGGATAAAAATAAATGGAAGTTTTGGCGAAGGCTGGGTTTCTGCTGATTTTATTCAATCAGCGTCTGTCTCAACACCCTCTCCCAAGAAAAATCCTTCTGCAACAACGAAAGGAATGGCTACGGTTGAAAATTTAAATGTACGTACTGAACCTAGCCTGAATGCTCGAATTGTCGGAAAGCTGGGGAAGGGCGAATCGGTCTCAATCCTTTCATTTCAAAGGGATTGGGTTAAAATTGACTATAAGGGAGCCTCTGCATGGGTTAGCAGCCAGTTTATCCAAACAAAAGTAGATCCACCTTCGAGCTCTGCACCACAGACTCCTGCAGCTAGTGTGATCGGCACCGTAACAGCAACAGCACTATCCGTTCGTAGTACGGGATCATTGAACGGGAAAATATTGGGGTCTGTTCAAAAAGGGACATCCTTTCAAATTATTGAAGAAGTAAATAACTGGGCAAAAATAGAGTATAAGAAAGACTCCTACGGATGGGTTGCTGGCTGGTTTTTAAGTAAGTCTACATCAAAAGAACCAACAAAGGAACAAACCGTTAAGGAAAGTGCGGTCACGATCTTATACAACGGGACAAACATTAGAAAAGGCCCTAATGTTCAAACCTCTGTTGTAAAAAGAGCGAATGCGGGAGATCAGTTTGAAGTGCTGAGCCTAAGTAATAATTGGTACCAAATAAAGCTTGCCGACGGATCTAAAGCATATGTAGCGGGTTGGATTGTGTCTGTTAGTGGTCCAGCACCACAGATTGAAAAACTAGGAGCAGAAAAATATTTAAAAGATGTTACTATTGTGCTAGATCCTGGCCATGGAGGTCGTGATGGTGGTACAGAAGGGGCTAGAGGAACCCTTGAAAAGGGAGTCACTCTTCGGACAACAACGCTTCTCTATGATAAGCTAAAAGCTTCTGGCGCAAATGTTATCCTAACCCGCAATAATGATACTTATATCTCTTTGCGCTCTAGAGTAAGCACGGCTGAATATCATAATGCAGATGCGTTTATTAGTATCCATTATGATAGCATTAATGATCGAAGTGTTCGTGGAATGACTGCATATTACTACCATACGTATCAAAAGCAACTGGCTACTTCCGTCTTCTCAGCGACTGTTGCCAAAGCGAAGTTAAAAGATAGAGGAGTCCGTCAAGGAGACTACCATGTACTTAGAGAAAACAACCAAAAAGCCGTATTGCTAGAGCTTGGCTATTTGAGTAATCCAACAGAAGAGATGCTCATTAATTCAAGTCAGTTTCAGGAATCCGTCGCAACAGGAATCTTCCAAGGACTAGCCCAATTCTTTAAAGCAAATTAAAGAGACACCGCTCCAACAGAGAGAAGTTTGGAGCGGTGTCTTTTGTATGGGGTGTATCTAGTTACTAAATGGCTGGATTATTGAATACATAGTGGCAATGGAGCAGAGGACTCTTGACTCTTGCGGGATGCAGAGGAAAAGTCAAGCCCTAACAGGCGAACGCCGATGAGGTTTGACTTCCTCCCCTCGAAAAGCAAGTGTCCGGAGTAAAATGGAACGAACTAAGTGATTGAATACAAGTTAATTCATTAACAACGCACATGAAAACAACCTCATTAAAGAAAAAACAGCCCCCAAAAGGACTGTTCACTTACTTTCAATTATTAACGTAACTGGGCCGTCATTCACAATCTGAACATCCATCATCGCTCCGAATGTACCGGTATCTACCTTTAACCCTTTTTCTAAAAGCAGTGCATTAAATTTTTGATAGATTCCTTCTGCATGCTCAGGTCTAGCAGCTTCCATAAAGTTCGGACGTCTCCCTTTACGGCAATCTCCATACAAAGTAAACTGAGAAACAGACAGAACCTCTCCTTCAACATCTAGTAAAGAATGATTCATTTTTCCGTTCTCATCCTCAAATACACGTAGATTGGCAATTTTATCGGCCAAAAAAGCTGCATCTGCCTCCGTATCGTCATGGGTTACACCTACTAGTAGCACGAATCCTTTAGTAATTTGGCCCACAACAGCACCGTCAACCGTCACACTTGCTTCTTTACTTCTTTGAACAACTACACGCATATGATAACTCCTTAATTCATCATTCGGCGAACTGCATAGATATCTGGTATTTGCTTAATCCGATCGGCCACCTTTTGGAGATGATTTACATTTAAGATCGATATCGACATCGTAATCGTTGCCATTTTGTTCCGATCAGAGCGACCAGAAACAGCTGAAATATTGGTTTTCGTTTCATTCACTGCCTGAAGCACTTCATTTAACAAGCCTCTTCGATCATAACCTGTTATTTCAATATCTACATTGTATTCCTTGCGGTTATTAAGTGCTGTTTCCCACTCTACCGGAATTAGGCGCGCCCTCGCCTCATCTTGATCGATATTCGTACAGTCATCACGATGGACTGAAACGCCTCTTCCCTTTGTAATAAAGCCGACTATTTCATCTCCAGGAATCGGATTACAGCATCTCGATAATCGGATTAATAGGTTATCAATTCCAGAGACACGAACTCCTGATTCACGCTTTTTTGTAGAAGGAAAGCTTTTCAATTCAGATACTGCATTTACAATATCTGCTTCTTGTTCACGATCGCGCATTTTTCGCCATTTTTCGGTTAAACGGTTAGCAACTTGAAGAGCAGTTATGCCATTATAACCCACAGCTGCAAACATATCTTCTTCGTTTGCAAAATTAAACTTTTCACAAATTCTCTTTACATTATCCGGGTTTAAGATTTCTTTTATATCAAAATCCATGCTTCGGATTTCTTTTTCAATAAGTTCTTTCCCTTTTTCTACATTTTCTTCTTTACGTTGTTTCTTAAAGAATTGGCGAATTTTATTTTTTGCCTGTGAAGTTTGTGCGAGCTTCAACCAATCCTTACTAGGTCCATACGAATGCTTTGAGGTTAAAATTTCAACAATATCACCTGTTTTGAGCTGATAGTCTAATGTCACCATTTTCCCATTAACTTTGGCACCAATTGTTTTATTCCCAATTTCTGAGTGAATTCGATAGGAGAAATCAATCGGAACAGAACCTGAAGGAAGCTCGATTACATCTCCTTTTGGAGTAAACACGAACACCATATCAGAAAAAAGATCAAACTTCAATGATTCCATAAACTCCTCAGCATTTGCTGAATCGTCCTGAAATTCTAATATTTCTCTAAACCATGAGAGCTTCGTCTCCAACGATGCCCCTGGGTCTACTTGTTTGCCCTCTTTATATGCCCAGTGAGCGGCTACTCCAAATTCAGCTATGCGGTGCATGTCTGAAGTACGAATTTGAACTTCTAGAGGATCGCCTTTAGGTCCTATAACCGTCGTGTGAAGGGATTGATACATATTTGGCTTTGGCATAGCAATATAATCTTTAAAACGTCCAGGCATAGGCTTCCAGCACGTATGAATAATCCCAAGTACGGCATAGCAATCCTTAATGCTATTGACTATAATTCTTACAGCTAATAGATCATATATTTCATTAAACTGCTTGTTTTGAAGCGCCATTTTTCGATAAATGCTATAAATGTGCTTTGGACGCCCAGAAATATCGGAACGAATCGAAACCTCATTCATTCTTTGCTTCATTTCGTCAACGACTTCATCGAGATATTGCTCTCTCTCCGCTCGCTTTTTCTTCATTAGGTTTACGATTCGATAGTATTGCTGTGGGTTTAAATAGCGTAAAGAAGTATCTTCAAGCTCCCACTTAATCTTTGAAATCCCTAAGCGATGGGCTAATGGAGCGAATATTTCTAGTGTTTCATTGGATATTCGGCGTTGCTTTTCCGCAGGTAAATGCTTAAGGGTACGCATATTATGAAGGCGGTCAGCGAGCTTGATGAGAATGACACGAATATCCTGCGCCATGGCAACAAACATTTTTCGATGATTTTCTGCTTGCTGCTCTTCTTTTGATTTATATTTAATTTTTCCTAGCTTTGTCACGCCATCGACAAGCATAGCCACTTCGTTGTTAAAGGCATCTTCAATATCAGTAAGTGATATATCAGTATCCTCAACAACATCATGGAGAAATCCTGCAGAAACCGTAAAAGGGTCCATTTCTAAGTCAGCCAAAATCCCGGCAACTTGTATCGGATGGATAATGTACGGTTCTCCAGATTTTCGATATTGTTCACGATGAGCATGCTTGGCATATTCATAAGCTTGTTGAACAAACTGAACATCCTCTTCGCTTAAATATTTTCTCGTTTTGTCGATGACTTGCTCGGCGGTCAACACTTGATCATTCGCCATAGAATCACCTTTATATGTTAGTCGTATAGTACTTTTTTTAAATGAAATTAATAAATCTTGAATGAATCTAAAAAAAAGAAAAAAATAAATGATTGTTACTATTATCGAAAAAAATAGAGCATATGTAAAGGGATAGAATGTTATTTTTCTGGCAAAATTAAAAAAAATGTCGAAAATTATAATTGTCAGATTATTGAAAACGTCTTTTGTTTGGGAAAACAGGAAATTCTCGTCTTAATCCCCACCATTTAACTACCTTCTTCTCTTTTATGAGTATTCGTTTACTATTCATAGTATTTCTATTATATAAGGATATTTTCGCAATAGATTGTTTAACAAAACTCTTCAACTACCTGCATTACTCGGTGAAGAAATTAAGTCTACCACATCATGTAAGAAGCAACTGCTTTTTTAAATCACTATATGTTCATTTATCAAGCTTAATATAAAAGAGGCTGGGACATAACTATATGTCTCCTTCTCAAAGACGAACAATGACTTTTTTAAAAATATTTAGGTCATAAATACAAGTTCGTTCCACATGGGCTGCAGACACTCGCTTTCCACGGGGATGAACCTGAGCCTCCTCGCTGCGCTTCGGGGTCTCAGCCTTTCCTCTATTTCCCTTAGTAGTCGAGTGTCTTCCGCTCCATTCCACTATATTTTATAACTTTGTTTTCCGAACAAACAAAAATACCCGAACTATTAAAAGGAGATAACTCCTGATAGTTCGGATATACCATTGACTGAAATACGTATGTTCCAGCCTCCTAATTTTTAGTATTTCATTAATGTTAGAATGTCATAACCACCGATTTTGCTTCGGCCATCTAGATAAGACAATTCGATTAAAAATGCAATCCCAGCTACAACGCCTCCTAGCTCTTCAACTAGTTTGATTGTTGCTTCGATTGTTCCACCTGTTGCAAGCAGATCATCTGTAATTAAAACTCTTTGACCAGGCTTGATCGCATCTTGGTGAATGGTTAATACATCTTTCCCATATTCTAGACCGTAGTCTACTTTAATAGTTTGACGCGGCAACTTACCTTCTTTACGAACTGGAGCAAAGCCTACTCCTAAAGAATAAGCTACTGGACATCCGATGATAAACCCGCGAGCCTCTGGTCCGACCACAAGGTCAATATCCTTTTCACGTGCATAATTCACGATTTGGTCTGTTGCATATTTATATGCATCACCATTATCCATTAGCGTCGTAATGTCTTTAAATTTAATTCCTGGTTTCGGCCAATCCTCGACAATTGTTATATATTGTTTTAAATCCATTCCTTCATTTCCTCCTCAATCATAACAGACCCTTGAATATGCTGATCGAACCAGTTTTTTAATTGCTGAAACGACGAGTAAAGCAATTCATTCTCAAGAGCATATTGTGCTTGCTTTCTTTGATATGTGGGTGAAGCATTTAAATCCTTCTTTGAAGCTGATGTATCTAAGGATATGATTCCATTGCTTATTTTAACAAAATCTAATTCAAAAAACACCTTTGACATAAAGTCGATTGTCTCTCTTGACCATCCTTTGTGTTTCGCAAGATCATCGCCATATCGTTTGAGGTCAAACGGTGATTTTTTTGCTAAAAAGGCATAGAACCATTTAAAGTGATCTCTAGTTGGTATCGTGCTGAAGAAATCACTTTCTTCTTTATAAAAATGTGTGTAAATTCTTGTAGGCTTCTTATTCGCCACCAATTGTTTCAAGACATCTTCTGATGAAGGTAAGTCAACAAGAATGACTGATTGATGATCAATTATCATCGCTCTTGCTTCATCTATTGTTTCTATCAATACAAGTTCTTCTTTAAGAAGATTTTGCAATGGTTGATAATTCTCTTTATTAAAAATAACCCAAATCGTTTCATTTTTGGGAATCATATCTTTAAATTTCCCCAGCTGTTTCATTCCGCGATAGTCAAAAAGCTGCCATTCTTTTACCGTTAAATCATGAAGAAATAATTGCGGCTTCCGAATGTTATTCCATTCATTAATTGAGAGCTCGCCCACAACCGACAGCTTCGAAAATGGCGAAATATGATCGCATAGATGACCTAGTCCAAAGCCGACTCCATCAAGGGTAGCCCCATTTGCTGAAAGCGTTACTTTCAAATGTGTTTGATTTGAACCAATTTTTCGAATCGTTGATAAATGAGTATCATTTATTATTATTCGTGGTTTTGGATTATTCATTCCATACGGAGCAAGCATTTGTAATTCCTCTAATGCAGATAAGTGAATGTCCTCTAATGCAAATTGACCATCCACATCCGTTACTGGAATGAAGTCATTCTCGTTTAGTTGCTCTTTTGCAAGATCATTAAGGCGGCTCCTTAGCTCGTCCACATCATCCAGTTTGAGAGTCATCCCAGCTGCCATTGGATGTCCACCGAAATGAGGAAGGATATCACGGCATGTTGATAGATTTTTAAATAGATCAAAGCCAGCAATACTACGAGCAGACCCTTTTGCTTGATTTTTTTCTTCATCAAAGCTAAGTACAATTATTGGCCTGTAGTATTTTTCCACCAATCTTGAAGCAACAATTCCAATCACACCTGCGTTCCATCCAACTTTACCGATGACTAATACAGGGTGCTCTGAAGCTGGATACTTCTCTTCCACCTCTTGAATAGCTTCCTCGGCAATTTTACTCACGATGTCCTGTCTTTCTTTGTTTAGGCCATCTATCTCTTCTGCAAGTGTCTCTGCTTCATATGGGTCATCAGTCAGTAGTAAATGAACAGCAGGATCCGCACTTTCCAAACGACCCACCGCATTAATTCTTGGAGCAACTAAGAAACCAATTGTTTCTTCGTCTATCTTGTCCATCTCTACCTTTGTTTGTTTAAACAAAGCTTTAAGCCCGATATTGTTTGTTGTTCTTAATTTTTTCAAACCGCGTTTAGCAATTAATCGGTTTTCTCCAGTTAATGAAACGAGGTCAGCAATGGTACCAATTACGGCAATCTCCAATAAATGCTCGGGTACTTTTCCATATAGTGCATGAGAAAGCTTAAATGCTACCCCTACACCAGCGAGCTCTTTAAACGGATAGGAGCTACCTTCAAGCTTTGGGTGAATGATCGCCAAAGCTTCTGGCAACATGGGACCTGGCTCATGATGGTCTGTAATGATCAGGTCAACCCCAAGATCTTTTGCTACGTTTGCTTCGTGTAATGCAGATATACCTGTATCAACCGTAATAATCAGTTGTATTCCACTTTCTGCAGCGTAAGTGAAGGCTGCTTCATTTGGGCCATATCCTTCTGTAAACCGATTAGGTATATAAAATTGAACATTCGCTCCTAGGTCTGTAAGTGTTTTCATCATAACAGTGGTACTTGTTACACCATCTGCATCATAGTCTCCAAAAATCATAATAGGCTCTTGCTTTTCGATCGCCTCTTTAATTCGCGCAACTGCATGATCCATTCCAGTTAGTAAAAAAGGATCATGGAAATCAAGTTGGTTGTCAAACAAAAAATACCGTGCTTCTTCAACGGTATCTATTCCGCGATTCACAAGTAACGATGCAACAAGAGGCGTGATGTTTAATTCTGCAACGAGTTTATCGACTGTCTCAGTATTCGATTGTCGAACATTCCATCGTGTTCTTGATTTTAACATACGGTCACCCCTCAGCTTTTCTATTATACAAGAGGGGGGACCGCGTTTCAATGAAAGAAATCGCCAATCCAAAACTTTCATGATTTGTTCTCAATAGCCTCTGAATCGCGCTTATTCTCTCTTTCCTGCCCGAACTGGTGCTTTCTTCGCACTCCGATTGACCGGATTGTCCCTTTCCTGACCGTACACGCTCTCTCTTCGAACTCGGATTGACGTGATCCCCTCTTTCCTGTCCGAAAAAGCTCTATCTTCCGGCTCGGATTCCCATACTGCCCGACTATCCGAACTCTTGCTTAATGTAATCAAAAAAACCCGTAACTCATCCTTTAGGATATGTTACGGGGTGTAAAGTTAATGAATATCTTCAACAACAGGTTCTTCTACTTTTTTATCTGTTTTATCTTGATTTTTATACGTCATTAATTCTGTTTGGAGTGCAGCGTTCTCTTTGGATAGTGCTCTCACTCTTCGCTGCAAGACAAATAATCGAAAAAGTCCAACTGAACCAATGATGATGCCCCCCATAAAAACAGAGCTTAAGATTACGAGAATTAATGGCCATTCACTTTCGCCAAATAAGTAATTTACAGATACTGAATCTACATTTATTACGGCAAAGATTGCTACGATTAGTGCAAAGAATATACCGAATAATAAAGTCCATTGCGATCTCATTGCATTCTCCCCTTCCCTAGTACTTAGTCTTTTTACACCTCATCTGGATGGTATGGATTAATGTGAACAAATACATTTTGAACGTTGCTTTCTTCTAGCAGTCTTTCTTTAACTTTTTTACCGATATGATGACCTTCTTCTACAGTAATGTGAGGATCCACCGAAATTTTCAAGTCAATGATTACATAGTGTCCGTGCTCTCTTGCATGAAGCGTATCAATCCTCAGTACGTTTGGTACGGACTCAATAATTTCTCTAAGTTCAATCGTATCCTCATCATGGAGAACATGGTCCATCGTGTTATGAATTGATTCTTTCCCTAATTTCCACGCCATGTGGATGACTAAGAGAGCAACAAATAATCCAGCAACAGGATCGGCATATTCCAGCCATCCAATCCCTAGCTTTCCACCTATCACTGCACTCCCTATGCCTACTAGCGCTGCGATTGAGGAATAGACATCTGACCTATGTTCATAAGCATTTACTATTAAGGCTTCACTATTTAGCTGCTTCCCGAGCTGGTACTTATATCGGAACATCGCCTCTTTTACAATAATAGACACAACGACCGCCACAATCGCAATTGTTTTTGGTGCTTCAATTGGATGGAAAAAAGCTTCAATCGAGCTTTTACCAATTTCAACTCCTACAAGTAATAATAAGACTGCTACGATAATTGCTGCTATAAGCTCAGCTTTTCCATGTCCATATGGGTGATCATCATCTGGTGGCTGCTTTGCAGCTTTCAATCCAACATATACAGCAAAGGAACCAGCCACATCTGATGCTGAATGAACCGCATCTGCTACTAATGCTCGACTATTTGCATATATTCCTATTCCCCATTTTAAAATCGCTAAAACGATGTTTCCTACGATCCCGATTATCGCCGCAAATTCAGCTTTTTTAAAACGTTCATGATTTTCCAATCATTCTACTTCCTTCCATTCTTATCTAATAATAGTGTACCTAAAAGTTAGCTTTTTCGAAATCATTTCCTTTTATTTTTTCAGAAGAGGCTTCTGAATACTCATAAAAAAAGAAAAACCGTAGAAAAATCTACGGTTTATACTTGAGGCTCGTCTGAAGAGACGCGCTTTTCCTTATAGGTTTTAATAACACCTTTCTTCTTTAGCTCTTTGCCTTTAAACAATAGCCATAATTGAGAGGCAATAAATAGGGAGGAGTATGTCCCTGCTATTAACCCAACTAATAAAGCAAATGAAAAGTTTGTGATCGACTCACTTCCGAAAATTAATAATGCGATTACGGTGAAGACTACCGTGATCACTGTATTAATCGATCTTCCTAACGTTTGACGTAAGCTCTTGTTTACGACCTCAACAATATCATCGAAAGATTTAAGACGCTTTTTCTTGCGCATATTTTCGCGTATGCGGTCAAAGGTAACAATCGTATCATTGATTGAATAACCGACAATTGTTAATACAGCAGCAATAAAGGTTAAGTCTACCTCAAGTCTCGTAAGGCTGAAAAGTGCAATGATAAAGAATGCATCATGCATTAATGCGACAACGGCAGCAATTGCCATGTACATTTCAAATCGTAAAGTAACATAGAGGATAATCCCTAATGAAGCAATTGCTACAGCAATTACAGCATTTTTAGCAAGCTCTTTTCCTACAGTCGGTGAAACGGTGCTAACATTTGGGGCACTGCCAAATTTTTCAGCAAAATGAGTTTTCACCTCTGCAATCTCATCTTTGGATAAGACATCTTTGAATCGAGCAACTCCGATTTCTTTGTTATTTCCTGAAATCACGATGTCATCTGTTTCTAATTCTAGATGTGCCAGCTCGGTTTTCATCTGTTCAACTGTAATTGGTTTTTCTGAAAGCTGTTCTACTCGAGTACCTGCTGCAAAGTCTATTCCTAAATTCAAACGGAATACGGCTAGAATAATTAATCCTGCACCAATTAATACACCTGAGAATATAAAGAATTTCTTACGATGCTTCACAAAATCGACTTTCTCGAATTTGGTCGGAAGATCTAATGTATCATAATTCTCGGCAATGTCTTTAATTTCAGATGGCTTCACGCCAAACCAGCCTGGCTTTTTATTGAACCATTTACTGTTTACCAGCAAGCTTAACAATAATCTTGAGCCAAATACGGCTGTGATAAAGCTAGTTAAAATGCTGACAATCAGCATAGTGGCAAACCCTTTTACAGAGCTTGTCCCATATAAGAATAAGACAATACCTGCTAGAATGGTTGTAATATTCGCATCAAAGATGGTAGAGAACGAGTTTTTACTACCCGCTTGGAAAGCAGAGCGAATAGACTTTCCAACCTTCATTTCTTCCTTAATCCGTTCATACGTAATAATGTTCGCGTCAACGGCCATCCCTACTCCTAGAATTAAGGCAGCAATTCCTGGAAGTGTTAATACTCCATTCATCCAATCAAAAACGAGTAAAATGATATAAATATACGCACTTAATGTGACAGTCGCCACTAAACCAGGAAGGCGATAGTACCCAAGCATGAATAAGAAAATAACGAGTACACCAATTAGCCCAGCGAAAACGGTCTTCTCCATAGCTTGCTCACCAAATTTTGCGCCCACTGAGGTCGAATACATCTCTTCAAGCTCAACTGGCAATGCCCCCGCATTTAGAAGGGATGATAATGTTTTCGCTTCTTCAATTGTAAAGCTTCCCACAATTGACACCGTATCTTGGTTGAAAATTTGGCTAACCGTCGGAGCGGATAAATATTTTGGATTCTCTTTAGCTGATTCTGCTTTAAATGAATCCTTTCCCTCCTCAAAATCAAGCCAAATGATAAGTAGATTATTTGGAGCCATATTAACAATTTGCTCAGTTACTTCTTTAAACTTCTTTGCACTCTTTAATTGTAGTGAAACACTTGGCTGACCTTTATCATCAAAGACCTGCTTTGCTCCTCCTTCAACTAGGTCACTTCCTGACATTAACTCATTATCATTTACATCACGAAATGATAAATTCGCCTCTGTCGATAAAATTTCGCGTGCTTGGTTTTGATTATCAACACCTGCTAGCTGAACGCGAATGCGGTCGTCTCCTTCAATTTGAATGTTCGGCTCACTAACACCAAGAACATTGGTCCGTTTGTCTAATGCCTCTGCTGTACTTGCTAGAATCTCTTTATTGATTTTTTGATCATCTTCTGGCTTCACTTGATAAAGAATTTCGAAGCCACCTTGAAGATCAAGACCTAGCTTAATATTTTTCAAGATGTCTTTTGTCGTTACTCCTATTGTACTTCCAATCAATATTACAATAAGGAAGAAAGCAACGAGTCTACTGCGTTTTACCATTATGTATAAGTCCTCCTTAATTCGAGCCACAAAAGCTTGGCTCTTAGCCATCATAAAGCTAGTTACCTAAAGCAAATTGAGTTCATCGAGCAAACATCAGCCCATCTATGATTTCTGGACTTGCGCAACATATTAATTATGAGACAGATTGAAAAAGCTGTCAATTTAATCCTCTAAAAACACCCCAGCAAAAAAATGGAAAAAATATATTATTTTAGAAGAGCATCACGGTCCTCTTTATTATCGAAAGAAAAATCAGATAATTTAAACGCTTCAATTGTGGCGTAGTTCATATATTCACCAATTCTAAGACCTAAAATATCTTGAACCAATTCGTACATTCGAATATCAAGCTTCGGCTTACGCCATTTTTTGTGTGTTAGAAAATTCCAAAGTTCCCTCTCTGAAATTCTTCCATATCCTAACATGTGGAATTCTTCTACTTTGCTCTTTAATGCTGGTTGAAGTTCGTTGCGAAAATGTTCGTATTCATGGCTGATTTTCATACAGCCACCTCCTCAATGATCGTTTTCTTTAATAAAAGACCATGCTTGAAATTCCAACTTACACAGCCAATAGAAAAAACTAAAGATAACTTGTCATGCTTTGTCCACTGTCTTGCATATAGTTATTGTATATGATTACACGTATTTTGAGAAGGCAGGGACTAGGATGTCTAAATTTTTACGAGGTACATTGATCTTATTACTAGCAGGCCTTGTCACCAGGGTGTTGGGATTTATTAACCGAATTGTAATTGCCCGCTTTATTGGTGAAGAAGGTGTTGGACTCTATATGATGGCATTTCCTACACTGATCCTCGTTATCACGATTACTCAGCTAGGACTACCAGTAGCCATTTCCAAAAACGTGGCAGAAGCCGAAGCACAGGGAGATTATAAGAAAATTAAAAAGATATTAGTTGTTTCTTTAGCAACAACTATCACTCTGTCTCTCATATTTACACCTGCTCTCATCCTGCTTGCACCCTATTTATCTGAAACCTTATTTACTGACCCACGTACTCGACTGCCTTTACTGGCTATCGCACCTATTGTGCCGATTATCGCTATTTCCTCTGTTATTCGCGGCTATTTCCAAGGGCGACAAAATATGAAACCTGCCGCCTATTCACAGGTATTAGAGCAAATTGTGCGGATTACGTTAATCGCTGTTTTAACAAAGGCCTTTTTGCCATATGGAGTCGAATATGCAGCTGCTGCTGCTATGTTTGCCTCAGTCATCGGAGAGCTCGTATCGTTAATTTATATGATTACAGCCTTCAAATTAAAGAAACGGTTCAAACTTAGAAAGCAATTTTTCTCCTATGTTCATTCGGGAAAACAGACATTTAGTGAATTAATGAGTGTAGGAATACCTACTCTTGGAAGTCGTATGATTGGTTCTGTGTCATGGTTTTTCGAACCGATTGTCGTTTCTCATAGTTTGGCACTTGCAGGAGTAGCGGCTGTGACAGCAACAAAGCAATATGGGGCTCTTACAGGGTATGCGATGCCGTTATTATTACTTCCTTCATTTGTGACTTACTCTTTATCTACCTCACTCGTTCCAGCTATTAGTGAGGCAAATTCGAAAAATGACATGAGGCTTATTGAATATCGACTTCAGCAAGCGCTTCGGTTTGCTTTTATGACTGGAGGTCTGTCAGTTGTCGTGTTATACGTGCTAGCAGATCCATTAATGGAGGTTATGTACGGATCAACAACTGGAGCTATTTTCGTCAAGCTAATGGCACCGTTTTTTATCTTTTATTATTATCAGGGACCACTTCAAGCTACACTTCAAGCCTTAAACTTAGCCCGTGCCGCTATGATTAACAGTTTAATTGGAGCGATCTTTAAAACAGCCGTTATCTTTATTTTAGCTAGTCAACCGACTTTTGGCATTAAAGGAGCAGCTTTAGGAATTGTCGTAGGAACAGTTGCCGTCACAATTCTTCATTTTGCTACCGTTTTAAAGACTATTTCTTTTTCCTTCTATGTTCGAGATTATGTGAAAACGTTTACTGCCATGCTAGTATCAGGTTATGGGGGATCCTCGCTGTATCATCATCTACCGAACGAGATGATGCTTGCTCTTAAGGTGCTCCTTATTACAATTGTTATTTCCTTCCTTTACGGGATTTTACTCATACTTCTTCGCTTGGTGCAGAAGCATGAAATCAAACGAATTCCATACGTTGGTCATTTTTTATCTAGGTTTGTATTTGCTTAACTATTTTAAAGGCTGGGACATAACTAAATGACTCTTTCTCAAAAAGACGAACAATGACTTTAAAAAGTTAGGTTGTAAAAACAAGTTCGTTCCATTGCGCTACAGACATTCAATTTCTACGGGGAGGATTCTGATTCTCCTCGCTGCGCTTTGGGGTCTCAGTCTTTCCTCTATTTCCACTAGTAGTCGAGTGTCTTCCAGTCCATTCCACTATTTTCAAAAAATTCGTTTTCCGAACAAATAAAAATACCCGAACTAGTAAAAGGAGATAACTCCTGATCGTTCGGATATATTATTGACTGAAATACTTATGTCCCAGCCTCTATATTTTATCTATAGATTTCCCCTTCCCCCCTGCTGATCAAATCATGCGATGTTGAAGAAAATCTACATTTCATCTTTTAAATCAACATAAAATTCCCCGTCCTGATAGCTACAGAAGGAAATTGCCTTCAGGTCTTTATATCCTCTTTTACGTAGCTCTTGACGCAACCAAAGGTTGGTTTTATCCAGTTTATTTAAGTTTTCTTCTAATATATCTCCGTCAATCACCAATGGAAGGGTAATGCCTCCATCCGTTTCGTTTGTTTCAAATACAGAAAGCTTCCCGGAGGACTCTAAAATGGCGAATTCTACGTCAGCAATGTTTCGGATTTGTTTTTCCCTTAATTGCAGCAGCAGGTCGTCCATATTGTAACGCTGCTTTCTCATCTCATGTTCATCGATTTTTCCTTTATTAATGATAATACTCGGCTGCCCGTCAATCATATCCCGTAATTTCTTATTTTTTAATGAAAAGTAGGCAAGAATAATTTGTGTAATCATAATGATAAACATCGGAAGCACCGTCTTAATAAATTGGTCCTGAGGGTTTTCAATCGCTACTACAGCCAATTCTGCTATCATGATAAAGACGACCAAATCCAGTACACTTAATTCCCCAATCTCTCGCTTGCCCATCAGCCGAAAAATTAAAACAATGATCGCGTAAAGTACAATCGTTCGTAAAATAATGACTAAATACTCCTCCACGAAAGCTCCCCCTTTTCTACTATTTTTTCCAATTCCTATAGAAACATAATGTGAAGGTTCTTCTAGTATTGTTTTATTTTTCCACCAAAAAAGCCCATGAATGTCAGGCTCTATACAAAGTCCCCTAGATAGCGGAAATAGATGTAAATGGTTGATATTAACAACGAAAAAATGACAATCGGAAAACCTATAAACAGAAATTCTCTAAATTGAATTTGTACCTTTTCCTTTGAAGCGAGTCCTGCAATTACTAAATTTGAAGACGAACCAAGCAGTGTACCATTACCCCCTAAACAAGCGCCAAGAGATAAGGACCACCATAATGGGTCGATATTTACCATCCCAAACTCCTTAAACTCTTGAATAATAGGAATCATCGCTGCAACAAAAGGAATGTTATCAATGAAGCCTGAAAGAATGCCAGTAGACCATAGGATAAAGATGGATGTCGTTTTCATATCTCCTTCTGTTACATAGATAATCTTCCTTGCGAGTTCGTCAATAAACCCAGCTTCTTCTAGTCCACCTACGAGTAAGAACAAACCAACAAAGAAGAATAGAGTTCCCCATTCCACCTCTTTTAAAATATCGTCTGTATCATAAATTGGTTCAGTTAAAAATAGAAGCAGCAATGCTCCTGCTAGAGCAATGGTTGTTAGATCGACATGCAGAAATGGATAACACACAAATCCAACTGTGGTACATAACAAAACAGCAATCGATTGAATCAGAGCGCCATTTTTCTTTATATAGGTGCTTGGCTTGATTGTTTTCAATAAAAGCTGTTTATCAGGTGCAACTTGGAGCTCCTTTCGATACAAATAGGCTAGCACGAGTAGAACAAATAGAAAGACAATGATAACGACAGGCGTTAAATTTACAAGAAAAGCATTAAATGTTAAATGCTTAACGGCCTGACCAATCATCATATTCGGTGGGTCTCCTATTAAAGTAGCTGTTCCACCGATATTACATGCAAGTATCATGCTAATTAGATAAGGAACAGGAGGGAGGTCTAATAATTTTGTTAACGTAAATAGAATGGGAACAAGAAGCATGGCAATCGTTACATTTGCTAGAAATGCAGAACCTACAGCTGCTAATAAGGAGAAAACAACCAAAAGGGAAAACCCCTGCCCGTTCACTATTTGCGCTAAGTAAATCGCTGTGTATTCAAACATCCCGGTTTTGCTACATATGTTAACGATAATCATCATCGAAAATAATAGAGCGATCGTATTCCAATCGATATGATGGAATAATGCTGCTTCTATGTCATATAAACCGACAAACAGCATACAGACTCCCCCAATTCCAGCTGCTAGGGCTCGGTTCATTTTTTCTGACATAATGACAAGATAGGACACAATAAATATGATTAAGATGAGTAAAGGTGACATAGTAGACCTCTCCTTATAATGATGCAAGTTAGGCTTTTTCTGGGTTCCTTATACATTAGAAAATAAACCTCTCTATCCATCATATGAAGCTAGTCCGATAAAATATTTATATTCTATTTTTTTATTTTCATGAATATGCTTGTACTAACAAGCTTGCCTTAGGCTAGTTATGCATTTAACTGCTGTTTTACTCACATGTCATTCACTCCGCTTGATGGAATCAGATCCCATTCACACTAATCAAAATGGCTAAAACAGTCTTTAAAAACAGATAGGATTAACTAGCTTAGGAAGTATGGAAAGGGAGAGTGTCATAATGGAAGAGTCAAAAAATATGGGAAGTGCGATTCTCTATGGAATCATCACAATTTTCTTGTTTGCCATTGTCAGCAGTCTTATTTTTTCATTAATCCTACGTTTTACAGCAACTGAAGAAGCTTCACTACAATTTATTATCACAACGGTTTCATTTATTGGCTTGTTTGCAGGTGGGTTTATTGCTGGAGGAAAAGGGAAACAAAAAGGCTGGCTAATTGGAGGATTAACCGGACTAGCTTATTCATTAGTCATCTTCTTATTTCAATTCCTTGGTCATGATTCCCTCTTCAACATGGAGCAGATGGTTTATCATGTATGCTATATGCTTATTGCCATGATGGGCGGGATTTTAGGAGTAAATATGACCTCTAATTCTCAAAGAAATGCATAACCATGCCTATTAGAATGGTAAACAAAAGCGGAAGTGCCTTGATCAGGCTAACAGTTTAGAATAGATGGCCCATTCTAAATTCGCTTATGACCTATGGGTAGCTAGACGGTGGAGAGCTGAATGTCGAAGTACTTATCAACAATTGAAAAATTACTACTTTCTTAAGCAATAAAAAAGAAGCGATGAATCTTCATTCTCGCTTCTTTTTGTATTAGTTTTGTGTTTCGGATGCTGCTACAACTTCACGTATTGCTGAACGATCGTATGTAAGACGGCTTCCATCGCCACATTTAATCACTACTTTCCCTTCATCCAATGCATCAACAAATCCATGAAGGCCTCCGATTGTTACAATCTTATCACCTTTTTTTAGATCGCTTTGCATTTGCTGAACCGCTTTTTGGCGCTTCTGCTGTGGACGAATAAGCAAGAAGTAGAAAAGAACAAACATTAATAATAATGGTCCTAATGTACCTAATAACTCCATTTGTTTCCCCCCTTTCTATAGTAATTAGAAGTTTTTCGCATTCGGCTTATTAAAGCCATAGCGCTCAAAAAATTCTTCTCTAAAGTCACCTAAACGATCTTCACGGATCGCTTGTCTGACTTGTTCCATTAATTTTAACAGAAAATATAGATTATGATAAGTTGTAAGTCGAATTCCGAATGTTTCATCACATTTGATAAGATGTCTGATGTATGCACGGCTATAATTTCGACATGTGTAGCAATCACAATTTTCATCAATTGGGCCAAAATCTTTTGCAAACTTTGCATTTTTCACGACTAATCGACCATTGCTTGTCATCAGTGTCCCATTTCGTGCAATTCTTGTTGGTAAGACACAATCAAACATATCAATTCCACGGATCGCTCCATCAATTAACGAATCCGGTGAACCAACACCCATTAAATATCTAGGTTTATTAGTTGGAAGAAGTGGTGTGGTAAAGTCAAGAACCCGATTCATGACATCCTTCGGCTCTCCAACTGATAGTCCACCAACTGCATATCCAGGGAAATCCATTGAAACGAGATCCTTCGCACTTTGTTTACGAAGCTCCTCAAATTCCCCCCCTTGAACGATTCCAAATAATCCTTGATCATTTGGACGTTTATGCGCCTCTAAGCATCTTTCAGCCCATCTTGATGTACGTTCAACAGACTTTTCCATGTATTCATATGTTGCTGGAAATGGAGGACACTCATCAAATGCCATCATAATATCGGAGCCTAGAGAATTTTGAATTTCCATCGCTTTTTCTGGAGAAAGAAATAGCTTATCCCCATTTAGATGATTACGGAAGTGTACTCCTTCTTCCTCGATTTTCCGGAATTCACTTAAACTGAACACTTGGAATCCGCCTGAATCAGTAAGGATTGCACGGTCCCAGTTCATAAATTTATGAAGCCCACCTGCTTCTTCTACAATTTCATGTCCTGGACGAAGCCAAAGATGATACGTATTACTTAAAATAATTCCTGCGCCCATTTGTACGAGTTCCTCTGGAGACATCGTTTTTACAGTTGCTAATGTGCCTACTGGCATAAACACAGGTGTTTCAAAGGATCCATGAGGAGTATGTACACGACCAAGACGTGCACCCGTTTGCTTACAAGTTTTTATTAATTCATAACGAATAGCTGTCAATTTGACTATTCTCCTTCCAAATCATTCTTTCTTCGTTGTCATGAAAAAGCATCTTCTTATGCATTTTCGTGTATAGCCATTTGCCTAGAGGATGAGCATAGCATCACCAAAGCTGAAGAATCGATAACGTTCTGTTACCGCTGTATTGTACGCATGTAATACATATTCTCTCCCTGCAAGAGCACTTACAAGCATAATTAATGTAGACTTAGGAAGATGGAAATTCGTAATCATCCCATCAATTGCTTTGAATGGGTAACCTGGATAAATAAAAATATCCGTCCAGCCACTTCCTGCCTCAAAATGACCATCATTAGCTGTTGCAATCGTTTCTAGGGTTCTTGTTGAGGTTGTTCCAACGGTGATTATTCGACCGCCTTGCTCTTTTACCTCATTTAACAAGCGAGCCGTTCCCTCAGATACTTGATAAAATTCAGAATGCATATCATGCTCATGAATATCCTCAACACTAACAGGTCGAAAAGTTCCTAAGCCTACATGGAGGGTGATAAAAGCGATATGGATACCCATTTCCTCTAATTCCACTAGTAACTCTTCAGTAAAATGCAAGCCGGCAGTTGGGGCAGCAGCTGAGCCACGCTCTTTCGCAAAAACCGTTTGGTAGCGATCCTGGTCATCTAGCTGCTCTTTAATATAAGGTGGTAACGGCATTTCTCCTAGCTGATCCAATACCTCGTAGAAAATACCTTCATATTGAAATTGAAGCAATCGTCCTCCTTGGTCAGAGCTACCTACGCATACTGCTGTTAATAGACCTTCACCAAAGACAATCTTCGTGCCTTCCTTCACACGTTTAGCTGGCTTCACCAAGGTTTCCCATGTGTCACCCTCTTCTTGTTTAAGTAAAAGCACCTCTATCTTAGCTCCTGTATCTTCCTTATGACCATACAAACGCGCTGGTAACACTCTCGTATCATTTAAGACCAGACAGTCTCCAGGCTGTAGGTATTGTTTGATATTCTTAAAAATATCATGGGATAACTCTCCTGTCTCTCTGTCTAACACCATCAGCTTACTATGTGTACGCTGCTCGAGCGGAGTTTGAGCGATTAACTCTTCTGGTAAATGGAAATCAAATAAATCTACTTTCATGTTGTCACCCTATCTATATATTGCTAATGACTAGCGAAATTTTCCAATTTAATAAAAAATCACGGACAAAACGACACTTAAAACAATAGATGTTACGATTGGAAAATAGAAGGTAGCGTTTCCTTTTCGAACGATTATATCACCTGGTAGTTTCCCAATATCGATAAATTTCATTAAAAAACCGATGATAAAAATCACTCCACCTACAATCATGAGGAGCTTTGGAATCTCACTCACTCAGATGGCACCTCCATTTGAAAGTGTCTATAAACTAGGTTGGTTACAATTCTTCCTCTCGGAGTACGTTGCAGGAAGCCGATTTGTAATAAGTATGGTTCATACACATCTTCAATCGTTAACGCTTCTTCTCCAATTGTGGCAGCAATTGTTTCGAGACCTACTGGTCCTCCGCGGAATTTTTCAATAATCCCTCTTAATAATTTATGGTCAATATGATCTAGTCCTAAACGGTCTACTTGCAAAAGCTCTAATGCTTCAATAGCAAGTGCTTCATCAATTACTCCATTCCCGCGAACTTGAGCAAAGTCTCTAACCCTTCTTAATAGCCGATTCGCTATTCTCGGTGTCCCTCTAGACCTTCTAGCAATTTCCTCTGCTGCATTCACATCTATAGCTGTTTCAAAAAGCTCAGCCGTACGAATGACAATATCTTTCAGCTGATCTTCACGATAATATTCTAGACGACTTAACACTCCGAAACGATCTCTTAAAGGGGCTGACAGAGAGCCTGCACGGGTCGTAGCACCGACTAATGTAAATGGAGGCAAATCCAACCGAACGGACCTTGCACTTGAACCTTTTCCTATCACAATATCTAGACAGAAATCCTCCATCGCTGGATATAATACCTCTTCAATCGCTCGAGGTAACCGGTGGATTTCATCAATAAATAGTACATCCCCAGGCTCTAGAGCTGTTAAAATGGCTGCTAGATCCCCTGGGCGCTCAATTGCAGGACCAGCGGTAGTTCGAATATTAACGCCCATTTCATTAGCAATAATAGTAGCTAGGGTTGTTTTCCCTAAACCAGGTGGACCATATAGTAGTACATGATCTAATGTTTCTTGCCGAAGCCTCGCAGCTTCAATAAAAATTTTCAAATTCTCTTTTACTTGATCTTGCCCAATATATTGCTGAAGGAATTGTGGGCGCAAGCTTTGTTCTAAGGACAGCTCCTGCACATCTGCCTCGCTTGAAATAATTCGATCTTCCATCACTTTCACCCCTTTACAATTGAAATACCCATTACAAAATTAACTTATGTACGATATGTAACTAGAGCCTTATTTAAGTAGCTTTTGCAAAGCCTTTTTAATATATTGATCTGTCGTAAGCTTTTCTTTCATCAGCTCTGGTATGATTTTTTTAATTTCTCTTTCTGAATAACCTAATGCCTTTAATGCCAAAGTAGCTTCCTCAAGATCATGATTATCACTTTCCTCATGCGCTCCTTTTTCAGGATGAAAAAGATT
This sequence comes from Cytobacillus spongiae, assembly GCF_021390075.1. NCBI lineage: Bacteria > Bacillati > Bacillota > Bacilli > Caryophanales > Bacillaceae > Cytobacillus > Cytobacillus spongiae. Next base: position 3,016,172 of record NZ_CP089997.1, read on the forward strand.
TGGAAAGAAATCGGGTACAAGATCTTGAAGCTTTCCTTTTAAATCAAGGATCATCTGTCGAGCTGTTTTCTTTCCGACACCAGGAAATTTAACTAAGAAGGCTTCATCTTCATTTTCAATTGCCTGAACAACCTGTTCTGGATTCCCTGAAGCCAAAATAGCCAGTGCACCTTTTGGACCGATTCCAGATACATTTAATAGTTTCGTAAACAGGGTTTTTTCTTCCCTCGAATGAAACCCATAAAGGGCCATCGCATCTTCACGTACATAATGATATGTATATATATGAATATCCTGTTGATAATCTTTAGAATAGATGAAAGGATTCGGTGTTAAGATCTGATAGCCAATCCCATTATTTTCAATAGCTATGTATTCAGGACCAACAAAGTACACCTTACCTTTTATAAAATCATACAAGACTTTTCTCTCCTTTAATTTTCTGTACCTCATTGTATCATACTATTTTTGTAGAGAAGAAGAAAAGTATTGCAATTTTCAATTCGATTTCTATATAATGGTAGAGCATGGCATAAAAATGACTGGGGGTCATAATAATGAAGAAAATTTTCGGATTATTCGTAGCTTTCACACTTGTGCTTTCAATTGTGGGCTGCTCTTCTGCGGACAATAATAAAGAAGAGAATAAAGTTGAAGAAAAAGCTGCTGGACTTACAGAGCAAATTGAGAGCAAAGTCTATAACACCGTGCGTGTTGCAGAGTTAAAAGTAAATGAAGTTTTTCATAAAGCAGTTGCTGCAGATGAAGAAACTCCAATTATTAATCCAAGCTTTGCTGATGAAGCAACAGCTGTAGGTTTTTTATCTACATATTACAGTGAAGAAGTAGCAAAAGAAATCTATAGCCATTATGCTACTGCTGATAAGACAGCTGAAGGACAAATGATTGTAAAAGCTGACACTTATTTCACGCCTTCTTTCTTAGAAACAACTCAAGATAGTGTAACTATTGAAGGTGACGATAAGAAAAGCACTGTAAAGACAGATGGTATTACTTACACTGTAGAATTAAAAGATGAAAAATACATCGTTACAGGTGTAGAAAAATAAGAAAAGCATATTTAAAAGAGGTGATTCCCATCACCTCTTTTTCTATTTTGCCTCTTTCGATTGTTTGGAATAGTTTTTGAACGTTTCAAGCACCTCAACATATCGATCCTTTGTTTTTATCCGGATGCCTTCTTGTAGTTCTTTATGTTTCGTGCTTTCAAGCTTACCAATATCTATTTGAAAAAAAGATTGTATCACATTATAATCCTGTGGTTTTCCATTAAAAATCGTTAATATTCCATCCTCAGTTATTCCGAAATATCCATTTGCTTTTAATAGGGGAGAGATATCATCTACATCTTGGCGGAACACAACATATTTTTGACTGATATCTACTAATTGCCACTGATCATACTTGGCCCAAAACTCTTCCATTGACCATATTTGATCCTTGATCTTTTCTTCACTTATTTCTCCATCTAAATAAGCCCTCTCCAGAATTATTGTCATTTCATGAGGTGTTATTTGTTCCTCATTTCCATTAGCTGCTACACTATTTGCTCCATGATCATTTCCAAATAGAAATGTTGGCTGAATCATTAGGATCATAGCAACAAATATTGTTCCCAACATTACTTTCATAATTGATCACCTCATTTAAAATCGGCTTATGTTAAGATATCCATTCATAGTTTGACCAAATTTTTCATCTTTATCCATTAAGCTATGGTATGTAGTCCTTAATTATCTTCTGAAGCAAACAAAGACTGCTTCAAAGGCCAACTAAATCCCTTTGAAACAGTCTGTAAGATACTAGTCCATATTTCCTTGAAGACCATTTCTTATCGTGCGGAACATATCCTTAATATCTAAGTCAATCTGTTCCCTAGGTCCACCATCTCTTAAGTCGTTATCAATGTTTCGAATACGGCTAAATGTACCTTCATCAGTTACAACAGTCGTTGACCGGCCACGTAGATATGGCTTAACTGCTTGGCTTATTTCTTCCTTTGTTTCTTCATCCTTCGAATAATCGGTCAAGTCTACAGCAATGAGAACATTACTGCCATATACAACAGAGCGAACATCTTCAACATTTTCTACACTGGCTGTTACATCGCCTATTTTTTCTGCTAATTCACCTTCATAGGCCGTGTAATAGGAGTTTTTAGCTTTTCTTGTTTGATCGTCAAGATGCCCATGATAATTGGCATCACTGTGACTGAACCGGTTATCTCTTTCAAAGAAGCTTTTATCATAATTAGCCAATGGCTTATTTGGGTTTTCTGTTTTTCCTGCTTGCTTTCTCATCCATTCACTCTCAGAGCCTATCGTATGATCATAGAACTCTTTGTAAGGTCCATCCTTTTCATCAAGGACTCGCGCATTTCCACCATTGTTCATATCATCATTTGAATAGTATCCTATCGGCTGACCCACATCATTGAGTCGATCTTGTCTAGCTGTTTCATCGTTGTTTCCACAACCCACTAAACCCATTGATAAGATGGCTGTAACTGATGCAATCAAGTATTTTTTATGCAAGCGAAAACCCCCTTCGCAAGAATAAAGAGCATGTGATGCTCCTTAATAGCTTGTGAGCAAAAGGGGGATTTCATACGAGTTATGATGACCAAATAAAGGGAGCAAACTAATTTACCCTTTCTTTTAATTCATTTACGAAATTTTGCCTTTGAGAAAACTGCCTAACAGTCAAGTCTAATACTTGCCGGATTTTATAAGTATCCATATATGATTTTTCTCGAATAATTCGATTCCATTCGCGAAAAATATCAGTTGGAAAAGCTAATGCATAAAGAAAAGCCCTCTCATTTAAAAAGGGGTCGAGTTCTTTATACGTAGCTAATTCATCAAAAGACCACATCATAAATGGTAATATCCGATTAGAGTATTGGAGATAATCTGAATAGGTGGGGCCAATACTAATTAGATCAAAATCAAGTAAATATAGGTCTTGGTTTAGCTGATTTCTTAGAAAATTATGGTGGGCTACGTCTCCGTGTAAGATGACGGAAGGACCACTAACGAAAAAATCCTTTTCTTCCTCCATCCCCTTTAACGCCCAATCCGCCCAGTTTAGAAGCTCATTTATTATTTCTTTTTGAACGAAAAATTTAATCAAATGGAGATTAGTTAAAAATGTAGCGGTCCGTTCCTGCCATTTTTCCATTATTTTAAACTTAGCTATTAACGTACGGTAACGAGTGACAAAGGTTTCTGTCGAATGATGGTACTCCTTTAATAGTTCTAACCCTTCTTTTCGGTCATCACGATTTTTAAATGTAAAAGAATCCTCAGAAGGAGGAATATAGGATAAGCATCCGTAATATACTTGATTCCAATATAAAGGTGGGTCATCTGTTAGTTGTAGAAATTGATATGTTTGATGAAATCCTACATTATATAACGACGATGTAAAGGTTTCTTGAAGCTTTAAGCGGTGATACGAAGAAAACCCTTTAAGAATAAAATCAAACTCTTCTCCTTTTACTAAAAATACATGATTACGTAAAGGTACTATTTCTTCAATTTCTTGTGTAACCTCTTTTCTTAGATAAGAGAGGAGACGATTATGAGCATAATCGTCTCCTCCATTGTTAACCTTCATATTCACTACTTTCATCTTCAAAGCGTGGCATTCCAAATGCACTTCCTGGCATTTGACCATACCCATAAGGATTCATATATGGAGGTTGAGCAAAATTCATTTGTTGACCATATGGAGCAGGGAAGCCTTGGGCCATTCCTGGTCCGTACGCTCCATGCCCGTAGCCAGGTCCCATTTGCTGAGCACCTCCACCACAGCCGCAGTCATTTTCCATTCCTTGAACTGCTTGTGGTTGCATTTGCTGTGGCATGAATGGCAGCTGATGACCACTCATCTCTGGTGACTCATATCCTTCCATCGCACCTTGAACCTGAGGCATCATCCCTTGTTGCGGATTTGGATACCCAAAAGGCATTTGGTGTGGCATTTGGTGTGGCATTTGGTGTGGCATTTGGTGTGGCATTTGGTGTGGCATTTGCCCATATGGAGCTACAGCTGGCTGTTCACACCATTCACCTAGCCCTGATCCTGGTAATACAGGGGAAATTGGGACCATATGCTGTGGGTATCCGTATGGTGATTGTGCGCCCATTACTGCATTTGGCTGCATAAATGGCATTTGCGGTGCTTGATCCTGCGCCCCCATTACTGCTCCTGGTTGCATAAATGGCATTTGCGGTGCGTGATCCTGCGCTCCCATTACTGCTCCTGGTTGCATAAACGGCATTTGTGGTGCTTGATCCTGTGCTCCCATTACCGCTCCTGGCTGCATAAACGGCATTTGTGGCATAAAGGACGATGATTCATCATGATAATGTTGACCCTGCATATAGCTTGGGCTCTCAACCCCTGGCATCATTCCGTGATGGCCTGGCATTTGCGGCGCTTGTTGGTAAGGCATAGAGAAAGCACCTTGTACTTGAGAGTGTGGATATCCTCCATAAGCTTGAGCTGGATAATTTAAGCCAGATCCTGGTAATACAGGTGAGATTGGGTAACAATGGTGTGGATACATAGGTTGATAACCTCCTTGATGTATAGGCATTTCAATTGATTCCGTCGATTCGGGACTTTCCTCCATTGGTTTTACCTGTGGAAGAATGTTTGCTGGTTTGGGTGGTAATTGTGGCTGTTGCTTAGGCAATTGCTGCTGTGGTTGTTGTTTTGGTGGTAATTGAGACGGTTGCTTTACTGGCTGTTTTACTGGCTGTTTTGGTGGTGCAGGTTGCTGTGGTACAGATAGATTAGCCATATTCATTAAATAGTAATTATTAATATCGATTTCTGGCATAACTGGTTTTGGCATCTTTGGTGTGTATGGTTTTTTCGGTGTTACTGCCTTTGGCTGTTCCACTGGCTTTGGTGCTTCTACTTTAGGTAATTCCTTTGGTGCTTTTTCGACAGGCATGGTTTGCGGCTTTTCCTTAGCAAACGGATGCTCTGCTTTTGGCATCTCTTTCTTAATAGGAGCTTCTTTCTTTATAGACCCTCCAGTTGTAGGTACCTTAATTTTCATTCCAGGCATGATCATGTCTGGGTTGCTAAGTTGGGAATTTAACATCTTTAACTCTTCAAAGTTAACGCCATATTTCTTGGCGATTTTCCAAAGAGTATCCCCTTTCTGTACGATATGGATTTTCACTCTGCTTTCCCTCCTATGCATAAGGTGAAACTTAATTCAGCAAATGCATTTTTTATTTGCTGATGTTCTCTCAACTAGGCATAACGCGGGCAGTACCTCCTCATTTTTCTACCATTCACCATGTATTGTAAGGGGAAAATGATTGCCCGCTAATTTGCATAATTCCATACATTGTATGAAAAGATGGGCAAATTGCTAACAATCTACACAAAAACTTATGCTTTTTTTAAAAGAATTATGAATCCTAATTGAGATTTCTGCTCTAAATATACCGCCATGTAGAGGTTTTCATAAAAAAATCCTTCCATTAGAAAAGTCACAGAAAAGTCTTTAAAGGGATGGCTCTAATAAGTTGGACAGATGAACACAAATATAGGTTGTTTTGCTTTCCAGCGTTAAGTAAGCCTTTTCTGTGATTAAAGCGCTTCCGTCATTTGCCCCGTTAATCGAACAGGAACCTACGCACCTTCCGTTCCCATTCACCTTGTGCAACTAATCCAAGATGCGACTTGGAGCCATGGGCAATTTTACTGACCCATAAAAAGAGAATTCTAAAATGAGCGGTACAAAAATAGAAGCAAAAAGAAACAAAAAAAATAGAAAAAGAACCGATTCCATTCTCTGAATGGAATCGGTTCTTTCGTCTGGATTTTCTTGAGATCCTAAAAAAACAGCAGCTTCGGTTGCCTCAATGTTAAAAGAGGGATCTTTTGTTCTTTTATTATTTGGCTATTTTCTAAAAGGGTGTTGTTTTATACTAAGTAAGATAACTATCGTCATACCAAGGTTTAAATTTTGGAGCGGAAGAATGTGCCACGCCTGCTGGAACTTTAGGACTGGTGAGACACCACCGACGATTCCGAGGATACTCACCGCACGCCTCCCGGCAAGGGAGTATCCTGGAGAGGAAAACTGCCCTTGTTTCAAAACAACCATGTATACGAAAACAGCCTATTATCTTGATAGATTCAGCATTCTTTGTAGTGCGAGCTTTGCATTTTCAGCTACTGGTTGCTCTACTTGAATGATGTTGTGGTTGTCTCCATCTTCAAGAGACTCTAAGCACCAAGCTAAATGAGGCAAATCAATTCGATTCATTGTTAGACACGGGCACATATGGGGGTTTAACGAAACAACATGCTTGTCTGGATGATTATTGATAATTCTTTTGACTAAATTCATCTCTGTGCCAATTGCCCAAGCTGTGCCGCTTTCAGCATGTTCAATCGCCTGAATGATAAAGCTTGTTGACCCAGCTAAATCGGAAAGAGCTACCACTTCTCTACGGCATTCTGGGTGGACAATAATTTTCATCTCTGGATCATGTTCTCTCATATACTGAATATTATCTACCGTAAAATTTTCATGAACTGAGCAATGCCCCTTCCAAAGAATTACCTTCGCCTTTTCTATTGGTCCATCATATTCTAACTTTTGGTCGATTGGATTCCAAACAGCCATCTCATCAAGACCAATTCCTAGATTGTATGCTGTATTTCGACCAAGATGTTGATCTGGAAGAAAGACAATTCTTTCTTTTTGCAGAAATGCCCATTTCACCATTTCCTCTGCATTCGATGAGGTTACTGTTGCCCCTCCATTCTCCCCAACAAATGATTTGATCGCTGCTGTCGAATTGACATAGGTTAACGGAATAATAGTGTCTCCAAATAGCTTAGTCAATTCCTCCCAAGCTCGTTCTGTTTGATAAATATCCGCCATATCTGCCATTGAACAGCCTGCACGCATATCAGGTAAAAAGACTTTTTGATGTGGAGCTGTTAATATATCTGCCGTTTCAGCCATAAAATGCACGCCACAAAAAACGATAAATTCCGCATCAATATTTTCTTCTGATAGCTGGGCAAGCTTTAATGAATCACCTGTTGCGTCCGCAAACTGAATCACTTCATCTTTTTGATAATGATGACCAGGAATAAATAGTTTTCTTCCTAATCTCTGTTTAATGGACCTTACTATTTCCTCAAGCTCTTTGATCGACATATTTTTATACTTGTCAGGTATTCCATTCATTTTCTCTACCGTTTCAAATAGATTCATTCCCTTGTATCCCCCTTCTATTCTTCATGATTCAACCCATTACAACCCTTTGAGCTTTTCGTTGAAAACTTTCACACTAATATCTAAAGCTTTTGCTGAATGCGTTAAAAAGCCTAATGAAATACAGTCAACTCCCGTCAATCCATATTCATGAATGTTCTCTAACGTGATCCCACCTGACGCTTCTGTAGTAAATCCCTCAGGTACGAATGGGAGCCATTCATTAATTTCAGTAGGCTTTCTGTTATCGAACATGATTACATCTACATTCGCTTTAATTGCCTCAAACATCTGCTCTTTCGTCTCGACTTCTACCTCCACTTTCACCATATGTCCTAGTTCTGCTTTCACCTTTGCGACTGCAGCTTCAATTGAACCTGCAAAGGAAATATGATTATCCTTAATCATAACTGCATCATATAAGCCGAATCGATGATTATAGCCACCTCCACAGCGAACCGCATACTTCTCGAGCATCCTAAGCCCAGGAGTCGTCTTTCTTGTATCAACAATTTTCACTATTGAATCGCCTAGCTTTCGAACGGCCTCATTCGTAATAGTCGCGATCCCACTCATTCGTTGGACAAGGTTTAAAACGACGCGCTCTCCTTTAAGCAAATTAGCGATATGACCTGTTACTTTGGCAAGCTGCTGTCCTCTAGAGACGATTTCTCCATCATGAACATAAAGGACGACATCTGAATCTTCATCTAATACACGAAAACCTGTACGAATCACTTCTTCACCAGAGAATACTCCTGCTTCTTTTGCAATAAAGACGATTTCACCTCGTTCCTTCTCTCCGAAAATAAGCTCACTTGTAACATCTCTTTCACCTATATCCTCTATAAAGAATTGCTCAAGTTGCAAACGCAGCTTCAATTTGTTCATTTTGCTCAACCTCAATTCCCATTTGTCTATGGATGATTCTTTTACCGAGCCAATTAGCATCATCCTCGAATGGATAATCCGTTCGATAGTGCCCACCACGACTTTCCGTTCGTTTTAATGCGGACGTCGTCATTAACCATGAGGTAATAACCATGTATAGACGATTAATATCTCCTATTGATACCCCATCCAAGTCAGTGGTCTTCCATTGACTATAGCCAAATTTTTCTAACCATTCCTTCTGTTTTCTTAGCCCCTTCTCTTGACGAACAATCCCTACATTTTCCATCATTGAACATTGAATCTGTTCGATGGTTGGTAAAGTTGAAATTATATCGTTGACAATCCCTTTTGAAAAATTTGAAGGGAGTACGGTAGGTTTACGATTCATACTTTCGATTCGCTCTGCTAGCCTTGCACCTAAATAAAGTCCTTCTAATAGCGAGTTACTTGCTAACCGATTCGCACCATGAATTCCTGTCGATGCAACTTCCCCAATTGCATACAGTTGTTGAATATTCGTTCTTCCATAGGAATCAACCCTAATCCCTCCCATTAAAAAATGACTCCCTGGTACGACAGGAAGTTTTCCGGAGCTCAGGTCCATTCCATTCTTCTTACATAGTCCAGTAATCGTTGGAAATCGTTCTGAAAATTGACGAATCATTGAAATATCTAAATAAACGATTTTCCCATTTTTCAGATAGTCATATATCGTCTGCGAAACAATATGTCTTGGTGCTAAGTCTTTAAGTGGATGAATCCCTTCCATAATGGGAGTCTCATCTTCCGTTATTAGTATAGCTCCTTCCCCTCGAACCGCTTCGGACACTAATCCACAGCCATTACCATTCTTGGATAGTAAGGTTGGATGAAACTGTATAAACTCCATGTCCGTTATCTCCGCTCCAGCTCGATAAGCAAGGGCAATACCATCTCCTGTAACGGTTCTAGCGTTAGAAGTAAAGTTAAATAGTTGACCCGCTCCACCTGTTGCTAAAACAATATGATCCGCATAAAAGTTCTGTATTACTCCGTCTTGATTTTTCGCCTTTACGCCATAACAATAATTGTAAAGTGGGTCGACAAGTAATTCATAAACAAACATATTCTCCAGAACGTGAATATTATCACTTAGTGATTCAGAGAAATAATCAATTATTTTCCTACCTGTTCCATCTCCTCCGCTATGGACAATCCGCTTCTCACTATGAGCACCTTCCATCCCCAGCTGAAGAGAACCACTATGATCTTGATCAAATAGACATCCGTCTTCCCTTAACTTTTTTATTAGAACTGGGGCAGCTTTTGTCATTTCAAGCACTTGTTCCCGATTATTATGGTTTCGGCCAGCTTCTATCGTATCTATATAATGCTTTATTGGGCTATCCTGCTTACCTATTGCTGCAGCAATGCCTCCTTGAGCCAAATAAGAATTATTGTCTTTGAGTGTTGACTTTGTGAGAATTATCACATTTGTATGACAGTGAAGTCGCTTTGCTAATTGTAGAGCTGCCATACCACTTCCAATAATTAACACATTTGTGTTATTCATGGTTCTATACCCTCCTGGTTAACAGGTGTCTTGACACTTATATTTACATAGTTTTAAACTAATAACAAGTATTTTTTCAGACTGAAAGATTGGAAGTAGGGGAGAGAAATGAAATATTTTGATTTTGCAGCGACTTGCCCTCTTGATCAAGAGGCCGCTGCAGCATATGTGAAAGCAGCTACTGAATTTTTCGGTAATTCACAAAGTCTACATGATATTGGCGGTAATGCAGCTAGTTTGCTTGAACACTGTCGCCTTACACTCGCAAAGCTACTTGGTGTTTATTCAGAGGGAATCTATTTTACAAGCGGTGGCTCAGAGAGTAATTTCCTCACGCTTCAAAATCTATTATCCCTTCGGCAAAAAAGCGGGAATCATATCATTAGTAGCATGGCTGAGCATACCTCCATACACAGCACGATCGAACTATTAAAACAAAATGGATACAAGGTCACCCTTCTCCCCTTGAATAAAGAGGGAGAAATCAATGTAAGCCAGTTATTAGAAGTGATTCAAGAAGATACCGTGCTAATTTCTATTCAGCATTGTAACTCTGAAATCGGAACCATACAGCCTCTCTTAGAAATTAGAGATATTTGCAATAGAGAAGGTATCCTCCTTCATAGCGATTTAGTTCAATCGTTTGGGAAACTCGATATCAAAGAAGTGAGCTCAGTAGTCGATAGTTTTTCGCTTTCGGCACATAAGATTTATGGACCAAAAGGCGTTGGAATAGCCTACTTAAATCCTAAGAATGGCTGGAAAAGTTATTATCCCAGCACTACACATGAAAAGGGCTTTCGTCCAGGAACGATCGATGTACCAGGGATTGTCGCCATGACCATAGCTGCTGAAAAAGCCATCTCTCACCTTAATAAGCATACCGAGCATTATCAAATGCTACGGAATCTATTTTTAGAACAGTTAAAGCCTCAAAATGAAAAATTCATTATATACGGTACGAACGACCCTTTTAAACAGAATTTATCTATAGTTGGACTTCGGATAAAGGGAATCGAAGGGCAATGGGTCATGCTTGAATGCAATCGAAAAGGATATGCGATTTCTACTGGAAGCGCCTGTCAGGTTGGCTCGATGAACCCTTCTAAAACGATGGTAGCCCTTGGTGTATATGAAAAGGAAGCGAAGGAATTTATTCGAGTTTCTTTTGGAAGAGATACATCGAAAGAAGATGTCGTCGGTCTCGCACAAACCCTCTTGGAATTAGCTAGTTCTTCTTAAATTCTTTTTTTCGTGTTAACATGGATAAATATAGGTTGTAAGGAGAGTCATTCATGTCAAATCAAAAGAAGGTTCTTGGAGAGGAAAGACGGACACTTATTCTAGAGTTATTAAAAAGTAGTTTGGAACCGATTACTGGTGCTGATCTAGCCTCGAAAACAAATGTAAGTAGACAAGTCATTGTCGGAGATATCACTCTTTTAAAAGCTAAAAACGAACCAATTATAGCCACGAGCCAGGGATATATGTATTTAAGCCATAATCCACTAGCAGCCTTTGAGCGGACAGTAGCCTGCCATCATTCACCTGACCGAACTGAAGAGGAGTTAAACCTCCTTGTTGATCTGGGGGTAACGGTAAAAGATGTAAAAATTGAACACCCAGTCTACGGTGACTTAACCGCCTCTATCATGGTGTCAAACCGTAAGGAAGTCCAACTATTTATCTCAAAAGTAAACTCAACAAATGCCTCTTACCTTTCTGAATTAACAGACGGAACCCATCTTCATACCCTTTCAGCCTCCTCTGAGAAGGTTTTGGATGAAGCTGTAGAAGCATTAAAAAAAGAACGGTTCTTAATTGATGTATCTTTTTAACGGAAAAAAGGGCGAGAGAATGTCCCCTTCAGACTGAAGCTAAGCTCAATTCGAGTTTGCCTTCAGTTTTTTTGTTTTAAGACATATGATACGAATACGAAAAATAATATGGTGAGATTTCCTCTAAATGACATTAAGAAGGAGCAGGACATTAAATGTTCTTCCAGTTCGTTTCAATGGATTGTATGTAGACCCAAGTATTAGAATGTCACACTTGGTGATTGGAGCGGAAGGCGCTTGACTCCTGGGGGATTTGCGTGACAGCCAAGACCCCACAGGACGAAGGACGAGGAGGCTTGGCGCACGCCCCCCGGAAAGCAAGCGCCTGCAGCGGAAATCGAACTAGTACGTGATTTGTAACCCGATAAATTGACATTAAAAGTAGCAGGACATTAAATGTTCTTCCAGTTCGTTTCAATGGATTGTATGTAGACCCAAGTATTAGAATGTCACACTTGGTGATTGGAGCGGAAGGCGCCTGACTCCTGGGGGATTTGCGTGACAGCCAAGACCCCACAGGACGAAGGACGAGGAGGCTTGGCGCGCGCCCCCGGAAAGCAAGCGCCTGGAGCGGAAATCAAACTAGTACGTGTTTTGTAACTCGATAAATTGACATTAAAAGTAGCGGGGCATTAAATTTCCATCCAGTTCGTTTCAATGGATTGTATGTAGACCCAAGTATTAGAAAGTCAACCTTGGTGATTGGAGCGGAAGGCGCTTGACTCCTGGGGGATTTGCGTGACAGCCAAGACCCCACAGGACGAAGGACGAGGAGGCTTGGCGCACGCCCCCCGGAAAGCAAGCGCCTGCAGCGGAAATCGAACTAGTACGTGTTCAACGACTGGAGTCGACACTCTATTGGAGCGAATAAATGAATTCCTAATCTTCTTAACCGATTTGAAAGCATGGGTAGGAGCCTAATATCTTTACGCGGCAATCTAAAGCTTCAAGTTCCGCCGCTACCCCAGGCAATAATACGTCATCCATTTTCATATCTACATCGATAATAAAGAAATAATTCCCTAGCCCTGTCTTCATTGGGCGAGATTCAATTTTCGATAAATTGAGCTTCCTCCAAGAAAAGGCTGAAAGCACTTGATGAAGAGCTCCCGCACGGTCAGATGGAAGCATAACTAGTACCGTCGTTTTATATCCTTTGGGTGGGTGGGAATGAACAGGTACTTCGACAGGAGACCTTGCTAGGATGACAAACCGGGTGTGATTAAAGTGAAAATCATGAATATCCTGTTGCACAATCGCTAACCCATACTCTTCTGCTGCTAGTTTATTCGCAATTGCTGCAATTTTCTTCTTTGGATGACTTTGTACCCAATGAGCGGCAGCAGCAGTCGATGTTGTTGTTTCCCACGGGATACCTTTTAACTCTTTATGTAAAAATTTATGGCATTGAGCAATAGCATGTGAGTGGCTATAGACAGTGTCGATTCTTTTCCAATCTTCTTTGTGATTTGGATGCACCATTAAGTGCTGCTGAATGGGTGCAGTGATTTCTCCGACTATCGGCAAATCTACCTCATGAATTAAATAATCTAGCGTAATATTGACAGATCCTTCTAATGCATTTTCAACTGGCACAACAGCAAGATCCACTTGATGATCAATAATGGCATCCATACAATCTGGAATGGTTAAAAAAGGTACCGCCTTCAAATTCGCAAATATTTCTCTCACAGCTAAATCAGTAAATGTTGCTTTGGGTCCTAGATATCCAACCTTCAAAACCTTTCCCCCTTATGTATTAATCCCTCATTTTCTCTTTCGAAGGAATTCATCTATAGTAAAAAATAGAATCGAGCAGATAATGGCTGGCAATGCTATGCCAACTTCAAAAAAATACGTAAGTAAACCAAAACCAAAATGGATGAAACCAGATGTTACAATGCGATATCGCCTAGGTAGCTTTCGGGTAAGTAATTCAGCTACCATAGATACAGGAAAACCATATAAAAAATTTCCAATTAAGCTAACAATTAAGATGAATAAATACCCAATTATATAGTCCTCATTAAAGGTTTGATCAGCGAAGGCCGCGGGCATCGAGAAGGTCATTAAGCCTGTAGTAAACAGTAGTGAGGTGTAAAGAGCCGCTTGAACTTTTCGCCAAATAGCTCCATATTGGAAGATGAAAGTATTAATTGTTGGAGAAAAAAAATGATCGTTAACACAACCATCATTACCTTTAATGCTAGAGGCGTAGTGGAAACAAAAATTATAGTGAAAAGGACCATCGAAACAAATAGATAAAGTATTTTCAACTACAAGGCTCCCCTTGATAGGCATTGTTAAAAAGATAGATTTTTCCTTTGATGAACATGGTGTTAGCTCGTAAATGTGAGCGAACGCTCCTTTTCTGAGCGCTCGCTCCCGTCTGGACTGGTTTCGCTCACTTTTCTTGAATATCGCTCTGAACTAACGAGAAATCGCTCCCATTCGATAACGTTTCGCTCCTTGAACCTCAATTTTCGCTCATAATGAGAATCTTTTAAAGAAATGTTGAGCGGGAATACTTCTTTCCAACTATATTTGTATTTCTTAATGCAACATTATGCTAATTTTTCGTATCAGCTATTTCTTATGATAAAAAAATGGGCTAGGTAGCCGCAATTTTACGCGCCTGATCCTAGCACCTCTACTTTATCTACAAATTCAAGCTTCTTAAGCTTAGACATTAATTCATCAATTTCAATCTCCATCCCACTTGTGTTTAAGGAGAGCGTGACGTTTGCTCTCCCTTGTAATGGTATGGTTTGATGAATAGTTAACACATTGCAACCGGAAGAAGCCACTACGGTTAACAAATGGGAAAGTGTTCCTGAGCGGTCCTCTAAATGAAAAAATAACGTAATTAGTCGCTCTTTAATAACTGTATGAAAAGGGAATACCGTATCACGGTACTTATAAAAAGCACTTCTACTTAAGTCTACCTGGTGAACAGCATCCCAAACAGATTCTGCTTTTCCTCGTTCTATCATTTCTTTTGCTTCTAATGTTTTTTTCATTGCTTCAGGCAGTACATCTTCACGGACTAGATAAAACTTCTTATCTGATTTATCCTGTTTCATATTTCCACCTCGTAATAATCGAGAAGGTTAATCAAGGAACTCGAATTCGTAATCTAATAATCTGACTGTGTCCCCGTTTTTTGCTCCTCTTTCTCTCAATGCATCATCTACACCCATTCCGCGTATCTGACGAGCAAAACGGCGAACCGATTCATCCCTACTAAAGTCCGTCATCTTGAATAGCTTCTCAATGGTGTCTCCACTAACGACAAAGCTTCCGTCTGGATCTCTCGTAATGACGAATTCAGTTTCTTTCGCTTCATGCTTATAAAGCACTCGGTGAACTCCTGTATCCTCTTCTTGTTCATCAATTAGCGGGAATTCAGGTGTATCCTCTAATTTATCGGCAATGGCAAATAGCAGATTGCTTAATCCTTGGCGAGTAAAAGCAGAGATTGGGAAGATTGGATATTCTTCTCCTAATTGCTCCTTGAATTTTTTCAAATTCTCCTCTGAATCAGGCATGTCCATTTTATTTGCAACAATAATTTGTGGTCTTTCCGTTAAACGAAGATTATATTCCTTTAACTCCCGGTTAATGGTGACATAGTCCTCGTATGGATCTCTTCCTTCCATTGCTGACATATCGATAACATGTACAATAACACGTGTTCTTTCAATATGTCTTAAAAATTGATGTCCTAAACCTACGCCAGAGTGAGCGCCTTCAATTAAACCTGGAAGGTCTGCTAGTACAAAGCTTCTCCCATCTTCTGTTTCAACCATTCCTAAATTAGGAACGATTGTTGTGAAGTGGTATTCAGCAATCTTGGGTTTGGCGGAAGACACAACAGAAAGCAATGTGGATTTTCCTACACTTGGAAAACCTACTAATCCTACATCTGCTAATAGCTTAAGCTCAAGGCTAACATCTCTTTCCTGTCCTGGTTCTCCATTTTCTGAAAGCTCAGGGGCAGGGTTTGCTGGAGTTGCAAAGCGAGAGTTTCCACGACCTCCACGGCCACCTTTTGCGATAACAGCTGTTTGACCATGCTCGGTTAGATCCGCAATAACCTCGTTTGTATTTGCATCGGTTACTACTGTTCCAGGTGGAACTTTAATAATCATGTCCTTCGCGTTTTTCCCATGCTGGTTTTTTGACATTCCGTGTTCACCACGTGGTGCTTTAAAATGACGTTGATAGCGGAAGTCCATTAATGTACGAAGACCTTCTTCTACAATAAAGACAACATCTGCTCCTTTGCCTCCATCTCCACCTGCTGGACCGCCTTTTGGTACGTATTTTTCACGGCGAAACGCAACCATACCGTTTCCACCGTCTCCACCTTTAACATATATTTTGACTCGATCGACAAACATGTTTTTCCTCCCGTCCGAAGTAAGTTAGAGTAGCATTTCAGTTGACGAGAATCGCTAATTCGTCCCTTATACAGTAGGGATGAATAATTCTAATGCGAGTTCCTGATCCGTCCATTCCTGTATATTCACCTGAAAGCTCGGGTGACTAGTCAGAAATTTTTCTAACTGCTCTTTTTCTTTTATTATTCCGCTAAAATCAAAAAAGAAACGGGCTCCGTTCAAATGTGGCTCAATCGAAATGGATAGATGGTTAGGATGAAAGGCTTCAATAGAGGTATCTAGCAAGCTAAAAAATTCCGTCGTCCATGCTGTTAGCTTTTCATCGTCTAAATTAATCTGATTTAAATCGTTCAGCACTTCAAACTCTAGTTGAAACGAATGACTCTCCCAATTGTATGTAAAGAGTAATGTGGCAAAATGAGGGCTGTTCAAATTGGATAGCTTTGAATCATTCTGTGCTTCCATTACAATCTCATCAATAATTGTCTTAACTCTGTCCAACTTATTTAAAGCAAGGTTCCCTTTAATTAATTGAATTTTATTTAACCAATCATGCCTTGCATGACGCAACACTTCAACCGTATCCCAATCTTTTTTCATACATGCACTCCTACGAATAATGTATAGCAAATAGTCTATTTTCTGTTAGTATAACAAAAAAAGAAGAGAACGTATGCTAATTTATTCGGTAAATGAAAAAAACTAGTATTATTTACCTCTCGCTTCTCATTTATAAGCAAAGAAGGTGTTCAAAATAAAGAAAACTCTAACCTAAGGGCTAGAGTTTTCTAATTAGAAAATTAAGCTTCTTGAGCTACAGGGTAAACACTTACTTGCTTACGGTCACGACCTACGCGCTCGAATTTAACAACACCATCTACTTTTGCAAATAGAGTGTCATCTCCTCCACGACCTACGTTTACACCTGGATAGATTTTCGTACCACGTTGACGGTAAAGGATAGAACCACCAGTTACGAATTGACCATCTGCACGCTTAGCACCAAGGCGCTTTGCGATAGAGTCACGTCCGTTCTTTGTAGAACCTACTCCCTTTTTAGATGCGAAAAACTGAAGATCTAATCTTAGCATTATTCCCACCTCCTAGTTTTTGAAGGTTATTTTTATGTGCTTTCCGTAGTCTCTTTCAATTGTTTGCAATGAAACTATCATACCTTCAAGCAACAGCTGAATTTTCTCTTGAATATCCTCAGATAAATGATCTGGAACGTCACAGCGGAGAAAGCCATCTTTCCCTTGTTCAATGTCAGGGGTAATGCCTGTTAGAGCAATAATCGAGTTAATTGCTCCAAACGATACAGCTGAAGCGCCAGCACAGACAATATCATTGCCTCTGTTAGCAAATAATGCATGACCGCTCATCGTAAACGACTGAATTCTTCCGGACTCTGTACGAGTAATCGTCGCATGAATCATATCAATTTATACCTTAAGCGTTGATTTTTTCAACAACAACTTTAGTGTACGGTTGACGATGACCTTGCTTTTTACGTTGATTTTTCTTCGCTTTGTATTTGAAAACAATGATCTTTTTCGCACGACCTTGTTTCTCAACTTTAGCTGTAACTGTAGCGCCTTCAACTACTGGGCTTCCTACTTTTACATTATCTCCACCAACGAATAAAACCTTATCAAAAGTAACTGTTTCTCCTGCTTCAGCGTTTAGCTTTTCGATGTAGATTGCTTGACCTTCTTCTACACGAATTTGCTTTCCACCTGTTTCGATAATAGCGTACATGAACTGCACCTCCTTATAGACTAAGACTCGCCATTCACAGGCGTTTTGCAAAGCAAAAACTTAAGCCTGATCTGTGCGGTTGTAGCACGGTGCGCTACAAACAATAACATGAAAATACTATCACAATTCGAAGAATCCTGTCAATAGAATATCCCATTCTAAATCATTTATTTCTCTTTTTCTATTAGCTCTTTTACACTTCCTAGCTTACGAATGTGAAAAAACGGTTTGGGAGACTGCCTAGTAACGAAGAGGATTTTGAAGCTAAGTGCTTCTTCTAAGCGTTTCAAATGAACATGATCTTCCCCTGAGAATATAGATTGAACAGATTCTGAGAGCTCTACCTGAACGGCTTCATAATCTGATGTTTTGTACTCCCAAAGCTCTCTTTCTAATTGAAAGGCAACGGTTTCCGCACTGAGTACTCTCCCTGTCCCTTCACAAGTTTGACACCTGGTTGTTAGAGACTCCTGAAGTGATACTTTTGTTTTCTTCCTTGTCAATTGTAATATACCAAGTGAAGTAAAACCTATTATTCGTGACTGACGATGATCTTTTTTTAGCTCCTTTTCAAGGGCATGCATGACCTCTTTCCGATCAGAATCATCTTTCATATCGATAAAATCAATTAAGATAATGCCCGCAAGGTCTCGAAGGCGAATTTGCCGTCCAATTTCAGCCGCTGCCCATTGATTTGTTTGCCTTACCGTTTGACTCCGGTCACTTTTACCTGAGAACTTCCCTGTATTTACATCAATGATGGTTAACGCTTCCGTTTCTTCGATGATGATATAAGCACCATTTTCGAGCCATACAATTCTTTTTAATGCTTTTTCAACCTCAGACTGAATTTGATGAGCGGTAAAAATATTTTCTTTCCCTTGATAAAAGCTAATTTTATTTTCTTTATAGAATGACTCTAGGACATGTTTTAGCTCAAGGTCATCTACCAGCACTTCGATAGATGAATTTTTTTCTATCTCAAAAAGGATTTCGTCCATAAATAAGTCGGTCCGTTTAATCAAAGAAGGCTTTTTCAACCTCTCTCCTTTTCGACTAATATCTTCATACTGTTCTCTGAGCTGATCTAATTCTTCACGTAGTTCAGCCATAGTTTTCTCCTTTACATTTGTACGAAAAATTAGCCCTTCTGCCTCATCCTTCAATTGATAGCCAAGCTGACGAAATTCTTCCCGTACTGTTTGATCGGCAATTTTTTTTGAAACGGCTACATACTTTCCATGTGGCATATAGATGAGTGCCTCTCCAGTTAACTCAATGAGCCCTGATAGCCTAGGTCCTTTCCCGAAAGTCGCATCCTTCTCCACTTGCACCAATAGCTTTTCACCTTGATGAACAAAGGACGAAATTCCTTTCTGGTCTTTCACTTTTTGTTCTAGAGGAGACAATACAAATGCAGGGAGCTTATCCCTGTGTAAATAGCCATTCCGATCCTCACCAAGATCAACAAACGCAGCATTCATCCCAGGTAAAACTTTTGTGATAGTACCTAAATAAATGCTACCCACATCTGATTGATGCTTCGGTTGCTCGATGATTAGCTTTTCAATTTTTTTGCCATCCACTAAAGCATAGCGTTTTTCTCTTCCAAGATAATTGATGATCAATTTCTTCAACATGTTTTCCTCACTTTTATCTACTAATTACTTTATTATCCTATGGTTAGTAGATATAAAGCAAATCTCTAATTTTTGCTGTCAATAGTCTCTCCGAGAAATAGGCATGCAACAGTTCATTTTCATCCAACATCCCCTTTTCCTTTTCTTGCTCTAGTACGACAATCGGATGCTTACAACCCCTTTGAAACTGCTCTAATACATGAATAACCAATTCATCCTCTTGGACTTTAATCGGTTTAAGATCCCGAAGTTCTGTACTATTGCCATAATACCTCTCCAATAGAAAGCGAATAAAAATATATCTCCCTTGTTTCCATTCATGATACAAGGTAAAACCTAAAAAGGAGATGATAATCCAAATGTTTAAATTGATGGGACTAGTGACCAAAGTAAGGATGCCAAAAAGGATAACGGCTACAAGTGAGATCCATAGCGTCCTTTTATGAGCAACCGGAAATGGCTGTTTAAGGGATAACCATAAAAACACGAGCTTCCCCCCATCCAATGGCCAAATTGGCAAGAAGTTAAATAAAAGAATCATTATATTGTACTGGATAAATAATGTGTATAACGACGCTGACATGATTCCAAACTGGAAAAGCAAAAAAGCCACTCCAATTAGCCAAGCATGCTGCATGGGGCCCGCAAGCACGACAATTGCCTCTTCTTTCAGTGGACGGTTTCCGTGTTCATCCATTTCAGCTACTCCTCCAAAAGGAAGGAGGGATATTTTTTTTATTCTCCACGAAAAAAAAGACGCTGCGACCGCATGTCCCATTTCATGAATGAAAATAATCAAAAGAAGAAGGGATAGTTCAATAAAATGCGCGGTCGCAACAGCTACTGCAATGACAATCCATAAGAGCGGATGGATATGAATATATGTGAATGCTCTCAGTACTTTAGTCAAATTCAATCACCTGAATCGGATCAATAAAATCATTCCCTTTTTTTAAGGCAAAATAAAAGGTTCCTTTTGTACCATCCGCACTAGTGGAGGCTGCCCCTACTTTTGTCCCCTTGCTAATATATTCATAGAGATTCACATCTATGGAATCCAAATTGCCATACCATGTTTCACTTTTATCTCCATGCTGAAGGATAACTGTTTTGCCAAAGCCCTCTTTTTCCCCTGCAAAACGGACCATTCCCTCATTCATGGCTTCAACTGCTGCACCTTTACCAATTTCGATGGAGATTCGTTGCCCGGTAGTATCGAACTCCTCTAATATTCTAGATGCTGGCAGCGCGTACTGGTTTGTAAATTGATCTTCATCAGATGTTTCATTATCAGAAAAAGGCAGTAGTGCGAGAGGCTTCCCAAACTGCTCCTCATACCAGTCAGATACAGCTGCAAATTGAAAATCCTTATCCATTGAATTTTTAACAAATGTTCTCGCAGGATCAAAAACAGAACTAGTATTCTTAAACATAATAGCAACTACCAATAATAATGTGATGGAAGCTAGAACCTTAAAGATAAATACCTCTTTCTTAAATAAAGGGTGATTACCTTCGTTTGATCCACCTTCATAGACTGGCATTTTATCAAGCCCATACCTCTCTTCATCATCTGCCCAAAACCTTGGACTGCTTTGATTGTTCCCAATCTTTTCTCTTTCTTTTTTTCGTTTTGCTATTCTTCGACGGACTTCATCGGCTCTAGAATGCATTTTCTCCCCACCATTCCCTTTTAACCAATTTGTACAAGTCTATGAGTTGTCCACATAGAGTATGACAGGAGATTTTAATAGGGGTAGTCCAAATGTTCTTTAAAATAGGCTTTTTTCGTATACTTTGATACTTTTAAAACATGTGCAGTTTTCAGCTCCAAGATACTCGCTTGCTGTAAGCTCCCGCCTTTCGATCCAATCAACTTGCTGTTAATAATCAACCATAAGGTTTAACACAGCAAAAATAAAAAAACCGAGGAGCACTTGATTGCTCTCCTCGGTTCTCACGATTTGCTGTTTTACAAGCTTTGTAATTTTGGGGTTAGACCTTAAATGGAATTCGGTGTATAACCTACTCCATTTTCAAAATATGTTGGTTTATTTCACACCAAAAAACTTCTTTAGTTTAGAAAAAACACCATTGCTTTCATCGTCAAGTGGCTGTAATGGTACAGACTCTCCAAGGATACGACGAGCAATATTTCGATATGCGATAGAAGCCTTGCTATTCGGATTTAGAGCAATTGGTTCACCTTGATTCGAAGCTTTAATTACTTCTTCATCATCAGCAACAATGCCCAATAAGTCGATGGAGAGGTGTGTTGTTACTTCATCTACATCAAGCATGTCGCCATTTTTCATCATATGATTGCGAATACGGTTAATGATCAGCTTCGGGGCTTCAACACCTTCTTCCTTCTCAAGCAATCCGATAATTCGATCTGCATCACGGACAGCTGAAACTTCGGGTGTTGTGACAACGATTGCTTTATCAGCACCTGCTACAGCATTCTTATATCCTTGTTCAATACCAGCTGGGCAATCAATAATGATATAGTCATAATCCTGCTTTAATTCATTCACAAGCCTCTTCATCTGCTCTGGAGTGACAGCGGTTTTATCGCTTGTTTGTGCTGCAGGTAGTAAGTACAATAAATCATCAAATCGCTTGTCCTTTACAAGGGCTTGATGAATTTTACATCTATTTTCCACTACATCGACTAGATCGTAAATAATCCGATTTTCTAATCCCATTACCACATCTAAGTTACGAAGTCCGATATCTGTATCTATTAAACAAACCTTTTTTCCTTGAAGAGCCAAAGCTGTTCCAATATTTGCAGAGGTAGTTGTTTTTCCTACTCCACCTTTGCCAGAAGTAATGACTATTGCTTCTCCCACTTTAGCATCCCCCTTTCAAACGAGTTAAATTTGGTCTCAGGTGCATAAGTACTTGTAATCGATCAACAACAATTTGGTCTTGATCGTCTATGTAAGCACATTCCATTTCACGTGTTTCTGTCTCTGCATTCGTTCCATCCGGTGCTCGGTTAAAGCAATCGCTAATCCGCAGCTGGGAAGGCTTCATTAATGACGCTGCGATTACGGCATCCTTATTTCCTTTGTGTCCAGCATGGGCAATCCCTTTTAAAGCTCCCATGATAAATATGTTTCCGCCAGCAATTACTGTTCCACCTGGGTTTACATCTCCTATCAATAATAAATCACCAGGCACTTCAAGGATTTGACCCGAACGAATCATTCTAGCTACAGAGACAATTTCATTCTCGGCTTTTAATTTTTCTGCTTCTTCTTTTGTCATCACATTTGTTGTAATACGATCGACAACTAAATTTTTCTTTTGACGAATTAAATTTTTCAACTCTTCTTGTTGACTATCTGATAAATAACGATTACCTACCTGAACACGAACAGATATTAGCTGCCTGTCCTCTAGAGCCCGAGAGCTTTCAGAGAGCTTCTCATCTAGTTCTTGTATTAATTCTGCATAGGAACATGTATCATCTAGGTGTAAAGTTAATCCGTCCTTTGTTCCTTTAATCGTTACATTTGGCATTTTTTTCATCAAGATGTTCACCTCAATTAGAAAAGCGCAAGAAGCTCCTAACACATGTCAATTAGAAGCATGTTAAGAAGCTTTTCCTGGAGCTAGACACTTATCTCAATATAAAATGTATTTCCTTCAGCCATTCGAAAGCGCTTATAATCTAGTATAAAATTCAATGATTCTATCATATAAGATTTACTATATGTATCTTCGACAAGCTTTGTCATAACTCCTCTTTTACGATTAACAAGAAGCCTTAACAAAGCAATCTGACTGGCTTTATTAAGGCTTTTCTCCATTATATCATGACCTAGTCATTTTTTAGATAGTCTGCCTGTTTTTCTGAAATCTTTTTTAACGGGTGAGCAATGATTATCGTAAATGCTAGATTTAACAATAGGGTTGGAAATAGTCGATCATTCAGAAATGATTGAAACACCATATCCGTTTGATGGATCAAAAAATTCATTTCATATACACCAAGCTCAAGAAAAACAATCCCTATCAAACTCACTAAGCTTACAATTACGATGTTTGTTTGCAGTACATTCATGATTTTGGAAACAAGATAGGTGGTTAGCGGAAACATAAATAGATTAATCCCAATAATCTCTGTATATACAATGTCAAATAATAGTCCAAAAATAATGCTATAAATGATTCCTTGTTTTTCATTCACATACACTGTAAAAAACAGGATGATCACCAATAAAAAATGAGGTACTAATATCCGGTCACTATTAAAAGCCTCTGCTGGTAATAATTCGACAAACGTACTTTCAAGAACGAAAAATAACGTTAACATTACGGGAAGAAGGAGTCTTCTCACTGTTCTTCCTCCTTATCCTCTACTCCCGGCTCAATCATTTGGCGTTTAACAACCATTACATGCTCAATGTCATATAGGTTCGCACCTGGTTTGACATACGCTGTTTGCGTTAAGCCAAATTCATCTGGAACCACTTCAACAACCTTTCCTATTGGAAGTCCTCCAGGAAAAACACCTCCTAGACCAGAGGTGATGACAGTTTGATCCTTCTCAATTTTTGCATCATATGGTATCTTTTTTAGCATTAATAATTTTCGTTCTTCATCATAGCCCTCAATTGTCCCGTAGTAGGTTTGATCTCCATTTACTTTAGCAGAAATTCGATTCGTCGGATCCATTGCGCTTAATAGCTGAACAGTTGATGTAAACTGCTGGCTGCTTTTCACTTTTCCAATTAGCCCGTTTGATGTAATAACAGCCATATCCGCCTTAATTCCAGCGCTTTTCCCTTTATTTATTATTAAAAGCTCATGCCATTGACTCGGATCCCTTCCAATTACAGTTGCTTGTTTTGGCTCGAAATCTCGTAACGAATCTTTTTTATCAAGTATATCTCGTAATTCTACATTTTCCTTTTTTAACTCCTGCACATTGGCTTCAAGTACTGCTAACTCATCTAAGCGTTTTTTTAACTCTTTATTCTCTTGATATGTATTTTGCAGATCCTCTAAATTTTCAAAAAAACCAGCCACATAATGGGCAGGTCTTGAAACAACGGTTTGTACCCAGCCAGTTGTATCCTTAATAAATTGTTCTGGCCATGTTAGTTGATCTCTGCTTTTTAGAGAAAATCCAATCAATGCCACGAGAATTATGATGCTGACGAGCAAAATAATTAAACGCTTATTCAGAAAGAATTGTGGCATTTTCGACACCTCAAATTTTGTTGGTCTAGCTTTCTCTGTTTTTTTGTTATAGCGCTGTTTAGGTAACAGCGCTATAACTTAACGAGAATCTTTTGACTTATTTTTAAATAAATGAATATGATCTAATGCTTTTCCTGTTCCAATTGCTACACAATCTAACGGATTTTCAGCGATTAATACAGGCATTTTCGTTTCTTCACTAATTACTTTATCTAAGTTACGTAACAGGGCGCCGCCCCCAGTTAAGACAATCCCACGATCCATTATATCAGCAGCTAACTCAGGTGGAGTTTTTTCTAGTGTCACCTTTACTGCATCAACAATCGCATATACTGTATCATTTAATGCTTTTGCAATTTCTTCAGCCGTAATCTCAATTGTCTTCGGAAGACCGGTTAACAAATCGCGTCCACGGATTTCCATATTTTCAATCCCTTCAGGATCACCTGCAGAGCCCACTTCTACTTTAATTGTTTCAGCTGTCCGATCTCCAATCATCAAATTATACGTTTTGCGGATATAGTTGATGATTGCATCATCCATTTCATCCCCAGCAATACGAATCGATTGGCTTGTTACAATACCGCCAAGTGAAATAATAGCTACCTCTGTTGTCCCGCCGCCAATATCTACAACCATACTACCAGTTGGCTCCCAAACAGGTAAATTCGCACCAATTGCTGCAGCAAAGGGCTCTTCAATAGGATAGGCATCCCTTGCGCCTGCTTGTCTTGTCGCATCAATAACGGCTCGCTCTTCTACTGCTGTAATTCCTGATGGCACACACACCATAACATAAGGCTTTCCTGAAAAAAGTCCCTTGTTTTTCGTAGCTTGTCTAATATAATATTTCATCATGGTTGCAGTAGTTTCGTAATCAGCAATTACGCCATCTTTCATTGGGCGAAGCGCCACGACATTCCCTGGAGTTCGACCAATCATATTCTTGGCGTCGTTTCCAACAGCCACGATATTTTTTGTATCAGTTTGCAAAGCCACGACAGATGGCTCTCTTAAAACGATTTCCTTCCCTTTTACATAAACGAGGGTATTTGCTGTTCCTAAATCAATTCCGAGATCTCTTGTCCCAATTCCAAACATAGTTGTATCTCCCTTTCTGATACGAAGTACTAATTCATAATAAGGTATATGCTAAACAGGTGATTATATATCTAAATGAAAATGAACTTTTAACTTTTAGACAATCTCAAAAATCACAAACAATATTATAGCTTAACGCTAATTAAAATCATAGTATTATAAGTACCCTTTTTCCTTCAAGCTGACAAATTTATTCTCCCCTATGATTAAATGGTCTAATACATCAATCCCAATGATTTTACCGCATTCTGCTAATCGTTTGGTCACTTCAATATCTTCTTTACTTGGTGAAGGGTCTCCCGAAGGATGGTTATGGAGACAAATAATTGAGGCTGCTGACCGCCTAAATGCTTCCTTAAAGACCTCCCTTGGATGTACGATCGATGCATTTAAGCTGCCAACGAAGATGGTTTGTTTGTGAAGCACTTGATTTTTGGTGTTTAAATATAGACAAACGAAATGTTCCTGGGTAAGAAACCGCATATCATTCATTACGTATTTGGCCCCATCTTCTGGAGAACGAATGACATAACGATCATCATACGATAAATTTGAGATTCGTCGACCAATTTCAACAGCTGCTAATACTTGAATGGCTTTTGCTTCACCTATCCCCTTAATTGAGGTAATTTCCGCAAGAGTAGCTTCTTTAAGCAAGCGTAAGCCCTCAAAATGGGTTAGCAGCCGGTTCGCTAATTGGAGGACAGACTCATCCTTTGTCCCCGTTCGCAGTAAAAGGGCAATCAGTTCATGATTAGACAGACTCTCTGGACCACTGTGTATGAAACGTTCTCTTGGTCGTTCGTCCACAGGAAAATCACGGATCATTAATGTTTCTGAATTCAATTTTCTTCCTCCCTTGTGAATCAGGGAGTCCAGATGGCGTGGTCTAATATGGCAGTTCAAACCCTAATTGCTTTAGTTCGCGAATGGTTCTTGAAAGAGGCAATCCAACAACTGAGAAATAATCCCCCTCTATCTTCTTTACAAGCAAGCTTCCAAGCCCTTGTA
Source organism: Cytobacillus spongiae (assembly GCF_021390075.1). NCBI lineage: Bacteria > Bacillati > Bacillota > Bacilli > Caryophanales > Bacillaceae > Cytobacillus > Cytobacillus spongiae. The sequence goes on from NZ_CP089997.1 coordinate 3,042,868, forward strand.
TTCCATAGGCACCTGCTTTATCCATAGGCTCCCCTGTACGAATATAGGATTCAATTTCTTCATCTGTTAACTCCCAAAACTCCACATCTGTTTTTTCATAGAAATTTACTAGTTTTTCTGGAGCAACAATTGCAACACCCGTATAAACCGAATGTGTTTGACCTGATAGCATCTTCAACATTTTATATGCTTCATCGCTATCGGTTGGCTTTCCAAGTATTTGTTGATTCGATACCACTACTGTATCAGATCCAATCACATAGGAATTCCCATGCTTCGCACGAATATCTCTCGCTTTTCGCAATGCTAGCTCCATAACTACATCACTCGGCGTAAGCTTCTCATTAAAGGTTTCATCAACATCACTACTGATGACTTGAAATGTTAAATGAAGATTTTCAAGAAGTTCTTTTCGACGTGGAGAAGCTGAGGCTAAAATGAGGGGCATCATACATAATCACCTTTCCTTATCAGAAAAAATCAAAAAGAGAAATACATTCCTATCGTATCAAATATCCTCAATTCTCACAATTTTTAACTAGAATAATTAGAATTTTTTTCTAGCAAATGACATCTCCTAAAATGTTTAAGTCTGAAGACTTCTCAGTTGTACTATGAAACTGAAGAAGACCTTCTACATACATAAAGCCCGCCGGAAAATTCGACAGGCTTCATTAATTTATGATATTTCCCAGAAAATATACAAAATACGACATTTTGTTTTAGTTTCATTTGAGTGTTTACATTGAATGATACATAGCTAGAAATGATAACATTCTCTGCTGCATATTATTTATTAGCTTTTGCTCCGGCTTTTGTTGATAGGATATCATTTGATTCATGACCGTTTGTAAGTCAATTTGCATTTGCTGGATGTTTTTGTTAGTAATATTATCAGGATTCACATCAATAAAGGAACTTCCTTGCTTCTCAATGCTATCTAGTAATTGCTTCGGGATTTCATTTGATAAGGTTATCGTACCCACCCCCGCTGCTAATAATTGATACAAAGGTCTACTTTGTTCTAATAGAAGCTTTTCATTTTCTTCCAAACTTGCTACTGACGCTCCACCAAATGACAATTCCTTCGCATACGTATCGACACCTTTGCTTTTTAGTTGAGTACCAATTGCTTTAGCATCTTCTAAACTATCTGCTACCCCTAGAAATAAATAGGCTTGGTCATCGATTTCAATAATTTGGCTTGGTATCCCTTTTTCATTAATGGAAGCTTGAATTTCTTTAGCAGCCTCTATATCCGAATACACTCCACCTTGAATGACAAAGCTTACGATTGGTTGCAATGTAGCTTCGGCAGTTCCTGGTGTAAGGGATTCATCTGAACCTGAACTCGCTGTAGGGGTAGGGGTACCGCCCACTATACCACCATCCGTTATGACAAGCTTTAACATAATGAACCCAAAGCTTGTCCCTAATAGAACGGCAAAGACAAAAGCAAGGAATATTGAAGGTAGGAATCCTTTATCATTCTTTCTGTTTAATGCGCTTTGTAATTGAGAGATTCCTTTCTTCTTTGTCTTTTTTTCCGAGTTTCCTAGCTTATATTCTTTTACCTCTACCTGTACATCATCATCGAGTTCTGGAAGAATCCAATCAAAGCTCTCATCCTCAACGGCTTCTTGTGATGCCGCAGTTTCGTGAAAGGAAACAGACTTTGTATCACTATCACTTTCGGCCTGTTGACCTTGTGGGTGAAATTGTTTATCTTCAAACGTTCGATCTTTTCCATTAATTTTTATTGTAATCGTTTTCGTTTTCCCATTCGCTAGCTTGTCCAAGCTATTCGCCTCCTTCCTTGTCGATTGCTGATTTTTTATCATCCTAACATACTAACAAAAAAAAATAACAAGACTTTTGTCGTCTTGTTATTGAATGCTTTCGTCAAATTATTCAATTATTCGATTGGATTAGTTTGGTTGATAGTTCAGCTATTGGGATAGGCGTTTCGATACCATTCTTTGTGCACAGGTTTCTTTTCAAGCCTTTGAAGCAAACCGCCGTAATCCTTTCACCACTTACGACTACATACGAGGTATTTACAGCAGGGTCTAAGTATGAATTTGTATCAGGATCCCTTATTTTTTCGATATAATCTTCATTCACTAATGTTTGATAGGAAAGCTGTGTCGGCACTACTTCTTCACTTAGTATCTTATCCTTTACATAAAAGGTTGCAGAATCCCTAAGTGCATAAGAATTAGCGACAATTGCTTGATCCTTTGCTTTTTGTATTACATTTAATATAGCTATTGTAGCAATAGCTGAAATAATTCCTAGAATGACAATAACAGCTAAGAGCTCAATTAACGTTAAGCCTCTATCATTATTAATCTGTTTACTTAACATGCCCTCCTCCTCTTTCAAACAAAAGGAGGTAGAAAAGGCCCCATCATCTAGTTAGTAGTTTCTGAGCTGGCGTTCATATCCTTTTCCTCGTCCTTTAAGTCTGGGAATGTATTTAAAGGGTTCTTTTTATTACTAGGGATTGGTACTTCTATAATTGGCAATTGATTTTGTAGGTCAAGTAATGTTGGCATATAAAAAGCAGAGACGGCAAGATTATATGATAATGGTTCTATTTGCTGTTCAAGCTTTATTATTTCCTCATATCCATTGAACTCGATGGACTCTACAACTACAATTCTCAAATTGTCTTCTAATGTTTCAATGAATTTTTCTAATTCGAAATAAGTAGGAGACTCTACACTTAAATTTACTGTGATTTTTTTTACGCCCGTTGGTAGTGGAATCGTATTTTCTTTTGGAGAAGCATCTGCTTGTCCAGTATCGGTGGATTCTGTACCTTCAGTTGATTCTCCGTTACCTGTCATATCACCATTTAAGTCTTCTTCTACCTTTTCTTCTATTTGACTTATATTCTCTATAGTAATTTCACCATCTGTAAAACTCATATTTGTCACGAAGCTTTCAGAAATAATTTCTGCTTTTTCTATATCAAGTAAAAGCTTTGATAGCAAAGGTTTGACCGGTACTTGTTTTTGAAGCTCTACTGTACTTTCAAAAGTTGTCGTACTCGCAGCCATCACTTTCCCTTGAATGACTGTTAATAGTTGTTCTTCCATTTGCAGTTCTTTTTCCGTACGTTCTACCTCTGCTTTCTTCGGCTGAAGGTAGAGGAAGTAACCAGCTGCAATTGTCGCTACTAATAAAAGAGATAAAATAATGGCGATTAGCTTTTCTTTTCTTGATAGGCTCATGAATCTTCCCCTCCTTGCCCAGAAGACTCTTCTTTGGTTACTTCTTCTTTAATAAACGACCTATTGAGCGTAATTTCATAATCTCCTACATATCTTGGGATATAAGGGTCGTTTTTTAAACGGGTTTCACTTTGACCATCAGGCTCGTCATATATCCATTCTCCAGTAGTTAACGCAAGAAGCCGAACATCTTCCACCCACTCTGAGTCTAGCAAGGAGGTCAAATAGTATGCAGCCTCACGACTCGTGTCAAACTGAACTGAAAGCTGAATATTACCCGTTTCTTCATATGTAAAATCGAGCATGAAGCCACGGTCTGGAAGCAATGAGGATAATTGCTGGATAACAGGCACCGTTTTAATTGGGTATTGCTTCGCCCAACCAACCGTATTGTTTAGCTCAGTAACAGAATTGGAAGCCTCAAAGTCTACAAGCTTTTGCTGTTCGATTGCAACGAGCTCTTGGGTTGCCGAAATTTGTTTCTGCAGATGATTCCTATCTTGAGTATAGCCTCGTCCAAACCAGTAAATGAGAAAACTACTAGCTAGAAGAAGGAGAATAAGAATACCCGCAATAATTAAAAGCGCAAAGCTTTTTGATTCTTTTTTCGGTAAAAGATTAATTTCTACGAGCATTCTTACACCTCTTTTAATGCCAGTCCCATAGCAATATAATGGTTTCTTGGAAGTGGCCCTTCTTTTCCTTGTTCGATACGATCTTCTTGAATGATCTCGATAGGTACATCAAATTGTTGGCTCATTTCTTCTTTTATTCCTGCTATAAGAGGATGGTCCCCATGAAGGAGGAGCTTGTTTACTTGCTCTTTGCCTTGGTGTAGGGAATAGCGGTAAAAGTCCATCAGCCGACTAACCTCTTTATAAACATCCGAGAATTGCCGCATCAATTCGTTTGTTTCTCCAATATATTTCAGCTCATATTCACCTGTTCGGTTTAATTGTAATTCCCATTTCGTTTCATCATAGTCGATTGGAAGATGATGCATAAAAAATGGTGTATGATTTTCGAAAATGCAAATATTAGCTGTTTGTACATCCAATTGAATCATCATCAGCCTTTCTCCCGTTGCTGCTTGGTCCAGTTGATAATACAAACGATAAAGGGCAAGCGGAGAAATATCAGCTGCAATCGGGTTCAGCTTTTGTTCAAGTAGTAAATTTGAATACTCCATCACACTTTGTTCTGGAGCTGCAAATATGAGTACCTGCTTTTTATTTTCCTCAGTGAACAATATTTTCGCGTCAAACACAGGATCTTCAAGAGGAAGATGAATAGTAGACCCGAGCTCAAGATACAAGTATCCCTTGATTTCATCATCCTTCACATCAGATGGAACTGTAACTTTCCGGATAATGACAAACGAATCTGGCACGATAAAGCGCACAGGCCGCTTGGCAATCTTCCATTCGCGAACACATTCTTCTAAAATCGTTGACAATGTCTCGTAATCTACTATTTTCCCGTTTGTGATAATACCATGTGGAAGGTATCGTTCCCCATAGTTTTGTGCCATTGGTGGATTCGATTGCTTTAATTCAACATAACGAATCGAATGGTCCGTAATGACTAGGTTAATTATGCGATTTTTACGAGAAAACAACGAGAAGGCCATGTCCAATTCCCCTTACTTTTAGATTCCTATAGTTAATAAATGTAAGTACCAGGTGATTATTGAATCACCAAAATAATAGGCGATTAGTGTCCCAAGTGCAATAAATGGTCCGAATGGGATCGGTTTTCCTTTTTGCAGTAGCTTGAACGCAAGTCCGAATCCGCCAAAGAGGGCACCAACTAGAGTTGCTAGGAAAAACGAAAGCAGTAATGTTTTCGTTCCCACAACAAAGCCAATTAAAGCAAACAGCTTAATGTCTCCGCCGCCCATTCCACCTTTACTTACGACAGCAATGAGGAGCAGCAAACTAAAGCCAATCGCTCCACCTAACAAAGAGTCCCACCAAGGTGTAAGTGGATTAAATAGGCGCTCAAATAAAAAAATCCCCGCAAATGCCAACAGTATTTTATCAGGGATCAGCATATAGGTGAGGTCAGAAACAAAAATAATCATAAACAAAGAAATTAACGTCCAAGCGACAAAAAGCTCGCTTGTCCAGCCTAAAACTAGTGGCGCACTAACAAACAAAAGCCCTGTCATTAGCTCGACTATTGGATAAATGGGCGAAATGCCAACCCGACATTGGCGGCATTTCCCCCCTTGAACTACATAAGAAAAAACCGGTATAAGCTCCAAGGCTGTTAACTGATGCTTGCAATTCGGGCATGCCGACCTTGGCGCAACGATTGACTGATTAGCCGGCACTCTCAGTCCTACTACGTTGTAGAAGGAGCCGAGGATGAGGCCGAGGAAAAAAATAAATAATAATATTGAAAAATTCATATGGAATATTATTCTTTTACTTCATCTCTATCTATTAAGCTATCAGCAATTGGTACAGTGCTTGTACCAATATTTCTACTATTACCATCTAAAAATACACTATATTCAAATTGATTTTGAGCAGTCTTTTCAATCACTACATATGAAGTATTTACTTGTGTAGAAGATTCAGCAGTCGCTGTTCCTCTCTTGTACCCATTAGCACTTGTTTCATCTCCATCAGGATCTTTTAGTGTTTCTAAATAACCACTTGACTCCAAGAATTCTAATGGTAGGTATACTTCTTCATTTACAGTTGATGGAAGTATATCAGTATCAGCAGAAACAGCCATTTTTGCTGCTGATACCATTTGTTGTGCATTAGAAACATGTGCATCTTTTCTAGAGTTATCAATCAACCCACCAATACTAGGAATCGCAATGGCCGCGATAATCCCTAGGATGACGACTACTGCTAGTAATTCAATTAATGTCAATCCACGCTGATCTTTCAAACGTTTTTTCATTTGTTGAAACATAGAAAATCTCTCCTTTTTAGATATTTTTACCTATGATATTAGTACTCTATTAACATTATACAGAAAATAGACATTATTACATAGATAAAATTGTTAACATTTTTTTACTACTGTGTATTACCAACTTGATTAAATATTTCAAACATCGGAACCATGATTGAGGTTACGATTGTTCCCACGAGTGCAGCGAGGACGACAATCATTAACGGTTCGATTAAGGATTTAATTCGGTCCGTGCTATTTTCCACTTCTTTTTCGTAGAAATCAGCTACTTTGCCAAGCATTGCGTCAAGTGCCCCTGTTTCCTCCCCAATGGAAATCATTTGAGTGATAAGGGGCGGAAAGGCCCAGTGTGCTCTCATTGGGTCTGTCAATGATTGTCCCTTTTCGAGTGAGTCTCGTGACCTTCTAACAACGCGGGCAATGACTTCATTTTCAACGACATTTTCTACAATGGACATTGCTTGAAGGATTGGGACTGAGCTAGTAAATAATGAGCTTAATGTTCTTGTCATTCTTGCTAGCACTGCCTTTTGCAGCATTTTCCCGAAAATCGGAATACGTAAAATAAAATAATCTAGATAGTATTTGGTTTGCTTATTTCTTCTTAACATGAAAATAAAAACGACAAATGCGAGCATCATCAATACGATGAGCCACCAAAATTTTTGCATAAATTTACTAGAGTTTAATACAAATTGCGTAATCGCAGGAAGCTCACCGCCAAAGTCTGCAAACATATCGACAAATGTCGGAACAACTGATACTAGCAAAAAGATCACAACCGCGATGGCAATAATCCCGACTACAACAGGATAGGCAAGAGCTGAAACAATCTTTTGTCTTGTATTATGCTGTTTTTCAAAATGCTCGGCTAAGCGATCTAAAGTATCATCCATATTCCCGCCTGCTTCACCTGCTCGAATCATATTGATAAACATTGGCGAAAAAATCTTTCGATGCTTGGCGGTGGCATCGGATAATGGATTTCCTTCCTTCAACTCTTGCTCCACATCTAGTAATGCCTTCCTTAGTGGCTTACTATCTGTTTGGACCGCTAAAATACTTGTAGCTTCTACTACTGATACACCTGCCTTCAGCAGGGTGGAGAACTGCCTTAAGTAAATGACAAAATGCTGTAGCTTCACCGGATTTCCGATGGAGATATCCTTCGTTAACAAAGATTCTGCTATTTCGGACATTTCTACTACGCGAATTCCTTCATCTCGAAGCTTTTGCATCGCTTCCCGCCTTGAGGAAGCACTGATCATACCAGACTTTTTCCCTTGACGCGTTCGACCGGAATATTTAAAGCGTGCCATTAGTTATGCATCTCCTGTAAGAATGGAGCCGCGACCTCATTTGATATGGATCCTCTATTAACGAGCTCCTTAATATTACTCTCTAACGTATGCATCCCTTGCGCACGAGATGTTTGCATAATATTAACGATTTGATGAATTTTCTCATTGCGAATAAGGTTAGCTACAGCCGCATTATTAATCAGAATTTCCGTTGCTGCCTTTCTGCCTTGTTTATCAACAGTAGGAAAAAGGCGCTGCGACACGATTGATACTAACACAGAGGCAAGCTGAATTCGAATTTGTGCCTGCTGTGCCGGAGGAAAAACATCAATTATTCGGTTGATCGTTGCCGGAGCACTAGACGTATGTAGTGTTCCAAAAACTAAATGGCCCGTTTCTGCAGCTGTAATCGCTGTTTGTATAGTCTCTAAATCTCTCATCTCTCCAACTAGAATGACATCTGGGTCCTGTCTTAACGCAGCTCGAAGTCCATTAGCAAAATTATTCGTATCAAAACCTACTTCGCGCTGGTCAATAATCGAATTTCCATGTTTGTGTAAATATTCAATTGGGTCTTCTAACGTAATAATATGCTTGCGCATATGATGATTCATATACTGTATCATTGAAGCAAGTGTCGTAGATTTACCACTACCTGTTGGGCCGGTTACAAGGACAAGTCCTTGTGGCTTTTCGGCAATTTTCGTTAATATATTTGGAAGGTCAAGCTCTTCTATAGTAGGGATTTTCGTCGGAACGACACGTACTGCCATTGCCACACATGAACGTTGGAAGTATGTGTTTACACGAAAGCGAGATATCCCTGGGATACCATAAGAAAAGTCGAGCTCCCCTTTTTCTTTAAACTGCTTCCACATATTTTCAGGAATGATCGCTTTCGCCATACCTTCTGTATCTTCAGGCTTTAAAGTATCTTTTCCATACTTTTTTAAATCGCCATTCATTCGCATGATCGGTGGGACCCCAACTGTTAAATGAATATCAGATGCTTTCAGCTCATATCCGGCGCGTAGTAAATAGTCGATTTTTTCTTTCATCTAGCGCACCCCTATTCAGGAATTGCTACTCGTAATACTTCTTCCGTTGTAGTCAATCCTTGTTTTATTTTCAATAATCCATCATCAATTAAAAAGATTGTCTTTGCTTTTATGGCTAGCTCCCTCATTTTCGAGAAGGATTCTCCATTTAAGATCACGCGACGCATTTCATCATTAATTACTAATACCTCATGAATGGCAAGACGACCTTTATAGCCTGTCATATTACATGATGAACAGCCACGCCCTCGTCTAATTGTGTCAATCTTCATGCCCCTCTTAGCGAAAATTTCTATTTCTCGCTTAGTTGCAGGCTGATCTTCTCCACAATCCCGACATACCTTACGAACAAGACGTTGGGCAACTATTCCACTTACTGCAGATGCCACAAGAAAAGGCTCTACACCCATATCGATTAGCCGTGTAATCGAACCTAAGGAATCATTCGTATGAAGCGTACTTAGAACAAGGTGGCCGGTTAGAGAAGCACGAATAGCCACTTCAACTGTTTCTTTATCTCGAATTTCTCCAACCATGATAATATTTGGATCTTGACGAAGAATGGAACGCAAGCCTTTCGCAAAGGTCATCCCTACATTGGAATTCACTTGAATTTGATTGATTCCTTCCACTTGATACTCAACTGGGTCTTCAATCGTAATAATATTCACTTCTTCATTGTTAAGCTTGTTTAGTGCCGCATATAATGTAGATGATTTACCTGAGCCAGTAGGACCAGTGATTAACACAATTCCTGTTGGCTTTTCGATCATGTCCATAAACCGCTTCAAATTAAGCTTATTAAAGCCAAGTTTGCTAATATCATTAAGCGCACTCCCTAAGTCTAGAATACGCATAACTATTTTTTCGCCATAAACGGTAGGTAATGTCGATACACGAAGATCAATTGGATGAAAGTCAATATTTACTTTGATGCGACCATCTTGCGGGACACGGTGCTCGGTGATGTCTAAGTTTGACATAATCTTTATTCTCGCAGTTAGTACACTTTGCATATGTTTCGGCAAGATTCGTTCAACCCTTAAAATTCCATCTACACGGTACCTTACAACTACCTTTGTTTCCTGTGGATCAATGTGAATGTCACTTGCCTTTAAGGTGACGGCATTAGATAACAATTGATTGACGAGTCTAACAATTGGGGAATCTTGATCGGTAATTTTCTCATCTGGAACGGCTTCAGTTTGAGGGAGGTCTCCCATTAACTCCTCAAAGCCCTCATCAATGTTGTAATATTTATTAATCGCTTTTAATATATCATCCTTTGTTGCAATCGCCGTTTCAATTTGGAAGCCAGTCGATAAACGTAAATCATCAATCGCAAAGTAATCCATCGGGTCTGCCATCGCAACAAATAGCTTATCCCCCTCTTTTTTTAGCGGGATAAGCTGGTTTCGCTTCGCTGTTTCTTTCGAAATAATTGAGAACAGCTTTGTATCAAATGGATAGCGATACAAGCTTATATGTGGAATTCCTAATTGGAACTCTAGAACTTCAATTAACTGTTGTTCAGTTATAAAACCTCTTTGTAATAGGGCATCCCCGAGCTTCTGCCCAGCACTTTTTTCCTTTAATGTAGATTGAAGCTGATCCTCCGAAATCAGACCAGCTTCAACAAGTAAATCTCCAAGACGCTTTCGGGTTTGTTTCATCTCATCATCCCCGCTCCATTTGGTGATTATTTTGGTTGTTCATTTGGTTTTCCCCAAAGATTATCGTCTTCATCGTTATCTTCACCGCTTTGATCATTTGAAGAATCCTCATTTCCAGTTTCTTCATCATCGGAATTGTCATCTCCTGAAGGAGATGAGCCATCTTCATCTTGATCTGTTTGATCCTCATCAGCTGATGAACCTGAACTGTTTGAATTGCTATTAGATGATCCTGACTGACCTTTATCCACAATTAATCCTTGCAAAAGAATCCGATGAATTGGCGGATAGAAATCCTCTGAAATCGGTTCAGTTCTTAATAAAGCTCCTTTATCATCATAAACCTCTCTTACCACTTTCACTAATAAGCCTTCTGTCCCCTCTTGTTTGAGTTTCTTATCAGTAGGCTTTAGCTGAGGGTTAAATTGGATTATTTCTTTAGGCTTAAATTTTGTTTCGTCCTTTTTTAGAACTTTATATTCATTTAAGAAGCTATGACCAATTAAAGAGACAGTTAGTTTTCCACCTGCTGCTTTGAATTGTAACGAGAACGTCGCTTCGTTCGGATTAGAGAATACCAAATCGAGGTTTTTGTCTTGATTAACGCTCGCTTCGAATCCAAGCTTTGCATATGAAGGAAGATCGCCACTAATATGTCTTTCAATAATCGAAAAGTTAGAAGGCAAGATGGCATCATATATTCCCGTAGCAATCAAGTTCATTGTTTTCGAAGTAAGCTTCTCCATATCTAGATCTTCTAAAAATTTTAGAAACGAAAATTGAGATTGCGGCTTAATTTCAATGGTTGAAGCTTTTTCAATAAATGTATTCAACTCATTTGAGGCAGCTGCCTCAAGCGTTGATTCATGAAGTACAACAACTTCATCCGCTGAATCTATTAAATAGTCTTCTAATCTCAATTCCAATTGACCTACTTCTAGCATTCTCGCATTAAGCAATAAATCACTTGATAGATTATCCATGTCAAGGTTGGAAGAGGATAAATCGATAGCAACTGCATAAATAATATCCTCTAATTCCCCTTGATCCATATCGACAACAATCAAATTCTTTTGACCATTTTTCGCAGAGTTAACCGTTTCATCCATACGAAATTGAAACAGGTTCAAGTCTACCATTTGCTCTTTTTCTTTAAACTTTAAAAGGACAGAAGAATTTGCCTTCCAACTGACCAGTTGTTCTTGGATAAGCTGCAATGTTTCTGACTCAAGCTTCCCAGCAACATCCGTCGTACCAATTGTTGTACCCTCTTCAAACCGATTGTCTTTTGACATAATTGAATCATAAGCAAAGGCGCCGAAATGTGAGAAACTGAAAATGTAAAAAGTACAAATAATAAGAACAAGAAACAGCTTAATACTTTGCTGATTTCTCACATTCATCGCCCTCCTTATCTTTAAGCTTCAACATTCATTGACAATTCCACAACAATACTTGGTCCTACCTCTTGTGCTTTTTCAATATGGTCAGCAGTTAAAATTGTACCCTCGTAAAAAAGTACCACTCCATTTGCATCATAGATATCTTTCGTTACTTTTTTCCCGCTCAAGATTTCAATTTGCTTTTCTTTTAATGCCATTACTTCTACATCTTCTGAGGGAATAATAGCAGGTTGCTCAGCAAGCTCTTCTTCAATGGCATCAGAAGCTTTATTCTTTCCTTCTAACTCCTCGATTGTATGAAGGAAGGATTCTGATGCATCTTCTTTTACGATGATAATATCTTTACCATATGTAACAACCGCTTCAGATGGCAGTGCCACTTCTTGACTTGGTAAATTTAATTGCATACCAAGAATCATGCCCGTTTCATCATCTACTAAATACTCAGTAATCTCTCCTAATAACGCTCCTTTGCGAGTCATAACCTTTGTGTTTGTAATTTTGATTTTCTTATTCACTAACTGATTGGCAATTGGAATTTCATTTAAATCAATTACAGCATTTTCACTTTCAACTGTTACAGCATATTCACCAATTCCAACAACCTTTTTAAAAGGAATCGCCTTTACACTTACTTGAAAGTCTTCATGTTCAATGGTTAAAAAATCAACAGAACCTTTATCCGGGTTAATCACTAAAGATTTCACTTTACCTACTTGATTTCCATCTGAAATGCTAATAATCGGTAATCCAATAATTTCAACACTTTTTTTCATAGTCGTCATCACACCTAACCTATTCATTCACAACGTATTTTTGTATACTAACTATTTTACCATTTTGAACTACATTTAGTTGATATTTTCACAATATTGTTGATACAAATACTCCACCTGCATATGAATCATTGGGAAATCTAGAAATTGGTCATTCAGTTCGACTACTAATGCTTGTAGGCGATCTGTTTGTTTCGTTTTCATATAATGTTCAACAAGCAATGATGCAAATGTATAATACTCTTGCTTAGGTAATCTCGGGTGTAAATGCTCTTTAATCAGTTGCTCGTATTCATCATCAGCAATTTGGTTCCTCATTAGCTTAATCTGGGCCACCATCGTATGCAAAAGTTGTTGTTGCAAAGCGCTTGTTGTTAAAAGCTCACTGTCTTGAACTTCTTCCTTATGCCCCTCTAGTAGATCCATCGAAAAACCTTCTAGTTCTTCTAGTTCTTCTTGTTCTTCTTGTCCTTCTTGTTCTTCTTGTTCTTCTTGTTCTTCTTGTTCTTCTTGTTCTTCTTGTTCTTCTTGTTCTTCTTGTTCTTCTAGTTCAGCTATTGCCTTTAGTTCATCTAGTTCTTCCGTATCCTCAGATTCCAATTCATCTAAAACAAGATTAAACTCATACTCACTCAATTCTTTAGCATCATATTCCTGTTGAGTATCTTTTAGATGATCCGTTCGCTGATCAAGGCTTTCATCTAGATTGGTTTCTTGCTCCCCTTGAAAAGCTTGTAATTCTTCTTGCTTTTCATTATCTACCAATTGTTTGTCCATGATAATCGGTTCAAGTTCTGCGCTGTCCCAGCTAGCTATATTTATTTCTTCTAATGGTTCAAGTTCTCCAACCAATTCAACTTCCGAAGGCTCATGGTGATCCAATTGATTTTCCATCGGATCAACCTCATCCAATTGAATGTCAGCATCTTGTTCTTCCATTTCATCGTTTTCCAATAACTTCTCAATTTCTGACATATAGCCTAGATCAGGTTCAGTTGAATCAACTGTCGAGAATGAATGAGTCTCTTCGGATGGATCTTCATCTTCTGAAATGCTCTCTCTTTCTAGTAGTTGAGAAAGCCCGTCTTCCATGTCATCTACGTCTAAATCTTGTGCATCGCTAGATTTTGATTCTTGAGGTAGCTCATTTTCCATATGGATTTCTTTAATATAATCAGGTTCCTCTCTAACTTCATCCTGTTCTTTAGAGGTATTCATGCTAGCTTCGAGTGGAATTGGTATATGTTTCTCTAACGCTTCCGATGCTTCAGTTGAGGAATCCTCTTCGTTCATATTAGGTTCTACCTTAGCAGAAGTAGTCATATCAACGTGGTCTTCCTGCCAATCACCAGGCTCTGTAACGCCACTATTGACATACATCCATTTCCCTGAACGCTTATCCAACATATAAGCCATCAAAACGACAAGTAGAAGTAGAATCAAAGCCGTTTGCCAAATGGTGAAACTCACTTTAGCTACTATTCCAATGTTCGCTAGAAAAAATGATGTGATGATTAAGACAAATTTCCCTTTTGTCGAAATTCCGATTGGTAATAAATAGATAATTGGAACTAGGATGAGTAATGACGCAAGAGCCATTAGGAGACTATCCATTTGTTCACCCCTCTTTTAACTATAGTATAAATTACTTATAACTGTTCAATAATACTTTTTTGGTAACTTAATATTTTCGTCCTATAAAGACAATACTCGACTCCTACATATTGTATAATATAATTAGGTATTTTGAAAGAAGGCGAGTAAATGATTAACTGTAAATTTTTGCGAACCGAAACAGGTGTAACATTAATAGAAATATTATTATCGATTACTATTTTAGGGATCGTTTTTCTATCCGTTCTTTCATTATTCAATCAAGCCTATTCTTACACGGAAAGAAATGAAGACAAAACGGTGGGGATTAACGTAGCAAGAAATGTTCTCTACTATATGGAACAACAGGATTATGATGTCTTCAAGGACTATTATTGGACGACAAGCGAATGGAATGATTCCACTCCTGTTCAAAAAGAACTCACACTTACAAATTGTGAAGATAAAAACTCTTCAAGCAATGAACATATCTTCGAAGAATCTGTCTGCAAGGGATTTTTCACTACAAGGATTAATAACCAGGTTTTCAATACAAAGGTTGTCGTCGAATCACATGGTGATCCAAAGCTAAAGGAATATTTAATACCTGTCGAAGTTCATGTTTCCTGGGGCGACCAAACTGCTACAGTTAGAGGGGTAATAAAAGATGAATAGACTACTTTCATCCGAACGTGGGATGACTCTAATTGAAGTTCTTGTAACATTAGTGATAATGACGATCATCTCTTCGATTATTTATAGTGTATTTATAACAGGGATAAAATTGTATCAAAAAATCGGCATCGAAGGTCAACTTCGAGACGACGCCGATTATATTGCTACCATGATTTTGAATGAGCTATATGAAAATACTCCGAATTATATTGAAGACTACAAAGATACAACAACTGGTGCAACAGGGATTCGACTGGTACGCTTTGAAGCCAAAACAGTTAATCGATATATTATCGAAGAATCAACGGCAACAGCTACAGATATCTATATTTTTTATTTAAATAATCAATTCTATGTACGTGAAATGAATCCTGATGGAAGTGAAAAAGAAACTAGGGAAATATCAGTTGATACATCAAATACAACCTCTACCACGGTAGACGGCACACCAGAAACGACAGATATATCAATTGGACAATGCAGCTCGAATGATTCTAATGGTCACTGTACACATGGTACAATTGCTTTAAGTATAGTTATAGAAGATGACAAGAGCAATAACAGTAGCTTATTAGAAACCAAGCCCTTAATTCTGAAAAGTACATTTGGATTTTAACGGAGGGATGATATGATAAACAACGAACGGGGATCTTCATTAATTATTGTCATGCTGACGGTCCTTGTCTTAACAACTCTTGGTCTTGCCATCCTCTCTGCTAGTATTGGAGGGGCGAAACGAACTGAATTACGGGAAGATGAAGTGGTACAAAATTTAGATGCGATCAAGGCGGTAAATGAAGGTGTCGCATTTATTAAAGCGAAAATAAAAGAAGAATACAGTTCAGACATGACTCTTTCCGATTATCAAGATATTATCAATGAGATAATAACCACTTATTCAGGGGCTTCAATTGCAAATAAAAGCACAGCATATAATATTTCAAATAAAGACTACACCCGCGTGTTAGAGGTATCTTCTGAATATGCGGGCGGCAAGAGCTACCGCCAAAAAGTCTATATCACTGCTATGCCAAGCTTTTTAAAATATGCGTTAGGCTCTAGAGATATTCTCACAATCAACGGATCCACCTATTTTGAGGAAGGAAATATATACGCAAATAATGGACTCAAAATAAGTAACCATGCGAAATATATATATGATAGCTTGGACAAAAAAGTGGTAACTGAATTTCCATCTGTTAAAGAAACGTCTTCTAGCTTTGTATTAGTAGAAAGCAATCAAATGGAAGTTTGCTCCTTCGATTGTTATCAAGATGGGAGCTCTGTATCCATCAATTGGGCTAAGTTAGACCCTGCGAATTTAGCTAGCGCCTTTAATCCAAACCCACCTACGTACTCAACGGAACAAACCGAATTTATCGAAGTTAAAATTAGAGAGACAGTTGTAGAAAAATTACGTGAAGGCGGATTTCAGCTCACAGGTGGCACTTCAATGACACAGACGGAAATCAAAGATGATCTTAACGACCCTTCTGTAACTGGTGGGAGCTCAGTTAACATCATCACTTCATTTGGTTCAAGCGCTATTCCTAACCACCAAAGTGATAAAAGTTATCTGTATTTAGGAAATGCTTATATTGATACGAATTCCCTTACGGTAGATAAAGGAAAATGGTTAGTTATTAACGGTGATGCTTTTTTTGAAAATGTCGGATCCAGTCAAATGGATATTTCAGCTAACATTCTTGTTACTGGAAATGTATATATACAAGGGAAAATCGGCTTTGATTCGACCATGTATGTATTAGGTGATACAACGATTAAAAATGCTGAATTAACTGGGCTAAGTAATAGCGAGCTTATTTTAATGACAGAAGGTAAGCTAGATATATCGAAGGTTAACAAATTTAACACGAATATAGGCAGTACAATGAAAGCCTACCTATATACTGCAGATAGTGCAGAAATTTATGCAGTTGGGTCATACATTTCCGTAGATGGTGGTATATTTGCTAAAGGCCATTTAGAAGTGAATGCTTTTAGAGGAGAAACTACTGACGGAGTATCTGATCTAATCTTTAATCAAAATAATGATTACCTTCGTTCAAGACTCACTTTAAAAAATAATAAAAAGCTCTTTTTAAATCAAGCACAAGGGTTGCCAAAAGTGAACAAGCTTGAAGTACTTACAGACTTGATAGAAAAAGATTAAGAGGCTGCATGAGCAGCCTTTATTTTAATAACTCAACAATATCATTATGCCCCCAATTGGCTGCATAGTCCAGAGCTGTCTTTCCTTCTTTCGTTTGAATCGATGGGTCTGCACCTGCTTTTAAAAGAAATTGAACAATTTCTTTGTAGCCATAATTAGCTGCTACAATTAAGGCCGTATCACCATAATGATTTCGACTATCTATACGAGTCGGATCGTTCTTTACTAAAAATTCAACTATATTCTCTCGACCATTTAATACTGCACTGATCAATGGTGTATTGCCTTCATGATCGGTATCATCTGCAGAAGTCTCATTGTAAAGTAGCATAGCTGCTTCTAGATGACCTGCTTTTACTGCAAATAAAAATGGAGTAAGACCTTGATGATCCTTCATTTGTCCTTCAGCTCCCATTTCTAAAAGAGATTTAATAACTGCTGGTACTCCTCGATCGGCTGCAAAATGCAAGACCCCTTGTCCATCTTCGTTCATTTCATTTATTTCTTCTGAATATTGATTATTGGCTATTTCCAGTAATGACACATAGGACTCAACCATTTCCTTATACTCCTCTAGCCCAATCAATTGCTGTTCATCATCAAAAAGATATATAAGTTGATTGAATAATGGCTCTTCCACATCCTCCTTCAGTTTTCCTCCATGCTTAATGAGGAGGGCGGTCATGTCGATGGAATAATTTTTTATCGCTGTTTCAAGCGGAGTATCTCCTTCATCAGAAATGAACTGCAGAGGATAGCCTTTATCAATTAAGATGGTCAATTGCTGTTCATCATCAGCAAGTATGGCAGAAATAACTTCCTTTTGCTTTTCTTCCTCACTCTTTAACTCGATCAGATCCAATTTCATCACGAGGAAGGTAACTGCCAACAATCCACTAAGGATCAATAGCACCGTCAAAGCCCATTTTTTATTCAAAGTAACACTTCCTTTTTGCTTATGCTACAATTCTCTTCATCTCTAAACAGAGGAGCCATAACAAACGTTATGGCTCCTGTTTGGAGTGATTACCACTTATCGTCATCATCACCTGTGTTAGTACCTGATTCCACTACTTTCACAGTTAATTTCGCCGAATATACTTTTCCTGAATCATCTTTGACTGTAATTAAGATGTCTGCTTCACCAAGGCGTTTGGCAGAAATAGCTCCATCAGAATTTACGCCAACATAATAATCATTTTGTGATTGATAGTACTCTTCGGTAACATTCGTTACATCGCTAGGGTGGTAAACTAAGAAGCTAGAAATATTCTTGCTGTTATCTCCCTTGACAATGGAAACCTGTGAAGGATTCGTCGAGATGCCAGTTAATGGAGATCCTACTTGAACTGTAATCACCGTACGTGCATCCCCATTATCTTTGGAAGTGATTTCTATCTCTGCTGTACCTGTCGATACCCCTTGAATGACACCATTTTCAATTACCTTGACAATTGTTGGATCAAGAGATTTCCATTCTAATTGCTTGTTCGTTGCATTGCTAGGCTCTATTGTCACCGTAAAGTCATCGAACGTTTCAAACTTATCAAGTCGAATAGAGGATGGCTCGACAGAAATTTGACTAATTAGAATTTCACGTACCGTTATAGCTGCAGTCTTTGTAATCAATTCACCATCTGCTTTCGTTCCAGTGACAGTTATCCTCGTTGTTCCAGCCTTTAATCCGGTGATCTCTTTCGTTGCTTTATTCACAGTAGCGATCGATGGATCATTTAACGTAATGGTCACTCCAGAATATGCTTCTTCTGGATTAACCGTTAAAGGTATCCCTTTCGTTTCTCCTACATTAAGAGTTACATCTGCTAACGTAATCGTTTCTACCGGGATACGGACATTAAGATAAGTTGTGGCTTCTCTAACATTATTAAACATATCTGTAACAGTCACTTTCACCGTTGCATTGCCTTTTGTATTTGCCGTAACAACCCCAGTTTTCGGATCAATGCTCACTACAGATTGACCTTCCACAATTGACCAAGTCTTATCTTTAATTCCAGCATTTTCAGGGAAAAGCTTCAGATCTAACGTTAAGTTTTTTGGTACCCCTTTATTGATGACCATATTTCCAGGCAGCTCTACTCGATCTAATGCATAATCAGCTCGAATCGTAATTGCATTAAAGGTAGCTGTTTCCTTATTTGTGGCGATGTCTTCATAGGTAATAGCTGATGTATTCAGCGTAAAGTCACCTTTATCTGTAGGCTTTACTTTAATCGTAAAATTCAATTCTTCAGCTGTAAACTTATCTCCGCTACGGGTATATTTAATTCGGCCTAAGTCCGTGGTAACTGTATAACCACTAGCCAATGTACCAGTTTTTTGAAATCCATTTGGTACAATTACATCCACATTCGGAGGAAATGTTTCTGAATAGGTAATGTCGTTTACATAGATTTCATCTGTATCTATTTGGTTGATGGCTGAACCTTGAATGTCCCTTGGCTTAATTAGATAGTTAATGCTTTTTACGTCATTCACTTGTATGATTTGAGTGTTTTCAATTGAACGACTTACTTCTAGATTTGCTGCAATTTTCTCCACTTTTAGCTGAATGATTTCTTCTGATTTTGCTCCACTTTCATCGGTAGCTTCAATCCTAAGTGTGACATCTCCTCCGTTTGGAAGTCCATGTGGGATTGATTGAACAATAGTTGAGCCGTTCGTAATATTTTCTTCTGTATACATCAATTGATCGTTTACAAAAATCTTGGTTGAAACTTTATTGTCCTTTAAGTCGAAGTCTTGAATTTGATAAGAAGCTTCAATTTTTTGATGTGAAGGGATCACATCACCTGCTTTTGGCGTGTTAACGATAATTTTCGGTGCATGGTTTGATCCAAGAAAAGCACGATACATTGTATTTACAAAAAGCTGTTGCTCTTCCGTTGGGAATCCTGAGCTAGTATGTCCTGTTCCAGAATACGTAATATTCCCTTTGGAATATGTGTAATAATGGTTCCAGCTGTCATACATATCTCTAGTTCCACCCCGAATGTTATACCAAGGAATTACTTCTTCATCTTCCAAGTCTAAGGTGTAATATTGGTTATGGGTTAAAGCAATTCTAATATTGTCATCTAAGGTAAAGGGATAAGTAGTGATTAGCCCTTCATTCATTTTATTCGTTTCCGTGGAAGCTTTACGTGCTCCTTTTCCTAGATCGGTTCTCGGAGCTTTCTGACCTGTATCATCCATAAAGTAATTTACCCAGTTGTTATTACTCTCGAAGATCGTGTCATGTGTAAATAGAATACTTTGGTTTGTTTCAATAAATGTTTCCACTGAGTTGGCAGCATTTGTATTAATTGCAGAACTGTTATAAACATCCTTAAACCCGAAAATAAGCATATCGTATGTTCCGTTTATTCTCTCATGAGAATAAAGCGGTGCTCTATTTCCATCTTTATTAAATGTGTCCATGTCAGTTACATCAATATTAATTTTATACTCACCTGGAACATGTAAGTATGATTGATTCATATTGGTTGAGCTTCTAAGGCTTGTATTATCACTTGATTGTTTCTTGACCTGTAGGACATTTACTTCTACCATTTCATCATTAAAGTAGACTTTATCTTTCTTGTAGTCCTTTAAATTGGTTCCCATATCAATAACTTCGAGCTTCCAATTCCGAATTCCGCTATAACCACGTGGCAATGAATAAGAAAGTGTTGTATTATTGGATGAAACTGGCTGTTCTAACACCATCTCTGCAGGCTCATAGCGGTCATTAAAGTCGCTATCAATATAAAGAATGGCTTTTAAATCCTTATTTTTCACACTTGTTAACATATTAATCTCAAACAGCAAGGTGTCACCAGGCTTGTATTTTTGGTTCCCACTTTTGTTCTCAGAAGGAATAACAGATAATTCAAATCTTGGTCTTGGGATATAGTCGCTTTTCGTTAAGAAATTTTTCATATGCGCTACTAAGTCTTGCTGCTTGCTGTTCCCACTGCCATTATAAAAAATAACATTTTTATCCTTACCATTATATGATGTGAAATTTTGTTCCAACAATCCCCCATTATCTATACTTTTTCTTTCTAAAATAACAGGTTGACCCTTTTCAATAAATTGTTCAATAATTTGGTTAGCTTTTAAATTTGTCATGTCATTCATCACATTTGTTGTGTTATGCCATTGATCTTTTAAATTATTGTTACTTAATTTTTCTGGGACTTTCGTTGTTGAATATTCCCCCTCCGTGATGGCAATAAAATCGTACTTCCCATCTAACTCTTCCCTCGAAGCTACAAACTGCTTCATTGTAATCGTTTCAAATTCAAACGATTCCTCCCCTAAAGCCTCTTTTATGCGGGAATTTTGTGGGTTTACATCGACAATCTCGAGAATTTTTAATTTCGGATTAAAATGTGGAATATTTTTATCTGCAAATACAGTTGTTCTAGGTTGTAGGAAAGTACTTACTAATAATAACAATACCAATACACTTGAAAATACCTTTTTCAACTTCCTTCCTCCTCCCACTTATTCTTATCTATATGTTCATCTAGGTATTATAAGTCTTTATTACTATTATTATATCAATTTACCTATGTCAACTACATAGGTAATTGTTAATTATTTATTAATATTCTTACTTTTTTTGTTATATCCTCTTCATTATAACGCAAAAAAGGACAACTAAATAGCTGTCCTTTGCTCTTATCCATTATTCGTGTAATATTTTTACAATTCACGTATCCAATGTTGTTTTGAAACATAGGCAGCTTTCCGCTTGGCGTTCGGTAATCCTCCTCGGCTTCACCTGTTGAGACTCACCTGTCCACTGCTCCAGCAGCCGTCTCGCATACTTCCGCTGCAACTATTAGCCCTCGAATCAAAAAGGGCACATTACCTGGTAGTGAACAACAATCGATTAGTTAATAACCAATTTTTTTAGTACACAGCCTTATTTTATATATTCCGCAACCCGATTCCGCCCTGCTCTTTTCGCTCCTACATAGAGCGCCCTGTCTGCATGGCGAACGAGTGCCATCGAATCATCCGCATCCTTTGGTGCAGTCGCGACTCCAATCGATGCCGTAATCCGTACAAATTGCTTGCTTTCGTTTTGTTCAATTTGCTGTTTTAGTGTAAAAGGTCGATTAGCTATCGTTTGCCTCACTAACTCAGCTGTTGCTAATGCCTCGCTTTTATCGATATCAGGAAGAAGAATAACGAACTCTTCACCACCATATCTAGCGACTGTACCTTTTTGCCCAACAAGCTTAATCAGACGGGCAGCAAGTTCACATAAGACTTCATTCCCACTTTGATGACCGAACGTGTCATTTACTGATTTAAAATGGTCAATATCTAGTATGATGAGCGAGAGAACACTTCGTTTTTTCTGTTCAAGCTTGGCAAATTCATTGCCTAGTAACAGGTCGAAAAAGCGATAATTATATAATTTTGTTAACGGACATTTCTCGCTATTTTCCTTTGTCTCCTCGTAATGTCGGGCATTATCTAAGGCAATTGCGAGATGTGAACAGAGAATATCAACAATCATCAGCTGTGACTTCTCATAGGCTCGCTTTTGCTCAGATGCTAGAACCAGAACACCTACCACTTCATTATTTCTAACAATTGGCACGCTTAAAACACTTTCTACAGATGGCGGCATATACCCTTTAACAATGTTTCTCCATTCTTTTTTCTTGTTAAATAATGCCGTCTTTTTTGTTGCCCAGACTAACCCACTAATACCTTCATGCTTTTTCAGTGGCTTTAGATCGGTTTCCAATTCTTTCCCATGCTCCATGCGCAAAATGAGGTGAAGCTCTTTTTGATCCACAACATCTAATATATATGCATAATCAACTGGAAGCATACCGCTTAGCTTTTGTATAAACAGGTCCATTACATCTTTGACCTGTAAGCGCTCAGCAAGCTGATGGCCAATTTCAGTTGCCTTTTGCAAATAATCATTTACCTTTTCACTAGAATGATAGAGATTTAAGATAATAGACAAGCTTGCAAATGGAACACCAACAAACAATAAGGATATTAGTCCAACCTCTTTATATAAAATATAGAGAACTAACCCAATCGGGAAAGTTAGAATAGAAAGAAAGGTCTCCCAGATGAAATCTTTCTCAAAAAAGTTCGTCTTCTGTTCATATACGAAATAAAAGAAAATAGAGAGGATAATCTGATTAATGGCATAGTATAAAATGGCATAGGTTAAGGCAAGCAAGATGGCCGATGGATTTTCTATAATCGCTACACCGTGCTTTCCTCCCAATGAATAATACGCAAGCCCACTGATAAGTGAGACAATAAAAAACATAAGCGAATTTAGCGGAAAACGAAAGAGCTGGCTCTTTCGAATGCGAATCCTAAGCAATAGAACGACAATGGCCAATTGCACGAGAATCATTTCAGCAAGTAGGCCGAAAGATAAAAACACAGCTAAAGATACCCATTGAATAAGAAAAATCGGTGTATTATTTATTACCAATGGCATAGCTGCAACAAATGACACTAAGACAAAGAAAGCAGTAAGGTCAACAAATGATCCGGCATATTGTGGTGGAAATTGTTGATATACAATCCACATTCCAGCTGGTACAATCAGAAACCAACAAATCCAAATCAATTTTTTTATATGCGGCTGAACCATTTCTCCCCCCCTTTCTTTGTTATTATTGTAAAAAAATAGTTTTTGTCGTAATAGATATTTTATCAAATATTCAAACTTTTGTCACATTAATAATATATGATTTACAGCCTATTAATATTTACGATTTTTGCAGCATACGGACGTACTTCTGACAGAAAATATAGGGAGCCTGTGATTACAAGTGCTTCGGTGGAAGGTAGTGATGAAATCACTTCTTTAACAGCTATCCTCCAATCATTCTCCATGCGCTTATTGTCCAGTTTGCTCAATTGGTAAAGCGTATTTGCATCAGCTGCCCGGGGAAAATCAAAGCTAACAAACGTCATTTTCTCTGCTACAGTTTCTAGCTTTTCAATCATATGGTCCAACTTCTTATCTGATAGCGCTGCAAAAATGATATTAATTTTTTTATGTGAATATCTTTTTTGCAATTCCGTAACTAAAGCGTCAATGCCCTCTTCATTATGAGCACCATCTACAATGACAAGCGGTTCTTTTGAAACAACATCAAACCGACCAGGCCAATAGGCTTTATTCAAGCCTGCTTTTATATCGATCTCATCAATTATATATGAATAGTTTTTTGATAATAATTGACTTGCCATGATGGCGAGGGAGGCATTTTCAATTTGATGCTTTCCCATCATTTTAATTTCAATATGTTCCAGCGAATTAAACCAATTATGAAAGGAAAAACATTCACCAGTTTCTGTTGAATAGTCATTTTTGATAAAAAAGTCTTTGTCTAATTCATATATTCGAGACTTCTTTTCAGCAGCGGTATTTCGAATGACATCTATAGCTTCAGGCTGCTTTACCGCGGTAATTGTGCTAACACCGTTTTTTATTATTCCAGCTTTTTCAAATGAAATATCTGCATAAGTAGGTCCTAGAATGGCCGTATGATCTAACCCAATACTTGTAATGATGGAGAGCATCGGATGTATGATATTAGTAGAATCCAAGCGTCCACCTAACCCTACCTCAAAGAGGGCAATATCAACTGGATGCTTACAACCAAAATAGTAAAAGCTCATTGCGGTAATGATTTCAAATTCTGTAGGACCACCAAGTTCTGTAGTTTCTAGTTCATTAGCAAGTGGATAGATGACATTGGCTAACTCGACAATTTCTTCATCAGAAATTGGGGTTCCATTCAAGCTAATACGTTCATTAAACCTCTCAAAATAAGGAGACGTAAAGCTACCAACCTGATAGCCAGCCTCTTGGAGAATAGACCGTAAATACGTTACAGTCGACCCCTTGCCATTTGTACCTCCTATATGAATCCCACGAATCCGTCTTTCTGGATGACCTAACTTTTCCATCAACCATTCCATTCTCTTTAGTCCTGGCTTTATGCCTAATCTTAAACGAGTATGAATCCAATGAAGCGCCTCATCATAAGTTGTAAACAATTTGTACACCTCACTTTATATAAGGAAAGGGTCAAACTCTACAAATACTAATACTCTAGCTGTAGAGTTTGACCCATAGGAGAAATTATTCTCCTTTCATTTCCTTTATTCTGCCTTCAACCGTAGCTCTTTTTTCTAAATAATCTTGCTCTTTTGCTTTTTCTGCTTCAATTACACTTTCTGGTGCTTTTTTCACAAAGCCTTCATTGCTTAGTTTTTTCTGAACACGTTCTACTTCCTTGTTCAGTTTATCCCATTCTTTTTCTAATCGAGCAATTTCTTCTTCCATATTAATAAGACCTTCAAGAGGAAGAATAATCTCAGCGCCCGTTACCACAGCTGACATTGCCTTATCTGGCGTTTGAACATCGATGCCAACCACTAGCTCCTCTGGATTACAGAAACGCTCAATATAGGCTTTATTCTTTTCAATGGTTTGTAGGGTTTCCGCATTCTTAGCTTTAACGACCATTTTAATCTTCTTACTCATCGGAGTGTTCACTTCTGCTCGGATGTTACGAACGGAACGAATAATCTCAACTAGAAGTTTCATTTCGTTTGCGGCTTGAACATCTGTAAGTGACTCGTTCACTTGTGGCCATTTTGCAATTGTAATTGATTCCCCTTTATGTGGTAGGTTTTGCCAAATTTCTTCTGTTATAAATGGCATGAATGGGTGAAGCAGACGCATAGTTTGATCTAATACATATGCAAGAATTGAACGAGTTGTTTTCTTGGCTGCTTCATCTTCTCCATTTAAAGGAAGCTTCGCCATTTCAATATACCAATCACAGAAATCATCCCAGATGAAATTGTAGAGTATTCGGCCAACCTCCCCAAATTCATAACGGTCTGATAGCCTTGTTACCGTTTCAATCGTTTCATTTAGTCGTGTTAATATCCATTTATCGGCAACAGACTTTTCACCTGTTAGATCAATTTCTTCAAACTTCATACCGTTCATATTCATTAACGCAAATCTTGAGGCATTCCAAATTTTATTAGCAAAGTTCCAAGTTGCTTCAACCTTTTCCATGCTAAAGCGAAGGTCTTGACCAGGCGAGCTGCCAGTAGATAAGAAATAACGTAAAGAGTCCGCTCCATATTGGTCAATAACATCCATTGGGTCAACTCCATTGCCTAGAGATTTACTCATTTTTCTCCCTTGTGCATCACGAACAAGACCATGAATTAATACATCGTTAAATGGACGTTGACCGGTAAATTCAAGCCCTTGGAAAATCATTCGCGATACCCAGAAGAAGATGATATCGTAGCCTGTTACTAAACAAGCTGTTGGATAATAGCGTTTGAAATCAGCTGCTCCTGTATCTGGCCAGCCCATCGTTGAAAAAGGCCACAAGGCAGAACTGAACCATGTATCTAAGACATCCTTATCCTGCTCCCAATTTTCAATATCTGAAGGAGCTTCATTGCCTACATATACTTCACCTGTTTCTTTATGATACCAAGCTGGAATGCGATGCCCCCACCAAAGCTGTCGAGAAATACACCAGTCGCGAATATTTTCCATCCAATGTAGGTATGTCTTTTCAAAGCGTTCTGGAACAAAGTTCACCTTATTTTCTTTATTTTGAAGTGCAACTGCCTCATCTGCTAATGGTTGCATTTTTACAAACCATTGAGTAGATAAATATGGTTCAACTACAGCTCCGCTTCGTTCCGAGTGTCCAACTGAGTGCATATGCTCTTCGATTTTGAAAAGCACTCCTTGCTCCTGCAAATCTTTCACAATCTGCTTACGGCATTCAAAACGATCCATTCCACTATATTTACCAGCTTTGTCATTCATGCTTCCATCCTCGTTCATCACAAGGATCCGATCTAAATTGTGTCGGTTTCCGATTTCGAAATCGTTTGGATCATGTGCTGGTGTAATTTTCACGGCTCCTGAACCGAACTCCATATCAACATAATCATCACCTACAATTGGAATTTCACGACCAACAATCGGTAATGTAACCATTTTTCCAATTAAGTGCTTATAGCGATCATCTTCCGGATGAACAGCAACAGCTGAGTCACCAAGCATTGTTTCTGGACGGGTTGTGGCAATTTCAATATGCCCAGATCCATCTGCTAGAGGATATTTCATATGATAGAACGCACCTTGAACATCCTTGTAAATTACTTCTATATCGGATAAAGCCGTCTTCGTAGCTGGATCCCAGTTAATGATATATTCGCCGCGGTATATTAGGCCTTTGTTGAAAAGAGATACGAATACTTCACGAACCGCCTTTGATAGCCCCTCATCTAACGTAAAACGCTCACGGCTATAATCTAAGCCTAAGCCTAGCTTCGACCACTGCTCACGAATATGACTTGCGTATTCTTCCTTCCATTTCCAAGTTTCTTCTACAAATTTCTCCCTGCCTAGATCATAACGGCTTTTTCCATCATTGCGAAGCTTTTCTTCTACCTTTGCTTGAGTCGCAATACCTGCGTGATCCATTCCCGGAAGCCATAAAACATCGTAGCCTTGCATACGCTTCATACGAGTTAATATATCTTGGAGTGTCGTATCCCAGGCATGACCTAAGTGAAGCTTTCCTGTTACATTCGGCGGGGGAATGACAATCGTATATGGCTGTTTTTCCTCATCATCCTTCGCCTCGAAAAATTTCCCATCTAACCACCAATTATAACGGCCTTTTTCAATGCTACTTGGATTATACTTTGTAGGCATTTGTAACTCATTGTTTTCCATTTTTTATTCCTCCATTTAAGAACTTGAAATTCTAGTTACACTGTTCCACTTCAGTTCATCTGACCTGCTATGCAAAAGCCTAGAGAACAAGAACCTACGTAAAACAAAAAAATCCATCCGTCTCATAAAAGGACGAATGGATGCTATTTCGCGGTACCACCTTTTTTCCAATTGGCAAATAAACCAAATTGGCACTTACATGGATAACGGATCTCCGTCTCTCACTACTCAGACCAAGCCTTTCGCAAAAGAAGCTCCAGGGCGACCTTCCAATGGTTTACTTAGAAAGCCTTTCAGCAAATGGCTTTCCTCTCTTTAAAAGTAAAGGACACTGTACTCTTCCCTATCTTAGCTACAAATATGGAATGATTATATTAGATATACTACCGAAAAAAAGGGATTTACGTCAATAAGCATATACGATTTTTTTTACTTTTATACATTACGAGGGAAAAATTTAGGTGAAAGACACAATCAAACAAACATATACATAAGATAAAGTAATCCTATCTCTACGGTTTAAGTACTCAAAACTTATTATTGACGAAAGGATGGGGACAGATGCGCAGAAAATATAATCCATACACGCTACCACCTTGGTTACGTTCAATTAGGGGAATTTGCTCTCAACTGATTATTCCGTTTTGCATCTTTCAAGGAATACGAACTTTTTTAATACCAACAACTTTTGATGTCATGCTACTAGCCATCTTTATTCTGATTGCTGTTGCATTTCATTTAGAATTTATTTAAGGAGCCCTAACTACGTTAGTCTTGGGCTCCTTTCTGTGCTTCTGCTTGAGCGGCTTGCTCCTTTGCCTGCTGCTTTTGCTTCTCAATTTCATCAATTCTCATGACCACATATTCTGTATTCTTTAGTAGCCAATATTGCTTTTGTAGATGTTGAAGATTCTTTCTTTCACTCTTGTTTCCTTCTGTATGATAATATTTTTCAGCAGCCTTTATAATTGGAGCTGGGTGTGCTAAATAACTTGTAAATAAGAGCATTTCTGCCTCTTTAAATGGAGCATATTTTAAATACGTATAAAGCCAATCCACACATTCTTCACATTGCTTCGGATATGTCTTTAGCGACCTTGATAGGATAGGTAACAAATCGTGGAATGGTGAGCTTTCACGAGCTTTTTCAAAGTTTGCTAAGTATCCATACCCTCTGTCATCATAAAGGAAGTGCTCCGTTGAAACTTTCCCATGAACAACAACAGTTCTTGCTTTTTCCTCCTCTTTTGTCTTTTCATACCATTCTTTTAATTTATTTTTCGAAAATCTTAGTGCTTGGTTAATATCGTTAAAATATAAGATAAAAGCCATTTCAAACGGGGAAGGATAAATTTTTTCCTCACACTGTTCCATAAACCCTTCTAAAAACTCCTCTTCCTTCTCCCATTGCTCCAATGTCTTTTCATAATGCTCGGTCCGTTCTTCTTGATCAATTGGAATTTCTCGACTAGAAATCGTATGCATGCGTGCCAGCTCCCGAAACAGCTTTTGATGACGTTCTGAGCGATTCTCTCGTTCTTCATTAGGAAGCCAAGGCATTAAATAATATAGAGCTTGATTATGCAGGATAGCGTAACGCCCGTCCATTGTCGGATATACAGGGACAATACGGTTATACCCCTTCTGATACAAGTACTGGATATGTCGAATAAAATCAGTGCCATGATAAGGGCTGATTTTTTTTAATGCGAAGACTCCCTTATCAGTATAAACTTTTTGAACTTTACCAAAACCTTCAACAAATTTTGGTTCTAAAGAGTAATTCTTAATTATTGGTGCTACTTCTTGCAATTCATTCATAACGATCCTCTCTCTTCCGCTTGAGTTAGAGTCGTATAGGAAATAGTTATCGATGAAATAAAAGAAAACAGTTGAGCAGGGAATGTGTTTTATACCTACCCTACTCAGCCTGTTTATCCTGGACTGTATGTTTATTATCGCTGCTTTTTAATTTTTTGTTTCAAAAGATGGTGTCAGTTACGAGCCTCTAACTTTTTTCGATTGATTCTAGAATAATCTAATTCCATTTTACTTATGAACTACCGCTACAGGTATATATAAGACTTGCCCCTCATATACATCCTGATTGATTTCTAAATGGTTGACTCTCAGAAGCTGCTGAACGGACACTTCATACCTCTCAGATAATTGGTCAATCGTATCTCCATGCTGAACAATACATACCTTTAATTTCACCAAATCATCCTCTTCTTCCTTTCTAGCTAAGAATTCAGCTAATGAAAGAGAGTTCTTTTTGGATGATTTCTTTTTCTTTTTCGGCTGTTCTTCAGATGAGGACGAGGAAGAACTTTCCTCAGAATGAACCATGTGGCTTTCAAATTTCTCTTCATTATTTTCGGCAAATTGATATATGTCCGCTGGTTTAGCTTCTTCATTTCTTTGAGATGAAAAAGAGATTTCTGGAGCTGGGAGTTGGACTGATGGAGTACCCTCATCAGCACTTTCTTCACCTTCGTTTGTACTAGGAAGTTTTCTTGCTTCCACTACAAAAGGAGTAAAGAGCTCTTCTTCTTTTTCAGAATAGCTAACTTCATTGTTTACGTGCTCATTTTCATCTCGTTTATTTGTTGAAAAAGAAGGATACTCTTCTACACTTGGCATAGTAGGTGGAGCCCAGTTATCTTCTTGTGAAGCCATTTCCTGCTCATCATCGTATTCAACTTCTACTTCTGTTGATTGTGATACTGACCGATAAGCTAATTCTGCCTCATCCTGTCTTTCTTCTACGGATGATTGTTGCTGTTCTTCTACAGTTGTATGTTGCTGTTCTCCGTACAAGCCGGTAATTTTCAATTCAGCTGTAAGTTTCATACAACTTCGCTCTGGAAAAACATAATCGAATGTTTCAACAGTTACATCAATATCATAAATGCTGTCAATCCGATTGTTTGGAATAGTAATATCAACCGGGAAACGATGAGAGAATTCAAGTACCCCTTCTCCTCGGTCTTCTATGGATTGTACAAACTTAGGAGCTTGAAAGACTTCTCCTTGCTCCAATTCTCCTTCTTCACTACGTTTATATTCGCCTGTTAATTCTAAAGACCCTTTGATCGAAACATATTGGTCGTTGTCTTGGATTGTTATATTTGGATCTAGCGAAATCGATACGAGTTCGGCTACTTCCTGTCCTTTTTGAAACCACACCGATTCTTCTAATGAAAATCGCAAACACGATTGATTTCCGTGAGACAAAGCGACTCCTCCTTTCATTTCCTAAATGCATAATCACTATGTCATTACCACTTTATGAGTTCAAAAATAGTTTTATGACTAGATTTAAGATTGTTGCTGTTTAGATATTAAAGTAACGCAAAATGAACAATCTTACAGAACAAAAGCTAAGTGCGCCTTGGTCAAACCCGACAAGCAGAAGCTAAGTTAGAATAGAAGGGGTTCTTTGTCTTCAATTCTATACCCGCTTCTGACCTCGAGGGACTAGGCGGTTGAGCCGGTTGTCGAAGCGCTTATTAGCAATTCATAATATGAATAATTTCTTAAGAAATCAAAAAAAGAGAACGTTTCAGAAATAGAAACGTTCTCATCACTTTATCCTATTAATTTTGAGAAGGCATGGTCTGCAGCTTCAATTGTTTTTTGAATGTCTTCATCTGTATGCGCAGTAGATAAAAATAGTCCTTCGAATTGTGAAGGTGGAAGGAATACTCCTTGATTTGCCATTTCACGGTAATAAGCTGCAAAATATTCTAGGTTAGAGGTTTTCGCCTTTTCATAATTAATGACATCTTCATTTGTGAAGAAAAGTCCAACCATTGAACCCGCACGATTTATTGTATGTGGAATATCATGCTTTTCCGCCGCTGCTTTTAATCCGTGTTCAAGCAAATCGGCCTTACGAGAAAATTCCTTATACGTATCTTCTGTTAACTGACTGAGTGTTTCGTAGCCTGCTGACATCGCAAGCGGATTTCCAGATAATGTACCCGCTTGATAGATCGGTCCACTTGGTGCAATTCTTTCCATGATTTCTGCTTTTCCACCATATGCTCCGACTGGCAGTCCGCCTCCAATTACTTTTCCAAGGCAAGTTATATCAGGTGTGACATTATAGAAGCCTTGAGCACAATGATACCCCACACGGAACCCAGTCATAACTTCATCAAAGATTAATAATGTACCATATTGGCTCGTAATCTCTCGAAGACCTTCTAGAAAACCTGGTTGAGGTGGAACAACTCCCATATTTCCGGCAACAGGCTCGACAATGACTCCAGCAATATCCTCGCCAAATTGTTCAAACGCAAACTTCACACTATTTAAATCGTTATATGGGACGGTTATTGTATTTTTAGCAACCCCTTCAGGTACTCCAGGGCTGTCTGGTAAGCCAAGCGTTGCTACCCCAGAACCAGCTTTAATTAAGAGTGAGTCTCCATGACCATGATAGCAGCCTTCAAACTTTAAGATTTTGTTCCTTCCTGTATAACCACGTGCCAGACGTAATGCACTCATCGTCGCTTCCGTTCCCGACGATACCATACGAACAACTTCAATCGATGGGACTCGTTCAATTACAAGCTTTGCTAGTTTGTTTTCCACTAACGAAGGTGCACCAAAGCTTGTACCCAATTCCGCTACCTGTTTGATTGACTCGACTACACGGTCATTGCTATGGCCTAAAATAAGTGGTCCCCACGATAGTACATAGTCAATATACTCATTTCCATCAATGTCGTATATTTTTGAACCCTTTCCTCTTTCCATGAAAATTGGATCCATTTGAACAGACTTAAAGGCACGAACTGGGCTATTAACTCCACCAGGCATTAATGTCTTTGCTTCTTGAAAAGCAGCTATTGATTTATCGTAAGAGCGCATGCTATCCCTCTTTCCTTGTTTATTGTTCCTTTAACCAACGAGCGGCATCTTTTGCATGATAAGTAATTATGAGATCAGCTCCTGCACGCTTCATCCCTACTAGCATTTCCATAACGATTGCTTTTTCATCAATCCATCCGTTCTGTGCTGCAGCCTTTACCATGGAATACTCACCACTTACATTGTAAATCACTACCGGTAAATGATGATTGTTTTTTACATCTCGAACAATGTCTAGATAAGGAAGACCTGGCTTCACAATTAAGAAGTCAGCTCCCTCAAGCACATCCGTCTCTGCTTCCCGCAATGCTTCAAGACGGTTCGCTGGGTCCATTTGGTATGTTTTACGATCGCCAAACTGGGGAGCGCTTTCAGCCGCATCTCTAAACGGTCCATAAAACGCAGAAGAGTATTTAACACCGTAAGACATGATAGGTAGATCCGAAAAGCCTGCTTCATCTAGTCCGGCTCTAATTGCTGCCACAAATCCGTCCATCATATTTGATGGGGCAATGATATCAGCTCCCGCTTTCGCTTGACTAACAGCTGTTTGTACTAATAATTCTAGGGAAGGATCATTCATTACTTTTCCATCCTCAATTACGCCACAATGTCCATGACTTGTATACTCACAAAGACATGTATCAGCAATTACAATGATTTCTGGAAATTCATTTTTAATCAGCTTCGTCGCCTCTTGAACGATTCCATGATCATGATATGCCCCTGTTCCGCATTCATCTTTTTCAGCTGGAATACCGAAAAGCAAGACCGATTTAATATTTAATGAGACAATCTCTTCCATTTCTTCTTTTAAAAGGTCTAAAGAAATCTGAAAGACTCCAGGCATAGAGGAAACGGGGTTTTTGATTTTTTCACCTTCAATAATGAATAACGGATAAATAAGATCTTCTGTATGTAAGTGTGTTTCACGAACCATAGCTCGTAAATTAGCTGAATTCCTTAAACGTCGATGGCGAGTGAATTGTAATTCCATATCGTTTCCCTCCATTTGAATTATTCATTTCGTTATAAAATTATTTATGCTCTTTATCATCGCTTCAACTGTGTATTGCTCTGGTACTACATGAACAGAAAGCCCCAATGCAATGGCACGTTCATAGGTAACAGGACCAATGCAAGTAACTAGGCAATTCTCAATCTGTTCCCATAAATGATACTCTTCTATGCATTCAATAAAATGATTAACAGTAGAAGGACTTGTAAATGCAAGAATATCTAACTTCTTTTCCATTATAGCCTTCTTTAGTTGCACTTTGCTATCTTTAGGAAAGTACGTCTCATATATCACTACTTCGTCAACATATATTCCGGAGTCACTTAAACTATTTGCTATATAATCTCTTGCCAAGCTTCCTTTTGGAATAAGTACTTTCTCTCCCTTAGAAGCCCTCGGTAGAAAGTCTTTTACAAAAGTTTCAGCGACATATCCAGTTGGCAGGAAAGCAACATCATAACCTTTTTTTTCTACCCATTCTTTGGTCTTTTCTCCAATTACAGCTATTTTTGGGAGTGGTGTTGGATTAAATGAAAAGAACGTTTCAACCGTTACTTTGCTAGTGAATATGATCCAATTGTATGTATGTAACTGCTGAAAAATAGTCAATAACTGCTTCGTTTCATTAACAGGCTGAAAAGCAATGAGAGGGATTTCAATTGGAATCCCTCCAAACTTTTCAACGAGGCTTGAAAAAGACTTGGCCTGTCCATTCCCTCTTGGAATGAGAACTCCTTTTCCGTCTAAAGGAAGGGGGTAGGTCATTATTGTTCTAACTCCTCTTTCACTTGGTCAATCAACTTCTTCGCACCTTTTGCAATTAAGCGTTCTGCTGCAAGATTGCCTAATTGCTCGGGGTCTTGACCAGTGACCTGTTCTTTATGAATGATCTTTCCATCTGGTGAAGCAACAAGAGCTGTAAGAACAATTTCATCTTGATCATCAATTGTTGCGTATCCAGCAATAGGAACTTGGCAGCCACCTTCCATTTTATTCAGAAAAGCTCGTTCTGCTTTAACAGCTTGGCTCGTTTGAATACAATTAAATTGATCTAAAAGTGCCAATAGCTCAGTATCGCTCATACGGCACTCAATCGATAATGCCCCCTGTCCAACAGCAGGAAGGGATGTTTCAGCATCAAGGAACTCGGTCACAACATCTGAAGCCCATCCCATTCGTGATAACCCAGCTGCTGCTAGAATAATTGCATCATATTCTTCTGTTTCCAATTTTGCAAGTCTAGTATCAATATTCCCGCGAATCCATTTAATTTCTAAGTCAGGTCTTTTGGCTAATATTTGCGCACTGCGACGAAGACTACTTGTTCCAACAATAGAACCTGGCTTTAGCTCAGCCAAGGATACATGATTTCTCGATATCAATGCATCTCGATGATCCTCTCTCACAGGGATACACCCGATTGTTAAACCATCAGGTAGAACAGCTGGCATATCCTTCATACTATGTACAGCCATGTCGATTTCTTTATCGAGCATCGCTTGCTCAATTTCCTTTACAAACAACCCTTTTCCACCTACTTTAGAAAGGGTCACATCTAGAATACGATCACCTTTTGTGACAATTTCCTTTACTTCAAAGTCAAATGACGGATTGAGTTTCTTTAATTGATTAATCACCCAATTCGTTTGAGTTAATGCTAATTTACTTCGTCTTGAACCAACGATAATTTTTCTCATAGTAGCCTCCAATTACGCAATTGTAGTAAAGTATAGCCAAAATTTACGAATACCATAAATGGAAGGAAGACAACCTTCCAAATAGGAAAAAGTTAATTAGCACGATTAAAAAAGAACCGATATTCCAAAGTGCTAATGACTTTCCGAACATCCCCTTGCTTACTCTTAGATAGAGATACACCCCATACACGATTAGAACTATAAAAGAACCTAGAATTTTTGCATCATACCAGTGCATATCTGGCACTTTTATATACGCCCATTGCATTCCGAGAATGACACCAATCATGAGCATAGGAACGCCAATAACATTTAAGACATAAGACATATGCTCGAGCTTAGATAGGTCTGCTATTCTTTGTAGTCTCTTTCCCCATTTCTTCCGCTTCAATAAATCATACTGAATGAGGTACAGGAGAGAAAACACAAATGAAATTGAAAATGCACCGTATGATAGGATTGCGACTGTTATATGAATCAGCAACAGCTCTGAAACTAACTGTTGAGCCATTACCTGTGAATCAAATTGGACAGGAGCGAATGTATGAATGGCCATAATAATAAAGCCCAAAACATTCGTAAAAAATACGGTAAAGTCCACCCTTAACAAACGGTTAATCGCCAAAGATAGAGTGATTAAGACCCAAGCGTAAAAATATAGGCCCTCAAAGATAGTCAACACCGGGAATCGACCGGTTTTTAACATATACAAAAATAAAAATAATGTTTGTAAAATCCATACAAATGCAAGTAACCAGAAGGCAAATCGGTTCGCCTTCCGGTTATCATGCAGAAAATCAATAAAATATAATAATATGCTCAAGGCGTAAAGAACTACTGTAAGTTCATGCAGCCGTGTCATATACATATCAAACATGAAACGCTCTCCTTTTATGATTGAAAGGAAGCCTGAGGTGCCTTAACAATCAATGGTTTTGTTTCGGCTGCTATATTAGATTCAATTTTTTCATTATGAAGATACGCTTCAATATTAAACATTTTCACAAATAAATCGAGAGCTTCTTCTCCATCTGGTTGAGCAGCTAACTCCTTCACTTGTAAAATAGGATCCTTTAAAAGTTGGTTAATAATACTTTTCGTATGCTTATTTAAAACCTTCATTTCCCGCTCAGATAGGTTCGGCATTTTTCGTTCAATGCTCTTCATCGTTTCTGCTTGTATAGAGAGTGCTTTCTCTCTTAACGCAGAAATGACTGGAACCACTCCAAGCATATTTAACCATAGCTTGAAGTCGACGATTTCTGCTTCAATCATTAGCATGATCGCTTCTGCAGCCTTTTTGCGTTCTTGAAGATTAGCTTCAACAATTCCCTCTAAATCGTCAATGTCATATAGAAAAACAGACTCTAACTCAGCAAGCTTTGGATCGAGATCACGGGGAACAGCTATATCTACCATAAATAGCGGTTTGCCTCTACGCAATCTTTCTACATTTGACATTAAGTCCTTTGTGATAACAAATTCCTTTGCACCAGTAGAGCTAATCAGTATGTCTGCTTCAGTCAAAGCACACTGTAGCTCTTGTAAAGTCTTCGCATTTCCTTCAAAACGACTAGCCAAATCCTGCGCTTTTTCAAATGTACGATTAATGACTGTTACTTTTTTCGCACCATTACTATGCAAGTTTTGAATAGCGAGTTCTCCCATTTTTCCAGCACCCAAAATTAAAACATGTTTATTTTCGAGTGTACCGAAAATTTTCTTAGCTAGTTCTACAGCAGCGTAGCTGACAGATACGGCATTAGCCCCAATATCAGTTTCCGAATGAGCACGCTTTGCTAAAGTAACCGCTTGCTTAAATAATTGGTTAAAAACAGTTCCTGTTGTCTTTTCTTCTTGTCCTAACAAAAAGCTAGACCGCACCTGTCCCAAAATCTGTGTTTCGCCTAGAATCATTGAGTTCAATCCGCAAGAAACATTGAATAGATGTTCGATTGCACCATCTTGCTCGTAAATAAACAAATACGGAGAAAATTCATTTTGATCTATATTAAACCAATCTGATAAGAATTCCTTCACATAGTAGCGTCCTGTATGCAGTTGATCAACTACCGCATAAATTTCAGTTCGGTTACAAGTAGATATAATGACGTTCTCTAAGATGCTTTTCTTTGTTTGTAAAACTTTCATCGCATCTCCAAGCTGATTCGGATTAAACGTCAATCTTTCACGAATTTCGACAGGGGCAGTTTTATAATTTAGACCGACGACTATTGTGTGCATTTAATGGACCCCCCCAATAAAAAAATTACACAAATAACTACATTAATTATAACATGCAACCACTTAAAAAAATGTGAACAGATGATGACATCCTATGGTAAAATTACATATTGAAATATATTCTAAACAAATACATACATATACCTACAAAATACTTCCTTATGTACAGTACCAAATATTGCGCTAACATTCAAGTAGACCTTATTGGAAGAGGTGACAAATGAAGAATCAACAAATATTTCCAGGTATTATTTTAATTGGATTTGGGGCTTACTTCTATTTGCAGCAAACGAATGTAAGCATTATTCAAGAAATCTATACATGGCCGACTCTTTTAATCATTGTCGGTATCGCGTTCTTATTTCAGGGGTATTGGGCGAAGGATTACGAAGTCATTCTTCCAGGAGTGATCCTATCGGGATTTGGGTTACACTTTCATGTGGTAGACCGTTTTGACATATGGCCTGATCATGTCGGGGCATTTATTTTAATCATCGCACTAGGATTCCTTCTCAGGTATCAAAAAATTGGAACAGGATTATTCCAGGGCTTGTTATTTTTATGTTTAGCCATTTTTCTTTTATTCTATGATCAGATCTTCGGGTGGTTTGGGCTTCTAGAAAATGGCGTCTCCTTTGCGTGGAGATTCTGGCCAGCTGCCTTTATTCTCATTGGCTGCTATCTGTTGTTTTTCAAAAGAAAATAATTAAAGAATAAAGGTACTTGGCTTTTATCGACCAAGTACCTTTATTTTGAACGATTTTCACCTACTATTTGAGAGACTTTGCTATTAAGCAATTGAGAATGTAACTTAAACAAACGCTACTTCCATTCCTTTGTAAGAATGTCCTTAAAGAACTGAATCCAAAAAGTCTTTTGTTCTCTGTTCTTTAGGTGCGTGGAAGAGCTCTTTTGGATGACCCACTTCAACGATTTGCCCATCATGCATATATACGACCCAATCCGCTACTTCTCTTGCAAATCCCATTTCATGAGTAACAACGACCATTGTCATTCCTTCCTCAGCTAGCTCCTTCATTGTCGAAAGTACCTCGCCAACTAGCTCAGGATCTAGTGCTGATGTTGGTTCATCGAATAACATGATGTCTGGTTTCATCGCTAATGCTCTAGCAATCGCCACACGCTGCTTTTGACCGCCTGATAGCTTAGAAGGGTAAACATCCTTTTTTTCTATTAAACCCACTTTTCGTAATAGCTCTTCAGCATGTTTGATAGCCTCTGCCTTTGGAACTTTTTTCACGTGAACAGGAGCGTCTACTACATTTTCAATGACCGTTCGATGGGGGAACAAATAAAAGTGCTGAAAGACCATCCCTACCTTTTCCCTCACTTTATTTAAATCATGGGTTTCCCGTTCAATTTGTTCTCCTTCAATAATCACTTTGCCAGAATCCTTCATTTCTAAAAAATTCAAGCAGCGGAGTAATGTACTTTTGCCAGAGCCACTTGCTCCAATTAAGCAGACCACATCACTCTCTTTCACAGTCATATCAATATCCTTTAATACATGAAGGTCTCCGAACGATTTATTTAATTTATCAACGGTAATCATTATGGAATCACTCATCTGATGTCCCCCTTCCAGTTAATCACTTATGCTCATTTTATTTTCAACATAACGCACTAATATGGAGAAGAATAGCACTAGAACTAGATAATAAACGGCAACAATTAATAAGTAGCTCATGTAGTCATATTCGTTTGAACCATACGTAGTAGCCACATTAAATAACTCATACATCCCAATAAAGGAAGCTAACGAGGAATCCTTCAATGCGATAATAAATTGATTCCCCAAGGGAGGTAGGGCTCTGCGAAAAGCTTGTGGCAAAATGACTCTTCTCATCGACAATCCAACCGTCATCCCTAATGACCTTCCTGCTTCCATTTGCCCTTTATCAATCGACTGAATAGAACCCCTAAATATTTCTGCTATATAGGCTCCATTATGGAAGGCAAGTCCTAGAACAACAGACCAGAATTGTGAAATATTTAACGACGTTAATCCAAAATAGAAAACAAAGATTTGAACAACTAACGGTGTTCCTCTCACAAGAAAGATATACAAATCGGCCAGTAGTTCAAGTATCTTAATTTTAGAGATTTTTAGAAAAGCAAAAAACAGACCAATAAATATTGCGATAAAAATAGA
The DNA here is from genome assembly GCF_021390075.1 of Cytobacillus spongiae. Taxonomy (NCBI): domain Bacteria; kingdom Bacillati; phylum Bacillota; class Bacilli; order Caryophanales; family Bacillaceae; genus Cytobacillus; species Cytobacillus spongiae. The sequence goes on from NZ_CP089997.1 coordinate 3,082,507, forward strand.
TACGACCGTCAATTTAAATGTTAATAGCATACCGTCTAAAAACACGGGATATGTATCGATAAACTTAGTAAATAGCTCCAAGTACATTCTCCTTTCTATACCTAACCTTTAGACCAAAAAAGACGAATGTGGAACAATCCCCATTCGCCCTTTCGTGTTACTCCTTCTCAGGATCAACAGTGATGTCTTCACCGAAATATTTCTTACTTATTTCTGTTAAGGTACCATTTTCACGCAAGGTTTCGAGTGCTTCATTTACCTTCTTAAGCAGCACTTCATTGTCTTTTCCAATGGCAATTGCTTGTTCGCTTCGACCAAGCAGCTCTCTACCTTCAATTTCCATTCCTGCGCCAATTGCTTCTTTTCCAGTAATAAAATCGGTAATAACAGCATCATGCTTACCTCTGCTAAGGGCTTCTAATGCGGTTACGTCGCTATCATAATAAATAATTTTATCCGTTACAGTTTTTGCTTGATCTGCATAAGTGGAGCCTTTTGATACAGCAATTTCTAGATCCTTTAGATCATCGAGGGATTCTGATGAACTATCAGGACGAACAAAGATTTGTGGTCCCGAATAGTAGTATGGGGTAGAAAAGTTAACAGCTTGCAATCTTTCTTCTGTAATCGTATGACTTGCGACAGCTGCATCAAAACGACCAGATTTCACACCTTCAACAATGCCGCCAAATTTAAACTTTTTCTGCACTGGCTCAAGACCTAATTCTTTTGCTACAGCTTCACCAACTTCAATGTCAAAGCCCGTCATTTTCCCATCAGCATCCGTTACGCTGAACGGTTTAAATTCACCTGAAGCAGCAAAGATAAAACTACCTTCCTCAGCTAACTCCACTCCATTGCTTGATGACGTTTCTTTAGATCCACAAGCTGCTAGAGCAAAAACAGCTACCATTAATAATAAACCTTTTATCCAATTTCTCACTATGTGAAACTCCCCCTTTTAATATCTATATGTATTGGACAATTTAACTTTATCATGTTGTACAAATATTCTCAAAATTCATATTTGTTTATATTACGCGATACATTTTGATATTATTCCATCTTACGAGTTTATTTTCAAATCCCTCCCAATAACCACCATTTACTCACAGATGCTTTTAATTCCCTATTAGTTGACATTTTTCTCTTGAGGATTCGAGGATTCTCGAACACTTTTGATAGAAAGAGGGTTCAATCTTTCAACATACTCCTTTTCAAAATAAAAAGCTTAGCAGTCTAAATATCGACTGCTAAGCTTTTCATTATTTCATATAGCTTTGTAATACTCCCCATGCCGTCTCTTTCCCTTCCCCAGTTTCAGAAGAGAAGAGGATGATTTGATCATTAGGGTCTAAATTTAATGCTTCTTTTGTTTTCTTAAAATGCTGCTGTCTTTTCGTCTTCGGAATTTTATCTGCTTTTGTTGCAACAACAATGCACGGAATTTCATAATGCTTTAAAAAATCATACATCATGATATCATCATTTGTTGGTGGGTGTCTGAGATCGACAATTAAAAGAACAGCCTTTAATTGCTCTCTAGACGTTAAATACTTTTCAAGCATTTTTCCCCAAGCTTCACGTTCCTTTTTCGAAACCTTAGCGTATCCGTATCCAGGGACATCGACAAAGTGTAGCATCTCGTTAATTAAGTAGAAATTTAACGTTTGTGTTTTCCCCGGTTTAGACGAAGTTCGTGCTAGGTTCTTACGATTGAGCATCTTATTAATGAATGATGACTTGCCTACATTTGAACGTCCAGCAAGGGCAAACTCAGGCAAAGCCTCACCAGGGTACTGGTCAGGCTTTACTGCACTAATAACAATTTCTGCGCTAGTTACTTTCATAATTCGACTCCATTACTTAAAGCGTGTTTTAATACTTCATCCACATGTGAAACGAGAACAAAATCTAATTCCTCTCGAACACTTTCTGGGATATCATCTATATCCTTCTCATTATCCTTTGGAAGAATAATTTTTGTTAAGCCTGCACGGTGGGCACTTAAGGTTTTTTCTTTTACTCCACCAATAGGTAAAACGCGGCCACGTAGGGTTATTTCACCCGTCATTCCTACCTCTTTATGAATTGGCTTACCAGATAAAGCTGATACGAGGGCAGTTGCGATTGTTATTCCAGCTGAAGGACCATCTTTCGGAACGGCACCTTCTGGAACATGAATATGAATATCATGCTTTTCATGGAATTGTTCATCAATTTCTAACTCTTTCGCTTTAGATCTTACATAGCTAAAGGCTGCCTGAGCAGATTCCTTCATTACATCTCCAAGCTTTCCAGTTAAAATCAATTTTCCTTTTCCTGGAGAGAGAGATACTTCAATTTGTAACGTATCTCCTCCAACAGTTGTATATGCTAACCCTGTTGCCACGCCTACTTGATCTTCAATCTCTGCTTGTCCATATCGGAATTTCGGTTTTCCTAGAAATTCTTCAACATTTTTCTCCGTAATAATCAGGCGTTTCTTCTCACCAGATACAATAATTTTTGCCGTTTTCCGGCAAACAGTTGCAAGCTGTCTTTCTAGACCACGAACACCTGCTTCTCTAGTATAGTAACGAACGATATTACGAATGCCATCTTCACGAATTTGCAGTTGAGATTTAGATAATCCATGTTCTTTTACTTGTTTAGGAAAAAGATGATCCTTTGCAATATGAATTTTCTCTAATTCTGTATAACCCGAAATTGTAATGATTTCCATACGATCTCTTAATGGGCCAGGAATTGTACTTAAGTCATTTGCTGTTGCTATAAATAACACTTTTGAGAGATCATATGTTTCTTCAATATAATGATCACTAAATGTATGATTTTGTTCTGGATCAAGAACTTCTAGCATCGCTGCTGAGGGATCTCCTCTAAAATCACTAGACATTTTATCAATTTCATCCAATAAGAAAACAGGGTTAATTGTTCCCGCCTTTTTCATCCCTTGGATAATCCGACCTGGCATCGCACCTACATATGTTCTTCGATGACCACGAATTTCTGATTCATCGCGAACACCCCCAAGAGAAATTCGCACAAAATTACGGTTTAATGAGGTAGCGATTGAGCGTGCTAAGCTCGTCTTCCCAACTCCTGGAGGTCCCGCCAAACATAAAATCGGTCCCTTTAATGAGTTCGTTAATTGCTGAACAGCTAAATATTCAAGAACACGCTCTTTTACCTTTTCTAAGCCATAATGTTCTTTTTCTAAAATCCGTTCCGCTTTAAGTATATCTAGATCATCTTCCGTTGCATTCGACCAAGGGAGAGAAATTAACCATTCCAAATAGTTTCGAATGACAGAGCTTTCAGCGGAGCTTGATGGGACTTTTTCGTAGCGGTCAAGCTCTTTTAAGGCAGCTTTTAGGATATGATCTGGCATATTTGCGTTTTGAATTTTCTCTGCAAGATCTGCGACCTCACCTGTTTTTCCTTCTTTATCGCCTAACTCTTTCTGAATGGCCTTCATTTGTTCGCGTAAGTAATATTCTTTTTGTGTTCGTTCCATTGATTTCTTTACGCGCTGGCCTATTTTCTTTTCAAGGTTTAATACTTCTTTTTCATTATGAATGATTTCAATCACTCGGTTCAATCGTTCTTTAATAGTTGTAATCTCTAAGATCTCTTGCTTCTCTTTAAGCTTTAGAGGCAAATGTGAAGAGACAATATCCGCCAGTCGACCAGGCTCTTCAATATCAGAGACAGTTGAATACGTTTCTGCAGAAACTTTCTTCGACAATTTTATGTATTGCTCAAAGTACTCGAGCAGGGTTCTCATTAATGCTTCATCTTCAACATCTTTTGTTGATTCATCTTCATGAGGTTTAATGCTCACAACATAATGATCTTTTTCATCAAAAAATGAAACAATTTCCGCTCTTTGTAGTCCCTCTACGAGAACTCGGATTGTACCGTTAGGGAGTTTAAGCATTTGCTTAACTTTCGTTAACGTCCCCATTTGATATAGATCATCTTCAATTGGATCATCTATTGAAATATCCTTTTGCGTCGTTAAAAAAATGAGATGGTCATCTACCATTGCTTTTTCAAGGGCCTGTACAGACTTCTCTCTCCCTACATCTAAATGTAGTACCATTGTAGGGTAAACAAGTAAACCTCGAAGCGGCAGGAGGGGGACGATGATTTCTTTCGTATTCGCCATTCAATTGCACCTCCAAATGCAAAAACTATATCCGTTATTAGGAATTAGAATAATTCTTTGTACAATTCTATCTTATTTAAGTACAAGTGTCTATTCACAAGAGTTATCTATTTATAGTATCATTAATCCCTTAATAAAATATGTGAAATTTCATCCTTAACCAAAAGAAATAAAACTTCGGTTCATAGCAATAGCTCCTATAAACCGAAGTTTCTCCTTATACGCTTTCCCGTTTCGACAAATCGATGGTTTCTGACAGTGGTTGTTCCTTTGAATACTCTTTTAACAATGACATTTCTAACACTTCACTAAAGTGTTTTACTGGGATAATTTCAATACCATCTATTTCTTTTAGAATGGATTGCATATTTTCTTCTGGGATGATGACGGTTTTGGCTCCGGCTTTTAAAGCAGCCTTTACTTTCGGTAGCACTCCACCAATCGGCTTTACAGCTCCGTGGATGCTTATTTCTCCTGTCATCGCAACAGTATGATCTATAGGACGTTTGTAAATGGCAGAGTATATACCCGTTGCCATCGCAATTCCTGCTGAAGGTCCATCTATTGGCACACCGCCTGGAAAGTTCACATGAATATCGTATTCATCTGCTGGTACACCCATAGCACGAAGTACCGTAATCACATTCTCAATTGATCCTTTTGCCATGCTTTTTCTTTTTACAGATTTCCCTTGATTTCCAATACTCTCTTCTTCAACAATACCAGTAATATTAATAGAACCTTTTTCTTTAGCAGGTATCACCGTTACTTCTATTTCTAATAATGCTCCTGTATTTGGTCCATGTACAGCTAAACCATTCACAAGTCCAACTGCTGGGTTTGAACAAATTTTTCGTTCCATCCTCGGGTTCAACTGACTTGAATGAATCACCCATTCTAGATCTTCTTCTTTCATATAATCTCGGTCTTCATTTATCGCAATTCCAGCTGAAATTTGAATCAAATTCACTGCTTCTCTTCCATTTCGGCAATAGGATGCCAATGTATTTAATGATTGATCGCTGATTGACAACTTTACCTTTTCAGCTGCTTTTTTACCAATATCGAAAATTTCATCTTCTGTTAACTCTCTAAAAAAGACCTCCATACATCTAGAGCGAATGGCAGGTGGAATTTCATTTGGCGTTCTCGTTGTTGCACCAACTAAACGAAAATCCGCTGGAAGTCCGTTTTTAAAAATATCATGTATATGGTTTGGAATTTGCGTATTTTCTTCGCTATAGTATGCGCTCTCAAGGTATACTTTTCGATCCTCGAGTACCTTGAGGAGCTTATTCATTTGGATAGGATGAAGTTCGCCAATTTCATCAATAAAAAGCACTCCCCCATGTGCATTCGTTACAGCACCTTGTTTGGGTTGTGGAATTCCCGCTTGCCCCATAGCACCTGCCCCTTGATAGATTGGATCATGAACAGAACCAATTAAAGGATCAGCAATCCCTCTTTCATCAAATCGAGCAGTGGTTGCATCTAATTCGATGAAAACAGATGATTCTTGAAAAGGGGTTTTTGCATTCTTCTTCGCTTCTTCTAACACAAGGCGAGCCGCAGCAGTTTTGCCGACTCCCGGTGGTCCATAAATAATGACATGCTGTGGGTTCGGTCCACATAACGCTGCTTTTAACGATTTGATTCCATCTTCTTGACCAACTATATCGTCAAAGGTTGAAGGACGTACCCTTTCAGAAAGTGGTTCTGTTAGCTTAATGGATCTCATTTTTTTCAGTTGATCCATTTCCTTCTTTGATTCTCGGTCTATTGATACTTTTTGAGTCCGTTGGTTTTTTAATAAATTCCAGAAGTACAGCCCGATTACGATTCCGAAAAATAGCTGAATAAATAAAGCAATCCCCGTCCAACTCATCGCGTGATCCCTCCTGCATAATAGTCTAGGTGATATTTGCTAGTATCTCCTTGACCAAGTTGGAATAAACCAATTTTTACAGAAAACTTATAGGCTGCTTGTGTTTAGTAATACTGTGTTTTCTATCCTCCAGTGTGTGCCATATTCCTAATTATATCGGCTAATTTGCAAAGAGGGAGGAAGAACAAATTTCTACAGCAAAATGGAGCACGACATCGAGAAAGCAAAAAAAGAGTTTGGAATAGTTACATTCCAAACCCCTTTTTCAGAAAGATTATGCAGATGTTTTACGTTCTTCATCAATAACCGTTCCATCTTCAAGTACAAGCTTCGGTGCACTATTTTCCAAAACTGTTTCCTTTGTGATGATACATTTAACAATATCCTCACGTGAAGGAAGGTCAAACATAACATCGAGCATGATTCCTTCAATAATGGAGCGAAGACCACGAGCACCTGTTTTTCTTTCAATTGCTTTCTTTGAAATTTCATGCAGTGCTTCCTCTTCAAATTCAAGCTCCACATCGTCTAGCTCAAGCATTTTTTGATATTGTTTAACAAGTGCATTTTTCGGTTTTGTTAAAATTTCAATTAACGCTTCTTCATCTAGCTGCGTTAAGCTAGCAATGACTGGCAAACGACCGATAAATTCTGGAATAAGCCCAAATTTCAATAAATCTTCTGGTAACACTTTAGAAAGTAGCTCTTTTTGATCTACTTCTGCTTCTTTATTATCTGATCCGAATCCAATAACTTTTTGACCTAAACGGCGTTTAATGATTTGTTCGATACCATCGAATGCACCGCCGCAAATGAATAAAATGTTGGACGTATCAATTTGGATAAATTCTTGATGAGGATGCTTGCGTCCACCTTGTGGAGGTACACTTGCTACTGTACCTTCAAGAATCTTTAATAATGCCTGCTGAACACCTTCTCCTGATACATCTCTAGTGATAGAAGGATTTTCAGATTTACGAGCCACTTTATCAATCTCATCAATGTAGATAATTCCTTTTTCAGCCTTTTCTACATCATAATCAGCGGATTGGATTAATTTTAATAAGATGTTTTCTACATCTTCCCCTACATAACCAGCTTCAGTTAAAGAAGTTGCATCTGCAATCGCAAATGGAACATTCAGTATTCTTGCTAATGTTTGCGCTAATAATGTTTTTCCGCTTCCAGTAGGACCAATCATCGCAATATTACTCTTAGATAATTCAACATCATCAATTTTGCTATTTGAATTAATTCGTTTGTAATGGTTGTAAACAGCAACCGATAACGATTTTTTCGCTTGTTCTTGCCCAATGACGTACTCATCTAAAATTGCTCGGATTTCCATAGGCTTCGGAACATCCTTAAATTCAACTTCTTCTTCTGTCCCAAGTTCCTCTTCTACGATTTCGGTACATAATTCGATACATTCATCACATATATATACACCTGGACCGGCAACTAATTTACGAACTTGGTCTTGTGTTTTTCCACAAAAAGAACACTTTAATTGCCCTTTTTCATCATTAAATTTAAACAATATCTTCACCCCTTGAACAAACTTTCTTACCTATATAAAAATGAGCGGATCACCGCAAACCTTTTTCACACATTCACTTGTTATGTAATTTGCATTTTAACACATATACTACCTTCATAGGTAATAATAACTCTTATTGAACTGGCTCAATCAAATGGAATGAATGTGTTGAATGGTGGTCCGCTAAAAAATTATGTACTTATTCAGCTTAACCATAAACCGGTATATAAAAACTAGTGTTACTCATTTTTATCATATGTATGTAAGTATAAATTGTAGAAAACAAGGCACGATTAGATCGCGCCTTGTTCTATATCATCATGTAACAATTTTTGCCTAATTGGAAAAACGTTTACTTTATCTTATGCAACTGTCTTGCTGTTATCCACAAGAAATTCAACAGCTTTTCTAACTTTAAGGTCTGCTTTTAACCCTTCTAAGCTACCTAATGCTTTTTGAATGTTTTCAACAGTCATGTTGTACATATCAGCCATTTTTTGAACTTCTTCGTTTACTTCTTCATCTGTGACTTCGATGCTCTCAGCTTTCGCAATTGCTTCAAGAGTTAAGTTCATACGTACACGCTTTTCAGCTTCTTCTTTCATTTGATCACGTAGTGCACTTTCATCTTGTCCCGAGAATTGGAAGTAAAGCTCAAGGTTCATACCTTGTTGTTGTAAGCGTTGCTCGAATTCTTGAAGCATGCGGTCAACTTCCGTATCAATCATAACAGCTGGAAGATCAATTTCTGCATTTTCAGCAGCTTTTTCTACAACTGTATCACGCACATAATGCTCTGCTTCATGCTTTTTGTTGTCTTCTAAACGCGTTTTGATTTTCTCTTTTAAAGCATCTAAAGTTTCAACTTCTTCATCAACATCTTTAGCGAATTCATCATCTAGCGCTGGAAGTTCTTTTGTTTTAATTTCATGAATTGTTACTTTGAAAACAGCTGGCTTACCTGCAAGTTCTGCTGCATGGTATTCTTCTGGGAATGAAACTTCTACATCTTTAGACACTCCAGTAGCCGTTCCAACTAATTGATCTTCGAAGCCTGGGATAAATTGACCTGAACCAAGTTCAAGTGAATAGTTTTCAGCTTTTCCACCTTCAAATGCTTCTCCATCAACGAATCCTTCAAAGTCCATTACAACTGTATCACCGTTTTGTGCTGTTCCTTCTTCTTTTACAACAAGCTCAGCTTGTCTTTCTTGAAGAGATGTTAGTTCAGCTGTAACATCTTCGTCAGCTACTTCTGTGCTAAGCGGTTCTACTTCTAAACCTTTGTATTCGCCAAGCTTCACTTCAGGTTTAACTGTTACAGTTGCTTTTAGGATAAGGCTTTTGCCTTTTTCAATTTGTTCTACGTCGATATCCGGACGATCTACAGGCTCAATTCCAGCTTCATCAATTGCACTTGTATATGCTTCTGGAAGAAGAATATCCACTGCATCTTGGTATAATGATTCCACACCAAAGCGCTTTTCAAACATAGCACGTGGCATTTTCCCTTTACGGAATCCTGGAACATTTACTTGTTTAACAACCTTATTGAATGCAGCGGTTAATCCTTCATTTACTTTCTCTGCATCTACTTCAATTGTAAGAACCACTTGGTTCCCTTCTAATCTTTCTACTTTTGTAGACATAAAATGTTTCCCTCCAAAAATCTATTATCATTTCATTCGTAACCGAATTAGTATGAATATAGCCCTGCGGTACAAGGGTTATCCATTCTTTAATATGTAAAGTACTTTTTTACACATTACAACCACTACATTATAACATACGTTGTTTTTGTTTCAACAGTCCCGCCTAAATAATAGGAAAAGAAATTTCTTCTAATTTATAGATAGTAGCCTTTATCTCCTCTACATCACTTATTTGTGCTTGATACTGTTCAATAATGTCGCATGTTTCTTCCTTTATTCCAAAGAATTCATTCCCAACAATGTGATATGCAGCAGCCCAAGCTTTTACATTATCGGGATCTAACGCAAACGGATAGGTAATAAAGCAATGTCGTTCTACTAAACTGACAATATTGCCGTATAGAACTGGGTTTTCATTTTCAACTTGTTGCTGTAACTCGTTTACGATTGCCTTCATTTGAGGAAACTCACCGAACACTGGGAGGTGAACTGGATTCATCTTGTCCTCTCGATTCAATTTCTTGATGATTATTTCTTTGTTATATTCTTGTTCAACTAAGAGATTTATAAGCATTGTTTTCATAAACGGATGTCCGCTATCTGAAGTTAAATATGCCTCAATTTGTTCAATATAAGGGCGAATATTTTTACTTTGAAGCTGTGCAATTATGAGCATTTGCTCATTTGGATCTTCGACAGAGAGCAGGTTAGGGAGTTCAGTGCTACCGTTCTCCTCTTCTTCAGAAAGATGTCCTTGACTATCCACCATTCGCTTACTAAAATGAAGCAATTTAGAAAAATGCTCCAGCTTTTCCGCTGGCACTTCCTTTTCTTCTAATAGTACTTCAATTGTGGAGACGATTTCTTCATATTCATGTAGCTGTACAAGAATCATTAAGTAAAGATCTACCGTATGAATATAATCTCCTAACCCTTTATGTAAAACTTCTTTTGCTAACCGCTTTGCTTCCTGAAGGTTTCCTGTTTCATAGTAACCTACAATTAAGCCAATATAGATTTCTTCATGGTCTGAGGTGTATTGCTTAGCTTCCTCTAGTAATTGGATAGCTTGCTGATATTTTTTTTGCGTTAAGCAATCCAAGCCCTTTTCCATTAACCTTTTTTCCAAATTCGGAAAGAGAACGACCTTATGTTCTGATTGATTTCGATCTCTTTTCTTCATGCTTTATACCGCCTTATGCATTGTCATTTTACGTAAGTTTAGCATGTAAAGCTTAAAAAAACAAAAAGGCAGGCTATACACCTACCTCAAATTCATTAATAGCTCTACCTCTCTTCGAATTTCGCTATTTCATCCTCTAACTGCAGGGTTACTTCTATTTCATCCCACTCATTGATAAGCATTTGCTTCCAGTAGGGATGCAATGAAAAGGACCCAATAAATCCATAATCGTCTGTCACTTTTTCATTTACAATTGATACAGTTAATCGATATTTCTCTTCGCCTCCTTTTTCCAACAAATATTTAACGTCTTCTTTTGTTAACTGAACAGGGACGATGCCATTTTTTAAGCAATTTTGATAAAAAATATCCGCAAAGCTTGGGGCAATTATTACTTTAAACCCGTAGTCTAAAAGTGCCCATGGCGCATGTTCTCGAGATGATCCACAGCCAAAGTTTTCATTAGCAATTAAGATCGTGCATCCTTGATGGTTGATTTTGTTCAACTCAAAGCGAGGGTCTAGTTGTCCTGTTTCTGTATAACGCCAGTCATAAAATAAATACGTGCCAAAGCCAGTCTTTTCAATTCGTTTTAAAAATTGCTTTGGAATGATTTGATCTGTATCTACATTTGATCGGTCCATGCTCACTGCTGTACCAACGTGTTCTTCCATATTCATCCCCTCCTCTTAGTGAACTAATTCTCTCTCTACCATTTCTCTCACATCTACGAATCTTCCGTATAATGCAGCTGCAGCTGCCATGGTAGGGCTTACGAGATGTGTTCTAGCTCCTGCACCTTGTCTTCCTTCAAAATTCCGATTGGATGTAGAAGCGCAGTGCTCTCCCTTCGGAACTCGATCATCATTCATACTTAAGCACATACTACACCCTGACTCTCTCCATTCAAATCCCGCCTTGATGAATACCTCATCCAATCCCTCTTCCTCTGCAGCCCTTTTCACCCGTTGTGAACCAGGAACCACTAATGCTCTCACATTAGGATGCACTTTCTTTCCTTTAATCATTTGAGCGGCACTTCGCAGGTCCTCTAGTCGGGAATTCGTACATGACCCAATGAAGACGTGCTGTATTGATATATCTTGAATACTCTGGCCTTCTTTTAACCCCATATAGTGGTAAGCTCTTTCTTGAGAGATTCTCTTTGAGGATTCTTTAATGTCAAAGAGGTATGGTAAAGAACCTGTCACGCTGCTTGTCATTGAAGGGTTTGTCCCCCAGCTTACCATTGGTGCAATTGTAGCCGCATCAATATAAATCTCCCGATCGTAGACAGCATCAGCGTCAGAGCTAAGGTCTGACCACCTTTCTTTCTCCTTAGTAAACTCATCTCCTTCTGGAGCATATTTTCTTCCATAGATATATTCAAAAGTGACTTCATCTGGACTAACAAGGCCTGCACGTGCTCCTCCTTCAATGGACATATTGCAAATTGTCATTCGCTCCTCCATCGTCATATTCCTAATTGCTTCACCACAATATTCGATTACATAGCCTGTTCCAAAGTCTATACCGTAGGTTGCTAGAATATAGAGAATTACATCCTTTGCTGTTACCCCTCTTGAAAGCTGACCATTAATTTCTAGTTTTAGTGTTTTGGGTTTCGATTGCCAAAGTGTTTGCGTAGCTAATACATGCTCCACCTCACTTGTTCCAATACCAAAAGCTAATGCGCCAAATGCCCCATGTGTAGACGTATGACTGTCTCCACAAACAATCGTCATTCCTGGTTGAGTTAAACCAAGCTCAGGCCCCACTACGTGAACAATTCCCTGATCGGGACTCTCCATATCAGCTAACCTAATCTCAAACTCCTGACAATTTTTCTCTAAAGTCGTCATTTGGATTAAAGCCACTTTATCTTTAATTACTTCTCGGTTTTGTGTAGGAACATTGTGATCCATTGTCGCAAAAGTCCGTTCAGGTCTTCTCACCCTTCTTCCCTTCATACGTAATCCCGAAAAGGCTTGTGGTGAAGTTACCTCATGTACTAAGTGAAGATCGATATAGAGAAGGTCTGGTTTTCCTTCCTCACGAAAGACGACGTGTTTTTCCCAAATCTTATCTACTATGGTTTTCCCCATGATACTCCCCCCTATAATCATGCTAGAAGTGAAAAGGGGAGACATTTGATTCGTCATCCCCCTCTGTAATATTTATTAAGCATAAGCTCCCATAATATGAAGAATCGTTCCATTATCTAGAATCTCTGCTTTAATAGCTTCTACCATCTCATCTGTTGTGACAGCATTTTTGCCAAATGAATAAATATCCTTCGTACGATAGCCATTTTCTAATACTTGCTGGACAGCACATTCTACTGCATCTGCTTCTTCTGTCATCCCAAACGATATACGAAGCATCATAGCTGCGGAAAGAATCATCGCAATCGGGTTGGCAAGATTTAATCCTTTAATATCTGGCGCTGAACCATGGATTGGTTCAAATAAATAGGGACCTTGTTCTGACAAGCTAGCAGAAGGCAGCATTCCAAGTGAACCTGTTAGAACAGAAGCTTCATCGCTTAAAATATCGCCAAACATATTTTCTGTCACAACGACATCAAATTGCTTAGGGTTTTTAATAAGCTGCATTGCTGCATTGTCAACCAACATATGTTCAAGGGTTACATTAGGAAAGTTCTTCGCAACGTCTTCTGCAACTTCCCTCCACATTCGGCTCGATTCTAACACGTTTGCTTTATCAACAGATGTCACTTTCTGTCTCCTTTTTTGAGCTAATTCAAAGGCTTGTTGGATTACACGCTTCATTTCTGCTCGTTCATAATATAATGTATCTACAGCAGCTTCCTCACCATTTGAGTAGGTTCGCTCACTAGGCTTTCCAAAATACAAGCCGCCTGTTAATTCTCTTACAATCACCATGTCTACCTCTTCAATCACATCTCTCCTTAAAGGTGAAGAATCAGCTAGACTAGCGTAATAGCTGGTTGGTCTTAAATTTGCGTACAAACCTAACTCTTTACGAATCTTTAATAACCCTTGTTCAGGTCGAAGGTGCGGAGGGTTATGATCCCATTTGGGTCCACCTACAGCCCCTAACAAAACTGCATCACTAGCTTTACAAAGTTCAATAGTATCGTCAGGTAAAGGAGTTCCCGTTGAATCAAGTGCAATGCCTCCAATTTCCCCATAAGTAAACCGAAATTGATGGTCAAATCGTTCACCAATTGCTCGCAGAATCTCGACTGCCCCCTTGACAACCTCTTGACCGATCCCATCTCCTGGAAGTACAGCAATTTGCTTCCTCATTCCAATTCCTCCCTTATCCTGATATTTGTAGTTATCCTTTGACTGGTTGTTTCGTCAATTTCCTCATGTATATCTCGCGATTAATTGCATTTAAATAGGCTCTAGCTGAAGCTTCTAGTACGTCTTGAGCAAGGCCACGCCCACTTGTTTCAACTTCACAATACTTTAATTTCACGTACACTTGTGCTAATGCATCTCTGCCTGCTCCGACAGATTGAATGCGGTAGTCGAGAAGATTGACTTCCCCATTCACACATTTTTCTAAAGTATTATATAAAGCTTCAATACTTCCTCCACCTGTACTTGCTTCCTGTATTACTTCGTTTTGACTTCCTGACAGAGTGACAGTAGCTGTCGGAACTTGATTCGTACCATATTGAACTTGAAGGTGAATCAACTCATAGAATCTTGTTTCTTTTGACATTTGTTCTTCCAAGACAATCGCTACTAGGTCTTCATCCGTCATTTCCTTTTTGCGATCGGCAAGGTCTTTAAATACGGAAAATAGCGATTGAATTTCTTTATCGTCAATGGATAGACCAAGTTCACTTAAACGATTTTTAAATGCATGTCTTCCTGAGTGCTTTCCAAGAACCATAGAATTCGAATGAAAACCAACTAATTCTGGTGAAATGATTTCATACGTTGATTTTTCTTTCAACACACCATCTTGATGAATTCCTGATTCATGTGCAAATGCATTACGACCTACAATGGCTTTGTTTGCTGGTACAACCATCCCTGTTAGCTTGCTAACTAAGCTGCTTGTTCGGCTAATCTCATTTAATTGTAGTGATGTATAAGCATGATAATAGTCTTGACGAATATGCAATGCTACTGCTAATTCCTCTAATGCAGCATTTCCTGCTCGTTCACCAATTCCGTTAATAGTCCCTTCCACTTGGGTAGCTCCGTTTTCTATAGCAACTAATGAATTGCTGATGGCTAAACCAAGATCATCATGACAATGGGCAGAAAGAGATACTTTATTAATTGAAGGAACATGATTATTTAAATATTGAAAAATTTCACCGTATTCTTTTGGTGTAATATATCCAACCGTATCAGGGATATTGATTACGGAAGCACCGGCTTGAATCACTTCTTCTACAATCTCAGCTAAATAAGGGAGTTCTGTTCGGCAGGCATCTTCGGCGGACCACTGTATAATCGGAAATTTACTTGCCGCATATTTCACCGAATTTACCGCTGTTTCGATTACCTGCTCCTTTGATTGCTTCAGCTTATATTTCCGATGAATAGGAGAAGTAGCAATGAACAAATGTAATCTAGGCTCAATTCCTCCTTTAAGCGCTTCCCAAGCTGAATCAATATCAGATATGACCGATCGGGACAAGCCCGTAACGGAACAGTTTTTTATCGAATTCGCAATGTGCTGAACTGAAGAAAAATCCCCTTTTGATGCTGCTGGAAAACCAGCTTCAATAATATCAACTTGTAGGCGATCCAGCTGTCTTGCGATTTCTAACTTTTCTGAAAAATTAAGATTGACACCGGCTGATTGCTCCCCATCTCTTAGCGTGGTATCAAATATCTTAATTTTTTGCACTAGTGACCACTTCTTTCTTTTTCCCATTTTGAACAAATGGCATCATCTTCCTAAGCTCTCTTCCCACTTGTTCAATCTGATGCTCTTTTTCTCTTTGATAAATTGCATTAAAGACTGGTCGATTTGCCTGATTTTCTAGAATCCAACCTTTTGCAAATTGTCCTGCTTGAATATCCTTAAGGACTGCTTTCATCTCTTCCTTTACATTCTCATTTACCACTCGAGGTCCGCTGACAAAGTCTCCCCATTGGGCAGTATCAGAGATAGAATATCGCATCCCTTCTAATCCACCTTCGTACATTAAGTCGACAATCAGCTTTAATTCATGTAGACATTCAAAGTAAGCAAGTTCTGGCTGATATCCGGCCTCGACTAGCGTCTCAAATCCAGCTTTTACAAGAGATGTTAACCCTCCGCAAAGTACAGCTTGCTCCCCAAACAGATCCGTTTCTGTCTCTTCTTTAAAGGAGGTTTCCAGTGCTCCTGCTCTCAAAGAGCCAATTCCTTTTGCATAAGCTAATGCTAGTTCTCTCGCTTCTCCTGTTACATCCTGATGCACGGCGAATAATGCAGGAACACCAGCCCCTTCCTCATATGTCCTTCTAACAAGATGACCCGGTCCTTTTGGAGCGACTAATAATACGTCGCTTGAAGAAGGGGGAACAATTTGATGGAAGTGAATATTAAACCCATGAGCAAACATCAATGCCTGCCCTGATAGATTAGGTGAAATTTCTTCATCGTATACTTTCGGCTGTTGCTCATCAGGTAATAACACCATGACTACATCGCTCTGTGCAGTAGCTTCCCCAACTGGCTGAACAGAAAAACCATCAGCCACTGCCTTATCCCATGACCTACCTTTTCGAAGACCAATAACCACTTCTACTCCGCTGTCTCTTAGATTTTGAGCATGCGCATGACCTTGTGAGCCATATCCAATTACCGCTACCTTTTTTCCTTTTAAATACCCTTCATTTGCATCTCCGTTATAGTACATTGTCGCCATCTTCTAATCTCCCTTTCTATACTTAGATTTTATCTTGGATTTAAAGTGCTTGATCAACAGGCTGGACCCTTCTCTCTACTAAACAATTAGATGATTGAATAAGATTTCTGTTGATGCGAGGCTCGTTGACTTCCTCTTTGAAAGGCGGTTGTTCCTGTTCGTGCTATCTCCTTAATGCCATAAGGTTTTAGCAGATCGATAAACGCTTCAACCTTTTGTGATTCACCAGTTATTTGAATTACGAGACTATCTTTGCTAACATCAATTACAGAAGCTCGGAATGGCTCAATAAGTGCATTGATTTCGTTCCGAGTCTGTGGGGTCGATAGTACCTTAACAAGTGCAAGTTCTCTTGCCACCATTGATTGATCGGTAATATCCATTACTTTTAAGACATCAATTTGTTTATTTAGTTGTTTTGTAATTTGTTCAATGACCCGTTCGTTATCTACTTGAACCACACAGGTCATCCTTGACACGCCCTCTACCTCAGTAAGCCCAACCGATATACTCTCGATATTGTAGTTTCTTTTTGAAAATAGATTCGTAATTCGGTTGAGTACCCCTGGACGATTCAATACGGTTAATGTGATGATTCGCTGCATTTTATCACCCCCACCATTTCATGAACTCCTTTCCCAGGCGCTACCATCGGATAGACGTTTTCATCTGGGTCTACTCGAAAATCAAGTAACACAGGCTCTTGACTAGATAGTGTTTCTTGTAGGATACGCTCTCCTTCTTCTTCATTTTGTATCTGATAGGCTTTGATTCCATATGCTTCAGCTAACTTTACAAAAGACGGTTGAACAGTCATTTTGCTGTGAGAAAAGCGTGATTCATAGAAAATCTCCTGCCATTGCCTTACCATTCCAAGTGCAAGGTTGTTAAAGATAATGATTTTGATCGGCAAGTTTAACTCTTTGATAACCGCAAGTTCTTGTGTGGACATTTGAAAACCGCCATCGCCAAGTACCGCTAACACACATGCACTACGGTCAGCCAACTGTGCGCCAATGCTTGCCGGTAAACCAAAGCCCATTGTTCCTAGCCCACCTGATGTCACCCATCGATCAGCATATTTAAATGGATAATATTGTGCCGCCCACATTTGATGCTGACCAACATCTGTGACGACAATTGCTTCGCCCTTTGTTTTTTCATACAGCATTTCCATCACTCGCTGTGGCTTTAATGAACTAGCAGATGATTCGTAAGAAAATGGATAATCTCCTTTCCATTGTTGAATCTTATCTAACCATTCATTATGCTGAGGCTGTTTCCCATCTTGTTTAATTAATTGCAGAAGCGCCGCCTTCGCGTCGGCTACTATTGGGATATGGGTGTTCACATTTTTCCCTATTTCTGCTGGATCGATATCAATATGCGCAACCTTAGCATGTGGAGCAAAACACTCCAAATTTCCTGTTAATCGGTCATCGAAGCGCGCCCCGATATTGATCAGCAAATCACATTCATATAAGCCCATATTCGCCCCGTAACATCCATGCATCCCTGCCATCCCCATATAGAGTGGATGATCAGCTGGGAACCCTCCTAAGCCTAAAAGTGTATGAATGACAGGAATTTTCTGCTGTTCCACATAATCCTTTAGTTGTCTCGCAGCTTTCGAATGGAGAACACCTGCGCCGGCTAGAATAACCGGGCGCTTCGAGCTACTAACTGCCTCTGTTAATTTCCGAATTTGAATATAATTGGGTTCTGTCGTTGGTTGATAGCCAGGAAGGTCAATATCTTGTTCCTCTGGAATATCCCCTTCTAATGTAGCGATGTCTTTGGGTATATCGATTAGTACAGGCCCTGGCCTACCACTTGTAGCAATATAAAAGGCTTCTTTAACAATTCTTGGAATGTCCTTGATGTTTCGAACCTGATAGTTATATTTTGTAATCGGTGTGGTAATTCCAAGAATATCTGCTTCTTGAAATGCATCTGTTCCTATGACTCCAGATGGTACCTGACCAGTAAAAACGATTAATGGAAGTGAATCCATCATGGCATCAGTGAGCCCCGTAACAATGTTGGTTGCTCCGGGTCCTGATGTAGCAATCACAACACCCGGTCTTCCCGTAATCCTTGCGTACCCCTCTGCTGCATGTATCCCTCCTTGTTCGTGGCGAGGAAGTACATGTAAAATTTTCGAATCATATAACTTGTCATATAGTGGTAATACTGCTCCACCAGGGTAGCCAAAAATCACTTCTACTTTTTCCATTTCCAAGGCTCTCAATAACAATTCTGCACCACTTAACGTTTGCCGTTTAGCCTTTATATTTGTAAAGGCAGCCTCTTGCAACATTATGTGTTACCTCCTCAAAATCATAAATTTTTGGCTCTACTCCTGTTTTAGCTGCAATATACCAGATATGAAGAATCGTTATTTCTTAGAGCCGATTAACCATTTAACAACGAATAACCTAACTACGATTTACTTTTATGCCATTAAAAAAACCTCCCCATCCCTCATACACCTACTACTCCATAGGCTGAAGGGATGAAAAGGCATTGGAACTCCTCTCCACGGTACCACCCTTATTCACGCAAGATTGCGTGCACTTTCGAACAGCTGATCGCTATTCTTTTTGATAACGGGTGCGGGCACCCGATTGATTCTACTTGCGATGCTTTCAAATCAATGCTCCGAGGTGAGTTCATTTTATGGTTGAATCACCGGTTCCCAGCATCCCGGCTCTCTGTGGATTCTTGTTCATAAAACTACTTATCCTCATCTGCGCTTTTAGTTATGAAGTTAGCTAACATGTGGTGCCAGTTGCTTTGAAAAAACCTTTACCCCATCACTAACTACTTTTTTGCGAAACTCTTCCAATAATTTCTTCGTATGATCTCCAGGATATCCATCCCCGATTGAACGCCCATCCACTTTGATAACCGCAATGACTTCAGCAGCTGTCCCTGTTAGAAACACTTCATCTGCTGTATACACATCATGTCTAGTAAAAGGCTCTTCTTTTACTTCGTACCCTAACTCCTCTGCAATTTCCATGACGGCATTTCGAGTAATCCCTTCCAATGCCCCAACATACCCAGGTGGTGTATAAAAGCAATTATTCTTTAAGATAAATACATTATCCGCTGAACCTTCTGCCACATACCCTTGATCATTTAACATAAGGGCTTCACTTACATTTGCTAGATGTGCTTCTATTCGAACGAGAACATTGTTTAGATAGTTTAAGGATTTCACCTTTGGACTTAATACGTCTGGCCGGTTCCTTCGAGTGGCAACCGTCACAATCTCTAGACCTTTTTCATATAATTCCTTTGGGAATATCGCTAAAGGTTCTACAATAATTACTACATTTGCGTGCTTACATTTAAACGGATCGAGCCCAAGATCTCCGACTCCTCTCGATACTACTACTCGAATATAAGCATCTTCTAATTGATTCTTTTCGACCGTTTCAACGACTAGCCTCGTGAACTCTTCTTGTTCATAAGGTATCTGAAGCATAATTGATTTTGCCGAACGATACAGACGATCCATATGCTCTTTCATTCGAAAAACATTTCCACTATATACACGAATACCTTCAAAGATTCCATCACCGTATAGAAAACCGTGATCATAGACAGAGATTTTGGCATCTTCCTTTGATACATATTCGCCATTTAAGAAAATAACTTGGTTAGACACTTGATCCACCTCTCACTTTAGTCATAAGACGCTTTAAACTAATGAAATTAATAGTAAAAAAAAACATGAAATCCCTTGCTGTATGTGAGTTTATTCGTTGATGTTATGTTAGATTTTGTTTCATAGTTTGTTTATTTGTTGACTATCTTACGCCGATTTTCTCCCTTCGTCAACACCCTTTTTATGAATTATTTGACAATTTAGATAAGTCTGTTAATTTGGATACGCTTACATTGTTGATACATTCACGTTCTTTCAGTTTGAAAATTTTTTTGAAATGACTGAAAACAGATGTAACATTAGATTAGGCTTCTCGTCAAAATATAAGAGGAGGGATGGAATGTCATCTCATAAATTTTTGTTAATATTCTTGACTCTCATTTTATTTGCAGGGTGTTCAAATCAGATTATTTCATCTACAGAAGAGGAGTTCCCGCCGACAAGAAAAGGAGTCATTCTAGCCAGTGGTGAAGAATTCCCACTTGAAGCAGGTGGCTATAGCTGGGAAAGAAAAAAGGGCCTTGAGACTGAAAGCATTACAACAGATCACGCCTCTCCTTTGCAAATGGCTGAACAAATAACCCCGATTACTGTCCATGCGCAGGAAAAAATCCAAATTCAAATAGAAAAAGACCCTAGCATTAGAATATATATTTGGAATGAAAATGGTAGAGGGAATGAAGTTGAAGTAAGCTCGAATCATATGATCTCACCACCGGATAATGGTTCATATCTTTATGAAGTCAAGGCAGAATGGGAAAATGGAAGCGTGTCTTATACATTTGTATTGAAGGTGAATTAAGCACATAGACTCTTTTTGATATAAAGTAAGTATGTCAAGCTCTCTATGGATATAATTTTTGCTCTAATCCCTAATTATGAGCGAAACCTGCTACTGTTTGAGCGAAACCCTGTCGAATTGGAGCGAATCTTTGTAGATTCCGAGCGAAAATCAAGAAAAGCGAGCGAATACTGCCCATGTGTGAGCGAACGCTTAAAAAATGAGCGTTCGCTCGATTTTCACACAAACAGAAAAAAACTCACCATCAAAATGGTGAGTAAGAATTTATTGGTATGTAGATTAAATGGCGTCCCAGGAGAGATTCGAACTCCCGACCGACGGCTTAGAAGGCCGTTGCTCTATCCTGCTGAGCTACTGGGACTTAATTTTTATTATTTGTTGTCTCAACGACAATATTTATTATATTACCCTAGTAATATAAAGTCAACACTTTTTATAAAGTTTTTTATCTTCTTAGGAGAGAGTCACTCTCTCCTAAGATTATATTATGTTCACAGTGATTTTGAAAGTAAAAAAGAACTTTCTAATTCAGAGAGCTCACCTTGATCATCGTCGTACACTTTGGCGGTTACTTTACCAGAGTGTATTTCAAGGATGACGTATGTTCTCTCAACTCGCCTTCTCGGTAGCCTGATGCTTCCAGGGTTTACGAACAGCATCCCATCAATTAGCTCCATTCCGAGTACATGGGAATGACCAAAACAAACAATGTTTGCCTGCTTCTCTACCCCTCGATATTTCAAACTCATCAACGATGTTTTCACTGAATAGAGATGTCCATGTGTCGCATATACTCGGTAGCCTTCAACACTTGTAACTAACTCCTCTGGAAACCGTCGATCCACGTCGCAATTTCCTCTTACCGTTTGAAATTTTTCTATGATTGGATCGTCAATTGAGAGTTCAGAATCTCCGCAATGGATCATGAGATCCACTTCATCTCCATGCTTCTCTACTAATTTTTGAAGCTCGGCCTTAGAACCGTGACTGTCACTCACTATCAAGATTTTCCTCACTTGTGTTCATTCCTCTCACTATAGTGCTGAAATTTGATCCTCTAGCTTTTTGATTGCTTTCGCACGATGACTAAGTTGATTCTTTTCATCAGGCATTAACTCTGCCATTGCTTTTCCTATCGCCTCTACAAAGAAAATAGGGTCATAGCCAAATCCGTTTGTTCCTCTTCTCTCATGCAAGATTGAACCTTCACAGGTGCCATGAACAGTAAATGTATGAAAGGCTGGAGAAGCAACAGCTAACGCACAATAAAAGCGAGCAGAGCGATGATCCATTCCTTTCATCTTATCCAAAAGCTTGTCCATATTCGCTTCATCATTCTTTACTTCACCGGCATAGCGAGCAGAATAAATGCCTGGTTCTCCATCTAAAGCATCAACAACTAAGCCCGAATCATCTGCGATCACCATTTTCCCAAGCTGTTTCGAGATCGTTTCTGCTTTTAGTGTGGCATTTTCCTCAAAGCTTGTTCCGGTTTCCTCTACATCTTCTAGCTCTGGAAAATCAGCTAACGTTTTCACTTGAAAACCCATCGGTTCAAATATCCGAACAAACTCTTTTGCTTTCCCTTTGTTTTTTGTAGCAATGATCATTTCTTTCATGTTTGTCTATTCCCCTTTTTAAATCCCTTTAATTTTTTGTGAAATTTCTTCACCTAATGCCTCCTGCTGTAGTTCAAAAATTTGCCCAATACCGCTTTGGGCCGCTTTTACTAATAGCTGTAGCTCGTCAAAGGAGAATGTGGCTTCTTCACCTGTACCTTGGAGCTCGACAAACTCACCATTTCCTGTCATAACGACATTCATATCTACCTCTGCCTTTGAGTCTTCCTCATAGTTTAAGTCTAAAACAACTTGCTTATCAGCGATAATTCCTACGCTCGTAGCAGCTAGGAAGTCAGTGATTGGGTATTTTTTTAATTTCTTTGTACTATGTAGTTTATGTAGTGCTTGGGCCATCGCTACAAATGCACCGGTAATGGAAGCTGTTCTTGTTCCCCCATCCGCTTGGATTACATCACAATCTAACCAAATCGTTCTTTCCCCTAATGCTTCAAGGTCTACAACCGCTCGAAGAGATCGGCCAATCAGGCGCTGAATTTCCATCGTTCTTCCTGCGATCTTCCCTTTTGCAGATTCTCTGATATTTCTTTGATCCGTTGCGCGAGGTAGCATCGAGTATTCTGCCGTGATCCATCCTTTCCCTTCACCTCTCATAAATGGGGGGACTCGTTCATCAATACTTGCTGTACAAATAACCTTTGTATCTCCAACTGTGATTAACACAGAGCCTTCTGGATGCTTTAAATAATCCGTTTCAATCTGTATCGGTCTTAACTCATCATGATTTCGTCCGTCAAAGCGCATTTTACTTCCTCCTTAAGTTCCAATAAACATCTATTTTGCAACAAATAAGAGGCGGCAGTATTTGCCAACCTCTTCAACATGTACAATATATAGTATATCAAAAAAGGATTTATTAAAAACTACCTGTGTTTACTTTTTCGGGACGTGTTACCGGCTCAGCCAGTTTTTCTCCTTTCTCGTTCACAATTTCCCCTTCTCCATTTACTGTAATTGCAATACTTTCAATTCCTTGCTGTTCTGTTAGAGAGAGAACAAGGGAATCTAATAGATGCTGGGAAACCATCTTCTCTTCCATACTTCCAAAGATCGCTTCATTGAAATTAAGGGTTACTTTTCCATTCTCTACTTTAGGCTCATCGAGAAGCTGTACATCTGGTAAAAAGTCTGTCAATAGATTAGAAGCATAGTTAGGTCCTTTAACGAGCTCATTGACAACAGCGACGATATTATTATCTTGTTCATTCGCTACGCGTCGTGTTACTGGAACATAGTAGTATGAACCATCTTCACCTGCAAGATAGTACACGGTAACTGCTTTTGTATTTGTAATATCAACAGCATCCTTTGTATCTATATTGATGCCATTCGCTCTCGTAAGCCCATTTGCGATAGGCGTTCCATTAACCGGCATTTTCGTTAATTCTTTTCCATTGACTTGCAATTTGACCTTTTCTACTGAATCGAATTGGGTTAGTGTCCAAGTGATTGATTCTACTATTTTCAACTCATCTTCTGGCTGATAATTGGCAAATTCTTTAGAAAAGTCAACTGTTGCTACTTGGTCTTGAATATTCACACTCATTTGTGTGTCGGCAGGTAGAACTCCTTTGAACCCATTAGGGAGCATTTCTGAAACTGGACCATTTGCAACTAGATATTCTAGTGCTTGCTTAGCAACAGAGGATGTTTTCGGTAAGGATAAGGTTTGAGGAACAACATATCCATTTTTATCAACTAAATAGAGCTCTGTCATAATTGAATTCGCTACTGCTTCTTCCTGACCTGCTTCGCTCGATTCTACTCCATTTGTTCCTTCAGCATTACCACCATCCGTATAAGACACTTCCTGTGGTGGGTCCACTTTCTCTTTGCTTTCTCCTCCAAACAACCCGCAGCCTGAGAGCAATACAGACGAAACTAGAACAGCTGAAACAATAGTTGTTTTTTTATTAACAGACATATAAAATCCCTCCAAAGACAGTTTGTACTACTATGTATACGAGCTATTTTTTAAAATAGACCGAGTTTAGAGGAAATTTCCCTTGTACGTTTGAGTATTCGATGAAAGACCTTATGATGGCCAAAATAAAAAAGCCTCGAATTCACACTTCAGAGACTTTTATAATTTGATTTTCATTATATGATCAATAGGCCCTTCCAGCCATTGAGATGCAATTTTTTTAAAAATCGGGACAGACCCTGTTGTATAGTATTCATGAACAGGCTTTTTTTCACTTTTATTTAAAAGCCGATTATAGAAGAGAATTGTACTAACCTCTCTTGCTGTTTCTTCCCCAGAACTAATAACAGTTACGGATTCACCCATTACATTTTTGATTAATGGTTCTAGCAGTGGATAGTGGGTACACCCTAAAATTAATGTGTCTAGTCCTCGATTCTTGATTGATTTTAACGTTTCAGCAACGATTTTTTTTGCGACAGGACCAACATATTCATTGCTTTCAACTAGCGGGACGAATTTAGGACATGCAAGGCTTTCCACATCAATTAGGTTGTTTATTTCTTTTAACGCCTTTTCGTATGCTTTGCTTTTCACAGTTCCCTCTGTACCAATGACGCCTATCTTATGATTCTTGGTCACCTTTATTGCTGAACGTGCACCTGGATAAATCACACCGATAACAGGGATCGGTAGCTCATTTCTAATTTCATCTAACGCAACAGCAGTTGCAGTATTACAAGCAATGACAAGCATTTTAATATTTTTTTTTAATAGAAACCTAGTTAATTGCCAAGTAAATTTCTTAACCTCAGTTCCAGTACGGGGACCATATGGGCAACGTGCTGTGTCTCCTAGGTAAACGACTTGTTCATTTGGAAGCTGGCGCATGATTTCCTTAGCTACTGTGAGACCACCAACTCCCGAATCAATTACACCGATCGGTTGTTCCAAACTTCTCGCCTCATTCTTCACGCATATCTTGATGCAGCTTTTTAAAATTCACTTGCAGAAGTCGAACTTCATCAGTAGAAAAATTCTTTAGTACTTCCTGTAGATAAGCCTGTCGCTTTTCAATTACTTCTTCGATAATTCGCGTGCCTTCTTCTAATAGATGGATTCGAACGACACGTCGATCATTCGGGTCCTTCACACGCTCAACTAGCTTATTCTTCTCCATTCGATCCACAAGATCCGTTGTTGTACTACATGCTAGATACATTTTATTTGAAAGGTCTCCAATTGTCATATCGCCTTCTTCAAAAAGCCATTGCAATGCAACAAATTGTGGAGGAGTAATGGTATAATTACTTAAAATTTCTCGGCCTTTTTGTTTGATAATTCCTGAAATATAACGTAAGTCCTTCTCTATTTCTGCCACAATATCTAAGTCATGATTTATATTAAGATGATCTGTCGTCATTATCAACATCTCCCATAAGAATCTTGGTTTTAGCTAGATTCGACATATTCGTCTATTTCTTGTGTTCTTATTGTCTACTTTTTACGGGTAAATATCAAGACAGAACTATGATGAAACAAAAACTTTAAGCGTTTAGACGGGTTTCTATTGGATTCGTTTTTCCTCTTCCTATGTACAAACCGGCTATCCCGAGGAAGATAGCCGGTCTTAGTTTAAAGTTCTAGTTCTCCCATTCTTAGGAGCTCTACAACAGCTTGAGAACGCCCCTTAACGCCAAGCTTTTGCATCGCATTCGAAATATGGTTCCGAACCGTTTTTTCGCTTATAAATAATTCACTAGCGATTTCTTTCGTTGTTTTATCTTGAACTAACAGCTCGAACACTTCTCTTTCTCTTTTCGTTAGTAAAGGTTTGTGTTTGAATTCATTCTCTTTCAAGTATTGTAACCCTCCTTGCCTTCGCCAGCTATATGAACCGTGGGATGGGTATATATTTAGTCACCATATCATATGTAAAACGAAGGAATGAAGTGACTAATATTGCCTGTTAGAGAATGGTTATTTTCAAAATATGCTTCAGCCCTTCACTTTAACCTTGTCTTTGTTAACAAGCATATTCTTCATCTCTTCTGTCCATGGAACTGATTTTCCAGAAACTCTTGAAATTTGAACAATCGTACCCCTTCCGACAAAGCAAATGGTGCCATCTTCTTTTCTACCCATATAATGAAGATCAACTGAAGACGTACCAATATGGTTCACCTTCACATGGATGTTAATTCGTTCATCATAGAATACTTGCTTTAAATAGTCACATTGCAAATCAGCTACAACTGGAATCGCTTCGAAATCTGGTTTAACCCATTCTTGCATAAACCCCTTACTTTTGAAAAATTCGGTTCTTGCTTCTTCATAATATGTAAACGGAACCGTATTGTTTAAATGTCCAAACATATCTGTCTCAGAAAATCGAACCTTTACTGGAAAGAAAAACTCAAACCCTTCTTTCCATTCAGAAAGATTATCAATATAGCTAATACGACTCATTTTATTGCCTCCTAAAAAATTTTTCTCCTCCAAAATGAATGACAATTCAGTTTCACCTTAGTTACATTATAAAGTTTTTAAAATTATTTGAAAATAGATTTGTTTTTCGTTTCTGTGATGAAACTACTTCCCTCAGTCATTGCTTTACTTTTATTCCACAATAGTTTCAGACGATACTAACCTATTTCTAAACTATCGATTATTTGCTAGAGATAGTCTCTTATTCGTAGAAATAGATCGGACAATCATTTCGAAGGACAAAATTAAGAGGTATCTTATGCTAAATCAAAAACTGCCGACCCATGAATGATGAGTCGACAGTTCTATAATGAACGTGAGATGAAGAATCACTACGCTTTATTAGATCAAATAATTAAATTTGGTCACTTCCAAAGAAGTTTTTAAATGCTTGGAATGTAGTGTCACGGTTTAGGGCTGCGATTGATGTTGTTAAAGGAATCCCTTTTGGACAAGATTGAACACAGTTCTGTGAGTTTCCACAGTTTGCAAGACCACCATCACCCATCAATGTTTCTAAACGCTCACCTTTGTTCATTTCACCTGTTGGATGAGCATTGAATAGACGCACTTGTGATAGAGGAGCTGGTCCTATGAAGTTTGATTTGCTGTTCACATTCGGACATGCTTCTAAACAAACTCCGCAAGTCATACACTTAGATAATTCATATGCCCATTGACGTTTTTTCTCTGGCATACGTGGTCCAGGTCCAAGGTCATATGTTCCGTCAATCGGAATCCAAGCCTTTACTTTCTTCAACGAGTCGAACATGCGGCTTCTATCAACCTGCAAGTCACGTACAATTGGGAATGTACGCATCGGCTCTAATCGTATTGGTTGTTCTAGCTGATCGACTAATGCTGTACATGATTGGCGAGGCTTTCCATTGATAACCATAGAACAAGCACCGCATACTTCCTCAAGACAATTCATATCCCAAGTAATTGGAGTTGTGTCTTTCCCTTGGGAATTCACTGGATTACGACGAATTTCCATAAGAGCGGAGATTACGTTCATATTCGGTCGATAGGCTAATTTAAATTCTTCCTGATAAGGGGCTGATTCAGGACTATCTTGTCTAGTTATGATAAAACTAACAGTTCTATTTTCAGACATGTCTTATTTCTCCCCCTTTTTCTTCTTCGTATAATCACGCTTACGCGGTTCAATCAACGACGTATCCACTTCTTCATAATGGAAAGCTGGTGCTGATTTCGCATCAACAAACTTAGCCATTGTTGTTTTTAAGAACTCCTCATCATTACGATCTGGGAATTCTGGCTTGTAATGTGCCCCACGACTTTCATTTCGATTGTATGCACCTAGTGTAATAACACGTGCCAATTGAAGCATGTTTTGAAGCTGACGAGTAAAGATTGCTCCTTGGTTGCTCCATTTAGCCGTATCGTTAATATTAATGTTGTCATAGCGTTGTAATAGCTCTTGGATTTTCTCGTCTGTTTTTAAAAGCTTGTCATTGTAACGAACAACCGTCACATTATCTGTCATCCATTCCCCTAGCTCTTTATGAAGAACGTATGCATTTTCCGTTCCATTCATTGACATGATTTGATTCCATTTTTCCTCTTCCTGTTTAACAAACCGTTCAAATACAGAAGAAGAAATGGCATCTGCACTCTTCTCAAGTCCAGAGATGTATTCAATTGCTTTTGGTCCAGCAACCATTCCACCATAGATAGCAGACAGTAAAGAGTTTGCTCCTAATCGGTTTGCACCATGCTGGGAGTAATCACACTCACCTGCTGCAAATAATCCAGGGATATTTGTCATTTGATCGTAGTCTACCCACAGACCACCCATTGAGTAGTGAACAGCTGGGAAGATTTTCATTGGTACCTTGCGTGGATCATCGCCCATGAACTTTTCATAGATTTCAATAATTCCACCAAGCTTGATATCAAGCTCCTTAGGATCTTTATGAGATAGATCTAAGTAAACCATGTTCTCGCCATTAATTCCTAGCTTCTGATTTACACATACATCAAAGATTTCACGTGTTGCAATATCACGCGGAACGAGATTTCCATATGCTGGGTATTTTTCTTCTAAGAAATACCAAGGTTTACCGTCTTTGTATGTCCATACACGTCCACCTTCACCACGAGCAGATTCACTCATCAGACGAAGCTTGTCATCCCCTGGAATTGCAGTTGGATGAATTTGAATAAATTCTCCATTTGAATAATAAGCCCCTTGCTGATATACAATAGAAGCTGCTGAACCCGTATTAATAACTGAGTTTGTTGACTTGCCGAAAATAATTCCTGGGCCACCAGTTGCTAATATTACAGCATCAGCCGCGAACGATTTAATTTCCATCGATGTTAGGTTTTGTGCAACAACTCCACGACAAACACCATCATCATCAATTACAGAACCAAGGAATTCCCAGCCCTCATATTTTGTAACTAATCCAGAAACCTCATGACGACGCACTTGCTCATCTAGCGCATATAGTAACTGTTGACCAGTTGTCGCTCCAGCAAATGCCGTACGGTGATGCTGCGTTCCACCAAAGCGGCGGAAATCTAATAATCCTTCAGGAGTTCGGTTAAACATAACTCCCATGCGGTCTAATAAATGAATAATTCCTGGTGCAGCTGCTGTCATTGCTTCAACAGGTGGTTGATTAGCTAAAAAGTCTCCACCATAAACCGTATCATCAAAGTGTTCCCACGGAGAGTCCCCTTCTCCTTTTGTATTTACCGCTCCATTAATACCACCTTGGGCACAAACAGAGTGAGAACGCTTGACTGGTACTAGAGAGAATAATTCTACTGGAGTACCTGATTCTGCAACTTTAATTGTTGCCATTAAGCCAGCTAAACCACCGCCGACTACGATAACTTTCCCTTTACTCATCGTGACTCACTCCCGTAATCCATTATCATAATCCGAACTTAAAAACTAATATTTTATAGAGATACGCTCTGTTACATGTTCCGCTCTAAATATATTCATATTTCTATTATAATTTAGCAGACTATTAGACGAATGCTAAAATAGCGCGAATACCTACGATTGAAAGTGCTACGAAAATTCCCATTGTTACGTAAGAAGAAATAACTTGAGACCTTGGAGTAACTGTAATCCCCCAGCTTACGCAGAATGACCATAAGCCATTTGCAAAGTGGAAAACGGTTGATACTACTCCAATGATGTAGAACCAAAACATAAATGGGGTAGACAGAATATTCTCCATCATTTGATAGTTTACATCTGCTCCAAATGCCGCCGCTATACGTGTTTCCCACACATGCCATGTTACGAAGATTAACGTGACAACACCAGAAAAACGTTGTAGCATGAACATCCAGTTACGGAAGAAACTGAATTTGCTTGTGTTGTTTTTTGCTGTAAAAGCAATATAAAGTCCATAAATAGCATGAAATAATAACGGTAAAAAGATTATTAAAGTTTCCAAAACATACCTAAATGGTAAGCTCTCCATAAAATGAGCAGCTTTGTTGAAAGACTCTTCTCCTCCTGTAGCAAAATGATTCACTACAAGGTGCTGCACAAGGAACAACCCAACCGGTATTACCCCTAGCAACGAATGCAATCTGCGATTAAAAAACTCTCGATTACTTGCCATGAATTTCCCCCCCTAAATAATGAAAGCAACTTTAGCTAATCCTAATAAGATGAAATCCTATAAAAGGATGGATTAACCAATTAAATAAGTTAGAAAATGTTATATCATTTTCTTACAATTATGTGACATGTTCATTTTACTCCCAACACATAAGAGCGTCAAGAAAACGTATACATAAAATCTACTATATAGAAAAAATTTTTAAAATATATTGTCATTTGTTTTTCGGAATATCATCTTTGTACAATGTCCTCTTACTTCCATTCATACAAATATATCAAAATAACATTTTTTACAAAGAGATATTATGTATGTTATTTAACGAAACGAGGATTAATTTTTGCTTAAATTGTATATAATAGAATCATAGAAAGAGGGGAGACAATTGAGTGATATTTCAACAGAGAAACAAACGATAACAGATGAATCCCATCATGTACCTGTTTTCGGATATGAATTACTTCGTGAGGTTCTAATTCCAGAACTATTAGGGAAAGAAACTTCAGAAATTTTATATTGGGCTGGCAAAAGAATAGCTCGAAAATACCCACTTCAATCAATGGAAGAAATCTTCTCCTTCTTCCAATCAGCTGGATGGGGTACGCTTGTTATCAAAAAGGAAGCGAAAAATGAGCTTGATCTTGAATTAACCAGTCGGATTATTACAGAGAGACTTAAAACAAATAACGAATGTAGTTTTCAGCTTGAAGCTGGATTTTTAGCACAACAAATGGAGCAAATGAATGGGGTCATCTCTGAAGCGTATGAACACCCTCGAAAACGCGGTGGCAAAATTATGTTTACGATCAAATGGGATAAAAAGGATGTAACTACAGACAAATAAGCCTCAATCAATCAAAAGCTTTCTTAAAGAACTTTTTCCTTTAGAAAGCTTTTGATTATTTATTTTTGAATTGTTTAGAGCTTTATCGTAGTCCCTGCTAATTCAAACGCCTCATGAAGTGTCTCCACCGCTTGAACCATCTTTGCTTCTTCAACCACTGTTGATACTTTAATTTCAGATGTACTGACCATTTTGACTTGGATTTGATTTTTTGCCAGCACATCAAACATTTCTGCGGCCACACCTGGATTTGAAATCATCCCTGACCCAACAATGGACACCTTCGCCAATCCACTTTCTGCTTCAACCCCTTGATAATTTAACAATTGTTTATTATCTTCTAAAACTTTCATCGTATCGGTTAAATCTCCACTTTTAATTGAAAAAGAAACATTCGTTGTATGCTCTTGAGTCATACTCTGAATGATGATATCCACATTAATATGATTCTTCGCTAATGTTGTAAAAATCGTAGACAGCCCTGTTAAAGAATTTGGGAGCCCAAGTACCGACACTCTCGTAATCTCATTTTCAAATGCTACCCCACGAACGACTAAATTTTGTTCCATTGACACTTCCTCCTCAATCCTAGTTCCTTCTTCTCTCTGTATACTTGATCGTACTTCTAACGGGACTTGATAATTTTTGGCAAATTCTACTGCTCGTGGATGTAATACCCCCGCTCCTAAATTAGCGAGCTCTAGCATTTCATCATATGAAACAGATAATAACTTTCGAGCTTCTTTTACATAACGTGGATCTGTTGTATAGACACCTGTGACATCTGTATAAATATCACATTTGTCTGCTTTTAATGCCGCAGCTAGTGCAACAGCAGTAGTATCTGAACCACCTCTTCCTAATGTAGAAATAGCTCCTTCTTCTGTACTCCCTTGAAAGCCTGCAACTACAACGATTCTTCCTTCATTTAGCTGTTGCTGAATACGATCTGTCTCTATGTTTAAAATACGTGCATTCCCATGAATAGATTCCGTTTGAATTCCTGCTTGCCACCCTGTGAATGAAATGGCCTCATACCCTTTTTCAATCAATGCCATCGATAATAATGAAATCGTTACTTGTTCACCTGTTGTTAGTAGCATATCCATTTCCCGCTTACTCGGTTGTGCTGACATCTCTTTCGCTAACGCTACAAGTTCAT
This sequence comes from Cytobacillus spongiae, assembly GCF_021390075.1. Taxonomy (NCBI): domain Bacteria; kingdom Bacillati; phylum Bacillota; class Bacilli; order Caryophanales; family Bacillaceae; genus Cytobacillus; species Cytobacillus spongiae. The sequence continues at coordinate 3,114,965 of NZ_CP089997.1, forward strand.
CAGTTGTTTTCCCCATAGCTGAAACGACAACCACTACACCATTTCCATTGTTCTTCTCTTCAATCACTCGATCTGCCACATGTAAGATTCTTTCTACACTCCCAACAGATGTACCGCCAAACTTTTGTACAATTAACCCCATTGTTTTCCCCACCTTTTTCAATTGCTTTGAATCTCAAATACATCAATCTCTTGGTTAATTTGACCGCCATATGTATCTCTAATAAGTGACTCAAATCAAAGCTTACCCATTATCAGGTAAGCTATCTTCCTATTTGAGTCATAAAAAAAAGCAATGAGATCCAACTGCTATCTCATTGCTTAACTGTCATTACGTAAAATAGGTACGGATACGTAAAACAGTGAGATAGCTCTCCAAGACGGTCAGTCTTGACAATTCTACATTTATTCAATGCAGAACCAGCAAAAGAAGATAATGAGTCTTCTTTCACTTCGGCAATCTCCCCTTTCAAAGTATGTCTTCGAACCTCATTGTTCTCGATACTTCTACTTTTGAAGCTTGCACCTCTACCTTCACTTTAACACTCTAAAGTGATATTCATTTAAAAGTTGAACCAATTATAGCACAGCACAATAACCATGACAATGCTATTGTTGCAATTTTCTCATAAGCTCTTCAGCTGCTCTCATAGGGATTCCTAACCCTGTAAAATCAGTTAAGCTTGCTTCCTTCATTTTTTTAATTGAACCAAATGATTTTAATAACAGCTTCTTTCGTTTCTCTCCAATTCCTTCGATATCATCTAGAACAGATTGAAAGGCATTTTTTCCTCTAAGTTGACGATGGAATGTGATAGCAAAGCGATGCACTTCATCCTGAATTCGCTGTAATAAATAAAACTCTTGGCTATTCCTTCCGAGTGACACAATTTGTAGTGGATCGCCAAACAATAGTTGTGAAGTGCGATGCTTATCATCTTTGACAAGTCCTGAAATAGGAATATTTAACCCAAGCTCATTCTCAATCACATCTCTAACAGCTTCCACATGTCCCTTTCCACCATCGATAATGATTAAATCTGGAAGTGCTAACTCTTCCTTGAGCACTCTGGTATACCTTCTTCGAACAACCTCTCTCATCGATTCATAATCATCAGGTCCTTGAACAGATTTAATTTTATATTTTCGGTATTCCTTCTTATTTGCCTTACCATCAATAAATACAACCATAGCAGAAACTGGATTAGTTCCTTGGATATTAGAGTTATCAAAAGCTTCAATCCGATGGGGGGTGTATATTCCTAGTTGACTACCAAGCTGCTCCACTGCTTTAATTGTTCGGTCTTCGTCTCGCTCAATAAGTGAAAATTTTTCTTGAAGTGCCACTTTTGCATTTTTGTAAGCCAGCTTTACAAGCTCTTTTTTTTGTCCTCGCTGAGGCTTTAACACCTTCACTTGCAGCAGCTCTTCAGCTAAGTCTGTATCAATAGAATCTGGAGCCAAAATTTCTTTTGGCTTAAAATGATTCGCTTTTGTATAAAACTGTCCTAAAAACGTTAGAATTTCTTCTTCAGGTTCCTGATAGATGGGAAACATAGACACTTCTCGTTCAATTAGCTTACCTTGTCGAACAAAGAATACTTGGACACACATCCACCCTTTATCAACCGAATACCCAAAAACATCTCGATCAATGAAATCAGCCATATTCATTTTTTGCTTTTCCATCGTCGCTTCGATATGAGCAATTTGGTCTCTATATTCCTTCGCTCTTTCAAAGTCTAGCTGTTCTGCAGCTGACATCATTTTTCCCGTCAGATCGTTTTTGATTTCTTTATAGCCACCGTTTAAAAATCTGGTAATCTCGTCTGTAAGTTCTTTATATTGGGCATCAGAAACCTCTTGAATACAAGGAGCGAGACACTGTCCCAGATGATAATATAAACAAACTCGATCGGGCAGAGTTGAGCATTTTCGAAGGGGATATATACGATCAAGCAGTTTCTTCGTTTCATTTGCAGCTTGAACATTTGGGTATGGACCAAAATATTTCCCTTTATCCCTTTTTACTTTACGCGTAGTAATTAACCGAGGGTGACGTTCCGCTGTTAATTTAATAAAAGGATAGCTTTTGTCGTCCTTTAGCATGACATTATATTTAGGGTCATATTTCTTGATTAAATTCATCTCTAATATAAGAGCCTCAATATCTGATGAGGTCATGATATATTCAAAATCCTCAATTTCACTAACTAATCGTTGCGTTTTCCCATCATGTGATCCTGTGAAATAAGAACGTACACGATTCTTTAATATTTTCGCTTTTCCAACATAGATGACCGTACCTTGGCGATCCTTCATTAAATAACAGCCAGGCTGATCTGGCAGTAGTGTTAATTTATTTCGTATATTATCGTTCATTTCATTCCACCCATTCATATAAAACAATGTTTGAATAAATTGGGTCAAAAAGCGGGTTAGAAGAAAAGGTTTGGAGTTCTTTCACTTTTCCTTCAATTTTTATTCCCTGTTGTTTGAACCCTTCCAAAACATGATTGGTAATTAAAATTCTTTGATTTTTGTTCAGAAGAATGTCACTTAGAAACAGCTGATAATCAAAAACCCGTTTATGTTTTATTGGTACATTCAAATATGAAAGAGAGCGTGTTTCTTCCCAAGTAAATAAAACCCAATCCTTCTCTAAACTTGATACGTATTCTGCAAGCTGATAAACAGCAGGCTGCTCACTTGCCTGTAGCTTTTGTAGATGATAACCAATGAATGTATGACCAACAATCCAGACGATAACCATCAAGGAAATTACTCTGCTCTTTTTTTGCAATGCCTTTATAACTAGTAAAAAAATGACCCATAAGGCAATCGGCAGGATATGTCGTGGCTTATCGATATTCTGAGCAAAAAGTGCCCATATAAAATAACAACCTGTACAAACCACTAAAAATCGATAAAAGCTAAGTGATTCTAGCTTCTCAGAACTCTTCCAGCAAATAGAAGCAATTAAACCAAGAAAAGCTATCAATAGCCATATGCTTTCAGACAGAATCCCAACCCAAATGATATTGAAGAAGATAAGCTTTCCTATACGTAAAATAAACCCTTCTGCTTCTGCCGTTCCTCCCCAATCAGAAAAATGACCTTCAGAAAATCCAAATGCTATGCTCCATAATGTTGAAAAGCCCCCAACATTTACTGCAATAGCTCCAATCCACAAAAACTGCAATAGGGCTGCAAACAGAACAAGAATAAATAGCTGAATCCTCCGATATGGTTCATTTCGCTTCCAAATCCGATAAAGAAGATACAACAAACCTACACCATAGGAAATGTAGGATAGACGAATCCCAAGTAAGAAGCTAAAGAACACTAATGGTAGTATATCAAAAATTAACCTCTGCTTTTCTATTGCAAGATTAATGCTCCATAAATACCAGAAGACAATTGCTACAGCAGCACCCTCTGACATCGGCTGCAACCCTATAACAGCTGGGTAGCTCAGCGATTGAACAACGAAAACGGTCATTAAACTACTTAAGGGTGACAACCATTTTCTTGCAAGTAGGAAAATCGGAATACAACTTGATAAGATCAATAGCTGATTGAAGAAAGAAAGTGCCTTTGGTCCGTCATATAATCCTGCCCCTATCATTCTGCCACCAAGAATAAAGAATGGATAACCTGGGAAATGTGGCTGCATATTTAGCACATCAAAATCCCTAACTGCTAAAACAAAATCCACTTGATCCCAAGTGGCTGCAAAAGGATATAAGCTCGAAAAACGGCTATAAATGAGAAATATGGCTAGCATGATACTAAAGACAGGCACATATTTTCGAAAATTAAATGTGTTATTGTTCATAAAAAAGCCTCATGTTTTCATTCAATATGGTACGTATTTCTATTCTATCAATTCCGCTTCCCATGCAAAAGAAAAGACTCGCATTTTCGCGAGTCTTTTCTTTTATATTAATTATTTACAGGCGTTTTTTTTGAAAACGCTGGAAGTTTATCTTCTTTTTGTCTAAAGATCTTTCCGGACTGAATGAGTCTCATCCATATAAATACAAGAGCAAAATATCCGATATAGGCCAATATTTGTTCCATAGAAGGATTATGACTGTATCCGAACATTGCTGCCATAAACAAGCCAATTTGTCCACTGATCATCACATCATTGCCAGTATCACGTTGGTAGTGTGCTTCATCCTGATAATGTTCTGGCATAATATGAACAATGTTGTACACTTCTGCGGGCTTTCCTTCAGCAGTCGTGTATAACGATCCAAGCTTACCAAGATCCTGGAGAACTCCGATTCCTTGAACTAGTAATCCAGCAGCAATAAACATAATCAATATTCCCGTAACATTAAAGAAGGCTTTCAAGGAAATTTTCATTGTACCCGTAAAGAACAAGTATCCAATGACTAATGCCAGCAATAGCCCGCTAAGTGCTCCGAAGCTTTGAAACACCTTCGTTACATCTCCACTACTAATCGCTGCAAAGAAAAAGACTGTCTCAACACCTTCTCGTACAACTATTAAGTAAGAATGTAAAATCATAGCAGAAATGCTACCAGCTGTAATGGCTGCGTTAATTTTCTTTTGCATGTCTCCATTTATATCTTTAGATTGCTTCTTCATCCATAACACCATATGAGTAAGGAGAAAAACGGAAGCAAACATGATTCCTGTCTTTAAGTAAACCTCAGAACCAAATGAAGCAAAGCCGGTAAATATAACTTGGAATATAAGCGCTACGACAAAGCTCGTTGCAAGCGCTAATATAACTCCTACATATACCCATTTCTTATATTTATCTGCATTTAATCGAGTTAAATATGACAGGATTAAGCCGACGATTAAAATGGCTTCTAATGCCTCCCGTAATGTGATTAAAAATGCTTGAAAATCCATATACAGCATCCCCCTTAGCCGATGTCCTACCTATTGCTTATTTTTCTTTAGTTTGTTAATGACAATTAATAAGGCTAGCAGCGCAACTAAACCAATCGTAAACCATAACCAAAAGGTAGATGAACCGATTTCGTCACTGCCAAATCCAATCTCTAAATTCTCTTCTGTTAAGTGGCTTTCTTCGTCATCTATTTCTGAAGGAAGCGGAAAGAGAGGTTGTAGCTCATTAATTATGTAGTTTACATCTTCCGTAAACTTTTCCGGATCATTTTCTTGACTACCTATTCCGAACAAACCAGGATTTCCAAGTGCAACTAATGCATTGTCAAATGCAAGATAGATTTGGTCTACTGCTCCTTGGTCTTTCTTCTCCACCATGAGCGGTTCCAGGACGGTAAATGTCCCTCTTGCTTTTGCTAAGAGTAGCTTTGCTTGCCCGTAATCATCGAAGCTATCTTCTGCGAAATGGAGGCGACGTTCGATGTTTAATCGTAAGGCTGCCTCATAGCTTTGTAAGACTAATTCCTTGTTTTGATCTTTTAGTCCTCGTTCAATATCCGGTTTTACTTTTGTAAAATAAAGATCAAAATCTTTTTGGTATGTTTCATAAATTTTATTTGCACTTTCCCAATCTCCATCATTTAGATAGTTGGTCAGTTCTTTATATGCTTCAGCCATTGCTTCTTCGCCAGGATCACCATACGAATAAGCAAATGTATTTATTGGTAGTAAATTTAAGATGAATGTAATCGCTGTAAGAATTAAGATTAGTTTTTTCATATTCGACCTCCACATTGATAATGATAATAATTATCAATGTTGTTGTCAACGAGAAATCTGCTATTTTCGGTGGTTTGTCACTTTTAATGCTTATAGATTTTTTTTTTGGACATGGAGTGACTTAAGATTTCTTTTTTGGATACACATTACATAGTCAAATCAGAAGATTTTGGCAACTAACAATACACGGAGGAATTATGGATACTATCCTTTTTTCCACAGAAAAAGGACCGAGAACTTGCTGCTCTCAGTCCTTTTGGTCGACAATCTGAAAGGGATTCAACTACATCCACACCATTACGTATTTACTCTTTTCTCGATTTTAATAAATTCCTCTTGTTCAGGAACAGCTACTCTATTGACTGGTCTACTCATTTCTTTCCAAATTGCTGGTAAGACAGAGGTCATATACGCTCGAAATTTAATAAATGATTCACCTGTCGTTCGAACTCGATATTGAATAGGGATTTCCTTTACTCGAAACCCTTTTCGAACAAGATTTAGTGTCAAGACTTGAGCATAGTTATAATCATGAATAATTTCGCCATGTTGTAATGCTGGGCGGCTAAATGCACGCATGCCTGATTGGCCATCATAGATCCACTTTCTTAGGAGAATTGCCTGTAAAAGCGTAAAGCAATAATTTCCTAATCTCCGATGAAGCTTCATCCCTTTAATCGTCCCTAGAAAACGAGAACCCATTGTGTAATCGACTTCATTTCTTAAAATGGGCCAGACGATATCTGGAATTTGATCTGGTGGATATTCTCCATCTGCATCGATCATCACTCCTACATCTGCTCCAAGTTCATAACAGCTTTTCATCCCTTGACGGACTGCTGCCCCTAACCCTTGGTTTTCCCCCATTGAAACAATTAGATCAGCACCAGCAGCTTTTGAAACTTCAACGGTACGATCAGTTGATCCATCATCAATGACAATGACTTGTACTGCAATATCAGGATGAAAAGATCGAGGCACAGCTTGGATCACTTCACTAATGACCTCTTCCTCATTGTATGCTGGTAAAAAAACAACCACCTTTTTCTTATCCATGTTGATCACCTGCTTCTGTTAACGCTTCTGTTAGAACTAGTCCGCGGCTATGATCCGGATAAGGCGCACCCATTAAATAAGCGATTGTTGGTGCAAGTGAGACGAGACTGTGTTTCTCCTCAATCTTTTTTCCTTTTTGAATATGTGGACCAGTCATAAAGAATGGTACGTACCGTTCACCTTCATCTAAGTGCCCATGCCCACCGATCCCATCTGCTTGTCCATGATCCGCACAAACAATCAAAGTCGTATTTTCCATTTTTCCATCTCGAATAAGTTCTGATACAAACTCTTCTAAGAGAGTATCTGCTTCTTGGATTTTTTCAATATACTCCTCATATAAAACTCCACGGCTGTGACCTATTTGATCTGTCCCAATTAGCTGAACAACAAATAAATCTGGATCTTTCTCTTTCATAATTTGTTTCGCTTTATTAATTATATTCCGATCCGCTAGATCCTTATGCATTACAGCTGTAACCGTATCTACATCTTTTCCAAATGAATCTACTAAATGAGCGATCCCTAGCATTCTTCCGTTCTTCCCGACCTTTCTTAGAGAATCAAAGATACTTTCTACTCTTAATCCAAGTTTCCAAACCATATTGGATTTCATCCCATGTTCAAACGGATAAGTACCTGTGAACATCGATGAAAAACAGACGACCGTTCTAGCTGGATAGACCGTTTCCATATTCATATACTCGGTGCCTTCTTCTCTTAATCGATCTAAAAAAGGCGTATTCGCTTCATAGAAACGTTCTTTCCTCATACCATCAATTACCAAAACAATCACACGCTCACTTAAAGCATCGTTTCTAGGGTCAATGTTACTTGTGAAAGAATCATAAGGAACTGGCTTCCAGTCGAATAAAAAGTGATGAAGAATAAAGGTAAATAAAAAGATACATGCATAGAATATAAAATATTGGAACAATGAAAAGACTTCTTCCCCAACTAATGAAAGATAAATACCATTCCATACAGATAATAGCAAAATCACTTTAGGCAGCTGCTCCTGGGCATTTCCGCTCGTAGAATCACTATTCTTCAATACTAGTTTCCAAAAACGAGTAAAGTTCAGCCAAGACGTACCGATTCTCAAATGGTAGTATAGTGTTCCCCAAAAGAAGACGGTAAAGAAAAAATAAAGACCAACTCCCCATAGGAGTAAGGAAATACTTGGTGTTTCCCATATGAACAAATAGGCAACTACAGGTACCCATAAATAATTTCTTAAAAATAATGGAAAATCATAATGAAAATAGATAATAAACAAAGGCAAAGTCATTAAAAAACTGAGTAAAAACGGAACGAAATCTCCTGAAAGCAATCCTTCTATGTGAAAAACAACCATTGCACCGAAGACGAAAATAGGTGTGAATGGCTTTCCTTCATTTAATAAGTTCCAGCAGCGAGCAGCCGTTTTTTCAAATTTTGATGCGCTTTTCATTTTGTTTCACTCCTTTCAGTCGGACCCACCCTTTAAGTTTGTTAAGTCTTAATGGATAGAGAATATATACGATGATCCCTAATAAATACGCAAACATAAATTTAAAGCCGTGACTAAAGATGGCAATCATAAGTCCAGTTTCCGTAGAAATATCAAGGATACTTAAAGCATAGGTCATGATTGCTTCATAGGTTGTAAGCCCTCCAGGGGTAAATTGAAAGGATTGTCCTATAATCGTTATACTATTCGCCCAAATCCCTTCCAGAATCCCCATTTCTACCATCAGTATTTGAGCCATCCCTAATAAAACGGCACCTTCGAGAATCCAGCTTAATAGGACGAGGGATGCAATCATTAGTCCATTCCATCCTTTGACAGCATCGCATAAAAACTGGACATTTCTCTTAATGAAGCGAGGGGATTTCCATATTACTATTAAAAGAGTTATTACTCCTAGTATGCCTACTGTTAGAAAAGTACCTACTGGAATAGTCAGGTTCTTTCCAATCATAAACACACCTATGCTACTTAACAGCAATAAACTAGCAATATCAAGAAGACGTAACACAAAAACTGAGTGGAAGGACTTCTCCATATGGACCTGTTGCTCTCTAGTAGAAAGGACCATTGCTCGAACCACATCTCCTACCTTTATTGGAGCCAAATGATTGATCAAGAGGCTATAAAAAATTCCATATAAAGCAGTAGAAATTGAGATCTGTCCCTTGAAATATAGTTTCCACGCCCATGCTTTTAAATAGAACGACACAAAATAACCAACAAATATCAAACATAAAAGGATAGGATGATGGAGCATTTGTGCACCAGCTTGAACAAACCTCTCCCATTGGAATTCATTCCAAATAATATATAGAAATCCACTTACGAGTCCTATGCGAACACTCCAAAACAGAACAGGCTTAAGTCCATTCTTCATAGTTCTTTGCCCACTCAACTGTTCTAGAAATTCCTTCAGAAAAGGATACTCTTGGGTAATAGCCAAGTTCCCGCTCTGCGATAGATATATCTGCCCATGTGGCATATACATCTCCTGCCCGCCGACTCATTAACTCTACCTCTAAAGCTTTAAAGTGCTTTCGTAATTCACTTAAGAGTTCACTCATCGACTTCGGTTTGCCATTACCAATGTTAAAAATAAAATGCTTTGTTCGACTATGTACAGTCAAATCAATTCCCTCAATGATATCATCAATATACGTATAGTCTCTTGAATTTTCTATACCGAAGACAGGTAGCCTCTCTCCCTTTAAAAGTTTCCCAATAAAATGAGCAATTGCCATATCCGGCCTTCCCCAAGGACCATAAACGGTAAAAAAACGAAGAATTTTTATATCCATATCATATAGATTTCGATAAACATGGCAAAATGATTCGGCACTATATTTCGAAGCAGCGTATGGAGATAATACGTTACCATTTGCTTTTTCCTCCGAAACACCACCTGAACATCCTAGCTCTCCATAAACAGAAGATGAAGAAGCAAAAATCACCTTTTCCACATTAGCTTTCCTACTGCCCTCTAAAACGTGAATTGTAGCTTTTATATCATAATCTACATATTTAAGAGGTTGTTCAATAGAATAGGCTACTCCAGGTAATGCTGCTAAATGGACAACTACCTCCGGTTGAAGCTTAATAATTAACTTCTCTGTTTCTACTTGATCAAGTAAGTTCAAATGGTAGAAAGAAAAAGGACCGATTTTCGTTAATTCTTCTAAATGTTGTTTTTTACGTTTGGGGGAATAGTAAGGATGCAAGCAGTCAACAAGATGCACGTCGTGTCCTAACTGTATCCATTTCTTTGCTAAATGACTGCCGATAAAACCTGCTCCGCCAGTAATGACAACCTTCAAGTTGAAGCCCCCCATAAATTAAAATTGAAAAAAGAAAACAAGTTACATTTTACCACTCACCCTATAAGATGAAAAGCGACGGGTAACTTAGAGCATATAAGAAAAAGGCTAAACTGCAACAATGGCAGGTTTAGAAGATGTTTGGTCAATTGCCCTATGTGGTTCTACCTTTCATTTCACTAGCTACATCTATGTTTGAACATCCAACTATAAATAGAAAAGCCGCATTATCTGCGGCTTTTCTCACATATTAAAGTCCATTTACTACGGATAATACCGCATCACTGTGTTTTTTCGCTTCTTCTACATTCTCAGAAGAGACTGCTTCTAACCATGCTTCTGCAGTAGTAAATGTTTCGATCGCTTTTTCTTCTCCGACTGCCTCAATTAGCTTCAGTTCAATTGCTTTTAAGAACATATTTCCTTCCAATGCAGATATACGTGCATCTGTAACATTTCCTTCATCAAGAGAAGCAGGTGCTTTTTCATGATAGCTCTTAATCTTTCCTACTAGTGCTTGTACAAATAATGCATTCACTTCATCCACATTAATGTCAGCTGCTTTCGTTTGATCAAGAGAAAACAGTTCATTTAACTTAGTCGCTGCTGCTTCATCCCCACCTGAAAGAGAACCTTTAATCGCTTGTAGGAACCCGAATGCTTCTGCTTGCATTTGCTGAAGTTCTAGCTCAGTTTTCCCTTCTGCAACTCCTACAGCAATTTTCTCAGCATAAGAATTAGATGCTAAGTAGTAGCTACGGTAAATGCTTTTATCTGTTAATTGAATGTATACTTTAAAATCATCAAGGTTTCCTGCTTCAAGTGCTGTACCTTGGGCTTCAATACCGCTATTAATATTTTCAACTAAGCTCTTTTCACCAGTTAATTCATAATATTCATCACGTTTTGTTGCAGTTGGAATAAATACTTCATTTGCCATATATTTTATTTGCTCAAACGCAGCAGTTGCTTCTTCTTTATTGTCCGCCTCTAATGCAGCAATGACGTCCTTGTGAAGTGATTTCTGCTTTTGATATAGATAGGATTGAGTTGTTTTATCAATAAGCTGACGAGCGATATTTTGGTCGATTTCACCAGAAGTACCAGCTTCAATAGCTGCTTGAATCGTTTGATCAAACTCACCATCTAATTCATTTACAGCAGCTTGTAAAGAGCCTGAGTAAGTTTTCGATACAAGCTCCCAATCAACCTCTTTGTCTTCTTTCATCTTTTCAAGCTCTGCTTTCATATCTGCATATGCCTTTACTTGCTGAGCAGCAGCAGTTGCTTCAATATCAAATTCAACAACTTCTTCTTTCTTTTCTGCCTCTTCTGTTTGCTCTTTTGGTTCTTCTGTTTGATTTGTTTCGTTTGCTGAACACCCTACTAATACTGTTCCAGCTAGCATGAACCCAGCAAAAATTCTTCTTAAATCTCTCTTTTTCATAAGTAGTCAACCCCCATATGTATATAAGCTTTATATTTATGATAATGAAACTCATTCACAATAGTGATTATATTCGATAATGATTCTCACTGTCAATGATATTTTTTAGTTCATTTGGACGTAAAAAAATCCCGTTCCATTTGGAACAGGATTTTCTGAATATTATAGGTGAGAGTTTAAACGCTCAGCTAATGCTTCTTTAGGTTGGAATCCAACTACTTTATCAATCACTTCTCCATCTTTCATGATAAGAAGCGTAGGGATACTCATAATGCCGAATTTACCAGCTGTTTCTTGATTCTCATCCACATCAATTTTAACAATTTTTACTTTATCGCCCATTTCTGAATCAAGTTCTTCAAGAACAGGTGCAATCATTTTACAAGGTCCACACCATGGTGCCCAGAAGTCAGCAAGTACTAAACCCGAACCTGTTTCTGTTGTGAAATTTTGATCTGTTACATGTGAAATAGCCATTTTATAGCCTCCTAATTGATTTTCTTAAAATACTAACGTCAGTATATCATGGGGATATCTTATCATGCTAATAATATGTTTCGTCCGTAATATACCCTGTACCTATCCTTATATACACAGCTTTTTTATGTATTTTTTGAGCGTTGTTTTCCTTATCCTATTCTTCGAAGAAGTGGTCCCTCCAAGATCCATCTACGTACTTGCTTTCTACGAGGGAGGAAAGCAAGTAATAACTGCTTCACTCCTTTTCCTTAAGTAAAAAGGAAACGAGCGGGATATGAACCCGCTCGCATGTTATTATGCATTAACCTTTAATTTCTTGAATTCTTCCGTTAACATTGGTACTACTTCAAATAAGTCGCCAACAATTCCATAATCAGCTACTTTAAAAATGTTTGCCTCTGGGTCTTTATTAATAGCAACAATCACTTTTGAGTTAGACATCCCCGCTAAGTGCTGGATTGCTCCAGAGATCCCGCATGCAATATATAGGTCAGGGGTTACTACTTTACCCGTTTGACCAATTTGCAAGGAGTAGTCACAGTATTCAGCATCACAAGCTCCACGAGACGCACCTACTGCACCACCTAATACATCTGCAAGCTCTTTTAATGGTTGGAAGCCGTCTTCGCTCTTGACACCGCGTCCACCTGCAATAACAACTTTCGCTTCAGACAAGTCTACACCTTCACTCGCTTTACGAACAACTTCTTTAATTACTGCACGTAGATCCTTCACATCAACTGACAAGCTAGAGACTTCACCTGACCTAGAGTCATCCTTCGCTAAAGCTTCAATGTTATTTGGACGAACCGTTGCAAAAACTAGACCGTCCGTTACAATTTTCTTCTCAAATGCTTTACCAGAGTAGATTGGGCGAGTGAATACTAAATTTCCTCCAGCAACTTCAACAGTTGTTGCATCTGATATTAATCCTGATTGAAGCTTTCCAGCAAGTCGAGGTGATAAATCCTTCCCTAATGCTGTATGCCCCATAACTAATCCTTCAGGCTTCTCAGAATCAATAACTGCTAATAGAGCTTGAGAGTATCCATCAGATGTATATTGGGATAACTTATCATTCTCTACAACTACTACCCGATCTGCACCATATTGAATTAACTCTTGACCTAAAGCGCTTACAGCTTCACCAATAAGTACACCTACTACTTCGCCACCTTCAGCAACCGTCTTCGCAGCCCCAATTGCCTCGAACGATACATTACGTAATGCACCATCACGCACTTCACCTAAAACCAATACTTTTCTAGTCATTTCGCGTTACCTCCTACGTTATATTCTAAGAATCCCGTATTAGACCACTTTTGCTTCTGAATGAAGAAGATTTACTAGTTCTTTTACTTGATCAGCTAATTCACCTTCAAGAACTCTTCCAGCTTCTTTTTGAGGTGGTAAGAAGATTTCAATCGTTTTTGTCTTTGCTTCCACATCATCTTCTTCAAGATCCAAGTCATCTAATTCTAGCTCTTCAAGAGGTTTTTTCTTCGCTTTCATAATTCCTGGTAAAGAAGGATATCGTGGTTCATTTAAGCCTTGTTGAGCCGTTACTAATAATGGTAATGTTGTTTCAATTACCTCTGAATCTCCCTCTACATCACGTACAACAGTTGCGCTCGTTCCGTCAATATCAAGCTTCGTAATTGTCGTTACATAAGGAATTTCTAATAGTTCTGCTACGCGTGGACCTACTTGACCAGAACCACCATCAATTGCAACATTACCAGCGATAATTAAATCTGCTTTTTTATCTTTTAAGTACTCAGCAATAATTTTTGCAGTTGTAAATTGATCACCATAATCAAGGTCATCTTCTGTATTGATTAATACTGCTTTATCAGCACCCATTGCTAACGCTGTGCGTAATTGCTTCTCTGATTCTTCACCACCCACTGACAGGACTGTTACTTCACCGCCATGTTCATCACGAACTTGAATCGCCTCTTCAACGGCATATTCATCGTATGGGTTAATGATAAATTCAGCCCCATCTTCATTAATTGCTCCACCTGAAATCGTAATCTTCTCTTCCGTATCGAAAGTTCTTTTCAATAATACATAGATGTTCATGATTTCCCTCCTAAGTATTCAAACATTTCTTCAGTTCGAAAGATTGAAAAAATTTAGTTTATAGAAAACCCTTCTTCTGAGTAAACAGTTAAAAGGTGATCTTCTTAATTAATTTCCCTTAAAACTAGGCTCACGTTTTTCAATAAAAGCTGTGATTCCTTCTTTTCCATCTTCGGAAACGAAAACTTCACCGAATAATTCAGCTTCCTTTTTTACACCTTGATGAAATTCTGCTGTTTTTGAATAGTTTAATAGTTCAATAGTTGCTTTAACAGAAACAGGACTCTTTTTCGCTATTTTTTTTGCCATGCTATAGGCCTGTTCTAGTAGTTCTTCATCAGAGTATGCTCGATTAGCTAGTCCATATTGAACTGCTTCAGCCCCTGTAATTGGATCACTTGTGAAAAGCATCTCAGCTGCACGTGCAAAACCAACAAATCGTGGCAATCTTTGCGTGCCGGCAAATCCAGGTACTAAGCCCAGTTGCAGTTCTGGTAAACCTAATTTCGCCTTTTCTGTAACAAGTCGAATATGACAAGCCATAGCAAGCTCTAAGCCTCCACCAAGCGCTGCTCCATGAATGGCTGCAATGATTGGCTTGGAGAAATTCTCCATTCGCTCAAACAACTCTTGCCCATAGCTAGCAAGCTTTGAGAATTCCGTGCCACTTTCAATCGTGGTAAATTCCTTAATATCTGCACCTGCAGAAAAAAAGCGTCCTTCACCATGGATTAATATGACACGAATGTCAGCATGATGCTCGACTTCGTCTAGAACTGCTGATATTTCTTTTAGTAGTCCTGAAGAAAGAGCGTTCGCTGGTGGACGGTTTATTTTGATTGTAGCAATCCTATCCTGAAAGGACCATGATAAATGTTCCATTTCATTCCCTCCTCGCTTTCGGTAGAGTCGATTTTTCAAACATTATCCCTTACACCCATTAATAAGAAGCTTGCTTACAGGATTCGCTAATGCAGGCAAATCATATTTTTGTTCATTCATTACCCAGGTCGTAACCGTTTCATCCATTGTTCCAAATATCATTTGCCTAGCTAGCCGAACATCTAGCATCGAAGAAAAATCACCGCTATCTTTTCCTTCTACTAGGATTTGATCGACTACCTTTAAATACCTTCTTAGCACATCGTTTATTTTTAAGCGAAGCTCTTTATTTGATTGGCGCAGCTCTAGCTGAGTTACAATCGCTAAGTGATGATCTTCAGATAGCATTTGAAAATGCATTTCTACCATCTTAAATAACTTCTCCGCAGCTGTAGATTTTCCTGCAATATTTTCTTCAATTTTTTCAACAAAATAACCCATCTTTTCTTGAAAGAGAGAAATGAGGATGTCTTCTTTGTTTTTAAAATATAGGTAAATAGTTCCATCTGCAACGCCAGCTTGTCTAGCAATCTTCGAAACCTGTGCTTGATGATAACCATTTTCAGCAATTACAATAACGGCTGCATCAATAATTTGCCGATACTTAGGTTTATTCTTTCTCATTTATCTTTTAACCTCCTTTCAAGAAAAGCCTTGCTAATTTATATTCTAATATACTTTTAAACCTAGACTGTTGTTATACTTTTCTAAATTATTTCTTAAGCATGTTCAAAACATTCTATTACTATTGTTGATTCTAACTATCCTCTTTTAGATAGTTGATAAAATGAATGAATCATCATTCATATTTTTATAATAGTCCCACAATCTAATTCTGTCAAGATTTCAAATAGTTTCTTTCATGTAGCATAGAAATTATATTTGTGTATAGTGCTACATTCAAGCAATGAAGCTTGTCGTCAAAAATAAAAAGCCGAGAGAGTCGGCTCTAAAATTTACGCGTGTTTTTCATCTTCTTCCAGGAGCTTTTTCTTCTCTTCATCTACTAAAGCTCTTCGTAAGATTTTTCCAACGGCTGTTTTAGGAAGCTCTTCTCTAAATTCATAAATTCTAGGTACCTTATATGCAGCTAAATGCTTTCGTACATAGCTGTTTAACTCTTCTTCTGTAACCCTTGCCCCTTCTTTTAGCACTACGTATGCCTTTACGGTTTCTCCTCGATATGGATCAGGGATTCCGGCTGCTACTGCCTCCTGCACATCTGGATGCTCGTATAATACTTCTTCTATTTCCCGAGGATAAATATTAAACCCGCCTGCTATAATCATATCTTTCTTTCTATCAACTACATAAAAATAGCCATTATCGTCCATATATCCAAGATCTCCCGTTAATAACCAATCATTTCTAAGGGTTTGTTCGGTATCCTCAGGACGATTCCAATACCCTTTCATTACTTGTGGGCCCTTAATGGCAAGCTCCCCTACTTCTCCTGAAGGTAGAACCTCTCCAGTTTCTAATGAAAAAATAGCGGCATCTGTATTTGGCCATGGAACTCCAATACTGCCTTTAACTCTTTCTCGATCCCAAAGGAAGTTTGCATGTGTAACAGGAGATGTTTCCGTTAGTCCATAACCTTCAACTAGCTTTCCACCTGTTACCTCCTCAAATTTCTGTTGAACTTCAACTGGAAGTGGTGCAGAACCACTTATACACGAATCAATTGAGGATAAGTCGTATTTTTTCAAATCAGGGTGGTTTAGAAGACCAATATAGATGGTCGGTGCACCTGGAAATAGAGTAGGACGTTGTTTTTGAATCGTTTTCAAAGTTGTTTCAGCATCAAATTTTGGTAGTAGCACCATTTTATACCCTTGCATTACGGATAATATCATAACAGTCGTCATCCCGTACACATGGAAAAATGGAAGCAATCCTAAAACTACCTCTTCTCCTCGTTTGCACTTATAAAGCCAAGCCTGGCACATCGATGCATTTGCGACAAGATTTTTATGTGAAAGCATCACACCCTTTGGAAATCCAGTCGTTCCACCTGTGTACTGAAGGAGAGCAAGGTCTTCTTCATAATCAAATGTATGCATTGTTAAAGGTCGTTGTGGCTGCTTTAATATTTCTGATAATAGATGCTGATTACCTTCATGCTTAACTTTAACAACTATTCCATGTTGTTTTTTCTGAATAAAAGGGTACACCATGTTTTTTGGAAATGGCAAAAAGTCCTTGATAGCGGTTACAATAATATGTTTAAGTTCTGTTTGACTCTTTACCTTTGAAACGCGTGGGAAAAGCAAATCTAAAGTTATGATCGCTTTAGCTCCAGAATCCTTCATTTGATATTCTAGTTCACGTTCCATATATAGTGGATTGGTTTGAACAACAACACCGCCTGCCATTAAGATCCCAAAGTAGCTAATCACCGATTGGGGACTATTCGGTAGCATAATCGCTACTCTGTCCCCTTTTTCAATCCCAATGTCCTGCAAATACCCAGCTACCTTTACGGAAGCATCCAATAGTTCTTTGTACGAAATCTCTTTCCCCATAAAATGAATGGCTATTTTATTCGGAAATTCCTCAGCTGCATTGGTCAAGTACTGCTGCAGGGGCTCTTCCTTGTAGTTTAAAATACCCGGAATTTCACTTGGATAATGCTGTAACCATGGTTTTTGCTCCACCATAAAAAAATCCCTCCCATCGTCATAAAAGAATTTTCAGAAGATTATAATTGTTCTTTTTTATTATAGTATAATGTACTTAGCATGACAATTAGAATTCTTTGGGGAAGAAAAAGATGAATTTTTCTCATTCAAATAGGCCTTCGTAGCTTTTACCCTAAAGTTTTCAATACCAAACTGAATTATTACAGCGGAAGGTGCTTGACTCCTGGGGGATTTGCGTTTCAGCCAAGACCCCACAGGACGAAGGACGAGGAGGCTTGGCGAACGCCCCCCCGGAAAGCAAGCGCCTGCAGCGGAAATCCCCCTTACTCCACCAGTCCTTAACTTAGATTAAAAGATGACAGAACTGGTATTTTAGCTTTGCATAAAAAGGAATTGGATTGAACGTTTTTTCGGAATTCAAACTAGGTGATTGGAGCGGAAGGTGCTTGACTCCTGGGGGATTTGCGTTTCAGCCAAGACCCCACAGGACGAAGGACGAGGAGGCTTGGCGAACGCCCCCCGGAAAGCAAGCGCCTGCAGCGGAAATCCCCCTTACTCCACCAGTCCTTAACTTAGATTAAAAGATGACAGAACTGGTATTTTAGCTTTGCATAAAAAGGAATTGGATTGAACGTTTTTTCGGAATTCAAACTAGGTGATTGGAGCGGAAGGTGCTTGACTCCTGGGGGATTTGCGTTTCAGCCAAGACCCCACAGGACGAAGGACGAGGAGGCTTGGCGAACGCCCCCCGGAAAGCAAGCGCCTGCAGCGGAAATCACCCTTACTCCACCAGTCCAATAAAAAAAGGACCAAGAATAAAATCCCTGATCCTTTATATCTACCAGTTAAATATTATGGTTCTTTATTTTAAGCAAAAAACACTAAATAAATAAAACCAACAGCTATGAATACACCACATAACCCAATTAATATCTTCGCTAACTTCTCCAACTGTACTCGCTCCCTTATGAAATACCTGCACCTATAACAAAAGACAACCCAATCGAAATAATCATTGAAATAAACCCAACCGCTCGATTGTCTTGTTCAATTTCGTCGTCAATCTTAAATTTTGGAGTTAGAAATTCAAAAATAAAATAACCAACTAATAATAAAAAGAAACCAAAAATCCCCCAGCCAATCATAGTAAACAAGGTATCATGCTGCATGATGGAATGCCTAAAAATATTCGCTATTCCGAAGATTTTTCCGCCTGTTGCCATTGCCACTGCTAGATTGCCCTTCTTAATTTCCTCCCAGTTCCGATATTTAGTGACTAACTCAAATATCGCTAGAAAAACAATCATACATAAAATTACGACGCTGCAGTAGGCAGCCGTATGTACATATTCATTTTCCCAAAAATGGCTCATCTATGATTCCCCTCGCCCTTTTATTTCTAGCTCTATTACATGTCCTTCAAGCTCCCCAATGGAATCGAGTATCTTCACTACTTTTAAGCTAGTTTAACCACAACAAAAAGTCTTATAAAGACCTACTAATCTATCCTGTTGAATAAATTACTATTTTAACTCAACAACTGTAATACCTGTTCCGCCTTCTCCAGCATCCCCAAACCGAAAGTTTTTGACGGAACGATGATTTTTCAAATATTCCTGTACTCCTTGTCTCAATGCCCCAGTACCTTTTCCATGAATAATAGAAACTCTCGGATATCCAGCAAGAAGTGCATCATCTATATATTTCTCAACCCTAGATAACGCATCTTCAAAGCGTTCGCCTCTTAAGTCTAGCTCTAATTTCACATGAAAATCCTTGCCTTTAACAGTTGCAACTGGTTTTGTTTCCACGGCCTTTGGACTTTTAATAAATTCCATATCCTCTTCAGACACCTTCATTTTGAGAATTCCAATTTGAACGTGCCATTCTTTATCAGCTGACTTTTTGATTAAACTTCCTACTTGACCAAAAGTGAGAACCTTAACTTCATCACCCGGTTGGAACGAATGCTTTTGCGTATTTTGAACATTTTTTTTCTTCTTTTTACTAAGTATTGGTGTCGCATCCTCGAGTCTTTTTCTTGCGTCAATTAGCTCATGCTCTTTTACTTCAGCCTGTTTCTCAATTCGCAGCTTTCGAAGCTCTTTAATGATTTGCTCCGCTTCCTTCTTAGCAGACTCGATAATATCAGATGCCTTTTCTTTTGCTTTCTCCTCTAATTCATCCTTTTGCTCATAATATTCCATAACTTGCTTTTGAAGATCCTTATGAAGCTTCTCTGCTTGTTTTAGAAGCTCATTTGCTTCGTCCCGTTCTACTTCTGCTTGCCTTTTACTTTCTTCTAATGAAGCTATCATATTTTCCACTTGGTTGCTATCTGCACTCACATGTGTACGTGCCGTATCAATCACAGCTTCCTTTAAGCCAAGTCTTTTAGAAATCTCAAATGCATTACTTCGCCCTGGAACACCCATTAACAAACGATAAGTTGGACTAAGTGTCTCCACATCAAATTCAACGCTTGCATTCATGACGCCTTCCCTATTATACCCGTACGCTTTAAGCTCTGGATAATGAGTAGTGGCAATTACTCGTGCACCACATTTATATACTTCATCTAAGATGGAAATCGCAAGTGCAGCCCCTTCTCCCGGGTCTGTACCTGCTCCAAGCTCATCAAATAAGACAAGGCTATCATAGGATACATGATTTAAGATATCGACTATATTGACCATATGGGATGAAAAAGTACTTAAACTCTGCTCAATTGATTGTTCATCACCGATGTCCGCAAATACTGAACCAAACACAGCCATCTCAGACCCATCTAGAGCTGGAATTTGCAATCCCGATTGAGCCATTAACGTGCAAAGCCCTACCGTTTTTAATGTAACTGTTTTTCCCCCTGTATTTGGACCAGTAATAACTATAGTTGAGTAATTCTTCCCTAACATAATATCATTCGGCACGACCTCGTCAGCGGAAATCAGGGGGTGACGTGCTTTAAATAAAGAAATTCTGCCTTCGTCATTCATTTTCGGCTTCGTTGCCTTAATTTTTTTTCCGTAGCGTGCTTTGGCAAACATAAAATCAAGGTCAGACAGCACTTTAACGATTACATCTAATTCTGCATGATACTCTCCAACTTGGGCTGACAATTCGATTAATATTCGTTCAATTTCCTGCTGCTCTTTTACTCGTATCCCTTGTAGTTCATTATTTAGTTGGACGATCGTTTGCGGCTCGATAAAAAGAGTTTGGCCCGATGAACTCTGATCATGGATAATCCCCCCGTAATGACCGCGGTATTCTTGCTTCACAGGAATAACAAATCGATCATTTCGGATGGTAATAATGGCGTCAGACAGCATTTTCTGAGCATTGGACGAGCGAATCATACTTTCTAGTTTTTCTCTAACACGAGATTCTCTTGTTCTTAATTGATTACGAAGTGTTCTTAGAGCATCACTTGCACTGTCTAGCACCTCTCCATTCTCATCAATAGCCATTCGGATGGCTTCATGCAACTCAACCAAAGGAATCATTTCTAATGAGAGCTGAGCAAGAATGGGAATTTCAATTTCTTCCTCTGTTAAATCCTCGATAAATCTTCTCATTTGTCTACTCGCATGAATTGTACTTCCAACCTGTGTGAGCTCTTGAGGACTGAGCATACCACCGATTACCGCTCGCTTGATATGGGGGCGAATATCAAAGATGCCCGATAACGGGACATTTCCCTTTAATCTTAGGACTTTTACTGCTTCATCTGTTTCTTCCTGAGCTTTCATGACTTCTTCTAGATTGGTTAACGGCTTTAAGCTAATGGCTTTTTCCTTACCTAAGCTAGATGAAACATGCTCTAATAGATGCTCTTTTATTTTCGTAAACTCTAATACCTTTAATACTCGTTCCTGCATGGAGTAATTCCTCCTTTAGCTACTACTTTTGATTTCTTTCATGTAAAAACTTTTGAAGTTCATTGATTGGCCATGCATTTAATACACTCTTTTTTCGAATCCATCCCTTTTTGGCTGTCGATATACCAATATCCATGTGTGAAAGCATTTCATAATTATGTGCATCTGTGTTAATGACTAACATTACGCCAGCTTCCTGCGCTTTCTCCAAATATTCAGGAGCTAGATCTAAGCGATGTGGGTTCGCATTTAATTCCAATGCCGTATTGGTTTCCTTTGCTAACTCAATCAACATGTCGATATCTACTTGGTAGCCTTCTCTTCTTCCGATAAGTCTTCCTGTCGGATGTGCAATAATATCAACATGAGCATTTATTAAAGCCGTTTTTAGTCTCTCCATAATGGTTTCCTTCGGCTGTGAAAATGCGGAGTGAATAGAGGCGATGACGATATCTAATTCACTTAAGATGTCATCATCATAATCTAGTGTTCCGTCTGGTAAAATATCCATTTCAATTCCAGCTAAGATGGTGAAATCATCATATTGGTCATTTAATTGTCTGATTTCTTGAATTTGTTTCCTTAACTTATTAGGTGTTAAGCCATTTGCCACTTTTAAATATTGTGAATGATCGGTAATAGCCATATATTTATATCCTTTGGCTCTACAAGCTTCTACCATTTCTTCAATGGTTTGAGCACCGTCACTCCATGTTGAATGCATATGAAGATCTCCATTTATATCGTCACTCTCAATTAATTCGAGCGTGGTAGAATACTTCTCTACTTCTTCACCGCTTTCTCTGAGCTCAGGTGGAATCCATGGAAGATTAAAGTAATGGTAGAAATCAGCTTCCGTTTCAAAGGTCTTGATTTCTCCCGTTTCATTATTCTCTACACCGTACTCACTTATTTTCTCGCCTCGCTCTTTTGCAAGTTGGCGCATTCTCACATTATGATCCTTTGAACCAGTGAAGTGGTGAAGAGTCGTTGCAAATTCAACCTGCTTTACTATTCGGAAATCAACAGAAACATCATAGCTATATTGGAAGGTTACAGATACCTTCGTCTCACCAGCTGCAATTATTTCTTTAATACCTGGAAGCTCTAGCAATTGCTGTTTAACAGCTGATGGATTGTTAGTTGATACAATAAAGTCCAAGTCCTTAATGGTTTCTTTCATTCTTCGTAGGCTGCCTGCTCTTGAATATGTATCAATCGCCGTCATCTGTTCTAATGCAGCCTCTATTTGTTCGGCAATTGGCAGCATATAGGATAAAGGAAGTCTTTCAGGACGTTTCCCAACATTTTCAATCGCAGCCATAATTTTTTCCTCTGTTTTTTTTCCAAAGCCTGCAAGCCCTTGAACCTTCCCTGCTTTACACGCCTCTTCCAACGTGTGGATATCCTCTACTCCAAGCTCTTGATAGAGCTTCGCAATCTTCTTACCACCGAGGCCAGGAAGCTGTAATAGCGGGATAAGACCACTTGGTACTTCTTGCTTTAGTTCTTCTAGTGTAGACGAAATTCCTGTTTGCAAATAATCGTCAATCACAGCCGCTGTCCCTTTTCCAATTCCCGGAAGAGATGTAAAATCGGTAATCATTGCTAAACTACGATCATCATTCTCTATAGCAGCTGCAGCCTTGCGAAAAGCAGATATTTTAAATGGGTTGTCTCCTTTAAGCTCCATGTATATAGCGATTGTTTCAAGGACCTTTATTACATCTTTTTTATTGATCATCTCTTCCGACACCTTTCTTTTGACCATCTCTAAATAGTGTCTCCGTTATTATCCTATAACATCAACCTTTAGGTAGCTAATAAAAAGAAAACTTCTCTTTCTAGAGAAGTTAAAGAGCCATGTATTCAATCCATAGTTGTTTAATATATTCTGAAAAAACAGGGGTATGGTTCACCATCGTTTTCGCTATTATGGAATGATTCAATGGATTTTGAATAAATTCAATTGGAAGTAATGCTGCTATGTATAATAAGATAAACGTGATAAGATATACTTCAATAAGTCCTAATGCTCCTCCTGCCCATATATTCATTGTTTTTAATACTGGGAGGTTCGCAACAAAATCAAGCATGCTTCCAATAATCTGTAAGGTGATTTTTACCACAAAGAAAATAACGACGAATGCTATGGCACGATAATAGGCATCTTCAAGGTTCCCATTATTCAGTAACATTTGTATGGCTGTTTGATCTCCAAAGCTTGGATATGGCACCCATAGGTTTAACTTTGGTGCTAAATCTGCATAATACATATGCGCCACGATAAACGCAATAATGAAGCCAGTTAAGTGAATGAGCTGTAAGATGAATCCCCTCCGCAGCCCAACGAAAAATCCGAGGATTAAAATAATCAAAATAGCTAAGTCTAGCATGACTTATTCAGTCCTTTACTCTTTTTAATTCTGCCTCGAGCCGTTCTAGACGATCCTTAATTTTTATGTAATCATTCATTGTGTTTACAGCAGTCAAAACGGCTAACTTACTTATATCAAGGGATGGATTCTTTGAGCTAATTTCACGCATTTTCTCATCAACAAGTGAAGAGACCAGTCGAACGTGACCTGAGCTTTCAGTCCCTACAATGACATATTGCTGTCCATATATATCAACTGTTGTGCGCTTTTTTTCTATCTCTGACAACATGATTGCCCCCATTCTAAGAATCCTATTCTATATAATAACATGAACCTATTATAGTGGGAAGTCAAACACTGTCAATAAGCGTCACAAGAAGGAATATTTTGTCTATTAAAGGAGTGTATGATTTGGGAAATGTTGTATTAATAAAATCTCCATCTGAAATGAATGACATGAAAGCTTTTTATAACCGGAATCTAGTAGAAAAACTGCCTCCTGGAAGTGTATTTTCCGCTCGAATAGCCAGTTGTACAATCACAGCCTATAAATCTGGAAAAGTTCTATTTCAAGGAGCGAACAGCGAGCAAGAGGCTAGTAGATGGGGGACCGCTCTTCCGAAAAAGGAGAAAGCTAAGACCTCCACTCCTATGGGGAGTCAGCTTCCTACACAAATCGCTTCAATGTCACTTGTAGGTTCTGACGAGGTTGGAACAGGTGATTATTTCGGCCCGATTACAGTTGTGGCGGCATATGTAAATAAAGAGAATATTGCTCTTCTAAAAGAGCTAGGTGTAAAGGATTCAAAAAACCTAACTGATGAGAAGATTGTCCATATTGCGAAGCAAATTAAGGATATTGTTCCTCATAGCTTACTCACATTACATAATGAAAAATATAACGAACTTCAGCAAAGTGGTATGTCTCAAGGAAAACTTAAGGCATTATTGCATAATCAAGCGATCAATCATGTTTTGAATAAAATCGCCCCCGAGCAACCAGAGGGTATTTTAATCGATCAATTTGCCAAAGAAGACATCTATTTTAATTATTTAAAGGGACAAAAAAATGTTAGGAAACAAAATGTATTTTTCAGTACAAAAGCAGAAGGAATTCACTTATCTGTTGCAGCAGCATCCATTCTAGCACGCTATGCATTCGTCCGTCATTTCGAAAAATTAAGTGATCGGGCTGGCTTCACTCTTCCAAAAGGTGCAGGCTCACAAGTAGACGAAGCAGCTGCACGCCTCATAAGGCAAAAAGGAGAAAGCATCCTCCCAAGCTTTGTTAAGCTCCACTTCGCAAACACGGAAAAAGCGAGAAAACGGGTAAAGCGTTAATAAAAATCGGATTCACACAAGCAAAAATAGACAGCAAAAGACGCTCCTTTAGTTGGAGCGTCTTTTTTAAGTTTATGCCTTATTAGCCTCTTAATACAGCACCTGCTATTTCTTCAAGCGCTGTTAACACCTTTTCATGTGCTTTTGTTACATCTTCATCTGTGAGTGTTTTTTCTGGATCAAAGTATTTTAAAGAGAAGGCAATGGATTTTTTACCTGCTTCCATGCGCTCTCCTTCATAAAGGTCAAAGACAAGCACTTCCTTCAATAATGTTCCTCCAGCTTCTACGATAATCGTTTGAAGGTCTCCCGCTACCTTCTCTTGATCCACTACAAGGGCAATATCACGAGTAATGGAAGGGTAGCGCGGAATCGCTTGGTATTGAAGAGGCTCAACCGCTGCTTCAAGAATAGCTTTTAAAGAAAGCTCGAACATATAAGTTTCCTTAAGATCTAAATCTTTCTGAACAGACGGATGAACTTGACCAATAATCCCTATCTTTTCACCATTTAAATGTACTTCAGCTGTTCTGCCAGGATGCATGCCATCTACTTTTGCTTGACGGTATTGAACGTCTTTTTCTAATCCTAGCTTCGCGAAAAGTCCTTCGAGAATGCCTTTGAGAACAAAGAAATCAACCGGTTTCTTTTCCCCTTGCCATGGATGAAGCTGCCATAAACCCGTAATGGCTGCTGCTAAATGCTCTCGTTCTTCTGGAAGGACGTCTGAACCGTTGCTTAAGAATACGGAGCCAATTTCGTAAACAGATAAATGATCCATTTGACGAGCTACATTATACTTTAACACCTCAAGAAGCTGTGGTGCGATGCTTAAGCGAAGAAGACTTCTATCTTCACTCATCGGCATTGCCAAACGAACAGGCTCGCGTTGGTCTAATGCAAATTGTGTCGCCTTCTCTACGTTAGTTAATGAATAAGTGATTGCTTGATATAAACCTGCACCTTCAAGGTACTGACGAACTAAGCGACGCTTTTGTTGATATGGTGTTAAGTGACCTGGAGTAGAAGAACCAACGGGTAAGGTTTTGAGCAGGTTATCATACCCAAACAAGCGTGCCACTTCTTCGATTAGATCCTCTTCAATTGTAATATCCCCGCGACGTGTTGGTACAGTTACGGTAATTTGCCCGTTATCTACGAGCACTTCAAATTGCAAACGCTCAAAAATTTCTTTGACCTGTTCTTCTGATAATTCCGTACCAAGAACTCGGTTGATTTTGTTTAATGAAATAGAAACAATCGCAGGTTCAACAGCTAATGTATCAGCTTCAACAGAGCCTACTAACACATTTCCATCAGCATATTTTTCTAAAAGCTCCGCTGCTCGCTCTGCTGCTATTCTTACACGATTTGGATCAACACCTTTTTCAAAGCGAGCACTTGCTTCACTTCGCAAGCCATGATCCTTAGATGCCTTTCGAATGCTCACCCCAGCAAAATAAGCAGATTCTAAAAGAACAGTCGTCGTATCTGATTGCACTTCAGAATTAGCCCCGCCCATCACACCGGCAAGTGCAACAGGCTCTTGACCATTTGTAACTACCAAGTGATTTGACGTTAGCTCTCTTTTTACATCATCTAATGTTTCAATCATCTCGCCTTCTGTTGCACGGCGTACTAAGATTTCCTTTGATCCGAAACGATCGTAATCAAAAGCATGTAGCGGCTGACCATATTCTAATAACACATAGTTCGTAATATCAACTACATTATTGTGAGGGCGAATGCCTGCACTCATCAATCTAGTTTGCATCCATAATGGGGAGGGTCCTACTTTAACACCCTTAATAACCTTAGCTACATACAGTGGATTATCTTCTTTCGCTTCAACTGTAACGGAAATATAATCTGCAGCTGTTTCTTCTGCATTAGAGGCTTCTGGACTAGGAAGCTTTACTTCTTTTCCAAGAATAGCTGCCACCTCATAAGCTACCCCGATCATACTTAAGCAATCAGCACGATTTGGTGTTAAACCAAGCTCTAACACTTGATCATCACGGTTTAATAGTGCCATTGCATCTTCTCCGACTGGAGTATCTTGCGGGAAATTAAAGATTCCTTCTGAGTATTCCTTCGCTACAAGCTTTGCCTCGATCCCTAACTCTTGGAGTGAACAAATCATTCCGTTTGATTCTTCCCCTCGAAGCTTAGCACGTTTGATTTTGAAATTACCTGGGAGTATTGCCCCAACCGTTGCAACAGCAACCTTTTGACCTTTTCCTACATTGGCTGCCCCGCAAATGATTTGAACAGGTTCTTCCGCCCCAAGATCAACTAAACATTTATTTAATTTGTCGGCATTTGGATGTTGCTCACACTCAAGGACATGCCCAACGACCACCCCTTTAATGCCTTCGTTAAGTACTTCTACACCTTCAACCTCAATACCGCTCTTCGTAATTTTCTCAGCAAGCTCATCTGCTGTTACACCTGCTAAGTCGATATAATCTTGTAACCATTTATATGAAACAAACATGGATTGCTCCTCCTCGTAATAAAAATGATGGCTGTTTTCGTATACAATGTTGATATTAGAACATGGGCAGTTTTCCACTCTCCAGTGGTACTCTCTTAAAGTCACTGAAATACCCATAAAGAATAATCGCTTTATTAATTTGGACGGTTGCTTTCTGCGGGAGGTACGGTGAGGTTCCTCAGAGCAAATGGCGCCCTGATAGGTCTCACCTGTCCCACTGCACCCGCAGGAGCCTCACATCCTTCCGCTCCCAAACTGCTAACCTTCATATTTAGAAGGTTATAGCTTCACTCGTTAAAACAACAACCTTCTAGAAAATAGCCAAAATTATTCATGCTTAGCAAACTGTTTTAAGAAACGAATATCATTTGTATAGAAATGACGAATGTCATCTACTCCATATTTCAGCATCGCAATTCTTTCCGGGCCCATTCCAAAAGCAAAGCCAGTATATTTTTTTGAGTCGTAGCCAGCCATCTCTAGAACATTGGGATGAACCATTCCAGCTCCTAAAATCTCAATCCACCCCGTTCCTTTACAAACGCTACAGCCTGCCCCTCCACATATCTTACAGGAAATGTCCATTTCGACAGAAGGCTCTGTAAATGGGAAAAAGCTAGGGCGCAAACGGATTTCACGATCTTCTCCAAATATTTTCTTAGCAAACACATCTAGTGTCCCTTTTAGATCGCTCATGCGAATGTTTTCATCTATCACTAAACCTTCAATTTGCATAAATTGATGTGAGTGTGTCGCATCGTCGTTGTCACGTCGATAAACTTTACCAGGACAAATGATTTTAATAGGTCCCTTTTCTTCATTCCTCTCCATTGTGCGAGCTTGAACAGGTGAAGTATGTGTGCGAAGTAGCGTTTCTTCCGTTATATAGAAGGAGTCTTGCATATCACGAGCTGGGTGCCCCTTCGGCAAATTAAGCGCTTCGAAATTATAATAATCCTGCTCTACCTCAGGACCTTCCGCAATGGTATAGCCCATTCCAATGAATAAGTCCTCAATCTCTTCAATTAAACTTGTGAGTGGATGATGGTTCCCTTGAGTAATTGGGCGACCTGGAAGCGTCACATCGATTGTTTCTTTAGCTAACTTTTCTTCAATTTCTGCTTGCTCTAGTAATTTTTGTTTTTCTTCAATGGCAGCAGATATCGCATCTCGTACTTCATTTGCTAAAGCACCCATAACTGGACGTTCTTCTGCAGATAATTTCCCCATCCCTTTTAACACTTCTGTAATCGGACCTTTTTTCCCTAAATACGAAACCCGAATGTCATTTAATTGTTTTAAACCAGTTGCCTTGTTAACGCCTTCTAATGCTTCTTGTTGCAATTCCTTCAAACGCTCTTGCATGAAAATTCCTCCTTTTAGATCCTTGACTGTTTGTTGAATTTTTCCAAAATAAAAAACCCCATCCCATAAAGGGACGAGGTTTTGATATCGCGGTACCACCCTTTTTAACTCAATCATATGAAAAAATTGAGTTCTCTTCATTCTGGATAACGGCTTTTCCTGCCGGTGCATCTTTACATGAGCATGGTCCCGATGCCAACTACGGAGGTGAACTTCACTAGTCTCATTTATAAAAATGCTTTCAGTCTAGGCATTTTCTCCCTACCATAAATGAGGATTAGTTACTTTTCTCCGTCATCGTCTTTATGTATACAATTTGCTGTTATTATAGTATATTCTGATTCCCGTTTCAAATAGTTTTGAAAAAATCGGTCATATTTATTTAGTCTGCAGTGATTATGTTCTTAAAGACCCCAAATAATAAAGCAAAATCCCTGTAGCAACAGCGACATTAAGCGACTCACTTTTCCCATAAATCGGTATGTATAAGTTACTTGTCGTTTTGGCTAAAAGCTCTTTGCTCACGCCACTTCCCTCATTACCCACTAAAAGCGCAAATGCTTCTGATGCTTTAGTTTCTAAATAATTCTGCCCATTTTCTAGAGACGTACCAAAAACCGGGATTTGCTGGTCTCTCAACTTTTCCATCCATTCAGAAAGACTCCCCTTTACAACAGGAAGGTGAAAGTGGCTTCCTTGAGCAGAGCGAAGAACCTTTGGATTGTAATGGTCTACACTCCCTTCACCAATTACAACCACATCAATTCCTGCAGCATCTGCCGTACGAATCATCGTCCCTAGGTTCCCTGGGTCTTGAACAGCATCAATTAAGAGGAAGGTCTTCCCGATTAATTCTGATTCCTTTAGAGGCTCTTCATAACAAACAGCGATAATCCCTTGAGGCGTTTCGGTATCAGAAAGTGCCTTCATTACTTCTTCTGTTACTAGTGTAACAGGGATGGATCCATAATCCCATGAAGGAAGATCAATATTTTCACTAATAATCAATTCAGCTACACGGTTGGCTTGAAAAGCCTCTTCTACTAAATGATAGCCTTCAACTAGAAAGGTATTCGTTTTATCTCTTTCTTTTTTGGTTACTAATTTTTTCCACTGCTTAACTTGCGTATTTTTGACAGAGTGAATGTGCTTCAACACGGACTCTCCTTTATTTTTGTTTAGGAAATGATAAAACCAAGGCGCTTGCGCTTTTGTTCTTTCATTCAATTTTCTTATTATAACGTAACTTCTATACATAATAAAACGGTAATTAGAAATGATAAAAAAGAAAATAAGAAAGGAGTGCTTACATTGAACCTTAACCTTCGAAATGCCGTTATTCACAATGTCACAGGAAATTCAAAAGAGCAATTTCAAGACACTATTGATGACGCGATTCAAAATGGAGCAGAAAAAATGCTACCTGGATTAGGGGTCCTTTTTGAAGTCATTTGGCAAAACTCCTCTACACAAGAAAAAGATGAAATGCTTGATGTACTAACTAACACACTAAAGTAATGAATAGCTTCTATACAAAAAGGGTACCTCACATTCGGTACCCTTTTTGTTATGGATCAATCAAATGTAATTTGGTTAACCGTTTCACGATCTAAGCGCTTAATTACTTCTACAATAAGCTTTACAGCATTTTCATAATCATCACGATGTAGCATCGCAGCATGAGAATGAATATAGCGTGTAGCTATTGTAATTGAAAGAGCTGGAACCCCTTTATGCGTTAAATGTATGGCACCTGAATCTGTTCCACCACCAGCAATGGCATCGTATTGATATGGAATGTTCAGTTCATCTGCTAGATCCGTTACAAAGTCACGTAAGCCTTTATGGGAAACCATTGAAGCATCATATAGAATAATTTGTGGGCCATCTCCCATTTTACCTTGTGCTTCCTTGTCAGAAACGCCTGGTGTATCTCCAGCAATTCCTACATCTACGCCGAAAGCAATGTCTGGTTCAATTGTTTGTGCGGAAGTACGCGCGCCACGAAGGCCTACTTCTTCTTGAACCGTTCCTACACCGTAAACAACATTCGGGTGATTTTCACCTTTTAATTGCCTTAATACATCAATTGCAATTGCACACCCAATACGGTTATCCCATGCCTTTGCTAAAAGCATTTTTTCATTGTTCATAACAGTGAACTCGAAATAAGGTACAACCATGTCTCCTGGCTTTACGCCCCATTCTACTACTTCTTCACGGCTTGAAGCCCCGATATCTATGAACATATCTTTAATTTCTACTGGTTTCTTGCGAGCTTCTGGAGAAAGGATATGAGGTGGCTTTGAGCCAATGACTCCTGTCACATCTCCCTTACGAGTCACAATTGTAACACGCTGTGCAAGCATTACTTGTGACCACCAGCCTCCAACTGTTTGGAAACGGATAAACCCTTTATCATCAATTTGAGTAACCATAAAGCCTACTTCATCTAAGTGACCAGCTACCATAATCTTTGGACCGTCCGCATTCCCTACTTTTTTAGCAATTAAGCTCCCAAGCCCATCTGTTGTAACTTCATCAGCAAATGGAGTTATGTATTGCTTCATCACTTCACGAGGCTCACGTTCATTCCCAGGGATCCCTTTTGCATCTGTAAGATCCTTAAGCATCTGTAATGTTCCATCTAATTTTGTCATTGCTTCGACACCCCTATGTATGTATTTTCACTTTAATTATACAGAAATTTTGTAAAATAAACAAAAGTCTCCCTAATAGCCTTGTTGCTGCCTTTCATAATTTACTTCATTTTTCTTAATATATGCCTGCTCAATATCATCTTCTGTGAATCCAAGTAACATGGCAAGGTAAAGATAATTTTGAAATAGCTTTTGGTAGTCTTCTATTAAGCGAGACTTCCCAAATTGATGAATCAGGGAATATACTTGTAAAAATTGATCGGTAAGAGCTACATCTTTATTGAACTCACGTTTAGTAAATTCCAGCCTTTCGTATCCGCATTCTATACCAAGAGACAATATAAAATGGATTCCATCAACAAATTCTTCTAAAATAACCTCGTTTGAGGATGAAGGTTTCACACTCCAAAACTTAAAGCAACGCGTTTCGTTTGCTAGTTCTCCAATCTCAACAAGAAGCGCCAATGCTTTTCGATTAAAGAGATCTTCATCCATTAGGTTATGCTTTGTTTCAATATGTTTATCTAATCCTCGCTGCATTTCAAATAACTTAACTAAATTCATAATTCACCAGCCTCAATTAGTTGTATGTATTAAGAAAAGTGCAGGGCGCTTGCGCTGGACAATTTTCTAAGTTTAATTTTATCCTTTCTTTTCTTTTATATAAAGGCTGTTTTCGTTGTTGTTTTGAAACATGAGCGGTTTTCCGCTACAGGATTCTCGCTTCCCGTTATGCGTGAGGTGAGTATCCTCGGTGTCGCCTGGTTCTCACCTGTCCAACTGCTCCCGCAGGCGTCTCGCATCCTTCCACTCCAAACTGCTAGCTCTCTATGAAGATGGGAATTTTACCTGGTGTAACAACAATATTTTAGTAAACAGCCTTAAAAAATAATAAACAATCTAAAAAAAATTTGAAACTTTTTTCAATCTCATTCGTATATATATCAAAAATATTTTGGAGGGCTTCATATGATGTGGCTATTTCGCTTGCTCTTATTTGCTCTTATCCTCTTTCTCATTTACAGCACAATTAAATATATCCTTAATCCGAAGCGTAAGCTAGAACTTGCCCATGAGCAGAAGAAGTATTACCTATTAGATGATCAATCCAATGTGCGAAAAAATTTCTTACTCACATATAACGGTGTTTTATTCGAAGGCGAAAAATATTTAGGAACGACTGAAAATGCGTTCGAAGTTGTATCTATATTCATTTGGCCACGGAGTACAAGTGCTTTAAAAGGATTAGGGAAAGAAGATTTTTATACAATCGAAAAAAATATACGTTCCATCTACCCTAATGCCAAAATTGATTGGAAGAGCCCTATCAAGGAGTTTTTAAAAAATGGGGAAGTGTAAAACCGGAATGTCTTTTATCCATTCATTAATTGATTTTAAATACACAGAAAACACCGCTCATTTTTGAACGGTGTTTTCTGTGTGTGGAGAAAGGAGATTGCTAGCATGCTCTCAATCTTATTTCATTCTTATGGTATAGCCGAATAGGGTCACTTCCGCTCCAAGTCTATGCTTTCAGGAGACCGTTCTTGAACGAAATAATAATCGTTTCAGATTTTGAACGGTTTTTTTCAATTAAGCTGCATTAAAAAATTCGTTCCATTTAATGACTGCCATTTTTTCTCTCAAAAGATATACAAGGATGGATAGGGAAAATAAGATGATGACTAAGATGGTTGGTGTAAAGCGGCTAATGAATTCTCCAAAGGTTGTATAAAAGAAGGCAAGAGGAAAGTTGGTTAGCCAAGATCCCTTCATATACTCCTTGAAGCTTTTCTTTCTCTCCAATAAACAAAAGCTAAGCAAATGATAATGAACAAAAGGAATTAATCTCAAAATTGCAATTTGAGCAACCGTTAAATTTCGATACTCCCCAAACCAGCGTTTTTTTATCGTGGATAGCTTTTGATGGGTTTTTGGCATTCGGTGAATAAGCATAAAAAATAATAAACTACTGAGCATAAGTCCAAACAAGGAATAAACTGTCCCAAAAACAGTTCCAAATAGCACACCGCCAGCAATGCAAATGATGGCTACAGGAATGAACAAAAACTGTCTGAGAAAATGGACTAGAATAAACAGAATGGGGGCTAAAATACCTCCTGCTTCAACCAAAACAAATAGCATGGAAAACTGTTCGTCCATGTAATCACCTTCTTTAGCTGAATAACTTGGTGTTATTACAGCATATAAAAACAGACAAGCTGTTATGACAAGAAGTCAAAAAATTATGTTAGGTGGTTAATTAGTAAATAAAAAAATAGCAATTCAATCACACTTAAAGTTGGCAGCCCCATCTGAAAGCTAAAATGCTTTGTTTTATGACGAAAAATATGCATAGCTAAATACATGCCAGTCGCTCCTCCTAACAAAGCCAACAGCCACAAAGTTCGCTCTGAAATTCGGTATTCCTTCTTCTTGGCTTTTCGTTTATCCATTCTCATGACAGAAAAAGCTGCTACATTGACGAGTAGAATGATACCTATCCATAGTCCGAACATTATTATTCTCCTCTCTCTTCTTCCTAAATAAAAAACCATCCTCCTCAGAGAATGGTTTAGTTATGTTTTACGCCAAAACCATACGGGGTTTATCGAGGCGTCTTACATAATTATTTTAAGTTTTGCTTTGCTACTGTTGCTAATTCAGCAAATGCTTTTTCGTCAGCGATTGCTAATTCAGCAAGCATTTTGCGGTTTACTTCGATACCAGCAAGCTTTAAGCCATGCATTAAACGGCTATAAGAAAGACCGTTCATACGAGCAGCTGCATTGATACGAGTAATCCAAAGCTTACGGAAGTCGCGCTTTTTCTGGCGACGGTCACGGTAAGCATACATTAATGATTTCATTACTTGTTGGTTAGCAACTTTGTATAATGTATGTTTTGAACCGTAATAACCTTTGGCTAATTTAAGAACTTTTTTACGACGTTTGCGAGTAACTGTACCGCCTTTTACACGTGGCATGTTATTTCCCTCCTATATGGATATTACTTAAGGTTTACTAATAAGTTACGGATACGTTTGAAATCTCCTGCAGAAACAACAGTTCCTTTACGAAGTTTACGCTTTTGCTTAGTTGATTTGTTTGCAAATAAATGGCTTCTGTAAGCATGAGAACGTTTTAATTTACCAGATCCTGTTCTCTTGAAACGCTTTGCAGCGCCGCGGTGAGTTTTCATTTTTGGCATGTGGAATTCCTCCTCTTACTTGTCGTTTTTAGGTGCTAATACCATAAACATGCTTCGACCGTCCATCTTCGGATGTGATTCAATCGTTGCAATTTCATTGCAAGCTTCCGCGAAACGGACTAAAACACGTTGACCAATTTCTTTATGTGTAATTGCACGTCCCTTGAATCGAATCGATGCTTTTACTTTATCGCCTTTTTCAAGGAATTTAATAGCATTGCGAAGCTTTGTATTAAAGTCGTGCTCCTCAATTGTTGGGCTCAAACGAACTTCTTTCACATTGATAATCTTTTGATTTTTGCGCGCTTCTTTTTCTTTCTTTTGTTGCTCGAACTTAAATTTTCCGTAGTCCATAATACGGCCTACTGGAGGCTTTGCATTCGGCGCAACTAGTACAAGATCAAGGTTGACGCGAGATGCGATTTCAAGCGCTTCGTTTTTGGTTTTAATTCCTAATTGCTCGCCATTTTGGTCAATCAGACGAATTTCGCGGGCGCGAATACCCTCGTTTAACAACATGTCTTTGCTAATAGTTAGACACCTCCAAGGTTTTATACGAACACAAGCTTTGGGTCAAGAATCACTGTCAAACGACAAGAAAACACTTGCACCTGATAAGAATTTAATGACTCAAAGTTGAATCGCAAGTATACCAAACATTATTTTTTTCAATTAAAAAAGTGTGGATGCAAAACACCCACACTTACAGAACGAAATTAAAAAGAAATGTTCACGTAAAACCTGCTAACTGCTATTTGCGTCAACCAGGTGAGAAGCGGGTGCTTCTTCTTTTCCTCAAAGTCGTATTCAATTACCTTAAAACTATATCACAAGTCATATTGCATGTCAAACGAACAATTTTTATAACAACGAAATGAATTGTAACAAATATACTTGAAACTTGCAATAGGTTTTATGTATTTTCTAAAAAAATGGGAAACATCTATCTATCCCAATTAGAAACAAAAGGGACTAAGAGTGTCCTCTCATCCCTTTTGTCCACAATGTATTGAGATAATAGTTAATTACGTTTTACTTCAGCTTTAAGTGCTGTCATAAAATCACTGAATGGAATTGTTTCTGACTTTTGCTCACCATATTTACGAACATTTACTGCGTTGCCTTCTACTTCTTGATCTCCTACGACAAGCATGTATGGAGTCTTTTGCATTTGAGCTTCGCGGATTTTGTAGCCGATTTTTTCGTTACGATCATCTAACTCTACACGGAAGCCTTCTTCGCGAAGCTGCTCTTGTACTTGTTTCGCATATTCAAAATGAACATCAGGTGAAACTGGGATAACTTGAACCTGTACAGGTGCTAACCATGTTGGGAAAGCTCCTTTGTATTCTTCAATTAAGAAAGCAACAAAACGTTCCATCGTTGATACAACACCGCGATGAATAACAACAGGGCGATGTTGCTTTCCGTCTTCACCTACATAAGTTAAGTCAAAGCGTTCTGGTAATAAGAAATCTAATTGAACCGTTGAAAGTGTTTCTTCTTTGCCAAGAGCTGTTTTCACTTGAACGTCCAGCTTCGGACCATAGAATGCTGCTTCTCCCTCTGCTTCAAAGTAATCTAACTCAAGTTCATCCATTGCTTCTTTTAACATCCCTTGTGCTTTTTCCCACATATCATCATCATCAAAATACTTCTCTGTATCTTGTGGATCACGGTAGGAGAGGCGGAAAGAATAATCATTTAGATCAAAGTCTTTATATACTTCTAAAACGAGACGAACGACTCGCTTGAATTCTTCTTTAATTTGGTCAGGTCGAACGAATAAATGAGCATCATTCAATGTCATTCCACGTACTCGTTGTAAGCCTGATAAAGCCCCTGACATTTCATAGCGATGCATGGTTCCTAGCTCCGCAATACGAATTGGTAATTCACGATAGCTGTGAATACCATTCTTATAAACCATCATATGATGCGGACAGTTCATTGGACGAAGTACTAGCTGCTCATTATCCATGTCCATGACTGGGAACATGTTTTCTTGGTAATGATCCCAGTGCCCTGAAGTTTTGTAAAGATCCACACTTCCCATAACAGGTGTATAGACATGTTGATAACCTAGACGTTCCTCTTTATCAACAATGTAACGTTCAATAATTCGGCGAATAGTCGCTCCCTTAGGAAGCCACATTGGCAATCCTTGACCGACTTTTAAAGAATTCATAAATAGGTTTAATTCTTTTCCAATTTTACGGTGGTCACGCTCTTTAGCTTCTTCTAGAAGACGTAAATGCTCTTGCAAGTCTTCCTTTTTAAAGAAAGCTGTTCCGTAAATACGTTGTAGCATTTTATTGTCACTATCTCCACGCCAGTAAGCTCCAGCAATGCTTAGAAGCTTGAACTCTTTCAGCTTTCCAGTTGATGGAACATGAACACCACGGCAAAGATCAACAAATTCACCTTGCTCATAAAGTGTCACAGCTTCATCATTTGGAATTGCCTCGATTAACTCAAGCTTGTATTCATCTCCCATTTCTTTAAAGAGTTGAATCGCTTCTTCGCGGCTAACTTCTTTTCGTACAATTTCTAAATTTTCGTTAATAATTTTCTTCATTTCTTTCTCAATAACTGGCAGGTCTTCTGGAGATAAGGATTCTTCTATATCGATATCATAATAAAATCCGCCTTCAATGACTGGCCCTACACCTAGTTTGACATTTTTGTATAGACGTTTAATAGCTTGTGCCATTAAATGGGCAGAGCTATGACGCAAAACTTCCAATGCATCTTGGCCATCTTGAGTAATGATTTCTATCGATCCATCTTCTACGATTGGACGGCGAAGGTCATACATTTGACCGTTAAATTTACCAGCTATTGCTTTTTTCTTTAGTCCAGGACTAATAGAAGCGGCAATTTCTTCTGTTGTTGTTCCTTTAGCAAACTCCTTTAACGAACCATCTGGAAAAACAACTTTAATCATGTCTGACATTTTTCTTCCTCCTCAACATTTTTAATTCAAGCTATAATATAGCAATGAAAATAAAAAAAACTCGTCCCTATAGAAAGGGACGAGTTAATATACATATACACGTGGTTCCACCCTAAATTCCCGAATCGACATTCTTTAACCAACTCGGCTTTAGAAGCAGATAACGGCTGCTACCGTCAACCAATACTTGATTACTCATTTCCTGGTTGAAGCTACAAGGTGGTAAGTATCCATTTCGTGTTAGGAAGCTTTCAGCCTAGTCTTCCCTCTCTTCAAACCGTAAAAAAGATACTGTTGTCCTCATCATCACTTGTTCATTGATTTTCAACTTTAGTATGTACGTTATTATAAAATGTTATTTTCTGAAAATCAAGAGGACATGCTACATTTTTTCATCAGCGGTAAACGGAAATTGCCTTTTCTCCTCATAAAATTGACTAACTGGCAGTAAGATCACTCGTTCTTCAAAAATATTGTGAATCGTCCGTACGAGCGGTTGATCCTCATCATCGCTGTAGAGATAAATAATTTGAGGAGCTATTGATAATAAAGGAGCTATCGTTAAAGAATCCACATAAACAGGGTGGTTTACAAGCAGTTTGCGATCAATCATTCGCATCAATTCTGCTCGTTTCATTTCATAATATTGAGCATCAAAAAACGTAATTCCATCATCAATCATTAAATGAAGGTGTTGAAGCTTTGCCTGTCTGTTAAATAAAAATTGCCGTAATGTTTCTATGAACATCTGGTATTCCTGTTCCATTTTATATTCATCAATGGAGATTTCCACATATTTCTCTAATCGCTCCATAAACGGACGTAATCGAAATTTAACAAAGGAATCAAACGAAAAAGTGTTCTGATCCTCAAATATTTGATCAATTGCCTGCTTTAAATGGTGTTCTCTTTCAAATTCATTAATAAATACCATTAGCTCTTCCCTTTGGCCTTCTAAAATCGAATGAATGATGTCAAGGATTTGTCTTTGTTCCTCTTCTTCTCGGAAAAAATACTGGTTTTCCAATAGGTCTAAAAACCAATCATCCTGTTTCGTATAAAAAATGAAATCGTAAAAGGCAGATTTATAGCTTTCTAAATTCTCCGTATTGCTTCGATCTAGTTGAATGCTCACTATATGTTGATCTTCAATTAGAAGAGTGTTGTTTAAATGATTGGATGAACCCAACTCGTTATGAAGATGTTGATGAAGCTTTTTTGCATCATCTTTATTTTGGAAGATGATCTTGATCAACCAAATCCCCCCTTATATAGAAATCTCTCATTCATGTATATGGGGAACTTGGCCAAAA
This sequence comes from Cytobacillus spongiae, assembly GCF_021390075.1. Taxonomy (NCBI): domain Bacteria; kingdom Bacillati; phylum Bacillota; class Bacilli; order Caryophanales; family Bacillaceae; genus Cytobacillus; species Cytobacillus spongiae. Next base: position 3,154,158 of record NZ_CP089997.1, read on the forward strand.
TAGAAGCAGGTCTTAAAGAAAATACATCTCACTTTTTTATAACAGCTTAAGTATGGTTTATTACCTTACGCACTAAGCAATAAAAAGAGACTGACATCTTTCATTCAGTCCCCTCGTCCTACATCATTCGTCTGTTTGGTCCGTCTACTTTAATCGGAGTAGTTAAATATTTGATTCTCTCCATAATTCTTCTTGCCTTCATCTTTTCTTCTTCACCGCGCTGGCTATAGGTCAAATGGTGCTCTAACTCTTGATAGTCAAAATTGGAGCTAAAGAAAGTAGGTAGATTTTCGAGCATTCTGAATTGGAGGATTGGGCCAAGAACTTCATCCCTTGACCAACTGGACATCGTTTCTGCCCCGATATCATCAAACATGATTACTGGTACTTTTTTGATTGTTTCGATTTTCGTATTAAGAGTGGAATCTGCAATTGAACTCTTCATCTCACGGAGTAGCTCTGGTACATAGATGATCATAGTTGAAACCTTCTTCTTTGCGAGTTCATTTGCAACAGCACCTAACAGGTAGGATTTTCCAACACCGAATTTCCCATGTAAATACAAACCTTTTTGTTTTTTTCCTACTTCGTAATCCTCTACAAAAGCCATTGCTTGAGAAACAGCCTCTATTCTTTCTGGCGTTTCTTCTTGAATCCGAATATCACCAAAAGATGCTTGCAGGATATCTTTCGGGATATATAAACTTTGGATAAGCTTCTCATTTTTCTTCCGCTCATCATGCATCACTTTTCTAGGGCACTCGTGATATTGAATCGTAATCGCCCCTCTTTGAAGAACGAGTTCTGGATCGTAGCCCTTCATTAAATTTATGCAACCATCTAGGGAGGGACATTGGTTACATTCTTTGCTTTGTTTCGAATACTCATAGAGCTTCATAAGGTTTTTTTCCACAATTTCCTCTGTCAATTCATGTTTGTGCTTGATTAAAAATGCTCTAACTTCCGGATGTGTCATAATTTGTTTTCGCATTTGTTCATAACGCTCTTGAAAATTTGTACTCTTGGCTAATCGTTTAATGGTTTTATTAATTTTTTCCATCTGTCCCACCTCCTAATTCCGATATTTTTTTAATCTTTCTTCCAGTTCTTTTTTCTTGGCTTCAAGATCAGCAGTAGAACCTTGATCTGTTTTGACTGTTTCTTGTTCATTAAACCAATCTGGCAATTGTTCTGTTCGAACTGGCTTCTTTCTGTTTGATACTCGTGGTTTGGGTGAATTTTTCCCTTCAGCCCAATCCAAGTATTGGCGATGTTCTCTCTTCGCAAGCTCCATCGCTTCTTTCACATGTGTGATTTTCTTCCTTGCCCAGTGGCTCGCTATTTTTTCTACATACCCTTTTGTAAGCTTCATATCTGTTTTGAGCATAACATATTGAATTAATACATTTATTACACCAGGTAATAGTTTTTGTTGAAACATGACTTCTTCAATAATCTGCAAGTCACTTTTAGATGGCTCACTACCGCCCGATATGTCTACTAGTAATTGACGAGGTGACGTCTTCTCCAGATAATGGACGAGCTCTTCTTCTTTCGTTTGAGGGGGACCCTCACTTTGTGACACGTACAATTGAGGCTGCACACGATCGGTTAGACTAGGCAGCTGATCATTGTGTTCTAATTGAAACCAGTCTCTCGCAGCTTTTCTCAATTCTTCAATGTCAATTGAGTTATCTGGGGTAACTGCACTTAATAAAATATTTTTCATTTGAATTGGATCAATGGTATATAAAAAAGCAAGCTTACTAATGGCTTCTCTTACTTTATCTGTTAAAGCATCTTTTGGGATAAGCGATTCCTTCAACCCGGCAAGAAGCAAATCAAAGTTAAAGTCTGTCGATATGATTTTTATTTCCTTTGTCTCTGCTCTTCCTACAAAACGCTGGCCTGAGAGACCTCCCAAATCTTCCTTCATCTCTTTATTAGAGCTTAAATGAGTAGGAGTTGCAGACATGAACACCTCCTGGAAGGACCTGGTCACATCTTGAAATTCATCATTTCTATCCAAAATAGCGTCACTAAAAAACCGCTTTAATCGTAAAAATTGATTTTTCCCCACTTTTCGATACAAATAAATATTTAACATCCCATCTAGAAAGAATTGTTCAGGAGTAAGTGGCGGCTGAAGTTCATAAATAAATGAACGGGCATCCTCTTCTTTGTGCGTATAAGTTTTTAATAATCCAATGCCCTCGAGCTTTAAGCGAGCCTCATAGATTTCTTTCATATTCATATCCATAATACTCATAATGCTATGGTGAGAATTTGACTCAGACCAAAGACGATTATCTTCTAACTCTCCCCAAAGCGTCATATATAAGCTAAAACAAGAAGAACCAATTAATGGCTGATATAAATACGTTAAAATTTTCCGATCATATTCATGTATTAACCCATTTGAAGCTACTTTATAACGATCAACAGGAACCATTTCTTGCCAGTACTGCGCCATTTTTTGTTCAACCTTTCTTTCCAAATCACACGTAAGTACAAAAAAGAGCTAAAGATATCCTCCCTTAGCTCACTTATGATTGTTCTTTTTTAATTAACTCTTTTAATTCTTCAATGAACACATTCAAATCTTTGAACTGTCTATAAACTGATGCAAATCGGACGTATGCAACCTCATCTATCTGAGAAAGGCGATCCATTACCATTTCTCCAACTCGATCACTATTTATTTCTGAAACTCCTTGACTGCGCAATTCCTTTTCTACTTCGGACGTAATGGCTTCGAGCTCTTTAAGTGCTACGGGACGTTTTTCACAAGCCTTTATTAATCCACGCAAAATTTTATCTCTGTTAAATTCTTCTCGTGTGCCTTCTTTCTTCACAACAATTAAAGGAATTTCCTCCACTTTCTCGAAAGTAGTGAATCGATAACTACACTTCTCACATTCACGCCTACGACGTATGGAGCGCCCTTCATCGACCGGACGAGAGTCAAGTACACGAGTACTATTATTTTGACATGATGGGCATTTCATTTAATCAGCTCCGCATCCTAACAGGATAGTTTAATGTCGACCTTTGTCTTATTTCTATTTTATAAAAGATTTAGTTGTTTGTACAAGTGTGTTTTATGGATTCCCATTCAAACCCGAACCAATATATGTAAGTTCCTTATCCAGTTTACTATACATTTGGGTAATCTCTTTTTTTAATATAGGATAACTACCAGAGATTTTCACATGATCTGTCGAAGCAGCAAAATCAATTGCCGTTTCTAGTTCTCTCACCGTTATAACTGTAATCGATAACATCAACTTTAATTCAGAACGAAGCTCAACTGCGATCTCTCCACGATCTTCTGAAACATCTAGAAGGGTAGCCCGGCTATCCTGGTGCAAGATCTCTGCAATGATTTGAAAAGCATCTGAGAATCCAACTTGATAGTATCTTGTTTTTAATTCATTGTCAGAATGGTCCTCAAATGTTTCACAATGATTTTCATAACGTCCTCTTAAGGCTTGAAAAAACGACATCTGTTTTACCTCCAAAAAGACCTAGTTGTCATTCCATTTTACCTTTTATCCCCTTAAAGCAAAAGTTTTTACATAGAGGGAATTTAAGGCATCAAAAAAGAGGTGTAATCGATACACCTCTCGTCAAAGTCCAATATTATAGTGCTTTTGAGTTTGTTTGTGGTACTTGAATTGGTCCCATGCCTCGTGGAAGTTCAATATTTTCACGAGTTTGTGCACCTAGTGCTTCAGCAATATAATCTGCTGCAATATTAGGATCCATTTCTCCACAAGTATATACATCAATGCTTGCATATCCATGTTCTGGGAAGCTGTGAATCGTTAAATGTGATTCAGAAATAATTACAACTCCACTTACTCCTTGTGGAGCAAATTTGTGGAATGCAACCTCTCTAATTTCAGCACCTGACTTAAGAGCTGCATCTGCAAAAATCTTTTCAATTTGTTGTAAATCATTTAACTTCTCAAAATCACAACCCCATAATTCAGAGATTACGTGACGTCCCATTGTTTCCATATTCAAATTTCCCCCTTTAAACTAATTTGTTACTCGTTATAAATGAATTTCCCTAATTATTTGGTTTATAACTACCACGGGGGAAAGTTAGTCCAAAGAGGTCCTAACCCTTTAAGTAGCTAAATTAACCAAAACTCAAGAGTTCACGAGGAATAGTATACTTTGTTTATTTTTGTTTTGCAATACAAGTTGAGTACTTTTTTAAAATAGTTGAAAGGGCCACGTTCTTTACTATTGCCTTTGAAGAGAATATTATGCTTATTCTTGTTAATAATTGGATGTGTAATGTCGTTTCTTTTATTGATTATCTGTTACTAATCGGTGCGACTTGTGTTCGCTCCAGCTGTAAGATTTCCACTAAAGACTTAAAGAATTGGTTAACGGAAAGAAGCCCGCTAAATTGCATTAGCAGGCTTGGAAATTGCTATATTGTCTTTTATGATTATTATACATTTACTTCTGTTGATTGCACTAATGCTTCAGCTACATATTTCGTTAAGTCAACCACTCTGCAAGAATAACCCCACTCATTATCGTACCAAGCTAATATTTTTACTTTCTTGGCATCCATAACCATTGTAGATAATCCATCAATAATCGCTGAGTGTTCATTTGTATTAAAGTCAATGGATACAAGTGGTTCATCTGTAATATCTAAAACACCATGTAGAGATCCTTTAGCTGCTGCTTCAAATGCATCATTAATTTCATCAACAGTTACTTCACGTTTTAGGTCTACAACTAAGTCAACTAAGGAAACATTTGGGGTAGGTACACGAAGAGCCATACCATGTAATTTTCCTTTTAATTGAGGTAATACTAATGACAGTGCTTTTGCAGCACCAGTTGTTGTAGGGATTATTGATTGACCACATGCACGAGCTCGACGTAAGTCCTTATGTGGATTATCAATGTTCTTTTGATCGTTTGTATAAGCATGAACCGTTGTCATAAGGCCATTCTCGATTCCGAATTGCTCATCTAACACTTTTGCAACTGGTGCAAGACAATTTGTCGTACATGAAGCATTTGAAATAACAGCATGCTCTTCTATATTTAATGCGCTTTCATTTACTCCCATGACAATTGTTACATCTTCATTTTTTCCTGGAGCCGTTAAAATTACTTTTTTCGCTCCAGCTTCTAAATGAAGTGCTGCTTTTTCACGAGAATTAAATTTCCCTGTCGCTTCAATGACGATATCTATATTTAAGTCCTTCCAAGGAAGTTCCTGTGGATTACGATTGCTTAATAATTGAACGCGTTTCCCATTTACAACAATTGCGTTATTCTCTGGTACAACCTCACCATTAAATTGACCATGATTTGTGTCATACTTTATTAAATGAGCTAACGTTTCAGCAGGATAGCTCGCATTAATTGCAACTACTTCTAAACTATCTTCTAAAATGGCTTTTCTAAAAACCATTCTCCCAATTCTACCAAACCCGTTAATCGCAACTCTCGCCTTCATATTATGGCCCCTTCCACATTAATGTTATACTTTATGTGTGTTATTGTTGTAATTAGTATAGCATATTAATTTATATTTGTGATAATTAAAATGCGGAATTCGAAATGTTTTATAATTCAGAAATATTATAACCATACTTATGTTAATTCACTTGTTATTATTAATAACTTAATTGATTGAAATATTATGGTAGATGGGATTGAAGCTGATCCTGATCGGTTGGCTGGACATTCTAACTTAATTCAAAATGATGACCTCTATTCCCAATTTTCAACATCAATATCTCCTTCAACACCCATATGATAACTCTTTTCGCTTTTATTAAATGTATAATTCTCATCATTATCAAAAACAAAAAAATTAGGAAAAAGAGGTTGGGACATAACTAAATGACTCCTTCTCAAAGACGAACAATAACTTTATTAAAATAGTTAAGTTGTAAAAACAAGTTCGGTCCATTGCCCTGCAGACACTCGCTTTCCGCGGGGAGGAATCTGATCTGAGCCTCCTAGATGCGCTTTGGTGTCTCAGCCTTGCCTCTATTTCCCTTAGTAGTCGAGTGTCTTCCGCTCCATTCCACTATTTTTAAAAAATTGTTTTCCGAACAAACAAAAATATCCGAACTAGTAAAAGGAGATAACTCCTGATCGTTCGGATAGATCATTGACTGATATACTCATGTCCCGGCCTCTCATAAATTCAGCGGGTAGAAACCTAACTCCAATTATTCAAAAACTTGAACAGCTGTTCTTTTGTTTCTTCAATGGTTCCATTGTTATCAATCACATAATCGGCTTGAGCTACTTTTTCTTTAAGTGGCATTTGAGACTGTATTCGAGCAATAGCTTCTTCTTTCGAAAGATGATTTCGATCGATCAGACGTCGCAGTTGTGTCGCTTCATCGACATACACTAGTAGTACTTTATCCACCATGTATGTTAGCTCACTTTCAAATAACAAAGGGATATCCATGACAATTATCTCAGCCCCCTCAAGAATTGCTCGCTCTTTTTTTAATAGCATCCTCTTTCGAACGGCAGGATGGACTATTCGATTCAGCTCAAGCCGCTTTTCTTTGTCATGAAATATGATAGAACCTAATTTTCCGCGATCAATTTCTCCATTTTCAAGTAAAATGTCTTTTCCAAAATTCAATACAATATCATGATAGGCTTGTTCACCTACCCCAACCGCTAGTTTGGCTTCTACATCGGCATCAATAATAAAAATTCCCATCTCATGAAGCATGGCAGATACAGTGCTTTTTCCGCTAGCAATTCCCCCTGTTAATCCAATCACAATTGCCATAGTATGTCCCTTCCTCCTACATTTTCCAAACACCTATGAATATTAATAAAATTCCTGGTAAAAAAGATATTTTTTGTATCCAACTATTTTTAGAAAATATGGCACCTACTTTTATTCCGATAAATACGAATAAAGAGCTCATTAGAGCTACAGTAAAAGCTAAGTATATTGGTGATAACCCAAGCATAGCCGCACCTATCCCAGCACCAAATGCATCTAAAGATAATGCTAGGCCAAGCATAACGGCTTCTATTCCTGTAATCGTTCCAGATTGATCAAAATCGGCAGACATTGGCTTTTTCAAAATGTTAATAACAATACCTAATGATTTGATTTCAAAATTTACAATGATTTTTTCATGGGGAAGAATTTCCTTTGTCTTTTCCGGACGAAAAAACTGATATAATACCCATGCTCCAATTAGAATCAAAATGACTCCACCAAGACTCTCTGCTAGTTCTGTGGAAATAAACTTTTCAATGAAATTACCAATTAACATCGCCACCATCAACGTCAAAGCTGAACAGCACGCTATTACAGCAATCGATTTAAAAGGAATTTTCATCTTCCTTAAACCATATGTTAGTCCGACACTAAAGCTATCTAAGCTTACAGCAAGCGCTAGTAAGAGAAGTGAAAGTGTGTGTACCATGTATTAGAGCTCCTTCCTATCATCGCTACGATAGTATATGGAAGGAGCCCATCCATTGTTAATGGTTAAATTTTCACTTCATCTTCTGACAATTGGGACAAAAGACAGTTCCACGGCCGCCGACAACCGTTTTTTCTAGAGTTGCTCCACAAACCCGGCAAGGTTCACCTTTTCGACCATAAACGAAGAGCTGAAGCTGGAACATTCCAATTTGTCCTTGCGAATTGACGTAGGAACGAATTGTGCTTCCTCCTTGCTCAACAGCCTCTGTTAATGTAGCAATGATTTCTTGATGAAGCACCTCAAATTCACGGTCTGTGAGAGATTGAGCGCTTCTTTCTGGATGAATTCTAGCACGAAAAAGAGCTTCATCAACATAAATATTTCCTAAACCGACTACTAGACGTTGATCAAGCAATGCACTCTTAATATTTCGTGTAGTTTTAAGGAGCTTTTGTTTGAGCTCGTCTAAAGTAAATTGTTCAGCTAGTGGCTCAGGTCCAAGTTGTGAAAGAGGGAGTTCGTTACGTTCTTCTCCCTTTGTAAATAAATGCATCGTTCCAAATTTACGCACATCTTTATAGCGAAGCTCTGTGCCATCGGAAAAATAGAAAATAACATGTGTATGCTTCTCCGTTTCATCCTCCTTTTGAAAAAGGCCATATCTACCTTCCATGCGAAGATGTGACACGAGCGCATAGTCGGTTGTATAGATGATCAAAAACTTTCCTCTTCTACCAATTGCTACAATACTTTGCCCCTTCAGCGCATCTGTAAATTGGTCCATTTCATCAGGGTGTTTAATCATCTTTGGCCAATGAACAGAAACATGTTCTATGGTCTTGTGAAGAACGAGAGCTTCAAGCGTTCTTCGGACCGTTTCTACCTCTGGAAGCTCTGGCATCCTTCTTCACTCCCTTTCCAATTTATTTTGCATCGAACCAAGTCGGACCGTAAGAGAAGTCTACCTTTAATGGAACTACTAATTCTACTGCGTTCTCCATTACATCAGGTACAATCTTCTTTAGTATGTCAATTTCTTCTTTTGGTGCTTCAAATATAAGTTCATCATGAACTTGAAGTAATAAACGCGTCTGTAATTTCTCTGCTACTAAACGGTCTGCCATATCGATCATAGCCTTTTTAATAATATCTGCTGCGCTACCTTGGATCGGTGTATTCATAGCTGTTCGTTCAGCAAAACTTCGTACATTAAAGTTACGACTTGTAATCTCAGGGATGTAACGACGTCTTTGTAACAAGGTTGCTACATACCCTTTTTGCTTCGCGTCTTGAACGATATCTTCCATATATTCTTTTACCCCAGGGTAACTTTCCAAATAGCGATCAATGAATTTGCCTGCTTCTTTCCTTGTTATACCAAGACTTTGCGAGAGGCCATAGTCGCTAATTCCGTAAACAATCCCAAAGTTAACTGCCTTCGCATGGCGTCGCATATTAGAGGTTACTTCGTCTGCTGTTACATGAAAGACTTCCATTGCGGTTTTCGTATGGATATCAAGATCTTCTCTAAATGCAGAAATTAACTTCTCATCCTTTGCAATATGAGCTAGAACCCTTAATTCAATTTGAGAATAGTCCGCTGCAAAGATTACCCAGTCCTTCTCCGAGGGAATAAAGGCTTGTCTAATTCTTCTACCCTCTTCTAAACGAATTGGGATATTTTGAAGGTTCGGGTCGGTTGAACTTAATCTGCCTGTTTGAGTTAGAGCTTGATTAAACCGTGTATGCACTTTATCATTCTCAGGGTTCACCACTTTTAATAACCCTTCAATATAGGTCGACTGGAGCTTTCCTAGCTGGCGATAATGAAGAATTTCTTTAATAATTGCATGTTCAGATTCTAATTTTTCTAGTACGTCAGCGGAAGTAGAATATCCTGTTTTCGTTTTCTTAATGACTGGTAGCTCTAACTTTTCAAATAATATTACTCCAAGCTGTTTAGGTGAGTTGATATTAAAGGACTCTCCAGCTAATTCATAGATACGCTGCTCCATATCTTTCAATTGTCCTTGTAAGTCCTCACCCATCTTTTTCAAGCGAGCAATATCCATTTTGACACCGGTCGATTCCATATCAGCAAGAATAAGTGACAGTGGCATTTCTAACTCATGAAAGAGCTCATACTGCTGATTTTCTTTTAGATCTTTTTCAAGCTTATTTTTTAGATCAGATAAAACCATACCTTTTCTTACTAGATGCTCAGCAAGCTTCTCTTCTTCTGGTACGTGTCGCTTAGCCCCTTTTCCATAAAAAGCTTCATCTGATTGAATAGCTTGGAAGCCAAAGCGCTTTGCAATAGATGAAACGTCTTCAATTGTTTCAGCTGGGTTTAATATATAGGATGCGAGCAACATATCAAATTCGACACCCTTTAAATGGATGTTATGATGCCTTAAGGATACTTCAGAGCGCTTCGCATCATAGACAATTTTTTTCTTCTCCTCGTCTTCTGCCCATATTTTAAATGCGGCCGAGGAAATTGCAGTTTCAGTCGGAATATAATAGCTCCCGTTTTTATTCACAATCGAAAATCCAATGATTTTAGCATAGTGATAGTTATCTTCTAAAACCTCTACATAGAGAGAGCTCTCATCTGTTAACATATCCTCTTTCACGTCACTCATCATTTCAAATGCAATTTCTTCTAGCGGCTGATCGACATCTTGTTCTACGCCGTCTAGCTTTTCTAAAAGTGAATGAAAGCCCAACTCTTTATAAAGAGGAATCAGCTTGTCCAAGTTAATCCCCTCATATGCAGTTTCACTAATTTGGACTTCTACAGGTGCTTCTCTTGTAATGGTAGCTAATTGCTTGCTCATCACGGCTTGGTCTCTAAATTCTTCTAGCTTTTCTTTTAGCTTTTTACCACTTACTTGATCAATCGAGTGTAAGAGGTTTTCTAATGTCTGAAACTCTTTAAGCAGCTTTATTGCTGTCTTTTCTCCTACACCCGGAACGCCTGGAATATTATCAGAGCTGTCTCCCATTAACCCTTTCATATCTATGATTTGTTCAGGAGTAAGGCCGTACTTTTCTTGAATATGTGCAGGAGTATACTCTTCAATATCGGTAATTCCTTTTTTTGTAATATTTACAGTTGTTTTTTCTGAGCTTAGTTGAGTTAAATCCTTATCGCCTGAAATGACTTTTACTTCATAGCCATCTTTTTCAGCTTGAAGAGATAAGGTACCAATGATATCATCGGCTTCGTAGTTTACAAGCTCGTACCTTGAAACTTGAAAGGCATCTAGCAACTCTCTAATAAAAGGGAATTGCTCTGAAAGCTCAGGTGGCGTTTTTTGCCTTCCTCCTTTATATTCACTGAAGGTTTTATGACGAAAAGTCGTTTTCCCAGCATCAAACGCAACAAGAATATGTGAAGGCTTTTCATCCTCCAATATTTTATTTAGGATCATCGTAAACCCGTAAACTGCATTTGTATGTATTCCTTTATCATTATTAAGTAATGGCAATGCAAAAAACGCCCGGTAAGCAATACTGTTTCCATCTATTAATACAAGCTTTTTCAAAGGGTATCCTCCTCTAATTTTAACGATATGTAACAATCCGTGACTATGCGAAAAGCAAAAAACCGTTATTTCCCTTTATTTTATCATGACTAGATTTAGAAAGGAAAATAACGGTCTATAAAATTAAGTGAAACTATTCTTTAAATGTTTGACTCTTTAGTCCGTATAGCCCATTAAGAGGCGAGCATATGGAGAATCAGAAGGTAAAACAACGACCGTATCACCATCAATCGTACGTTTATATGATTCTAATGTACGGAACATAGAATAAAAGCTTTGGTCCTTTGAGAAGGCCTGATTGTATATTTTAGCTGCTTCCCCTTCTCCTTCACCTCGGATTGTCTCAGCTTCTGCTTTTGCCTTAGCAAGAAGCTCTTTTACTTCACGATCGGTTTCAGCAACGATTCGATTTTTATCGGCATCCCCTTTTGATAAATACTCCTGGGCTTTCGACTCACGCTCTGAAATCATTCTCGTATAAACAGATTGTTCATTTTCAGCAGGTAAATCCGTACGTTTCATACGAACATCCGTCACAACAATTCCATAATTATCTCTCGCTAATAGCTCATTTACCTTCTCCGTTACACGATCATTTAGTGAACCTCTAGAAGATTTTTCGTCATTGATAATCTCATCATAATCTAATTGACCAAGCTCCGCACGGACGACAGAGTATATAAATTCTTCCATCCTTGATTCAGCACCAATTACAGTACGAGCATTGGCAATCATTTTCTTTGGATCTTCAATCCGCCAAACCGCATAGTTATCTATAATCATCCGCTTTTTATCTTTTGTATTAATCTCAGCTTCTGACACATCATACGTCATTTGAAACTTTGGTAATGTCGTGACACTTTGGATGAACGGAATTTTATATCCTAGACCTGGATCCTTGTCAATTCGAACGACTTCTCCAAACTGACGTATAACTTTATACTCGCCTTCTTTTACAATAAACAAGTTACTAAAAATCAACACCAATACAGCAATGAGAATAATGAAGAAAATCCCAATTTTCGTGTAGTTGCGCCATTGAAAGCCATTGCCTTTTTCTTTCATATTAATGACGTTTTGATCACTCATTATTTTCACTTCCTTCTTTCTGTGTCTTCGGTTGCTCTTTCTCTAACGGACGAATTGGAAAGTACTTAAGCGTGTTCCCATCATCATTCATAATATAAATTTCAGCACCTGGTAAGACTTGTTCAATTGTTTCTAACACAAGACGCTGCTTCGTAATATCTGGGCTTTTGCGATATTCTTCATATAGCTTATTAAATACAGCCACATCTCCACGTGCCGTTTCAATACGAGCCGCTTTATCCCCTTGGGCTTGAGAAATCATAGCGTCTTTTTCCCCTTGGGCTTCATTTGTACGTTTGTTTCGATATTTCTTCGCTTCATTAATTTTCGTATTCATTGTTTCACGAGCATCCGTAACATTGGTAAATGCCTTACGCACCTCTTCATTTGGAAGCTCTACATCCTGCAATTTTACAGCTAGGATGGAAATTCCAATATCGTATTTATCAACTAGCTCGGAAAGCAGGTCTCTTACCTGTGCTTCGATTTCTGCTTTACCAGAGGTTAATGCATCATCGATTTTTGAACTTCCGATAATACTTCTTAATGAAGCAGATGTTGCATCATAAAGAATCTCTTTCGGTGAGTCCGCATTGTATAAGTATTTAGATGGGTTTGTGATTTTCCACTGTACGACAAGATCGGCTAGGACGATATTTTCATCCCCCGTAATCATTTTCGTTTCATCAGGAAAGTCTTTGATTTCTCCATCTGCTTGTTCATAACCAAACTGTAAACTAAATGTTTCCTTTGATAGCTTTTCAACACTTTGAATTGGCCAAGGTAATTTAAAGTGTAAACCCGGCTCAGTAATACCGTCTTCTACTTCCCCAAAGGTTAGAATAACTGCTTGCTCGGACTCATCGACCGTGTACCAGGTAGTAAACGCTACAATACTTAAAATAATAATAAGAAAAATTAGACCTACAATGGTATAAATCCTCTTTAAACTAACCACCGTCTCACTTCCTTCTCTTCATTTTAGTCTGAATACTTGTTCCCCCAAATGACTTCATCATGGTAACAGCTATTAGAGAGATGAACAAGATTCTTTGTGTGTATCATTATTTACGATTATCTGTTAAAAAGGTTCCCAGAAATTTTAATTTTATTTTAGATACCAAGGTAAACTTCTCAATTTTTTCATGTATAAAGTTCATTTACTATTCTACTATTCCTCTGTGCTTTTCTTCTTTAAAGGTTAAATATTAATAAATTGAAAAAAGAAAAAGGTGAAAGCGGGGTCTGCTTTCACCTTTTTCTTTTTGGCTCCTTGGATGAAGGGGTTTGCATTTTCCATTCTAGCAATAGATTGTTAAGATAGAATGAACCAGTTGTAAAGAAAATGTAAACTCATCCAAACTCTAGTAGAAAAGCCCTTGAGGAAATTTTTTATAAAGAACAATTGAGAAACTAGTTCCCTTCCCAACTTCACTTTCCACTGAGATATTTCCGTGGTGAGCCTCTACTAAATGCTTTACAATCGCTAACCCTAATCCCGTTCCGCCTGAGTTCCGACTTCTTGCTTTATCAATTCGATAGAAACGCTCGAAAATTCTTGGAATTTCCTTTTTTTCTATACCGATCCCTGTATCAGATACAGTTACCGTAACTTGATCCTCTTGTTCATTAACCAATATGCTCACTTTTCCACCATTTGGTGTATAGGATATTGCATTTGAAATTAAATTAATAAATATTTGCTTCACGCGATAAACGTCCGCTTCAACTACAACTTGTTCAGAGCTTGAACGAAACTCTAAGTCTATGCTTTTTTCGCTTGCTTTTCCTTCAATAATGGTGATAACCTCATGGAGAGATTCAGCAATGTTAAAAGGCTGGACAGAAAGGGCAAACCCTTGCTTTTCTATTTTTGATAGATCTAATAAGTCCTGTATTAACGATTGCAGACGGTCACTTTCCTTAAGAATAATATTTAGAAAAGCGACTAGAGTCTTTTCATCATTCATTGCCCCATCAAGCAATGTTTCTGAAAACCCTTTTATGGATGTAACAGGTGTCTTTAATTCATGTGACACATTTGCGACAAAGTCTTTTCGCATTTGCTCGAGCTTCTTTAACTCTGTTATATCATGGAATACTAATAGTACACCTTTCCATTCATCGTTTGTACCGATAATTGGAATTCCATATACTTCAAAATGCCTACGCTCAATTCCAATAGGTAAACGTAGCTGCTTCTTATTTTTTTCTTCTGTCATAAAGATATCTTCAACAAGACTAGTCACTTCTCTATGCTCAATGACATCATAATATAGTTGGTTGACGTAAGCATCTGGGTCTATATGGAAAAACTCCTTATATGCTCGATTAATCAGGTTAATATAACCCCTACTATCAATAAGTAATAAACCACTCCCCATATTTTCAATAAGCGTACGAAGACGGTCTTGTTGAATTTCTTGTGATTTCATCAGCTCTTGAAGGTTTCTAGCTAATATATTTATGGAAGAACTCAGCATTCCAGTCTCATCTATATGATCTTCATACGTCCGAGCTCGATAGTTCCCTTTGGCAAGCTCTATAGCAACTTGGGTTGCAGATTCAACAGGCTTCGTATACCGAGCGGTAATCCGAGTGGCTAATAATAAGATCACAATAAGGGCAGAGCCTAAGCTGACAATTAGCAACCACCAAATCTGCCGATAAGCTTGATTAATCTCGTTCATTTTTGCGCTAATAAACACATATCCTTGCTCTCGGTCATTGTATTGTATTGGCTTCCAGTAGTAGCGTAAATTATAGCCTCCACCCACTTCAAGGCGATCATTTCCTTTAGACTTTCCACTAATAATATCTTCTATAATCAGATGATGCCGGGTTATATCACTTTCCTCAGTGGTAGAATCTAGTATAATTTCTCCCTCCGAATTAACAACTGTAACCCTAGCACTTAGCAAGTCACTTATTGTTCCCGTATCTTTTTCTGAAATAGCTTTTATGCCACCTTTGTCTTCAATATAGAATGAAACAATCTCACTTTCTTTCTCCAACCGCTCATCAAAAGCATTTAAGTAATAGGATTTAAATAATTGGCCGAGAAGGAGACCCAAACCAATTAATACGCCGAAGATAAGGGTAATTAGCCCAAATAATAATCTTGTCCTAAATTTGGTCATTCCCCTTTAGGTTCCTCCAGCTTATACCCTAATCCACGAATCGTTTTTATATAGGTAGGTTTTTTTGTGTTTTGCTCAATTTTTTCACGTAAATGGCTTATGTGTACATCTACAATTCGAGTATCCCCAGCAAAATCGTAATTCCAAACCGCACTTAACAGTTGATCACGAGTTAATACACGCCCTTTATTCTTTACAAGATATAATAGGAGTTCAAATTCTTTCGGAGTAAGTTCTAGTAGATCTTCATTAAAGTAGGCTTCATAATGCTCTGGAAGCACTTTTAGCTCTGCAATTTGAATATAATCCTTTTCTTCCTCAACTGCTCCAATAACGCTTGTTTGAAGTTGAGTTCTTCTTAAGATTGCTTTCACACGAGCAATGACTTCACGAGGACTAAATGGCTTCGTCATATAATCATCTGCACCTAGTTCAAGTCCAAGCACTTTATCAAACTCATCATCTTTTGCTGTTAACATTAGAATAGGTGTTGTCACCTTCTGCTGGCGAAGTTGTTTGCAAACTTCAATTCCATCAAGCTTAGGAAGCATAAGATCCAATACAATAAGGTCCGGTTTTTCTGAAAGAGCAAGATTCTTCCCTTCTTCCCCGTCCTCAGCTGTAATTACTTCGAAACCAGCTTGCTGCAAATTATATTGAAGTAAAGTTGCAATAGATTGTTCATCATCAACTACAAGCACTTTTTTATCCATAAAATCCTCCGTTATAAAAAATTCCCCTATTTTTTCATCATCATCAAAGAACCTTATCCTTATTATAATATAAATCACCAAAAGAATGATATTTTTGTGAAAGTCGGGTGAGTACACTGGGCAATACGAAGAACGTGATTCTAGAGTAAGGAAAGTAGAACGCACGCTACCAATTATGCTGGGATGGATGAGTATTTTTTTAGTCAAAAAAGGAGAGACCGCCTGATCTCTCCTCTAAATTCAATATATTAGAAATTATCTAACGCCTTTCCATCCATTGCCTCTAATTGGTGTGGAGGACAAACGGTTAACATTCCTGTAATCACAACTTCTTCCTCTTCATTTGTTCCATGTACTTTCACTTGAATCGTATGCGATCCTTTATTCACTTCGACTACTTCAAATAAAAATTGGATTGTTCCATAATGAAAGACCGGCTTCAGAAATTCTATATCCTGCTTCACGATGTGACTTCCAGGTCCTGGTAAGTACTTTGAAACTGCCGCAGTGATGATACCAGTTAACATAATACTCGGTACAATGGGCTTCTTAAATGGTGTCTGAGATGCATAATCATGCTGAATATATAATGGATTAGCATCGTTTGTTAATCCTAAATAGAGCAAGAGGTCTTTGTCTTCAATCTTTTCCGTTAGTGTAAGCTTTTCACCTACAGTAATTTCATTCATTTGTCTCCCAAGTTTTCTCTTTTTCCCTAATAGCATATCTGCACCCCCAAAAGTATGTAAGCGATTGCAATATAATTGAATAAAATAAATTCTTCAATAGAAGATAGACTATAGAAGAATGGATTTCAATTGACTGAACGAAAATTCTTTCTTTTCTGTCTATTTACTCTATCATAGCATAAAGTTTCGCAGAAAAAAACTGTTATATTGACTTATTCCTTATGATTTCAATATTATTCCTTTTTATTCATTCATAAAAAAAGGGATCGGAATATAACCGAACCCCTTTAAAATGTTGATTATGCTAATATTGACATGACCTGGCGCACTGATGAAGCTGACTGATCTAATGCAGTCTTTTCTTGTTCCGTTAATTCTAACTCAATTACCTTTTCAATTCCTTTTGCACCAAGGATCGTCGGTACACCTAAATAGATCCCTTCGTATCCATATTCTCCCTCTAAATAAGCAATTGAAGGAAGTACTCGGCGTTGATCTTTTAAAATGGCTTCACACATTTCGACCAGCGCGGCAGCAGGTGCATAATAGGCACTACCGTTACCTAGTAAATTCACAATTTCACCGCCGCCTTTACGCGTACGCTCCACGATAGCATCAAGACGATCCTTTGAAATAAGTGACTCTAGTGGAATTCCACCCGCATAGGAATAGCGGACTAATGGAACCATATCATCTCCATGCCCTCCTAATACGAAGCCAGTGATATCTTTAACAGATATGTTTAACTCTTGAGCTACAAATGTTCTGAAACGAGCAGTATCCAACACACCTGATTGTCCGATTACACGATTTTTCGGAAAACCTGACTCCTTATAAACAGTGTATGTCATTGCATCTACTGGGTTCGTTAACACAATAATATAACAGTTCGGTGAATACTTTACAATCTCTTGAGTTACACTCTTCATGATTTTTTGATTGGTTTGAACTAAATCGTCGCGGCTCATACCAGGTTTTCTAGCAATACCTGCTGTAATGACAACTATATCTGAGTCCTTAGTGTCTTCATAGCTTGACGTTCCAGTGATATTAGCATCAAAGCCTTGAACAGGGCTTGCTTCAAGCATATCCAATGCTTTTCCTTTTGTCGGATTTTCCATTTGTGGAACATCTACTAACACTACATCCCCCAGTTCTTTTTGAGCCAATAAGAATGCTGTTGTTGCTCCAGTAAAGCCTCCACCGATTACCGAAATCTTCTTGCGCTTGATTGTCATCGTTCATTCTCCCTTCAAGTTTCAATTGAGATTATAGAGGAATTGTAAAGACATTTTAAAAAAAGCTATCTTCACGCCTAGTATGCTCGATCACCAAGGGGTTCGACTAAGATGTGAAGACAGCTTTTAGTTACACAAGTTATTCCATGTTCTTAATTAGCTCGTCACCGAACTCAGAACATTTCACTTCAGTTGCACCTTCCATTAGACGAGCGAAGTCATATGTGACAACTTTAGAAGCGATTGTTTTTTCTACTGATTTGATGATCATATTCGCCGCTTCATTCCAGCCTAAATGCTCAAGCATTAAAACACCAGAAAGTAGCACAGATGATGGGTTCACTTTATCAAGACCAGCATACTTAGGAGCAGTACCATGAGTTGCTTCAAAGATTGCGTGACCAGTTTCATAGTTGATGTTAGCTCCTGGAGCGATACCAATACCACCAACTTGAGCAGCTAGGGCATCAGAAATATAATCTCCGTTTAAGTTCATCGTAGCAACAACATCAAACTCTTTTGGACGAGTTAAAATTTGTTGTAGGAAGATGTCAGCAATCGCATCCTTTACGATGATCTTACCAGCAGCTTCTGCATCTGCCTGAGCTTTATTTGCAGCTTCTGAACCTTGCTCATCTTTAATGCGATCGTATTGAGCCCAAGTGAATACTTTATCACCGTATTCTTTTTCTGCAAGCTCATAACCCCAGTTTTTGAATGCACCTTCAGTGAACTTCATGATGTTCCCTTTATGTACAAGTGTAACAGATTTACGTCCTTCTTTAATTGCATACTCAATTGCTGCGCGAACAAGACGTGATGTACCTTCTTCAGATACTGGCTTAATTCCGATACCAGAGGTTTCTGGGAAACGAATCTTGTTAACTCCCATTTCATTCTTTAAGAATGAAATTAGCTTTTTCACTTCTTCTGATCCTTTTGAATATTCGATACCAGCATAAATATCTTCTGTGTTTTCACGGAAGATAACCATATCTGTATCTTGTGGACGTTTAACTGGTGATGGTACCCCTTCAAACCAACGTACTGGGCGTAAGCATACGTATAGATCTAATTCTTGGCGTAAAGCTACATTAAGAGAGCGAATCCCTCCACCGATTGGAGTTGTTAATGGGCCTTTAATCGCAATTAAATATTCCTTAATAAGATCTAACGTTTCAGTTGGAAGCCACTCACCTGTTTGGTTATAAGCTTTTTCACCTGCTAAAACTTCTTTCCATTCAATTTTGCGCTCACCTTTATAAGCTTTATCTACAGCAGCATCTAGAACCTTAGAAGCTGAAGCCCAGATATCAGGACCAATTCCATCTCCTTCGATATAAGGAACAATTGGGTTATTTGGAACATTTAGTACTCCATTGTTAACTGTGATTTTTTCACCTTGCATTTTTTTCTCCCTCCAAATTCGAAAACTAAAGTGAATAGGCTACATCTAGATTGAAGCAGATATAGAGAAAAACTATATTCCTTCATATACAGGAAGCAAGGTTAGAAAGGATCTCCTTCTAACCTTTTACCTACCCTATACTATTACAGCAATTTTTCACTAAAAAGTAAAATGTTGCGGCATAATTTTTTAAAAAATTTAGCTAAATTTAAAAAATCAACTTATTTCATTAACCTCTTTGCTCGATTGGAATATACGATTGCATTCCTGGTCCTGTATATTCAGCTCGTGGGCGAATTAAGCGGTTATTATCATATTGTTCTAAAATGTGAGCTAACCAACCAGAAACTCGGCTTACTGCAAAAATTGGCGTAAATAAATCATGGTCAATTCCTAAGCTGTGATACACAGATGCAGAATAGAAGTCCACATTAGGTGGTAAATTCTTCTGACCAGTCACGATGCTTTCAATTTTGGTAGACATTTCATACCATTGGGGCTCACCAGTTAATTTTGTCAGCTTTTCAGACATTTCTTTCAAATGCTTTGCACGAGGATCGCCTAGACGATAGACGCGGTGACCAAAGCCCATGATTTTTTCTTTATTTTGAAGTTTTTCATTAATATACGTATCTACCTTTTCTACGGAACCAATTTCTGTTAGCATTTTCATTACGGCTTCGTTTGCTCCACCATGAAGAGGTCCTTTTAAAGCACCGATCGCAGCTGTAATACCTGAATATACATCCGATAACGTAGCCACACATACACGTGCAGTAAACGTAGACGCATTTAATTCATGATCAGCGTGTAATACTAATGCTTTATTGAACGCTTCGATTGCGATAGGTTCTGGCTCTTTTCCAGTTAACATATACAAGAAATTTGCTGCAAAGCTTAGATCCGTTCGTGGAGCAACAGGTTCTAATCCTTTTCTTACTCGAGCAAATGCTGTAACAATAGTAGGCATTTTTGCTTGCAAACGAATTGCCTTATGGTAATTTGCCGTTTCATCCATTAGATCAGCATCTTCATCATATAAGCCTAATAATGATACCGCTGAACGTAATGCTGCCATTGGATGTACTTGATCAATTGGATACATTTTAAAATGATCTAACACTTCTTTAGGAAGCTCAGCGTTTTCTGCTAATTGCTTATTTAATTCTTGTAATTCAGGCTGAGTTGGTAGTTTTCGGTGCCATAGTAGATAGATGACCTCTTCGAAACTTGCATTTTTTGCTAAGTCATCAATATTATAGCCTGCATAAGTAAGTGTATCGTCGATGATAGAACTAATAGAGGATGTTGTTGCAACTACCCCTTCAAGACCACGTGTTACTGTCATACCAAATCTCTCCTTCACAAAATAGTTTCCCCTTGCCCCGTGATTCAAAACATTCTTTCTAAATTTCATAAATTAGGTTTTATTAATCTAAGAGGCTATGAAAATATGCCCCTAACGGCTAACTAATATAAGCAATCATATGTTTTCGCTCAAATAAATATTCAATGATTGAGCGACTGCTCAGAAATGATAAAAAAAAGAAAGAAATTTATTCCTCTTCATATAGATCCAAATTCGTTTCTAGAAAGTAAATGCTCTCATTATTTAAGAAGATGGCATTGTCTTATGTGGATATTCATATCAAGCTTCAGCTTCAGTGTTATCCACCATTACAATCAACCTAGAATTAAAAAACAAAACAATCTCAGAAATCCCTTTATTAAATCTAGTGAATTAGAACTAAGTGTAAGTAACAATCAAAAAAGGATGCGCTTACAAGTCCTATTATAAACAATTATCAGACTTTTGTGAATGCAAAGAGCTTAAAATGTGAAAAATTTATTATTTTATTAAAAAAACTTAGAATTAATAAAATACAAGATACGTTATTATCTTGACGAATTTTTGCAATCAAATTGGTATTAAGGAGACACGTTTTTTCATTTTTTCTTCAAACACTTGCTATTCCTGTAAGAACGCAAATAACATCCCGTTCAACGATGGAATGATAGATCCATTATTGTGATTAAAAATTGACTAGAGATGGTTAACCCCCAGTCAATTTTTAATGTGATCTACTTACTTAAATAGCTCAATTAACTTCATTGCTGCATAAGCAATTCCTGCTCCTATTAGCGGCCCAACCGCAACCCCTTTAAATAAAGCAACCGCTATTATTGTACCTAAAACAAGCGCTGTAGTAATATGGGGATCATCTGCTAACAGCACTAATCCTCCTTTAGCTAGTAAAGCTACGGCAATACCTGATATAAGTGCTATCCATGCATATACAGACTTAAATGCACCAGTTAAATCCTTGAACCCAATATCTCCGGTTGCAATGGGGGCTAACACAGCAATCGTGATAATGATAACTCCCCAGTTAATCCCTTTAGACTGAATATAAGCAAATGTCTTAGAGTCAACACCAACTAGTTTCATCCCAATGAGTACAATAACCGCGATAATTAACGAGTTATTTTTCGCTAAAAAAGCAATACCTAGTAAAAGTGCTAAAAAAATGAGTGATTGAGAAAACAATTGTCCTACTCCCTCCCGTTTCATTCATTATACTAACATAGCTATTTGAAGTTAACGAATGTGATGAATTATTATTCTTGTTCTGAAGACTTGTTACGATGTGTTCAGTTAGATGTGTACATCCTATTGTTGAATTAGGTAGCTAACTAGATAATCTGCTGACAAAAAAATGAAGTTTTTCCATAATGGTGATAAACTATACGTATAAATCAAAAAAAGGAGGCTTTTGTTTGAATCAAATCTACCTAAATCGAACGCTTCGGTTGATCTTTGTAGTCGCCGTCGTTCTTCTTACTCTAATTGGATTTTTTTATTTATCGAAAGTAACTTATCCCTTTTTGATTGGATTAGCAATTGCCTTTTTAATCAATCCGCTAGTCAATTTACTTACAAATAAAGGGAAGATGCCAAGAGCTCTCGCAGTTTTTGTTGCTTTAATTATTATCTTTGCCGTATTTGCTGGGTTGATTACATTACTTGTTGCTGAAATTGTCTCAGGAGCAGAGTATTTAGCCAAGGTTGTACCTACTCATATAGAAACACTAATTGATTACATCGAGCAATTTATTGCAGGACAGATTATCCCACTTTATAACCAACTAACTAGCTTGTTTAATAACCTCGATTCAGGACAAAAGGATACGATTTTATCCAATATTGAAGACGTTGGAAAAAATATTGGAACAACTGTAGGAGATTTTATTCAAAATTTCTTCTTAAACATCCCAAACATTTTATCATGGTTCCCAAACGCAGCAACTGTTATCATTTTCTCCCTCCTTGCAACCTTCTTTATTAGTAAAGACTGGTATCGCTTATCTACAATCGGAGGAAAAATACTACCAAACCGAGCAAAGTCAAGTAGCAAAACCGTTGTCGCAGATTTGAAAAAAGCACTATTTGGATTCGTGAAAGCCCAGCTTACGTTAATTTCAATTACTACTGTAATTATTTTAGTCGGACTGTTAATCTTACGTGTCGACTATGCTATTACAATTGCACTTGTGACAGGTATTGTCGATATCATTCCATATCTAGGAACGGGAGCTGTCTTTGTCCCTTGGATTATTTATGAGCTTATTGCAGGAGAAACGTCGTTAGCAGTTGGACTTACAGTTCTCTACATTGTGGTTATTGTACAACGCCAGGTGATGGAGCCTAAAGTTCTTTCCTCAAGCATTGGTCTTGATCCGCTTGCCACCCTTGTTTCGTTATTTGTTGGTTTTAAGCTCATTGGATTTTTAGGTCTTATTGTAGGTCCTGTTACTCTAGTTATCATCACTACCCTCCATAAAGCCAACGTATTTAGAGACCTTTGGTCATTTATTAAAGGGAAAGAAAGTAGTTAGCACACGAAAAAAACAAGACTACTCTATAATCGAGTAGCCTTGTCTTTTTTTCTTAGCGTATTATCGTAATTCTTCCACGATTCATCCAGTTTTTTAAGCCTTTGATTAGTAACATTTTGAAGAATTTCCTAGTAGGCGGTGCAAGTAACAAAAATCCTAGTGCATCCGTTATAAACCCTGGTGTTAGTAACACGGTTCCCCCAATTAATATACAAATCCCATCAAGGATGGCATCACCAGGGATTTGTCCATATTGCATTTGCTCCTGTGCCTTTCTTATGGTTTCTAATCCTTGCTTCTTTGCTAAATACGCTCCTAGAATTCCTGTAAAAATAATCATCAATAATGTCGGCCAAACTCCAATGGTTTTTCCAGACAAAAGTAGTATTCCAATCTCAGAAGCTGGGATAATGATAAGAAGTAATAGTAAATATCTCATGCTACCTCCAAATGACATATGCCTTGTCCTTATTATATGTTCTTTCGCACAAAAACAGAAACAATATCAATTAGGAATCGTACTTCATTTAGATTTTTTCTAATAGCTTGATGTATATTGTGAGCATTAATTTAACGGGAGAGATATCAATGTTTGTAAAGATTTATCAATACCATATTCAAGAAGATAAAGTGGCTGACTATTTGGAACTCCAAGAAAAGACATCTACTATTTATTGCAAATATATAGAACATAAATCCATCTATCTTCAGAGCCAGAAAGACCTTACAAAATGGATGGAAATTGCAAAATACCCAGATGAGAAGGAGTATCATAAATGTTTGAGGTTAATACATGAAGAGGAAGAGATAAACCTACTATATAAAAAGTTCTGCTCTTATTTAGTTGGGGATAAGCAAGAAGTATTTGAAGAGAGCTTTATTGAAAGAAGGGTTACAGGTATTTACTAGCACAATGGGGCCAACAAAGGCTCAAGGGCATTGGTCAGGCTAGGGGCGAGTATGCGAGTTTGGAACAGAAAGCACTCTTTGCCTTCAATTCAAAGCTGGTATATGGCCTCGAGGTGCAAAGCGTTGAAGCAGGATGTCGAACCGCTTAGCAGCAAACAAAAAAATGTATATTTCCCTAAGCAACAAAAAAACCCCCCAAATGTGAAACAAATAATATGTTTTCATTTGGGGGTATATTTATTTTAAGACTTCTAATTAAAGTACATTCGCATGACCGTTATAGATCACACCACGCTGAGCATCTACAGTAATCTCTTGACCTTCATTGAAAAGGCTAGTAGCTCCTTCTACTCCTACAATGACTGGAATTCCTACGTTTAATCCAACTACTGCCGCATGGCTAGTTAAACCACCTTCTTCAGTGATTAATGCCGCGCACTTTTCAATAGCTGGTACCATTTCACGATCAGATCCAATTGTAACCAGAATAGAACCTTCTGTAACTTTTGCTAATGCTTCTTCTGCGTTTTTCGCAACAACCACTCTACCATAAGCTGACTTGCGACCAATTCCTTGAGCTTTCGCAACGATATCGCATACCACATGAATCTTCATTAGGTTTGTTGTTCCAGATTCACCAACAGGAACTCCAGCTGTGATGACAACTAAATCACCATGCTTCACAATACCACTATTTAAGCTTTCTTGTACAGCTACATCAAGCATTTCATCTGTCGTGCTTGCTTGATGCCCCATTTGAGGATAAACTCCCCAAACTAAAGCTAAGCGACGTGATACAGACTCGTTTGCTGTTACTGCAATAATTGGCGCCTTCGGGCGATATTTAGAAATCATTCGAGCTGTATGTCCGCTCTCTGTTGGCGTAATAATAGCATTCACATCTAAGTTAAGCGCAGTATGTGCAACCGATTGTCCAATAGCATCTGTAATATTGTGATCTGTATCTTTACTAAGGTTAGATAAAATTTCTTTATGCTTTAAAGCAGTTTCAGCTCTTGATGCAATGTTATTCATCGTTTGTACTGCTTCTACTGGGTAAGTACCTGCAGCTGTTTCACCAGAAAGCATGATAGCATCTGTCCCATCAAAAATAGCATTTGCTACGTCACTTGCTTCTGCACGAGTCGGTCTCGGGTTACGTTGCATAGAATCAAGCATTTGAGTAGCAGTAATGACTGGTTTTCCTAATGCATTACACTTTTTGATTAGCTCTTTTTGAACAAGTGGTACTTCTTCAGCTGGAATTTCAACACCAAGATCTCCACGAGCTACCATTAATCCATCTGATACTTCAAGAATTTCGTCGATATTATCGACACCCTCTTGGTTTTCGATTTTAGGAATAATTTGAATATGCGATGCTTGGTTATCTTCTAATAACTGCTTAATCTCAAGTACATCAGATGCTCTTCTAACAAATGAAGCCGCAATAAAGTCAACACCTTGTTCAATTCCAAAAAGAATATCCTGTGCATCTTTTTCTGTAATACCAGGTAGGTTTACAGAAACACCAGGAACATTAACCCCTTTTTTATTTTTCAATGTGCCGCTATTTAATACCTTCGTTAAGATTTCTTTATTTACTTGGTCAACTTCAACTACTTCTAATCCAATAAGTCCATCATCTAAAAGGATTCTAGATCCTTTTTGAACATCTTCCATTAATCCAGGGTATGTAATGGAAAACTTTTCACTTGTACCTAAAACCTCGTCCATAGATACAATGATTGATTGACCCTCTTTCAGTTCAATTGAATCATTTTCCATGTTGTGTGTACGGATTTCTGGCCCTTTTGTATCGAGTAGAATCGCAACTGTTTTCCCCGTCTTATTTGCAGCCTCACGGATATTTTGTATTCTTTGTCCATGTTCTTCAAAGTTACCATGTGAAAAATTAAGTCTCGATACATTCATCCCAGCTTCAATAAGCTGAGTTAACTTTTCAACACTTTCACTAGCTGGTCCAATAGTACATACGATTTTTGTTTTACGCATCATTTTTAGAAACCTCCCATAATTTGAAGCCAAATTAGATAGATAGTTCTTTCGATAATTTATATAAGTGCAGGTCGATCGTGTGCTTCTTTGCTAGAGCTTCAATGATATCGTAATCTACTAAGTGATTCTTTTCAACTCCAACTGCACGTCCACCTTGATCATTAATTAATAGTTCAACTGCTCGTGCACCTAAACGACTTGCTAGTACACGGTCAAAGGCTGTTGGAGAACCACCACGTTGAATGTGACCAAGTACTGATACACGCGTATCAAAGTTAGTTGCTTCTTCTAGCTCTTTCCCGAACTCGACGCCACTGCAAACACCTTCGGCAACCATGATTATACTATGACGTTTTCCACGCTCATGTCCCTTCTTCAAACGCTGAGCAATTTCTTCCATATTGTACTTCTCTTCAGGAATTAGAATGGTTTCAGCACCACCAGCTAATCCAGCCCATAAAGCAATGTCTCCCGCATCACGACCCATTACCTCAATAATAAAAGTTCTCTCGTGAGAAGTTGCTGTATCTCTAATTTTATCAATTGCGTCAATAACTGTATTTAATGCTGTATCAAACCCAATGGTGAACTCTGTACCAGGAATATCATTATCGATTGTTCCAGGTACACCTACACATGGGAATCCTTGCTCTGTTAAAGCTTTTGCCCCACGGTATGAACCGTCTCCTCCGATTACAACAAGCCCTTCAATTCCATGCTTCCTTAACTGTTCAATTCCTTGTTGTTGACCTTCCTTCGTCTTGAACTCTTCACATCTTGCAGAATATAGAATGGTACCTCCGCGATGAATAATGTCACCAACTGAGCCGAGCTCAAGCTTCTGAATATTTCCACTCATTAAGCCTGCATACCCACCAAATATTCCATATACCTCTACATTATGATAAATAGCTTTACGAACTACCGCACGAACGGCAGCGTTCATACCTGGAGCATCTCCACCACTTGTTAATACACCTATTCTTTTCATCTCGTCACCTCATTGTATAATTTAGGAAGAATATGTAAGAATATACTGAAAAATCCTTTTTTAAAAGCACCTTTGACTATGCTGTCATTCTTTTATTATAAACAAAATACTTGGGAATAACTCTAAAATACCATGAAGAATATCGCTTCTCAACTTAATCCTTACGAATTAAGCAAAAGTCGAAATAGTCGATAAAATGGAAGCGTTTCACTTAATAAAGAAAGCGTTTCCTTGTTGATTCTACTATATTCACATTAGTAATAAAGCTACTAAATCTCTTTGATTTTGTGAACATTTTTTTACATACAATTTAAAGGGGTTCGGATTTATTCCCTCCGAACCCCTTTTTTTACTATACTTGCTTTTTTCGTTTCAGTAATAGGTACTAATAGAAAAATTGTTCGCTAAAGAAGCTCACTCACTATGAGGAAGCAAGTTTCCAGTAATTCTCACAAAAATTTTTTTCTAGGTCCACCTCTTAAAAACAGTGTTAATTTACTCCGATATAATCATTTAAGAAGGAATAATCGCCAATAGATTTGTATTTTTCATATCGATGAGCTACAAGGTCTTCTTCTGAAAGCTTTCTTAAATCCTTTAATGAGTTAAAGAGAGTATCTTGTATGAAAAATGATTGGGCTTCTACATCTTTATGTGCTCCGCCTTTGACTTCTGGGACAATTTCATCTACGACTCCAAGTTCTTTTAAATCTGGTGCTGTAATTTTCATTGTTTCTGCTGCTCGTTTCGCTTGTGTTGAATCCTTCCATAACAAAGCAGCTGCTCCTTCGGGTGAAATAACCGAATACGTTGAATTTTCAAGCATGTGAATATGGTTTCCAACCCCTAATGCAAGCGCTCCACCACTTCCACCTTCTCCAATAACAATACAAACTACTGGA
The DNA here is from genome assembly GCF_021390075.1 of Cytobacillus spongiae. Classification (NCBI taxonomy): domain Bacteria; kingdom Bacillati; phylum Bacillota; class Bacilli; order Caryophanales; family Bacillaceae; genus Cytobacillus; species Cytobacillus spongiae. Next base: position 3,182,164 of record NZ_CP089997.1, read on the forward strand.
ACCTTCAGGCTTGCCATCTCGAAAAGATTACGAGCGATTGCTTCGCTTTGACCTCTTTCTTCTGCTGCTTTTCCTGGGTATGCTCCCTTCGTATCAATGAAACAGATGATCGGACGGCGGAACTTTTCTGCTTGTTTCATTAGGCGTAGTGCCTTCCGATAACCCTCTGGATGAGGCATACCAAAGTTGCGACGAATGTTCTCTTTCGTATCCTTACCTCTTTGGTGTCCAATTACAGTTACAGGTAAGCCTTTGAATTTCGCTATTCCACTTACAATTGCTTCATCGTCCCCATAAGTACGGTCCCCATGACACTCAAAGAAATCTGTAAACAAGTATGAAATATAGTCAAGTGTAGTAGGACGACTTGGATGACGTGCAATTTGAACCCGATCCCATGGCTTCATATTTTCATATATTTCTTTTTCTAATTTTTCTAAGCGGCTCTCTAGTGTCTCAATTTCTGAACTAAGATCAACATCGGCTGTTTTTGTAAACTCTCGTAATTCGGCAATCTTCTTTCTCAGTTCTGTTACTGGTTTTTCGAACTCTAATTCTCCTACCATTCGAGGTCACCCCCAGGCTGATGTATATTGATAATGGTTGAAAGCTTATCTTTCAAATCTAATCTAGATATTACGGCATCCAATTGACCGTGTTTTAATAAAAATTCTGCCGTCTGAAAATCCTCTGGTAATTCTTCTCGAATCGTTTGTTCGATTATTCTACGTCCTGCAAATCCGATTAATGCTCCAGGCTCTGCAAGATTGAAATCTCCAAGAGAAGCAAAACTAGCAGATACACCTCCTGTTGTCGGATGTGTCATAATTGATAGTATAAGCCCGCCCTCATCACTAAATTTCTTTAAAGCGACACTTGTCTTTGCCATTTGCATCAGACTAAGTACCCCTTCCTGCATCCTAGCACCGCCTGATGCAGTAAAGATAATAAACGGAACCCTAAGTTCTCCAGCCTTTTCAATAGCTCGAGTGATTTTCTCCCCAACAACAGAGCCCATACTTCCCATTCGGAAAGTGGAATCCATCACAGCAAGGACTACTTGTTGTTCGTTTATAGTCCCAATTCCTGTTACTACTGCCTCGTTAATCTTTGTTTTTTTTCTATCTTTCTCCAGCTTTTCTTCATAATCTGGAAAATCTAATGGGTTTCCTGAAATCATTCCAGCATTCAATTCTTCAAAATGATTTCCATCAATCACGCTGTTAATTCGTTCTTTTGCATTCATTGGATGGTGATAATCACAGTGAAAGCATACCTTTAAATTTTTTACAAGTTCCTTTGTATACATGATTTTTCTACAGTTTGGACATTTTGTCATGATTCCTTCTGGAACATCCTGTTTTGAGGCTTCAGAAGGAATTGTCGCATATTTCTTCTTTTTTGTTTTCGTAAAAATATCTTTAAGCAAGGTTTACCCTCCCTGTCATATCAATCATAGTCAATCCCTTAGTGGTCTGACCACTATACGAATAATGAACGCCTAATGGTGTTAGGCATTTTTTTACTTGTCCTTATTCATAATAGAGGATGAGTACTACAAAATTTGCAAAAAATTGTCGTCAACTCTTCGACAAATTTCTAAGCTGTCGATAGGCGTCAATTAATTGCTGTTCATCTTGGCTTTTCAACGCTGTAATAAGGAATAAATACTTTTCTTTTGACTCTTCGTTTTGCCTTAGCTTCAATGCATTATAGTAGTCTTTTAATATAATCCATATTCTTAGAAATAATCGATTGTCAGCTAGTTCAACAATGCGTAAGAAAAATTCATCATCTAAGATTTCTTTCGACTGAACCCAATGGATTAGTCGATTAAGTTCATCATCAATTTTCCGATGGACAATTAGTCTCAAACAATCCAATTCAATTAAATATTTCGTTTCTTTAACATCACGGATGACCTTTTTATCTTGAAGAATAAATGTACTTAGAAGCTGAACGAGCTGATGGTCTCGAAAATCTCTAATAAACGTACCTTCTCCCCTTCTTGTCTCAATAAGTCCAAGAAGCTCGAGTGCGCGCAAAGCTTCACGAACTGAGGAGCGCCCCACATTTAAGCGCTCACAAAGTTCTCGTTCTGATGGAATTTTATCTCCAGGTTTAAGGCCGTCCTGTTCAATCATAGCTCTTAATTGCTTGACAATCTCTAAATATACCTTTGATTGTCCAGAAGATGTAGGATTCACCTTCACCACTCACTCACTTTTCCCGATGACTGCTAAGCTACTTGTTCTTTGTCTCACTTCATCTGGATCTACCTTAATGCGAGCAACACCTGTCTCCATAGCAGCTTTAGCAACAGCTGCAGCTACAGCTGGAGCAACTCTTGGATCAAATGGAGCAGGGATTACATAGTCTGCATGCAGCTCAGATCCTTCAATAAGGCTTGCAATTGCCTCTACAGCCGCTACCTTCATTTTCTCATTTATATGTGTAGCTCTTACATCAAGTGCTCCTCTAAATATTCCTGGGAAAGCTAAAACATTGTTCACCTGGTTAGGAAAATCAGAACGTCCTGTTCCAACTACCTTTGCACCTGCGACTTTTGCCTCTTCTGGCATAATCTCTGGAGTAGGGTTTGCCATAGCAAAAATAATAGCATCTGTGTTCATCGTTTGAATCATTTCTGCAGTTAATGCTCCAGCAACCGATACACCAATAAATACATCTGCCCCATTAATGACATCTGCCAAGCTCCCTTGTTTATTTTCACGATTTGTATACTTGGCAACCTCATGCTTAATGGCATTCATCCCAACCGGACGTCCTTCATAAATTGCTCCCTTGGAATCACACATGATGATATCCCGCACACCATAGCTATAAAGTAGCTTAATGATGGCAATTCCAGCTGCTCCTGCCCCGTTCGCAACCACTTTAATTTCATTCATTTTCTTACCAACAAGCTTTAACGCATTAACTAAGCCAGCTACCGTTACAATTGCCGTCCCATGCTGATCATCATGAAAAATTGGAATATTTGTTTCCTTTTTTAGACGCTCTTCGATTTCAAAGCAATTAGGTGCTGCAATATCCTCTAGATTCACACCGCCAAATGTTGGTTCTAACAGCTTAACTGTCTCGACAATTTTATCAACATCTGTTGTATTTAAACAGATTGGAAAAGCATCTACTCCTGCAAAGCTTTTAAATAGAACAGCCTTTCCTTCCATAACAGGTAATGCCGCTTCAGGCCCAATGTTTCCAAGACCTAATACAGCTGTACCATCTGAAACAACGGCAACCATATTGCCCTTCATTGTATACTCATAAACCGTTTCGGGCTTATCATAAATTTCTTTACAAGGCTCTGCTACTCCTGGCGAATATGCTAAGCTTAAATCCTTAGCATTTCTGACTTGTACTTTAGATGTTGATTCTAACTTTCCTTTATGGACACGATGCATATGTAATGCTTCTTCGCGTAGTGTCAAGTTTGTTCACTCCCTCTAATTATCCGAAAGAAGTTACACTTCCAAGATTTGTATTAGTGGTCTGACCACATTTTCTATTAATCAATATACCATATCTTTATGGGTTGTAAAGAGCTTACGATTTGAGAATAACGTTCGAGTCTCCTAATATCTCCTTAAGCTGATCTAATAATTGAGGAGATGGGACTATTCGGTCGTCTTGACTGAGACGAACCATTCTTTTTGAACTTGCATAATAAAGGATACATGGAATGTTCCCTTGATGCTGTCGTAATAATGCCTTTAGGATAGTTAGCTGTTCTTCTGTTTCAACTTCTTGCTCAATCTTCAGATATAGGGTTGCTTCATTTGGGGTTGCTCTTTCTAACACACTTTCTAAAACTTCTCCCAATTGTACTATAAATTGACTTCTTCCATCCTTTTCCTCTATCTTCCCTTGTAAATAAAGGACTACGCCTTTTGCAAGCAGATGGGATATTCGTTTAAACACGGTTGGAAAAACAACAGCTTCCATTTCTCCACTTTGATCGCTTATCGTTAAGAATGCCATGGCATCTCCCTTTTTGGTTCGAATCTTTTTGATCTCAGAAACATAAGCAACTGTAGTAGCTTTTCCAGCTAAGTCTACTAAAGGCTTCGCTCCTAATGTTAGAAAGGATGATTCATAAACAGAAACAGGATGGTCAGATAAATATAAGCCGAGCGCTTCTTTTTCTAGCTGTAACTTATCCTCGATTTGAATCGGGTCAACATTTACGTATTTTGGTTTAAGCATAAAATCTTCTTCGGAAAAAAGATCACCTTGGTCTGAATCATCTGGCTTCACTAATTGCGCGTGATCTAAAGCAACATCTAGACTTGCTAAAAGAACTGCACGATCTTCGCCAAACTCATCAAAGCTTCCTGAATGAACAAGTATTTCCATTGTTTTACGATTAATGGCTTTTTTGGAAACTCGGATGCAAAAATCAAACAAGTCTGCAAATTTTTTGTTTTTTCTCGCTTGAAATATTTCTTTTAACACCGTCATTCCAATTCCTTTAATTGCTGATAAACTATACCGAATCCCTTGTTTATCCACCATAAAAGTATAGCCGCTGTAATTAATTGAAGGGGGGAGTATAGGAAAGTCCATTTGTTTCAGCTCTCGTATATATTGTGATAGCTTTCCTTCATTCCCTATAGCAGACGTTAACAGCGCAGCCATAAAATGCTGTGGATAGTGCGCTTTTAAGTAGGCAAGCTGGTACGCTATAAAGCTGTATGCAACTGCATGTGAACGGTTAAACCCATAATTAGCAAAGCGAACAATTAGGTCATATATAGAGTTTGCCGTTTCTTCACTATATCCTTTTTGGACTGATCCTCGGACAAAATGAGCTCTTTCCTTATCTAAAACATGCTTTTGTTTTTTCCCTACTGCACGACGAAGTAGATCCGCTTCACCCAGGGAAAACCCTGCCATTTTGGAGGCGATTTGCATGATCTGCTCTTGATATACAATGACACCGTACGTATTTTGCAAAATGGCTTGCAAATCTGCATGAGGATAGGACACAAGTTCCTTCCCATGCTTTCGATTTATATACAGCGGAATATTTTCCATTGGACCTGGTCGATATAGAGCATTAACCGCGACAATATCTTCAAATTGATTTGGTCTTAATCGTTTAAGGACACTTCGCATCCCATCTGATTCCAGCTGAAATACCCCTGTAGTGTTCCCCTTACTCAATAAAGCAAATGTCTTCTCATCTTCCAGTGGAATCTTCTGAATCTCAAGCTTCTTCCCTGTTGCTCTCTGAATGGATGCCACGATATTTTCAATTAAAGACAAATTTCTTAGACCAAGGAAGTCCATTTTCAAAAGTCCAACCGATTCAAGATGCTCCATTGAATACTGAGTTAAATAGACATGATTATGCCCCTCCTGAATTGGAACCATTTGAATTAAAGGCTGTTCACTAATAATAACCCCTGCCGCATGTGTGGAAGTATGTCGCGGCAACCCCTCAAGCTTTAATGCAGTTTCAAATAATCGTTTATTCATATCCGATTGCCTAATAAAATTTCGTAAAGACTCCGATTCTTGATAAGCTTCCTTTAAGGTAATGCCTAGTCTAGAAGGAATATATTTTGAAACTGTATCAAGCTCTTTCGGATTTAAGCCAAATACTCTCCCAACATCACGAATCGCAGCCTTTGCAGCTAAAGTACCAAATGTAATAATTTGAGCTACATGTAATTCACCGTACTTGTGTACAACATAATCAATTACTTCATCTCTTCGGTTATCTGGAAAATCGATGTCAATATCAGGCATGGATATACGCTCTGGGTTCAAAAATCGTTCAAATAAAAGCTCATGCTTTATCGGGTCTACATCTGTAATATAAAGTACATAAGCAACTATTGATCCAGCCGCTGATCCACGTCCAGGTCCCGTCAGGATTTCTCGTTCCCGAGCAAATCTCATAAAGTCCCATACAATAAGAAAATAATCACTGAAATTCATTTTTTGAATCACACTAAGCTCGTATTGTAACCTTTGCTTATGCTCAATTCCCACTTCAGAGAATCGCTCTTGAAGACCTTTCCAGCAGATTTTTTCTAATAATGAAGCCGCGCTCTCTCCTTCAGAAACTGGATATTTTGGCAGATGCTGCTGGTTTAATTCAAGCATGACATTACAGCGTTCAGCAATCGCTAGCGTATTTTCTAAAGCATCTGGATAGGCAGACATCCCTTCTACCACTTCATTCGTGTCCTTTAAATAATATTGATCACTAGGCAAGCGTTCTCTAAGCTCATCTTGAAGCTTATCTCCATTTTTTATACTTAATACACACTCATGGGCAAAGGAATCTTCACGGGCAAGATAATAGACTGGATTGGTTGCAACAAGCTCCACGCCATAAGCTGAGCCAAGCTTTTGTAGTTGTGAATTCATTTTTTCCTGTTCAGTTATTCCTAGGTTTTGAATAGCAAGATAAAATTGGTTTGGCTCGAACGTTTGTTTATAGATTTCTACTATTTTCATAGCAGTATTCTCATCCTCGTCTAATAAAAAACGTTCGATTTCTCCATCTAGTCCTGGTGAGATAGCCGTAATTCCTTCTGAATAGTGCTTTAACCATTTAATTGGAATTCCAAGAGGAGACTTTGTTTGTACCACACTTGTAATTTTTAGAAGGTTTTTAAACCCTTTTTGATTATTTGCTAGCAATACCAATGGGTATGCCTTTTCTTCGTCCATTTCACTAATCACATCAACCGTTAATCCTAATATAGGTTTAATCGATTGCTTTAAGCATTCTTTATAAAATGAAATTGCACCGTACATGACATTTCGATCGGTCAAGGCAATAGCGGTGAATCCTTTTTGCTTTGCACTTGAAACGAGCTGTTCGACCGTTGCTGTACTCGAAAGCAAGCTATATGCACTTTGAACATGAAGGTGAATATATGACATTTCGTTTCACACCTTTACAAACTTTCTCTCTACTAACATTATAGAACGCTACTTTTCAAAAAGAAAATATGTTCTCTTTTTTACTTAATAAATTCATTCCACCATTGCGACTGTTCTTTCTAGATAAGCATATTCGCAGAAGTTTGTCCATAAGATGGAATAGAGAGTTTATCTTTAATGTTAGGACGGTTGATATATGAAAGAACAGCCTTTTTTTGCTTCCCTGATTGAAAGCTATTTTATTGCATTAGGTGTCTTAATTGGTGGGTCTATCATCGGAGGGCTTGCTGCATTTTTAACTGGAAAACCACCATTAACAGAAGTTTTTCGAATTTCGAACATGATTCGCATTTGGGCAATTGTAGCAGCCATTGGAGGAACATTCGATACAGTATATAGCTTTGAAAGAGGACTTTTAGATGGGGATACAAAAGGGCTGTTTAAGCAATTCCTCTTAATTGTGGCTGCCTTAGGAGGCGCACAAACCGGGGCTTTGCTTATAAATTGGCTAACACAGGAGCATATATCCTCATGAGAATCCCCCCCTATTACAGACTTCCTTCTTGGCAACGTCTTCTTGCTGGAATGGCGATTGGGGGCTTTATAAGCTGGTTCATTTTTCTGTATATTTTTGGCGTATGGCAGGAGGAATATAGTACCCAAATCAAAAAACAAGAAGAAGAAATTGAAAAACTTAACAATGACAAAAAAATTTGGCAAGAGGAATTCAAAGAGCTAAATAAGAGAAATAAGGAGCAACTCACTGTACAGGAAATAAAGGTAAAAATCATAAACAGTGAAAAATATGACCTGGATACATTAAGCGTCTTTGAAATTGAAGAAGAAGTGAAAGACGATATTAGTGTGATGAATGCAAAAGATATTAATACTGTTTTTAAAAGTAGAGATCTCATTAGAAGAGTAATTGAGAATAAGACCTTTAAAGTGAACGACAAACGGTACAAGCTTGAAGTAAGTGAAATCGTCATATTCACAACGTTATCAATTCAATTAAAAATATCTTTAGCAGATTAGGCGCTCGACACATGGTCAAGCGCCATTCTATCTTAGTCCTGACAAGCTGCGATTAGATCCTGTATCACCGTATCTACTTCATCCCATGAATGAATCGATGCACCTGCAGCTAGTGGATGCCCTCCGCCTCTATACTTGCGAGCAATCCCATTAATTACTGGACCTTTTGAACGTAATCGAACGCGAATTTGATCGTCTTCTTCAATGAAAAACACCCATGCTTTAATGCCAGCAATATGCCCTAAGGCACTAACTAATAAAGAAGCTTCAGAGGGAGAAACACCAAATTCACTAAGCTGCTCTTTCGTGAGCGTTACCTTGGCTACACCGTCATCTTGCATCTCAAACCCTTGAAGCACATACCCATGTAGTTTAACAACATTCATAGGAAGCTCATACATTTGATCAAATAACTCTGTTCTAGAGAAATGATAATGAATTAACTCACCTGCATGAGAGAATGTTTTATCAGAGGTACTTGGATATAAAAATCTTCCAGTGTCCCCTACAATTCCTGCAAATAATAAGCGGGCTGCTTCATCAGACATTTTTAGCCCTTTGTCTTTCCCATACAAGAAAAAATCATAGATCATCTCGCTTACAGAACTTGCCGTTGTATCTACCCAAAGAAGGTCTCCATACGGGTCCTCATTTGGATGATGGTCAATTTTTATCAGCTTTTGGCCTAAATGATAACGCTCATCACAGATTCTCTCTGCGTTTGCCGTATCACATACAATCACAAGCGCCCCTTTATAGGCCTCGTCCTCTATTTGGTCTAACCGACGAAGATAATTTAAAGAAGGCTCCTCTTTGCCAACAGTATAAATTGTTTTTTCTGGAAAGGATGCTTTCAAAATTTCTGCTAACCCTCCCTGTGAGCCATATGCATCTGGGTCTGGCCTAACATGGCGGTGGATAATAATCGTGTCATATTGCTTTATTTCATTTAAGATTTCCTGTCTCATTATCTGCTCCTTCTGATTGGCTTGCATTTGTTAGTAAATTCTTATTGCCAAAGAAACATTTCTAGCATTTCCACCTAATTCCCGTTAAAATGATAGGAGATTGTTTATATGGAGGAAGTTATCATGCCAATCTTTGCTATCTTAATTATATTCTCACTTTCTTTTTATGTCTTTTATAAAGTGAAGTTTTTCCGCTGCAACCGTCCTGTAGAGAAGAAATGGATTTCTGCAAAATCCAGTGTCGCTCTTGGTTCATTTGTCGGATTATTTGGGTTAAACCAATTATTCCTTTATCAAACGACAGTTACCTATATTGTAGCCGCAATATTTATTGTTTTAGGAATCGCGAATATCATAGGTGGAATTCGTGCGTATAAGTACTACCTCCCCCTTGCTATTGACGAGGCAAAACAAGCAAACTAGTCATATATTCGATTGTAAAGAAAGCCGTTTCTTTTATGAAACGGCGTTTTTTTTATGATGCTATTGTGCTTTGTTGATTAAAATGATTATAGAAAACAGCCCTTTTCCATTATCTGTACTGTAAATATCTTAATAGAATGAAGACGAACAATAGGTCCTAAGAAATCTATCGTCTACAGCTAATGAAGACGAATAATTTATTGACGATCAATAAGCTGACACATCATCATTGCTTTTCCTACTAACATTCCTTCGTTAAACACCTCTACATCTACTTTACCAAACTTACGTCCGACTTCAAGGACGCGAGGGCAAATTTCAAGCGTGCTATCAATTTGAACAGGTTTTATAAAGTAAATCGTCATATTCTCGACAACCAAGTCACCTTTTTTATAATCTCGCAGTACTCGATTAGCTGCTTCTGATACGATCGTTGTAAATACTCCATAAGAAATCGTTCCAATATGGTTCGTCATTTGCGGAGTAACTTCACAACGATACACATCTTCGCTCTTTGTCTTTCCTTTCATCAGGACAAGTTGATTCGTTACAATATCATCAAGTGTTTCACCAACCTGTGGTTGACGTTGAATCATTTGTAACGCTTTTAGAACATCCTGCCTACTAATAATCCCCATTAATTTATTGCCTTCATCCACAACAGGGAGTACTTCAATTCCTTCCCATACCATCATATGGGCAGCAGAAGCGACACTTGTCTTTTCCATTACTGTCATTGGGTTCTTTGTCATGATTTTCTCAATCGGCATTTCTGGATCATTCCCCATGACATCCTTTGAAGTAACCATCCCTTGTAGCTTTAAATTATTGTCAACTACAGGAAACCGGCTGTGCAAGGACTCTCTGTTATGCTCATGCCATGTTCCTACGACATCGGTCGTGTTAAGATAAATGGTTTCGCTAAGAGGAGTAAGTATATCCTCTACAAGAACGATTTCTTTCTTAATGAGCTGGTCATAAATTGCCCGGTTTATCATCGTTGCGACTGTAAATGTATCATAACTTGTTGATATAATCGGCATTTGTAGTTCATCTGCAAGCTTCTTTACTTCGTCCTCACTATCAAATCCACCTGTAATTAACACAGCAGCACCAGCCTTTAGTGCTTGTTCGTGTGCTTTCGTTCGATTTCCGACAATTAACAGATTGCCAGCACCTGTATAACGCATCATCGCGTCTAGCTTCATAGCACCGATTACAAATTTATTTAACGTTTTATGTAATCCAGCTCGCCCGCCTAATACTTGTCCATCGACAATATTAACCACTTCAGCAAATGTCAGCTTCTCGATATTTTCCTTCTTTTTTCTCTCAATCCGAATGGTTCCGACACGCTCTATTGTACTTACATACCCTTTATTTTCAGCATCTTTAATCGCGCGATAAGCAGTACCCTCGCTCACATTTAACGCCTTGGCAATTTGTCTAACAGAGATTTTTTCCCCAACAGGTAGACTATCAATATATTCTAATATTTGTTCATGCTTTGTAGCCAAGAACTTCACCCTCTAACTTTGTTCGCTCTTTTCTATTTTTCGAAAATCGCATGCAACATACGATTCAATGAAGGCTGCAAAGAATTTTCTACACAGCCCCTAGAAAAATTTACTTCTTTCTTATTATAAGGTGAAGCTTGACAGGAATTCAATTCGATATCGTACGGAAAAGAAACTTATTGGTAGGATCGAACTTTTTTCCTTGTTTGATTCCTTTTCTGAAGAACTTCCGTTTTCACTTGCTTTGGAGCATAGAGGAGTGCTGACAAATTGCCTGCAATGACGAATAAAGCGAAAAGAAGCCATGTAATCGCAAACATCCCTTCAGCCCCCTCACTAAATATTGAAAGCCTTGGAGCTGCATAATACAGTAGAAGTCCGCATACAAGTAAGCATAGTAAATAGCGATTTTTATTCATTGAACCTTCCCCCTTGTCATCCTATCTATCCATATATATGCGGACACGCTAGAGAAAATTAATGGAATTTGTTGTTCGGTTCAGGCAGAGTGAGGACTATACCTATAGCCAATCTATCCTCACAGCTCGATTCCTTCACCAGGGTCTAACACTTTTCCTTTACCTGACTCAAGAAGCTCTATAAATTGATAGGGATCCTGCTTAATTGGGGGAAATGTATTATAGTGAATTGGCACCACTATTTTAGCATTTAAAAGATTTGCTGCATAAGCTGCATCCTCAGGTCCCATTGTAAAATTATCTCCTATCGGCAGGAAGGCAATATCAATTGGGTGACGTTCGCCTATCAGCTTCATGTCTGAAAACAATCCCGTATCTCCTGCATGATAAATAGTTTTATCATCAATCATTACTAATACTCCTGCAGGCATTCCTAGATAGATGAGTTCTTTGTTTTCCGTCTCATAGCCTGTTCCATGAAACGCTTGCGTTAATTTTACTCGACCAAAATCGAATGAATAGCTCCCTCCAATATGCATAGCGTGAGTATTCAACCCTTGCCAGCTTAAATATGTCGCTAATTCGTAATTTGCAATGACGAGTGAATTGTTTTTCTTTGCCAATTCTACCGTATCACCAATATGATCATCATGGCCGTGAGTAATAATGATTACGTCCGGCTTTACACTGTCTACCTGTAAGTCTGTTAGAGAATTACCAGATATAAACGGATCTATCAAAATTGTATAATCCCTATGTTCAATTTTCACAACTGCATGCCCATGATATGAAACCTTCATTCTCTCATCTCCTATCTTTTTGTTGATTTTTACTGTGGGACGCTTTGAACACCCCTATATATTCTTGAAATATAAATATTGCATTCAAACCTACTTAGTTAAGCGGACAATCATCTATTACCTTTATACCCTTATTTATTGTATTATAAAAGTTTACAATTCTTAACTAAATTGCTAATCTCATTATAGACTCATTATAGGAGGGAACAACAAATGAATCATAAACTCCAAAAGGTATCCCAATGGATGAAGGAAAATGATATTCAGGTAAGCTTTATCACTTCACCTGAGAATGTCTTTTATTTAAGTGGATTTCTTAGTGATCCACATGAGCGTTTACTAGGATTAGCAATATTTCAAGACGAAGAACCGTTCCTCGTTTGTCCAAGCATGGAAGTTCAAGATGCCAAGAATGCTGGCTGGAACTATGAGATTATCGGGTATAGCGATATAGACCAGCCTTGGGAATTGATACATAACTCCATTAACAAACGATTAAGCCACGTTCAAAAAGTTGCTATTGAAAAAGAACATATGAATGTTGAGCGTTATGAAGCCATCACATATTTGTTTAATGGTGCTACTTTCGTGCCAGCTGAAGAAAAGCTAAGAAAGCTTCGTATGGTGAAGGATGAGTATGAATTAAAAACAATCCGCCGAGCATGCGAACTGGCAGATTACGCCATCCAAGTTGGCTGTGAAGAGATTGCTGAAGGGAAAACTGAGCTAGATGTGCTAGCAGCAGTTGAATATGCATTAAAGAAAAAAGGCGTTAATGAAATGTCCTTTTCAACAATGGTATTAACAGGCGCAAATGCCGCTTCTCCACACGGTACACCCGGACTTACAAAAATCAAAAAGGGAGACCTCGTTCTTTTTGACTTAGGTGTAGTTGTTGATGGTTACTGTTCAGATATTACACGAACTGTCGCATTCGGTGACATGGATGATAAGCAGAAAGAAATTTATGACACAGTACTGCAAGCTCAACTAAAGGCGTTAGAAGCATGCAAACCTGGAGTACCTTGTTCAGAAATTGATCTGATTGCTAGAAATCATATTCGCGAAGCTGGGTACGGAGAATATTTCCCTCATCGTCTTGGCCATGGTCTAGGAATTAGCGTTCATGAGTATCCTTCCTTAACGGAAACGAACTCATTATTGCTTGAAGAGGGCATGGTCTTTACGATCGAACCAGGAATTTACGTTCCAAATGTTGCAGGAGTGCGTATAGAAGATGATCTCTATTTAACAAAAGATGGTGTGGAAGTATTAACGAAATTCCCAAAAGAATTACAAACGATTAAATAGTCTTATTTTTTTAAAAAAGGAGCTCGGTAAGGTATTCAACCGAGCTCCTTTTCGTTTCATTGGCTTGGAAAAGTCAAGGGAATGAGGGGGTGAAAAGACGACACCTGCTATTTTTCAGATTTATCACCGATAAATTAAATGTATCAGCGTTTTTTTCATTTATCAGAAAAAATTGCATTATATCAGCGATAATAGTTTAGCTCTATTTTAAATAAAATCCGTCAGTTTTGATCAGAAATCCGCCAGCATAGCCGATATATCCACCGGTTTGCATCAAATATCCGTAACTTTCACACATAAATCTGTATTTCATATCAAAAATCAGCTAACAACAAAAAACTGTAGCCAACCGCTCATTTGAGCAAAGTTAACTACAGTTATAAAATCAAGATTAGTTATTCAAAAGTGTCTTCGCATCTGAATAATCTACATTATGAGCTTCTGCAACAGCTTTGTAAGTTACATATCCTTCTAACGTGTTGATTCCTTTTAATAATGCTTCGTTATCTAAGCATGCTTGCTTGTACCCTTTATTAGCAATTTGCACTGCATAAGGAACCGTTACATTTGTTAAAGCAATAGTAGATGTACGAGGAACAGCTCCTGGCATATTAGCTACCGCATAGTGAACAACACCGTGCTTTTCATATGTTGGGTTATCATGTGTAGTGATACGGTCAGTTGTTTCGAAAATTCCACCTTGGTCAATAGCAATATCAACTACAACTGAACCGGGAGTCATAGAAACAATCATTTCTTCTGTTACAAGCTTTGGTGCTTTTGCTCCAGGAATTAGAACCGCTCCAATAACTAGATCTGAATCTTTAACAGCTTCAGCGATGTTATATGGATTCGACATTAAAGTAGTTACGTCACTTCCAAAAATATCATCTAACTGACGTAGACGATCTGGACTTAAGTCGATGATGGTTACGTTAGCACCTAGACCAATTGCCATCTTCGCAGCATTTGTACCAGCAACTCCCCCACCAATGATCGTGACTTTGCCTCTTTTTACCCCAGGAACACCAGCAAGTAAAATTCCTTTACCACCATGTACCTTTTCTAAGAATTGAGCACCTATTTGCGTAGCCATTCTTCCAGCTACTTCACTCATTGGTGTTAATAGTGGAAGCGTGTGGTTTGGAAGTTGAACCGTTTCATAAGCGATTCCAACCACTTTATTTTCAATAAGAGCTTTTGTTAATTCTGGCTCTGGAGCTAAGTGTAAATAAGTAAATAAAATGAGTCCTTCACGAAAATATTGATACTCTTCTTCCAATGGCTCTTTTACCTTCATAACCATTTCCATTGACCATGCTTCTGCAGCTGTATCAACAATGTTTGCACCTGCGTTTACATAGTCTGCATCGTTAAAGCCAGAACCTACACCAGCATTCTTCTCTATGTATACCTCATGCCCAAAATTAATTAAATTAACTACACCAGCGGGAGTCATTGCGACACGATTTTCATTATTCTTTATCTCTCTAGGTACTCCGATACGCATTTTGCATACCTCCTATAATAATATTTCAAAGCTCTATTCATGCCTAAAATCATCAGTCTTTAAACATAGAATGAACAAAATCTATATTTAAATGAATCAATACAAAAAGGAAAAGCCGTAATAAATATAACACCTTTACAAGTATAGATGAAAGAAAAATATCGAATTCGGCTGAAAGCACTTTCATAATAACAAAACCTGCTCTATGATTTCTACTAAAAATAAATAAAATAAATATTGAAAAAATAACGCCTATAGTATGCCTTTGTCATATAGAATAGATATGTAGTCTAAAAGAGAAAGGAAAGTAATATGACTTCCATAGCAAAGGCTTCATATACAAGCTCCATAACCGTGGAGAGATACGGTTTAGAAGCCGTTCCATCTGAGCTCAAAACAACAAAATGGGTTGATTATTTTATTTTACAAGTAGGTTTCTCCGTCAATTCAGGAAATTTCCTCGTTCCAGCATTAGCTGTGTTATCGGGCGGTCTCTCCTTTTACGCTGCAGTACTCTCAACCGTGCTAGGCGCTGCTGTAGCATTCATATTTGTATCTTTACTAACGAGTCCTGGATCAAAAAATGGGATTCCTGCCCAATATGCCCTTCGAAGTATGTTAGGGATATTTATGGCACGTTATATTGCTTCCCCGGTCCGATCACTCACTTCACTCTATTGGTTTTCTGTTCAAACCATTGGAGGTACCCTTGTTTTAATTGAATTAGCAAAAAAACTGGTAGGTATTCAGATACCTTTTCTCCCGGTTGCCATTTCGCTTGCAACCCTTATGAGTGTATTAGCATTAGTCGGATTTGAAGTAGTAAAAAAAGTCGTCAAGTATTTTATTCCGTTCTTATTTATTGGCCAAGTGGTGTTATTTACCTTATTGATTAAAGAAGCATCCTCAGCGGGAACAACCCAGCTATTCCACCATGACTTTAAGCTATCTTCGTTCTTTTTCTATGCTAGTCTCGCTTTTGTTCAATATATTTCAGGGGTAAGTTCATCAGCGGATATGGCAAGATATGCAAAATCAGTTCGAGGTGCTTTTTGGGGTCTGTACTCAGGAAACACTTTTGGTTTTATCATTACCGCATCATTAGGAGCGTTATCAGCAGCACTACTTGGTGAATGGAATCCATTTGTTGCTGTAAGCTCTTTGACATCTTCCATGTTTACGTTATTTCTTATTTTGCTCTGTTCAATGGTGTCGATGATTTCAATAAACTTAAATAATGCGTATACAGGAGGATTTAGCTTATTAAACATCTTACCGTCTATTGGACGTGTAAAAAGCTCCATTTTCTTTGGAATAACCGCCATTACATTAAGCTGCTTTCCAACCATTGTAGACCAGGCGAAAAGCTATATATCGCTACTCGGAACATTAATCATTCCGATTTCTGCAGTAATCGTAGCAGATTTTCTATTTGTGAAAAAGTTGAATTTAGATGAGCGTCATATGGAGGATATTATTCAAAATAAATACAAATGGAATCAGGTTGGTTTCACTGCTCTGTGTTTTGGTGCTAGTATCTATTCGGTCTTGCCAGATCCGCTATCACCTGGCTTCTTTTCCTTTATAGTGACGCTGGGAATGTACCTAGCGCTTGTTCGTTTATCAAAATTCATAAAATGACTAGAGGAGACTCCTTCTTTTAGGAGCCTCCTCCAATCAGTTGATTAATCGATTTGACCTTCTGTTGGCTCCTCTACATTCTGATATTGACCATTTTGTTGATCAATCACCCCACTGTTATAGGCATTCATGATTTGCTGACTAACTTCACTTTCACCTGATTGGTCATACTCATAGTGAGACTGCCCTTTTGGCTCTTTCTTTTTCACTTTCGATCAACTCCTTTTTAGTTTTTACCACCTTCTTAATTTTTCGAAATTCTGTTACAGATATTCACGATATTAAAATGTATAATATAGGTAAAGGAGGAGATATAACATGGGACTCACTTATCAGAACATTTTGGTAGCTGTAGATGGTTCGAAGGAAGCTGAATGGGCATTTAAGAAGGCAATTGAAATCGCTAAGAGAAATCATGCTAAGCTTGTGTTAGCTCATATTATTGATACTCGTACTTTCGCGACAGTGGAAGCGTATGACCGTACAATAGCTGAAAGAGCTAACCGATTTGCCGAAGAGCTGATGGAAAACTATAAGAAGCAAGCAGAAGAAGCAGGCGTTACAGAAGTAAAATATGATATTGATTACGGATCTCCAAAAGTAAAGGTGCCTAAGGATATCGCCATTAAACATGATATCGACTTAATTATCTGCGGGGCAACAGGCTTAAACGCAGTTGAACGCTTCTTTATTGGAAGTGTTTCTGAGCACATTACTCGTTATGCTCCTTGTGACGTATTAGTCGTTCGCACTGAAAAAGATGAATAATTAGCAAAGAAGCACGCTATTTATAGCGTGCTTTTCACTATATCCTTACCTAACAGAAGCTTTGCTTTCTTAATGGCGAGCTCGACTTGTTCAAAGCCCGTTCCACCAGCGCTCGTACGCCTTTTCACAGCTGTCCGTGGGTCTAGATACTTATATATATCTTCTTCAAACTTTTCATTCGCTTTTTTATATTCTTCTAAGCTTAAATCCATTAGATAGCAACGATGTTGAATGCATTTAAGGACAAGCTTCCCAACCACTTCATGTGCTTCTCGAAATGGAACTCCTTTACTGGATAAATAATCTGCCAGTTCTGTTGCATTGGAGAAATCTTGTTTGGTTGAATTTTCCATACGCTCTTGATTTACCTTCATCGATTCAATCATACCAGCAAATATTTTCACAGATCCTGTCACCGTCTTCACTGTATCGAACATGCCCTCTTTGTCTTCTTGCATATCTTTATTGTAGGCTAATGGCAATCCCTTTAGAACGGTTAATAGACCCATTAAGTTTCCATACACTCGTCCTGTTTTCCCTCTAATTAGCTCTGCCATATCAGGATTTTTTTTCTGAGGCATGATACTACTGCCTGTCGCATAGCAATC
The DNA here is from genome assembly GCF_021390075.1 of Cytobacillus spongiae. Taxonomy (NCBI): domain Bacteria; kingdom Bacillati; phylum Bacillota; class Bacilli; order Caryophanales; family Bacillaceae; genus Cytobacillus; species Cytobacillus spongiae. Next base: position 3,200,091 of record NZ_CP089997.1, read on the forward strand.
ATCTAGCTCAATAAATTGAAATTCATGACTAGACCAAAGGATAATTTCCTCACTCAGTCTGGATAAATGCATCATCAAGATAGAACTGCCAGATAGAAACTCAAGAATAAAATCACGATCGCTAACTGCATCCATACTATTTTCATAGATTCCCTCAAATCCTAAAAGATCCGCAGTTAATGAGCGATCAATCGGAAAAGTAGTTCCAGCTAAAGCACCTGAACCTAAAGGGGAAAGGTTAATTCTTTTTAAGCTTTCTATAAACCTTTGTTTATCTCTTTCTAGCATCCAAAAATAAGCCATAAAATGATGGGCAAAAGAGATCGGCTGTGCTCTTTGCAAATGTGTATATCCTGGCATAATGGTTTCAATATTCTGTTCTGCTTTCTTGAGAATCGCCGTTTGTAATTCCTCTATTAGTAGAATGATTTCCTTCACATGGGTGCGTAAATATAGATGCATATCTGTTGCCACTTGATCATTTCGGCTACGGCCTGTATGAAGCTTCCCACCAACTGGACCAATTAATTCCGTTAGCTTGCTTTCTAAATTCAAATGGATATCTTCGAGCTTTACCGAAAAAGAGAGTTCATCGTTGGTCGCCTTCTTCTTTAGTATTTCTAGACCTTCTAGAATCCTTTGCGCCTCTTCCTCGCTAATTATTTGGCACTTGCCAAGCATATCTACGTGTGCAACACTTCCCTGCAAATCCTCAAGAACTAACTCTTGATCAAATGAGATAGATGCTCCAAATTCATCTACCCATTCTTCTGATGTTTTTGTAAAACGTCCGCTCCAAAGCTTATTCACACATTCACCTTCTTATTTTGAACCATGCTATGAACCTTTGTCGGTAGTCCCCATAATTGAATAAACCCAATTGCAGCCGAGTGATCGAATTCATCCTCTGATGTATAGGTGGCTAGTTTTTCGTCATATAAAGAATTTGGAGATTTTCTTCCTTCAACAATGGCATGACCTTTAAATAGCTTCACTCTTACAGTCCCAGTTACATGCTTTTGAGTTTCACTTAGAAATGCAGTAAGAGCAAGTTTCAATGGAGAGAACCAAAGACCTTCATAGATCAGTTCAGTTAATTTCTTCTCAATGACTGGTTTAAAATGAGCAACCTCTTTTACAAGTGTAATATCTTCTAATTCTTTATGTGCCTTAATTAATGTGATCGCACCAGGACACTCGTATACCTCGCGAGATTTTATTCCAACTAGTCTGTTTTCAACGTGATCAATTCGGCCAACCCCATGCTTTCCAGCCGTTTCATTCAGCTTTAAAATCAGATTTGATAATGAGTAAGACTGACCATCTAGCTTTACAGGAACCCCTTCCTTAAATTCAATTTCAACAACATCTGGTGTGTCTGGTGCCTTTTCAATACTCACTGTTAAATCATATGCTTCTTCAGGTGGTGCCGCCCAAGGGTCCTCTAGCACACCACATTCATTGCTGCGTCCCCATAAATTTTGATCAATTGAAAACGGACTATCTACATTGATAGGAATCGGAATCCCTTTTTCTTTCGCATATTGTATTTCCTCTTCACGTGACCAGCTCCATTCCCGTACAGGAGCTAACACTTGAAGCCCAGGATTTAAGGCTTGGATAGATACTTCGAAACGCACCTGGTCATTCCCTTTCCCTGTACAACCATGTGCAACGGCAATGGCTCCTACCTTCTCAGCTACTTCTACAAGTTTTTGAGCGATTAAGGGACGAGATAATGCAGATACAAGGGGATATTTCCCTTCATATAGCGCATGAGCCTGCATAGCTAATCGTGCATAATCTTGAGCAAACTCCTCTTTTGCATCAATTACAATTGATTCAGCAGCTCCGACTAGTAACGCTTTTTGTTGAATAAATTCCAGATCTTTTCCCTCTCCTACATCTAAGCAACAAGCTACTACTGAGTAACCTTGCTCCTGTAGCCATTTAATTGCAACTGATGTATCTAATCCACCAGAGTATGCCAATACAACCTTTTGATTATCCATTTGAACTCCTCCAATATATCTGAATAAAAATACAATACATAGTTTTTTTATACAATTATCACTTTACCAATTCAATTAAAATTTTTCAATACTTATTAACAAAAATGTATAAAAATAAATTATTGTTTAATGACAGTATTTTACTTTCAATAGCAGCATTATATAGGATATAGTAGAATGAGAGTAATATGGCATTTGGGGGCAGAAGCATGGAGGAACATTTCTCAATTGATACTAGACTAGGAATACCTATCCCCGACTTAAAAAAAGAATGGGATGAATATTCTAAATATACTCAGCAAGCCATTCTCCTTTATTGGGAAAAAGTACGGGGGAAAATTCCTGATCGAATTACAGACCTTGAAGAAGTCATTAATCAAAAGCAGGCTCAGCTATCTGACGAAAGTGATTTCGCTCGTTCATGTCAACTAAATAGTGAAATTGCGGACCTCGCTTCAATCATTAATGACCTTTGGTTATGGTATCGTTCCAATCAAGAAATGGCAGGGAAGATGCACAATTAAAAAACTCGCTCATTAGCGAGTTTTTTATATATTATGGCAAGTCTTTTCTTAATTCTCTGACTACATGGCCGATTTCTGGTAAGATAAGCTTGTTCATAGCTAGTTTAACAGCCCCTGTTGAGCCTGGGGTACAGAAGACAGCTTTGTTATTTATCACACCCGCTATCGCTCTCGATAAAATTGCAGCAGAGCCAATATCCTCTTGATAGCTCAGAAACCGAAAGAGTTCTCCGAATCCACTCATTTCCTTTTGAAATATTTCCCTTGCAGTTTCTATTGTCACATCTCTTAAAGCAATCCCTGTCCCACCATTTGTAAGAATCACATCAATAGCTGGATCTTCGCTTCCTTTTATTATTTCATGACGAATAGGCTCTTTGTCATCTTTTACAATGACATAGTCCGATACGATATGTCCTGCTTCTTGAAGTAATTCAATCATCATTTTCCCACTTTTATCTGTGTCTTGATTCCTTGTATCGCTAACGGTAATAATCTTACAATGTATTACTCGTGGTGAGGCTTTCTTGTGTTCAATTGTACTCACGAATGTTCACCTTTCTTCTCTAATAAATATCGATACTGATAATAATTATGAGTAAAATTTGTTACTTTCTTTGTTAGTTGGTAGTTAGAACCAGCACCTACAGCCATGCTAAATAGCGGGATCCCTTGTATTGATTTTCTTTTAAGAAGCACTATTACCATTGCTTTAAAAAGTTGTTTTATTGGCTGTTCTAACCAGGTTATGTCTGTTAGATCTTCGTTCCCTTCATAAAAATACCGTTCGTTTGTATCCTTTAGCTCTTCCATTAGCTCATTCCATCCGATTGCCTGCATGCGTGATGGCATCGTAGCGCAATGAAATACCTTTAAGGATGTCATCATTTCGAAGGGGGTGTTTACTTCAAAGCCGTAAGTCATGGCAATTAATTGAACAACACGTAAATTAATAACAGCCATCGCAGGAATATCTGAACCGATTAATAAGGCTTCACCGGTTCCAGCCATTCCACCTTGTGCAAATGAATATAAACGATGACGTGCAATTTGTTGCTGTGCGATATATTGTAATTGCTCAATGGATAAAGAACCTAAATTTTCAATTTCTTCAATTTCTGGATTGAAGACTCTACCTGCGGTTATAATCCGATCTTTTGCATCCATTTGTAGCTGTGAACCTTGAATTAAGGCATGAAGGTAAAACAACCAATTATCTAGAACAGAAAAAAACTGTTGCTGCGTTTCTTCAGGTAAAAGTGAAAAGGAACGATCTAGATATTTATCGAAGGTCAACTGTAAATCATTCGGTTCGTAATCGTAGAGATGATTTTCCCACTCTTTCAATTTCAGAAATGCACTTTTTTCACGCTCAGTTAATGGCATTGTAGAAATCCTCCTGCTTCGTCTTCATTTACTTTCAGTATAGCACATACACATTGCCAAATCTTGCATAGAGGAAAAGGATGCTGTAGAAGGAATGAACTAGCAACAAAAAAAGGGATCAGAAAAAATCTTCTGAATCCCTTTTTTATATGAACTACATTTATTATTTTGTTAAACGTACGATATCTCTTGCAATCATGACTTCTTCATTTGTTGGAATAATCATAACCTTAACTGGTGAGTGTGGGTGGCTAATAAATGCTTCCTCTCCGCGCACTTTATTTAATGAAGGATCCCAGTATACGCCCATGAACTCTAAGCCTTTTAATACACGCTCACGAATGACGTCACTGTTTTCACCAATTCCAGCTGTGAAGATAATCGCATCAACCCCGAACATACGAGATGCATAAGAACCGATATACTTATGAATACGATTAGCAAATACCTCTAAAGCTAGCTCAGCTCTCTCATTTCCCTCTTCTGCCTGTACCTCAATGTCACGAAGGTCACTTGAGAAGCCAGACACACCTAGCATTCCACTTTTCTTATTAAGAACGTCTAATACTTCATCTGCACTCTTATCTGTTTTTTCCATAATAAATGGAATAAGTGCTGGATCAATGTTCCCAGAGCGAGTCCCCATTGTAACTCCTGCAAGCGGTGTAAAGCCCATTGATGTATCAATAGACTTTCCGCCTTCGATTGCAGCAATACTTGCTCCATTTCCTAAGTGGCAAGAAATCAGACGAAGCTGCTCTAATGGGCGACCAAGCATTTCTGCTGCACGTTCTGAAACATACTTATGGGATGTTCCATGGAAACCATATTTACGAATTCCATACTTCTCATAATATTCATAAGGTAAGCTATATAGAAACGAGCTTTCTGGCATTGTTTGATGAAACGCTGTGTCAAATACAGCAACTGCTGGAACATTTGGCATGATTTCTTGGAAAGCCTTAATCCCTGTAATATTAGCTGGGTTATGCAATGGAGCAAGTTCTGATAACTCATCAATTTTTTCAATTACCTCATCCGTAATGACGATCGAATCATTGAAAGCTTCTCCGCCATGAACGACACGGTGACCAACTCCTTCAATTTCATCAAAAGACTTGATAACCCCTAGGCTAATTAGCTTATCTAATAGCATTTTCACTGCTACTGAATGGTTTGGGATATTTGAAATTTCTTTAATTTTTTCACCATTAAAGGAAATGTTGAAAACTGAATCTTCCAATCCAATTCGCTCAATTAGCCCCTTTGTAATAACATCTTCACTTGGCATTTCGAATAATTGGAATTTCAATGATGAACTACCCGCATTGATTGCGATCATTTTTGCCATAATGTGTTCCGCTCCTTTTTATGTAATCTGCTTATTCATTTCAGATACCAACTAATATATTAAAAACGCTCATAATGGTTGTTGTAGCATGACATAACATTATTTTGTACAACCGCCATCAATTCTATCTCTCAATTCCCCATTTAATCACTGAATACATCAATTATCAAGACGCATCTTATAATGATATCGCTTTCAGCTTAAATTAAATATTTTCCGATTTTTCAGTTTCTATTCATTTTTCACAAGAACGCCTTCTTCATAAAAAAAGTGCTTGGATGAAATCACCCAAACACACTCTTCTATAAATAATATATCCGATTATTTTTTATTCTCTGAGATCCAGTTATCAATTTTCATAAGAATTTTTTCAAGTTCTACCGCTTTGGACAAACTAGGTAATTCAGCTAAGAGTACTTGCTTTGGCGGAACTACATTTTTTCCTTTTTTCTGAATGATGAAAATGCTTTTTGCTGTACTACTATTTTTAAACATTGTGAGTGGTAATTGCAATAAGCCTTGGATAACTGCATGATTTTTCAAATATTCATTTAGTTTGGGAGCTTCAGTACTTTCGAATAACCCATTCGGTACCATCAAAAATAAATACCCCCCATCACGCACATGTCGCATGCTTTGTTCAATAAATAAGTGATGAGCATAAGAGTGACCTTCGTCTGCTTTCATTTCATAATCTGCAGCTCTTAGATCATTTGGATAATACCCCACTGGCAAATCACTTACCACGACATCAACAGGCTCAATAAACAAAGGCTCTAAGCTATCCTGATTATAAAACTGAATGGGATGCTCTTGAAGATTTGCATTAATATAAGCGAGCTTAATCAGCAGATCATCCACCTCTGAGCCTATTGCTTCAACACGTTTATTCTCTTGCTGGTTTAAAACAGTAGTCAGTAAATTCCCTGTCCCTACAGCTGGGTCCAGCAACCGATAATGATCAGCAGGAACAAATTTATTAACTAAATAACCAATTAACATCCCCACAGAATCTGGAGTCATTTGATGATTTGGTTGTGTATGCTCCTTCATCCCTTTCAAAATCGCCAGCTGAAAAGCTTTACGAATTTGTTCTTTCGTATGGTGGGTTAATTGATTTGCCTCATAGCTTTTTTTTAGTCGCCTTACGGTCAGTTCACTAAGTTCCTTTTGCAGAATTGATTGCTGAAAGATGTTTTCACCAGTTTCTGCTAAAGCCTCTAAATATGTACACCCAAGTTCTTCCTGTAAAAGAACTGCTGTTTCATTAAAAACTGTAAATAAATCCTCGACCGGAGAGATATTCACCATTATTTTCCTCCCGAACATTATTCTATTTTCCTATTGTAACGAGGTTTGTTCACATGCACAAGTAATAGGTATGGGGAAACACAAAGAACACAAAAAGGAGGAGACGATTTGAGGAGACATTCGACTAGAAAAGAGGCCACAGCATATAGCCAGGCCCCGTTAATTTTTATTTATTTCGCTTGCTGAATGGCTTCAATTGCCGCTTCATAGTTTGGATGATCAGTTGCTTCACTAACATATTCCACATATGTTACTTGATCATTCGAGTCTACAACGAATACTGCGCGAGCTAATAGACGAAGTTCTTTAATTGCAACTCCATAAGCTTCACCAAATGAAAGGTCGCGATGATCTGATAAAGTTTGAACTTGTTCGATTCCTGCAGCTGCACACCAGCGCTTTTGTGCAAATGGTAAATCTACACTTACTGTTAGAATTTTCACATTGTCTAACTTAGCAGCTTCTTCATTAAAACGTCGTGTTTGTGCATCACATACACCTGTATCAATAGATGGTACTACACTAATTAAGCGTACGCTTCCTTTTGAGTCAGCAAGTGTTACTTGAGATAAATCGTTTGCTAGTACGGTAAAATCAGGAGCATGGTCTCCAACCTTTACCTCTTTTCCAAGTAAAGTAACAGGGTTTCCTTTAAACGTAATTGATGCCATCTGAACTTCCTCCTTTAACCTTATATGTACAGTGTAATCTTATCTTTTCAGAATCTTTTTTGCAATTATTTACTACTTTTTAAACTGAACTATTAAATTAAATTTGCTAGTCTGTACGGAATTTGGCTATAAAAAGCGCAAAGTGCCTTAATCAGGCTAGGACAAGTTTGACAGGTTAGAATAGAAGGCATTCTTTACCCCTATTCTAAATGGGCTTATGACCACGAAGGGTAGCAGCAGGAGGTCGAAGCGCTTATCAACAATTGATAAATTTCATTCCCTCTTATGAAGCAAGAAAAAAGCTAACTTCCTATAGATGAAAGTTAACTTGTTCTTGCCTATTAAATATCTAGGTCTTGCTTTGGGCCATTGTATTCTTCTGCTTTTTTCTGATCACTTGGTTGGGATTTTTCTTCATTTTTCTTTGAAAACATTTGCTGAATTTTATCTACTGCTTGTGGAGCTAAGTCTAGTAGCTTTTCATATAAGTGAGTGCTTTCATCTAAGTGGATCATTTTCACACCTTGCGAATTCACAATTAGAAAAGCGATTGGTGTAATGGATACTCCACCACCACTACCTCCTCCAAAAGGATGTTTAGAGCTTTGATTTTGCTGCTCTCCAGATGAATGTCCGCTGTCTGTGACAAACTCACTTCCACCTGCGGCGAATCCGAACCCAACCTTTGAAACGGTTAATATGACACTCCCATCTGGAGTTTCAACAGGATCACCAATAATTGTATTTACATCAATCATTTCCTTCAGACTTTCCATCGCAGTTGTCATTAAACCTTGTATTGGATGATCAGACATGTTGTTCTTCCTCCTCTATAGAGATTTTGTTTTGCTATTAGATAATTGGGAAAGCGGTTGTGACTTAAATTTAGGACGACCACCTTTCCAAAATTTAACTAACTTAATTCCTGCTAACATAGCATGCCCGATTCGAAATTGAATCATACATGTTAATCTCGTTTGCGAGATTGGAAGCTGAAAGTGTGGAGTAATTGAAAGCTTTGGACTTTTTTTCAGTTTCATATAGTGACTTAGAGCACCAATTATAGATCCCTTAACCGCCCAAAATGCCCCTGTTAGCATTCCCGTATATGCAGCATCTCCTATCCCTATGACACTATGCCATTCAAGTTCTGTAATTTGTACCTTTCCTAAAAAAGATCGAATAATCCGATGTAACCCGATTACATGCTTGAGTAATTGGTTCATATCACTAAAACTCTTTAATAATTCTTCAGGGGTGAACTTTTTAGTATCCTTCTTTTTCGTTGTGCCCTCTGTACCAGCCTCTGTCTCCGTTTCTTCTTTCACAACTATACTTGGAGAATCCTCATCTACTTTAATCACGGGCACATCTATTTTATATCGAATCAACCCAAACCAAATCTTAAAAACAATATGTAAATGGTCATTATCTTGGCCATGAAAGTAATCAACCGAAATTTTCAATTTCGATAGGACTAAGATGAATAGTAATACTAGTAAAACAATTCCTACGACAAGGAGCCATTTCATCATTCGTTCACACCCTTCAGCCCCTCATTATCGACAAAAACACAAAAAAATAAACCCGCCAATGGCGGGTTTGCTGTTATTTTTCATGAACAACCGTTGTATCTGTAAACAGATCATGCAATCCTTGTTTCTTTGGCAAAAAACCAACGATGATATAACCAACGACAACAGTTGCTGATATGAATCTTCCAATCCACTCTCTAAAGAGGACGGTTCCCCATGAGAGTTGATCTCCTTTTAAATGAACTACTTTTAAACCAAACACCATTTTTCCTAATGTTTGCCCCATGAACTTTGTCATTAGCACAAAGTAACCATAGAAAGTAATAGCAGTAGCAATCGAGATTGGTGCAAAGAAATCAGTTTCAAATAAAGGAATATCAAGTGCCCTGAAAATTGGATTAATAATTAATCGGTCGATACTACCAATGACAATCAAATCTACTAAATATGCCCAAAAACGCATCCAAAATCCTGCAAATCTCAAAGGAACAACAGGTTCTTCCTTTTCTTCGATTGGTTCAGAAGGTGTGAGCACATGTTCATGAATTTCTTGTGTTTCAATCGTTCCTTGCTGTTCATTCTGATCATGTTGCAAAGAATCATTTGTATTCATTTAAGTGCACCTCCTTATTCAGCATATAGATACATTAAGCGTGGTGAGTTTGGCTGAGACAATAGCTTCATCATACCCGCCATTTCAAAATCTTTCCCCATCATGATTTTTTGAGCCCCCATGCTAAAGAGTGAACCAAATCCGTAATTTTCGGAATAGCTAACCACTTGGGCTCCCTTAAGGTCATGATCCTTCTTCATTTGACTAGTCACGTCATCTAAATAGCCAAATCCGTCTATTAAATTTAATTCCTTTGCTTGACGACCATCATATATTCTACCATCAGCAATCTTTCTTACTTGGTCTGCCGGAATATTCCTACCTTCAGATATTACCTTTACAAATCCCTCATATGAGTTATTAATCATTGATTGTAAAATATTTCGTTCCTCTTCAGTCATCTCGCGAGTAGGACTCATAATATCCTTATATGGGCCACTTTTGATTGTGTTAAATTTAACACCATATTTTTCAGCAAGCTCGGCATAATTATAACCTTGCATAATAACACCTAAAGAGCCTGTAAGTGTTTCTGGACTAGCAAACACCTTGTCTGCTGGTGCGGATATATAATAACCTCCAGAAGCCGCCATCGAACCCATTGAAATGTAAACTGGCTTCTTCGCTTCCTTTTGTATTTCGATAATCTTGTCATGAATTTCAGCGCTTTCAACAACACCTCCACCTGGTGTATTTACCCGAATGACAATTCCTTTTACCGCGTCATCCTCTTTGACATACTCCAAATTCTCCATAAATAGTTTATGATTATAGCCAGCACTCTCGAAGAATGAGCCAACGTCTCCTGAATCTTGAATCACACCATTCACTTCAAGTACAGCAATTTTCTTTAGATTGCTTCCTTCTTCAATTACTTCTTCCATAAACATTTCGTCACCTACATCAAGCATGTCAGTAAATGTCGACTCCATATCATTAAACATGAAAGAAGTCGCGAAATTCATAATGATTGAACAAACAAATAATCCTGCAGCAATTCCAAGTGCTGCCCAGCGTTTACCATTCATTGTGTAATCCTCCTTTTTCTAGTCCCTCTTTTAATACGGTCGAACTTTTAAAATGTTTCATAAACATGTAGAATAATTAATAAGGGGCACATCCGTGACGCTCTATCAATCCTTGGACTATATAACACCTCTCTACTTAGAAACCGTTAAACGTGACCAAAAATGGGCTATTCAAATGGGTGTTTTCGCAATGTTTAAAATGCTAGGTACATTCCTCATTATTAAACTTCAATTATTTCTTAAAGAAAACACCTTAAACCCACTACAACATTTTAGCAAATTATCAAGTATTTAGGGAAATCTATTGAAGGGCTAAAAAAATCGTTTGGAGGAATCGTATATGGCTACTCGTAAAAACTTGTACTTCTTTCATAAAAAAGATCAGGAAATGCTAGAAAAGGTTGCACCACTATATGAACTTGCAAAGTCGAACGACTTTTCCATTGTTACAGATTATAAAAAAGCAAATATCATCGTCAGTATCGGAGATGATGGAACTTTTCTTCAAGCTGTACGTAAAACAGGCTTTAGAGACGATTCCTTATATTGCGGTATCTCTATAACAGGTAATTTAAATATGTATTGTGATTTTCACTTAGATGATGTAAATAAAATGATTCAAGCAATGCTGACTGAAAATATTGAGGTTCGCCGCTATCCTACGATTGAGGTGACAATTGATGACCAAGTCTCCTTTAAGTGTTTAAATGAGTTTAGCATCCGTTCCAATATTATTAAGACATTTGTGATGGACGTTCAGATTGATGATACATTGTTTGAAACATTTAGAGGGGACGGAATGATTGTATCTACGCCAACCGGCAGTACTGCATACAATAAATCGGTTCGCGGAGCTGTTGTTGATCCAATGCTTCCATGTATGCAGGTTTCAGAGCTTGCTTCATTAAATAACAATTCCTATCGTACACTTGGTACATCGTTTATTTTAAGTGGTGAACGTCAATTAACGTTACATGTCATAGCAGATGGAAATGATTATCCAACAATGGGAATGGACAATGAAGCACTTAGTATTCAGCATGTAAGTAAGGTTAACATCAAGCTTAGTGCTGGTAAAATCAAAACGGTTAAACTAAAAGATAATGCCTTTTGGGATAAGGTAAAGAGAACTTTTTTATAGATTCCAATTGATTTTTTAAAAAAACTAGGCTTTATTTATATACATTGTTGCTTTTGAACTAGGGCAACTTTCCGTACCAGGATACTCGCTTGCCGCGGGCAGGGCGGTGAGCCTCCTCGTCTCCGCCTGCGGGGTCTTACCTTCCGCTCCTAGCTGCTAGCCTACGTATAAAGAAGGGAAACTTACCTAGTATAAAACAACATTATTATAGGAAATAGCCAAAACAAAAAGCGATTCGCTAGCAAGAAAGCGAATCGCTTTTTTCTACATTTCAAATCCTTTTCTTCTTTTCCACTGCAATTCCCATTTCGCAAACAGTTTCGTTCGCGAAATCGAATATATCGTAAGCGCTAGCCAAATAAACATAAAGGATAGGAGATGAACGGAGGAGAATTCTTCTCCGTAGACAAATACACCTAATATTAAAGTTAATGTTGGTGCGATATACTGCAGGAACCCTAGCATGGATAAAGGTATTATCTGTGCCCCTTTGGCAAAATAAAGAAGGGGAATCGCAGTGGCAGCACCTGCTCCAACCAATAATAGATCTGAATTTATTGTGCTTGCTAAGAAGGCATGGTCCCCTCGCAGGAAGAGCACGATCATATAGCCTAGAGCAACTGGAGTAACAACCATTGTTTCTAATGTTAAGCCAATCGCAGAATCGACTTTAATTAATTTTTTTGCTAACCCATATAAACCAAAAGAAAACGCGAGTGCCAGAGCAATCCATGGGAATTGTCCGTATGATAGCGTCAAGATTAGGACTCCAGCTGTTGCAAATCCAAAAGAAATATACTGTGCAGTTGTCAGCTTTTCTTTTAAAACGAGCATTCCTAAAAGAACACTTACAAGTGGGTTAATATAATATCCTAAGCTTGCTTCTACCATTTGATTGCTATTAACAGCAAAAATATAGATAAACCAATTACTTGTCACTAATAGCGAAGCAATTGTTAGTGCTGCAAGCTGCTTCTTCCGCTCTTTGAGCTGTTTCAGTGTTTGAAAAAACACCCCCATCTTCTTAGTTGAAAACAAAACAATCAACATAAAGATAAATGACCAGAACACACGATTTGCTAATATTTCATCCGCTTCAACGTGTCCAAGCCATTTCCAATAGATCGGTAACAGTCCCCAAATAAAATAGGCAAACCCAGCAGACAACGCACCTAGCCGAATCTCATTTTTTTCATTCATGTCTTTTCCCCAATTCTTTCTGTTTTCGAAATAATTTCATTATAATAGGGAATCAATCATGCCGCCATATATTTATTTTAAAGTGACAAATTCAGCTATTAATCGAGCCAGAACAAAGGTCAGACGATTTGGCATACTAGTGCCAGCTCATTTCCAAGGGCTATGAGCTGGAGGTAGAAGCGCATATCAATAATTGATAAATTTTATACCTTCCGAAGCAATAAAAAAGATAAGCTGGGACATACGTATTTCAGTCAATGGTATATCCGAACGATCAGGAGTGATCTCCTTTTACTAGTTTGGGTTTTTGTTTATTCGGAAAACAATTTTTTTAATATAGTGGAATGGAGCGGAAGACACCCGACTACTTAGGGAAATAGAGGAAAGGCTAAGACACCAAAGCGCAGCGAGGAGGCTCAGATTCCTCCCCGCGAAAAGCGAGTGTCTGCAGTGCAGATGGAACGAACTTGTTTTTACAACCTAACTATTTGAATAAAGTCATTGTTCGTCTTTGAGAAAGAGTCATTTAGTTATGCCCCAGCCTCACAGGATTAGAAGTTTATTGATTCAATATTTCCCTTTCAAATACAGTTGTTCCACCAATTACAGTTTGATTGACCTTTATTTGCGGAATTAGCTCTTCTTTTATCTGGAAAATATCTTGATCTAATATCGTAAAATCAGCCAAAAAACCAGGTTGTATAAGTCCTCTATCATGCTCGTGGCAAATCGCATATGCACTGCCCTTTGTAAATAAGGAGGTGGCTTCATATATAGATAATGCTTCTTCAGGTTTATAAATGATTTGATCAGGATCATCCAAGTTTGATCTCGTTACAGCAGCATGTATACCTAATAGAGGGTCTAGAGGTTCAATAGGTGCGTCAGATCCCCCAGCACACGGAATCCCCTCATTTAACAGCGTCCTCCAAGCATAACAATAGGTCATATTCTCTTCTCCCACTCGATCAATGACCCAAGGAAAATCGGCAGCTAAAAACCGTGGCTGAATATCTAGAATAAGCGGAAGTTTTTTAGCACGATCAATCAGTTCTTTTCTTAATATTTGAGCATGAATAAGGCGGTCTCTACCTGGACCATTTAACGGATGATCTTCAATTGAGGTTAGGGCCATTTCAAAGGCTAAGTCCCCGATTGTATGAATCGCAACGGGCATCCCTATAGTTCTTGCATTTTGAATAAGATCGTCTAACTGCTTTTGTGTAAAAATGGCTACTCCATTTGTTGAAGGATCATCGTTATAAGGATGACTTAAAAGGGCTGTTCTTCCTCCTAATGCTCCATCTGCAAAAATCTTGATTGCACCAAACTCAATCCATTCTGAACCTGATTGATAGGCTCCTCCTGATTTCGTAAAATCCTTCGATACCCCATGATGAACAAGCAAGTGTGCTCGAAATTTGTAGCCTTCCCCCTCAATTACCTCCTTAAAGGTGTTGTAAGTCTGTTCAAAGCCTCCATAGTAATTTAAGTCTTCAGAATGAGCACCCGTTAAGCCTAGCTCATAAGCATTTTGAATAGCAGCTCGCAAAGCGGTTTTTAAATACTCAGCAGACACTCCAGGAACTACGGACAACAATAGCTCTTGTGCTTGGTCCTTTAACAGCCCACTTAAGCTTCCATCTTCGTACGTTTCAATTACACCACCTGGAGGACTCACTACCTCATTTGTAATACCCGCTAGCTCTAAAGCATATGTATTAGCAACTATGGCATGACGACACACTCGCTTCAATAATACGGGATGGTCCTTTACTACTTGATCTAGCTCCTTTCTAGTGATAGGTACTGGTTCGTCCCAAAGATTTTCATTCCACCCCTCACCTATAATCCACTCTCCTTTCGGAAAAGTAGAAGCATACTTCTCTACTGCATCTAGTGCCTCATGTTTTGAAGTCATTTGCGACAAATCAAGCCGAATTAATTTTTCGCCGTGGCCAATTAGGTGCAAGTGACTATCTACAAAGCCAGGAATCATTGTATTACCTTTTAGGTCTCTCTTTTCGGTAATGATCGTAGGATATTTTCTCTCTAGCTCTTCGACCGTCCCAACGTCGATAATTTTTTGCTCTTCTGATAGCACCGCTTCTACATGGTGACCTTCATACTGTAAGGTGTAAATAGTTCCTCCAAACCATAATGTTCCCATTCCACTTACTCCTTTTAAACGATTGATTTCACTCAGTATAACAAATGCAAAGCCTCTTTACCTGTTAAAGCCTTACAAGAAATAGCTAGTAACAGAACAAATGCAGGCTCAGGTGCCTGCATTTGTTTATAGTCCTTATTTTTGCTTTGCCATTTCCATTTTTCTTAACTCTATGCGTCTAATTTTACCAGACGTTGTTTTCGGTAATTCCTCTACAAATTCAATTTTTCTAGGATATTTATATGGAGCCGTTAGCTCTTTCACATGCTCTTGAATGTTCTTTATAAGATCTTGGTCAACGTTAACATCGTCTCGTAAAACGATGAAGGCTTTTACAACGAAGCCTCTTATTTCATCAGGACTACCAACAACTGCACATTCTTTAACGGCAGAATGTTTTACAAGCGCATCTTCAACTTCGAATGGCCCAATCGTATAACCAGAGCTTATGATAATGTCATCTCCACGTCCCTCAAACCAAAAATAACCTTCTTCGTCCTTCTTCGCTTTATCACCAGTAATATAATAGTCACCACGGAACTGCATAGCCGTTCTCTCTGGATCTTTATAATAGTTTTTAAATAAGGCTGGGGTTTCTACGTGAACAGCAATATCGCCGACTTCGCCGACTTTACAAGGCTTTCCATCTTCATCTATTATTTCAACACGATTGCCTGGAGTAGGTTTCCCCATCGAGCCTGCTTTTAGCTCCATTCCTTTTGTAACCCCAACGAGTAACGTATTTTCTGTTTGACCATATCCATCTCTAACATCCACCTGGAAATGTTTCTTAAATACATCAATCACTTCCCTATTTAATGGCTCTCCAGCAGATACAGCACTATGCAGATTCGGCAGGTGATATTCATGAATATGATCTACCTTTGCCATCAAGCGGTATTCTGTAGGAGTGCAGCACAGGACGTTCACATTGTATTTTTGCAGGAGCTGTAGATATTTTTCTGGTTCAAATTTCCCTTGATATACAAAACCTGTTGCACCTGATCCAAGAACAGATAGGAAAGGACTCCAAATCCATTTTTGCCAACCAGGACCTGCTGTTGCCCAGACCGTATCCCCTTCTTCAATACATAGCCAATTCGGAGCAGCAGTTCGTAGATGAGCGTAAGCCCATCCATGAGTGTGTACAACTCCTTTTGGATTACCAGTCGTTCCTGATGTATACGAAAGAAAAGCCATAGCCTCACTGTCAGTATCCGCAACTTCCATTATATCCGAGACGGTTTTCATTTCTTCATCTAGATGAAGCCAGCCGTCAGCTGCTTCTCCTATAACAAACTTTGGAAGGGCATCTATCTCACTTACTTGTTCAAATTGATTGACATAAGGAGCATAGCTAATAACACCTTTTACATCTCCATGAGTAATCCGATATTGAAGATCTTTCGTTCGAAGCATCTCTGAACTTGGAATGACAACTAGTCCCGCTTTAAGTGCAGCTAAATATACTTGATATGCTTCAATAAGACGAGGGATAATAATTAGGACTACATCTCCCTTTTGAAGACCCTTATTCATGAATACGTTTCCAATACGGTTCGCATTTCTCAATAATGAAGAATATGTAATCTCTTTCGTTTCCCCCGCTTCATTTTCCCATTTAATCGCTACTTTGCTTGTATCTTTTGCGAACTTTTCCATTTCAGATACTAAGTTATAGCTTTTTGGTGCAATAAGATCTTCTCGTTTCATCTAGATTCCCCCTCGAATATGATAGATGCTTTCGGTTGTGGCTTCTAGTTGTTCATATAATTATTATACTAAATTATCCAAAAATTTTAAATTGTTTATTTTTATTGTTTTTTATTTTATTTCCATATTCGTTCCTTTTTCCTTGTTACATCCCGGTCTCTTCATTCTGGCTGGTTAAATATTGTACGAAATTATTATTCATTCAAAAGAAAAAGGGTGGGAAAATTCCCACCCTTATAGCCATTTTTATATAGTTTTTTTAGTACTGTTGCATTCCGCCCATTTGTTGTTGAGCTAATGAAACTAAACGCTTAGTGATCTCACCACCAACTGAACCGTTAGCACGAGAAGTAGTTTCTCCACCAAGATTTACGCCAAACTCGTTAGCGATTTCATATTTCATTTGGTCGATAGCTTGTTGAGCACCTGCAACTAAAATTTGATTTGAGCTGTTGTTGTTTGCCATGTGATATCACCTCCTTGTGAGTATATAATGTGTAGACCTCACAAGGTTCATGCAAAAATCAAAATGGTAATTGTTCACAGCCTTTTTATTTATTGAGCATGCACTTACACGTAGCAGTCAATCGACAGCATCACTTAAAATAAATCTGTTAATTCATTTGCTTTCTTTGATTGATAAGCATCAATAATTAATGTTTCTACCCCTTCAACTGCCTTTTGAATGTAAGGTTCGAAATCAACATAGCTTTCAAAATGTCGAACTTTGTCCCGTTTCGGTTTTGTTTTTGGAGAAGCTGGGACAAATACCGTACAGCAATCCTCAAAAGGACGTATGGAAATATCATGCGTATCAATTTCTTGTGCAATTTCAATGATATCAGACTTATCCATTGTAATCAGTGGTCGGAGAATTGGTGTGTTCGTTACATCATTGATGGCGTACATACTCTCAAGGGTTTGACTAGCTACCTGACCCAGACTTTCCCCTGTAACAATTGCCAGACCTTCATTTTTTTCTCTAATTGCGTCTGTTATCCGTAGCATCATACGTCTAGTAGTTGTCATTGTATAATTTTCTGGAACCTGTTTATGAACCAGCTGTTGAACCTCTGTAAAAGGGACAATGTGGAGGACAATTGAACCTACCATACCAGCAAGCTTTTCCGCTAAGTCAATTACCTTTTGTTTTGAGCGTTCACTAGTGAATGGAGGACTGTAAAAATGTACGGCTTCAACCGCAACTCCACGTTTCATAGCTAAATATCCTGCTACAGGGCTATCAATTCCTCCAGATAACATCAGCATCGCCTTTCCACTTGAACCTACTGGTAATCCCCCTGCTCCAGGAATTGTCTCACAAGATAAATAGACTGCTTCTTTTCTCACTTCAACAGATAGATTTATGTCCGGTTTTTTCACATCTACCTTCAAGTTCGGTACATTTTGAAGCAAATGGGAACCAAGTGTATAATTGATCTCTCCTGTATCAAGATGGTAGTCTTTATCTGCTCTTTTTGCAGTAATTTTAAATGTATTTCCTTCATGATATACCTTTTGAAAAAGACTTAGCGCCGCTTCCTTTACGCTGTCAATTTCTTTAGCTACTTTAACGGCAGGGCTAAAGGATTGAATACCAAATATCCCCTTTAACCTTTCCACAATTGCATGTCCGTTTTCTCCATTTAGTAGCACGTACATCCGATCACGTTGGCCATCAACTTTTGCTTGTGGAAAATCCGCGATTGCTTTTATGATGCTTCGTCTAAGCTTATCGACAAACAGTTTTCGATTTCTTCCTTTTGTAGAGATTTCTCCGTAGCGGATTAATATACGATCATACTTCATCATTTCATTACCTTTCTTAACTCGGTTATTTTTTCTTTCATTACATTTAGAGCTGTCTCAGCTTCTATCATCGTATTTTCAAAAGAAAAACTCATTCGAATCGCACTTTGAGCTAGTTCATGCGGGACTCCCATTGAGAGAAGTGACTGGCTTGTTGCACTCTTTTTCGAAGAACAAGCACTAGTCGTCGACACATATACTTTGTTTTCTTCAAGAGCATGAACGAATACTTCTGATTTAAACCCTTTAACCGAAAAATTTAGTATATGTGGTGCAGCCTGACTCTTTGGTGTGTGAATTACAATTTCATCTATTCTTTCTAATTCATCCCTAATATATTGTTTAATTTGTTCCAACTTTGTTAATTCTAATTCTCTTTTTTCCAGTGTCAACCTTAAAGCTTTAGCCATCGAAACCATACCAGCTACATTTTCTGTACCACTTCTAAGCTTTAGCTCTTGGTTTCCTCCGGTCATTATTGGAGATAAAGCAGTGCCTTCTCTTATATATAAGGCACCAGTTCCTTTTAATCCATGAAATTTATGTG
Source organism: Cytobacillus spongiae (assembly GCF_021390075.1). NCBI lineage: Bacteria > Bacillati > Bacillota > Bacilli > Caryophanales > Bacillaceae > Cytobacillus > Cytobacillus spongiae. The sequence continues at coordinate 3,219,102 of NZ_CP089997.1, forward strand.
CGGAAATGGAGCAAAGATCAACATGAGCTTCTTTGAAGTTTAATGGAACCTTTCCGATTCCTTGGACATGGTCAACATGGAAAAGAATCTTTGGATATTTTTGCAGGATTTCTCCAATTTCTTGTATCGGTTGAATCGTACCAACCTCATTATTTACATGTATCAAGGATACTAAAATGGTATCTTCCTCTATTAAAGCTTCTAAATTCTTAGGATCAATTCGCCCATTTGAATCGACCGGAACATACGTTATTCGAAAACCAAGCTCAGCCAATTGTTCCATTGATTGTCTGACAGACGCGTGCTCAACGGAGGATGTAAGAATATGTCTACCTCTACCTTTATGTTGAAGTGCTGCCCCTTTAATCGCTAAATTATTGCTTTCTGTTCCACCTGAAGTAAAATATATTTCATTCGATCTTACTTGGAGTAATTGTGCCATTTGCATGCGTGCTTGAGTTAACAATCTCTCTGCTTGACCACCAATTTCATGCAGTGATGATGGGTTTCCAAAGTAATCAGATGCGACTTTTAAAAATGAATCTAATACTTCCGTATATGGTTTGGTTGTTGCACTATTATCAAAATAAATCATTTCTTATCCCTCCGTATTTACCCATTTTGCTAGCTATAAATATTATCATAAATTACTTGATTTTAATATGTTTAACTTATACAAATCCTCTTATAATAACCTTAAATAACACCATTATCACAGTGGATTTTTACATTATAACTATATTAGAATATTGAAAATTTCGACTTTTAAAAAATTCGACAATTTTTTTAACATCTGTGGTAATATGTTAAATGTTCTAAACATTTTGATTTACACCAGGGGGATAAATATGGTAAAGAAAAATCTACAAGGAAAAGAAATATTAGCCATCGGACTAATGCTCTTTGCTCTATTTTTAGGTGCTGGGAACATGATCTTCCCACCATTCTTAGGTCAAGAGGCTGGACATAATGTATGGATTGCTGTAATTGGATTCTTAATTACAGGCGTAGGGCTTCCGTTATTAGGGGTAATTGCGATTGCAAGAAACGGTGACTTACAGACACTAGCAAGTCGAGTTCATCCTGTATATGGAGTTATTTTTACGATTATTATGTATCTTGCTATTGGACCATTTTTCGGAATTCCAAGAACAGGGACGGTTGCTTATGAAATAGGGGTTACTCCGTTCCTTCCTGAAAACGTTTCCAAGTATGGTCTTCCGTTATTCCTATATACGATTGTATTCTTTGGAATAACCATCTGGCTTTCCATGAATCCATCGAAACTTGTAGACCGAATTGGCAAAATATTCACACCTGCTTTATTAATTATTTTAACTGTATTAGTAGTAAAAAGCTTTATTACTCCTATGGGAGAAACTCAAGCTCCTAAAGGTGAGTATATAGATGGGGCATTCTTTAAAGGATTCATTGAAGGTTATTTAACAATGGACACCATTGCAGCACTTGTTTTCGGAATTGTTGTAATTAGTGCCATTCAGGATCGTGGAATTACGAGCAAATCAGTAATTACAAAAGCGTGTATATACGCTGGGGTTATCGCTGCAGCAGGATTAGCTCTTGTGTACCTCTCGCTTGCATTCATTGGAGCGACTGGGTTTGATTCGATTGGTGAGCATGCAAATGGAGGAGCTCTTTTATCGGCTGCTGCTAATTTCCTATACGGATCTTCTGGTGCTGTTATTTTAGGGCTTGCTATTACTTTTGCATGTTTAACTACATCTGTTGGACTTGTTTCATCTTGTGCACAGTATTTCTCTAAATTAATTCCAGCATTGTCATATAAAAAGATTGTAGTAATTTTATCTATTTTCAGTATGGTAATTGCAAATGTAGGGTTAACTCAATTAATTACGGTTTCTCTACCAATCTTAATTATGATCTATCCATTAGCAATTGTGTTGATTCTAGTATCATTCTTCCATAATCAATTCGGAGGATATTCAGTTGTTTATATTGGAGCATTAATTCCAACTGGAATTATTAGCTTCATTGATGGATTAAAAGTAGCAGGGGTTAATGTAGAGGCGGTCACAAATGCGCTAAATTTCTTACCATTATTCGATAAGGGGATTGGCTGGATTGTACCTGCTTTACTTGGAGCGCTCATTGGATATGTGATCGCATCTGCATTTGGTTTTGCAAAAAAGCCAGTTGAGATTAATTAGAACAAAATCCATTTGAAAGAAACGAAATCGAAAGACAGTAGACAAACTTGAACGTATCAGTTTGTCTACTGTCTTTTTTATGAGAATGTTCGTAATAACAACACGAAGGTCGGGTCATTTCCTAAAAGGTACTCGATTTCTACCCCAATCAATAGTAGCACCCCACACTTTATGTGAACAAAAACTTAGTGTGACTTGGTCAGTTTTGGGCAAGCATACGCCAATTTAGAATAGAAGCAGTTCTTTTCCTTCATTCTTAATTGGCTTATGATCTCGAAGCGCTTAGCCACAAATAATTAATTGTTCCTTTCTAAAGAAAAAAAATGGGTTCGGAATAAGATTACTCCGAACCCATTTGTCGACTATCTGTAATTGAAAAACGGCTATTCCAATCAAATATATCAAAGCATCGACTCTATTTTCTTTAGCGCTCCAGGCTCTACTTGTTCAATCGCACTTGCTGCTTGTTCTAGAGCTGTATGATAATCATAACTTCTAAATGCTTGCTCTGCTTCTCTTAAGCCTTCATCAATACTCGTATATTTGCTACGGTAACGATTTCCGTATTGAATCAATTTTTCAGCTAGAACTACATTTTCAATCATTTCCGTTGTTAGGGTGACTACTTTTTCTACCGTCATCTCTGCGATTTCTAAATATTTTTGAACCGATGGGATGTCGATTGGCTTTTCATCAAGACGTGCTTTTACGTTTTGAATACTTTCCCTTGCATCATCCATCAAATACTTATAATCTTTTGGAAGTCCAGGTATATTACTTTTTGACACAAGTCGGATCGTTTCAGTAATCTGCTTTGAAAGATCTTGAATGGATTCTCGAGCCGTAAGCTCATCCTTTCTTAACGCTTGCAGTTTCTCAGAAAGATTCATTTGCTCATTTTGAATCGTTTGAATCTCTCCTTCAATTTCTTGTAACTCTTCACTTAGAAGCGTATGAGCAGAGCCTTCATTCACAACCTTGTGCTGCAACAGTTCAAACCTTTTCGAAAGCTGTGTAATCTTTTTATCTAGTTGCTTTTGACCTTCTAGTTCACTGTCAGGCAAATGATACCCTTGTTGAACGTCATAGATCTCATGTTTTAGCTTTTCATTTTCCACTTTCGTTAAGTGAAGATTGGATATCGCTTGCTCCTCATGCTTGTTAACATAGTGTTTAGCATGAACTTCTTTCTCAAGTAGGTCATAGAGTAATTCGACACTTTCTTTGATGTCTTCTAACCCTTTGCTAACATCATCGAGTATCGCCTTTTCCACATAGTCCAGATATGTGGAAAGCTCTTTCTCTAATTGTTCGATCTCTTTTTCTAGTTGTATGTGGTCTAATAGATAGCCTTGGTCTAGCATTTCCCGATAGCCATCTTTCAGCTCATTAATTTGATTTGGAATTTTCGATTGGCATTCCACTAAAAATTCTGGAATGGTATCCATTTTGTCTTCAATTTTCCCAAGAAGCTCCTGAATAGAGAAAACAATTTCTCTCGCCTCTAAATAATTTCCATTCGCTGTATGATCCTCGAAAGCTTGAAATTTAGTCGCAACTTGCTCTAACTCCGCCTCAATCCTTGCTTCTGCTTTTCCAAAGGAATGACGATGGGCAAGCAAGGTCTTTTTCAACTCTCGATAAGCTTCTTTCAGCTCTTCAATTTCAGTGCGGTTTTTTTCTTCACTTCCGACTAACTCATTCAGTTCTAGTATGATATTTTTTATTTTCTCTTCCGTTTCGGTTAACTGTTTTTCTAAAGCAAGCTGAACTTGCTTTGCTTTAGAAAAACGATATTTATCAATACACTCTTCAGCATCAAATAGGAGCTCTTCAAGGTCTGGTAATTGCACGGTTACAATTTCGTCCCATTCATTTCGCCAGCGCTCAAATAGTTCCTCTGTTTGTCCAGTCATATTTAGCTGCTTGACCTTTGACATTTCATCGAGTACTGGACGATTGGTAATATCGATCTTCCAAGCTTCTAATCGATCTATTTCTTTATAGTGTTTCTTCTTTAGTACATATCCTGTTAGAAACAAGACTATGAGTAAAGCAATTCCTGCAATTATGTATTCCATCGTAAGCCCCCTGTTCAAAAACCGAGCTGAATTTATTTTATTATGAAAAGGCTCTGTTAAATTTCTCATAAGTTTCTCGATTAGTTATTCAATATCAGTAGAAATTTCCCTTTCACTGGCATCGTTCCTAATCAACTTCTATGTATTAACTCTGCCTATACAAAAAACGTTTAAAATGTTCTTTTCAATGTATTTATGATACCATGTAAACGACATTTTTTGACTATTAAATTCAATATTTTTATAGAAATAATTGAAAAATAACGTTTTGTATGTCTTTGTACCTAAAATATCTATAACGCTTTAATTTGGAGGTGTTTTCATTGATTAGAGATGGACATATTCATACTCCCTATTGTCCACACGGAACAAAAGACTCTTTTTACCAATATGTCGAAAGAGCCATTGAGCTTGGTTATAAGGAAATATCTTTTACTGAACATGCCCCCCTTCCAAACGGGTTTATCGACACAACTCCAAGTAAAGATAGCTGCATGGATTCATCTCAACTTGAAGCTTATTTTGCTGATATTAATGAACTGAAAACTGAATATGGGAATACGATTAAGATAAATGCAGGCCTCGAAGTAGATTATATTGAAGGGTTTGAAGAAGAAACGAAGAAAATCCTTGATTTAGTAGGTTCTCGATTAGATGATTCCATTCTTTCCGTCCATTTTTTAAAGTACGATGAAAAATATGATTGCTTAGATTATAGCCCAGATCAATTTGAAGCCATGGTAAAGAGGTATGGTTCCATTCATCAGGTTTATCAGAGATACTTCGAAACCGTCTTATTGTCTATACAATCCGATTTAGGAACGTTCAAACCAAAAAGAATTGGTCACATGACGTTAGTTAGAAAATTCCAAAAAAAATTCCCTATAGAGGATCGTTTCAACAACGAGATGATGGCTATTCTTGGAGCTGTCAAAATGTACGGTTATGAGCTTGATTATAATGGAGCAGGCATTGCAAAACCGCTATGCAAAGAGCCATATCCTCCTAATGATATTATCGAAAAAGCCATCCAATTAGGGATTCCTATTATTTATGGTTCAGATGCACACCAAGCAAAAGAATTAAACCAAGGCAAACAATTGTTATTTAATCAATGATAAAGGTCTTAGCTTATATTAAAATAGATTGATTTTGAACTTGATTGATTTGCTCAAACCAATCCTGTAGCTCTTGTAAATACTTGTCAACAAAATAACGTTCACTTGGGAAAATATAAAGAACCTCGGTCATATATTGGGCATTAAGAAATGGCATGGATAGAAGACTCTTTAGTTGCAAAATCACATAATTAATTGATAATTTCTTAAATTCACCCGTCTGCATTCCATGCTCAAATACCTTTCGTAAATAATAACGTTCTTTTACAAAGTAAGTAGACATAATTTCGCGAACGATTTGAGAATCTAAAGACATTTCGCGAAGGATAAATCTTGTGAGTTGAAGATGATCACATTGATAGACTAAAATATTCTCAACAATCCGATGCAGCGTGAAGGTTGCTCCTTTGTCTAAAAAGGATATTCCATCCTCAATAGCTTTTATATAGCTCTCGTAAAAGGTGGTTAAGCAATATTCAAGCAGGCCGTTCTTATTCTGAAAATAATAAGCTATATTAGCAATATTAACATTTGCCTTTGAAGCAATATCTCGGATTGAGGTACCATTGAATCCCTTTGTATTAAACAGGGAAATCGCCGCTTCAACAATAGCTTCCTTTGCGTTTTTTCTCATGGACATCGCCTCCTTATTTGCTTCTTCTTTCATGGAAAGCAAGCGTATGAATTAAGCTTCTTTGCTTGGGGACGATTTTCCTTTATAAAAATATCGACAAAGTCTCTACTTTTTCTGCTCTATTTGCTAGGATTTATGAAAATTATACATTATTAGGGGGAATTATCTTGTTTCAAGTCGAATCATACAACCAATCTCGAGAAAAAAATTATGAATTAGTCATTAAACAGATCAAGGCCTTATTAGAAGGGGAATCCAATCAAATTGCAAATCTAAGCAATGCTTCTGCATTATTAAACCAGTTCCTAGATCGCGTCAATTGGGTAGGTTTTTACTTGATGGAAGATAGCGAGCTCGTTCTTGGTCCATTTCAAGGATTGCCAGCTTGTGTAAGAATTCCATTAGGTAGAGGTGTTTGTGGAACTTCTGCAAAAGAACAGAAAACCATTCGTGTTGAGGATGTTCATCAATTCCCTGGGCACATTGCTTGTGATGCAGCCTCCCAATCGGAGATTGTCATTCCACTGATAAAAGATGGCGTCCTTCTTGGAGTGTTAGACATTGACTCACCTGAAAAGAATCGGTTTGATGAACTAGATCAACAAAAGCTAGAGGATTTTGTGAAAGCACTTGTTCCGTTCTTATAGAAAGACCTAGGCGCCTCATAGTAGAGACGCCTTTCTTTTATAGCTTATCTAAAGCGTATTTTAGATCATCTTGAATGTCCTGCCATGCCTCAAGACCGACCGATAATCTAAGTAACGTATCACTGATTCCCATCTTTTCACGTGATTCCTGTGGAACGACTGCATGGGTCATTGTGGCTGGATGTTGAATTAGCGTTTCAGCGTCTCCTAAGCTAACCGCAATTTTTACTAACTGTAGTTCGTTCATAAATTGTTGCGCCGTTTCTTTTGTCCCTTTAATGCTAAAGGATATTAGCCCGCCTGGCTGTTTCATCTGTTTCTTACAGATTTCATAATCACGATTTTTTTCATCTCCAGGGTAGTATACTTCATCAACCATTGGATGGTTTGCAAGAAATGAAACTAGTTTTTGGGCGTTATCACAATGTCGATCCATACGTACCGAGAGTGTTTTTAAGCCTCTTAATAATAGCCATGCATCAAATGGAGACATAACGCCTCCTATATCTTTTTGTGTGGTCATGGCTACTTCTTCCATAAAATCCTTCTTTCCTACTGCCATTCCTGCAATCACATCTCCATGTCCACAAATATATTTGGTTGCACTATGAATGACAACATCACATCCAATAGCTAGAGGATTTTGCAAATAAGGAGAACAGAATGTGTTGTCCACTACAACAGTAATCCCTTTTTCTTTAGCAACTTCAACGACCATTTCTAGATCTACGAGTTTCATCGTAGGGTTTATAGGTGTTTCAACATATATACACGTTGTTTCTGGACGAATTGCTTCAATAAGATCTTCTTTCGATGCCATCGCGGAGAAATCATGTGAGATATGATATTTTTCTTCCATCATTTGAAGCAATCCAAATGTACATCCATATACACCCTGTGAACAAACAATATGGTCGCCTGTTTTAGTCAAAGCGAAAAGAATAGCTGAGACTGCTGCCATTCCCGAGCCAAACGCTAATGCTGCTTCTCCTTTTTCAAGGCTAGCCATACGTTCTTCTAGCATACGTACGGTTGGATTCCCTAATCGAGAATAAATATACCCATTCTCTTCCCCTGCAAATCGTTTTTCCCCTTGTTCTGCATTGGCAAAAGTAAAAGTTGATGTTTGAAAGATTGGCGGAGTTAAGCTACCTTGGTAGTCGCTCGAAGAATAGCCTTTATGAATGACTTCCGTTTCAAATCTAAACTGTTTATTCTCTTTCATTTTTTCTCCCCCTTTGAGATAACGGCTCTGAAACTGAAATAACAGAGCAAAATTGCAAACGCTTACATCTATAGAATATGATAATTCTGAATAGATTGAAACCTATTTGTTTTACTTTATTGCAAGATTCCTCATAAACTAGCAGAAATAATGTGTAATCAAACAGATGAACAAAAGCGTTTCGCACCTTGGTTAGGCTAAAGCAAGCATACGACAGTTTAGAATAGAAGACATTCTTTGACTTCCATATTATATTTTCTTTTGACTTTGAGGGATTGGGTTTGACACTGTTGCTGGATGTCGAAGGGCTTATCAACAATTGATCTATTTAATACTCCTTCTAGAAAGTGGAGGTTTTCTTTCTAATGCAAAAAAAGAAGAGACTACACATAATAGTGTATAGTCTCTTCTTTTCCCATAGCTTACAACCGTAAGCTAATTATGCAAGTTTTATAAGTCAAGAAATGGGTGGTTCTAAATCCTTTTGGATAATTACTTTATTTTTCCCTGTTTCTTTTGCTACATATAACGCTTGGTCCGCTCGTTTAAATAATCCTAAGAACGTATCATTATCTGTTTTTTCCCAGTAAGAAACTCCACAGGATATCGTTACTCTTGGGTTAGTATGTTCTGCTACTTTCTTAACAATTCTTTTAGCAATTGTTACACCAACATCCAACGGCACCTTTGGGAGATACACTGCTAGTTCTTCTCCCCCCCACCTAGCTCCAATATCAGTTCCGCGAATACTCCCTTTAATTAACTCTGCTACTTGGATTAGAACATCGTCACCTACTTGATGTCCATATGTATCGTTGACTGATTTAAAATTATCGATATCAAGCAGGATAAATGTCCCTTGAGAATCCGCTTCCATTGAGCGATGAACTCTCTCATCTAAGAAATTTCGCGAATAGAGTTTAGTTAAATGATCCGTAACAACCATTGTTTCTAGTTCTTCACGTAGCATAGAATTTGTAAATGCTAGAGTAGAGTGATGAATTAAGGATTGTAGTAATTTAAAGGCTTCAAAGGAAAAATGATAGGGTTGTTTGTGCATGACTAATGCAAATCCCTTTAATGTACCTGTTTGAACCATCGGTACTGCCATAATCGACTTAAAGATAACTTCAGGTTGTTGATCCTTCAAGCTTAGGTCCCCTATAAAAAGAGCATCCTTTTCTTTCACAATTTTATCTCGAATATAGGACACATAGACCGTAGAGTCCTCCGTATGAAAGAAACTAGTGCTTCCTTTTATTACACTTACCTTTCTATGCTCTTGAGAAATCAAGATGAATCCTACTTCTTCTGCACCAAAAGATGAGCAAATTTGCTCTGCCATATAAGTCATTGTTTCGGTTAATCGTAAATTTGAATTTAATCGATGGGAAGTTTCATTAATCAGCTGCAAATCAGATATTAACCGTTTCGACTGCTGATATAACTGAGCGTTTTCAAGGGCACTTCCTGCCGTATTCGCAAGCAGCGTGATAAATTCAACTTCATTTTTTGGAAATACGAGCGTATTTGGAGCAATGACTTGAAGAACCCCATAAACGCCTTGCTTCCCTTTTAATGGGGCATATAAAATTGATCGTTTTTCTTGTAATGAGTCTTCAAACTGAATCGAGCCAGTTACATATGCTTGCATAGCTGAAATGTTCTCACTATCATATTCAAGATCCTTTATAGGAAGATCTCCATGATTATTGTTATCGTGGGACAACAATAGATAATAAGTGAAGGATGGGTATACTTCTTGAAGAGTGTAAATAATCTCTCCTAAAACGGCATCCATATCCATGGAGGAATGAAATTTTTCTGTCACTCGAAACAGCTGACGATACCGCTTTTCTTCCATTATGATCTTTGAAATATTTTGAGCCTTATAGACAAATACACTGCACTCTTCACTAAATTCTTTTAAAACATGATTAGGAAACTGGCTGAACGTACCTTCCTTCGTTTCCTTTAAGGCTAAACAGCCAATTAATTTATTTTCTTTTTTTAAGGGCAACACTAAATCGTATTGTTTAAAGTCTGGAAAAGCTATGGGCTTTCGTAACACACTTTGCTTCATCGTAGCGTCTGCAAGCTCTGCACACGGGGTGACAGGCATAACGAAAGAATCCATGGTTTGCTTATTTGTTGAAGCATCCATAAATAGCTGTTGCTTCCATTCATTACAACAATAAAGAGTGACCTCCTGAGCATACATTAACACTTGAATCGTCTTAAGCATCTCATTTAATAGTGTCTCATATTGTAATGAGGATTTATCTGTATCAATGATGTCAAAAAATCGGCTTTTTAACGTTAAGATCATTTGACGTTCAAGTAGTTCCATCCTATCATCACCTATTAGTCATATCGAAACATGTTTACAATTGCTTTGTTAATCCATGCTAATTTAATTACATTTTTATACCTTACCCATTATAAACTAATTCTATCTTATTTTGACATTTTTTTTCAGTTATTTTGTGAATATTCGGTATCAACTGTTGCGATTTTAACTTCGTTTTCAAAAACCAATAACCAAATCGAACCATCTGTTGCTAATGAATGAATATTCAAAGGTTGTTTATCTGACGGGATATCTATTCGTTGTCCATTATGTTCCGCAATGATGCTTCCATCCTGGAACTTTTCGCTTATTTGGCTTTTTGATGCCTTTCGATATTGACTGCTTCGATCTACAACCTCTAGCCGTTCATTAAAGTAATACCAATTAGTATTAGTTTTTGCCCAAAAACCTTCACCGCTAGTATCAGTTGCTAGTTCTTCTGGTTGGAAGTTAAGAACAGCTGACTCCTTTACATGAAATCGATATTGATTCCGCAGTTCAATATCATAGATAGCCACAACATGCTTTTGCTCTTCGTTTTGATATAGCACAACCTGTGGATAATCATTTATATTCGTACTTTGATGCAATACCAAAGCTAAATGGTTATCATCTTCCCTAGTCGTCGATTCCTGTGGACTTTGTTGACTACGATAGAGGAAAGCTGCAGCAGTGCAGCTAACAATTATGACTAGTATCAATAAGCGCAAACGCTTTTCCTTGACAGTCTCTTTCACTCAAATCACTCATTAGTTTCATTTTCTTCCTATTATATCATAGGAGGCCACTATGATATTAGAACGTTTACTCACCTATAATTATTTTTTCCTGATAATACTCTTGACTTTATCCCTATAAAAATAATATAATACTCTTTGTGTAAAATATTGCAGCCTAGTGAACGCCTTTAGGATCTCATTTTGTTCCTCAGTTAATGATGGGGTACTGTGTAACCCTCTGCTGCTAGGGCGAAGGTACATGAAAACAAAATGGTCTTAAATGATGTGGGCACAACTGTTTTTATTTTACCAAAATAAAAACATAAAGGAGGAGTCTTTCATGGCTCGTTATACTGGTCCAAGCTGGAAATTATCACGTCGTCTTGGAATCTCTCTAAGCGGTACTGGTAAAGAATTAGAAAAGCGTCCTTACGCTCCTGGACAACATGGTCCAAACCAACGCAAAAAACTTTCTGAATACGGTTTACAATTACAAGAGAAGCAAAAGCTTCGTCATATGTATGGAGTGACTGAGCGTCAATTCCGTAACTTATTTGACAGAGCTGGTAAAATGACTGGTAAACACGGTGAGAACTTCATGGTTCTTCTTGAGTCTCGTTTAGATAACGTAGTTTACCGTTTAGGATTAGCTCGTACTCGCCGTCAAGCTCGTCAGCTTGTAAACCACGGTCATATCATGGTTGATGGTGCGCGCGTTGATATCCCATCATACCGTTTAGCTGCTGGTCAAACAATTTCTTTACGTGAAAAATCACGTAACCTAGAAATCGTTAAAGAAGCTATCGAAGTAAACAACTTCGTACCTGACTTCTTAACGTTCGATGCTGATAAGCTAGAAGGTACTTTCACTCGTTTACCTGAGCGTTCAGAACTTCCAGCTGAAATTAACGAAGCTCTTATCGTTGAGTTCTACTCTCGTTAATCTTTGTAATTTGCAGGATAGAAAAACCCTTGAAATTTTTATATTTCAAGGGTTTTTTATTTATTTTATAAGTAGAATAGTTAGGGCAAGCCCCATCAAAATACTTAGATGAAATTCGTCAGATATATCATTCATGACAAGCCCCAATTGAACCATACCTTAAATAGCAACTAATCACTTTTAGACTTTTTAGGTCTAGGTAAAATGAAACCAAACAGCATGCATTTGAAGCAATAAAAAAACATTAACCCTCTAAATTATCTCCTTATGAGCGAAAAATAGTGAAGTCTGAGCGATTATTTATCAAACAGGATCGATATCCTGTCGAATTCGAGCGAAAATCGGAAAATGTGAGCGATATCCTTTAAAGTCAGAGCGAACGCTCGAAAAAGGAGCGTTCGCTCCTTTTTTAGCAAACATATCCTTCTGTCTATCTCCCATTAAAACCCTCCCATACCAATAGTAGGACCTAACAAAAAAAGCCGTCTCCTAAGAGACAGCTTATCCATTTAGTACTTTATTAAGAAGTATTTCTTCTTCCCTCTGCGAATGATTGTGAATTGACCTTCGATTCGGTCTTTATTTCCGATCATGTAGTCTAAGTCTGTAACTCTATCACCATTAATGGATACGGCTCCATTTGTTACATCTTCACGAGCTTGGCGCTTGGATGAAGAAATTTTAGACTCCACTAAGAGATCAACGATGCTGATATCTTCACCTGAGCTATGCTCATATGAAGGCACGTCTTTAAAGCCTTGCTGAATTTCAGTTGCGGTAAGGTTCTTCACATCCCCGCTGAACAGCGCTTGAGAAATTTTGATCGCTTGTTCTAATGCTGCTTCACCGTGAATTAAGCGAGTCATTTCTTCAGCTAGTGCTTTTTGCGCTTTACGTAAATGAGCTTCTTCTTTCATTGACTCTTCAAGGGCTTCGATTTGCTCACGAGTCAAGAATGTAAAGAACTTTAAGTATTTGATTACATCGGCGTCTGCTGTGTTAATCCAAAATTGGTAGAACTCATATGGTGAGGTTTTCTCAGGATCTAACCAAATGGCTCCACCTTCCGTTTTTCCAAACTTTGTTCCATCTGCTTTTGTCACTAGCGGAATGGTTAACCCGAAGGCTTTCGATTCATCAGTTGTCATTTTTCGAATCAGCTCTAAACCTGTTGTAATATTCCCCCATTGATCACTTCCACCAATTTGCATCTTACAGTTATGATCTTCGTATAATCGGAAGAAATCCATCCCTTGGAGAATTGTGTACGTAAATTCAGTAAAAGAAATCCCTGTTTCTAAACGTGAGGCGACTGTATCCTTTGCAAGCATGTAGTTAACGCCCACATGTTTCCCGTAATCACGAAGGAAGGTAACAATATCCATTGAGCCAGCCCAGTCATAGTTATTCACCATGATAGCTCCATTCTCTCCTTCAAAATCAAAGATGTGTGTTAGCTGCTTTTGAAGACCTGCTACATTATGCTGTACCATTTCAAGGGTTTGGAGCTTTCTCTCTTCACTTTTACCACTTGGGTCTCCAATGAGTCCAGTTGCCCCCCCTACTAATACGATAGGACGGTGTCCATGCTCTTGAAAGCGTCTTAATGTAAGGAACGGTAATAAATGTCCGATATGCATACTATCTGCCGTAGGATCCATTCCGCAGTATAGAGAGATTTTCTCCTTATGTAGTGTATCTTTCAATCCCTCTTCATCCGTTTGTTGGTAGATGATCCCTCTCCATTGAAGATCTTGTAATAATTCCATTGTAATTCCTCCTATATGATTGCTTCTTTCATCTGATAAATGGGGGTGTTAAACTCCATTGAAGTGGTTTGAGGATGAGATGCTTCCAAGGATGTCAACACACCTTCAACACCAAAAAATGATAGAGAATGAACAAAAAACCATTTGATAAATGAAACCAAATAAAAAACGTCCCTACATAAATGTAGGGACGCAGATATTTTGCGCGGTACCACCCAAATTGAGGAATAAATTCCTCCACTCAAACAATATAACGGTTTTCCCGTTCGCTGCTACTATTTGTTCACAGCGAAAGCTTCAGGAGGTACTTCATTTATCTACTTGTACCGACTCGCAGCAACCGTCGGCTTTCTGCTACAGAGGTAGAAAAACTACTCATTCCTATCATCGCTTTTCGAATATTATCAAATTTTCACGAAGCTCTTCAAGTTCTTTAAACATTTTTATCATATAATCAGCTAACTTGTCAAACCAATTGAGGAAATTTCAGAAAAATGCTGGTGCTTGTCATATTCCTCTGTCTGTTTATGCTATAATGTATGTGATTTTAGGGGGATTGATGCGAATGAATGAACAGAAATCTAATTTAAAAGATAAATTAAAATCAGTACAAGCCCTACTTACAAATAAAAGAACGGTAAAAGGGGCGAGTATTACCTACCAAGTCTTTTGGAACTTAACCTTATTGTTCCTGATTGTCGTTGTACTTGGCGGGGCTTTTGCTGGCGGAGTCGGTGCGGGCTACTTTGCCTCCCTAGTAAAAGAGGAGCCTATTCGTTCCTATGAAAGTATGAAAAAAGATATATACAACTATGAAGAAACCTCTGAGCTATATTTTGCAAACGATGTATATTTAGGAAAGCTTCGCTCTGATCTCGAACGAGAAGAGATAAAGCTTGAGGATGTATCTGAGAATTTAATTGATGCAGTTGTTGCTACGGAAGATGAATATTTTTATGAACACGATGGAGTAGTACCAAAAGCCATCTTACGTGCTATCTTCCAAGAGGTAACTAACTCCTCTGTTCAATCAGGCGGAAGTACCCTTACCCAGCAGCTAATTAAAAACCAAATTCTTACCAATGAGATTTCCTTTGAACGTAAAGCGAAAGAAATTCTGCTAGCCCTTCGTTTAGAAAAATTCTTTGATAAAAAAGAGATTTTAGAAGCCTACTTAAACGTATCTACGTTTGGTAGAAATTCATCTGGGAGAAATATTGCTGGAGTTCAATCAGCAGCCAAAGGAATTTTTGGTGTGAACGCCAAAGAGTTAACATTGCCACAAGCAGCCTTTATTGCTGGACTGCCACAAAGTCCATTTGGATATACTCCTTTTACACGTGAAGGAACGGTAAAGGAGAACCTTGAACCTGGCCTAACAAGAATGCAGACTGTATTAAAGCGGATGCATGATAATGGGTCGATTACAGAAGAAGAATATAATAAGGCGATTGCCTACGATATCACTAAGGATTTTACACCTTCTAAGGCTAGCCCAATTGAAAAATATCCTTGGCTAACAATTGAAATTGAAAAACGGGCTGTCAGCATTTTAGCCGTCAAGTTAGCAGAGCAAGATGGATATGAAGAAGCCGACCTTGACAATGATGCTGAATTAAATGAAGAGTACACGACATTAGCCGATCGTAATCTTCGCCAGAATGGATACAAGATTCACTCTACGATAAATAAAGACATGTACGATAAAATGCAAGTTGTGAAGGATGGCTTCCAATACTACGGAAGTGACCGACCTGAAACGGTTAAAGATCCTGAAACAGGAGAAGAGACTACTGTAAATGAGCCAGTTGAGCTCGGCGCCGTATTAATTGAGAACAAGACAGGTCGTATATTAAGCTTTGTTGGTGGACGTGACCACGAACGCGAGCAAACAAATCACGCAACAAATGCGCTACGTCCAAATGGTTCAACAATGAAGCCATTACTTGTTTATGCTCCAGCTATTGAACTAGGCTCTCTATCACCAGGTTCCATTCTGCCCGATGTGGCGCTTAGCCTTAACCCAGCAAGCAGCGCTCCATGGCCACACAACTACGATGGTGGCTATAGCGGATTAGTTTCTGCTCGCTATGCCTTAGCGAAGTCCTATAACGTTCCAGCCGTAAAAGCATATGTGGATATTCTGAATCAGCGTCCAGCAGAATACTTAGCGAAAATGGGCTTCTCCTCTCTTACAGAAGGGGACTATACAAATCGCTCAACTGCACTGGGCGGCTTAACAAATGGTGTAACTGTCGAAGAGAATGTGAATGCCTTTGGAACTTTTGCGAATAACGGACAATTTATTGATGCTTATATGATTGAAAAAATTGAGGATAGTGACGGGAACATTGTCTATCAACATGAAGTAGAGCCTGTTGATGTATTTAGTCCTCAAACCGCTTATTTAACCCTTGATATGATGCGAGATGTTATTAGAAGCGGAACTGCAACAGCTGTTAATTCAAGATTGAAATTCAACTCAGATTGGGCAGGTAAAACAGGGACAGGACAAGATTATAAAGATGCCTGGTTTGTTGCGACCAATCCGAACGTATCCTTCGGGGTATGGATTGGATACGATACACCAAAACCACTCGAAAGAAGATATAAAGGTCTATCATATGGTGTCAGAAACATTTATCTATGGGCTGATTTATTAAATGCTGCCTATGATGTAGCACCAGAGCTTATCGACCCAGCAGACACATTTAAAATGCCTGGTGGGATTGTCAGGCGTTCTTTCTGCGCGGTGTCTGGACTACTTCCATCTGAAGCATGTTCAAAAGCTGGGTTAGTGGATACAGACTTGTTTAACGCAAAATATGTTCCTTCTAAAGTAGATGACAGCTTAGTGGATGGGAAATTTGTAACCATTGGGGATAAACGCTACTTAGCTTTAGACTCAACACCTGAGGAATTCTCAGAAGCAGGTCTTATCTTAAACCCAGAGTATATTGAGAAATTATTTGGGATAACAGCAAACCCAGATCAGCTAATTCCGAAAAAGGATCGTTGGTCAAAGATCTTAATACCAGACGATAAGCTAGAAGAGAACGGAAAAGTCCCTGGAGCTTTATCGTTAAAAGTAAGTAGTAAAACATTAACATGGGCAAAGAATGCTGAAAATGATATTGTTGGATACCGAGTCTATAAGAAATCTGGGGATAGTGCGCAAAAAGTGAAAAGTATTAAAGTAGGCGAAGCCCTTTCATTTGTAGCTACTGACGGCTCTTATTATGTAACAGCAGTTGATATTGCTGGTAAGGAATCCGCTCCATCTAATATCGTTCAAATAGGAAAAAAAGAAGAACCTACGGATAAACCAAAAGATGATCAAGACAAGCCAACAGACCCTCCAACAGATGGAGGAGATGAACCAGGAACAGATCCAGATCCTGGGACAGACCCTGGGACAGACCCTGGCACCGATCCAGGAACGAACCCAGGTACAGACCCTAATAAACCTGGAACTGGCGGAACTGGTGGGTCAAACGGGCAAAAGCCCCCATCAAATGGATCAAATAGTTAGCCAAGATAGTGAAGAAAACACCGCCAATAAATGGCGGTGTTTTCTGTTTCACATACTTAGTCTTCCATCGTAGATAAATCACCAGTTGGTAGATCTAATTCCCAGGCCTTTAATACTCTTCGCATGATTTTTCCACTACGTGTCTTTGGAAGCTTATCACGGAACTCAATTTCACGTGGTGCAGCATGTGCAGCTAAACCTTTTTTCACAAATTGGCGTATTTCTTCTTTTAGTTCATCAGTTGCTTCATAGCCAGCTCTTAACGCTACGAAAGCTTTAATAATTTCCCCACGAACCGGGTCAGGCTTACCAATTACACCAGCCTCTGCAACAGCAGGATGCTCAACTAGTTTGCTTTCAACCTCAAATGGTCCCACACGTTCTCCAGAAGTCATGATTACATCATCGATGCGCCCTTGGAACCAGAAGTAGCCATCTTCATCCATGTATGCTGAGTCCCCAGAAACATACCAATCTCCAGGCATAAAATATGACTCATATTTCTGTTCATTTTTCCAGATCGTATGCATCATGGAAGGCCAGCCCTTTTGAATAGCGAGATTGCCCATTCGATACGGAGGCAGCTCATTACCTTGGTCATCTACAATAGCTGCTTTCACTCCAGGTATCGGTTTCCCCATTGACCCTGGTTTAATTTCCATACAAGGATAATTACAGATTAATTGCCCACCTGTTTCTGTCATCCACCAAGTATCATGAATTCGAAGATGAAATACCTTCATTCCCCATCTAACCACTTCTGGATTAAGTGGCTCCCCAACACTTAATATGTGGCGAAGACTGCTAAGATCAAAGCTTCTTACCACTTCATCTCCTGCCCCCATTAGCATTCTGAAAGCTGTAGGCGCACTATACCAAACAGTAACCCCATATTCCTCAATCATTTTATACCATGTTTCAGGGTTAAAGCGTCCGCCCACAATTAGATTGGATGTACCTGTTAACCAAGGACCGAATATTCCATAGGAAGTGCCTGTAACCCAACCAGGGTCAGCAGTACACCAATATACATCCTCTTCCTTAATGTCTAACACCCATTTCGCTGTTTGATAATGCTGAATCATTGCATTATGAACGTGCAGAACTCCTTTCGGTTTCCCAGTCGAACCAGATGTGTAATGCAGAATCATCCCGTCTGTTCGCTCAACCCACTCAATATCTAGCTTTCTACTAGACTCTTCAAAGCGTTTCTTAAAATCAATGAAGGGCCCCTTCTCCTCAATATCTTCTCCTACTAGGAAGATATGTTCTAACGCAGGAAGTTCAGCAATAGGTACCCGTTTTAGTAATTCTGGCGTAGTTACAAGAACTTTTGCTTCGCTATCCTCTAGGCGATCACGGACTGCTCCCTCCATAAATGCTTCGAAAAGCGGGCCAACGATAGCACCTAGCTTAATAGCACCTAATACCGCAAAATAGAGCTCTGGAGAACGTGGCATAAAAATAAAAACACGATCACCTTTCTCTACATCTCCATAGTTTTTCAATACATTTCCTGCCTTATTTGATAACTCTTTCATTTCCTTAAACGTATATTTCTCGTTTCTCTGTCCATCGCGGTAATAAAGGGCCACTTTATTCTTTCGATAGGATTCAGCATGACGATCAATCGCTTCAAATGCCATATTGACTCTTCCAGTTGATGCCCAAGAAAATTCCTTTTCTGTTTCTTCCCAGTTAAATTGCTTGTACATTTCTTGATAGTTATTTAAATTAAATTCACCTTGAGTAGCTGGTAGCGCTTCCACTTTCATTAAACATACTCCCCCTTTATGTTTTTACATATAATTATAGAATAAATATAATAGTTTCTCAATTTTTAAAATATTCTATCCTTAGAGTGCCATATCCTTTTTATTTCTAGTATTAATTCGTTTCTTTTAACACATGAGGGTGTGGACTTACACCATTGAAAGCTTCTTCTAAATTTAAGCATATGATGTATACCCTTTTTCTATGAATACGATATTCTTTTGTCACAATTTATCTGTAAATAAACAGAAAATTTCGTGAAAGCGCTTAATCTTACTAGATTTCATGTATAATAGATTGTAACTTCTAACATGTATATATAGGTGGTGAACTAATGGAACATAAAAAAACATATAACGCGAAAGAATTGAAAACTCCCCACGGAAACTTAATCATTGAAGGACCAGTTACACCCGATAAGCTTGCAGAGTATGAATTTCATGAGGGGTTAGTTGCCTTTCGTCCTCCAGCTCAGCAGCAAAAAGCACTAATCGAAATTGCGGGACTCCCTGAGGGTAGAATCATCATTGCTAGACACCGACATATGATTGTTGGTTACGTCACTTACCTATACCCAGATCCTCTAGAAAGATGGTCTGAAGGGAATATGGAAAACTTAATTGAACTAGGTGCAATTGAAGTCATTCCCCAATTTAGGGGTGCACGAGTTGGAAAAAATCTTCTGATCGTTTCAATGATGGACGATGCAATGGAGGATTATATCACCATTACAACTGAGTATTATTGGCATTGGGATTTAAAAGGAACTGGACTAAATGTATGGGAATATCGCAAAGTCATGGAAAAAATGATGAATGCAGGGGGATTGGAATGGTACGCCACCGATGATCCAGAAATTAGCTCCCATCCAGCCAACTGCTTAATGGCTAGAATTGGAAAGAGAATTGACCCTGACTCCATCCAACGATTTGATCAATTACGGTTCATGAACCGCTTTATGTATTAGTATGTAGATTTCTAAATAGGGGGATTTACCGATGATTGTAGAAGAAATTATGAATAGAGATGTGGCCACACTGACTGAGGATCATTCCATTTCAGAAGCCATTCTTCTAATGAAAGAAAAGAAAATTCGCCACCTTCCAATCATCAACGAAAAACACCATGTTATTGGAATCGTCACTGATCGTGATATTAAAGACGCCGCTCCGTCTATATTTCACTTTGAAGAGAATCGAGAAGACTTAAATAAGCCTTTGAAATCCATTATGAAATCCGATCTCATTACTGGCCACCCTCTCGATTTTGTAGAAGAAATAGCCGCTCTATTTTATGAACATAAGATTAGCTGTCTGCCTATCTTAAAAGATCGAGAGCTTGTTGGCATTGTAACGGAGACAGACCTCTTGCATACGTTTGTGGAGCTAACCGGTGCCCATCAACCTGGTTCACAAATCGAAGTGAAAGTTCCGAATCGTGCAGGAATGCTTTGCGAAATCGCTACAGTAATTCGTAGTCGAAAAGCGAATATCCAAAGCGTCCTCGTCTACCCAGATCAAAAGGATGAACAATTTAAAATACTAGTTCTTCGCGTTCAAACAATGAATCCTGCTAGTATGATTGAAGATTTAAAACGAGCAGGGCACGAGGTAATGTGGCCTAAGCTTCCAGGTATGTAAAGATGAAGTATGATTCAGTCTTTATCTTTTCAGAAGAGCAGTTAGGTTATCGGTTCAGTAAAAATCATCCTTTCAATCAAATTCGTTTGTCACTTACTTTAGATTTATTAAGAAAAAGCAATGGAATAGATGAGTCTTGTATCGTTCCTCCTCGAAGCGCAACAGAGGAGGAACTACAGTTGATTCATGATCCGAATTATGTGAACGCTGTCAAAATGGCTGGTCATGGCAAATTGGCAAATGACATCGCCGAGAATTACGGACTAGGGACAGAAGATACACCCATTTTTCCAAATATGCATGAAGCTAGTTCTTTACTAGTTGGTGGAACATTAACAGCAGTTGATTATGTGATGTCAGGTAAAGCAAAACACGCGTTGAATCTCGGTGGAGGATTGCATCACGGTTTTAGAGGAAAAGCTTCAGGCTTTTGTATATATAATGATAGCTCTGTTGCTATAAAGTACTTACAGGAGAATTATGGTGCTAGGGTGTTATATGTGGATACTGACGCCCATCATGGGGATGGTGTTCAGTGGTCATTCTATGACGACCCAAATGTATGCACACTGTCAATTCATGAAACGGGTAGATATTTATTTCCCGGGACCGGAAATGTCAATGAGAGGGGTCAAGGGAAGGGGTACGGCTACTCTTTTAATATACCTGTAGATGCCTTTACTGAGGATGAATCATGGCTCGAAGCTTATCAAGCTTCCTTGAAAGAGGTAGCTGACTTCTTCAAACCAGATGTCATATTAACTCAAAATGGTGCAGATTCACATTATCTTGATCCACTAACCCACTTATCCGCAACCATGAAAATCTATCGAGAAATTCCGAAGCTTGCCCATGAGATTGCGCATGAGTATTGTGATGGACGTTGGATTGCTGTCGGTGGTGGCGGATATGATATTTGGAGAGTTGTCCCAAGAGCATGGGCCCTCATTTGGCTTGAGATGACTGAAAACTCAAATTGTTATGGCAGTTTACCAGAAGCATGGCTTAAAGCATGGCAAGAAAAAGCACCTGTCGAGCTCCCAAGAGAATGGGATGACCCAGAGGGGTTATTTCCACCTATTCCTAGAAGAGCAGAAATCACAGAGAAAAATGCACAAACAATCGAAAAAGCACTATATCCCATTCGAAATCAATCAAGAAGTAAAAGCTAAAAGAGAGGTTCCCTTTAGAAGGGACCTCTCTTTTAGCTTTTCGTTATTAGTTACTCGTCAAGTCGTCCTTATCATATTTTGGATCAGATATGACGATTTCAACCCGGCGATTCTTTTTATAGTTTTCATCACTATCATTTGCAACAATAGGCCTTGTATCTCCATAGCCCACTGCGATAAACCGCTCACTATCTAGCTGATGCTTATCAATAAAATAGCGCACAACACTACTTGCACGAGCGGTTGAAAGCTCCCAGTTGGAAGGATATCGGAATGTACTAATCGGGCGGTTATCCGTGTGTCCTTCTACCTTAACTAAGTTAGGCATATTCGATAATAACCCCCCTACTTTATCTAGAAAGGCATTTGAGCTATTTACGATTGTTGCCTCACCCGTATCAAAAAGGACTTTTTCTTCTAATACAAGAACGACGCCTCGTTCAGTTCGATTGGCAACAATCACATCATCTAAACCATTTTTGTCTAGGAAGGATTGAACTTCTGTCAGCAGGTTTTGAAGTGATTCTTCTTCTTTCTCTGCTTGACTCTTTTCATTCTCTTTTTGATCTGATTGATTTTCAATATTCTTCTTCATATCTGACGGATTCTCCGCTGGAATAATTGACGGATAAAAATCGAATACGACTCGCTGATTAAATGACTCTGCAATTGCCTTAAATTTAACAATATCAATTTGAGACATTGAAAAAAGCAAAATAAAGAATACGAGAATCAAAGTTACTAAATCAGAAAAGGTAACCATCCACTGTGGCGCTCCCTTTGGAGGCTTGGGTGGTCTTCTTTTAAGCTTCATTATTTAAAGCCTCCTCCCCTTTTAGAGAGGCTTGCTTCACATCATCCAGTTCTTGTGTTGAAAGAAAAGCATTTAGCTTCTCCTCCAAAATTTTCGGATTTTGTCCAGATTGGACTCCGATAATTCCTTCTATCATAATTTGTTTAAAAAACACTTCTTTTTCAGTTTTCAATTGGAGCTTTGCTGCAATTGGCAGGAAAAATAAATTAGCTAGTAAGGATCCGTATAAGGTTGTTAAAAGGGCAATCGCCATATTAGGTCCTAAAGTGGTTGGGTCATTCAAGTTCTTTAGCATTAAGACTAGTCCGATTAGTGTACCTATCATCCCCCAAGCAGGGGCATACTCTCCGGCTTTTTCAAGTAAGCTACGACCTTTTCGGTGTCTTTCTTCCATCGCTACAATTTCAGCATTCATGATATCACTAATCACATCAGGTTCAATTCCATCGACGGCAAGTAATATTCCTTTACGGATAAAGGGATCTTCAACATTTTCAATTTCTGATTCCAAAGCTAATAAGCCTTCACGACGTGCTCGTTCTGATAATCCAATAAACGTCCGGATTAATTGACTAAGACTTTCTTCTTTTATTGAAAAAGATTGCCTAATCACCTTAAACATATGCTTTAGGTCCTTTAATGTAAAGCTTACTAACAAACCTGCTGACAGTCCACCAAATACGATAAACATAGATGCCGGATCAATAAAGGAAATAAAGCCGCTTATTCCAGCATTTGATGCAATCCCGAAAATAACCATAACGATACCGACGACAATTCCAATCGGCGTTAAAGCGTCAAACTTCTTCATAATCCCTCTCCCTAACTATAACGAAAATAACTGACTATGTATTTGCAAGCATTAGTAAAAAAGAACTGCCTGCATACAACAACAGTGAGGCACTTGTCCTCACTGATTGTTGTGTTCTTCTTCTATATCGGCAAAAAGTCTATTTTGTTGAACGTCGCTCCTCAATTCGGTGCGGAAGTACTACAATATGTTCTGAGACTTTTTCCTTATTCATTAATTTTGTTAAAAGCCGCATAGCTACTGCGCCAATATCATATAGAGGCTGAACGACGGTAGTTAGTTGAGGGCGTACCATGAGAGAAAGTCTTGTATTATCTGAACTAATCACTTCGAAATCGTCTGGAACTTTATAGCCTCTATCTTCTGCACCATGAACAACTCCTAAAGCCATTTCATCTGATCCAACAAATATTGCACTAGGCTTTGACTCTAGCTCCATTAGCCTTTCAATCGCCTCTAGGCCAGAATCATACGTATAGTCCCCTTCAATAATAAGCTCTTCTCTGTATGGGAGACCTGCATCTTCTATCGCACGCTTATAACCTGAAAGCTTTTTTTCTTGATTAATGGGTTCATGAAGCGGCCCAATTACTAAAGCAATCTCTTTATGACCTTTATCTACGAACGATTGAACCACATCGTATGCAGCTTGTTCATAGTCAATATTTACAGATGGAATCTCATTGGAATCTTCAATTGAACCGGCAAGAACTACAGGTACTGGTGACTTTCCAAACTCGCCTACATGCTCTTGTGTAATATTCCCACCCATGAAGACAATACCATCTACCTGCTTTCCTAACATGGTATTTAATAAATGAAGCTCTTTATCTTTATTTTGATCTGAGTTACTTAAAATAATATTGTACTTATACATCGTTGCAATATCTTCGATTCCTCTTGCCAACTCAGCAAAGAATGGGCTTGCAATGTCAGGAATAATTACCCCAACAGTTGTCGTTTTCTTACTAGCCAATCCTCTTGCTACTGCATTCGGTCGATAACCAAGACGTTCAATAACCTCTAGTACTTTTTTGCGAGTTGCTGGCTTTACGTTTGGATTCCCATTCACGACACGAGAAACAGTTGCCATGGAAACGTTTGCTTCTCTAGCCACATCATATATCGTAATATTCATTATTAGCACTCCTTTACAGACACACTTTTACATTTAGTTTATTTTTTCGCTAATATTCCTTTACTAGTCATAATTTAAGACTTTCTTCTAGCGAATACATGCCTAATTATGTATTTAATCATACGACAGTCAGAGACATGTCGCAATGTCAAGCATTCTTTTTTTACAAAAAAGATATAAAAGGCTGTTTTCGTATGCATAATTGCTTTTAAAACATGGGCAGATTTCCTCTCCATGAAACCTGTTGTCGAGAAACGTAAGCTGAGTTTCCTCGGCTTCGCCTGTGGGGGTCTTACCTGTCCAACTGCTCCTGCTCCCGCATGCGCCTCCCATCCTTCCGCTCCAAACGGCTAACCTTCGTATGAAGAATGTACTCTTACCTGGTATCAAACAACAATCTATTAGAAAATAGCTAGAAAAAATTAAGGTGTTAGTTTAGGTGGGGTTTTTTACCAATTAACACCCAGTCCATTCACTCCAGCTATCTTGGTGATGGGTGTTTAAATGCAAGAAAACATAGAAAAAGTCTTCCGCTAAAAAGCAGAAGACTTGTCATACTCTTACGCTTTAATTCGAGTCGTTGCAGTTAACTCATTGAAGAATGCATCGAATTGGTTTAAGTCCATTTGCTGTGCAGAGTCAGACAAGGCAACAGCTGGATCAGGATGTACCTCTGCCATAATACCATCTGCACCGATAGCTAAAGCTGCTTTTGCTGTAGGAAGAAGCAGATCTCTTCTGCCTGTCGAATGAGTTACATCGACTAAAACAGGTAAGTGTGTTTCTTGTTTTAAAATTGGTACCGCTGAAATATCTAATGTATTGCGAGTTGCTCTCTCATATGTTCGAATTCCACGCTCACATAGAATAATTTGTCCATTTCCTTGCGCCATAATATACTCTGCCGCATTAATGAACTCTTCAATTGTTGCCGCGAGTCCTCTTTTTAAGAGAACTGGTTTATTGACTGCCCCGGCTGCTTTTAACAGCTCGAAATTTTGCATATTTCTTGCACCAATTTGAATAACATCCACATAGTTAACAGCAGTTTCGATATCGGCAGGGTTTACGATTTCACTTATAACGGCTAGATCGTATTCATCTGCTACCTGCTTTAAGATTTTTAAGCCTTCTAATCCAAGACCTTGGAAATCATATGGAGATGTTCTAGGCTTATATGCCCCACCTCTTAAGAGCTTAAGTCCCTTCGCCTTCACAGCTGCTGCAACAGTAGCTACCTGCTCATAGGATTCTACCGCACATGGACCAAATACGAAATGTGGATTTCCGTCTCCAATTTTTTCACCTCTAAGGTTTACAATCGTATCTTCTGGCTTTTTCTTACGAGATACAAGCAAGGCTTTTCGATGATCATCTTTTTGAAGCTCTAGCCCGGCTTTAAAAATTTCTTTAAATATATGCTCAATTGTCGAGTTTTCAAAAGGACCGTCATTGTTTTCTTTAATTAGATCAAGCATTTTCCGTTCCCGAACTGGATCGTAACGATACACCCCTTGTGTTTCCTTAACTCTTCCAATTTCTTGAACTAATTGAGCTCTTTCATTAATTTTCTCTAATAGTTCAATGTTCAATTCATCCACTCGTTTACGTAGCTGATCAAGTTCTTTATTGCTCATTTCTATCCCGTCCTTTCGAATCGTTGCTGTCGATGTGTGAAGAATATAAGAACTTCTAATAAGAAAGCAAGTTTCCTATTGTTCTTCTTTATCGACTCATTTAAATATGTTACATTTTTCTATATAATTAGAGATATTATATATGAATTATTCTTCTGTGTCACGCAATTTATCTTTATTAATTAAACGCTTTTAAGTATTAAAGTAATATATGAACTTTTTCCAAAGAAGGTGTATGGAATTGCACGAAAAAAAGAAGCTTTTTGCTTTAGATATCGGAACCCGTTCGGTTGTTGGCATTATACTTGAAGAAAACGAAGGACAATTTCACGCAATTGATCTTTTATCAAAGGAACATAAAGAACGAGCGATGCTTGACGGGCAAATACATGATGTCATGGCTGTATCTAAAATTATAAAAGAAATAAAAGATGAACTAGAAGCAAGCCATGGTCCGTTAAAAAAAGTTAGTGTGGCAGCAGCCGGACGTGCGCTCAAAACAGAACGCGCTAAAGTAACCGTTGATATTAAAGGCAAGCCAATGATGCAAAAACAGGACATCTTACATTTAGAATTAAGTGCTGTCCAAATGGCTCAGGCTCTTGTAGCACAAAAGCACGAGATTGAAAAAAGCTACTACTACTATTGCGTCGGCTATTCTGTTCTCTATTATAGACTAGATGGCGAAGAGATTGGAAATTTAATAGACCAACAGGGGGATGAAGCATCCGTTGAGATCATTGCTACCTTCCTTCCTAAAGTCGTTGTTGAATCACTGATCGCTGCCTTACAACGGGCTGACTTAGAAATGGAAGCATTAACACTTGAGCCAATCGCAGCCATTAATGTGTTAATTCCTCCTTCTATGCGACGATTAAATGTAGCATTAGTGGATATAGGAGCCGGCACTTCTGATATTGCTATCACAGATTTGGGAACCGTGATTTCCTATGGCATGGTTCCTATTGCTGGAGATGAGATCACAGAAGCGATTAGTGATCAGTTTTTATTAGACTTTCCACTTGCGGAAAAAGCAAAAAGAGAGCTCATTCATCAAGAAGCGATTAAAGTTGAAGATATTCTAGGATTTGAAACTGAGGTTAAAAAAGAAGATGTCATTGAACAGATCTCACCTGCACTTGACCGCCTAGCGAGCGCCATCTGTGAAGAGATCCTTCAATTAAACAATCATAAGTCACCTAAAGCCATCATGCTAGTTGGAGGAGGAAGTTTAACCCCTGAGCTTCCAAAGAGGGTTGCTAGTCATTTAAACCTTCCAGAAAACCGAGTGGCTATTAGAGGAGTAGATGCGATTTCTGCATTAACGATATCGGAACACATCGCTAAAGGGCCTGAATTAGTTACCCCTATTGGGATTGCCATTGCTGCGCAAAAATCACCAGTTCAATATCGTACAGTGTATGTGAACGAACAGCCCGTTCGGTTATTCGAAGTGAAAAAGCTTACGGTAGGTGACTGTCTACTTGCAGCAGGAATAAAAATGAATAAGTTATACGGAAAACCAGGCTTAGCTAAGATTGTTACATTAAATGGACAAAAGATTACCCTTCCAGGACAGCACGGGGAACCACCGAAGATTTTACGCAATGGGACACCATGCTTATTGGATGATGAAATCGAAAGCAATGATCAGCTCTTCGTTGAAAAAGGGCGAGATGGTGGTCCATCTATGGTTAGGGTAATAGACTTAGTTGATGACATCCCAGTAAAAAGAATTACAATTAATGACGAACCCTATACCATATATGCAACCCTTTCCGTGAATGGGATATCAGTGTCTCCTGAAAACTATCTTGATGATCGGGACCAAATAGAATGTATTCTCCCTGATACACTGGAAGATATAATGAAGGGATTAAATAAACAATCCTTACTAACTAATCTTCGTCCTTTCCGTTTAAAGATAAATGGCAGGGAAACATTCATTCCTGCACTATCAGGTAAGGTCTACAGAAATGGGATCGAAATAAAACCAAGTAGCATCATAGACGACAGAGATGACATCACAATCGGAAAGAAAGAACCAGTACAGGTGGCTCATTTAGCAGAGATTAAGCAGCTTATGCTCGATTACACAATTCCAATTACCTTTAATGGAAAGCAAATTCGACTTCGTAAAGAATTAAGTGTGTTTACAAGAGATGACCAAAGGCTTTCGGCCGATGATTATCTACATGATGGTGACGATATTACAATTGAACAAAAACGAATAGAGCCATTTATCTTTCAGGACCTTTTTACACAGGTAGAAGTTGACATGCCTACAGATGCAACTGGTCGTTTTACCTTACTTAAAAATAGTGAGAAAACAACCTTCCATGCTCCACTCGAGCCAGGAGATAAATTAGAAATAGTTTGGCCTCTATCTCCTCAGACGTCTTAATGATGAACATCACACTCTAGGCTAGTATGCCATATTAGTTGGATTCAATATTAGTGCTTGAAATAAGCATCTTGTAATTAAAAATCTATTTTTAAAAAGTTTGTTGTTTGATACCAGATAAGATTCCCTTCTTCATACAAAGGGAAACCGTTTGGAGTGGAAGGAGGCGAGGCGTCTGAGGGAGCAGCGGGACCAGGTGAGACAAAACAGGTGAAGCTTAAGGATACTCACCGCACGTCTCGCGGCAAAAGAGTACCTTCGACCAGAAAACTGCCCATCTTTCAAAAGCAACAAAGCATACGAAAACAGCCAATAAAAAGAGCAAGAAGATGTATGGTCTTCTTGCTTTTTTTCTATATATTATTGAACTTCTTCCATAGCACTAGTCAATGAATTTACTGTGATTTTCCAATGAGAAGCATGCCATGCTACATCTTTATTGGCAAATAAAATTGCTTGTGGGGATTCATGCTTTACATGAAACTTTTCTGCTACATGATTAGACAAAGGACGTGCATCTTGAACGGCTAGATAATAGCCTTCAATATCGGAACGCTCTTCAAAAAAGCTTTCATACTCCTCATAACCTGACTGACTAATAGGGCATGTTAAAGAGTGCTTTAACAAAAAGAAAGGATGGCCCTTTTCAAGAATATCTTGAAACTGTTCAATAGAATCAATTTTCTTCATTTAAATTCTAAACCTCCGTAAATAAATATGCGGTGAAGTAATCTTATCACTTCACCACACTGAAAACAAATGGATTGCCTATTCGTTGATGTTCAACTGTTATTTGTTTAAAATTTGTTCTGTTTCATCAAATGCTTTCTTCGTTTCTTCTAATTTCTGCTGAACATCATAATTAGCTTCCTCTACTTCAATAGATTCAGCTTCAGCTTCAGCTTCTGCTGCTTCCTCGAACTCTTGTTCATTCTCTGTTTTAAGTGTTTTCACCTTATTCACCCAATCATTCGATTGCACGGCCTGAGTGACGACATTCGTTTTTTCCTTTGCTGCTGCAGCTAATGCTGAACCATGTGTCATGGCTGACTCACGGATTTGATTCGTCTTTTCCTTTAGTACAGAAGCTTGTCCATTTAGATCTTCACGCAACTCTCTTCCAGACTTAGGAGCTAGAAACAAAGCAGTTGCAGCTCCAACGATTCCACCAACAAGGGCACCTATTACAAAATCCTTTGTATTCATTTGATCTTCTCTGCGTTCCTCATTTGCCATATGAATCTCCTCCTTAAGATTATTGTCTTGCCCGAGCTCTTTCCCTTGAAACGTCCTTCCTTGTATCACTGCTGTTACTTTGCTGTCTTTTCAACTTCCATTTATCTTTTAATTCAAGGAACACATTGCTCCATTGGACAACTTGGGATATTTTTTCTTCATTTGCATCTAGTTGCTTATTCATCGTCGATCTAATTTTGGTAATCGACTGATTAAACCCTCGCACTGAATCGCCTACTTCTTTTACCGCATCGACAACACTATTTAAGCTCTCTGATTTTTTCTGAATATCATCAGCTAACGTATTGGTCTTTGAAAGAAGTTCCGTTGTTTCACGAGTGACACCATCTAGTTGTCTTTCTAGACCTGCTAATGTATGTGACACACGATCTAGCGTACCTTGCAAAGACTTTAATGTTTTGGAAACATAGATTACAAGTATAAAAAATGCGATTGCTATTAATGCAACACTTAAATATAAAATAATTTTCACCAAAAGCACCTCCGCTGTCTGCTTACTCCTATTTACCCTGATGTCAAAACAAGTAAACTTGTCCATTACTTACGTATTCCATACAGGTTTCTATTTTCCTTCATTTTTTTATCATTCAATTTCATTCTATTGTCCTATATTCCCTTCAATTCTACCACATATATGAAGGATGCCCATTTATTATTAAACAATTTCTGCTTTTTTGGGTACAATAGGAGGTGGAAAATGATAAGAAGCTGCAATACTTATAACTTCTTATTAGATACATAATTATGGAGGGGAACTGTATGAAAGATCCACGTATTGAAACGTTAGCAAAAAACCTAATCAATTACTCTGTTCGCTTTCAAAAAGGCGAAAAGGTATTAATTGAGAACTTTGGTCTCCAAAAAGAGCTAGTAATGGCTTTAGTGAAGGAAGCGTACGCAGCAGGTGGGTATCCATTTGTATCCTTGAAAGATCAGCAAGTAGACCGCGCATTGCTTTTGGGAGCTAAAGAGGAGCAATTCGACATGATGGCTGATTTCGAAGCAAACGTTATGAGCAAGATGGATGCATATATTGGACTTCGTTCTGGTGACAACATTAACGAACTAGCAGATGTTCCAGATGATAAAATGAAAATTCAAGGAGCAACTGTAGGGAAAAGGGTTCACCGAGACATTCGCGTGCCGAAAACGAAGTGGGTTGTTCTCCGTTACCCAAATTCATCAATGGCCCAATTAGCGAAAATGAGCACTGAGGCTTTCGAGGACTTCTATTATAATGTTTGTAACTTAGATTATGGAAAAATGGACAAGGCTATGGATAACCTTGTTGAATTAATGAATAAGACAGATAAAGTCCGAATTACTGGTGAAGGAACAGACCTAACATTCTCGATTAAGGATATCCCTGCGATTAAATGCTCAGGTCAGATGAATATTCCAGATGGAGAGGTGTATACAGCACCTGTTCGAGACTCTGTAAATGGAGTAATCACTTACAATACGCCATCTCCGTACCATGGCTTTACATTCGAAAATGTTAGGTTAACCTTCAAAGATGGAAAAATTGTTGAAGCATCCGCTAATGATACAGATCGTATCAACAAAATCTTTGATACAGATGAAGGAGCTAGATTTATCGGGGAGTTTGCAATAGGTGTAAACCCTTATATCCTGCATCCTATGCAGGATATCCTATTTGATGAAAAGATCGCTGGAAGCTTCCACTTTACCCCAGGACAATGCTATGATGATGCATTTAATGGCAATCACTCTAACATCCATTGGGATATGGTAAATATTCAACGTGCAGATTATGGTGGTGGGGAAATGTATTTTGACGATGTACTCATTCGAAAAGATGGCCTATTTGTTCTTCCAGAATTAGAAGCGTTAAACCCTGATAAGTTAAAGTAATATCCTAAAAACAGATAAAACCTAGATGTGTTACAAAAAGGGATCCAGAGTACGCTCTCGATCCTTTTTTCTATTACACCGACAGCAATAGAATGGTTTACACATAGGTGACTTAACTCTACATTCTTGTAGACAACATTTTTTACAGTAGTTCTCTAAAATAACTTAACGTTGGTACCAAGTATTTTTCATTATACATGGAATGTAGCTCCCTCTTGGTAACCCATTTACTATCACTCACTTCATCCTTTTGAAGAACGCAATCAGCAAGATTAAAGCTTTGGTTAAAGAGCCATACATCATAGAAATCATTGAAATGATCTCTTCGCTCACTTTTTATTACCTTACCATTCGATAGAAACAATGATACCCCGATTTCCTCCTGTACTTCTCGAATAGCAGCTTGACAGCTATCTTCTCCTCTTAAAACAGAACCACCTGGACATTCCCATAGATTCGGAAACGGTTTCTTTGGGTGTCTTTTCACTAGAAGGATTTCGCCCTTGTTATTCATGATCCAAACATGAACAACAATATGGTATTCTCCATTTTCAAACGGTGTTCCACGCACATGAAATCGATTCGTCTTATTTCGATAGTTGTCGTAAATATCCCATTCCTCCACGTGAGCACCTCCAAACCTTACAATGGTATATTATACCATGAATTTACTGTTCCAGAATTAAATAGATATGAGCTTCAAGATCACTTGCAAAAAAATAGAGTATAAAATCTTCATGATTTTATACTCTATTTCAACATGATTATTTAATTGCTTCTCCAAGATAGGAGTTCATTAACTAAGCCCTTGATACACTCTATGCCAATAGTACTTTCTCATAAGAGTCTTGGAACTTCTGAATATCTCCAGCTCCCATAAAAATGATTACAGCGTCTTCATGCTTTGTTAACTGAGATGTTTCATCCTCAGTAATTACCAATGCCCCGTCAATTTTCGATTGAAGATCTTCAATCGAAAGTTTCCCATGGTTTTCGCGCGCAGATCCGAAAATTTCACATAAATATACTTGGTCTGCTAGATTTAAGCTCTCCGCAAATTCACCTAAAAATGTTTGCGTTCTCGTATACGTATGTGGTTGAAACACTGCTACAATTTCACGATTAGGGAACTTTTGGCGAGCTGCATCAATTGTCGCTTTAATTTCCGTAGGATGATGAGCATAGTCATCAATTAGTGTTTGATTGTTAATATTCTTTTGAGAAAATCTTCGCTTAACTCCGCCAAATGTATTCAGCTGCTCTTTAATAACCTCTGCATCCATTTCTTCATAGTGGCAAAGAGCAATAACCGCTAAGCTATTTAAAACATTGTGATCCCCATATGCAGGAATGAAGAATGTATCGTAAAATGTATTTCGCACAAATACATCGAAGGTTGTACCTTCCGTCGTTTTACTCACATTCCTTGCTTGAAAATCATTCTCTTCTTCAAACCCATAAAATAATACAGGTACCTTTGCTTGAATCTTTTGTAAATGTTCATCATCGCCGCACGCAAAAATACCCTTTTTCACTTGCCAAGCCATTTCTTGAAAGGCAGAAAATACGTCATCAATATTGGCAAAGTAATCAGGATGATCAAAATCAATATTCGTCATTATTGCATAATCTGGGAAGTACGAAAGGAAATGCCTTCTATATTCGCATGCTTCAAATACAAAATACTCCGAATCCTTTTCTCCTTTCCCTGTTCCATCTCCGATCAGGAAAGAAGTTGGTTTGCCCCCCTTCATCACATGGGCTAGCAAGCCAGTTGTAGAGGTTTTACCATGCGCTCCAGTCACCGCTACACTTGTAAAGTTTTGCATAAAATCCCCTAAGAATCGATGATATCGAACGACAGGAAGCCCAAGCTTCATCGCTTGTTCTATTTCCTCATGAGTATCAGGATACGCATTTCCAGCAATAATCGTCATCCCTGGTTGAACATTTTCCTTATCAAAGGGAAGGATCTTTATTCCAGATTGCTCAAGAGCTACTTGAGTAAAAAAGCGCTTTTCGACATCGGAGCCTTGCACTTCAAAGTTCATATCATGAAGAATCTGTGCCAGTGCACTCATTCCAGACCCCTTAATACCTACAAAATGGTAAACAGTCATATAAAGAACCTCCAACCATCGTCTATCTGTAACACAGTATATGACATATATCTAAATTTGCTCATAACATTGACATGGAAACAATTTATCATATTCAAACATTATAGCATCTTTTCATACTAAAGACTATGCAACATCTGGTAATGCCTCTTCAGCCTATATGTATGCACTACAATATATCTAACGAACCATCTACACAGAAGGCTTCAACATTCTACCCACTAATTTTTGAATTGATTTCTGTGCAGTAAACAGATGTTAAAAACAGAGCCCCAAAACAATTTCGGGCTCTGTTACTATGCTTTTTATATGTTGAAAAAGTCTCAATCGATCTTTCTTTATCATGCACACTCGATTTGTTCTATTTGTATGCTGAGTTGGAACACTCTTATCACTGGAAAATCGAATATAAGTTTATTCGACTTTTTCTAGTCTTTGGTTTGGTCGATA
Organism: Cytobacillus spongiae; assembly: GCF_021390075.1. Classification (NCBI taxonomy): domain Bacteria; kingdom Bacillati; phylum Bacillota; class Bacilli; order Caryophanales; family Bacillaceae; genus Cytobacillus; species Cytobacillus spongiae. Next base: position 3,253,400 of record NZ_CP089997.1, read on the forward strand.
TTTCCGGCCAGCCTTTGCCTCATGCTTTCCGTTGATCATTACATTATCACCGGTAAACCCAATATTAATTTTTAGAAGGCTACTTCCAACCCCGTACATATCAACTGGTACTCCAAGTTCTTCAAACTCATGGATCCGATTCTCGTTGAATCCTCCACTTACAACAATTTTCACATGGTGATAACCTTCATCGTCTAAAGCCTTGCGTAAAGCGAAGATGAGTTCAGCATTCACACCACGTGGGTCAAAGGTTCCAAGCAAATGTTGATTTCGTACAAAATGCTGATCAATCATTGTACGAGATGTATCCACACGAACACCCTTTAACTCGTCTCCAAATTCTCTTGCTACCTTCAATGCATCTGTGATGGCATCGTTATTATAATCAACTAAAGCAATTAATTCGTCCTCTGGGAAGGTTTCTTTGTAAGCCTTTGTTGCGGCAACAAGATCCCCGTTAAACACTTGGATGAGGGCATGTGGCATCGTCCCCATTCCTTTTTTCCCCCACCATTCATTCATCGCATGTGTTGCTTGAGCTGTTGCGCCTCCAATAAAAGCAGCATAACCATCTCCAGCTTGCGTGATATAGTGATCATCACGGTCACCCATAAAAATCACTTTTTTCTGCTTACCTGAAATACCAGCAGCTTTAATCGCGTTATACACATTTGTTGAAACAGAGGTACGGCGTGCTAAAATCCCATCAATAATCCCTTCCAAGTAACCGAAATTCTGATAGGGACCGGTGATTGTCAGAACCGTTTCAAACGGGCTGATTTTATCTCCATCCTTCAATGAAAATATCTCTAGCTCATCAGGATTCTTTGCAAACTCTTTTAACAACGCAATGACTTCATCCGTTCCGCATAAGACCGCATGACTTTTCTGAAAAAATTGCATAGTCACAATATTATCTGTCAAATATTTTTCAACTATTTCTTTTGTTTTCAAAAAATATACTGCTGAAAACCAACCTTCCTTAACACGCTCATCGAATTTGAACGTTTGATTGGTTAAGCGTTTGATTTCACCTTTAAGCTTTAATTCAATTTCCTTCATCATTCTAAATGCTCCTCATAAAATCACATCGTTAATCAATAGGCTCTGTTTAAAAGCACAGTTGATCTTCCATTATTGGAGTCACGAGGCATTTCAAACATAGGCTCTGTTTATATTGATAACAGTTGATAAACAAAGCCGTAATACAAACCAAATAACAGAGCGAATGCGATTAGCAAATGTTCGATCATTAAACTTAGTATTTAAAACATGCAAATAAAGAATACCATGTATTATATGATTGTACTAGTGTCTTGTATCGATTCAAGGTCTGCTTCCGTAATGAGAACGTCTCGAGGCTTACTGCCGCGTGTCTCAGAGATGAATCCTTGCTCCTCCATCATATCAATTAACCTAGCAGCTCGGTTATACCCAATTTTAAAACGGCGTTGTAAGCTTGATGTCGATGCCCCGCCCTGTTCCACGACAAATTCGCACGCTTCAAAGAATAATTCATCTTCCTCTTCATGCACCTGTGATTTTTTCAATAACTCTTCCTGCTGAAAAAGATAATCTGGCTGTCTTTGGTCACGCACATGTGCTACTACATCATCAATCTCTTCATCTGCCACATAGGTTCCTTGAAGTCGAACGGCTTTAGAAGAGCCATTTTCTAAAAACAGCATATCTCCCCGACCTAATAGTTTTTCTGCGCCGCCAATATCAATAATTGTTCTTGAATCCACTTGCGAAGAAACAGAAAAGGCAATTCTTGTCGGAACATTTGCCTTAATAAGCCCTGTTATGACATCCACCGACGGCCTTTGTGTCGCAATAATTAAATGAATTCCACATGCACGTGCTTTTTGTGCAATTCGACAAATGGCTTCCTCTACATCTGCTGGAGACATCATCATCAAGTCAGCTAACTCATCAATTATGATTACAATGTATGGGAGCTTGTCTGAATAACGATTATGCTTCATTGCTAGTTCATTGAACCTTGAAATATCCCGTACTCCTGTATGAGCAAATAGTTCATAACGACGCTCCATTTCGTCTACTGCCCATTTTAATGCGGCCGTTGCAGCCTTTACATCAGTAATAACAGGGCTTACAAGGTGTGGGATATGGTTATATGGAGCAAGTTCAACCATCTTCGGGTCAATTAATAATAATCGAAGCTCCTCAGGCGTTGCCTTATACAATAAACTAACTAAAATGCTATTAATACAAACACTTTTTCCTGAACCCGTGGCACCTGCAATTAATCCGTGAGGCATCTTACGCAAATCAATCGAAATCGGTTTCCCCGATATATCTAAGCCTAATGCAGCCGCAAGTGGAGACTCATGGTCTTTAAACTCTTCACTACCAATAATTTCACTTAACAATACTGGGCGACTTGATTGATTTGGCACCTCAATCCCAATTGTGTGCTTTCCAGGGATAGGGGCTTCTATCCGAATATCTCGTGCAGCTAAGCTAAGCTTTAAATCATCCGATAAATTGGTTATTTTATTTACCTTCACCCCAGGAGCTGGCTGTACCTCAAACCTAGTCACAGACGGTCCTTGTGTCACATTCACCACTTCGGCATTCACATTGAAGTTAACTAACGTTTGATTGAGCAACTCCTTTTGTCCATTAATCCATTCTTCATCTGCTTCTTTAAATACAGGCGGATTTAGCAGCTCAAAAGATGGATGTTCATAAAATATCGACTCCCTTGGCGGAGCTCCCAATTGATTTTCAACCATAAGTTCATTAGATTCCAATTGTTCTTGAATCAGCATGTCATCGAAAGATTCATTGAATTTCTCCGGCCCTAGGTTCAGCTGCTGGGGAGATTCTTTTGACTCCTCACGCTCTTGGGTTAGATGTTGTGAGTGCGGCATTTCCTCCATTCCTTCTGCTACAGATCTTGCTTGTGTATAAGGAGCCACATGTTGTTCAGCTAAAGTGGCTTTCTTTTGCGCTAGCTTTTGCTTATCCTGCTTCAGCATAATAACATTAAAAGGAATATTTCTACGTCTTTCACGAGGCGTTTCTTCTTTTGAATCAGTATCAGCCACTTCTTCATCTTCTTGATCTAAAATAATTGATACAAACTCTTCCTCACGCTCTTGTTCTACTGTCATTGACGCAGATTCTTCTTCATCATTTTCCTTCTCTACTGCCACCTTCACAGTCTCTTCTTCATATTCCTTTTCTATTGTCATTGACGTAGATTCTTCTTCTCCCTCTAGTACTATTAACTTTGAACTAGACTCGTTTGTATTTTCTAGTTCTACTGAGTCTTCCTGAAGGGCTATTTCTGTTGTTACTGCCACTTCTGCTGAATAGCCCATAAGCATGAAAGCTTCTTCTGAACGATCTGTTTCTTCCTTTTCATGATCGTTCACATCTTCTTCCTTAGAGAAGATATCCTCGGTTTCATCAGCTTCAAAATAGAATTTATCATTCTCTGTGGGATGTTCAATTTCTTTATGGCTACTATAGTCATCTGGTCGAGTTACTATCTGGTCTTCTTGATTTTCTACTTCTTTCACTTCATTTGATGTTAATGAATCTTCTCTGTGCACCACATTGTATTCGAATATTGGGGCTTCATTTTCTACTGTTGGCAAATCTGTATCGTCTGGTTTTGGATGGTCAGCTTGTTCTTCCCACTTTAATCCCAGCTCATCAATTGATGTCTCTTCTACTGTTTTATCTTTTTGATCATCTATTTCTGCTACCTCAAGTAGCCGACTAAGAGATCTATCCATTTGCTTTGGAACAATAGGAGTTTCTTTCATACCTTCCATTAAAAGGGGATCACCCTGATTATTGACTACAGTCTCATTTGAATTTTTTATACGAAACGGTGTTTCAGTTAATTCAAATTCAACAGTCGGCTTTGGCTTAGGCCGGGAATATCCATAGATCGGAGAAGGAATTTCTGTCGGTCTAAATGGACGTCTTTTCCCAATAGCCGCTTTTTCTTCGTTTCTCGTTCGCGGAAGTTCATTTGAACTGTCCCTATTCTGAGTACTCGCTTGATGTGATTCAGGCTCTTTCACTGGTTGCTTAATAGAAGAAGCCCTTTCTGCCCTTCTTGACATCCTTTGATTGGATTCAATCGACACAACACTTTCCTGATTCGGTGAGGTGGATCGTTCTCTACTTTTATATAACTCCTCATCAGGAATTAAAGGAAATCGAAAGTTGCCTTTTGGATATTGATAAAGAACCTTTGCACCTTGACCATTTTCGCTGGTGTTATTGGATTTTTTTGGTTCAGCTGGCGCATCTTTCTCTTCTATCCAATCGTTCATATATTCATCTTCAGCATGTACTTTAAACATTTTGGTAATTCTTTTAAACCAACTCACTCAAATCACTCTTTCTACTTTCTTCTATCATTCTATTTTATCAGTAATTCTTAAAAATTCGAGTTAAAATAAGAGATTGAGCCGAAATGTAGGGGACTCTTTCCAATTTCAAGGGGAATATACCCACAATCTATTACATAGGTCATCTTTAATATTTGGGATATCCGTAACCTCCTTCGAAATATCCGTGAAAAAATTAGGATTTTCAGCAGCTTCGATGATTATATCCGTAACTACTTATGACTTATCCGGAGAGTTTGTCTAATGGTTCACCCGGTTATTCGCATGTAATTTATTTTCTTTAAAAACCAAACCTTATACGGGAATGAGTCGCCTATGAAATGGGAGGGAAAATAGTGGAAGACATAGTTAATTATTTCAATGAAGAAATTGAAGTGCTAAATATAGATGAAATAATCGAATTCTATGGAGAAGACATTTGGAAGCTTTTTTTTGCTTTCCTGTCCGATATTGGCTTCACTTCGGACTCCGTTTCCTCTTCTCCTTGCTTTCCTGTCCGAAATTGGCCTCACTTCGGACTCCGTTTCCTCTTTTTCTTACTTTCCTGTCCGAACTCACCCTCACTTCGGACTCCGTTTCCTCTTTTTCTTACTTCCCTGTCCGAACTCACCCTCACTTCGGACTCCGTTTCCTCTTTTTCTTACTTCCCTGTCCGAACTCACCCTCACTTCGGACTCGATTTCCTCCTTCTACAGAAAATCAAGGCAGTCACAGGTAAACTAACAAGCACTATCATGTCACAAAAAACACACCATGAATCTTCTCATATAAAATGCCCAAACCTTCTAAAGGCTTGAGCAAATTAAATTACACGAGTTATTAAAAAACTTAGAGCTATACCTACTAATAACAAGTCAGCCATTGCTATTTTCGTATTTCCTTTTTTTATGTTGATTCTATAATTAATAATACTTTTCACTGTCCAAAAAACGATGATTAAGAACCATCCAATAAAGTCATTCGTATAATCTTCATCAAATATAACGATAAAGGCAGCTATAATAATACAAATAAGAATGCTGTTAGACACTATTTTATATATTTTTGAATCACTATTTTTCATGTTTCCCCTAGGCTCCTTAGCTCATAATAAATTAATTATGCAAAAGCCCCACGCTCCCAATCTGCCCCCATACCTTCTATTCTATTTTTTCTTAGAAAAGACGAAAATCTACTACACCAATCTATATAAGAAAGATTGGAGTGAAAAATATGAATAGTAAGCAAATCAGTGGATAAAATACTAGCTTCGTTATAGAGTTTCCTTTAATTGAAAAAATCTCAAGAGGATCCATCGCGGGAGCGTGTACCCAGTTCGCTAGTCTATCTAGCTTTCTTAATTTAGTTGGAATTTCAGGAAGATCCACATGAAATTCATCCAGTTTGGTTTGAAGCTCCTTAGGAATCTCGCTTTTACTCATTCCTTCACCTCCAGTAAAATCTTTAATTTCTTCAACGAGGAATGAAGCCTTGATTTCACGGTCCCTACTGGAATTTCGAGCACCTTCGAAATGTCCTTTTGTGTGAGATCATGATAATACGTTAATAAGATAACGGCCCGTTGTTCATTAGGGAGTTGCTGTACAGCTGCTTGAATGCTCAATTTATCCTCAATTGCTATTTCAGGTTGATCATTTCGATGGTATAAATAGGGAAGTAGCTTTTTCAATCGATTCCGCCTTTTTAGCCGGTTCATCATTTCCTGATAGGCCATACCAAATATATACGTCTTCAAGCTAGCTTTGTTCTCATCAAACCGAGATTGATATTTATGAAACCGAACAAATGTATCTTGTACAATATCAATACTTAGCTGTTCATCTTGACAGTAACGGTATACAAATTGGTAGATTGGCGCCTTATAGAGAATGAAAATAGTCTCTAATGACATTTCTTTTTTTGCATCCTCAGGTAACTGTTCATTATGATTTAAACTCATCGGACCACCGCTCTTTAATTCCTTTAAATACATAAGCGATCCTCGTAATAAACCAAATCATCGTTATTAATGAAAATAAAAAGGTCTGGTGGATAAAAAATTGTATGAACGGGCTATCGATGTTATCTCCTCTAAGTAAGAATACAAATAAGCCGATAATACACAAAAATGTGTAGGCTGCAGCTAATATAATGGTATAATCCCACCTCGTCCAGTAAAAATAAATATCGGACTGACGAAAATCAATATTCCCCATTTTGTCGCGAACAACCTTCTTATTCATGGTACTAATTACTGTTGCAAATATCGTACCAAGAACCACTCCTACAATTGTGCTAACTAACCATCCTAGTGCCATAGGTGATCCTCTCCTTTTCAACGATCTACTTCTTTATACAACCGAGCCGCTAAAAAGGTTCAGCGCTTAGTTGATTTTTTTTCAACTGAAACACTTATGATATGAAAATTGAAAGGATAATGAGAGTGTAATCCTCAAAAAAGCTCGTGTAGGAATAGCAATTCATTCCCAACGAGCTTAGTTAAAATGGAGACAAAACTTGCACCTTCCAGATCATATGATGTGCGCCTTTTCCCCAATAGTCTTTTAGGTAGTAATTTGGTTCTCCGAATTTTTTTGTCCATATTTTTTGAGCCATTGTATATCCACTATCTAAACAGAACTCTTCAATTCCCTTTTTCTTTAACGTAGCAAACATTTTTTCTAGCAGCTGGTTGGCTATGCCTTGCCCTTGAAATTGAGGATGAACAAAAATGGTCCCTACCTCATAGAGGTTTGCGAATAATCCATTGGTACATTTGGTTATTAGAGAACTTGCTGGACCAAATTCAATTGTTCCTATGATTTGATTACCGTCACATGCAATAAGAAAGTGTCTGAGCACCCCGTCACTTTCAAAATCAGCATTGAGAAAATGAGCCTTCATGTTGATTTCATCCTGCATATCTTTAACCAAATGTCCGATCCCTTCCTTATGGAATGTATCTTTTATGACCGTATTAAAAAATTCTATTAACTCTACTTTTTCGCCTTTGCGCGGCCTTCTAATCTCGATATGCTTCATACGTTTTAGTAAACCCTACTTCGTATTTTTATTATTTTTTCCAAGAATAAATATAGGTTCAAGCTCTCCATCTTCATATAAGAAGGACAAAGCCGTAATTGGCACTCTTCCACTTGTGAAGAAGCTCATTGTAAGTTCAGCAAGAATATCGTAGCCCGTTTCATTTTCGATATCGGCAAAAATTAAAACATCTTGATGGGGAACTGCCACGGCTAAATTCCCTTTCATCTGTGACTTCATATCCTTTAATAGGCGTTCATTTAGAATTCTACTCGCATCATAGCCATCATTTTGATTTAAAAAGTAGAAGGTGTTTCCTGCTACTTGATCTGACTTCATGCTTGTAGATAAAGAACGGAGATTAAATAAGGCTATTTCCTTTATGCGATCATGGTCCCAGCCTTCTTTCTCCATTAAGCGTTGGTCAATCAATCTATAGCTTTTCTCGAGGTCTAAAGCATAATAAATTCTCGTTTCAGCTGTATGCTCATCCACTAGAAAGGGAACACCTTCTTCCGCTTCCATTGGAAATGAAGTTGAGCGAATGACAGGAAAGATTTTCTTTTCCTTTCCAGTTAGAACTATATCTCCCACCATGGCGTTTAAGCCTTCTTCCACGTAATAAACAACCTCATCAATTGCCTTTTCCTTTTGTAGCTCCCATTTCGCTATGATTCCCGGTAAAGAAATAGTGATTCCTTTTCCAGTTTCTTTATTCTCAATTCTCAGCTGATCTTTTTTACGATCAAATGAAAATGTTCTTGTTCCATCGTTTAATTTATTTTCCAATTCCTTTTTCATGCGAATGCTATCCATCTTCATAGCTTGTCCCTCCTTCTAAGGGTTTGTCGTACCTTATTGTACATGAATTCTAGATAAAATGCAGGGATTCAAATTTCTCCTTCTAATTCCCAAAAAGAGTCATACAACATTTCCTTTCAAAAAAATAAGCCCCACTAAGGGAGCTTATCTTGGTTTACGATTACAATCCTGTAATAAATTCTTCAATTTGCTCTTGTGTTTTACGGTCTTTGCTAACAAAACGACCTAGTTCTTTTCCATCCTCAAATGCGACGAAACTCGGAATACCAAAAATATCCATGTCCATACAGAGATCGATATAATTATCACGGTCTACGTAAATAAAGACATACTCGTTAAATTTTGCTTCAATTTCAGGTAATACCGGGTCGATTACTCGGCAATCTGGGCACCAGTCAGCAGAAAACATAAAGATATGTTTTCCGTTATCTCTCATTTCTTGAAATTGTTCAATTGATTCAAGCTTTTTCATGTACTTCTCCTCCAGTATGAATTTTCATATCACCAAGCTTTATCCAGCCTTTTTTTCTCATATATTCAGATAATAGCAGGCTTATGATGGCTGGTCCAATAAAATGCAACATGGCAACCTTTATAAGCGTGCTTACGCTAAATCCCATCGTCGTAAATGTCATAATCTGTCCTACTAAACCACTTGTTCCCATACCTGCACCAGAGGCATTATTCTCCATGATCCACACAGTCGTTCCAACTGGAGCAAGCAAAGCTCCTGCTACTGTTGGTGGAATTAAGATAAGTGGATTTCGCACAATATTTGGAACTTGAAGCATAGATGTTCCTAGTCCGATTGCTAGTATGCCACCGGTTTTATTTTCTCGATAACTACTTACTGCAAAGCCGACCATTTGCGCAGCACATCCTATCGTTGCCGCACCTGCAGCTACACCATGTAGGTCTAAAATAAGCGCAATGGCTACACTTGAAATAGGAGCTGTTAAAGCAAGCCCCATAAGAACAGCGACAACGACTCCCATCAGAATCGGCCTTTGCTCCGTCCCCCACATGATTACACTTCCTAACCCTTTCATTACATAATCGATACCAGGACCAACCAGAGTGGCTACGCTAAAGCCAATAAAGATGGTTACGAGTGGAGTAACGATGATATCAATTTTCGTTTCTTTACTGACGAGTTTTCCGACCTCAACTGAAATTACTGCAGCAATGTAACTTCCAGCTGGCCCACCCAAAGATGCCCCAGCAGCTCCACTAATTAGTGCTGAAAACATTACAAGGGGTGGTGCTTTTAAGCCATAAGCAACCGCAACCCCAATTGCAGGACCATATAGCCCAATTGCAGTCGTTCCCATTTCCGATAGAAACTTAATAGCTGCTTGGTCACCAATTGTTTTAATGATTATTCCAATAATGAGCGATGCAAACAAACCTAAAGCCATACTGCTTAATGCATCAATTAAGTAAACTTTGACAGAAGGACGAACACCTTTCTTATGTAAAAAACTCATTTGCTTTCACCCCTATTTATAGTCACGACATCTGACAAGACAGATTTTATTATAAGGAAACTAAATAGAAAGTTAAAGCATTTTTCTTCTATTAGTTTGAACATAAAAATAAAAAATAATCTTCTTCTTTATAATTGTTATATACTTTGTATAACAGATTTGTTATACTATATATATAACAAAAAGAGGTGATTCATGTTGATTACTATCGATCCAGAATCAGACATTCCTATATTTATCCAATTAACAAATGAGATTATTGAAGCAATTGCGAGAGGTTCCTTGTCAACAGGTGATACGTTGCCTTCTGTTCGTTCCTTAGCAAGTGACTTAAGTATCAATATGCACACTGTTAACAAGAGTTATCATGAGCTCGTATCAAAGGGTATTATTGAGATTGTTCCCAAGAAAGGAGCGGTTATTGTTTTGAAGGAGGGTGGCCTATCAAAAGATCGTCTTCAATCTATCGCAAAAGAATTTAGACCATTAGTTGCTGAAGTATTAGTTAGAGGAATGCAAGAAAAAGAGCTTCAACAGCTTATTTCTGACATCATAACAAATATTAAGGAGGGCTAAGAATGGAATTTTATCTACTATTAATGGTTCTATTGTTTGTTTCGGCTATTCAAGTGGCTATTCCTTTCATCATAAAACGCACGGTTGTCTTCGGGGTTAGTATCCCATATGAGCAAGCCAAAAATCCAGAGGTGATAGCGTTTAAACGAATATATGCACTTATTACTCTGTTAATTGGAGCAATCGTCACAATTGGATTTATCATTTTGCAACAAAGTTATCAAGATGGAACAGAGCTTGTTGTGTACGGTGTAGCTTTTCCTTTTATCATTCTCTTCTCAAGTCTAGCTCTCTATTTTTATTTTCACTTTAAAATGATTAAACTAAAAAAAGCAAAACAGTGGTACAGCATGGTAAAGCAGGTCCGTATAACAGATTTAACGATAAGATCAAAGGATGAAATGCTTCCTTCATTCCTGCATTTCATTCCTTCCTTGCTTACGATTGCATTAATGTTATTGACTGTTCCGCTATATGATCAATTGCCTAGTGAAATTCCAACTCATTGGGGACCGAATGGTGAGGCAGATGCCTTTACAACTAAAAGCTGGTTGTCAGTCTTACAATTACCGATCATTCTGCTGATTCTACAATTTATGTTCTTCGGTATAAACTTAGCCACCATGAAATCAGGCATAAAGGTAAATGCAGGTAACACTCAAGCATCAAGTCTTAGACAATTAAGACTTCGTAAATATACAAGCTGGTTTTTATTTGTAACTAATTTGCTGATGACGATTTTATTTAGTTTCTTACAACTGAATTTACTATATGAAGACCTCATCGGTAATTCAATATTAGTTGTAGCTCCTTTATCCTTTTTCTTCATAACCTTAGCTGGTGCACTTTATTTAGCGGTTAAAGTCGGAGTTGTTGATTCAGACTTAGAAGGAAAGGTAATAGTAGAAGAAACAAATAAACAAGAAGGGATAGATGAAGATCAATATTGGAAAGGCGGATTAATTTACTTTAACCGAAATGATCCTTCTATTTTTGTAGAAAAGCGCTTTGGAATTGGCTATACTATGAATTTTGCCAATCCGCTTGGATATTTCATCCTACTCCTCCCCATAGCGCTTATATTGTTTTTAGCTTTTGCTAACTATTAACATATTAGAAAAAAGGGATATTATCGATATGAGGCTGGAACGTAATTAAATGACTCTTTCTCAAAGACGAACAATGACTTTTTTAAAATAGTTAGGTCGTAAAAACAAGTTCGTTCCACCTGCACTGCAGATACTCACTTTCCGCGGGGAGGAAGCTGGGCTTCCCCCCTGCGCTTTGGTGTCTCAGTCTTTCCTCTATTTCCCTTAGTAGTCGAGTGTCTTCCGCTTCATTCCACTTTTTTAAAAAATTTGTTATCCGAACAAATAAAAATACCCGAAGCAGTAAAAGGAGATAACTCCTGATCGTTCGGATAGATCATTGACTGAAATACGTTTGTCCCAGCCTTCAGTCATTTTTGAGGGAAGTGGTAGAGAAAGCACTGCTTTCCGAGAGAGCGGAGAACTTTCTGAAGGCACCTCCCATCAACTGGTTTGGGAATTTTTTTATAGTCTGAGGTATGTAAAATAAGATGACAAACCTTTTCATTCTAGCGGTTGAGCTCTTCAGATTCTTCCATGAAATATGTTGCTTTCGTTGGCATTAAGATCATGAAGAGAGCAAATCCAAATAGAGCACTGATTACAGAAAAAATGATACAAACCAATTGAAGAGAAAGTATTTCAGAGAGAAAGCCAAGTATTAATGTAAGTCCAATTTGAACGATCCCTTGAAACATATCAGCCACACTCCCAAACCTTCCCATCAATTGAACTGGCACATGGTTTTGAAAATAAGTGGCATATCCAGCATTCGCAAAAGCCATAAAAAATCCTAAAAACACAAAAGATAAGGTAGCACTTAAGAAAGTCGACGATGTATAAAAAAAGGTATAACCAATGGATGTAAGAAGCACTCCCCCACCGATATATAGCTTTAAAGGAACCCTCCTCGCAACCAATGAAGATACAAATGCGCCTGTTATGGCACCAACCCCGGTTAAACTAACAATCAGGCCATAATCTTGATTCGACAATATAAGAACTTTTTTAATAAATGTGACCTCTTGTGAATCTAAGGCGAAGCCAATTAACATGGCAATCTGAAATAATAAATATACCCTGATAAAAAATTTAGCCTTTATGGCAAACATTGTGACTACCTTCCAGTCATGCAGAAGTGTTTGGAATCTCATTGGTTCTCGGACATGGTCATTGTCTTTTTCAACATTAGGTAAGAAATAAATAACAAGGGCACAAACCAAAAAGGTCATCCCATTAATCAAAATACAAAGCTCTGTTCCAACAAACATAATTAGAAAACCCGCAATTGCCGGACCTAATACAAAAGCACCTGAGCTTGTCATACTCATAATTGAATTAAACCGTTTCCGTTTCTCTTTAGGAACTAATTTCGTAATATAAGCAGATGAACTTGGACCAAAAAACGCGCCGACCACATTAACGACGAATAAAATAAAATATATTATCCATAGCTCCATAATAATGGGAAGCAACAACACGAATAACCCTCTTAACACATCAATGAGAATCATGAGCTTTCTTTTGTTCACTCGGTCAATTACACTTCCAGACCATGTATTCGTAATTAGAGTTGCAATTGGCCTAATTACATAGATTCCAGCGACTGCTGCAGCTGAGCCAGTTAAATGTAATATGGAAAGATTAAGTGCGATCAAATAAATCCAATTTCCTAAATTGGAAATTCCTATTCCTGCTATTAATAGTGCAGGATACTTCCAAGACGTCATTTCTTCACCCTAATTCATAAGGAACTAATAAGAATTTTCAATTATTTTAACATATAGCTCCATACTTTTCATTCCAAAAAAAAAGATAGTAGGACCTTTCGTCACTACTATCGATAGATTATTTTATTCGTCTTTCGTTTGAACAGAATTGGCAATTTGAATCAAAGTTTTGGCTTCTGTTTCCAAGTTACGAACCTTCGTTTCGGTAGACAACTTTACGCCACCAATTCCGATAATCAGATTATTCTCTTTCTCACTTTTGTGATTAACAAGCAGAAAACCAAACCTATTATCGTCTGTTATGGTTTCATTTACCTCAAAGGCATCCTTTGATTGACTTGTCGTTTCATAGACGATTCTGCTCGAGGTATCTTCCTGTTGATTGTAAAATAAGATGTATTTTTTTGAGCCGTTTTTTAATATCACATTGTTTTTTGATTGCTCTTCAATTTCAAAGCCAAATGGCAAATAGAACTGTATATCTTCATTTTCTTTATTTGTCTTCTTCGGCTCTTCTTGAAAGCCCGTCTTAAAGGCATCTTTCACTGCTACTTCCTCTTCTTCAAAGGATACTCCGCAAGCACTTAGAGCGGTGATTGCAATTACCATAAGCAAGGCTTTTATGGTATATTTCATCATACTATTTTCCTCCCTGCTAAGGAACTAGTTTTCTTATATTATCATACCCTTCATCCTAATAAGCTGACAACCCTTCCAATACAATTTAGCATATTATTGTCAATAACCAAACAAAAAATGGTAAAATATGAACAGAAGCCGAAGATATGAGGAGGAATCACATGGAGTTAACCGTTTACCTTGCTGGAGAAATTCACTCTGATTGGCGAAACGAATTGAAGAAGAAGGCTGAAACCCTTGAATTACCTATTCAATTTGTAGGTCCCATGGAAAACCATGATCGCTCTGACTTAATTGGGGAAGAAATATTAGGGGAGCAACCAAATCCAATTTTCCGAGATGATGCAGCTTCAAGCTTTAACAACTTAAGAACGGAAGTACTGATGCAAAAATCAGACTTGGTAATCGCGTTATTTGGCGAAAAGTACAAGCAATGGAATACAGCTATGGATGCAAGTGCAGCAGTTAACTTGAACAAGCCATTAATCGTCATTCGTCCGAGAGAATTACACCATCCTTTAAAAGAGCTTTCAAGAAAAGCAAGTGTAACAGTCGAAACAATTGACCAAGCAATTAAAGGGCTATCCTATATTCTCGAAACAGAATAAGAGAGGCATGAGAAAAAGAGCTTGTTCGTTCAAGCTCTTTTCTTATGAAATTGACTGCTGTTGGCTTCCTACTAACGAGGGCTGTTTTTTAATAATAATGACAAATAAACTTGCCAGTCCGCAGAAAATACCTGCTAAAAAAAATGCCCAAGTGTACGAATTAACCCATTGGTAAACCATTCCTCCACCTAGTGCGGCAACTGCAGCCCCAGCTTGATGAGCGGCAAAGATCCAGCCATAAACAATCCCACTTTTCTTCAGTCCAAACACTTGTCTTGAAATCCCGACTGTTGGCGGAACCGTCGCGATCCAATCAAGACCATAGAATACAGAAAAAACAATAAGCATCCCCATCGAACCTTGCTCTAATGCGAATGGAAGGAGAAGGAGAGAGCCACCTCTTAAAGAATAGTACCAAAACAGCAGCCAGCGATTATCGAAGCGGTCAGACAACCAACCAGAAATCGTTGTTCCAACTAAATCAAATATTCCCATAAAGGAAAGAAGTGAAGCAGCGGTAACAAGTGGAATGCCGAAGCTAAGGCAATAGGAGACAAAATGGGTTCCAATCAGCCCACTTGTAGAAAGTCCACAAATGAAAAAACTGCCTGATAGAAGCCAAAACTCTTTTACTTTTACAGCTTCTATTAATCCGGCAAATGCAAGGACGATCGGATTTCTTTTTTCATTTTCTAAGTCAGCTTCCACCTCTTTTTCTTGACCATACGGAAGCACCCCTGCATCCTTTGGTGAATTTTTCATAAAGAAAAGGATGACAAATAGCATGACAATACTACACATCAAAATTAAGCCAACTGCATAACGCCATGAATAATTCTCGATGATGATTGCTAAGATGGGGAGCAACACTAATTGGCCAGTTGCCGTACTTGCAGTCAATATCCCTAAAGCAAGTCCCCTTCTCTTCTCAAACCAACGATTGGCAATATACGTACTTAAAACGGTGAGGAACACACCTGAACCTAACCCGATGATGATTCCCCAAATTAATAGCAACTGCCAGGAATCCTGCATAATAAAGGTAAGGGTAAGCCCGATTATTAATGTGGCCATGGAAAGACTCATAATCTTTTTTAATCCAATTACCTCGATTAAAGCTGCCATAAAAGGACCAGAGATTCCATATAAAAATAAACCAATTGCAAACGCTAATGAAATCATGGACCGATCCCAACCAAATTCCTTTTCAAAAGGGTCAATAAATACCCCGGATGACGACCTTACAATCCCTGCTACAATGATTGAAAAGAAAGCAATGGTTAATATCATCCAGCTATAATGAAGTCTTCTTCCCTTCATATCAGCCACCTACAATTCTTCCATTATATTAAATTTTTCCTTATATCACTTGTATGAACAATGGAGGCATCGCTCACTTTATTCGAATACAGGACTAATAAACTGATTCCAATGATTAGCAGAATTAAGCCTACCCAAGAAATCATACTTAGTCTTTCACCAACTAGAAAAACACCTAATAGAGCAGCTGTTAGAGGCTCCGCAAGCGAAAGGGTAACAGCTGTTGAGGCAGAAATATGTTTAAGCCCCTTAGCAAAGAGAAAATAGGCAAAGCCCGTCGTAACAATTCCTAGATGAAGACTAACCGCCATCCCACTCGGCTCTAGTAACCATGAGAGTTCATAAATAAATAAAAAAGGAGACAGAAAAACCGCACTTATTGAAAAAACAACTGCTACTACCGCTAAAGAAGAATCTCTTTTCACTAAGCTTTCACTTGCTAGTGTATAACAGGCAAAAGACAACCCAGCCCCAAGTGCCATAATCACTCCAGAAATATTTACTTGAATGGCATTCGGGTTTACAAACAATAATGTACAGCCGATAATCGATAAAATAGTAGAATACCACCAAACTCTAGATGGTCGCTTTTTCCAAAAAAGCCACTCGAGCAGACCAGATAAGATGGGGGCACTACCAATCGCAATGACCGTACCAATCGCTACTCCTGTGATTGTAACTGCGGTAAAGAATAATGGCTGATAACAGGCCATACTTAACGATGCTACAAGTGTAGGTTTTAAGGGCCAATCCTTCAAATGCAATTTCCCAAATAATAATACAAGCAGCAACAGACTCCCCCCACCGATGGCTAAGCGGATCGAACCAATGGCAATCGGGTGGGCGTCCATTGGCGCAAATGTTTGAGAGGTCCCAGTTGTCCCCCATAAAACCCCAGCAACTAACACTAATATAAATGATAGCTTTTGATTCATCCCATTTCACTCCATAAAAAGAAAGTTAACCTTAATATTAATTGAAACCACCTCTCTTTACTTTACAAGGTTTAACATTCTTTTTATCTGAAATGAAGCTTTCGAAATTGCTGAGGAGAAACTCCTTCACATTTGAGAAACCATCTAGTAAATGATGAAGCATTCTCAAAACCAATTTCTTGGCTAATATTTATGATCGACCAATTGGTAGAGATAAGCAACTGCTTTGCTTCCTGAAGCCGTAGTTCTGAAATATACTCACGTAAGCTCTTGCCCATCTTCCGCTTAAACCAGGAAGAATAATAGACTGGGTGATAATGTTCAATAGCAGCCAGATCCTCTAATTTAATGGGCGACTTATAATGAGTATGAATATAATCTATTGATGGGGATACAGATATCGCAAGCTTCCTCGACACATATCTCGTTAAATCGTGAAGAGATGAGGATGACGTTTGATAGCCATTCATCTCTTCTAGCAATAAAAACCGAATGGCTCCCCATTGCTGATCTAACTCTGAAAACATACTCTCTGTATATTTAGGTAAATAATGCGCGGGGATATCCAGAATTAAAAATTCGTTTCGATCCATTGACCGATAAATATGGTTACACCCTGGAGGTAAATAAAAACAGGTCTCAGGGGTAAGATGTAAATTTTGTACCTTCGTCCGTATATCTAAAGAGCCTTCCAAAGGGAATAGAAACTGGCCAAACGAATGCTGATGTGAATCAAATTCTCTAGAATAGCTTCTTTTTTCACAAGTTACATGTAGACCTTCCTGCAAAGAAACCACCTCCCCGTTTATGACTATTTAATTTGCTTTCGATACTCATACTGCCCAGCTAATAATTTCACTACATGCGTAAACATTTCACTTCTATCTACCAGGCCATTTGTGAAAATCCCTATAGCCCCTTCATTTTTTCGAACGTTTTGTTTATGACTAAAATCATCCATAACTGGCCCCAGTTCTTCTCCATTTAGAAGCCTTGTAGCAATTTCATTTGGCAAACGTATTCTTGCACCACCTGCCACTAATGGAGGTAGGTTTGGCTCTACTAAAGCTCCCCAATTACAAAGAAATAAACCATATTCAGTTTGTTGAACTCCTCCCTCTAGGCCTATGCCGATATCCCCTTTTCCATTCTCAAGGGCGGCTTCTGCTCGGTGGATCGCTCCTTTTATCGTCTCATCATCAGTGAAAGGCTGTTCACTCACACCTGAAGGAACCTGTATCGAAATGACCGTCTCTTCCTCCCCGCTAAAGCATGATTGAACTGCATTTATCTTTACTGGATTCTTTGTTCCAACAAATATTCTCATCAGTATCTCCTAACAAACAAATAATAAATAGAGGAAAAAGAGGCAACAGTCGTCGCCTCCAGAAATTAACTATTTTGACGAATAGAATCTACCGTCGATTGATCACACGCTTTTACTAATTTAACAAGCAATTCCTTTGCTGCTGCATAATCATCTATATGAATCATTGATGCATGTGTATGAATATAGCGTGAGCAAATACCGACAACTGCACTTGGTACACCATCATTGGAAATATGAACCCTTCCCGCATCTGTTCCGCCCTGTGAAACAAAATATTGATATGGAATGTGGTATTGTTCGGCTGTATCTAGGATGAATTCTCTCATACCTCGATGAGTCACCATCGAGCGGTCAAGAATCCGTAATAGGGTGCCTTTCCCAAGCTGCCCAAATTCATTTTTATCACCGGACATATCATTTGCTGGGCTAGCATCTAGAGCAAAGAATATATCAGGTTTAATCATATTGGCAGCCGTTTGAGCTCCTCTTAATCCCACCTCTTCCTGTACTGTCGCACCAGAGTATAAGATATTCGGTAGCTGTTCATCTTTTAGTTCTTCCATTAATTCAACTGCTAAACCACAACCATAGCGATTATCCCATGCTTTAGCTAGAATTTTCTTTTCATTCGCCATTGGCGTAAAAGGACATATTGGGAGGATTTGTTGTCCTGGCTTGACTCCAATTCGCTTTGCGTCCTCACGATCATCAGCACCAATATCAATAAGCATATTTTTCATTTCCATAGGCTTATTCCGCTTAGCTTCATCAAGTAAATGTGGAGGAATTGAACCAATAACCCCAGTAATCGGTCCGTTATCAGTCATAATTTGCACACGTTGAGCAAGTAGAACCTGACTCCACCATCCGCCTAGTGTTTGAAAACGAATCATACCGTTATTTGTAATCGAAGTTACCATAAATCCAACTTCGTCCATATGCCCTGCAACCATAACGGTAGGTCCCGCTTCATTTCCTTTTTTCACTCCAAAAATACTGCCTAACTTATCTTGTACGATTTCATCCGAATACTTTTCCAACTGTTCTCGCATAAACTTACGTACAAGATGCTCATTTCCCGGTGCTCCAGGCAGTTCGGTCAATGTTTTAAATAGCTGTAGCGTTTTTTCATTCATGAATTCTACCCCTTTTTCATATATATTGGCAGACTGCATTTCGGCTCTGCCTAACTGGTATTGCCTATTATGTATAATCATATTTTACAGAACTTTCTTACGTCTTACCACCATTTGAGAACAAGAATAACGCTTTTCCCTATCATTCGTACGATACTACACGTTTTGAATCTGAGAACACACTACCTCAAAAGAGAACAAACATTATAAAATGGTGTATGAAATGAGCTTGTTCTTAAGAAAAAGGCTCTGTTAAATTTTGTTGTTGATTTTAAACAGCAAGTTGATTGTATTGAAAGGTGGGAGACTCAAGTTTCCTGTGGAAAATTGGTTCTAGGATACCCCAAATGAGCGTTAGCGGGGCCACTGAAAGGTACCTTGGTCTTTTTTTAGTTCTTTATAGATCTAGGTTTAATAGCACTAGGTTGATTGGAACGAAAGGTGCGTTGACTCCTGCGGGATTAGCGTGCGGTGGGCGAAGCATCCTTTAGTGGAAATCCATCTTCCCAATTTTTGTACAAATGTTTCCAAGAAACGAACCTTTGCATTACAAAGAGCCACTTAGCATGATAAAATAAAGAAATCAAGGTAGGGATCGTTCCTGAGGTACATAAAACGCGAGGTGATGAGAATGAATTGGAAATCATTGATGGTAGGAATAGGAATTGGTTTTGTTAGTGGCTATGCAACAAAAGAGCTTCTTCAACAAAATACAAATATATCCCCAGAAAAGGCTTTAGCTACTGCAAAAGCTTCCTTCAAAAAGCTGGGACCTATCAGTGGATCATGGATTCACATGAAGACAGAAGCGTATGAAGTTAACCAAATTCAACATCAGGTTTATAAAGGCGGCATCTCTCGAACATTTGACGATATTACAGAACAATATGAATTTATTGCCGATGCACGTACAGGCACAATCATAGACGCTTATCCAATTGGGTAGACACTACACGTGACAACTCTAGGCTGGAGGCAAACTCAAATTGTTTGAGTTTGCCTCCAGCCTTTTGCCTTTATTCGAGTTCCACCGGCTTAAAAAACCTAGCCTAGGGATTGGAGCAGTAATCAACATGCTGTTACCAAATCCTAATAGTGATGAAGAAGATTACGATTGACTCATCATTCAGCAATGTACTTTTGGAATTTTTATTATTATCTCCCGTTTAGAAAGCCAAACCAGGGAATTGGAATTGGAGCGATAATCTCCCTTTTACCTCTATTCTCTAACCCCAAAGGATAATAAAATGGACATTCACTTTAGACTTAGCTCTACTGTTATTTCATCTTCCTTTCAATATTTTCAAGGACTGATCCTTCTTCATCCCATTTAATTGCACGATAATGAGCATCATGGTAAAACGTAAACCAGGCTTGCTTGCTTCTCCCGTACTCCATCCATTCTTGCTTGGCACTAATAGAATCCATTGGATAATCATCATACGCCATCACCCATAGCACATGCTCATGAGCATGTGTTGGCATTAGGTCTGCCATATGGATAACAACTTGATCTACTTGCTCTATTAACAGAATCGAATGCCCATCACTATGTCCCCCAGTATGCACCATCTTGATCTCTCCTAGAGACCATTCTCCCTCAAATGGGGTAACCTGATTTTCAATTGCTTGCCAATTTTCTTTCCAATATGTATTTCTTGAGCGAATATTAGGCTGTCTCATTTCTTCCCATTCTACTTTTGATGTAATAATCTCTGCATTTGGAAAGGTTGATACATATTCCCCATTCACATAAGTAGTCAAACCACACGCATGATCAAAATGCATGTGAGTCATTAATACATAATCAATATCATGAAAGGTGAGACCCATATGTGTAAGATTATTTTCTAGCTCTGATTCTTCAAATACTCCGTAATTTCTCTTTTGTTTTTCAGTAAGCTTTCCTTTACCTATACCAGTTTCAACGAGAATGTTTTTCCCATTCATTTGAATTAGAATTGGATCGGTACGTAATTCAATTTGATTCTGTTCATTTACAGGGTATTTTTTTGACCATAGAGGTTTAGGTACCACACCAAACATTGCTCCTCCATCTAAATGTGTAACACCGCCGTTTAACCAAGTTAGTCTAATCCCTTTCAGTTCTAAAACTTCCATATCCATCTCCCTTTCTTTTCTTTATTTTACCATTAAGATAGAGCGAGAAAAAATATGAAAAATGCTAAAAAAGGTATCAAGAGACTCTACTCTCGATACCTTTTATCGACCATATGAAAACGGTTATTTGTATCTGACTTCACTACGGTAAATTCTACTACCTTTAGCTGAGAATTTTTCTTCATATTCAGTCATAATATTTCCTTCAAAATCACTGCTATGAAGATCTAAGCTAACGAATGTTAATAACAATCCATACTCTGAAAAGCTCATTAAAGATGATTCAAATAAGCCTTGGTTATCTGTTTTAAAATGAATTTCACCTTGGTCGACGAGAACATCTTCGTATATTTTCAAGAAGCTTTTATATGTTAAACGACGTTTAGCATGACGTGTTTTTGGCCATGGATCAGAAAAGTTCAAGTATACTCGGCTCACGTCTCCTTTTGCGAAATACTCGAGTAAGTCCTTTGCATTCACATTCATTAGTTTAACATTTGGTACATCTGTTTCAATACATTTATCTAGCGCAGAAACAATGACACTTTCATAAAGCTCAATGCCAATATAGTTGATATGTGGATTCGCATTTGCCATTCCTGTAACGAATTGCCCTTTACCAGTTCCGATTTCAATATGCAATGGATGTTCATTTCCGAATAACTCATTCCATTTACCTTTATACTGTTCCGGTGAAGCAATCACATATTGAGGGTTTTGCTCCAGCTTTTCCTTCGCCCAAGGTTTATTTCGTAATCTCATTTCGACACTCCTAAAAATAATTTATCTCTATTTCAGATTTCTTAAGTTCTACCAAACACTTTGTAGATGTTCCAGTTGAAGCTTCTAATTTAAATGAAGAGATCCCTTTTTCTCCATCGTTTCGAGTATTAATAAGCTAAGACCCATCTTATCCTAAAAAACAATATCATGCAAAATCTGTCGATGCAACCCTAAATTTGTTTAATTCAAAGCATTTGAAAGGATCTCTTCGAAATCAAACGACAGCTAGTAATGAAAACGCAATCATCACTACATATCCATTCATTTCAGACTATTTCATCTATCTTGCTATTTTCTAATTGAGAAGCAATTTGATACCGTTAAATATGTAATGATTGCCGGGAAATTAAATAGGAGCTGATTGGATTGCAAACATTGAAGAAAGTACTAGAAACTACAGCAGAACTAGGCATTGTAACAGCTGTTGGTTTCATGTTTGTTGGGTATAGCTTAACCGTATATCCTTATGAAAAATGGAAGAATAAACAATATTCATCAAGACCATATTCAAGAGTAGGATCACCGATAGAGGATTAACCGTTATTTCTTTTCCATGAGGTATAAATAAAAAAGGAATTCACAACCTAAATGTGAATTCCTTTTTTGTTTGCATTAACAATATAATGGACGTTACGAAAGGGTGTGTACCATGCCGATTAGCAATCAAGATCAGCTTAATTTATTGACCGATATATTAAACAACCATCAATCAGACTGTTGTGGATCTGTTTCTGAATGTGAACAATTAGAACGTTTAGTGAAATCTTTAATAGCCAATTCTCGTATCAACAATAATGTAAAAACCATATTAGAGCAGGTGTATAGCTATAGTCAAGATGGCATTAATTCCAGTAACCTTGACCAGCACATCGAGACAAATCAACATTCATTATCTAACTGGGTAGAAGAAATCAATCAATACTCCTAGCCTGTGGATTGTAAATGATCTGATAAAAAATGTACCCAATGATCCATTTCCTGAAAGCGTTCTTTGCTTTTATACCACTGTATAGAAGTAATCGTCTGTGCGATCACATACCACTTCATACGTAATGCTAATTGATCAGTTAACTCCAGACCATAGCGATTGAGCCAGCTTCTCCATTTGTTTTTAGGGATATACCAGTAAAGAAGCATTCCCAGGTCAATCGCAGGATCTGCTATCATGGCCCCATCCCAGTCGATCAAATACAACTGGTTGTCTTCAGAAAGCAGCCAGTTGTTATGATTGACATCGCAATGACATACCACCAATTCTTTACAATGTAAATGAACGACTTCTTTCTTTAAAAATTCAATTGCTTTCTGTATAACTGGCTGATCCATTAATTCTGAATCTAATTGCTCTTCTAATACGTGAAGAAGCATTTCTGGAGAGAGTGGTGATTTTCCAAGCCTTGTTAGCATACCAAGTAGCGGCTTTGAACGATGAATTTTTTTTAGCAGCCTCGCCACACGTTCGTTATTCATTTCAGGAGGCTTTAATTCTCTGCCATCCAACCATTGCTGAGCTGTTATGACATCGCCATTTTCCAATCTTTTCGTCCACACTAGCTTAGGAACAATCCCTTCAGCAGATAGAACCGCTAGGAAAGGCGATGAATTTCGCTTTAAGAAGAGCTTCTGATCTTCATGTAAAGCTATAAACGCTTCCCCAGTTGCCCCGCCAGCAGGAACAATCTCCCAATCTTGTCCAAATAAATGTTCCAAATTGGTTCACCTTCAATTTATGACAATTTCCATTCTTATGCACATTAAAACTTTACTATATGATTGGAATGAGAGTTTTTAGCTGTACTCGTCCAATCGAGAATAACCATATTAATATTAATCTTACAAATTTCTTTTATTTATTCAGCATATTGAAGCATTAGAATAAAAAAGACAGCTATTGAAGTAAATAGAGATACAATAGCTATCCTTATAATTCTATCCTTTATATGTTTTTTTCGTCAAGTATATCTAATAGATAGAAACCGCTATTTCGCTAAAATATATGCACTACATGCTTCTATCGTTAATCCAGGGCTAGAAACTTGAAGGGTTGTTTGGCTATTTGCTTGCTTGTTATTCGCTAATACATACCAATTTCCTTTTGGAAGTTGAATTTCTTTTGTAACTGTAGTTGGATTAAAGATAATCAAAAGGTCATTCCAATCTCCATATTCCCCTACCTCCCTTAAGCCAATTCCTATGACAGGCTTTGGTAAAGGCAAAAAGTGCAGATGCTCTCGAATTTCTTTTGCGCTAGCAAATCGAAATGCTCGGTGAGACATTCTGATATCAATGATCCCTTTTAAATACGCTACATTCTCGGCGAAAATAGTCTTCCTATCCCAATCTAATTGGTTTATTTCATCTGGTGATTGATAGCTATTTCCGACACCCTTTTTCGTACGAAAAAACTCCTGTCCGCTGTGGAGAAAGGGAATGCCTTGAGAAAGAAGAACCATTACCGAAGCTAGCCGATGCCTCTTTCGGTTTAGCTCATCCTCATCCGGAAAACAAACAGTTAATTTATCCCAAAGAGTGTGATTGTCATGAGATTCCACATAATTGACCGATTGAAAAGGCTCTGAAAATAGCCCCTGTTCCCGCTTGTCGATTCCTATGCTTCCTGCTAATACCTGCTTTGCTGACTCATAGTAGGATTCATTACCTAAGCAATAGCCTCTATCATAAATATTAAAGGTACTCCCTTTAATTGCATCACGAAACCAATCGTTAAAATGACCAATTCCAATCAGCTTCTCTTGATTTCGAATGCTTGCTTTTTTTTCTACTGGCAATGGCGTATTTAGATCCCAGCCCTCACCAATAATTAATGCACCTGACTTATGGCGTTCTACGATCTTCTTCACTTCATTCATCGTATCAATATCTAAAATTCCCATTAAATCAAAGCGAAAACCATCAATATCATATTCCATTAGCCAAAATAAGACAGAATCTAAAATAAATTTCCTAACCATCTTTCGTTCGGAGGCTATGTCATTTCCAACGCCCGTTCCATTTGAAGGCATGCCATGCTCATCATGACGAAAGAAATAGCCCGGAACCACTTTTTCAAAAGTGGATTCCTCTCGAATGTAGACATGGTTATACACAACATCTATAATTACACCAATTCCTTGTTCATGTATTACGTTTATAAGCTTCTTCAACTCGACAATTCTAGCATACGGGTTATTTGGATCACTCGAATAGCTTCCATCAGGAGTATTAAAGTGGATTGGATTATAACCCCAATTGTATTCTTTCGAACTAGTTAATTCGTCTATCCCTCCATAATCATTTACCGGTAACAGTTCGAGATGGGTGACCCCTAGCTCTTTTACATAAGATAAACAGGTCGCACTACCGTCTACTCCAACCGTATCGATTTCAGCAGCACCTAAAAATAGGCCTTTTTGCTTCACTCCGCTTTTTTCATGAACGGTAAAGTCTCTAATATGTGTTTCATATATAATTGCATCTACAGGAGATTTTAGAGGTGTAATTTGCTTTTTTTCTACAGCTGTTTTCTTTAGGTCAACCACTACTCCAAGCTTCCCATTTGCAGTAACAGCAACAGCATATGGATCATTTGCCTCTCGCCATTCTAAATTGATGCAAACCAAATAAGAATACAGATACCCCTCTAAGTCTCCAACAACCTCTTTCTGCCATACCCCTTTATCATGCCTTTTCAACTCCACTGGGTCTTGAGGCTCCCCCAAGGGAGTGACCAATTTCAATTTTACTTGGGACGCAGTTGGCGCCCATATCGTAAAAATAGTTTTGTCCTTGTAGTGGCTAACCCCTAATCTCCCATCATAATAAAATGAAGCATCAAATTCTTCCGTACGTATAACCGCCCCAATTTGAAGATCTGTTTTCCCACCGTGTTCCTCTTCTATCCAATAAGTGGTTCCTATTTCTAGCTCTTGATCTAATTTACAAATATATTTGATCGAATCGGATAATTTAATGACCCTTTCGATTTTTACAGGAAAGTTAGTTGTGTCATTTACGATTGTAAATTTAGTAGAGTGTCCATTGTGATAATCATATGGAAGAAGAATCGTCATAAGGTTCATCTTGTCTAAATATGCATAAAAATCTCGTTTAATGGAAATCATGCTCGTTAGCCTCCTTGATTTCCCCCTTTTTTGCCTTCACGTTGCCGATAACAGACACCGCCCTTGGCTTTACTTGTATTTCTACTGGGGTGCACCCTAGATGTTCACCATCTACATGAACCAATTGTGGTACAGATGTTCGAACAGTGATTCGTTTTCCTGTTAGACTCTTTACCTCATTAAAGACAGTGTGTCCACCCCAAAATACACTAATAAACACAAATAATAGCTTCAACTTAGATAGATTATCAACCACTGTAATGTTTAATATGCCATCAGTCGGAGAAGCTGTTGGAGATATCATCATCCCACCTCCGAAATATGGTTGATTGGATACCGTGATAAACCAAACGGACGGAAAGACATATGCCTTGCCATCCACCACAACTTCCATTGAGCTACACTTAAAGGTAAAAAGCTTTTTAATCAATATATAGGCATAGACGAGACTCCCTAGAGAGTAACGGTTAAGCCGTTTTTTCATGGGTGATCGGTTTGCTTCATAGGATATTAATGCATCGAATCCAACACCTAAATTGTTTATAAAAGAAGTGTTTTCATTAGAAGAGCTAATTACGTTTCCAATATCAACAATGCCCTCACCCTTAACAATCGAATCAATCACATAGCGAAATGCCTCTAATGGTTTATTTGGGAAGCCAAATCCTCTTGAAAAATCATTCCCAGAACCAGCAGGAATAAAACCAATTCGAGCTTGTCTTTCGTTCGACATTCCATTAATAACTTCGTGAATCGTTCCATCTCCGCCTACTACAATAATGAATAAAGGATGGTCCTCCACTCTTTTTAGCAACTCATAGCATATTTCCTTCGCGTGTCCACGATATTCTGTAAAATAGGCAGCATACTGTATTTGATTTGTCTGTAGTTCTCCCTCCACTTTGTCCCAAACCTCTTGACTATAGCCGTTCCTTGCAAGTGGGTTCACAATAAAATAGAGCTTTTCCATAATATCAGCCCTTTATTCTACTTATAGATCATCAGATATTTCCCATTCATAACGTTTAATACTAGTTGTTTGGCAATATTGTAGCAAGGCTTGAGCGGCTTTTAATTGGGTATGCTTCAGTGGTGTACGGTTTGAGCGCATAGCCTGAAACCATTTATCATAGCTTCTTCTTTCTACGAATTGCACATCATACGGTGCTGTCGGATAATCAATATAGCCTGTTCTGCTCATTACTAACTTCTGAATCGGAAGATCAATTTCATATGTTTCAAAGATTTTCCGGACAATTTTTTCCGTTCTATTTAGTGAAAGAAGAGGATTCAATACTTTCTTTTCTTCATCTTGATATCGTTTTAACCAAAACCGTTCCTTAGACCCAATAAATACAGCTGATTGCTCCTCTTCTACAAACGATAAACAAATCGCCTCTGTTGGACTAACAATAATAATATCTACCTCTACAGGTGCCTGTTGTAGAAGAAAAATCGGGTTATACATTATAAGATATGTATCAGGAAACCTTTGTAGAAAATAATTTAACTTTTCGTCAAATAAATATTTTTTATTTAAGAAGGATTTTTCCGTTAATGTTGAGCTTGCCCACTTTAACTGAAAACGAAGGAGCTGGTCTAAAAATTGCTTCTTAAGTTCCTCTAGAGACTCTGGAACAACAGGAAAAGTAGTTGAAAATTTCAACCCACGATCTGCCATCTCATCTTTTGCTTGGTCTTGATCCATAACAATCATATCTTCTAGAATTTCATTTTCTCGTTTCCGTAATTTTAATAGACCCTTCATTTTACTTAGTAGAGGTTCTTTCTCCTCTTCAACCATTGATAATTCCTTTCTTTGTTCTTCTGCAAGAATATCTAATTCATCATTTTCCCAGGCATTTTGAATATTGTTCCATTGCTGCCTCTTTAACCTCACAAAACGAGAAGGATAAAGAAATATATTCTGTTCATACCGAGAAACATAGTCCTCTAATTTGATCAATTGTCCCATCGCTAAATGCCCTGCCTTGTCCAATTTGTTTTATACAATTCCACTCTTTGAAATAGTTTCAAACCTGTATCTTCGTTCAAACATATTGTGATAACATAAAATGTTAATGAATGAATGGTTTTCGAATTGAGCCTATAATTAACAGGCTCTATTTCTTATATCGAATCATTTTGTAGAATTTGAATGTTTGAATGAAGCAAATTTACTCTAATGGACAATGTGCAACTTCACTTATCGAAGTGAAAAAACATGAATCTCTTCGTATTTTGGTGTCTTCTCCATGTTTGTTTGATAGAGCACAACTTCTTCCGCTTGAAATAACAGACAATCTTCCCAAGAGAAGTTGTTCAGCTTAAGCTCGATTGGTGGAAAAGGTTCATCCTTCGTCCAATTTCGTGCGAGTGTTAAGTGGGGCTTATAAGGTCTTGTTTCAAGTAAGAAACCCACTTTTTCACAGGTAGTAAACACAGAATCCCTTAGCTCTGTCAGTTGCTGATTCTCAACAACATCTCCATAAAAAACCCTTGGAGAGTCCTTTCTTCCAAAAGTAGCGAATTGCTCAATTTGCAAGGTAAATTGGTGATAATTGAAAACAGTTTGCTCTACTCCACGAATCGTTTGGT
The DNA here is from genome assembly GCF_021390075.1 of Cytobacillus spongiae. Lineage (NCBI taxonomy): Bacteria > Bacillati > Bacillota > Bacilli > Caryophanales > Bacillaceae > Cytobacillus > Cytobacillus spongiae. The sequence continues at coordinate 3,282,115 of NZ_CP089997.1, forward strand.
GTAATTGTGCTGTTGTTGCATTTCCAAGAAAGGCAAGCGTAATATGGTAGTCATCGGGATGAACCCAGCTACGGAATATAAGCTCTGTCTTAATACCCTCAACAAGGGTTGCCAGTATTTTTTTCGTTTCTATTGGAATTTTAACCGCTAGGAAATAATGTTTATTCATGTTCATGGTGAACCCTCTCATTTATCTAACTATATTTTAACAAATTACAACCCTAGGAGATATGTGATATACACTATTATTCCATAAGAGTTGATTGGAATCGTTCGTTTTCTGTATGATACAGATAGAAGCTTATTAAGTAGGATGTATTTTATCGAATGACAATAAACATTGTCGTATCAAATAAAGCCATATGTAAAACCTTGAAAGGAAGTTGGAATATGAAAGTAGTACAAAATATAGCGGAGCTGATCGGTGATACTCCATTAGTAAGATTAAATCATATTGCCTCTAAGAATGGCGCAACTGTTTATGCAAAGCTTGAATTTTACAATCCTAGTAAAAGTGTTAAGGATCGCGCGGCATTTAATATGATTATGGAAGCTGAAAAAGCAGGATGGCTAAAGGAAGGCTCGACTATCATTGAACCGACGAGCGGTAATACAGGAATTGGCCTAGCGATGAATGCAGCTGCACGTGGATATCGTTCCATTCTTGTTATGCCTGACACGATGACTCAAGAGCGAATCAATTTGTTAAAGGCTTACGGCGCTGAGGTTGTTTTAACACCAGGGGATGAAAAGATGCCTGGTGCGATTAAAAAAGCGAAGGAGCTTGCAGCAGAGATTCCGAATAGCTTTCTCCCGATGCAATTTGAAAATCAAGCCAATCCAGATGCGCACCGTAAATCTACTGCACTCGAAATCATTGACGGAATGAAGCAAATTAATTGTTCCCTTACAGCATTTGTAGCTACAGCTGGAACAGGTGGTACTATTACTGGAACAGGTGAAGTGTTAAAAGAGACTTATCCTGATCTACAAGTCCATGTTGTTGAGCCCGCTGGTTCACCAGTACTCTCAGGTGGCAAACCAGGCAAGCATAAGCTTGTAGGAACTAGTCCTGGGTTTATCCCAAACATTTTAAACCAAAAGGTATACGACGAAATTCATTTAATTGAAGATGATGATGCTTATGAAACGACGAGGCGTTTAGCTACGATGGAAGGATTATTAGTAGGTCCATCATCTGGAGCGGCATGCTTTGCAGCTTTAAAAGTAGCAGAGCGACTTACACCGTCTGATACGGTTGTGTTTATTGTTTGTGACACAGGAGAAAGGTACCTATCAAGCGATCTATTTAAATTTGAATAAGACTGTTTATTTGGGGTTTGCATACATTGCAGACCCCTTTCTTATATTCAAATCACAACTTTTACACTGTACAAAGCATTTAAATTGGACGAATCCGTACGTATCGATATAATAATAATAATTAAACTAATTCTAAAGTCTTAGTTATATTTTACTATATATTAGGAGGCTTACATATGAGCATTTATGGTTTTTCAGCAACAGCAATGAATGGTCAAGTCAAATCTTTAGCTGAGTACAAAGGAAAGGTTGTCTTAATTGTTAATACTGCTGGAAAGTGCGGGTTTACTTACCAATATGAAGACATGCAACGTTTATATGATCGATATAAAGACAAAGGATTTGTTATTCTTGGCTTCCCCTGTAACCAATTTGATAAACAAGAGCCAGATTCCAATGAGAAAATTCAAACAAACTGCTTGTTAAACTATGGAGTGAGTTTCCCGCTATTTCAAAAGGTAAAGGTGCGCGACGAAGGTGCACATCCATTATTTGAGTATTTGTCACACACGAAACCATTTGAAGGCTTTAATAAATTTCATCCAGTTGCCAAAATTCTTTTGCCTTTATTAAATGAGAAGCATCCAGAATATTTAGCTGATGATTACTCCATTAAATGGAATTTCACCAAATTTCTAATTGATGTAGATGGCCAAGTGATGAAACGCTTTGAAAGTACAACAGACCCGATTGATATGGAGGAAGATATCGAATCATTATTAGAGAATGTAGCTGTTTAATATATCTTCTTAATAACATGGGATCGAGATTGGGTTTCTCGGTCATGGACGGTTGATTTCCACTACAGGATGCTTGGCTTTCCGAGGGGGGAGATGAACCTCCTTAGCACGAAAGGCACCCTGCTGGGTCATGCCTGTCATGCTTATCCCTCGGGAGTCCATGCACCTTCCGTTCTAATCAACCTAGTGTTCTGAAACCGAGATACAAAATAGACGTAAAAAGAGACAATAAGCAGTTTTTTCATTATCTAGCTAATGCTCCTGCAGAGTCTCAGAAACAATTCTTACAGGAGTATGAAGTCTCCCACCTTTAATTCAATAACCTTGGTAGAAATTCAACACTGAGGTTTAACACAGAATATAAGAAAAAAGCTTGCGAAAAAAATTCACATGCTTTTTTATAGTTAAAGACCATTCCTATTCACATATAATGCAAATGTACTTACATATACAATTCTTGTTACTTTGCTAGCTCCGCAATTGCTTGAGCATAGATGGCAGTCGCCTTCAGTAGATCTTCAACAACCATATATTCGTCCTTTTGATGAGCGATATCTGGTCTTCCTGGGAATAATGGACCGAATGCGACGCCTGATTTCAATGATCTCGCATAAGTCCCACCACCAATGGAAAGGAGCTCTGCTTTTTCACCTGTTTGTTCCTCGTACACTTTTTTTAGTGTTTGAATAAGGAAATCATCTTCATCCACATGATGTGGCTTTGAATCTGAGAAATTCTCAATTCGATAACCAATCTCTTCCAATAATTTCTCTAACATTGCCTTTGTTTCATCCATATCGTTTGTTACAGGGTAGCGAAGATTGATGCCTAGTATACCACCTGTTTCCTGTGTATAAGAAAGCTTGCCGACATTCATTGTTAAGTCCCCTGTAATATCATCTGAATAGGCTATACCTAACTGGTGCCCACGGGAATTTTTAAAGAAGTATTTTGTAACAAATTGAAAATATTGTTCTGCTTGCTTATCCATTTTCTGCTGTGAAAGGAAATGAGCTAAATAAAGGCCAGCATTTCTTCCATTTTTCGGCTCCATTCCATGAGCAGAAATTCCTTCCACCTCAAGAATCAATTCACCATTCTCTACATAGCTTTTTCCTGTTAAACTTTGTTCTTTAAGATAATCCTGGAATGCTTGTACCACTCGCGTTTGCTCTGTTGATGAGACAAGTGCTGCTTTTGCAAAATCAGGTACCATGTTGTATCTTCGACCAGCAGCAAACGTTTTTACGATTGCAGTATAGTCATTTTCTTGTTCTACTTTCAGCGGTTCTTGAACAATGTCAAAGTCTGAAATCCCTTTTTCTGCGTAAATTATTGGGAAATCGGCATCTGGAGCAAATCCCATCGTTGGCATTTCCTCATGCTTAAAATAGTGATCAACACAACGCCAGTTACTTTCCTCGTCTGTACCAATTATCATACGTACTCGTTTATTTAAAGGTACACCAAGCTCTTTTACAATTTTCATTGCATAGTAAGCTGCCATTGTCGGGCCTTTATCATCAATCGCACCACGTGCATATATGTTTCCATCACGAATTTCTGCTCCATATGGATCACTAGACCAGCCATCTCCTTCTGGAACGACATCCACATGGCAGAGAATCCCAATGCTTTCTTCACCCTGTCCAAATTCTAAATGACCAGCTAAATTCCCTACATTTTTTGCTAAAAATCCATCCTTCTCCCCTAGCTGTAGCATAAATTCAAGAGCTTCTTTTACCCCTTCTCCAAGAGGAGCATCCGCAGTCGCACCTTCTTCATCAAGTACACTTTTTATTTGAAGTAGCTTTCGTGTATCTGCAAGTAGTTCGTCTTTTCTTGTTTCAACTTCCTGCATCCAATTGATATTTGACATCTATTTTCCTCCTTATTTTAAAGCCGTGAGCCTTTCATATGTTTCACCATCACATATTATGTACAACACTGCATTTTCATTAATTGGCTCATCTAAACGCTTATTAATGTTCATCTGCTCTCGATCACTAATAAGTGTTGCTCCTTGCTCTAGTAAATCATTAAATGCATCTCGATACGTTCTCCAATCAGAGCGAGCTGAAATCCGATAAATATCGGAGCCAATTTGCCTACTCATTAATTGAGAATATAGGGTTGTGACACCTTTTGCAAGCACGGACTGAGCAGCCATTCTTGATATCATTTCATCCGACACGATAAATTCGTCTACCGATACATATTTAAACAGCTCGGTATGCTTTTCGACTAACACTTCTACTGAAATATGTAGATCTCCAGCTAATTTTTCAATCGCAGTTGCAATTAATAAGGATTTCCCATCTGCTAATTGGCTGTCATCAATCGAGTCATCTACAAAAATTATGACACTTCTAGAATTCTCGATGTTCGCCATTTTCAATACTCTTTCATCGGAGGCATCCCCTTGAACAAAGTGAACCCGATCATGTTTGACTGGTGTTCTTTCTTGGGCTGAAATGATGACAATCTCCACCCTGTCTTCCGCTTGCAGAATTTCATCTAATGCATACTCTGCCTTCTTTGACCAACCAATAATGACTACATGCTCTTTCCCTTTATAGCTCATTTTGCCCTCCTCTTGGTTCAAACGAAATTGAGCTAGAAGATCAACTAGCTTGCCTATAACTACTCCAATTAAGCCAATTCCAAACAAATATAAGAAAACAGCGTACACTCGACCACCAACTGTTACAGGGAAATAATCACCGTACCCAACCGTTGTTACCGTAGTCATAACCCACCAGAAGGAGTCAAAATAACTAGGAAATGTTTGAGGCTCGATCCATTTCATCATACATGTACTAAAGCCAACGAGAAATAAACTAGCTGAAAAAATAAACCGGTTATTTAAGGAGAGCAGCTTCCTTAACAATCGAAATATGATCACATTTCCACCTCCCTTATTATTAGGGTATCAAACGAAAGCTCTTCCTACGAATAAATTTTTCATAATTCTTTAGAAAAATTTTTAATATAAGACAATCCTCAAAATAGAAATGAAGAATACGAAGGAGCTACCGATCGTAGTTAGTGTCCATACCATTTTCCTTTTAGCAGAATAATAGCTTTCGTGCTCTTTATATTTTACTGATAACGGATGCATTACGGTAATCTTTTCAAAGATCAATTCCAGCCAATAAACCAACATTAAGACCATTAGAGCAAAAATTAGTCCTTTCATCCACAATGGAGGAACAACTATTATTGCCACTAGGGATACCGAGCATGTTTGAAGATAGGTCAGCCAATAGGAGCTGTTACGCATAAATACCTTTAGAAAAAGTTCCACCATCCCTTTAACTGGTGTACGATTTCGTTTAAACATCCTTTTCGAATTTCGATATAAAAGCGGCTTTTCACTTGAAGGTGGCTTAACTTTTTCAATATCGAATGATAACTGGTAGATAAACTGGATATATTTTAGCTTCGCTTCTCTTTCAATCGATATTTCTAGTGGAATTTCTCCCTTATAATTGGCAAGGTTCATCGTTCTATGAAGGGAAATCGCGAATGTTGTTATCGTTACAATTGTACTTAACCAAAATTCTCTTTGTTGTACTAAGAAATACATCGCTCCTAGAATTTGGCCGATAATGATAAAGGATATAATTGACACGATTATACGTATGAATTTACGCTGAATTTTTTTAAGTTCATATTTAATTGTCACTATAAACCAATTTAACCCAATAAAATAAAATAGATAAATGGCCCACTCAATTGGAACGAAACGATAGTAATTTAATAAAATGGGAGAGATTATTCCATATAGAATAACGACAAAAATCGTCTGCTTGCAGATTGCAAGCAAATAAGCTAAACGCTTCATTCGAAGGTAAAGCCCTTGATTTTTGACAAGAAAGATTTGATCCGCTTCTTGCAAATAGCTTCTGAGCATACCGTTCCACATTAATATATATACAGCACATAAAACCGTAAGAAGGGGAACTCCTTCAATCCAACTTGGTGCTTCGTTCCACCAGCTATCATATTGGATAGTAACAAACACCATAATTGGAATGAGTATATATACGACAATCGTCCAGTCTGATATCGAACGGAAAACCTCATACTGAAACTTCAGGTCGTTTTTTATTCTTCTTGTCAACAGCTTACCAGCACTCATATATCTTTACCCTCTGCAATCTCATGAAAGCACTCATATAAAGAGCCTTCAGGTAGATTACACTGATCCCTTATCTCCCTTAGGGTACCCGCAGCTGCAAGCCGTCCATTATGGATGAGCAAAAACCGGTCACAAACCTTCTCAGCTGTATCAAGTACATGAGTAGACATCAGGATTCCTGCTCCTCTTTTCCGCTCCCTTTCAATCGAAGCGAGGAACAGCTTCATCGCATTCGGATCAAGTCCAATAAACGGCTCATCGATAATATACACGGAAGGATTGGTAATAAGAGATAGAACTAGCATCGCCTTTTGCTGCATTCCTTTAGAATAGGTATTAGGCAGTTTATGTGCATGATCTGATAATTTGTATTGCTCTAGAAGCACTTCTGCTTGCCTACGATACATCCCCTCATCTAAGCCTTCTATGGCAGCAATAAAGTCTAAATGCTCCCATAATGTCAATTCATCATAGAAGATTGGGCGTTCAGGTATGTATGAATACTTACTCTCCTCCTTGAAGGTAATCGTACCTTCCATATTCTGAAGCAGTCCTAGAATGGACTTAATTGTCGTACTTTTTCCTGCACCATTTTGACCAATAATCCCTATTAATTCACCCTGATTAAGAGAAAAAAGGATACTTTCTATAATTGCCTTCCCTTTCTCATAGCCTGCATGATGTATATCTACATTTAATAAAGTCATAGAAACGCCTCCCACACTTTTATACGAATGAAAGGAGAAAAAGTTTGATTTTCTTTGCAAAGTCATCAGGCAATGATTCTAATTTACCGATAGTAATGAAGCAGAGAGAAATGTTTATGCATATAATAAAAATAGAATTAATTCTGATTCGTATCGATTTGTTAAAATATACCTGTACATTAAATAGAAAATTCTAAATAAATAATCATATTCATACACCCTTCTCTCATAGTTTTTTAAATAAGGAGGCGTGAAAATAACGGAATCATTTTCTAAATTGATATTAATATTTTGTAAATTTAATTATTTTCCTAGAAATTATTTGGCAATAAGGGTACAATATTGGTAAAGGTAAGACATCTAGCCAGACATACATAACTTGAAAAGGGGTTGTCTGTGGAAAAGAAAACTACATACCTTTGAAGGATACCCTTCAAATTAACTCGTCGGCTGCAGGTAATTGTCACAGGTTTGAAAAAAGGATAGGGAGTGGTTCTTTGAAACCTTCAACTAACCGGATGTTAAACCGTATCAAATCCGTCTACTTGTTTATAAATAATCACGGAACAGTTACTACTCAAGAGCTTGTAGAGGAATTTGGAATAACTCCTCGCACCATCCAAAGAGATCTAAATGTCTTAGCCTATAATGATCTTGTCACCAGTCCAAGTCGTGGAAAATGGACAACAACCGAAAAAAAAGTAAAAATGACTTCCTAATATAAGAAAAGAGACACCCGCTTGTTTGAGGTGTGTTCTGCTTAAAAATTGATTATACTAAAAAGAAAAATCGCCCGATTGCGTGGGCGATTTTAGTTTGCCTCATATTCTATTAACTGCTGGATTTCCTCATCTGTTAGCTCTCGATATTCCCCTAGCTCTAAGCTCTCATCCAAACTCAATGGCCCCATAGTTAGGCGTTTTAAGTAAATGACTTTTTTCCCTACTGCTTCAAACATACGCTTCACCTGATGAAACTTTCCTTCTGTAATCGTTAACTCAATATCGGATCTTATTCCTGACTTGATAATTTTTAGATCCGCAGGTTTAGTTACATATCCATCGTCTAAAGTGACCCCTTTTTTGAATGCAGAAATATCCCCTTCAGAGACTTCTTGATCAATAACAGCAAAATAGGTTTTGGGAACATGCTTTTTCGGTGAAAGCAAGCGGTGAGATAATTGACCATCATTTGTGATCAGCAATAAGCCTTCTGTATCCTTATCTAGCCGCCCTACAGGAAACGGTGAATACACACTGTCTTCAAACTCTAATAAGTCAACGACCGTCTGGTCATAAGAATCCTCTGTTGCTGATATGACACCAGGAGGCTTATTCATCATTAAATAGATAAACTCTTTATATTCGATGACTTCTCCGTTTAACGTAACTGTGTCATCCTTTGGATTCACATGCAGCTTTGCATCTTTTACAGGCTGGTCATTTACTTTCACTGCCCCATCCTTTAACAGCTTTTTCACTTCTTTTCTGCTACCAAATCCTAAGTTGGCAAGCATTTTATCAATTCGCATGTAATCCCTCCTTAAATTCGTAAGCGCAGCTTACTAACTATTCTCTCTGCTCGCTCACCAAATAGGAAATAAACAAGCCTTGATTTAATTGCTAGATAGAAATAAACAGATGCACCAATCGTTGCACAAATTGCGATTATGATGAGAGATTGCAACTTCGTTTCCGGAGACAAAAAGATTAGAGCTCCTTTGTAGGTAATCCACGTTGCAATAAACATACAAAGGTTAAAAATGATGATTAATAAACTTCTTCTATATACAAGCTTGAAGGGATATCTAGCAAATGTTCGAATCACAAAAAGATTAATTAAAATTGCGGCTACATACCCAAGAGCAGTGGCTAGCACAGCACCCTTTGTTTCTAGAAGTTTAATCAATGGAATATTTAAACTTAGCTTCACAAGCAACCCAACTAATAAGCTTAGTATGGTAAATCGTTGCTCATTTATTCCCTGTAGAATAGCTGCGGTGACCGTAAATAGGGCAAACAATATCGCAACCGGTGCATAGACCTGTAGGACCTCTGTTCCTAAAGGCTTATGTTCGTAAAACAAGGTATACATTGGCTCGGCAAGTAAAGCCAAGCCTACAACTGCAGGTACGGTCAAAAATAAGAGCACCTGAAAAGTTTGGTTCAATTGGAGGTTTAAACTTTTTCGGTCTTTTTCTACAAATGCTTTCGTTATACTTGGAACTAATGAAAGCGAGAATGCCGTTGCAAGTGAAACGGGAATAATCACTAATTTATGTGATTCAAAATTTAATATACTGAAGGCAAAATCTGCCTGTCTCGCTAAGCCAATGTCCACCATAGCACGGTTAAACGTTAACGTATCTACTAATTGAAAAAGTGGATTGGCAATCCCAACAAAAACAAATGGAGCTGCATAGACGATAATTTCTTTATACATTTCACGTAAAGAAATTTCAGCAGTACCCTTATCTTCAAGAAGTAGCTCATCTAAGTAAGGCTTCCTCTTATACCAATACCAAAATAAAATGAACAAGCTACCAATCGCTCCAACAAAGGCAGCAAATGTAGCCACACTAACAGCGGTCACAATGGAACCATTCATCCAGTTAAGAACGATAAATGCACCTGCTAATAGAAATACAATTCGAACAATTTGTTCTACAACCTGTGAAACAGCTGAAGGCCCCATTGATTGGTGCCCTTGGAAAAAACCACGAATTAAACTCATAAATGGAACAACAATCAACGCAAAGCTAACCGCTCGAATAACAGTAACAACGTCTTCCACACTTGTAATTTGGTCTTTATCTTGAATAACCATCTTCGCCAAGCTTGGAGCGGAAAAATAAAGAACGAGAAATGCAAGAAATCCAGTTGCAAGCATGACAAGCAAACCAGATTTAAAGAGCTTTCTACCCACTGCATATTCGCCTAGAGCATTGTATTTTGAGATAAATTTCGAAATAGCTAGTGGCACACCTGCGGTCGCAATACTAATAAAAATGGTATATGGCACATAGGAATACCCATAAAGAACGGTTCCCTCGTATCCCACAATCGCATAAAAAGGAATAACATAAAATAGGCCAAGAACCTTTGAAAGCATTGTTCCAAATGTCAGAATAAAGGTTCCTCTTAATAACTTTGAAGACATAAGATCCCTCTCTAAATATGTTCCAAATTTACATAAACCATATTGATTTTTTTACACACTAATCATAGTTTACTCTTCTTTAAGACTGAAAGCTACTTTCTATTTAAAAAATCCTCATTTCTCCTGCAAGCTTTTCAGCTTCTATGGAAATGTTTATAATAAGGTGAATTGATTGAAGAAGATGGTGAAAAAATGAAATACGATGTAATTATTATTGGAGGCGGTCCCTCTGGATTAATGGCCTCCATTGCGGCTGGAGAACAAGGAGCTAAGGTGCTCTTAATAGATAAAGGAAGTAAACTTGGAAGAAAGCTTGCCATATCCGGTGGTGGCAGATGTAATGTAACTAACCGGCTACCTATCGAAGAAATTATTAAGCATATTCCAGGAAACGGCCGCTTTTTGTATAGTGCCTTTTCTATTTTTAACAACGAAGACATTATTTCTTTTTTTGAAAACCTTGGAATTCAATTGAAAGAAGAAGATCATGGGCGTATGTTTCCTGTTACTGACAAAGCACAATCAGTGGTGGATGCACTAATCAACAGGTTAAAAGAACTAAAAGTAGACGTAAAAACAAACACACCCGTTAAGGATGTTCAATATGTGAATGGTTCCGTGTCAGCCATTATCACAGAATCCGGTCAATATTATGAAACAACCTCCCTTGTAATTGCGGTCGGCGGAAAATCTGTACCTCACACTGGTTCCACAGGTGACGGATATGCGTGGGCCAAAAAGGCTGGACATAGCATTACTGAGCTATTTCCAACAGAAGTTCCGGTAACTTCAGCAGAAGGGTTTATCCGAGATAAAACATTACAAGGACTTTCATTACGAAATGTTGCTTTAAGCGTTTTAAACCCAAAAGGGAAAGCACTAATCACTCACCAAATGGATATGATTTTCACACATTTTGGGATAAGTGGCCCTGCCGTATTAAGATGTAGTCAATATGTAGTGAAAGCCATGAAAAAATGGAACCTCAAGCAAGTAACGATGAATTTAGATGTCATACCTTCTAAAAAGGAAGAGCCTTTGTTCCAAGAAGTCTATAAATTAATCAAAGAAGAGGATCCAAAGAAAAGCATCAAAAATATTCTAAAAGGAATATTACCTGAAAGATATCTCTTATTCTTACTCGAATCTAATGGAATCGATCCGCTCGCGAAAGGTGCAAGCTTATCACAAGATAAAATTAGAGCTTTTGTAAAAAGCTGCAAGCAATTTCAATTCACCGTAAATGGAACTCTCTCACTTGAAAAAGCCTTCGTTACAGGGGGGGGCGTATCAGTTAAAGAAGTAGAGCCTCAGACAATGGGGAGTAAGCTAATGGATGGGTTATTTTTTTGTGGAGAAATCTTGGATATTCACGGCTACACAGGAGGATACAATATAACGTCTGCCTTAGTAACCGGCCGGTTAGCAGGTACCAATGCAGGAATTCTAGCTAAACAAACTTAAGTTAATGCGTGCCTGATGGAATACCATCAGGCACGATACATGACCATTGCTGTAAAGCAATAGATTTGTTCATCCTTCTCCTCCCGTAACGCTGCTACATTGAACTTAATATCAATCAGCTTACGCTCTTCAATTTTCTGCAAAAAATGATTGATTTCTTTTTCTAGATCCTTTTCATGCTCACAATCAAACAGCTTCACTTTAACCAAAATCGTTCTCCCTCTCCACGACTCCATTTTTCTACATTTTTTACAGAATTTTTGATTTTTAATCCTAGTCTTATTGTTTTTCTACTGAGAGGCATCACGTAATAATGAATGAAAGCCGTTATTTAATGGGAACATCAAAGAGCTGAATTAATGTAATGATGATAATAATAGACAGAAAATAGGTGGCTAGTGGCTTTTTCGTATGAAGCCTTATCATTAAAAACATGGTTGTATAAAAAAAGATCTCCATCCAATATTTATATCCATGCATTAGCTCTAATCGATTAAATGAGAGAAATAAAGCCTCTGTAAGTAAGCAGGCAATTACCCATTTTAGTACATAGATTCCCTTTTTCTTTCGTTCTACTTCATTCGGGAAATTGGTAAGAAAAAGGAGAGCAACAATTGGTAAAATAATAAAGCTATACAACAAATCTGTCATAATATGATTTTCAAAGAAATCCGCATTATATTTCCAAAGCTTATAATCCTCTGTTAGACAATTATAAAGAAGATTACAGGTAGCTATGTATAATAAGGTGCTGTGATAATCTTTCCAGCCCGTAAGTTGACCTCTCTTTATCAAACCTAAACATAATAGGATGGCTAAAAGCACATGCATATATGGCTTCCTTTCAATGAAAAAATTTTATATAGTTAAATTATTTCCATTTTTGTTCCACCTTACATAAGGAAAAAAATGTAAGTGTCATCAACCCTATAAACAAAGCTAAAAAAATAACAAAAAGGATGGAGAGCATCCTCCCATCCCTTTTGTCATTTCTTACAAAGCATTGTTGATTCATCTTCAATAGGTTACTTAACTTCACCATTCCAATCTAGCATACCACCGACCATATTGACGACCTTATATCCTTGGTCTTGTAGGAAGTAACAAACATTTCCACTGCGGTTTCCAGATCGACAAATAAAAATATACTCTTTCTCTTTATCGAATTCCTGCAAGTTTTCAGGAATCGTTCCCATTCGAATATGCTTGGCTCCTGGAATCATACCTTGTTCTACTTCTTCATCCTCACGAACGTCTACTAGCTCAAGCATTTCTCCAGCCTTTAGCTTTTTTTCTAACTCATCCGTTGTAATCGTTTTAATCGGCTCCATCAATAACACCCTTTCAAACATATACTTATTTTAATCTAACTTTTTACATGTTACATCACCGCTAAAGGAAAATCCATCGTGTTGCCTGATTTTTTATACTAGACTGCTTCCATATGCCTTGTCATTAATTTCCAAATCCCTCACGCTACAAGTTGGTTCAACTGGGGCTGTGTTCATATGAGCCACTTGGTTCATATGGCTTTAATCTCCTAAAGGATATAAAAACAGAATGCACCCAACAGGGGGTGCATTCTGCTACATTAATTTGCTACGATATTGACTAATTTCCCAGGTACAGCAATTACTTTGCGAATGGTTTTCCCGTCAATATGTTCTTTCACTTTGTCGTCTTCCATCGCAAGTTTCTCTAATTCGTCTTTTCCTGCTTCTGCTGGCACTAGAAGCTTCGTTTTAACTTTTCCATTTACTTGGACAACGATTTCGACTTCATCATCAACAAGCTTGCTCTCATCATAAGCTGGCCATGCTTCGTATGTGATGGTTCCGCTGTGGCCTAGCTTTTCCCAAAGCTCTTCGGCAATATGTGGAGCAATTGGTGAAAGTAATTTCACAAACCCTTCCATATATTCTTTTGGAAGAGCAGTTGCTTTGTATGCATCATTAATGAATACCATCATTTGAGAAATAGCCGTATTGAAGCGTAATCCTTCAAAGTCTTCCGTTACTTTCTTCACGGTTTGGTGATAGATTTTTTCAAGGCCTTGTGCCTCTTCATTGTCTTGGATCTTTTCATTTAATAAACCATCTTCTTCAACGAACAAACGCCAAATACGATCCAAGAAGCGACGCGAACCATCTAGACCATTTGTTGACCAAGCGATTGATGCATCCAAAGGTCCCATGAACATTTCATAAAGACGTAAGGTGTCTGCCCCATGGCTGACAACAATATCATCTGGATTAACAACATTTCCTTTTGACTTACTCATTTTCTCGTTATTTTCACCAAGAATCATCCCTTGATTAAATAACTTTTGGAAAGGCTCTTTCGTTGGCACTACACCAATATCATATAGGAATTTATGCCAAAATCTTGCGTAAAGTAAATGAAGAACGGCATGCTCTGCTCCTCCAATATAGATATCAATTGGTAGCCATTCTTTTAGCTTTTCAGGGTCCGCCAGCTTCTCATTATTATGTGGATCAATATAGCGTAAGAAGTACCAGCAGCTTCCCCCCCACTGTGGCATCGTATTGGTTTCGCGCTTTCCTTTTTTTCCTGTCTTTTCATCAACCACATGAACCCAATCGTCAATGTTGGCAAGTGGTGATTCGCCTGTTCCAGAAGGCTTGATTTCAGTTGTTTTTGGTAAGATTAACGGAAGCTCTTCCTCAGGAACAGCTGTCATCGTTCCGTCTTCCCAGTGAATGATTGGAATCGGCTCTCCCCAATAGCGTTGACGGCTAAATAACCAATCACGTAGACGATACGTAACCTTCTTTTCGCCTTTTTCGTTTTCTTCCAGCCACTCGATTGCTTTTATTATTCCGTCTTCTTTGCCAAGTCCATTCAAGAAGTCAGAGTTCACATGCTCTCCGTCACCTGTATAAGCTTCCTTCGACACATCTCCGCCTGCCACAACTTCTTTAATTGGAAGATCAAATTCCTTCGCAAATTCAAAATCACGTTCATCATGTGCTGGAACCGCCATAATCGCACCTGTTCCGTAGCTCATTAACACATAATCCGCAATCCAGATTGGCATTTTTTCTCCATTAATTGGGTTAACCGCATATGCCCCAGTAAATACGCCTGTTTTTTCCTTCGCAAGGTCTGTACGCTCTAAATCGCTCTTCGCCTTTACCTTTGCTATATATGCTTCCACGGCATCCTTCTGTTCAGGTGTTGTTATTTTCTCAACAAATGGATGTTCAGGAGCTAGAACTGCATAGGTCGCTCCAAATAATGTATCTGGACGAGTTGTGAACACGGTAAATGTCTCGCTGTATCCATCAATTGTAAAGGATACATGCGCTCCTTCTGAACGACCAATCCAGTTGCGCTGCATATCCTTTAAGCTCTCTGGCCAATCTAGCTCTTCAAGGTCTTCTAGTAAACGGTCTGCGTATTCGGTAATTTTCAACACCCATTGCTTCATCGGGCGACGTTCAACTGGGTGACCACCGCGCTCAGATTTACCATCAATTACTTCTTCATTCGCTAATACTGTTCCAAGAGCTGGACACCAGTTAACTGCCACTTCATCAATATAGGCTAGACCCTTTTCATATAATTTAGTGAAAATCCATTGAGTCCACTTATAATAATTCGGATCTGTTGTATTCACTTCACGATCCCAATCGTACGAGAATCCTAGCTCTTTAATTTGGCGGCGAAATGTATTAATATTTTGCTCCGTAAAATCAGCAGGATCATTCCCCGTATCAAGTGCATATTGCTCTGCTGGCAATCCAAAGGCATCCCATCCCATAGGATGAAGAACATTATAGCCTTGCATTCTCTTCATCCGTGAAAGTATATCTGTCGCAGTATATCCTTCTGGATGACCTACATGTAAGCCTGCTCCAGATGGATATGGAAACATATCTAATGCATAAAATTTCGGCTTCCCCTTATCTTCAGTTGTTTTATATGTCTTGTTTTCTTCCCAGTGCTGTTGCCATTTCTTTTCAATCTGTTGGTGATTGAAGCTCATTGTGTTTCCTCCTATACAATCTGTTGATCTCTGTCAAAACAGAGCCAAAAAAATAAAAAAACCCCTCATCCCTATAATAGGGACGAGAGGATTATGTATAATCTCCCGCGGTACCACCCACATTAGTGCTCCTAGCGAGCACTCGCTTCATTCATCCTTAACGCGGAACACGGCAAGTATTACTAATCATTCACACTTGCAACTCAAAGGCGAGTTCATGATGGGTCCGAATGACTTTCACCAGCCGTCATCTCTCTTAAAGCGGACGTAACATCATTACTATTCCTTATCACTGTTGATGGGTATAAGAAGTTCTTAATTAGTGATATTGTATAAAATTTCTGATAGAGATGCAAGTTGGTTTAATTAAAATATTTTGATACGGAAATTCTTCTTTAAAATAGCTCAGATGCCACATTGTTTGCTAACAAAAATCAAACTTCCGTTAGCCTATAATTCAATATGTTTACGTATGTCTCCATTCATTCTTTGATTAAGTAGATTAATCCACAAAAGGATTGGAACGAAAAAGTCTGTAGGAGAGGACAGGGGGACAAAAGTCATATGAAATGCACTTAGCATTTCTACTTACAAGGCTGATAGAATGTTTCCCTAAATAAAAGCATGTATATAATTCCGATAAAAAAAGGTTGAACTAATGGCCATAACAAACCTCCAGCTCAACCTCACTATATTAACCTTAAATTCCGCCCATAAAAACTGGATCCTAGTAAATTTAAAATAACACTTTAATTTATATCCATATTATTGAACCGTATATCCCCCATCAATGACAACGGCCTGACCAGTAACCCCCTTTGCCTTTTCACTTGATAGGAATATAGCATAATCGGCAATTTCTGATACATCTAAAAGCCTTTTCTGTGGGACAAGTGGATAAATCACTTCCTCTAACACTTTTTCAAGCGGCACATTTCTTGTATTTGATAGGTCCTCTAATTGATTACGAACTAATGGAGTATCGACATAGCCTGGGCATATCGCATTCACGGTTATCCCGTATGGAGCTGCTTCTAGTGCAGCCACTTTTGTAAGCCCAATGACACCGTGCTTGGCACTATTGTAAGCCGCTTTCCCAGCAAAGCCAACGAGGCCATTGATCGAGGCCATATTAAGAATACGGCCAAATCCTTGCTTTTTCATATATGGCAACGCATACTTCATTGCCACAAAAGGAGCAGTTAGCATCACTTGGATGAGAAACTCAAATTTAGCTGTTGGGAAATCCTCGATATAGGAAACATGCTGGAGACCTGCATTATTGATTAATATGTCAATTCTCCCATATTCCGCAACTGTTTGGGAAATCGCAGCTTCAATTTCCACTTCCTTTGTAACATCACACTTAAGTCCTTTGACCTCGAACCCTTCCTTTTGTAACAGTTGTGCTGAAGACATTACTTCTTGTTCTTGAACATCTGTTAGCATCACCATAGCCTTTTGACTTGCGAAATTCTTAGCGATTTCATAGCCAATTCCTTGAGCTGCCCCTGTAATAAAAACAACCTTTCCATCAACCATAACGTAACTCCTTTCTTAAATGCCTAAACCAAGTGAGAATAAAATAATTGCCAAGATCACACCGAGCAATGGAACAATCACAGTAACTGCACCAACAGCATTATATGCATCCTGATGTGTTTCCCCACAAATTGCCCGAACCGTAGTCACCACATACCCATTATGAGGAAGCGAATCTAACGCACCAGACGATATCGCAACAACTCTATGCAAAGCTTCAGGATTAACACCCATATCCAAGTAATGAGGAGCAATTAATGGAAGGGCAATCGCCTGCCCACCCGAAGCGGAACCAGTCATCCCTGCTATTAAACTAACTGCTACCGCCCCGCCAATTAACGGGCTCCCAGGAATACTTGTCATATAATCAACAGCTGTTTGAAAAGCTGGGACTGCTTTCGCAACACCACCAAAACCAACTACAGCAGCCGTATTTCCAATAGCAATTAAAGCTCCAAGCGTTCCTTCTGAAACAGCATTCCAAAAGTTTTTGAAATATTTTCGATTCAATAAATAAGTGGCAATCACACCTCCTAATAGGGCAATGATTAATGCTGATTGCTTAAGTGAATCATGAAAAATATACGAAATGATTAATACAACAAATAATGGAACGATCCCCAATAGCGGATTCGGAAGCGGTTTATTTTCATTTACTGGGTCAGAATCTCTCGAAACAAAGCTCTCTCCCTTCGCAACTGCCTTTGTAATCATTCGCTTTAACCACCAATAGCCAAAGATGATCATAAACACCGCAACAATTGCACTTACTTCCCAACCAGCATATGGAGAAGTATTCAAATATTCAATTGGAATCCAGTTCTGAATTTCTGGTGAACCAGCTGAAGTCATCGTAAACGTAACCGATCCAAATGCTAAAGCTGCTGGAATAAAACGCCTTGGCAAATTAGCTTGTTTAAATAAACTAACTGCCATCGGGTATACAGAAAAAGCAACAACAAATAAACTTACACCACCATAGGTTAAAAATGCACAAGCAGCTACGATTGCTAACACTGCATATTTCATTCCTAGCTTATCAACAATTAATTTCGATACACTGTCTGCTGCTCCGCTGTCTTCCATGACCTTGCCAAAAATGGCCCCTAGTAAAAACATTAAATACCAAGCTGTCACAAACCCAGAAAATCCAGACATATAATTTCCAACTAAATTTGCTTCTCCTTCTCCAACAAGCTGTGGGAATAAAGGCATCCCATTTAAAATTGCTACAAATAAGGCAGAAAGTGGCCCTGCGACTAATAGGTTCATTCCTCGCATCGTTAATACAATTAAAAGAATTAGTCCACCAATTAAACCAATCATACTAAGCATTTTATTTCCCCCTTTAATGTGAAGTTGCTTGTTAACCTTTTATGAAAACGCTACCAAAACAACAGTTGCTCCCCCTTTTCCATTTATTTGTTTCTCCCTTTAACGTTTATGCAAGTTGTGTGCCAATCAAAAAAAGTAGGTTTCGTCTCATTTTTTTGAATTTTTCGTGAATTGTTTTTCCAGAATGTCGGAAACAGAACGATGAATCAATATGGTAAGTCGTCAGTTTGGATTGTCATACCTCCATTTGTTTACTACATAAGAAAAAGTCCAGAATTTCGGAATGATTTCCGAAATTCTGGACTAATCTAGTTCATACTTCTTTAATTTTTCGTACATGGTGGATTTACTAATTCCCAAAGCCTTTGCAGCTTCTAATTTATTATGCTTGTATTTCTCTATGCTTTGTTTTAATATCCGCTTTTCAGTCTCCTCCAGCATTTCCTTCAAGTCTTTCTCGCCTAAGGGATACACTGGATGAGCTTCTTGTAGATATTCAGGAAGAGAATCTATGGAGATTACTTCATCATTCGATAAATGAATGGATGCCTCTAGTACATTTTCCAGCTCACGTATATTACCAGGCCAACTATATAATTGAAAAAGCTGATTCACTCGATTATCGATTTTCATTATTCTTTTTCCTGATTTCTTCGTTATTTTTTGAACAAAGTAATCGAGTAGTAACGGAAGATCCTCCATTCTTTCCCGCAAGGAAGGGATTAAGAATGGCACAACATTAATTCGATAGAATAAGTCTGCTCGAAATCGCTTCTCCTCCATCATTTTCTCCAGAGGTCGATTGGTCGCGGCTATAATTCGTACATCAACAGAAAACGGCTTTGTCGATCCAACAGCTTCAATTTCGCCCTCTTGGAGTGCACGAAGAAGTTTTACCTGCATGTTAATGGGCATATCCCCTACTTCATCTAAAAAAATCGTTCCCCCATCAGCAAGCTGAAACTTCCCTTTTTTTCCACCCTTCTTTGCACCAGTGAAAGCTCCTTCTTCATAGCCAAATAGCTCTGATTCTAGTAAATGCTCTGGGATTGCCCCGCAGTTGATTTTAATAAACGGTTGATGACTTCGGTTGCTTAGTTGGTGAATACTATGAGCAAACAGCTCTTTTCCCGTGCCACTTTCTCCTCTTATTAATACGGATATATCACTCG
The DNA here is from genome assembly GCF_021390075.1 of Cytobacillus spongiae. NCBI lineage: Bacteria > Bacillati > Bacillota > Bacilli > Caryophanales > Bacillaceae > Cytobacillus > Cytobacillus spongiae. The sequence continues at coordinate 3,301,710 of NZ_CP089997.1, forward strand.
ATGCCACAGTTTTCACTTTTTCCTTTAAACTCTTCATTTGCTTCGAGCTGCCAAGAATATCGTCCAAGCTATATTTAACTCCCGTATCAAATGATTGTATATAGGATTGCATTTTGGTCAAAAGACTTTTCACATGGCTATTCATTTTCATCCATTCTTGTGTATCTCGAAAAAAGACGGTCCCAAATGCGCCAACAATCTTTCCATCCGAAAAAATTGGAATCCTGTTTGCAATCATATAATTGCCCCTTATATATTGAAGGTCAGCTATTTCTTCTACGCCTGTATCTGCAACAATGTGCATTCTTGTGTTTTCAATAATTTCTGTAACGTGCCTGCCAATTACTTCATCACGTTTAACATCCAAAAACTCACAATAATTATTGTTTATATACGTGATATTTCCTGTCCGATCCACGACAACAAGCCATTCAAATGCATTCTCCACAATGGTTTCTAGAATATCGGCTGGAATTTCAAAGAGTGCTGGATTCATAGAAAGCTCCTTCCCAATGATATCTCCCTCTGATATTTTATTCCGTTATTTCAACTTCATTTCATAATACGGCTCCTCTTGTGCCGTATCTTCAAACCACTTCATACCTTGATATTCAAAACCAACTTTTTCAAGAATTTTTAATGAGCTTGCATTTTCCGGGGCAGCTGAAGCAGAGATTTTTTCCACGAGTTCGTTTTGCTTCGCTGTAGTAATGCAAGCCATTACTGCTTCAGTCGCATATCCCTTCCCCCAATATTCTTTAGAAAAATGATAAATAAGCTCCACCTGTTTTAGAGACTCTCCAAGATTAAATCCAGCAGCTCCAATAACTTTTTGCGATACTTTTTCTACAACTGCATAAACAGATAAATGGTTAGAGTCATGGCATGTCGCATAAGCCTTAAGTACGTTTGGTAACACCTCATGAGGCGTGGCTCCTAGACAGCTTTCCATCACCTCAGGGTCTCCCCAAAAAGTTTTTGCTTCATCTACATCCTGTTCTTCAAACACCTTTAATATAAGTCTATCTGTCTCAACTATTACGTTCATGAGTTACCTCCTATTAGTCTGATATCTGTTAACCAATATTTTTCCACCCTTTTCATCTGATGCTCATTAATCCCTTTCCACTCGAAGTGCACTCCAAGCGAATAATGCAGGGAGGGTTTCAAATGTTGTAAGCCCCATCTACCTCTTCACAAAACAAAAAAGATGAAATATCAAACGCTTTTCATAGCTCCTTTACCATCATCCAGCTTCCTTCTATTCTCTCTTAAATATTCGGAATTTTTTTATCATTCCCTCCTATTTTTACGAATAAATATTTGCCAATTAACTGTATAACAAGCTTCATAAAGGAATGGGAAGCACCTCTTAGGTTGTTCAAATTTTTTGTTCGCTCCTCTTGCTTACTTAATAAAAGGAATTGAATATTTCGTTCGGCTAGCGTATAGTTAAATGAGAATGATAATCAATATTATAAGTTTAGGAGTGATATAGGTTGATCTCAAACGAACTATTTGATGTTACGATTATTGGAGGCGGACCAGCAGGTTTATACTCTGCTTTTTATAGTGGACTTCGTGAAATGAAGACAAAAATTATTGAATATCAACCGCTACTTGGCGGAAAAATCCATGTCTATCCAGAAAAGATGATTTGGGATATAGGGGGCCTCACTCCGACTCCAGGAGCAAAATTGATCGAACAGTTAGTAGAGCAAGGATTAACCTTTGACCCTACAGTGGTTCTAAACGAGAAAGTTGAAACGATTTCTCAAAATGAGGAAGGCATTTTTATCTTAACAACTACCTCAGGAGAAGCTCATTTTTCCAAGACAGTTATCGTGGCAGTAGGGAGCGGCATTCTCAACCCACAAAAATTAGATATCGAGGGTGCCGACCGATTCGAGGTTTCTAATTTAAATTATACAGTAAAATCATTGCAACGGTTTAAAAACAAAACTGTCATCATATCAGGTGGTGGAAATACAGCCATTGATTGGGCAAACGAGCTTGAGCCAGTAGCCAATAAAGTGTATTTAACCTACCGCAAAGAAGGACTTAACGGACACGAATCACAAGTTTCCCAAGTAATGAATAGCACGGTTTCTTGTATATTCCATACATCGATTACAAAGTTAATTGCTTCAAACAACCACGAAGTGATTGAGCAAGTCGAATTAACGAACCATGAGACAGGAGAAGTTACATATTTACCAATTGATGAAGTCATTATTAACCATGGCTATGAACGAGATTCCGACCTATTAATGAAGAGTGAGTTAGATATTCGTATGGCGGATAACTTTTATGTAGAAGGCAATTCCGTTAGCGCTTCATCTGTCCCTGGCTTGTATGCAGCAGGAGACATCCTAAAGCATGATGGAAAGCTCCATTTAATTGCTGGTGCATTCCAAGATGCAGCCAACGCTGTAAACAACGCCAAGCAGTTCATAAATCCAGAAGCAACCAAGCAGGCTATGGTCTCATCCCATAATGAAGTATTCAAGCAGCGTAATCGTGAGCTTGTCAAGTTGATGATGAAGTAGAGATGGAAAAGGGAATGAAGAGGATTTCGTGAATTAATGTTCATTTCTCAGTGATGGCTTCCATTTATAGTCCAATTAGTTACGAACTAACTCATGGTGGCATTTCCAAGGTATTCCCTAGTTCTTTGGCTTTCATCGGCTGGATGAAGGATTTTTTGTTCTAGTTTTCTAGCATTTTCGGTCTTCATCTTCTTGATGAGGACCTTTTTTCGGTTGTTTCATTGCCTTTTTGGTCTTCATCTACTGGATGAGGACTTTTTTTCAATCGTTTCATTGCCTTTTTGATCTTCATCTACTGGATGAGGACCTTTTTTCAATTGTTCATAACCGTCAAGAGCTTCTTTCATCCAGCAAGTAATCGGCCTTGCAGTCACCAAAAAAGCGCGCCCCCGGCAAGGAGTTCGCGCTTTTAGTACTATCTGTTATGAGGCTTGAGTGACGATGGAGTTTGAATCTTTTAATTTTCGATCATAAAGAATGGTCGTGAAGATAGCTACTACGAAGAGAGACATCAGAACGATGAAGAGCATGGACATGCCGTATAAGTCGACCATTAAGCCTCCCAGTAGAGGACCAATCATACGTCCACCAGTTGCCGTGCTGTTAACTATCCCTTGATAAAATCCTTCTCTTCCTTTAGGAGCTAGGTCATTTGCAATCGTTGGTACTGCTGGCCAAATGAGCATTTCGCCGATTGTTAAGATGATCATGGCAGTTAAAAATGCTGTAAATTGTTGTGCGACGGATACGACAGCAAATGAAGCGATAAAAATAAAAATCCCTATTAAAATTTGTAACTTTAACGTTTTAGCAAAGTATTTAACCACATTGTTCATTATAGGCTGCCCAAGGACAATCAATGCTCCATTTATCGCCCAAAGCAAGCTATACTGCTTTAACGTAATGCCAAGATCCTGAGTATGTGAAGCAATCGTAGACTGCCACTGAACATACGCAACCCAGCAAAGCAAATAACCGATACTTAAAATTAATAAAGCATACAGCCTAGAATAATTCTTAATCGCTTTATTCTCTTGGATTACCGACGTGTGGTTCCCGCTATTCACTTGAATACTACGATAACCAAATACTGCAATGAAAAAGAAAATGGTATACATGAATGAATTTGCGATGAAAATTAGCTGAAAGGAATAGGATGCGACATATCCACCTAATGCGGCACCGACCGCAACCCCTAAGTTTTGAGCTACATATATTGCATTAAATGCTTTTCTCCCGCCTTCTTTCCATACAGAACCAGCCATTGCATACATGGATGGGAAAACAACACCTGAGCCGAAACCAATAATCGTTAGAAAAATGACGTAAGGAATAAGATCATGCCAAAAGGTTAAACCGATTAGGGCAACTAATGTGACGCCTACTCCGAATAATATCGACTTGTAGCCACCAATTTTATCAAACAGGCTGCCACCATAAAGATTTCCAATAACGCTTGCCCCGGAGTTTAACATTAGGACAAAGCCAGCAAATGTCAGTGATTTTCCTAGATGCTCGTGAATATAGATCGTGTTTAACGGCCATAAAAAAGAAGCGCCCGTTACATTCACTGCCATCCCTATTACTAAAAGCCATAAGGCACGTGGCATGCGTATCGCCCCTTTACTAAATATATCTACATGCTCTATCTATTTCGAATACCAAAGTAATTTTAGACCTTTTTCTGTCCCTTTGCAATCAATTTTCCTTCCTTTTATTCGGAATATAATATGATAGAACAATCAGAAAATAGGACTTAGGAATTGACATGCCCTCTTTTATTTGTCAAAATCAAATAGAAAACACTGCACAAATAGGGTTTGTACAGTGTTTTTATCGCTTAGTATATCTGCCTTATTTTTTTGGAGCAGGTTGTTGTGCAGTGAAATAACTGTTTACAGCTTGCTCTTTCTTTTTGAAATTATCTTTCTCATCTAAAACGGCTTTCTTTGCCTTTTCAATTTCTTCTTTTAGCTCTTCAAGGTTTACACCTTTTTTCACAAGCTCTTCTGTTGCCATTCGAATAGCTTCGTTCGATGCTTCTGTTGATACTCTCATTGAATCCATTGCCCCTTGCGGATTATGGAAGCCTGCTGAGCTTTCGGCAGCTACAATATCCCAGAACCATTGACCAATCCGTACCTGCTCTTGAGCCAGTTTAATTTTGTCCTCGCTTACTTTTTCAGTGATCATCTTGTTTACATAGTAATGAGCGGTAATTGAAATATCTTCCGCAGCATGCAATGCTTCCATATGTGTGTCCTGTATACTGATTACTCGTTCTTCTAGTTCATCCAGTTCACGATTACTATGACAAGTTCCACATGATTGTTCCATTGTTTTTAATGGCGATGTCCACCAATGAGAGCTAATTTTCTTCTTATCATCTTTTCGCTCATATGGCATGTGACAATCTGAGCATGTGACGCCTGCTTGACCATGTGGCCCTTCCATATGTGTCTCAAAATCAGGATGCTGTGCTTTTAGCATAGGTGCCCCCGACACATTATGAACCCAGTCCTTTTCAAAGCCTTTTTCTTTTGCAGTTGTTTCGTAGTATTCATACATATCTTCTGGTTTAAAGCCCTTATCCCAAGGGAAAGTTACCTCTCCGTTTTCAGGTGCGAAGTAATATTCTACGTGGCATTGTCCACATACATAATTGCGCATATCATTTTTTGTTGCTTTTGAAACATCGACTCCTTGTGTAGCCATTGCCTTTACAAAACTTGGTCGTGTTACACGAAGGTCCATTGTTTCTGGATCATGACAGTCTGAGCAGCCAATAGGGGAGTGCCCCATTTCTTCTCCTTTAGGCCAGATATCTTTATTGAAGTTTCCACCCCAATAGTCATCGCCCATTTCCTCAATCATTTGTGGCACCGCTGTAGATTTACAAGTGTAGCAGGAGCCAATGGATTTATCTGTAATCCGTTTGACATTTTTTACATCTTCAAGGGCATATATATGACCTCGATCTTCATTGTACTCAGTGGCAAATCCGTATCCATTAAATAAAATCGGTAAATATGGCTCTTTGTCCACATCATATTTACTACGTTTTACAGACCCTGAATATTTCGTATCCTCTTCTTCTTTATTTTTTAAATAACTGTCATATTGAAGAGGAAAAAGATCCTTAAATGCTTCATTGCTAATTTCGTCTTTTTCTAGTCCTGTTTTTAATTCACCTGCCGAGCTATTTGCGCTTTCATTACTCGCACAGCCGGTGATAACCATCATAACAGCGACTAGAAAAACGAATGACCATCCATATTTTCTAGCCATTATTGAATGTACCTCCTTTTTTATCTAGTAGCTCGCCTGGTTTCGGCTGCTTATAGAAATCCTCTGATTTAAAATCATCGCCATGTGGAATCGATTGATGGCAACTTGTGCAACTTTCCTTCGCGTCATGTGACACATTATCAATTGTACTTTCGTGACAGCTGATACAATTTTCCTTTATTACCTCTTCAGAGCTTTCTGTTGCATGTAATACACCTGGTATTTTGTCTGATCCTAATGTATTAAAATACATATGGCCGACACCTGCTTTCGCTTTGAAAACGAGCTTCTTAACCTTGCTATCATGTGGCAAGTGACAGTCATTACACGCTAAGGTTGCATGAGTTGAATCAGTAAATGAATCATGTACATTTGTCATAATGTGACAGCTTTTGCAAAAATCAGCAGAATCTGTATAGGCAAATGTCTTAGCGGTTACTGCAGAAATAATGATTCCAGCAAAAACTCCGATAAATATTAGCATTTTTTTATCGATAGCCAATAGCTTCTTGAACATTCTTTATCACCTCCTCCAAGTCAAAATGAATCTATTAAAACACATAATTGTGTTCTAACCTTGGTTAAGGCTTCATGCTCTCCATCATTTGAATTAAATCCGCTTTTGTTGTCGGTCCTGAGAACCGTTCATGAATAAGCCCATTTTCATCAATAATAATCGTCTCAGGCTGACCGATTACCCCATAATCATTGGCAACGTCTTCTTTCGTATCGAGTAAATACGTAAGTTTTGACTTAGATTCCTCTATATAATCTGTCATTCTTCTTTTTGATTCGCCCTTAGCTAATACGAGAAGTACCGCTCCGTCATATTCGGTTCCAAATGCCTCAAGCTCTGGGGCTTCATCTAGACAAGGTTCACACCATGTTGTAAAAAAATTGATAACAACGGGTTTCCCTTTATAGTCAGAAAGCTGATGAACAACTCCATTCATATCCTTCAGTTCGAAATCAATGGAAGGATCACCTGGGTTTGCAGAAACTTTTCCACTAAGCCCATTTACCAATAGACCGAGAACACCAATCGTGATCATTCCTATAAATATTGGAACGAGTTTCTTTCCCATTTTCATCACCCGCTTCTATTGTTCTGAATTCCACTCTTTTAACACCTCAAGGTCTTTCTTTAATTGGTGCTGGCGCTTCCCTAAAACCACAATATAGCCGCCAATAAGAGCCCAAATAACTGTATAAGCTAAATATAAATATTCCATTTTCATTTCCTCCTTTTAGCTCGCAAGCTTGTTAATGGCTTTATTCTTCGCTTTAGTCACTGCTAATCGCATCTTCTCGATTTCAGTTCCTTTCCTCATTAAAAACACATATAACAGGGTAATGGTTGCGATACAAAATAGGAGTGTGATAAGCATATTTGGCTCTATTCCACCACCTTGCTGGTTCTTTCCCTCTCCAAATACGATTGGATGTAATTTCGTATTCCACCAACGAATAGCCATAAAAACGATTGGAACATTGATGCATCCAATAATTCCGAAAACCGCTGAAAAACGAGCTATCTTCTCCCATGATCCCTCCATCTTTCGAACAAACAAATAGGCTACATAAATAAACCACAGAATAAGGGTCGTGACCAGGCGAGGTTCCCAGGTCCACCATGTATTCCAGGAAGATTTCCCCCAAATCATGCCCGTTATTAACGTAATGGTCGTAAACAACACACCTAATTCAGCAGAAATCCCTGCTTGAATAAAGCGATTTTCAGTTGGCTTTTTTAACGTTAGGACACTATAGAAGCCGACGATAAAAAAGGCAAGAAAAGCTACCCATGCACACCCAACATGAAAATAGAAGATTTTTTGGGTGACCCCCATCTGTTTTTCAATTGGTGACCAAATAAAGACTAGATATAAGCTAATAAAGACTGCCGGCAATAATGTATAGAGTAGGATGCGATCCACTTTGGTTCGTGTTTGATTCATTAAGATCCCTCCATAATAAATTCAAATAAGAAGAAACACACAGCGAAAAATAATAAGTCGTAACCAACCATTAGCTGAAACCATGATTTGACATCCTGTATTCCTTCATTTTCTAAAATAATTCGGGTTGCTTGTACAGCTGCAATCATTAGAGGGCTTAGTAAAGGGAGGAGGAGAACAGGTAATAGCATCTCACTGTTTTTAGCATTAGCTGCCAATGCTGCGAGAAATGTTCCCACAATAATAAACCCGAATGTTGCGATAAAGACAATAAGAATGAACCACAGATAATCCCCATAGAAATGGAAATCAAATAAGATAAATAACACGGGGACACTAATTAATTGAACTGCTGTTACAATTACCAAATTAGATAAAACCTTCCCCAAATAAATACTCGTCGGATCAATTGGTGCGACAAGCAAACCGATTATACACTCATTGTCCTGTTCCACTAGAAATGAACGGTTTAGTCCAAGAATTCCAGAGAAAATAGTAATTACCCAGATAAGCCCAGGTATAATCATTTTCACTGAGTTTTGCGTTGGGTCAAATGCAAAGCTAAAGATTAATATAACTAAGCTAGAAAAGATCACCATCATGCCAAAATTTTGCTTTGATTTTAATTCATTTCTTATGTCCTTGCTTGCAATAGCAAGAGCATCGCTTACAATCCATTTCATTTGCTTATCACCTTCTTTTCGTAATAAGCTTTTAATTCATTCACATCTAGGAAACGCTCTGCCTGGTTATCTGAGATAATTCTTCCTTTGTGCAGAATAGCTACTCGATTACATAGTTTGTGAACTTGCTCAAAATCATGTGAGATTAAGAGAATAGAAGTACCTAACCCTTGCTTTTCTTGAATGATATGATTGAACAAAGCCACTGCCTCCTGGTCTAAACCTGTATGTGGCTCATCTAAAAGCAAGACATTTGGCTCCTGCAATAGCACCCGAGCAATTGCTAGTCGCTGTATCATTCCTCTTGAAAAAGAACGAATAGGAATGTCTCGGAAATATTCAAGACCCACTTTCTTCAGTAAGTTCAATGCGGCTTTCTCTCGATTGGGCACTTTATATAACTTCCCGTAAAACATGAGATTTTCAAGAGGAGTGAGCGAGCTATATAAAAAAGATTCATGCCCAAGTAGGCCAATGGCTTGCCTTTGTGTAGTGGAATTTTTTTTCATGATTTGTTGGTCAATCCAAATCTCTCCACTTGATGGCTTCATTAGTCCTGTGGCACATTTAAATAATGTACTTTTACCAGCTCCGTTTGGACCAATAACCGCTAAACTCTCTCCTTTATCTAATGTTAAAGAAAGATTCCGTAATATAATTTTTTCACCAATTATTTTCGAAAGATTTTTAAATTCTAGCATATGCCCCAACTCTTTCTTACGTAAATAGGTCTAGCTCCAATTTGACTTTCTGTAATTTAATCTCATATTCTTTCCTACTTCTTTCATAATGCTCTTCTTCTATATGTCCCGCTGCTTTTTGCTCGACCATCATTGTTAGCTTTTGTTCCAGCAGTTGCTTCTCTTGTCTAAGTCTTTGAAACTTCTGTTCTTCATAATAGAATGCTTGTTGGTTTTTCCTCTTTTTCCTCCAAAAATATAGGATTACGATTACGAACAGGAATATAATTATTAAAATATGTGGATTCATTCCTCTTAGGACTGGCGTTGAAAACCATAGATTGATGAGCCAGTCTGGATGAAAAGGGGGGAGATCATTCATCTAAGTCATCCCTTTCCTTTTCGAAGCTTTTGGAGCTCTTTAGTTATTTCATCATCAATCTTATCCTTCACTTTTTCTTTCCTATTTGCAGCTTTCATTTGATTCCCCTGTAAATACCCAGCTGCAAGTGATTGGTAATGGACTTTCATTTGTTCGTAATCCTGTGGAGATAGTTTCTTCATTAAATAATCCATCTCCAGTTCATTCATCGTTTGATAAATGCTTTCTAACGGTGCATATCCCTCAGGTTCCTTGCGTTCGACAGCCACCCATTTCTCTGTTTGAAAAAAGGGAGAAGTGATAAAATAAAAGCAAGTAAGCACTAAGATGCAACCAATAATGAGATAGACATAATCCATAATGGATCCCCTCCTAAAAGAACTTATGACGTTCTTCCTCTATGATTTTCTCTAGCACTTCCTGATCGGCATTTGATTGAAAAGTGGTATTTGTAGCAGCTGCCTTTTGATGGTTTAAAACTGTAAGCTTTTTGATCCAATAGGCAACAACGATCGCGCCGATCAGAAAGATAAAAGCTGGCATCACCCACGCAATAATGCCTCCCCCTTCAGTAGCTGGTACCCTTAACGCTTGCTGACCATATTCATCCACATAAGAATTCAAAATATCCTGCTCTGATTTCCCTTCATTTAGCATGTCAACGACTTCTTCGTAATAAACCTTTTGAACACTACAAGTAGCAAAATCATGATCAGCGTGCCCTTGCATATCAAGCTGTGATATAACTTCTTTAAATTCCTTTGAATTATGATCGAAGGCTGCTAGACCAACACTTGGAATAAAGATGAGATAAAAAGCCACGATTAGAATCCAGCTACGCTTCATTTTGTCTCCCTCACTTCTTTACGATTTGGAGTTTGTGAGTTGACTCGCTTAAGCGGTTTCCCACCGATCAATGCGATTGCAGTTCCAAGCACCATAATTACACCACCAAGCCAAATCCAACTAACAAACGAGTTAATTTTCATGACAAGCGTAATTTTTTCATTACTTTCCCAAGAACTTAACACGACATACAAATCTTCCTTCCAATTCGTCTTTATTGCTACTTCAGATGAAGGCTCTGGCCATTTATCATAGAATATTTTTTCTGGCTTTATCGTTCCTTTGTTTTTTCCTTTATATGAAACGGCTAGGTTAGCATGAACAATGCCATTTCCTCTCTCGGACCGTTCAGAAAGCTCTTCGAATGTAAGCTTATAATCTCCAATAGAGACCGTTTCTCCCTTAGAGACTGTTTTCATAACCTCTGTTGAATATGCATTGGAGCAGATGACTCCTACTGCAATGAAAGCAATTCCAATATGAACCAAATAGCCACCATATCGGCGTTGATTTTTCCTGGTCAGTCTAACCGTAGCAAGAATGATATTTTCCTTCGTGGCTTTTCGCCTCGCTCTTACACCTCTAATGACTTCAAGAAAGTGTGTAAATAGCATAATAACGGTTACAGATAAGCCTCCGATTGCATATACTCCCTTCACACCAGAAAAGATGAGCGTTATCGCAAACAAGATGCCTGCAAGGAGAGGTAGATATGCATTTTTGATAAAACGATTAAACACAGCCTTTTGCCATGATATTAATGGACAAATGGCCATTAATAATATAAGAGCGAGCATAATCGGCGCCATCACTTTATTGAAATAAGGAGCACCCACATTGACTTTTGTTCCAGTTAAAGCTTCTGATATCAGCGGATACATCGTTCCCCAAAAGACAGCAAACGTCGCCGCAACTAAAATATAGTTATTTAATAAAAAGCTACTTTCCTTAGAGAAGTAGGATTGAATCGGAAGGCTATCCTTTTTAATTAATTGGTATCGACTAATAACCACATACATCGAAAATAACAGCATAAAGGCCATAAATAGTAAGAAATACGTTCCTAGATTGCTATCACCAAATGCGTGAACACTTGTTAAGATCCCACTACGCACTAGAAATGTGCCGAATAAGGATAAAATATAGGAGAGAATGATTAAGCTTAGATTCCAAGTCTTTAGCATGTTTTTTCGCTCTTGAATCATTACCGAGTGAAGAAAAGCAGATACGGTTAGCCATGGCATAAAGGAAGCATTTTCAACTGGATCCCAAGCCCAATAACCTCCCCAGCCAAGCTCTAGATATGCCCACCATCCACCTACGATATTCCCGATTGTCAAAAATAGCCAGGCGGTTAGTGTCCATTTTCTCGTTAACTTAATCCACAGCGCATCCATTCGTTTCATGATTAATGCAGCAATTGCATAAGCAAATGGGATGGCGAGTCCAACATACCCCATATAGAGTGTTACTGGGTGAATGACCATCCCCGGATTTTGAAGCATTGGGTTTAGCCCTTTCCCATCTGGAGGAATTGTCTCGGTCATCTCAAATGGATTTCCGCTGATTAACATCACTACATAGAAGAATAAAAGATTAATAGATAGAATACTCGAGACATAGGGAAGCATCTCATTTTGTTTCTTTTTTGAGAGAACAATAATTGCAGAATATAGACTGAGCAAAAATGTCCAAAGTAATAAAGATCCAGCATTTCCTGCCCAAAAAGCAGTGAGCTTATAAACTAATGGCAGTTCAAGATTCGTATATTGAGCCACATATTTGTATTGAAATTGACTTGTACCGAGTAAATAAAGCAGGATAAAGGTCGAAGTACTTCCTACTAACAATAGTGAAAGCATAGCTCCTTGGGCACTTTCCAACCATTTTGAGCTTTTTTTTCTTACTCCTATAATATTTGCCACAATGGAATAGGCAGATATGACCGCACCGAGTATAAGAGCAATATTTCCAATTACATACATGTCGTCACCCTTTTTCTACTTCTACTCTTCGAGAATTTTTTTATGAGTTTCTGTGTCATAGTTGTTCATATCTTCACCTTCGTATTTAGAAGGACATTTCGTTTGAACTTTCTCCGCTTCAAATTCTCCATCACCTTGTACAAAGCCCTCTACAATAACAATGACATCTGCAGAGAAGTTATCAGGTTTAACTCCTTGATAAACAACTTCAATAGCTTCATCTTTTTCATCATATAGTTCAAAACGAAGTTCAATTTTGTCAGCATCCCATTCTACCGACTGTTCATTTAACAGTCCTTGGGTCATTACATATTCCCCATTGAATTGTTCTATATCACTCTTCAGCTCATGGATGGAGATTTCCTTACTCCCAGCGCTTGGCATCGTTGAAAAAAGCATGATGACTAATGCAGAAGCAACCAATGATAGTCCAAAAAGTATCTTTCTATTCTTTGTCATCTTCCTTACCCTCCGATCTTCTTTAACAGCTCTTTATATTCAGCTTCTGTAATACTCCCTTCTAGGAGCATCATTCGTAACCGAGCCTTTCTTTCACTGTTATTTTTACTAACTGGAGAATCTATGCTTCTTCCCTTTCGTCTTAGGAACAGAAAGACGAGAATACCCCCAATTATGGATGTGGATGCTAACAAGATGATGATCGTGCGAACCGGGAGAATTTCATTCTTTTTAGTCGCTCCTTCTCCATTAGCTGGATGACCGGCCATTTCGTTCATCATTTCTAAAGAAGTTTTTTCCTCAGCCCGTTTGTATTCCAATTGAAAGCTTTTTGTTTCATTTGCCTTTATTCCTTGAAACGGATATACAAACATGTTCATTCCATATGAGTTCTGCTGATGGGACTCAGCAGTCGGTGTCAGCTTAAAGCTATCGGTATTTAATGGCTCGAGAACGACGAGACTTAATAAGCCAATGTCAGCAAAGCTAGTGAATTCATAGGAAAGTGTCTTTTTCTCACTATCTACTTTTAAGCTACTTGTATAAAATTCAATGACAAATTTATAAAGTTCACCTGGAAGTATTTCTTCACTTGTTTCCCAAGCAATGGTTCCCGTAGTTGTGTCGATTTTATATTCGATCTCATTCATTTCGGTTAACTCTCTGTTGTAGTCTGCTACAAATCCAATTCGGAAGTTTTGATCATTCATTGGCATCGGGATTTCGATTTTCCCTTTTTGTGGGTTTTCTGTTTGATTCATAAGTGTTCCATGATACCCAACCAAAAGTGGGGGATGATTTTGTTCCTGATCACTCGGGTGATATGAAAACTCTGGCATCACTTGAATATTTAATTCTTCCATTTTCAGAATGCTTGATTGGTCTTGGGCTTTTGCCCATTCTGGAGGGATGAACATTAAAATGATCATGCTGAAGATAGCCATCCACTTTTTCATTAATCTCTTCCTTTCTTGATATTTCAAATTAAATGTCTTTAAATTTGTACATTTTGTGAATTCATTCACAAATATTCCCTAAAAAAAATGGTGTGTTTCAACGTGATGATCTAATAAACTGAGTAAATATTTTATTGATAGATCTTGCTCTATCAACAACCTCTTCCCAAATGATGGTGACATCTTCACAAGTAGATGATTCCGTTATCTTATTTAAACCATTTTATTGCCTTCTAGTTCTGTGACGTATTTCACAAAAGTTTTTCCTCTTCTTTACTACTTTGTGAACAGCTACTTTTATGTTGTTTTTTCAGATTTTTCATTCATTTTTACTCTTTGATGATGATTGAAGAAACAGAACTCCTAAGGCAGGTTAGGATTCGGTTGTCTAGAGTACAAATGAAAACCTTTCCTTCAAACCAAAATAAACACCATATACTTAACTAACAATCCGTTAAGTATATGGTGCTGCTTTTATGATTCCCTCTTTGCCCCTAAAACTTAGTTATTCTGGATGGAACTTGGATTTAACCGGTTGTCCACCTTTGTTTTCATATTTTTTCTTTGCGCTTTTTAGTGGATCGTATTCTTTACCAAGCTCCAAATCCTGATTATTTATCCCATTTCTTGTTTTCTGCTCAGGGTTATTTTGCTTTGAACGTTTTTTCATCTATATCCCCCTAGTATCTAAGTAATGTCATATGGTTTTGTGCTTGCTGTAATTGTAATCTCATACGGTGAAGCTGCTCACGTTGCTGCGAATTGGCACTATGGGCTAATTGGGTTAAATCATTGTATGCATTCTCTAACTCCTGCATAGCTACCGCGTACTCATCATCGTTATAATGCTCTTGTCTACTGCTTTGTTTATATTGCTCTTGAGCATGCTGAAGAGCCGTTTCACATTGCTCAAGAAGTTGTTCCATAGACTGACGAGTTGCCATCGAATTTGCCCCCCTTTTTTCTTCCTGAAGCATAAATTGCTTCTTTTTATAGTGTGTTCAATCTCCGTCCTCCTACAACGGAATCGTCAAAATAATTGCTTCCATTTTAAATTGAATTGGATAACCACTTACCTTCATGATAAAATTCTTCTTATGAAGTTTTCAGCTCAATAACCAAGATTGAACGATAGAAGGAGGTTAACCGATTGAATAAGGATAACCCGTTTCCATATGCCTCAGATGACAAACGTTACCACACTTGGAATTATCACCTTCGTCAGCAATTCGGCCATAAAGTGTTTAAAGTGGCTTTAGATGGTGGTTTTGATTGTCCAAATCGTGATGGCACTGTTGCCTTTGGAGGCTGTACATTTTGCAGTGCGGCAGGGTCTGGAGATTTCGCAGGTAACCGTGCGGACGATTTAGAATTTCAATTTCATGAAATAAAAAACAAGATGCATCATAAGTGGAAAGACGGCAAATACATGGCTTATTTCCAAGCTTTCACAAATACGCATGCTCCCGTAGAAGTACTTCGTGAAAGATTTGAACGAGTATTAGCTCAAGAGGATGTGGTTGGTCTTTCTATTGCGACTAGACCCGATTGTCTCCCTGATGATGTCGTTGAATATTTAGCAGAATTAAATAAACGTACTTATTTATGGGTGGAGCTTGGATTACAAACCGTTCACGAAAAAACGGCTACTATTATTAATCGTGCCCATAATTATCAAACTTATGTAGAAGGTGTTCATAAGCTACGGAAGCACGGAATTCGAATATGCTCACATATTATTAACGGTTTGCCACTTGAAACAACTGAAATGATGATGGAAACAACAAGAGAGGTTGCTAAGCTGGATGTTCAAGGAATTAAGATCCACCTCTTGCACTTGTTAAAAGGAACACCGATGGTAAAGCAATACGAAAAAGGCTTATTGGAATTTTTATCCTTTGATGACTACATTAACTTAGTATGTGATCAATTAGAGATCCTTCCACCCGAAATGATTGTTCACCGAATTACGGGAGATGGTCCCATTGACCTCATGATTGGTCCGATGTGGAGTGTAAATAAGTGGGAAGTTCTTAATCAAATTGATGCTGAGCTTAAGCGCAGACAAAGCTATCAAGGTAAATTTTTCACTTTTAATAAATTGGTGAAAAGCCAATGAAGCTCGAACGAATTCTTCCCTTTGCAAGGCAGCTATTAGAGCAAGCTGTGTCACGTGGTGACATCGTCGTTGATGCAACACTTGGAAACGGACACGATGCATTATTTTTGGCTCAATTGGTCGGGGATTCAGGGAGAGTATATGGCTTTGATATTCAAGAGGAAGCACTTAATCATTCGATGGAACGTTTAAGGGAGCATCAGCTTCTAGAACGAGTGACTTTTTTCCAAAAAGGTCATGAGCATGTAAGTAACTCGATTCCACCCATACACCATGGGCGAATAACGGGAGCCATTTTTAACCTTGGTTATTTGCCAGGCGGTGACAAAACGATTGTGACGAAGCCTGATACAACCATCTCAGCAATTGATCAGCTTCTAGAAATGATGGCACCTGAAGGAATCATTATCCTTGTCATTTATCATGGCCATATCGAAGGAGCAGTCGAAAGGGATTACCTTCTTCGTTATGTAAAAGGGATTGACCAAAAACGGGCTCATGTACTTCAATACCAATTCATTAATCAAAAGAACAACCCTCCGTTTATTGTTGCGATTGAAAAAAGATAAGCTCGTCCACATGACGAGCTTATCTTTTTAATAAAGCTACTCAAAAAGTATGATCTTTAGATAAATAAATTATTTAAGAAGCTCGTTTGCTAATAGCTCAAAAGACTTCAATTTATCTTTAAAATCATACGTAATGGTGACAGCCATTACTTCATCTGTCCCATATTGCTCGCCTATTGCAAGAATCTGCTCCTTTACTTTCTGAGGATTTCCAACAATCATTCGCTTGCGATTTTCTTTCATTCGCACTAGTTCATAGGGACTGTATTGATATGCTGCTGCTTTTTCAGGACTAGGAGTACCATTTGATCTCATTCCTTGTTCGATCATTAAAATCGAAAGGTCGATACTCGATGCAATTCGCTCTGCTTCTTCATCTGTTTCTCCACAAATGACAAAGACAGCTACCATATTTAGCGGTTGCTTCAAGTATTTTGAAGGTCTGAAATGACGCCGATAAGATTCGGTATATTGGACGCCACCCTCGCCATTAATAAATTGAGCAAATGTATATGGGAGCCCCTTTTGTGCTGCTAAAATGGCACTTGATGAGCTAGATCCAAGCACCCATACTTCGGGTGCTGTTTGAATTTGCGGTGTTGCCTTAAGACCATTAAATGGATGGTGATTTGGAAGTGCATCATGTAAATAGCCCAAAAGATCATCAATTTGCTCTGGGAACTGATCAGTCATTCTACGTTGTCCGTGGTTTAATGCCATAGTGGCAATCGGCATCCCGCCTGGAGCTCTTCCTAAACCAAGGTCCATTCGATTTGGGTTTAATCCTTCAAGAACGCGGAAGTTTTCCGCTACCTTATATGGGCTATAATGAGGAAGCATTACACCTCCTGAGCCAACACGGATGGACTCTGTTTTCGCTGCTAAATGTGCAATTAACACTTCTGGAGACGAACCGGCTAAGCTCGTTGTATCATGATGTTCAGATACCCAAAATCTAGAGTATCCTAGCTTTTCTACATGCTGTGCTAATAACACTGTATGGTTTAATGCCTGTTCAGCAGACATCCCTTCAGATATCGGTGACTGATCTAATACACTTAATTTGAGAGTCATTTCTACACCTCTTTTTTTATCGTGTTATTATTATCTGCCTCCGAGAAAAAAATGTCTAATGAACTGCTTAAGAATGATGATTTAGGGTTCACTCTCACTCATGGAATGTTAAGTCTTATGAAAGACAGAAATAGTAGAAAAAGAACACACTTACAGCTAGTTTTAACTTATCCTCTTAGTTTTTGAAATGCACTTTATTTACCGAATATCCTCACCATTCTAGGTGAAATTAGCTTTTGCATCGATCTGTAAGCTCTTCCATTAATGTAAAAAAAGTAACTAATCATGCCAGAGGTTTTGATCATCTCTTTTGCTAACTTCTTGACATTTTTCTGTTTTCTTACTTTTTCATCTGATAAATAAATACCTACCAGTCCACGATTGATAAGCTTGTGAAATTGTTTATGGGGAAGCCCTTCTGTATGACGGTCCGCTTCTAGAATAAAGTGTTTTAACCGATCGAATAGCTCTTGTTCGTCTTGATAATAGAAGCAGAAATTTAAATCTCCACCTTCACGATCCTCATCTTGGTCGATTAAGTAATCTAATAAGATATGTAAACCCTGAATGTATGGAAAATACCCATTTCGAATATTTTGAGCATGGGTATCTTGAAAATCATCTCTCATCCCGTAGGAGACAAGACAGAAAATGCCGAGGGTAGACCCTGAGCATGCAGAAAATTCATACCACTCCATTTCTGGAATATGATTCTTATACAATTCGTACCAACTTTGCAACCTGCCCTCTCGCTCTTCAACTTTGACATGCTTATGTATTTGTAAATCACTATAATATTGGCAAAGTTCAAGAAGGTGCTTTTGAATGTACTCATAATGTCTCATTTTCCCTAAAACATGCTGGCACGTTTGCACAAGGTCTGAGAGATAATTTCCATCCTCTTGATCCTCTCGAAAGCGATAATAATTAACATGTCTCGCACCTACCGTTAGAGCATGGCTCATCGATTCGTGAAGAGCAGCAAAATCATTGGGATCAAGAGAAGTACTTCGATCACATAAGTTGTCTAAATAGTCACTGATAGTTTGATAAGCTACAATAAATTTAATGGCATCTTTGTACTGATTTGTTGCCATTAGTGACATGATGCCTCCACCCTCACAATGAAAGGTTTTATGCTGGATACTGGAGAGAGCTTGCTCCCTGAGCTCTGCATTCGGAATTTGCAAAGCGCGCTCCTTCCAATATGCTAATTCACGATGTACTGCTGGGATAATTTTCCGATAGACACGAGACATTAAACTGATAGGCATAGATGGAATCAACTGTTACACCTCACTACACATGAATGGCTCTATTGTGTTTATTTTTGTTTACAAGGAGCTGTGATGCTACTCCTACTTCGTGATTTTTTCATAGCTATATTTAATAAACCTTATTCTATCATCTCCAGCTTTTATCACAAAGAAAAGTCCATTCGTATAATTGAGGTAAAATCTACATTGTTCTTTTTAAGCATTGCCGATGAAATAGGGGTTCCAAGGCAATGCTTAAAAAGATAAAATAGAATCAATCATTATTAAGGAGAGAGAATAGTCATGATCTATCCATATAAAGGAGTAACACCTCGCATAGCAGATACCGCATATATTGCTGACTTTGCAACTGTAACAGGAGATGTTGTTATTGGGGAAGAATCAAGCATCTGGTTTAATACGGTTATTAGAGGGGATGTTTCACCAACGCTTATTGGAAACAAAGTAAATATACAAGATAATTCTGTTTTACATCAAAGCCCTAGCCGCCCACTTATTATTGAAGATGAAGTAACAGTTGGTCATCAAGTGATATTACACAGCTGTACCATCCGAAAAAAAGCTCTTATAGGAATGGGTTCAATTATATTAGATGGCGCAGAAATAGGAGAAGGAGCTTTCATTGGAGCAGGTAGTTTAGTCCCTCAAGGAAAGAAAATCCCACCAAATTCACTGGCTTTTGGAAGACCTGCAAAGGTGGTACGTGAGCTAAATGCCGATGATATTCAAGACATGGAGCGCATTTCAAGAGAATATGTAGAAAAAGCTCAATACTATAAGTCAATTCAACAAAAGGATTTATAACTCAAAATGAGCCTATATATTCTTTGCCGACCTTCCCTATATTATTCAGTTGATAGGAGGTGGCTAAATGCTTAGATTCCTATCTGTGTTTCTAGTTGTTCTTCTGATCATAACTGGCGGCTTTATTTTAGATAATACTCAAAATTCCAAGGTTGTACTCGCCATCGAATCGGTCAGATCGTGGATAAACAAGCCCATCGCAAAAACCAACACCTTTTTAGAAGATAATTTTGAAATGTCGATTATTAAAATACAAGACCAGGCCCTCATAGATGCACCTGTGGTAAACCAGTTTCCTGAGCTTCCACGAGGCTGTGAAGTTACGAGCCTAACTATGCTTCTTCAATTTGCTGGAGTGCATGTTGATAAAATGACACTTGCGAATCAAATCGTGAAGGAAGGTTCTACTTATCGAGTAGAAAATGGGAAAATTTACTTTGGTAATCCTCATGATGGGTTTGTTGGAAATATGTATACGTTTGACGAGCCTGGTTTAGGTGTGTATCACGAACCTATTCGCGATCTGGCTGAACAGTACTTACCAGGGCAAATTGATGACTTAACAGGAACGGATTTCACCGAGCTAAAAATTCATTTATCGGATGGACGACCTGTATGGATTATTACAAACACAACCTATAAAAAGCTCTCACCCGATCACTTCCAAACCTGGTATACACCTAGCGGAAAAATCGAAGTGACATTTAAAGAGCATTCCGTTTTATTAACAGGATATGATGAAGAGTTTGTGTACTTTAACGATCCTCTAACAGGTGAAAAAAATAAAAAAGCACCCATAGCTGAATTTGAACAAGCCTGGGTGCAAATGGGGAGTCAGGCGATTACCTTTCTCCCACAAAATGATTAATTTTGAGCAATTGTTTCTTTCAGATACTCCTTTTCGAAGGAGTATTTTTTTTCCACATAGACTTGATGCCAAACCATGAACATTAAAACTGTCCATATTTTTCGGCTATTGTCCGCTTTTCCTTGGCAGTGATCCTCTAGTAAGCCTAATAAATATGGTTTATTTATTAAATGATCTGTGTCGCTCTCACGAATAATCGTTTTCGCCCAGTCATTCATTTCATCCTTTAGCCAATGACGGATTGGAACAGGGAAACCAAGCTTTTTGCGGTTTAATACATGATCAGGAACAATTCCTTCTGCTGCTTTACGTAAAATATATTTCGTCGTTCCGTTTGCTGTTTTTAAGCTTGTCGGAATTTGAGACGCGACATCAAATACAGCTTTATCTAAAAATGGAACACGAAGCTCTAAGGAATGAGCCATCGTCATTTTATCCGCCTTTAATAGAATGTCTCCACGCATCCACGTATGAATGTCAATATATTGCATACGGTCAACTGGATCATACCCTTTGCTTTCAGCATAAAGCGGCTTCGTAATGTCCTTATAATTCAGTCCGTCACGATATACGTTTAATAGTGAGCGTTTTTCTTCTTCAGAGAACATCTTGGCATTCCCAATGTATCGTTCTTCCATCGGAGTGACTCCACGCTCAATAAAGCTCTTTCCTTTCATTCCTTCTGGCATCACTTGCGCCATGAATTTTAGGAAGTTTTTTACGATGCTTGGCATTCTGTTAAAAACCTCTAAAGATTGTGGTTCACGATAAATGTTATAGCCACCAAAAAGCTCATCTGCCCCTTCTCCAGAAAGCACAACAGTTACATGCTTACGTGCTTCTTTCGCTACAAAATAAAGAGGTACACAGGCAGGATCGGCTAATGGATCGTCCATATGCCACATAATCTTTGGAATTTCATTCATATATTCTTGAGGTGTAATTACATGACTAATGTTTTCGACCCCAAGTTTCTCCGCTGTTTCCTTTGCTACGTCAATTTCACTAAATCCGTTTCTTTCAAACCCGACAGAAAACGTCTTAATGGCAGGATGAAATTCCTTCGCAATAGAAGCTATAATAGAGGAATCAATACCACCTGATAGAAATGAACCTACAGGCACATCACTTCGCATATGAATATTAACTGAATCAAACAATACGTCTTTGATTTCTTTAATGAAGGTTTCCTCAGATTTTTGTACCGGTTTAAAAGAAGCTTTCCAATAACGATTTACTTCCATCGGACCACCAATTTTTTTCGTGAAATAATGACCCGGCTCTAGCTTTTGAATTCCATCTGTCATCGTATATGGTTCAGGAACAAATTGATAGGTTAAATAATGCTGCAGAGAATCATAGTTGATCACTTCATTTTCTAATGCCAAAAGGATACTTTTCTTCTCTGATCCGAAGAAAGTCTTTTCTCCATCATCATAATAGAAAAACGGTTTAATCCCGAATGGATCTCTAGCTCCATAAAGAGTTTGCTCCTGTTTATCCCAAATGACAAATGCAAACATTCCTCGAAGCTTCTCAACTGCTTTCTCGCGTAAATGGCTGAATAGCGCAATAATGACTTCTGTATCTGAGCTAGTTTCAAAATTTAATCCTTCGTTAAGTAGCTCTTCACGTAGCTCCACGTAATTATAGATTTCTCCGTTAAAGATAATCCAATAACGTTCATTTTCATATGTCAATGGTTGGTGTCCACTTTCAATGTCAATGATGCTAAGCCTGCGAAAGCCAAATTGGATATGGTCATCGTAAAAATATCCATCATCGTCAGGTCCACGATGAGTAATTATATCATTCATATTTTTAAATACATGTCTTTGATTATCTTGAAAGTTCTGTGCCTTTTCATGTACACAACCAATAAATCCACACATTATGTACGTCACCTACTCCATTTCTATTATGTAATAATCTATTTGAAACTCAGATGTTTTCACATACATTGTTGTTTTTGAAATATGGGCCGTTTTCTGCTCCAGGATACTCGCTTGCAGCGAGGAGTGCGGTGAGTATCCTCGGTTTCGCCTGTGGGGTCTCACCTGTCCCACTGCTCTTGCAGGCGTCTCGCATCCACTCGCTCCAAACTGCTAGCCTTCATATGAAGAAAGGAATCTTACCTCATATTAAACAACAAGCTTTTAGAATATAGCCTTTTAATAAGATCTATTTGATTAACAAAAATATCCTTATTAAATAGAGTTTTTCCTCACAACAAGCTTTTCTAAAACAGGATAAACTTAATGGCATATCAATAAAACATACCTACTAATACTACCATTAATTATTTTATAATTGCACGGTTAAACTGAAAAAACAATAGGAAATATTAAGGGGATTCCCTTATAGGATCATTTATATATAGAGACGATATGAAAAAGACGGAAGTTACATGGATGTAACTTCCGTCTTTTTCATTTTGTTAGAGATTATACATTCGCTTGTTCGCGCAATGCATCAGCTTTGTCTGTAGCTTCCCATGGAAGGTCAAGATCATTGCGTCCAAAGTGTCCATAAGCAGCCGTTTGCTTATAAATCGGGCGACGTAGATCTAACATATTGATAATCCCTGCTGGACGAAGATCAAAGTTACTACGTACTAGATCTACTAATACATCTTCACTTACCTTTCCAGTGCCAAAAGTATCAACGGAAATAGATACAGGCTGTGCTACACCAATTGCATAAGCTAATTGTACTTCTACTTTATCTGCTAACTTAGCCGCTACAAGATTCTTTGCTACATAGCGAGCTGCATATGCTGCAGAGCGGTCTACTTTTGTAGGATCCTTACCAGAGAATGCTCCTCCACCGTGACGAGCGTATCCACCGTAAGTATCAACAATAATTTTACGGCCAGTTAAACCAGCATCCCCTTGTGGTCCCCCAATAACAAAACGACCAGTAGGATTGATGAAGTATTTAGTGTTTTCATCAATTAGTTCTTTTGGTACAACTGGATTAATAACATGTTCTTTTAAATTACGCTGGATTTGTTCCAGGCTAATTTCTGGATGATGTTGAGTTGAAATAACAATCGTATCAATACGAACTGGCTTGTCATTTTCATCGTACTCAACTGTTACTTGCGTTTTACCATCAGGACGCAGGTATGGAAGAATTTCTTCTTTACGTACTTCAGTTAAACGACGAGAAAGCTTATGAGCTAATGAGATTGGAAGAGGCATAAGCTCTTTTGTTTCATTACAAGCAAAACCAAACATTAATCCTTGATCCCCAGCTCCAATTGCTTCGATTTGCTCATCAGTCATTAAGCCTTCGCGAGCTTCTAACGCTTGGTCAACCCCCATAGCAATATCAGGAGATTGCTCATCAATAGAAGTTAAGACCGCACATGTTTCTGCATCAAAACCATATTTTGCACGAGTATACCCAATTTCTTTCACTGTTTCACGAACGATCTTTGGAATATCTACGTATGTAGAGGTAGTAATTTCACCAGCAACAAGTACAAGACCAGTTGTTACCGATGTTTCTGCCGCAACACGAGCATTGGCATCCTTAGCTAAAATTGCATCTAAAATCGCATCTGAAATTTGGTCACAGATTTTATCTGGATGACCTTCAGTAACTGACTCAGAAGTAAACAAACGACGTTTCGTTGACATCTGATTTCCTCCTTATATAAGAAAATAGCGAGGTTATCCTTTTGGCAAAAGATCAACCGCATATTTAACCTCAAGGTTGATACGGTACTCATTCCCTAAGTAATAAGAACAGCTTACTCCCACATTTCATTACGGTTATGGTTACTCTATACCTTATGAAGTGGTCTGGTAAACTTGGAGTTTTTATTAGGTTTTGGAATTCAAGATGAATTATTCATAAATATCCGATAGAAACTCCAGTCAAGATCATTTTAAACATAAAAAAACCTTCCCTATATAGAGGAAAGGTTGTTAGCAAAATGATTTGCGCCTTTCACTCTTATCGTTCAAGGATCGTGTCCTTGCGCAGATTTAGCACCTTTGCTCAAAAATAAAAGAGTTCTAAGAAGTCACGGCAAATTACTCTTGCCGTATGTGTTTGAATTCTTTAAGATCTTTGATAGCAGGTTGCTGGGTTTCATAGGGTCTGTCCCTCCACCAGCTCAGGATAAGAGAGTATCCGTTCAAGGAAAAATCATATCGTATCACATCGGATAATGTCAATGTTTTTTCAAAAATACTTTCAATTTACTCTTTTATTAGCATTTTGTATGTTATGGAATAAGTGAACCATCTGCTCCTGCCAAAATAGGAAGAATAGCTAAAGCAACTCTTATAAAGAGCATGATCCATCCTCACATTTACGTTTAAGGAAACGATGACGATTTTTTGCAATAAGTTTATAAGCCGGGACACCTATAAGAGGAACAAATGGGATGTATAATAAGGTAGCGATTATTGTAAATACAGGAGAAGTCAACAATAACCTCCGCACAGCATAAAACCCTTTTACTATTTTTTGATTCGGTAATATTATATGAAGCTCTTTTCTGAGATCTTCTTTAGTGAATGGAAATGACTTGTTTAAGCGCTCATACGTTTGCAGAGACACCCACTCTACTTTATTCAAACGATCCAATCGACGAAAGAGTTTTTTAGATTCTTGGCAAAGAGCACATGTTTCATCATATAGGGCAAGTATTTTCATCTCATCAGTCCCATTGTTAAATATTTGGAATATACATATAAATACACATTGTGGGGGTTAGACAGGAAATGTAATATATATTTTGAAAATTGATTGAACAAAAAACTTTTTTTGAATTAGTATAGACTAATTGTTTAAATGTGTTATACTAATTTAGAGATGTAATCACTTTCAAAAATACTATTGAAAAAAGGAAGGTATTCATCAGATGAATTCTGTAAGCATATCTAGTGAATTAACTGAGTTATTAAAAGGCAATAACATTCAAATGCATTTATCAGTGCCACAGCTAGTGGAAAAGGTTTTAACACGTGAAGAGGGTGTTTTAACATCTACTGGAGCTGTACGTGCTACAACTGGTAAATATACAGGTCGCTCCCCTAAGGATAAATATATCGTAGAAGAAGCTTCAATTAAAGATAAAATTGATTGGGGTTCTGTTAATCAACCTATATCTGAAGAAGTATTTAACAACTTATATAATAAAGTAATAAACTACCTTGCCCAAAAAGATGAAGTATTTGTTTTCAAAGGATTTGCTGGTGCAGATAAAAAATATCAACTTCCAATCCAAGTCATTAATGAATATGCATGGCATAACCTTTTTGCGCATCAACTTTTCATCCGTCCAACAGAAGAAGAACTATTGGATCATGAAACGAAGTTCACTGTTATCTCTGCTCCAAATTTCAAAGCGGATCCTTCCGTTGATGGAACGAACTCTGAAACTTTTATCATGGTATCATTTGAGCGTCGTACCGTTTTAATTGGTGGTACAGAGTACGCAGGAGAAATGAAGAAATCGATTTTCTCTATTATGAACTATCTTCTACCTGAAAATGATATCTTATCTATGCACTGTTCAGCAAATGTTGGTTTAGAAGGTGACGTTGCGTTGTTCTTTGGTCTATCTGGAACAGGAAAAACCACTCTATCTGCTGATCCTAACCGCCGCTTAATCGGTGATGATGAGCACGGTTGGTCTCCAAACGGTGTATTCAATATTGAAGGTGGATGCTATGCGAAATGTATCAATTTATCTCGTGAAAAAGAACCACAAATCTTTGATGCGATCCGTTTTGGTTCTGTTTTAGAAAACGTCATGCTAAACCATGAAACTCGAATTGCAGATTATGATGATAACACACTTACAGAAAATACACGTGCTGCATACCCTATCCAAGCAATTGATAATATTGTTGACCCTAGCATTGCAGGACATCCTAATACGATCATTTTCTTAACAGCAGATGCTTTTGGTGTACTACCTCCAATCTCTAAATTAACAAAAGAGCAAGCGATGTTCCACTTCTTAAGCGGTTATACATCAAAGCTTGCAGGTACTGAGCGAGGGATTACTTCACCTCAAGCAACTTTCTCAACTTGCTTTGGTTCACCATTCTTACCACTACCAGCTACTACTTACGCTGAAATGCTTGGTAAAAAAATCGATGAACACAATGCGAACGTATATTTAGTCAACACAGGTTGGACTGGTGGAGAATACGGCGTTGGTAACCGAATGAAGCTTTCTTATACGCGTGCTATGGTTCAAGCAGCTCTAGAAGGCGAATTAAATAATGTTGAAACGGTTACAGACGAAATATTCGGACTTAACATTCCTCTCCATGTACCTGGTGTACCTGATGAAGTCCTTCAACCAAACAAGACTTGGGCTGATCAAGGAGCATATGAGGTTAAAGCAAAAGAACTAGCAGCTAAATTCCGTGATAACTTCAACAAGTTCACAAACGTTTCTTCTGATATCTTAGAAAAAGGTGCTCCAAAAGCATAACTGAAAAAGCAATATCGTTTAAAGCTAAAGAGGTCTACTTAATAGTACATGTGCTAATTAATTCGAGGGACAATTCCTCTAGAATTTCTTTAAACACATAATCTAATTAAGAGGAAAGAGGCTGGGACATAAGTATTTGTATTTCAGTCCATGATATATCCGAACTTTTTACTAGTTCGGGTATTTTTATTTGTTCGAAAAAAAAAATTAAAAAATAGTGGAATGGAGCGGAAGACACTCGACTGCTAAGGGGAATTGAGGAAACGCTGAGACACCAAAGCGCAGGGAGGAGGCTCAGCTTCCTCCCTGCGGAAAGCAAGTGTCTGCAGCGCAGGTGGAACGAACTTGTTTTTACAACCTACCTATTTGAATAAAGTCATTGTTCGTCTTTGAGCAGGAGTCATATAGTTATGTCCCAGCCTCTTTGTCTACTACCTAAGCGGTACGAATTTCACCTTTTTTTATTATGCAATTTTATCTTTTGCAATGACAAAACTAATTTGTTAATAAGATTTCGTAGCTTTTTTTTACCCACTGTTGTTTACAGAATGTAAACAACCTAAACCCATACTATAATAGGTACCTAGTATCACCCATTTAGTTTGTAGAGTTTAATGAAACCAATTGATACGTTAGTTCTGTTTGATTATTTTCCCAAGACACTTTTTTAATAAGTGCGGTTCCACTACTTTCTCCATGTTTCGTTTTACGAACTTCAACGGGAATTTCTAGTGGATACAAACGATACCCTTCTTTTACAAGTACGAAGATGTTCTCGTCATTCATACGTGTTTCATTTCCCTTTGTAACAATCATTGTATTTAGCTCAAGCGGCATACCCATTTAACTCTCTCCTTCATCTTCACTTAACGTAATCATACCATTTTCACATTTGAGTTTTCATCCAAATCGTTAAGTCTTCTAGAACTTTTCGGTTGATTGCCGGAGGGAAATAATGGGTGTATTCTTGAAAATACCAGCTTTCAACTTTTTTATGTAATGCGTTTAACCGCTTCTCCAATCGATACGAATGATCAATGGACACATTATGATCCTGGACTCCATGGATAATCAACACGGGAGACCTTAGTTTTTCTAATGAAAACAATGGCGTACGATATTGATAACGTTCAGGGTATTTTGTAGGCGTCCCTCCAATTACACGCTTCATCATACGACGAAGATCCTTACGCTCAACATAAGTTAAAAACATATCGCTTACTCCACCCCATGTGACGACTGAAGCAGCACCTGGATATTCGATGCCTGTTAATAATGCCATGACTCCTCCTCGGGAAAAGCCAAACACATGAACTCGCTTTACTCTCTTATGTACATCCAAAAGCTCAAATGCAGAAAATGCGTCTTCACGATCATCCCCAGCAAAGTCTTCATTTCCTTCGCCACCCTGATTCCCTCGATAGAACGGAGCAAACACTATAAACCCTTCAGATGCAAACTGAACAATTCGGCCCGGCCGTACTTTTCCTACATTTTTGATGCCACCTCTTAAATATAGTAGTCCCTCGTAAGTCGCTTCTCCTTTCGGCTCTGCTAATAACCCCTTTACCTTCAATCCACCTGACATATAGGTCACTAAAAATAACTCAATCTGTGGGTTTGGTGATGGAAACCTATGTTTTGAAATAATTAATGGATGATCTGATGCAATCACACACGTTCCCTCCTTCTATCTACAAAATTATTTATGGGCATTCACACATTTTTTATCCTTATCATACGATATTTTAGAAATTATTTAAAAAAGGATGTTTTCTATTATTAATCTAATGGATTGAAGGTGGTTATCACTTAAATGAAATAACATTTTCTTCATTTCATTTGTATGGCTGCTTTCGTCTTTCTAATTGAATATCATTCTATCCCTATCAAACAGTCGAATTCAAGGTAGCTTGTCTTCCTCACCTTGAAGAACAAGCTTTTTTGAACAAACTCGTTACGTAAGGAAGAGGATGAAACATCAAGGTTATAGGAAACAACCTAAAAATGAGGCAATACAAACGAGGAGGGCCTTACATGAAAAAATGGGCAAAAATCAGTTTTTCCCTGTTATTAATTGCTATATTAATCATCCCTTTAGCTGCCTGTAATCAAGAGAAAACAACGAAAATACGAGTAGCAGAAGTTACGCGTTCTATTTTCTATGCACCACAATATGTTGCTTTAGAAAAAGGATTTTTTGAGGAAGAGGGCTTAGACGTGGAGGTCACTACCACATGGGGTGGAGATAAAACGATGACCGCGCTTTTATCAGACGGAGCAGACGTAGCATTAGTTGGTTCCGAGACATCTATTTACGTATATGCACAGGGCTCTGATGATCCTGTCATTAACTTTGCTCAGCTAACTCAAACAGATGGAACCTTCTTAGTATCACGTGAAAAAATCGACAATTTCACTTGGGATCAATTAATAAATTCCACTTTTCTAGGTCAGCGTAAAGGTGGCATGCCACAAATGGTTGGTGAATTCGTATTAAAGAACCAAGGAATTGATCCACAAAATGACTTAAATCTTATTCAAAACATTGACTTCGCGAACATTGCCAGTGCTTTTGCCTCTGGAACTGGTGATTTTGTTCAGCTTTTCGAACCAACAGCTAGCATTTTTGAAAAAGAAGGCAAAGGCCACATCGTTGCATCTTTTGGGAAAGAGTCTGGCTATGTTCCGTATACGACCTTTATGAGCAAAACTAGTTATATGGAAGAAAACAAAGAATCGGTTGAAAAATTCACTAGAGCGTTATATAAAGCACAGAAATGGGTAGAAAAACATTCTGCAAAAGAGATTGCTGAAGTCATTCAGCCATTCTTTGAAGATACCGAATTCGAAATTATTGAAACGGTAGTTGACCGCTACAAGACTCAGGGATCATATGCAACAGACCCTATTCTTGATGAAGAAGAGTGGAACAATCTGCAAACAATCATGGACGAAGCCGGTGAGCTTCCTAAGGTAGTTGACCATAAAACATTAGTCAATACGGACATTGCTGAAAAAGTAAAAAAATAACTTCGCTCCCCTCGTATACTCGAGGGGCTAGTGGCGAATCGATTACTCTTATTTGGAGGCCGTGAAATGAATTTCTTAAAACTCAATGGCATTTACCATACGTATTTCACAAAATCCACGGCAACTACGGCCCTCTCCGATATCTCTCTTGAAGTTGAAGAAGGAGAATTTGTCTCATTTCTTGGTCCTAGTGGCTGTGGAAAAACAACACTACTATCGATTATCGCTGGCTTAATCAAGCCCACAGAAGGAGAAATACTGCTAGAAAATGAACCTGTATCCAAAGCAGATGACAAAATAGGCTATATGTTACAGCAAGACTATTTATTTCCTTGGAAAACAATTGAGGAAAATATTTTCATCGGTCTAAAGCTAATGAATCAATTAACAGAAGAGAAAAAGAACTATGCCCTGCACTTATTAAAGGAAATGGGCCTTAAGGGAGTAGAGAAGCAATTCCCCAAACAGCTTTCAGGAGGAATGCGACAAAGGGTTGCACTCGTACGTACATTGGCTACCGAACCAAAGTTACTCATGCTTGATGAACCTTTCTCAGCTCTTGACTATCAGACCAAATTAAAGCTAGAGGATCTTGTCTCGGACACACTTAAATCCTTTAAAAAAACTGCCATCTTAGTCACACATGATATAGGTGAAGCTATTGCAATGAGTGACCGTGTATTCTTATTGTCACCTCGCCCTGGAAAGCTGCATAAAACTTTTTTCATCCCGAAAGAACTAAGAGAGCTAGCTCCATTTGAAGCAAGAAATCACGAAAGCTATCCAGCTGTATTCCAAACGATATGGAAGGAGTTGGAATCACTTGAGTAACCAGAAGCGAAATGTAGAACACCTTCACAAGCAATATATTGAATCATTAAAGAGAGAAAAGAAATGGGTCCGCTTTTATCAACTGGTCATTTTCGTTCTCTTTTTTTCAGGATGGGAACTGGCAAGCTCGAAGAAATGGATTGACCCTTTAATCTTCAGCTCACCATCAAAAGTTTGGAATTTAATGATTGATAAAATCCAGGATGGCACTCTTATTACAAACTTAGGTATTACTCTAACAGAGACTGTGTTTGGATTTATTTTAGGAACACTATTAGGAACCATACTAGCCGCTATTCTCTGGTGGTCACCAATGATATCAAAAATTCTCGACCCTTATTTAGTTATTCTTAACGCCATGCCAAAGGTTGCACTTGGCCCAATCCTTATTGTCGCGCTCGGCCCAAACTTTACATCGATTGTGGCGATGGGAGCGATTATTTCCATCATTATCACCACAATTGTTGTATATACTTCTTTCCGTGAGGTTGATCCAAATTACTTGAAGGTCCTCCAAACCTTTGGTGCAAGCCGAATTCAATCCTTTCGAGAGGCCATATTACCAGCATCCTTTCCAACGATTATCTCCACATTAAAAGTAAATGTGGGACTCTCTTGGGTAGGGGTCATTGTAGGAGAGTTTCTTGTATCTTCAAAAGGTCTTGGCTATATGATTATTTATGGATTCCAAGTATTTAACTTTACTCTCGTCCTCTTATCCCTACTTGTGATTGCCGTTTTTGCGACACTCATGTATCAAGTAGTGGAACTCCTTGAAAAGAAGCTAATTAAGGATAGTGCATAATACAGAGGCTGGGACATAACTAAATGACTCCTTCTCAAAGACGAACAATGACTTGATTCAAATAGGTAGGTTGTAAAAACAAGTTCGTTCCACCTGCGCTGCAGACACTCGTTTTCCGCGGGGAGGAAGCTGAGCCTCCTCGCTGCGCTTTGGTGTCTCAGCCTTTCCTCTATTTACCTTAGTAGTCGAGTGTCTTCCGCTCCATTCCACTATTTTTTAAAAACTTGTTTTCTGAACCAACAAAAATACCGAACTAGTAAAGGAGATAACTCCTGATCGTTCGGATATACCGTTGACTGGAATACCTATGTCCCAGCCTCCTCATACAAAGGCTTACACAATAAATTCAATATAGCCCATCTTTTAAATGATCTAGCACTAGAGCTACCACATCATCCTTCATGATGAAGCTATAATGATCTTGGAAACGTTCTGATAACAAGTCGCCTTTCACTAATACAGGACCCTTCGTTTCAAGATAGCTATCGTGTTCATCTATCTTTTCTACGTCCCCCCAAAAAATCGCCTTAACAAAAGTGGTTTCCTCATTCGTGACTTCATACTCGCCAATATATCTAAGACTCATAAGGTGAGCACCTGTCTCCTCTAAAACCTCTCTTCTAGCAGCATCTTCAAGCGTCTCTCCCTTTTCTAACTTACCTCCTGGGAATTCCCATCCACGCTTCGAATGGTTTGTTAAGAGCCAATGATCTTGATACTTACAAATCACAAATACATGTACAGGATCTTTCGAAAATGCATGACGTGAGAAAGCCAGCCGTACGAAAGACCCATAAAAATCATGAAAATGTTCCATCTAAACTACCTCAATATTCTTAAGAATTTCATGCTATTATTATATATGGAAATGATTTCTTTTTTAAGTGATGTGACTGAAACTTTTCACATTAGCTATTCGTATGTACATACGAAAGCCAGTTTTATAAAAGGGGAGTGTAACGGTTGAAAAAAACTTTAACAATGTTGATGTCCGCTCTACTTGTATTGATGCTAGCGGCATGTAATGAAACTGCTAAGCCTGTCAATCAAGATGCGAATGGAAAAGAAGGACAAAATGAACAAATCCAATCAGAAAATAATTCAGAGCTTACCCTTGAGGAAGTAATGGACAAATCAATGAAGGCTTCAGAAGGATTAAAAAGTTTTGCAGCAACAATGGATATGAAACAAGAAATGAGCTCGAGCTCACAAACAGAAGTGATGAATTTAAATTCATCCATTGATATGAAAGTTATTTCAGACCCAATGGCACTTCATCAAAAAATGTCTATTGAAATGGAAGGCTCAAACGAAACTTATGAAACCGAGTCTTATTTTACAGCAGATGGAATGTACATTTACGATGCCGCTGGTGAAACATGGATGAAGTTTCCTCAGGAAATGGCTGATCAGTTAATGCAAATATCTGACCAACAAACAAACCCTACAGAAGAATTGAAGAAAATGCAACAGTTCATGGATGACTTTTCCTTCGAACAGGACGACAAGAACTTTATTCTTAAATTAAATGCCTCTGGTGATAAGTTCAACGATTTTATTCAAGAAACCCTTCAACAAACCTTACCACCTGAACTTGCTGCTAATGGAGACCTATTAAGTGGAATGAAGATAAATGAAGTTTCATATGAATTTTATATTGATAAAAATACGTTTTATCCAACAAGCATTAACATGTTTATGAATATGGATCTAACTGCGGAGGGAGAAAGCATTCAATTAAAGCAAAGTATGAATGGAAAATATCGTGACTACAATCAATATGACGAAATCACGATTCCTCAAGAGATCCTAGATACTGCTGTAGAGATGGAAATGTAGCAAATCCGCCGCTTTCTTTTATAGAAAGCGGCTTAGTTTATGTTGGAGGGTTTTCTTCTGTTAAGATTCCCATACTTTCAATATGGCGTTTGGCCTCCTCATTTCCTAGTTTGTGAATCATCTCGTAGACCTTCGTCATGGTGCGATCATAGGCATCATTTTCACGATCAAAATGATATTGTACATACGGAACATGAGCACGAAAGAAATTCTGCCAGTCCGTCGAGTAATTTTGCTCAAAGAGCTCTCTAAGTTCAATGATATCATTGTCTGTAGCTTCAATTTTATAGCTCCAAGTCGAGCTTGTTTCACTTTGGCTAATTTCTCCACTACCTATATCAATATAATACGTTTTTTTCTGTTCAGCCATCACTAGCATCCCCTTTATCCTTATTGGTCTTGGTTTCCCACATTCACTGAAAATTTATTCGCTGGAAGCCATGAAATCAAGATGTTCAAAAAGTCTTAAAGGATTTCGAGAATATTTTACATAATAGAGGGTATTCCATTAGTATAATAAAAAAAGAAGAAATGAAAATTCTATATCTAAACGGAGGGTGAGTCATGTGAAACTGGTAGATGAGCTTTATGAATTATATCGAGATAAATTAACGGGTGACGATGAGGATATTGATATGCTTGCTTTTGCCTTTTTGGAGGAAATGAGCTACGAGGACCTTCTCGGCATCATTCATGAATTGGATAAACAGGAACTATATAACTTAATGGGTATTTACTTAATCGAAAGCTTGAAGGGTAAATTTGCCCAAGAAGATTATGGTCAACGAAAAATACAAGGATTGTCTCACCGAAACTTACATTAACGTATACATAGCAAAAGCTGATCTATGAGAGATCAGCTTTTTATGCTTTAATGTCAACCGTTTTACCAAGGTTCGGGTGAGGTGCCGGTGTCGCTTTCTGTATGCTTGTCATGTCTTCAATCATGGTTGTAACGGCAGCTGTTTGGGTAGACATTTGACTCTTTAGCAGGGTTATATTCAACGTATGCTGAAGCTCAGCCACTTGCTTTCCCATTAGTTCTGAAATGTTCATTGCCAATCCCTCCTTAATAGATAGTTTAGCATGTCTAACCTTTGGGTGGTTGAAAATTAGTGTGTATATAGAGGGATTCGGATTCGGGTTAATGCTGTCATTTATGGGGAAATTAATGGGGAGTACTTCTTTTAACTCGATTTTCGATTTTTTGTGTGAACTGGCATCTACTTTGGTTACCTGTCACATATGTTAATGATTTCTGTCATATCTACGCTGTTCACTCGGTTTTAGTTCTCCTCTCAAATAATTTGCATCTTTCTAACTTTGTGAGCGAACGCTCCTTTTTTGAGCGTTCGCTCACAAAGGGGCCGATTTCGCTCGCTTTTTCCGATTTTCGCTCACAATTGTCAAGATTTCGCTCCGGTTCTACTCACTTTCGCTCATCAATGCCCACATTTCGCTCAGTATGATGGATTCCACAGGTGAATTCACTTCTCTTGTTTAGGTTTTTTCCGAAACGATCATACTTTTTAATGATTTCTGCCATATCTACGCTGTTCACTCGGTTTTAGTTCTCCTCTCAAATAATTTGCATCTTTCTAACTTTGTGAGCGAACGCTCCTTTTTCGAGCGTTCGCTCACAAAGGGGCCGATTTCGCTCGCTTTTTCCGATTTTCGCTCACAATTGTCAAGATTTCGCTCCGGTTCGACTCACTTTCGCTCATCAATGCCCACATTTCGCTCAGTATGATGGATTCCACGGTAGTGTAAATTATTTTGTGTAAATGATTGAACATGTGCTTGATAGTCAACAATAATCTTACCTACTAGGGGGATAGGGCAATGCTGGGGAGCAACCCGAGCACCAAGTGGGGTTCTGTACAAAAGGAAGAGAGGATTTTCCTCTCTTTTTCCCTTTTGGGAGAACCTAAAGCGATAAACCCTTAAGGCATTGCCCTAATACGTAGGAATGCTAGGACAGAACTTATTTCCCAAGCCGACCAGCGAACATGATTTCAAACTGTTGCCTACATTCCATCCACCCTGGTACAGGTACAGTCCATCGGTCTGTCACCCCCATAGTGGCCAGAAAAACAATCTTACGTAAAGAATTATCTGTTGGATAAGCTGTTTTGGTTTTCGTAACTTTTCTTAACTGCCTATGGAAAGCTTCAATAGTATTCGTTGTATAAATCAGTTTTCTTATCTCTACTGGATAGGAGAAATAAGTAGTTAACTCCAACCAATTTGTTTCCCATGATTTAATAATTGCAGGATACTTCTGTCCCCACTGTTCTTTGAAATCTTGAAAAGCACTTTCAGCTTTTTCTAAAGTAACCGCTTTATAAACTAACTTTAAATCAGCCATAAGTTCTTTGCGGTATTTCATAGGGACACCTTTTACATTGTTTCGTAATTGATGAATAATACATGACTGTATATCTGTCTTTGGGAACGTAGCGCTAATCGCCTCAGAAAAGCCTGAAAGCCCGTCCTTACAAACAATAAGAATGTCTTCAACTCCTCTGCTTTTAAGATCCTGGCAGACATTCAGCCAGAAGCTAGCGCTCTCATCCTCACCAATCCAGATTCCAAGTATATCCTTAATACCATCGGTATTAATCCCTAATACCGTGTATGCGGCTTTACTAACAATTCGATTTTCATGCTTTACCTTAAAATGAATAGCGTCTAAAAACACGATAGGATAAACAGGTTCTAGTAGACGAGACTGCCACTCATAGACCAGGGGTAAAATCTTATCTGTGACTTTACTGACCAAACTTGGTGAAACATTGACTCCGTAGATATCTTTCATGTGTTGCTCGATATCTCGAGTAGACATTCCCTTAGAATAGAGAGCAATAATTTGATCTTCAAGTCCATTGATAGAAGTTTCATACTTCTTGATAATCTGTGGCTCATATTCACCTTTTCGATCCCTAGGTATACTAAGAGGAGTCTCTCCAAGCTTTGTTTTAATCGACTTTTTACTATATCCATTACGACTATTTCCTGTATTATTCCCAGAAGAATCATGCTTGGAATAACCTAGATGTTCCTCAATTTCAGCCTCAAATACCTGTTGAAGTGTTTCTCTAAACAATTCTTTCATCATCATATGAATATCATCAACAGTTTGGCATTGACTAGCTAATTCTCTTACAGTTAGATCTCGAAAACTTTGCATAAACGACCATCTCCTTTAATGGAAAGTATATCCATTTACACAAAATTTTATACGCTCTCGATTCCACAGGTGAATTCACTTCTCTTGTTTCGGTTTTTTCCGAAGCGATCATACTTTTTGATGATTTCTGTCATATCTACGCTGTTCACTCGGTTTTAGTTCTCCTCTCAAAAATTTTTATCTTACTAACTTATGAGCTGACGCCTGGTCAAAATACCTATCTTTAGATGAACTAAACAGAAAAGAGGCTGGGCATCTTCACACCCAGCCTCTATCCAATATTTGCAGATCTCCTATCTGAGACCTTTATCCTAAAAATGCTTTGAACATCCAAATATGCTTCTTCAAACTTTGTTTTACAGATAACAGCATATCACCTGTTCCTTCATCGTTTGCTTCCTCAGCTAGCTCGATTGCTTCTTGAAGCTCTTTCTCCATAGCTTCGAAGTCATTACAAATCGTGCGAACCATCTCTTCTTCCTTTTCACTTCCCGATGCTTCTGAAACAGAAGCCAGTTCTAAACAATCTTTCATTGTAGCAACAGGGCTTCCACCAAGGGACAGAATACGTTCTGCTAGCTCATCAATATGGATATTCGCTTCATTATAAAGCTCTTCAAACTTCTCATGTAGAGTGAAGAAATGACGTCCTTTAATATACCAATGATAATTATGTAGCTTCACATAAAGGACCGTCCAATTGGCTACTTGTTTGTTAACAGATTGAATTAATTGTTGTGACATATTTATCATCCTCCCATTGTTATATTTCCCTGATTGGACAAGATAAAACATTTTAGCAAAAAAATAAATTCATTTAAGAAAGTTTCGAGAGTACTCTTTTTGGGAGGCTTCTGATAAAATAGTGGCGAAGGAGGCGTCATTGAAATGACTGTCGTATTAATCATAAGTGTGATTATCGTTTTAGTTGTGCTCCTATTATCTGTATTAACAACCTCAAAGGCCTACTCATATAAGCATACGGTAGACACATTGGAAGATAATCCGCATTTACAAAGTAACGAAGAAAGCGATGCATCGAAAAAATAATAGTTATATGAAATTATACCAAGGGAAGTAAACTCTATTGTCTTGTCTTCCCTTCAATACAATTCCTAGGAGACTATATGATGTTTAAAAAAATGTTCATTGGAATCATTCGATTTTACCAAATTGTTATATCACCTCTTAAACCGCCAACATGCCGCTTTTATCCTACTTGTTCTTCATACGGACTTGAGGCCATTCAACGGTTTGGGCCAATTAAAGGTGGGTATCTAACAATCAAACGAATCTTGAAATGTCATCCCTTACATCCAGGTGGGATTGACCTTGTTCCAGAAAAAAAGGAATGATAGTCTCACTTACGTATCATTCATATCCATTAACAACCAAATCAAGCTTTCCAGTTTCTGGACTGATCACTAATCCATGAACGGGAACATCCTTCGGCATGAATGGATGATGTTTAATGATATCCACACTGTGTCCTACGCTATCACATACATTGTCAAAGCCGCTTAACCATGCGTTAACATCCACTCCAGAGTAGTTGACTGTGTTTAGGGTTGCTTCTGTGATTCCCCTTTTTTTCATTGAATCAATCACAGTGTCGGCCTTCATTCCGCTCATCCCACAATCATGATGACCAATCACAAGCACTTCATCCGCTTGTAGCTGGTAAACGGCAATTAATAGACTCCTCATAATACTTCCAAAAGGATGAGAAACTAGTGCTCCGGCATTCTTTACAATCTTTACATCCCCATTTGATACGTTAATTGCCTTAGGTAATAGCTCAAGAAGTCTAGTATCCATACAAGTTAAAATAACCATTTTCTTGTTTGGAAATTTTGTCGTCGCATACTCCTCATACTTTTTGTCAGCAACGAATTGCTCATTATGCTGCAAAATCTCTTCGAGTAGTTTCATTTCTCTTCACCCTTTTTTAAGTAGTCCTTTCTAGCATACAAACAATTACAAAACTAGACAATTTTTATTCTTGCATTTTCCGAAAAAATTTTGTACGATATCATAGTGAAATCGGAACGGTTACGGATTATTTACCTACTAATATAAAATAAAAAAGAAAATTTTTTTTTGCGATAAATCGTAATCAATACGCTTTAAATACTTTAAATACAGAGGGGGAACTTATATGAAAAAGCTGATACTGTTATTTGCTATTCTACTTCCTGCAAGCTTATTCCTTTCAGCTTGTGGAAATTCTAATTCTACAAACCAGGAAAAAAACGACAAATTAAACGTCTATACGACTGTTTATCCATTACAGTATTTTACAGAGCGGATTGCCGGTGACCTAGTAGATGTCGATACAATTTACCCGCCTGGTGCTGATGAACACACCTTTGAACCATCACAAAAAGATATGATGAAGCTAGCTGATTCTGACTTATTTATTTTCATCGGATTAGGACTCGAAGGTTTTGTTGAAAAAGCAAAAGATACGTTGGAAAATGAACAAGTATCCCTCTTACCTGCTGGAGAAAATATTCACTTAGAAGAAAGCGGGCATAGTGGGGAGGAACACGAGGAAGAAGGG
Organism: Cytobacillus spongiae; assembly: GCF_021390075.1. NCBI lineage: Bacteria > Bacillati > Bacillota > Bacilli > Caryophanales > Bacillaceae > Cytobacillus > Cytobacillus spongiae. The sequence continues at coordinate 3,340,934 of NZ_CP089997.1, forward strand.
CATTCGGAAGAGGGACACTCTGATTCAGAAGAAGGACATACGGAAGAAGGGCACTCTGATTCAGAAGAAGGACATACGGAAGAAGGGCACTCTGATTCAGAAGAAGGGCATACGGAAGAAGGACACTCTGATTCAGAAGAAGGGCATACGGAAGAAGGGCATTCTGATTCAGAAGAAGGGCATTCTCATTCTGAGGAAGGACATTCGGAAGAGGAACATTCGGATTCAGAAGAAGGACATGATGGGCACGAAGGACATAATCATGGTGACATTGATCCCCATGTTTGGCTAGACCCTATTTATTCGAAGGAATTAGCAGAAGCTATTAAGCTAGAGCTTGTTCGCTTACTTCCAGACCATAAGAATGAGCTTGAAACCAATTTTGAACAGCTTGCAAACGAACTTGATGAGCTTGATGAAAAATTTGAAAAAACGATCTCAACAGCTGCTCATAAGGAAATCTTAGTTTCACATAAAGCATATGGCTATTGGGAAAATAGATATGGAATGGAACAAATTAGTATCTCAGGTGTTTCTACTTCAAGTGAGCCATCCCAGAAAGAATTAGAAAATATTATTAATGAAGCACGTGAACATGGTTTATCACATGTGTTCTTTGAACAAAATGTATCATCAAAACTAACAGAAATAGTGCAAAACGAATTAAATGCGGAAGCACTGACTCTTCATAACTTATCTGTATTAACAGATGAAGACTTAAAAGAGAAACGCACTTATTTCTCCATAATGGAAGACAATTTAAAAGGTCTTGAAAAGGCGTTAAACTCTTCCCATTAAATCGTTTAGAGGCTGGGATATTAGATTTCAGTCAATGGTATATCCGAACTAGTAGAAGGAGTTATCTCCTTTTGCTAGTTCGGGTATTTTTGTTTGTTCAGAAAAAACTATTAATAAATAGTGGAATGGAGCGGAAGAAACACTCGACTACTAAGGGAAATAGAGGAAAGGCTGAGACACCCAAGCGAAGCGAGGAGGCTCAGATTCCTCCCCGCGGAAAGCGAGTGTCTGCAGCGCAGGTGGAACGAACTTGTTTTTACAACCTAACTATTTGAATAAAATCATTGTTCGTCTCTGAGAAGGAGTCATATAGTTATGTCCCAGCCTCTTTCTTTTACAATGAAAAAAGTATGGAGACCATACCCTATTTCAATACTTTAGCCATCAACTATTTAACTCTTTTGCCCCTAAGCCAATTTTCTTTAATAAGTAGATGAGCTGTTCCTTTTCATCTTCTGTAATAAATGATAGATTTTGAGAAATTGTAGCCACATGCTGAGGAAAAATCTCATCAAAGAGAGCTCTACCTTCGTCTGTCAATGTGACGTTAGAAGCCCTTCTATCTTCTGGGTTAGGCAGCCTTTTTACTAACCCTTTCTTTTCTAATTTATCCACAACATATGTGATGCTCCCACTAGGAATGGCAAACGTTTCGCTTATTTTTTGAACCGGATGGGGGCCTTTACTATAAAGCAACTCTAAAATCATAAAGTTTTCATTATTAATTTGATACCGATCGATATCATTTCGGATGTTATCAGCAACTGTTTTTGTAGCTTTCATCCAAATTCGAAATAGTCTCAAATCAAGTTGATTCTCCTCTTGCAACATGTAACCTCCTATTCCATTTATGCTACTATCCCATTAAATACTGAAAATTTAATAATAACACAATTAAGCTCAAAATGAGTAATAGGAGTGGCATACCTAGTTTACTCATAGGATCTTTCACCTTGATATGGGTAAAAATAGCACCTACCATGGTCGCTACCATAAGGAAACTTCCCCAGGCAGTAAATAGTTCATTCCAAATTCCGATAAATATTAATACCGCTGAAGTAATTTCTACTAAGCCTGTAAAAATTCGAAACCCTCCTGGATATCCATATCGTTGAAATTCCTCCACCATTTGCTTCGAACCAAACTTCATCCCTCCAAATAATAAAAATCCAACTCCTAATAATATCTCTAAAATGAATGAAAATGTTTGCATCATTTTCCCTCTCCTTTTACCCTAAGATTATTTATCCTAATAATAGGATAAAAATATCCTAACATTAGGATAAGTTGTTTGTCAATATGAGAGACAGGCAGTAAGAATTATTAATTTAACAGGAAATCTTTACATATAAACCAAAAATATGCAAAGAATACGATAATGGAATGATTGATGAAAGGACGAATGTGGAGAATGGATGATTTATTAATTGCACGCTCTTTATTTGGAATCACCATGGGATTTCATATTATATTTGCCACCATTGGCGTGGGCCTTCCACTTATGATGCTGACAGCTGAGCTTTTATATCAGAAATCCAAGGATTTAGATTATGTCATTATGGCAAAAAGATGGACAAAGGCATTTGCTGTTCTTCTTGGTGTTGGAATACCGACGGGGACCATTGCAGGGGTACAGCTCTCTCTCTTATGGCCTGGGTTTATGGAGGTTATTGGTAAAGTCATGCCCCTTCCCTTTCAAATTGAAATTTATGCTTTCTTTATCGAGGCTCTCTTTATGTCCATCTATGTATATGCAGCAGAACGAATTCCTCCATGGATGAGAATTTCAAGTCTTATTCTCGTTGCCATAGGTGCACTAGCCTCCGCTGTGCTAATCACAAATGTTCATGCATTTGAAGGGACTCCTCAAGGGTTCCGAATTGTGGACGGAGAAATTGTGGATGTGGATCCGTGGGCAGCATTTTTTAACCCTAGCTTTTTTGTAACTGCAGGTCATGTTGCATTATCTGCCTATACAACTGGTGCATTTGTCATTGCTTCTGTTGCAGCCTTTAAGATGCTGAGAAGTGATTTTCAGTCAAGGATTTACCAATTTCATAAAAAGGCATTAATGCTTAGTTTAATTATTGGCGGGATATTCTCATTCCTCACGTCCATTAATGGGCATGAATCCGCTCAATATTTACATGAATACCAACCAGAGAAACTCGCTGCTGCTGAGGGGCTGTTTGAAACCCAAACCCATGCCCCACTAGCAATTGGTGGATTCACTGACCGGGAAGAAAAAGAAGTGAAATGGGCAATAGAGATCCCTTGGGCCTTAAGCTTTTTAGCAGGCAATTCATTCGATACAAAGGTGATCGGCTTGGATGACTTTCCAGAGGAAGAGTGGCCCCCATTATTTGTCCATACACTCTTTAATGCTATGGTTAGAATCGGCTCACTATTAATACTTCTCTCGTTAGTCGCCTATGTTTGGAACAAGTTATTGAAAAAAGATAGATTTCCTAAATTTCTTATGTGGTCGTTTGTAGCCTCTGGACCGTTAGCTGTACTTGCGATTGAATTCGGATGGGTATTTGCGTGTACAGGACGTCAGCCTTGGACCATCTATCGGATCCTGTCTACTGAGGATTCAGCTACAACAGCAACTAATTTGGGGATTTTATTTATCTTATTTATTCTTGTATACATTGTTCTTGGGGTAGCAGTTGTATTAGTGCTGCTTTATTACTTCCGTAAGAATACCGTTATCGATGATATCAATCGTGCAGAGCAAAAAGGAGTGCCTTTATTCGGTTCAAATTCATAAAGGAGTTGATGGAAAAATGACAGATGCTCTATTGGCTGTAACGGTACTCTGGGGGTTCGTATTTATATATGCTGTTATGGCGACAATGGATTTTGGCGCTGGCTTTTGGTCAATGATCTATATTAACAAACCGAAAACAAAAGCGACCAATATTGCCAACCGTTATCTCTCTCCCACATGGGAAGTAACGAATACCTTTATCGTTGCACTTGTCGTTGCGGTCTATAGCCTTTTCCCAAAAGCAGCCTATACGTTAGGAACTGTATTGCTTGTTCCCGGTAGTATGATCTTGCTGTTACTTGCCATCCGAAGTGCCTTTCTTGTCTTCTCCAATATTGCACAAGAATATCGCAAGCCGCTAACCATTGTTTCAGGGATCTCAGGGATATTAATTCCCGGCTTATTAATTAGCGTTCTTCCAATTACCCATGGAAATTACGTAGATATATCGGATGGGAAACAAACACTCGACTTGTTTGGACTTTTCACTAGTCCAAACGAATATGCATTTTTTGCTTTTGCATTTAGTAGTACACTTTTTCTCTCCTCACTCCTGCTTGCTGATTATTCAAAGGTATCTGAGGAGATGGAAGCATATTATGTGTACCGAAGAGATGCGATCATACTTGGACCTATATCTGTATTAATGGCGTTTCTCATTATGCTTACCCTTAAAACTGAGGCAAAGTGGATTTACGATAAGATGCTCGATGACTTACCATTATTACTTACATCTGTTGCGTTCTTCTTACTAGGAGGTTTAAGTTTATTTTTACCCTCCTTTAAAAACCAACGTATAAAAGGAATGCCGAGAATTGCTGTAATTGCCATCACGATTCAATACTTACTCGCAAGCTATGTTTATGGAAAAGCACATCTGCCATATATCGTGTATCCTGAAGTAACGATTCAAGAGGCATTCACTGATCCGAACTCTTTCCGGGCAGTATTCATCACTTATATCGTTGGGTTTGCAATTTTATTTCCAGGATTCATTTACTTTTGGAGTTTATTTATGCATGATAAAAAATACTTACGTCAAAAAGAGTCTAAACAGCAAACATAATAATCAAAGTGTTAACATCTCAGGTTCACCAAACAAGCAGACAGGCTATCCCTGCTGCTTGTTTTATTGGGTTATTTCTTTTTGATCACTGATTGTTTTTCTCGCTTGTTTTACATGCTTAAGCTGTGCAACAATGATGAAGCTTACGATAACTAATAGCAGCCATGAACTGATTTTGCTGAAATGAACAAGCTGCCATCCATCCTGTTGATTCGGATATTGCCAAGCTCCATAGAAGGTAGCAATATTCTCCGCAATCCAAATAAAGAAACCAATTAATACAAAAGAGAGTGGGACTGGCATCCTGTAAGTGGTTGATCGTAACGTAAAGAGAACATATGACCGAAAGAAGATCATGACAATGACTGCTTTCAATATCCAGCGAAAATCATAGATATAATGATGCGTAAAAAAATTCCCATAAACAGCAACAGCACTTGCCCATGCAAGCCATAGGTTCGGCCAGCCAGTTATCCGAAGGCTCATCCTTCTCCACGACTGGCACATATAACTTGCCACACTCGCATACATAAATCCACTATACAATGGTACGCCTGCTATTTTTGACCAAGCCTCCTCTGGATACGACCAAGAGCCCATATGGACTTTATAGATTTCTAGTGCTAGGCCAATGAGATGAAAGACACAAATCACCTTGAGTTCATCTATTGTTTCAAGCTTAGAAATGATCATAAATACCTGAGCAATGATGCAAATCAAGAGGATGAAATCATACCTCCCTACCCCTGGAATTTTCACATAGGTAGACAAACCAAGTGTCAAAAAAATGATAACTGGAAAGATACATGATAATGCTTGAAGATATGTAAAAGTTAGTAAGTCCTTTAAATACTTCATATGCTCTCCTAAGAAAATGAAAATCTTTCTGTAGCAACGGTTACTTGCTTCAGACGGTTTTCATTGATTTCGAATCCAATTCCCGTTCCCGATGGAACAGAAATACTCCCTTTTTCAACCTTCACCTCAGGCAATGTAATATCCTCAGTCCAATACCTGTTTGATGATGAGATATCACCTGGGATTGTAAATCCTGGTAGAGAAGCTAATGCGATATTATGAGCTCTAGATACGCCAAATTCAAGCATCCCTCCGCACCAGACTTCCAGGTTCTTCTCTAAACAAAGATCATGGATTTGTTTAGCGGTCCACACGCCGCCCACACGTCCGATTTTAATATTAATCACCTGACAGCTGCCAAGCTGAATTGCATGCTTCGCATCTTGAAACGTCACAATACTCTCATCTAAGCAAATGGGTGTTTGAAGCTCCTTTTGTAAGGTAGCATGGTGAATAATATCATTCGCATCTAATGGTTGTTCAATCATTAATAATCCATACTCATCTAACGCCTTCAAACGATCCATATCCCTCAAAGTATAAGCTGAATTGGCATCGGCCATTAGTGATAGATGGGGATACACTTTTCGAATAGCAGATACGAGCTTAAGATCATTTTCCGGGCTTATTTTAATCTTCACGCGTTGATATCCGTTTAGTAGGTGCTGTTCAATTTGCTCTAAGGTTTCCTCAATACTCTTCGCTCCGACAACAACTCCTGCTGGAATAGTTGAAGCAGTTCCCCCTAATAGCTTTGATAAAGAAATATTCATTTGCTTTGCCTGCAGGTCCCAAAAAGCCATCTCTAACCCAGCTTTTGCCATAGGATTTCCTTTAAAATTACTTAATAACGGATAAATATCCTTTGCTTCTCTAATTTCTTTTTTCATCAAAAAAGGAATAAAAAAATCAGTAAGCATATGATAACAAGTCTTCACCGTTTCTTCAGTGTACCACGGGGAAGAAAATGCAACGACTTCTCCATAGCCTTTTCTCCCATCCTGATCAATAATTTCAATGATAATGCTCTCGCGATTCTTCACCGTTTCTAAATGCGTAGAAAAAGGCGTGACAAGAGGCATGTGAATAACGTAAAAATTAATGGCAGTTAGTCTCATTTAGGATCTATCCTCTTTCAATAAATAACGAAGCTCACGTCTAAGTAGCTTTTTCGCCGCATTGCGTGGTAATTCCTCTATAAACCGGATTTCTTTTGGAATTTTATATTTAGCTAACTTCCCAGCGCAAAAGGTAGTCACTTCCGCTTCTGTTAAATAATTTCTTCGGACAATAAAGGCGATGGGAATTTGTCCCCAAATTGGATCGTCTTTTCCGATGACCCCTACATCCAATATATCTGGATGTGAGGACAATACCCCCTCAATTTCGGCGGGATAAATATTTTCGCCACCTGATATAATGAGATCTGAACGGCGATCAAGTACATATAAAAATCCTTCCTCATCCACATAGCCGATATCCCCTGTATACAACCAGCCATCCTTGATCTTTTCTTCCGTATCCTTAGGGCGATTTAGATACCCCTTTGTTACATTTGGACCTTTAACAATAATTTCACCTGGGATGTTCTGATCTACCTCTAATCCTTCCTCATTTACGATTTTTATTTGGGAAGGAAAAAGTGGCTTACCAGCAGATCCTAGCTTTAAAAGGCTATATTCCGGTGCTAATGTAACCATTTGTGAGGAAGTTTCCGTCATTCCGTACGTTTGAAAAACTGGTATATTCTTGGATTCACATGTTTCAAGAAGGGGCAATGGGGCAGGTCCACCTCCTAGCAGCATACAGCGAAAATAGTCAGGCAGAAGATTATCCTCTAAATCCTGGAGAATTCTAGAGAGCATTGTACTAACGACAGACATAATTGTCACCTTTTTATCCTGTATATCTCTTATAATCGCTTTCTCATCGAACGTAGGATGAAGAACAACTGCTATTCCATAAATAAGGCTTCTCATTAAAATGGAATATCCGCTTATATGAAAAAGTGGAACAGCACACAGCCAGCGATCCTTCTCAGTGATTCCTAAGTTTAATGCGGACCCTGTTGCACTCCACCAATGATTTCCGTATGTTTGCAAGACACCTTTCGGATTTCCAGTTGTACCAGAAGTATACATAATTGAACAAATATCTTCTAAATTGATTTCCTCGATCACATTCGGTTCGTGATGGGTGGTCGAAAACAACATTTCTTTATCTAGAATAAGAAAAGGGTTTACCTCAGTTTGGATGGAATCTGATTCTCTTTGAAATGACTCTTCTGTTAAAAGAGCAGTCGCCTCTGAATCCTTTAACTGCCAGATTAACTCTTCTGCTGACAGGCGGTTATTCAATAATACTGCTTTCACTCCTAAGAGTTGAAGGGCATATAGAATCCAAACCGTATCCACGTTATTTTTCAACAATACCCCTACTTGCTGATTCTGCTTAATTCCATAGAAAGTAAGCAGACCAGCTATTCCCTTAGCTTTTTCAAATACTTGTTGAAAGGTATATGAACGCTCTCCACAAATCAACGCTATCCGGTTGGGTGTTAAAAATGCTCTGTTTATTAAAAAGTTCGGCATCCTATATCCGCTCATGCTCGATCTTCCTTTCCGAAACGAATGAATCAATACATAGTTAAAACAGCCTGATGGATCTCCACCAAGCTGTTCAAATCTGACCTATTAAGGGAAACGTGGGAATTGACCAAAGTCCGGCTTGCGTTTTTCTTTAAACGCGTCACGGCCTTCTTTCGCCTCTTCTGTTGTGTAATAAAGTAATGTAGCGTCACCAGCAAATTGTTGGATTCCAGCTAGACCATCCGTATCTGCATTCATTGCAGCCTTTAAGAAACGAAGGGCAGTAGGACTCTTTTCAAGAATCTCTTCACACCATTTAATCGTTTCTTCTTCTACTTGCTCTAGTGGAACAACCGTATTAACTAGTCCCATGTCTAATGCGTCTTGTGCATTATATTGGCGGCATAGGTACCAAATTTCGCGTGCTTTCTTGTGCCCGATAATTCTTGCTAAATAGCCTGAACCATACCCTGCATCAAAGCTTCCAACTTTCGGGCCCGTTTGACCGAATACAGCATTATCTGCAGCAATCGTTAAGTCACATACTACATGAAGAACATGTCCTCCACCAATTGCATAACCTTTTACCATTGCGATAACCGGCTTTGGAATAACACGAATTAAACGTTGAAGATCCAATACGTTTAAACGAGGAATTTGATCTTCACCCACATAGCCCCCATGTCCACGTACCGATTGGTCCCCACCTGAACAGAATGCTTTATCTCCTGCTCCTGTTAAAACAATAACTCCAACTCGTTGATCATCACGTGCGAATGCAAACGCATCAATCAATTCCATTACGGTCTTAGGACGAAAGGCATTATGTACTTCTGGACGATTGATCGTAATCTTCGCAATTCCATTACACGTTTCATAAATAATGTCTTCATATTGACGACCAGCTACCCATTCAACTGTCATATAAAATCCTCCTTAAAATTTCTGAGTTACTCAAGAGAAAACGCTTTATTAAGCTTGGCTAAAGCACTCTTATTTCGACAAGAACTCACTTACTATTGTACCAAACTTTTCAGGTTCTTCCACATGAATTGCATGTCCACATCCATTCACATTCACCCATTTGCATTTTGCGAGCATATTCTGCATTTTTTCCGCAATAGTACAAAATTTAAGATCAAGTTCCCCTGTTATTAACAAGGTTTCGACAGCGCATTCACCAAGCAAATTCCACCAGGATGACTGTGAGCCCGTGCCCATTCCAAGTAAACTATTGGCTAGTCCCAATTCCGAATTTTTTCTACGCTGATTTCGTATTTGACTTTGAATGTCAATAGGAAGATTTTTTTGCGTCTGAAAAAGAGTGATGTTCTCCCATTTTTCAACAAACCTTTCGATTCCTTCTTCTAGGATAAAATGAGCAAGTTGCTGATCTTGTCTTCTACGCTCCTGCCTATCATTACTAAACAGAATTCCTGGAGAGGCGCTTTCTAAAATCAGTTTTCTTACTCTTTCAGGATAGAGCATCGCAATCGTGAGAGCTAGCCTACCTCCCATCGAGTAACCTAGTATATCCACTTGTTCAATCCCTAACTTGTCAAGTAGCTCCACCATATCATTTGCAATCAACTGAATGTCATACCGTTCATAATTACTGGGCTTTGCTGTTTTTCCATGTCCTAATAGATCAACAAAAATCAATTGGGCTTTTGAAGCAAAATAGGGACTAGTAGAATACCAGGTAGTGACATCGCCAGTAAACCCATGAAGCAAAAACAACGGAAATCCATTTCCAGCCATTTCGACATAGTAACTCTCTTCATTTAATACAAATTCCATCCCTATTCCCCATTCAAAAATCGACTTATTTCCTGGGAAACACGTTTCCACAATTCTCGATGCTCTTGCAAATTATCCTCTCTATTTGTCATAATTTCCAACACTTGGAGACCATCATTCTCCAAATTCTGCCCAAAAGAGGAAGTAAAATGATTCCAATCCGTGATCGTACGGTAGGAACCATTGTACATAGAAACAGCATGGCTAAAATCTAAGTCTAAAGGAGTTCCAAATAACACTTCATAATGATCACGATAGTTTGCTTGTGGAAGGAAAGAGAAAATACCGCCACCATTATTGTTTATTAATATTATACGAATAGGGATTTGGTAGAGTTTAGACATAATTAAGCCATTTAAGTCATGAAAGAATGTTAAGTCTCCTAAAACTAAATAAAGGGGCTGCATTACAGTCCCAACGCCAAGTGCAGTCGAAACAATTCCATCAATGCCATTTGCACCCCGATTGGCAAATATCCGAATGGACTTATCATTATTATGGAAAAAAGTATCTAGATCGCGAATCGGCATACTGTTCCCAACAAACAATGCAGCCTTTTTTGGAAGTAAATCGGCAATCAAGCTGAATATTTTTCCTTCACTCAGCTCTTGGTGATCACGAATAATGTTTAATTCTTGTTTAGCTAATAAATTGAGTTGCTGCCAGGTGGACAAATAATCAGATGATTCTCTAGCCTCTACAAGTTTGCTGATTGATTGGCAGAATATCACTTCATCTGCATATATCATATGAGTAGCTAACTGTGATGGATCTCGCCAATCTCCACCGCCATCAATAACGTACTGGGTAGCCACTTCGTTTTCTTTTAGGAAGATTGATAACGCTTTCGAAATCGGCATGGCACCAAAACGGAGAATTACTTCTGGCTTCATCACCCTTTTAGCATCATCGTTTCGCAAAAAGGTATCGTATGCATCGATGATATTGGTTTTATCATGTTTCCCACTTCGAAGTTGTGATAGTGGATCAGCAATTACTGGGTATTGAAGTTTTCCTGCGAGTTCAATAACGGCCTCAGTAAAGGTAGGATCTTCAATCGCTCCAACGACGATGATTCCTTTCTTTGTACATGATACCGCTTCAGCTACGTGCCGATATTCCCCATCACTCAATTGAAGCTTTCCTAGTTCAACCCCCACATAGCCTTTTTCCCGCTCTGTCATTTGGAAGAGCGACTTTTTATTTTCCAGATTAGGAATGAGTGGCTCACGAAAAGGAAAATTGAGATGGACAGGTCCAGCAGGTGAATGCAAAGCAGTAGCAACTGCTCTTGCCCCCACTGTACGTGCATATCGAACCATTTCAACAGAACTCTCAGGTGGTGCCATTTCAACGAACCATTTCACATGTTTCCCGTATAAGTGAATTTGATCAATTGCTTGTGGAGCACCTACGTCTCTCAGCTCGTGTGGTCGATCACCTGTTAATACAATCAATGGGACCCTTGATAAATTAGCTTCCACAATTGCAGGAAAATAGTTAGCGGCAGCTGTTCCAGAAGTGCACAGAATTGCGGTTGGATCACCGGTAGCCTTGGCTATTCCTAGTCCAAAGAAAGCCGCTGACCGCTCATCTACATGAACATGAACATGCATGCCTGGATGCTCTGCTAAAAGCATTGCCAATGGGGTTGAACGTGATCCAGGACTAACTACCACTTGAGTTACACCACAATTCACTAGTTCGGAAACAAATGCAGCAAGGTATGCTGTTATATTTTCTTGATGCTTCATTTTGGACTACCTCCAAGTGCGGAAAGCATAGGTCGAAACTTAATTTTTGTCTCTAAATATTCGCTCTCAGCGTTTGAATCTTCAACAACTCCACAACCTGCAAACAATGAAGCCTCTGTCTTCTGAATAAGCGCTGATCGTATCGCAACTGCATACTCACCGTTCCCTTGGTAATCGATCCAACCGAGTGGTGCAGCATAATAGCCTCTGTCTAACTGTTCAACCTCTCTTATTTTTTCAAGAGCTTCCATTCTTGGTAATCCACCAAGAGCTGGAGTTGGGTGCAATCGCTTAACGAGTCGAAGCAAGGATGTATCATTCTGTGTTTTTCCAGTAACAGGTGTGTAAAGGTGTTGAATATCTCTCATTTTCATTAATTGAGGCTGATCAGGTAAATGGACCTCTATGCATTCGTCTTTCATTGCCGTTTTGATCATATCTACCACGTATTGATGCTCCACTAAGTTCTTTTGGTCGGATAGAAGTTGTTCACCAAGCAGCTCGTCATCTTCTTTATTCTTCCCACGTGGGGTTGACCCTGCTAAGCATGTAGAGAACACTTCGTCCCCATTCTTCTTCACCAATCGTTCAGGAGATGCACCTAAGAAACAGTCACCATTAGATTCAAAAGCAAAAATATAACTTTGGCGTTGTTCCTCATATAATTTTTGGAGCACCGATTCTATGTCGAATTCATGATTAAACTGGAGCCTTAGCTCTCTAGCAAGGACTACTTTTTTAATTGGACCTGTTTTCAAACCCTTCACAATGGAAGAAACGGTATCCTTCCATTCGGAAGGTTCAATCTCCACAGCTTCCTTTATCATGGGCACCTCTTGATTTATTGGCAGTTCTACATTTGTTAATAGTGTACGCCTCTCTGCTTCTATCTTTTCAAATAAAGATGCATCATCATGCTTGGTACAAATTACATTCGTTGTCAGATAAGATTGCCCATTTACATGTGTTAGCATATACTTTGGAACATGGAACAGGGTATGTGAAAATTTAGACCAAAGTTCTGTTCTTTCCTTCAATGGATCGAAGGAAAAACCCCCGAACATCGTAGGGCCAGTCCCATTTAGTTGAAAGGAATTATCGACTAAACTATCCTTGTTTAGTCTTGCCCACTCTTCTTCCACATGAAAAAAGCGGTCAGAAGCCTGATCCGATTGAATTTGTTTACATATTCCAATTCCTATAATCGTCGTTTCATCAGAAGGGTCTTTCCAAAAAAATCGCTCACCGAAAAAATTCTCTTTTCCCGCAGCATAAAATGAAAGGGGGTCCATCATTTCAATTTGATGAACTTCACTTACTAGAATAGACTTCGAAAAATTCCTTGCCCTTTCAATTCCTTTTAGGATCCCTTCTTTTAGTTCCGTATCTTGAATCGTAACCAAAAAAAATCCCCCCAATAACCGTCTAAAGACCGTTATCCTTACTGTCTTAAGCTTATTTTAAGATACACCTCATTCCATTTACATGTCAATAAAAGCAATCACATATTAGCGAGTTTTATCCTTATTAATAAGGAATCTTTTGATTTCAGCTATTTTTTCCATGAAAGGACTTGATTATCCAAGCGTCATTACTATTAGATTGTAGCTTCAGCATTCTAGAAATAACAAGAGGTCTTAGGGCTCTTCTATTTGAGTTAATCCAGAGGTTTAGATACCAATGGGAGCGAAGTTTTTTACGTATAGGCTCAGGCTTCATTTATCTTCATAGGTGTCTAATTTAATAGCCTTTCTATTACTATTGCAGTTTTCCTATCCATTGTTGTTTTGTAACATAGTCAGTTTCTTATGAAGAAGATACTCTTACCTGGTATTAAACGACAAGCTCTTAGAAAATAGTCCTTACTACTAGCCCTTCTATTGGAAATGACCTCCTTTATTACGTGTAAAAAGTCATTGACACAAAATCGTCCATTACCTAAACTTAAGTTTGTACAGAATGAGACCAATCGTTTTGCATCTTAGATATATATACGTCTGACATAAGATAAGGGAGAGAATACAATGCAACCAAATATGCAGACAAGTCCTTCCTCAACTGGAAGGGTAGGAAACAACTGGCAAGTATGGTGGAAGCTAACGCGGCCACACACATTAACAGCTGCTTTTGTTCCCGTACTTCTTGGTACGGCTTTAGCGATCCATCAAACGACCATCCATCTTGGTTTATTTGTTGCTATGCTGATTGCGAGTTTGTTAATTCAAGCCGCAACGAATATGTTCAATGAATATTACGATTTTAAGCGAGGCTTGGATAACGAGCATTCGGTAGGAATTGGTGGAGCAATTGTACGGGAAGGAATTAAGCCTAAGACGGTTCTTTCTCTAGCTTTTGGATTGTACGGCATTTCTTTATTGCTTGGGGTATACATTTGCATGAGTACAAGCTGGTGGTTAGCAATCGTCGGCCTTATTTGTATGGCTGCTGGTTATTTCTATACGGGTGGACCTCTACCAATCGCTTATACACCATTCGGTGAAATTGTGGCAGGACTGTTCATGGGAATGCTCATCATCCTAATTTCTTTTTACATTCAAGTTGGGACCGTTTCAACAACAAGTGTACTTGTTTCCATCCCGATTGCGGTTTTAGTTGGAGCGATTTTGCTAGCCAACAACATTCGAGATTTAGATGGTGACAAGGAATTTGGCCGGAAAACATTAGCGATTCTTTTGGGCCGACAAGGTGCCATTAAATTATTGGCTGGTATGTTTCTTGTATCCTATATTTGGGTGTTTGTACTGATACTTACAGGTGTGACTTCTCCATGGTTAGCCATTGTTCTTCTAAGCATGCCTAAGCCAATTAAGGCTACGAAAGGCTTTATTGGAAAAACAGTACCCATGCAAATGATGCCAGCCATGCAGGCAACCGCTCAAACGAACACCATTTTCGGCTTCTTGCTTTCAGTTGGATTATTTTTAGGATATTTCTTATAAATAGCATAAGAAAACGCTTGGATATTCAAAATCCAAGCGTTTTTCGTTTGTTCCTCTTCATCTATCAATCTAGCGAGAAAACTCCTTACTAAATGGTTGAATTCCCCATATATCAGTTGCATATTCCTTGATGGTTCTGTCACTTGAGAAATAACCAGATTTAGCGATGTTGATCACACTCGATTTTAACCATCTTTCTTGATTTTCATAAGCATTCCCCACTTCTCGTTGAGTGTTAGCATATGAGGCGAAGTCCCTCAACACAAAGTATTGATCATTTTCCATGAGAAGGGCATCGTAGATAACTTCAAAATCGTCTAACCCTTCAAAAAATCCATTTGTGAGCTGATCGACGACTTGCCGAATCCTTTGGTCATGATGGTAATACTCTAATGACTGATACCCACCATTTTGATAATAATTCAATACCTCTTGAGCTGTTAATCCGAAAATAAAGATATGATCGTCGCCCACCTTCTCTTTAATTTCGATGTTTGCCCCGTCTAATGTTCCGAGCGTTAAAGCGCCATTCATCATAAATTTCATATTGCCTGTGCCTGAAGCTTCCTTACTGGCAGTTGATATTTGCTCACTCACATCAGCTGCAGGAAAGATATCCTCTGCCAATGAAACACGATAATTTTCTAGAAAAATAACTTTTATCTTATCTTTTGTAACTGGGTCACTGTTCACTTTTTCAGCAACCGTATTGATTAGCTTTATGATTTTCTTTGCATAGTAATAGCCTGGAGATGCTTTTGCTCCAAAAATGAAGGTGCGTGGAAACATTTGATAGCTAGAATCTTCTCTCAATCGATTATACATATACATAATATGAAGTACATTTAGAAGCTGGCGTTTATACGCATGAAGTCGCTTCACCTGTACATCGAAAATCGATGCTTCATCAATGACAATTCCCGTCTGATTACGAATTCGTTCCGCCAGCTTTTGTTTATTTTCCTGTTTAATTTGAAACAGCTGATCTCGAAAAGCACTATCACTTTGAAAAGGGACAAGATCATTTAATTCTTCTGGCTGGGTCAGCCATTTATCTGAAATAGAATCTGATAGTAGCTTCGCAAGCTTTGGATTCGATTTAAGCAACCACCTTCTATGAGTAATGCCATTCGTTTTATTGTTAAATTTCTCTGGATACAAATGATAAAAATTGGTCATTTCACGGTTTTTTAATATATCGGTATGAATTTTCGCGACTCCATTGACACTATAGCTTCCCACTATAGCTAGGTGAGCCATCTTCACTTGTTCGTGGGCAACGATGGCCATTTCCTCTATTTTCCCCCAATTATCAGGGTACTTTTCCCATAATGAACGACAAAAACGTTCATTTATTTCATGAACAATCATATAGATTCGGGGAAGGAGTGGCTGAAAAATTCGAACCGGCCACTTTTCTAGTGCTTCTGATAGAGTTGTATGATTTGTATAGGAAATAGTTTGAGTCGTAATCGTCCAGGCTTCCTCCCAGCCAATCCCCTTTTCATCCATTAGTATTCTCATGAGCTCAGGAATAGCTAATACAGGGTGTGTATCATTGATATGAATACTTACACGCTTATGAAAATCTGTTAACGAATCATGTTGCTTCTCATATGAACGAATAATGGATCGAATACTCGCAGATACAAGAAAGTACTGTTGCTTTAATCGTAGGATTTTCCCTTCGTCATGCGTATCATCAGGATATAAAAATTCTGATACTGCTTCTGTTTCACGCTTATACCTTAAAACATCAGTATGAATGGGATATGGGGAAGGTTCAGCACTCCAAAGCCTTAGCGTGTTTACGGTGTCTGTCTTATACCCTACTACTGGCATGTCATACGGTACAGCAGTAATGGTTTCTGCATCCACATGGCGAAAGATGAGCCGCCCCTTTTCCTCTGTCGTTTCAACCTTTCCCCAAAACGGCACTTCAATAGATTGGTCTTGCTTTCTTACTTCCCAAACTTGCCCATACCGAAGCCATTGTTCCGGTAATTCGACTTGATAGCCATCGACAAATTTCTGCTCGAACAAGCCGTGGCGATAACGTATACCACAGCCATGTCCAGGTAGATTAAGAGAAGCTAATGAGTCTAAGAAACATGCACCAAGGCGGCCTAGACCCCCATTACCTAGTCCAGCATCCGCCTCAATCTCTTCTAAATCGCCTAATTGAATATTCAAGTCTTCTAGACCTGACTTAACAACTTCATCAATTCCTAAGTTCAGTAAATTATGACTTAATAATCTTCCTAATAAAAATTCAATAGATAAATAATAGGCTTGCTTGCCATTTGCTTCGCGATACAATTCATTCGTCTTAATCCATTCAGAACTTACATATTCTCGAATCATATAACCGAGTGTCAGGAACTGATCGCCTTTTGTACTCTCATCAAAACTTTTACCGAAGATCATCTCAAGCTTTTTTAAAAATGCGGCTTTAAACTCTTCTTTATTAGAAAACATGGCTCTCACTCCTCGAGATAAGCTCAGAATACAATCGATTATATTTAAAGGCAGACTGAGCCCAGCTGTAATCCATATTCATCGCACGTTTTACGAGCAGATCCCAAACATCCTCATTTTGGTAGAAGGAGCTTGCTCTTCGAATCGTGTGTAACATATCGTGAGCATTGAAATGGGTAAAGGAAAAACCATTTCCTTCATTCGTTGCTTCATTAAATGAATGGACTGTATCATTTAGTCCACCTGTTTCCCTCACAATTGGAATGGCACCATACTTCATAGCAATGAGCTGTCCTAATCCACATGGTTCAAATTGAGAAGGCATTAAGAATAAATCAGCACCTGCATAAAGCCTGTGAGCAAGGTCTTCATCAAAGCCAATGTATGCTTTAAACTTTGTAGGATAGAAGTGCTCCATTTCTCGAAAGAAATGCTCAAATGAAGCATCTCCGCTCCCTAATACAATCATCTGCAAATGATCGCTTAACAGTTCATCAAACACACATTGAACAAGGTCTAACCCTTTTTGCCTGGTCAATCGAGTAATCATGACGAGAAGAGGTATATCAGAATTAACTGGAAGGGCAAACTTCCTCTGAATTTCAGCCTTATTGATCGCTTTTCCTTGCAAATCATCCGCGCTATATGATTGAACCAAAGATGAATCCTTTAAAGGATGATACATGTCATCATCAATCCCATTTAATATCCCATCTAAATCCTCATCCCTTTTGATAAGCAAATGGTTTAATTTTTCGCCATAATATTCGGTTTGAATTTCATTTCTGTAGGTAGGACTAACCGTTGTAATCTTATCAGCAGCGACAATTGCACCTTTCATAAAATTAATATTTCCATAGAACTCAAGCTGGTCAATGTGGAAATAGCGTTCATCCAATCCTAAAATATCCTGAAGGGTTTCCTTTGGCATAATGCCTTGGAATTGTAAATTGTGAATGGTAAAAACCGTACGAATCAGCCCATACCCATTTCGTTTCTGATACTCTACCTTATACAGAAATGGAATCATGCCTGTGTGCCAATCATGACAGTGGATTACATCCGGATAAAATCCGATTTTTTCAATCGCTTCAAGGACGGCTCGATTGAAAAAACCAAATCGTTCCCCATCATCATAAAATCCATAAAGCTGATCTCGTTTAAAATAATATTCATTATCTACAAAATAGAATGTCACGTCATCTAGCTTAAGCTCTTCTATTCCACAATATTGCATTCTCCATCCTAGCTGAACATAGAAGCTTGTTACTTTTTTCATCTGCTTCTTATAGGAGTCAGAGATCATTCCATATTTCGGCAGAATCACTCTAACATCCGTTCCTAATCTCTTTAACTCTTTTGGTAGTGACCCTGCTACATCAGCTAGCCCACCCGTTTTTATAAACGGGACGCATTCGGAGACAGCAAATAATACTTTCACGAGTTCATCAACGCTCCTTGTGTTGTGCCTTTTCTAATCACAATTGGTGATTCAGATGTACCTTGAATAACCGTTCCATCCTCTACCTTTACATCTTTGTCTAAAATGACCGAATCTAACACACAGTTCTCACCTATTTGACATTTTTGCATAATCACACTATTTTTTATGATGGAGCCTTTTCCAATTTTTACTGCTCTTGACACGACGCTTTTTTCAATCTGCCCCTCAATTTGGCAACCATTTGCTATCATCGAATGTTGAACGTGTGCACCTTTTAAATAACGAGTCGGCGGCTCATCCTTTACTTTTGTAAAAATCGGTTGATCGTGCTTGAAGAGTTTTTTCCACATATCTGGTGCTAGTAAACTCATACTAGTGCTGTAATAAGTTTCAATTGAGTCAATCTTAACAGCATAATCCATATATTCGTAGGTACATAGTTTATACGTATGATGAATATCTGAAACTACATCATTCATACACATAAAGCCCGTTTCATTGCGCGTTTCTATGAGTTCAATTAAAAGAGAAGTTTTGACTAAATACATCTCTAGTGATTGACCACCTTGGCGAATTTCCGTAATATCACAGCCTGTTTGAATGTGACGATCCAATACTTGCTGAAAACTCATATTCATTACAGTAAAACAGTTAGCGATTAATGCATATTCTTGATTGCTGCGATAAAAATAATCAATGTTTGCTGCGAAATGATTAAATGAGCCTATCCCTTGGCCAATATCGATACTTGGAGAAGGGAAAAAGAATAGCCCATCACGCTTTCGATTGAGATCCCAATCCTTACCTGAACCTAAATGATCCATTAATGAGCGATATTGAAATTTAGGGAAAATCGCTACACTTTGAATCCCCGAATTGACCATATTGGATAAAATAAAATCAATTAAACGATACCTGCCAGCAAAAGGAACTGCCGCAAGCGAGCGATGAATAATGATTTCTTCTAAATCTTCATGGTAGGTAGTTGCATCAATAACACCTAGTAACTTTTTATTCAACAAGATTTCCCTCCATCCCTTCTAACAATTATGATATAGCTCTTCAATAAGCTCTTCTGTAACAAGAATAATATCATCCGATTCTCGTCCCGGACGAATAACAGTCCCCTCTGGAATACGTATATTTGAAGGAATAATGGCTTTTTCAATATAGGAATTCTTCCCAATAGTGGCATCTGGCATAATAACCGTTTCTTTTAATACAGACCCTTCTTCAACTTTCACTCCTTGAAACAAAACACATCTTTCCACTTCACCTTCCACCGTGCAACCTTCATTAATTAATGATTCAATTACTGTAGCTTCAGGGGAAATGTATTGTGGTGGCTGATTCGGATTGACGGAATAGATTCTCCAAGAATAATCAAATAAATTTAGTTCGCACTTTTCATCTAACAAATCCATATTTGCTTCCCAAAGGCTTTTCACCGTACCTACATCCTTCCAATAGCCTGAAAAAGGATAAGCAAATAGCTTTTTATTTTCTTCAAGTAAAAGCGGGATAACATCTTTGCCGAAATCATGAGAGGATTCAGGGTTTCGATCGTCCATTTCTAGATATTCCTTTAATGTCGCCCAATTAAAAATATAAATGCCCATTGAAGCTAAGTTGTTTTTCGGCATTTGGGGTTTTTCTTCAAATTCCGTTATGCGCAATTCCTCATTCGTGTTCATTATGCCAAACCGGCTTGCTTCTGCCCATGGCACCTCAATTACTGATATCGTAACATCTGCACCTTTTTCAATATGATGATCGAGCATCAGATCATAATTCATTTTGTATATATGATCTCCAGAAAGCACCAGGACATACTCTGGTTCATATTGTTTAATATAATTGAGATTTTGATAAATGGCACTGGCTGTACCAGAGTACCATTTAACTTCAGAGGAAACGCTATATGGTGGTAGGACAGTCACACCACCATCTTTCCGGTCCAAATCCCATGCGCTTCCAATCCCAATATAGGAGTTTAGAACAAGTGGCTGATATTGAGTTAATACCCCTACTGTTTCCACACCTGAGTTCGTACAATTACTTAATGTAAAATCAATAATACGGTACTTACCTCCGAATGGGACCGCTGGCTTTGCCAAATTTTTCGTTAATGAACTAAGCCTACTCCCTTTCCCTCCGGCTAATAGCATCGCTACGCATTTTTTCTTTGCCATTACTTATCCTCTCCTTCCTATGCTTAACAGGGCGTAATATTGAAATTCCATAAGGTGGCATGGACATAGAAATCGAATATGCTTTTCCATGGAACTCTTGCTCCTCTGCTTTTATCACTTTTTTATTTATCACATGTGAACCACCAAAACGGGAATCATCACTATTTAAGATTTCCCGATAAGAACCTAAGAGAGGAACACCTACTCGAAATTCAGGGTACATATGACTTGTAAAGTTACAAATTACGACTAATAACTCGTTAGCACGCTTCCCTTTTCGGATAAAAGAGAAGATTGATTGCTCCTTGTTATGAACATCAATCCACTCAAACCCTTCATAGCTACAGTCAAGCTCATACAAAGGCTTTGAGCGGCGATATACTTTAAATAGTTCTTTAACATATGCATGTGTCTTATCATGCATGTCATAATCTAATAAAAACCAATCTAGTTGCTCTTGGTCCTTCCATTCTGCAAAGTGACCTAGCTCAAATCCCATAAAAAGCAGTTTTTTGCCAGGATGACAAATCATATACCCAAGCAACAACCGATACTGAGCAAACTTATCCCAATAATCCCCTGGCATTTTATTTAGAAGTGATTTCTTGCCATGGACTACCTCATCATGAGAAAAAGGAAGGACGAAACTTTCACTAAATGCATACAGCATAGAGAATGTAATCTTGTGATGCTTATTTGCCCTCTGATCAGGCGGAGTCTCCATATAGTCTAACGTGTCATTCATCCATCCCATGTTCCATTTATATGTGAAGCCTAACCCGTTATCCTCTGCCGATTTTGTCACACCTGGCCAGTCGGTAGAATCCTCAGCTATCATCAGAACACTTGAATCGTATTCATTTATGAATGTATGCAACTTTTTTAAAAACCGAATCGCAAATTGATTTTCATGCATCCCATTCGAATTCGGCCAATAAATTAAATTGGATACTGCATCCACTCTAAACCCATCTACATGAAAGTATTCAATCCAAAACTTAGCATTTGAAATTAAAAAGCTTTGAACCTCCGTTTTTCCTAAATCAAAATTGGCGGTTCCCCAAATCTCATTTTCACGATCCAACGAATTTTGATATTCATATAAATAGCTGCCATCAAATCGGTACAAGCCATGGGCATCTTTACAGAAATGACCAGGTACCCAATCTAAAATGACACCAAGCCCATTCTGATGACATTGATCCACGAAATACATAAAGTCTACTGGATTTCCATAACGACTGGTCACTGAGAAATAACCCGTTCCTTGATAGCCCCATGACAAATCGAGCGGATGCTCAACAATTGGCATGATTTCAATATGAGTAAACCCAAGTTCACCAACATAAGGGATTAACTCATCTGCAAGTTCACGATACGTATAATAGCTACCATCATCCTTCAGTTTCCAAGAACCTAGATGAACCTCATAGATTAATGTAGCTTCATTTTTTGTATCTTTTTTCCTTCTTTTTTTCAACCATTCTTCATCATTCCAGTCATAACCAGATAAGGGGAAAATAACTGAAGCTGTATGTGGGCGTAATTCTGAATAATAACCAAAGGGATCTGCCTTTAGTAGCCTTTCGTTTGTGGAGGTGATTATCTCGTATTTATAATTTTCATGGGAAAGGTCTTGATTCACAACAAGCATCCAAACACCTTCATGATTCACTTTATGTAAGTCGTACCCCATTCCATTCCAATTATTAAAATCACCTACTAATCTGATAATTCTGGCATTAGGAGCCCATACACAGAATCGAGTATGGGTAATTCCTTCCGCCTCAACTAGATGAGCTCCAAACAGCTCATGTGCATCGAAAAGCGTTCCTTCATGGAATAAGTGCAATTGAAATTCTGTTGGAAATAACGTAGTCACAGTCATTTTCTCCCGTCCCAACTATAATAATTTCTCGACTTTCTTGTAATATTCGAGTTCTAGAATAATAATCCTTGTAAAATAATTTTAAATTTTTTGACATAAATATTAATAATTTGCTAATAAAATCTGTAAAATATTACAATTCAACTGATTTCGACATAACCCAATGAACAATAAGACAAAATAAAACAATAAAAATGAAATTATTTTTGAAGGGAGTATAACATTCATGAGTAATAAAGAAGAAGAAAAGCTACTGAGAGAAAATAAAACTGAGGTGGGCGCCCCTTATTTTGAAGCGCCAGATAAAAAAATTTTAGCAACAGGAGATATGTTTAGAGGACCTTATACTGGGGTAACTTCCGAAATTGACCTAGACAATCCTGGGCTACCATTAAATAAAAAGGATGAACTAGTTGATTATTAAAAGGATGATTTTGTTGGATGCAATACAAGAGGGACTATGTGGTTACAATTTAGAACGTAAGTAGACTATAAGCGCGACCGTGGATTGGATGGGATGAAATTCTTATCAAGACGATACTCAACTAGATTTTCGAAGGATACTTAGTTCCTATGGTTGAATGAGCGTGTTTTGTTCATTCTATCATACGGATCTTTATATTTATGAAGAAGAAGAAGGATTCAACTAGTTAATGAGTTCACAGCTTTGTCTAAATATAGAAAAAAGCTGCTGACAATTGTCAACAGCTTTTTTCTATATGACCCGTACGGGATTCGAACCCGTGTTACCGCCGTGAAAGGGCGGTGTCTTAACCGCTTGACCAACGGGCCAAAACATATGGCGGAGAAGGAGGGATTTGAACCCTCGCGCCGGTTGCCCGACCTACACCCTTAGCAGGGGCGCCTCTTCAGCCACTTGAGTACTTCCCCATATGGCTCCACAGGCAGGACTCGAACCTGCGACCGATCGGTTAACAGCCGATAGCTCTACCACTGAGCTACTGTGGAATAATAATAGAATGGTGGGCCTAAATGGACTCGAACCATCGACCTCACGCTTATCAGGCGTGCGCTCTAACCAGCTGAGCTATAGGCCCAAGATCAAATGGAGCGGGTGATGGGAATCGAACCCACGACATCAGCTTGGAAGGCTGAGGTTTTACCATTAAACTACACCCGCATATAACAATGGTGGCTCAGGACGGAATCGAACCGCCGACACAAGGATTTTCAGTCCTTTGCTCTACCGACTGAGCTACTGAGCCAAATTTAATAGTGATTTACTTATTTTAAAAATGTTCGTAAAATGTGTCAAACCTTCGTTCCGATTTCAGAATGATTATTCAAGAAGCTTATTCGGTCGTGCTCTACCGACTGAGCCAAATATAATAATACATTACTTATTTCGTGAAAATGGCGGTCCGGACGGGACTCGAACCCGCGACCTCCTGCGTGACAGGCAGGCATTCTAACCAACTGAACTACCGGACCAAATTGCGGGGACAGGATTTGAACCTGCGACCTTCGGGTTATGAGCCCGACGAGCTACCGGACTGCTCCACCCCGCGATAATAATATTTAGATAAATAAGTGGCGGAGGAAGAGGGATTCGAACCCCCGCGCGGTTTAACCCGCCTGTCGGTTTTCAAGACCGATCCCTTCAGCCGGACTTGGGTATTCCTCCGCAGTATAAAATTGAGATGGTGGACCTTGTAGGACTCGAACCTACGACCGGACGGTTATGAGCCGTCTGCTCTAACCAGCTGAGCTAAAGGTCCAAGACTTCATGGTAGCGGCGGAGGGAATCGAACCCACGACCTCACGGGTATGAACCGTACGCTCTAGCCAGCTGAGCTACGCCGCCATGATAAATCAAAGTATAATTGGTGGAGCCTAGCGGGATCGAACCGCTGACCTCCTGCGTGCAAGGCAGGCGCTCTCCCAGCTGAGCTAAGGCCCCAATCTTTTTTAGAAAATGGTCGGGAAGACAGGATTCGAACCTGCGACCCCTTGGTCCCAAACCAAGTGCTCTACCAAGCTGAGCTACTTCCCGAAATGGCGCGCCCGAGAGGAGTCGAACCCCTAACCTTTTGATCCGTAGTCAAACGCTCTATCCAATTGAGCTACGGGCGCAATATTTATAAAATGGTGCCGAGGACCGGAATCGAACCGGTACGGTAGTCACCTACCGCAGGATTTTAAGTCCTGTGCGTCTGCCAGTTCCGCCACCCCGGCACTACCTTTGGAGCGGAAGACGGGATTCGAACCCGCGACCCCCACCTTGGCAAGGTGGTGTTCTACCACTGAACTACTTCCGCATATATAATTGGTGCGGGTGAAGGGAGTCGAACCCCCACGCCTTGCGGCGCCAGATCCTAAGTCTGGTGCGTCTGCCAATTCCGCCACACCCGCATGATATAAATGGTGAGCCATGAAGGACTCGAACCTTCGACCCTCTGATTAAAAGTCAGATGCTCTACCGACTGAGCTAATGGCTCATATTAGTATATAAAATGGTGCCGGCGAGAGGACTTGAACCCCCAACCTACTGATTACAAGTCAGTTGCTCTACCAATTGAGCTACACCGGCATAAAGAATATGGTGGAGGATGACGGGATCGAACCGCCGACCCCCTGCTTGTAAGGCAGGTGCTCTCCCAGCTGAGCTAATCCTCCATTATATACGCTTGGCGACGTCCTACTCTCACAAGGGGACAGCCCCTAACTACCATCGGCGCTGAGAAGCTTAACTTCCGTGTTCGGCATGGGAACGGGTGTGACCTTCTCGCTATCGTCACCAAACTTTTCTTAAAGACATATATTATTATAATATGTTTTAAGTATTTTTCAAGAGAAATTTTATATTTATTCCCTCAAAACTAGATAATGTATAGAAGAAGAAAGAATATCGGTAATGCCATTTTCATAACTAGTCCAGCTACGGCTCCTACCTTCTATCGAAGTTGTACAGTCGCCTTCGCTTTCTTATTTGGTTAAGTCCTCGATCGATTAGTATCAGTCAGCTCCACATGTCACCATGCTTCCACCTCTGACCTATCAACCTGATCATCTTTCAGGGATCTTACTAGCTTGCGCTATGGGAAATCTCATCTTGAGGGGGGCTTCATGCTTAGATGCTTTCAGCACTTATCCCTTCCGCACATAGCTACCCAGCGATGCCTTTGGCAAGACAACTGGTACACCAGCGGTGCGTCCATCCCGGTCCTCTCGTACTAAGGACAGCTCCTCTCAAATTTCCTACGCCCACGACGGATAGGGACCGAACTGTCTCACGACGTTCTGAACCCAGCTCGCGTACCGCTTTAATGGGCGAACAGCCCAACCCTTGGGACCGACTACAGCCCCAGGATGCGATGAGCCGACATCGAGGTGCCAAACCTCCCCGTCGATGTGGACTCTTGGGGGAGATAAGCCTGTTATCCCCGGGGTAGCTTTTATCCGTTGAGCGATGGCCCTTCCATGCGGAACCACCGGATCACTAAGCCCGACTTTCGTCCCTGCTCGACTTGTAGGTCTCGCAGTCAAGCTCCCTTGTGCCTTTACACTCTACGAATGATTTCCAACCATTCTGAGGGAACCTTTGGGCGCCTCCGTTACTCTTTAGGAGGCGACCGCCCCAGTCAAACTGCCCACCTGACACTGTCTCCCGCCCCGATCAGGGGCGTGGGTTAGAATTTCAATACAGCCAGGGTAGTATCCCACCAATGCCTCCACCGAAGCTGGCGCTCCGGCTTCCAAGGCTCCTACCTATCCTGTACAAGCTGTACCAAAATTCAATATCAGGCTACAGTAAAGCTCCACGGGGTCTTTCCGTCCTGTCGCGGGTAACCTGCATCTTCACAGGTACTATAATTTCACCGAGTCTCTCGTTGAGACAGTGCCCAGATCGTTACGCCTTTCGTGCGGGTCGGAACTTACCCGACAAGGAATTTCGCTACCTTAGGACCGTTATAGTTACGGCCGCCGTTTACTGGGGCTTCGATTCAGAGCTTCGCTTACGCTAACCCCTCCTCTTAACCTTCCAGCACCGGGCAGGCGTCAGCCCCTATACTTCGCCTTGCGGCTTTGCAGAGACCTGTGTTTTTGCTAAACAGTCGCCTGGGCCTATTCACTGCGGCTTTTCAGGGCTATTCACCCTAAAAAGCACCCCTTCTCCCGAAGTTACGGGGTCATTTTGCCGAGTTCCTTAACGAGAGTTCTCTCGCTCACCTTAGGATTCTCTCCTCGCCTACCTGTGTCGGTTTGCGGTACGGGCACCTTTTTCCTCGCTAGAGGCTTTTCTTGGCAGTGTGGAATCAGGAACTTCGGTACTTTATTTCCCTCGCCATCACAGCTCCGCCTTATGGTAACGGGATTTGCCTCGTTACCGGCCTAACTGCTTGGACGCGCATATCCAACAGCGCGCTTACCCTATCCTCCTGCGTCCCCCCATTGCTCAAACGGAAAAGAGGTGGTACAGGAATATCAACCTGTTGTCCATCGCCTACGCTTTTCAGCCTCGGCTTAGGTCCCGACTAACCCTGAGCGGACGAGCCTTCCTCAGGAAACCTTAGGCATTCGGTGGATGGGATTCTCACCCATCTTTCGCTACTCATACCGGCATTCTCACTTCTAAGCGCTCCACCAGTCCTTGCGGTCTAGCTTCAACGCCCTTAGAACGCTCTCCTACCACTGACATCGTAGATGTCAATCCACAGCTTCGGTGATACGTTTAGCCCCGGTACATTTTCGGCGCGGAGTCACTCGACCAGTGAGCTATTACGCACTCTTTAAATGGTGGCTGCTTCTAAGCCAACATCCTGGTTGTCTAAGCAACTCCACATCCTTTTCCACTTAACGTATACTTTGGGACCTTAGCTGGTGGTCTGGGCTGTTTCCCTTTCGACTACGGATCTTATCACTCGCAGTCTGACTCCCATGGATAAGTCTTTGGCATTCGGAGTTTATCTGAATTCGGTAACCCGATGGGGGCCCCTAGTCCAAACAGTGCTCTACCTCCAAGACTCTTACTACATGAGGCTAGCCCTAAAGCTATTTCGGAGAGAACCAGCTATCTCCAAGTTCGATTGGAATTTCTCCGCTACCCACACCTCATCCCCGCACTTTTCAACGTGCGTGGGTTCGGGCCTCCATCCAGTGTTACCTGGACTTCACCCTGGACATGGGTAGATCACCTGGTTTCGGGTCTACGACCACATACTCATTCGCCCTATTCAGACTCGCTTTCGCTACGGCTCCGTCTATCCAACTTAACCTTGCATGTAATCGTAACTCGCCGGTTCATTCTACAAAAGGCACGCTATCACCCATTAACGGGCTCTAACTACTTGTAGGCACACGGTTTCAGGATCTTTTTCACTCCCCTTCCGGGGTGCTTTTCACCTTTCCCTCACGGTACTGGTTCACTATCGGTCACTAGGGAGTATTTAGCCTTGGGAGATGGTCCTCCCAGCTTCCGACGGGATTTCACGTGTCCCGCCGTACTCAGGATCCACTCAAGAGGGAACGAAGTTTCAACTACAGGGTTGTTACCTTCTCTGACCAGCCTTTCCAGGCTTGTTCGTTTACTCCGTTCCTTTGTAACTCCGTATAGAGTGTCCTACAACCCCAAGAGGCAAGCCTCTTGGTTTGGGCTAATCCCGTTTCGCTCGCCGCTACTCAGGGAATCGCATTTGCTTTCTCTTCCTCCGGGTACTTAGATGTTTCAGTTCCCCGGGTCTGCCTTCCATATCCTATGTATTCAGATAAGGATTCCATCCCATTACGGATAGAGGGTTTCCCCATTCGGAAATCTCCGGATCAAAGCTTACTTACAGCTCCCCGAAGCATATCGGTGTTAGTACCGTCCTTCATCGGCTCCTAGTGCCAAGGCATTCACCGTGCGCCCTTTCTAACTTAACCTATAAGCTTTCAATACACATCGCATCTCTTCGTCAGCTTCCTTCGCTCCGCTCCTCATGTACGTAAGTACATTCCGGTGCTCACTCAGTTGCTTCCTCGACCTGCTCGCGTCTTGAAACCTTCTAATTTCTTGTTTAGAGAAAATCTTAAGATTGGCGATTACTCGGTAATTCTTTTTTTCTTCTATATTTCATTATCTAGTTTTCAAGGAACAAGTTCACTTTCTTCTATAATAAGAAGAGAGTTTGTTATAGAGAGATTGCTCTCTCAAAACTAAACGAACCATAAGCGTCAACTTTCATGTAAATATCCTTAGAAAGGAGGTGATCCAGCCGCACCTTCCGATACGGCTACCTTGTTACGACTTC
The DNA here is from genome assembly GCF_021390075.1 of Cytobacillus spongiae. Taxonomy (NCBI): domain Bacteria; kingdom Bacillati; phylum Bacillota; class Bacilli; order Caryophanales; family Bacillaceae; genus Cytobacillus; species Cytobacillus spongiae. The sequence goes on from NZ_CP089997.1 coordinate 3,369,784, forward strand.
ACCCCAATCATCTGTCCCACCTTAGGCGGCTGGCTCCAAAAGGTTACCCCACCGACTTCGGGTGTTACAAACTCTCGTGGTGTGACGGGCGGTGTGTACAAGGCCCGGGAACGTATTCACCGCGGCATGCTGATCCGCGATTACTAGCGATTCCGGCTTCATGCAGGCGAGTTGCAGCCTGCAATCCGAACTGAGAATGGTTTTATGGGATTGGCTAAACCTCGCGGTCTTGCAGCCCTTTGTACCATCCATTGTAGCACGTGTGTAGCCCAGGTCATAAGGGGCATGATGATTTGACGTCATCCCCACCTTCCTCCGGTTTGTCACCGGCAGTCACCTTAGAGTGCCCAACTGAATGCTGGCAACTAAGATCAAGGGTTGCGCTCGTTGCGGGACTTAACCCAACATCTCACGACACGAGCTGACGACAACCATGCACCACCTGTCATCCTGTCCCCCGAAGGGGAACGCCCTATCTCTAGGGTTGTCAGGAGATGTCAAGACCTGGTAAGGTTCTTCGCGTTGCTTCGAATTAAACCACATGCTCCACCGCTTGTGCGGGCCCCCGTCAATTCCTTTGAGTTTCAGTCTTGCGACCGTACTCCCCAGGCGGAGTGCTTAATGCGTTAGCTGCAGCACTAAAGGGCGGAAACCCTCTAACACTTAGCACTCATCGTTTACGGCGTGGACTACCAGGGTATCTAATCCTGTTCGCTCCCCACGCTTTCGCGCCTCAGCGTCAGTTACAGACCAGAGAGTCGCCTTCGCCACTGGTGTTCCTCCACATCTCTACGCATTTCACCGCTACACGTGGAATTCCACTCTCCTCTTCTGCACTCAAGTTCCCCAGTTTCCAATGACCCTCCACGGTTGAGCCGTGGGCTTTCACATCAGACTTAAGGAACCGCCTGCGCGCGCTTTACGCCCAATAATTCCGGACAACGCTTGCCACCTACGTATTACCGCGGCTGCTGGCACGTAGTTAGCCGTGGCTTTCTGGTTAGGTACCGTCAAGGTACCGCCCTATTCGAACGGTACTTGTTCTTCCCTAACAACAGAGTTTTACGATCCGAAAACCTTCATCACTCACGCGGCGTTGCTCCGTCAGACTTTCGTCCATTGCGGAAGATTCCCTACTGCTGCCTCCCGTAGGAGTCTGGGCCGTGTCTCAGTCCCAGTGTGGCCGATCACCCTCTCAGGTCGGCTACGCATCGTCGCCTTGGTGAGCCGTTACCTCACCAACTAGCTAATGCGCCGCGGGCCCATCTATAAGTGATAGCCGAAGCCATCTTTCAGAATCCTAACATGTGTTAGGAGCCATTATCCGGTATTAGCCCCGGTTTCCCGGAGTTATCCCAGTCTTATAGGCAGGTTGCCCACGTGTTACTCACCCGTCCGCCGCTAATCTTTAAAAGCAAGCTTTTAAAGATCCGCTCGACTTGCATGTATTAGGCACGCCGCCAGCGTTCGTCCTGAGCCAGGATCAAACTCTCCATAAAAGAGTATTGATTAGCTCAATAGTTAAAACAAATTTAAAACGTTGACGTTATGGTTCGTTTAGTTTTCAAAGAACAATCATCATCGCCGAGAAGCGACTTTATTAATATAACATTTTTGATAAAATCATGTCAATAACTTTTTTGAGAAACTTTTTTATCAAAATGTTGGCGTCCTTAAGGACAAGTAATAATATATCACGCACAAAAAATAATTTCAATATAATTTTTCATTTTTTCTTCTAAAATTTTTCGCGTGTTTTTTTCTTCATTATATCTGCAAATAAATTACTTAAGCTCTCTGTTATGATTGCCTGAGTAAAAACTTCGAACTTATTATAATCTACTATATATTCTACCTCATCATAAGATATAGAAGAACAAATAAATATATAGTAGAACGATTTTAATAATGATGAATGCCCCATTACCAATTTGGAATCGAGACTATACGAGTACTATTTTGTGGAAAACCCAGTTTTATCCACATTATTATACACATATGTTACATAATATTCACAACATTCAGCTGACTTACCCACAGGCAGTGGATAAAGATATGCATATTATCCACAATTATTGAGTTACTAACAAAAAAATTGTATTTTTCGGATAATTAATGTTCTTATTTGTGGACGATTTTTTAAGTAATAGAATTAATGATCTGTTCATAGGATTAAATAGACTATTTGAAAGGTGATGAATATGTTAGAACCTATTGCACTATACATCTCACTAGTAATGGCTATCTTTCTTTTCGCCTATGCTTATTATGAAGGGATTCAAATTGCTAATACTGAAGGAAAAGTCAGAGGAGGAACGTTTGTCTTTACCACTACATTTGCATTCGTGTTTTCAAGCTTCACATACATTTTTTATTAGAACGAATGAATAGAGGCTTCTATTGCCATTTTTTACTTTCAGGAAAATAAACTTCCTCTACTAATATAGGTAACGATATCCATATAGGTTAACTTACTAAAGAGGATCCCCTCTTCAATCAAAGGAGATCCTCTTTCCTATCTTCTTTAAGTTTTGCTGTTAAGACTGCATCTAAATAACTCCCTTTATGCAAGAACCTTTTTCTTAAGATTCCTTCGTGTTGGAAGCCATTTTTCTCTAATACTCTTTTAGATGCTATGTTTTTTGGAAAATAGAATGCCTCTATCCGATTAACATCCATTTCCTCAAAAGCATAGCTAATAATCCGGTGCATCGCTTCGGACATAATTCCAAGACTCCAATAATCAGGGTGCAGATCATATCCAACTTCTAGCTTGGAATGGGTACGATCAATTGAATGAAACCCACAGGTACCGATGAGTTCATTTGTTTCTTTCTTTGTAATGCCCCATCGAATTTGCTTTCCTTGCTCATATGAAAAGAATAAACTTTCAATTAATTCCTCTGCTTCTTGTTCTGTCCGAAAAGTTTCTACATCATAATATTTAGTTACTTCTTCTAAAGAGAAATAACTGTATAATTCAATAGAATCGCTCAGTTCAAGTTTTCTTAGGTGTAAACGTTCTGTTTGTAGCGCAGGAAAAACTTCGAAGGCACGATCCATTCCCATCTATGAATCTCCTTTAAAAGACAATGCTAATGCAAGTTTATCCTGAAGCACCGAAAGATTTTTCCAAACATAGGCTACTTCAACTAATTTTTGATTACCTATTGTTATCTCTTCTTGGAGATAGACTTCTCCCCCATAATTTTCATAGAAGGCTTTACTTGAGTTACTCTCTAGAACCCAAACTAATAAAGAATGACTTCCACATTTTCTAAGTTGTGTGACACCTTCATAAAGTAGACTTGTTCCTACTCTCTTTCCTTTCGCTTCTTTCAATAAATAAATGGCATATAACTCAGAGTCAATTGAATGACTTTGTTTTCGTTCTGGACCAAAGGATGCAAAACCTACTATTTTATCTTCTTCTGCAATGTAGATTGGTTTGTTTTCGCTTCGAGAAGGAATTAATTTCTTCCATAATTCATATCGATCGTCTACTTTTAACTTACTTAGATAGCTCTCTTCGATGATATGTTCGTAAGTTTCTTGCCAGCTTTTTACATGTACCTCTGCCATTCCTCTAGCATCTTCTATTACTGCTTCCCGTATATTCATCCAATCCTCCTAACTAGCCACTTGGGATTCTTTCATTCTTTTACGTTTTAACTTTCTTTCATCAAGTAAAAATAAAGAAATTCCTCCTAATACAATTGTCCCGCCCACAATTTGCGGCCAGATGACGTGCTCATTCAATAAAAGGATTGCCAGAATGGTAGCACCCACTGGTTCAAATAAAATTGCCATTGAAATAATACTTGTACTCAGCCATTTAAGTGCCCAATTAAATAACGTATGACCAAGTAATGTTGGGATAAGAGCGAGTAAAATAAAGTATATCCAATCGCTAGTAGGGTAAGGTAGCAACGGTTCATTTACAGCAAATGTATATAACAATAAAGTAATTGAGCTAATGCTATACACAACGAATGTGTAAGTGACCAAAGATAATCGTTTGCGAACTGTCTGACCAAACATTAAATACCCTGTAACAAGGGCACAAGCGAATAGCGCTAAAATATCACCGAAGAGGGCGGAACCACTAACTTGAAAGTCTCCCCAGCTAATAATCACACTCCCTATAATGGCAATAATTCCTGCAATGATTGCTTTTGGCGAAAAACGTTCCTTGAAAAATAGATACGTACCTAAAAACGCAAATAGTGGCTGAAGTGTCACCAATACTGTTGAACTGGCAACAGATGTATAATTTAATGACTCAAACCATAGGATGAAATGAAATGCAAGAAAGACACCTGCAATCACTGAGAAAAACCAATCCCGTCTCGTCACAGTTTTTAATTCTCCGACATACTTTATTAAAAATACTGGCAGCATGATGAGAACTGAAAAAAATAATCGATAAAATGCGGTGACACCTGAAGGAGCCGAATTAAGCTTGACTAGGATCGCTGAAGTTGAAACTGAGATGACCCCTATGATAATAGCAACATATGGGTTTATTCGTGGTTGATTCATATCTTTACCCCTTTTAAGATTCAATTGTGTCTACATCATTTTACAACGAATTCCAGTTGTTTTACTATGTATTTTTTCAGTGAAGGGCGTGAAGGAAAAAATGAGTTTCATTGAGACTGAAATTCTCATTAAGCTTGGACTTTCAGGTATTCTCGGACTTGTCATTGGATTAGAGCGTGAATTGAAACGAAAACCTGTTGGATTAAAAACGAGTTTAGTCATTTCCATCGTTAGCTGTTTATTAACAATCGTTTCTATTGAATCTGCTTATCTGTTTCCACGCGACCATGATGTCAATATTACAATGGACCCTTTACGTCTAGCCGCTCAAATTGTCTCTGGAATTGGCTTTTTAGGAGCAGGAGTTATATTACGAAGGGGAAATGATAGCATCTCCGGCCTGACAACTGCTGCGATGATTTGGGGAGCTGCTGGAATTGGGATTGCAGTAGGCGCTGGCTTTTTCATTGAGGCAATGGCAGGGGTTGTTCTTCTCATCATTAGTGTAGAAGTCATTCCAATTGTCATGTCCATCCTTGGACCAAAACAGCTCCGGGAAAAAGAAATCCTCCTCCAGCTCAATATAAGAGAAAAAGAGAGCATCGCTGATATTATTGGAGAAATTCAACAAGAAGGGATCTCTATTAAGAATATTAAAATACGTGACCTTGAAGACGGCGATCATCATATTCAACTACTCATAACGGTTAACTATAAAAGAAAAACAACGGATGTTTACTATAGCGTCTCTAAAATTGAAGGTGTAAGAGGGATTCAAGTAGAGAGCTTATAATTTCTCATTTTCCTCTTGCATCAACGGGCACATGTAGCTATAATCTTCATTAGAATCCATTTATTCGGGGCATTAGCTCAGCTGGGAGAGCGCTACGCTGGCAGCGTAGAGGTCAGGGGTTCGAGCCCCCTATGCTCCATAACCGGAAGCCCTTGCGTAGCAAGGGTTTTTCTTATTTTTTCAAGGCTCGTGTGGGATGAGTATTTAAAGCCATATTTCTTTGAAAGCTCTATAACTCTCTCAGATATATACTTTATAACATCATATCCTTCTAGTGGTTCACCTCCGAACCAACCAATCTCTAAATTCTCAATACTACTTGCTTTTTCTTCAATGTGTTTGGTGAGCGCATCTTGGTGTTCCTTTGTCATTTGACCTTTTATGAAGTCTTCATAACAATAAACGCAACGAAAATTACACTGTTCAGTTGGCATGATAATTAAGTGATAATGCGTTGAGTGATACTTATTCTTAAATCTATTAAGTTCTATTTCCATTTGTTCATCCAGATTTTTTGGAACTAAATATCCATTATCGTCGGATGGGCTATGAGCAAAACCATGACCAAGGGATTCGTCATTACCGCATTAAAGATGGCATACGAACTTCAAAAGCCTGGAAAAGATGTCATTCATCATTCAGATCGTGTTGTTCAATATGCCCCCTCAGAATATCAAAAACTATTAAAAAAATACAAAATGATAGGCAGTAAGAGCCGAAAAGGAAACTGTTATGACAACGTTTATATCGAATCCTTTTAAAGTAAGTGGTTTCAGAGTTTATGAAGTTTTACAATAAAGTTCGTATACATGGGAGCATTCAAGACATCGCACCATTGGAATTCTTGGAAAAAGCAGAGCTTCAGGCAATAAAGATTAAGGAAGTTCGTGTGTAACCCACGGCTTTATATGGAGTGGCGGGCATGATAGCCTTGTTTGGCGCAGCCAGCTCGATGACTAGCTGGCTCCTCGCAGGGAGCTGATGCCCGCCGAGGCTCCTTTTCAAGCCAACTCCGGGTCCACTGCATTTTAGGGATAAGAAACAAAGTAGTAATTCTAAGATTTTCGGAGAATTATAGAGATACAATCCGGTATTAGTTAAATCGTATCTCTTCCCACCCCTATATCAATTCGATTTTTTATATAATAGAGAGTAGTAAAGAAAAAGATTACGAAAAATATAATGAACATTGAGGTTAAATTAAGAACTTTAAATCCTAATGATACAATTAAGATTATGCCCATTCTTAAAATAGTATATAGTAATGAAATCATTGATTGATAGTGTGCACTATTCTTTAGATCATCAATTGACTTTATAACATATATATCGTAGTGGATAGAATAGTAAGCAAATAGCACTTGCTGTATTAGCACTCCAACAATCAATAAAACAATATTACCACTACTTATCAATAGAAAACTAAAAGGAGTAAGGATAAACAATAAATTTTCGTTTCGTACTGATAATTCCTTGCTATAAAGGTTTATACCGATAACATTTATAAGCATGAAACCTGCAAAAATTAATCCAAAGTACCCTTCATTAATATTAGCATTTATAAAAAAGTGTGTATAATAATCAAAATTACTTATTAGTATTGAAGATGTGAAGGTAAAAAAGATAAGCTCAAGTCTCAATCTTTTATCTAGTAAAATCTTGACTAGTAAACGTTTACTAACTCCCCATATATTTTCTTTTTTATCATTTTCTATATATTTGTGTTGATTTGGTAAAAGAGAAAAAAATAGAATTGATAGTAGATAAAGACTAAATGTTATGATAAAAGGTAGTAAATAGGAATGTGTATATAATATTGAACTAAAAATCATTAAGAAAAATTGTATGTATTTAGAGTACTTACCTAATTTAACCATTACATCTTTGTATTCAATATTTTGTTTTCTTGTTATTTCCATGTAGTATGCGTTCCTTGCACCAGACTCCATGGAGGAAGCTAACCCTAAAAGAGCATTCGCAATTAAAAATCCAATAAAATTCCCCATAAAGATAAATATCAATATGGAAAGTATTCCAGATATTTTAGCAAGTAAAACAGCCTTCTTATGCCCATATCTATCTGAAACGTAACCAGTTGGAACCTCAAAAAAGAAAACTACTACCAACATTGCAAATTTTAAAATAGAAATTTCTGAATTTGATATTAAAAAATGAATATAGAATAATACTCTGATAGGAACAATTAATGCTTGTGTTGCTAATAACTCATTTATTAATATAAATGAAACTATAGTTTTTTTTTATAAAGTTGCATATTGTCACCCTTATTTATTAAGTATTATATGATCCCACACATGAATCATAGAGAGTATCCCATGTTTTTATATTATTTAAATCCACTTTCAGAGCTTCCTTCCGTTCTTTTGATTCATCTAAAGAGAGAAAATAATTATGAGCTTTTCTTACATATGACCTTTAACACAACAAGCCTTAATTCTGTTAGTAGTTAACAAACTTACTGCGTAAAAGAGCATTTCCCGTCTTACAGCATTTTCATCCTTTGAGTATAACTAACCATAAACTTCACCGAACCATTATAGTTTTTTTAAAAAGATATTATAGTACTTCGAAATATCTAAGTCTAAATTAAATTCGACAACTATTCCTAATCCCCTCCAAATTTTTACAAGTTCCTTTTTCTTTATAAGAGTCATTAATTGAATACATTTCTAATAAAAGTAAGAATAGGAACCAATTTTAACGCTGAAGAGTTTTATTTTTTCTCAATCACAAGTCACACAAGAGCCGATCCAATTGATGTCAAAGAAATTATCGTGATGTGGCAGTTTTTTGAAGTTATTCTATAAAGAGGACAGATTATCTTTCAAGCACTAAAAAAAATACCTAGAAGAAAGTAAAAAAAATAGTATCCACCATGTTAAGTTGGATGATGATTTTAAGTAGGACAGAATGTACTTAATGCACATAGCTTTAGTATGATAATAGATCACTCCTGGGGCAGGATAACTAAAAACCCGTTAAGCTTTACCTTAACGGGTTCCCTTATGAACGTATTCTATTCATAACTGCATAAAACAATGAGGACATTTTTAGCAAGTGTTGCTACTAAGATATCCTTCTCTCTTGTGAGAGCAAACAGGGCATTTTGCCTCTTGCTTATGAAGTGTTTTGAAAGGTTTCTTGCAATCAGTACAGGTCTTATTGTAAACATCTAAAGTAATTGTCGTGGCTTTTGACACCTTCTCATTAATTGATACTGCCTGTTCAGGACAGCTATCCACACATAACATACATGATGAGCAGGCTTGCGAAGAGATTCACTCTTCATTTATTACGAAGCATTGTTTCGGACATAGTCTCTCACATGTTCTGCAGAGTGTGCATGTATCACTATTAATTTCCACTTGGTTAAACTGAAAGTCTGAATAATATGGAGCAAGCTCAAGGTTTTTTTGGTTAAAACGCCAACTAGCAGGAGAAACTTCCTTCGCAAGCCTCTTGCTTTCTTTTCCCCACATCGTAAACAATTGGCGGCGAGATACCGTCTCTTCATTCAATTTAATGCTGTTTACAGGAAGAATTTCTATGTTGATTTTTCCCATTTCAAAAAGTAGATTATTGGCTGATTGAATTCTTTCTAACCACACTTCGTCTAGGGGTTCTTGCGGTAGGATTGATTGTAGTTCATTCGATGCATGGATTAACAACTCCGCAATTAAAAAAACACATATCTTTTAGATTTTTCATCATCAGTATGATGGAACTTTATATTCAAACCATTCTAATGTCATTAGCCGCATGGCATAACGTCCGTATCCAATACAGGAATGGAAAGCAAGGATGCAAAAATACAATAATAGGAAGAGGCTTGGACATAACTAAATGACTCCTTCTCAAAAACGAACAATGACTTTTTTAAAATAGTTAGGTTGTAAAAACAAGTTCGTTCCATTTACGCTGCAGACACTCGCTTTCCGCGTGGAGGAAGCTGAGCACCCTCGCTGCGCTTTGGTGTCTCAGCCTTTCCTCTATTTCCCTTAGTAGTCGAGAGTCTTCCGCTCCATTCCACTATTTTTTAATAATTTGTTTTCCGCACAAACAAAAATACCCGAACTAGTAAAAGGAGATAACTCCTGATAGTTCGGATATTCCATTGACTGAAATACGTATGCCCCAGCCTCTTCTTCTAGTTATGAATGTTGAATTTGGCCTTTAAATTGCGGGAGATACTCTTGATGTACTTCGAGCATTTCATCAAGAAGCTGTTTTCCCTTTACATCGCTTGTGACAAGCGGGTTGATTGTCATTGCCAGCAATGCCTTCTCATAAGAGCCTGTTACAGCAGCCTCCGCTGCTACACGTTCAAAAGATTTGATTTGTTGAACAAGTCCAGATACAGCGACTGGAAGCTCTCCTACATGAATAGGTTCTGGTCCTTCCTTTGTTACCACACAGTTTACCTCGACAGCTGAATCGACAGGCAATCCTAAAATGGCACCCTCATTACGAACATTGAGTGTCTGGATATCTCCTCGATCATTATGAATAGATGAAATTAAGTTACAGGCAGCATCGCTATAATATGCTCCTCCCCTTTTTTCTAACTGAGGAGGCTTAATTTTTAAGTTTTCATCTTGGTAAAGCTCAAATAAGTCGTTCTCTAGTCGCTGCACTACCTCTGCACGAGTACCTCCATTTTGATACTCTTCTAACTGCTTCTGTAGAATCTCACTCGTTTTATAGTAATAGCGGTGATAAGGACATGGAATAACGCCTAAGCTTTTGATGAACTCTTTTTCCCATGGAATAGGGGCAATGTTCTGCATCGACACTTGTTGTTCAGGATCTCCCATCAACTCAAGGACTTGAGGAAGTACGGACTCACCATCCACCTTCACATCTAGTCCATAGACCATATGGTTTAACCCTGCAAAATCAATATGCAAACGCTCCACATCAACGCCTAATAATCTTGCAATCGTCATTCTCGTATTAATCGGTAAATTACATACGCCAACTACCTTCGGATGAGCACCATATCGTAGCAGTGCTTCTGTCACAAGCCCAGCAGGGTTCGTGAAGTTAATCAGCCATGCGTCAGGACAAAGGTCTTGAATTTCCTTGGCAATCTCCAGTAAGACAGGAATGGTCCTCATTCCTTTAAATAGACCACCTGCACCATTTGTTTCTTGGCCAATCATCCCGTACTTAATCGGTAGACGCTCATCTTGAATTCTAGCTTTTAATTGGCCCACTCTCATTTGCGTGGTTACAAAATCAGCATCCTTCAATGCTTCTCGACGATCTAATGTAAGGTGAATTTCCATTGGGACCTTCGCTTGTTCCACCATTCGTTTCGCCAAATCCCCAACAATTTGTAGCTTGTCTTTGCCTTCTTCGATATCCACTAGCCATAATTCACTTACAGGTAATTCTTTGTAACGCATTATTAACCCTTCTACAAACTCTGGTGTATAACTTGAGCCTCCACCAATGGTTACAATTTTTATTCCTTTTTTCATCTTGCAAACCTCCTTTATTTAGCTATAAATGCTAGAACAAAGCTAATCAAGAAACTTACAATAACGGAAAGCAATAGTCGTTTCTTTTTAACAGACGGATCCTCTACGGGACCTTCGATTTTCAACATAACAAACGCTAATGCAATTGTGGATGAGATTCCTGTTGCGAGGAAAATACTCCATTCTTTTGTTAGACCGATGCTTACTAACGGCTTTGATAATAGAAGTAACCCTATTGAAACAGATAGAAGAATTACAAATACACTTCGAAAGCCAATTCGTTTTGGAACGACGGTTTCTACCAATTCCTTCACTCCTAACCTGTGTTTGTGTAATAAAGAAGTGGGAATCCAAGGACTCCCACTTTTCAATTCGATTTATTTTCGTTCGCTTAAGCTGCTTGTTCGTCGTTTTCTTCCATTTGAATCATTTTCTTATCATACATCTTAAAGAACGGGAAGTAGATTGAGAATGAAATGGTAATATTAATAAGTACAAGTACAACTGCTCTCCAGTCCCCACCCGTTGCAAGGAATGCTCCTATTGGTGCTGGAAGTGTCCATGGAGGCATGATGTAGGTTGGCGAAACTAGCCCAATTGTTGTTGCCACATACGAAAGTGTTCCTGTAATTAGTGGCGTAATGATAAACGGAATGATTAAAATTGGGTTCAATACTATTGGAGCACCGAAAATAATTGGCTCATTGATATTGAAGATACCTGGCACGATACTTGTTCTTCCTAATGCTTTTAAATATTTTGAGCGTGAGAAGAATACCATAGCAAGAACTAATCCTAGCGTTGCCCCAGATCCACCGATCCAGATAAACCATTGGTAGAATGTTTCCGGTGCAATATGAGGAATCGCTCCCCCACTAGCTACTGCATCTGCATTATTAACAAGGAATACTTCCCATAGAGGACGTGCAACCGTTCCTACTACAGAAACCCCATGAATCCCGAATGACCAGAAGAATGTAATTAAGAATACTGGAATTAATACACCAAAAATACTATCACCAACAGAAACAAGTGGTGCAACTGCCTTACTAATTAGGTGATGTAGATCAACACCAGCTAAAACGGTAATAGAAGATACGAGTAAAATAACAATAGCTACGGGAATAAGAGCTTCAAAACTTCTTGATACAGATGCCGGAACTTGTTCTGGCATTTTAATAGTAATATTTTTCGTCTTACAGAATCGAAGGATTTCAACAGCTGCAATGGAAACAATCATTGCCACAAACAATCCGTGACCTCCAAGGTTTGTCATTGGGAGAACCCATCCTTGGCCTTCCATCACTTGAGGAGTAATTGTTAATAATAGAGCTGCGACTGAAATTTGTGCACCTGATAATGGGTCTAAACCATAGCTTTTGGAGAGATTATATCCAATCCCAAAGGCTATATAGAGTGACATAATAAACATCGTTAAACGGTATGGAATGAGGATTTCAATGATATTGTCTGAAGCCCATTGCTTAATATCTCCGAATACTCCCGCTTCTGGTACAGGCGGGAATGCTAGAATTAAGAAAAAGGACCCAACGATAATGAACGGTAAAGCCGAAATTACTCCATCTCGAATCGCTTGCAAGTGTCTTTGTTCAGAGAGTCTTGCCATAGGGCCAGATAAATTATTCTCTAAAAAACTTACAAATTTTTGCATGAGTGAACCCCCCGTTATCTTATTATTTAATTAGTTCTTTTACAGTTTTAAGCAGTGTCGGTCCTCCAAGTGGTGTATATGCCTGTGGCGGGATTGGCCCACATGGTACGTTCGCTTTGTCTGCTTCTTGTTTTACTTGATCAAAACGATGACGAATTTGAGGTGCTACCATACACACATCCCAGCCTTTTGTGATTTCATCAGAAACTTCACCAGTACCGATTGCTTGAACTTCCATTTCAATTCCTGCTTTTTCGCCTTCTTTTTTTAATGCATTAACCACGATTGCACTTGACATACCACCTGAACATACGAATAAAATTTTCATCACTATTCCTCCTCTTTCATTCTTTGGACAACCTCATGGGTGTGAACAATTTGTTCATATACACCATGTCCTTTTTCCATACAAAGAGCTACAAATAAGGCATCGATGACGACTAATTGCGCAATTCGTGCGGTCATCGTTCCAATTCGGATATTGTGTTCCTCCTCTGAAATAGTTAACACAATATCGGCTAGCTTTCGTGCTGGTGACTTTCCATGTTGTGTAAGAAGAACAATCTTTGCTCCTTTTTCCTGGGCAACATTCATTAGCTTTAGAATTTCTTTTGTTTGACCGGAAGTAGAAACGACAAAAAGGACATCGCGTTCTGTTAGATTCGCAGCCATCATCATTTGTACATGAATGTCATTTGCTTGAAAAGCTAAGTAATTTAATCGAAGCAGCTTCAGAGTGAAGTCCTCTGCTACAACAGCTGAACCGCCTGCTCCATACAGATAGACTCTTTCTGCTTCATGAAAAGCCTTCACAGCCCTCTCCATTTCATCAATAACAAATAGCTTTTCAGTGCATTTTAACGCTTGATGGGTATTAACAAGCACTTTGTTAAAAACCGTCTGAAGGTCATCTTCAAAATGCAAAAGTGTATTTACCATCTCGGAAGGAGATTGTTCCGACTTTGTACTTTTGGCAAGCTCGATTTTTAACCCGCTAAAACTGTTAATCCCAATTCTTTTACAAAAACGGATAATTGCAGCTTCACTACTTCCACATGATTGAGAAAGTTGCTTCGTGGTCATTTCCATGACCTTTTCAGGTGAGCTTAGTACGTATTCTGCAACAGCTAGCTCAGATGGAGTATAGGAATCCAACTGACTTTTAATATGTTTTAACACTTGAAATTCTGCCATAGTCACCTCCAAAAAAAAGATTGTGTTGTAAAGGCTTTCAATATACTATGATTATATGCGATAATGAAATAAAATTTCAATATTTATTTTGTGTTTTTAAATTTTTATTTTATAATTATGCTAGAATCATATTTCAATTAAGCTCAAGGAGGAGTCGTCAATGTCAGAAGTACGTAATATAGAAATGGAAATTTTCGAAATCATCTCAAATGGAGGAAATGCGAAAAGCACTGCTTACGAGGCACTCTCAAAAGCACATGAAGGAAATTTCGCAGAAGCGGATCAATTAGTAGAAGCCGCTCATCAAGACTTAAACAAAGCACACAAAACACAAACTCAATTAATCCAAGCAGAAATTAATGGAGATAAATTTGAGAAATCTCTATTAATGATACATGCACAGGACCATCTGATGACTTCTATTAGTGAGATTTCACTTATTGAACAAATGATTAAGATGCTAAAGAGAATTGATGAATTAGAAAAGAGAGCATAAGGAGGAGTAGAAAATGAGCAAGCGACTTGGTGTATCTATATATCCGAATCATTCTACAGTTGAGGAAGACAAAGAGTATTTAGCACTTGCTGCTTCATACGGATTCGAACGAGTATTTACTTGCCTCCTGTCTGTTGAAGGGAACAAGGATGAAATTCTTGCAAATTTTAAAGAGACAATTGCATTTGCTCGTGAAAAAGGGATGGAGGTCATTGCAGATATTAGCCCTAGGATTTTTAAAGAACTGAATATTTCCTATGATGACCTTTCCTTCTTTGCAGACCTAGGTGCTCATGGAATTCGACTTGACCTCGGGTATACAGGTCATGAGGAATCTATGATGTCCTACAATCCATACAATTTAAAAATTGAACTGAACATGAGTAACGCTACGAAGTACATTGACAATATCATGACGTATCAGCCAAATAAGGATCGATTATTAGGTTGTCATAACTTTTATCCACATCGATATTCAGGGCTGTCTTATCCATTCTTTATTGATTGCAGCAAGAAATTTAAAGAGATTGGCATGAGAACTGCAGCATTTGTTTCATCAGCAGAAGCAACGTTTGGACCATGGCCAGTAATGGAAGGGCTCCCAACTCTTGAAATGCACCGCAATCTCCCAATTGATGTACAAGCGAAACATCTATTTGCAACTGGTTTAATTGATGATGTAATTATCAGCAATGCGTATGCGTCAGAGGAAGAACTTAAATCATTGAGTGAGCTGAATCCAGCGAAACTTACCTTCACCGTTGAAGTCCATGAAAGCACGACGGATTTAGAAAAGACGATCCTATTTGCTGAACCTCATTTCTATAGAGGAGATGTATCTGACTATTTAATCCGCTCAACCCAAAGCCGTGTTAAGTATCGTGGACACGATTTCCCTCCGCATCATGCGGTTAATATTCGACGTGGAGATATCGTCATAGAAAATAATTACTATGCCCAATATACAGGCGAGCTACAAATCGCTTTACAGGATATGGAAAACTCTGGTAAAACTAATGTAGTTGGAAGAATTCGAGAAGAAGAGATTTTCCTTCTAGATTATTTAAAGCCATGGGGGAAATTTGCCTTTAAAGCCGAATAATTAAGGTGGGATTATGAAGATGATTATCGGTATAGATGCAGGTGGAACGAAAACAAAAGGACTACTACTTGATGACAATAAAAACATCCTACAAGAAGCAATTTCAGGACACGGTAACCCTACCGTCTCTTTTCCTGATGCATTAAAGAATATTGGAAATGTTATTCAACACCTAACTATGGATCAAGCTTCAAGTTCAATAGATTCGATTATTATCGGAATGGCTGGAGCGGAATCGGGCAATCTTGCCCCTGAGATGAAAAAAGAACTAGAGAAGCTCACCTCCCTTCCTATATATATTATCAATGATGCTGCACTTGCATATTTCAGCTTGATTGGAAATAACAATGGAGTCCTTACCATATCTGGAACAGGCTCCATTAGCTACGGTAGGAATGGAGCACTGGAAGGAATGACGGGCGGCTGGGGCCATCTGTTAGGAGATGAAGGTAGTGCATATCATGTTGCCATCCAATCGATTAAAAGGATTGCGGATGAAATAGACCAAGGTGTTCCCCTCTCCTATCTTTCAAGCAATCTATTAAAAAAAATCAGTGCAACAGATGGAAAAGGATTGAAGGGATTCATCTATTCCTCATCAAAAGGTGAAATCGCCTCTTTGACAGAGGTGATTCATCAACTAGCCGAGGGAGGGAATCAAACAGCGATTTCCCTCTTTCAAGATGCTGGGACAGCCCTTGGTCACCAAACTGTCCAGCTCCTTCAAAGACTTAATATAGTCGATACACCTATTGTCGCTTGGAAAGGAAGCGTTTTAGAAAAGAATCAATGGGTCCAAGAGGCATTTAAAAAAGTGATTGACGCCGCCTTTAATGGAGCTAGTTATCGCTCTCACTCTTTATCTCCTGCGACTGGCGCCATTGAAGTTCAATATGCGATTAAGAAAGGAATGATACAAGGGTGAGTGAACAACTAGCTGTCGGTTTAATGTCTGGCACTTCCGTCGATGGAGTGGATGCAGCATTAGTTTCCATTGATGGTGCTGGACTGTCTACGAACGTGAAATTAATCCATTTCACAAACACTCCATTTGAACAAAAGGTAAAAGATAAGATTTTTCAAGTCATGAGCATGGAGCAGTCTTCTACCCCTCTTCTTTCTAGCTTGCATTTTGAACTTGGAGATATTTTTGCTGATGCGGTCCTTCAAGTATGCAAAGAAGCAGGAATAGATACGAAACAGCTAAGTTTTATTGGTTCCCACGGTCAAACTGTGTATCATCAGCCGTTTGCTGCAGATCAATCTGTACCATCAACTCTACAGATTGGTGAGCCTAGTGTGATTGCCTATCGAACAAATACAAAAGTGGTATCCAACTTTCGTTCAATGGATATGGCAGCAGGCGGGGAAGGTGCGCCACTTGTCCCCTTTACAGAATTTCTACTCTATCGAAATCCTGAAGCCGGCAGACTTCTGCAAAATATCGGCGGAATTGGAAATGTAACCGTACTTCCAAAGAATTGCTCTCTAGAGGACATCTACGCTTTTGATACAGGACCTGGCAATATGATCATGGATGGACTTTGCGAAAAGCTATTCGAAATTCCATATGACAAAAATGGAGCGATTGCTGCAGATGGTGTCGTTAATCAACAAGTCGTTCAAGAATGGATCCAGTGGGAGAAAGATTTCTTCAATAAAAAGCCTCCTAAATCAACGGGTAGAGAGCTTTTTGGAGAGCGTTTTATTCTGAAAATCTTACAACAGTACAGCCACCTATCAAAGCAAGATCTTGTGGCAACAGCGACTTACTATACGGCTCAGACTATAGCGAATGCCTATCAAGCATATGTCTTTCCTACACATGCAATAGATGAAGTAATCATTGGAGGAGGAGGAAGCTATAATTCTACGTTGATTAACATGCTTCGCAAGCTTCTTCCAGAACGAAGAGTCCTTATTCAAGAGGATCTTGGTTATTCATCTGATGCAAAGGAGGCCATTGCCTTCGCGCTATTAGCAAATGAAACACTTCATGGTCAGCCTGGAAATGTGCCCAGTGCAACAGGAGCAAAACACCCCGTCATTTTAGGGTCAATTACACCTAGTCCCTATTGACATTACGAAAGGAAGTTACAGAAAATGGATCTTACTAAAATTCTGACAGAAACAAGAAATCCAAACACGATGGAAATCGATACATTGAGCACAGAAGACATGTTAAAAAAAATTAACGAAGAGGATCAGACAGTTGCTCTTGCGGTAGGAAAAACCATTTCTGTTATCGCGAAAGTCGTTGATTCGATCGTAGAGAAAATGGAAGATGGCGGTCGCCTCCTCTATATCGGAGCAGGCACGAGCGGCAGACTTGGAATTCTCGATGCCTCCGAATGTCCTCCAACCTATAGCACGGATCCAGAAAAGGTTGTAGCTATCATTGCTGGTGGAGAACAAGCGATTCAGTATCCAATGGAAGGGGCTGAGGATGATGAAGAGGCGGGGATTGAAGAAATTTGTGTTCATCAAGTTTCCTCAAAGGATGTTGTCGTTGGAATTGCTGCAAGCGGGCGCACTCCATACACAATTGGTGCATTAAAAGAAGCAAAAAAAAGAGGTGCAGTCACCGCTTCTATCGTTTGCTCTCCAAACTCTCCAATGGGTCAGATTGCTGATCATGACATTGTTGCCGAGGTAGGGCCAGAGGTCGTTACGGGTTCAACACGAATGAAAGCAGGTACTGCGCAGAAGCTTATATTAAACATGCTGACAACAGCCTCTATGATCAAACTTGGAAAGGTTTACAGCAACTTAATGGTGGATGTTATGCCATCAAATGAAAAGCTAAAAATCCGTTCCCGAAATATCATTATGGAAGCAGCCGATGCAAGTGAAGAAGAAGCCATTCAAGCTCTTGATACTCACGGTGCAGTTAAACCTGCCATTCTATCCCTCTTAACAGGCCTAGGGAAAGAAGACGTTGCCGAGCTTTTAAAGCAGCACAAAGGACACTTACGAGCTGCATTAAAAGCAGCTGTAAAATCGTAAAAATCACTTTTCAAAGGTTGTTTTCTATTAAAAGGATAAAAAAGATATCAAATAGCAAGGGGCATCCCCTTATAGAGATGCCCCTTATTTATCTTTATTTACTTTTCTCCCTCTTCTTTACGAAATTGAAAAGCTGAGATGGATGTTTTAAGGTCTTCAGAAAGCTTATTTAACATCTCAACATATTGATAGGCTTGTCTTACTTGCTCTAATTGCTCTTGAGCACTTGCAGAAGCTTCTTCTGTTGCAGCTGAGTTCTCTTCCGCACTTGCAGATATACTTTGCATGGAATCTACAAGCTCTTCCTTTTTCGATTTCATCTCTTCTATCAATTGATCAATGTTTCTAGTGCCCACATTCAATTCATCTAGTGTTACAGTAATAGTGTTAAAGGTTTGTTCTGTCTGCATAACAGATTGTTCATTTTTCCCAATATACTCTTTATTGTACTCAAACTCTTGCACAGCTTGTCTTGATTTTTCTTGAATGGCATGAACTTTCGCTTGTATTTCCTCTGTAGCAGATCCTGTTTGCTCAGACAATTTTCGAACTTCTGTTGCTACAACTGCAAATCCTTTTCCTGCTTCCCCTGCTCTTGCCGCCTCGATTGAAGCATTTAAAGCAAGTAAATTTGTTTGTTCGGCGATACCATGAATCGTTTCCACAATAGATGAGATTTGTTTACTTGCTTCATTCATCTCATTAATAATCGTTCCAATTTGATTCGTTGATTCACTCGCTGCTTTTGACCATTTGATTAAGTCCTGCACCTGGTTTGTACCTTCCTTGCTTAATTGAACGGCATCAAAGGTCTTGCTATCGATCTCTTTTGTCGCGTGAACCACTTGTTCAATGTTTCCTGCCAAGCTATCTACTTGTGAAGAACCAGATTCAGAATCATTCGCTTGCTGCTCAGTTGCTTGCGCAATCTCCCCGACTGCCATCGCTACTTCAGAGGTCGAACGAATAGTATGTTCAAACACTTGACGGATTTCTTCAGATGAATGGGTAACAGAAGAAGCAGATTCATTTACGGTAATCATAGCATCGGTCATACTAGATGCCATTGCATTCATTGAATCCGCAATCTCTCCGATTTCGTCGTAGGAATTATGCTCCACTTTGGCAGTAAGATCTCCTTTAGCCATCTTCTCTAACGATGTTTGAAGTCTTGGAATTAATCGTAAATTATGTCTTACAAGTACATACATTAATATTACCAATACAATTGTACCAATCGTAAAGGACAATATGGTCGTCTTGAATAAGGTCTCTAATGAGGAAAGGGCTTCATCTTGTAGCATAACGGCTCCGATTGCCCAACCACTTTGCTGAACAGGTGCATAACCTACATATTTCCCCTCGCCTGATTCTTCAATTAATTTCACACCCGTTTGATTTTGAGATAATTCGTTCGCAATCGCGGACATCTCACCTGTAAGCTCATTAATATTTTTCTCTAATATATAGTCTTTGTCTGGATGGTACATAAATTGCCCAGTACGATCAACCAAGAACGTGTATCCATTTTCTCCAAATGTAAAGGATTTCATGATCTCTGGAAGATCATCTAAATACACATCAAACGCTGCAAAGCCGATGATCTTCCCATTATCTTGAATTTTATCAACGATACTGATGACTACCTTACCTGTAATAGCATCCACATATGGATCTGTAAAAGTAAACCCCTCACTGGATTCTACTTGTATTCTCCATGGACGTTCACTAATCTTCCAATCAGGCGCAGAAAGATATTTTCCATTTCCAACGAGAAAACTCCCCTCTTCACTCGCCACCCATGCCAGTCCAATTGTTTTGTCTAGTGCCGCAATCTCATCTAACGCCATGTTGAGTTCACTATAATAAGGGTTTTCTGTTATATGATCTCTATCATTCGCTGTTTTGAGAAAATTAACGATGGTTTGGTTGGTTTTCATTTGTTCAACCATCGTCGATCTAATTTCAAAGAAAGAGCTAACTTTATCCGAAATAGATAAACTACTAATGGATAATGTATCCTCAATATTGTTAACAACTTGTTGTTTCGCTTGGCTAAACATCACTACCCCTGTCGCAGAAAACACAATAAATATAGCAATTAGTACAGCAAAAGCTAATTTTCTCTCAAGCTTTCGAAATAACCAAAACCCCTTTTTCATCTCATCACCCTTTAGAAGAATTAATATACTTTTTTTGATTATACATCAAACGACAACGTTCGACATATATCGCGTTACATTATTTACAAAAATATTTTTATTCATTACACATTAGAGGATTGTGATAAATCAGTCCTAGAGGAAAAGGTATATCTATTATTTACTCAGGGTTGCACAATAAAAAAATGCCTCTATTTAATGGAGGCCACTGAAAAAGTCCTTAATAGAATAGTTTGGTTAAAAAGACCGGTTGATCTTCACTCAAGGATACTTCGCTTTCCGCGGGGCGTGCGGTGAGCCTCCTCAGCGCTAAAGCGCCTGCGGGATCTCACCTGTCCCGCTGTTCCCGCAGGAGTCTACATCTCTTGTCTAATTGGCATGGAGAGGCAAGGTACAATGGCCATTTTTCGATCAATTCTAAAAAGAATTCTAAAACTGATGGAGCAACAACTGAAGCAAAAAAGGACGACAATACAAAAATAAAGCTGGCTCAATTCCAATTAAATGGAATTGAGCCAGCTTTTTTATTTGATTTTCAAGAAAATCTATAAAATCGGCAGATTTTCAGTGGCATATAAAAGGAATTGAATTAAAACAGGAAATACAAGACCGATTACAAATTGAAGGAGATTCAATCCAAATAGCACTAAGGACAATAAAAAAGGTCATGACAGCAGCAGTTGTATTCTTTATGTATTTTTTCGGCTTTGAAAATTGAGGAAAATATCTCCGATAGAATTGAAATAAGTAGAATATAATTATGGCTACAGAAAGTACAGTAAGTGACGCAGTTATTCCTCCTAAAGAAAAACGATAGCTAATTAGAATCAATCCACATATGGCTCCTGCTAGGTCTCCCATATATAACACACATATCGCAAAGGGGACCCAGCGCAAATCCCATAAAAAGCCTTCTCCAGCCACCACAGGAAACGTCATACTTAATACAGCTGCAATTCCAAAAAGATTCCTGAAAATATCTTAACTACCTTTTGATCCATATTAGTAAAAATAAACTGATAAAAGTAAATAGGAGTCAAAACCAATAAAAGGTTGAATAATACCTCGCCTACAAAGCTTGATATTTCTTGCACTTAAACAGCTCCTATCTTACTATTTTTTGTATACTATCTCTAATACTAGCATAATTGCATATTGTTGGAAAATTGAATATGATGGTAAAGTACTAAAATACAAGACTATTGGGGGGCCTTTCACGTGGCGTGGGTTGCATTTTTTATATCGTGTAGTACGGTTGCATTTCTCATTCAGGAGATGGAAAAGACAAAACGACTAGAAAAGAGGGTAGAGGAATTAGAAAAAAAATAGAACGATAATTTAACTACAGGCCTAGAAATTAGCTTCTAGGCCTGTTGATTTTGTCCCTCATTCATTATATTTTAAACTGACTAGCAACTTCATGCAGCTCTTCTGCCATGTTTGCTAACACTTTTGTTGCCGCACTAACTTCCTCCATTGAAGCCGTTTGTTCTTCTGTCGCAGTTGCAACTTCATGTGTATAAGCTGTCGTTTGTTCCGTAATCTCGCTTACACCCTTAATGGAATCTACTAACGCTCCTGTGTGTTGGTTTATTTGTTCAATCGATTGAGATACTTCCTTCATTCGATTGCTTACAGCGTCAACTGATTCTGAAATATCGATAAAGGATTTCCCAGCATCTCCAACTAACTCGGTACCTCTCTTTACCGATTTTTCTCCATTGTGCATTGAATCAACAGCTTTGTGGATATTCGATTGAATCTCTTTGATCAGAGTATTGATTTGCTGTGTTGATTTCCCAGATTGTTCAGCTAGCTTTCGCACCTCATCTGCTACGACGGCAAACCCTTTTCCGTGCTCGCCTGCTCTTGCCGCTTCAATTGCAGCATTTAATGCAAGCAAATTTGTTTGATCCGCAATCGCATTAATTAATGTAACAATTTCTTCGATTTCCTTCGATTTTTCGCTTAATAGGGAAATAACTTCTGCTGATTGCTTTGTATTATGTGTGATGCTATTCATTTGCTCAATTGCATTCTGAATAATTGCCTCTCCTGATTGTGCTTTGTCTAATGTATGTTGGGATGACTGAGCAACTCGATCAGCACGAGTAGATATATCCCGTATATCGATCGAGATTTGTTGAACAATATTGGTTGAGCTTGAAACTCGGTTTAACTGAATCTCTGCTCCAGATGATACCTCTTGGATAGAGCTTGCTATTTGTTCTGATGCTTTAGAGGTTTCATCTGCATTTGCACTTAGCTGTTCTGAAGAAGCTGCCACATGCTGGGAGGTATCAATGACCTTTTGGACTAGTTCTTTTAGGTTTGCAACCATTTGATTGAAGCTTGATATCACTTCACCTAGCTCATCTTTACGATTTACCGCCAGTGGTTGAATCGAAAGGTCTCCATTTTCAACCTTTGCCATCTCTTGTCGTAAAGCTTGAAGGGTACCGTTAAACCGAATGACAAAGATTGAAACGATAGCAATCCCGATTAACGTGGCAAGGGCGGCTACAATTAATGTTGTGTTTCTCAAATCCCCTCGCAGCAGAAGGGCCAGTTTATGCATGTCAAAATCGAACCCTACAACTCCTATCATGTTCCCATTCTTATCTTCTATCGTTTTCGCTAAGGTAATTGTTGATTTCCCAGAGCCTGCATCTACATAGGGAGTTGTCCAAACCACTCCACCATTTGCCTCTTTTGCTTGCTTATACCACTCCCGCTCTCTCGGATCAAATTGAGTCAAATCCACTTCTTTCGGAGGAATATTAGATAAGTAAACTTCTCCTTCTTCTGTCGCAACATAAGTATTTAATAGAAAATCATGCTGTTTTTCAAAGTCTTGGAAAAAGGATTCATAAAATTCCATTTTCATCGGATCGTTCGGCTTCGGCATGTTCGTTATGTTCTTTTCTACTTTCGTTGGAAACCGATACGTATCTATTTTGAGTTCGGGATAACCTGTGAACTCATCTATTAAATTTTCATGTTCAGAAAAAATCCTCTTAAATTTAGCAGACACATTCTCCATATCCTCTTTTTGTATAACAGCATACTCTATTACTTTCGTTTTTTGATATGAGAGAAAGCCTACTATTGTTAACGGTACAACTAGTAAAACAATCATTAAAAAAGGAAGCTTAAACCTCATTGATTGTAAAAATTTCATCGTACTCACTCCTTTTTTTACAGAATTTGCTGAATATTAAGTATAATAGTATATTACCACTACGAAAGTCCTGTTTGCAATAATATTTTTTGGTATGATTTTCTGTAAGAATCTGTGAAAATAAGGAAAATTTATTATATTTTAATAATATATTTCGAGTAACTAAACATATTCCTCATAATCTCTCACCGGATGATTTTCAAAGGCAATTTGGTGATCCCATTGAAATTCTGAACAGATCCGCAAAACTACTTATAACCTGGTTATCATTCAATAAATCCGAATGATCGAAACTGCTCTTTACATTTACGGTTTTACCTCGTTCATTTTGGTCAATAATGGAAAGGAGAACTATTCTAGAGGGTGAGAGCGTGTCACGACTTCTATACTCGACTTTTATTCGGCTCCCGCTCATGATTCGAATATTGGCGATGGCTTTGCTATTGATCCTTACATTTGGGTTCATCGCTCATATAATAGAGCCTCAAACGTTTCCAACCATATTTGATGGCATTTGGTGGGCAATTATTACAACCTCGACGGTAGGCTATGGTGATTTTGTTCCACAATCAATGGTTGGAAAAGTAACCGGAATCATATTGATTCTTTTAGGAGCTGGATTCCTTTCTACCTATTTCGTCACTTTAGCGGCAGCTACCGTCACACGACAAAATGCATACTTGGAGGGCAAAGTGGCTTTTAAAAAAGATCATCATTTAATTGTAATTGGATGGAACGAGCGTTCAAGAGAAATCATTGAATCTCTATGTAGAAAAACAACAGAAGATGTTGTATTAATTGATTACTCTCTCGAAAGAAATCCTCTTACAAATGCACATGTTCATTTTATCCAAGGTCGGCCAAATCAAGATGCAACACTCCTGAAAGCAAATATTGCTGGAGCAAAAAAGGTCATCATTACAGCTGATCAAAATATGGATGAGCTTCAAGCTGATATGAACACCATCTTAACACTCTTAACAATTAAAGGGTTAAATCCTTCTATTTTCTGTATTGTTGAAGTACTTACTTCTGAACAGTTGCTTAATGCGCAGCGAGCTGGCGCGGATGAAATCATTCAATCCAATATATTAACAAGCTTTGCAATGATGAATAGCATTGCGTCAGAAGGACTTGTCAGCTCATTAGTGGACCTCATGAATCAGTTAAATGGAAGTCGTTTTTCGCTTAGTCCAATTACCAAAGAAATGGTAGGAAAAAGCTTCACAGAAATGAATTTTTTATTACTCCAAGAGGAAATCTTATTAGTTGGCATAAAAAGAGGAGAAAACACTGTTGTGAATCCTCCTAAGTCGTTCCGCATCCAAATTGATGATCAACTATTAATTATATCGAAGTAAAGTCATTCATTTATTAATGCACTTTCAAGCTCATCAAGAAGGGCTTTCCCAACATCGATATACTCCTTAGGAAAGCTTGCATCTTTATCAACAGGCTCTGAGAACTGATTAAAGGATGCGGAGAGATTCCCTGTAAAGGCGTTATCATCTAAGCCACGTTGGTACTTATGGGATAACAAAAAAGGGCGACCAATCTCAACCGTACAGCCGTTCGAATCCAATTGACCATCGATCGCTTGAAAAGGAACTCGAAGAAACTGATATCCTACTTCACTGTCAATATTATAATCAAAAGAACCATGATCATAATCCCAATTCCCTCCAACCGTGTATCCTAGAGGCTTAAGAGCTTGTTCAAGCTTGTACAAGTCAAATTGCATTCCTTCTATTTTGGAAGGTATCTCAATCATTATTACGTATCCCCTTTCAATTTCTTTTTATTAGCTTTTCCTAACAAGAGGGGACAATATGATAAAAAAGAGAGTTAACCATAATTTGGCTAACTCTCCTTTTGTTTATTTTAATCGTTTCTCTAATTCTGCTTTTATTTCTTCATATCCAGGCTTACCTAAAAGAGCAAACATATTTACTTTATAAGCCTCTACGCCTGGTTGATCAAATGGGTTAACTCCTAGTAAATAGCCGCTCATCGCACATGCTTTTTCAAAGAAATAGACAAGATATCCAAAAGTATATGCATCCATTTCAGGAATAGATACAACTAAGTTCGGCACTCCACCATCTGTATGTGCGAGCATCGTTCCTTCAAATGCTTTATTGTTTACGAAATCAACCGTTTTGCCAGCCAAATAGTTTAAGCCATCTAAATCACTAGCTGCTTCTTCAATCTCCAGCTCATGGCGTGATTTTTCCACTTTAATAATCGTTTCAAATAAGTCACGGCGTCCTTCTTGAACGTATTGCCCTAGTGAATGAAGGTCTGTTGAGAAGTTAGCTGATGCAGGGAAAATTCCCTTCTGATCTTTTCCTTCGCTTTCGCCAAATAACTGTTTCCACCATTCAGCAAAATACTGAAGCCCTGGCTCATAGTTGATAAGCATTTCAATTGTTTTCCCTTTATTATAGAGAACATTTCGCACAACCGCATATTGGTAGGCAATATTATCTTCTAATTCTGAGCTACCAAAATCTTCTGAAGCTTGTGCAGCTCCCTTCATCATCGCATCAATATCAGCCCCACTTACGGCAATTGGCAGAAGACCAACAGCTGTTAACACTGAGTAGCGACCTCCTACATCATCAGGAATGATGAATGACTCATAGCCCTCTTCTGTAGCTAGTGTTTTTAACGCACCTTTTTCACGGTCTGTTGTAGCATAGATCCGTTTACGCGCTTCTTCTACACCGTATTTTTCCTCTAGTAGCTTACGGAAAATTCGGAAGGCAATGGCAGGCTCTGTTGTTGTACCTGACTTTGAAATGACATTAATCGAAAAATCTTTTCCTTCAATAAGGTCCATTAAGTCCTTCATATAAGTAGAACTAATATTATTCCCAACAAAGAGTACTTGAGGAGTTTTCCGCTTCTCTTGAGAAAGGGCATTGTAGAAGCTGTGCTGTAGCATCTCAATTGCTGCTCTTGCTCCTAGATAGGACCCACCAATTCCAATAACTAACAGAACATCAGAATCACTTTTAATTTTCTCAGCACTCTTCTGGATGCGAGAAAATTCTTCTTTATCATATTGTGTAGGAAGGTCAACCCATCCTAAAAAATCGCTTCCTGCACCTGTTTGCTCATGCAATGAATGGTGAGAGACTTTCACGGCATCGCGCAAATATGTAATTTCGTGTTCTCCAAAGAAACTTAATGCGTTTGAGTAATCAAAACGAACATGTGTCATCTATTGATCCTCCAATATATTTATTATCTATTACACTTTAACGAAACCTGAAAGAGGAATCAAGAAGCTTCCCTATATGTAAGCGCGTCCAATTTCGAATTATTTTTCACATCTATAGAATAAACCAATTTCAGCGACATTATCCCATAAATTACAAGGGAAAAGCTCGACCGATTGTAGTCGAGCTCATGAATGAAATTCTTAAAGGGATGCTTTCAAAATAGCGGTAACATCTTCATGGTTTAGCTTTTTAAAGTTTCCAAAATCACCATTTGCCATTGCTCGATCTACCATTAACTGGAGCTTCGAGTCATCAATATCATAATCAGCTAGACGTGTTGGTGCACCTAAACTGCTCCAGAATTCGCGAAGCTTCTCAATTCCTTCAAGCGCTACTTCTTCGTCTGTTTTCCCAGCAGCATCTACACCGAAAACTCGAACAGCTAGCTGTTTAAAGCGAGCTGGGTTTTCATTTAGATTATGCTTCATCCAATTAGGGAACAAAATGGCAAGACCGCCTGCATGCGGAATATCGTATACTGCTGAAACTGCATGCTCGATATTATGTGATGCCCAATCTCCTCTGTACCCCATTTGTAGCATTCCATTTAGAGCAATTGTACCGTTGTATAAAATGGTTTCGCGATAATCGTAATTCTCCAGATCCTCAATCAACTTTGGTGCTACTTCCATAACAGTAGTTAATACTGATTCACACATACGATCCTGTAAGGGGGTATTTTCGACTTGATGGAAGTATTGTTCAAATACATGGGACATCATATCTACAATTCCATAAATTGTTTGATCCTTTGGTACGGTGAAAGTATTCGTTGGATCTAAAATTGAGAACTTAGGGAATACAGCAGGGCTTCCCCATCCATATTTCTCATTTGTTTCCCAGTTCGTTATTACAGAACCCGCGTTCATTTCTGAACCTGTAGCAGCAAGGGTCAGGACCGTACCAAACGGAAGAGCTTCTTTGGCAAATGCTTTCTTATTCACTAAATCCCATGCATCTCCATCGTATTTAGCACCAGCTGCAATGGCTTTTGTACAATCAATTACACTTCCTCCACCGACAGCTAGCAAAAAATCAATGCCTTCATTTTTACAAATTTCTACGCCTTTACGAACTGTTGAGATTCGTGGGTTTGGTTCAACTCCAGCTAGTTCAAACCATTCCACATTTATTTCTTTTAACAGGCTGACTACTTGATCGTATAGCCCATTTTTTTTAATACTTCCTCCGCCATATACAAGAAGCACTTTTTTACCATATTGCGGAACTTCATTCTTAAGTTGTTCTAACTGATTTTTCCCAAAAATTAACTTTGTTGGATTCCAATATGTAAAGCTTTGCAACGGTAACGCCCTCCTTTAGTTATCTTCGTTATTATTATCGAATAATTAGGGAGTTATTGCAAAAACTATGATTGCAAAAAATTAATTTGCCTTTAGGTTTACATGAATAAATTTTATCAGTTGGATTCATTCTATTAGTGAATCCATCAACAACTAAGGAGGAAACAGCATGAGTACAATCCAACGTATTGCACTAGTTCTTACCATCATTGGAGCTATAAATTGGGGATTAATTGGATTCTTCCAATTCGATCTTGTTGCTGCCATCTTTGGTGGTCAAGATTCTGCTCTTGCAAGAATTGTATATGGTTTAGTAGGAATTGCAGGTTTAATCAACTTAGGACTTCTCTTCAAACCAAATGAAGAGCTTGAAAGAGAGCCTGAAGCTAGACCAAGTAGATAATAAAGCGTAAAAATCCTTGCACTTATATAGTGCAAGGATTTTTTGCATTACTTATACCCAACCTCTGAAGCGTGATGCTTCTGACATTTTTCTTGCGCCTTCCATATAGGCGGCTAAGCGCATGTTTACTTGACGGTTGGTCGCTGTATTGTACACATTTTCAAAAGCTTGAACAAGTACTTTGCGAAGCTTTTGGATTACTTCTTCTTCGCTCCAATAGTAGCCTTGATTATTTTGTACCCATTCAAAATAGGAAACCGTTACGCCTCCAGCACTTGCTAATACATCAGGGACTAGGAGAATGCCTCGTTCCGACAGGATCTTAGTGGCATCCAATGTAGTTGGACCATTCGCTGCTTCTACCACAATGGTTGCTTTAATGTTCCGAGCATTTTGAGCTGTGATCTGATTCGACACTGCTGCAGGAACTAAAATGTCACAATCAATCTCTAACAGCTCTGCATTCGTTATGGTATTTTCAAAAAGACTTGTTACCATACCAAAGCTATCACGACGGTCTAATAAATAGTCAATATCTAAACCGTTCGGATCATACAGCCCGCCCAATGCATCTGATATACCAATTACTTTTGCTCCAGCATCATACATAAATTTAGCAAGGAAGCTGCCGGCATTTCCGAATCCTTGAATGACCACACGTGCTCCCTCAATTTGGACGCCCTTCCGCTTCGCAGCTTCCTCGATACAAATTGTTACCCCTTGAGCTGTAGCTTTTTCTCTCCCTTGAGAACCACCGAGAACTAACGGCTTTCCTGTAATAAACCCAGGAGAATCGTACTCACGAAGGCGGCTATATTCATCCATCATCCATGCCATGATTTGTGAATTTGTGTAGACATCTGGTGCAGGTATATCCTTTGTTGGTCCAACGATTTGGCTAATCGCGCGTACATATCCACGGCTAAGGCGTTCAAGCTCTCCCATTGACATCGTTCGAGGGTCACAAATGATTCCCCCTTTTCCTCCACCATATGGTAAATCAACAATTCCACATTTTAAGCTCATCCACATGGAAAGTGCCTTCACTTCGTCTTCATTCACTTCTGGATGGAAGCGAACTCCTCCCTTTGTTGGACCAACCGCATCATTATGCTGTGAACGGTATCCAGTAAAGATTTTCACAGAGCCGTCATCCATTCTGACAGGAATTCTGACGGTTAACATGCGCAAAGGCTCTTTCAAAAGCTCAAACATTTCGTCTGAATACCCTAACTTAGTTAACGCATCCTTTATGACGATTTGTGTGGAAGTAAATAAATTTAATGATTCTTCTGTTTGCTGATTTTCTTTATTTTCTACTACCCCAGTAGCTCCCATAATGGCACCTCTTTAGTCTCGTAAATAATATGCTGTGTAAAACAAGTGCTGTTATTCAATGACGTACTGCCTGTGCTTACTTTTTAGCTAAGCACTTTATGAATTCGTTCAATTGCCCAATCTAACTCTTCTTCTGAAATCACCAGTGGTGGAGCAAAACGAATCACTGTGTCGTGTGTTTCTTTACATAATAGACCTTCTTCTTTTAAAGCTTCACAATATTGACGTGCTGGCTCCTTTAGCTCAACTCCGATAAATAATCCACGTCCACGTACTTCTTTAATGAT
The DNA here is from genome assembly GCF_021390075.1 of Cytobacillus spongiae. NCBI lineage: Bacteria > Bacillati > Bacillota > Bacilli > Caryophanales > Bacillaceae > Cytobacillus > Cytobacillus spongiae. Next base: position 3,400,055 of record NZ_CP089997.1, read on the forward strand.
TGGATTATTGATTTCTTTTAATTTATTCATGAAGTATTCACCAAGCTTTAGTGAACGTTCTGCAAGGTTTTCTTCTACTAATACATCAAGGGCTGCAACCGATACGGCACATGCCATCGGATTTCCGCCAAAAGTCGAACCGTGTGAACCAGGATTGAATACACCTAGCACTTCACTATTCGCTACAACACATGAAATTGGGAACACGCCTCCACCTAATGCTTTTCCTAAAATATACATATCAGGATCTACATCTTCCCATTCACAAGCAAACATCTTTCCAGAACGAGCAAGACCCGCTTGAATTTCATCTGCAATAAAAAGAACATTGTTTTCTTTACATACTTCATATGCACTCTTTAAGAAGCCTTGCGGCGGAAGAACAATACCTGCTTCTCCTTGAATTGGTTCAATTAAAAATGCTGCCGTATTTGGAGTAATCGCTTCTTTTAAAGCTTCTAAATCCCCATATGGAATGAGTTTAATCCCTGGTAGCATTGGGCCAAATCCACGCTTGTATTCATCCTCTGAGGATAGGGACACAGCAGTCATTGTACGACCGTGGAAGTTTCCTACACAAGCAATAATTTCGGCTTGATTCTCTGTAACACCTTTCACATCATATGCCCATCTACGAGCAGTTTTAATAGCCGTTTCAACTGCTTCCGCTCCTGTATTCATCGGTAAAGCCATTTCTTTATTTGTTAATTGGCAAATTTTTTCGTACCATGGGCCAAGCTGGTCATTATGGAATGCACGTGAAGTTAATGTAACACGACCAGCCTGATCCTTAAGCGCTTGAATTATCTTTGGATGACGATGCCCTTGGTTAACGGCTGAGTAAGCACTTAGCATATCCATATATTTGTTGCCTTCTGGATCCTCTACCCATACACCTTCTGCTTGTGAAATAACGATTGGTAGAGGGTGATAGTTTTTCGCACCAAATTTTTCAGTTTGTTCAATAAGAGAGTTTGATTTCGTTGCTTCTGTCATTCTATTTCCTCCATTCACTTTTTTGTATCATTCATCACGGCACTTGAAACGATTTGAAATTTCTTTAATTGTTAGAAATTTCTCAACTACTATTGTACATGGGAGCCTTCTTACTTTGAAGGCTCGTAGTAAAAAATAGATTAATACATTTCAGAAGTTGTCTTCGCTTGCATATGAAGAAGTAGGTAGTCCGGGCCACCTGCTTTTGAATCGGTTCCTGACATGTTGAAGCCACCAAATGGTTGGTATCCAACAATCGCACCTGTACAGCTACGGTTAAAGTATAGGTTTCCAACATGGAAGTCTTCACGAGCTTGCTCGATGTGTGCACGGTTTCTTGTGATGACAGCACCTGTTAAGCCGTACTCTGTGTTGTTTGCGATCTCGATTGCCTCAGAGAAATCCTTCGCTTTTGTGAAACCAACAACTGGTCCGAAGATTTCTTCCTGCATTAAGCGGTCTGTTGGCTTTAGGTCAGCTACTACAGTTGGTTGAATGAAGAAGCCTTTTGAGCTGTCCCCTTCTCCTCCTGCCATTAACTTTCCTTCTTGCTTGCCCATTTCAATGTAGCTCATAATTTTATCAAATGCGCTTTGGTCGATAACTGGACCCATGAAATGGCTTTGTTCTTCAGGGTTTCCAACAGTTAATTCCTTCGTTAATTCCACTACACGGTTTAACACGTGATCGTACACATCTTCAACGATTACCGCACGTGAACAAGCTGAACATTTTTGGCCTGAGAAGCCGAATGCGCCTGCAACGATGGATTGTGCCGCTAGCTCAAGATCTGCATCGCTATCAACGACGATTGTATCTTTCCCGCCCATTTCAGCGATTACGCGCTTTAACCAGATTTGGCCATCGTTTAGCTTGGATGCACGCTCATAAATGCGTAGACCTACATCACGAGAGCCAGTGAATGAGATGAAGCGAGTGTCCTTATGGTCAACTAAGTAATCACCGACTTCTGCACCGCTACCTGGTACGAAGTTCAGAACGCCTGCTGGTAGACCTGCTTCTTCCATCACTTCTACGAATTTCGCAGCTACTACTGGAGTCGTTGAAGCTGGCTTTAATAGAACTGGGTTCCCGGCTACAATCGCAGCCACTGTTGTACCTGCCATGATCGCAAGTGGGAAGTTCCAAGGTGAAATAATGACGCCTACTCCTAAAGGAATGTAGTCATAACGGTTATATTCATTCGGACGGCTGTTCACAGGAACTCCGTCTTTGATTTTTAACATTTGACGAGCATAAAATTCGAGGAAATCGATTGCTTCTGCTGTATCCGCATCCGCTTCCTTCCAAGGCTTCCCTGCTTCTTTTGTTAGAAGGGCAGAGAACTCATGCTTGCGGCGACGGATGATCGCAGCTGCTTTGAATAGAACGTCCGCACGTGTTTCTGGCTTCACTTTTCTCCACGTTTTGAACGCTTCAACTGCCGCTTGCATTGCTTTTTCCGCAAGCTCTTTGTTTGCCTTTGATACACGGCCGATCATTTCTTCTTTATTTGCTGGATTAATAGAGACGATTTTGTCTTCTGTAGAGATACGCTCTCCACCGATTACTAAATCATAATCTTGACCTAAATAGCTTTCTACTTTCTTTAACCCTTCTAAATAAGCTTGACGATTTTCCTCTACAGAAAAATCCGTAAATGGCTCATGCTTGTAAGGTTGCACCATTTTTTCATCCCCCTTGAATAAGAATCTTATACCACTTCTTTATTATGCAATTTCTATGCCAACTTATTATAGAAATCCTCATTCTACTGCAAATCTTATGAGAAATGATTTGTTTTTAACTAGTATAGTCATGTATGGTGCAGGGAACATAAAATTTTCCTCTTTAATTTTGTCTGTAATAAATAGAGAAATGGATACTAAACGCCATATTTTTTTGCATATATTTTTGACGTTCATTTTATAAACGCAAAAATATATTGCACCTTTCAATCTTTCCTCTATACAATAGAAAATAGATATCCTTATGAAAGGAGGGCTAATATGAAGAAAGCTACCTGCGATGAACTTCACAATATCAATAAAATGTACCAGCGATTAGTGGACGAAATAGATGTTGGTGTTCATGTTGTAGACGAGACAGGCAAGACGATTATTTACAATAAAAAAATGGTTGAAATAGAAGGAATGAACATTGAGGATGTACTTGATAAAAACTTATATGACGTATTTTCCTTCCATCATAATGAAGATAGCACGCTTCTTGAAGCGTTAAGAAAAGGAACCACAATTAAAAACGCTAAGCAAACATACTTTAACAATAAAGGGCAGCAAATTACCACGATTAATCATACCTTTCCCATTATAGAGGAGGGAACACGGATTGGAGCGATGGAAATTGCCCGAGATGTCACAAAGCTCGAGAAATTAATTAGGGAGAATATTTTAAAGAAGAGCGGGACGAAATATACATTTGATAGTATTATCGGTAGCAGCGATAAAATTCAAGAAGTTATCGACGCCAGTAAACGAGCTACGCGAACAAGTTCTTCGGTTCTGATCATTGGAGAGACAGGTACAGGAAAAGAGCTTTTTGCACAAAGTATTCATAATGGGAGTAATCGAAGCTCTAAACCGTTTATCTCGCAAAATTGTGCAGCACTGCCTGATAGTTTAATTGAAGGCATTCTTTTCGGTACAAAGAAAGGTGCGTTTACTGGCTCTGTTGAACGTCCTGGACTTTTTGAAGAAGCTGATGGAGGGACACTATTATTAGATGAAGTCAACTCCTTGAACCCTTCCCTACAAGCAAAATTACTAAGGGTTTTGCAAGAAAGGACCGTACGCCGCGTAGGAGATACAAAAGATCGGGAAATAAACGTACGCATTATTGCTACTATTAATGAAGACCCTATTGACGCCATTTCAGAAGGACGTCTTCGTAAGGACCTTTACTATCGACTAAGTGTTGTTTCTTTATTCATCCCTCCGTTACGAGAACGAAAAAAAGACATTCGGGATCTTGCTCAGTTTTTTATAGATAAATATAATCACCTTTTTGGAATGAATGTATTGATTGTTGAAGAAAGTGTGCTAGAAACATTTGAACAATACGACTGGCCAGGGAATGTACGGGAGCTTGAGCATATTATTGAAGGAACCATGAATTTAATTGAACACGAAGATTGTATATCGTATTCACACCTTCCCATTCAATTTCGAAATAAGCCCCAATTCAACGAAGAATTAAAGTCTCTGGATGTAATGGAAGAGTTATTTATCCATAAAGGACAAACAGTCAAATCTCTTGAAGAATATATGGTAGAAGCTGAGACCTATTATTTAAAGAAAGTCCTTAAGCAGCATGACTATAACATTACGCATGCAGCAAAAGCACTCGGAATGAGTCGTCAAAACCTTCAATACCGAGTGAAAAAATATCAGCTTCAGAGAGAATAACCTTAGAGGGCGAAGAAATGATAGTTATTTTATAAAGAGGCTGGGACATAACTAAATGACTCTTTCTCAAAGACGAACAATGACTTTTTTAAAATAGTTAGGTTGTAAAAACAAGTTCGTTCCAATGCGCTGCAGACACTCGCCTTCCGCCGGGGGGGGGGGGGGAAAGCTGACCTCCTCGATGGTCTTTGGTGTCTCAGCCTTTCCTCTGTTTCCCTTAGTAGTCGAGTGTCTTCCCCTCCAAATAAAAAAACCGAGCAACATTGCTCGGTTTTTTTACATCTTATTTATTGATAAGATCTTGACGCTCTGATTGTTCAATCCACTCTTGAAGCTTGTCTTTAAGTGTATTAAACCCTTGTGTGTCTGCATCTGTGCTAGTTACAGCAGCAGCTACTTGACGCTTGCGAGGCTTTTTAGCCTTTGGTGCAGCTGCAGGTTGAGCTGGTGGCTCTTCTGTTGCACGAATAGAAAGACCAATCTTTCCAGCCGCTTCGTCAATTGATAGTACTTTAACGTTCACTTCATCTCCTACTTTTAGGTGCTCGTTAATATCTTTTACAAAACCATGAGTAACTTCAGAAATATGAACTAATCCTTGTGTATTTTCGTCTAGTGCCACAAATGCACCATAAGGTTGAATACCTGTTACTTTACCAGTTAAAACGCTACCTACTTCAATATTTTCAGCCATGAAAACACTCCTAAAATTAAATTGATTTTATCTCTTTTATACGCAATAAAAAATTATACCACATATCATAAGATTAATCAAAAGACATTCCCTTGAACATTCCCTATTTCATTCGGATTTAGCAAGGTGATCGTACTATTATTTACAATATTTACATATGAAAACGCTATCTAAATCTTAATATTTAAATCGACAAAAAATTTAAAAAATCCTATACACTTTCATTCAAAAAAATAGTAATATGGACAAATATATTTTTTGAATAGAAAGAGGAGTATACAATCAATGAATAAACACGAGCAATGGACTTCAAAACTAGGGTTTATCCTAGCTGCTGCAGGATCAGCAATCGGACTTGGTGCCATTTGGAAATTCCCTTATATGGCAGGTACAAGCGGTGGGGGAATCTTCTTCCTTCTCTTCCTTCTATTAACACTATTTATTGGAGCACCTATCTTAATTGCCGAATTTATTATTGGTAGAAAAGCACAAAAAGATGCAGTATCTGCATATAAATTGCTGGCACCAGGTACATCTTGGCATTGGATTGGATATTTAGGAGTCATCGTATCTTTTATTATTTTATCGTTCTATAGTGTGGTAGGTGGATGGATTCTATCTTATTTAGTTCGCAGTGTGACTGGGCAATTAACAGGGTTATCACAAGAAGAGTATGGCGGGTTATTCAGCCAAACTATCAGCAGTCCTGTAGAAGCAGTAGCTGCACAGATCGTCTTTATGCTAATAACCATTCTGATTGTTAGCGGAGGCGTTCAAAAAGGCATTGAAAAAGCAAGTAAATATATGATGCCCGCTTTATTTATTCTCTTTATTGTTTTAGCCATTCGTTCCTTAACTCTAGATGGTGCATTAAAGGGTGTAGAATTCTTCCTTAAACCAAACCTAAGTGAAATAACTGCAGATACCATTTTAGCTGCATTAGGTCAGTCCTTCTTCGCCTTAAGTGTTGGTATTTCGATTATGGTGACCTATGCTTCCTATTTATCCAAGTCTGATAACTTGGTGAAATCCGCATTTTCTGTAGTTGGACTAAATGTTCTTATTTCCTTATTAGCTGGTCTCGTAATTTTCCCGGCTGTATTTGCGTTAGGATTTGAACCAGGAGAAGGTGCAGGATTAGTATTTGTTGTACTGCCTGCTGTATTTAATGAAATGGCTTTTGGAGGAGTTTTCTTAACCATTTTCTTAATTCTTTTATTATTCGCTACCCTTACATCTGCGTTCTCCATACTTGAGATCATTGTTGCGGTTATTGCAAAAGATGATCTCAAGAAGCGAAAGAAAGCAGCTTGGGCTTCTGGAATGTTCATTGCCATATTAGGTATTCCAAGTGCATTATCTTTTGGTGTATTTTCAGAAGTCATCATTTTCGGGAAATCAATTTTTGATTTAGCCGATTATCTGACAACTAATTTTGGACTTCCTCTTGGTGCATTATTTATTTCTCTCTTTGTAGGGTTTAAGCTACCTAGACAAATGGTCAAGGAAGAACTTGAATTAGGCTCTAATGGATTAGGTATGATTTTTGATATCTGGTACTTCGCTATCCGATATATTGTACCTCTAGGAATTCTGGTTGTATTTCTTCATTCCATTGGTCTTTTTTAACGAAATGTTCACGAAACGCTGAAATAAAAACACCATCCTCATGGTAGAATGTTAATAAAGACGATTAATCATAGGGGTGAATGAAATGTCTACAATCGCTCAAAACATTAAGGCTTGTCGAGAAAGAGTAGGAATGACGCAGCAGGAGCTCGCATTGAAAATTCGAGTTGGAACTGGAACTATTGAAAAATATGAATCAGGTGAACAGCATCCTGACACACAAACGGTTCTAAAAATCTCAACCGTTCTTGATATTCCTGCTTCAGAATTACTAGAGCAAGATTTGCAAACAAATCATGTTGGCATTGACCACGAAATTGAACAGCTTGTTCAAGAGATCGGCACCAAGAAAGCAAAGCTTATTTTACGAAAAGCAAAGGAGTTCACTGAAGAGGACTTTCTTCGAGTGATGCAAATGCTTTTTGAAATCAAATATAAAAAGTAAAGCGAGGCTAGATTTCCTCGCTTTTTTTTCGTTCAACTTTCGCCCTGAAAAGCGAATAGATTGGCACAGAAAATAATATTTTCAATCATATAACATTCATCTATTATTAATAATATGTATACATCAACTCATTTCATGGAAGGAAGACAAGAATGTCAAAGAAAATAGCTTGGGTGACAGATTCAACTGCCTCTTTTAATCAAACAGAACAACAATGGCTAAAGGATAATCATATATATGTTGTTCCATTATCTGTTCGATTCGGTGATGAAGTTTATAAAGAAGGAATTGAAATTTCAATTGAAGAGTTCTATGAGAAAATGCGTACAAGTGAAGAATCGCCAAACAGTTCACAACCGTCTCTTGGAGATTTTATTAATTTATATCATATGTTAAAGGAATCATATGATGAAGCAATCGTTATTCATTGCTCAAGTGCTTTGTCCGGAACGTATTCTACCTCCACACAAGCAGCATCTATGGTGGACTTCCCCGTTCACTCTGTTGATTCGTGGATTGGTGCGTTTCCGTTAAAGTTTATCGTTCAAGAAGGGGTACGTTTATACCAAGACGGACATAGTCCTTCTGAAGTTGTAACTGCCCTTCTCTCCTTACGCGAAAAATGCCAGTTGCTCTTGATCCCCGCTAGCTTAGAGCAATTACGCAAAGGTGGACGAGTATCTAACTTTGGATCGATCCTCGGGAACCTCCTTCAAATTAAACCAATATTAGGTTTTAAAGAGGGGAAAGTTAATATCATTGAAAAAGTCCGCACAATGAAAAAAGCAGAAAGTACCATTCTAGCTAGATTAGCAGAAGCATACGAAAAGGGAATACATGAACGAGTAGGCATCATGTATGCAGGCGAGCAAGAACAAGCGCACAAATTAAGTGAAAGAATCAGGGAAGCTTACTCTCATTTAAAAATTGAAATACTTCCCCTTATTCCAGTAGCTGGCGTACACACTGGATTTGGGACAATTGGACTGTCATGGATTGAGAAAGACAAGAAGAAAGAATAGACTTGCACAAAAATGTATAAAAAGAGGAAATAATGGAAAACCTTGTAGCATAAGGCTTTCTAGTATTCCCCCCTTTTTGAAGTGGACATCCCTATGAATGGGGTGTCTTTTTTTTATGATTGTTTATTTTCTTCTGTCTATAAACCGATTCATCCGTTTCACTGCTTCTTGTAGCTGTTCCATAGAAGAAGCATAGGAACAGCGGATATGCCCTTCCCCACTCTCTCCGAAAACATTTCCAGGTACGACAGCTACCTTTTCTTCCATTAATAATGCTTCTGCAAATTGTTCAGAGGTCAATCCAGTTGATTCAATCGACGGAAAAGCATAAAAAGCTCCACCTGGATTATGACAGGTCAATCCCATTTCATTTAATGATGTCGTAAAGTAGTTTCTTCTATGGCGATAACTATTCTTCATTGCAGCTACATCTCCATGACCGTTTCGAAGAGCTTCTATTGCTGCATGCTGGGCCATAGTTGGAGCGCACATCATCGCATATTGATGAATTTTTATCATTGCTTCACAAAATTCTGATGGAGCACACACGTATCCTAATCTCCATCCGGTCATCGCAAATCCTTTAGAAAAACCAGAAATAACAATTGTTCTTTCTCTTAAACCTGGTAAGGATGCCAAACTCGTATAGCTTTCATCATAAGAGAGCTCTGCATATATTTCATCAGACAGAATCACCAAATTATATTTCTCTGCTATTTCCGCTATTTCTCTTAACTCCTTATCTAGATAAACGGAGCCTGTCGGATTATTTGGAGAACATATCATGATTGCTTTCGTTCGAGTCGTGATTGCCTCCTCAAGCTGCTTAGGAGTGACTTTAAAATCATTTTCCTTTGTTGTTTGAATAGGTACTGGCATTCCACCAGCTAAATGCACTAATGGTCCGTAGGAAACAAAACTTGGTTCTAATATGATAACCTCATCATTTGGATCAAGAATTGCACGTAAAGCAATATCAATCGCCTGACTCGCACCAACTGTGACAATAATTTCATTTGCAGGAGCATAGTCTACTTGAAAGTTTTTATTCATATAAGAAGAAATCTCTTCTCTTAATTCTAATAAGCCTGCATTTGCTGTATACGATGTATAACCTTGCTCTAGCGAAAGAATCGCTGCTTCACGAACTGACCAAGATGTTACAAAGTCAGGCTCTCCAACTCCAAGGGAGATGACTCCTTCCATCCCTGCGGCAAGGTCAAAGAAACGGCGAATCCCAGATGGTTTTAATTCTGATACAGCTTTTGATAAATAGTTTTTCGTTTGATTCATTACGGTGACACCACAATTCTTTTATCTTCATCAGACTGGCCGAAAATTGTACCATCATGCTTATATTTTTTCAAAATAAAGTGAGTCGTAGTAGAAATAACTGAATCTAAGGTAGATAGCTTATCAGAGACAAACCGAGCGACCTCATTCATTGAACGCCCTTCAATAATGACTGAAAGGTCATATGCACCAGACATTAAATAGACGGAACGAACCTCTTCATAGCGATAGATTCGCTGCGCAATTTCATCAAATCCGACCCCTCTTTTCGGAGTTACCTTTACATCAATCATAGCTGTCACCGCTTCATTACTCTCAACTTTCGTCCAATCTACAACGGAAGCATAGCGAACGATTACTTTTTCTTCCTCTAACTTTTCCACAATCGCCTCTAATTCCTCCATCGGTAGCGAAACCATCTTCGCTAAATCCTCTTTTGATAGGCGAGCATTTCCTTCTAGAATTTCAAGAATTTCTAATTCCTTATCAGTTAACTTCAAGTAAATTACCCCTTTCATATGAAGGTTCTAATGAATGTTCAAGGTAGCACCAACTCAATACCCATTTTCTCACAATTGATACCAAATGAATAAATATTCTCCATTATAGCAGAAAATTCATTCGAATCTACTTCTATTTTGTAGTCAGTTTGACTTGCTTGCAAAAATTAGTAGGGAAATTGTGTGCGTGGTAAAAAGGGGATTTCGGCTCCAATCACCTAGTTTGACTAATTATCACAAAATGCTTCGAATTTGTCTGCAACCTGCTACTTATCATACAAATCAAGCTTGTATAACTTAAGAATGTGAAAAATATAGAATAAAGGAAATTCATTTGTAAGATTATATAATTAACAAAAAGGGAAAATCAGTCCATGGAAAAGCAATAGCCATATGTAAAACATAAAACCCGAAAAAAATTCATGCAGGAGTGGAGGTTTCATGGGCCTAGATAATTATTCAGGCGTTAAAGAAATAAATGGGATTGAAGTTTATTATGAATATTACAAACACGCTCATTCAAAAGAGACGATCGTTCTCTTACACGGTTTTCTATCTTCTACCTTTAGTTTCCGAAGAGTGATTCCATTACTAATCAAAGATTATAACGTGATATCTGTTGACCTTCCTCCCTTCGGTAAAAGTGGTAAATCCAGTACTTTTATTTACTCATATGTCAATATGGCTGAGACAGTCATCCGCTTACTTGAAATGATTACTGTAAATGAAGTGATTCTGATGGGGCATTCAATGGGGGGACAAATATCATTGAATGTTGTGAATAACCGACCTGATCTTGTGAAGAAAAATATTCTACTTTGTAGCTCAGCCTATTTAAAGAAGGCAAAGCTTCCGCTAATATTTACGAGTTATATCCCATTCTTTCACCTATATGTAAAACTTTGGCTTCAGCGTTCAGGTGTTAAAAACAATTTAAAAAATGTGGTATATGACCATTCCTTAATCGATGAGGAAATGATGTATGGATACTTATCTCCCTTTCTTGAAGATGATATCTTTAAAGCTTTAACGAAAATGATTCGACATCGTGAAGGAGATCTCCCTGCAAAAGTGCTCAAACAAATCAAAACTCCAAGCTTACTGATTTGGGGAGAACATGATAAAGTAGTTCCATTAAATGTTGGAAAGCGGCTTAATAATGATCTTCAGCATTCTGACTTGGTTATTCTAAAGAATACCGGTCACCTTGTTCCAGAAGAACGACCTGAGGATGTTCTTAGCTATACAAGAGAATTTATTAGTAGCTAACCTCCTAATTAAAAATGCTGCACCATGAATTCCTGGGGCAGCATTTTGTGATTGGTTAAAGAGAACAAGATCCTTGAGTTTTCGTTTGAAGAAGCTTATGCGCCATTTGTAGACAAGATTCATCAGGAATAAGTTCTTCAAAGGAAAATTCGTATATTTGTTGAATTCTTTTAGCAAGGGCTCCCACATCATCTAGATCATGAACAGCCTGGATGGTATCAGCTATTTCCGGATCGTAATTACCTTCTCCGCAACGAAAAGGGTCCCATTCATTTAACATTACAACAAATTGTAAGTTTACTTGTTGTTGGTTCATTAAATCACACCTAATTTATTTTAGCTTTATGTGTGGTTATTTTATCACAGTTTGTAGGTAGACCGAAATTTAATAGGGGTGTATCTTTTCTTTTTCAAAAAGAGAAAAGGAATATATACCAATCTTTGCTTAAACGCATTTAGAAACGTATCATTAGATAATATTTGGGAGAGTGGTTGTAATGAGTCGCTTTGAGCAACTAATTGATCGCAAAAATACAGCTTCTGTTAAATGGGAACTAACTAAGCAAATATTCGGTGAGGACGACTTGCTACCCATGTGGGTTGCAGATATGGATTTCCAGCCTCCAAAAGAAGTAATCGATGCGATATCTAGTCGTGTTCATCACGGTGTTTTCGGTTATACGTATGTTCCTCCTTCCACCCAGGAAGCAATAAAGAATTGGATCGAGAAACGACATAATTGGTCAATAAAGACCTCTTCACTTGTCTATCATACTGGGGTGGTACCGTCCATTAGTACAGCAATTCAAAGCTTTACTGACCCAGGGGACAGCGTGCTAATCCAATCTCCAGTTTATACCCCATTTTTCGATATGATTGAAAAGAATGGTAGACAAGTGCTTAACTCCACGTTAAAGCTTGTGAATCACCGCTATGAATTAGACTTTACAGAATTTGAGAAGGCTTTAAAGCAGGGGCCGAAATTATTTCTCATGTGCAACCCTCATAATCCAGGTGGCCGAGTATGGACGAAAGAAGAATTACTGAAAATCGGAGAGCTTTGCTTACAATATAATTGTCTTATTTTATCAGACGAAATTCATGCTGACCTTGTATTTAAGCCCAACATTCATGTTCCAATTGCATCTTTAGATCCTCGTCTTAAGGAAATATCGTTAACTTGTATTGCACCAAGTAAAACCTTTAATCTAGCAGGTCTTCAAGCATCAGCGGTTATCATTCCAAACCCTACATTACGTGAAAAATTCACAGCAACTCAGTTGAAGCAAGGGCAATTTACTTTAAACACCTTTGGGATTGTCGGAATGGAGGCAGCTTATCGGTACGGAGAAGAATGGCTAGAAGAGCTACTTGATTATATCAAAAACAATATCGAATTCGCTAAAAGTTATATCCAATCACAGCTTCCTAATCTATCATGGATGGAACCAGAAGGTACTTATCTCCTTTGGATTGATTGTCGAAATTTAAATCTAACACCTAAAGAGCTACAAAATACACTTCTTCAAAAAGGAAAGATTGCATTAGAGCCTGGTGATAAATATGGACCAGGGGGAGAAGGCTTTGTTCGTATAAACCTAGCTTGTCCTCGTGAAACTGTAGAAGACGGCTTAACGAGAATCAAAAGAGCTTTTTCTGAGCTAATCTAAATAAAAAAACAGGTTGTCGATTTTCAAGCAATCGTGACGACCTGTTTTTTTAGAGGTCTTCATTTTAACACATATGTGGCGAGCACACTTTGTACCTCGTAGATATTTAAGCTTTTATTAAATTGTTTTTGAATCGGTTCAGCAGCACCAGATATCCAAATTTTCAGTTCTGCATCCAAATCGAAATTGCCTGCAGTTTCAATACTAAAATGGGTGATGCTACGATAAGGAATAGAAACATATTCTACTTTTTTCCCTGTTAACCCTTGCTTATCAATTAGTATTAGGCGTTTATTAGAAAAAATAAACATATCACGAATCAATCGGTACGCTTTTTCAACCTTTTCATTTGGTGCGAGTGTGTGCTTGAATTCTTTCTCTACATCTGCAATATTAACTTCGCTTGCATTCCCCATAAACCCATCGAATATTCCCATAAACGACACTCCTTTTCTAAGCTTTATTCCCTTAGACTCTAAGATGTAATCGTCAGCTCATTTACTAAATTACACTTGAACTTGTGTGACTTGTGCTTTCTTTAGTATAAAATGTAAGAGCTTTTTACTTTGCGGAATGGAGACCCCAATTATTGAACCTAAAAAGAAGGCGATAAAAATCGTTCCAATTCCCACCGGTCCGCCTAAAAGCCAACCGAATAAAAACACGGTAACCTCAATACCATTTCGAACCCATTTTATGCTCCATCCTGTCTCTTTAACAATCAGAAGCATAATACTATCCCGAGGCCCAGCCCCTAAATCAGCAGCTACATATAAACCTATCCCGTACCCTAAAATTAACACACCGAGTACAAAGAAAAAAATCTCCATAAATAAGGAGTTTGGATTTGGAAGGACAAGATGGAAGAAATCAATAAAAAGGCCAAGAAAAAGCATATTCATAAGCGCACCAATTTGCGGTAGGGTTCTTGTTAGAGCTGAAGTAGTAAAAATTAATATAAATCCAATAATAATGGACCATGTACCAATCGTTAATCCGAATTGTACATATAACCCATAATGAAATACATCCCATGGTCCAATCCCCATGATTTTTCCTTTAATGGTCAATGCCACACCAATTGCAAGCACCATCAGTCCAATAAAGAAGAAAGCCCATCGAATCAACTTTTCGTGCAATATACTCCCTCCCGTTTTCTAGAACTCCAAAATCCACTATAACATATAATGGCACGTACGGCAGTTGAAACTCATAAAGAAACGGGGAGATTTCCTTCGACATTCATTGTCATTATAGCTGTTTAAGCTCCAAAACCAAATGCGCAAGCGGCTTTGTTAGCCTTGGGCAAGTGACAATAGAAGATGTTCTTTCCCTTCCATTCTAAATTGGCTTGTGACCACAAGGGGCTAGTCGCTTGCGCTGGACGTCAAAGCGCTTATCAACAATCGATAAATTTTGTACTCTTCTAAACAAGAATAAAAAGGCTGGGACATAACTAAATGACTCCTTCTCATAGGCGAACAATGAATTTTTTTAAATAGTTAGGTTGTAAAAATAAGTTCGTTCCACCTGCGCTGCAGACGCACGCTTTCCGATGGGAGGAAGCTGAGCCTCCTCGCTGCACTTTAGTGTCTCAGCCTTTTCTCTATTTCCCTTAGTAGTCGAGGTCTTCCGCTCCATTCCAACTATTATTTTGAAAATTTGTATTCCGAACAAACAAAAATACCCGAACTAGTAAAAGGAGATACCTCCTAATAGTTCGGGTATAGCATTGACTGAAATACGAATGTCCCAGCCTCTCATTAATCCTGTGCCTTTTTTTGAGCCTTTCCATCTTTATCCTTGCTGATTTTCCCACAAGCAATCCGTTCACCCGAGTCTCCAGAAGGCTGTGTCATTCCGTCGTCCTTCCCTTCATGGATGACAATGGATGTTCCTTCTTTTGTTAATAATGAAGTTTTCCCTTCTTTCAAAGTGACTTGTGGTGCCATAAGCTCCTCTTTCGCTTTCCCATCTTCTTCAACAATTAAATTTGGTAGATCACCAGCATGGGCCCCTTTAGGATGGAGCAATCCATGTTCCTTTTCTTCCGGGTTAAAATGGTTGCCTGCAGATTTAAAGTCAGGTCCTTCACACTTCCCAGTATCATGGATATGAATGGCATGCTCTCCTGGAGGCAGGCCTTCAAGGTCAATCTCCAATTTTACACCTCTCGATTGCTCAGCCAATTTAATAATCCCTAATTGATCTCCATCAGCATTGTACATTTCTACGTCAAGCTTCGTTGGTTGTTGCTCTCCGCATCCTGCTATTAATAATAAAGGGATGGCTAACCAAGCTTTCTTCATGATTGATTCCTCCAAATAGACAATTTGTCTTCATTGTTAACGGTCAGAGGTAAGATTATACATGGAGGGTTGTTATGTCATAGGAAGGATAGATTCCCGTTTTGTTTTCTTGAATATTCAAATAGGAGTAATCTCTACATGCAAAGCAGCCTTTGTTTAATGCTGAAATAACCTATTCGTGTTGTAGCGATTGCCAAAATCAAAGAAAAAAGACTCTAGAAGGTCAAAAAATCCTCTCTACAGTCTAAAAAGAATCTAGCTATTTTTTTTATCTTCTGTCTGATCGTTTAGGATTTTTTCTTCTAGCTCCTTTGCCTTTGATGCTTCTTTTTTTGAGACAACGATAATTAAACGCATAACTACTATTGCTCCAATTAGAAAGATAACAAAGCTAAAGACAGCGGGAATATATTCTGACTTATCCTCAGGAAAATACAAAAACAATGAAAGTATATAATGTTCAAGCATGTCATTTCTTCCTTTCTGCTTTAAACGCAGTCGTTCAAGAAACTATTATATCAACATTTGATAGTTGTACCAACTTATTTAGGAGATTGAGTGCCTGCCTCTAATCGTATACATGTACTCTAACCTTGAGAGTCTTCGCGTACCTCATTATAGATATTAACTAAGTAAAAGACTTTGTATTTCTCTTTCCATCCTGCATAATAAAATAAAGCTACAAGTATTTAGAAAGGGGATATGATTACATGTCAGAATTAATAATAGGGGATCGTGTTACGGCAATATATAAGACAGGAAAATACATTGGGGAGATTACCGATATTCGGCCATCACATTATCTTGTCCGTGTACTAGCTGTTGTAAAACATCCAATGCAGGGAGACTTACATAACCCAAAACAGGTTGATGTCGGCATTTTTCATGAACGGAGAGCATTAGCCTATCAAGAGCAAACAAATGTACCAAAGCAAATGGTTAAACGCTATGAAGATGAGATGCCTGACTATCAAGCTTCATTAAAGGATGCAATTAATAGACTAAAGCAAGAGTTAGAAACAGACACTTCCACATGGGCTGAGCAATCTTTGAAAAACATGTCTATCCTTGAAGAAGATTATTTTAATCGCAAGTAGAAGCATGGAAGAATCAAACCTTCACCGAATGCTCATTGAACGATTCAAATCTAAATTAGCACTAATTTCGCTTTAAGCTCACAGATATTGCCCAAATGGTCAAAACGTTCGCATGATATGGACAACTCAACATATAGAATCTTCATTTTGAGCGAAAAGCATTATTAAGCGAGCGAAACCTAATCGAATGCGAGCGAAAAACAATCTAAAGCGAGCGAAAATCTAGAAAAGCGAGCGATTTTCAGTGATCTACGAGCGAACGCTCAAAAATTGAGCGTTCGCTCCCCATATGATGATCACACAGACTCTTTCCGTCCTATCAAAAAGCTCCTTGGCATTCGCCTGGAGCGTAATTCACCCAAGTCCCACACCAATAAAAAGCCAAATCACATTGGTTGCGATTTGGCTTTTTATGCGAATTTATTAAACAGCTTTGAGAAATCAACTCTGTCTCCAATCGTTGTTGGCTCATGATTCTGTAAGTATCGTTTGTCTTTTTCTACTAAACGAAAAATATTATACGTTGTATGAGCATCGTCAAGTGCCCGGTGATGTTTGCCTGTTCCATCTTTTCCGTATTCCTGAACAGCTTTCCACAGACCCGTTTGATTTTGATCTCCAAAGAAACGCTTATATTCCATTGAAAGATCCAATTCCTTTCCTTTTATCGGAAATGGAACGTTTGCCTTCAAGCAATTATTGCGCAATACCTTCATATCCATATTTCCCCACGTGATGATCGTTGTTTGTTGATTTTGACTATTGACATCTTTCAATTTTTGAACAAGCTCAAAAAAAGAAATTCCTTGATCCACATGCTCTTGGGAAATATTAAGGAACGATTTGCATCGCTCAGATAAAATAGGAAAACGAAGAGGGGTAACATAGGATGAATATTGATCAATCAACTCTCCATTCACAACAGACACGAAACCTACCTCAATAATTTCAGGGTAGAAACCCTTATACTTTTCACTTCTTTCTGGCATTGTAAATTCAAAGTCAATAAATAGATATTGATGATTCTTCTCCACACATTCACCTACTTTCCTTGATTCCTTTCATTTATGAAAAAAATTCTCTGTTAAAAGGGGATGTTGGTTTCACTCCAAATCCTTCCCCTAAATGAGAGCTTTATCGGCACATTTACGCAAATAGCGCTTACCTGTCCAATTGCTTTCATTGGGTTCTTAAATGGACTTATTTAAAATAAACACCAAGTGATAACAGAGCTAAAATAAATTAAAGTTGAAACCCTTTTGATCAACGCACACCATTTTTCTTCCATTATAGCACGAAATTCGGTTGAATTTTTTAAAATTTCAGTAATTATTTTCAATAAATTTTGAAAAATAAGTTTTTTTTCCGACTCTCTGAATAAATTTCTTTCTGCAATCTCCTGTTCCCTACTTTATAACTTTTCAATGTTGGATTAGTATGAGATAGTAGACTATTTCACTATTCCAATTGACCGAACTTATTACCATAAAAAAGAATTCATTCACAAACGGAAAGGAATGGACAAATCGATTGCGCACCATTACTGGATATATCATAATATTCATTTTCTTTCCCCTCTTTCTCTACATAGCCTCTTTATTAGCAGATGAAACGAAGCAGGTTCAGAGCTTTCATGAAATTATTGACGGGAAAATAAATGTTCAACAAACTAATTTAACTCAGACAAGCTATCTAAAGGATCGAAATGGGAACACCATCTCGGAAATGGACCGGCCGATGAATCGCATCTATTTACCTAGTGGGCAGATCCCCCCATTCTTAAAAGATATTTTCATTGTTTCAGAGGACCAGCATTTCTATGAACATATCGGCTTTGATTTAACAGCCATTGGACGTGCTCTAGCGACTAACATTCAATCAAAGGAAATCGAGCAAGGTGCAAGTACAATTACCCAGCAGCTCGCTCGCAACTTGTATTTAAACCATGAGCAGACATATAATCGAAAGCTCAGTGAAATCTTATATGCTTATGAAATAGAACGCACGTATTCTAAGGATGAAATTCTAGAAGCATATCTAAATGCTATCTATTTTCAAAATGGTGCATACGGAATTGAAGCAGCTGCACAGTTCTATTTTCAAAAAACAACGGGAAAGCTGACCAAAAGTGAGCTAGCTTTTTTAGCATCAATCCCTAATAATCCCTCACTCTATGACCCTTTAACTCATTTCAATTACACGAAAAAAAGACAGGAGCGACTTGTCGATCAAATGAGTGCGGCTGGTTATTTAAACACCGAGGAAGCCGAAGCGATTAAAGGACAACCGATAAGTCTAAACGTAAAGAAACGAACAGACATACATCCTGACTATGTAGCTTATGTGGAAGCAGAATTAGCAGAGCTCATTGCTCAGCAGGAGGATTGGGACCAATCAGCAGATTCTGAAAGTAGACGTGCAACGCTTGAGACTCGAGTAAAAAACATTATTGGATCAGGCATAATTATTGAAACAGCACTTGATCCTTCACTGCAGATGAAAGCTAAATCGGCAGTGAAGAGTAGACTGCCTTATTCTGATGTTGAAGGAAGCGCTGCTGTTATTGATCACGAGAGGCACGAAATTCTAGCACTTGTGGGCGGGAAAAATTATAAAAAATATGATTTTCATAGAGGCTACCAAGCATATCGTCAGCCTGGTTCAGCCATTAAGCCATTAATTGCTTATGCACCATATATCGAGCGAACGAAGGGGGCTCTAACCGAACAAATTAGTTCTGATGCTTTTTGTAAAGATGGTTATTGTCCTGAAAACTATGGCGGAAGTAGAGGAGGAATGATAAGTCTTGAAACTGCCTTCATTTACTCCTTTAATACCCCGGCCGTTCGCTTACTAGACCGAGTGGGAATCGAAAGTAGCTTTAAAGACTTAGAAGCTTTCCAATTTAAAAAAGTAGTTGAGCAAGACAAAGTACTCCCTGCCGCTGTCGGAGGTTTCACATTTGGAATGACTCCATTAGAGCTAACGGGGGCATATACGACCTTTGCAAATGCTGGATCCTATCAACCACCTCGAGCTATTCGAAAGGTTACTAGTCTCAACGGTGAAGTGCTCTACGAATGGCAGGATCAGCCTGTTCAAGTATGGAGCAAACAGACTGTTGACCATATTCGACAACTGATGAAGAAAACCGTTCAAAGTGGGACAGCCAAGCAAGCGTATTTTCCCAATACTTATGTAGGAGGAAAAACAGGGACTACAAATGATTATAAGGATTTCTGGTTTGTAGGCCTTACCGACAGACTAACAGCAGGTGTTTGGGTAGGAAAAGACACGCCTCAAAACATGAAAGCCATTGAAGCCTCTGTTCCAGAACTTCTTATTTGGCGAGATATTATGAATGGATATGAATAAACGACGAGGCCATCCTCGTCGTTTTGTTTTTTACACAGGCAGGCTCGCCATGATGCTGTTATACACTTTTACCGCTATATACATGAGGCCAATCAATAAGGTAGACCAAACTACCACTTGAAAAAAAATCATCCCGATAATTCCCCACATGGATAGAGCCCCACTTGACTTATAAACAAAATAGATGAGGTAAATGACCGTTGTTAACGTAAATATAATACCTATCCCAATAAAACTATACATGCTTACTAAGGAAATAGCACCACCAACAAAATAGATGATAGAGCCTGAGCGTATTTTATTCAAGCTCTCCCCTTCTGCATCTTTCGAAAAGAAGAGCAATGCTAAACCGTTCGTTGTATCCGCAACTAATTTAAATGCTGCTAACACCATAAACGATATAGCCACTAATAAGATTAGTAAAGCTAGCTTTATTCCACCTTCAGAAAAAAATTCTAACATACCACTGTATATCCCAATATTTTTCAAGAAATCTAACAAAATCAATTCCACACGAATCGATATAGACACACTAAATAGAATGATCGCAAGAAGAGGGAAGTAGCTTGTTAAATACGTATTTTTCATAATTTCTCCAAGTCTCGTTCTTTTTGAGGCTACGAGGTTCTTTTAGCCCTCGATATTGCCATGGTCTATTATCCTCGAAAAGAAGGATTTGGACAATAAGGAATTATCCTATTTACCATATTTTAGAATAACATGTTCCTTATACTTCATCATCATGCCAAAAAGGAGGTCGAGTCCATTCTCTTCCTCCTTTCTCCTATATATGTTCGAAGGTTATCTTCTTTCATATTAGATCGTTTCAATTCGAACATATTCCCTTGATTCAAAAAACTTATATCGTTTCTTCTGCTTGTCCATATAATTAACAGGTAATATTTCTACAATCTCCTCGTCAACTGTAGGAACATAAAACTCTCGCTTGTCTTTTTGTTCAATGACATACCCACCTGTTAACAAAAGGAGGAAAATCGACATGGATGCGATTATTTTTTTTCTCATTACACAACACCATCCTAACGTTAGGATGGATCGATCAAGGTATTTTTATACACTTGATTCATTAGGTAACCCGAGAAATGTATGTTAACGTAAAGCGAAAAGGACTTGAGATATTAAAAATTTTTTGGTTTTTTTTACGTGTTCTTACCTATTTAATAACAAGGGAATCATCTAAGAGCCCCATGCTTTTTAGAAATGCATGGTCTTACATTTTAGGTTATAATTTGTCTGAGGTTTTCTTATATAGGCAGATTACAAACACAAAACAGCTTTACAAGAGAAAGGACTTCAATAAGTGAAATTACATGTATAACATGATTGGTATTTCTGAGAGAATTGGAAAGATTAGCATGTTCCAATCACGTATTGGAAATATTGAATAAAAGGGCGACTTCACATCACCATTTTATGGCTCACGTATCTACTAACTCTTACAGATTACATAATTTGAACCGTTTCGTGCCATATGTGGTTTTATGCCATACAACATAAAGGGGGTTTTGCATTGTCTTTGCTGCATATAGCAATCATTTCACCATTTTTGCTTGCCATACTTGTGCCTATATTCTATAAACTATTTAAGCAAGTTCATACAGGATGGTTCGTTCTTCCGCTTCCAATTCTGTTATTTAGCTACTTCATTTCCTATATCTCAAATGTTAGTCATAACAGAATAACGACTGAGAGTATATCCTGGATTCCTTCACTTGGTGTAGATTTCATCGCAAAAGTGGATGGACTTGGGTTATTATTTGCGTTATTAATTACCGGAATTGGGTCTTTAGTCGTTCTCTATTCGATTTATTATTTAGGAAAAGATAAAGAACAGTTGAATACGTTCTATGTCTACTTGTTATTATTTATGGGTGCCATGCTCGGCGTTGTTCTTTCTGAAAACCTCATTGTGTTATATATGTTTTGGGAATTTACAAGCTTCTCATCCTTTTTACTAATTGGGTATTGGTATCATCGAGAAAAATCGCGCTATGGTGCCCAAAAGTCCATGATCATTACCGTTTTTGGTGGTCTCTCTATGCTAGGTGGGATCATTTTGCTTTATTTAATGACAGGGACATTCAATATAAGTGAAATTGCTGCTCAATCAAGTGAGATTTTGAACCATAGCTTATTCATCCCAGCGCTGCTTTGTATTTTATTAGGAGCATTTACGAAATCTGCTCAATTTCCTTTCCACATTTGGTTACCAGATGCTATGGAAGCCCCTACACCAGTCAGTGCATATCTTCACTCAGCGACTATGGTTAAGGCTGGAATATATTTAGTCGCTCGTCTAAGCCCTGTTTTTGCTGAGTCCGGCGTATGGCTATGGCTAGTAGCAGGCTTTGGGATTATCACTTTATTCTGGGGTTCATTCTCCGCTGTAAAGCAAACCGATTTAAAGGGAATCCTTGCCTTCTCGACCGTCAGTCAGTTGGGAATGATTATGTCATTACTTGGAATTGGAGCCGCGGCTCTTCACTATCCTTCAATTGATGATAGCTTCTATACGGTTGCTACAACTGCTGCTGTTTTCCACCTAATCAACCATGCTACCTTTAAGGGAAGTCTTTTCATGGTAGTAGGGATTGTTGATCATGAAACAGGGACGAGGGATATTCGCAGGCTAGGCGGGTTAATGAGCTTTATGCCGATTACTTTTACATTGGCGTTAATCGGCACATTTTCGATGGCTGGATTACCTCCATTCAATGGCTTTTTAAGTAAAGAAATGTTCTTTACGGGAATGGTCCGTGTGTTAGAAATGGATATCTTCAACCTAGAAACTTGGGGACTATTATTCCCTATCCTGGCTTGGGTTGCAAGTGTGTTTACCTTCATTTATAGTATGAGACTTGTATTCAAGACGTTTACTGGTAAGTATCAACCAGAACAAATGAAGAAAAAGCCTCACGAAGCACCACTTGGAATGTTGATTCCGCCAATTATCTTAGCGTCACTTGTGATCATTTTTGGATTGTTTCCAAATATCTTATCACATCATTTAATTGCGCCTGTAATGGCTTCCATTTTGCCTAGTTTACTAAACGACTCAAAGGAATTCGTTGTTCATATTAGCTTTTGGCATGGTCCAACAATCGAGCTGTTTATGACGCTTGGAGTGATTGCCATTGGTGTTGTCCTTTACACCACTTTCCCTAAATGGAAGAGTATGTACGATCTTCATCCTGAGAAGTTAACGTTAAACAGGTTTTATGATCGAGGTCTAGACCTTGTCCAAAATGGTTCATTTAAATTGACGAAAACCTATATGAATGGGTTTATTCGAACGTACTTAGTTTATATTTTCACCTTTTTCATCTTAATTATCGGTGCCAGCCTGTTTATGAAGGATGCTTTTGTAGTAAAAACAAACAACCTTGCTCCGATTGGCTTGTATGAAGTGGTATTAGCTTTATTAATCGTCGTCGCTTCTATTACCATTCTTTTTGCTAAATCGAGACTAACGTCGATTATTTTATTAGGAGCAGTTGGCTATATAGTCGCTTTATTCTTTGTATTATTTAGAGCACCAGACCTTGCATTGACACAGCTCGTCATTGAATCTGTTTCCGTTTCATTGTTTCTTCTCTGCTTCTATCACTTGCCGAAGCTGAAAAGGGAGGAATCACGAATTGGGTTTAAGCTGACAAACGCATTGATTTCGGTTGGTGTGGGTGTCGTTGTAACGCTAGTGGCGCTTTCTAGTCATAGCAATAAACTGTTTGAATCCATTTCACAATACTATATTGAAAACACGTATGAAAAAGCAGCTGGAAAAAATATGGTTAACGTAATCCTTGTTGATTTCCGTGGCTTTGATACCATGTTTGAAATTTGCGTGTTAGCGATTGCTGCACTTGGTATTTTTGCGATGATTAAATTACGTCTAACAAGGAGGAAAGAAGGATGAAGACAAATGATGTAATCTTACAAACCGTTACGAAAATCACTCTCTTTATCATCATTTTGTTCTCCATCCACCTCTTCTTTGCTGGTCACTACTATCCAGGTGGAGGCTTTATTGGAGGATTAATGACATCAGGTGCCATTGTTCTATTGCTTCTTGCATACGATATGAAAACGGTAGCCAACATTCTCCCAATCGATTATAAATACATGATTGGAGTTGGACTATTATTTTCCGTAGGTACTGGAGCTGGAGCCTTGTTGTTTGATGCTCCATTTTTAACTCATGCACATAGTCATGTTCTACTGCCACTCTTAGGAGATACTGCCCTGCATACTGCTGTACTATTTGACACTGGTGTGTATCTCGTTGTTATCGGCGTAACGATGACCATTATTCAAACAATAGGGGAGGATGAATAATGGAAATATTAATGGCCATTGTCATAGGCATTTTATTTATGACAGCCACATACTTAATGCTTTCAAAGAGCTTACTACGAATAATCATTGGTACAGGACTTCTAAGCCATGGTGCCCATTTATTGATATTAACGATGGGTGGCTTAAAACGAGGAGCGGCTCCATTATTAGGAGAGTACGCTAAATCATATGCTGATCCACTTCCACAAGCACTGATACTGACAGCTATCGTAATTAGCTTCGGTGTTACGTCCTTTTTCTTAGTGCTTGCTTATCGAGCCTACCAAGAACTTGGGACCGATAATATGGATCAATTGAGAGGAAACGAAGGAAATGAGTAATTTACTAATCTTACCGATTTTGATCCCATTATTCGCAGGTATTTTTCTAATATTCATTAAAAATGTTAACTTCCAACGATGGTTATCTGTTATTTCCTCGGTAGCTACAATCATCGCTTCAGTTGCATTAGTTCAAACAGTAAGAAATAAAGGCGTTCAAACTTTAGATGTCAGTAGCTGGGAAGCACCATTCGGAATTACACTTGTATCTGATATGTTTTCCGCCTTACTTGTATTAACAACAAGTGTGATTGCATTAGCCTGTCTCATTTATTCGTTCCATTCCATAGGAAAGGAACGAGAAAAATTCTACTATTATTCAGTTTTTCAATTTTTAATAGTAGGAGTTAATGGGGCGTTTACAACTGGAGATATCTTTAATCTGTTCGTATTCTTTGAAGTTATGCTGATGTCCTCCTACGTGCTGCTAGTTTTGGGAGGAACAAAAATTCAATTGCGTGAATCGATTAAGTATATTCTCGTAAATGTGATTTCTTCAGCCTTATTTGTTATTACCGTTGCTTATTTATATTCTGTTGTTGGCACGCTCAATATGGCTCATATTTCAGAACGAATTCAACTGGCAGGACAGCCTGGGATTCTAACGGTTATTGCGGTCATGTTCTTAATCGTGTTTGGTCTAAAGGGAGCAATATTCCCCCTTTATTTCTGGCTACCAGGCTCATACTATGCCCCCCCAGCACCAGTTATGGCTCTATTCGGTGCATTGTTAACGAAGGTTGGTGTCTATTCGATTACAAGAACATTTACATTATTCTTCTATCACGATCAAGGCTTCACACATCAGCTTATTAGCGTACTTGCGATGCTAACAATCATTGTAGGAGTCATTGGAGCAATCGCCTATTGGGATGTTAAGAAAATTATTATCTATAACATTATTGTTGCAGTCGGCGTTATTCTTTTCGGTATTTCGGTGATGACGCCAGATTCCTTAACAGGTTCAGTATTTTACCTCATACACGATATGCTAATTAAAGCAGCATTGTTTTTATTAGTAGGAATTGTAATCAGGATAACCGGAACAAGCAATTTAAAACAGGTCAGCGGTTTAATAAAAAATTATCCAGGAGTTGCTTGGACATTTTTCATTGCTGCTATTGCCCTTGCTGGAGTACCACCGCTAAGCGGATTCGTTGGAAAATTGCTGATTATCCGTGGGGGATTTGAGCAAGGGCAATTCATTGGAGCAGCTATTGTCCTCATGTCTAGCTTGCTCGTGTTGTTCTCGGTGATGAAAATCTTCATCAATGGATTTTGGGGAACACCACGCTCTTATGAAGGAGAAGCCGGGGTTCCTGTTAAATGGCTCCTACTCTCACCTGCCTTATTAGTCGGTTTATCTGTTTTATATGGCTTAGGATCGGAAGCTATATACCCTTATATCACACAAGCCTCTGAAACGCTTGTGAACCCAGCTATCTATATAGATGCGGTTTTAAAGGAGTAGTGACGATGGCATTTCAAATACTTTTAAATATCTTTCTAGCTTTTATATGGATGTTCCTTAAGGTTTCTTACGATCCAGTAACCTTCTTTGTTGGATATTTTTTCGGTTTTCTCATTGTGTTTGCTTTTAGACGATTTTTCAATTCACGGTTCTATATTCTTCGAGTGATTGCCGTGATCAATCTATTCTTTTTATTTATCAAGGAACTGCTCTTAGCGAACATCGCTGTGTTAAAGGTCATTTTAAAGCCAAGACTGGATATGAAACCTGGGATTTTTGCTCTTCCAACTGAATTAAAAGAAGATTGGGAAATCACGATATTAGCAAATTTAATCACGTTAACACCAGGTACACTCGTTGTCGATATTTCACTCGACAATAAAATCCTGTATATCCATGCCATGGACATGGGGGATGCACAAGACGAAATTAATAATATCAAAAAGACTTTTGAGCGTGCCATTATGGAGGTGAGCCGGTAATGTTTGAATTAGTCGTATACATCTCACTCGTATGTGTTTCCATCAGCATGCTAGGGCTCATCTATCGCGTGATAAAAGGTCCTAGTATTCCAGACAGAGTGGTAGCGCTAGATGCGATCGGCATCAATCTAGTTGCAATTATCGCCCTTATATCTATTGCCCTAAAAACAAATGCATTTCTAGAAATTATCCTTCTAATTGGGATATTAGCCTTTATTGGGACAGTAGCCTTTGCCAAATATTTAGAAAAGGGGGTCATAATTGAGCATGAACGCGATCGTTAGTTTTGTAACAGGTTCATTTCTCATTATTGGAGCTTTTTTAAGCTTAGTGACTGCCTTTGGACTCCTTCGATTACCAGATGTCTATACACGAAACCACGCCGCATCTAAAGCGGCTACCCTTGGAGTTATGTCCATTCTACTTGGTACGTTCTTATATTTCTTCCTTGAGGAAGGACACTTTAATTCACGTATCATTTTGGGGATTGCATTTATCTTTATGACTTCCCCCGTTGCTGGACATTTAATTAGTAGAGCTGCCTATAACTCCGGCATTCCACTTTGGGAGAAAAGCGTACAGGATGACCTAAAGAAAGCAAAAGAAGAACGCAAAGCCGAGCAATAAAAACAGTTAATAGCCATCAATGACACTAGTTCATTTGATGGCTTTTTACATTCCGTCATGATATCCATCTTGGTTATCATATAGACTGTAAATGGTTTCGCTTAAACAACTAAGCGATCAGTACATTTGCTTGCAAACACTACTCAATAAACATAATTGGGAAAAAATGTGCTAAAAGTCACAATGTTCATGATTTGTCTATATCTTTCATCGTTGAATTTTCGTATAGTAAATTAAGGAATTTGTGTTAAAGGAGTGTGCGCCATCTTGGAAAAACAAATTGCCATTGTTGGCGGTGGAATTGGCGGGTTGAGTGCAGCCCTTGCATTGAGAAAACGAGGCATAGATGCAACCGTTTTTGAAAAAGCTCCTACCTTACACACAACTGGTGCTGGTATTGTACTAGGAGCTAATGCAATGAAAGCGTTTGAATATTTAGGAGTATCCGAGGATATTAAGCAATATGTTTTTTCTACGAACACCTGTAGAATTACTTCAGAATCCGGTAAAGATATTATGAATTTACACTTTGAAACTTCTTCTACTCCTTGCTATACGTTTATTCATCGTTATGACTTAATTCGCATTCTAGGAGAAGCACTTCCACCTGGAATGGTTCAATACGATAAGAAGCTTGTTGATTTTCATCAAGACTTAGATGGTGTTGAGCTTGTCTTTCAGGATGGATCTGTTCATAAGACTGATTTTGTCATTGCAAGCGATGGAATTCATTCTGCCATACGTAAGAAGTTACTTCCCTATAAAGAATTAAGATTTGCTGGATACACATGTTGGCGTGGAATTATAGAGCAGGTTCCAGAGTATATTCCAATGGAATTTTCTGAAACATGGGGGCCACGAGGTAGATTTGGGATCGTTCCACTTTCAGATAACCGTATTTATTGGTACGCATTAAAAAATAGCCAATTAAATGAAGCACATATGAAAGCATGGAAAACAAAAGATCTCGTCTATAACTTTTTTCACTATCATGACCCAATCCCGCAAATAATTGAAAAAACGGCAGATGAGAATGTCATCTGTCATCACATTTATGATTTAGATCCACTTTTCCAATATTGCTTTGGAAATATCCTTTTGCTTGGTGATTCAGCCCATGCAACGACACCAAATCTTGGACAGGGTGCATGCCAAGCTGTTGAAGATGCCCTCTATCTTGCAATTTGTTTACAAAATGAAACAACCATCCAAAGTGCGTTCATGAAATACGAAACGAAAAGATTGCATCGTACTAGAAAGGTTGTTCAAGATTCTTGGCTAGCCGGGAAAGTAGCACAAATCGATATTCCATTTGTTTGTAAAGTTCGAAATCAAGTACTAAGAATGACACCTTCGACTATTCACAAAAATCGTTTTGATCAACTTTATCAGCTTCCCGATTTATAATATAGAAGGACGGACCACTAAATGATTGTACATCGAATGGTCTGTCCTTTACACGTCGAAGCTTATCTCTTTTGTATAATAGCCATCGTACATCGAGAAAGACAAATCAATTGTTCGTCCTCATCCACAATTTTGATTTCCCACACCATCGTTGATTTCCCTTGATGTGCCACCTTCCCAATGGCCGTCACTACTCCATCTCTTTTGCCTCTAATATGGTTCGCATTAATTTCCAAACCTACTGCTGCCTCTTTCTCCTTATCAATCAATTCAAATGCCCCAATCGATGCAACCGTTTCAGCTAATGCAACAGATGCGCCACCATGAAGTAACCCAAAAGGCTGACGTGTTCTTTCATCCACCGGCATGGTCGCGACAACCGTACCTGCCTCTAGCTTTGTAACTTCAATCCCTAATGAGTGTAATAAAGTGTTTTTTAGATCCATTCCCTCTTCCTCCTTTTTTTGTAGGCTGTTTTCCTATCCATTGTTGCTTTGAACCATAGGCAATTTTCCGCTCCAGGATACTCGCTTGCCGCGAAGCGTACGTTGAGTATCCTCGGCTTCGACTGTGGGCTCTCACCAGTCCCACTTCTAAGGTAGTCGTTTTGCATCCTTCAGCTCCAAACTCCAAGCCTTCGTTTGAAAAAGGTCATCTTGCCTGGCATAAACAACAATCTTTTAGAAAATAACTTTTTTTGTAAAATCCTTCTATCTTTAAATATACTATAACAGGAGAAAATATGGTTGTCTGAAGGGACAATTTTTTCAAAAGGGGTGGCATATAATGGAGAAAATTAGAGAAGGGCTAATTCCAACTGTACTTGGAACAGCTGTAGCAGCAACCGGTTACGCTTTAAAACAAAATCGAAAAGTAGACAAAATGATTTCAAATACGGTATTTGGGTTCGGCTTAGCACATGTTGTATTAGGAACCATTGACTTATTCGAACATAGAGAGCGATCATAGGTCAAATTTCTGCTCCTATATACTTCTAAATATCATAAAGACCGCGAACTCTTTATGAGCTCGCGGTTTAAATGGCCTTATTTTGTTTTCACGACAATTTTCCCTTTCACATGGCGTTCAGATAACCGAAGAAGGGCAGCAGGAGCTTCTTCTAACGAAATTACTTCCTTCAGCATAGATGATAACTTTCCTTCTGCCATTAAAGCTAGCATCCCATCTCCCATCCGTCTTAAATCTTCCTGCGATTGCTTATCTCCGTACTGATGAACAGCACCTAATGCAATTTCATGGTAGGATAGTGCTTTTGTAAAAGGAGGGATATGAGAATAATCTGGAGCACCTGCAATATGAACGATATGTCCTAAAAATGCCAGCAGCTCCGTAGAATCTGTAGCACTTTGTCTACTTACGGAGTCAATTACGGCATCGACTCCACGCCCGTTTGTAATCTCCAGAACTCTCTCTTTTACATTTTCTTCTCGATAATCTATTACTTCATCTGCCCCTAGTGATTTCACATATTCATGGTTAGAACGTGAAGCGGTGGAAATCACCTTCTTCCCTGACAGCTTTGCTAGCTGAACGGCAAAGCCACCCACTCCTCCTGCACCACCATGGATTAGAAGCGTTTCAATTTGTTCAAGTGGCAGCTTACGATGTAATGCTTGATAAGCAGTATATCCAGCAGTTGGAATGGCTGCCGCATCTTCAAATGAAACTTCATCAGGAATTCTAGAAACCGTATGAGCCGTTGTAACTGTATACTCTGCATAGCCACCTTTTTTCGAGAGGTCACCATGAAAAACTACTCGATCACCCTTTTTCCATAGTGACACACCATCACCTATATCAGCCACAACACCTGCAACATCTAGCCCAAGGATATGTGGAAAATCCCAATTAGGGTTTCCTCCTGTTGCTGTTTTATAATCTACTGGGTTCATTCCTACAGCATGTACTTCTATGAGAAGTTCACCTTCACTTGCAATAGGAACCTCAACTTCCTCAACCTTCATTTCTTTCCATAATCCCTTTTCATGCAAGAGCAACGCTTTCATTTATCTGCCATCTCCTATGCTAATTTTTTTGCAGAGAATACTCTAACGCTTATAATATATATTGTGTTTAAATGAAACAAGTTACCATTTAGAAACTAGATGTGGGAAGAAGGAATAAACGATGAAGAAGCTATACCCCGAATACGATTGCTCGATTGATTTGGTTATTGACTTGATTGGAGGGAAATGGAAGGTGTTGATTCTTTGGAATTTAAATGAGGGGGCCAAACGCTTTAATGAATTGAAAAGATCCCTCCCAGGAGTTACACAAAAAATGTTATCACAGCAGCTAAAGGAATTAGAAGAACATGGACTTGTTGAGCGTACCGCATTCGAAGAGACCCATGTCGTTTATTCCACAACAGCTATGGGCAACCAATTAAAAGCTGTTCTTTTTGAAATGTGTAAGTGGGGAGATGCCTATGCCGAAAAAGCTGGCATCGTGATGAACCGCTGCTCATCTACCTACGACTTTACAAAGTAATCATAGGATAACCCCTTTAAATATATATATGAAAGTGAATGTTTTCCAATTTACGTAAAGGGGGGAAAATGGGTATGTACCCCAATTATCCTTATCGTTATCCACAAGCACACACTTATCAAATGACAAGATGGAATCCTTCTGTTCGCCCTTATCCACCATTCTATTCACCTTACTCTCGTACTTTCCCAGACGTAAATCCTGACCTTTTCATGAAATCTGCTAAAGAAATGGAAGCGCTCATGACTGACGCTCATTTAGTTCTTGAAAAAATGGTGAAATCAAAAAATTTTGCCTTTAGGCTAATGAGTGCCGCCCAACAATCCAATACACAGGCAGTCCACAGCATGATTCAGTCGACGGGAGTAAAAAAAATGCCGAAGATTGACTACAATCCAGATGGGTTTAAGTTAAACTTTAATGCCGACCTGGATCATGTGAATTGCTGTCATCTATCTCTCACTTTACGATGGATGTAGAGCAAACGCGCGAGTTTGATATAGCTCGCGCGTTTTTCTTGCTTTGGAATTCTTGAATCATTCAAGATATGATAGACTTAACCACAAACTATTGAAGGAGCACATTATGAAGAAATTCCGTGTTGGCGAAATCTCAAAAATGTTTTCAATTCCTCATTCAACTTTAAGGTACTATGATGAGATTGACCTTTTTAAACCGAAGTTTATAGATGAAGAAAATCAATACCGCTATTATACGTCTGATCAATTTGTTCACCTGGATACGATCATTTTTTTACGGAAAATTGGCTTTCAAATTCGTGATATCCAAACCCATATGGATAATAGAACCATTGAGAATACATATGACTTATTTCAAAAGAAATGGGAAGATCTTCAGGACGAAATTAAGGCACTAACCTTATCTGCTCAACAAATTAAACACAAAATGCATACGCTTAAAGTAGGAAAAGAACACTCACACGAGCAAATCGTAGAGGTTAAATTTTTTCCAAATAGACCGATTTCTTTTTTATATCAAAGCATTCCAGTTGACTTATCTATTCATTTTGAAGAAATCTACATAGAAGAAATGAATAGGGAAACCTCCAATCAACTTAAGGATGGGATTTTCACAGGGGACATCGGAGCGAGTATAGATCTAAATTGTTTATATGGAGATGGCCCTCTCATGTATAAAAGTATCTTTAAGCTGATATGGAATCAACATACTTCTGAAGAAGCCACCTTTCTTCCCGAAGGACTTTACGCCACATATCCACACAAAGGTCCATATGAGGAATTAAAAGAAAGCTATCGAATTTTCCTAAAGGAGCTAAAGCGTTTAGGCTACGATCCAATTGGAGATCCGTACGAAATCTCCATTATTGATGAATCGGTCGTGAAGGAAAAACAAAATTTCATAACCTTGATTGAAATACCTGTTATTAAAAAACTTTGAAGTTAGAATAGTTCGCCAAAATCAACTAGTCATTCTTTTTCATGTATGAGTGAATGACCGTAATACTGAATTACACTAGGAAAAGAAGCTGAGTGCATGAAAGCTGGCTACTTCTCTCCTTACCGTAACAATAAATAATTCTTGACCTTCAAGTTACTTGAAGGTATAGACTCTCTCTTGTAGATAAGAACAGGAGGGATGAATGTGGAGACAGCCATCCAAAATAAATTATTAAATCAATCCGTGAACAAGGTTTTCTTCCAATACCTCATTCCGTCATTAATCGGTATGATGCTGATGTCCATTAATATTCTAATAGATGGGATCTTTGTTGGAAATGCTGTAGGTTCGACTGCTCTAGCTAGTGTGAATATTGCCGTGCCTGTATTCTCCATACTAATTTCAGTTTCTCTTTGGATTGGAATCGGTGGAGGAACTCTATATTCCATCGCACTTGGCGAAAATAACGTGAAAAGGGCTAGAAGTATTTTCACCTTCTCCCTTACGTTGGTAACTTTACTTGTAGTTGTTTTTTGCCTTATTGGTTATCTAAATGTGAATCAATTAGCCGATCTTTTAGGGGCTAACACTGATACAAAGCCATACGTTATTGATTATTTATCCATTCTATTGCTTTTTGGAGTGTTTATGGCCATTGAGAATGCATTAAGTATTTTTATTCGTAATGATGGGAATCCTCAATTAGCGATGATTAGTCTCGTGTTAACTGCTATTTCCAACATATTGTTAAACTACTGGATGATCTTTATTCTCGAGCTTGGGGTAAAAGGAGCTGCATTAGCTACCGTACTTTCTGGAGTCATTGGCCTTCTTGTCCTACTCCTCCATTTTACGAAAAAAGACATTTCATTAAAGCTAATTAAATTTAAGTGGTCATTTCAGTCAATGAGCGAAATATTCTCAATTGGCTTTCCTAGCTTTTTAGCTGAAATGGGTACACTTGTATTTGTAATCTCCTATAATTTAATGATGGTGGAGCTTATTGGAACAAATGGTGTCGCCGCTTTCTCGGTTGTAAATTATTTGCATGCTTTTATGTTTCTTGCCTTTTTCGGAATTGGATCTGCCATTCAGCCAATGATTAGCTTTTACAAAGGAGCACACCAAAAAGAGCGTATTCAAGCCACCATTAGAATTGCTGAAAAAACGTCCATACTACTTGGTGTTCTCTTTCTAATCATCGGGTTTACAGGTGCTCGACAACTCGTATCCTTATTTGGAATTACTTCTCCAGATATTGAGACATTGGCCATACAGGGGATCCAATTGTTTTTCATTGGCTACTTATTTATGGGGATTAATTTCATATACATGACTTATTATCAATCTATTGGTCAAGTCGGTCCCGCCATTTATATGATTATGTTAAGAAGTTTCGTTCTTATGCTTGTGGCGATTTGGCTTTTACCAAAATGGATTGGAGTAAACGGTGTGTGGCTTGCTCTACCATTATCTGAATTTCTAGTTGCACTCGGAATTATCGTTTTTCTAAGAAAGCTCATTCTCAAAGACAGAAATTCCTATAAAGAAAACAAGGAGCCGTCACTATTGTGATGGCTCCTTTCCAATCCCTTATCTGATTAATAGTAATACGGGCCTCCATATGGGTATGGTCCATATGGACCTGGACCTGGACCTGGTCCTGGAACTG
The DNA here is from genome assembly GCF_021390075.1 of Cytobacillus spongiae. Taxonomy (NCBI): domain Bacteria; kingdom Bacillati; phylum Bacillota; class Bacilli; order Caryophanales; family Bacillaceae; genus Cytobacillus; species Cytobacillus spongiae. The sequence goes on from NZ_CP089997.1 coordinate 3,434,065, forward strand.
GTCCAGGCGGCCCATAATAAGGATAATAATATGGGCGAGGTCTAACAATCGCTGAACCCAATAATCCACCTAAAAACCCGCCAATGAATGGAAAGCCGAAGAATCTCTGATCTCTGTGAACTCTATAATAAGGTCCGTTAAACTGTCTCATTTGGGTTACCTCCTTTACTCATCTACACTGCCCTACACTATTTCATATGCAATATAGACCATAATGGAGTGGGCTTTCCCATTATTTTTTCCTTCCTGTTAAGCTGTCGGATACGTCCAATCATTTTTCTGACACACATTCTGATACATACGAAAATGATACATAAATTCATCAAATAACAGATCTTCATATTCTACAAAAGTATATGCATCAAAGAAGGAATCTAATAATGATGCATCCACCAAATCAAGCTCTCCATTCAGCCAAAGTTTATATTGCAACTGATGATAAAGCTTAGAGTACCCATTTTCTTCAAACACAGCTTCTACTTCCTCTTCCGTCACCTATGACTCTCCTTCATACAGACTGTTATGGTATTACTTTTTCCATTTTCTTCTTATTTATTCTATCTAAGAATAACGCAGAAATTGGAGGTTTTTCTTTGCAACACTTTTTTGAAATACCTCTTTTAAAAAGGCTGTTTTGTATCCATTGTTGCTTTTGCAAGCATGGGCAGTTTTCCGCTCCAGGATACTCGCTTGCCGCGAAGCGTGCCGTGAGTATCCTCGGTTGTGCCTGTGGTGTGGAATCTCGCCTGTCCCACTGCTTCCGCAGGTGTCTCGCATCCTTCCGCTACCAACTGCTAGCCTTCGTATGATGACGGGAATCCTACCTGGTATAAAAAAAAGCTTTTAGAAAGTACCCTTTAAAAAAGGCATAGGCATGTCTTATAATTTCTGCACCTCTCTATCACTGCTTGTCTATAATATAGAGAAGTTTATGAAATAAAGGAGGTTGTGAAATGGAATTATTCAGCTTTAAAGGAAAAACCGCTATAGTGACGGGCGGCGGGAGTGGCCTAGGTAGGCTAATGGCCATTGCCCTTGGAAAAGCAGGAGCCAACATCGTTATTTGTTCTAGAAATATAAAAAACTGTCAAGAAGTATGTAATGAACTATCACAGGAAGGAGTACTCTCTCTTGCCTTATCCTGTGATGTAACAAAAAAAGAAGAGATTCAAGAAGTAGTGAACAAAACGGTCGAGCATTTTGGCACAATCGATATTCTCATTAACAATAGTGGTACCTCTTGGATGGCACCTACACTTCAATTACAAGAGGATAAATGGGATAAGGTGATGGAGGTCAATGCAAAAGGAGTTTTCCTTTTTTCACAGGCAGTTGCGAAAGTAATGATCCAACAAGGCTACGGAAAAATCATTAATATGGCTTCTGTCAGTGGACTAGGTGGTACGGACCCACGATTGATGGACACGATTGCTTATAACACAAGTAAAGGTGCTGTAATTGCTTTTACAAAAGATCTAGCTGTGAAGCTGGCACCTGAAAATATTCAAGTAAATGCAATCGCACCTGGCTTTTTCCCAACCATGATGACGAAGAAGCTCTTTGAAGCAGCTGGTCCAAAGATCGCTAGTACAATTCCTAGTAGACGATTTGGAGAAGCAAACGATATTCAAGGAGTCGTATTATTCCTAGCTTCCAGCGCGTCAGATTACGTCGTTGGTCAAACTCTAATTGTAGACGGAGGATTAACTGCTTTAATCTAAATGAAAGGAGTAAACCATATGACCGGTGAACAACTACAAGATTATTATTCTATTGTGAAAAAACTAGGAGTTAAGCTTGAAGCCTTTCTAAACCAAGCTTTACAAGAACATTTAAACGAAGGCAAGGTAATCGACCTGTTCAAAACGAAAGGCAATGCTTGTGAAACAATCGTCCATCAGCTTCAAGAGTATAGTGAAGCATTTGCGACAATTGCAAACGTCCCAACAAAAACAGATATTGCTAATTTAACCAAGTTAATCATTCAGCTTGAAGAAAAAATGGATCAACTAGAAGAGCAAGTATATCAACTTAAAGAGACGGCTCTTCCTACCAAGCGAAAGAGATGTCAGCTCGTATTCCCTCTTCTACTACCAAATCAAACTGAGCATACAAACCAACTTCACACATTACTCGATCAATTGAATGAACGGATGAATAGAAATGGATAAATGGACAGAAACGGAATCACGGAGATGGAAGAATTTTCTATCCCAATGGACAAAGCCTGTTCCGACCGTTAATCCAACTCCACGAGAAGCCATTTGGAAAAAAAACAAAGCTACACTCTGGTATTATCCTGCTAGACAAAAAAGATATCATACTCCTCTATTTCTTATTTACTCCACCGTAAACCAACCATTCATTCTTGATCTTTCACCAGAAATGAGTCTAATCGAGGCGCTTGCAAAAGAGGGCTATGATGTATATTTAATTGATTTTGGGATTCCCGGATTTGAAGATAAAGACCTGACTCTTGATCAGTATATAACTGATTATATTCAGAAAGGCGTCAGGCGAGCTTTACGACATTCAAAAGCGAAAGAACTTTCAATTATGGGGTTCTGTCTAGGTGGAACCCTTGCTGCCATTTATGCGGCGATTGCTGAAGAGCCTATACGAAACTTGATATTATCGGTTGCTCCGATTGATTTTCAAACAATGCCAGCCTTTGACAAATGGGTGGATGCACTAAGGAAAAACGAGCTCGATTTCCAACCATTTTTTGAAACGATTGGTTTGGTCCCTGCGCTTATGATGAGAGCAGGTATGAGACTCTTAACTTCTCCTATCTATGTATCTCCTTATCTATCCCTATTAAACCGAGCATACGACGAAGAATATCTGCATAAATGGCAAGTATTTAATTATTGGACGAGAAGTCATATCCCCTTTCCAGGGGCAGCTATGAACCAAGTAACAAGGCTTGTCGCTGACAACCAACTCATGAATGGTACTCTCTCCATCGATCATCAATTCGTCTATCTTGAAAATATTTCAGCTCATCTATTGGTTATTTCAACTACGCATGATCGCCTAGTGCCAAAAGAACAATCGATGCCCATACTAGAAAAGGTAGCTAGCACGGATACAACATTTGAATTGCTACAAGGCGGTCATACCATGCTGACAAAGGATGGCGTGCTTCCTATCTATTTGAAAAACTGGCTAGCACAGCGCTCGGAGTCGATTCATTAAATGAAGAGGAGTGTTTAAAACATGTCTATCAATCTAATCAATAGAAAACCCATCCATCATCTCAATTGCATGGCATTTTTGGGATTTGGGCCGATTGTATTTAAAGAGTTTTATTCAGATACAGGTTATTAAGAAAACCACTGCTTACATAAAAGTAGGCAGTGGTTTTCTTCAGGAATGCTGTGTTTGGAGCTTTTAGTTCTACATTTCTATTTTAAAAATCCGGCAAGCTTTGAATACCATAGGGTCTTAACTCGCACACTCTTCTATAAGAATTCAAATTAAAATATGGTTTAAAAGGCAAAGAATCAAATGGCTGCTTGGACTTTAATCCCAACTAAACCTTTCTTCTTTCCAAGGATCTCCATATATGTGATATCCATTTTTCTCCCAAAATCCAGGCTCATTATCCCTCACAAATTCGATCCCTCTAAGCCATTTCGCACTTTTCCAAAAATAGAGGTGCGGAATGACCGCTCGAAGTGGAAATCCATGATCAGGTGTTAAGGGTTCTGCATTATGAGAGTGAGCTAGCATACTTGATTCTTTCAAGAAATCTTCAATCGGTAAGTTTGTTTTCCAGCCTTCTTCTGCATGAAGTAATACGTATTTTGCTTCTTCGAGAATGGTCATATTCTTCATTAGATCCTTTACTGTAACACCTGTCCACACATTATCGAGCTTGCTCCACCCTGTGACACAGTGGATATCATTATGCAAATCGGTTTGCTTGAGCTCGAGAATCTCCTTATAGCTAAAGGTTTTCTCTTCTTTTACTAAGCCAAATACTTTTAAGTTCCAAGCTGTTAAGTCTCGATAATAGGGTACATTCCCATGATGAAGCACGGGAAAACTAGTGGTAACATTTTGATTCGGAGGCACACGTGGATCTGTTTGTTCTCGCTTTTTTCCAAAATACATGCTTTCACCCTTTTCAACGGTTATTTAACTACTTGTATTGTACAAAAAGATTTCCGAATATAAAAATTCTGATGAACGGATCTGTCCCGATTCGTATGATGATGCCTCTTTTTATCAGCTTTGTTTACGGTTCTTGTCATCATCGGCTCTATGATGACCTTTTTACTCTACTTTTCTTCTACTCTTGGCCTTCATCCGCTCTATGATGACACTTTCACTCTACTTTTCGTCTACTTTTGGCCTTCATCCGCTTTATGATGGCCTTTTTCTTCTACTTTTCTACAAAATTTGAGCTTCATCGTCCTCACGATCATAAAAAAAGAAAAACAGCTCCTCCTTCGAGTAGCTGCTTTCCTATTTATAAAATGATCGCCGCTAACCATCCAAAGAAAATGAGCGGGACATTATAGTGTAGAAAGGTTGGGACACATGTATCCCAGATGTGATTGTGCTGTCCGTCAACGTTTAAACCTGCTGTTGGACCAAGAGTGCTATCTGATGCGGGTGAACCTGCATCCCCTAATGCAGCTGCTGTTCCAACCAATGCGATGGTAGCCATTGGGCTAAAGCCAAGCTCCATGGCTAATGGAACGAAAATCGTTGCGATAATTGGAATAGTCGAGAACGACGAACCGATTCCCATTGTGACGAGTAAACCCACTAATAGCATTAGAAGTGCTGCCAATGATTGATTTCCACCAATAAGGTCTGCTGCCTGTTTTACTAGCTGATCGACATCACCTGTTGCTTTTAACACATCTGCAAAGCCAAAGGCTGCTAACATAACAAATCCAATGAAAGCCATCATCTTCATACCTTCAGTTAGCAGATCATCCGCTTCTCTCCATTTAATTGCCCCACTAAGGTATACAACAACAATTCCCGTTAAAGCACCAAAAATCATTGAATTTAACTGAATTTGAACGACTAAAGCAGCTATAATTGCAATAAGAGAAAACACAATTCCAACCTTTGAGTACTGACCTTTCTCCATTTCTACAAATTCAACTTCTTCATAGCTTCTTGCTTTTCGATAGGAAATAAAGACAGCTACAAGTAATCCCACAAACAATCCTCCTGTGGGAATAAGCATAGCCACTGGAATATCGCCCATGTCAATGGCTAACCCTGCATCCGCCATATTAGTGGCCAAAATTTCATGAAATATTTTCCCGAAACCTGCTGGTAGAAGAATATAAGGTGCCGTTAAACCGAACGTCAATACCGACGCAATTAACCTTCTATCAATCTTTAATTCATTCATTACTTTTAATAACGGTGGAATAAGAATTGGAATAAATGCAATATGAATCGGAATTAAATTTTGTGAAAAGCAAGCCATTAATAAGATCGAGAACACAATTAAGGTTTTTGACATTGCTTTCGCTTTTGAATCCCCTTGCTTCCCAACCATTCCAAGTACCCATTCAACAAGTAGATTAGGTAATCCAGTCTTGGAAATGGCAACTGCAAATCCTCCTAATAAAGCATAGCTTAATGCAACTGATGCACTTCCTCCTAGCCCATTTGTAAATACTTCAATTGTTTTTTCTATTGATAAGCCTCCTGTTAAGCCGCCCACTAATGCTCCGGTAATTAGTGCAAAAACCACATTAACCCGAAATAAACTGAGGACGAGCATCACAAGGACCGCTATAATGACTGCGTTCATTTGTATGCCTCCTAATACTTTACTCTGATAAATTGGTAGAGAATTAAATTAATATAATAAAATTATCATACCCATTTCAATCGGTCAATGTTAAATTTATCAATCTCACATATTTTTCAACGCTTTTTAGAACAAAATCGTATGGCGCATTGGTGAGGCAAGGGCAAGGAAGACAGTCTAGAATAAAAGTCGTTTTTTGCCTTCCATTCTACATTGGCTTATGACCTCGAGGGACTAAACACTATCATTGGATGTCGAAGTGCTTATCAACAAAAAAAAACGCTGAATCACCAAGTGATTCAGCATTTTTTAAACATCTTATGATCGAAAAGGTTCAAAACGCTCTACAAATAATGCAAGTGTACGTGTCATAACACCAGTTGCACCTGCTGGTCCTAAGTTTGAAGCCTTATTTGTAGTAGCAGTCCCCGCAATATCTAAATGCACCCATGGAGTATCTTCAGCAAATTCTCCAATGAAAGCTCCAGCCATAATGGCATGCCCTTCTCTTCCAGGAGAATTATTTAAGTCTGCTATTTTACTACTTCTTACTCGTTCTTTATCTTTTTCAAAAATCGGTAGGCGCCAAATAGGCTCACCAGCTTCATAGGACGCTTCAACCACTTGCTCAAATAGTGCCTCGTTATTGGTTATCGCACCAGTCGTATCTGTTCCAAGCGCAATAATGACACCACCAGTTAAAGTAGCGACATCTACAAGATAATTTGCCCCATGATGCTTCGCATACGTAACGGCATCTGCTAATGCTAACCGGCCTTCTGCATCTGTATTTAATACTTCGATCGTTTTTCCACTCATAGCTGTAATGACATCATCAGGCTTGAATGCCGTACCACTTACCATATTATCCGTAGATGGAATTACCGCTACTACGTTTTGCTCCGGTCTTAATTCACCGATAACCTCCATGGCACCTAAAACAGCAGCTGCACCGCCCATATCTGACTTCATACCGACGATGCCATCCTTTGGCTTAATTGAATAACCACCTGTATCAAATGTGATTCCTTTCCCAACTAAACCAAGTACGTCCTTCCATTCATCTTTTCCTTGATATTTAAGAACAATCATTTTCGGAGGCTCGGCAGACCCTTGGTTAACAGCTAGCAAAGCACCCATGCCAAGCTTCATCATATCCTCTTTTTCTAAAATTTCCACTTCAAAATCATATGTCTCCCCAAGCTCTTTTGCATAATTCGCCATGTCTGTTGCTGTTAGCATATTACCAGGCAAATTAACAAGCGTGCGAGCGGAATTCGTTGCCTTTCCATACGCATACCCCACAGTTAATGAAGCGCGAACATCTTCTTCCTCCGCTGCATTAGTATATACAACTATGCTCTCGAGCTTTTTCTCTGGTTCATTTGATTTTTGTTTATAGCCTTCAAACTCATATGTAGATAAGGCAAAAGCTTCACTTACCGCATGAGCAGCGTCCATGCCTTCAACATGACCTCCAATAAATGAATCTAGGTCAATTGCTACTTCACTTAGTTTAGCGGCTGTCACTTCTTTAAAGACTTTTCCTAATGCTTCTCTTGCAGTTTCAAAGGTAAAGCTCTTATCCTTTCCAAGTCCAACGAAAAATAAACGCTTAGTCTCCATTTTTCCAAATGTATGTACTTTCCCTACTGCATTCTTCTTAGCCGAAAGGTCACCGCTCTTTACAAGCTCCGTTAACTGCCCTTCAAAAAGCTCATCAAGACCTTTCAGGCTTCCTTCAAATTTCTCCGACTTTTCAAATAAACCGATAATCATTGCTTCATGCTGATTGGAAAAAGTTCGCTCTTGTTTAACTGTGAACATCTCTTCTACCCCCATTTAATCGTAATCAATTCAATTCTATTTCTATTATAACGAATGTAGTCATTTATTTCGACTACCTAACTATCCCTCAAGTAAAGAAATAACTTTGGTAGTTGAGGTAATTTATTGACATCTTCAAAGGGTACTCTGTCTAAATTCTTAGGGAACAATGACATGCATGCGTTTATAAAATGATACACCTCTTCTAAGTCTAACCCCCAATGAAGCGGACGATAGCTTTGTAAATATTCATGGGCACAAGACATCATTAGTCTGGCTCCTTTGATATTGCCGTATTCATAATGATAGATGGCAACACTCATTTGCAAAAGTCCTTTTAAGAAAAGATTTCCTTTGTCTGTCATCCACATCTCCTCTAAAAGATCATGACACGTGTAATAATCTCCCTCGTTGAATTTCACGAAAAAATCATAATATTCTAACGGATAATCTACCAAAGCGCTCACCTCTTTACTCAAACCGGTTGCAATTCTATTTATTTATGCTTATCATCTTAACAAACCGATCAATTTTTTTACATATAATCTTTTAAATAAACTTTTAAAAATAAGGTGGTTTCATCATGGATTTATTAACAAACTTCCCGCTTTGGGCAGCCATCGCTGGTATCTTCTTTGCCCAATTTGTAAAAGTACCTATTCAGTATATTGCTACAAAAAAACTGGACTGGTCTTTGCTTACGAGCACGGGAGGAATGCCTAGCTCGCATTCAGCAGCCGTTACCGCTCTTTCCACTGGAGTAGCATTAGAAACTGGCCTAGCTTCACCTATTTTTGCTGTATCTGCCGTTTTTGCTATTATCACGATGTTTGATGCTACTGGAGTTCGCAGACAAGCTGGAGAACAGGCGATAGTATTAAACCAATTAGTATCTGACTTTAATCGTTTTGTTGAAGAAGCAAAAGTATGGCAGCAAAAACCGGAGCAAGAGAAACGAAAAGAGTTAAAGGAGCTTCTTGGACACAAGCCGATTGAGGTTTTCTTTGGCGGATTAACTGGGGTAGTTTTAACCTTATTGCTACATTACTTTATCACAATGTAGAGGAGAATGCTTGATGAGAGTCATTTCAATTTGTCCTAGTAACACTGAATTGATTGCTTATATGAACCGTACAGATTGCTTAGTGGGAATTGATGATTATTCTGACTGGCCAGAATCAATCCATGAACTCCCAAGATTAGGACCAGACTTATCCATTAATATGGACTTAGTAGAGGAACTGAGACCTGATATGGTCCTCGCTTCCTTAAGTGTACCAGGCATGGAGAAGAATATCGCAGAATTAGAAAAACGACGAATTCCTCATATTGTCTTAAATCCTCAATCTCTAGAAGATATCGAAAAAGATCTTATCACAACAGGAAAAGCTATTAATGATCCAGCAGCTGGACTGCAAGCAGCCATTCAATTTCGTTCCAAGATCGAGGAAATACGTGAGATCGGACTAACCATTCAAGCAAAGCCTACCTTATACTGGGAATGGTGGCCTAAGCCCGTCTTCACCCCAGGAAAGCATAATTGGCTTACCGAGATAAGTGAAATGATTGGGGCAAAAAATCTTTTTCAAGAGGTTGAGCTAGCAAGTGTTCAAACCGATTGGGTGGATGTGTCCAGTAGAAATCCAGACTTTATATGCTTAGCATGGGTTGGGGTTCGTCAAGAGAAGGTTAATATGGAGATTGTCAAGAAGCGACCTGGCTGGGATCAATTAGATGCTGTTCAGCAGAATCAAATATTCATATTAGAAGAAGCTCTTTATTGCAGGCCTTCTCCCCGATTAGTTGATGGTGCCATTCAGTTAGCTAAACTCCTTCATTCTAAGGAATTTGCACACATTTAACAATTTTCTAGAAAATGAATTTGTATGAATTAGATAAAAACAGGTAAGACACTCTAAGAAGAGAGCTTACCTGTTTTTATCTTATTCCTTTTCCGACCCAATATATTGCTGCCTAAATACTTGCATTGATTCGTTTTCATTTAATGACACAAGATCTTCTTCAGTTAGACTTCCTTTTCCTTTTTCAATTACATAAATTTCGAGGGTCTTCTTCCCCCAATTTTCATATACATCTTCAACTGTATCATAGTATAGATCGACTTTATTCCCTTTAATGGCTCCACCTTTGTCTGCTACTACACCATATCCATAGCCTGGAATAAACAGAATCGTTCCAATAGGAAACACTCGTAAATCAGCTGCAACCGTTGAGTACAAATCTCTTCGTACTTTTACACCTGAATAGGTAATACCAAATTGCGGGTGTCCAGGATTTTTCCCTGTTGACTCATATCCTGCTGTATAACCTGTTGCAGTAACTGTTGTGGATTGGTATTTCGACCAATCAAATGCTTCCTCTAACGTAGGCACTGACCCCTCAACCGCTTCACTTGATGAGATTTGAGTTTCCGTTCTTCCCATACTTTTGAGAAACTTTAAGGCAATTCCAAGGGGCTTAAATGTATGATTTTGATAAGTACTATCGTTGGGTTGCTGTAGATTTGCCTCTTCTTTTAATAAATATGCAGATAGACTTTGTGCCTCTACTCCTGATATTTGATGAAACGTTGTGAACAATGCTCCTAAAAATAAAACTGTCATGGTAAGACGCTTTGACCAATTTTTAAAATTATTCATTTGATTTTCACTCCTCCCAAGAATATTCATTTCCTTTCTTTGAAAAAAATATTCATGCTGAGAGTAAAAAAATGGACAAGTTAGGCTTTATTTCTTAATTTTTTGGAAATTTCTAGAGATAACTATCCAGAAACTAACGAAAATTCACCGCCAACGAAGGCAATTAAACGAGAATAGCTCTTATTGATTTTCTAATCTCTTCAAGTATTAAATCTCGACAATCTCCTTATTTTCCACTAGCCTGTTCTTACATCTCAAATGGAACAAAAAAAAGATGAAGCAAAATATCTGCTTCACCTTCCTGTTAGAACATTCGATAGCCTTTATTACGTAGTAATTTAATGGTAACTCCCGCCAAGATGGTTCCTGCAAATCCACTGCTCACAATCATGATATCAATTGGAGCTAAGCTTACAAGTTGCGTTCCTAACTGAGAGAATGCTTCTTTACTGTTAGTAAAGTATTCAATAAAACGAACATTATCAATAAGAAAAATAGCGATAATTGGATAAATAATTGCCATAATCCATGACATGCGTAGTAGCATATTTAAGATAAAACCGATTCCAAAAAACAAAACAAAGAATAACAGCATAGATATAATGGTAATCGGTAAAGCAAAGATTGTGTTTTGCATCGTTTGTACCTCCCTAGTCCATCAAATTCAAGTGTACTGAATATAAAATAGGGAGTCAATAATATTCATCAACATTGCTTTTTTACACTATTTAAGATGAAAATGTTCCTCAAAATGTCAGCTACAAGGAGTAGATCTTCCTATTTGTTTCTTAAGGAATACATAACTTTGTCTATTTTTGTGTAAAAAAACTGTAGTCACTAGACAATGACTACAGCTTTAACTCTGCAATGCTTACAGAGCCACATTTATGAAAGACTTTTTCTCTTACCAGATCCCCCGCAGCACGTGCATGTTTCTGAACCTCCAAGAAGAAGTTGAAAATACCCTTTTCCAGAACAATATACACATTCTTTTCCATCATAATTCTTAGCTGCCATCTTTCAATCATCTCCTTAATAAGAATGAATTTTCTGATAATATACCAAGGATTTTTAATTGTGAAAAGAAGCAAATAAGTTGAAAAAAGGGAAGTGGAAACGCATACATACTATTAAAACTCTGCTTTACTCGTTCTTTCTTATTTTTTCAGAAAATTATAAAAATAATTTATATGCCGTATACCCGAACTGATTACCAGGATTAATTCCACCAATTAAAGGCTTCGCTTCTCTTGAAGAAATGTTCGTAAAATATTTTAATAAAACAGACGCCTCATCTAGCTCTGTTAGCTCTTCAGGGGCTATAAATTTTACATCATATAGCTCATTTTCTTCAACTTTAATTTGTTGATGTGCCTTCGGAGTAAGAAGGAACAAAATCATATTATCGCTAATCTCTCCATTAATAACTCCAGTTCGAAGGCCTATCATCCCTTTTAGCTCGCAACTAATGCCTGTTTCTTCTTTAATCTCGCGAAGGACAGCTTCATCCGCTGTTTCATCTTGTTCAACAAACCCGGCTGGCAATGACCACTTTCCTTTTAACCCACCGTATTTCTTCATTACTACTAACCACTTTCCATCTTCATTTACAACAAGTCCAGAAACTGCGAGCCAGACGCTCCCTCTCTTATTACTAGACATTAAGCTCCCCTCCTCATCTACCTCTATATTTTAGCAAACAAAAGGGATAGACTTCTGTCTATCCCTTTGAAAAGTACATTATAGAATATTGAATTTCCCTTTTTTCAATACAAGTGAAGGTCCACCAATCATATAAAGAGCACGGTTATCAACCATCTTCTTCATGAATGAAGCTTTTCCTCCATACATTTTCTTACCGAACGCTACACCAATCGCGTCATCTTCCCCTAGTGAACATACTGTTCCTTTAATATCTGGAGTGAATGTTTCTAAGTCTGCTTTACCTCGAATAAGTGCAGCGAGGTTACGAGCACATACTTCTCCTTGTTGCATCGCAATCTGTGCTGTTGGAGGATATGGTCGATTAATTTCTTCATTAATAATTAATGAGCAATCTCCAACGATAAATACATTATCATGTCCAGGAGCTCTTAAGTCTGGTTCAACTTTAACACGGCCGCGCATTGCTTCGAAACCTGAATTCTCGATGATAGAGCTTCCGCGAACACCTGCAGCCCATACCACTGTATTTGCTTTAATGTGTTGAACTTCATCTTCACCTTTTGCAACGACAATTCCGTCTTCTGTAGCTTCCTTAATCGCAGTACCAATCATGAATTCTACACCTTTTTTCTCCAATTGAGCCACTGCATAATTTACAAGCTCAGGATCAAAACCAGGTAAAACCATTGGTGCTGCTTCTACACAAATAACACGTACCTTTTTGTAATCAACGTCATACTCACGACAAAGTTCCGGAATACGATTTGTAAGCTCTCCAAGGAATTCAATTCCTGTGAAGCCTGCTCCACCTACAACAAAAGTTAAACGCTCTTCTTTCTTTTCTTCCTCTGTGTTGTAAGTAGCAAAATTATAATCAATATGTTCTCGAATTTGTCTTGCCGCATTTACGTTAACAATTGAAAATGCATGCTCTTTTAATCCTTTAATTCCGAATGTTTCTGGTTCTGCACCTAAAGCAACTACTAAATAATCATAATTAATTTCATTGTTTTCGGTGATGACTTTCTTTTCTTCAATTTTAACTTCAATCGCAGTATCTTGTATAAATTCTACTTTGTTGCGGTCAATTACATCACGGATATCATAACGTACACGATCATGGTGAAGAGTTCCTGCAGATGCTTCATGTAACCATGTTGTTTCATAATGATAGTCATTTTTATTGACTAACACGATGTCTGCCTCATTTACCCCTACTAACTTTTGAAGACGAACTGCAGTCATAAGTCCGCCATATCCAGCTCCTAAAATAACAATCTTTGGCTTTTTCAAAGTGTATCACTTCCACCCTTATAAGATTTTTCGATGTTCTAGCGCTTTTTCTTATCTTCCACCGCTAAATAAAATTTTATTTTAATAAATGCGAAAAAGTTTGTGATGTACTTCACGAAAGAAGTCAAAAAAATGTAAGAAAATTGTCACAGAATCTTAACATAATGCCTACACTACATAATATTCTTTTTCACCATCTTTTTCAACCCTTTATGATAGTTTAAAAACCTTGCGAATATTATGACATTAATCACAGTGCCATCTGCTAACTACCTATATAATGAATTGAAGCTTCGCTGCCTTTTATACGGTTTAAATGATGGCAAAATGAATTTTTCTACCCTGTTATTTAACCACTTCTACCTCGCATCAAATGTGAGTATTGTTTAATTTTATGGTATGATAAAAGGTGGTAAGGTACTACATTTTTGGGGGGATATGGCGTGAAAGAAGATCAAACAGTTTATGACATTACGATAATTGGCGGAGGACCAGCAGGATTATTTACTGCCTTCTATGGCGGAATGAGACAAGCTTCCGTAAAAATCATTGAAAGCTTACCACAATTAGGTGGACAGCTATCTGCTCTTTATCCTGAAAAATACATATACGATGTAGCCGGTTTTCCAAAGGTACGTGCACAAGAGCTAATCAATAATTTAAAGGAGCAAATGGCTAAATTTGATCCAACCATTTCTCTTGAACAATCCGTGGAGAAGCTCGAAAAGCAAGAAGACGGTGTATTTAAGCTAACAACCAATAAAGAAGTTCATTATTCTAAAACCATTATTATAACAGCAGGAAATGGTGCATTCCAACCTCGTAGATTGGAGCTCGAAAATGCTACTAGCTATGAAGGTAAAAACCTGCACTATTTCATTGATGATCTAAATAAATTTGCTGGACAAAAGGTAGTAGTTTTTGGCGGCGGAGATTCTGCTGTAGACTGGACGTTAATGCTGGAGCCAATTGCAGAACAAGTCACAATTGTTCATCGCCGCGACAAATTCCGTGCACATGAGCACAGTGTTGAAAATCTACATAGCTCAAAGGCAGATGTTAAAACCCCTTATGTACCAGTCGATTTAATTGGTAATGACAATGGAATTCAGCAAGTCATCTTAGAAAATGTAAATGACCAAGAACAAGTGGCAATTGATGTAGATGCCGTTATTTGCAACTATGGTTTTGTTTCCTCACTCGGCCCAATTAAAGAATGGGGCTTAGAAATCGAGAAAAATTCCATCGTAGTAAATTCAAAAATGGAAACAAATATTCCAGGAATTTACGCAGCAGGTGACATCTGCACGTATGAAGGAAAAGTAAAACTAATCGCTTGTGGCTTTGGAGAAGCACCAACCGCAGTAAACAACGCAAAAGCATATATTGATCCAAAAGCAAAAATTCAGCCACTACACAGCTCATCGATGTTTAAATAAAAGCGGAAGCTCCCGTTTAGCGCTTATAAAAAGCACTTGAATCATTAGATTCAAGTGCTTTTTTGCTTAACATTCCTCTGGCGTACCAGCATTGGTAGAAGTACGGAATGATGATCCGCAGCCGCATGACGCGATGGCGTTCGGGTTGTCGATGGTGAACCCGCCGCCCATCATGGACTGCTTATAATCTATTTTTGTTCCATTTAGAATGGATGCATCCTCTTGATTGACGACAATCTGAATTCCATGCTGTTCAAATTGCATATCATTCTCTTCAACCTCATGAGCAAAGCCCATACCGTAAGAAAGTCCGCTACATCCCCCACCTTTAACAGCTACGCGCAGCAATGCATGTTCTTCCTCACCTTGCTTCATCATATCTTTTATTTGTAGAGCAGCAGCTTCTGTTATGATTACAACCTCTTGACTCATTTCATAGGCCTCCTTTCAGATTCAGGGAATCCCTTATATATAGTATATACAGTCTGAAGCGTACACTCAACTGAACGAGCTTCAGATTCTTCCTTTTCCACACTTATCCTAATCCACAGTCTACATACATGTGACTAATTACCCTTTCATTCACATAAAATTTATTATCTTAAGTACAATTATCCTGCTGTTTACGGTATAATCATAGATATATTATCCTATATTATATTAAAGAAATCGACCTACAAAGGGTGATGTAAAATGACAGAATTAGTTCCTTTATATGATAAAAGTTGTAAATGTATGATTTGTAATAAATCCTTTACAACACAAAAAATGCGCACCCGGTTTGTGAAGGTTTTGGATTATGATACAGATTTTCGACCTATCTACAAAGATCCATCCTTAAACCCCACTTTCTATCACATAAATGTTTGTGAACATTGTGGATTCTCATTCTCTGACGATTTTACTCCTTACTTTCCGCCAGGTACAAAAGAAATAATCACAGATAAAATATGCACAAATTGGGTACCTCACTCATTCGGTCTTGAGAGAAATGGAAAGGATGCAATTAAAACGTATAAACTTTCTGCATACTGTGCTACTTTAAAGAACGAAAAACATATTACCATTGCTGGCATGTATATGAGATTAGCATGGATCTATCGTGAACTTGAAAACATGGAGCAAGAGCAACGCTTCTTAAAACTAGCTCTCTATGAATATTTGGAGTCTTACACAGCAGATGATTTTCAAGGTACACAGGTTTCCATTGATCGCCTTCTTTACTTAATAGGAGAAATTTCTCGAAGAACTTCAAATACAGAGCAGGCTGTAAAATATTTCTCCAAAGTTATTGAAAGACAAAGTCGTTCCCTTGAACCTAAGATCATCGAAATGGCACGTGAACGTTGGTATGATATTCGAGAAGAGCAAAAGGAAATTAAGGAGAATAGCCTAAGTCTATAAGAATACTATAGAGGCTAATGAGGAAAAAAATTGTGATTTTTTTCTCCGACTTTAGATCAATTGGGATGTTCTATTTGATCTAAAGTCTCTTTTCTTTTTCAAAGAAAAAACAAAGCTAAACATTCATCCCAACAAAAAACCTGTAGACAGCTCTCTTTCAGGGAGCTGTCTACAGGGTGAAAAGAGCATTTTCGCTCCTTTATTTATATGGTTAAAACATTGGATTTTCATCTAAGTATTGATAAATGTTGTCAACAAGGTCCTCTGGAGAATCCCCTGTTACGACCTCACCGTTCACTAATGCAAAAAGAGAATTGGCACATTTTCCGCAATAACCTAAACAGCCGTATTCTATAATATCTAAATCGTAGTCTTTTTCTAGTACCTCTTTTGCCCTTTGAGCTCCACTAGCTAAGTTACTTATGCAAAACTCAATAATCGGTTTGATCATATCTATCACCCCTCTACTAATAGTCTATCCTACTCTTTTCAGATAAAATTCGCAAGCCTTCAGACCTAAATAGAGGGGAGAAGTCACCTATAATAATCGAACCATTTGGTAATCATTTCTTAAGAAGTCTTCACGTTATTTCCCTTGTGATTTTGTCAACAAATTAGCCTAGGGGTGTTGTGATTTTGTCACAATTTCGATATACTTTTTTATGGTATTCATATAGATGTACTTTTTGCTATTTTCAAATAATTCGTTTATTATTTTGTGAAAACGTTTTTACCTGTTTTGATCACATTGTCACAAATAGGGGAGAATAGATATAGCAGATATCTTAAATGAGTGACACAGACAACAGGGAGATGCAGCTATTCATATAACCGCTTTTAAAGTGGACACAAAGGGGAAATTCATAATGAAAAATCTCGTGATTCTAGGTGGCGGATACGGTGGAATGAAGGTATTAGCAAAGTTGCTGCCAAATCAACTGCCTGAAGATGTATCGATCACTCTTATTGATCGCGTACCTTATCACTGCTTAAAGACAGAGTATTATGCACTCGCTGCAGGTACCATTTCTGATCATCATATTCGCGTCCCTTTTCCTGAACACCCCCGCCTTCATATGAAATACGGTGAAGTGACAGGTGTAAATTTAGACAATCAAACGGTAGTGTTCCAAGATGGGGAAGCCCTCTCATATGATGACCTCATTATTGGATTAGGCTGCGAAGATAAATTTCACGATATTCCAGGAGCAGAAGAATATACGTACAGC
This sequence comes from Cytobacillus spongiae, assembly GCF_021390075.1. Classification (NCBI taxonomy): domain Bacteria; kingdom Bacillati; phylum Bacillota; class Bacilli; order Caryophanales; family Bacillaceae; genus Cytobacillus; species Cytobacillus spongiae. The sequence goes on from NZ_CP089997.1 coordinate 3,451,373, forward strand.
ATTCAAACAATTGAAAAATCAAGAACTACTTATCAAACACTTAACAATTTACCTGCTGGTGCAGTAGTTGCCATTGTTGGTGGTGGTCTAAGCGGTGTAGAACTAGCTAGTGAATTAAATGAAAGTCGACCAGACTTACGTGTTAAACTATTTGATCGTGGAGAACATATCCTATCTGCATTTCCTGTTAAATTAAGCACTTACGTTGAGAACTGGTTTGATACACACGGTGTTGAAATAATTAATCACTCGAATATTACTCGAGTTGAAGAAAATACTCTATTTAATCACGATGAACCCGTTCATTGTGATGCAATTGTTTGGACAGCAGGAATCCAACCTAATCTAATTGTTCGAAACTTAGATGTTGAAAAGGATGCTCAAGGGCGTGTCAAATTAACTCCTCTTCATAATATTCCACAAAATGAACATGTTTATGTAGTTGGAGACTGTGCAAGCTTACCGCATGCACCAAGTGCTCAGCTAGCAGAAGGACAAGCAGAGCAAATTGTCCAAGTACTACTTAAACGTTGGAGCGGGGAAGAGCTTCCAGAATCATTGCCACAAATTAAACTAAAAGGGGTGCTTGGCTCCTTAGGAAAAAAACATGGATTTGGACTCGTAGCGGACAAGGCCATCACCGGTCGTGTAGCTCGCCTTTTAAAATCTGGGATCCTTTGGATGTACAAGTATCATAACGGATAAGATAAGCAAGAAAGAGGGTGCCTTAAAGTTTATACTTTTGACACCCTCTTTCTTATTCTACTCTATATCCATACTTCTCCATTTCAGCAAAAATGGTTTTTAGCTTTGGGTTTCCTTCTCCAACAATTTCCCCTTCAATCACAACTACGGGATAAAACATATCTTCTTCCATTACTCTGTTAGCAAAACTGCGTTTCTCTTCTATCTCAGGGGGATTTTTAATATCAATGTACGTAATTTTAAATGGTTGGTTAGGAAATTTACGACTAATGGCTGCTTCTAACCATTCATACGTCTCTTTTGATGATGGCAGGTTTACACAGCTTGGACAAAGCTGCTCTGCTCCATATATTGACACTTCCACTTGTGTTTTTTCCAATAATTGTCCCTCCCTTTATTCCTTGTTTTTATTTTACAATATTCTCATAGGAAAAACACGATTGTTCTATAGGAAATAGAGATGGGTACTTACGTTGTTCGTTAAGTGTCGTCCTATTATTCATGCATGTTCGAGTGTTACCAACGATTTCTCTTGGGTGCATTGGATTGGGACAACGCGAAGGAACGAAAACAAATTACTGTTTCTAATTGCCAAGAATAGATTTTTAAGTCTAATATGATTATAATAAAAGGTAGGAAAGGAGACGATTGAAATGGCTGAAAAAGAAATGATTGAGCAAGTTCAAGAAGTACTAGATAAATTACGCCCATTCCTTCTTCGTGATGGAGGAGATTGTGAATTAGTTGATGTTGAGGATGGAATCGTTAAGCTACGTTTATTAGGAGCTTGCGGAAGCTGCCCAAGTTCTACAATTACATTAAAAGCTGGAATTGAACGTGCTCTTTTAGAGGAAGTTCCTGGCGTTGTTGAAGTAGAGCAAGTATTCTAATTTATATGGTTGAAAAAGCGATTCTTAATTGAATCGCTTTTTATTTGCGAATGATTTTCTTCAATTGCAGCAAAAATCTTAGCTAACAGTCTGGTATACCATACTCCCCATTTGATCGATCGATAAATGGTGATACGTCATTTCAGGTAAGGCATGTTTTAAGCTTTCAATGAATACCTGTCCTTCCCCCTGCTTTACACAGCACATCACTGTTGGGCCAGCCCCGCTTAAAGCCACACCAAATGCTCCTAATTCCTCTGCTAACTTTTCGATGATTCCAAAATGAGGTACTAGCTTCCTTCGATAGGGCTGGTGAAACCGATCCTGCTTCATCATCTTACCAGCTAATTGATAATCACCTGTCATTAGTGCCGCTACAAAAACGTTCCCAACCGCTCCTGCTTTTACAGCTTCATCATAAGATAATGATGGTGGCAAAACCTCTCTAGAAGCTGCGGTTAATAGCTTTTGGTTTGGAACCACTCCTACCAGATCAAATTGTAATTCTTGAAGAACAGTAACATCCACAGCTTGTTCCGTCTGACACCCTATTACTAGTCCCCCATATAAAGACGGACCTACATTATCTGGATGGCCTTCCATTTGAGAAGCTAACACTAACTTATCTTGTTTTGACATATTCAATCCACCTACAGCATTAGCAAGCTCGATTGCAGCTACAATTGCAGCTGCACTTGACCCCAGCCCTTTAGCCAGGGGAATTTCACTGCTTATCTTTATCTTACAAGGAGGTAATTCCATGTTATTCCATTTGGCTACCTGTAAAGCGGAATGAACGATAAAATGGGATTCATCTGTTGGAAAAATTTCTAGCTCCTCAGATAAAGGAATCACCTCCCAACGAGTTGATTGCTCCACATGGAGAGTTAAATAGAGATTAACAGCTAGCCCAATCGAATCAAAGCCCGGGCCGAGATTAGCTGTACTTCCAGGGACTTTAATAACAAACCTCATAAATGAACCAATCCTTTAATATGCTCTGCGACAACCTGCTCCTCATTTGGAAGGAGAATTGGCTTGATTGGACTACATTCTATCGCTGTATTTGGGTCTTTTAATCCATTTCCTGTCAGCACAGCAACAATTTTTGCTCCTGCATGGATTTGCCTAGTTTGGATTTGCTTGAATACCCCTGCTAAGGATGCAGCAGAAGCTGGCTCAGCAAATACACCTTCCGCTTGAGCTAGCTTTTGATAAGCAGCTAGTATTTCCTCATCACTAACCTCATCCATTCTCCCCATTGACTCGCTGACTGCTTGAATAGCTAGATCCCAGCTAGCTGGATTACCAATTCGGATAGCCGTTGCTATTGTCTCTGGTTCTTCAAACACCCGATTATGAACAATAGCTGCAGCTCCATCAGCCTCAAACCCATGCATCGCTGGCAGCCCTGTTCCTTTTACTGAATGGTATTCCTTAAACCCTTTCCAGTATGCACTAATATTTCCTGCATTCCCTACAGGAATGGCTAGGATATCTGGTGCGCATCCGAGCTGATCGCATATTTCAAATGCAGCAGTTTTTTGCCCCTCTAGACGGTAAGGATTCACAGAGTTAACGAGCGTGACAGGCTCTACTTCACTAATTTTTCGAACCATCTGCAACGCTTGATCAAAATTTCCTTCAATCGATAGTATTTCTGCTCCGTACATTACTGCTTGAGCGAGCTTTCCCATTGCAATCTTTCCCGTTGGAATGACGATGATGCACCTTAAGCCTGCTCGTGCAGCATAGGCTGCAGCGGATGCGGATGTGTTCCCAGTGGAAGCACATATGACCGTACTGCTTCCAGCCTCTTTTGCCTTTGCAACAGCCATCACCATCCCTCGATCTTTAAAGGAGCCTGTTGGGTTTGCTCCCTCCACTTTGACATAAAGTTCAACTCCCCACTCAGCAGAAAGAGTCTCTAGCTTGAGCAGCGGCGTATTTCCTTCATTAAGTGTGAGAGAAGGAGTGTATTCATTGATTGGCAAAAAGTCCTTATATCCCTCTATTAATCCATTCCACCTCATCGATTAGAGCTCCCTTCCACACGATAACTACTTTTTACCTCTTTAACAGAAGATAGATCTCTAAGTTGAAATAAAATTCTTTCATATGCTTTTTGTGATGCATGGTGAGTTACAAGAACAATTTCAGCAACTTCTCGCTTTTTTAATGGTAATTGTAGAATTTTTTCGAAGCTTACCCCATATTCAGAGAAAATCGACGTAATCTCTGAAAAGGCACCGACTTCGTCTCGTACATGTAGCCTTAAGAAATGCTTGGATAAAATCTCTTCTGGCTCCTTTAGCTTTTTAGGGTATTGTGGAACGACGGCACTTTTTCCATTAACTCCTAAACGCATATTCTTCATCACACCCACCAAATCTGACACAACGGCCGTTGCAGTTGGAAGACTTCCTGCTCCTGGGCCATAAAACATCGTTTCGCCTACAGCTTCGCCATACACATACACTGCATTGTATACATCGTTCACGGAAGCAAGAGGGTGAGCATTTGATAGAAGGGTCGGTTGGACACTTACCTCTACTTTCTCTCCTTCTCGATGAGCAATTCCGATGAGCTTCATTGTATATCCTAATTGTTTACTATAATCTAAGTCCTCCTCACTGATATGTGTAATCCCTTGAACCTCTACATCATCTAAATCAATTTTCATCGAAAATCCTAATGTTGCTAGTATCGCCATCTTTCTTGCAGCATCCAATCCTTCAACGTCAGATGTAGGGTCAGCTTCTGCATATCCAAGCTGCTGGGCTTCCTTAAGAACATCTTCATACGCATTCCCATACTTGCTCATCTTCGTAAGGATATAATTCGTTGTACCATTAACAATTCCCATCATCTTCGTAATACGATCAGATGCTAGACCATCTACTAAACTTCGTAAAATAGGAATTCCCCCGGCTACACTTGCTTCATAAAATAGATCACAGTTATTTTCAGATGCTAATGTAAGAAGCTCTGAACCATATACAGCCATTAAATCCTTGTTCGCTGTAACGATATGCTTCTTATTCTTCAATGCCTCTAGAAGGTGCTTTCTCGTTTCCTCAACGCCCCCCATAACTTCTATAACAATATCTATTTCAGGATTATGAATAATATCTTCTGCCTTTGTAGTTAGAAGCTCCTCCCTTACAAATACTTCTCTTTGTTTCTCCAGATCCTGTACTAGGATTTTTTTTACTTGAACCGGACAACCAACTTGGTGCATCAGCTTATCCTGATGATTTTCAATAATTTTCACTACTCCAGATCCAACAGTTCCTAACCCTAATAAACCAATTGAAATAGCTTCCATACGTTCTTCCTCCTACTTACTGTATTTCTATTGTGTACATTTGTTTTTATATAGTAGACATTATATGGTGCTTAGAATAACTTTACAATAGCTATTTTCCTTAGAAAATCACTGAAAACGCTTACTATCTATTGGTAGCAGCGTTTAAAAATTTTGACAATTTTCAAAACAAAAAAGTCACCGAAATCTAAAGCCACTGAAAAAGTCCTTAATAGGAGAGTTTGGTTAAATAGGGCCGGTTGATTTCCACTCCAGGATGCTTCAGCTTTCCGCGGGGCGTACGGTGAGCCTCTTCAGCGCGCCTGCGGGGTCTCTCCTGTCACACTATTCCCATAGGGCCTCGAAATTCTTATAGAGATGCAAGGCGCAATGGCCATTTTTACGGTCAATTTTAAAAAAATTCTAAAACTGATTGGGCAACAATAGAAGCAAAAGAGGACGACAAAACAAAAATAAAGCCGCTTTAATTCCAAATAAATGGAATTAAAGCGGCTTTTTGTTTGATTTTCAAGAAAATCTAAAAGATCGGCAGATTTTCAGTGGCCTCCGAAATCTCGGTTACTTTTTAGGTGGCTAGATGAAAGTAAATAGACCATTAGCCAATAGGTGTAATTGGAGGATCACCATCTAGTACGGCCAAAATGTTTTCGACACAAAGGTTCATCATCGCTGTCCTTGTCTCCATGCTGGAACTCCCGATATGTGGCAGAGCAACCACGTTATCAAGGGTAAGTAAGGGATGATCGGCTCCAATAGGTTCTGTTTCGAATACATCTAATCCTGCTCCTGCAATCTCTCCTGTTAGGAGTGCATCATATAATGCTTCTTCATCGACAACTGGTCCACGAGAAGTATTCACAAAAATGGCCGAGTTTTTCATTTTCTTAAATATATCTCTTGAAAATAAATGCTTCGTTTCCTCTGTTAATGGAGTCAAACATATGACAAAGTCAGCCATTTGAATTAATTCATCAAACGAAGCGTAGGTTGCTCCTAGTCTTTGCTCCGCTTCGATGTTTCGGGCGCGATTGTAATAGATGATCTTCATATCAAACCCTGATGCTCGTCTAGCAACGGCTTGACCAATGCTCCCCATACCAACAATTCCGACGGTCTTATGGTGAATATCTTTGCCAGCTAGAAGAAGTGGGCTCCAGTTTTTCCAACGATTTTCTTTTATAAAGTTGGCTGCTTCTAATATTCTTCTAGATGTCGCCATCAATAACGCAAAGGTGAGATCGGCAGTCGAATCGGTCAACACATTTGGCGTATTACACACCACAATTCCTCTCTCCTTTGCAGCTGGCACATCTACATTGTCATACCCAACAGCAAGATTTGCAATGACTTTTAATGACTGTCCCGCATCAATAATTTGTTTATTGATTGGATCGGTTAGCATGGTCAGCAAGGCATCCACGTGTTTTGCTTTTTCCAAAAGAATCTCATATGGTACGGATTGATCCTCATGTTCCCACATCTCAACCGTATATCTTTGCATGAACGGTTCGATAATTTCTGCAGGTAATTTTCTTGTTATATAAATGGACGGTTTCATTTCATATCCCCTTACCTTTAGCAATTCTTCATAAACTATCTAGATTTATTATAGTAGGTAGGGATAAGGATTGAAAGAAACACACAGTTCTATATTAACCAGTCAAGCTCAGGGATATTGAGCCTTCTTGTTGGAACTTCTGCTAGGTCGTAAAAATCGCGAAGAAATTCTTCATGATTATTTGTTTGTTGCAGGTACTTATTCAGTTGATCTGTTAATGCATTTTTTTGTTGCTCTGAATGTGTGATATAGTACTCTTCCACACATTCAAAATAATGTAGTGGAAACAAGAGCCTTGCATATAAAAGGCGCCATGAAAAAGTAGATAATGGCATGACAGATTGATAATCACTCAAAAAATTCTTCACATCTGGTTGATAGGTTGAAATATTTCTAAGGTATTTTTCTCTAATCCATTCAGCCATGTCTCTGCTACAATGATCAAATACCCAATCTAGTGGGTTTTTCACCACATATTGCCTTCCCCAGGATTGATTTGTGAATCGTCCATGACAAACTGTCCCATAATCAATCATGTTTGGTTCATCATCCATTTCCGTATCAACTAAGTATTGAATGGCATTTTCTGAAAGCCCCATGTAATAAGGAAATGATTCTATAAATAGCCTTTCAAATTCATTATCAGGATGTTGAAATAATTTATTATTCCACACAGCCTCCATCTGATCTAGACGCTTTTCCCATAGTTCTTTCCATTGGCCAATTCGACTCGTTCTTGTGATCGAAGCTTGAATAAGCCTCCCGCGAAAATGAAACTTTGCTAATTTTCGTCCAACTTTCTTAGTAGATGGGGACTCAAATGGTGGGCAAGCTAAGACACAATAATCGCCATCCTCCCACTTCGTAGCTGTCTGTCCTTCTAAATTGGGGACAAATCGCCCCACGTGCTTGTCACCTTTTTCATAAAGATGATTAGCCAACGTATTTAACTCAAGAAGCTCTTCTTCTTGATGATTCGCTCGAACAATCAGGTACACTTTCTGATTGCTTTTGTATGCTTCAAATCGTTCAACAGTAAGTTCTTCTTCAGCCGATATCCCATAATGTTTCCGTAACATTTGCCGAAGCATTTCCAATCACCTTCTTTATCTAGGTTCTATTCTTATATATATATGAGCTCCTTTTAAAAAATTGTTTGTTATTTGCATAAGCAACAGCCGGTTGGAGATGCTGAAAAATGGAGAAACTGTATCATTCCAGGCTATTTCCTCATAATTTAATAAAAAAAGTATATATATAGTGAAAATAACAAGAAAAGGTGAAGCGAATGACTGAAGAAAAGAAAACGACCTTAACTGAAGCAACAGCACGAAAATGGTTACATGAAAGAGGAGTTGAGATTCAAGATATTGCTGATCTAGTGTTTTACTTACAGGAGAAATATCATCCAAATTTACAGATGGAAGATTGTACGTTAAATGTGGAACGGGTTTTATCAAAGCGGGAAGTTCAAAATGCGATCCTCACTGGAATTCAACTAGATATGCTAAGTGAGAAAGGACTGCTAGAAGAACCATTGCAATCCATTATTCAAGCAGATGAAGGGTTATATGGAGTAGATGAGGTTCTAGCATTTTCAATTGTGAACGTCTATGGGTCCATCGGTTTCACAAATTACGGGTATATTGACAAGCAAAAGCCCGGTATCTTACAGCAGTTAAATGACAAATCCTCTGGCAAATGCCACACCTTCCTTGACGATATTGTAGGGGCAATAGCTGCAGCTGCCTCAAGCCGCCTCGCACACCGGGCAGCCCATACTGAATAATTGGGTTCATCAACTGCTAGTTGACCTGAAATAGAAAGGATTTGACTCATAAAGGTTTAGCATTTCAGGTGCTACCCAGCAGGAGGAAACTAGATGTCACTGAAAAGCTGTTTTTTGCCTCTTGTAATACTTAGGTTTAGTAGCTCTAGGTTGATTGGAACGGAAGCTGCATAGACTCTTTTGGGATTAGCGGGCAGGTGCGATCCTGCAAGTACTCTAGTTGCTGATGAGACTCAGCGACTTCCACGCACGAAGCAAGCGTCTGAAGCGGAAATCACCAAATATCCACATATTTCCATTCTAAAGAAACGAAATGAAAAGGACTAACAAACTCGTTAGTCCTTTATTTGTTCTAAAATTTCCATTCATCTAGAGAATTTATGGAATAAGTAGGTAGTTTGACGTAGTCTTCTAAGTGTGCCTTTGTTGTCACTCCAGTGTGAACAAGCAATGTATCCATTCCAGTATGAATCCCCGCTAGAATATCCGTATCGTAGTTATCTCCAACCATAAGCGTGTCTTCTTTTTTTGTTCCAAGCACCTTTAAAGCCTGTTCCATAATAATAGACTCCGGCTTTCCGATAAAGATAGGCTTCGTTTGGGTGGATACCGTAATAACAGAAGTTAATGAACCATTACCTGGAAGTAACCCTCTTTCAGTTGGAATGGCAATATCACCGTTCGTAGAAATAAAAGTTGCTCCATTTCGGACAGCTAAGCATCCCGTCGCTAGCTTCTCATAGCTAATTGAACGATCAATACCGACAACAACAAAATCAGCCTCTTCATTTCCAAAGGATAAGCCTCTTTCCTCAATTGCTGTTCGAATGCCCTCTTCCCCAATGACATACACAGATGCATCTGCTTTCATCTCTGCTATGTAATTTGCCGTGGCTTGACTAGTTGTAAAAACCCGTTCTTCTGTTGCCGGAATATCAAATTTTTGTAGTTTTTCAGCAACCTGTGCCGGTGTTCTTGAAGAATTATTCGTTACAAATAAGTATGGAATGTCTAGTTCACAAAGCTGCTTAACAAAATCAGAAGCCTGTTCAATTTTCTCAGAACCACGGTACATCGTTCCATCTAAATCAATTAAATAACCGCTATATTTTTTCATTAGTATCACTCCTAGAAAATATCTTACCCAACTATCTATATTATTAAAGGAAAACGATTTGTGCAATCATTCACAATTATAGTAGAACGAAAAAGAGATTGCCAACTAAACCGCAATCTCTTTTTTATTAAAACAATGATAAATTTCCCATTTTTTCATAGGTTAATTTTTAAATGCTGAAACCGGCCCGAGTTCATTTGTCAAATAATCTCTAACTTTAGGAGCAAACATGTGCAGGCTTTCTATATGCTTTTGAAAAACATCCTGAAGCTCTACATGGTTGATTTTTGTGTAGGTTTGAACGAGAACTTTTCGATAAAGGAGGATTTCCTTTAAACTATGACTCATTTCTTTTGTAATGACTTTTTCATCGTCTAGAATATCCACAATGTCCTCATAGCTACCTGGATCTCGCATAATAAAGCCGTCAATCATAGAGTTTCCTACATCAAGTATAGATTCGATGATCGTATGGGTAATTCGCTCTAATGCCGCTTTTTCTAAAATGGTGGTCCAATCTTTTTTCTCTAGAAAAAGAGTAATTTGTCCTTCTAGGAACTGTAGAGTTTCTTCAATTTTTTCTCGGTCTACAAAATACATGGCTCTCACCTTTCTTAATTGAGTCAAATATAGGATAGCTTAAAATGACGAAAGGCCTTTATGTAATGAATCTGGCTTTGCATAATAATAGCCCTGCGCTAAGTCCACATGATTTCTCAGTAATACAGAAGCTTCTTCCTCACTCTCTATTCCTTCTGCTACAACAAGTGAACCTGCTTCTTTTGCAACTAGTAATAGTCCTTTTAGCATCGACTCTTTTACAGTATTCTTATCGATATTTTGAATAACGCTTCGATCTATTTTAATAATATCAGGCAAAATTTCACTAATTGAATTTAAACTGGCATATCCAGCACCCGTATCATCTATTGCTGTGAGGAATCCCATCTTTCGCAGGATACGAATATTTTCGATAAAGTGCTCCATTCCTTCAAACGAATCCCGCTCTGTAATTTCAATCGTAATCTGCTGGGGAGGAATGTTTTTATATTTGACCAATAGCTTCTTTACATCTCGAATTAATCGCTCATTCCCCAGAGTAAAAGGTGTGAAATTAATGAATATATTATGCTGACACCCTGTTGCCTTAATTTGTTCCATTGTTTTTTCGAACACAATCAATTCAAGGTCATAGAGCATTCTCGTTTGCCTAGCCACTGAAAATAGCCTTAATGGACTTTCTAACTCTGTACCCTTAGGTCCGCGTGTAAGCATTTCCCATGCTTGAATTTGGTTAGTCGCAATATCAATAATTGGTTGAGCTAATAGTCTAATATCCCGTTGGGCAACAATCTTATTCATAGCATATACCATTTCATTAAATTCAGACTCTACTCTTTTTTCCGCCATCGCATATGCTTGCTGTTGAGCCTTAGTCACCGCTTCTTCTAACGAATAATGTTTTTTCTCTACAAACATATAACCTGTATTAAAAATGGTTTGCACTGAAGGAAAACTCGCAACGACAGCTTTTGCAGCTTCACTCAAAATTTCATTCATAACCTTCTCAATATCAGATACAGAATGATAATCATGATTGACCCGTAACAACAGGGTAAGTCCATCACTGTCATAATCATGTAGCACGATGATCTGATCATTTGTTACTTGCCTTGCAACTACTCCCTTAAACGTGTTTTTAAGATGGCTTATATATTTTTCATACATATAAAACCCGAGTTGCTCCAATATTTCTCTTAAGTTTGTCACATTAAAAACAATGACAGCTACTTCGTGTCCTTGTTTAAAAGAGGATCTAACCCCTTCGATCATCGGGTTTCTTAATGTAAATTTAGGTGGATAATAGCGTAGTTTCCCCGTAGGAAATATAATTTTGCCCCATCTAGTGAGCTGATTCATTTTTTTTCGTAAATGATAGACCATTAAGCCTCATTCCTCTCAGAAGCTAACATATACATTTATCAATATTGTACCATAATTCGTTAAATTCCGTATGTTTTTCCATTCGACTTGTCGAATTTTCAAATCTCGTTTTGTAACGATTCGGATTCTGCTAATATAAGAAGTGAAGAAATAGATGTATTGGAGGAAAGCTAGTTGGAACGTGAATTGGCTTTAGAAATTGTCCGAGTAACAGAGGCAGCTGCTCTTGCATCCGCACAGTGGATGGGACGTGGCAAAAAGAACGAAGCGGATGGTGCAGCTACAACAGCTATGCGGAAAATGTTCGATTCGGTCAATATGGATGGCGTAGTTGTTATTGGTGAAGGCGAAATGGATGAAGCTCCGATGCTGTATATTGGTGAAAAGCTCGGAACTGGGGCAGGACCACAGGTAGATATTGCTGTTGACCCTCTTGAAGGGACAAGCATCGTTGCAAAAGGTCATAACAATGCGATGGCAGTCATTGCTGTAGCTGATAAAGGAACCTTGCTTCATGCGCCAGATATGTATATGGAGAAGATCGCTGTAGGAAAAAATGCTGCAGGACAGATTAGCTTACTCGATCCTATTGAAAAAACGATCGACATTGTTGCGAAAGCAAATAACAAACGAGTTCAAGACTTGACCGTGATTATTCAAGAAAGGGATCGTCATGAAGAGTTAATAGAGCGCGTCCGAGCTAAAGGACCCCGTGTAAAGCTTTTCGGTGATGGTGATGTAGGTGCAGCGATTGCGACCGCTCTTCCTCATACAGGAATAGATCTGTTTGTTGGTATTGGTGGTGCTCCTGAGGGTGTCATTTCAGCTGCTGCGATTAAAGCGCTTGGGGGAGACATGCAAGGTCGTCTCGTGCCATATACGACCGAAGAAGAAGCTCGTTGTATGAGCATGGGATTAAAGGATCCTCGCCAGTTACTTCATTTAGAAGATCTTGTTTCAGGTGATGATGCCATTTTTGCGGCAACTGGTGTATCTAGTGGGGAACTATTAGATGGAGTAAGATTTCTTGGCGGAGATCTAGTTGAAACTCACTCTATCGTTATGAGAAGTAAAACGAAAACAGTCCGTTTCATTACAGCCCATCATCACCTTGAGCATAAGCCACATTTGGTAATGACCTAATATTCGTATCCAAGAGGAGGAACTGCAATGACTGACCGATTTTATTTATATAATGACTTAGTAGATACAAAGACACGATTTGTTAGTTTTATGGGAGAGAACACCAGATTCGACTTAGCTATTACGATGTCAGATCGATACTACGGGAAGAAATTAGTCTTGGATATTCAAGGTAGTCGCTTTGCCATAATTGGAGAGGACGATTTAAAAGAAGAAGGATATTTGGAATACGCCTTCAATCTATCTGAAGAAGATGCGGAGGAGCTTCGTAATTTCCTTTACGAAATCATCTAAACCCAATTTTTTTCACTTATTAGCATCACCTACTCTTGTCATACTAAGCAAAAAGGGGTGATCAATCAATGGTGGAAAAAGACAGTGAAACATATTCAGACTTTTCTAATGTGGAGGCCCAGCGGAATTTCTTAATACCTGAACAATTACCAGAAGGACCTTACGGCTCTCCACGAGGAAAATATGAGTTAGTGCAAAATAAAAGTACTCCATGGCGAGAAGGACAACGTTATTATAGTGCCTTTAATTATGAATTTAAATCGCTTCATGAGAATTTACCAAGACAAATGGATGGCTCTCATCCTCCACATGATGATCCGAATAAGGAGACACAATCCCCTTACTCTGAAGCATAATAAAAGGTCGAAGCACGATTCGCTTCGACCTTTTAATTAATTCTTCACTTTTTTCACTACAAAATAAGGACATCCAAAATTACAAAATTCATATAAGTATTCTGTATATGTACTTATTTTTGTATCGTAAGCAGCTTTTTGATTTTGATCGTCAAAAAAGCCCTTTAAACGAAGCTGACCGTAGCCCCAGTCCCCCACAATATAATCATATCTAGCTAAAATATCACTATAGCGCGAGCGAAAGGCTTCTTCATTGTACCCATCACGTCTTTCTTCGACGAGATCATAAGAAATATTGTTTATACTAATCATTTGTCTCACCTCGTTTGCTCATCCTTCTTACCTTAAATTATAACTGATTCCCCATCAATTACTAAGAAAAAAAACAAAACACCTGGTCATTCTAATAAATGAGGGGGTGTTATCATTGAAAAAAACAATGATGATTATAGGAATATGTGGTCTAACGGCATTAACCGCTTGCCAAAATGATATGGCACGTGAAGATATCTATCCCGAAAGCGGCAACACGATTAATGTGAATACAGAACGGGAAGAACTTTATCAGCAAAATAAAGATGCTAGGAGAATTAGTGAAGACTTTGGTTATACTCGTCACCAGAGAAGCCCGATCATGGGAGAAAATGTCTCAGCCAACCATTACGCATCACTGAATAGGGAGCGAGTGGCCGATATCATTGGGAAATACTGTACTGAAGTTCCAAATGTAGATGATGTATCGACCTTAGTGACTTCTGAGGAAGTATTAATCGTGTATGAAACAGATTCAGAAAACCGTTTTGAGACAGCAGACCAAGTGAAAAAAATGGCCATGTCTGTCGTTCCGAGATGGTACCATGTGTATGTTACAGATAATACCAACTTACGCAAAAATGTGGAAAATTATGCAAGCGTAGACTCAGATAGCACGAATGTGGAATATGGATTGAACAAGCTGATTAAACAAATGGTTAGCTCTTCTCCACAAGGACGCAAAATGAGCAATGGTGAAAATGCAAATGGTGAAGCGCAAGGTGAAATGAACGATGATAGGGATAAAGATGACCTTGGTGAAGAGACAAAAGATAGAAATATGCAATAGCCAAGCTACAGCACTTTGCATTCTTAAGAAAACGTGCATCAATAAAAGGCTGTCTTCCCCTCGCTTTTGGGATGACAGCCTTCGTTCATTTGATTAAGCTTCTTTTGCTTGTTCAGTTTCTTGCTCACCCAGTTGTTGCTTTTGCTTTGCAGCCGCATTTACTTGCTCATCTGCATGGTAGGAGCTTCGAACCATCGGACCAGCTTCGCAATGGCTAAACCCTTTGCTAAGTGCAATTTCCTTAAGCTCTTCAAATTCATCGGGATGATAATATTTTTGTACAGCAATATGCTTTTTCGTTGGTTGTAAATACTGACCAATTGTCATAATATCAACATGATTTGCTCGTAAATCATCCATCGTTTCGATGATTTCTTCTTTCGTCTCACCTAATCCAATCATAAGGCTTGATTTTGTCGGAATGTCTGGTTGCATTTCCTTTGCACGACGCAAAAACTCTAAAGACCGATCATATTTGGCACGGGCACGGACTCTCGGCGTTAAACGGCGAACGGTTTCAATGTTGTGATTTAGAATATCTGGACGTGCATCCATTAATGTTTGTAAATTTTCTAGGACGCCTCCCATATCAGATGGCAGTACTTCAATAGTGGTAAATGGACTTTTTCTTCTAACGGCTCTCACCGTTTCAGCAAAAACGCCAGACCCACCATCCTTTAGGTCATCACGGGCAACAGCTGTAATAACGGCATGCTTTAGGTTCATTAAACTTACAGAATCTGCGACTCTTTCTGGTTCTTGAAGGTCTAGCTCTGTTGGTAAACCGGTTTTAACCGCACAAAAACGGCATGCACGAGTACAGACATCACCTAGTATCATGAAAGTCGCTGTTCTTCTGACAGCCCAGCATTCATGAATATTAGGACATCTAGCTTCTTCACAGACCGTATGAAGCTTCTTTTCTCGCATCATTTTCTTTAAGCCCATATAGTTTTCATTCGTATTCAACTTTATTTTTAGCCATTCAGGCTTACGCAAATATTCCTCTTTTTTACTCAAATTTATTCACTCCATCTCTAAAAAACCTGAAGTTTTGTCATTTGCTCTTTTTTCCAAGGAAAAACGCACTTCTGATGTCACTTTAACACACCATACATAGGAGGACAAGCCGAAGATATTGGCATTACCATTAATTGATATCTATTTATTTTTTTAGTTACTCACAAAATAAGCATGTTAAATGATTTTAGAAGGGAGGATTCCTATGCGGCTTCTTATACTTGTTTCATTATTGATTAGTTCTGTCTTCATTCATACTACAGCTGTTAAAGCTGAACCGAAAGAACCCGATCTATATGAAAAACGAATGAGTATCTATAAAAAGGTTGAAGCAGTTACACAAATTCCTTGGTACTATTTAGCGGCAATTGATCAATACGAGCGGAATATTAGAGAAGCACGTAAGGACTTACCGAAAGCAGAAGGAGCTATCGGTATTTATTTCACTCCAGAGAAATGGTGTGGAGCCTTAAACCCTAATCAATCGGATACAAATCCAAAGTCCATCCATTTTTTTAATGGATTTGGGGTGGATGGAAACGGAGATGGACAAGCGAACCTTTCTGATGAAGAGGACGTTATGTATGCATTTGCCCATCATCTCTTAAATTATGGGGTCGATCATGACAATCTAAAAATTGGCTTATGGGATTATTATAAGCGAGATAAAACCGTAAGAATTATCATTGGCAAAGCAAAAATCTACAAACATTTTGGACGGATCAACCTAACAGAGCATGCCTTTCCTGTCCCATTGAATTGGAACTATAGCTATAAGAGCACTTGGGGAGACGCAAGAGGCTGGGGTGGTAGACGGATTCATGAAGGAACGGATATATTTGCTGATTATAGTGTCCCAGTTAGAGCAACCTCTTATGGGATTGTGGAAATGAAAGGCTGGAACCGATATGGTGGCTGGAGAATAGGAATACGTGATATTAACAATAATTATCACTATTTTGCCCACTTAAGCGGCTTTTCCAAGGGTCTAACAGTTGGGCAAGTGGTTGAACCGGGGATGCTAATTGGAGGAGTAGGTAGCACCGGCTACGGACCACCAGGAACTTCAGGTAAATTCCCACCACATTTACATTACGGGATGTACAAGGACAATGGTTATACTGAATGGTCATATGATCCCTATCCACACTTAAAACTATGGGAGAGACAAGAACGACAAAAACGAAGAAAATAATCCATTCATTCATTTTAAATATGAAATATAAAAGGACTTCCAACATGGGAAGTCCTTTCATTCAGAACTACATTAATTCGAAGCTTTCTTTGACTTAGAAACAGCGTTAAAGATACTAGCAGCAAGGCCGCCCCATATAATGACCATTCCTATAATCATCATGACAATCGCACTTGTTTCCATTAGCTAGAAACCCCCTTATTTGTCGACTCCTTAGGAACCTCTAATGATGCTGATTTCCATTTAAACTGGGAGAACACAACCGCAAGTAAGATTGCGCCGATTGCTATTGTCCATCCAAAGTTAAATACGAAGTCTGTTGGATATCCACCATATCCGTTAATAATACGCTCTTTCATTTTACCGTACATCATGTATCCTAATACAACTGGTGTGATAACACTTAAGCAAATCTTCCACCATACCCCTAACTTTACATCCGAAATTGCATTCGCATGCTGTTGTAATGGGTTAAGCTGCTTAGCAAACCAAGCAAAGTAAACAACTTCAAACAATCCTGCTAGTGCTACACCAAACTGATTAATAAACTCATCTGTTACATCAAGGAAGTTTAATCCACCTTGAGTTGCGAATAATAGGGAGATAACTGCTGATAAACCTCCACCAAAAAGAACTGCTTTACTACGAGTTACGTTAAATTTATCTTGTACCCCTGCAACAAATGTTTCGACGATTGAAATTAGTGATGATAAACCTGCTAATACTAAACTTCCGAAGAATAGAACTCCAAACACTTCTGGAAGGAAAGGCATTTGGTTAATGATTTCAGGAAATACAGCGAATGCTAGAATAACGCCACTCTTTACAACATCCTGAACGGGAACACCTTGTGATTGAGCCATGAAACCTAAAGCAGCAAATACTCCAATCCCAGCTAAAAGCTCAACACTCGAGTTCGCAAATCCTGTGATAAATGCGTTATTTGTAATATCAGATTTCTTTGGTAGATAACTTGAATAAGTAATCATAATAGCAAAAGCAATCGATAAACTAAAGAATATTTGTCCATATGCCGCTACCCACACTTGTGGTTCAGCAATTCTTCCCCAATCTGGCTTGAAGAATGCATTGACACCATCTAGAGCTCCCTCTAATGTTAAAGCACGAATAACTACTCCTAAGAATAAAATAACAAGTGCCGGAATCATAATTTTGTTCGCGCGTTCAATCCCTTTTTTAACACCAGCAAATAATACACCTAGAGTAACTACCCAAACAATAATTAATGGAATAAGGACTCCTGGAACTAAACTTCCCATCACTCCTGCATCGGAAACCTTTAAATAGTCAGCAATCAAGAAGTTAACCGTATCTTCTCTCCCCCATGATAACTTAAAGGAGAATACCGTGTATGACATAGCCCAAGCAATGATTACCGCATAATACGTAGCAATAACAAATGAGATTGCTACTTGCCACCACCCTAGCCATTCTGCTCCTTTGTTTGTTCTAGCGTAAGATAATGGTGCAGAGCCTCGATACTTATGCCCTATAGTAAATTCAAGGATAAGTAACGGAATACCTGCAGTTAATAATGCAAATAAGTACGGTAAGAAAAAGGCACCTCCGCCGTTATCAAATGCAGTTCCAGGAAACCTCCAAATGTTACCTAATCCTACAGCTGATCCTACTGCTGCAAGGATAAAACCTGCTCTCGTTCCCCACTGTGGACGATTATCCATAACCTTTCTACCCCCTAATATAGTCCCGAACTCTTTGAATTTTTAAGAGTTGGAACTTTTTATATTTTCAGATAATTTAGTATGAATTTAGTATAGCTAGATTTTGTCCTTCTGTCAAAACATTATTTTGGGAATAATATTATTTTTTTGAAAAGTACAGAAACAGACGCACTAAAGCCTATTTCTATTCTTTCAAAATTATTTCCAGTTCCCTGATTACCTCCTTTATAGATTCATATTCAACCTAATTAGAAACTTTCTATTATCAAGACAGAAAATTCAAATTTTTTTCTTTAGGGTATAAAGCCTTATGAATAATCTGCCTGAGATGGTATAGACCACTATATATAAATTCATTGGATGGATAGAAGCGAATAGAACTAATTTTCTTATAGCAAACTAATAATAGTAAATGCTATGGAGGGTTTAGATGGAAACAGCTCTTATATTAGAATATCTATGGGTTTTAATCGTATTAATTGGACTAGAAGGAATACTTGCAGCTGATAACGCTTTAGTTATTGCAATAATGGTCAAACATTTACCAGAAGACAAAAGAAAAAAGGCATTGTTCTATGGTCTTGCTGGAGCATTTTTTTTCCGATTTGGCTCCCTTTTCATTATTTCCTTTTTAGTTGATGTATGGCAGGTTCAAGCAATTGGAGCACTATATCTATTGTTTATTTCTATCACACATATTGTTAAAAAGTTCATTTTAAGAAAAGGAGAAAATAAAAAAACGGGGGATGAAAAACAAGGCTCGGGCTTTTGGATAACGGTGCTGAAGGTTGAGCTAGCAGATCTGGCATTTGCAGTTGATGCAATTCTTGCAGCAGTCGCATTTGCAGTTGCTCTTCCTGAAACAGACCTTCCTAATATAGGAGGACTAGACGGAGGTCAATTTTCAGTTATTCTAGCTGGTGGAATTATTGGTTTGGTTATTATGAGATTTGCTGCTAACTTCTTTGTAGGAATATTACACAAAAAGCCTGGGCTTGAAACAGCCGCCTTTTTAATAGTTGGATGGGTAGGAGTGAAATTAGCCGTATATACTCTATCCCACCCTGACTTAGCCTACCTCTCAAAAGACTTTGCAAAATCAATAGAATGGAAACTTACATTTTGGTCCGTACTCATACTAATTGCTATCTTAGGTTGGTTTCTTTCGAAAGAAAAGCCTTCTGAAGAAGGAAATCCTTAAAATAAATCATCCGTTCGATTGTAGGTAAGGAAATCGTAAGAACTTGTTTTCTTGCCTACATTTTTATTCTAGACATACGAGTCTTTTCAAAAATAATGTAGGTTCGTTAGCTTTTCTAACAATTCAAGACATAGTGATACCTTCAATTTATTCATCTCCCCGTAAGCTACACAAAAAAATAGCCTCAGCAGACATTAGGTATATACCACATTATAACTTTATATTTTTTTACTAACTGGTATAGACAACTATATCATTAAAATTTATAATAAGGATATCCCTTATAGAATTGGAGATGGAATGAATGAGTCGTCTTCTATTTACGAATTGCCGAATACTACTAGAAGCTGAGCTTATAGAGCAAGCTTTTCTGTTCATTAATAATGGAAAAATTGAGAGCTTTGGAAAGATGAGTGAGCTTCCTACTTTTCACTCCCCCCTTCAAGTATTAGAGCTTTCTCAAGAGCATACAATTGTACCCGGGTTTATTGATGTTCATATTCACGGAGCTGGCGGAGCAGATACTATGGACAGTACACCAGATGCCCTCACTACAATGGCTAGTGTGTTGCCCTCTGAAGGAACGACTGCCTTTTTAGCTACAACTATCACTCAAGAGAAACAAAAAATAAACCAGGCACTTCAAAATGTAGCTCTTTATAGAGAACAGCATAATACCCCAGGAAAAGCAGAAGTAATTGGAGTTCACTTAGAAGGACCTTTTATAAACGAAAAACGAGCGGGCGCTCAGCCTCCATCTGATATCATCCACCCAGACGTCCTTCTTTTTCAAGAGTGGCAATTGATTTCTGGTGGAGCTATTAAGTTAGTGACACTTGCACCTGAAAAAGAAAAAGGATTAGAGCTTGTTAAATACCTTTCTGAGACAGGTGTTATCGCATCAATCGGTCACTCTGATGCCACCTACTATGAAGTAGAAGAAGCCGTTCAGGCAGGTGCCTCACAGGTTACCCATCTGTTTAATGGAATGAGAGGTCTACATCACCGAGAGCCAGGTGTAGCAGGGGCTGCCCTACTGTTAGACGAGCTAAAAGTAGAGATGATTGCTGACGGTATTCATGTTCGACCGGAAATGATCAAGCTAGCTCTTCAAGCAAAAGGAATGGATGGGATGTTGTTAATCACAGATTCCATGAGAGCAAAGTGTTTAAAAAACGGTGAATATGATCTTGGTGGACAAAATGTGACAGTTAAGGATGATAAGGCTACACTGGCAGACGGAACCCTTGCTGGAAGTATTTTGAAGATGAGAGATTCCATTTTGAATATGATGGATTTTACCGGGATAAGTTTACAACAAGCAGTTCAGCTTGCAAGCAGCAATCCAGCTAAACAGCTAAATATCTTCGACCGAAAAGGGAGTATTGATATTGGCAAGGATGCGGACATTGTTGTACTTGATCAATATTTTCATGTTAAACACACATTTTGTCGCGGTGTAAAAGCATATGAACGAGAGGTGAATCAACAATGATGAACATCATTAAAGTAAAAAATTATGAAGAAATGAGCCAAATCGCTGCTACTACAATCATTCAAACCGTTCATGCGAACCCCTCTGCTACATTAGGCTTAGCTACTGGGAGCACTCCTAAAGGTGTATACCTACGTCTGATCGAGGATTTTCAAGAAAAGGGAACCACATATCAAAATATACGTACAGTCAATTTAGACGAATATATCGGACTTGATGAAGCTTCTGAACAAAGCTATTTTCATTTTATGAAGACCCAGCTATTTAATCATATCGATATCCCTGCTGATCAAACATATATCCCGTCAGGTACCAGCCATAATTGGGAGAAGGAATGCAGTCGTTATGAAGAACAAATTAAGAAATTAGGTGGAGTTCAGCTTCAGTTACTTGGGATCGGCAACAATGGGCATATCGGTTTCAATGAGCCCGGGACTTCATTTTCCAGTCGAACACATGTGGTGGAGCTGGCGGAAAGTACCCGAAAAGCCAATTCTCGCTTCTTCTCCTCCATTGAAAACGTTCCAACCCATGCCATCACAATGGGGATTTCAACCATTTTAGACAGCGAAGAAATTCTATTATTAGCTTCGGGTGCATCTAAAGCCAAAGCTATTCAAGAATTACTTCACGGAGAAATGACGGAACAATTTCCTGCCTCTTCTCTCAAGTCACATAAACATGTTACGATAATTGCAGACGAAGAAGCCCTACAGCTTGTGGACCTGTAGGATAATAAGGAGCTATTTATATGATTGATAAAAATTCGCCTATTCCTATTTATTTTCAACTAGAGGAGCATTTACGTGCTCAAATTGAGAACGGGAGCTTAGAGGTGGATGAAGCCATTCCCTCTGAGAGAGAGCTTGCAGAAACCTTTCAAATTAGCCGAATGACCGTTAGACAAGCGATCAATAACTTAGTTACAGAAGGGCTACTTTATCGGCAAAAAGGAAAAGGAACATTTGTGAATAAGAAAAAAGTAGAACAAAAGCTTCAAGGTCTTACGAGCTTTACAGAAGATATGCTTGAACGAGGAATGAAACCTAGCAGCAAATTGATTTCCTTTGAAATTATCCCTGCCGACAAGCAGGTTGCCCAGGCTTTAAACCTCAACGAAAACACACCTATCTATGAAATAAAGCGTGTCCGTCTAGCTGATCAATTACCTATGGCTCTTGAAACCACTTTTCTTCCTGCAAATCTCGTTAAAGGCTTAACAGAGGATATTATTAACCAGTCGCTGTACCAATATATTGAACATCACCTAGGCTTAATAATCAATGAGGCCTCACAAGAGATCGAAGCCTCCACTCCGAAAGAAACCGAGATGAAGCTGCTGGAAATCGAAAGTTCTGCTCCAGTGCTATTCATCAAAAGGGTCTCCTACCTTCAAGATGGAACTCCCTTTGAACTCGTGAAATCATCCTACCGAGCGGACCGTTATAAGTTTGTTCATACAATGAAAAGATCCTTCTAAGAGGGTCTTTTTTGTATTTAGACCTGGTTCAGCTCCTCTCAACAGAAGGCACCTGTAATTAGAAGCCGTCAGAAGGTTCTTTTAGAACCAGTTAACGGCTTCATCAAGTATATCGTTTCAGGCGAGACCACGCATGAACTTGCGAAGAGGAGGCTCGCCGAACGCCCCCCGGAAAGCAAGCACCTGGAGCGGAAATCACCTGTTTTTCCCCCACTATAAAAAACAACTATAGGTGGAGCTAGATTTGCATTAACCATCAGTGAGATTATAGACTTCCTAATATAGAAAGCCTAAATTGGTGATTGGGGCGGAAGGTGCTTGACTCCTGGGGGATTTGCGTTTCAGGCGAGACCCCGCATGAGCTTGCGAAGAGGAGGCTCGCCGAACGCCCCCCGGAAAGCAAGCACCTGGAGCGGAAATCTCCTGTTTTTCCCCCACTATAATCAAAAAAAAAAGACTACCCTAATGAGTAGCCTGCTAAAGATAATATCCCCACAATTTCAAATTAAGCTAATTTCTTCCGCCCTCCAATAAACGCAAACGCAACTAAGAAAATAGCTACAGTCGCTAAACTGAGAAGCGTGCTTCCGGTAAACCCAAGAACAACATAACCAATCCCCGCAATAACAGCCGAGATAATCGCAAACGGTAGCTGAGTTAACACATGATCAATGTGGTTACAGCCGGCTCCAGTTGAAGATAAAATCGTCGTATCCGAAATCGGAGAGCAATGGTCTCCAAATACTGCACCTGCTAAAACAGCAGCCATCGCTGGTAAAAGCATCGTAATATCCGTTGCTGCTGCAATATCTCCAGCAATCGGTAAGAGTATGCCGAAAGAGCCCCAAGAAGTACCGGTCGAAAATGCCATAATCCCTGCAATTATAAACAAAATTACCGGTAAGAAGGAAAGATTCATATTTGACTCTTGAACAATCCCTGCTAAATATTCACCTGTTTCTAGACGACCAATCAAGTCGACAATCGCCCATGCAAAAATCAGTATATATACAGCAGGTAGCATTGACTTAATCCCTTCTAGCACACCTTGTAAAAACACATTCCCTGAAACCCCTTTTAACATGAAGGCTTGACGGAAGAATAATAGAAGTGTAACGATTAAACCGAACACCCCACCAAGGATAAGAGATTTTGCTACATCTGTGTTTTCAAATATTTTCAGAATCGTTGCAGATCCTTCTGTTGCTTGTAATCCAGTCCAAATCATCGACCCTACTGTACCTACGACAAGTGCAACAATTGGCCAAATCAAATCACCAACTGATCCTGTTGAACTTGTTGGTAGATCATCCTTTAGTTCACCAGGGGCTGACTTTTCAGGATCAAGTACTAAGCCTTCTTGAACTGCGCGGTCTTCATGAATTTTCATAGAACCAAGATTGATATTTCGATAGATAATAATAAATACCATTGCAAGTGACGTCCATACATATAAGTTCATTGGAATCATTTGAATAAAAGCTGAAAACGAACTATAGTCATTTACTTGATGATCTACAAGAATCGCACCGATTAGCGCTATAATATAAGCGCCCCAGCTCGAAACAGGTGAAACGACACATATAGGTGCAGATGTTGAATCAATTAAATACGCTAGCTTCGCCCTCGACACTTTGTGCCGATCTGTAATCGGGCGCGAAATTTGTCCAACTGCAAGGGCATTGAAGTAATCGTCGATAAAAATAATAACGCCGAGAACCGCTCCTACTAATTGAGCACCTACACGCGTTTTCACACGCTTCATTGCCCATTCACCAAACGCTCGACTGCCTCCAGAGATTGAAATAAAGGCTGTAATTATCCCTAATACTAATAAAAATAGAATAATATACACATTCCACGTATTTAACTCTCCATCGGAAATGAAAATCCCCTTCACGGCATCAAAGATCATTGAGAATGTTTTCGTTACACTAAATTCAGCAAGCAAGATTGCAGCTGTTAAAATCCCTACTCCTAACGATAGAAGTACTCTTCTCGTTAAGATAACCATTAAAATCGCAATAATAGGTGGTAATAATGAATAAATGCTGTTTACCATTTTGGTTTCCTCCTCTTTTTTACTACTATATAGAGGGGAGAAATGGATTATGATAGAGCAAAATAAAAAAAGAGTAACGATAGAGAAAAATCCATCATTACTCTTTTTAGTAATATAGTTTCTCCATCACGATCTGTAGCTCCCCATTATGAAGCAAGTAAAAACGCTTCATAATGACAGTGTTACTTTTATTAAAAGTAACCCCAGCGAAACACATGCTGACACATCGCATTTCACTTCGGCAAAAACCCCTTTCTAACGTGATCACTGTTGTCATCCTCACACGCTATACTCTTGATTCATGCTCCTCTACCCCATCGGAATGATAAGGTTATTTATTTTATTGTTCTTTTAATATAGCAAACTACGAATAAATATTCAACCTTTAGTTTACTGGCAATTCGAGGGAAGGAGCAGAATCTCCTCCACCATTGTAAAATTGCGGGACCTCACCCTGGATTAATCCCATTGCAACAGGTATGTCCTGTTTAACGGTCGTCACCTTTGTAGCAAATGGAATGATGATCTGAACATTTACTTCAAGATGAATATACACTTTTACATACACATTATTTATACCGTATTCTTTCATTTCTGTTTTCACATCAGCTAGAATATCTCCAATTGCATTGAACCTAACAGGAATCTGAGGACCCAAGTTTCCTAAAAGCGCATTTTCAGTCGCTTGACCGAGAGGGACATAATACACAATTCCTTCAGCGCTATTCGACTTATCTGTCTCAATCTCAATATCGGTAACAGATTCTAAGGCAGACAGATTTCCCGCCTCAGCTTCTTTAATATTGGTTTGGACAAGACTTGCAATCTCCCCTTGCACCCTGTTAATTATTTCCGTATTAAATTTCGTTGTGGTCGTATTCGCACCATTTGGTGACGGAACGGTTTCAATAATATCATTTATATCCATTACATTGGCAATTTTTTTGTTAATGGCCTTATTAATAACTAATGAAGCAATTTTCCGAGTTTGGGAATCAGCATAACTCATCAGCGTTGGCTCTAACCCTTTATTGATAAACCAAAGACCTGCAGCAGTTGAAAAAGCAAAAAAGACAAAGGTGATTAAAAAAACATATCGAAAAGGTAGCGGGCCTTTTCGTCGCCGTCCACCGATTTTTGGCAAGACAAATCCCCCCTTTACAAGCTATATGTATGCTGTAAAGAAGGGAACTAGCATTAAATTTAATTATTCATTCTTAAAAGTTGTATCACAGTCCGTTATCACTACAGATAACTCCGATTTTAGATCAAATTCAAAAGGCTTAACAGGCTCGTCCCCTATTTCAATTATACGAACAACCGGTCGGTCACTTAAGCCTATATTTTGACGGCTGACGACTCCCTTTTTTCCATCACTCAGCTTTACCGTAATCCCGATTGGATAGATGGCAACCGCTCTGCGGAACGCTTCTACCACTTTCGGTTCAAATAATGTTCCTACTCCAGAATATAAAATTTCTAATCCTTCATGAGGAAGCATGGCTTGTCGATACACACGGTTTGACGTCACTGCATCAAACACATCGGCAACCGCAATGATTTTTCCATATTCATGGATTTCGTTGCATTTTAGCCCTCTGGGATAGCCTGTACCATTTAATCTTTCATGATGCTGATAAGCACAATGTGCAATAATTAAAGGAAGTGTTTGAACTTTCCGCAGAATTTCAAAGCCTTCCTCTGCATGGGTCTTCACAACGGTGAATTCTTCTTCAGTTAATCGACCTGGCTTCAGTAATATTTCCTCAGGAATTTTCATCTTCCCTACATCATGAAGAACGGCTCCAAGACCTAACCTCTCAAGATCCTTTGGTTTTAAGTTCAATTCCATCCCAATGGCTAGTGTATACATTGTCACATTTAAGGAATGTGTAAATATATAGTTATCGTATGTATAAACATCCGACAGAAGTGTTAGTAGATCCTCATTGCCCCTAATCTCTGATAGAATGGCTTTAATTAATTCTGTGAGTCGCTTTGCCGCTTTTTCAATTACAAACGAATGGGACAACGCTTTAGCACTTTGAACCTGTTGAAAAGTTGTTTCAATCGTTTGGATGGCTTCTTGTCGTAGTTTCTCTGATATTGGATGCTGGTAAGAAATATCTTCTGTTTGTCCATCTTGAATATAAATATATGAAATGCCTAAGCTGATTAAGCGCGTCAATACCGTATCTTTAAGAATGACCCCTTCGTTTACTAATACCTGCCCCTTTTCATTGTAAATCGCCTTTGCTAATATTTCTCCTTGCTGCACCGATCCCGTAGCTACTAATCTCATAGAAAACTCCCACTTTGAAAATTCGCAAACTCATCTGATAAAATTTATATTTTCCGACAAATTTCTACTTTATTACTAAAATAACCCTATTACAGTTATCGTATCAACCTACTTTTGAACCTATTTTCTAACTTTTATGTGAAGGTTTTTTTTACCATTAATATTCTTATACTATTTTATCACTTCTTGTCTTCATCAGTGAAGCATTCCCCAAGTAACAAGTTCGGTTTTAGGATCACAGTTCTCCATTCAATATTTGATAACTGGTTAAAATAAGAAAAGCACCCTATACGGTGCTTTTTATGAGTTAAATCATCTTCAATAGAGCATCTTTTCCAATCATGCCTTTATGAATTCCTAGCTCTTCTGCTTCAAAGGTGACCGATTCAAGCGGTGCATCTAGAAGCTGCTCAATAGTTTTGACTCCTACCGCTCGACCAGCAATTACTTTACGATCTTTTAGCTTTTCATTTAATAGCGCAACATCGAGTGCACCACACATAATATAACCTTTATCATTTGTAACGACCAATAAGTTCGTTTTCGGCAATGCGACAGAAACACTTAAAAATGTATGACCATTTATTTCTACTGGTGATAAGTCAATCATTTCTCCACGCTCCTTTCCTCCCATACACTACACCATATGCAGAAGAAAGGTAATGCGTGTTTTTTATTACAGAAAATGGATGGTAGGTGATGAAGAGTACTGGGTGCTTCACTACTGCTTGTTCTATTGGTTCTTTGGTCTTCATCCACCTTATGATGACCTTTCCTGGCTAATTTTCTCGCCCTTTGGGTCTTCATCGACCTTATGATGACCTTTCTAGACTATTTTTCTAGCTATTTCGGTCTTCATCGACCTTATGATGACCTTTTCTTACTACTTTTCTAGCTATTTGGGACTTCATCGATCTTATGATGACCTTTCTAGACTATTTTTCTAGCTATTTCGGTCTTCATCCACCTTATGATGACCTATCTAGACTATTTTTCTCGCCGTTTGGGTCTTCATCATCCTTATGATGACCTTTCCAAACTATTTCTCCAAGCCATTTTGTACTTCATCACTCTTATGATGCCCATTCTAATAGCAAGCATCAGCTGTTTAGAACTTCATCAACTAAATGAAGTCCTATCCAATCAACTCGATTCCCCATTTGCTAACTTCCATGCTAATAAGTCACGCATAAATTCAGGGAGAAAGTATTGCTTCGTTTTGGCTCTGAATATTTCTGGAAAGAATCGACCAAAGGTGAACATATCGGGAATGGCGAGCTTGTACTTTTCTTCTTTCTTTAGCTCAACTCCGTTCACAAGCACCTTCTTGATCCCGCTCTGTACTTCAAATGAGATCGAATGATGCACTATTTTTCCCATGACTGTTCCTCTGAAGCCTAGCCCTTTCACTTGTAGATGCTCCCATTTTTCATCCAATGTTTGCAGCAGGACCTCCTTTAATTCAGCACCAGTAAGCTCCACTAAACATGGATTAATCGGGTGGGGACAAATCATTAATAAATCATATTTAGAGAGGGGACCCTCTTGTAAACCTCCTAAAATTAGACCTTCATTTAAAAAGGACGCATCCGCTTTCGTCCAGCTTTGAAGTGCTGAACATAGCTCAGCTGCAATATACCTCTTATCTAGAGAAATGGATAGCTCTGTCACTACCTTTCCCAACTGATCTTTTCCTAGCTGAAAGAGCATTTCACGATATTCCAGTTCATTTTCTGAAGAAGGAAGCTGATTTGTATCATATAAAATCGCTTTTTTCTGTTTGATCTCCTTTGTAAGAGAGTCGATTGTTAATGTGACGTGACCCACATATTGTCCGTGCTTTCCCCCTCCACAGAGAAGGGTATCTTCCACCTGTTTTCCTTCATGTAAAATGTGATGAGTGTGCCCTCCTAGAATGACGTCAATTTCCGGGAACATTTCAGCGATTCTTTCGTCTTCATGAATTCCTAAATGGGAAAGTAAAATAATTGCATCTGCCTGTCCTTCCAAGCTACCTAACAGACTTTCAAGCTCTTTTATTGGATCTGTCATACTCCAACCAAGAAGCTCATAAAAACGAGAAAAGTAAGCGGTCAATCCGATGATAGCCATCCGTGTACCTTTACACGTTTCATAAACTTTATAAGGCTTTGCCCAATTCGGCCTTGTGCCATTTTTATAATAGAGATTCGCTAATAAGACATCGAAGTTAGCAGACTCATACATCTCATCTAACCCTTCGTATGACAAGGTAATACCTTCATTGTTTCCAATCGTTGCAGCCGTATAGCCTGCTTCATTTAATAAATTTACATTTCCTTTGCCAAGGAAAGCATCGGAATAGGGGTGCCAACGGTCCATGTGATCGCCAATATCGAATAAAAATACTTCATCATCAACTTCTTCATGCAAGGTTCTTCTGTCTAGTAAAAATTGATGGATTCGTGGCCAATGGTTAAAATGGCTATGTAAATCGTTTGTATGATAAATATGAATGGTTTCCATTCCCGTCACCCTACCTTTTTAAACTGCCAACCCTTCATAAATTAACTGAAGGCCAATTACAATTAATAATACTCTTAAAATAGCTACTAGTGTTTGACTTTGAAGTTTTGAATTAATAAATGCTCCAACCTTCGCTCCTACCCACGCACCTGGAACTAATGCAAATGCGTACAGCCAATTCACATTTCCTAAGCTGATATGAGTCATACTGCTAACAATAGCCGAAAGGAAAATCATAAACATGGACGTCGCCACCGCTACATGTGGTGGAAATAAGAATAGGACGATCATGGCAGGAACCATTAACGAACCTCCACCAATACCAAAAATCCCTGAAATAAACCCAACTACAAACGCCATTCCAATTCCTAATACAGGATGATATCCATATACGTATGAATCCCCTTTAGCGTCAGTAAAAGTTCGTTGAATTCCAGATTGTTTCAGTTTTAGAGGCTTCAACCGTCCCCTTATGATTAAAATGAAGGAAACAAAAATCATGAATAGACCGAAGTAAATCTGAAATTCGTCCATTTGTAAGGCTTTATTAACCCAAGCACCAACAATGCCCCCTGGCCCACTCCCCATGAAAAAAATGAGCCCACTTTTATAGTCGACTGTCTTATGCTTCATATACGTAAGGGTTGAGGAAAGACCCGTGAAAATCATAATGAATAGCGAGGTTCCTACTGCAACTTGTGGGGTTATGCCTTGTAACAAGGATGTGTTTGTTCCGAAAAATAATAACGCTGGGACTACAATTATTCCGCCTCCTAATCCGATTAGCGCGCCTAATGTTCCCGCTACTAATCCTATTAGTATAAGTACAAACCATTCCATCGTGCCCATCTCCTCGATTAAAACAAGTCTAATTGCCTTGGTGCTAAATCACCGTATTCAATCGCTAATATATCAATTAATTGCTTCGCATTGTCGGCTGCATCCCCTCCAGAATTATTGTTAAACAGCACGAACACATCCTCGCAGCTTTTTTCAAAACACTCGAAACCCCAAAACTACTGTAATAGACTTGTCTATTCTGTCGATACCAATCTTATTAACCTTGATATATCAATAGTTTGAAGCCTTACCGTTAAATTGTCAAAATCCTGACGCTACCCCAACTTTGACAAAGTTTTTGACATGGCTGGAGCCTGGACTAGCTCAGAAAAAACCTTTTAAAAGGAGCTGGGAATCTCTTTTCTTTTGGAGGAATACCAGCAGATATAGCAAACACTTTTAGAAGCTTCGATGATATGAATTCGGCTATTGTACTGACAGCATTATCTTACAGATTTCAAATTAAAGTTAAGTTAAATGTACCCGATTGGAAGTATCCCTTCTATTAACTTAAAAATGTGTGACAAAGAATGATGTAATAAAGGCTAAATTCTTGATCTTCCGATGACCAAACAGAAGATTCATAGGAATAGATACAAAAAGGAACCGTCTTCCTAATTTTGACTTAGGTGGGAATTAAACTTCCTAGTAAAACCAAGCCCATAGCAACAATGATCTTCATTAAAAATGGTATTGGGTAGTTTTAGAAGAAAAATGGTTCATCACCGTAACTTGGGGTTGCTAGCCAAGATTTGAATATTTTAACAGTCTACTATAGAAAAAAAGCGAAAACTAACGTATCGTAATTGTTGTCGAGACAAACCACGATAGGAGTTTTCGCTTTGTACAACCAGTTTATCAAATTGATTTTACCGTTACCATCTTTTTTTGAAATCTCTCTACCTTCTGATGAAGAGCCGAATGTGTTTTTTGTAACAGCTGTACGGCAAAAGATTGCTTGCCCCATTTGCAAAGGTAATACGGTTTGCCATGATCGCTCATTACGCCGTTTTCGCCATGGTTATGCTTGGCATATTGGTGTGCTTTGGATTGAATTATTTGTGCCACGTCAACGCTGTAAAAGTTGTCATTTTACTTTTACGTTCGATTATGGATTGGGGCTTGTTCGCTCCTCTACAGAAGCCTTTCGTCGTGAAATTACGAAGCGTTGCCATGGTCGTTCAATCGCTGATGTCGCACGTGAATACAAACTACCGTATA
The DNA here is from genome assembly GCF_021390075.1 of Cytobacillus spongiae. Taxonomy (NCBI): domain Bacteria; kingdom Bacillati; phylum Bacillota; class Bacilli; order Caryophanales; family Bacillaceae; genus Cytobacillus; species Cytobacillus spongiae. The sequence continues at coordinate 3,482,623 of NZ_CP089997.1, forward strand.
CAACAGTTGAGCGCTGGTTTTACACATATGCCCCAGACAAATTAGTCGAAGAAACGGCCCAACATATTTGTGTCGATGAGTTCGCATTGCGCAGAGGTCATCACTACGCAACGAGTGTATTAAATGCGCTAACAGGGCGTATTTTAGCGATTGTTCCGCACCGAGATCAAGATGCCATTGAAGCTGTCTTAAAAAAAGTGACAGGAACCATACAAACCATCATCAGTGATTTTGCGCCCGCCATGGCAGGTGCTATTCAAGCTGTGTATCCAGCTGCGACTCATGTATTAGATCGCTTTCATTTGATACAATTTTTCACCGATGCCCAGCAACGCAGACGACGCTAGCATATTAATCATAAGAGACTGTACCAATTCCTTATTAGGTCTGTGTAGAATTTCTATTGAATTTAGAACAGGGTGTCCAGAAAGGTTTCGGTACCTTTTTAACGTAGTAATATGAATATATACATCATTCTCTAACAACTTAGCTTCCTTAAATGCTTTTTCAATAAGATTGTTCTCCCAATCAGGTGATACTGGATTATCTTCTTTATCTGCTTCTAAGTCCTCTAAAATCTTCTTAGCTTTTAAGTCATTGTGAATATCCTTTAAATCGTTCAATTTAAAAATTAACTCACAAATAACTACAGTATATAACATCACTACCGCTGATCTATAATTCTGGTGTTCATATGAGCTAAGAACCTCTTCAAAATATTCTTTTGTTTTTTGATGATAAATTCCTTCAACTAGTTCAGCTAGATTATGCTCCATAATTCTCTTCTCCACTTCCGATATATAATAGAAGGATTTGAAATTCTTTTTTCAATCTATTAGATGAATAACACATTAAGTCAAATCCCATTATAAAATCCTGATCTACACAATAAACTTTGTGAACCAAGCTATATATTCTGCTCCCCAAATGAATAACAATTGAGCAAGCACTGTACCTAATAACCTTGATGTTACCATCATTAGTGACATATTTTTTAGCTTATTGTAACTTCCTCTTTGATTAACAACATCGTCAGCTATCACAGAAATTTTCGGGTCTATAAAAATAACTAAAAGTATTGTTGCTATACCATTAATTAAACCTGATGCCATAATAGCCGTAGAAGCTCTTTCAGGAGCTATTAAGGCTGCATATAATGCTGATAATACACCAATGGTATAGATGGCAGTTATTATCATATTTACACAAAATAGTTTTATTGGTATATCCTTTACTCTAGTATCCTGTAAGTATGAAAACTTAGGTAAACTAAAATGTGTTATGCCGCGCTTTATGTACTGTAAAGAAAAAATTCTTTTCATTAATGAAGGTACAGAACCTTTTTCCTCTGATAAATGAATGATTGCTCTTGAAAATAATGCGATAAAAGTAGGAAGCAGAATTATTCCAAATAATGTTCCAACTGTCGATGCACCAATAAGAATTCGAAATTGAGTTTCTACAAACTCCAGAGCATTTTCCTTTGGTGCAGTATCAATTAGGCTACCAGTAAAAGGTTGTTGCATCATATTAGCTAGTCTAGAAACAATGACCATAATGTTAAAAAGAGATAAAGCTGATGCAATCATTTTAACTCTTGCACCCGATAACCTCACAGCATAGGCAAGTGTTTCTATCGAATGGATGATAAAAATAAACAAAGCTATAATTAATAATTTTTCAGTTAAGAACTCCATTAAGGTATTACCTTCTTTTGCATATGAATTTAATGTCCTAATTTTACCATAAGATTCAATTTTCTACTTGCACTAAGGCAGGCTAGTCAAAAAAATATCTTTATTTACCACAGTAATGCATTCAGTCATATAAAAAAAAGAGCAGCTAAATATATAGCTGCTTAAAGATTGAAGGGTTTTAATTCTAATAAATAGATAGAAAAGCTACCTAACGATAAACTTGAAAAGATACCTAACTTTTTTATAAAAAAAATTAGAGGATTTTCTGATTGGTCGGAAAAGGTTCCCTTGCCGCCGTTAATCCCATCATGTACTAGAGAACATTACATAGGGGGGGGCTTTCAAAAAGGGCAATCATTTGCTCAAATACTCCAGTAAATGATTGTTCAACAATTCTGCAAGCATTCTATCTTCCAAAGTAGTTCCGTTTCTAGGTGACGGTCTTCTCTTTACTCTTTCCAGTAACTCCTTGTCCTTCAACTCTTTATCGAACCGCTTATATAATTTATCTCTTAGTTCTTTATCCAGTATTATTTGAATTGGTATCTTCCTGTTATCATGTCTGAGTTGATTTTGGACTTCACGTTCTTCTATTTCTTCTTGTGCTAACTTTTGATTAAGACTATAAATAATTCCACGGATATACTCAGTTGGTTCCAATCCTAATTTATTTGCTTCTTTTAATAAAGCTTTCCGCACATCCTTTTCAAGCCAGACCGTGCCTTGGTTAATATGCCGCCCTGTCTTTGACAGTGTTACCTCTTTAAGTACATGTCGTTCATCAATCGCTTTTCGTATGGTTTCACCATAAGGATCAGTTTTCCCATTTATGTTCAAACGTCTGATCAAGCTATTTAACGCCAGAACATCTTGATAACTTAGAGAAATTCCGAGCAGGTTTTCTTCTGGCGGTCTAATAAATCCTTGAACTTTTTCAAGTACATTCAAATTATTGATTTTCACGTTTCCACCTTACCCTTTTCATTTCTTTGAAATTATATTTTGTTTTCAATGCTGTAATATTCTTCGATGGCGCACCTATAATTTTATAAATATACTCACTCATGGACTTTTCTCACCCAATAACTTGTTATTCGCATTATCACCTTTGGTATCTAATTGCTATAAAAAGCGTTATCAAGATAATGTTACAGGAATGAAAGGAGATAAGGAAAAATGGCTACATTCAGAAAGTTACCCAGTGGAAAATGGCAGGCGCGTGTATCTAAGGATGGTAAGGAAAGAAGTATCGGAACATTTCGTACGAAAAAGGAAGCTGAAATTGAAGCGACAAAAGTTGAAGAGCGAATCTATTACGGTCAAACTTTAAATGACAGAAATATGTTGTTTGAAGATGCTGTGAAAGATTGGCTTGAGCATAAAAAAGCAAGTGTTAAGGAATCAACATTTGTACAACTTGAAGTGATTATATTAGAAATCACATCATGCCCACTTTCGGAGATAAAAAAATTATGACGATCAAAAGAACTGAAATAAAAAGATGGATTACAACATTCGGAGAAATAGATAAAGACGGGAATGAGAAATATTCATTTGGTTCGAGATTGAAATATCTTTCAGTTATGAAAAGTATTTTGCATCATGCTGTACATGAACTTGAAGTGCTTGAAAAAAACCCTGCCGATAAATTAAAAGTTCCTGTTCAAGATGCTGTTGCTATAAAAAAGGAAAAGGTAAATATTTTAGCCTTCAGGAATTAAATCAATTATTGGATTTCATGAAAATCTATAAGCATCAGCGCTTTCCTGATTATCAACTATATTACATGCTTATGTTTTTCTTAAGCAAAACGGGATTAAGAATAAGTGAAGCATTAGCCTTAAGATGGTCGGATATTGATGGTGATAAAATAACAATAGATAAACAAACAAGTCGTGACGATAATAACAAAGTGAAATTGACAACATTAAAAAACTCTTCATCATATCGCACAATAAAAATTGAAGATGAAGTATTACGTGAATTGAAGAAGTATAAGATGAAGCAAAATGAATTGATTTTAGGAAATCCGAGGTTTTATAAAAATAATGAGGGCATAATCTTTCAAAATTATAAGGGAATTATTTAACACCTTCAATTATCCGTGAAACAATGCAAGATTATTGTAAAAAAGCAGGTGTTGATTGTAAAGGCACCCACGGTTTTAGACATACACATGCTGTTCTGATGCTTGAATCAGGTGTAAGTTTAAAATATGTTTCAAATCGACTTGGGCATAAAACCATTAAAACAACAGCAGATACTTATCTTGATATCACCGAAAAAATAGAAGAAGACGAACTTAAAAAGTTCGCCTCCTACACTAAAAGATAAAATCAAATCGGCATGAAATCGGCACGATGATAATTTCACACTTTATAAAAACCTCTCAAACCCTTGATATAAAAAGGTTATATCTTTTTTATCCAATAGACCCTTCCATCTCGAACTTGATTAAACGATTCATTTCAACCGCATATTCCATTGGAAGTTCTTTAGTGAATGGTTCGATAAAGCCCATTACGATCATTTCTGTAGCTTCTTCTTCAGAAATCCCGCGGCTCATTAGATAGAATAGTTGCTCTTCAGATACTTTTGAAACTTTTGCTTCGTGCTCTAAAGAGATGTTATCGTTCATGATCTCGTTGTATGGAATGGTATCAGATGTTGATTGATTATCCATAATTAACGTATCACATTCGATGTTTGCACGTGCACCCTCTGCTTTACGCCCGAAGTGTACGATTCCGCGATACGTTACTTTTCCACCTTGTTTGGAGATCGATTTAGAAACGATTGTTGAAGATGTGTTTGGTGCTAGGTGAATCATCTTTGCACCTGCATCCTGATGTTGTCCTTTACCAGCTAGCGCGATGGATAATGTCATTCCACGAGCACCTTCACCTTTTAAAACAACAGCCGGATACTTCATTGTTAATTTAGAACCGATGTTCCCGTCGATCCATTCCATCGTTGCGTTAGCTTCACATACTGCACGCTTTGTTACAAGGTTGTATACGTTGTTTGCCCAGTTTTGAATCGTAGTATAACGGCAATATGCATCCTTCTTGATGATGATTTCAACAACGGCGCTGTGAAGTGAATTGGTTGTGTATACAGGAGCTGTACATCCTTCAACATAGTGTACATGAGCACCTTCATCAACAATAATTAACGTACGCTCAAACTGTCCCATATTTTCAGAGTTAATACGGAAATACGCTTGAAGTGGCGTCTCTACTTTTATGCCTTTTGGAACATAAATGAATGATCCACCAGACCAAACGGCTGAGTTAAGTGCTGCGAATTTATTATCTGTTGGAGGAATGACTTTAGCCCAGTGTTCACGGAAAATATCTTCATTTTCTCGTAAGGCAGAGTCTGTATCCTTAAACACAATTCCTTGAGCTTCAAGGTCTTCTTGCATGTTATGGTATACAACCTCAGATTCGTACTGTGCAGATACACCAGCTAAATACTTTTGCTCAGCTTCAGGGATTCCAAGCTTATCAAACGTTTGCTTGATTTCTTCAGGAACTTCATCCCAAGAACGCTCCGATTTTTCTGATGGCTTTACGTAATACGTAATTTCATCAAAATTTAACGAGGCTAAGTCTCCACCCCATTGTGGCATTGGCATATTGTAGAAATGCTCTAATGATTTCAAACGGAAATCCAGCATCCACTGCGGTTCATTTTTCATTTTAGAAATTTCTTCTACGATTTCACGCGTTAGACCACGCTTAGATCGGAATATGGAAACGTCTTTATCGGCAAAGCCATATTTATAATCACCGATCTCAGGCATTTTTTTCGCCATTGTCGTGTTCCTCCATTCTTATAGAAGAGGATGTGGACCCATCCACCATCCTGCTAGCTATATACTTTTATTGTTGTTCCTTTAGCCCTTTTTCCATTGCCTTCCAAGCTAAAGTTGCACATTTAATACGAGCCGGGAATTTAGAAACCCCTTGTAATGCCTCGATATCACCAAGATCAAGATCTTCGTCATATTCATTTCCTTGCATCAGGTCAGAAAATACTTTTGAGAGCTTGATCGCCTCTTCCATATTCCTGCCTTTAATTGCTTGTGTCATCATCGATGCGGAAGACATAGAGATGGAGCAGCCTTCTCCATCAAACTTTGCATCCTCAACGATTCCATTTTCAACCTTTAATGTTAATTGAATACGGTCTCCACAAGTTGGGTTATTCATATTTATCGTTAAACTACCATCTTCTGTTAAAACCCCTTTGTTTCTAGGGTTTTTATAATGGTCCATTATGACTTGTCGATAAAGAGTATCTAAATTATTAAAAGACATTGCTAAAATACTCCTTTGTTTTGACTAGCCCGTTAACTAGCTTATCAATATCTTCCTCAGTGTTATAGAGATAGAAGCTTGCACGAGCAGTAGCAGAAGCTTTCAACCATTTCATTAATGGCTGCGCACAGTGATGACCTGCACGAACAGCAATCCCTTCTGCATCTAACACGGTTGCCACATCATGTGGATGAACATCATCCATATTAAATGTGACAAGCCCTGCACGTTTCTCAGGATCCATCGGTCCATAGATAGTCATTCCTTCGATGGTCGACATTTTTTCTAATGCGTATTTAGCCAATTTATGCTCATGTGCTTCAATTTGGTCTAAACCGATTTCTTCTAAAAAGTCGATAGCTGCCCCTAGTCCAATCGCACCCGCAATTATTGGTGTTCCCCCTTCAAACTTCCAAGGAAGCTCTTTCCAGGTAGATTCGTATAGACCGACAAAGTCAATCATTTCTCCACCAAATTCAACAGGCTCCATTTTTTCTAAAAGCTCTTTTTTTCCATAAAGGACACCGATTCCCGTCGGAGCACACATTTTATGTCCAGAGAATGCTAGGAAATCACAGTCTAGGTCCTGTACATCAATTTTCATATGTGGTGCACTTTGCGCTCCATCTACTACCATAACTGCATCATTTTCATGAGCAATTTTCGCAATATCTTTTATTGGGTTCATTACACCCAATACATTGGAGACTTGCATAATAGATACGATTTTCGTATTAGCAGTTACGGTTTGTCGAACATCGTCTAATGAAATCGTTCCATCCTCTTGTAACGGGAGATACTTTAACGTTGCACCAGTATGTTTAGCTACTTGTTGCCATGGGATAATATTGCTGTGATGTTCCATATAGGAAATCACGATTTCGTCCCCTTCAGATAGGTTCGCATGTCCGTAGCTCATAGCAACTGTATTTAACGCCGTAGTTGTCCCACGGGTAAAAATAATCTCTTCCGTTGATTTCGCATGTATGAATTTGCGGACCTTCTCACGAGCTCCTTCGTATCCATCGGTTGCTTTTGTACCCAGGGTATGAACCCCGCGATGAACATTAGAATTATACTCTCGGTAATATTGATCCAATGCCTCAATAACTTGCACTGGTTTTTGAGAAGTTGCCGCACTATCAAGATATACGAGCGGATTTCCGTTGACTTCTTGATTGAGAATCGGAAACATTTGGCGAATATCTTGGATATTCATTACTTAACTTTCCTTTCGATAACTTCCACTAGCTGCTTTTTAACCCCTTCAATAGGAAGCTCATTAACAACTGGTGCAAGGAATCCATGAATGACCAAACGCTCCGCTTCTTTTTGCGGAATCCCACGGCTCATTAAGTAGTAAAGCTGAACTGGATCTACACGTCCAACTGATGCAGCGTGACCTGCTGTTACATCATCTTCATCAATAAGAAGAATTGGATTCGCATCACCGCGAGCTTTTTCACTAAGCATTAATACACGAGATTCCTGCTCAGCGTTAGACTTAGAGGCACCATGCTCAATCTTTCCGATTCCGTTAAAGATAGAAGTTGCTTGATCCTTCATTACACCGTGCTTCAAGATATATCCTTCAGAATTTTTCCCAAAGTGAACGACACTTGTTGTAAAGTTTTGTATTTGCTCTCCTCGGCCAACTACAACGGTCTTTGTATCTCCATGTGAGCCATCACCCATAAGGTTTGTTACATTTTCTGAAATGGTGTTGCCATCATTCATTAAGCCAAGTGCCCACTCAATTTTCGCATCTCTTCCAGCTACACCACGGCGGTTTACATATGTTGTTACACCTTTTGCAAGCGTATCAACAGCACCATAAGTCACTTTTGCATTTCCATTTGCAATAACTTCTGAAATGATGTTGAATTGGCTTCCTGCAGTTTCAACAGTTGAAATGTAGTTTTCAACATATGTAACTGAACTATTATCATCTGCTACAACAATTACATGATTAAATACATTTGCTTCTGTATCATCATGTACATAGACAGCTTGAATCGGTTCAGTTACTTCTACGTTTTTAGGTACATATAAGAAAGCTCCACCATTCATTAAAGCCGCATGTAATGCTGTAAGTCGGTGTTCATCTACCTTTACTGCATCGGTCATGAAATATTTCTTCAATAGCTCTCCATGCTCTCTAGCAGCTGTAAAAATATCAACAAAGATTACACCTTTGTCTTTTAATTCTTGTGTTACAGAAAGATAGCTTGGTCGATTATTGCGTTGAATATATAGATTTTGCTCAGCAGCCTCTGTATCAACTAATGCTTTCACATCAGCTGGAAGCTCGTCTAAAGACGCAAAATCGTCGCTTTTCACAAGATGCTTTTCGAATTGTGTAAAGTTCCACTTGTCAATTTTCGTTTTATCCGGTTTTGGCATTGGTAGCGCATCAAGATTTTCAAGAGCATTGACACGTAGCTCAGTTAGCCATGCCGGTTCGCCCATTTCGTTTGAAAAAGATTGAACATACTCTTGATCAAACGCTAGTTTTGTCTCAATAGTCATTATAATCCCCCTAACGCTTACGCTTCTTGCCCAACTGTTTCGTCTTCAATACCTAGTTCTTGTTTGATCCAGTCATATCCTTCTGCTTCTAAGCGTTGTGCAAGCTCAGGTCCCCCTGATTTTACAATGCGCCCTTGCATCATTACGTGTACAAAGTCAGGAGTAATATAGTTCAGTAGTCTTTGGTAGTGAGTGATAATTAAGCAACCAAATTCCTCACCGCGCATTTCGTTAATTCCTTTTGATACTACCTTTAATGCATCAATATCAAGACCAGAGTCAATCTCATCTAAAATAGCCATCTTCGGTTCTAACATCATTAATTGAAGAATTTCGTTACGCTTCTTTTCTCCACCAGAGAAACCTTCATTTAAATAACGTTGTGCCATATCTTGGTCCATTTCAAGAAATTCCATATTTTTGTCCATTTTACGGATGAATTTCATTAATGAAATTTCATTTCCTTCGCCAAGACGGCTATTTAGAGCAGAACGAAGGAAATCAGCATTTGTAACACCGTTAATTTCACTTGGATACTGCATTGCTAGGAATAGACCAGCACGAGCACGCTCATCAACTTCCATTTCAAGAACATCTTCATTATCTAAAGTAACGCTACCTTGTGTAATTTCATATTTTGGATGACCCATAATTGCAGAAGATAAAGTAGATTTACCTGTTCCGTTAGGTCCCATAATTGCGTGAATTTCTCCACCTTTTACTTCAAGGTTTACACCTTTTAAAATTTCTTTCCCTTCAATTTGAACATGAAGATCTTTAATCGTTAAAGTAGATCCTGCCATTGTTATACCTCCATCAATAAAAAAAGATTTGTACCTGCATATTTTTTAGCAAATCATGCCAACACTTCTTATTCTCATTTTATTCTCATTACAATCTTATAACAAATGAAATTTGTTAGCAACTCTTTAGCAGTGTTTACTTCTTTAATTTACATGAACTTTTAAACACGAAATAAAAAAAGAAAATAGCTCACTTGAATTACATTATTTATAGGATAAGATATTTTACAAGTTGAACATAGTGAAAAACTTTTATACTTTTAATAAATTCATTAATTTTCGGCCTAGAATTCTACAGAGAAGCAACGATTAATCTATCAGTAAGTCATTTCATTATTGTGTTGGTGCTTTCAAAAAAAAGACTATCTTATTTTACCCATTAAGTTCTTAATCCATGTAGTAAAAAGAAAAAACAATTGAAAACTATTCTCATTTATCAGTATCTTATTGAGAATGAATTTCAATCATTCCAGCAAGTCGAATCCATACTAAAATTGCTTCTCATAGATGATGTTTGTACTAAATCCTAAATCCTGTCAAGTACATACTGACGAAATGCGTCTGATTCAAGCAGAGAACAATGGATTTTTTCCATGAGGCTGTGACATAACTAAATGACACTTTCTCAAAGACGAACAACGACTTTTTTCATATAGTTTGGTTGTAAATGCGCTGCAGACACTCGCTTTCCGCGGGGAGGAATCTGAGTCTCCTCGCTGCCTTTCCTCTATTTCCCTTAGTAGTCGAGTGTCTTCCGCTCCATTCCACTATTTTAAAAATTTGATTTCCAAACAAACAAAAATACCCGAACTAGTAAGGAGATAACTCCTAATCGTTCGGATATACCATCGACTGAAATACTTATATCCCAGCCTCTCACTCGTTTCTTTTGCTCTATTCACTTAATTGTCACTTTTCATTTTTATGAGTTTAATTTTCGATCTAAGTCAGCAATCATGCGTTGGCTTTCGACATAGTCTTCCTGTCTTTTCTGTTCTACTCTCATTCGAACCTCGTGCTTTCGACGATATAATTCATAGCCAACTCCATGGGCCCCATGCATAGCCTTTTCCATCTCACTTGTATAATTGAGTTGTAACTGACTGATAATGAATCCATCCTTTCGGTTTTTCTCGCATAAGCGATTCGTTTAAACAATTATTATGTTATCATTGAATCGTTGTACGTTACAAAGCGGGAAAACCGTTGAAAATAAGGGTATGTATGGATAGGAGAGAGTGTAAAACACTCACCTCCAGCGTTCTTATCATTTTGGAAAATAACTCCCTATTCTTCTTGATTATGCAATTTCTATTGTAAATTATTTAATTCTGTCATTGCTTCTTGAACTAACGTTACCGCTTGACTCATTGCAGCACCTCCGCCGAATGCAGCAGTAACTCCAACAGCTTCCAATATTTCCTCTTCTGTAGCCCCTTGATCTATACAGCCCTTGACATGATAAATGATGCAATACTCATCTTGTGAATATAGACTAATTCCAAGCGCAATTAATTGCTTATCTTTTTGCGAAAGCGAACCAGCTTTAAAGCATTCTTCAGTAAATGCATGATAATGATGAGCGAGTTCAGGCATCTTCTCCGTAAAAACTCCTAAGCCTAGCTTATAGTCATGTAGTGCACCTTGTATTGAATTATTTGCTTCATATTGATGTTCCATTTTATTCACAACTCCCATCATATTCATAATAAGAAGCTTTCTTTAGACATACTCACTCTGAAAGCTAAGACTTTTTCTTCGTTAGTATGTTTGAATAGGAAACAAACTATTCTTTTAAAAAATCTGTTTTCCTATCCGTTGTAGCTTTTTGAAACATGCTCAGTTTCCGCTCCAGGTCCTTGCTTTCCGTAAGACGTACGGTGAGTATCCTCGGCTTAGCCTGTGGGATCTCAACTGTCCCACTGCTCCCTCAAGTGTCTCGCACTCTTCCGCTCCAACCTGCCAGCTATCGTATGAAGAAGGGAATCTTTCTTGGGGTGATACAATATTCTTTTAGAAAATACCCTAAAAAAAACAGGGCCTATGCTAGACCCTGTTTAGTAAATTTATCGGCATGTTGTTCTAGGATTTTCTTTAGTACCATTTGAAGTCAATTATTCTGTGACCGGAACAACAGCACCTTCATACTTTTCTAAAATAAAATCTTGAATTTCTTTCGATCGTAATACTTCAACTAGAGCATTGATTTCTTCACTATTCTCGTCCCCAGAACGTACAGCAATCACATTTACATATGGTGATTGCTCCCCTTCAATCGCAATGGCATCCTCTGTTGGGTTTAATCCAGCATCAATTGCATAGTTAGAGTTAATGAGAACTGCGTCACCTTCATCATTGTTATAAATTTGTGGTAATAATGCTGCTTCATATTCCGTATCGAAATTTAGATTTTTCTCATTTTCTTCAATATCTGCAACTGTTGCTTTCACTTTCTCAATGCCTTCTTTTAACGTAATTAATCCTTCTTTTTCAAGCATTGTCAAAATACGTCCATGGTCTGCAACAGAATTACTCATGATGATCGTAGCACCTTCAGGTAGTTCATCTAAGCTTTTATACTTTTTAGAGTAAACGCCAATTGGTTCAATATGAATTCCACCAGCATTCACAAAATCATACCCGTTTTCAGCAATTTGCGCTTCTAAATATGGAATGTGCTGAAAGTAGTTCGCATCTAATTCATTATCTGCTAACGCCTTGTTTGGCAATACATAATCTTGGAATGGTTGAATTTCAAGCTCAATGCCCTTTTCTTCCAAAAGAGGTTTTACTTGCTCTAAGATTTCTGCATGTGGAACATTTGATGCTCCAACAACAATTTTCTTCTGATCAGCTGCTTTGTCACCTGATTTTCCTTCATCTGAAGTACCACATGCAGCTAAAACCAAAACTACTGCGAATGTTAAAATTGAACTTACCCATTTTTTCATTTTTTGTCTCTCCTATCGTTTGTCTAGTTTGGAAGTGACGTAATCACCAATAAATTGAATGATAAATACAATTATTAAAATTACGATTGTCGCCATAAAGGTGACATCATTGCGACCTCTTTGAAATCCTTCTAAGTAAGCTAGATTTCCAAGCCCACCAGCTCCGATGACACCTGCCATTGCCGTATAGCCTACTAGAGCAATAGCTGTAACGGTTATACCCGAAACTAATGCAGGCATTGATTCCGGCAGAAGAACCTTCCAAATAATCGTTGATGTTTTAGCTCCCATTGATTTTGCTGCCTCAATAACCCCTTTATCAATTTCCCTTAGTCCGATTTCGACCATTCTCGCATAAAAGGGAGCTGCACCAATGACTAGTGCTGGTAATGCTGCATTTTCTCCAATCATCGTGCCTACAATGAATTTAGTAAACGGAATTAATAGGACAATTAAGATAATAAAAGGAATGGATCGAAAAATATTCACGAACCCGCCTATTATTTTATTCACGAAGTTATTCTCCCAAATATTCCCCTTCGCTGTTAGAAATAAGAGCAATCCTAATATGATACCTAATACGAAAGTTACTGCCACGGAAATGGCTGTCATATATAAAGTTTCTTTCGTTGCTTCTATCATGGATTCCCAATTAACATTTGGAAAAAGCTCAGCCATTAGAAATCACCTCCACTCCAACTTGCTGGGAATGAAGAAATTCCATTGCTCTTGTCACTTCATTCAGCTCTCCATCTATATGGATGAATAATGTTCCATAGGACCCATTCTGTGTTTGTGATATTTTCCCTTGAAGGATATTTACACTTACATCATGCTTTCGAATGAGGTTGGTAATGAGCGGCTGTTCAGCTGCTTCACCTACAAAGGTCAATTGAACAACCTTCCCCTGTGGATATTGCTCCAGTAGATGCTCAATCGTTTCTTTCGTTTCTTCAGGTTCTGTTACTTGTTGAACAAATCGCTTCGTAATGGACTGTTTGGGATGTTTAAACACATCTAGTACTGGACCCATCTCAACAATTTGTCCAGACTCCATCACAGCTACCTGATGACAAATTTTTCGAATTACATGCATTTCATGAGTGATTAAGACAATCGTTAAGCCGAGGCGTGCATTAATATCTACCAAGAGTTCTAAAATAGAATCGGTCGTTTGTGGATCAAGAGCAGATGTTGCCTCATCACATAAAAGTACTTTCGGGTTATTTGCAAGTGCTCTTGCAATCCCTACTCGCTGCTTCTGTCCTCCACTCAGTTGAGATGGGTAGGCATCTTCTCGTCCTTCAAGTCCTACAAGCTTAATTAACTCATCGACGCGTGTGCGACGCTCATTACTTGCAACTCCTGCAATTTCTAGTGGGAAAGCAATGTTCTCGCGGACTGTTCGTGACCATAATAAATTAAAATGCTGAAAAATCATGCTAATTTCATGACGTGCTTTGCGAAGTTTCTCTCCTTTAACTTTAGATACTTCGTTTCCAGCAACCGTCACCGTACCTTCAGATGGGAGTTCAAGGCCATTTAACATGCGAATAAGTGTACTTTTTCCCGCACCACTGTAACCAATCACACCGAAAATCTCACCCTCTTTAATTTGAAGGTTAACATCATCTACTGCAACAACCTGACCATTTTTGGATGAGTATATTTTTTTAACATTCTGTATCGAGATCATTTGTTTACCACCCCTTTTATCCCTTCGTCTATGCTGTTATCCTTTGAATCAATTGGATAATTCATTCAAAGGTCATCATCTTATCCATCTTCCTATATAGGTGAAATGTTCAAAAAAACAAAAAAGCCTTTCTACTCATGAGCAGAAAGGCATACGTTCGTTTCCTTTCTCTCATCTTCCAAAGCAAACAGCTTTGTGTGAATTGGCACCATTTCAGATTTTCACTGACGGTTGCCGGGCTTCATAGGGCACATCCCTCCACCTCTCTGGATAAGAGCAAACATTCTATATTCAATTAACACTTTAAACGAAGTAAGTATTTTTTAAATTACGAAATTTATCGTATCATGGATAAAAAGGGGTGTCAACGAAAAAAATGATGGAATCTTATACCTTAGCTGCAACAGATGAAGAAATACCAGTAGCTATTTCAAGTGCTTGTTCTAGATCATCAATTAAATCCTCAACATTTTCAATTCCAACAGATAGGCGAATAAGATCTTCTGAAACGCCCGCTTTTTTCAAGCCTTCTGAATCTAGCTGCTGATGGGTCGTACTAGCTGGATGAATGACCAAGCTCTTCGCATCTCCCACATTCGCCACATGTGCCCAAAGCTCCAGCTGGTTAATAAATTTCGCACCTGCTTCTCTTCCACCTGCAATTCCAAAAACAAGAACAGAGCCAGCCCCTTTTGGTAGGTATTTTTCAGCTAGTTTCACATCTGGGTGCTTTTCATGCTCGGGATGCCCCACCCAGTTCACGGCTGGATGTGATTCTAAATAGTGGATAACCTTTCTTGCATTTGCCACATGCTCCTTCATACGTACATGAAGAGTTTCTAAACCTAAAGTAAATTGAAATGCATTTTGTGGACTAAGAGAGGGCCCTAAGTCTCTTAATAGCTGAACACGCGCTTTCACGATATATGCCAATGGACCAAGTGCCTCACTATAGACAATGTCATGATAACTTGGATCTGGCTTAATGAAAGATGGGAACTTTGGAGAATTCCAATCAAACTTTCCTCCATCAACAATGACCCCTCCTAATGTTGTTCCATTGCCAAGGAGCCATTTCGTTGCCGAATGAACAACAATATCAGCTCCGTAGTCTATTGGACGACATAGATATGGTGTGGCAAATGTGTTATCCACAATAAGTGGGATCCCATTTTCATGAGCTACCTTAGCCACTTTCTCAATATCTAGTACGCGTAGACTTGGGTTTCCAATTGTTTCAGCAAATACAGCCTTCGTTTTTGCTGTAATCGCTTGACGGAAATTCTCCACATCACTTGAATCAACAAGCTTTACAGTTATCCCATACTTTGGAAGCGTTACAGTAAATAAGTTGTATGTTCCCCCATAGAGATTCGAAGCAGCGACAATCTCGTCACCCGCTTCTGCTACGTTTAGAATGGCAGTTGTAATAGCAGCCATCCCACTCGCAACAGCTAAAGCCCCACCCCCTCCTTCAAGGAGAGCGATTCGTTCCTCAAATACTGTGACAGTTGGGTTATGAATGCGCGAGTAAATATATCCTGGCTCTTTAAGCGCAAATAAATCAGCGGCATGTTCTGTATTGCGGAATTGATAAGCATTATTTTGATAAATTGGTACCGCTCTTGCACCCGTAGTTGGGTCTGGTGTTAATCCCCCATGTACTCCTAACGTTTCTAATCGATAATTCTTTTGTTTTTCTGACATCCTCATCTCTCCCTTTTGTTTTTTGTGCTAACAAATTAGCAAAAACTAATCTTGCTCTAGAAGAAAATGAAAAAACCCTCTTCATTAAGAAGAGGGATTATAGTCATCTCTTCTTATCTTTCAGAGCTATGCTCTGCTGGATTTAGCACCGTGTAAAAAACCGGTTGCCGGGCTTCGTAGGGCCAGTCCCTCCGCCTCTCTTGATAAGAAACTATTCAGTTTTATCAGTTAATTGACTAAAACGATCGTAACATGAAAATTTTGTTAAAGTCAACAGTTTTTTTAAATTTTCAGACTACTCGATATGGCTTTGAAAGGTAAAATATCGATTCTAAAAGGAGTAGCTTTCGATAAGAAGCACGAATCAAAAGGTCATTTGTCCGAGCTGCCTGTCGAAGCTTAAGTTCCCCTGTCAATATTGAACTGATTGTGTCGTAAGAACCTTCTAGTTCCACATCATAGTTTTGATCTTCTTCAAAATCGAAAAGCTCTACTATGTTCTCATTGAACGCTAATACAAATTGATTATTCTCAGTTTGGATTCGGACATTCATCCTATTATGCTGCATTAACAGCAAAAGGTGTTGTTTAGTTGTGTACCCGGTTAAAAACCTCTCTAACTCTTCTTCTCTCAAGTACTGCAACCCCCTTAAATATTCCTATTTATAAACATTCATCGCTTTTTCTTCCATTCCTTTAATTATTCATCGACAAATAGATACAAGAAAAGCCGAATCGCTAAACAAATGCAAAAAATTTTGAATCACGCTACCTTATACTTTACAAATCTCCAAAAAAAGACAACACTACATTTTTTGTAGCATTGTCTGTCATTTCCCAAGAAATATGTCATTAAATTGCTTTTGCTGTCGTGACCTTAGATGGCTTTGAAAAACTTCTGAACACAAAGAAAAAATAGAGTGATCCTAATAGGTAGAGAACAGCGGTAATGGAAAAGACCGTTGCATACCCCCAGTATGATCCATACTTGATGACTATTCCAGTTGAAACTGGCCCCATAAACGCCCACCCTAGTTGAAATACCATCTGATTAACTGAATTAGCAAGACCTTTCACTGAATCATCAACTTTTGACATCATTAATGACATTTGAATAGGGTTCCCCGCGTTCATTAGCGCTTGTCGAAATAAAAACCCTATTGCTGCTAACCATAAATTATGTGTATAGGCAGTTAATAATAGAAATGGCAATGAGAGTAGCTGAAGGAAAACAACTGACTTTACTTCTCCAAGTCTTCTAACTACCATCGGACCAATAAACATGGCAATCATTGTTGCTCCTTGTCCTAATGATATGACTAAGCCGATGATGGAATTGGGTGCAGAGAAACGATCCGCAAAGTACAGGTTCAAGTAAGGGATTACAAGTCCAGCTCCAAAGCCAATTAGAAGCTGAGCAACAGCAAACAACAGAACGATCTTAATAGCGGAACGGTGCTTTGTGAATGTTTGAATAACACGCTCTTTAGGCTTTTGAATGATATCCTTTGTTCTTACTACTTGTTCATTAAAGCGAAGAATTGGTATGAATCCTAATAGAAAGATCAACGAACCAAAGACTAATGTCATTCTTACACTTTGTAGCTCCGATAAAAAAACTGAAAAGATATCTGTAGAAATCCCACCTAATAAACTTCCAATTACATTTGCTCCTGTCATTACTGCAAAGTGCATGCTAAACAAATGTACTCGCTGCTCTGGCTTCGAATTTTCAGCTAGCCATGGAATGGCAGATACTTGGAGAAAAGCTGATGTTAAACCGGTACCGAAAGCAAATAACACAAGCAAGCTTTGTAGCTCAACTAAACTTCTAGTAAGCAACATCAGCCCAGTGGCAATTGCACCAAAGAGCATGATTCGCTTCCTCCCATACCGATCGCTAAGGAACCCAGCAGGGATCAAAATGAATGCGGTTGCTAATGAAGTCATTGAGATGACTTGACCGTTTACTTGGTCAGAATAACCTAGTTCTCGTATATAAAAATTATATATAACCATGAAAATACCGAGCCCAATATGCGTTAGCACATTTGCTAAAATCGATAAGCGTATATTTCTATTATACCCTCTAAATTGCTCCACCCATTCTTGATAAAAAGCCATGAGGTAGACCGCCCTTCATTTATTTCGTATCCCTAAATATCATAATCCTACCTGGGATGAAAAGTAAATAAAAAAATGAAAAAATTTGAACTATTATTACGAAAGAACCTAAAGTGATGATAACAACTGCTATTGGCTTCTAGAGAGAAAACAGCAATTCTAAGAAAATAGCATATTGGTGACCAGTGGTGAGCATTCTATATTACAGCGTATTTACGAATGTATCTGCGAAAAAATGGTATATCAGACTATTCGGGGATGATAATCCTATTTGTACGTTTTTAGGCTGTTTTATGAGTATCAAGAATCCATTAACAAAAAAATCAGCTGCATCCATGCAACTGATTTACTCAATACTTTTTAATTTATCTAACAAATACGGTACCGAATGGAAGGCATAAATCTTTTCAATTAGCTCCCCGCTTTTAAATACTGCTAAACACGGAACACTTTCAACTTCCCAGCTTTCGGAGTGATCAGGAATATAATTTAAATTAATTTTCCCCCAATTTTGATTAGGGAGTAGTTCCGTTACTACTTGAAGCATTTTTCCAGCCATCTGACACGTCCCGCATAATGGCGTGTACATATAGAGGAACGTTATCTCTGCCTTAGCTATATTCTCCGAAAAATCATTTGGTATCCACTCTTGCATGTAAATCAACCTCTATCTAAAAACTGTGTATAAACATCGATATTAGCACCGAGTAAAACGGTCGCTAAATGATGCTCTGGAGCACTTGCTACTTCTCTATACATCTTATCAATATAGAGATGCTCAGCTTCCGGAAATTCTCTCTTAAATTGCTTGCGTAGCTTTTCTCCCGCTTCGTCTGCATCAACAAGAATGTATACATCCTTATCATACAATTCGTCAATAAGTTCGTCTAATTTGGTCATGCTAATGGTTCCATTCGTACAAACAATTTCAACAGGCTCTTTTATTATGGCATGCACTTTCTTTCTATCGGAAGTTCCTTCTACAATAATTACTTTTTCCGTCGATAATCCATCCATGCTAATCACCTATAGAGTGTATTTATGTTATCATACCATATCTATATTCTTTATTCGCTATGGAGTGCGCTTTTCCTTCATTATTCTAGCAGTTGTCAATTCAAATGGTTGATACACACAGAAAATGAGCAGGGGGAATTCCCTCTGCCCATGATTAGCACCATCCGCCTTCATCACAATCTGTATATCGTGCTGCTGGTTGTTCTGTTACTGTCACATGTTGAAATATTTTTTGCTCATTTGCCTCAAAATGGTGCTCTAGCTGAAATACACATCCTTGTGGCAATGTCATCTTTCCAATTGGTTCGTTTTCAAGAAAAAGCTTGATTTCCCCATTTTCTAATCTCCCTATGACACGGTCTGTAATATCTAGCTTTTGCTGCTTTAATGTCATTGAAAAACACCCTTTCTCCCATTTACCTTTAGATTACCCTTTTAAATAGGAGAATAGATATCCATTATTAGGAACTTACCTCTAATTTATCAAAAATAAAAAGCGCCCATCGCTGGACGCTTCTTGAATCAATTAGTCTTCTTTAATCATTTCTTCGTATTGCTCAGCCGTCATTAGCTTGTCCATTTCACTCGCATCAGATGGCTCAATTACTACCATCCACGCTTTTTCATAAGGAGATTCATTAACAAATTCTGGGCTATCATTTAAGTCTTCGTTCACTTCCACTACTTTCCCGCTAATAGGAGCATACAATTCTGAAACCGTTTTAACAGACTCTACACTTCCAAATGGCTCATCTGCAGTTAGCTCGTCGCCAACCTCTGGAAGCTCAACAAACACGATATCTCCTAGTTCAGATTGTGCGAAATCTGTAATTCCAATACGAACTTTTTCGCCTTCTACTTTTACCCATTCATGCTCTTCTGAATAACGTAATTCCTTTGGTGTATTCATGTTAATTCCCTCCATCTTTGCTAATTAATCTATATCGATAAAATCGATTTCCCAATTTATCATGGCATGAAAAAAGAGCGCTTGCAAGCCTATCTTGATCAAGCTAGCCACATTTTTTCATAATCCTCTTCTTTAAAGCCTACTGTCACTTTTTCTCCATCTGTAAGAATTGGACGTTTAATGAGCATCCCGTCTGTTGCGAGTATTTCTAGTAGCTCTTCATCTGAAGCTGTCTTAACCTTGTCCTTTAAGCCAAGCTCTCGATATTTTTGGCCACTTGTATTAAAAAACTTTTTTAGGTCAAAACCACTTTTTCGATACAAACTCTCCAATTGTTCCTTTGAAGGAGGATTTTCTACGATATGTACTTCGTTATAGGAAAGATTGTGCGCATCTAACCATTTCTTTGCATTTCGACATGTACCACATTTTGGATACCAATAAAATGTTAATGACATCTTTTCACCACCCCATTGTTATCTTGTCCAAACTCTGTAAGTACTTTCAAGCACTTATTTGAATAGTACCACATCTATGAGAAGATTTCATAAAACGAAGTAGTAGGTACAAAACATAATTCGACTTTTTCTTCTCTTTTCCTTCATTTACATTATTATTTCTTGGATAGCCCTTTATCTGTACAAAAAAGTGAGAGACTACCCCAATGGGTAGCCTCCAAAGAATGAATTATACTGTGTAGCGTTCTACATCAATTAACTTCACAGAAGCTTCACGTTTCTTAGCAATTACATTGATTGGCGTATGGCGAGTAAACTTACGCAGTGCAGAAATCATCATGCGTAAAGAATCTCCTTCTTCTGCTGCAACCAATGTTTCCTTTGCATCTTTTTCAATTTGGTTAAATGCTTCTTGGCAGAAAATTTCTGTATAAAGGAGCTTTTGCATGTTCTTCTCTAAACCAGAAGCTTCAATTGCTTTCTCTGTACGAAGAACCACAGATTCCATTGCATATGCATTTGAAATCATATCTGCAATATTTACTAAGATTTCCTGCTCATCATTTAGACCTTTACCGAACTTTTGTGCAGCTAACCCTAGTGTAAGTAGCGCGATTTTCTTCGCGTTTTTCACTAAGTATTTTTCTTGTGCAAGCGGCTCAGTTCCTGGTTCTTCAGGCATTAGCATCATTAATTCTTCTTGTAAACTTTGTGCTTTTTGTAATAGTGGAAGCTCTCCTTTTAATGCTTTACGAAGGAAAGTTCCTGGTACTAGGAAACGGTTGATTTCATTCGTACCTTCAAAAATGCGGTTAATACGAGAATCACGGTAGGCTCTTGCAATTTCATATTCTTCCATGAACCCATAACCACCGTGTAATTGAACACCTTCATCTACTACAAAATCAAGTACTTCTGTACCGAAGAATTTACCTAAAGAACACTCAATGGCATATTCAGCAATTGAATCAGCAACAGCCTTTCCACCATTTACTTCTTCTTCTGTTAGCTTGCTCATACGATCTTCGAATAGACCAACTGTACGGTAGATTGCACTTTCTGCAGCGTATGTTTTTGCTGCCATTGTAGCAAGCTTTTCTTTCGTTAAGTTAAATGCTGAAATGGGTGTGTCGAATTGTTTCCGTTGGTTTACATAAGGAATGGTAATCTCAAGCGCACGTTTTGAAGCTCCTAGAGCACCAACGCCCAATTTATAACGTCCGATATTTAATATATTAAAGGCGATGACATGACCACGACCAATTTCACCTAATACATTTTCAACTGGAACTTCTGCATCGTCTAGAATTAATGTTCGAGTAGACGAGCTCTTGATTCCCATTTTATCCTCTTCTGCTCCTGTAGATACACCTGAGAATTCACGGTCAACGATGAATGCCGAGAACTTATCCCCATCAATCTTTGCATATACTACGAATACATCAGCAAAACCAGCGTTAGTAATCCATTGTTTTTCACCATTTAATACATAATGAGTTCCCGCTTCATTTAACTTTGCTGTTGTTTTCGCACCTAGAGCATCTGAACCTGAACCTGGTTCCGTTAAAGCATATGCTGCAATCTTCTCACCAGTTGATAATTGTGGGAGGTATTTTTGCTTTTGCTCTTCATTTCCGAATAATACGATTGGTAAGGATCCAATCCCCACGTGTGCACCGTGGGTAATAGAAAAGCCACCAGCGATAGCCATCTTCTCAGCAATAAGTGCTGAGCTAACCTTGTCTAATGCTAAGCCGCCGTATTCTTCTGGCACGTCAGCCCCTAGAAGACCTAGCTCTCCTGCATCTTTAAGCAACTTTACAGAGCGATCAAACTCATGCTTCTCTAAGTATGGCACTTGTGGTAATACCTCTTTAACAACAAAATCTTCTGTTGTTTTAGCAATCATTTTTTGCTCATCACTATAGTCTTCAGGTGTGAATACCTGTTCAAATGATACATCTTCAATTAAAAAGCTTCCACCTTTAATTAACTTATCTGTTGTGTTCGCCATCTTACATCCTCCATTCTATTGTTGGGAGCCGAAGCCCCCATTACTATTGATTTTCTATAAAAGTTCAAAAACTCCAGCTGCTCCCATTCCTCCGCCTATACACATCGTGACAACGCCATACTTTTCATTTCTACGTTTCATCTCATGAATTAGCGAAAGTGTTAGCTTAGCGCCTGTACAGCCAAGCGGATGTCCAAGAGCAATGGCTCCACCATTTACATTGACTTTTTCCTCGTCTAATCCAAGCTCTCGAATGACTTGAATCGATTGAGAGGCAAATGCTTCATTTAATTCAAATAATCCAACATCCGATATTTCTAATCCTGCTAGTTTTAATGCTTTTGGAATGGCAACAACAGGCCCGATTCCCATAATTTCAGGAGGAACTCCCCCAACAGCAAATGATCTAAACTTCGCCATTGGCTGTAAACCGAGGGATTCTGCTTTCTCTCTGTCCATTACCATTACTGCTGCAGCTCCATCGCTTGTTTGAGATGAATTTCCAGCGGTTACTGATCCTGTTACTGAGAATGCTGGTCTCAGCTTTCCTAGGGTATCTACATTGGAATCAGCACGAACACCCTCATCACGTGTAAACTGAAGATTTTTTTCGATTAGTTTATTGTCTTTTCCTACTGAACGAACCGTAACATCTACTGGAACGATTTCATCATCAAACTTACCTTCTGCAATCGCTTTGGCAGCTCTTTGGTGACTTCGTACAGCAAATGCATCCTGATCTTCACGAGAAATCCCGTATTTCTTGGCTACTTCCTCTGCTGTATGTCCCATCCCCATATAATATTCTGGTGCTGACTCTGCAAGCTTGGCATTCGGTCGTACAACATGCCCCATCATCGGCACTAAGCTCATTGATTCAGCTCCACCTGCAATAATCGTATCCGCATGACCTAACATAATTTTTTCCGCTGCATATGCAATCGTTTGTAGCCCTGAAGAACAGTATCTATTTACGGTTACAGCAGGTACTGTATGAGGAAGACCTGCTAGCGCTCCAATATTACGAGCTAGGTTTAACCCTTGCTCAGCTTCAGGCATTGCACATCCGATAATTAAATCATCTATATCTCCTTCGTAATTTCCTGCACGCTTCAATGTTTCTTTTACTACAAGCGCCCCTAAATCATCTGGTCTTACATTCGCAAGGGTACCCTTCTTTGCTTTTCCGACCGGTGTACGAGCTCCTGCAACAATTACCGCTTCTCTCATCCTGTTCCCTCTCTTTCTATAAATATTGGCTTCTAGCAATCTATTAGTTACGTAAAGGTTTTCCTTTTAATAACATATGCTGCATGCGTTGTTGAGATTTCGGTTCTGCAACTAAACTCATGAATGCCTCTCTCTCAAGATCTAATAAGTATTGCTCATCCACCATTGTTCCATAAGGGACTTTTCCACCAGCAATGACGTAGGCTAGCTTCTTCGCAATCTTTAAGTCATGCTCGGAAATATAGCCAGAATAGTACATCGACTGTGCTCCTAATAGTAATGTTGCGTAACCCGTTTCACCTACTACAGGAACTTTCTTTCTGACTGGTGGCTTATAGCCTTTTCCATAAAGGCTTAGAACAGCTTGTTTTGCATCATAAAGCAAATGATCTCCATTTACACTCACGCCATCTGCTTGGTTTAAGAAGTTGTTATCTCGAGCTTCTTCACCAGACGTCGAGACTTTCGCCATCGCAATCGACTCAAATACTTTATTCGCCACTTGCTGTAGGTCAAAGTCAACCCCATTTGGCATACTATCGAGGTGCTTCAAGTATAATTCCTTGTTTCCACCTCCACCTGGAATAAGTCCAACACCTACTTCAACAAGACCCATATATGTTTCCATTGAAGCTTGGATATGTGCAGCAGGTAAACACACTTCTGAACCTCCACCTAATGTCATTCCAAATGGTGCTGCCACAACAGGCTTTGTACTGTACTTAATTTTCATCATAGCTTGTTGGAAGTGACGGACTACCATATCCACTTCGAAGATATTATCATCCTGAGCTTCCATTAAGATCATCGCCAAGTTCGCACCAACACAGAAGTTCTTTCCTTGGTTACCGATAACGAGGCCTTTATAATTTTTCTCCACTTCATCCACCGCAAAGTTGATCATTTGAACAACATCTAATCCAATGGAATTATTAGGTGAATGGAATTCTAGTAATGCTACACCATCTCCAAGGTCTACTAAGCTAGCACCGCTATTCTTCTTTATAACACCCTTTTGCATTTTCAATTGTTTTAATTTAATTGCTTTCGGGTTTTCTTCAATTAATTTGTATTCCCCATTATGATAGAAATAGACCTTACCTTCTTCTTCTTTATAAAAAGATGTAAAGCCATTATCGATTAAGTCTTTTACCCATTTAGGAACAGTTAGTCCTTGTTCTTCCATTTTCTGAACAGATTTTGCTACTCCCATTGCATCCCAAGCCTCGAATGGACCTTGCTCCCAGCCAAAGCCCCATTTCATTGCGCGATCAATCGCAACAATGTCATCTGCAATTTCACCGAATAGTTCTGCAGAGTAGATAAGAACTGGACTGAAAATATTCCACAAAAGCTGACCTGCACGATCATCTGAATATACAAGCGCTTTCAATTTATTCGCTAAGCCTTTTTGCTGCTTACTCATTTCTACCGAAGCCGCTTTAAGCTTTTGACGTGGGCCATATTCTAATGTTTCGGGATTCAATTCAAGAATTTCTTTTCCTTTCTTTAAGAAGAACCCTTGACCAGATTTACTTCCAAACCAGCCTTTTTCAAGCATCGTCTTCATAAAAGTAGGTACTTCAAACACTTCTTTTTCTTGACCTTCTACCTGATCGTAGACATTATTTGCTACATGAACAAATGTATCAAGTCCAACAACATCTAGCGTTCTAAATGTTGCACTCTTTGGTCTACCAATGAGTGGACCTGTAACTGAGTCAACCTCACCTACACTATACCCACCCTTTAACATTTCTTGAACTGTAACTAGTAACCCATATGTCCCAATTCGGTTTGCGATAAAGTTCGGTGTGTCCTTTGCTTCTACAACACCTTTACCTAACTTGTCTTCACCAAACTGTTTCATAAAAGAAAACACATCAGGGTCTGTATTCTTCGTAGGAATTACCTCTAATAGTTTTAAATAACGTGGAGGATTAAAAAAGTGCGTTCCTAAGAAATGCTTTTGAAAATCCTCTGAACGCCCTTCTGCCATTGCTTCCACTGAAATCCCTGATGTATTAGAGCTAACAATGCTTCCTAGTTTTCGGTATTGGTCTACTTTTTCAAATACCTGTTGTTTAATCTTAAGGTTTTCTACGACTACCTCGATAACCCAATCTACATCTTTCAAACGCTCCATATCATCATCGAAATTCCCAGCTTCAATTAGAGCTAGATTCTTTTTCGATGCAAGCGGTGCTGGTTTTTGTTTTACTAATTTTTGTAAATTAGTTGCACTTATACGGTTACGAACCTGCTTATCTTCAAGGGTTAGTCCTTTTGCTTCTTCTTGCTTTGTTAATTCACGAGGTACAATATCTAACAGTAATGTTGGTATTCCAATGTTTGCTAGGTGCGCAGCAATACCTGAGCCCATTACACCTGAGCCTAATACAGCCGCTTTTTTAATTTGTTGGATCAACTTCGTCTCCCCCTTTAACTCTTTTGAATGAATACTCATTCATTTTTCGGTTAAAAAAAATGAGCTTCGAATGAGTTCTGTTACTTATAACTATAAAATATTTGCAAAATTTACGCAATGATTTACTAGCGGAAATTTAAAAATTTTTTGATAAATTAGACTATGTCCCTTTGACCAATAATCTATCTCGTTTTAGGGAACTTTATATTGAAAGGAATTCTCTTTTATATGCAACTTTTTTGAAGGGTGGTGTAGGCAATGGCAAGAGTGAAGAAAAATCCTTCTAAAGCTGGTGTAAGTGCTGCTAGTGTAAAGGGAGATGCTGGCCCAACTGTTGAGCGGGATGGAAGCGGAAAGAAAAACAGCCAGAATAATCAATTTAAAAAATAGGCTAATACATGGGGCTGAAGCGGAAGTCGCTTGAACCTCGAAGATTTGCGGGACAACGAAGTCCCCTCAGGCAATGCCTGGGAGGCTTGGCTCACGCTATCCCCTGGAGAGGAAATTCCCGATCTTCCACCATATTAGTAAATGCTAAAAGGGACCGAGAGAATTCTCGATCCCTTTTGCCGATAATCTGAAATAAGCTTACCTATTGGCCATTGTTTCCAGGTTATCCTTTTCTATTTTTTAAACATCCCTTTTAATACGAAAGCAACGTTAGCTGGGCGTTCTGCTAAACGGCGCATAAAATAGCCGTACCAGTCCGTTCCATATGGCACGTATACGCGCATTTTGTAGCCCTCTTTTACTAATTCTAGCTGCTTTTCTGTACGAATTCCGTATAACATTTGGAACTCAAATTGGTCATTTGGAATGTTATGCTCTTTTACTAATTGCTTCGTATATTCAATCATTGCATCATCGTGGGTCGCAACAGCTGTGTAATTTCCATTTAGAAGATGCATTTTAATAATCTTTTTGAAGTTATCATCCACATCGCTTTTTTCTGGGAATGCAACTTCTGGAGACTCTTTATAAGCCCCTTTAACCAATCGTAAATTGGGAGAATATTCATTTAGGTCTTTCATGTCTTGTTCAGTTCGGTATAAATAAGCTTGGATTACGGTTCCAACATTATCGTATTCTGACTTCAGCTGTTTGAAAATATCAATTGTTTTTTGACAGCGGGAGTAATCCTCCATATCAATTGTAACAAATACGTTATTTTCCTTTGCAGCTTCAAGAATTCTACGCATATTGCCTAAAACCACATCATCTGAAATATCTAATCCCATCGATGTCATTTTTAATGACAATTGAGATCTTAAGTTTTCGCGTCCGATTGCTTGAATCGCTTGAATGGAGTTATCAGCCATTTCCTTTGCTTCTGCCTCATTATCAATAAATTCACCTAAATAATCAATTGTCACTACAAGATCTTTACTATTTAGATCCTTAATAACATTAACTGCACGTTCAATTGTTTCTCCCGCCACAAAACGAGCAGCGCCAAAGCGTAAACCATATTTCTTAGCTAACTTTGTTAACGCTTTATTTTTTGATAAAAAGAGAAAGAAATCTCTCATCAATTGTTCCATTATGGCTCCCCCTTCGAAAACGCATACATTTCTAAAAAAAACAAATCTCTATCAAATGAAATCTTGTGAGAATGCACTTCAATCCATTTTACAGAGCCCAAACCAATTTTCGAACTTTATTCATATTTTCCAAATTTCCTAGATTATTTTATCACCTTTCTCGCTATTTGAATATAATTTTTGTAAGAAAATTATCGATTTTTGTCGCCCAAAATTTGCATAGTTCAAAATCTGTTGTGGAAGGCTATTTTTGTATATTGAAATGCTACATAAATTGGGATTTCATCTGATTTGTAGCTGGTTTATCCCAGTATCTTCAAGCAATTACTCAAGGTTTAATTGCTGTTGAACTGCGAACATACACAAATGAGGAGGATTAAGCTATGCAACAACAAAACATGAACACTCAAAACCAACCAATGATGTATCAACAGCCACCACAGGTGATCACAACAAAAGACTCGCTTTATTTAACAGACATGCTTTCTTGGAATTTAATTGCTATGAAAAAGGCACACTTCTATGCAGAGCACTGCCAAATCCCACAGTTAAAAGCAGAATTTGAAAAATGTGGTCAAATGCACCAGCGTCACTATGAACAAATACTTACACATTTAAACCAGCAGAACCAACCACAATTGGGGATGCAATAGCATTTGAGCTACTCTTCACGGAAGGTAAAGTCTTTAGTTTGCTCGTACAATTATCGGGAGCTAAATAAGTCTTTGCATAAAATATGTCAACTAAGCCGTTAATAAAACAGTTACGGAGGGAAGTAAAATGAATCAAAATCAACAGCAAAAAATACAAAATCCTGAAACACAAGTACCTCAGACACCGAAAATGAATGATCGTGACTTTACAAACGATTTGTTAGCAATGGAAAAATATATGACTGACTCTTATTGTACATTCTTAAATGAAGCAAGTCACGATGCCCTTTACCAGGATGTACTTAGCATATTCACAGAAACACAGCAAGCTCAAAGACAGTTTTATCAACTCATGTTCCAGCATGGTTGGTATAAAGTAACCCCTGCCCAACAGCAGAATTTGCAACAGTCTTATCAACAGTTTCAAGGCTATGCTTCCCAATTCCCATACGGAAATCAGCTTCAATAATAAGGAAAAAAGCCGTTTCCAATAGGGAAATGGCTTTTCTATTTGTTTTGCTGACGATGGGTTTCATTTAACTCTTTAATCTCTTGAATGATGGCTTTCATTGCCTCTTTGCCTTCTGGATATTTATCATTCCAATGCTTCGCTAAAGCAGGCATTGATTTTGCAACATGTGTATAGAGAATCCATGATTCAACCTTTTTCTGCAGTTCTCTATCCGTCTCTCCTAATAATAATTCTGTATACTTCTCTAAGAGCCCATTTCGCATTTCTAGTAGCTCTTTATCCATGTCCACCCCTCCTAACCATTACAAACCTGAGGGCAGGTTTTGCATTTAATCCCATTATCTTGCGGTACATATGAAAAGCAGCACGTTTTTCGAATACGAACCTCTTCATTTAGTCTTTCAACAAATCGTAAGGTGTTTCCGTACCTTTTAAAAGGATTTTCGTGATATGGCCCAAATAGATGGCCAGGTGCATCTAGTATATAGTGCAAGTCTTCGACGGCCAGCTCGCTCAGTTTTTCATCTTCTATGGAAGGAATAACTGTTTCATACAACCAATAAATATATACTAGAATATTCTCCCAAAGGATCAGCTTGGATACCTTTGTAGAAACTGAGAGTGCATCCAGTACTGGATAAAAACTCTCCTTAAACAAATGAGAGATAGCCATTTCCCTAAATTCGCTACGATTAGCATCTGATATCTGAACATCTTGTTTATTAAAGTAGAAAGAGGGGAGCCAAAGGGCTGACTCCTTATCTGTTTCAATCGACAAATTCTCAAGCGAAACATCCAGCTTCTTATTCCATACCGTTAGTGAGTATAGATAGATGACTGCAAGAAATGCGTATCGTTTCGTAAATAAAGAGGCTGTTACTTTTAAATCTGTCGTCCCCAAATGCTTAGCTAAATAGTTCAAATATTGTAGTGTAGTTTCTCTGTCGATTAATTCGACCATCGAAATCGATAGGGGATGACTGATTTTTATATCTGTCATACGAAACTTTGCTAATACTTCTAATTCAACAGCTGAAAGATTACGACCCACTTACAACTCCTGCCTTTTTCAGAATACATCTTCCCTTTCCGTATGGAATACATAAGGGTGTACCAAATAAAGGATCCATTGTTACTTCACAATCCATACCAAATACATTCTTCACAAGCCCACAATTAATCACATGCTCTGGCTTGCCTTGTGCAAATACTTGCTTATCCTTCACTGCAATAATGTTATGTGCATAGCGACATGCAAGGTTTAAGTCGTGCAATACCATCACTATCGTACGATTTTCTAGTTCATTCAATTCATACAATAAATCTAAAATTTCAATCTGATGAGTCATATCTAAATAAGTAGTCGGTTCATCTAATAGGATGATATCTGTATCTTGAGCAAGCGTCATCGCAATCCAAGCTCTCTGTCTTTGTCCGCCTGATAATGAATCCACAGCTCTATCCTTTAAGTCTGCCACACCTGTAGCTTCTAAAGCTCTGTTCACCTTTGCTTCGTCTTCTTCCGTCCATTGCTTCAACCAATTTTGATAAGGATAACGACCTTGTTTAACAAGCTGAAGGACAGTTAAGCCTTCTGGAGCTATAGGTGATTGAGGAAGAATAGCCATTTTCTTTGCCACTTCTTTTGTCGACATTCGAGCGATGGCATCCCCCTCTAACAAAACAGCACCCGCTTTTGGCTTCAGCAAGCGCGCAATTGAGCGAAGAAGAGTCGACTTCCCACAACCATTTCCTCCAATAAAAACAGAAATCTCTCCTCTAGGAATCTCCAGACTTAATTCATCTATAATTATCGTATCTCCATATGACAGGGTTAATTTTTGGGTTTCAATCACTTGACTCATTCTGACCGCTCCTTTATTTTTTAATTCCTCGTCTTAAATAGTAAGTAAATAAAATATGGTGCACCAATACTTGCCGTAAACACACCTGCTGGCACTTCCAATGGAGAAAATACGGTTCTTCCAATAAGGTCCGCAAGCATAACTAGAATTCCTCCAATTAATGCTGATACAGGCAATAATGCTCCAAAAGATGAACCAACTAACCTTCTTGCCATATGGGGCGCCATTAATCCTACGAAACCGATACCCCCAGCAAAAGCAACTGACGTACCAATTAATCCTGTACTGATTGTTAGCAGAAAAAGTCTATGTCTCTGAACATGACCACCTACTCCTGTGGCAATATCATCTCCGAGTTCTTGAATATTAATATTTCTTGCCATTATAAAGGCGATGAATAGGAATAAAAGAATAAAAGGGACAATGATAACTACGTTACTCCATGTAGATCCATGGACTGTACCTGTAAGCCAAATATTAGCTTGGCTCGCACGATATATCGGCCCTTTTATCATCATTAAGGTTGTTAAAGCTTGCATAAGAGCTGATATCCCAATCCCAATTAATACAAGCCGAATGGGTGAGACACCATTTTTCCATGCTAAAAAATACACTAAAAATGCTACAATACTTGCCCCTACAAAGGCTGCAACGGGCATCCACTTTATACTTACGATTAAAGCATTATTCTCATCACTAAAAAACGCTAAAAAGCTAACAACCGCAACTGCAGCTCCACCTGTAATTCCTAATATATCTGGAGATGCGAGGGGATTTCGTATCATTCCTTGCAAGATCGCTCCAGATACAGCTAATGCAATTCCCACCATTAAAGCGACAATGATTCTTGGTAACCGAAATTGTTGTACAACGAGCTGTTCCATTTTCGTCCCACCACCAAAAAACACTTCAATAACTGTTAATGGGCTTATTTTCATGTCCCCTAAACCTGTGCTTAATATAAACACAACAGCAGATATAGAAAGTAAGCTTACTGTAGTTAGCATTGCTTTTTTATCAATTAGGAAGGACACATTCCCTTTAAAGGTTCTTATATTCTTATATTTACTCATGATGCATTGAACCCCTTCCTGGCAATGTAAATAAAAAATGGAGTTCCAATAATAGCTGTCATAATTCCAACGGGTACTTCTTCCCCAATAATGACGTAGCGTGCCAAAATATCAGCAGTGACCAATAAAATACCACCTAGCAAGCCTGATAGAGGAATCACCCAACGATGGTCTATCCCTATAATAGACCTAGCGATATGAGGTATGACAATTCCAATAAATCCAATAGGACCTGCAACAGCTACAGCACCACCTGATAAGAGAACAACCAATATTCCGACTATCACTTTTAGGAATACCGTATTTATCCCTAATCCTTTGGCCACGTCATCGCCCATAGATAAAACATTCATTCTAGTAGAGATCAACCATGAACCTGCCCACCCGATAAGTAAATAGGGAAGAACACTAGCAAGGATTTCTAACTTTCTACCTTGCACTGAACCAGCTAACCAAAACAATACTTGCTCTAAAGCCGCTTCATTTATTACTAAGAGACCTTGTGTAAAGGAAGAAAACATAGCCGTCATAGCTGCACCTGCTAAAGTTAATTTCATTGGAGTAAGCCCTTCTCTACCAAAGGATCCAATAAAGTAGACACTAATTGCAGATATAGCTGCGCCTAAAAATGCTATCCAAGTAAAAACAGAAAGATTTCCAACAGAAAATATCGTAACCGAAACAACTACTGCAAAGCCTGCCCCTGCATTAACTCCAAAAATCCCTGGAGATGCTAGAGGGTTTTTTGTAAGTGTTTGCATCAACACACCTGCTATGGCCAAGCTTGCTCCAACAGCTGCAGCAATTAAAGAACGTGGTAGTCTTACGGATGTAATAATAATATGTTCATTCGAACCATTGAAATTTGTAAACGCATTAAGAGCCATCTTCCAATTTGTATCGGTGTATCCATATACAATACTGGCACACATAAATAAGATAAGAAGGAAAAGTGCTACTAGCATACCCATCCATCTTTGAGATGTATTTTTGAGCAACATGGGAACTAACCTTTCTAACATAGAATTAGGAATAAAGTACAATTTTAAGTCTATTGGAATCGAAAAAAGGTGTCAATGAGTTTGAAAATCATTTTCATCAGATATACAATTAGTTCACTCTATTGTCAACAAATACTGGCAAACGTTCTCATTTACATGTTGACTTCAACTTAAACCTATCTTATGATTAATTTGCTAATGATAATGATTATCAAAACCAACCAGGAGGGTACATAGAAATGAAATTTGCAAAATCAATCCTAACAATCCTATCTATAACAGCTCTATTTGTATTGGCTGCTTGTGGAAATACAGAAGAAAAATCTTCGGATCAAAAAAATAATGCAAAAAAAGCAGACACAAGCTTCACTGTAGAACATGCAATGGGATCAACAACACTTGAAGATACGCCAAAAAGAGTAGTTATTTTAACAAACGAAGGTACGGAAGCACTTCTCGCTTTAGGAGTAACACCTGTTGGCGCTGTTCAGTCTTGGACAGGAGACCCGTGGTATGATCACATTATGGAAGATATGAAGGATGCCAAGGTTGTTGGACTAGAAAGTCAAATCAATATTGAAGCAATTGCAGAGCTTGAGCCAGACTTAATAATTGGAAACAAAATGCGTCAAGAAGCGGACTACGAGAAGTTAAAAGCAATTGCCCCAACAGTAATGGCGGAAACACTTCGAGGTGAGTGGCAAGAGAACTTTAAGCTATATGCTAAGGCTGTCAATCAAGAAGAAAAAGGAAATGAAATCCTTGCTGACTACGAACAACGTATTGCTGACTTGCAGAATAAGCTTGGAGATAAATTAGAAATGGAAGTGTCAATTGTTCGATTCCTTGCTGGAGATGTTCGTATTTACCACAAAGATTCATTTTCAGGTGTTATTTTAGACCAAATTGGCTTCGCCCGTCCTGAAAGTCAAAATGTAGATGACTTTGCTAGAAAGAATGCTACAAAGGAAAACATTCCAGAAATGGACGGTGACATTCTTTTTTACTTCACTTATGAGGATGGTTCAGGTGATGCAACTAAGATAGAAGATGAATGGTTACAGGACCCATTATTCCAAAACCTTGAAGTTGCAAAACAACAGCAAGTATTTAAAGTGGATGATACTATTTGGAATACAGCTGGTGGAGTTCGTGCAGCCAACTTAATGCTTGATGATATCGAAAAGTATTTCCTAAAATAATTTTTGGAATTAACTCTTACTTCCATTAAGAGAGTTCCTTTTTAGAGCGGTGTCAATATTGACACCGCCCTTTTATTTTCCCTTTATTTCATGCTTTGCTCTTTATAGAAAATATCACCAATTATCAAAAGATCCATATCCTATAAATTTTCAAATTTACTACTGACCTAATCCCAAATTGTTTAATTCGTATTATAAACACTATAATCAAGCCTGAGATCAGATTGATTTTTGATAATTTCGTTTGACATTCAGAGAAAAATATATTATTATCAATTCTATAAGTGATAATGATTATCATAATCATTATTTACAAATTAATATCCCTAAACTGATAGTACAAACATACTCACTCCTACTCCCCCTCTAGGAGTCCCCTTGTAAAAGCGCGATACCAAATAGTGGTATCGCGCTTTTATTTGTCCTCTAATTCATACTCTTTCCAAAATGGGAAACAATAAGCTTACTAGATATTATTCCGTAGGACGGTGTGGTTCTATGAAAAATTGGTTTAAGAAAAAGCAGACTCCTCATTCAGATGATTCAAATGAATCACAGGAACTTTGGAAAAAGTCACATGACTTCAAAAAGACTCATTACACTAACTTAAAGACAGGTGTTACATTTTCATACACATTTATATCTACTTTGATTGATGAAAGCATTCTAGAGGAAAATGCTCTTCCCTATTTACTAGAGGGTGATTTTCATAAAATTGAAGATGTGAAAGAAATCGTTCCAATTATTGATGTTCAAGTCAGTGATGATTTGTCCAAAGTGGAACAAAAGCTGTTTAACGGCTATGTGATGCTTCAAATTACTGGAGACAATAAAAAAGTAGCCTTTCTTGCTGCTCAAAAAGAGCTTGTCAGAGGAATCTCTCTACCTGAAGTTGAATTCAGCGTAATTGGTCCAAAGGAAGCCTTTGTCGAAAGTATGGATCAGAATATTAACTTAGTAAGGAAAAGAATACCTATTAAAGAGCTTGTAATTGAAAATATTACGATTGGAGATTTATCGAAAACTAAAATCGCCATCCTCTACATTGAAGGGATAACAGACCCGCAAAATGTAAATACCATCAAGCAGCGAATCGGCGATATTGAGATTGATGAAGTTGCCGATAGCTCGTACATTACTCAGCTAATATCTGATAATAGCCGATCACCTTTTCCACAGCTTCTTGATACAGAAAGACCCGATCGTGTAGCTGCCATTTTAGCTGAAGGGAAAGTAGCGGTAATTGTTGATGGCTCACCACATGCCTTGATTGCTCCAACTACGTTAGTCGAATTTTTCAGCTCATTTGAAGATTATTTTCTTAATTGGGAGCTATCTTCTTTTTTCCGATTGATTCGATTATTTGCCGTAGCTTTTTCGATTCTCGTGACACCGGTTTATGTGGCTACATTAAATTACCATTACGAGCTGATTCCAAAGGATCTGCTTAGCACGTTAATTACATCTCGTAGGGAGATTCCCTTACCTCCTATACTAGAAGCATTGTTTCTAGAGCTAACGATTGAGCTCTTACGTGAAGCAGGGGCAAGACTACCTACAAAGGTAGGTCAGACAATCGGTATCGTAGGAGGGATCGTTATTGGAACGGCTTCTGTAGATGCAGGGCTCACAAGTAATGTGTTATTGATTATTGTTGCGCTCGCTGCACTTGCCTCCTTTACCACTCCTGTTTATCGAATGGGTAACACGATTCGTTTATTGCGATTTCCTTTTTTACTAGCTGCCGAGCTTTGGGGATTAGTTGGAATTGTTCTGTGCTTCAGCTTTCTCATTATCCACCTCCTCAAGCTTACATCGTTAGGACGGCCTTTTTTGGAGCCTTTATTCCCACCAAGAGTGGCCGACTTAAAAGATGCACTTATTCGATTGCCATTTACTAAACAATCACAAAGACCAGAGTATTTACGAACGAAGAAACCGAGCCGATTTAGCCCGAAGAAGGCTAAAATGAAGAAGGATATCGATGAATAAGAAGATGAGGTAATCAGATATGATACAACCACAACAAATTCAAGAACGACTTCAAATATCACCCTACCTAGTCTTTTTCCCGATTATCTCTATGCAAATTGGAATCGGGGTATTAGGGTACCAACGCATTATTTCTCAGGATGCCGGTTATGACGGCTGGATTTCTGTACTGGTTGCAGGACTAAGTATCCACCCTCTGATCTGGATCATTTATAAAATTAACGGAACCGTTAATGGGGACATGATTGCCGCCCACGAGTATATTTTAGGGAAAGTAGGTAAATTCTTTACTACTATCTTTGTATTTTATTATTGCTTGCTGGCCATTGCTGTGTTGAGAACGTATATAGAAGTCATTCAGGTTTGGCTATTCCATGATTTAAGCACTTTTTGGTTCTCAATAGCGATTATTCTGCTTGCTATTTACGTCATTGATGGCGGTTTTCGAACAGTTACAGGGATTGCTTTTTTTGGAATTGTTTTACCCGCATATTTATTGTTTACATTTGCGTTTGCTATCAAATATGCAGATTTCAGAAACCTCCTTCCCATTTATGACCACTCGTTGAAAGAAATCTTAACTGGTTCCTACCATATGTCACTTACCTATATTGGGTATGGTACCTTACTTTTTTTCTACCCTTTTATCAAAAAACCAAAGGAATCTAGGAAATGGGCACACTTGGCTATTCTAACAACCACACTCGTGTATACGGTATTAATTATCCTCACTTTTGCTTATTTTTCTGAAGGGCAAATAGAAAAGAATGTGTGGGCTACATTAACTATGTGGAAAATTGTTGAATTCCCATTTGTTGAACGTTTTGAATATATCGGTATCGCAACCTGGAGCCTTGTAATCTTGCCAAATGTATGCATTCCGCTTTGGTGTGGAAGCCGTATCATCAAGCAAGTGTTTCATATCCGGCAGAGAAGTGCAGTTTGGCTCTTAGCAACCATTTGTCTCACATGCGTATGCTTGTTCCAAACAAGGGACCAAATCAATATGTTAAACGATATAACGGGAAAGGTTGGATTCGCATTTTCCTATTTCTATATCCCCCTTCTCTTTGTTTTGATTATGATTGCAAAGAAGGTGAAAGATAAGAATGAACAAAAATAATGTACTCTTATGTTTTTTCCCTCTGTTCCTTCTTTTTGGTTGTGTAGACAAAGAAATTCTAGACGATGTTAGCATTGAAAATGGAGCTGCCTATGATATTCTTTCTGAAAAAGAAATAATCGGAACAGTCATTGTTCCTCATTACTTAGTAGACCAACCCGTTGAGAATATAGAATTTTCTGCCACTGGTGACCAAAGAAGCGGGATCATTTACAAGGTTCAGCAGCAAGCGGCAGATCCGCTCGTGACTGGTAGCTTAGAGGTTTGTTTATTTGGAGAGGAATTGTCGAAGAAAGGAATTATTGAATTAGTGGACTCATTACAACGCGATCCTGGGATTGGCGAAAGAATGTATCTTGCAACTACAAAAGGCGAAGCAACCCAATTGATCAAGCAGGACTATGGAGTAAAGGGAACGCCTCTATATATTTCTGATTTGATTAGACAGAATATTAAATTGCGAGATCTCCCAACGACAAATCTTCATTTGTTTTTATATGATTATTATCAGAAAGGAAAGGACCCCTTTCTTCCTCAATTAGAGAATTTCGAAAAAGATAAAGTAAGGCTAAGCGGTGTAAGTATCTTTAAGAAAGATAAAGTAGTTGATGAAATTCCTGCTCTAGACTTATTCTTCTTTAAGCTTCTCGTTGAAAAGTATAGTGAAGGGGAGCATCGACTTGATTTGTCTGACGGTTCTCAAGCTTTTGTGAAAAGCATTAACTCAAAAAACAAGTATAAGCTAGTCTCTAAAAGCCCCTACAAAATAAGTATTCACATTGACGTAGATGGCATTATAAAAGAATACTCGGGAGATAAGCTTGATAAGAAGGTGCTTAAAACCATTCAAGTACAACTTGAAAAAACCGTGGAAAAAAAGGCAGTGCAATTAATCAAACAATTTCAAGAGAATGGTGTAGACCCTCTTGGCATCGGTGCATTTGTAAAAGGGAACATTCGAGGATTCGATTTTACTAAATGGGAAAAAGAATATAAAGATGTAGATGTTGAAGTTACATGTAATGTAGTTATTCAAGAAAGTGGGGTTGTCGAATAAAAAAAGCGGATGGGGCATAAGTATTTCATTCATTGGTATATCCGAACGATTAGGAGTTATCTCCTAATCGTTCGGGTATTTTTGTTTGTTCGGAAAACGGAAAACAAACTTTTTAAAAATAGTGGAATGGAGAGGTAGACACTCGGCTACAGGGAAATAAAAGATAGGCTGAGACACCAAAGCGCAGCTAAGAGGCTCAGCTGCCTCCCTGCGGAAAGCGAGTGTCTACAGCGAACTTGTTTTTACAACCTACATATTTTAAAAAAGTCATTGTTGGTCTTTGAGAAGGAGTCATTAAGTTATGTCCCAGCCTCTTTTACTCATTATCTGAGAACATATATTTTTTGTAGTGATAGCGGATGGAAAAGATCAAGCTGATCGCTAGCATATTACCAAGCAAGGAGCTTCCTCCATAGCTAATAAACGGTAAGGGAATCCCTGTAATCGGGAGAATACCAATTGTCATTCCAATGTTTTGGAATACATGGAATGTAATCATACTAATCACTCCGACACAAATATAGGAATAGAATGGATTTTTTGTTTCCATCCCCACTTTTGTTATATGAAAGATCAACAAGAAAAACAAACTAATTAAGACACTTGCTCCTATAAACCCAAATTCTTCGCCCACAATACTAAAGATAAAGTCTGTATGACTCTCAGGCAAGTATACCTCTCTCGTTCCATACCCTTTTCCTGTTGTTTCTCCTGAGCCAATTGCAAGCAAGGAACGAGTAAGCTGAAAGCCTGTCGTACTTTGATAATTGTAGGGATCTAGCCAAGAATAGATCCGTCCAAACTGATATTCTTTCACACCCAAATACTTCTCTAGTATATCTGGCTTCCAAAGCACGAAATAAAAGATAACAGAAATAATTGAAACGCCAGATGCAAAGATAGGCAATAGTATCTTCCATGATACACCAGAGATAAAGATCATACCTAGCATAATCGCAATGAACACAAGAGAGGTTCCTAAATCCGGTTGTTTTAGCACAAGAGCAAGTGGAATCATGGTTGTAATACCAATTTTTATTAAGAGCCATAAATCACTTTGAATGGTTTTGATCCGATTTTTTTGCTGATGAGACACGATGACTCGCGCTAATGCAAGAATTAGAAACACCTTAAAAAATTCAGAGGGCTGGAGGGATCCCATGCCTGGAACCTTGTACCAGCTTTTTGCACCATTAATAACAGGAGCGATCGAACTCGGTGCGACAATTAAAAACGAAAGGAGAAAGATCCCAAATCCATAAGCGTACCACGAAAGCTTGAACAATTGTTCCGAGTCTAATGTGATCACAACCGCAATAATCATGGTTCCAATAAAATACCATACGATTTGCTTTAAGAGAAAATTCTCACCATATTGTCCAGTTGTTTGTGCACTATATATCGAGACACAGCTTGCTATAAATAATAGAAGCAATATCGAAACTAACCCAAAATCAAGTCTAGGTGCAGTAGTTTTATTCGAAGTCATGTTTATTCTCCTTTAATGAATCGACAAAGATTATTTAATCTAGTTGGACCTTTAGGTCAAATTCCTCCAAGATGTCATTATGTATAAAATAATCTTGTACAATATTTCATTATATTTTTAATAGGAATAAATCACAACTTTTCCGTGAAGAATGGATATTATTTCATTAACAAATGGATTTTTTTTCAATAACAGGCCTGGTATTTCCCTAAACGATGTTGGTATTACCTAGTTCATCTGATTTTGCTCATAGACATTTTCTTCATTTAAAAATAGCCTCGCATGAGCTCAGTCGCCCATACTGGTTGATGAATCTCACCTTGAGGGCCAAACTCCGCCATATACGGTTTTATATCTAACACAGGCGTTCCATCAATTGCATCTAGATTTTTCACCTTTAGGATCAACCCATCTCGTTGTTCTATCGGACAAATGGTAATCCCAATCTGATTCGGTCGATTCTTTCCTCGTTGACTAAAAATCCCTACCTTTGGCCAGTTCAGATTATTTCGCGGATGACGAGCTCCAACTTCAATACGTTCTTGGTTCACTTCATGCATATAAAAAATAACGATTACATGTGAAAAAGCATCTAATCCATATAAAGCCTCTTCTGTAAAAACGGATGAATCTAGCTCAATAGATGCTTTCTCTCTCCCCCATTCATCATCCTGTTTTAGCTTTCTCGTACTTCTGACAACACCGATGGGTGACATGGAAATATTCATCGAGGCTCCTCCTCTAATTAAATGGCACTCTGCACATTCGTTATAATGAAGTTTTCCCTATTTCCAGGCTGGCTACACGAGCAAATCCTCTTTGTTTAAGTGTAAGATAGCAGCAATATACCCACCTATTTGTTTAATCTAATTGAAATTGCTTCGTCAAGGCTTCAAGGTCATCAGCAATTTCCGCTAGTGCCATTGTCGATGATGACACTTGTTCTATGGCAGCAAGCTGTTCTTCAGTCGAAGCCGCCACACTCATCGAGCGCTCGTTGTTCTTCTTTGAAATGGAAGTAGATTCTTCAATGGATGCTGAAACCTCTTCAGAGTTAGCTGAAATGTTGTGAGTGGCCTCAAGAATCAGCTTGACTTGCTTGTTCATTTCACTCATAGATTGTGAAATCATACCAAATTTTGATTTCGTATCCTGCGTAATATCTATTCCAACTTGAACCTCATGAATCACTTGCTTCATAGCGCTTACAGAGGTATTTGTATCGGATTGAATTTCTTTCACAAGCTCACCAATTTGCTGTGCAGACTGATTTGATTGCTCAGCTAATTTACGTACTTCATCTGCTACTACAGCAAAGCCTTTACCTGCTTCACCTGCTCTGGCAGCTTCAATTGCTGCATTTAATGCAAGTAAATTCGTTTGCTCTGAAATGGCCGAAATGACATTGATAATTTCACCGATTTGATTTGAACGTTCTTGTAGCAATTGAATGGTATGGTCGGATTTTCCAACTGATGCTTGAATTGAATTCATTTGCTCGACTGTTCTTTCAACTGCTACCTCTCCATCTTCTGCTTGCTTGGTGGCTTGTTGGGAAATCATAGATATACTCTCTGTATTATTCGAAATCTCCTGCATCCCCATATTTACTTCTTCCATTGCAATTGAAACCTGCTCCATTCCTCTGGTTTGCTCATCTGAAGCAGACGCAACCTCTTGAATAGCTCTTGCAATTTCTTCTGAAACTTGATTCGTTTCCAGTGAGCTCGAAGCAAGTTGCTCTGAGGAAGCAGCAATTTGAGCAGATGTATGATTCATCTCACCTACTAGTGTTTTTAATCGCTCGATCATCACACTAATGGCGGCTGATAATTGTCCTATTTCATCATTAGCCTTAGTT
This sequence comes from Cytobacillus spongiae, assembly GCF_021390075.1. NCBI lineage: Bacteria > Bacillati > Bacillota > Bacilli > Caryophanales > Bacillaceae > Cytobacillus > Cytobacillus spongiae. The sequence goes on from NZ_CP089997.1 coordinate 3,523,841, forward strand.
GAAACCGTGACATTTAATTCCCCATCTGACACTTTTTGAATCGAGTTGATCAAAGCTTTTAACGGGCTGATCACAATTCTTTTTATAAAAAATACTGTAATAAAAGTAGTAATCACTAAAGTGATCATTGTATGAATGTAAACTTCAAAACCTGCGGCTACAAACTTTGTCACATGAGAGTTAATGTAAGCAGAGATTGGCGAGCTAATTAAGAATGAAAGGGCAACAACCACAATCATTTTCAATCGTAAGCTTCTCGTAAAATTGATTCGGTTAATAGAATTTAACAGGTTGCTTCTTTGTTGATTTTTGTCCATTGTCTGGCCTCCTATAGGAAAATCTCTATAAATTCAACACCAGACTATTATACCATTATAGAAAAAACTGGAACACAAATTCGGCTTGAATTGAATCTTTTAACCTATGTATAAAGAATGATAGACGTAGATAAAAAGCACGACCTGTAGGAACGTGCTTTTTAAGTAAATTAACAGCAGCTATTATCCCCTAGTAGAACCAAGCTGTTAGATTTTTGATCATATTGTAAGATTAAACCTTCAACATGTTCAACTACATTTTGTTCAATTGCCACTTGAATCGAGTTGATCATTTGAACTGAATCATTATTATGAGGCTCATCCAGAGCCAGCCCAATTTGAGGACCTCCTCAGCCATAGCCTGCGAAGTAAACACGTATTCCTGTTGCATCTCTTTCTTGAAAAATTTTTTGAAGTAGAACACGAGCTTCATCTGTAATATTCATATAGTCTTCTCATCCTTTCTCTCCTCTTATTATACCCTTATAGGTATATACCTTCAACTCATCTTTCAATTGTTATCTGTATTACTTTTTGAACAAAATGTGACAAACAACCAATCGTCTCTAATAAAACTTAACAATACTTAACAAAAGTCACAGTTTTCCTTTTTGAAATCTTGTATTTTTAGAACGAGCCGTTTAAAGAGGAGGACTTCACTTGAATGAATTTGCTTTGACCGTAGATGAAGTTGCGAAAGCCTTTAAAATTTCCAAACATACTGTTTATGAATTAATTAAACGGGGGGAATTGAAAGCATTTAAAGTAGGGAACAAAATGCGTATCGAAGAAAAGGAGCTCGAGAGATTTAAAGACAGCCAGCGAACGTCACATGGTAATGAGACTTGTTCAAGTACCTCTCCCCCCTTGTCTCTTCATGTAAGTGGGAGTCATGATTTTCTTGTAGAGCATTTAATCAAATACGTTTCTAAACAATCTGGTCTCATGAATATTCATCCAACTTATATCGGTAGTCTTGAGGGGCTAATGATGCTGTATCGAGGAAGTGCGGATCTAGCTGCTATTCATCTACTTGACCCCGCATCACAAGAATATAATCTACCGTTTATACAGCAGTTGTTTGTTCATGAACCCATTACAATGATGCGTCTTGCTGCAAGAGAACAAGGCTTCATTGTTCAGAGGGGAAATCCTAAGAACATACATTGCTTTCAAGACTTAACTCGGAAGGATGTCACGTTTATCAATAGACAGAAAGGTTCAGGTACACGTTTTTTATTTGATTCATTTTTAGCAAAGGAGCATCTCACCCCTTCTCATATTAATGGCTATGAGAATGAAGAATGGAATCACCTCAACATTGCATTAGCAGTTAGTCGTGGGTTCGCAGATGTAGCATTTGGAATTCAGTCTGCTGCTCGTCAGCTTGAATTGGATTTTATCCCTATTGCTAAAGAGCAATTTGACCTTGTTTTTCGTTGGACTCCTCAAAATAAGGACGCATTGGAGCACTTAATGAACATCCTTCAATTCACGACTTTTAAGGAAGAAGTCCTAACGTTAGAAGGTTATGATGCTAGTCAACTTGGAATGATTATCTATGAACATCAATAAATGGAGGCGTAAACATTGAAACTAAACCGATTACTAATTCTTTTCATCGTAATACTCTTAACTGCTTGCGGAGGTACACCAGCTTCTACAGATAAACAACCGGAACAGAAGGTAGAAGAAGCAAAGGACTTAATTCTCGCTACAACTACTAGTACACAAGATAGTGGATTATTAGACGTCCTTATCCCCATGTTTGAAGAAAAAAGTGGGATTAATGTAAAAACGATTGCGGTCGGAACAGGACAAGCATTAGAAATGGGAACAAAGGGTGAAGCAGATGTATTACTTGTTCACGCTCCTGATGCTGAACAAGTAATTGTAGACAGTGGCGATGCCGTCAATCGAAAACGCGTTATGTATAATGATTTTATCATCATAGGTCCTAAGGTAGATCCTGCGAATGTGAAAGGGCTGCCTGTAAAAGAAGCATTCCAATCCCTTTTTGATCAGCAAGGTCCATTTATCTCTCGTGGTGATGATTCAGGGACACATAAAAAGGAGCTAGGAATTTGGAAATCACTATCGATTGACCCATCATCCTTACAAACTTATGTAGAAACTGGACAGGGAATGGGAAGTACTCTTCAAGTAGCTGCAGAGAAACAAGGATATGTATTAACAGATCGGGCGACTTTTTTAGCACAACAAAAGAATCTAGCGGAATTAGAGATTATGGTAGAAGGCGATGAAGACCTGCTGAATATCTATCATGTGATGCAAGTGAATCCAGAGAAGCATACGAATATTAACGGTGAAGGAGCAAATACATTTGTTCAATTTATGATTGCCGATGATATTCAAAAGGTCATTAAAGACTATGGGAAAGAAGAATATGGTCAACCCTTATTCTTCCCCTATTCAGAATAGCAGATAGACTAATGGAGGTAGTATGGATCTCTTACTTGATGGAATGAAAAGAGCGCTTGAAATGATCGTTTCTTTAGACCCGGAAATTATTGAAATTACTTTGTTAACATTAAGGGTTTCGCTGACATCTGTATTGATCAGTACACTGATTGGACTTCCAGTAGGAATGCTATTAGGTTTACGCCGTTTTCCTGGGAGACGCCTTTTACTTGTTTTCATCAATATCGGAATGGGTCTTCCACCCGTAGTAGCAGGACTATGGATTACAATCTTACTTTGGCGATCTGGCCCACTAGGACACTTATCTTTGTTGTTTACACCTACTGCCATTATCCTTGCACAAGTTCTTGTATCGTTACCAATAATCATCGGGCTCACAAGTACTGCGTTCCAACAAATTGAAGACAAAATGCTACTTCAAATTAAAGCACTTGGCGCAACAAAAATACAGACATGTTTGCTCCTGCTTCAACAAACCAAACTTGCCATACTAGCTGCCATTATCGCTGGTTTCGGCCGTGTGATGGCAGAGGTGGGAGCTGCCATGATGGTAGGCGGCAATATACGCGGTGAAACCCGAATTCTAACCACATCTATTGTGATGGAAGTTTCGAAAGGGAATTTCGATATTGCTCTTGCATTATCGTTTATTCTGATGACCCTTGCCTTTATCATTACATTTTGCCTTACGTCTTTACAGCAAAGGAAGCGTTCCTCATGACTCAGCTCATTCAGCTTGAAAATATCATTTATCAGGTGAAGGATCAAACCATCCTCTCCATTCCAAACCTATCCATCTATCAAGGAGAGATTCTAGGGGTGATGGGTCCGAATGGTGCTGGCAAAAGCACTCTCTTAAAAGTTCTTTCTTTCTTAGAAGATGCCACTAGCGGTCAAGTATTCTACAGGCAAAAACCTATTTCAGCGAATACCATTTCCTTAGAAGAACGACGGAAATTTGCTGTGGCTATGCAGCAATCTTTACTATTCGACACTACTGTCTATCAAAACGTAGCAGCTGGTCTTAAAATAAGAAAAGTCTCAAATAAACAGATAGCAGAAAAGGTAGACTATTGGCTGGATAAATTCCAAATCTCTCACTTAACCAAAAAACAGGCGAATTTTTTATCCGGTGGAGAAGCTCAACGAGTCAATCTAGCAAGAGCAATGGCACTTGATCCTGAGGTGTTATTTTTAGATGAACCCTTTTCAGCATTAGATTATCCAACTAAGGTTCATCTCTTAAAAGACTTAAAGAACATACTTAAAAATACAAAGACGACTACCGTATTTATTAGCCACGATCTAACCGAAGTCAAGTATATGACCGACCGCCTATCACTTCTAATAGATGGTCAAATTAAGCAAATTGGTGATACTAGAGCTGTCATTGCCTCCCCTAACTCTGCAACTGCCAGCTTTTTGAATGAATGGAACATGTTAGAGATAGATTAAATGCACTGAAAGAGCTGGGACATAACTAAATGACTCTTTCACAAAGACGAACAAATACTTTATTAAAATAGGTTGTAAAAACAAGGTCGTTTCCACTGCGCTGCAGACACTCACTTTCCGCGGGGAGGTAGCTGAGCCTCCTCGCTGCGCTGTGGGGTCACAGCCTTTCCTCTATTTCCCTTAGTAGTCGAGTGTCTTCCGCTCCATTCCACTATTTTTTAAAAATTTGTTTTCCGAACAACCAAAAATACCCGAACTAGTAAAAAGAGATAACTCCTGATCGTTCGGATAGATCATTGACTGAAATATTTATATCCCAGCCTCATTTACGATGCAGGTAGGCATCTGTCTAGTTCTTCGTTTTTTAGCGGGAAGAAGATTTGCCTGTGAATTTTTACATATATTAGTTAGTATTCAATAGATATTTGCGAATTGCCTATACAGAAAAGAAGTCGCCTGAAACAGGAGGCGACTTTTATATAAATAGGAGGTAATAGGTTGGTGGTTAAAAACGATGACCTTACAGGATGTCTAGTTGAATGATGAGTGCGAGCAGTAATTGAAGCATTAACTGAATGGATACAGCGATATCCGTATCTGTCATGCGAATTGTACAATCTTTTGCATTTTCAACATATACACTTTGACGGTTAACTTGCTGAATTTGCGAGTATTGAAGTAAGTCTTGTGTGACTCTTTCCGCTTCTGCACTATCAAGTATCGTTATATTAATGACAAGAGCAATTGCAACTTGTAAAGCTGCTTGCAAGGAAGCTGCTACTTGAGTTTCTGTGGAGATCACATTTACATTTAAGCAATTTTTTAACACAATTAGTTCATTGGAACGCTGCTCAATATCAGATACTTGTGCAGCGTCTTGTAGATCACCATCACTATTTGCGAAGATATCTAATGGGAACGTGCTTCTTGGATCAAGAGCATTCCAGCTTCTATCACATGCAGCCGCCGCCACTCTTTCTCTTCTATCACAACTTCGATTTCCACTTAACATAATCTAACTCTCTCCTTTTCCTATTAATTTGAGTTTTTCTTTTGTCTAACAAGCTCTCTTAACGTTCTTTTTGTCTTAGGCTTTACGGCATCCTCCGCTGTTACCTCTTTTCCTTCCTTCGCTTTTTGAACAAAGGAATTTACGGATTGTTCAAGGTCTTTCACTAAATCTTTAATGCGTTGTTTCTCGTCATTTGATAGACTTTTCACTTCTATTCCTCTTTCTTTTCGCTTCTTTAATACATCCTTCACATGTAAGCTGACTAGATCTTTGGATAACTTGTTTAATTTATCGTTTAAGTCCAACTTATTTCACCCCCTTAGCTTCTTTACTACTTGTATATGTTTAACCAACTAGATAGAGAGGGCTCATCCCCTATTCTTCTAAAAAAAGGCGTATGGATTGATAGATTTGCCTAGAGGTTGTCCTCTAAATCTGGAGCTAATATTTTTTTATTTTCATGTATAATCCATATTTTTAAGGGGCATACTATTCCTACAAGTGTAAATCCCCCTTTTTCCCTCCCAATTTAATTGGGAGGATTTTTTTGTCTAATTCCAGTTCTATTTTGAAAAATCCCTTCATACAGTTGTACATGATGGAGGGATTGTCTAATGAATACTTCACAAGGTGGACCTTTAAGGCTATTTTTCTATGTAAATGGGTTTATCATGACAACGATTTTAGCTTTTATTGCCGCTGGAATTATGACCACTTACTCTTCTCCTTTTACTTCAGAAACGGCGAAAGCTTGGATGAAGGATGTAAATGCCAATCAATTATTTATGCATGTGATTAAGTCAGAGAATCACGCATTTTTTCCAAATCAAAAAAGTCCTGATCTATATTCAATCTCGGAATTAACCTTCGAACTCGCCACAAATATTCAACCGACAGACATTCGTACATTTGTAAAAAGCGAACTACCAGGGTTATCTATATACGATACAGAAATTGCAGTAGCAGGTTATGGCACAGATTTAACTACACTTCCAGTAGAATCTGCTCCACCAATGGAGGTTCTCCTGCAGGAACGAGCAATCGCGAAGGAAAAGCTCCAGAGCGATCCTGGTGATGGTGTCACACCAGTTGTTCCTGGAGCAAAGTCCGTCTTCATTTATCACACGCATAGCTATGAATCTTTTATTCCACTTCTTCAAGGGGCAAAGTCGAAAGATGATGCCATAAGCTCCAACGAAAAAGTCAATGTCATCGCGCTTGGAAAAAAACTAACCGATGAGCTTGCGAAGTATGGAATCGGAGTTGAACATGACCAAACAAATATGACTGCGGAATTAAAGAAGAAAAGCTGGGATTGGGCTAGTTCCTACTCCCTTTCAAGGGAAATTGTAGAAGCAGCGGTAGCTGAGAATAAAAACCTATCATACTTTATCGATATTCATCGTGACTCACTTTCCCGTGACATTACAACTACCGTTATAAATCAAAAGGAATATGCCAGACTGTTTTTTATTGTAGGAAGAGAAAACAAGAATTACGAGGAGAACTTACAAATCGCGACCGAACTTAATAAAAAGCTAGAGGAAAGATATCCAGGCATTAGCCGTGGGGTTTTTATTAAAGGAAAAAGCGAAGGAAATGGCGTGTATAATCAAGATATTTCGAACAGGGCACTGCTGCTTGAGGTTGGAGGAGTGGAGAATGACTTGACAGAACTGAACAACTCAATTAAAGCATTCGCCGAAATCTTTAGTGAGTTCTATAAGAAGGCTGAGATGGTGAATGGCTAATCAATTGTATGTATCCCATTATTGTCTTATTTGGACTTTGGTAAGCACCCTAATTACTTACCAACTTTTTAATCTATCTTCTATCACGGTCTCATGTTTTTTATCAGGAATCATTCTAGCAATAATCAACTTGATTGAAGATGAGCTGAAGGATAAAGAAACATCATAGCCAAGATGCTTCTTATATGCGATATATAGGTACTAAAGAGAGAACTATGGTCAAACAGGAGCGAGCACTCGAAAAAGAAGCGTTCGCTCCAAATCCTATATGATTAAGCTTATCCTTCTACCGCTTCTTTATCCACATGTCCGTTTTGCACACGAACCACCTTATGTGTCTTTTCCTGTTGAATAACAAAAAAACCATTGGAAAAGTTTGTGGATAACTCTCGAAAGAAAGTTCCTTTGAGACTGCCCTTCTCTTCTGATTTTTCAAGAAGCAGTTCATAGTGTTCATTTTTCTTAATCAATTGCGCTTGGATACCACGGTCACAGGACTCTGAAGGGTCGTAAAGATCACGCTGCACCTCCACCACATGAAGGTCCACTCCTTCTAGCTCTTGAAAAAGCTCATTAATAAGCGAATTTCTAAACACCTGCTCAAGCTTTGTTTGTACAGCCTGTCCAATGACAATTTGTGTAATGTGATGGGTCTTCGTCGTTTCTGAAATGACTTCAGATACTTTTCTTCCCTCTGAAGGGACTGAAAGCATCTTTATATCATGTTTCTCAGCAAGTGATTCAAAAAGTAGCCGTGTTTGTAGCTGATTGAAATCTAAATCGTCCATTTTTCCATTAAAGACGGACAAGATGTAACAATCTCCCCCAAAAGCATCTGCTAATCGTTTTCCTCTCTGAATCAATCGTTCTCCATGATTCGGATTGCTTACACAAATTAATATACTTTCCTTCATCAACATCACCCCTGCATGATCTATCAAGAGTTTTCTATACTCCTTTTAGTATAACATAGCCCTTCCAGTAAAAACCAAAGTGCTTTCCTTTTGTTCTATAGGGGTTTCTGTTTGCTCGAGCATTTATTCTCGATTCACTTCTAGCTTTTGTTAAAGTTGTGATTTCACTTCATTCTGTGAATCCTTCTTTAACTAATCCTACCAAATAGTTTCCAGAGAGAGACTAATCATAAAGTCTATCGATATTTTTTCCTCAAATGGTGATTTAATGGGTTTATACTATTAAAATAGTAATAACATCATTCCTATAGAGGTGCCAAATGGAGCATTTTATACACGAACACTTCCATCATAACCCATTACTTGTAATTTTATCCTATATGATAGCTACATTGTCCGCTTATGCATCAATTGATCTCGCAAAAAGGGTTCGACATTCACAAAATCTCGTAAAACTCTTCTGGTTACTCTTAGGCGGCTCAGCATTAGGAATTGGCATATGGTCTATGCATTTCATTGCCATGCTTGCTTATAATTTTCAATTTCCTGTTTATTATGATCCTTTCTTAGTACTCTTATCGGTGATTATTGCCGTAATCGGATGTATTCTTGGTTTTTTCATTGCGTCTGGTCAATCTCTTTTCTTTTTAAGGTTTATCTTATCGGGTACTTTCATGGGTGGATGTATCGTTGGTATGCATTATGTTGGAATGGAAGCTACTATGCCTGTTGTCATTACCTATAATGAAGCGCTATTTACTTTATCGATTATCATTGCTATTTTCTCTTCTAAGGTCGCATTGTGGATTGGTTTCTTCTCTCCTTTCACTCGAAAAGAAATCTCATGGAAATTAAAATTACTTTTTTCCGTTATCATGGCTATCGCTATAACAGGAATGCACTATACCGGGATGGCCGCTACCAATATTTCAAGAGATTCAACATTAGTAGGTTTACATACGAAACATATGTTAGACAACCATTTATTAGCATGGATTGTTGTTATCGGAACTTTGTTCGTCTTTTTTGGATTCTTTTTCTCGCTTTCGTATAATAAGCTATCTCGGAAGCACGCAGTCTTTCAAAGTACGATTCTCGATTCAGCAACAGATGGAATAGTTGTGTCAGATGATAAAGGAATGATTCTTCACGCAAACCCTGCCTTTTACCAATTAGTCGATCAAAACAAACAACTGAAATCGAATTTATCTTTACAAGACTACATTCCTGATTTTAGCAATAATTACTTATATAATCACGACTATCAACTAACTGTTAAACAGCGAATCATCGAATTAAAAACACATCCAATCATTGAAGAAAATAAGAAAAGTTCTTTATGGTTTTTCAAAGATATAACAGAAACAATTGAATCCAAGAAGAAAATCGAATTTCTGGCTTATCATGATCCACTAACCGGTCTGCCTAATCGTTACAAATTAGATCAAGAGCTAACCACCCTAATAGAGAAAGAACTAGAAGTGGCTTGTATCTTTCTAGATCTTGATCGATTAAAATTCACCAATGATACTTTAGGGCACCAAGCTGGCGACGCACTTTTAAGCTATGTTGCAAAACGATTAAAGAAGGTCGTTAATGAAAAAGGCATATTAGCTCGCGTAGGTGGAGATGAATTTATCATCCTACTTTTTGGAGATCAGGTAGCGTTTGCGGAGAACCTAACAAGTAAAATTATTGAAGAGATGGAAATTCCATTCACCATCAATCGTTCGCAAATAAGAGTTACAGTCAGTGCAGGAGTAGCAATCTATCCTTCAGATGCCGCGAATGCTAGTGAATTAATACGTTTTGCCGACTTAGCAATGTATGAGTCAAAAAGAAATGGCAAAAATCGAGTTACTTTCTTTAATCGCCTACTAAACGAAAAATTAAAACGTTCCGTACAAATTGAGAAGGCACTAGTCCAAGCGATAAGCCGCAACGAGTTATACCTTCTTTATCAACCAAAAATTGAAGTTACAACAGGGAAAATCTCCGGTGTAGAGGCATTGTTACGCTGGAATCATCCAGAACTTGGTCATATATCACCAGTTGAATTTATCCCAATTGCCGAAGAAAAAGATTTGATATGTGAATTAGGTGACTGGGTGCTAAAAGAAGCCTGTGCACAATCGGTTGAGTGGAACGATAAAAATCAGCAACCAATGAAGATTGCCGTAAACATATCACCTTTACAATTTTCCAAAGAAGATTTTCTTACAAGACTTAAAGAAATTATTGGAGAAACAAAAATGGATCCACGTGACTTAGAATTAGAAATCACAGAATCTTCTTCATTAGCTTTTGAGGAGCAAGTAGGAATAAAGCTGAACCAAATAAAAGAAATGGGAATCAGTATTTCATTAGATGACTTTGGTACAGGCTATTCATCATTTAAACATCTTAATCAACTGCCAATTGAAGTATTAAAAATCGATAAATCTTTTGTTGATCAACTCATTGGAAACAGTGATCAAGAGTCAATAGTTCGCTCGATGATTCAGCTTGGACACAACCTAAATATGAAAGTTCTTGTGGAGGGTGTAGAAAGTAAGTCACAAGTCGATTGGCTTACTCGTGAGAGCTGCGATTTGATTCAAGGCTATTACTATAGTAAGCCTGTCAGTCCTAACGAAATACTAGAAATGCTTCAGCAGTATGAATGACTCTGATCGTATTACTCCTTAACATAAGATTTGGCAGCACTGAATTCCCAAAAACGATTCTTCCCTCCACCTTTTTGTAGTACAATTAGGAATAAATAAGTAAATACGGATGAATCGTTTTATATAGGGGAAAACCATATGAATATATTATTAAAAGTGAAAAGTATTCTATTTTTTATTCTTGGAATGATCTCGCTTGGACTCGGAATTGCAGGCACTGTGTTGCCCGTTCTGCCAGGAGGTCCTTTCTATTTGTTTGCGGCTTTTTGCTTTGCGAAAAGCTCGAAACGAATTGAACATTGGTTTAAAAATACATGGATTTATGAAAAATATGTAGAACCACTAGTACTGAAAACAGGGATGCCCCTTAAGGAAAAGATTCGAATAAATATCATTGCGGATTTTTTCATTGTTTTATCTATCATTCTAGTAGATATTTTATTCGTCAGAATCCTATTATTAGGCATGGCCTTTTACAAACATTATTACTTTATTAAAAAGATAAAAACCATTCCGCTTCAAAGCCACTTGAAAAAAAAGGCGAATTAAGTGCTTGAATATCCTTTCTCTAAAATACTGAATACAAACAACACTTGCTGGTAAACAATAATCATGAATTCATGAAAAAAGGAGAGCAAGTGATGACGAAAAAGTATAATAAGGGTAGTGAAAATCAAAATGGTGCTAAACGGGGCGGACAGCTAAACTCCGATATGAGTGGAGATAATAGCAAAGGAAATAAACGAAACAAAGATCAAAAAGATAAAACCGATTTATACGAATGATGTAGAGGTTTGGCCATTTTATATGGTCAAACCTCTTTTTCTAATCTTCTTCTGGCAGTGCGTTGGGAGAGTTAATAAATGCTGGGGCGACAGAATTAAGCTCGCGATGATTTCGATAAAATTCATTTTCGAGCTTCATATTGGCTGAAGCAGAATCGTTCCCCTTAAAGACTTCATCATAGTCTCCTTCATGAAATTGTTGATTCAATTCCATATTCGTTTCACTCGCATTGAGTTTCTTCTTCATCGTCATCCTCCTTTCCCCTTTAGTATCATCAACTATTTCTTTTTCAACCACATACATAATAATCTTTCTCTATCTACAGTCTAATGATGAAGGAGGTGCTGGAATATGGAACCGAAAAAACCTGGTAGTGAGAAGATGCCTGATTTTGACTCATTAAGTGATCGTGTAATTGCCAAAGGAGCATCACAGCCCATGCTAGTGATTAAAACCAATCTTGATCCGACGGATTCTACAGAAGATAATCCTTACTTTAAGAATGAATCAAATTCAGACATTAAAGCATTTCGAGACTATTTCACAGACTAGGTCCGACTAAACCAGCAGATCAACTGCTGGTTTCATTAGTTTCTTAAAGGAAATTACCTCCTGTACATCGAAACAATACACAGATGAAACAATGTCTTCTCCACTTGGCAGCTAGTTGCGTTCTAGTCTCGTATACCCCCAATTCATTCAGCAATCTACTCTCCCATCGGCACATTCTAACACACTGAAAATTGAAGCATCATGTGAAGATTGTATAATTTATAGATGAATCCATTTAAAGGGGCCTATTGAAATGAAGCTGGATGATTTTATTTATAAATGGTTTTTAATTTGGTATGTTTGCGGTGTTGTTCTGCTAAGCTTTGACCTTCTGCCCCCATGGCTTGAGTGGTCAAATGCAGTTTTTTTAATATTGGCTGGATTACTTGCAGCCATCTTTTTCTATAAAGTCTTTGGGAACAGGATCGGAATCAGTCTAATTTTCATTATTTTTTGTTTTTCCTTTGTAGCAGAGTATCTTGGCGCTACACATGGAATATTGTTTGGAGAATATCGATATACAAGTGCGTTTGATCCACGCCTTTGGGATGTACCTATTGGCATTGGTTTCGCTTGGTTAATGGTCATGGGTACTTCACATGTGCTTGCAAAAAGAATCATGCCAAATAGCAAGCTTTTATACGCCTTTCTTGGAGGAATGATCGCAGTTATCATTGACCTTATTATTGATCCAGTGGCCTATCAGGTGAAAGGATATTGGATTTGGGAAGAACCAGGTTTTTACTACCATATTCCGTTTAGCAACTTTGTTGGATGGTTTGTTGTTGCCTTCCTTCTTCACCTTGTAATCATTTCCTTTTCAGAAAGGGCTCAACCCAACCCGTTATGGGAAAAGAGAATGGGCATCTTATTCATCCTAATGATTTCCATGTTTGTTCTACTTGGAATCATCGGCAAACTTTGGTTAGCAAGTGCCCTCACAACTTTATTAGCTGCCCTTGTCATCTATTTTGCGGTAAAAGGTAGGCTTTCCAATGATTGAGGCAAAGAAAAACAAACTTTTTCAGAAACTATTTAAGATCTATCATCGGCAGCTGCTACGTTCTTCATTTGAACAGTTTTATTGGCTTGAAGAAGAGAAACTTCCTCCCACTGCAATTTACATTGCCAATCATAGCTCATGGTGGGATGGTCTCGTATTTTTTCAATTAAACCAATCCGTCCTCCCAAAGGAGCTCTATGTAATGATGCATGAATCTGGAATAAGAAAATATCCCTTTTTTCAAAAGCTCGGCGCCTTTTCAGTGAATCGAGACAGCCCAAAGGATATTATCAAGTCTTTGAATTACGCACAACAATTAATTCAAGAAGGGAAAAGTGTCGGGCTATTTCCACAAGGAGACGAATATCACTTAGAGAAAAGACCTCTCTCTTTTCAACCAGGTGTGACTTATCTATTAGAAAAGTGCCCTGATACGCCTTTAATCCCGCTCAGCTTCTACTATTCCTTTGGTCACAATCGAAAGCCAGAATTCTGGGGATTAGCTGGTAAGCCTATTTGGTTAGAGAATTTAAAAGGAGCCAACCGAAACGAAAAAACCAGAGAAATTGAAAAAATGACTACCCAGCAATTGGATGTATTAAAGCAAATGGTCATTCAAGAAGAAACAAGGAGATTTATTACTTTACTATAGAGGTGCTTACTATGCTCTTATACTACATCATTATTCTAACTAGCTTTCTTGCTTGGACCGCTGTGAATGCGTGCTTTCTTCCATCTCTACAGAAGAAAGCACGTCTCTCCCATTATCCTCTTGTATCCGTGCTTATTCCTATGCGAAACGAGGAAAGAAATGTTGCGAGCCTAATCGAGTCACTCCAATCGCTTACTTACCCTCAATTGGAATTTATCATACTTGATGATCAATCAACTGATCATACATCAGCGTTGCTTGCGAAACATACGCAGAATGACTTACGCTTTCGCGTAATGAACGGAAGGAGACTGCCTTCCGATTGGATTGGAAAAGTCCATGCGTGCCAGCAATTACAGAAGGAAGCCAAAGGCGATTACTTCCTTTTTCTAGATGCAGACGTTCGCCTGAAGGCACATACGGTTGAAAAGACCCTTGCTCTTCTTCTTCAAAAAAAAGGAAAGCTTCTTACTGGTTTTTCAGCTTTTGAGGTACCCACTTTTCTTAGTAAGTTGCTTGTTCCTATGCAGCACTTTGTTGTACTCTTTCACCTTCCACTCATGATAGCAAATCGAACGAACATGCCTGCAGCTACTGCTGCTCACGGAGCTTTTATGTTCTTTGAGCGAAAGACTTATCAACAGCTAGGAGGTCATAAGAAAGTACGTTCATCTCTAGTTGAGGATGTACACCTAGCTAGAGAAATGAAAAAGGAGGGGCACAAGGTCATTCTTGCGAATATTACGGCAGATGTGAATTGCCGAATGTATGAAACCAATCAAGAGGTGTGGGAAGGGTTCTTAAAAAATATATTTAATGGACTAGGAAGGTCGACTAGTATGGTATGGCTATTATCTCTTTTCTATGGATTATTTTATGCTGGTCCACTTATCTTTCTTGTCATGAGCTTAATTACGTTAAATGGATACTATACGATTCCCTATTTCATCATAGCTGCCCAAGCTTTATTCGTTCATTATGTAACAAATCAACGGCTAGCTCTTTCTTTATTAATGCCTCTTTCCGCTATCTCATTTATTATCATAATGAATGCCTCTATGTTTAAAGCATGGTTTAAGCAATCCTATGTATGGAAAGGAAGACATTACTCATGAAAAAAGTAGCAATAATAGGAGGAGGACTCGGAGGACTTTCTGCTGCCATTACACTTGCCAATGCCGGATTTGATGTAGAAGTTTTTGAAAAAAACGGGCACTTAGGCGGAAAACTTATGCAGGTCCAGCTCAATGATTATTCCTTTGATTTCGGACCAAACACCATTACAATGCCGTCTGTGTTTAAGAAGGTTATTGAGCAAACGGGAGAAACTGCGGCAGATTACTTTGAATTAGTTAAGCTGGATTCACACACTCGAAATTTCTTCCCGGATGGGACTTCCTTTGACTTTATTAGCAATCAAACGGATATGCTTGACCAGCTAAAGCAATTGGATCCAATTGGAGCCTCTCAGTACGAGGCTTTTATTCATGAAATTACTAGACTTCATGAGCTTTCAGAAAAGTATTTTCTCCATCGAACATTTCAGTCATGGCGAGATTATGCTTCTCCAACACTTGGGGCTGCCCTGTTACAGGTCCGGCCGTTAGAAACATTGGATCATTTCTTCCGTTCCTATTTTTCGAATGAAAACGTGGTCCAAGCTTATAACCGGTACGCAACATATATTGGCTCTTCCCCCTATCAAGCTCCTGCGACCTTTGCGATGATTGCTTACTTAGAGATGGTCGAAGGTGTTTATTATGTAAAAGGAGGAAATGTGAAAATTGCTGAAGCATTCACAGCCTTGGCACAGAAGCTCGGTGTAAAGCTTCACCTAGAAACAAGAGTAGCTAAGATCACCGTTGATAACAAACAAGCACAAGAAATTGTTTTGGAGAGCGGTGAAGCTGTCTCAGCCGATCATATCATTATGAACGCCGACCTACTGCAAGCATTTCCGGAGCTCGTCGATGAAGAACATCGACCATCACTTTCTAACAAAAAAGTATCTCAATTAGAGCCTTCTGTATCTGCATATGTGATCTTAGCGGGACTAAACAAACAAATTTCAGACCTCCAGCATCATAATGTGTTTTTCTCAAAGGATTATGTAGGCGAATTCACCACCTTATTCAACCAGCAGCAATATGCCAAAGAGCCAACTGTGTATGTTTGCAATTCGTCTTTCACTGACTCAAACCGCTCTCCAAAAGGAGACAATTTGTTTATTTTAGTCAATGCTCCTGCCCTTACATGGAATGGGGAGCTTCAAATCGATCCCCTTCTATATAAAAAGACAGTTTTTAACCAGCTTCGCCAATTTGGTGTGGATATTGAACCATTTATTGAAGTGGAGAAAATCATTACGCCGAAAGAAATTGCTGAACAATTTGGTGCTTACCGTGGTGCCCTTTACGGTCTTTCTGCAAACAAGAAGAAAGACGCCTTTCTCCGCCCACGAAATAAAAGCAAAGATATCCACAATTTGTATTTTGTAGGAGGAAGCACACATCCGGGCGGCGGTTCCCCAATGGTCACATTAAGTGGCATGAACGTAGCAAGAGAGTTGATCCACCTTCATAACGAATAGAAGTAAACGAAAGAAGCGGTCATAATCCCCCACCTCCCAAAAGAACCATCATACAACTCGAAGCATTCTTGTTAAGAAGATGCTTCTTTTTTTTCGTCTCAACATTATGCAATAAATAAATTTACACCACTTATTACTAGAGCCCTTTTATTAAATGGAGTTGTAGGCGTATGGTTTGGTTATTTATTTTGGAAGAAAGGCCTTGTCTATGCCATGGTTGCCCACATGTTCTTCCACATTGCCAACTTTACAGTTTGGATGAATATCTTTAACTAAATCATTTTCTTAAAATAGTGTTCCACTCAATTTAAGTATGATTATTACGGCTCAAGCTGTAGACAAATTTGTTGTATTTTTATTTGTCTACAGTCTTTTTTTTATTGAATAAGGGTATATTCAATTAAACAGTCATTGAGACTACATTCAAAATTGGCTTATGAAGTTTACTCACCATCAGCGTTGAAAGCAGGACAGGTGATATTTAGCGCTATTGAGGCTTGGCGAACATCCGGAAAGCAAGCCACTGAAGCGGAAATCACCTTGATTGTCACATTCGATTACGGCGAACATATGTAAAAGATCTTTTGTTTAATCATTTTTCTGCTTACTTTGGAGCTTGAATACGTTTATTCCAGTTATAAAAGCCAAACGAGTGATTGGAGCGGAAGGGGCTAGACTCCTGGGGGATTAGTGTTACAGCCGAGACCCCGCAGGACGAAGGACGAGGAGGCTTGGCGAACCCCCCCCCCGGAAAGCAAGCCACTGAAGCGGAAATCACCTTGTATCATCCAAAAATATGAAATTATATCAATCTAACCTTCTAACAAACTCTTTCGTTGACTTTTTTTCCAGTATATTGTAACTTATTAAAGCATAGTAAATATATTGGAATTATAAGTTTTTAAACTTAGATTCTGTCAATATATATTGAATAGAATCAAAACAACACAAGGAGTGATTCCATTGGATTTATTTTTAGTCATTGTGAATATTGCTATTTTGCTTGTTCTCATTGGAGTTCTTATCCGAATGCAGCAGAAGCATGTATCATTTAGCAAAAGAGTTTTCGCCGGTCTAGGCTTTGGAGTATTACTTGGTGCTTACCTACAGATAGCCTTTGGCTCAAGCTCAGAGATTGTAGCAACAACCTCTGACTGGTATAGCATCGTTGGAAGCGGTTATGTTCGTTTACTTATGATGATCGTTGTTCCGCTAATTATGGTTTCTATCATTCAATCAATCATAAATCTCGAAAAGTCATCAGAACTTGGAAAAATTTCTGGATGGATTATCGGAATTCTAGTTTCAACTGCTATGGTATCCGCACTAGTTGGTGTAGGGACTTCTCTTGTCTTTGACTTAAACGCTGAGCAAATCGAAGCCGGTCAAGCCGAGCAAGATCGTGGAATTTATTTAGAAGAGAAGCTTACTGAAGTACAAAATATGAGTACACCTAAAAAGATTCTTGAATTTATCCCATCTAATCCATTTCAGGATATGACAGGTGCTCGAGCAACTTCAACCATCGCGGTAGTCATATTCTCAGCGATTGTTGGAATTGCTGTGTTAGGGGTCAGAAGGAAAAAGCCAGATGAAGCCGCCTTATTCATTAAAGGGGTTAATGCAGTATACGCTGTCGTCATGCGAATTGTAACGCTTGTTCTTCGCTTAACTCCGTACGGAATACTCGGCCTTATGGCAAGCACAGTTGCTCGCACAGATGTAGCTGGTATAGTAGAGCTTGGAAAATTTGTAATGGCTTCCTATGTAGCATTAGCAGTTATGTTTGTCATTCATTTATTAATGATCTCATTTGCTGGATTAAACCCACTTACCTACTTGAAAAAAGTATTGCCAGTTCTAAGCTTTGCTTTCACATCACGTTCAAGTGCAGGTACAATTCCTTTAAACATCTCTGCACAGAAGAACAGCCTTGGTGTAGATGAAGGGGTAGCGAATATGTCAGCTTCCTTTGGTGCAACAATAGGCCAGAATGGTTGCGCTGGCATTTATCCAGCCATGCTTGCGGTCATGATCGCGCCTACGGTTGGCATTGATCCACTTAGTCCTGGATTTATCTTGCAGCTCGTTATTATTATCGGAATAAGTTCATTTGGTGTAGCAGGTGTAGGCGGAGGAGCTACTTTTGCCGCGTTAATCGTCCTTTCTTCGATGAACCTGCCAGTCGCTTTAGCTGGATTGCTCATCTCTGTTGAACCACTAATTGATATGGGTCGTACAGCCCTTAATGTGAATGGAGCGATGACATCAGGTACGCTTACATCGCGCATCTTGAAAAGATTTAACATAGAAAAGTTCAATGATAAAAATGCCGTTGAAAAAGATATAGCTGTATAACTTGAAAAAGCGTGAATTCGATGAATTCACGCTTTTTCATTATTACATGCAGCAATATACGTAATTTGTAGTTTATTGATTGGATGAGGCTGAATCATCGTCTTTACTTTAAAGACATCCTCTAATAGCTTTTCAGTTACTATTTCTTCTGGCTTTCCAACGGCTACTACCTCTCCCTCTTCAAGTACGATTAGTTCATCGCAGGTTCTAGCAGCCAAATTAAGATCATGCAACGCAGCAACAACTGTTAAGTCAAAATTCTTCACAAGGTCAAGAAGTTGAATTTGATGATGTATATCTAGATGATTCGTTGGCTCGTCTAAGACTAAGATGCTCGGCTTTTGCGTAAGTGCACGTGCAATCAGAATTCTTTGTTTCTCTCCTCCAGAAAGCTCGTTAAAACGGCGTAATCGAAACGTATACATGCCTACTGCATCTAACGCTTCCTTTACAATTTCTCGATCTTCAACCGTATCTGGTTCAAAAAAACGTTTATGTGGAGACCGTCCCATCATTACGATTTCTTCAACTGTAAAGTCGTATGCTCCCTGATTTTCCTGTTTGAGTACAGCCATCTCTTTCGCAAGGTCTTTCGAGCGAATTTTCGTAACATCCTTTTCTTGAATGTATACAGCACCAGCTGATGGCTGGATCCCACGATAGATCGTTCGAAGCATCGTAGATTTCCCACTACCATTCGGACCAATCACTCCAACAAATGTTCCCTTCTTTACCTGTAATGAGATATCTTTTAAGATCTCCTTATCTTGAATCTTTACGTGCATTTGATTGATTTGAATGATCATTTATTCTCCACCCCCAAAGGAATAAGAGCCTCTTCTTAGCAGCCAGATAAAAAATGGACCGCCACAAATGGCTGTAATGATCCCTATTGGAAGCTCTTGCGGTTGGATAATTGTCCTTGCTAACACGTCACACCATAATAAGAAAATAGCACCTAATAGCATACTAATTGGTAGAACTCGTTTGTGGTCAGATCCCACAATCAACCGCACAATATGAGGGATCATCAGGCCGACAAATCCGATCGATCCACTAATCGACACAATTACCCCGGTCATAAGCGATGTCATCACAACAAGCCCTTTTCGAAACCTCTCTACATCTAATCCAAGTGTTCCAGCTACCTCATCGCCCATCAGTAGCATATTAAGCTGGCGACTATTCACTAATAGATATATAGCACCTATGATAATTCCAACAGTAGGAATCGTTAGATATTCCCATTTTGCACCTGATAGGTTTCCGAGCATCCAATGGAGCGCACTTTTGATTGATTCTTCTCGAGGAGCAGAGATGACAATAAAATTAGTGACAGCTGATAAAATCATTGATACTGCAATTCCTGCTAACAATAACCGAGTAGTTGATAACCTTCCACGTACCCTCGCCAATACAAAGACAAGAATTAACGAAACTAGCGAACCAACAAATGCAGCAACAGAAAGAGCAAACTGACCAAACACAGAGAACAATCCAAATAGAATAACTAAAGTGGCACCAACAGATGCTCCAGAGGAGACCCCTAAGATGTAGGGATCTGCTAAAGAGTTGCGAACAAGAGCTTGGATTGCCACCCCACATAATGACAACCCTGCTCCAACAATAACAGCAAGTAAGATTCTAGGAAAACGAAGGTCCCAGATTATATGATATTGGGCGACTGACCAGCTTTCTTCTATCCACTGCCCTATAAATGGGAGCTTAGATAAAGGAATCTTCCAAACAACTAGAGGATCAATTGCAACTGGTCCCGCTATAATCGCTAATGTAACAGATAAAAATAAAAGTACCGTTAATCCTAAAACTAACATTCGAAAAAAGATGCTACTTTTTCTCTCCATACGCCTAAATCCTACTCTTGAAATTTCTCTGGGTAAAATCCTTTTGCCAGCAATTCAACAGCCTCGTCATTTTGAATCCCTTCAAATACCGTTGAAAGGGGAAGAATAACAAAGTTTTCATTTTTCACAGCTGTCACATCAGCTAAAGCAGGATTAGAGAGCAGTTCTTTTATTTTGTCCTCTGTTGGTACTTCTGAATAGTCATTGATCACGATTACATCAGGGTTGCGGTCTACAAGCTCCTCCCAACTCACTTCAGCCCACGTTTTTTCAATTTCATCAAATACATTTTTTCCACCGGCTAACTCAATTAGATGTGTTTCTAGCGATTGAGCGGAAGTAAACAAAGCTTCTCCTCCCATATCCATAACTGCCACCTTTAAAGGCTGCTCTATTTTTCCAAGCTTTGCTTGCACACCTTCGATATTTGACTGCATATCTTTTATTAATTTTTCTGCCTTGTCTTCAATTGAGAATATTTCCCCTATATTTGTAATGTCCTCAAACACATCCTCTAATGTCGCCCCAGGTGTATACGTTCCTTTTGAAACCAACACATTAATTCCATATTCTTTTAAAGCATCTGGCGTTCCGATCGCTTTTTCCGTAAATGCGCTTTCACGTCCAAACATGAAATCTGGCTCATATTCAAGAATCGCCTCTAAAGCTGGGTAATTATGATCTGATTGAGATATCGTTGGGATTGCATCATATTCCGCCTGTAATTCAGGAACTACTATACTTTCATGACCCACCACTTTCGCTACAATCGCATCCTTTAAGCCTAACGCTAATAGTATTTCAGTTGTATGATCGTTCGTGCTTATAATTTTTTTAGGTGTTTCTTCGATTACAAACTCTCGATTATAATTTGTAATGGTCATTTGTTCTTCCACTTCCACTACTTTTTCTTCCTCTTTTGAACCCTCTGCACCTTCCTCACTTCCACAAGCAGCTAAAAGCAGCACACTACTTATCATCGTGATGGCGCTAAATTTTCTCCATATTTTATTCATGTCAAATACCTCCAAGATATCTATTCATCTTGGAAGTAGTATAAAACTAGTATGTGAAGTAACTGTGAAATTGCAAAAAGAAAGATAATTCCGTCAATTGTGCGATAATCCTTTCATAATTGGGTATATAGAATAAGACAGCTCCTTGAATAGATCACTGTAAAAATGTAAAAACTATGTCAGAAGGAGGTGTTCTCATTATGGCACAAGATGTATTATGCGAAGTAAGCAGCTGTGTATTTAACAAGCAAGGCGAAAGATGTGGGGCAAGTCAAATTTACGTGGTAAATAACCGCGCAAAGAATGCAGAGAATAGTGAAGAGACTGATTGTAAGACATTTGAACCAAAAGATCTATAGATTATCCTTAGGGGCAGCCCATGCCGGGGTTGTCTCTTTATTTATAGTATTGAGAATTATTTTCAATAATATTCATTCTTATTTCCAAAATATTATATTTTTCATTCTCTTTTCCCTACCTTCTTCAGCCCCATTGCCTCTTGTTTCTTCCACCACTACACTTTTTAAAAAAGGCTTTCTCTAAAAGATTGCTGCTTTGGCGTCTCATCGCCCACCAGGCGGCAAGCAAGTATCCCGAAGCGGAAAACTGCAAAACTGCCCTTGTTTCAAAGCAACAGTGTATTTGAAAAACAGTTAAAAAAAATTAACATGGACCATTAACATAGCCTATTTTTTAACGGACATAATATAGAGTGTAAAAGAAGACACTAAATTACGTATAACAACGTATCTTCCAACACTGATTCATATTAGGAGGTTTTGTGTTGATCCCTATTCAACCCACATGCTGGAGTGAGCATGAAGAATTAAAAACAGTAGTGGTTTGTTCCCCTGCACTACTAGATGTACCCGATTCGGAAACAGCTCAAGACATCCAATGGAGCAAGCCCTTTGAATATAAAAAAGCTAGAGAAAATTTTGATGAAATGGTTACAAAAATGAAGGATGTTGGAGTGGAGGTAATTGATTATTCAGATTATCTCCCGATGAAGGATAAAAAATTAAGTGACCAACTCATTCACCGAATTTTTGTACGTGACCTTGCTTGTACATTAGGACAAACTGTCATTCCAGGTGAACCAGGTATGTCCATGCGAAGACCCGAATATATGCATGCTCATTTTCTTTTTAACCGCTGGCTGACAGAAGGGACCTTTAAGATTGAAGCCAATAACAAGATTGATTCTTTAGAATGCGGGGATATCCTCGTACTTAATAAGAATGCTGTCATTATTAATACAGGACTTCGTACAAGTGTAAGCAGCATTGAACATATCAAGGACCACATATTTAGAGCGGGATTTTCCGAAATTGGTGTAATTAACCTTCCAAGAAGAGCCGATACGATGCATCTAGACATGAACTGTAATATAGTCGGTAACGATGTGATGTTAGCTAAAAGCTATCTACGCTACTTCCCAGTTCACGTACTAACAACAGGAGATGCCTCTTATCAGATGATGCATGAGTTTCTAGGTAGACATGGGGTTGAGGTCATTTTCACTAACCATATTAATCATACTGTGGCAGACATTAATTTCATTAGTTTGGACCCAGAAACATTGCTTATCAGTTCAGATGCAAATAAGAAACTATTTAAACATCACCCGAAACTACAGAATAAAAAGCTCATCGAGTGTGACTTAACAGAGCTCGAAAAAGGTGGCGGTGGGATCCGTTGTATGACCCTTCCCCTTGTTAGAGGATAAATGAAAATAATCAGATACTGGGACATAACTAAATGACTCCTTCTCAAAGATGAACAATGACTATTAATACAATTAGGTTGTAAAAACAAGTTCGTTCCACCTGCGCTGCAGACGCTCGCTTTCCGCGGGGAGGAAGCTAAGCCTCCTCGCTGCGCTGCTCTCAGCCTTTCCTCTATTTCCCTTAGTAGTCGAGTGTCTTCCGCTCCATTCCACTATTTTTTTAAAATTTGTTTCCGAACAAACAAAAATACCCGAACTAGTAAAAAGTTCGGATAGATCATTGACTAAAATACCTATGTCCCAGCCTCATAAATCAAAGCATGATATCTTGTGAAATCAGATAGCTTTCCAAAAGTTCTGCAGGCAATGGCTTGCTAAAATGATAGCCTTGGCCAATATTACAACCATTTTCCAATAAGAATGCTACTTGCTCTTCCTCTTCAATTCCCTCTGCAATAATTTGAAATTGGAGGTTTAAGCCCATATCAATAATTGCTTTTACAATAGAGCCTTGGTACGAATGATGAATGATATCATCCACAAATGACTTATCAATTTTGATATGATCTAGAGGCAAATATCGTAAGTTGCTTAAAGAAGAATACCCTGTGCCAAAGTCATCCATCGAAATGGTAACCCCTAGCTTCTTTAGCTCATTCAAGATTCTCGTCGACCTTTCAAAATCTTGCATAATACTTTCAGTAATTTCTAATTCAAGTAGGGTGGGATCAAAGTTTGTTTCCGCTAATATATGGCTTACATCGTCCACAAAATGATCATCTTGGATTTGCCTTACTGAAATATTAACAGCTATCGGTACTTTGCCAATCCCCTTCCGCTCCCATAGCTTACTTTGCTCACAAGCAGTCTTCATCACCCATTTACCAATTGGAACAATCAGACCAGTTTCTTCTGCTAATGGAATAAAGTCTTGAGGTGAAACGATTCCAAATGTAGGGTGTTCCCAACGGATTAGCGCCTCGACTCCCAATACATTTCTAGATGCTAAATGTATTTTCGGTTGATAGTGGAGAATCATTTGATTGAGTTCAATCGCCTTTCTTAAGCCATTCTCTAGTTCTATTTTGCGGGCAGATGCACGGTCCATTGAATCGTGATAGAATTGAAAATTATTTTTCCCACGATCCTTTGCCACATACATAGCTGAATCTGCGTGCTTTACTAAGCTCTCTTGATCAATCCCATCGATTGGGTACATACTAATTCCAATACTTGGTGTCACAAAGAATTCCTGTTCATCTACTTCAAATGATTGGGAGAATTTATCAATCACATTTCGAGCCTCTTGGATTACTTGCTCCTTGTCAACATTCTCTAATAGAATTAGAAATTCATCTCCCCCTTGCCTAAACACTTGCCCTCTTTTTCCTACTGCTCGACTTAACCGATTAGCAACCTTTACAAGAATTCGATCACCTACAGTGTGCCCTTTTGTATCATTAATTACTTTAAAGCGGTCAAGATCTATAAAAAAGATGGCAAACCCTTTGTTGCTTTCTTGTTGAATCGCTTCGTTTAATCGTTGCTTAAACATATTACGATTCGGTATCTTAGTAAGTGAGTCATAAAAAGCCATTTGGCGAATCATTTTTTCCGATTTCTTCCGCTCTGTTATATCTCTTCCCACTACTTGAAAGCCTTCTCTACCTTGATAAAGAATAGGCATTGCGGTTAGCTCCACATCAATTTTTCTTCCTTTTAGACCGTAAACGGTTATTTCAAAGCGCGTATTACGCATTTTATGGTTTATTTCTCTCTTTACAAAGGCCATGTCTCGCAAAGTTGTGAATTGCAAGACTTCTTTATCTACTAATTCATCTGGAGAATCAGCGTCTAACAGCTTGCTTCCCGCTTCATTGATATAACTAATTTTTTTGTCGATAATAACGGCTATAATATCTGGTGACATTTCTACCAAGCTTCGATATTGATCTTCACTTTCTTTTCTGTCAGACATATCAAATAATACGCTAGTAAAGTAGACCAACTGTCCCTTTGTATCTAATTCAGGAATCCCTCGATCCTTAATCCAGCGTACTTCCCCATTAGGGCGAATAATTCGGTATACACTCGTGCACGAATACCCGTTCAGAAGCTGTTCTTCCCGCTCTTTTAATACATATAGGTCATCTGGATGAATTACTTTTTTCCACAGGAGTGTGTCTTGATAAAACTCTTCAAGCCTGTGTCCATAAAGCCGTTCGATACCCGGTGTAATTAAAAGCTGATCTGTTCTTAGATCATGGGACCAAATAGCTACATCAATAGATTCAAAGATGTTATTTAATTTAATGTTACTATTCCTTAATTCAGTGGTTGTATATGAGTCCCCTTTAATGAGAATAGTCATTAAACTAAATGTGCTAATGATTAAGACGATATGCAACAATAACTCTATATTGTGATTGGAAAATAAAGTCGTCACTCCTAATATATCCAGAATTTCTATGAGGATGATAATGGCAAATATAAGAAGCAATGTACCTTTAACAACGAATTGTTTATCATTAAATAATTTCATCTATTCTTCACCCAATCAACGACCATATTTATAGGAAATAGAAATGTATTTCCTTAAAATTCCCTATCCACTCAATGTTTAAACTTACTATATTTCATTCGGAAAATAAAGTAAAAAATCAATCACTTTAGTTCTATCGTCATATAAATAAGCTTTTTGGCCCTTCAATTTGACTAGGTGAAGAAAATGATAATTATACTTGTTGAAATGATTGCGTAATATTAGTTACTCTTCCAGTCCTCCTCTACCATTTCACCATTAATCTTTGCCCCAATCTCATACCCTTCACTTGCTGCTTTAATGACCCCAGAAAAAGTGTTTTTCGCGTCTCCGATAATGTATAAACCTTTGACTTTGGTTTCGCCGATTTCACTCGTTACATATCCTCCCATCTCATCTTGGACGATTCCCATTTGTTGAGGTATGGTACTTGCTTGAACCTCTCCCGTGTTCAGTAAGAATCCACTTGTTCGTAAATAAGTTTTGCCAGTTTCTAAGACAATCTCCTCTAGCTTACCGTTCGTGGACTTTAATTCTGAAATGACCGTTTCGACTACTTGGATTTGACGGGCCTGGCATTCCGCTTTTTCCTCCATCGAAAGATTTGCAGGGCCATTTGTAAAGACAATTACATCTTTACTCCAATGGTAGATTAGCTTGACGTAATGCATTAACCATTCACCAGAGCCGATGATCGCAAGAGGTTCATCTTTACGTTCCCATCCATCACAATAAGGACATGGAAATACACTTGTTCCATATACTTCCCTCAACCCTTTTATCTTCGGTAGCTTCTCCTTCATTCCTGTTGAAAAAATAACACGCTTACTATGGAATAATTCCCCATCATTCGTAGTAAGGATAAACATATCATCCTGTTTGTCCACATGCTCTACTCGACTTTTTTGGTAAATTACATTCGGATACTTTTTTAACTGTTCAATAGAAATCCGCTTAAACTCTCTAGGGTCAATTCCATCTCGACTTAAAAATCCGTGAGAGGCATGTGTCACTCGATTTCTAGGTTTATTTTCATCAATAATCATTACTTTTCGCTTTGACCTCCCTAGAATCAGGCCTGCACTTAATCCAGCTGCACCTCCGCCCACAATTACACACTCAAATTGATTTTTATTCATACAATCCTACTCCTCTCTTTGCTATCACTTTTGTCGTAATCCCCTCAAAGGTCCCTTGCTCATGTCCGATAGGGATCGTCTTTAGACAATCTGCATGATCAAGTATTTGAAACCCTTTAGATAATAATTGGTTCGCAACCACTTGAGATGAGGGAAACTCATCGGGACTAGCCCATTTTGGAAGCGTGGCTTCATCCTTTGAAAATCCCAAATAGATGAACAGTCCACCAGTGTTTAATAACTCCTTATATTTATCGAATAGTTCGATACGTTTGTCTGTTGAGAAATGGAGATACGACATGATAATAAGGTCATATCTTTCTTCCGATTGATAACGAAAAACATCCTCTACATATGCTTGAATGGAAAGCTCTTGATTATCGGCAATTCTCTTTATCGTTGCCACTGCGGATGGAGCTTGATCGATACTTGTCACTTTCCAGCCTTTTGCTGCTAGCCAATAGCTATTCCCCCCCTCCCCTGCTCCTAAGTCGAGAGCTTTCCCTGTTCGGATGCCTTCTACTGCTTCTACAAGTGTTTCATCTGCCTCTGTCCACGGATTTAAATTATTATGATAATAATCCTCCCATGATTGACCATCATTCATTTCTGTTCATCCTCTCTTTTCAATTGGAATTTATCTTTCCTTTTCGATACTATTTAGTTAGAAATCAGCGCTTACTATGATCGTAAAGTGTGGACCAAGTCCACAGTCAACTCATTTACAAAATAAATTTAGGGGTTTAAACATATGAAAAGAAAAAAGAAGTATCGAATCGGTGAACTTAGCGAACGAATTGGCATTTCAAAAGATACCATTCGCCACTGGCAAAGGAAGGGGATTCTTCCTACACAAAAGGACGAGAATAATTACAATTCATTCGGCGAGGACGATTATTACCAATTGTTTCAGATCCACATCTATCGAGGCATGGGATTCAGTATTACTGACATTAAAGAAATGTTATTGGTGAAGGATTTTCAAAAGAGAAAAGCTTTCATTCAACATCGTATAAAGCAAATCAATCAAGAAATAGAGCAGCTTTCCTATCAAAGGCAAGCTTTAGAGGCTGCTACCCATATGAAGCCTAGTAGAGATTTAGAATTTAAGACAATCAGGAAAACCTTCAAACTTCAGCAGCTGGATATTAGCACCCCCTCTCAATTTTCTATTTTAGAAAACCGACAGGATCAATTAGTTTTTATTTCTCATATTCATGAAGGTGGAGATCATTCACATTCCATTTTTATCGAAGTGGAGGATCGAGCGGATTATATTTTTCCTGGGCAGACATTTGTTCATTTCACCTCTCCTAAACACCAATTAACAGATAAGGAGGATCAAGCTGCTCTTCAGAAATATGCCTTAAAGGAAAACTTAATTCTCTTGGGAGATATCATCGAAGTTCATGATTTGAAACAGCTTTTATACCATGAATATAACTATGTGGACTATTATGTAGCAGTCGATGAAAACAAAAATTGATTAATGAAATATTCTTTACCTATTGACTTTAACGCTTAAAAGCGTTTAAGATATGAAGTGTCAAGTGAATAACGAAATGCTTTGAAGGATTTGAAGTAGTGATTTCCTCCCTGTTAAAGAGAGCTGGTGTAGCTGTGAACCAGTACAAAGGAAATTCATGAATTACGTTTCTGGAGCTGCTTATTTCTCTCATGAAATAAGACGGTTGGTGTAACCGTTAAGAATAGAAGTGGTAAGTCGTAGCGCTTACAATCAGGGTGGTACCGCGAGTAAACTCGTCCCTGCTGAATTCATTTTCAGCAGGGATTTTTTTATTGTATGCGGACTTTGGAAAATACTTTTCGCTGCTATTCGTACGCTTCAATTCAATTTCATGAAGGTGTTTGAAAGAAGGGAACAAGACTTGCGCTTGATTCCCATGGGATATACGCCTTGGGCAAAGCATTTATCAATTACAATCAAAGGAGATTTTTGATATGAATGAATTTATTCCAGCTCACTTAAAACCTTTTGTTGCAAAGCAACATTATGATGCATATAGTCCGATTGATCATGCAGTGTGGCGCTATGTGATGAAGCAAAATCATCATTTCCTTGAAGATGTTGCTCATGAAGCCTTCACTACTGGGCTTAAATCCTCGGGGATAAATATCGACCGTATCCCTAAAGTAAGCGAAATGAACGAGAAATTAGGAAAAATCGGCTGGGGCGCGGTAATTGTTGATGGATTAATTCCTGGAACTGCCTTTTTTGATTTCCAAGCTCATGGAATACTACCAATTGCCACAGATATCCGCCAAAAATCGAATATTCTCTATACACCGGCTCCTGATATTTTACATGAAGCAGCTGGTCATGCTCCTATCTTATTTGACGAAACGTATTCAAAATTTGTTCAACTCATTGGGAATATAGGTGCAAATGCGTTTGCAACCAAAGAGGAGCATGAGGTGTTTGAAGCGACTAGACACCTATCGATCGTGATGGAAAATCCTGCATCAACAGATGAGGACATTCGAGAAGCAAAAGTGAATTTATCCAAAAAACAGGAAGCGGTCACAGGTCTTTCTGAAGCAGAACAAATATCACGTATTTTTTGGTGGACCGTAGAATTCGGACTAATTGGCGAACTTGATCAACCGAAAATTTACGGTGCTGGATTACTTTCGTCTGTTGGTGAGAGTAAACATTCTCTGTCAGATGAAGTGATGAAGCGCCCTTTCACCATCAAGGATGCAATCCATACTAGCTACGATGTCACTTCAATGCAAACTCAGCTTTTTGTATGTGAAAGCTTTGAGCAGCTTATTGAAGAAGTAAGTCAATTTGGTGAAACAATGGCCTTTCGAAAGGGAGGAACAGAAGCGATTGACAAAGCTATAGCATTTAATCAAGTTGCCCATGTTGAATACAATTCAGGCATTCAAATCACTGGACAATTTACGGATGTTGTAAAAGATGCTAACGGAGAAGCTATATATCTTAAAACTACTGGTCCAAGTGCGCTTTCTATTCAAAATGAACAATTACCAGGTCACGGAACGTCGACACATCCTGATGGCTTTGGGGCGCCAATTGGTAGATTAGTAGGAGGTTTGAAACTTGAAGAGCAAACAATGGAAGGTTTAAAGAATCTAGGTATTGATATCGATCAGAAGGCTGTGTTTACATTTGAAAGTGGTGTAACAGTTTCGGGATTGGTATCAGATATTTTATGTCATCAAGGAACACCTGTTGTGATGACATTTAAAGATGCTCTAGTAACATTTGAGGAGAACATATTATTCCATCCAGATTGGGGTACGTACGATCTTGTCGTTGGCAGCAAAATAATTTCAGCTCGTCCAATAGCAGCTGATCACGCTCAGTTCTACGGAGAAGAAGGCCGCTTTATGATTGATGACCAGCACCCAGTTAAGCCAGCACTTACTCCAATAGAGAGGCTTTATGGTGAGGTCCAGCTGTTTAGAGAAGAAGGATCTAGAAATCTTGCGCATCTACAATTAATGGTAGAGAAAGCCCTAGAGGAATACCCTGAAGAATGGTTGCTGCAGCTTGAACTATTGGAGATCCTTGAGAAAAATCCACTTGAAGAACCGCATTGCCAAGAGAAACTATTCAAGCACCTTACAAGCTTGAAAGAAATAAGTCCACAGGCAAGCTTAATTCAAAATGGCCTTGAGGTGGTCCTCGTTCAAAGAACTGCAGTGACCAATTAGGGATACATGTAGCTAAAAATCCGTTCCCTTTTTTCTGACTAGAGTGAATCCATTGAGAAATGTAAGCACCCTTACATTTCTCTCCACCTAATTTTGATATGATTAATAAAACATATCAAGTCATTGATTATGAATTTTTTTAAGAGGGTGAAGCGAATGCGATGGAAGGTCATTCTAATATCAGCTCTTTCATTGATGATGGTTGGAGTTGGGTATTACTTACTGTCTCCATTATGGACGACTACAGTCGTAAATGAAGAATTGCCTGTAAATACAACTGAAGACAATGAAAAGCAGCAGGTAGCACGTAACGAACATCAGGAAGAAACAGACAGCACTTCTAACGAGGCTCACCCAATAATCATTCGAACAGGTCAATTTGTAGGGGCTGATGAGCTTCATCAAGTATCTGGAACTGCCCAAATATATCAGATCGAAAAAGAAAATTGGCTCCGATTTGAAGAATTCACCGCGACAAACGGACCTGACCTCTTTGTCTATTTGGTAAAAGATGAACAAAACACAAAGGAAGGCATTAACCTTGGAAAGCTGAAAGGCAACGAAGGCTCACAAAACTATGTCATTCCGGACTCGATTAACCTAAATGAAGGAAGCTGGAAAGTCGTCATCTGGTGTAGAGCCTTTAACGTGGACTTCGGAGAAGCTATTTTCCGAAAAGCGTAAGCCCCCTGTTTAGCGCCGTATAAACTGGAGGACCTCTGCAATCTAGCTGCGGCTCCTTTATTCTTTATTCTGATAGGATATGGTTTTGTAAGACTCTTTTCTTTTCAAATGAAACTTAATGAACTAATATTATTTTAATATTGAACAAATAGGCCTAGTTTTTTCAGTTCATGAATAATCCTACCTATTAAAGGAGATCGAAAATGAGCCTTCAATTTGAGTTAGATCAAATTTCGAATGAGTTAGTAAAGGGAACACCTTTAGAAGCCATGCAAGCTATGGAACAGTCAATTAAAGAGGTTCAAGAGGAAGGGCTAGTTACTGGATTAACCGAGGGAGTTAAAGCAAAGGATTTTACTCTTGTGAACCACTTAGGAGAAACAATCCATCTGTATGAAGAGCTTGAAAAAGGTCCTGTCATATTAACGTTCTATCGTGGTTCGTGGTGCCCCTATTGCAATCGTCAGCTTAAAGCCTATCAGGAAATTATGCCTGACATCCAGGAGCTAGGTGCTCAGTTGTTTGCCATTAGTCCGCAAACTCCTGACCATTCTTTATCACTAACAGAGAAGCATGACTTAGCATTTCAGGTATTAAGTGATACAAGAGGGATTGTGTCTGCTAAATATAATATTTTATTTGAAGTACCTGATTACTTAAAGCATGCCTATAAAACGATGGGATTAGACCTCGAAGGCTATAATGGAAAAGACAACTCCATTCTTCCCGTTCCAGCTACATTTATGATTGACGAAACTGGTGAAATTCGCTTTAGTCACGTCAATCCTAACTATATGACTCGACTTGAACCAAGCGAACTTTTACGGGCCCTTCGAAAGCTATAAGTCGTTCAACACACAGTAAAAGCAGCCTATTGAATAAAGGCTGCTTTTGCTATAGCTTTTCTGCTATTTCTTTTAGAGTTGATATTGAGAAGCTTAACTCTTGGATAGATGCCATAATTTCTTGAACAGCAGGTGTTTGCTCAGAGCTAATCGTCTTATTTTTTTCAACAAGCTTCTTGACTTGATCGTTCGAGCTCTTAATCTCTGATAATACTGAATTAATTTCCTCTACTGCTGTTTTACTGCTGGTCCCTAATTTCTTTACCTCATTTGCCACAACAGCAAAGCTTCGTCCTTGTACCCCAACTCTTGCCGCTTCAATTTGGGCGTTTAATGAAAGAAGGTTCGTTTGCTCAGAAACCCCTTTAATAAACTTTAAAATTTGATCCGTCTTTTCATATTTTTCCGACGCTTCTAGCATCGTAGTCTCCAATGTGTCACTTATGGACTCTTGCTCAATTGAACCTCCTGAGATTGTGTTGACTCTAAGAAGAATATCCTGAATAATATCATTTAAACGATTCGAGATATCGAGCACCTGCTCTTCAATTTCTAACTCTTGTCCCAGTGCCACACCACCGATGACTTGATTATTTTCATCTTTTATTGCCGTATAAAAAGCTTTAAACGGGATTCCATAAAGGTCTGCAGGAACACGAACTTCTAAGCCTTTATCATACTTCATCACTTCAAGCATGGGATCATCTGATAGTAAAGGCTGATTATCATCAATCTTCAAGTTAATCAACTCATTGGGAAAATACTTTAACGTTTTTTCTCTATCTGTTATCCCAATCATAAACCCATTCTTTCTCATCTTTTGAATAAAAGGAGCTGAAACGATAATGCTTTGAAGTATTGGATGAATCTCACTCATATTGGCCTCCATAAACCATTTAGATATTTTACATGCACTTTTGTTAATCCTTGCCTTGATGCGTTGATTTTCAACCAACGTTATTAAAAAAACTTTTAAAATTCAATGGATCGATAATCAAAAGGATCAATTTTTTTAAGTGTAGCCAATTCCTTTTGTGAAGGGAGCTCTGTGTATTTAATTTCTTCATATTGGAGCTCAAATCCTGTATGTTCCTTCACTTCTTCTAATGAAGATGTGGGATGAATTCGATCTAACATTAATCTACCATTTCGAAATTCAAAAATGCAAAGAGGTGTGACAATCTTCCAAAGGTTTCCCCTTGTTGTAACAAAGTCTACTTTTTCAACAAATGTACGAACATCATGCTTCGTCCGCCAAATGATTGCCTTTTTCGCAGTAGGAATAAGCACCGCACTCCCTGCCCCTCCTGGAAGTCGAACTTTCGGCTTGTGATAGTCCCCAATTACTGATGCATTCACATTTCCATGAACATCGAACTGAATTCCACCTAAAAATGCGACATCCAGCTTCCCACGCATCGATAGGTCAAATACTTGCTCTAATGGGAAATAAGCTTCTGAACTTGCAAGTAGATCTGATCCTGCAGATGAGTAAGTCGCTTGACTAATGTTAGATGGGTTTACCCCACCTGGGATATTCAAATGAACGAGATCCGGAGCATGCGTATGTCTAGCAAGATTCATCGCAACCATAGGGAGGTGCGACGACACTCCATGAAAGACCGTTTCTTCATTCTGGAGTAGATTTGCTATAGCACATGTCATAATATCACTTACTCTATATTCCTTCATCTGCGCATGGCCATCCTTTCTCCAGCATAATCTAATTTCTCATAGCTTTTTAAGTAGGCATCTATTTCAGCTTGAGTTTTAGCCTGGATAAATTCTGTTAGCTTTTGGTCATCTACGTCATATTTTTTATAGCATGAACATGGGCTAGCACCCTTTGGCACCTGAACAATTTTGTCTACTAAAAAGCCTGGAATGTCAATGCTATCTGCATACAGCTTCATTCTACTCTCTGGTACAATCTGTTCAGTTGTCAAAATAACTTTTTTGGCTGCGCGACTAATTAAGATGTCCTCAAATTTCGGCCCAGCAATTTTCGCATTTCCCTTTGCATCACATTCTTGTACATGGATAACCGCTACATCGGGCATTAATGATTTTACTAGGGTAATAGGCTCCCCACTAAAAGGATCCTCCACCACAACAAAATAATCATTCTTCAGTAACAGGTCTCCTGCATTAAGTCCTTTTACAGGCATAAAAGGAACATTCATCGTCGCTCCTCTTAAGGCACAGATTACAGTATAACAAGCATGTTCATTTCCTTTCACTACACCAGATTGTACAGCTTTTCTGTAGTGAGTAGCTAACCCATACTTTGTTTCATAGCTTACAAAGCCTGCATCAACCGATTCGACACTACCTACCGCACACAATAAGTCGATATCATGAGCACCTGCTGTTTTCACAATCTTAAGCCCTGATATTCTTTGCCTCGCTAATTCCCTCACAAAAGCCATAGGTGCTCGATGAAGAACATTTCCCCCAAAGCTGATCATGCTCCCATTCTGAACAATAGAAGCAGCTTCTTTTAAATTTACGATTTTTTTCATTTCCGAAACCACCAATCTCATGTTAGAACTAGATTTTCACATGAATCAAAACGATTATTTGACTGCGTTGCTTGCGATATGAACGGCATCCCACACTCCAGCAAATGGTGGTGCGTAGCATAAATCAACCATCCCTAATTCATCCGCTGTCATTTGGTTATGAATGGCCACTGCAAATATATCAATTCGTAACACAACGCCTTTAGGCCCAATAGCTTGTGCTCCAAGTATTTTTCTTGACCTTTTTTCACAAATTAGCTTAATCCATATGGGCGTTTGATTTGGATAATAACCAGGATGATCCGCGCTTTGAACGAAGACTGTGCTGTAATCAATGGCAAGATCTTTCGCTTCAGATTCAGACAGCCCTGTTCGCCCTAGCTCAAGATCACATACCTTAATAGCAGCACTACCAAGTGTGCCGACATACTTTTGGTGCTTGCCAGCAATATTAGCCCCTGCTATACGTCCGCATTTATTGGCATTTGTCCCAAGTGGAATAAATGTGTTTTCTTCCATAACCTTATGGTATACCTGGGCACAGTCCCCGGCAGAATAAATGCCTTCGATATTTGTTCGCATTTCTCGATCAATGATAACAGCTCCGTTTGAAGCTAACGCAATTCCAGATCCTTCTAGAAATTTAGTCGCTGGCTTAACTCCGATTGATAGGAGAACCAGGTCTGCTTTATACGTCCCCTTATCCGTCCTTACTGCCTCTACATTTTCAAAACCGAGGAATTCCTCAACTTTTTCACCTAGATTAAGAGAAGCTCCATGACGAATCAACTCTTCTTCCGCCATATCCGTTACTTCCTGATCAAAGGTTCTTAAGATTCTCTCAGAAAGTTCGATAATTCTTACACTCTTCCCTAGATGAAGCATGGCTTCAGCCACTTCAATGCCAATATAGCCACCACCAACAATAACGACATCTTGAATTTCATCCTGGTTTGCTATTTCCTTTAGATGGATTCCATCTTCAAGTGTCTTTAATCCGTGAATATTGCCAAGCTTAACACCTGGAAATGGCGGGACAATCGGAAATGTTCCAGTTGAAATCATCAATTGATCGTACGTATCTATAAATAGTTTATTCTGTCCAATGTCTCTTACTAGCACTTGTTTTTTCTCAGGAACAACCTTTACAACTTCATGATGGAGAAAAGACTGTATACCCATCTTCTCAAATTGATCCTTTGTTCTAGCAATCATTTTTGTATAATCATCATTTTCACCTGATACATAATAAGGAAGGCCACAAGCTCCGTAAGATAAAAACCCACCCTTTTCATAGACAACCACTTCAGAGTCGGGATTCATACGCTTTAATTTAGAGGCAGCAGACATTCCAGCTGCGACTCCACCAATTACGATTAGCTTCATTGCTCTCTACTCCTACTGTTGATTTCTAGCACCTTGGATTCTGCATCATTCAAGGCACTTTCAACTGATTTTTTTCCAGAAAAGGCGTTGGAGATTTCTTCATACAAGGGGGCCATTCGATCTCCAGCAGCCTCCATCATCGGAAGGGGCTTTGCATAGTGTTCGATCAGCTGTAAATGTGTCTTATACCAAGCAAATTTAGACGAGTCTGTGCTATATGTTGACTTTCTCACGGGCGATCCTGCATAGCTTCCAATCATTCGATCAATTTGCTTCGAGGTGATATACGATAGAAATTCATTTGCTAGCTCATGATGAGCGGATTGCTGATGTATCGCGAAGCTCCAAGTGACATTCCAAGCGCTATTTAAAGCAGCAAACCCAATATCATCCTTGTCTATACAGTTTTCATCTAGCACGAATCCCACTTGACCACCCCAAGTAACAGCTAGTACACATTCCTTATTTTGAAGTGCTTCTCTCACTTCATTATTGCCAAAGCCTTCTACATTTGCTGAAGCGAATTGCTTCATTTTTATATAGTTAGTCAGTGCTTCCTTGCCTTTTGGTTCATTAAAGGTAGGCACGTGTCTCTTAGGATCAAAGGCATCGATTCCTTCATTTCGCAAGTATGGAAGAAAGTCTAAGAAAATTTCGCTTGGATGGGCTTTCAGTGCAATTCCATCCATTCCTTCTTTCCCGTGACATATTGCTGCTACTTTCATTATGGTAGCGGTATCAATTACTTCAGGTAGGAGCTCTCCATAATATTTCTCAACAATCGATTTTCGATATAGTAAAAAGTGACCATCACAAAAGGAAGGATATAAGTATTGTTTTCCAGATACTTTTAGCTCATCTCTAATTACATCCACTATATCCTCAAGGTCATACTCAGAATCACTAGGAATGTTTACTTCTGCTAAATACCCCTGCTCGACAAAATCCTTAAGCCATAGATGCCCTGCTACCATGACAATGTCGTAGTAAGCTTTTCCAGCAAATGTATCCATCAGCTTCCCGTAATAATCATTCCAAGGAACAATCGTAAATTCAACCTTCGTTCCATATAGCGTCGTAAATGTAGGTAAAATTGAAAATTGTCGATCTGTATATGCATAAACCGCAGGGTCTCCCACAGCTAGGACTTTTAACACCTTTTCCATGTTATTCCCCCAGTTTTATTGTTCAATAGTAGGTTCACGATCAATGATACCTATAACCACTGCATCAACTGGGGCATTTCTCTTTAGTGCATATTGAGCAGGTGCTCCCATTGATACTAAGACGAGTTCACCTTCTCCTGCTCCTATTTCATCTGCTGCGACAAAGTAAGCTTCCTTGTCTCCATAACAAGGCTGAATCACTAAAAGTTTATACCCCTGTAGTCCCTCGCACTTTCTTGTAGACACTACTTTGCTGATGACCTTGCCTAATATCATGATTTTGAGCCTCCATTATTCACGTACTATTTTTAGTTGTTCTTTACCTGTTAGACCAAACGCATTTGCGTCATCTGTATCAATGTGCATATCTAAAGCATAATTTTCTCTTACACGTATAGTGACTTGCCCCATCGTTCCGCCTTTAGGACCCTCTACTACTACAGATACTTTTTGCTTATCAACCACTTGATAATCTTTCGCATCATTTGGTGTCATATGGATGTGTCGATCTGCGATAATGCATCCCTCAACTATGTCGATTGATCCATTCGGCCCCATGATTGTAATTGGCGCAGACCCGTTTAAGTTCCCAGATTCTCTCACAGGCGGATTAATTCCGAGCTTCCTAGCATCTGTTCGAGCAATCTCAACCTGGGTTTGCTTACGAATAGGAGCGAGCACTCGTACTTTCTCTATCTTTCCTTTCGGTCCGATAATCGTTACCTGTTCATTACACGCAAATTGTCCTGGCTGTGAAATATCCTTAAATTTCGTTAATTGATGGCCGTGACCAAATAATAGATCAATATGTTCACGCTGAAGGTGGACGTGTCTAGCGGATATACTTACAGGCACATCGCTTTTCGGCTGTTGAGAATGGATGAGTCCATGAGCTTGAAGCTCATGGACAACAGATTTAGTAATTTCGGCTAATAGCTCATTTTGGTTAAATGATTTCAACTCAGTCACCACTTTACTTTAAGAAAGGTAGTAATTTTTCAACATCTGAATGTGGTCTCGGGATGACATGAACAGCTACTAGTTCGCCCACACGTTGTGCCGCTTCTGCTCCAACCTCAGTTGCTGCCTTTACAGCTCCAATCTCACCTCTTACAATGACTGACACTAATCCTGATCCAATTTTCTCACTGCCAACGATTTCTACATTTGCTGCCTTTAACATAGCATCTGCTGCCTCTATTGCTGCTGTTAAACCTCTTGTTTCGATTACTCCTAAAGATCCACTCATTGTAAACTTCCTCCTTATTATTATGTTTTGTTAACCGTGGAAGTTGATGCTCTATTTCTCAGGACAAAGGGGTGTTTGAATTTCGCTCTTGTGTAATCATGTTTCTTCCTCTATTTCCTTTGAAATTTCCTATCTTCCTCTCCAATCTACTCTCTTCTAAAGCACGAACTGTATGACAAAGATCATTATGATAAGTTAGGAATTAATTTAGTTACATCTCCATGTGGTCTTGGAATCACATGAACAGCTACTAGCTCACCTACACGCTGTGCCGCTTCTGCTCCTACTTCTGTTGCAGCTTTTACCGCTCCAACATCTCCTTTAATAATGACAGAAACTAACCCAGATCCAATTTTCTCACTACCAACGATTTCTACATTCGCTGCCTTTAACATGGCATCTGCTGCCTCTATTGCTGCTGTTAGCCCTCTTGTTTCAATTACACCTAAAGATTCATTCATTGTTCTTCCTCCTCACATTTCTTCTCGGTTTTGGTTGTACTTCTTCGTTACTGATTTCTGTTCCAGCTTCTTCAGTTGTTGTTGTTTCTTTTAATGCTTCATTTGGCACTTCTTCGGTTGACACTTGTTGCTCTTCCTTAGAAGAGATCATATATTTTAAAATTTCAGGATGTGGTTTGGAGATCACGACAGCCATTTTTAAAGGATTTGATTCCTTCTGCTGACAAACCTGCTTCGCCACTTCAATAGCGGCTGAAACATCTGAAATTCCTCCACCAATGATGACACTTACAAGTCTGCCACCTAAATAATTTTCACTTGTGATAAACTCAATATTTGCTGACTTGCTCATTTCATCTAAAAGCTGCATAGCAACCGCAAAATATTGTGCCTCTATAACGCCAATTGCTTCATATTGTTTCATTTTTGATCACCTTTTTTCTCAGGCCCTATTAATGCTTCTAAGCCATCATAGGGTCTTGGAATGACACTTACAGCCGCGACCTCCCCTAATCTCTGTGCCGCTTCTGCTCCTCGTTCTACTGCTACTTGTACTGATGCGAGATCTCCTCTAACCATAATGGCGATGAAACCCGAACCAACTCTTTGGACGCTCTCTACTTCAACAAAAGCGGATTTGACCATAGTATCGATACAAGAAGTAGCGGTGGCAATTCCGATTACCTCAATGATTCCTAATGATTGATACAACATGATCACCCTCTACTAGGATCTTAAGCACTTATTTCACCTTTACCTTACCAGTTGAAAGCAATTTCATTAATTCCTCTGAACCTGAAGGGATTAAATGAGTTAAAATATCTTGTTCACGGATGTATTTACTAGCTTCTTCTCTTGCAACATCTAAAGCGATTCGCACATCAGAGATTCCACCTGTAAACTTCACTTGAATGACGACGGGAATGGGCGCCCGGTCCCCTTCAGAAGGATTGTTGCAGTCCATTCCTTCAATATGAATATCCGCTGATTTACAAGCTTGATCCATTGCAGCTAGGGCCACACTATAACCTTGTACTTCTAGTAAACCGATAGCACTTCTCATTTGTCTCACCTACCCTATGATTCTAAATCCACCTTCAGCAAGAACACATCTTCTCTGTCTCGTAAATGTACGAGCAGACGTGATTCCTTCCCCTGTAGGTCCAGCGATTGTCATTGTTGTATGTCCCTCGCCACCAAATCCAACACCAGCTAATGAGGAAGCATTCTTTACAAATATCGTTGTTTCTATTGCTCTAGCAAATTTCGTTAGGTGATCCACGTTCCTTGAATGCATAACTGCTGTATGACGGTTTCCATGCTCCGCTTGAACGGCCAAATCAATTGCTTCATCTAAATTCTTCACACGTACAATTGGAAGAACAGGCATCATCTGTTCGAGCTGGACGAATGGGTGATCAAATTCAACATCACATATTAATAGTTTAATATCGGATGAAGCTACTACTCCTATTTTTTCAAGGAAAAGCTTTGCATCCTTTCCAACCCAATGCTTAGAAACATGATAATCTCGTTTGTTATCTAAGCTACATCCCTGCGCAACTTGCTTTTCATTTTCTTCAAGGGCGAAGCTCATTACCTGTTGTAATTGTTGTTGATCCAGCATATATGCTCCGTTATTCAATAAATGAAATATAAGGTCATTTGCTACTGATTCTTGAACAAATACTTCTTTTTCAGCAATACATAACAAATTGTTATCAAAGGAAGCCCCGTTAATAATGGATTTGGCTGCATTTTCGAGATCAGCTGTTTCATCTACGATAACAGGAGGATTTCCTGCACCTGCTCCAATTGCTTTTTTCCCAGATTGTAATAGCGCTTTTACCAGTCCTGGTCCACCTGTTCCAACCAATACTTTTACTTTAGGGCTTTCTGTTAATACCTTCATCGTATCAAGGGTAGGATTCTTCACCATACTTACCAGATTTGCTGGTCCTCCTACAGCTTGAACCGCTTGGTTAATTAATTTAATTACGTATTCACAAGATTGCTTGCTCGATGGGTGGACATTAAAGACAACCGCATTCCCCGCAGCTAGCATACTAATGCTATTATTCACGACCGTTTCCGTTGGATTGGTAACGGGAGTAACCGCCCCTATCAGCCCAAATGGAGCCTGTTCAACAATCGTTAATCCATCATCACCGGAAAAGGCTGCAGTTGCTAAGTCTTCTGTACCAGGAGTCCCGGTAGCAACAAGCTCATGCTTAGCAATTTTATCTTGATATTTTCCTAATTTCGTTTCTTCATAAACCATTTTTGCTAATGTTTCTTTTTCATTTAAAATAGCCGTTCGTATGGAGGAAATTATTCGCTCTCGATCCTTCACTTGATAATCTTTCACATATTCTATTTGTGCTTGATAGCCCGCATCAATTGCGTCCTCCATGCGTTCAAATATCCCATTCGTTATCGTGTGAGTCGTAGAAGCAGCTCGAATCTCTCCCGTTGCATCCGGCGTAATCGTTTTCATTTTTATGGGGGCTATGGTTTGATTTTGTGTTGAAGAATCCTTCCCCATAACTGTCTCAA
This sequence comes from Cytobacillus spongiae, assembly GCF_021390075.1. NCBI lineage: Bacteria > Bacillati > Bacillota > Bacilli > Caryophanales > Bacillaceae > Cytobacillus > Cytobacillus spongiae. The sequence continues at coordinate 3,565,204 of NZ_CP089997.1, forward strand.
TATTTTGAAGTACAGATTGAATGATGTTTTGAATATCCTTTTCACTTACATTCATACTCATCATTACTCCTCCCTCTCATTTACAATTTGAAACAGAAACCAGCAAAAGCATGTGTCTACTAAACCAAAGCTGACTAGGGAGATTCATATAGGATATCTCCCCAGGATCAGAGGTTTATTTACCTATCTGCTGCTTGCCATTTCATAAGTCATTCACTGATAAATACTAGAGTATATATTTGTTAGCTTTGTAGCTGTTTTAACACACTTTCAGTAACTTTACGTACTACTGCCTCAATTAGCTCGTTTTTATTTGGCTCCTCAGCCATTTGACTAGTTTGTTTAATTGGAGAGCTTTGTTCAGGTGTACAACTTGGAACTCCACCTGTGTTGATCCCTAGCTTCTGTCTAATTTGAATCAGGTCATCAATTTGAGTACAGCTTAGTTCGTTCGCCTTGTTGATAATATTATTAGAATACATATGCATTAGTGCGTAATGCTCTAATGATTCCATACGGTAATACGCCTCTATCAAATCTCTTCCCCACGTTAGTGCCCCATGATTTGCTAGTAATACAGCATTATGGTCCTTACAATACGGTGCAATGGAATCTGGTACTTCTTGTGTTCCCGGAGTTGCATAAGGCGCTACCGGAACAGTCCCCAATAGAACGACTGCTTCTGGTGAAATCGGTTTTTCTAGATTAATTCCCGCAATAGCAAAGGACGTCGCTACCGGTGGATGAGCATGTACAACCGCATTTACCTCAGGGTTTTCGTTATATACGCGCAAGTGCATTTTCACTTCAGAAGATGGTTTCATCTTTCCTGAGATGACTTTACCACCTAAGTCCATTTTCACCATCATATCTGGTGTCATAAACCCTTTGCTGACACCAGTTGGCGTTGTCCAAATTGTGTTAGGACCACACTTTACCGATATGTTGCCATCATTTGCTGCTACAAAGTTTTTGTTATATATTCTTCTACCAATCTCACAAATTAGTTTTTTTGCTTCAAAATCTGATAAATATTTTGTTTTCTCAATCACTTTCAACTACTCCTTTACTTGGAAGTCCATTCATTCATTTATGTCAATCTGATGCTTCATCCAATCTCGCTTGTTTATACTGTAATTTTCTTATTTTTACCCTGTTTTGTCAAACTTTATTTTGTTTTATTTGTGTTTTTTGTTGTTTTTGTCACAAAAACTCACAAGAAACCAAAAGATATTGAAAAAAATAGCTGATTTACCTAACTATTTCCTCTTATTTGCTTTAAAATAATTTCAAAACCAAAACCCATATGATATGATTAGCTTGAAACAAAGCTTGTACACAGCCGTTTCAATTGCTATTAATAAATTATTAGAGGGATTAAATATGCTACCAATTGCCAGAAAAAACAAAATAAAAGAACTGATTATCGAAAAGAAAAGTATTACTGTAGCTGAGTTAACTTCTCTTTTTAAAGTGACTGAGGAAACCATTCGTCGCGATCTAAAACAATTAGAAGATGAAGGAGTTCTAAACCGCACTTACGGTGGCGCCTATGTTTCGGACGGCGTCCAAAGTGATGTGGATGTCAGCATTCGCGAGCACATACATGTAGAAGGAAAAAAGAAAATTGCCGCAAGGTGTCTACCATTTATTAAGAGCGGAGATTCGATCTTCCTAGATGCATCAACAACTTCTCTAGTAATTGCAAGTATGCTGAAGGATTATAAACTAACTGTTGTCACGAATTCCATAAAAGTGATTACAACCTTAATGGACAACCCGAACATTCGTTTAATTATGATTGGCGGCACTCTCTCGAATTCTTCCCTCTCTAATCTAGGTAAAACCGCAGAGGATAATTTAAGAAAGTACTTTTTTGATTCCGCTTTCATTTCCTGTCGCTCGGTTAGTATGCAGCATGGAATTACAGACTCCAACGAACAGCAAGCAGCTATTCGCCAAATTGCTTCTGACCATGCTAACCATGTCTTTTTAGTAGCTGATTACACCAAGTTTGATAAAACATCCTTTGTTAGCATTTGTGGATTTGAAAAGGTAGAAACTGTTGTCGTTGATAACACCCTTTCAAAAGAATGGCATGCGTTTCTACAGGAAAAGGATGTAAAGGTGATTGAGTGCGAATAAGCAAGGTATGCTTGGGCATCCTCTCTGTTTGCTTCATAAAAAAAAGCAACACACACGAAAAGATCTTTATACAAAAAGGGATTCGATCTGATATCGAATCCCTTTTTGTATTCTTATTTATCTTGCTTAAACATTTTTGGAAGACTTTCTGTGAATGGCGCATATGCTACGCCATTTTCCGTTACAATCCCTGTTATGAATTGATGATCCGTCACGTCAAATGCCGGGTTGTATGTTTTCACGTCCTCAGGAGCCATTGGCTCACTGTACCATTTAGAAGTAATTTCTTCTGATGGTCTTAATTCAATGTGAATGTCGTCACCTGTTTTACACTCTAAGTCTACTGTTGATAGGGGTGCACAAACATAGACTGGAATGTTATAGTGCTTCGCCAATATCGCTACACCAGACGTTCCAATTTTGTTCGCCGTATCTCCGTTCGCTGCTACGCGGTCACATCCAACTAGCACCGCTTGAATCTTTCCTTCTTTCATAACGATCGAAGCCATATTGTCACAAATCAACGTGACATCAACACCAGCTTCCTTCAATTCCCAAGCGGTTAGACGGGCACCTTGTAACAATGGACGAGTTTCGTCAGCGAATACTTTAAAGTCATATCCCCGCTCTTGTCCTAAATAAATAGGTGCTAAAGCTGTCCCATACTTAGCTGTTGCAATCGTTCCCGCATTACAATGCGTTAAAATTCCCATACCCGGCTTAAGGAGCTCAAGGGCATGCTCACCGATCGACTCACAAACCTTTGCATCTTCTTCACGAATCGTTTCTGCTTCATCTCTCAGAGCAAGCTTAACCTCAGCAACCGATTTTCCTTCTTCTTTCTTAAATCGTTTTTCCATACGGTCTAAAGCCCAGAATAAGTTCACAGCCGTTGGACGGGAGGATGCTAAATATTCCTTAACCTTTTGGAAATCTTCATATAGCTCTTCATAGCTCTCTGCACCTGATTGCTTCGTCCCTAAATAAGCACCGTATGCTGCCGCGATTCCAATTGCAGGAGCTCCCCTTACTCTTAAATGATAAATTGCATCCCATACATCCTTCATTTCTTTTAGTTCAAGGAATACCTTTTGATTTGGCAATAACGTCTGATCCAACAGAATTAACCTATCGTTCTCATCATCAAGCTTCACTGATTGAATGACCTGCACTAAGTTTTCCATCTCCAACACTCCTTATACCAATTGTAAGCACTCTTGAAGCGTTCTTACATAATCGGAACCATTTTTCATCGTAGCTCTTTCTAAAATGAACTTCTTCCCAATGTTTAATACTACCTTTTCAGCAGCTGATCGTTTAGCTTCGTCCTCAATGGATGTAATGTCCTTGACATGGGCAATTCCAATGATACGTCTGCAAAGCTCTAAGCCAGTAACAGCAGATGTATCTTGTAAAATTCCATCTAAATAAAACGCCTTAAATCCATTATAACGAGCAACTGCTTCTAACGCTTGCTGATCAAATGTGAGATTGAATTTCTCTTTGAACAAATCTACTACATCGCGAATCGTTTCTTCTAAGTATGTTAAATACGCTTCACGTTCCTCGTTATGTTCAATGGTATATTGTGCACTAACATAAGCAAACGTTAAATTTGCAATTACATTTCCAATGTCATATCCAGCAGGTCCGTAGAAGGCAAATTCTGGATCGATGACTTTCGTCGAATCTTCTTTAATAAAAATTGAACCTGTATGCAAATCACCATGTAAAAGGGATTGTGCTTTTGTCATAAATTCGAACTTTAACTTTGCCGTTTCAAGCTTTAAAGCTTCATCTTGCCAAATATGCTCTTCTACAAAAGCTCTAGTGGCAGGTGTCATATCATTTCTGTCACAATCAAAGAATGGCTCAGTATAGACTAAATCCTCAGTAATTTCACAAAGCTCTGGATTCGTGAAGCGTTTAACCAGTTCTTTCTTTTCCTTATGCTCTAATACAACATCTGATGTTAACAACAAAGTATTTACCAAGAATGTGGTAATATGGTCTGCGAACAATGGGAATTTTTGATGCTGCATAAGAGCTGTCCTCATAATGACATGATCCGATAGATCCTCCATTACACAGCAATTCATCACTGGATCATATTTATACACCTTAGGTACAAACCCTGGAGCTAATTCAAATTGCATCGCCAAAATTTCACTTTCAATTCGGTTACGATCTGGAGAGAGTTTAAATTCGTCAGAAATCCTCGCAACTGGTCCTGCCTGTTTTACAATTATGGATTGGCCCGTTTTCTCATCTATTACTCGGAAAACGTAGTTTAAGTTTCCATCACCAATTTCTTTACAAGTCAATTCAGCCTTAGCGTTAAAAACATCCAGCATCGTTTTAGCGTAAGCAATGGCATCTTCTTCATTCATTCTGAAATACTCTACTGTAAAATCTCTCATTCCAACCGCTCCCTCTTTTTATTTTTGCTTATAGTAAGTTAATGCAAGCGCAAATGCGAGCACTGTTCCCTTGACAATATCCATAGAGTAATACGGAACAGACATCATAACGAGTCCATTTTGTAATATCCCAATTAACACAGCTCCAACAAATGTTCCAAAGGCATTTGGTTTCCCAGCACCTAAAACGGAGAAGCCAATGAAAGCCGCTGCTACAGAATCCATTAAGTATGGGGCACCTGCATTAATTTCTGCTGTCATTACACGAGAAGCTAAGATAATTCCTCCAATCGCCGCAAATGTTGCTGATAGAAGGTAGGCCATCACCTTATATTTATTAACCGGGATTCCAGACAATCTAGCCGCCTCTTGATTTCCACCAATTACGTACATGTATCTACCATGCTTTGTATACGTTAAGAAAACGTGAACAACGATAACCGCAACAACCATGATGATAATAATCCATGGAACTTGTCCCAATTTTGCGAAAAAAGGACTGATAACCCCTGTAGAAAAAGTACCATCTGCCATAATCATATTCTGTGAAACTGTTGCCCCTTTTGTATATGTAAGGGCAATCCCTTGAATAATAAACATCGTTGCAAGCGTCATCAGCATATCTGGAATTCGCATCTTAACAATCATAAATGAGTTTAATGCTCCGACTACAAGAGATGCGGCAATCGCTGCAATAATAGCTACGAGAGTATTTTGCGAGAACCACACAAACATAGATATAACAACCGCATTAGATAAGGATGCGACTGACCCTACCGATAAGTCGAATCCATTAACAGATAATGAAATGGTAATCCCAATCGCAATGATCGTTACAATGGATATTGAACGTAGAATATTTACGATATTGGAACCTTGCATAAAGGAAGGATTTGCTACCGAAAAGATAATAATCAGTACAGCAATAGTAAGGATGGTTCCGTACTTATATAAGAAATCAAATAGTTCAAAGCCCTTTTTCTTCGATGTGTTCGTTTGAATCGGATTCGAAGCATTCATTTTACTTGCCTCCTGTTGAATAGAATAAAATTTCTTCTTCGTTCGTCACTTGAGTATCAAGTTCTTTTACAACTTCTCCATCGTACACAACATACACTCGATCGGTTATACCGATAATTTCTGATAGCTCACAAGATGCATAGATAATTGCTTTTCCGCGCTGCGCAAGATTAATAATCAATTCAAAAATATCTTTCTTTGCTCCAACATCTACACCTTTTGTTGGCTCATCAAACACATATACATCTGCATCAGCAATGAGCCATTTCCCGATTGCTACCTTCTGCTGATTCCCTCCAGACAGATTTTGCACCTTCGTTTCTTCAGAAGGGGTTTTAATACCCAAGCTATTAATTAGCTCAACAGAAGTCTTCTTTTCTTCCTTAAAGTTTAAGAAGCTGAAAAACTGGCTAAATTTCTTTAGATTAGCAGACGTTAAGTTCGTTGCAACTGACTCTAGAACTAGAATTCCTTCTTTTCGCCGCTCCTCAGGTACTAAGGCAATACCTTGCTTAACAGCATCGTTGGGATTATTAATTTTAAGCTTCTTCCCATTCAACGAAATATCACCTGAGGCAATCTTTGTTGCACCAAATAGTGTTTTACAAAATTCTGTTTTCCCCGCTCCCACAAGGCCTGCGATACCGACAATCTCACCTGCATTAACATGCATGGAGAAATCTTTAATTTTTTGTTCCATATCGTTAAGTCCATTTACATCTAGGACTTTATTTCCAATGCTCACAACTTTCTCTGGGAATTGCTCGTCTAGCTTTCTTCCTAGCATATGTTCTACGACCTTATTAGGAGTCGTATCAGCAATTCTTTCTTTTGTGACATATTCTCCATTACGCATCACGGTAATATCATCACAAATTTCAAATAGCTCTGGTAATCTATGAGAAATAAAGATTACTCCCACATTTTTGCTCTTTAAATCTCGGACAATTCGAAATAGCTCTTTCGTTTCTGAATGACTTAATGGAGCAGTTGGCTCATCTAAAATTAAGAATTTACATTCCTTTGAAATGGATCGTGCAATTAAGACCATTTGTTTTTCCGCTAGTGTTAATTCACTTACAAGCTTCTTAGATGGAACATTTACGTTAATTTCCCTCAAAATTTCCGTAGCTCTCTCATGGATGCCTTTCCAATTCACAAGTTGTTTTTTCCCCATATCATGAACTGTTTCGTTCAGCATAATATTCTCGCCTACAGTTAAATATGGAATTAAAGCTGTATCAACTTCTTGATACACAATTTGAATTCCTAATCCTTGAGCATCTTTCGGAGATTGAATCTCCACTTTCTCACCATTTAAGAAAATCTCACCGGTAAAATGATTGTACGCACCAGAGAGCACCTTCATTAATGTAGACTTTCCTGCACCATTCGCTCCAATGAGTGCCTGTGTTGTACCCGTTTCTGTAGTAAAATCCACCTCATTTAAGGCTTTTACCCCAGGGAACTCAATTGATATTTTCTTCATTTCTAATAAAGTGCTAGCCATACTCCTTGACCTGCCTTCCGACTAGAATACATTAAAAAAGACTGACTCATTTGGGGTAACTTCAACAAATGAGCCGTACCTTTCTATGAGTCAAGTCTTTCCGTATTAATTACTTTTTGCAGATGCAGCCTGAAAATCTGTTATGTTATACGGACCCCATTACCACGTCAGCTGACAGATTCAGGTCCTTGATTATTGATAATATTCCTTTAACGTCTTCATCCAATCTTCTTCAAACTCAGAAGACTGTCCCCAGCCCTCAACAATTTCAGTAAGGTTGACCATATTTACTGGTTCCTTCGATGTTTGAAGCGTTTCTTGAGAAATAAGTGAAGCTTCTAAGTCATAAGTAGCAGGTGTTTCTTCGTCTGCAATTTTCTTCGCAAGAATTCTTAAGTTTATTGACCCAACAAGCTTTGGATCTACTGCAGCTGTATATTTCCATGGGTTTCCTTCTTCTTGCATTAATTGCAGGTCAGCGTTGGAAACGTCAATACCATAAATCTTGATTTCATCTCTACCCGCTTCTTTAATTGCACGAGCAGCACCGATGGCAAACGCATCCCATGTAGCAAAGACCGCATCGATTTCACCTTTTGGATGTTTGTTTAACATCGCAGATACAGCATTTTGCGTTTGAACAGATGTATCAGCAGCCGCTACACCAAATCGGTCTACTTCTTTTAAGCCAGGGTTAGCAGATAATGTTTCTTGATAAATATTGTTACGTCTAACCATTGGAGGGAATCCGTCTACCCATAGATACACTACATTCGCTTCCCCATTTAAATCTTTTACCATTTGATCTAATGCTAATTTTGCAAGTGCTTCATCGTCTTGAGAAGTTAGTGTTACACCTTCAACGGAAGAAATGTCAGGATTTGAGTCAAATGTCACAACTTTTTTTCCTTTTTCAGAAAGCTTCTTCACTGCATCAACGGTAGCTGCGTCATCACCATGTGAAATAATGAAGCCATCATAGTCTTCCTCAGCAGCTTGAGCAATTGCATCGTGGAATTTAGCTGTATCTCCATTTGCTGTGAAGATATCAACAGTGAATCCCATGGATTCTCCCTCTTCTTTTGCACCAGCTAAAAATTGGGCAGTATGATCATCTCCACCAATTTTTCGGATAACTTTGATTTTTACTTCCTTGCCATCTTTGAACCTTTCAGGAACGTTCTCTAGTGAAACATTCTCATTCCCTTTTGGCTTTTCTGATGCTTTTTCACCAGAACATCCTGTCAATAGCATCCCAATAGCTATCGCAGAAACCATCGTTTTCTTGAAAAACCCCTTTTTCATTTCTACACTCTCCCTCTAAATTGGATTTTCTTAGGTCCAACAGCCATTGAAGCCGTTTGCCTAATTGTGATAAAACGCTTACAAAACTTACTTTTAAAATTATTTAAATTTTATCATTCAGATACAGGTTTGTACAATGGTTTTTTTGATTTTGTCATTAATTATTTGGATTTGTACCTAATTCTTTTCTTTTTTTGTTGATTGATTGGTGGATTTCCTGATTAAAATTACTTATTTTCCCATTTATTAAGCGTTTATTTTGTTGTTTCTTAAGTTATTCACCTTTATTTAAGATCTTTATCTAAAGGATGAAAGAGCCATTAATAGGACTTCTATAGCAGTAGCTAGGACTTCATGAAATCTAGTTGCGGTTTTTCGTCCTTTCTGTTCTATATCATCCAACCATTTTTCTTTCAATCTACTTAAAAAAGGAATTTTGAATCTTTTATCTAATAAAATATTCTTAAGGAAAAATCTTGAATTCATTCGTTTTTAGGCTCAGAGAGGAAACAAACTTGTTCTATTCACTTTGAAGCTCTATGAAATTGAATGAACCTTCACCACTATTGCTTTTTTGTAGTTGTGAAGCTTGATAAAAAACGGGAGGTGGGTTAGTTGAAAAAGTGGTTGCTTCCTTTTCTCATTGGTATGATGGCAGTTTTATATATATTTATCATTCCTAATGAGCCGCTAATTGTAAAAGTAATTTTTAAATTAATTCCTATGGTTCTTATCATTGTTTATGCTTTCAAGCAGTTTTCTTCTAGACCAAATGCTTCGCAGCGTCTGATCTTAACAGGCCTATTCTTTTGTATGCTTGGAGACTGGTTTATTACTTTGTCCTTTATTGCGGGGCTTGGAGCTTTTCTTGTTGGGCATTTGTTCTATTTATCCGGTTTTTTTAAAGCAGCCCGAACAAAAAAGGATCTATTTGTCACTTTATTTCTGATTGGAATCTATGCTTTTTCCATTGGAAATCAATTGATTTCTTCTTTACTTGAGGAAGGACTTAACCAGCTGATTATCCCAGTAATTGTTTATATGCTAGTCATTTCTCTAATGGCTTTATCAGCCATCCGAACGAGAAATATGACGGCTGCTGTTGGTAGTGTACTATTTGTCCTCTCTGACTCTATTCTCTCTTGGAGTCTATTTGTTACAAGCTTTGCCTATTCAGAGGTGCTGATCATGACCACCTACTACTTAGCCCAATTTCTGATTGCAAGCAGCCTCTCTACTATTACTCGTAATCCTAGGCATTCTGAAAGCATATTAAAATCTTCCTTCTAAAAGAAACAAGGACGGCCCATGTAAGATGAGCCGTCCTTTGTTTCTTTCTATATATAAATTTATTTTACAGCCTCTTTTGATAAGACATTCACTGGTATCAAGACTCGTTTTCCCTTTAATTCTCCTCGGTGCGTTTTTGTTAATGAAAAAAGAATACATCCTGCCATGACAATGATACTTCCAACACCTTGAAGAACCGTCATTTTTTCTCCAAGAAATAGATAAGCAAGCATGGCTGTGAAAACAGGATTAAAGTTTAAGAACAATCCTGAAGTGCTTGGTCCTAGCTGATTGACACCAATATTCCAAAAAACCATACACAAAACGGTCGAAATAAGGCCTGTATAGAGGATGGATTGGACAAAAGGTATATCAATTGCAGAAACGGCAAACGTAGGTATTGTAAATGGAATGAGAACAAGCAGGCCAAAAATTCCCGAATAAAGGATGGACATCATAGGAGTAACCATTCTCATTGCCCATTTGCTACAAACCGAATAGATCCCCCACATCCCTACAGCTACCAGCATATAGAGATCCCCTTTATTAAACGATAAAGAGACAAGCATTTCAAAATTCCCTTTAGAGAGAACAAGTAGAACTCCAAACAGAGAAATGATCATTGATAATAGTTGATACCCATTTACCCTTTCCTTAAGAAAAAGATAAGAGATGGCTGCGATCGAAAACATGTTTAAGGTAGATATTAGTCCCACATTGGTTGCAGACGTATTTTCCAGCGCCATAAATTGCAGCGCTTGGAATAATGCCACACCCGTTACCCCCATCAAGACTAAAGGAAGAATCGATTGTTTAGGAGGAATGAGCTTTTTTTCTTTCCACCAAACCATTGGTATTAAACAAATGACTGCAATTCCCCACCTTAAGAACGTCAAGGTTCCTGGAGATGCATATTCAACGAGGGTTTTCCCTACTATAAAATTTCCACCCCACAGAAGACTTGTTAACAGCATCAATAAATAATATTTCACGTCATTAAGCTCCTTTACTTTGCCGCTCAAACTCCTGCTAAGGGAAATGAATCGAACAAGGAATGAAAGAGCCATTGTGCACAATGACATCGTTATATGAATTATTTTAACATTTTTAGTAGTGAACAAAAGAAAATTTTGTATTATAATAAATATTAGAAATAAAATAAAGTTTTTTATCGTATATAATTTTAATAATTCATATTTTAATTAGGTTTTAGATTGTTTTTTGAATGATTGAAAAGGAGAAATCACAATGGAATCCATTGTAAGTAGAGTATTAGATCATGTAGACATTCAAATTCTAGATTGGCTTCAAAAGGATGGTCAGCTTAGCAATCTCGAAATATCAAAACGGGTGAAATTATCAGCACCAGCTGTTCATGCTAGAATTAAGCGTTTAGAAAGTGATGGGTATATTAAAAACCAGGTAGCTATATTAAATCACGAGAAGCTTGGATTCGATCTCCTTTGTTTTGTTTTTATGAGTACGAATGTTCATGAAGCTGAAAAGCTGTCATCATTAGAAAAGTCGCTCTATTCCATGAAGGAAGTGATGGAATGTCATTGCTTAACAGGTGAGTATGATTATCTTTTGAAGGTTGCTTGTAGGGACAGGAAAGGACTTGAGGAATTTATTAGAAGATTGAATGAAATCGGCGTTACCAAAATTCAAACGAGCTTGGCCTTACGCGAAATTAAGGATTCCACGTTTTTACCTATTCTAGAAGACTAATTCATCCATTTTTGTTAATTGAGACCTTCTACCTACTGTCATAATCTGCTATGATAGAGGTAACATAAAGAACGAATAGAATAGCAGTTATTCTAACTATTGGAAGTGTGTTATGGAGAATAGGTTAGGGAAGTATAATTATAAAGAGATCATTGAGATGGAACATACTTTACAGGATTCGATTGAATTAATCCCCTTCCCTACACTCATAGGGAAAGATGGATTTTTTGTATACGCGAATCAGCTTGCCGTTTCGTTATTTCAAGCTGAAGATGTAACAGAAATTATTGGAACGTGCGCTTCAGATTTTGCTCATCCTGAATATCTGAGAGAAATTATTAAAGATATGGACTTAGGTCAGCAGCGAAAAGGACGAGCATTTAATCAAAAAAAAATCCTTACATTGAAGAAAAATATATTAAATATAGAATCATCCCTCATACCGTTCGAGATTAATGGAGAAAACCTTGATTATGTTGTAATTAAGAGCTATACAGACCTTTCCGATATTAAGGCGAAATATACAATGCATCAAAAGTATTATCAGACGCTTATTGATAATTCCATTGATACCGTAGCCATTGTTACGAATTGTATATTCAAATATATTAACAAAGCAGGTATGCACTTATTAGGAGCAAAGCATGAGAATGAAATTTTAGGTAAATCGTTTTTAAATTTCCTATCCTCGGCCTATCATCATGATTTCATTACCAAATCAACAGAAATTCTGAGCACTCAAGAGATTACAATGAAAAATGAATGGGAGATGCTAAGCTTAAACGGAGATATCCGCTATATTGAATCGGTTATTATGCCCTTTATGATGGAAGATAAGCCTTCCTTACAGGTGATCATTCGAGACATCACCGAGCATAAAAAGAGCTTAGAGCATACAATCCAAAGCGAGAAGCTATTATCGGTTGGACAGCTTTCTGCCGGAATAGCTCATGAAATTAGAAACCCTTTAACTTCTATAAAGGGACTATTACAATTATTAGATAATCGATTTCTAGAATCGGACACATTATTCTTAGATATCATTAAAGATGAAATTGACAAGATTGAAAGAATCACGGGAGAAATGCTTTCTCTCGCTAAACCACAGGCCATTATTTATAACATTAATAATATGATCACACTTGTGAAGGAAGTTGTTATATTAATGGATTCTCAAGCAAGTATGAAAAATATAGATATACAGCTTGTCTTTGATGGAAAAGAAGATGACTATTTCTGTAATTGCGATAAATCACGAATTAAACAAGTCTTTATTAACTTAATCAAGAATGCAATTGATGCGATGCATAGTAGTGGAACAATTACCATTCACGTGTATTGCGATCAGAAACAGAACATATCCGTAGATATTACGGATGAAGGCTGCGGAATTCCGGCTCGTTTAATCGAGAGCATTAAGGAACCTTTCTTCACAACAAAAGGAACTGGCTCTGGTCTAGGACTTACGATCTGTTATAAAATTGTAAAAGAGCATCAAGGAGAAATTGATGTGAAATCAATAGAGAACGAAGGAACAACATTTACCATCAAACTACCTTCTCAATCAAAAAAACCTCACTGAGTAACTCAGTGAGGTTTTTTTTAGAATGGGAATGATGTCATATCAATAAATGCCAATGCTTCCTTTTCATCGATAAAGGCCTTCACTTTATCTGCCGTGCCTGTAGTTCTAGAAATACGATTCACTTGCATTTGTGTAATTACATCCTTACAAATGACTACGTTTTTCTCAACATTTTGAGCCACTGTATTCATTAGATCAGACCAAATTTCTTGAACATCCTGCTTATATGGTCCATTTAAATCGCGATTATCAACAATAAAGTATTTAATACTAGGACTGCTAATTTCTTTTTTTACCCTAGCAGAAATATCTTTTGCTTCTTCTACTGTAATCGATGTTGTAGTAGCTCTCCAGTAGTATGCGCCATTGTGAGTTTTTGTAACAGCTTTTGATGTAATTGACATAGTTTTTTCTCCTCTTAATGTAAATTTATATTATGAACTTAAACCATTTTCCACAAAAATATCATACGCAGCATACACAGCGTTAATCGCTTTTGGGAACCCAGTATAAGGTGCACAATGAAAAATGATTTCTAAAATTTCTTCCTTGGATAAGCCTGCATGTAAAGCGGCATTAATGTGGAATCTAAAAGCAGATTCTGTATTCCCTTGTGAAATTAAAACCGCAAGTGTAATGATTTCTTGCTGTTTTAAATCTAATATATTTCTTTCATAAATTTCTTTGTGTAGTTTTGTAGCTAATTCGCCGAGATCAGGAAATATTTCTTGTAGATCCTTCATAATGGAAACGCCTTTTTTTCCAGCGAGCTTCTCAACACTTTTTAGTTCTTCTTTCATTTGTGACACTTCTTTCAACTCCTAACAGTTTACCCTCTCGAAAGAGTGGGCGGAATTTCTTCTTGATCGACCATCACTTCGATCACACTTGGACCCATTTGATAGTTTACTGCTTGTTTTAATGCCTCCGTTAGATCCTCTTTATTCCAACATTTAAAGGATAAGGCACCCATTGCTTCACTGAATTTCTTCACATCTAATTCGTGCTGAAAGATGGTCCCAACTGCTTTGCCCACATTCTTTGACATCCCTTTGTCCACCATATCAAGTCTACCATTATTAAAAACAATCATAATGGGAGCAACCTTCATATCAACTGCCGTTGACACCTCATTCCCATGCATAAAAAAGCATCCATCCCCTGTTAAACAGACAATATTCCGATGCGGCTGATTCACTTTTGCTCCAATACTGTACCCAATGGCATGCCCCATCGCTCCGAATACATCATCAAAAAAGAAGGTACCTGGTTGGGATAAGGATAAGCTTTGAATCGCATAAAATGAGTGACTACCATCATCCCCAAAGAATACCGTATCCTCAGGAAGGATTTCCCTAATTGTATGAATCACTTCTTTTGCTAGCATTCGATCTGAAGAACTATCTGTCTCACTCATCACATCTTCCATAAATGGTAGTGTTGAAGATATACTTCTCTTAATCTCCCTATTCGTTAGCTCGAGCAAAGACCTAATATTATCTTTCGCATTACCAAGGATGGACTTTGTATCGACTGGAATCGACTTAGCTATGAACGTATAGTCATAATCAAACTGGATAACTTGATCAGGATATCGATCCTGGCTAATCCCCACAATTGACATATCGGAAAGCTTGGATCCAATGACAATCATAAGATCACACTTCTTTTTCAAGAACTCATTTGATTTCGAAGATCCACCTAAGCCAAATCCATCTAATGACAGAGGGTGAGTAGTTGGAAACGTTCCTTTTCCACCAGGTGTGGTCATTACTGGAATGTGAAATGCTTCTGCTAATGCAATAACCTCTTCATAGGCATCAGATGAATGGACTCCTTTCCCCAGTACCATAACTGGCCTTTGAGCATTCGTTATAGAATTTAAAGCTTGCTGCAAGTCCTCTTTAGGAGCAATCATATGGTGCATAGCATTTGGTATGTTTACAGTAAATGCTTCAGTCTCTTCTATTAATACATCCATCGGAATCGAAAGATGTACAGGTCCCTTCACTCCAGATAAAGCTTTCTCAATCGCATGTGTAAAGAGATTCTCAAAAGATTCTGCTCTTTCAACTCTGGCGCTAAACTTCGTAACAGGCTCAAACATCTTTACCAAGTCCGTTCCAAATGGAGTCGAATCTTGGCCAAAAGGTCTACCAATAGACTTTGCAGAGGGCTGTCCTGTAAGAAAAACTACAGGTAAATGCCAAGCTTTCGCTTGAGCAGCTGCCGTTAATAAGTTCGTACCGCCAGGACCTGATGTACCAATTGCGACCCCAATATGGTTATTCATTAGAGAATATCCCGAAGCAATATATCCAGCTCCTCCTTCATGCCGAGTTAAATTGAAACGGATTCCCGCATTCTCTAACTCTAGTAGGATTGGAACTACCGCTTTTCCTGGGATTCCAAAAACATCTGTTACTCCCATTCTTTTCAAGTTCATTGTTAGGATTTCAGCAACTTTTCTCATCTAGGCAAAACTCCTTTATCAAGTGAAAAAACAAAAAACGCCCCAAAAAGCACAAATAGGGCGTCATCACAAATAAAAAGTGCAACCCAGCCATCATAGTAGTTTGTTACCTTAGACCTGTAGGCTTTGCGTCCTCGACTTTCGACGAGTTTGCCCTATTAGTAAAAATATTATCGAATATTGTCATTTTATCCAATATCTTCTTTTTTTTCAATGAAAAACACTTCGATTTTCATAACTTTTACAATTCACCTAGTTGCAAAGAACTAGAAAGGTGTTTTAGGAACGTTCTTTTCTATTCATGAATGAAAATCCCAACATGTTGCTCATTAATTTGCACATATTTCATATGTTCATCTTTTCCAAATAAAAAGCGATTTACTAACAGATGGTTCCTCAGTAAGGATTCATACTCTTGTATAGTATCTTGAACAGACCCTGTGGCATCGATTGTAATATTCACTCTCTTCTCAACAGGTAAGGATAATTCTTTTCGATAGTTTTGAACTGCTCGAATCAATTCTCTTGCGAACCCTTCCCTTTTTAGCTCCTCATTAATCGTTGTATCTAGCAATACTGTGAATAATCGATTGGATGCAAGCTCCCTATTTCCGTCAGCGTATTTTTCAATCACTACATCTGACAAATCTATTTTTACAGCTTCCCCATTTGGCAATTGTACAGAAATGCCTCCATCCTTTAATGCCGCTTTAGCTGATTCTGAGTCTAAGCCTTCTAAATATAGATGAACGTATGTTGTATGATTTCCTAGTTTAGGTCCTGCCGTCCCGAAATGAAGCTTAAGTGAATACCGAAGGGTTTCTGAAGGTATAGTAGTTATCACCTCTTTAACATTTACTTCTTCTTCAATAATACGTGTGAAATCCTTCAGGAACTCAAGTTCACCCCCTTCATCAGTAGACATAATAACTAATTTTGAAAGCGGTTGTTTTGTTTTAATACCAGTTGCATTTCTTACGGAGCGAGCCAGCTCCACGACTTGAAGTACACCTCCCATTTGTTGTTCTAGTACTTCATCTATTTGATGAACATTCACTTCTGGAAAGTTAGATAAATGAACACTACTTCCTGTTAAATTTCGATAAATATCATCTGCAACAAACGGCGTGAATGGAGCTAACAACTGACATAGTTTTACTTGTACCTCGTATAAGGTGTGGAATGCTGCCAGCTTATCCTCACTTATTCCTTCACTCCAAAATCGCTCCCGTGATCTACGGATATACCAATTACTTACTTCATCTACAAAGCTTAGTAACTCCCTTGCAGCACTTGTTATCTCATACTTTTCTAATAGCTTTTTAACATCTTTTATGACGGTATTTAACCTAGATAAGACCCATTGATCTAAAAGCGTATTTGTACCTTTCTGACTTTTTTCCGAAGCGAACTGATCGATGCTTGCATATAGGGAGTAAAAGGAGTGAATGTTCACGAATGTATCTACCAATTTAGATTTAGCCTGACTCACTACTTGTTTTGAAAATTTCTTATTGCTCCATGGGGCACTGTCAGCTAGTAGAGCCCATCTTAGTGCGTCAGCGCCAAACTCTTCAATGAGTTCTACTGGATTCATGACATTCCCTTTGCTCTTAGACATCTTTCGCCCAGCCTCATCTAAAATATGCCCTAGTGAGAGAACCCGCTTATAGGGAACCTTGCCTGTAAATAGTGTAGAAACAGCGAGCAAGCTGTAAAACCAACCTCTCGTTTGATCCACACCCTCCGCAATTACATCCGCTGGAAATTGTTTCTCAAATAATTCCTTGTTTTCAAATGGGTAATGATATTGGGCAAATGGCATTGAACCACTATCAAACCATACATCAATGACTTCTTTCGTACGAACCATTTCCTCCCCACAGCATGAACACCTTAATCGAACTTGATCTACATATGGTTTATGAAGCTCAATGTCAGCAGATATCTCATGTGTGGCATACTTCCTCATATCGGCTAAGCTTAAAGGGGCATACTGATGGTGGCAGGATTGACATTCCCAAATATTAAGTGGAGTTCCCCAGTACCGGTTTCGTCCAAGATTCCAATCCACCATATGATCTAAGAAATTTCCAAATCGTCCATCCTTTATATGAGCTGGATGCCATGTAACTGCATCATTGTTTTGCTTCATCATCTCTTTCATGGCAGTTGTTTGGATAAACCATCCTTCCATCGCATAGTACAGCAATGGAGAATCACATCGCCAGCAGTGGGGATAGCTATGCCCATACTTTTCTTTATCAAATAACAAGCCTTTTGCGGCAAGCATTTTAATAATATCCACATCGCAATCCTTTACAAATCTACCAGCAAGCTCTATAACTTCCTCAGTATAGCAACCTGAACCATCTACGACATTTACAAAGTCAAAGTGATTGTCTAGTACAGCTTGGTAATCATCCTCTCCATATGCTGGGGCTAAATGGACGATTCCTGTTCCACTCGAATTTGTAACAAAATCAGCATGAACGACTTGATGGCCATTTTTTACTTTCACATATGAAAATGGTGAAGCATAGGAAACACCAACAAAATCTTCTCCCTTATGGGTGCTTAAGACTGTATAATCACCTTTCAATACATTTCGCAAGCGTTCTTCTGCCACCACATATATTTCATCATTTTGAAGGACTTTCACATATATCAATTCTCGGTGAACTGCCAACGCAACATTCGCTGGTAATGTCCAAGGCGTAGTTGTCCATCCAAGGATGTATTGATTTTCGGTACCCTCAATTTTAAATTTAGCCGTTACAGACAGGTCCTTAACATCCTTATAGCCTTGAGCCACTTCATGTGAACTTAAGGAAGTTTGGCAGCTAGGACAATACGGGCTAACCCTGTGCCCTTTATATAACAGACCTTTTTGATGAATGGTGGACAAGATATACCAAACCGATTCAATGTAATGGTTATCTAATGTGATATATGGTTCGTTCATGTCCACCCAATATCCAATCATCTCCGTAAACTTCCGCCACTCTTTTTCATATGAAAATACACTTTCTTTGCATTTTCCAATAAACTTCTCGACTCCATATTCTTCGATTTCTTGTTTCCCTGAAATCCCCAACTGTTTTTCTACCCCAAGCTCAACAGGTAACCCATGTGTATCCCAACCCGCTTTTCGTTTAACTTGGTATCCATTCATCGTTTGATAGCGAGCAACAAAATCTTTTATAACTCTACCGAGGACATGCCCTGCATGTGGTAAGCCATTAGCAGTTGGTGGTCCTTCATATAACACGAAGATTTCTTTCCCTTCTCTATTAGAAATCGATTGCTCGAATATCCTTTCATCTTTCCAAACCTGTTGAATTCGCTTTTCTCTTACCCAGGGGGGTTCATTGACATGTACTTGACTCATTTTCTGCTCCTCCTTATTAATGGGAAAATAAAAAAACTCGCCCTTGATATAAGGACGAGTTTCATCTCGCGTGACCACCTTACTTCTAAAATCCACCTCAACACTTGGAGAGATAAATTTCAGCGCTCATACTACGTACTATCATACGTGTCCCTTTTAACGGCGGAATCCCGTCAAGACTTACTCACTTCAGCCTTGCTTCTCAGAGAGGATTTTCAATACGGCCTGTACATTGACTTTCACCAAGCGTCAACTCTCTGTGGATCAGGTTTCATATTTACTCGTTCTCGTCAACGAATTTCATTCTTGTAAGTATATATTATGATTAGGATATGAAAAATTCTTTAAAGAGTCAATATATTTTTTGGAAACAATTAGAAATACCTTCTCTTTTGTAGTTCAACGGTAATTGGGGCAACATCCATTCGTTTTTCAATTTTGTTTCGTTTGAGCTATGTGCAAACGGAAAAAAGTATGATTAAGGTAGCCTCTTTGACAAATCGATGTAGAGTAGCATTCCAAAGAATATCCACAGCACCATTCGATTGTATCTATCATTTAAGTACGAACATTTGAATAGAAGTCATAACATCCTTTACGCAGTCAATCGACGTAATGGGTTGCTGATCCAATTCTAGACTATGATTACCACCATCAACTAATTTCAACGTAAGTTTAAGATTAGATTTTAATTTTTCATAGCGTTCTTCCAAGTAACAAGGATCTTGATCACCTATGACGCAAAGCCCTTCCTTATCGCAATTGACCATAGAATGAAACACATCATCTCTTTGTAATAATGGAGTCAACCATACTAGTTTTACATCTTTTAATATCGGATGATCTAGCAAGTAGCTCAACGCAATCGTTCCGACCGACTTCGCCACAATAACATATTGACTGTATTTCTTCTTATTAATACGTGCCTCAAATGCATGCTGTACATCTCTAGCAAAGTCCTCTTCTTTTAATTCAGCCATCTCCTGCCTACTAAATGAGTAGTTAATATGTAAAACATCAAATCCGTTAGCATAAAACAACCCGGTTGAAAAATGTAACAATGGAGCCTGTGTAGAATAACCCGCTCCAGGTAAGATCATAACCAATCTATTCGTAGCTTCTCTTTGCTCAATCAATCGGTACGGAATCCTTTTATCATCACCCATATGAATCACCGCTCCCTCAGAGTTTTATGATTAGTATTCTTGATTGGCAGTTGAAAATCCTTTGTGTGTTTTTCTATAAAAATATCAATGGTCCTATAGGAGCATCTAATTCAACGGGTAATTAAGGAGTGTATAAATTTTTTCAGAGGAGGAATATTTTATGAAATTAGACTTACAGAGGTTAAAGCTTGCTCGACATTTGAAAGGTTTATCTTTAGAAGAAACAGCAGAAATAGCTCAAATGAATGTGCATGCCCTATGGCGAATTGAGAACGGGCATTCACAATTAAAAGTACAAACATTCTTAAAGCTAATGGATGTATTAGAACAACCATTTACTTTTTTTGTTAAAGAAAATCAATTTTTAGAACCTATTGGCAATAAAATAGACGAACTGAAAAAAATATTACAATTCGAATCTCTAGTTCAAGAGCCCAGATACCAAGTCTTGCTCCGAGCTCTAGAAAACTTAGAAAAATAATTTAAGATTTTTTCTCAAAAAGTGTGAAAAGTCGCCTCTACTAAAGTAATAGGTTATTAAAATAAGGGCGACTTACCTGACAAAATTGGAGGAATTATAATGATTCACACTTTTGAGATTAAGGCAGCATTTTCATATTCACAAATTTTGAGCGTCAATGAGACTCTTAGCCAATCTCTATTAACACAAGAAATACCACCAACCTTGTCAGACCCATTTGGAATACCATGCATACAGAAAGCCACGTTAACAGTAGCACCCAATGTATCCGCATACTATCTAGCTCTTGTCATAGAACCTCTAACTCTAGTACAAGGAACTAAAAGCATGGAACTGTTCCCTGTTGACGAGCTAACAACTGAAATACTGAAACAAAAACTTTATAGTACACTCCAAGTCATTTGTTCAGAATTGAGCTTCAACAAAGTTAACTGGTGGTTATCAAGACTAGATATAGCCTTTCAAATACACACACCCTATGTATCTACTTATGTAGGACTAGCTCAAAAAGGTACTGTCCCATATTGGTATAGAAAAATTGGATGGAGTGCTGGGAGTGATTATGTAGGAAGTAAAAGCACATACTATAATTTCTATGATAAGTATGATCAAGCTGAGAATAAAGGTTATCCTGATTTTCTATTAGAAGAAGCCTAAATGTTTATCGTATGGAAATACAACTAAGAACGGGAAAGAAAATTAAGTACCTTATGAAAAAGTATGAATTAGACGACAATGTTTGGAGCCTATTTAACAGTGATATTATATTAAATGAATTTAAAACTGCATATGTAAAACATATTGGTACAGGCGACTATTATGCTTTCGATAAAGCTTCTGAAAGAATACTAGAATTAGGCAAGCAACCGAAATCCAAACAGCTAGCAATAGATTTACTTCGATTTATTAATAAACATCGATCGTTCCCTGATGCACTTCTAGCTATTATCAATCGATCTGAAGACTTTCTAAGTCGATACCAACTAACCAATAGGAACGTTAATATAGATAAATTTAAACGAGATGTTAACACAAATCTTATTTCTCTAGGTATATAAATCCTATTCTTCTTCCAGATTTATTTGAAACTGACATACTTGAGAATCCATTTAAGACACTCTTCTGACTTCTAAGCTGATTACTTACATCTGTAAATGGTTTTTAGTTCAAGGTAAACCCTACCTTGAACTAAAAATGACCACCCCAGGGCTAAAATTACTGACACAAACAATATATAATAAGAATTGGTACCGCCAGCAAATTTTTTATATTTTTGCTGGCCTATTAGTTTTTTCAAATTGTATAGGATGGAGTAACATACTTGAGTTTTACAACACCGATAAGAACATGTAAAGAAAAATCCTGTTTAAAAAATAGCCTGTTTTCTAAAATATTGTGGTTTTCAAATAATAAATAGAAGGTTAATGGGATTTTATGCTAATATATAGTAGAAGTTGTTATTTAGCTAAAGGGCAGTATTGTTGAACAAGGTGATTATTGAACTATTTAATTCGTTGAGGGGTTAAATGAGATTGAAACTTTTATCTTATCTGTTAATTGTTATAGGTAGTATTCCTACTATTTATTTTGGTGTGCTCCCCATCCTATTTATTTATCCAGCGAAACCTGGAGGAGGAATAAACTGGGGATGGGTTTTACATGAGGATGTCAATAGACTATATTGGCAAATAGGTATATTCATAATGCTATTAGGATTAATTTTTCTTCTAATAGGGAAAAAGAAAAATGCATAATTTTTTATACCATATAACAGGAGCTTTAATGGAACAAGAAAATAAAGGAAGTCCAAATAACATTTTCTTTTTATCATAGCGAAAATGTTTTTGTGTGTAAGTATGACCTTGCTAATCCACTATCAAGGGTGGATATTAAGCAGCTCTTAGTTCTTCAATCGTTGTGTAATTGGACTTCCTGCAACACCCCAATAATAACGAAGTAATCTGCTCCTCATACGGCAATTTCTTGTTTAATTGGAGAAAACTGAACCAATACAAGTAATTGTCTAACCATCGTGTTGATACCCCTGAAATCTATCCAACCACTGTTTTAGTTGGTTATGGTAACTGTTAACGTGTTGGATATGGTAGATGTGTTTTCGTACATAGATACCCTTACTTGCGTTTATGGTTCGTGCGGCAACTTCTTCAACTTGGCAAATTTCTTGTAATTCGTCGCTGTATCGGTGCACAAAATACTAGAAGGGTCGATGTAGTCCCCTAATACACTTTCGATTTCAGAGGCGGTTGTTCTCCCAAAATCATTTTTTCTACTGATGATATTTCCGTTCCTATCCATTGCCACCAGAATGTTTACTGACTTTTACTAATCCCACATTCAGGAGCCACTCCACCACGTTTACGAGGCTCCCTGTGAGTGATACGCTTGCCTCCTTTCATACTTTCAAGTAGATAGGTTTCATCACTTTCAATGACACCTTGAAGAACACTGTCGCCGACAGAACGGACAGAATTTAACACTTTATGTCTCCAGTAGAAAGCCGTAGAAAGGTGGATATTAAGACGCTTTACGATTTTGGGAAGAGTGTATCCTTCCACCATCAATTCAAAATAACGAAGCCACAAATGAGGTTTGTGTGTACCTTCAACTGGCGTGTTGGTCATATCGTTGAACGTCTTAAAGCAATCCTTACATTTATAGCGTTGGCGACCACGATATTTCCCGTGTCGGACTACTACCGTTGAACCACAATGAACACATCCAAGCCCATCACTAAAACGAGTTTCTCTAATGTTAGATATTAGTTTAGCA
The DNA here is from genome assembly GCF_021390075.1 of Cytobacillus spongiae. Taxonomy (NCBI): domain Bacteria; kingdom Bacillati; phylum Bacillota; class Bacilli; order Caryophanales; family Bacillaceae; genus Cytobacillus; species Cytobacillus spongiae. The sequence continues at coordinate 3,588,508 of NZ_CP089997.1, forward strand.
ATATCGGATTTGTTGGCAGTTTTATCACGCTCAATCGCTCGAATAAACTTTTCCTTTTCTCCGTCAGGTAGGTCAAAGAAAGCTTGATATACATTTTCCCACATTGAAAAACCTTCCCGCACGTACGTTCTTGTTAGATTTATACGAAATTTAGATATTATCCACAATATTTACGAAAACAGGCAAAAAATAATACAGGATTTTTAATAAAACTTTTTTACAAATTATCAAACTTTATTTAAATCTACATTATTAACATCTTGTTTATTAAATATTTTATATATAATATCCGGTAATTGTCTGTAAGGATTATTTTCCACAATCAATAGAGGTTTTTCTTAGTTTCTGATGAATAGTTAGTTGGAGAATATATCATTTTTCAGGGAGAATTCCTATGAAATATTTCTTTATTACCATATTGCATAACATGAAATTAGATCATAGGTTCGAGACCTGCCACTCAATGATTTCATATAAAGCACTTATTGCGAGATTTATACATAATGTAATGGCAACCAGCCATGAGCCTATGGTTAATGGGGTTTTTCTTAATAAAATTCCTCTTATCACAATCACAAAAAACCTTTCAAGAAATGCCCAAACCGATCATAGTGATTCCAGCTCAGATCAAGATGATCCTTAATCCATTTAAAGAGCTGTTTATTGCAAAATAGAAGTGCAGACCTTTGCAAAGGAAAAATGCAGAGTCCTGCACTTATTTTTATAAGGGCATAAAAAAAGACTTGCCAGTCACCCCAAGTCCCTCTAGTGTAATTGGTGTCGAATCAATACATGGAGGTTTCGAAAGGATGCTAGCAATGTCTGATGTTAATTGTATCAAAAATCTAAGAAACAACAAAGGTCTATCTATCTCTCAGATCCAGAAAATATTGGGGGTCAATTGGAGGACAGCTAAGAAGTATGCTGATGAAGACCAGGTACCCGAAGAAACCCTGAAAGTTAGAAAAGGGATGATGTATGAGGAAAAGTGGGGAGACATGGTAGCAGATTGGTTGTTTGAAGATCAAAAATTAAAAAGAAAATCTAGAAGGACAAATAAAGAGCTACATAACGAACTAACTAATTACGGATTTACCGGCTCGTATAGAACTGTGTGTAATTTTGTGAAAGAGTGGAAAAGCAGTCATCAAGGAAGACAAAGACAGAGGACATGAAAGATTAGAACACCCTCCGGGTGAAGCCCAGGTGGATTTTGGTGTAATGGAAGCTGTACAAGACGGAGAATTAGTAGATGTGCGTGCATTGATAATGTCTATGCCTTACAGTAACACTGGCTTCGCGATACCACTACCATCAGAGAACCAAGAGTGTTTCTTATATGGATTGAAGCAGCTGTTTATTCAAGCTGGTGGAGTGCCAAAATCATTACGTATTGATAATCTCACACCGGCAGTAAAACAAACGCGCTCCAAAATAGAAGAGGCAAAATTAACGGATGAATTTATGCAATTTCAAAATCATTATGGATTTCATGTGCAAGTTTGTAACCCTAGAAGTGGCCATGAAAAAGGAAATGTAGAAAACAAAGTAGGTTATATTCGATATAACTTTTTCACCAATGCCCCGGTGATGAAGAGCTTTGAAGATCTAACATTACAGTTGGAGGAACAACTGCAGGAAGATCGTAAAAGGCTGCATTATGAGAAGGAAGTTCTTATCCAAGAGTTATGGGACCAAGAATTTATTAGCTTTACCTGACAAAGACTATCCAGTATTTAAAGAAGACTTTGCGAAGGTGAACAAGTATAACGAAGTGAATATTGATAAGTTCCTTATTCATGTACCAAGAGCATATAACTATAGCCAATTGCGCCTAATCCTAACATGGGATCAATTTAAAGTCATTTCACCAGATGGTGAAATTCTTTTGGAGGACTTCCGTCCTTACATGAATAAGCGAAAAGCTCTTCCTTGGCTATCTATTATTAAAACGTGGGTACATAAACCAAGAGTTCTGAACTACTCTCGATATCGTGACTACCTACCGGGAAGGGTAAAGGAATTTCTACTAACGGACAACTTGCTTATTCGTAGAAAGCGTTTAGAGTCTCTTACAGCCCTCCTGATTACTCATGACATGAAGCGAATCAATGAAGAATTTTATGACCTAATTGAGAAGGATCAATTGAATGGTGATAGTAACCCTTATGAAGTGGATTGGAATCAATACGATGCCCTATCTCCAATGCAGGAGGCAGGCAAATGAGTGATCAATTACGAAGCAAATGCAAGACTCTACGATTGGCACATATAGCAGAAATCCATCATCAAATCCCCTTCGAGAATTTGGAGCAATATCTAAATGATTTGTTTGACGAGGAATTTAGATTAAGGGATCAGACAAAATCGATGAGACTAATAAAGAAAGCCAGATTCTTGGATAAGAAGAGTCTTCAAACTTACGAGTGGACTGAGCAGATTCGTATTCCAGCTCATACATCAAAAGACGAAATATGCAGTTTGAATTTCATTGAAAGTGGGCAAAACGTAGTGTTAGTAGGCTCTCCTGGCACAGGAAAAACCCATCTAGCAACCGCTTTGGGAAGGAAGGCTTGTGAAAATGGATATGAGGTCCGCTTTTACCGTGTCGCTCATTTAGTAGAAGAATTAGAGCAGGCGTAAAATCAAATAAGCTCTCAGCATTTCGTAAGAAATTGGAGAAAGTGGATTTAATCATCCTGGACGAAATGGGCTATCTGCCATTTAGTAAAGAAGGTTCGGAGCTATTATTCCAACTTATTTCTGAATTTTACGAGCAGAAGAGTTTAATTATCACGTCAAATTTAGAATTTAGTCAATGGAACCGGATATTTACAGATTCGAGATTGACTGCAGCATTGGTGGATCGGCTGATTCACCACGCTCACATTATTTCTTTTCAAGGTGAGAGTTACCGCTTAACGATTCATTATCTTAAAGAAAAGTAACCTGGGTGACAAACCTCTGTACTTTTCTTTGCATTTTTCTGCACTTTTCTATTGCAAAATACAACCTTGGATTATTTCTCTAAAAAATTTTTTAATGTCTCTTTCATTGAATTTTAATTTCTTCTGAGAAAAAATATAGAATCAACAAAATTCTTTATCTACTTCGGTAGGAATTCATAGAAATTCCCATTGGCTTCACCCCATATAAAATTATTCTTTATTTTTATTCTACATTATTAAACTTCAATATCGACCTAATTTTTTCAATTAATATAAATAATAGAAAAAATGGTTATTTCCATGTGTTATTAAACATTGAACAGTAGATTTAACGTAGGATTCACCATTAACTTACATATAAAAAAATCTATAATTCTTATTCAACAAACTGGCCCGTTTGTAGAACATTGGTTTAATTTATTTCTATGTTAAAAGCTTCACCCATTCCAAAAGAAGATTATTGGGACACTTAAAAAAAGAAAAAGAGTGGTGTGTTAACCACTCTTTGACTTCTAACTACTTTTTTATCACCATTAATTTCCATATTGAAAAGTCAAATTACACTTTTAATGTTGCGGCACATGAACTTTTCAAGAATTCTCCATTTGAATAAATATATTTCTCTGCACAAATAATAAACATAAATTCAATGTTAATGGAGGAAAATCATGAATTGCCTGGTAAAAGTGCTTATACCTAAAGAGTCCCTAATTCCGTTAAATAATGGTAAAACTATTCAAGCAACCTTCTATAAAACTGAAGAAAATTCTGATTCTTACGCAGAGGTTTTTGTTCCGCTTTAATGGATATGTGATGAACATGTGAAAGGAGTTATATTTACTAAAACAAAAAATTGGGTTCAGAAACCAACAACTGAGAATGAAAATACTCAAATCGGTGTTATTTCTATTTGAATTTTGCTTCAACTATAAATTGAATAAAAGGTTAGATATTGAAAAATAAAATCCTGTATTAGGTTAAATTAAAAAACAAATCCCCAAGGTGCTTTGTTTTTTTAGATATACTTAGCAAAACTTGCTTAATTTCATCTTTCACTTTTTCTAATTCTTCTAACCAAAGTTCAACAAGTTTCACACCATCGATTAATTCAACATTTAATCCTTTCAAAAAAGTTGATTTGATATAAAGGTGTTGAGCCTGTACAGATCATATTCTGTTTATTCTCCCCTGTATATGAATAAAATCCTGCATATTTTTGGCTGCTTATTTTCAATCTTTGAGGAGGTATAGCTCACCCTTACTTTAAGTACACTAATTCACAATCTTTTCCTAAGAACATATAAATGAGTTACTTTATTTCAAATCATAAGAATGCAACTCCGTAACTAAAAGTAAGATCACTCTATTAGCTTAGTTGTTCAATTTATTTATTTCTGGATATTGTAACAATAATTTTTCGTTTGCTAATTCCATCTGCATACAATACTCCGAATAAGAAACACTTAATTTTTTCATTGCAGGAATGAATACATCATAATAACCACTTGTATTATTAAACTCTTTAAGAATTGTTTGGATCTTATAGATGGGGGAATTTTTGTATTCTTCGGACTGCTTGTAGGCCAAGTATCGCTCGACAACTTCCTTGTTTTCTGACAAGAATTTATCAGGATTTTCAATAGATTGCTTTGTATTCTCTATCATGTCACGAATATTTTCTGTGTTAATATGCTTTGTGCATTCCATTAAGAACAATTGTAAGTCTTCAGTTAACTGCAATGAAGGTGCATTATCCAGAAATGCTATTATTTCTTCATACGCAGATTGCTGAACTGAAGTTGTAATAGGCTCATTCAAAAATCGTGCAAAATGCAGGCAAATAAATCGACCGTAGTAACCTGGAAAAGCCTCTAATATCTTTTCGGTTACACTTGAACTCTGTTCAATAGCTCTCAGTTCCTTACTTAGTTCAGAATAATTTTTGTCAAAACTTAGTTGGTCAAGAATGGATTTTTTTACCTGATCCCTCTGCATAATTAATTCTCTTTGTACCGATATCTTTTGCAATGTGTTGTTTGCCTTATCGGCAAGCACTGACTTGATTTCCTCTGTTCTAAGCCCAAGTTTACGGAAGACATAAATTTTTTTTAAACACTCTATATCATTTTCGCTGAAATCACGGTACCCGTTGTCTAAAATATTGGGAAATACCAATTTTTGTTCTATGTAATACTCAATAGCTTTTTTAGTCAAATTTGTTAACTTACTTGCTTCATTAATTAACATAACTATCACCTCTCAAAAAAAGCATAAGCTAACACCCAAGGTGGTAGTCAATAGTTTTTTTTATAAATCATCCTTGTTTCCCATATTGCTCCTATTTTGTAGCTTTGAGCATTTTATTAATTCATTTTAAAACATTAATAAGTCATTGAATATCTAATCATTTGTCCAATTATTTCCTTTTTTAACTATTCTGCTCATTTACTCCCTTAAGAATGAAAATAAGCCAAACAAATAACAAGTTTTGTATAAAAACTTGAATATTTTTGGCTTATAGTGATCCTTGCTAAATGTAGTAGTCGAGTAGAAGAGAACCTCTCTACCTTACGGTTGATTGTATTCTCCCCCCTCACAGAACCGTGCTTGCGCTATTAACGCACACGACTCCTCCTAGTTATCATTTACAAAATATAGCTAATCTCTTTTCTTAAGTCGTATATATTAACCTTAACTCTTGCGTAAGGTAATGGATATTTATTAAGAAACAGTTTGAATTTCTCCCAATTAAATGATTTCCTTTGACTTCTTCTATTGAGCCATTTATACAGCAGGTATCCGATTTTGTCTCTGAATTTGTTTACACTTGGGGTATTATCTGTGATGCAATAATAATTGTAATACCCTACAAGAGAGCGTCTAAATCTATCCATAATTAAATGAATATCTTTATTTCTGTTAATCTTCAACCATTCTTTAGATTCTTTGAGTTTGCCTTGGACTTTCTTCTTGCTTGACTTCCGTTGCCGAATGCTTATTTAAGCATATCCTTGCCAATCCGGCAAAATTATGGTTAAAGTCACACAAAATAAAAAACCCACCAAACATTATGTATTGGTGGAGACGGTGGGAGTCGAACCCACGTCCAGAAATATCGGCACTTAAGCTTCTACGAGTGTAGTCGATATATTCATCATTCGCTGCAACTTCTGCCTATCGACAGGCGCCCGAGCAGCTAGTCTGGTTGTTCTCTTCCTTCTCCCTCAGACGGCGAGATCCGGCGTAGTCCACTTAAAGTGAGTCCCTTACCCTACCACATGGACGATGGAGGGAGGAACCGCTAAGCGCTATTAAGCAGCTAAAGCGAAGTTGTTTTGTTGTTTGCCAGTTATAGGCTTTGACGTTTTAACGAGGCCGATCCCCTCGACTCGCAACCTAAGCTCGAACTACCCCTGTCGAATCCGTAACGTCCCCATATAAAGGTCAACGTCGAATCTTATTCAGCACGTGACGTTAGGAAGCTCAGAATAGATGAGCATAAGTCAGTGTCACTCGTGGTGACAAGTTCTATTATAGCATACTGCAAGTAAAATTCAATTGTTAATAACTGTAAACTACATCTTTTGGCGATCTCGGAAAGCACGCTCGATTTCACGTTTCGCTTCTTTCTTTTTCAAATCTTCACGTTTATCGTATTGCTTCTTCCCTTTAGCTAAGCCAATTAGAACTTTGGCAAAGCCATTTTTTAAATAGAGCTTTAATGGAACGATAGAATATCCTACTTCCTTCGTTTCTCCCATTAACTTATCAATTTCCCGCTTGTGGAGGAGTAGCTTTCTTGTTCGAAGCGGGTCATGGTTATATCGATTTCCTTGTTCATATGGGCTAACATGCATGCCGAGCAGGTGGACTTCCCCTTGTTTAATTTGAGCGTAGGAATCCTTTAAATTCACTCGTCCAGAGCGAATAGACTTTATTTCCGTTCCTTGAAGAACAATGCCAGCTTCATATGTTTCCTCGATGAAATAATCATGATAAGCTTTTTTATTCTGTGCGATCACTTTCCCTGATCCCTTTGGCATATGACTTCCCCTTTCTCTATTGCTTTATTTTAACAAAAACTCTTTTCATTCTCAACGGGGAAGGCAAAGAGAGCCTATACTAGACTCTCTTCGACTGAATGATCATTTTTTCTTACGCTTTGCTTTTGGTGCGTTTTCAAAATGCTTTTTGTCTTTCTTCCGCTTCTTCCCTGGTGCTGTTCCTTTAGAGCCATTCATTGGCTTACGGTCACCCTTAGCCTTTGATTTTCTCGGTTTCTTTTCATTGCTACCTGTTTTAAACACTCTTGGTGCATCAGAGATTTCACGGCGGCGAGTCCCTTTCATACCGACAATTTCAAAATCAATTGCTCGCTCTTCCTTATTGACTTTAACTACGCGAACTGTAATCTCATCCCCAATGCGATAAACATTCCCCGTGCGCTCGCCGATCATCGCGTAATGGCGCTCGTCATAGCGATAATAATCATCGGTCATATAGCTTACGTGAACAAGTCCTTCGATCGTATTCGGAAGCTCCACAAATATACCAAAGTTTGTAACAGAGCTAATGATTCCATCATACTCTTCGCCGACCTTGTCCTCCATATATTCTGATTTTTTAAGCTCATCGGTTTCACGTTCTGCTTCAACCGCTCGGCGTTCCATCTTAGACGTATGCTCAGCGATATCTGGTAGAAGTGCACTCCATTTCTCTCTTGTTGCTTGGTCAAGCTTGCCTTCAATTAAATACGTCCGGATGAGGCGATGAACGATTAAGTCTGGATAACGACGAATTGGTGAAGTGAAATGAGTATAAAACTCAGTAGACAACCCAAAGTGTCCTAAGCTATCTGGATTGTATTTCGCCTGCTGCATCGAGCGTAGCATAACCGTTGATACAACCATCTCTTCTGGTTTCCCTTGTACTTCTTCAATAATTTCCTGAAGAGCCCTTGGGTGAACAGCATTAGCTGTCCCTTTTACTAAGTAGCCGAAATTCGTAATAAACTCGAAGAATTTACGTAGCTTGTCCTCTTTCGGGTCCTCATGGATACGGTAGATAAACGGTACATCCAACCAGTGAAAATGCTCAGCAACCGTTTCATTTGCCGCAAGCATGAATTCTTCAATAAGGCGTTCCGCCACAGATCGTTCTCTTAATACAACATCTGTTGGCTTTCCTTCTTCATCAACTAGAACTTTGGATTCTTTAAAGTCAAAGTCGATAGCCCCACGATTCATTCGCTTCGTACGGAGAATTTCTGCAAGCTCAGCCATTAATTCGAACATCGGAACAAGCGGCTCATAGCGCTTGATTAGATTCTCATCCTTTTCGGTTAAAATTAAGTTAACATCGTGATAGGTCATCCGTTCAGTTGTTTTTATCACACTTTGGTAGATTTCGTGATGAACGACTTCCCCTTCTGGTGTAATTTCCATCGAACAAGATAAGGTTAAGCGATCCACCTTTGGATTCAAGGAACAAATCCCATTCGATAGTCGGTGAGGAATCATTGGAATCACTCGGTCAACAAGATACACACTTGTCCCGCGTTCAGCTGCTTCACGGTCGATAGTTGAATCTTCTGTTACGTAATATGTAACATCAGCGATATGAACACCCAGCTTATAGTTTCCATTGTCTAGCTTCTCAACCTGTACGGCGTCATCTAGGTCCTTTGCATCTGCACCATCAATCGTGACAATCGTCTCGTTTCGGAGATCTCTTCTATTTTCCAATTCACTTTCGTTAATCGTGTCTGGCGTTTCGTTCGCTTGGTTAATTACTTCATCTGGAAAAGCCATCGGCAGGCCATGCTTATGAATGATCGAGAGAATATCGACTCCTGGATCATTTTTATGACCTAATATTTTTACAACTTCTCCCTCCGCACTCTTGCGCCCTTCAGGATAAACTGTTAATTCAACTACGACTTTGTGGCCTTCTACAGCTCCCTTAGAAGCAGCTTTTGGGATGAAAATATCCCCTGCAAACTTTTTATCGTCTGGTAACACAAATCCGAAGTTTTTGCTTTCGATGTATGTTCCGACGATTTTTTGAATGCCTCTTTCTAGAATACGAACAATGGTCCCTTCTCTTCTTTGGCCTGAAGTTTCTGAGGATACACGTGCAAGTACCGTATCTCCATGCATCGCATTATTCGTTTCATTCGGCGGAATAAAAATATCGTCCATCCCCGGCTCATCAGGAATCACAAAGGCAAACCCTTTAGCATGTCCAGTTAGTTTTCCGCGAATAAGATTCATTTTTTCCGGCAATCCATAACGATTGCTTCTCGTCCGTACAACTAGTCCCTTTTCCTCCATCACAACAAGCGCTTTTACGAAATCTTTGAAATGTGTGGAATCTTCAATTCCGAATGCCGCCTCTAACTCTTGTACAGTTAAAGGCTTATATGCTTCATCCTTCATGTAGTGTAATAGCTTATCTACATGCTGCTGAATGTTTTGTTCCATAGTCATACCTCCTTCTTCTATTTATCTTGCCAATCAAGTGATTCTAAAAATTGATATACATCTTCGTGTAATTGATCCCGCTCTTTGTCAAGTGTGATGACATGCCCTGATTCTTCATACCATTTCAACTGCTTATGTTCGGTTTCTACTTCATTATAAATAATATTAGCGCTGTCCGTATTAATCATATGGTCGTGGCGTGCTTGAACGACAAATGTAGGAGCATAAATCATATCCACATGTTCGCGAACGTCGGCAATCAGTCCCTGTAGAGCTTTTAACGTATTCATCGGTGTTTTTTGGAACTCCATCATTTCCTCTTCAATCTCTTCTGAAGTTTTACCCTCTTGCTTTTTATATTCGCGAGCATAAGCCAGGATTCCTTTATACATAATCTCTTCGCTTTTGATATACATCGGCGCGCACATAGGCACAATTCCCTTTATAGGTACAGTGTAACCTAATTTTAAAGAAAATACGCCTCCAAGGGACAACCCTACGACAGCGATTTCTTCGTGTCCCATACTTTTTAATAATTCGTAGCCTTCCATGACGTCCTTCCACCAATCTTCTGGACCCGTATGAACGAGTTCTTCCGGTGGAACCCCGTGTCCTTTGTATTGCGGCGCATGGCAGGTATAGCCTCTTTGTTCAAGATAACGGGCGAGCATCCGCGTATCTGCCGAATTTCCTGTGAATCCGTGGAGACAAAGGACCGCTCGGCTTCCCCCCTCAAATGTAAATGGCTTAGGTGCAACTCGTTTCATTTCGTTTCGAACTCCTTTAATCTATGTAATTGAATAAATATCCTTCTGCTTATTTTTTAACAAATATTGAAGTCGCATTCCACTAAAACGACCTATTTTCCGCCCCAATACAACAAAAAAACCTGACCGATAAGGCCAGGCAGTATAATTAAAGACCAACATACGATACTAAAATTGTTAATACAAAGAATAATACAGAAAGAACGATCGTCACACGATGAAGTACCAAATCAATACCGCGTGCTTTCTGCTTTCCGAATAAAGATTCTGCTCCTCCAGAAATCGCACCTGAAAGGCCTGCACTTTTTCCAGATTGAAGAAGTACAACAACAATAAGAGCAATTGACACAATAACCAATAATGTGAGTAGTAACGCGTGCATATAGCCACCTCCTGAAAAACGTACATTACACAGTAGTTTAAATGTACCATATATTGACGGCTTAGACAATAGGGGATGTCAAATACGGATATAATCTCATTTTCGCTGATATATTTTGTTTTTCGCTGATATATTTGAAATTTCGCTGATAAACCAAAAATTTCGCTGATATGTAAGAATCTCCTGATTTTTATAGCAGGAGTTTACTATTAAGTTAGAGAAATAAATATTCATCTTATCGAAGGAGGCATATAAATGATTATAAAACACCGCAGTATCCCTTTACGAATTCTAAAACATGAAGCTTTATTGAGAAGAATCTCTAATAATCATCCGAAAAGGATAGAAATCGAGAGGAATTTAACCAAAAACTTAGCTGGTTACAAAGGAGAGAAGACGATTGATTACCATTTAGAGCACTTGAAAGATTTTATGATTCTTCATGATGTAAGACTCTCCATTAACAACCTTACATTTCAAATTGATACCCTTTTACTCTCTTCAAAGTTTCTCCTCTTATTAGAAATTAAAAATATTTTTGGTACCCTTATATTTGATCATGAATTCAAGCAATTAATTAGAAAAAATAAAGAAGATAAGGAAGAAGGCTTCCCAACCCCCCTTGCTCAAGCTAATCGTCATAGTATCCTCCTAAAAAAATGGCTAGATACCCACACCAAATTTAATTTACCTATTGAATACTTCATTGTAATTAGCCACTCCTCTACCATTCTAAAAACTTCAACTAACTCCATTCAACTATTCGATAAAGTTTTTCATGCACAACATCTAATTGAAAAGATTAATACAATGCAGAAAAAATATAGAACGGAACACTTAGATGAAAAATCCCTTAAGAAATTAAGCAAACTCATAATTAAAGCACATTCCCTTGAAGATTTTAACATCCTAAGCTACTACAAAATGGAAGAGTCTGAGGTAATTCCTGGTGTCGCCTGTCCCAATTGTAAACAAATTGGAATGGTTCGTTTGCATGGATGCTGGAAGTGTCCTTCATGCACTCATTTGTCCAAAGATGCCCATTTATCCACCATTTCCGATTATTTTCTACTAATTGATGATCGTCTAACTAACCATAAGTTCTGTGAATTCTCTTTACTTGCTTCTCCAAACATAGCTTCAAGGATACTCACCACCCACCTCCCCCACTCCGGCAGCAACTGAGGCAGAGTGTATGACAGGCCTCTCACATGGTTTGTTTCTGCTAAATAGAAAAAAACGCCGACACGATGGTCGACGTTTCATATAATCATTAGCTCATTATTTTTTTAGGTTGTAGAATGTGTTGTCACCTAGGTATTGAGCAGTTGTGCTTAATTGGTCTTCGATGCGTAGTAACTGGTTGTATTTCGCTACACGATCTGTACGTGATGGAGCACCAGTTTTGATTTGGCCAGCATTTGTTGCTACAGCGATGTCAGCGATTGTGTTATCTTCTGTTTCTCCAGAACGGTGTGAGATAACTGCTGTGTAACCAGCGCGTTTTGCCATTTCGATTGCATCGAAAGTTTCTGTAAGTGTACCGATTTGGTTTACTTTGATTAGGATGGAGTTTCCAACGCCTTGCTCAATTCCTTGAGATAACTTTTTCGTGTTTGTTACGAATAAGTCATCCCCAACTAATTGAACTTTGTGGCCGATGCGCTCTGTTAAAAGCTTGTGACCATCCCAGTCATTTTCGTCTAACCCATCTTCAATTGAGACAATCGGATACTTAGAAACTAGCTCTTCGTACCAATCAACCATTTCTTCAGATGTTTTAACTACACCTTCACCTTTTAGGTGGTATTTGCCGTCTTCTCTGTTGTATAGCTCAGAAGATGCTACGTCCATTGCAAGCTTGATTTGCTCACCAGGTGTGTAGCCAGCTTTTTCAATTGCTTCGATGATCGTTTGAAGCGCTTCTTCATTAGACTTTAAGTTTGGTGCGAAACCACCTTCGTCACCTACTGCTGTGTTAAGACCTTTGTCTTTTAAAACTGATTTTAAGTTATGGAAAATTTCTGCACCCATGCGTAATGCTTCTTTGAAGTTTTCAGCTCCAACTGGCATGATCATGAATTCTTGAATATCTACATTGTTATCTGCATGCTCTCCACCGTTTACGATGTTCATCATTGGAACTGGAAGCTGCTTCGCATTGAATCCACCAAGGTATTGGTATAAAGGCATATCTAGGTAGTTTGCTGCTGCATGAGCTACTGCCATTGATACTCCAAGGATTGCGTTAGCTCCTAATTTCCCTTTGTTTTCTGTTCCATCAAGAGCGATTAATGCTTGGTCAATGCCAACTTGGTCTAGAACATTGTATTCTTCGCCAACTAATGCTGGAGCGATAATTTCATTTACGTTTTCAACTGCTTTTAATACACCTTTTCCAAGGTAACGGCTTTTGTCACCATCACGAAGTTCTACTGCTTCGTATTCACCTGTAGATGCACCACTTGGAACTAGGGCACGACCAAACGCACCTGACTCTGTAAATACTTCTACTTCTACTGTTGGATTTCCACGAGAATCTAATACTTCACGAGCATAAACGTCTACGATAAATGGCATATTAATTGTCTCCTTTTTTTGAGGCTTATAAGCCTTTTTTATTATAAGATGTTGCTATTGGGGCTTTCGTAAATACCTACGGAATCTATTTTTTAATCAAGGTTGTTCCTGTCATTTCTTCTGGTTTTGCAATCTGAAGCAAATCAAGCATGGTTGGGGCTAAGTCTCCTAAAATTCCACCCTCACGTAACTCGGCTCCCTCTTTTGTTACAATTACTGGAACCGGATTTGTAGTATGAGCAGTCATTGGAGTTCCTTCCATCGTTACCACTTCATCAGCATTTCCATGATCCGCTGTGATAATCGCCGTTCCACCTTTGCTGACGATTAAGTCTACTACGCGTCCTAAACATTCATCGACTGTTTCCACCGCTTTAATAGTTGGCTCTAGCATCCCAGAGTGTCCAACCATATCTGGGTTTGCGTAGTTGAGAATGATTGCGTCAAAATTGTCTGCTTCGATTTCTTTGACAAGAGCATCGGTTACTTCGTATGCACTCATTTCAGGCTGTAAGTCATATGTCGCAACCCTTGGCGAGTTAATTAAAATGCGCTGCTCACCAGGAAACTCTGCTTCACGTCCACCACTCATAAAGAAGGTTACGTGTGGATACTTTTCTGTCTCAGCAATACGAAGTTGTCTTAAGCCGTGCTGAGATAATACCTCACCAATTGTATTATCTAAGTTTGTTGGTTTAAAAGCAACATACCCATCAACTGTCTCACTAAAGTGTGTTAAACATACAAAGTGAAGGTTTTTCGGATGCTTTTCTCCACGATCAAATGAACGGAAGTCTTCGTTCGTGAAAGTGTTGGAAATTTGAATCGCACGGTCTGGACGGAAATTATAGAAAATTACCGCATCATCGTCCTGAATCGTTGCAACTGGCGAACCATCCTCTTTCGTCATAACAGACGGAATAACGAACTCGTCAAAGATTCCATTCGTATACGAGTCTTCCACTAGTTCAAGCGGGCTTGAATAAGTTGGGCCATCTCCATACACCATGGCACGATAAGATTTTTCTACACGTTCCCAGCGCTTATCACGGTCCATTGAGTAATAGCGACCTGATATTGTTGCGAATTCCCCAACACCGTATTCCTGCATTTTAGCTTGAGCATCTTTTATATATTGCTCCGCTGTTTTCGGACCAACATCACGACCGTCTAAGAAGGCGTGTACATACACATTTTCTACGCCTTCTTCTTTTGCAAGACGTAGCAATGCATATAGATGTTGGATATGGCTATGAACTCCACCGTCAGATAATAATCCGAATACATGAAGGTTCGTACCTTTTTTCTTTGCGTGATTCATTGCGTCAATGAACGTCTCATTTTTTTCAAATTGACCTTCGCGAATTGCAATGTTCACTCTTGTTAAGCTTTGATACACAACGCGGCCTGCCCCAATATTGAGGTGTCCTACTTCAGAGTTCCCCATTTGGCCCTCTGGTAATCCGACTGCCTCTCCAGATGCTGTTAGAGTAGCATGAGGGAATTGGTTCCAAAACCGCTCAAAGTTTGGTTTTTTCGCCTGTGCTACTGCATTCCCTTTTACCTCATCTCGGCAAGCAAAGCCATCTAAGATGATTAAGGCAACAGGTGCTTTACTCATTCTTCCCTGCCTCCAATAATTGCAAGAATGATTGAGCTTCTAAGCTAGCTCCACCAACTAATGCTCCATCAATATCTGATTGTGCCATGTATTCTTTAATATTACCTGGCTTCACACTTCCACCATATTGAATCCGTACTGCTTCAGCTACTTCTTGAGAAAACTGCTCAGCCACTACTTTACGGATATGTGAACATACTTCATTTGCATCTTCAGCCGTTGAAGACTTACCTGTTCCGATTGCCCAGATTGGCTCATATGCGATAACCGTTTCCTTCATTTGCTCATCAGTTAAACCTACTAGTGCTTGCTTCACTTGATCGCCAACTAGCTGATTTGTTTCACCGTTTTCACGTTGCTCTAACGTTTCTCCAACACACACAATAGGAGTTAAGTTGTACTTAAACGCTGCAAGTGTTTTTTTGTTTACCGCATCATCTGTTTCATTGAACATTTCACGACGTTCAGAATGTCCTAGGATTACATATTTTACTCCAATATCTTCTAAAGCTCTTGGGCTGATTTCGCCTGTATATGCACCGCTTTCTTCAAAGTGCATGTTTTGAGCGCCAATTTCTACATCATAGTCCTTTGCAATTTCTACTAGACGATCTAGAAATAATGCAGGAGCACATACAACAGCCTCTACTTGATCCTTGGATGGAACTAATCCGTTGATTTCTTCCATAAAGCTTTTCGCTTCAGGTAGAGTTTTGTGCATTTTCCAGTTCCCAGCGATAATTGGTTTGCGCATTACTGGCACATCCTTTCCGTTTTAGAAAAATAGACATTATATTTCAATCGGCTTCATCTAATATAAAGGTTACCCTTCCACATAGCAGAGCCTATGATTACTTATCGTTTAAAGCGACAACACCTGGTAATGCTTTACCCTCCATAAATTCAAGAGACGCACCACCACCAGTGGAAATGTGGCTCATTTGATCTGCAAGGTTGAACTTCTCAACTGCTGCTGCAGAATCACCGCCACCGATAACAGAATATGTATCTTTTGCTTCTGCTAGGGCTTCTGCAACTGCCTTCGTACCGTTTGCAAATAGATCGAATTCGAAAACACCCATAGGTCCGTTCCAAATAACTAGCTTAGAGTTTTTAATAACGTCGCTGTAAACCTCTGCTGTCTTTGGTCCAATATCAAGTGCTTCCCAATCTGCAGGAATTTCATTGATTCCAACGACTTTCGTATTGGCCTCTTTTGAGAAATCGTCTGCAACAATCGCATCGACAGGCATATAGAACTTAACGCCTTTTTCTTCAGCCTTTTGCATAAACGTCTTTGCCAGCTCAATTTTATCTTCTTCTAATAGTGATTTTCCAATTTCATGGCCCTGTGCTTTAATGAATGTGTAAGCAAGTCCGCCACCAATAATCAGGTTATCTACTTTTTCTAGTAAATTTTCGATAACGCCAATTTTGTCCTTTACCTTCGCTCCACCGATAATAGCTGTGAACGGTCTTTCTGGATTTGATAAAGCTTTTCCTAACACTTCAAGTTCTTTTTCCATTAAAAGACCAGAAACGGCAGGTAGGTGGTGAGCAATACCTTCAGTTGATGCATGCGCACGGTGAGCAGCACCAAAAGCATCATTCACATACACATCCGCTAATTCTGCAAATGCTTTTGCAAGCTCTGCATCATTTTTCTCTTCACCAGGATAGAAACGAACATTTTCTAAAAGAAGAACATCTCCATTACTCATTTCAGAAATGATGGTTTGAACGGATTCACCGTATGCTTCGTCCGCTTTCTTTACATCTTTGTTTAATAGCTCTGATAATCGCTTAGCAACTGGAGTGAGTCTTAACTCTTCTACCACTTGCCCTTTTGGACGTCCTAAATGACTTGCTAATATTACTTTTGCTCCTTGATCCATTAAATATTGAATCGTTGGAAGGGCAGCGCGAATACGTGTTTCATCTGTAACTTGACCATTGCTCATTGGCACGTTAAAATCCACACGGCAAAATACACGCTTTCCACTTAACTGTAAGTCTTTAACACTTTGCTTGTTCATGATAAAGGACCTCCTTAAAATACTTTCAATTTCATGAGCTGCATTCAACTAAAAGATTGATGCTTCCTAAATAAGAAAAGGAGAGTGGGGAATCCTCCCCGCTCCCCTTTTACCCTTTATGTCGTTCAGTTAGACGCTTTAATAAAAGGTCTAGCTTCCCTTATGGATAAAGATATCTATTGAGGGAAGTTTTTCCCTTTATCATTATAGACGTTCACGTTTTTAATATCCATTATATTCTTGTGAACATACATATAATTTTCAATTGGTTAGATTATAGGCCTTTTTGTGCGATGTAATCTACTAAGTCTACTACACGGTTAGAGTAACCTGACTCGTTGTCATACCAAGAAATTACTTTCGCCATGTTTCCTTCCATTACCATCGTAGAAAGAGCATCGATAGTAGAAGAATCCGGATTTCCGTTGTAGTCACCAGATACTAGTGGCTCTTCGCTATACCCAAGAATTCCTTTTAATTCACCTTCAGAAGCTTCTTTAAGAGCTGCATTAATTTCTTCAGCTGTTACGTCTTGGTTTAATTCAACTACTAAGTCAACTAAAGAAACGTTTGGAGTCGGAACGCGCATTGCTCCACCGTTTAATTTTCCTTTTAATTCAGGAAGTACTAATGATACAGCTTTTGCAGCACCAGTAGTTGTTGGGATAATGTTTTCAGCAGCTGCACGCGCACGACGGTAATCCTTATGTGGTAAGTCAAGGATTTGTTGGTCATTTGTGTATGAGTGAACTGTTGTCATCATACCACGCTTGATTCCAAATTTATCGTTAAGAACTTTAGCAAAAGGTGCTAAGCAGTTTGTTGTACAAGATGCATTTGAAATAACGTGGTGATTAGCTGCATCGTAGCTTTCATGGTTTACACCCATTACAATTGTGATATCTTCTTCAGTTGCAGGAGCAGAGATGATTACTTTTTTCGCACCAGCTTCTAAATGCTTCGCAGCATCAGCGCGCTTTGTGAAGCGACCAGTTGATTCTACTACTACTTCTACACCAAGATCTCCCCAACCTAATTGAGCTGGATCACGTTCTGCAAGAACTTTTACTTTATGGCCACCTACTACTAGGTATTCACCATCAACTGTTACATCTTGATCTAATTTTCCATGTACAGAGTCATATTTTAAAAGATGAGCTAACATGTTAGCATCTGTTAAGTCATTTACTGCTACAACCTCTACATTAGGGTTCTTAAGAGCTGCGCGGAATACTACACGTCCAATTCTTCCAAATCCATTAATACCAATTTTTACTGCCATGATTTTTTCCTCCTTTAAGTGGGTAGGGATAATATTTATATTAAGGGGTTACCCTTGTAACAACCTTTGTGCTGCACCTTCGTCTGTAATTAATATGGTTGATTGAGGTGCTTTCTTCAGATAAGCCCGAATCGCTTTCGCTTTCGAAGCTCCACCTGCAACTGCTAATACATGTTCAATATGCTCTAAATCCTTTAATTGTAGTCCTACAGTATGAACTTTATGGACTACCTCACCAGCTTCGTTAAAATAATAACCAAATGCTTCACCAACAGCATTTAATTGCTGGAGCTTTGAAATATCTTCTATGCTCGTTTTTCGACGTTCTGCCATTGTTATAGCGTCTCCAATCCCATGAAGCACCATGCTAGCAGCTTTAATTAATTTTAAAACGTCAATGATGTTTGGTTCATTCATAAATGAATCGTACATTTGCTTGCTTACTTGATCTGGTACGTAAAGTACGCGATGTTTGGATGCGGTGTTTTCTGCCATATTCGCGCAAATCGTGTTTGCTTCATTTTTGACATCCTCACCAATTCCACCTCGAGCAGGAACAAATAACAATTTTTTGCCTTCTATTAGCTCTGGGTTTAGCATTTCTGCTACAGCTGCCATTGTCGAGCCCCCAGTTACTGCGATGATATTTTCCCCATCAAGCAAGGCTTTCATGCAACTCGCTGTTGCTCTACCGAGTTCATTTTTAACCCAAGGAGATTCATCACTATTTCCAGTAACGATAACAACCTTCTTGATTCCTAATTGCTTTTGAAGCTGCTGCTCCATTTCGTTAACACCTGTCACATCTCGCATAATGCCTTCTAGCTTTTCAAGGAGCTGCTGTCCTTCATTGGTTAAGCTCATTCCAATTGTTGCGATTGAAAGGAGATTTTGGTCTTTTAGAAATTCGACCTCACCTCTCAGCACACGTTCAGTTAAACCAAGGCTTAACGACAAGCTCCGTCTTCCTACAGGCTGCATGATGGAAATGTAATGAAGGATGTAATACCGCTTTTGCATAACAGAAAGCAAATCAGGTAATAATCTTTTTTGTATATCAAGTAATGAGTGCATTCATAATATCTCCTTTTTATAGTTGGGCAATAATCGTCCCGCTAAGTCATATTATGTCCCACTCACTTCAAAAAAAATCACTCCCGCTTTACAAGTTCATTCTAGCAGGAGTGAAGTGGCTTTTCAACTTAAATAACCTACTTTTTTGTTGTAAGCGCTTCATATATGAACATTTTGTCAACCTGTCCATACTGAATCTCTTCACCGTCCCATTCTACGACGGGTATCATTAATCCATAGCGCTCCGTTAGATCATCACTTTTTTCAATATCTACTTCTTCAATTACAAAAGGAACCTCACTCTGGAGATCTACGAGGATTTCCATAGCTTGCTCACATAGATGGCATCCTTGACGTGTATATAATTTAATGATGGTATTCATCTGTATACGCCCCTTTATTACTCGTATCGCTTTCGCTTGGAGGAGGACGGTATCCCTAGCTGATCACGGTACTTCGCAATCGTACGCCTAGACACAACGATTCCTTCTTCGTCTTTCAGAATACTCACTAGCTGCTGATCTGAAAGTGGTTTTTGTTTATTCTCCTTATCTACAAGTCTTTGAATGACGTTCTTTACCTGCTGAGAAGATGTATTTTCATCAGAGGTTGTCTGTATCGTGCTGCTAAAGAAGGACCTTAACTCAAACGTACCGTATGGGGTCTGCGCATATTTCTCCCTTACAGCACGACTAACCGTAGATTCATGAATTTCTAATTCATCAGCTATTTCCTTCATCGTCATTGGTTTGAGATGTGAGGGTCCTTTAATGAAAAAATTCGACTGCTTCTCAACAATTTTCATCGAGACATTTGTGAGCGTTTCTTTCCGTTGTTCAAGACTTTTTAATATCCAATGGTAGTCCTGCTGCTTTTCATTTAAAAATCGGTTAACCTGTTGGTCTTCGTGTTTTGAAAACTTCTGATAATACGTGGTGTTAAATTTTATTTTCGGAATTAGCTCATCAAAAATACTAACGGCAAACGACTCTCCATCCCATTTGATGACGACATCGGGAACCACATATGATGCTTTTTCCGTCTGAAATCGAGACGCCGGCCGTGGATCTAGAGTTTGAACGTAGTCAAAGACTTCTTGAATTTCCTTTAGATCGACCCCTAGAAGCTTCGCTAATGGTTTCCATTTACGATCAGCAAATGCTTCGAAGTGTTCTTCAAGGATGACTTCTGCTAAGTCATAGCCATAATCTTTTACTTGTAATAGTAAGCACTCTTGAAGAGACCTAGCACCAATTCCAACAGGCTCCAGCTGTTGAAGTCTATCTATATATTCGCTTGCCAATTCACTGGTTAGCCCACAATGCTCCATCAATTCCTTCGTACCAATTAACAAGTAACCGTTTTCATCTAGATTATGAATAAGATAATCGTATATTTTGTTCTCAGATGAAGTAATTTGTTGATCTGTTAGTTGTGAGAGTAAATACTCAGACAAGGTGTGAACCTCTGCCCCTATTTGTTCGATCCAGCTTTGTTTATCCTTTTCGGGTTTCATCCGATTCAATTTTAACTGGTCTTTTCGTGGATCCATCGCCGTAATATGGCCTGTTTCAATTTCAAGTAGGGGATTTTCGAGTGCTTTATTCTCTAAAAAAGAAGTAAGCTCTTGAGTGGAATATTGTAGCAGTGCAATTGCCTGAGTTAGCTCTTGTGTCATCGTTAATTTCAGTGTCTGCTGTTGATACAACCCGGCCTTTAAATTCATCTAACATTCCCCCTCCCCTCATTTTACAATAAGCCGCCCAAATGTTGTATGGAAATAAATTGACATGCTGGCAGAAAATCATTTCACTACAAGTAGATTGTTAGTATTTATATTCTCATGATCGGAAATTATTTATTAGAAGAGAGGATGTGCATTTTTTCTATACTAGATCAAAGTCCTAGATAGGTTTTGGCTTACATACGGATTGATTCTAAAAAGCTGCGGATTTCTCAGTGGTTCCTGCGGATTTATCAAACTATGTTACGGATCTCCATCTTTCTATCTAGTAAAAAAACACCCCTTCATGCTGGATATCCAGCATGAAGGGGTGTTTTGTATTCGTCCTATTTACGCCCTCGGAGGGAATCGAACCCCCATTTTAAGAACCGGAATCTTACGTGCTATCCGTTGCACCACGAGGGCAAATTGTGTTAACGTCAAGCATTTTGGGTCACTCTTGACGTTACACCATAATACTAAGATTGCGCTAAATTGTCAATACCCGCGGGATGGGACGAGTAAGCTTTACTTCGTCCTTTCATGTAAGAAGTTCTAGCTGCTGAGCAGCTTTAAAGTCGTATAGTGCAATGAAATCAATCAAGCATCGCATGTCTTTTTCTAGTAGGATGTTAGCTAATAAGGGAAGGTCAGTTAAAATGTATGCTTCATCATTTGTTCTGTCACACATTTCTTCGAGGTAACGAAAGAATAGGTAGCTGTCAGCTTCTGATTTCATCTTGAATTGGTCAATTAATGCTTCTACTGCAGTTGTAACGATTTGCTTCGGCATGTCATTCTCCTCCAATTTTCTCAACACCCTCATTGTCCAGCTGCTCCCAATCAAAAATTCGCAACGGTCTCATATAGAGTGTTATCTGTAGGTACGTGGCATATTTATATGATACGCTTACATATGATAAGAAAAGTGTAAACGGGTTGGGAGCATCTAGTTCTGAATACACTCTTCTAATTTAGCTATTTTCCGTAAAATACTCTGCGGTGAAAAGGTCAGCTACCACTTATTTTATTTTCGAATGACCTAGAAAATGATGCTCCTTTTGGAGGGTTTCTCGTTTAGAAGGAGACTTTCCGGGGTATGATGGTTAGAGATGAAAAATTGGTGAGTGATTTGTTTGACCTTTATTGACCATCCGTGTATCATTAGAGTACATACAAGCAACATCTATTACCGAATTAGACGTTATACTCTTATTTTAAAGGAGGAAATCTGATGAATTTAATTCCTACAGTTATTGAACAAACAAACCGTGGTGAGCGTGCATACGATATCTACTCTCGTCTTCTGAAAGATCGCATCATTATGCTTGGGAGTGCTATTGATGATAACGTTGCCAACTCCATTGTTGCTCAATTATTATTCCTAGAAGCTGAAAACCCTGAAAAGGACATTTCCATCTATATTAATAGCCCAGGTGGAAGCATCACTGCAGGGATGGCAATTTATGATACGATGCAATTTATTAAACCAAAGGTGCAAACGATTTGTATTGGGATGGCTGCTTCTATGGGAGCATTCCTACTTGCAGCTGGTGAAAAAGGAAAGCGTTATGCTCTTCCAAACGCTGAGGTTATGATTCATCAGCCACTTGGTGGTGCTCAAGGGCAAGCAACTGAAATCGAAATTGCAGCTAAACGCATTCTTTTCTTACGTGAAAAGCTAAACCAAATTCTTGCGGATCGTACAGGTCAACCTATGGATGTTATTGCGAAGGATACAGATCGTGATAACTTCATGACGGCTGAAAAAGCGAAGGAATACGGCCTAGTTGATCATATTATTACGCGCAACTTATTAGACGAGAAGAAATAAGATACATTCAGGCCTCCAGGAGATGATCTTGGAGGCTTTTACATGCAGAAAAGCACCTATTGCGCTAGGTGCTTTTTCTCTTTATCCTTCTTGCTGAACATAAGTGACTAGTGCTTCTATAGCTTCTTCTTCATCGCTACCTTCGACTATTAGGCTCACAACCGAGCCGGAGCTAATCGCTAAGCTCATTAACCCCATAATACTTTTCGCATTCACCTTTTTCCCATCTTTCTCCAGAAATACATCAGATGAAAAACGATTGGCCTCTTGTACAAATAGAGCGGCTGGACGAGCTTGCAATCCCGTTCTTAGCTTTACTTCCACCTGTTTCTCCACCATTTTCCTGTTCCCTCCTATTTGACTATATTTATCCGATAGGCTCCCCGCGGCGAAGCTTCTCTGCCATTTCATCAATTTTTCTTAACCTGTGGTTAATCCCTGACTTACTAATCGTACCACCAGACACCATCTCCCCTAGTTCCTTTAAGGTGACATCCTGATAGGTAACGCGAAGCTCGGCGATTTCCCTTAGCTTATCTGGCAGAATATGAAGTCCCACGGATTCTTCGATATAGCGAATGTTTTCCACTTGTCTCAGAGCAGCACCTATCGTTTTATTTAAGTTAGCTGTTTCACAATTAACGAGTCGATTGACCGAATTTCTCATATCTCGGACAATCCGAATATCTTCAAAGCGAAGAAGAGCACTATGAGCACCTACGATGTTTAAGAACTCTGTTATTTTTTCTGCTTCTTTTAAGTAAACGATAAACCCTTTTTTTCGTTCAAGCGTCTTACTATTTAACCCGAAGTTATTCATTAATTCACTTAAGGCTTCATTATGCTCCTGGTAAAGTGAGAAAATTTCAAGATGATAGGAAGAGGTTTCAGGGTTATTCACAGATCCCCCTGCTAAAAAGGCTCCTCGCAAATAAGAGCGCTTACAACATTTCTTTTTTACCAAATCACTTGAAATATTATGTGTAAAAACAAAGCTTTCACCAATAATTTTCAAATCAGCCAGTATTTCTCTAGCCTCTTGTGCGATGCGGACGATATAAACGTTATTTTTCTTCAACCGCATTTTCTTTCGAACTAGGAGTTCCACTTGGATGTTGTAGTATTTTTTAATTAACGTGTAAATTCGTCTAGCAATAGCCGCATTTTCCGTTTGAATATCTACCACTAGATTTCGATTAGAAAAAGAAAGTGAGCCATTCATTCGAATCAATGCGGACAATTCAGCTTTTCCACAACATGCTTTCACATCAATATTTGTCAGTTCTTTTTTTGTTTCTGAAGCGAAAGACACCCCTTCACCCCCTATAGACAAACGCTTGCACAGCTATAATTACGCTTTAAAACGTTTATTAGTTTCATTTAATAGCAAAGAATATAAAATTCTTGCCACTTCATTTGTATCATGGCGAATGACCTCATTCTCGAGATTCGCAATTTCACCGAATATCACTTCTAAACCTAGCTCGTATAGGCGGTTTAGATCATAAATAACTGGTTTTGCCAGCTCTTCGCTATAGCGATCCTGTATTACTTGTGGAATTTCTTCATTATTTACAAGTATGGTGTTAATAAATGCACATCCCATATGCTCATAAATCGCTCGAACGTGGTCACTAGCAGTGAAATCTAATGTTTCACCTGCCTGTGTCATTAAATTACATATATACACCTTCTTGGCACTTGAGCGGCAAACCTCATTCCCAAGCTTAGGTACTAGTAAATTTGGCAATATACTTGTATATAGGCTTCCTGGGCCAATAATAATCAGGTCTGCTTGTCGAATGGCATGAATGGTTTCAGGCAGTGGACGAACATCCTTAGGTGTTAAAAAAACTTTCTTAATTCGTTTGCCCGAATATGGAATTTTTGATTCACCTGATACAATCGATCCATCTTCCATTTCTGCGTGTAACACGACACTTTTTTCAGCAGCAGGTAAGACCTTCCCTCTTACATTTAACACTTTGCTCATTTCTTGCACTGCATGCGTAAAGTTACCTGTAATGGATGTCATCGCAGCAAGAATTAAATTCCCTAAAGAGTGACCTGCTAATTCATTAGAAGATGAAAATCGATGCTGGAACATCTCTTCGACTAATGGTTCAACATCGGATAAGGCTGCTAGCACGTTGCGAATATCTCCTGGAGGAGGAATATCAAGCTCTTCTCTTAATCGCCCCGAGCTACCACCATCATCAGCAACTGTTACAATGGCCGTAATATCCACTGGATATTGCTTTAACCCTCGCAATAGTACAGGTAGCCCTGTTCCGCCACCAATGATGACAATTCTAGGCTGTCTAATCCTTGTCATTTCTGTTGATCCTTTCTTTTCTCGATGTCACGGTGGGTAATACAAGTGTGGTAGTCACCTGCAAAATGATGGCCGATATGCTCTGCCAAAGCGACCGATCGGTGCTGACCACCTGTGCACCCAATCGCAATTATTAGCTGCGCCTTTCCTTCCCTCTTATAGTGAGGAAGCATAAAGCTCAGTAAGTCCGTAACCTTTTCGAGGAATTTATTCGTTTCGTTCCACTTTAACACGTATGTTGAAACTTCTTCATCCAAGCCTGTTTTCGGCCTCATATGCTCAATATAATGTGGGTTAGGTAAGAATCGTACATCGAACACTAAATCAGCATCAATAGGAATCCCATGTTTAAAACCAAAGGACATGACATTCACTGTGAAAATCGTTTTTTTATTCATCGAGAATTCATTTAGAATTTTCTCCCGTAATTCTCGTGGCTTCATTCCTGAAGTAGTGTAAATGAGCTGTGCCCTTCCCTTTAATTCCTCTAGCAGCTCTCGTTCAAGCTTAATGCCCTCAAGAGGAAGCCCTGACGGTGCAAGTGGGTGGAAGCGTCTAGTTTCCTTGTATCTTCTAACAAGTGTTGAATCATCTGCATCTAAGAAAAGGATTTGCGGTGTCACCCATGAGGTTTCAGCAAGATCATCTAACGCCTTAAATAAATGGTCAAAGAACTCTCTGCCTCGCAAATCCATTACTAATGCAACTTTATTCATCTTATTCCCAGATTCCTTCATCAGTTCAAGAAATTTAGGCAATAACGTCGGAGGAAGATTATCAACACAGAAAAATCCTAAATCCTCAAAGCTTTGGATGGCTACAGTTTTTCCAGCTCCAGACATTCCAGTTATGACGACCATTTGAGTATCGCTATTCGAACCTATACTCATTGTTATTTCCCCCTTGGTATTCGCATTTAGCTTGGATCTAATCGATAGCTAATTAATTCAAAATCTGGTGTATATGTGAAGGTTCCATAAATGATTCCGTTTCCATGGATCATATAATCTAATATATGATAATCACCTGGTGCCATAGGTAAATTCTTCATGTCCTCCCAAGAATGCCAAGACAGCGTGCCTTCTTCAGACTCATTCAAGTTGATTCCATCCGCTTCTTTTGTGAAAAAGGTGAACATCATCCACTCTGAGACCACTTGATCGCCTTCTTTGATGATGAAGGTGAATATCCCTTTTAAATTCGGATTTCTTAAATATATGCCTGTCTCCTCACGAAATTCCCGAATACACGAATCTCTAACTGATTCCCCTGGCTCCATTTTCCCACCAGGCGCTACCCACCAGCCTCTTCTTGGCTTTTGTAGCAATAACACTTTATCGTCCTTTAACAAAACGCAATTCGTCACTCGTTGCAAGTCTATTCACCTCATCTTGCTTCATTTATCTATGTAATCTCACGAAGAGACCTAATTATTTTAATTCTTATCATTATACTATTTTTAGTCATTCGTCACAACGAATAGGACTAAGACAAATTTGGGTAAAAAAAGAGCACAGGGGGTACCTGTGCGAACAAAGGATTATATCTTTAAAAGGGGGTCAATTTCTAACTATATAATAACCTATCTTTATTTCACTACTGTTACAGGATAATTAAAAGGGAATGACTTTTTGTAAAAATGCTCACTGTTTTATATTTCTTAATCACTTCAACCATAATTTTTCAGAAAAACTATTCTATTAGGCGAACAAAAACTGCACTCATACATACATGAGTGCAGTCCAACAATCAAACAATTATTTCAAGCTTTCCATTAATTCCTCTACATAGTGCTGTACACTTTGTGCAGCAATACTACCGTCGCCTGTTGCTGTTACAATTTGACGAAGTGACTTTTCGCGAATATCTCCTGCTGCAAAAATTCCAGCCACTTTCGTTTCCATACGGTCATTTGTTTCGATATATCCAGCTTCATTGGTAATCCCTATGCTAGCAAATGGTTTAGAAAGAGGAACCATTCCAATGTAGATGAATACACCGTCCGTTTTAAACTCTTGCTCTTCCCCATTTTCAGTGGATACTAATGTGACGCTGCCTACTTTTCCGTCTTTTTCATTAATTTTCTTTACTGTATGACTCCAAATGAAATCAATTTTCTCGTTGTCGAATGCACGATCCTGAAGAATTTTTTGAGCACGTAGCTCGTCTCGGCGGTGAACAATGGTTACCTTAGAAGCAAAACGTGTTAAATACACACCTTCTTCTACAGCAGAATCTCCTCCACCTACTACAACAAGCTCTTTCCCTTTAAAGAATGCTCCATCACATACTGCACAGTAAGAAACTCCGCGACCACCTAGTTCTTTTTCCCCTGGTACACCAATTTTCTTATACTCTGCACCTGTAGTAATGATTACGGCACGTGCTTTATATTGCTTAGATCCTGCCACTACCGTCTTATACTCTTTCCCGTCAATTACTTCTTTGATGTCTCCGTATGCATATTCTGCACCAAATTTCTTAGCATGATCAAACATCTTTGTCGAAAGATCTGGTCCTAAAATATGATCAAATCCTGGATAGTTTTCAACCTCTTCTGTATTAGCCATTTGTCCACCTGGTACTCCACGTTCAATCATTAAAGTAGAAAGGTTGGCACGAGATGTATAAACAGCTGCAGTCATCCCTGCTGGACCTGCACCAGCAATGATCACATCATATATTTTTTCTTCAGTCATATCGGTTCGCTCCTTTGCCGTATATCCTCGAAATGGATTATACTTTTTACTATTTCCTTACTACCCTTATAGTATTAAAGAAAGGAATTATAGTCCAAAAATCTGCTTGACTATAGGTGTTTATTCACCATTTTTACATATTTTTGTAGGGTGGATGTCGAAATTCCAAACTTAGCTGCTACCGTTTGCTGCGTTTGTTTGACATGCTCCGACTTTGACCATACATATTCTGTTGCTGCCGCCCACGCAGATGGATTATTCCATTGCTGCTCTTGATTGGCCATTTCGAGAAATACGGAAAACCATGTATATAAAATCGATTCTTCATTTTCTTTTTGCAAGCGTTTCGCAATGTCAAAAGCAAACTGTAAGGTAGTGGCTGTACCTTCTAAATACTGTCTTTCAAGCGTCGTGATGTTCCCGGATTTTGGGTATACCTCTAATGCCTTTGCTTTGTGACCAGCTTCAACTGCTAAGAATAACCCGACTAACCGCTCAATGGCTAAGTCACTTTTCATCTTTTTCAAAAAATGAGAGGATGTTGCTTCTGCTTCTTCTGCCCATGGCTCATTGCCTTCTTGCTCAGGCTTTAATTCCACTACCTTCTTCCAAAGCAGTTTCGCCATCTGTTCTCGACCAGTAAAATACGATGATAGTGTTAAATAGTAATAAAAGCCCCAATCCCCATGATAGCCTGATTTCTGCAATCTGCGTAGCCATAGTAGCGCCGTCTCATAATCTCCAACTACTGCTAGCGTTGTCCCTAGCTTTAATTGATGGTCTGCTAATAACGGCTTTATTTTTCTAAGTGCCACCTTTAAGGATGCTACTTCCTCATAGCGATTCTCTGCAAATGCAAAGAGCAGCTTATTACATAAGGCATGTAGATTGCCTGGATTAAGCTCTAAAACAGACTCTAAAATTTCATATGCCTTTTGCTTTTCATCTAGATGATAATAAGCAAGTGCTAAATTATTATAAGCTGACCAATACTCAGGATATTGCTCAATGACTTCTTTTAATAGAACAACGGCTTCAGAAAACTGACGATTTTCAATGAGGTCAGTAGCCTTTTCTTGTTTAATAATGAGGTCATCCTCTTCAAAGAAGCCCTCTTCGAAATCCTCTTGCTCAAGAGACAGCAAATCAAGCAAGTCCTCTGCGTCCTCAATGAACTCACCATCGATATTTAGATCTATATAAAGAGTGGCATGATGATGTGCATCTTTGAAATACCCGATGTGGGCATAATTGTTAGCAAGGAAATAATGGCATTCGACCATATCTGAATCTATTTCTTCAAGGATCATGTGTAAAAGACGATTAGAATGCTGGTACTCTCCCATTTCTGTACAAACAATCGCCAATTGACAAATAATCATTGGCTCGTTAGGTTCTAGATGCATGGCACGCTGCAAATATTTTTTTGATTTATGAAAATCCCGACGATGATACGCTTTTATGCCTTTTGAGAAGTAGTACTCACCGGTAGGAATAAATGATAATAATTTCCCTTTTGGTTGTCTTACGAAAGAGTCTTTACCCATGCAATCCTCCATAAAAAGATTTTTAACTTATGTATTATAACATATGTAACTTCCTTTAGAGAAGAGGGGGAAGGGAAAGATCAGTCACACCAAATGCTGACAACTTTTTCAGTTCGTCAGGCGAATTCGGACATTTCCTGGGAAATATCGACTTATTCGACAAATGCACAATAGAATTTCTCATTCAATAAGAAAAGCGAAAGCGCCATGTCCAGCGCCTTAGGGACTTGCGGGACTCGAAGGAGGTAAAGGAAAACACGATGAGCTTGTAAGCGAATTGATGTCGACTTATTGTAGCAAGAGGACCGAAGTACACTAGGAGCTAGGGCGCTTGCGCTGGACAATTCTCTAAGTTTTAATTTTTCACTTTCTTACTCTAAAAAAAAACCGGGCCATTTTACACCGGTTCATTACTTGACATGTCTCTTCTCTAACACGGTTAAAACCTCTTTAACGCTAAGCTTTTGCTCAGTAAGAAGGACGAGTAAGTGGTAAAGTAGATCTGCCGCCTCCCATTTTAGCTCTTCACTGTCTCTATTTTTAGCGGCAATAATCACCTCAGCTGCCTCTTCCCCAATTTTTTTAAGGATTTTATCGACACCTTTTTCAAATAAATAGGTTGTATAAGCCCCCTCGGGACGTTCTTTTTCCCGTGAATCAATGAGCTTTTCTAGCTTCATCAAAATTTCATAATCAGATAAACTCGCACGATCATTCTCTTGATCTACGATTAGTTCTTCATGAAAACAACTGATTGCGCCTGTATGGCAAGCAGGACCTAATGGCACGACTTCAACAAGCAAGGCATCTTGGTCACAATCATATGTCATCCTAGTGATTTTCTGGGTATGACCGCTTGTCGCTCCCTTATGCCATAGCTCTTGTCGTGAACGGCTATAAAACCACGTTTCTTTCGTTTCAAGGGATTTTTCTAATGACTCTTGGTTCATATAAGCTAACGTTAATACTTCCCTTGTTTCAGCATCTTGAACGATTGCAGGAACTAACCCTTGACCATCAAATTTAATTTGCTCCATATTCATCGTACACACAGCCCCATTTCTTTTAAGTATCCCTTTACTTCACTAACGGAGGTCTCCTTATAATGAAAGATGGAGGCAGCAAGTGCTGCATCTG
This sequence comes from Cytobacillus spongiae, assembly GCF_021390075.1. Lineage (NCBI taxonomy): Bacteria > Bacillati > Bacillota > Bacilli > Caryophanales > Bacillaceae > Cytobacillus > Cytobacillus spongiae. The sequence goes on from NZ_CP089997.1 coordinate 3,618,955, forward strand.
CTTTTCCAGCAACAAAGGCATCTTTGAAGTCAGCTGCATTTCCCGCACCACCTGATGCAATAACAGGAACAGATACCGCTTCACTTACAGCCTTTGTTAGTTGGACATTAAAGCCCTTTTTCTCCCCATCAGCGTCCATGCTTGTCAGAAGGATTTCTCCTGCCCCGCGAGCAACTGCTTCCTTCACCCAATCAAGCACCTTCCAGTCTGTTGCAGTCCGTCCCCCGTGAGTATACACGCGCCACGTTCCCATTGTTTCATCATATTTCGCATCCACAGCTACTACGATGCATTGAGAGCCAAAATAATTCGCTCCCTCTGTAATCAGACTTGGAGATTCTACCGCAGCAGTATTTAATGACACTTTGTCTGCCCCTGCACGAAGAATCCGTTTCATATCCTCTAAAGAGTTAATGCCTCCTCCTACCGTGAACGGAATGGCTAACTCTGCCGCTACTCGCTTCACTACTTCTACCATTGTTTTGCGCCCTTCATGTGAAGCAGAAATATCTAAAAAAACAAGTTCGTCCGCACCTTCCTTATCATATACCTTTGCTAATTCAACAGGGTCTCCTGCATCTCGAAGTTGAACAAATTGAATCCCTTTCACGACACGGCCGTCTTTCACATCTAAGCATGGAATAATTCGTTTCGTTAGCATGAAGTCACCTCGTTCAAGGCTTCTCTAACAGAAAAGCGGCCTTCGTATATCGCTTTTCCTACAATAGCACCGGCCACACCTTTATTTTGAAAGGATGCTAATGAAGTTAAGTCGGAAAGCTGACTTACACCACCTGAGGCAATAACAGCCTTGCCTGTTTGTTCTGCCATTAACTGAACTGCCTCCAGATTTGGGCCTGATAACATCCCATCCGTTGCAATATCGGTAAAAATAAATGTCTCTGCACCAGCATCAGCCAGCCGCTTCCCTATTTCTACTGCTTGTACCTCTGATGTATTTAGCCAGCCATGTGTTGCTACATACCCATTTTTCGCATCGAGTCCAACAGCGATTTGTTTCCCATATTTTCGTATCATTTCGATGGCAAAATTAGGATCTGAAACAGCGATGCTTCCGATGATGACTCGCTCTACACCATTAACTAAATAGTGGTCAATATCGTGTTCAGATCGAATTCCCCCACCAATTTGGACTTTTGCATGTAATTCATTCGCTGCTTTTAACACGAACTCGTCATTTACACGTTTGCCTTCCTTAGCTCCATCCAAGTCAACCATATGGATCCACTTTGCTCCTTCCTCAGCAAATCTCTTGGCCATCTCAAAGGGAGAATCTCCATACACAGTCTCTTGACTATAATCTCCTTGAAGCAAACGAACACATTTGCCGCCCCTCATATCAATCGCCGGGTATACGATAAAGCTCATGCCATTCCCACCCTTTCCCCTGCTATCTCTGTAAATTTTTTCAGTAGCTCCATCCCTAATTTCCCGCTTTTTTCTGGATGAAACTGCATCCCGTAAACTTGATTTCTCCCTACAACCGCTGGAACTTCTACATCATAGAAGCTAGAAGCCAATATTACATCTGTTTCCTTCGGGTCGACATAGTAAGAATGAACAAAATAGACATGATCCTCATCAGCCGTTTTAAAGAGTGACGAGCGATTCGTAAAGGACAATTGGTTCCAGCCCATATGGGGAACTTTATACGCTTCCCCCTTATGATTCACTCCTGAGAAGCGCTTCACTTCACCTGGAAGCAAACTTAGCCCCTTAGTTATCCCGTTTTCCTCACTCTTTTCAAATAAAAGCTGCATCCCTAAACAAATACCAAGAAGAGGCTTACCAGTTTCTACAAATTGATGAATCATCGCATCTAAACCGGATTGAGTCAAGATATTCATTGCATCTTTAAAGGATCCTACCCCCGGCAGAATCAAGGCATCTGCCTTCAGTAACTCTTCTTTGCTTTCAGAAATAAAATAAGATACGTTTAGTCGTTCCAGAGCTTTGCTCACACTAAACAAATTTCCCATTCCATAATCGATGATGCCAATCATGATTTATAACATTCCCTTCGTCGATGGGACCCCTTTAATCCGTGGATCGATTGTAGTTGCTTCATCCAATGCACGTGCAAGTGCTTTAAAAATGGCTTCAATGATATGGTGAGTGTTTTGTCCGTAGTGAACAATGACATGCAAATTCATTCGTGCCTCTAAAGCAAGCTTCCATAAGAACTCATGAACAAGCTCTGTATCAAACGTCCCTACCTTTTGACTTGGAAATGTAGCCCGCATTTCCAAATGAGGTCGATTGCTTAAATCGACGACCACTTGGGCAAGTGCCTCATCCATCGGAACAAACGCATTTCCATATCGTTTAATTCCTTTCTTATCTCCTAATGCTTCTCGTAATACATGACCTAGGCAAATTCCGATATCCTCTGAAGTATGGTGGTCATCAACCTCTATATCTCCATTCGCCTGAATCGTTAAGTCAAATTGGCCGTGTTTTGCAAACAAATCAAGCATATGAGTTAGGAAAGGAACACCTGTATGTAAAGTTGATTTTCCCTCTCCATCAATTGCTAATGTTAAGTCTATATTCGTTTCATTTGTTGTTCTTTTAATTGATGAGGTTCTAGCCATAATTCATCCTCCAATATTGGGATATTTTCATTTGACTGTTTTCGAATAAAATTAGGACAGATTCCCATTGCTCCATGAAACTCGCTTGCCGCGAGACACGCAGAGAGTATCCTCGGCTTCGCCTGTGGGGTCTCACCTGTCCACTGCTCCCGCAAGCGGCTCGGATCCTTCCGCTCCAAACTGCTAACCTTCGTATGAAGCAGGAATTCTACCTGGTATAAAACAACAATCTTCTTAGAGAATAGCTTTTCATTTAAAGCAGTATTGCCATGCGTACGACCATTGAATTCGTTATTTTTTCAACCGTGACTCCACCGCTCTGGCATGTGCCTCTAACCCTTCCAACCTAGCAAATTGAGCAATCTTTTCTCCGTTCTCCCGAAGTGCTTTTTCGCTATAGTAGATGAGGCTCGATTTCTTTTGAAAATCCTCGATGCTTAACGGACTAGAAAAACGTGCGGTGCCGTTTGTCGGCAGCACATGATTAGGTCCGGCAAAATAATCTCCAACCGGTTCAGAGCTGAATCTTCCGATGAAAATGGCTCCAGCATGTCGAATTTCTCCCACCAGTTCCATCGGATTTTCTGTCATAATCTCTAAATGCTCAGGGGCTAACCCATTTATGGTAGCTATCCCTTCAATGATGGTGTTTGTCACATAGATCATTCCATATGTGGAGATAGCTTCCTTCGCTATTTCCTTTCTAGGAAGTAGTGCTAATTGCTTTTCCACTTCCAGTTGAACTGCTTCTGCAAGGTTCTCTGACGGTGTCACAAGTACGCTACATGCCCGTTCATCATGCTCTGCTTGCGAAAGAAGATCTGCTGCCACTTCCGCTGCAATGGCGGTATCATCTGCTAAAATAGCAATCTCACTTGGACCAGCAATCATATCAATATCCACATCTCCGTATACTTCCCTTTTAGCAAGTGCTACAAAGATATTCCCAGGTCCAGTAATTTTATCTACTGCACATATCGTTTCGGTTCCATAGGCTAAGGCGGCTACCGCTTGGGCGCCTCCTACCTTATAGATTTCGGTCACACCTGCTTCATGTGCGGCTACTAGCACTGCTGGAGGCAGTTCTCCTTGGCGATTAGGAGGAGATACGATAACTATCCGCTCAACACCTGCTACTTTAGCTGGAATAGCATTCATCAGAACGGAAGAAGGATAAGCGGCCTTCCCTCCTGGTACATATAACCCAACTGAGTCGAGAGGGGTGATTTTCTGCCCTAGCATCGTCCCATTTGCTTCCGTTGTAATCCAAGAAGGTTTTACCTGTTTTTCATGATAGCTTCTAATATTGCATGCTGCTTCTTGAATGATATCGATATCGCTTGAAGCTAGCTTTTCATATGCTTCCTGTATTTCCTCCTGGCTAACTAGTAAGCTCGAGAGCTCCACTCCATCAAACTGCTTTGTAAATACGTTGAGAGCCGAATCCCCCTCTCGTCGTACCCTATCAATAATCGCCCGAACAATTGCTCGCTGCTCTTCTGTCCCGCTATCAACCGAACGTTTAACTGATACTGCTTCCTCCACTTTCACTATCCGCATTCGAATATACCTCCTTACCCCACTACATCACTAATTACGAGGTTTAACCTTTCTACGATTTCACTTATACGACGATCCTTTATTCGGTAGCTAACAGGGTTGACGATTAATCTTGACGTAATAGTCTCTATCTTTTCATACTCGACAAGCCCGTTCTCCTTCAACGTGCGCCCAGTCGAAACGATGTCGACAATTCGATCAGACAATCCAATCAACGGAGCAAGTTCAATCGACCCGTTCAGCTTGATTACTTCCACTTGCTCACCTTGCTCACGAAAATAAGCAGCAGCAACCTTTGGGTATTTCGTTGCCACTTTTGGCGCGATATCATTCATGTTCGTATGTGGTAGACCTGCTACCGCTAAGTAGCAGTCACTGATTTGCAGGTCAAGAAGCTCATATATATCCCGTTCCTCTTCAAGCATTACATCTTTCCCAGCAATTCCAAGATCCGCGACCCCATGCTCCACATAAGTTGGGACATCCATTGGTTTTGCCAAAATAAACCGAAACTTCTCTTCTTCCACATCAATAATGAGCTTTCGAGAGTCTTCAAATTCAGGAGGCAGGTTAAAGCCAGCTTGACGCAACAGCTCTGCAGCTTCATCAAAAATTCTGCCTTTTGGCATGGCAATCGTTAACCATTCACTCATTTCACCGACTCCTTTCCTGCTTTTCCAACTAAGAAAACAACCTCATCATAGAGATTCGTACACGCATCTATATGACGAACCCCCCGTATATCCTGCAAAACCACCTTTATGCCATCCGCTCGTTTGCTTTTGGCCAAATCGAAAGCTTCCTTACGGCGTTCTTCACTAAATAAGATACATTGCTCTGGACTACTATTTTCCAGCTCACCTATAGCCTCAATTAGCCGATCTAACCGGATCGCAAATCCAGTAGCACCTGTATATTTTCCAAATTTCTCTAGCAGCAGATCGTAGCGTCCTCCATTCCCAATAGGAAAGCCTACATCCTTTGCATATACTTCAAACAAAATCCCTGTATAGTAGCTCATATGACTAACAAGCGTGAGATCAAATTTTAGCTTTTCCTCTTCGCCATAGTCCATCATCGTGTCCCACAGCTGTTTTAATTCAATAATCGCTTCTCGTCCTTTTTCATTTTCCAATAGATCTAAAGCAGCCTGAAATACCTCTTGGCCCCCTCTTAATTTTAAGAAATCAATTAGTCGCTGTTTATCTATACTCGATAAGGAAAGGCTCTCGATATGCTGCCTGTATCCGACATAATTTTTTTCATATAAGAATTTCGTCAATGTGTTCGCTCGCTCTTCTGTTCCAAGAATTTGAACAAATAATTCCCGTACAAAATCAATATGGCCGACTGAAATTTGAAAATTTTCTAATCGTGCTTTTTTTAAGGCTGAGATCATTAAAGCAATCACTTCTCCATCAGCGCTAGTCGTCGAATCACCAATGCATTCTACCCCTAGTTGTTCAAATTCAGCAGGTCTCCCTCCTTCACGCTGCTGCGATCTGTAGACATTTGCTGAATAGGCTAACCTAAGCGGCAAATCCTCCTTCAAAAGCTTAGAGGCCGCCACCCTAGCAATGGGCGCCGTCATATCCGGGCGCAACACTAATGTGTGTCCCTGCTGATCCAAAAGCTTAAATAGCTGCTTATCGAGAATGGCAGAAGCGCTCCCGACTGTTTCAAAATACTCAAGGGTTGGTGTTGCAATAAATTGATAGCCCCATTGTTTCATTTCACGTTCTGCAGAGATACGTACTTGATTTTTCGTTTCCCACAAGTCAGGAAGAGTGTCTCTCATCCCTAATGGTTTTTCAAACATAAATAAGCGACTCATGCTTCTCACCTCAACAATGATCAAATTCCGAATCCTTTAATTCGCTAATATATTAGTGAATTGAATTTACTAGTAGTTTAACGTGCTCCAAGCTTCACGTCAACCACAAAGTCTCAGAAATTGGGATAACTGTCTATTCTCCACTTTTGTTGATTATCCTGTCACTTACGGAATAGAGGGCACATCAAAATTGAGTAATATGGCAATTGTATGGCCATGTTGTGTTAAAAGACTCGCTGTAAGAAATTACAGCGGTTAGAACACCAGTTAATGAGCGAAATCCAGGTACTTCCGAGCGAAACTTTGTCGAACTGGAGCGATTTCTTGTCAAATGCGAGCGAAATTCAGAAAAAACGAGCGATTTTCGGCTATTGTGGAGCGAACGCTCAAAAAAGGAGCGTTCGCTCACTTTTGCCCGGTTTCACTCACAAACTTCCACCACACCAAAAAAAGAGCGCTCACTCACTTTTCCCAGTTTCACTCACAAACTTCCACCACACCAAAAAAAGAGCACTCACTTTTCCCGGTTTCACTCACAAACTTCCGCCGCACCAAAAAAGAGCGTTCGCTCACTTTTGCCCGGTTTCACTCACAAACTTCCACCACACCAAAAAAAGAGCGTTCGCTCACTTTTGCCCGGTTTCACTCACAAACTTCCACCACACCAAAAAAAGAGCACTCACTCACTTTGCCCGGTTTCACTCACAAACTTCCACCGCACAATTAAAAAAACCACATTAACCAAAGTTAATGCAGTTTTTTCTTTCCATATATCTCATCATCAGCCCAGCGCTCCGCTAATTCTTCCTTCGAGTAAATCACGCGCATCGGATTTCCACCAACAAACGCACCAGGGGGGACATCCTTATGAACAAGCGTCCCTGCTGAAACAATGGCTCCGTCTCCAATGGTTACCCCTGGCAGAATGGTCGTATTCGCACCAATCATCACTTCACTGCCAATGCGAACCTCTCCCAGTCGGTATTCTTTAATTAAATACTCATGTGCTAGAATCGTTGTATTATAGCCTATGACCGTGTTTCGTCCCACACTGATTTTTTCAGGAAACATGACATCTAGCATAACCATCAAGGCAAACGATGTCTGCTCCCCGACTTTCATCTGCAAAAACGTCCGGTACAGCCAATTCTTCATTCCTAAAAATGGGGTATAGCGGGCAGCTTGAATGACAATGAAATTTTTTACAACCTTGATAAAGGGAACCGTCTTATAGACATGCCATAGCGAGTTTGCTCCTTCAACAGGATAACGCTCGGTCCTTCTCATCCTTGTTTCCCCTCTAGCACGTATAGAAGGTCTGGCATTTTCTCAAGCATTACATCTGGCTCAAAGCTCATCAAATGCTCTCTGCCTTTTATCGTCCATGCCACACCGGCTGTTTTCGTCCCGGCATTTTTTCCGCCCAAAATATCATGATGATTGTCTCCAACCATTATCGCTTCCTCTGGCTTGGAACCAAGAAGATCGAGGGCCTTATAGATCGGCTCTGGATCTGGCTTTGCTTTTTCCACATGATCAAGGGCAACGACAACTTCAAAAAATGGATCAAGTCCTGTTAGCTTTAATCCTCTCAATGCCGTATTTAACATCTTTGTCGTGACGACCGCAAGCTTATAGCCCTTCTCACTTAAGACCTTGACCGTTTCATATACCCCTTCAAACTCTGTGACGAGCTGATCGTGATTAGCTAAATTATATTCTCTGTAGGTTTGCACCATCTCCTCAACCTGGTCCTTATTAATGGCTTCAAACGTTTCTATTAATGTAGGTCCCATAAATGGCAATACATCTTCTCGCTTATAGCGATTAGGGTAATAGTTTTCGAGGGTGTGTAGGAAGGATGCGATAATTAATTCATTTGTATTAATTAGTGTCCCATCTAGATCGAATAAAACAGTATTTATGTTATTGCTCATATGTAGCTTCCTTTCCTTTCGCAAAATCAATTCTATTCCAAATCGTAGCAACAATGAACGTAAGGATAATGGCAACTACCAAGCGGATGAGTAATAGTGGCAGTACCGGGATTCCTAGGGGGATAAATATCAATGTATCCTCAATAACAGCATGGCAGGCTACAAGAAAAATAAACGCAATTGTCACGTCTTTTTTACTGACACCATCCTCTTGAACTGCTTGAATCATCACACCTGCTCCATACGCAAGACCAAAGATTAAGCCTGCGGCGAGAGTCGTTGACGTATTTTCCTTCATCCCTAGTGCCCTTGTAAATGGTGCCATCCATTTGGAAAAAACGGCAAGCCATTTCAAATCCTTTAAGATTTGAATACCGATCATGAGCGGCAGTACGATTAACGCTAACTGGAAAATTCCGAGTGCTCCTTTTTCAAGAGCATCTAGCAGGATCGGAAGCATTCCAGACACTTCTGCTTCTTTAATAGGAACGAGTCCATATTTCGCGAGGTCGGAGCCGCCTTTCCAAAAAATATGGATGAAGATAGCTGAGACGATGGCGAGTCCAATTCGAACGGCAAACGCCACCCATAATTTCACACCAACCTTTACCGCTACGCTCGATTCGACTAGCAGGTTATGGGAGAAAGATAGCATAACAGCAATGATGAATACCTCTTTAACGGTTAAGTCTAACGTTAATATCGCTCCAATTGCAGCATATAAGTTTAAAAAATTTCCGAGTACAAGTGGAATGGCCGCATCCCCGGACAGGCCAATTAGCTGCATTAGTGGGGTAATCCATTTAATCACCCATGGCAGAATAGGCGTATGCTGCAGTACCGCTACAATTAAGGTGATAGGAAATATAATCTTCCCTAGTGTCCACGTCGTGTGAAGTCCAACAAAAAATCCCCTTTTTATTGATCCTAGCATTCTCCTAACCCCTTACGTTATACGCTTTTATCTAAATATCTTTCAGTTGCATAGCCCTTTGCTCGTCGAACAATAATCATTGCGACAGCACCAAGGATTAAGACGACTGAAATGGCCTGTGCCATGCGAAGAAGTTCTCCAAGCATTAAACTATCAGTACGAAGCCCCTCGACGAAAAAGCGACCAATTGAATACCAGATCACATAAGATAAGAAGATTTCCCCTCTTCTTAAATTTACTTTTCTTAATGAAATTAACAGAATGAATCCAAGTATGTTCCATAGGGATTCATATAAAAACGTAGGGTGATAATAAGCCCCATTAATATACATTTGATTGATAATAAACTCGGGCAAGAATAAATTCTCAAGGAACGTACGAGTCACTTCGCTCCCATGTGCCTCTTGGTTGATGAAGTTCCCCCATCTTCCAATAGCTTGACCTAGAATAATACTTGGCGCTGCAATATCTGCTAGCTGCCAAAAGGAAATATTCCGTTTTTTTGCAAAAATAAACGCGGTGATCACAGATCCAATTAATGCTCCATGTATGGCAATTCCACCATGCCAAATCTTAATAATCTCTCCAGGGTTTTCTGCGTAGAACTCCCATTGGAAAATCACATAATACAATCGAGCTGACAGGATTGCAATCGGTATAGCCCACAGCATTAAATCGGCAAATGTCTCCTTTGGTAAGCCACGTCTTTCCCCTTCACGCATCGCAAGTATTAAAGCGAGTGCAATCCCTAAACCAATAATGACTCCATACCAATGAACCGTAATCGGGCCAAGTGATAGCGCAACCGGATCTAAAGGCTGTATTGTATCTTCCATCATTCCATCTCCTTCACCGTTTCATTTAAACCTGCATGTCGGGTTTCCTTATGTATGTTTATGCCTCGTCATGCTCTCCATCTTCAATCACGTCGGATAAACGAGCTGTAAACTGCGCAGCTGCATTGACACCCATACGCTTCAGACGAAAGTTCATAGCTGCTACTTCGATAATAACAGCGAGATTTCGTCCGGGGCGAACTGGAATCGTCATCTTCGTGATTTCTGTATCGATAATTTTCATTTTTTCCTCGTCAAGTCCAAGGCGATCGTATTGCTTGCTTTGATCCCACAGCTCTAAATTCATCACAAGGGAAATCCGTTTATGGCTGCGGACGGCACCTGCACCAAACAGGGTCATCACATTAATAATTCCGAGACCACGGATTTCTAACAAATGTTCAATTAACTCTGGGGAATTCCCGACTAACGTGTCTTCATCCTCTTGGCGTATCTCTACACAGTCATCCGCTACTAAGCGGTGCCCTCGCTTCACTAGCTCAAGCGCGGTTTCACTTTTACCTACTCCGCTTTTTCCAGTAATCAGCACTCCCACTCCATAAATGTCTACTAACACTCCATGAACGGCTGTTGTTGGAGCTAGCTTACTTTCTAGAAAATTAGTGAGGCGACTGGAGAACCGTGTAGTTTTCTGCTTGGTTCGTAGAAGAGGTACTGCTTCTAGCTCACATGCCTCTATGAGCTCACGAGGAACCTCCAACTCTCTTGTCACAATGATTCCCGGTGTGATATCTGTACATAAACGCTCCATTCGGACTTTTCGGTCGTTATCACTTAATTTATAGGCAAATGAGAGCTCTGTTTTTCCCAAGAGCTGAATTCGCTCAGCGGGATAATATTCAAAGTAACCCGCCATCTCAATACCAGGTCGAGAAATATCGCTTGTCACGATGGGACGATCAATACCTTCCTCGCCACTAATCAGCTCCAAATCAAATTTTTCAATCATATCCTTCGTTCTTACTTTTACCAAAAGAGCTCCTCCTTTGTGTAGATGATTATCATGTAGAGCCATCAATTACTCTATTTTAGCATTTTTTTATGCAGAACCAAATTTCTGAGAACAGTTTTAACATCATCTTATCACTATTTTTACCAAGGACAACTTCCCCTCTACATGGTGGCCGAATAAGTTGAACTGTGGGTCTCTGACCATTTTGAAAGTTCCGCTCATCAAAAACAACTCTTGTCCATGTCCTTTTTCCTACAACAAACATATATTTATAGAAAAATACCAATGATTGAGAGGGGTATCGTGCATGAAAATGATGATAGATGCTGGACACGGCTATAATACGCCTGGAAAAAGAAGTCCCGATGGCCTTCGGGAATATGAATTTAACCGAGCAGTTGCAAACTACGTAAAGCTATTTCTCGAAAATTATCAAAATGTAACCGTCTATTTTGCCCATTCTGATCAAAGAGATGTTCCTTTAACCGAGAGAACAGACAGGGCAAATGCGTTAAAAGTCGATTGTTTTGTGTCCATCCATGCGAATGCATATGGCTCTGGCTGGAATAGTGCAGATGGAATCGAGACGTATGTATACACGACAAAGCCTAGAGAAGCCTACGAATTAGCTCTGAAAATTCAGAAGTATATCATTGCTTCAACAGGGAGAGACAATCGAGGAGTCAAAACGGCTGATTTTCATGTGTTAAGGGAAACGAATATGACAGCAGTATTAGTGGAATGTGGGTTTATGACGAATCAAGAGGAAGCCAAGCTCCTTCGCTCAGATGCTTATCGGCGAACATGTGCAGATGCAATAGTAAAGGCACTTGCAGAGCAATACAAACTAGTGAAAAAACCCGTTAGTAGCAGTACAGATACGAATAAAGGAAGCAATAAGACCCCTAGCACCGGGAAAGGATTATTCAAAGTACAGGTAGGTGCTTTTTCAGATAAGAAAAATGCGGAAGAGCTCGCAGCTCAATTAAAAAAGGATGGGTATGCTCCTTATATTTATCAAGAATGAAAGAGGCTGGGACATAACTAAATGACTCCTTCTCAAAGACGAACAATGACTTTTTTGAAATAATTAAGTTGTAAAAACAAGTTCGTTCCACCTGCGCTGCGGACACTAGCTTTTCGCGGGGAGGAAGCTGAGCCTCTTCGCTGCGGTTTGGTGTCTCAGCCTTACCTCTATTTCCCTTAGGAGTCGAGTGTCTTCCGCTCCATTCCACTATTTTTAAAAAATTTGTATTCCGAACAAACAAAAATACCCGAACTAGTAAAAGGAGATTACTCCTGATCGTTCGGGTATGTCATTGACTGAAATACTTATGTCCCAGCCTCTCTTATTTATCCTCGTTAAGTATCGTTTGCTGGACAATGAGGTTGACTACACTCATAACAATAGTCACCCACAGGGCCGTTCCAAATCCAGCCAACTCAAACGCATCACCCATCAGTCCATCTGTCATTAAGAGTGTTATTCCGTTTATAACAAAAAGGAATAGCCCTAGTGTAAGCACAGTAACAGGTAAGGTTAAGAGGATCAGAATGGGGCGCACGAGTATATTTAAGATGGATAAAATAAAGCTTGCGCCAAGTGCTGCTCCAAAGCCAGAGAGCTGGATCGACTGCTCAAAATAGCCAGCAAGCGCTACAAACAAAACCGCATTTATCATAATTCCGATGAGCCAGCGCATCCTACAATCTTCATTCCCTTCTCGAGATTACTTAATTTTCCTAACGATAATCGCACCTGATTTCGTGTCGGCATTTAACTTTAGCCTTGGTTCTCCAGGCTTTAAAGAAGTGAATTTCATCGACTTTTGAATCACTTCTTGTTTCTCTTCAAGCATCTGAATGTGATCGAATTCAAGACTTAAACTTCCTAGGTTCGTTTTTATTTCTCCTGCTAATGCTACCTGTTCGTGAAGGTGTAAACGAATGCCTCCGGTAGTTGCCTTTGCTTCGACACGTCCACAATCCTCGTTTTTAATGATTCCATGAATACTTCCGTTAAAGGATTGTAGGTCGAGTTGATGAAATTCACCATCTAATGAAATAGCCCCATTAATGGTTTCTGCCTCTAAGTCCCTTACTCTACTATTTAGGATATTTATCGGCCCATTTGCTGTTTCCACTTCAACGGATTCCGCTTTTAACCCATTTACAGAAATTTTTCCATTTGCCGTTTTTGCTTTATACTCATTCGCTATTATGTTTTCACTTTCGATTGGCCCATTAAACATACGAACATTTACTTTATCAAAATGTTCTTGTGGTACATAAATTTTCGTATGGATTTTCATCCACTTTTGCTGGGTAGAAAAGCGCAGTTTCCCTCCCTCAATGGCAAAGTGAACATCCTTTAAAAAGCTTTGCCTCGCTTCTTCCGCTGATTCCACTCGGTACACCTTTGCATCACATTCTACTCGTACATCTTGTTGATCCCACGGGATTAATTGCAATGAACCATTCGCAATATCTACATCTACATGTGTTAAATAGGCTTCTCCATGCTGAAAAATATGGGAGATATCTACAGACTGACCAAAGTTTAAATCTAAATCAAAGTCCTTAATCTTCTTCACCGCAACATCAAAGAATTCTAGAATTTTTTCTTTTGTCGATTGGGCTGTTTTGGAAGAAGAAGTCTGTTCATTCTTTCCATAATCATAATCGACAACTGTAGAAAGCTCATTGATCATTTCCTCTTGCTTCTTTTCCATTGCTTGTGAGCTTTCCTCTAGCTGCTCTAGTAAAATTAATGCTTCGTCAATTGTCAGCTTTTTTTCCTCAACCATTTTAAGTATTCGTTTACGTTCCTCTTGCATCATAACTCCTCCTTATTAGTAGCCCCTTGTTAATAGCTGAATTCCTCTAACAATATTCCATATCACCACAGCTAGACTTAGCAGAATAAAGAGAACAAACTCAACAATCAAAAGGATTGGAAAGCTGAGTTCCAAGCCCTCACCGTAACTAAAAATTGTAATAAGTATCACTGGAGGCGGGATAAGCAAGATGAGATGAGACAAGAGTGCTTTTTTCGCATGCTTCTTTACATCCGTATCCTCTGCAACAAAGTATAGAATAATCGGTACAATAATCCCAGCAAATAATACACTTAAATAACTTAATGCTGATAATACTTTCTTCGTCTCCATTGCCGTCAACTCCTTCTAGAATATTTACGCTCATATGGCCGGAAAGTTTCAAGTTTAGTGAAAATAGTTGATAATGAGCGATGAGATAATTTGAGTAGAACCCAAGTGATTTTTTCCAGCTTGTCCTATTCATTTGTATGTAAAATAAAGAGAGCCGTACTCTCTCGTACGACTCGATGAATGGTTATACATTTGACATTTGGTTAAGCTGTTTTTCCATTCGCAAACGGTCTCGGTCAAGGATTGGTTTTAAGTATTTTCCCGTATACGATTCTGGCACTTCTGCAACCGCTTCTGGTGTTCCTGTAGCCACAATCGTTCCACCCTTATCTCCACCCTCTGGTCCGAGGTCTATGATGTAATCAGCTGCTTTTATCACATCTAAATTATGTTCAATAACTAAGACCGTATCGCCGTTTTCAACTAGGCGTTGGAGAACGACAAGGAGCCTTGAAATGTCATCCACATGCAAACCAGTTGTAGGCTCATCTAAAATATACAGCGAGCGCCCCGTCGAGCGACGGTGTAGTTCAGAAGCAAGCTTCACGCGCTGCGCTTCCCCTCCAGACAATGTCGTTGCCGGTTGACCAAGGGTAATATACCCTAAACCTACATCATAAATCGTTTGGAGCTTCCGACGAATTTTCGGGATATTTTCAAAAAACTCTAGAGCATCTTCCACTGTCATATCAAGAATATCTGATATATTCTTGCCTTTGTATTTAACTTCAAGCGTTTCTCGGTTGTAACGTTTTCCATGGCACACTTCACAAGGAACATATACATCTGGTAAGAAATGCATTTCAATTTTTATAATTCCATCCCCGCGACATGCCTCACATCGGCCACCTTTTACATTGAAACTAAAGCGACCTTTCTTGTATCCTCTGACTTTTGCTTCATTTGTAGCTGCAAATACATCGCGAATGTCATCAAACACTCCAGTATAGGTTGCAGGGTTTGATCGTGGTGTCCGGCCAATTGGAGATTGGTCAATATCAATTACCTTATCCAAATGCTCGATCCCTTTTAGCTCGCGGTGCTCACCTGGCTTCGACTTAGCATGATGAAGCTTCTGCGCAAGTGTTTTATGAAGGATTTCATTAATAAGCGTACTTTTCCCAGACCCAGATACACCCGTTACGGAAATGAACATGCCTAATGGAATTTTAATGTTCACATTTCGAAGATTATTCTCTTTAGCGCCTTTAATTTCTAACATACGTCCATCTGCATTTCGGCGTTCCAGCGGAAGTGGAATAAATTTTCTTCCTGATAAGTATTGACCTGTTAATGAGTTTTCATCATTCATCACTTCATCAGGAGTACCCGCAGAGATGACCTGACCACCGTGAACACCCGCACCTGGTCCAATATCAATTAAATAGTCCGCTGCCATCATCGTATCTTCATCATGCTCTACGACAATGAGCGTATTGCCGATATCTCTCATATTTTTCAACGTATCAATTAAACGGTCATTATCCCGCTGGTGTAATCCAATAGAAGGCTCATCTAGAATATAGAGTACCCCTGTTAATCGAGAGCCAATTTGAGTGGCTAAGCGAATTCGCTGCGCTTCTCCACCAGATAATGTTCCAGCTGCTCGGCTCAATGTTAAGTAATCTAAACCCACATTGATTAAGAAGCCGAGACGTTCCTTAATTTCTCGTAAAATAAGATTAGCAATCTTCATTTCTTTTTCTGTTAATGACATCCTATCGAAAAAGGCAAAGGACTCTTCAATCGATAAAGATGTCAGATGCCCTACATGTTGACCTGAAATGAGAACCGCTAGACTTTCTTTTTTCAGCCTGTAGCCTTTACATGTTGGACACGATTGCTGTGCCATATATTTTTCCATCTGTTCCCTTATATAGTCAGAGCTAGTTTCTTTATAGCGACGCTCTACATTTCGGATGACACCTTCGAATGGAATGGTATTCTCTCTTATTTGTCCAAAATCGTTTTCGTAACGGAAATAGATTTCTTCCCCATCGGAGCCATAAAGTACTTTATCTAATAAGTGCTTCGGGACATCCTTGACAGGCACATCTAAATCGATTCCATAATGATTGCAAACCGCTTCTAATAACTGAGGGTAATACTGTGAGCTCGTCGACTCCCACGGGGCAAGTGCATTCTGTCGTAGAGAGAGGTCCCAATTCGGAATCACAAGCTCTACATCAACTTCTAACTTCGACCCTAACCCGTCACAATCCGGGCAAGCACCATATGGACTGTTAAAAGAAAACATTCTAGGCTCTAATTCCGTAATGGAGAACCCGCAATGTGGACAGGCATGCTTTTCGCTAAACAATAGCTCCTCTTCTCCCATCACATCAATGATGACTTTGCCTTCCCCAAGGTTCAAGGCAGTTTCGAGGGAATCCGCTAACCTGGCTTCCATTCCTTCTTTTACGACCATACGATCAATCACTACCTCGATCGAATGCTTCTTATTTTTCTCCAGTTCAATTTCTTCCCCTATATCGTACATTTCTCCGTTAACGCGCACGCGCACATAGCCTTGTTTTTTAATATCCTCCAACACTTTTGCATGTGTTCCCTTTCTTCCAGACACAACAGGTGCAAGCACTTGAAGCTTCGTTCGCTCAGGATATTCTAGGATTCGATCCACCATTTGCTCTATGGTTTGGGAAGAAATCTCGATGTTATGAATCGGACAAGTGGGTCTCCCTACTCTAGCAAATAAAAGTCGTAGATAGTCATATATTTCCGTCACCGTTCCGACAGTCGAACGGGGATTTCGACTGGTTGTTTTTTGATCGATGGAGATGGCAGGTGAAAGACCTTCAATCGCATCTACATCTGGCTTGTCCATTTGTCCAAGAAATTGTCTTGCGTAGGCAGAGAGCGATTCTACATAACGTCTTTGTCCTTCTGCATAGATCGTATCAAAGGCTAAAGAGGACTTCCCAGAACCAGAAAGCCCTGTAAGTACAACCAGCTGATCTCTCGGAATGGTGACATCAATGTTCTTTAAGTTATGGGCTCTAGCACCCTTTACAATTAATTTATCCATTGCCATCGTTTCGTCATCCTTCCGCTTTCAACTCTAATATTAAATCACGAAGCTCTGCAGCTCGTTCGAAGTTTAACGCTTTTGCAGCTTCCTTCATCTCTTGCTCCATATCGGTCAGCAGCTGTTCTTTCTCTTTTTTCGTTAACTTGCCTAGGTTCTTTGCTGGTTTGTACTCCTCTTGCTCCTCGGCTGCATGTGTTGCTCGAATAACATCACGAATATCCTTTTGAATGGTTTGTGGTGTGATCCCATGCTTTTCATTATATTCCATCTGAATCAAACGACGACGCTTCGTTTCACTGATAGCAAGCTCCATGCTATTTGTCATTCGATCTGCATACATAATTACGTGTCCATTGGCGTTACGAGCAGCACGTCCGATTGTCTGTATTAATGAGCGTTCAGAACGCAGGAATCCCTCTTTATCCGCGTCTAGTATCGTTACCAGTGAAACCTCTGGAATATCAAGCCCTTCCCGTAATAGGTTAATTCCTACTAGCACATCATACTTTCCTAAACGAAGTTCTCGAATGATCTCAATCCGTTCTAACGTTTTGACCTCCGAGTGAAGGTACTGGACTTTAATTCCGATTTCTTTTAAGTAGTCTGTTAGGTCCTCTGACATCTTTTTCGTAAGCGTAGTAACGAGTACCCGTTCATTTCGTTGAATTCGATCCTGAATTTCACTAATTAGGTCATCGATTTGTCCTTGGATTGGGCGAACATCTATCGTAGGATCAAGCAAGCCAGTTGGACGGATAATCTGTTGAACCATCTCAGGTGTGTGTTCTAGCTCATATGGCCCAGGTGTTGCCGATACATAGACAATTTGATTCACATGCTTTTCAAATTCAAGAAAGGTTAGCGGTCGATTGTCCATTGCAGATGGCAGACGGAAACCGTGATCAACAAGAACCTGCTTACGGGCTTGGTCTCCGTTAAACATGGCCCGAACCTGCGGGAGTGTCACATGGGACTCATCAATGACCATCATCATATCCTCAGGAAAATAATCTAACAGTGTATATGGTGTCGAGCCGGGTGGACGTAGGGTTAAATGCCGGGAGTAGTTTTCAATCCCCGAACAGAAGCCCATCTCTCTCATCATCTCAAGATCATAACGAGTTCTTTGTTCTAGTCGCTGAGCTTCTAGCAGCTTTCCGTTCTCTCTCATCACCGAGAGCTGTACTTCAAGCTCCTTTTCGATGTTCTCAATCGCCACTCTCATCTTTTCTTCGCGGGTAACGAAGTGGGATCTTGGGAAAATAGCTACATGCTCACGGTCTCCCATAATCTCGCCTGTTAATGCGTCCACTTCCCTAATGCGATCGATTTCATCACCGAAAAATTCAACCCTTATACAATGCTCATCTCGTGAGGCAGGAAAGATTTCAACCACATCGCCTCGCACGCGAAACGTACCACGTTGAAAGTCAATATCGTTTCGTTCGTACTGGATATCAACTAATTTACGTAATAGCTGATTTCGTTCAATTTCCATCCCGGTTCTTAAAGAAAGCACGAGGTCACGGTATTCTTCAGGAGAACCTAACCCGTAAATACAAGAAACACTGGCAATTATGATGACGTCTCTCCGTTCAAATAAAGAAGAGGTAGCAGAATGACGGAGCTTATCGATCTCATCGTTTATACTTGCGTCCTTTTCAATAAAGGTATCTGTCTGAGGCACATAGGCTTCAGGTTGGTAGTAATCGTAGTAGCTGACAAAATATTCAACTGCATTGTTTGGGAAAAATTCCTTGAATTCACTATACAGCTGTCCAGCTAATGTTTTATTGTGCGCGATAATTAAGGTTGGCCTGTTAACTTCTTTGATGACATTGGAGATCGTAAATGTTTTCCCAGTTCCTGTTGCACCAAGAAGTGTTTGATGTTTTTTTCCAGACTGAATCCCCTCCACAATTTGTTCAATTGCCTTCGGTTGGTCACCTTGTGGGGAGTATTTCGAGACTAATTCAAATTGGTCCTTCACTAAAAAGCCTCCTGTTCAAAAATGACTTATATGTAATCAGCTGTCGTTCTTCTGAAGCACTAGGACCTGGTTGAAGCTGAGTATCCCGTTTCATTCAATATCAACATTCTACCACAATCAAGCGATTACAAACCAACAATATGCGAACGGATATTCGTTTTTTTTAATAATTTCATCTTTCTATTTTTCGGAATTCAAACAGCTTTTGTTCCATTATGCTACGAACAATGGCTTATATCTAAAAGAAATTCATGCTCCATGGCTTCGCCTATTGGTGCTTCCCCTGTCTTACTGAAAACTAAAAAAACTTGATACACCAAGAATGAATCCTCTCGTAAGAATATTAATCAAACGTTTGATTAAATTGGTTTGAACCCAGTTGGTTATAGGAAAAATCACTTTATTTTGACTCTATAATCGGAATCTATTTTATGCAGGTCTCAAGCATCATGTTTCACTGAGTTTTTAGCAAAATAAATTCCCATCGCAGTCCCGATCAATATCGATACGACATGGCCCGCATTCACTTGCTCAAATACAAAATAAAACGTATCAAGTTTGATTTTGCTACTTAATAGAGCTTCCTCCAAGAAAACAAAAAACAGCAAATAAAGAAAATATGGAACAATGAGATACACAATTGAAATCCATCTGCCCTCCAAATATTTTCTAGCGGTTATGCTGTAGACAATTGCTAGTATAATGGTAATTACATAAAGTAGCGGCCGTACAATCGGAATCGACTGTGAGAATAAGAAATAGAAGAGGTTCGCATAGAGGAGCCCAACCAATGCGTAAACCAAACTAAAAAGCTGTGTTTTGTAAAAGTACTTCATATAAACCTTCCTTTCGTCTTATACATTTTTCTCAAAGACGCAAAAAATTAACCTGTTGAACAGATCAACAGGCTAACTGATATGTTTATGCGCTTTGTTTCGTTCTTTGTTTCATTTTTCGAGCATACCAAAAGCCAACTGTTAACGAGAAGGCATCCACAATTATTATTGGCCATGTAGTCGTATATCCTTTATAGGCTGATGCTGCAATTAACGCAACAGTCAATACGAGGCCAATGATATGATTATAGGTTACCCTTGTAAAAAGGACCACTAATAAACCTGGTAATAAAAGTGCCGAAAAAAAGCGAAGCAATTCAATAGCCATTAGGTACACCTACTTTTCCTATGATAATACCTTTCTTAGGCGAAGCATTCCCTCACCTTAGTCTATCAAATTCTACACCTTTAACCCTAACGCTGCCAAGCCTTTTGCTAAATTGACTTCAACTGGAATACCAGTAAAATCAATCCCTAGTTGTACGGCTGTTTGAGCGATTTCCGGCCGAATCCCTGTCAAAATAGATTGAACGCCAACAATTGAGAGGGCATCAATCACCTGGAATAACTTGTGAGCAACTAGTGTATCCATCGTATGAACACCAGAAAGGTCAATGACTAGATGGGTTATATGCTTTTCACTGCATTCCTGTAAGCATGACTCAATGACCCATTGAGCTCTTTCTTCATTCATATCTCCTATCAATGGGAGAACGGCCACCTCATCAGAAATGGGAATAATCGGAGAGCTTAATTGATGGATGACTTTTTGTTGGATGTTTAACTGGTTTCGTGTGGCTTTATAATAATGAAACACGAACTTCTCCATCACTTCATCCAATGCATACACACTAAGTCGATTCCACTTGAAGATTTGAGACATACTTATATTTTCTTCACAGGTTTCGACAAATTTCTCAATGTATTTGCTATAAATTCCTTTTACGATTTTCGATTGTTCTACTACCTCATAAATCGGTGTTTCTTCAACTGCACGTTCAGCGGAAATGGTCAACGTCCATTGATTAATAAAGGCTAAAAATTCATCCATTTCACCAATAAAAACTTTGCATATATTCAGGAACAATTCTTGATTTTGTTTACGAATCTTTTCAACCGTTTCCATAGGTGCATCTGCCGAATATACAGAGGAAGGTATCACCTTTCTATTATTTAACCACTCATTTAATATCTCTGTAGAGTGTTCAGATAAAAAATGATAAAGCTTTTGATTCAAATCAGGCACCTTATCTCCCCCTTTAGGTATGAATGCCACGCTTAACTTACATGATTTGAGCACTGGCTCGAAGGTTTTATTTTCCAACATTCATTATAAAACTCCTAAAATACGGAAGCAAGATTCGTTATGCTCATTTGAAAATAATATAGGGGTATTTGTACATGCTAATCAAAAGGAGATGACGTAGTTGAATCGAGGAATGAAAGGGAATGTAGACTTAAACGAACCAAAATGGGAGAGGATGAAGAAACAAAGAGTCCCCATTTATAAAAATACTCCGGATCATGTGAAATTTGAAATAGCCAGAGAAGCTCATATTCCGCTGAAGGCACGTGACAATGGACACCTTACCTCCAGGCAAGCAGGAAAAATTGGTGGTCCTATTGGAGGCAGCATGGTGAAAGAGATGATTGAAATGGCAAAAGAGCAATTAACTAAAAGGGAGTAGAAGCCTATTTTCGGGCTCTTCTCCCTTTTTATATGAAATCACTCAACTCATTTTGGGGGATTTGAATGAGAAAATGCGTTCCTTTGGAATCGCTACTGACGACCCGAACATCTCCCCTATGTTCAAATATAATTTTTTTCACAAACGGAAGCCCCATGCCCATGCCTGACTCCTTTAAGGAGAAGAAGGGGTCAAATATGCTTTCCCAGCATGAGGCAGGGATGCCTTTTCCTTTATCAAAAAAGTGGATAAGGACAAATCCTTTTTCAACCTCTGTCCGAATCGTTATGGTCCTATCTCGATCTTTATCTGCCATTGCTTCTGCACTGTTTTTAATTAAATTCATAAACACCTGTTGTAGAAATGCTTTATTCACATAGGCAGTTAACGGCTTGTATTTTGGCCTGTAGGATATATCAAGACCTTGCTCTTTTGAGAAATCAATTGAATCTGAAATAATTTGATTGAGATCCTCGATCCTGAAGTCCATTTTCGATGACTCGATGTATTCTTTAAATTGATCGGAAAATCCATGGATTTGATCGGTTGCTTTTTGAATCATTTTTAGCTTGGCTTGATCCCCTGGATTCGACGTAGATTCTTCTAACATCTGACTAAACCCCCGAATGACTTGGGCTGTATTTTTCACCTCATGGGTTAAGCTACTAACTAAATTACCGATATAATCCATCTTCTTCTGTCTTTCCATCAATTGGTTGTATTGCAAGGTAATTCGAAGATTCATTTTTATAAAGGCAGTCATAATACTAATGGAAAATAAAACAACCCCAAAACTGCTCGCAATCGCTCCCGTATCTGGCCAAAAATTAAAAAAGCCAAATATAAATAAAAGAACTAAATTGATCGCAAAGCTCTTTAAGAAATCTTTTAAATATGTATTTTGTAAGCTTCTTGCTATTAAAAAAATCGCCGTTAGAAAAAAGATAAAGGTACTCATATGGAGCATAAATAAGATATGCAACGGTCCATAGACGGGAAAGTAATAGTCAATTTGCGTGGAAAGCAGTGTTTGTAATTCTAATCCCTTAATTCCATAAGAAGTCCAGTTCATGAAATAAATGAAAGTACTCCATCCTAGCAATAGATAAAACACTTTTTTTGAAAATATCTTAGCTAGTCCTTTTCTCTCAAAGGTAATAGGATTATTTTGCAGCATGGTATAGACAACAAAGAAAACACACGGAATGGAAAAAGTAGGGGCAATACGGAATAAGCGAAACAGAAACAAAGTCTGCTCCTCCCCCAACATCCCATGAAAATATAAAATCCCCACATCAACCTGCCAAATACTAATTAAGAGCATAATAATAAATACAGCAAATGAGAGTTCCGTACCTTTAAATATCCGCCGCGTGCTTATTGCTAAGACGATCGGAATAATCCCAATAATACAAACTAGTAGTCCTACTATCATATCGAATCTCCAATATCTTTTAATAGTTAGTGACTGCAAACGACCCCTCAAGGACATTCCTTCCTTAAACAGTATAAGAAATTTCAGCGGTAAACACTACTAATTTCCTTTCCCTATCCATTCTATGGTGGGAATTCATTATCTTACATATGTTAATCGAACAAAATATAGGAAAGATCTCTTACCCTTTAGGAAGGAAATCAAATAAGAGGATGTATGATGTCCGTACCCTAACAGGATTCAGAGGGGGTTACAGATTCATTCTGTATGGCTTTTACCACAGGCAACAATTTGTGTATACGAAAGTAGGTTTTCCTTATTTACCCACCCCCTTCTCTTTAGAAAATGTGAATGTTCCCCTTCTTTTTCGTGTGAACCTAGCACCTCTTCACAAATACAACTAGACAAAGGATTATGTTTTTTGATAAATTAATACAATAAAAATCCATTTGAAAACTGCATATGTAAACGATGAAAAGGAAAGTAGTTTCTGCTATATTCAATAGAGAGCTGGGGGTGGTGGAAGCCTGGCGATGAGGCATGAACGAAGAACACCTTTGAGTTCTAACCGAACAGAATATTCTAAGTAGGCCTAGACGTTACCAGCACGTTATTGACTGGGTAAGCAATTGTAAGTTGGTCATATGATGACAAATTGGGTGGTACCGCGGAAGATGGCCTTTCGTCCCTTTCTATGGGATAGAAGGCTTTTTTTATTGCAAAAATAACCAGAAGGAGACTATTTATGAAAAAGACCGTAGTAAAGGACTTATACAGAAATCAAGAAGAATATAATGGTGCAACTGTTCAATTTTCTGGCTGGATTCGTACGCTTCGTGATTCTAAAACCATTGGCTTTATGGAATTAAATGACGGAACATTTTTTAAAAGTGTACAAGTCGTGTTTGAAGACACGCTAGATAACTTCAAAGAAATTACGAAATTACCGATCAGCTCTTCTGTTTTAGTAGAAGGTGAATTTGTCCCAACTCCTGAAATGAAGCAGCCTTTTGAAATTAAAGCAACTAAAATTGTTGTAGAAGGGGTATCAGATACAAGTTATCCATTACAAAAAAAGCGCCATTCTCTTGAATATTTAAGAACGATTGCTCATTTACGTCCGAGAGCTAACACTTTCTCAGCTGTGTTCAGAGTAAGATCTCTTGCATCTTATGCCATCCATAAGTTCTTTCAAGAACAAGGTTTCGTAAATGTACACACACCGATTATTACGGGAAGTGATACAGAAGGTGCCGGTGAAATGTTCCGTGTCACATCAATGGATTTGAACCAAGTGCCTAAAACGGAAGAAGGAAAAGTAGATGACAGTGCCGATTTCTTTGCTAAAGAAACGAACTTAACGGTTAGCGGTCAGTTAAACGCAGAAAGCTTTGCACTTGCTTTCCGCAATGTATATACCTTTGG
Organism: Cytobacillus spongiae; assembly: GCF_021390075.1. NCBI lineage: Bacteria > Bacillati > Bacillota > Bacilli > Caryophanales > Bacillaceae > Cytobacillus > Cytobacillus spongiae. The sequence continues at coordinate 3,643,237 of NZ_CP089997.1, forward strand.
TCCGACCTTCAGAGCAGAGAACTCGAATACTGCTCGTCATGCCGCTGAATTCTGGATGATTGAGCCTGAGGTTGCCTTTGCAGAATTACCGGATATTATTGACCTTGGAGAAGATATGGTCAAATATGTTATTAACTATGTTCTTGAACATGCACCTGAAGAAATGGCATTCTTTAATAACTTTATTGATAAAACACTTTTGGAAAGACTGACAAATGCGCTAGAGTCCGAATTCGGAAGAGTAACCTATACTGAAGCGGTGGAATTATTAAAGAACTCCGATAAACAATTCGACTACCCAGTTGAATGGGGGACGGACTTGCAAACGGAGCATGAACGTTACCTAAGTGAAGAAATTTACAAGCGCCCTGTTTTCGTAACCGACTATCCGAAAGAAATCAAGGCTTTTTATATGAGAGCAAATGATGATGGTAAGACTGTAGCAGCGACTGACCTACTGGTTCCGGGAATTGGTGAACTAATCGGTGGAAGCCAGCGTGAAGAAAGAGAAGAAGTCCTTGCCAATCGAATTAAAGAGCTTGGCATGTCAGAAGAAGACTACTGGTGGTACCTCGAGCTACGAAGATTCGGTGGCACCAAACATTCTGGCTATGGAATCGGATTCGAGCGACTTGTCATGTACTTAACTGGGATGAAGAATATCCGTGATGTGATTCCGTTCCCACGTACACCGGGAAATGCAGATTTTTAATCGTACCTTCAAAAAAGGATGCTGCGGCATCCTTTTTTCATTATCTGTCTAGTCTTTACATCAGAAAAAAGAGACGATTACGATCGTGTAAGCGCCCCCTCGTGTTGAAGTATGAAAGTTGCCTGGTGAAGAAGTCACTTGGTACATGTTATTTTTTATAAATTCTCGGAATAAGTTATGAACCTATCAACGATTTTCAAACTACCTTTTTTCATAATTCTACGGAATTGCTTAAGAATAGGCAAAGTTTAAATAGTAAAATCAAATCTCTAATTAAAGATAAATCTTTTTTAAAAACCTCTTGATCCCCATCATACGCTTCGAGTTCATCAACAAAAATATGGTTTGGAATATCTGTTTTGTTACTTTAGATAATGCATCCTCTGCATCATCAATTAATTTAACAAAACTTGAATAATTATTCTCCACGAACCTTTATTAAGATCTACTTCCATTTCCGGCCAGTCGCCAAAATGATGGGACATGTAAACTCAAGGTCGTACTTAATAAACGTGGTCTAATCGGGTCAAGGAGAAGAATTGGATAAATAGTGGTAGAAATTGAGTAAGAGTAAAATTAAAAGTAAATCCTACAAACGTTTTGGATACCTTTGGCATAAGGATCTACCGTTATCGTGTCATGCAGTTTTTTTGCTTCTTCTGTAGCATTTTTCAATAAATACCCATGCTTTACCGCTTTAAGCATTTCTATATCATTCCCACTATCTCCAAAGGCAAATGTATTCTCAACAGAGATCCTATACTGTTTCATTACAAAATAAACTACTGCCCGCTTCCCTGTATTTTGTGGTATAAAATCTACGTCAAATGCATTTACCGGATCTCCAGCTAGAGGGTTACAACGGTTAATATTGAAATTTATTCCACTATTGCGTGCTAATTGCTTTATGATATCAAGGTCGTACTTAACCTTCACACTATCTTCTATGAAATAATAATAATTCATCTTAAAGGATTGTTGACCAAATTTTGTTTGTTTTTGTAACTGTATTCCATATATTAATCTTAAATCATTAATAAAATCTTCAATCTCTCGATGGCTGAATCCTGACCTTTTGATTCTTTTCTTCCACTCTTGATTTTGATTAAATTCTCCTTTTGGGTTGATCTCCCATAACTCTGTTCCAAGGTTTGATGCAATAAAATGCGGAAGATAGTTCATCCGAGCTGCTCTCATTTTTTTATGAATATCAGCCAAACTACTGCCTGTTACCCAACCAATTCTGATGTTTTTTTTATGAAGAATCTTTTCAAGATACTCCTCAAGCTCATATAAATCTTCTAACTGCCACCCTTTTAGGTCATGTGGATAGTATGTTTCATCAAAATCAAATAGCATTAAGTAGTCAGGATTTCCGTTAGAATGGTACACTTTATATGTCACGTTTAATGCCCCCCTGTTCTATGTTATTTATAATGTACAGGCAGGGAACGTTCCCAGGTCAATCTTTTTAGAGGTGAAATAAATGGCTACTATTCTAGATATTGCTCGACTTAGTGGCGTTTCAAAGTCCACGGTATCACGCGTTATTAATAATCATCCTCACGTTTCAGAAGACAGCCGAAAAAGAGTAATGGAGGCAATAGAAAAGTTGTCTTTTGTTCGAAATGCGCGAGGTGTACACCTAAGAACACAATCAACAAAAACTATTGGTGTGACTATCCCGGTCCTTGATCACCCTTATTTTAGCCCGCTTGTTGGCATGATTGCAGAAAAAATCAGAAAATCCGGATATAAGATAGTTATTTTCCAAACGTTTTATTCTATTGATGAGGAATATGAAATTTTTGAGAGGCTAACTGAAAATGAGCTGGACGCAGTCATTATCACCCATACTTTATTAGGTGAGAAGGAGATTAAACAGAAATCTAGAGATAAGATCGTGCTTATTTGCAACGAACCACTTCAAACAAAACATTTAGATGTCTTTGCACTTGATGAAATTGATGCAGTCTATTCGTCTACCAAATACCTACTGAAAGAAGGACGCAACCAACTATTATTTTGTGCGGATGAAGAAAGAACGCCACTTCAGCGACAAAGATGGGAAGGGTTTAAACAAGCTCATCTTGATTTTAATAAAGCATGTACTATTCATCAAAAAATAAGTGGGTACTCTACGATTGAAGATGGTATACTCCTGGGTGATGAAATTTTTTCAGGTCATTGCAAACATGATGGAATTCTTGCAGGCAGTGACTTTTTAGCTGCAGGCTTACTTTCGTCTTCTAAAAAACATGGTGTTTCTATTCCAAAAGAATGTTCCATTATTGGTTTTGATGACCACCCAATTTGCCTGACAACTTTCCCTGCACTTTCTAGCATTCAAAACCAGACTAAATTGATGGTCATTGATTTGGTCACCTGTTTACTAGACAGACTTAGCGGTAAAGAATTTCTCCCTGCAAGAAAAGTCTATAAAGGGGAGCTGGTGATTAGGGGGACCTAAGAAGGAATTGGATATTCCTTTTAGGACGTATACCCCTATAAGGAGTGTATCTTCCACTAAACAGTATGATGATGGCACAAATAATACTTGTCCTTATACGTCGTATAAAGCAATAAAGACAGCTAGTTCTAGTGGCATGACATATAGCCAACCAAGTGTAACAAGCAGTTCAGCATTTTTAGGGTAGTACATTCTATCGGAAACCCATTTTGGGGAGATACTCTTCCGAACATTGATTACGTTTACGACTTAACGATTTATAAAAGTGGAGTCACAATGATTAACGGATCTCATGATGGTTACCCATGGCATGAAATTTATAGGTATGATTCGAGTTGGAAGACATTATACACCTATAGTGCAAGTGGTTCGTCACCTACTTCCCTGGCTCCACCAATGGATATAGACTTTGGATATTACCAGTAATATTGTGCCTTGAAAGATAATTAAAAGAGCATGAATCAATTCATGCTCTCTTATCGCAAAATCATAATAATTTTGATAGTGAATAAGATATTACATAACATCTTAGGATTTGAAAGGAGAAATTATGGGATGGAATCAAGTTGGTTAAAAAGAAAATTCTTAGTTGCTACCATCACCAGTCTCTTGTCCACCACCACCACATATCTAATTTTTAGTAAATATATTGATTTATCAATTATATGGATTATTTTTTTGGTATTTACCTTAGCTATTTTCACGTATGGATTAGTGGTATCATTTCTTATAGATAAATTGACCAAAAAAATAAATAACCCGATTATAAAAGCTCTTTTTAAATTAATAGGCTATTCACTCTTTGGAGGTTTATTCTTTTTAGCCGAATTTATCAGTTTATACGGTCTTATTGCAGGTATTTTTTTCTTTATAATCGAAGAACTCTTTATAAAATTCAATAAATTACCTTTTTCAGCTGGTCTATAAATAATTAACGAATTATAGAGGCGACTTTGGTCCAGAATGGATTGACTCACCAAAAACAAGAAAGGAAAATATCAAGAAGCACCCAGAACAGGTTCAGATGTCTTATAAGACACAATAACTTTGGCAGGGAGCCTCTAGAAAGCTGTTTAGAGGCTCTTTTCAACATTCAAGCAGGAAATTTAACGGAAAACATTAAATGCCCTAGATATCAATCTAAGGATGTTAAGATCGGTACCAAGGGGTAAAGGCTTGGCGGGAGGCATCGTAGTGGAACCCATCGGGCTCCTAGCAGGATTAATTAGAAGTAAAAGAGTAAGAATGGACTGTCTTCAGTGCGACAACAGCTGGGAGCATCTAAAGAAATAGAAAAGAAACCAAGAACTAAAGGGAACTGCCAATATTCATTAATGAAGAGAAGGGAACCTTTTTTCTCAAACTCCTCTATTTCCGTAAGAAAATACTCAGGATTATCCCATCCCTACTTGTCCTTACAGCCAGAATAATCACTATGCCTTATTTGTACAATTTCTTTTAAAATATGTATCATTTAAACCCTCAAACGAATGTAATCACTTTAGGTCACCTTTTATTAATCCATTTCCTTCTTGAACTAGTCGAGTAGAAGGGAGCCTTTCTACCTTACGGTAAATGGTACTCCTCCCCCCTCACAGAACCGTGCTTGCGCTATTAACGCACACGGCTCCTCCAAATTATCATTCACAGAATGTAGCTGATTTCATTTCTTAAGTCATAAATATTCACTTTGATTCTTGGTGAAGGTAGTGGGTATTTATTAAGAAAGAGCCTGAATTTATCCCAAGTAAAGGATTTCCTTTGGCTTCTTCTGTTTAGCCATTTAAATAGTAAGCTCTCGATTTTCTCTTTAAAGTTGTTAACAGTTTGGGAGTTATCAGTGATGCAATAATAGTTGTAATAACCTATTAGTGAGCGTTTAAATCTATCCATAATCATATGAATATCTTTATTCCTATTATTCATCAGAAATTCTTTCGTTTCTTTTAGTTTGCCTTGGACTTTCCTCCTGCTGGTTTTCCGCTTTACTCGGAACTTGCCGTGCTTACTTAACCCACAATAGTGTGTAAACCCAAGGAAATCGAAGGTATCTGGTTTGCCAGTCCCGTCACGTTTTGCATTCTTTTCCGCAAACCGTCCGAAGGGAATTATTTTAGTTTTATCCTCAGCTATTTCCAAGTTGAATTTCTTTAACCTAGCTTTTAATGAATGGAAGAATTGCTGGGCTTCCCTTTTATTCTGAAAACAACAAACAAAATCATCTGAGTATCTTACTATATATGCCTGGCCTTTACATTGTTTCCTAACCACTTTTTCAAACCATAGATCAAGAACGTAATGAAGATAGACATTGGCTAATATCGGAGATATCACTCCACCTTGCGGTGTACCATTGTCTGTCTTGTGTTTCTTACCTTCCTCCATGTATCCACCTTTAAGAAACCTGCTGATTATTCTCAGTAGGTTAGGGTCAGAGATTCGGAGTTTCAAGAATTCCATCATCCATTTGTGGTCAACGTTATCAAAGAAGCCTTTAATATCTACATCGACTACATAACTCACTGCTCTCTTCTCAATATATTGATTCAGTATTTTCAGCGCATCGTGGCAGTTTCTATTTGGACGGAACCCAAATGAGCAGTCTAGAAAGTCATTTTCATAGATGGAGTTTAGTATTTTAGTAATGCCTTTTTGGACAATTTTATCTTCATGTTCCGGTATTCCCAATGGTCTCATCTTGTTTAAGTTGAGCTTTGGGATATACATTCGTCTTACTGGAACACGACGATAACTTTTACTTTTGAGCCTACTTACTAAGTCCTCTATGTTTTCTTCCAAGCTGTCACAGTATTGTTCTTTTGTCGTTCCGTTGATGCCCGTTGCCTTTTTATTAGGCAATTCATGATGACACTGAGTTAGGGATTGTTCATTCAATAAATGCGCAAGAGATGTGAATTTCATTTTAGGCTCAGATTTTGCTAATTCTGCTATCCTTAGTAGTTTTGTTTCCATTTATTATTCCTACCTCTGTGTGTAGTAAATGTGTCCCTAGTAAGGGTGATAACTGGTAGCTAGCCTTCCCTCCATCGGCATTACCCGACTTCATTGGTACTACGCTGCTATCCGACTCCCTATCGTGGAATTTGGTTTCCTTGCTTGTTATCGCTTGTAGACCATACTCTTCAAAAGAAAAGACCGGTAGGGTTTCCCGAGTTGCCGTATCATATCAATGTGTAACGTGCCAAGGTCTCTGACTCCAGAGAGGTTTTACCGTTCTTGCCTTTGATGAAGGATAAAATGTTGCTTTCGGCCCGCCCGCTATATGATACGACCTAGGCTCGGCCGCACACCTGCCCCGTTAGTGAAAGTGTAATGCTTCACAACCTTGGAAAGAACAAAATCGCTAACGCGACTCAACCACACCCCAAGTGTTGATTATTCACTTGGGTCTTTTTTCGCTTGCCGCATGGTACCATTACAAAAAGGGCATTCGACTTCCACTTCTTCATTTTGATCTAAATCAAAATGAAACTCCTCTACTACATAATCAGGAACTTCATCTTTTTTTCCACAATCAAGACACTTAAATATAATGAATTCCATTTCATCATTTAAACCAAATGGATCTTCCTCATCCAACCATTTTAAAAAATTATCCTGCTTTTTGTTTTTGTCCAAGGTTTATTCTCCTCATTGTTTTAATAGATTCCATATCATCCATATATTGATACAAGTATCCGTAATCTGTATGCCATATCTCAACTAAGTCCATCTCTCGATGGCAATGAGGACAGATAAATGGATCTTTATCAAATGCTTCAATCATTCTTTGTCGATAAGTCTTCTTTTTCTTTCTATTTCCTAGGAGCAATGAAAGTTGTCTAGTTCTCATAAATGAATATAGACTCATAACATGGTTAGCTCTTTCATACGTTCTTCTACTGTACAACCCAAAACGACCAACCATTCGAAAATGCTTGGGATTAATGTGCTGTATTAACATAAAGAGAAATTCGAAAACGGGAAAAGTTTTATCTACTCGTTTCCCTATTTGATGATCTTCATACCAAAAACGAACTACCTTTCCGTCATATTCTTCAACCCGATACTCAGCAATTGCGGGCCTCGCTAAGTATCTACCTGTATATTTTGCCGCACCTTTAGCGTCATTCATCTTCTTTTCTGCATTCACATAAAATCCTTTTGGATACCTTTGATATAATTCATTAACAAGATTTGTAACCCTTTGGTTATCAGGAAACCATTTCTTTAACAAGTCCAATATAACTTTCTGCCAAGACTTTCTCAAAAAGTCATAAGGAATATATCCACTTGAAACCCATTGATTTCGATTATCTAAAGCGCCCTCGGTAACCAAAGCATGAATATGAGGATTAAATTTCAGGTCCCTACCAAAGGTATGAATAACAGTAATAACCCCAACGGTTAAATTATCCTTTTTTCTTCTCTTTTGATAGTGGTATTGAAAAACTTCAGCGACTTGCTTACTTAGTTCGTTTAACTTCTTGCGATCTTCAAAAAATACATTTCTAAGTTCTTTCGGTATAGTAAACACCATATGTCGATGTGGTACATCCAAAATCATTTCCTGTTGTTTATCTGACCAATCATCCGTATACTTCTTACCACATCTATGACAGAAGCGACTTTTACATGTAAAGCAAACAAAAACAGGTTTAGGATTCCCTTCACACCCTAAACATTCATAACGAGCATACCCTAAATCACTTGTGCCACAATGCATCGCCTTTTCCACCGTTTCTTTTATAACCTCACGATAGTATTCGGGGAATCTCCAGTCGTTCAACTTCCAATCCATCAAAGTGGTCTTTTAAAATGTGTTTTATGACTCCGCTTCCTTGTTTACTCATATTGATACTCCTACTATTTATACGAACATTTTATCGAACAGTTATCCACAAGTCGAGAATTTTATAATTTCCTAAACAAATAAAAAGTCCTTCGAGATAATTATCTCAAAGGACTAACCAGCTTTCCAAAGAATTTTGACAATTTTTCCAATTAATTTTGACGAATTTCTAATTAATTTTGAAAACCTACAGTTATACCACCGCACTATCCCACTTCTTCTTATCCTGTACAAATAAAATACCTAGTTCGTGATGATCTCCTTCGTATAGCGCTCTTTGCACGAAGCGAATTTGTCCATTTACATCAATGACCTCAAGCTTACAATGGGCACGGTTCCGTTGGAGTGCTTCGTACAAGGCTGTTTCACTTTGAACGGGTGTGCCATTCACCTTTGTGATCATTTCCCCAACCTGAAGAGCCATTTTACTAGCGGGAGACTCTGGAATAATTCCGAGGATCATCAAACCATGATTTTTTTTAGAAAAGAAGAAAGGCAGGCTTTCATCTAATAGTTTGTGACGAATATACAATGCCTCTCGACCGATCATCGCAAGTGCTACTACACCTACAGAAGACAATGGGTACCAGTATCCAACTGCTGCAAGCGGGACGAATAGAATGCCTAACATCATTACTCTTTTACCCAGAACATCAATCGCATCTTTCGGAAGCATTCCTTGGATTCGTTGATGAAACCCAATAGTAAATGGAACAAGCAACAACGAATAGCTACTATCTGCTATTGTGAAGACAGGCCACCAAGAAAATGGAGATGATAACGCCTCACCTGGTATGACTAGAAATAGCGGAAGCATCCATATTCTTTTCACCTCATGAATTCCAACTCTTTGACCACGTTTACTGTTAATCAGCCTTGGCGATGTTCCTTTTGAACCGTTTCGGAAAATAAGAACTCCTTCTGCAATCATCAAAAGAGCAAGTAAAAGGGCAATGGCAGGAAATACACTCTCCTCCACCTCTTTAAGAGCTTCAGGAAAAAAAGGTAGCTCCCACCCTTGATTCGATCCAATGACTACTACAAAAAAGGCAACACCTAATGTATAGACTGGGGAAAGCAACCGAATCTTTGTTGTAAAACTCAGAAGAATGGTCCATATTGCCGTAAATAGAATGGCCGCAAATGGAATGACTAAGCCTGCACCAATCGTAATTAGAGAAAGGCAAAGTCCTAGAAGCATTCCTAATGGGAGCAATTGCCTTAATTCAAAATAGGCATTTTCCGCGCGAATATGAAAATTCCATCTTTCTCGCTTGACACGTGATACACCTAATATAGCCGCTAGAAAAAATGCGTAATAAAACACGGGATGGAGAAATAATTTTCCGGTTCCGATTAATAATTGTACAATCCAGCTTTCAACCACCCTTGCCACCAACCTCTATGTAAATTTCTATTTCTCTCAACTTATCTGTCTTTATTCTACCAAAATGTGCCGTCAAAGCCTATTGCTAGTTTTTTGAAAATAGCCATTAAGTACGTAACTAGGAAAAATGCTAGATTTGAACCAATTTTCAAGTAAAACGCCCCTATGCAGGCTTGGAAAATCTGCATAATGAGCGAAAATAGGGGATGATGGAGCGAAACTTGGTCAAGTACGAGCGAGTTCTTGTCGAATACGAGCGAAAATCAAAAAAAGTGAGCGAAAACGCCAAACCCTTGAGCGTTCGCTCCAAAAACGAGTGTTCGCTCCCTTTTCAGATCATATGCAAAAGACAATGTACCTCCCCCAATGCAAAAAGCCAGGCAAGGTGCCTGACTCCTTATTATTTTGCTAAGAAGCGAAGAGCGGTTTGAAGCTGGAGGTCATTTTTTTCTTTCTTCATTTCTTTAATAACGGCTTCTTCAAGCAAGGATGCTGTCTTCTGATCAATCACACCTGTTGCTTTTTCACCCTTTTGCTGCTGGAAGGCTTTCACGGCTGTTTCCGTTTGTATGCTAAAGTATCCATCCGTTCTTCCCGGTGCAAAACCTAACCCGTCTAATATTTGCTGCGCATTTTTCACCTGTTCATTGTTCATATCCTTTTGCAGAGGTTTCTCAATTTGAATGGGGTGTGTATGATAGATGTCTGGCTGTGTTACCTCTAAGGTCGGTTCAATCCCTTTTTTGTGAATCCAATTGCCATCCGGGGTAAGCCATTTAAACAGCGTCAACTTAATATTACTTCCATCACCCATCGGCATAGCCTGCTGCACAGTTCCTTTCCCGAAGGTTCTTTCACCTATTAAAGTATAATTCTCTCCTTCTTTTAAGGCACCAGCTAATATTTCAGAAGCGGAAGCACTTCCTTCATCAATTAACACCGCCACAGGATAGGTCTTATCACCCTCCAATGTGGAAAAGTAACGGAGCTTCTCACCATCACGCTTTTCAATTTGTACATATGGCTTTTCCTTTGAAACAAACTCCTTTAAGATTTCTTCCACACTTGATAAGAGGCCGCCCGGATTGCCTCGTACATCAATAATTAACCCTTCCATTCTCTTCTTCTCCAATGACTTTAGCTCTTCCTTAAATTCCTTCGCAGTATTTTCTGAGAATGATGTGATCTCCAAATAGCCAATTTTTCTTTCATTTTGCTTCTTCAGATCGGAGTAGACCGTAATTTGGGGAATTTCATCTCGCTTTATATCAACGGTAATTGGTTCCTTAAGCCCTTTTCTCGCAATCTCTAATTGAACCTTCGTTCCTTTTTCACCCCGTATTTTCAAGGTCGCTTCATACAAGTCTAAGCCTTCCACACTTTCTCCATCTACCTTTAAAATTTGATCATTCGGCTTTAAGCCTGCTTTTTCAGCTGGAGAATCTTTAAACGGAGACACAATAACAATTTTCCCCTCAACCATGCTCACTTCGGCACCAATCCCCTCAAATGAGGATTCAAGTGTCTCACTGAATTGTTTAGCTGTTTCCTGATCCATATAGACAGAATACGGATCATCGAGCGTTGACAACATACCTGTTATCGCACCTTCAATCAACTGGTCCCCTTCAACCTTATCGACATAGCTGCTTAAGATAAGCTTGTAGGCTTGCTGCACTTTATCCAAGTCCTCCAGGCTCACAGCTTGCCCTGAACCTGTCTCCATGCCTTGTATTTGCTTCTCCAAAGCAGACCCTTCCGTTGGCTTTTGCAGCAGCTGCATACCAGCATACGTGCCCCCTGCCCCTGTCAATAAAGAGCCTGTCATTAAAATCGCCATCCACTTTCGATTCATATGAATCCTCCTCAATTCTCTCTCTACCGTTCCTTAGCCTTTTCTGGTTGAATCAGTAAACAAATTTTGATTAATAGGCACAATCTTAGCTTATCAACACTATATGCCAAGAATGGACGAGTTATGAAGAATAAAGGTCGATTTGCCATGATGAAAAAGAAATTCCTCCAATTTTGCTCTAGTAGGTTTTATTTTACATAGAATAGGGAAGGATGATAGAAAGATAGAAAAAGCTTACCCTAAAGTAGGATAAGCTTGTCGTATTAGTTCATGATTCGGTTTACACGACCATTGAATTTTTGTTTCCAATAGCCAGAGGTCATATCTGCAATCGCAACTCCTGTAGAGTTTTGAGAACCGATAAATTTCCCTCCACCAAGGTAAATACCTACATGACCGTCTCTTTTATACGTATCAAAGAATACTAAATCGCCTGGCTTCATATTACTTGTTGACACAGGTGTTCCCGTATTTTTCAATGATTCTGTGCTTGCACCGATGCGGACACCTGCTTGGGAGAAAGCAAAGTGAACAAAGCCTGAGCAATCAAAACGTCCATTTTGAATGTCATATTGGTTTCGACCGCCACCAAACACATACACTGAATTTCCGATATATTTGTAGCCAGCAGCAAGTACGTCACTCAAGCTTCCGTTACCTGCCGGAGGAGTGTACACTGGAGCTGACGATGCTCCATTTGAATGACTAGTATTCGATGATGATGGTGCACTTGCAAGTGAACGCTGAGCCTCTGCTTGTAAGCTAGCTTTCTTGTTTAGATTCTCTTTTTTCTCTTTCTCTAATTGAGCTTTTAACTGGTCATTTTGCTTCTTTTGCTCTTGAATTTGAGCCTTCATTCCGTCCAGTTCAACCTTCTTACTTGTTAGGTCGGCTAACTTGCTTGCCACAAGGTCTTGTTTCTCCTTAATAGAAGCTTTATCTACTTCATGCTGTTGAATTAAATCACTATCTGCTTGAGCAATTTGCACAACCGCAAACACTCGATCAACAAAATCACTAAAATCCTTTGAACCAACAAGTACTTCTAAGTAGCTTACCTTCCCACCTGTTTCTTGTAATGATTCAGCGCGCTTCTTGAGGATTTCAGTTCTCTTTGCAATCGACTCGTTATGTATCGCAATTTCTTTATTTAAAGCTTCTACCTCTGCATTAGTTGCTTTGATTTCCGCTTCCGTTTTGGCGATCATTTCATTGTTATCGTTATATGCTTCTTCTACACGTTTTACTTGCTCTTGTAATTGTGATAGCTTATTTTGTACTTCTGTTAAGTTTTGTTCTACTTTACGCTGCTTTTCAGCATTTGTTTCTGCCAAGGTAGACGGTAAGGCAATCACACTTCCTAAACCTAGTAAAATCGTTGTATTTAAGACTAGTAATTTCTTCTTCAACATAAACTGCCAACTCCCTAATTTAAGCAAAATTATGTATTTTATTTTAAAATAAGACAATAAATTCAGTTTTTTTACAGCATTAGTTGTTTTTCTCTCTAGTAGTATAGCAACAGGAGATAACAGGAAGGTTAGAGGAATATTACAATTGTGTAACAAAACAAGTTAAATTAACAGAATTTACAGGAAATAAGTCATATGAGGAAAGTAGGATGAAGGAATTTTCTGTATTTTAAACTATTTATCCAAACAAGAAAATTTTCTCGTATTTTGATGTAAAAAACAAAAGGTATCGAGAACATTCTCAATACCTTTTGTTTAAACATAGTCTTCGATTTTTGTAGAAATCATTTATCGTGAATAGGTATATTTACTAGTTTAATAGGGTATAAATAGAGTAAACAAGACTTACAATGGGACAATTCCAACTGGGTTAATTGCGTTGGACTTAGAAGCATTCCACGGGCCACGGTGAAGCTCAAAGTGTAAATGCTGTCCAAAGGAGTACCCTGTATTCCCCATAACTCCAATTTGTTGGCCTTTTGAAACAGTAGCACCTGAGCTTACTGAACGACTGCTCATATGCGCATATACAGTTGTATAGATTTGTCCTTCAATAGAGTGAGAAATAAAGATGGCATTTCCATAACTACTCGAATAGTAGGATTTGATTACTACCCCGTCGGCTGCTGCTACAATTGGAACATGACCGCTAGCGGCAATATCTACACCTGCATGGAGTTCGCCCCAGCGGTGGCCGAACCCTGAAGAAAGGTATCCTGCAGAAGGACGAGTAAAGGCTCCGCTAGAAACCGGTGGAGCAGAAACAGAGCTTCCTCCACTAGATCCGTTTGACCCTTTATTAGCCGCTGCTTTTTGCTGTTCAGCAATTCTTTTCTTTTCAAGCTTCTCGGCCTGCTTAATAGCAGCTTCCTGTGCAGCTAACAGCTCTTGTTCTTCTTCAAGCTCTAGCTTTTCTGCATGCATTTGCTCTTCCTCATGCTTCAAGGAAGCCATTAACTGATCTTTTTGTGCCTTTTGAGCGGATAGACGCTGTTTCATTGCTTCTAGCTCGCTTAGCATGGATTCTAGATCATTTAGATCCTTTTCCACTTTTGCTTCCTTTTCCTCTAAAAGCTGTTTGTCCGCTTGATGCTGCTCGAGAATTCCTTGATCTGCTTCAACGAACGTTGCCACTGCGCTCATACGATCGATAAAATCACTAAAGCTCTGAGCACCCATCAGAACGTCAATATAGCTCACCATTCCTCCATTTTCCTGGAAGTTGCGAGCGCGATCCTTCAGCATTTCATTTCGTTTATTGATTCTTTCAGTTAGCTCTTTAATTTCTATTTGAAGCTGTTCAATTTCTTTCTTTTTCTCTGCAATTTGAACTGTTTTTTCATCAATTTTGTTCTTCGTATCTGTTGTAGCTAGATCAATTTTTTTAATCTCTTGTTGCACTTGTTCTTGCTCTGCTTTTACTTTGTCCAGCTCTTTATTCGTACTATTGATTTGCGATTCAATTCCTGAACGCTCATTTTGTATTTCTTTTTTTTGGTTTTGAAGATCTTCTAGTTTACTAGCAAGTACATTTTGCGCTGGTGCTGCCACACTAATACTCCCAATGCCTAAAGTAGCTGCTAGAGTTAATGTTATAAGTGGTCGTTTCATTCCGATTTCTCCCTTCCATTCCTAATCTATGTACAGGTTCATCGTTTTTTCTGTGCAAGATTTTGAAACCTTTTAGCTTAATTAATCGTCTATTAGATAGCTTTGAAGGGTCTTAAGATACGGTTCCCCCCGTAGACCCTTCAAACCTCTCTTTCTAACTAGCAAGCTCGTTTTCTTCGATAGCTCGCTCCTCCACATTAAACCTTTAAGAATTTACGGATAGACATTAAGCTTCCCCAAATTCCAATGAATGCCCCCAGTGCAATTAAAATCGCACCTACTTGATAGATAAATGGGTTAAATTCGAGAATTTGAATAAAGTTTCCTTTTAGCTTTGGCTGTAGGTAATCATATGCTTGATTGTAGGCTACTGAAATAAGAATAATTGGCAGAATGGACCCAAGAATTCCAAGCCAAAGTCCCTCTAGGAAAAATGGCCAGCGAATAAATGAATTTGTTGCTCCTACTAGCTTCATAATCTCGATTTCTTTTCTTCTAGCTACAATCGTAATCTTTATCGTATTTGAAATGAGGAACATCGCAGTGAACAGCAAGCCAATAATTAGAGCTAGTCCTACATTTCGACTCATGCTAATAAAATTAAATAGCTTCTCTACTTGTCCTTGTCCATACTTTACTTTTGACGCATAGTTCATTTGTTCAATTTGCTTGGCAACTTTCATCGTGTCTGTTGGTTTCTTCGTTTTTACGACAAATACATCATTTAAAGGATTATCCTGTTCGAATAATTTAAATGCTTCACCCTCTTCACCCAAGCTATCAATCAAATTATTGAGTTCGGTTTCTTTAGGTGAATAAGCGACGGATTTAACCTCCGCTATTTGTTCAATTGTCTGTTTGAGCTTCTCTTGATCCTGCTCATTTGCAGCTACATCAATATGAACGCGAATTTCAACATCCTCTTCAATCGTTGTAGCTACTTTATTGAGATTCATCATAATAACGAAAAACACACCAACTAGTATAAGCGTGACCGTAACGGCACTGACAGAGGCAAAAGTCATCCAGCTATTTCTACCTAAGCTCTTAAAGCTTTCTTTTGCGTGCCTACGAAGGGTTCTAGCTTTCATAACCGTAATCCCCCCTCTGTTGATCGCGGGCTATCTTCCCTGCTTCTATTGCGATAACGCGGTGCTTAATTGTATTAACAATTTCTTTATTATGTGTCGCCATTACAACCGTCGTTCCACGCGTATTGATTTCCTCAAAAATGTTCATAATTTCCCATGACGTATCTGGGTCAAGATTCCCTGTTGGTTCGTCTGCAATAACTACTTTAGGCGAATTGACAATCGATCTTGCAATGGATACACGCTGCTGCTCTCCCCCCGATAATTCAGTTGGAAGCATTCGTGCTTTATGCTTTAAATTAACGAGCTCTAATGTTTCCATGACTCGCTTTTTAATATATTTTGGTTGTTCTTCAATTACCTCTAAAGCAAATGCTACATTTTCATATACGGTTAATTTAGGTAGTAGCTTGAAGTCTTGGAATACAACGCCTATATTTCTTCGTAAAAGTGGAACCTTACTTAGTTTGAGCTTTGTCAGGTTAATTCCGTTAATCATTATCGTTCCTTTTGTCGGAATCTCTTCACGATACATCATTTTAATAAATGTTGACTTCCCTGCACCGCTCGGACCTACCACATAAACAAACTCGCCTTGCTTTATTCGTACGTCGATTCCATTGGCAGCTACGACACCGTTCGGATACTTCTTAAACACATCCTGCATTTCAATCATTTATATCACCTAGAGTCTAGTTTGTTTTTTGTTGCTAGCTGTCTTTCCGATACCTTGTTGTCTAGTTTTCTACTAACTCGTTTCACCATGAACTCATTCCATAGCAGCTTTCAAAATTGTCTATTGATATTTTTGGCAAACAGCCTTTATCTACAATCGTGCCTAAAATCAAGTCTATAAAATCGCAATTAACGACAAAAAAACGACAGTTTCTTTTGATTTCTACATGTTTGCCTATAAAGCACCAAAATGCTTCCTTCATAAGCACCTTTCTCATTATAACACCAACACTTGTCAAATTACCTTATCAAATTATTACAGTTTCTTTTCAAACAAGTCAAGAAACCGCAAAATACAACCTATTACAACTATTATATACAACAAATCGACAGCATTTCCTGCTTCAATTTTTCGACAAATGGATCGATTTTACTAGAAAAGAAGGAAAGAATAAATAGATGGATGATATAGAAGTGGATGATATAGTAGATTTTTGTAAAAAAAAGCGTCCTGTTCATGAAACAGAACGCTCTTTAGAAAAGCGGATTACTTTTTCCCAGCAAGCCATTCAGCAACTGCAGTTGCTTCTTCGCCTTGTAATAGACCAGATGGCATAGCACCTTTACCTTCAACAATGGTCTTTTCAATATCTGTAGCTGAAAGTGAAGCACCAATTTGCTCTAGACCAGGACCTACCCCACCTTCTAGATTTTGACCATGACAGCTAGAACACTTTTGGCTGTAGAGCTTTTCTGCATCTCCAGCACTAGCTGTTTCAGTCGTTTCGCCACCAGTAGTAGATGTGTCCTTTTCTTCTCCAGCATTGTCTCCGCCACCACATGCAGCAAGAACAAGAGAAGTACCCATTAATAATGCAAGAAGCTTTTTCTTCACTTGAAACTCCCCCTCAGGAAAAATATACATAGTACAACTATATTATACCAACTCTATGCCCGTTTGAAACCCTCGCCAAGTACCTCTGCAGCATCCATTACAATCACAAATGCAGATGGATCAATGCTTTTGACTAGTTGTTTCAATTTTGTGAACTCCGTTTGATCGACGACACACATTAGGATTGGGCGTTCATTATCAGTATAACCACCATACGCAGATAGTTTTGTCACACCTCTATCAATTTTATTCAAGATTCCGTCTCGAACTTCACTTTGCTTGTCGGTAATGATCATCGCCATTTTCGAGCGACCAAAACCAACTTGAACCAGGTCAATTGTTTTACTCGTAACATATAACGCAATCAATGCGTATAATCCTCTCTCAATATCAAAAACGATCGCTGCAGATAATACGATTAACCCATCAATAATTGCTACACAAGTTCCAAGTGTGAACCCTGTATACTTATTAATAATTTGAGCGGCAAGGTCGGTTCCGCCTGTAGATGCTTTTCCACGAAATACAATTCCTAAACCTAGACCAACACCAATCCCACCGAATAGTGCACCAAGCAATGGATCTTGTGACCAAGGCTCCCAATCTTTCGTTACGAAAACAATAAACGGCAGAAAGATGGTCCCTATTAGTGTTTTTAGCCCGAATTGCTTACCAAGTAGGATGACTCCAGCAATAAACAGCGGGATGTTCAATGACCATTGTACATATGCTGGCTCCCAGCCAAAGACATCTTCTACGATGGTCGAGATCCCACTCACCCCTCCAGATGCCACTTGGTTTGGAAGTAAAAACACATTAAACGCAATTGCCACAATGGCAGAGCCACTTAAAATAAAGATAATTTCTAGAAGCTTTTCAAGACGCGGGTTTGGAAGCGTTCCTCTTTTTCGTTTCATGTTCATATGGATAACTCCTTTACTAAGCAAGCATTATGTAACAAAAATGTGTTGAACCGAAAGTGAGTATAGCATGGAGGGTTATGTGTGTAAATGCCATTCAACCACCGTATTAAAGGGCTAAAACAGGAATTTCATACCCCCTATTAATAGAATGGGTTAATCTACGACATAATATTAAATTGTAAATTATTGAACAATCAAAGTAATCAATATCAAACATGTAATCATCTATTTACGCAAATTGGAATGGACATTTATGGGACTCTTTATTTTTTCCTTCTAAAAAACCTCCACCGCAATTCTGCGGTAGAGGCTATTATTTTTGTATTAGTTTAATTTTGAACGCAAGTATGCATTAATGAAGGGATCTAGTTCTCCGTCCATTACGGCTTGAACATTCCCCACCTCTGTGTTTGTACGGTGGTCCTTCACTAATGAATAGGGATGGAATACGTAAGAACGGATTTGACTTCCCCAGCCAATTTCCTTTTGTTCTCCGCGGATTTCAGCTAGCTCTTGCTCCTGCTCTTCAATTTTCTTTTGATAAAGCTTCGCTTGAAGCATCTTCATCGCACGCTCACGGTTTTTGATCTGTGAGCGCTCGGTTTGGCAGGTAACGACAACATTTGTTGGAAGATGCGTAATCCGAACAGCTGAATCCGTCGTATTAATATGCTGACCACCAGCACCGCTCGCACGATACGTGTCTATCTTCAGATCCTCTGTCCGAATATCAATTTCGATTTCATCATTAAACTCAGGCATGATTTCACAAGAAACAAATGACGTGTGGCGACGACCTGACGCATCGAAAGGGGATATCCGAACTAAGCGATGAACGCCCTTTTCCGCTTTTAAATACCCGTATGCATTATGCCCTTTAATTGCCAAGGTAACGCTCTTAATTCCAGCCTCATCCCCTGGTAAATAATCCAGCGTTTCTACCTTGAAGCCTTTCTTTTCCGCCCAGCGCGTGTACATTCGAAGCAGCATCGATCCCCAATCCTGTGACTCTGTCCCTCCTGCACCTGGATGAAGCTCTAGGATGGCGTTGTTTTTGTCATATGGCTCACTTAATAAGAGCTGAAGCTCATATTGACTTAAACGGCTCATTAAATCTTTTAGCTCCTCCACTAATTCTGCTTTGAGGTCTTCATCGTTTTCTTCCTTAACAAGCTCGAGAGTCAGCTCTAGGTTTTCATAGGTTTCATTTAAGTCGTTGAATTCATTGACAAGTTCCTTCAGGGCGTTTCCTTCGCTGATAATGCCCTGTGCCTGTTGCTGATCATCCCAGAAATCAGGCTGAAGCATCACTTCGTCAAGCTCCGCAATCCGCGCCTCTTTATTTTCTAAGTCAAAGAGACCCCCTAAAGTCCGCTAATTTCTTAGCTGTTTTTTCTAATTCATTCCGAATATCTGCTAATTCCATTTCAGTCACCTCTTATAAAATTCTACTCCGTTTTCGACAAATCCTACTCTATTGGCAGGAAAAAGAGAGTCGGCATCCGGGCCGGCCCTCTTTTATCCAATGCTATTGCCCGCAGCAGTTTTTGTATTTCTTGCCACTCCCACAAATACATGGGTCATTACGACCTACATCCATTTGTTTCACAACTGGCTTTTTCTTTGCCGCCTTGTCTCCATCTTCCTTTGGATTAACCGCTTGGCCTTTTGCTACCTCTTGACGCTCTAAATTGTTACGAATTTCTGCCTTCATCACGTATTTCGCAACGTCTTCTTCAATGGCAATAATCATGTTTTCAAACATAGCGAAGCCCTCA
Organism: Cytobacillus spongiae; assembly: GCF_021390075.1. NCBI lineage: Bacteria > Bacillati > Bacillota > Bacilli > Caryophanales > Bacillaceae > Cytobacillus > Cytobacillus spongiae. Next base: position 3,662,958 of record NZ_CP089997.1, read on the forward strand.
TGTTGGTACTCACGAAGCGGATCAATTTGTCCATATGCACGCAAATGAATTCCTTGGCGAAGCTGATCCATCGCATCGATATGGTCAATCCATTTAGAATCGACTGCACGAAGCAGAATAACCTTCTCAAATTCACGCATTTGTTCAGGAAGAAGCTCTTCTTCCTTTTCATCATAGCGTGCTTTTACTTTTTCATAGATCGAATCGACCATTTCCTCAGCATCTTTTCCGCGAAGATCGTTGATGGAAAGGTCGCCTTCAGGAAGAAGATTTCCATTCGCATAGTCGATGATTCCTTGTAGATTCCATTGCTCTTCGTCTTCAGTATCAGGTGTATGTGCAGCGACATTTCGTGAAATAGAAGACAGAATCATGTTTTCGACGATTTCACGAATGTTGTCTGATCCTAATACATCATTTCGTTGTTTGTATAAAATTTCGCGTTGCTGACGTAGAACGTCATCATATTGTAAAAGCTGCTTACGAGCATCAAAGTTATTTCCTTCCACTCGTTTTTGAGCCGATTCAACTGCACGAGATACCATTTTACTTTGAATTGGCTGACTATCGTCCATGCCAAGACGCTCCATCATCGATTTCATATTATCTGAGCCAAAACGGCGCATCAACTCATCTTCCATCGATAGATAGAATTGGGTAACCCCTGGATCTCCTTGACGTCCTGAACGCCCACGAAGCTGATTATCAATACGGCGAGATTCATGACGCTCGGTTCCGATCACGGCAAGACCGCCGATTTCTCGAACACCCTCACCTAATTTAATATCTGTTCCACGACCAGCCATGTTTGTCGCAATGGTAACCGCACCTTTTTCACCCGCATGAGCAATAATTTCCGCTTCACTCTCATGGTTTTTGGCGTTTAGTACGTTATGACGAACACCTTTTTTCGTCAGGTATTTAGAAATAATTTCAGAGGTTTCAATTGCCACTGTACCGACAAGAACTGGTTGTCCCTTATGATGGCGCTCTGCAATATCCTCAACGACTGCACGGAACTTTCCATCCATTGAAGCGTATATTAAGTCAGCACGGTCATCACGAATGACAGGCTTGTTCGTTGGAATTACGACAACACTCATATTGTAAATGTTACGGAATTCCTCTTCCTCTGTCTTCGCTGTACCTGTCATCCCAGCTAGCTTTTCATACATACGGAAGTAGTTCTGGAACGTAATCGTCGCCATTGTCATACTTTCGTTTTGAATTTCAAGGCCTTCCTTCGCTTCGATTGCTTGGTGAAGACCGTCACTGTAGCGGCGTCCCTTCATTAGACGACCCGTAAATTGGTCAACAATTACAATCTCCCCATCTTGAACAACATAGTCTACATCTAGATGCATGCTTGAATGGGCTTTTAATGCTTGGTTAATGTGATGGTTTAATGCTACATGTGAAATATCAAATAGGTTTTCAATACCAAAAGCACGCTCAGCCTTTGTCATTCCGTCTTCTGTTAGCTGAACCCCTTTTGTTTTCTCATCGTACGTATAGTCTTGATCACGTACTAACGTGCGAACAAATGCATTCGCTTGAATATAAAGCTTTGCTGATTTTTGAGCCGTCCCAGAAATAATTAATGGAGTTCTGGCTTCATCAATTAATATGGAGTCGACCTCATCAATTACAGCAAAATAAAGTGGGCGCTGCGCCTTTTGATCATTATAAAGAACCATATTATCACGCAAATAATCAAACCCTAGCTCATTGTTGGTGCTGTACGTGATATCACATGCGTATGCTTCTTTTTTCTCTTCTTTCGATAATCCGTTCGAGTTAAGCCCGACTGTCAGACCAAGCCATTCGTAAAGCTGACCCATTTCAGTCGCATCACGACTTGCTAAGTATTCGTTAACCGTTACAACGTGGACACCTTTCCCTGTTAATGCGTTTAAGTAAACGGGCATGGTAGAGGTTAACGTTTTCCCTTCCCCTGTCTTCATCTCTGAAATATTTCCTTCATGTAAAGCAATACCACCCATTAACTGGACGCGGTAAGGATAAAGGCCTAACACACGCTTTGCTGCTTCACGAACAACGGCAAATGCTTCTACTAAAAGGTCATCAACAGATTCTCCCTTTTCATGACGCTGCTTGAATTCAACTGTTTTTCCGCGAAGCTCTTCATCTGAAAGCTGCTCTGTTGCTGTTGCTAATGCATCAATTTCATCTGCTAATTTATTTAGTCGCTTTAAATCTCGTTTGTTTTGATCAAACACTTTCCCTAAAATACCAAGCATTAAAAACGCTCCTTTTATATGGAATATGAGCAAATTTCTCTCATACGATTTCTATTTATTCCTAATTAATATTACCACTTCATACAAGGGGTGACAACTTATGTGGGGGAGAGGGTGAGTCCAATTAACGATAAAAAGGTAGAGTTATTATCATAATGATGCCATTATTTGAAAAACGGCTGTGCTTACCTTGGAGGCAATCTATAACTAGCACTAATGGTATGAGCGAATAAATAAGAAGGCATCCGCTGCCTTCTTATTTCAATAACCATTGCTTCATCCCACTTACCTGATTCCAAAGGTGCTGATGAAGCAACGCATACGTTTTTGCTTCATTTTCATCACCAATTCCATAATATGCTGGCAATTCTTGTGGGAGCTTCTTTTTCCCTACTAAGTACGGGATCACATGCGGATTTTGACTTTTTGCGTTATTCAACAACAATCTACCTTTCGCTGTAAATCCCTTATTCATTATTTCCAGCAAAACTTTATTAAAGGCTGCCATGCTGGAGTCCTCTTCAAAACGCTCCATTAATCTCTTCGCACCCTTTAGGTCGCTCACTTCAATATAAGCAATGAGAAGCAAATCTCGTACTCCTTGATTGTCTTCTGGATTCAGCTCGATCATACCCTCGTACTCTGTTATTGCATCCTTCATATTCCCTAGATTGTGTAAGGTTTGTGCGTAATTATATCGTGCACGCATATAAGGTCTCGTTTCAATAAGCCCCCAGAAGAAACCTCTATTTTCACTAAAAAAGTCTTCTCCTAATGCCTCTATGCCACATTCCATTCCCTTTTGATAAAGCAATAGAGCATCTTCCATTGTAGATGCTTGTTCAGCCAATAACGTATAACCATCTGGGTGCAGTGGATTAAGTGCCAACGCTTCCTGTGCAAGCTGATAACGCTTTTTCCCTCCAGCTTTTATCGCTTCATAAATAAGGTCTTGCGCTTTTTGTTCATCGGTTTGCTTCCCCGTTTTTTTCTCATTCCCATTGATTTTCGAATAGATATACGCTTTTGCTTCCTCCATGCTGTCGAATTCATGGTCTTTTAATTCCTCTAATAGGTCATGAAAAGGACTCACCATATGTGATTCAGGCACCTCTTCATTTAATAGCTTTGCGAGCTCAGGTTCAAGTTCATCATACAATTCCCCGTACCTACTAGACACACTGGAAACGGAGATGCCATACTTTTTAGCCAGCTCTTTTTGTGTATAAACCCCTTCCGTTTCAATTATCGTAGATACAAAGTAACGAAGTGCGGCCACGTAGATCAGTGGGTTTTGTATTCGCTTATTTTTACGGGTGACAAATTGATACCATAAGATCACACCCATCTCAATAGTAGCGTAGTCTTCCCCCGCTTCTTTCATTTCCTCCTCAAAAATCTCCGCTACATCTTTTGAAGCAGAAGATGGCCACTCTACTTGTTCAACCTTCAACTCCATTTTCACCTGTGGGGTAAGGAGCATCAGCCAAAGTAGATGGTCTGCTAGGAAATCGTCTACTTCAATTACAGAAGCGTTTCGATATTCTTGTAAGATAACGTCAGCATATGCTTTACAATTTTCACCTTCGATATCAAATATATTTGGAAACAAAACGTACTCTGCTTCTCCATAAGGAAGGAGGATGGCAAATGCATATTTTCCTTCTTCAAACCTACCTAAATAGCTAAATAGCTTTACTTTTAACGGTGTGTCCCTTAATGTATCATGAATCACCAGATAATCATCTCTCACATCTGTTATTTCCCCAGCTGTCACAATAGGATAGGTCCACGACTTCACTATCGACTTCAGCTTCGTTCTAGTAATCTTGTTCAGATGGGACTGAATATACATTTGTAATATCGTTTGGCGCTCTTCCACCTCTACAAAGCAAATAAACCAAAACGAATGGATAAATGGATAAACATCCTCATCATCTATATCAAAATCAACCATAAATTCAGCATAGGCAGACTCTATCTCTTCCGAGTAATGGGCCAATCCAAAATCTCGAATGTCTCGTTGGACCTCGATCATATCATTTTCAAGTATCTCATGAATGGAAATGGTTTCTTGACTGCCACAGCAACGCTTATATTTTTTCCCACTCCCACAAGGACATAATGCATTCCGACTGACCTTCGTTTTCATCGCATTCTCTCCTCTTCCTTCCGAATCTGTTAATCTAGTTCTAGTTTAATCTTATTTAGCAAAAAATAAACAGCTATCCGCATAAAAACGAATAGCTGCTCGGAATTATCCTAAGAATGCCGCTCCGTATACAAGTGCTCCTGCAATCACATAGGCAGGATGTACCTTTAATTTTTCCATCAGAATGAAACTAATGGCCCCGATTACAACCGTTTGAAGGACACCCACCCCTTCATAGGAGGAAAAAAAGAAATCGTATGTCATAAGGCCAAGCAACACGGCAATGACCGGGCGAACAAAGGTCGTTAACCGCTTCACCCTTGGTGATTCCTTGTATTTCATCAATAGTCCTAGCATGGCGATCATTAAGATCAACGATGGAGCAACTGTTGCAAACACCCCGACAACTGCCCCTAGCACGCCTCCTTCCGCATAACCGATATAGCCTGCCATCTTCGTTGCAATCGGACCTGGCAGTGTATTACCTAGTGCAAGCACCTCACTAAACTCATTCACAGTTAACCAGCCATACCGATCCACCACTTCGTTTTCAATCAGTGGAATCGAAGCCGGTCCACCGCCATAGCCAAGAATCCCCGGAATAAAGAATGCTAGAAAGATGTCTAAATAGATCATGATGCCTTCTTCTCCTTTTCTCCTTTAGAATCCTTTAACGACAAGGCTGCAACAAGCAGAGCAAAAATGAGGATTGCTGGATGAATATGTAGAAACTGTAATAATAGTAAACTCATAAAAATTAAACCTGCCGTCCTTCCCCAGCCTAAACTGGACTTGCCTGACTTTTTGATAAAATCCCATGTAAGAACACCGAGCATGACTGCTACAACTGGAATAACCGCTGCAGACATTCCGCTCACCCATGGTTGATCTTTATATGCATTTAAAACGGTTAGAAGAAGAATCATCAAGAATATAGTAGGAACCATTGTCGCAAATAGTGCCGTCAGCATGCCGGCAAAACCGCCTACTCTGTACCCGATATAACCTGCTATTTTCGTTGCAATCGGGCCTGGCAGTGCATTCCCTAACGCCAGCACATCCCCAAATTCATCCCCATCCATCCATTTGTATTTCTCAACCACTTCCTTGTGGACGAGAGGAATAGAAGATGGGCCACCCCCATATCCAAGGATCCCTACTCGAAAAAAGGCCATAAATAGATCTAGCTGCTTCACCATGCATCACCCGTTTCATCCTTTTACTTATTAGTATAATAAAAATATTCAAAAAATGATAGGAACTCGAAATAACTCAAAAATACCCAAAAAAACACTCGTAAGATGTCTGACCACTATATTAACTTTTTAAAAAATAAGTCGATATTACTAAAGGTACACATTAAAATTTGGGAGGTTTATACCCATGTTTAAAAAGTTGATCAGCATCATCTTGTTAGTATTCATATTAACCGCATGTTCAAATGGTCAAAGCTCAAATTCAGTCAGCACGCCTGAAGAAATCCGAATCGGCATCCTTCTATCCGATGCTGGACTAGGCGATGAATCCTTTAATGACTCTGCCTTTCGAGGGCTTGAAAGAGCCCGTGATGAATTAGGCATATTATTCGATTATAAAGAAGCACCAGATGGAGACTTTGAAGGAAGATTAAACGAATTAGTCAACGAGAAATATGACCTCGTTATCGGATTAGGGTTCTCCGTTCAAGAAACACTGGAGAAAGTCGCAAAAGAAAACCCGAAGCAGCCATTTCTTCTCATTGATGGGGTCTCTAGCTTAGAAAACGTTGTATCCATTACGTTCAAAGAGAATGAAGGAAGCTTTCTTGTCGGTATGATTGCAGCGATGATCACCAAAACCAATACACTTGGCTTTATTGGAGGTGCTGATGTACCTGTTATTCACCACTTTGAAAAAGGCTTTATTCAAGGAGCCAAATACGTGAATCCAGAGATCAACATCCTTCAAGAGTACGCAAATAGCTTTTCCGAACCAAAGGTCGGGAGTGAAATTGCTGAAAAGCAAATTGAGCAGGGGGCAGATTTCATCTATCCTGCTGCTGGGTTTACTGGATTTGGCACATTAAAGACCGCACAATCGAAAGGAATTTACACAGCTGGAGTCGATACAGACCAATACTTTGTTGCAGAAAAAGCCGTTGTTACTTCCATGCTAAAGAACATTGACGTTGCGGTATACAACATCGCAAAGGAATTAGTTGATAAAGGGTCCATTGAAGCATCATCCTATCAGCTAGGGCTAGTAGAAGAAGGCGTGGGACTTGCAGAAATCCGCAACATCACACTGACGAGTGAACAAAAATCAGCCATTGAGGAAGCAACAGATAAAATAAAGTCTGGCAGCCTCCAAGTGGACTTTGAATAAGGAGTGGGACGTATGAAACTAAGAATCCGTTTACTCATGCTAGGATTGATCCCCCTTGTTTTTTCGACGATGATTATTGGGTTTATGCTCATTCTGTTATTAACCGTATCCAGCTCAGCTAAAGACGATGTGAACATTCTCCTTAAGGTTGAGGAGCTACAAGGAAATCTTAATCAAGCGAGACAAGGCCTTTCAAACTATACGTATATTTCATCGGATGCGAACAAAGCAGAAGCACTTAACAAGCTAGCTCAAATCGAAGCCAATATGGACGAGCTAAGCAGTCTTTTAAAAGAAGATGATCATAAGCAAATCTTTCTGAAGGCAGAAGAGAAATTTACCGTATTAACGAAAGAAGCACAGTCCGCATTCCAAGCGGCTGATAGTCCTATTATTAAGCGAGAGTCTATTCGTATCGCAGGGATTGAAAACGATGTTTATCTACTAGATCAGCAAACCAATAAATGGTACAACGAACTACTAGCCAAAGGGGAACAGAAATTACGATTTATTGTTCAGTTTTCCATTGTAGCTAGCATTCTCTTAATTTCCATATCCGTTGCTTCATCCATCCTTCTTGCCAAGCGCATTACCAAGCCAGTAAACCAAATCGTGGAGCAAGCTGTAAAAGTAGCGAACGGGGATTTAAGTGTACAAGTAGATACAAACAAGGTAAAGAAAAACAGTCAATATGAGGTCGATCAGCTGAAATTGGCCTTCGCCAATATGGTGGAAAACTTAAGAGGGACGGTCCAATCCATTGAACAAGTGGGCGTTCGCGTAACAAGCTTTTCACATGAAGTGTCCGATTATATGGAAAACCTTAAGGAAAGCAGTAACCAGGTGGCCGTTTCTACCGATGAGCTTGCACGAGGCAGCCAATCCATATCAGAGGATATTCAATCAACCGCAAGCCTTATGACGCGTATGAACGATGACTTTGAGCACGTTCAGCAAAAAAGCGAGGATTCATTAGCAGCTGGCCAAAACGCGATTCTATCCATTGATGGCGGAAAAATATCATTAACGAAGCAAGCAGAAATCGCCCATCAGCTAGCCACATCCTCAGACGACATTCAAAGCTCTGTTGAAAAATTTGCCCAATACACAAGTCAAATTGAAACAGCTGCACATGCGGTAAGAGAAATAGCAGATCAAACGAATTTACTTGCACTCAATGCAGCGATCGAAGCAGCTCGGGCAGGAGAAGCAGGCAAAGGCTTCGCAGTCGTAGCAGAAGAAGTTCGAAAGCTAGCAGACGACTCAACGAAAGCAACCCAATCAATCACCGAAATGGTATCAAATATCAAACATGGAATAAGCACAATTGTTGAATTAACCGAACTCGGCCACCACCTATCCAAACAACAATCTGTATCGATGGAAGATACCGAAAAGTCTTTCGAAATCATTAGCTCGGAAGTCAACGCCATCACAAGCCAGCTCCACACACTCGTTGGCGACATGAAAAACTCAAGTGACAAGAGCCAGCAAGTCGTGGCGGCCATCGAAAACATCTCAGCCATCACCGAACAAACCGCTGCCGGCACCGAAGAAATCTCTGCCTCAACGGAAGCCCAGCTTCGCTCCTTCGAGCAAGTAAGTGGCAAAGTCGCCCAGCTTCAGGATATGGCAAGGGAGATGAAGGTGGAGTTGGAGAGGTTTAAATTAAAATAATAAGAAATCCCCTACCAGCAGTGGCAGGGGATTTTGATTTTCTGTATGATTATTGAGCTTCGATCAAGCCATAGCGGCCATCTTTACGCTTATAGACTACATTTGTACGATTGCTTTCTGCGTTTGTGAAAACGAAGAAACTGTGGCCAAGCATGTTCATTTGTAGAATCGCTTCTTCACTGTCCATCGGCTTTAGATCAAAGCTCTTTTGGCGTACAACCTCTAATTCATTGTCATCTTCAACCGCTACCGCTACATCTGGCTCTTCCACAGCAGCAAACATTTCATTAATGTTTCCTTTTTCGCGGAACTTGCGGTTTACTTTTGTTTTATGCTTACGAATTTGGCGCTCTAGCTTATCAGTAATTAAGTCAAGCGCTGCATACATATCATCATGAATTTCCTCTGCACGTAAGACTAAATGCGGCATCGGAATAGTCACTTCTACCTTGCTCTTTTTATCATTATACGTTTTTAAGTTGACATGTACAGTTGCATTAGGAGACTCATTAAAATAGCGTTCTAATTTAGCAATCTTCTTCTCTGCATACTCTCGAATTGCTGGAGTTACCTCAATGTTTTCACCACGAATGTTGTAATTCATAAGTGAACTCCTCCTTTTCCTTAATCCAATTATGGTCATTTTCGAATGGCATGTCCGCCGATCTAGAATGGCCTAGCCTTCTCTATTGCTTCTGTCTACATTGGACACTGGGCTGATTTCGCTAACTTAGCCTCTCTAGGTGATGAGGGTGTCAGCTGTCTAACATCTACAGCTTTCATCTCCTATCTGCCTCACCAACGTAACCAGAAAATCAATTTGAAGACTTATACTAATACATTTCTATTTTACCCTAACATATTCCTGCTAAAACAGTGGAAAAATTGAAAAAGTTTTGTCGAAATGGTGAAGATGGTGGGAGGAAAGGTGATTTCAATGAGGGAAAACAGCATTTTCATCATAAAGAACGTCTAAAGTATATTCGTTGGATTAATTCTAAAAAAAATAAAAGACAAAAGGCTACACATACCTTTTGTCTTTCGCTACTATTAATTTCGTTTGTCAAAAAACATTCCATCATTTAATGGAGCTTTATAAGGATTTTCATATCGATTTTGCTTAACCTTTTTACTTTTTAGGGAAAGCATATCTGTCTTAATATCGCCTAGAATTCCTTTCAAAAGAAGACTAATTTCTTTATCGAGCTTTATTAGCTCTTCTGCCATCTTTCTTTCTTGAAGATCGGTAGGCTCCTTAACATTGCTGATGAACTCTTGCCTTCGATCGATGTAGTCGTTTACTTGTTCGATAGTGGATTCACGTTTTGAGTGATCGTTTTCAACATTTTGTACAAAAAGGTGGAACTCTACCGTTAAGTCATACAATTCCTGAAGTGAACTCACTACACTTGACCACCCTGCTGAAAGCTCGTTTGTCGATTTTGCTGAACAATTTGCTTCCATGTATCACGAAATTCGGTAAAATATCCTTCAACCTCATCTAATAGCTTGCTATCATTTTGAATATTAGCTTGCACAAGCTGCTGCATCATGTAATCATACATTCTCATTAAATTTCTTGAAAGCTCAATGTCCGTATTGAGGGTAACCATCAACTCTTGAAGAATTCCTTGGGTTTTTTGGATATTCGTATTTTTGAGTTCAATGTTACTCTCGGTAATGCCCTGCTTTGCTAGCTTGATAAATTTTAATGCTCCATTATATAGCATTAACGTAAGCTCTGCAGGAGATGCCTGTGTGACTGAATTTTGCTTATAGGTTTGATAAGGATTATTAATCGCCATTTTATTCCACTCCTTATTGCTGTTGTGCCATTCCAAGTTGTGACATGAGGTAGGAAGACTGTTGATTCATTTTCTGTACAGCTTGCTCCATTGCACTGAATTGACGATAATAGCGTTCTTCCGCTTCTTTAAGTTTTCGTTCAAAGTCGGATACTCGATCCTCGATATCATTTAAGTTTTTCCCAATAGTAAATTGATCATTGGTTTTAACATCGTTACCGGCCGTTTCTTCAATTGCAACAATGGCATTCGTCATCGAATCACGTAATCGTCGAGCAATCCCTTTTTCCGAGTAATTGTCGCTGTCATTTGCGAAAAGTTTATAGACTGCATCTGGATCATTGTTAATGGCTTCTTTTAGTTTAGCTTCATCAATCTCAAGCTTTCCTTTATTTACATTATATAAATTAGTTGTTGTAATCCCAATTGTAGCAAGTTGTTTGTATGGGCTATCGCCTTCAAAATCAACTTTCGCATAGAAATCACTACGCATTTTGTCTAGGAGACCAGATAGATTTTGATCTCTGCGAAGGAGTCCACTTTTCGCTTTTTCTTCCCACATTTCTACTTCTTTCTCACTAAGTGATTCTCTTTGCTCAGCTGTTAATGGCTGATACTCTCGATAGCGATCCTCAGATATTTTCTTATTCACCTTATCTATTGTTTCATTGTACTTATCAATGAACGATTTAATACTATCAAATACCTTGTCCGTATCTGTCTTTGTTCCAATTGATACTGTTGGATCGGTTGCTTGAAATGTATCTTTAAGTGTGAAAGTTACACCATTTACAGCAAAAGTATTGGTATGACGCCCTGTCTCAAGCCCATTCATTGTAAACTTGGCATCTTCTCCGCCTTTTTCTTGATTCTCGTTAAGGTTTAAGATATTAGTAAGAAAGTTATTGCCCATGAATTCAATTTCATGGTTCTGAGTTATTAAGTTTCCAGTAGCAGGATCATACGCATTGGTATGGTAATCTCCAGTCTCTTTTCGAGTCATCGTTACTTTGTCAGAATACTCATCATAAAAAGCACTAATGCCTAGCTTCGAATTAGAGATTTTCGATAAAATCGTACTAAATGAGTCGCCCCCATTAATTTTAAAGCTTTCCGTAACTTCACCTTTGGATGTATGTGTCTTTATATCAAACTCAAAATAAGAGTAGGAATAGTCTGCCTCTATTTTAGCTCCTTGCTCTACATCATCAGCAAAAGTAACCTTTCCTGTATTTCCATCAACAGTAACTTTTCCATCACTGCTCACAAACTCACCTGGGTTTGCACCATTTACGAATGATGTGTAATTCTGAGTGCTAGCAATAATCGAGTTTCCGTTCGAATCTATCTTAATCGATCCATCTTCATTTTTCTGATAGGTAGTTACCGTAATTTTTTTTATCCCATCTGTACTATTAATTCCAACATTCGAAAGCTGAAACTCTTTTTGCGTTGAGCTAGCTGATAATGTATCTTTTTGTATATATTTATAGGGTACATCAAAACTACTGTCCGTTTGTAACTCTTTCCCAAACGTCATTTGACCAGTGCTTTTATTGAGATACACTTGATTTTCAGAAAGAGATTTGAGATCCTCTTCATTCGTTGTGATGGTAAATGTATCGGTAATATTTCCATCTTTATCTTTTACGGAAATCGTCTGCCCTGCATCTAAGCTACCGCTACTAATCGTTCCACCTGATAGCTTTGACAACTTAAATACCTTACTAGCACTAGACACTTTTACCGTTTCATTCACACCGTCAGTATCCGTTGTTTTCCAATCAAAATTTGCAGAGCTATTCAAAAACTTCGATTGGATGGAATATATTTTTGCTTTCGTGTCAATTTTTCCATCAATGCCGGAAATGGGAGTTGCACTTGCGTTCGTTGCAGCAGAAGCTAATCTGTCTACTTTTGTGAAGGAATAAGATAAGGTTCCAGCTGTCGCATCTGCAGTTGCTGAAATCTTCGAATCATTTGAGGAAGTTGCGACTTTTGTTAAATAGGTTGAAGGAAGACGCATCTTCAATGAATCCTCACGTAAAGTTTGAATCAATGTGTTCATTTCTCGATAGGAGTCTCTCTTCCACTCGAGCGTCTGTTTCTTTTGTAGAATCTTATCTAAGGGGATACTTTCTGCGCGTATCATGTCTTTGACAATACTATCAATATCCATCCCTGTAGCCAAACCGGTTATTCTTAATCCACTCATTATAAACCTCCCGAACTATATACAATTTCTATGTATACTTTATCTGTTACTACTATTATCGTCAGCTTTCTACATTTTTTAAGACAAAAAAAAGAAGAGTTTTACTCTTCAACAATTAAACCCTTTTGTCCACTAGAAATCCACTAAACTCTGCAATACGAGCCATTAAGTCAAGAAATTCTTTTGAGGGAATCTCCTTAATTACCTCTTGAGTATCTTGATTTCTTACTTCAACATAATAGCGATCTGTATCTTCATGCAGATTAAACTTAAGAGAGGTCATATTTAGCTCAAACATTTTGTTCATGCTGTCTATTTGGGCAGAGATTTTTTCTTTATTATCTATTGTTTCTTCTTGGTTAGATGGGAGAATACTATCTTTAATAACATACTCGCTTTTATCCATATTTTCCGAAGTACCAATATTTTTCTGTATATGGGATGACTGGGAAAAGGAAGGTTTTTGAATATTCATATCAGTTCCCCTTATTCGTTTTCTTTTTATATCGGAATATTCACTATTATTTATAGATGATCTTTACAATATTTTTCATAGTCATATGAAGCAAATAAAGAAAATGGGAAAAAAAGATGTAAGGGGCTGAAAAGTGGATATATTTTTTTCCATTAGAAAAGAGCAACCTGTTCGGCTACTCTGCTATTGTTTTTATAGTTTCAGATCAATGTTCCCTCCAAGATGTGGCTGGGCTGCCATTTGGAGGGCTCCTACTTCTGCACTTGCAATCATCTTTGTTAGTCCCTCTGCACCTTGTTCTTCCTGGTCTAATGATTTCTTCATGACTGACATGGAAGCTTGATGCTGGACTTTTCCTTGGCTTAATGCCAAGGAGAGCAAGGCTATGTCCATTTGATTATCCTCCTTTATTTCAGTTAAATTACTTTATTAAGAGACTAAATACGGGTTAAATGCCTTCTCTAGTTCTTCTTTTAGCTTTTTAAATTTTGGTACAAAGTTGAATTGAAGAATCTCTTGAACTTTAGCGTAGTTCTTTTCTTCAAAAGCAGTCACAACTAATTCGGCTGATTTACCAAATTCAGTTTGTCTAGCCAGAATTAATTCTTGGTTTAAGTCTTTGACAACTTGTTTAGTTGTTCTACCAATGCTTTCATAGGCTGTGAGTACATCCTCAAACAAGAAGACAGTTTGCTCATGTTTACCCTCGTTTAGTAACTTTTGAATGTGTTGTAAGCCTTCTACAATGGTTTCAGAAAGCTCTAATGACATTTTCATGACTTCGATGTGTTTTTCCATGTGGCACCTTCTTTATATTTTTATATAAAACTCACGTTAATAATTACTTTTTCTCTAGGTTGTATATCTCTCTCATCTTCCCTTATTACTTCGTTAGCTAGATTAATCGTAATTAATAAGTTCGGTAAATAACTACTGTATTTATCTTAAACTTCTTCTGTTGCTAATACAATCTCATTAACTCCTTTAACAGCGAGACTGGGTTCATTCCTCTTTGTAAAAAAATCAGTAATATCAGATACTATAACTGCTATGTTAAGCTTTATATGAGGTATAGTAGCAAATACTTTATTAGTTTCACATTTAATTAATTAGCCACTATATTTCACTCTAATAGTTGTGATATGTATGAAAAAAGAGACCCTAGAAATCTAGAGCCTCCTTTGTAGTTGTTAATTAAAATTATCCTAATAACTGCATTACAGATTGAGGTTTTTGGTTAGCTTGAGCAAGCATAGCTTGAGAAGCTTGACCTAGAATGTTTGCACGAGTCATTTCCATTACTTCTTTAGCCATATCTACGTCACGGATACGAGATTCAGCTGCTTGTAAGTTCTCAGAAGAGTTATTCAAGTTAGAGATTGTGTGTTCTAAACGATTTTGGAATGCACCCAGAGTTGAACGCTGGCTTGAAACACTCTCAATTGCATCATTAATAACACTGATTGCTGCAGATGCTTTTTCATGAGTAGATACATCTAGTGCAAATTCTACGTTATCGTTGTTTGTTCCATTTGTTACAGATTCTACTTTTGTAAATGACGCTTCTTTTCCATTCTTAGCCATTGCTGTGCCAGCTGCATCTGTACCACTAACACCTAATGCTTGAGAACGCATATCATTGATTTGAATTGTCATGCTTTGACCAGAATTAGCTCCGATTTGGAATGAAGCCTCAAATGTTCCACCTACAACTTCTGATTCAAGAGCTCCAGCCTTTGTATTAAAGGTAAATTTAGTACTCTCACCAACACCAAGCGAATCAGCGATGTCATCAACTTTGATAGTAGCTTCACCAATTCCATCATTAGCCTTTAGTGTAAATCCTCCTTCTTGACCAGGAGTAAATTTCACTTCTGTTCCAGCTGTACTGTCATTAGCTTCAGTAAGTTTCGCTGAATAATGTTGCTGACTAATTGAGAAAGTTAACTTTGCTGCAGCATTAATAGCAGCAGCCGATAAATCATTGTCCATTGAAATAGTTAAATCCTTAAATGAAACACCACTTGATCCCAGAGTAAACGATTCATAACCAGCTACATCTTGGAAGCTTCCAGCACTGTCCATTTTTTGTAATTTTAATTCACCATTTCCACCAGCATCTGCGGCTACTAATTGATATGTTCCATCTGTAAGAGTAGTTTCGCTAGATATACTTACGGAATCTCCACCATCAAAGTGAACACCATCTGTACCTATTGTATTAGTTTTAGCTGCATTATATGTTACTTCTACTGTTTGTAATCCATCTTCAAGTCCCTTTGCAGATACTACAGATTCACCAACTAACTTATCATTTCCAGATTGGTTAGAAACTTTCACTTGTGAGTTATCTGCTAATAATACTGAATTTCCTGCAGTACCGGAAGTCTTAGCTGCTATTACTAATTTATTTGGATCAGATAGAGATTTACCAACATTTACATTTGTCAACCAGCTATTATTATTGGAAACTCCATTAACAGTAGTTCCAGTACTGTTATAAAGTGCATTTACAACTTTATCTACAATAGCTTCAGAAGAACCAGTACCTTTTAAATCAATAGAGAAGTCGGCATCTCCTTTATACGCCCCTTGTGAGCTATCATAAAAGTCTATCTTCTTTCCATCTAGTACAAATCCAGTTCCTACAAGCTCATTAGCTGCCTTTCCAGTAAAATCGATTTCAGCAGTAGCATGTGCCCCCGCACTTGCTTGAGTTATTGCTTCACCAAAAGTTGCAGATGCCATTGACTCACTTGTGCTAAAATTAATAGTTCCATTTGTTCCATGGTCTAAACCTGTAAGTTTACCAGCAGAGAATGCCATCGCTTTTGCAGATACAAGAACATCGGCATCAGATGTCATGTCAATTTGGTAATTTGCCTTTAGCTCTTCATCTGCGTCTATTGCTTGTTTTAATGCTTTAGAAATTGCATCAGCTGTTGCTGTTGCTGTGCTAGTATCACTAATCCCAATTTGAGTTGCTGTTGAATTAGCACCAGTTATATTCTTATTTAAAGTAAAAGTTAACTCTTTTTCACCAAGTTTGAAAGTAAGTTGTTTACCATCATCTGCAGTAGTGAAGTTATTTGTAACTGTAAATGTCTTAGATAAGTTTGCTGCAACTCCTGCCTCACCCCCTGCTAATTGAGCAGGAATTTCAAGGGATGATCCTTTTGATACTTTTGTTGCGTCTTGCCCTCCACCATTTAATAACTTCTGAGTATTGAACTCAGTTGTATTACCAATTCGATTGATTTCAGATGTTAATTGGTTCATCTCTTTTTGAATCTCGTTACGGTCAACTTCTACGTTAGTATCATTTGCTGCTTGTGTAGCTAGCTCACGCATACGTTGTAGAATGTTATGAGTTTCTTGTAATGCACCCTCTGCAGTTTGGATCATTGAGATACCATCTTGAGAGTTACGGCTTGCTTGGTCTAAACCACGTACTTGAGCACGCATTTTTTCAGAGATTGCTAGACCTGCAGCGTCGTCTCCTGCTTTGTTAATACGAAGACCTGAAGATAATTTCTCCATTGCTTTCGCACTTGCATTGTTGTTAATTCCCATCTGACGGTACGTGTTTAACGCTGGAATATTGTTGTTGATAATCATTGGTTATTTCCTCCTTGAAATGTTTGTTTTCCCACATCCATGTGGTGAATTTGATAACAAAATAAGAGATTGGCGGCCGTCCAAAGCTCTTATTTTGTTTTACACTCATTATATCGACCTAGTTTAGTTCTTTTTTAATAGTTTTTGCTTATTTTTTTAATTGAGTGGTAAATTTTTTTAGTATGTCAATTGTTGTGTGGGCCGCTTTTGCGTTTTCTTCTTGGATGGAGAGGTAGATTTCTTTTCGGTGAATCTCGACTTCTTTAGGGGCATTTATACCTATTTTGATTTGTTCTCCATCTATCGAAAGAATCTTTATCTCAATGTCAGATCCAATTTTTATGGCTTCGTTTGGTTTTCTTGTTAGCACCAGCATTATTCCTGCTCCTCTCCTTGGGAGGGTGATTTTTCAAACAATTTGTGCTTCGTTTGATAGATTTCTTCTACCAGTAATAGTTGCTTGCCTAGTTTTTCTTTTGTATTGATAATGATTGGTCCTTTTAAGTTGGCTGTTGTTTCGTCAAAAGGTTCTTTTATCGTTAATATTGAAAATGTCGCAATATCTTCTTTATTGTCGATTTTTAGTTTTTCTAGAATTTGTTCTGGTAAAGAGAACTCATATGATTGGAAATAGGCGAAAGGATTAATTAATAAAAAGGCAAGTTCAGGTGTTTGTGTTGACTGGAGAACAAAAAAAGGCGTATCGTCATTTAATTCTAGGACAATAAATCTTTTTTCCTCTTCAAAGCTTGGAATTCCACTTTCAAAAGTAATAATTGTGTTTGGTTCAATTTCGAGTTTCCCATGATATTTTGTTTCAATGATCATATTTTCACCGCTTATCTCTTTTTATTTTTGAAGGTCAATCTGAAATGAAATAGCTGATTTTTGTTTTATATATATTCTAGTATGCCCTGGGTTTACGTTAACCGTAACCTTATTTGGGTTTATTTGGATTTCTGGAGCATTTTCTTTAATATCAAATTTTAGAGAGCCTGGACGGTATTGAATTTTCACCTTAGAGGCTGATGACGGGATGAAGCCTATGTTAAATTCGAAATTAGGTGGCTCGCTATTCGTTTTCGCTATTTGAGGCAAGACACTCCCTTTGTTTTCGATTTTCATCATTTGATCCCCTTGTTGGACTGCTTTTGCAACAGCCTTCATCGCTTGTTGTCTGCCTTTAGCTGCCCACTCCTCATTTCGTCTAAATATGTGTTTTAGCTCCGCGTCTGCAAAGGCTTCAGTTTGATCAATAGTTAGCTGTCCCTCATTTTTTATGTATCTTATATCTGCTGCAGGCTGCTTTATGAATAATTCAGCTTTGGGCTGCCTCATTTCAATTTGCGTAGGCTGATATTGAACTCCGAGAAGAGCCGGCTGCGCTTTCACTTTTAATTGAGGTATTTGCATCATATCCCCTCCTTGTCCTCCTATGAAAAATAGCTATCTATAATAGATAGCTATTTTTCATTAACGTAAGAAATCCATCAGTGTTGGCTGAATAATTCTTGCTCCCATCGCTAATGAAGCACGGTGCAAGCTTTCCTGTATTTTAAGGTCGATGATTGCTTTTTCAAAGTCAATATCTTCGTTATCAGACATCGTGTCCTTTGCAATTACTTCTTGTAGAGCCAATCTTTGTTCAATAAGCTCTACTCGATTGTATTTCGCACCTAAGTCTGCTCTTTCATTTGTCACATTGTCCATGTGCGCTTCTATTTTACTTATAAAGGGATTAATTCCATCCGCTTTTTGACTTGGCTCTTTTAATGCTTTAACTAAGTCAGTGATGTCTCGAAACATTTCTGGAGAGAATACATGCTGCGGTCGAATATTAATATCGATATTGATTCCTTTCATTACCTCAATATTCACATCTTGCTTATTCGTCGCCACTGCGTTTTTGCCTGAAAGAATTATGTCTTGCTCTGTAATCGCATCAGGTGTATTCGTAGCATCGGCGATGTCTCCATCAAATTCAATAGATATTACATCTTCTTTTGACGCTTCTTTATCGATATTAATCGTAATTTGCTCGTTTCCATTCGTAAACACATAATTATTCGTCGTTACAGCACCTGCCGTGCTAGAACTCGAACTTGAGAACTGAAAATGCTTCCCTTGATAATGAAGCATGTAGTCCCCTCCATTTGCTAGGGTTAACTCTGAAAGACTTTTATTAATGCTAGCTATATCAACTGGCTTACTGTTTGTATCTGTACCATTAAAAATATATTTATTATTTACTCTAGTATTTGCAAGTGATTCTAGATGGCTTAATAACTCATTAATTTCCTTTGCTACTCCATCTCTTTGGTCGGGAGTATACGTCTCATTCGATGCTTGAATTGTTAATTCCTTGATCCGATGAAGTACATTTGTAGTTTCATCTAATGTTGCATCTGCATTATCCATCCAGCTGTATGCTTCACTGAGGTTTCGCTTAAATTGCTCCACCTCTACGACTTGAGATCGATATCTCATGCCTTTAATCGCGACAACTGGGTCCTGAGACGGACGTGTAATTTTCTTATTCGTATTGATTTGATCCTGAATTTCCCCATATCGTTCATAGTTATTGCTGATATAGGATAAGTTGTTGCGGATAAGCATATTTTGAGTTACACGCATGTCTAGTCACCTACCTTATCTTCCTACTACACCCATATTATTTATAATTCGATCAAGCATTTCATCTACCATAGTGATATTACGAGCAGCTGCATTATATGCATGCTGAAACTTAATCATATTTGTCATTTCTTCATCAAGAGAAACGCTTGAAACCGACTCTCGTCTCGTTAAAGCCGAGCTTGATAGTACTTCAGTACTTTTTGTCATTTGATTTGCTTGATTCGCTTTTACCCCCATATCCCCTATAACTGATTGATAAAAACTTGTTATCGTGGTAGAGGTTCCGCCATAGTCTTGAACAAAATCTTTAATATTTGCTAATGCTGCTGCATTGGATCCACTTCCAATAAAAGCTGAGTCTTTTGGTGTAATTCCACCGTTATTTGCAATTGAAACCGTCCAATTGTCTCCAGCCACTTCTCCAGCAATCGCAGAAAAATCGATTTTCACTCCTGGATAACCAGGCAGTTCAGCTATTTTATCACTATTCAAGGATAGCACTCCAGTAGTATTTCCCGTGCCTCCTGGTGTTGAAATAGTATAATTCCAAGTGGTTCCAGACCAGCTCACTTGCACATCCATGCTCGGTTCCCCAGCTGGAAGCTCAAATCTTCCCGTAATTTCGGGTTGACCTGTAGATGTATTTAATGGTAGGACGGTTGGTGGTTGCATTTGTTGAGAAATCGTTGTTCCTTCTGCAGCAGCTGAGATATTATCAATGCTATCCCAAATATGCTGGGAAAGCTTTAAACTTTTTGCTGCTCCTGTCGGATTATCTTCAGTAGGATTCGCTATGGAACTATCAAAAGTAAAAAAGTCTTTTCCATCCTTTATTCCTTTGTTAATCTCAGTAATACTCCAGCCTGATCGATGAACTTCGTTAAATGCCTGCGCGAATTTAAAGGCCATTTCATCGAGGTTTTTTAACATATCTGGATAGATTCCCTTAGTGCCACTATCCGTTTGATAGCCATATGACTCGATATGTGCTTTTAAACTACCTGTTGTTTGATTTTTAAACGTCTCAAACTTAGCAAATGAATAGGCAGGAGTATTTAACGGGTCATACGGATTTTGAGCAAATCCATTAGTTCCTCCACCTTGTGTATCTAATAATCTTAGTTCAATACCAGCTACTGGGTTATTTACATTGCTTGAATCATACTTAACGGATACACCAAATGCTTGATTAAGAATGGTATCCACCAATTTAATATTTTTTCCATTGTCATCCTTTATAATATTCCCGTTGTTATCGGCTAAATAGATATCATAGACACCTTCTGCAATAGAAGAAGAAAGTCCTCCAGAGGATTTTGCGTCTACGCGAACATTTACATAGGATGATAGATTGTCAATTAACCGATCTCGCTGATCATACAAGTCATTAGGAAGATATCCGTGTACTTCCACATCTTTAATTTGCTGGTTTACATCATTCACTTGCTTCAGAATCGAATTGATTGCCTTTTGAGTAACATCTATTTCTGTTTTATAATCGGTTTGAACGGTTTGAAGACTATTGTAAATATAGTTAAATGTATCTGCTACAGTTGCTCCCCTTTGACGCACAACTGAACGAGCTCCCGAGTCTTGAGGGGTAACAGATAGATCTTGAAGTGAGGTCCAAAGCTCATCTAATGCATTCGCAATTCCTAAGTCACTAGGCTCATTCATAATGGTTTCTAATGAACTTAATGCTTGGTTTTGAGCAGCCCAATAACCTAGTTTGTTGTTTTCTGAGCGATATTGACCATCAACAAAGTTGTCTCTTATTCTTTGAATGGCTCCCGCTTCGACACCTGTTCCCATCTGACCAGGAAGCTGCGGACGGTTCATGCTTGGGTTAGGATACGGAGCTGTTTGATTGAAGTTCACTCGTTGTCTCGTATATCCAGGTGTATTTGCATTTGAAACGTTATGACCCGTTACATAAAGGGCACTTTGAGACGTTTGCATCCCCCGCTTTGCTATTTCAAGTCCAAAAAAAGTAGATACCATATAAGGTTTCCTCCAGTTTATGCTTTAGAATTAAAAATGGAGCGATTCAGCTCTTCATATTCACTCGATTGATTCGGCTTTTCATAGTTATAAGAATCGATAGTTGGATTAAGAAGATCCATTGATACTTGAATAAATTGCAATGATTGCTCTAATAGCTGCTGATTTAACCGATTTCTCTTCGTCAATGCTCCGATCGTCTCCTCTAGTTCTTGCTTGAGAGCTAGAAGCCTTTCCTGTTCGTCTCCTTCAGCAAGGTGAATGAGGTCAGTTATTGTTGGAGAATCCTCTTCCATTCCGTTCACTTCTTTTGAAATTGCGATTAAATCAGCTTCTATTTTCTTTATCACTTGAATATGCTTGGATTCATTCTTTATCAATTGGTTAAGGGGCTCTACGTCTTCAGATTTGATAATCTCTGTTTTTTGCATAGAGATGTTCACTAGGCTCTTTTGAAGCATGGTTAACTTCTCTAAATTACTAATTACATCTTTAATCGACATAGCTGCTTCCCCCCCTTACTTCTTATAAATTCCAGAAATCATATAGCTTGCGAGCGACTTCCTTTGGGTTCACTTGATATTCCCCCGCTTGAACTTGCTGTTGCAGCTTTGCCACTTTTTCTAAATGGGCAGCTTCCATTGGACTCGTCTTTTGTAATACCTTTGCTTCGCTTGAAATTTCAAGTTTATCTTTTTTAGATACTTTTTGAACCTGCTCGATCTTATCCGATGCCTGTCTATATGGATTGACATTTACACGGTTTACATTATTGATTTTCATGGAAAATTCTCCTTTCTTGAATTTCAAATCACGTCTTTTATCTATTTTCCAATTCAACGTATCGTTTCACTTTTTATTAATATCGTCAGATTTTCGATAAATTAAAGTATTGTAATTTAATTTTTATTGCTGTATTTTTTGTGGGATTCTGCAGAGTTAGAAAAAATAAAGAAAACCACTAACGGGTGGTTAGTAGCTTTACGTGTAAATATTTATCAGCAGACCTTTGATTTCTCCAACCATGTTTAAAATATCTAAGCCCTTCTTTTCCTTGTCTAATACAGCATTCGTAAGGTCGATCAGCTTTTTGTCTACTTCTTTTACGATTTTATATACCTTCGTTCTTCCCCTACGATTAAACCCTCTCTGCTCCTCAAGCTGCAAGCCGTTTTGAACTGCCTCATCCATAAACTCTTTTACTTTTTTCTTATATTTCCTTAAGTGGTCAACGGATCGGTTCTCCGCTAACACTTTCCCTTGCTCCTCAATTTCAGCCACCATCTGGGTAAGTCGGTCAAATATGACCTGTTGTCTTCCTTTTGCCACTACCTCTTGGAATGAAATGCTCTCAGTAGGTACATTTTTCTTACTTTTAACTCCATCAAGGCCTGCCTTACCAATTTTCTGAACATCCATTATAGAATCCCATCCTATTAATAAGTTTTTTTGTATTGTACCATAAGAAATAAAAAAAAGAGAGGCTGCTCGGCCGAAGGAGCAGACCTCTCTATCTCATTATCCTTGTAATAATTGAAGAACACCTTGTGGTAACTGATTTGCCTGAGCTAGCATCGCTTGAGCAGATTGGTTTAAGATGTTATTCTTCGTAAATGCCGTCATTTCAAGAGCCATATCAGCATCGCGAATACGTGATTCAGAAGATGATAGGTTCTCGTGAGTTACTTTAAGGTTGTTAATGGTATGCTCTAGACGGTTTTGAAGTGCTCCAAGTGAAGCTCTTTCTCCGTTCACTCGTTCGATAGCCGTATCAAACACTTTAATTGCAGCTGAAGCCTTTTCATGTGAGCTAATATCGATTGAGTATTCAACAAACCCTTCTGTTAAACCATTAGAAACAGTCTTTTCTACGTTAAACGCGGCTCCTTCAATTAGGTCCCCATTTACATCAACAATCTTCGTTCGAGGATCTGTTGTAGAAATTCCTAACATCGGAGAACGTACATCGTTTAATTCCACAGTTAAAACTTGGTGCTGGTTTGGCCCAATTTGGAGATTCGATTTGAATACATCCCCATCTCCCGTGTTCGAAAGCATAATCGTAGGGATAACAGCCGTTTCGTAGTCTGGTCTTTGTTTAAGAACAACCTCATTTCCAGTTCCTTCAACAAAATATTTTTTCCCAAGATCAGGGTTTCTTTCAATCGCTTTTCTTAAGTTCTCAGCTTGCTCGGATAGGACTTCACTATGGCGCATCGATTTACCCGTATTCACATCATCATTGTGCTGTGTAGAGTCATTAACTACTTTGATCTCAATTCCATCAATTGTATATGACTGTCCTACAATCGAACGCTCAATGTTAAATTTAAACTCACCTGGGATTGCTGCAGTTAGGTCTGTTTCTGGTTTAGTGATAGCTGTTCCTGAACCAGCTACTTTTTCATCAAAAGTTAAGGTTGTACCTGAGATTGAGATATCATAACCAGTAGTTGCGTTTGAGAAAGTAGCATGTGCTTCTAGTGCTTGCTTTAAACTGTTTGCTTGATCACGCGCATTTCCATCCACACTAAATTCTGGAGGAGTAGCAGTAGGGTTTGCTGTTCCTTTAACACCTTTAAATTCCACTCCAGCAATCTTGATTGTTTCATTCTCTCTAAAAACATTTGTAATATCAATTTCATATTTTCCTTTTACTGCTGGTGCTGCAGTACCAACCACTAGATGATCAAAATGAACGGTTCCTTGTGCGTTACCGATTGTACTAATTGTTGGGTTCCCAGCTGCTACTACTGCTGATTTTTCCTCTAGTATTATCTTGTTATCAATAACACTAACATTGAATCTTGGTGAAAGTGTTGCATTTGCTGCAATTGTATTTTTAATATTATTTGCTTGTTCTGAAGTTGTATTCCCTAAATTAATCTGTCCTGTTGATTCCCCGAATGTAAATGTTTGACCTGCTATTGAAATTTGCTCACCTTTAACAAACATTTTATTTAAATCAAGTTCAAATTTTCCTGGAGTCGTAGCTGGAACACTATTTGTAATAATATTAAATATAGCTTCTCCCTCTGTTAATGCCACCCCATACTTCTCAACTGTCGGCGCAATTTTATTTGCTCCACCGTTTAGTAGCTTCTTTGTATTGAATTCAGTTGCATTTCCGATACGGTTGATTTCTGATGTTAGCTGGTTTAGTTCTTTTTGAATTTCTTTACGATCGGATTCAGTGTTTGTGTCATTTGCTGCTTGTACTGCTAGCTCACGCATACGGTGAAGCATGCTGTGAACTTCTGTCAGTGCACCTTCTGCCGTTTGAATTAAAGAGATGCCATCTAATGAGTTTCTTTCTGCCATTTGTAAACCACGGATTTGCGCGCGCATTTTTTCTGAAATAGCCAAACCTGCTGCATCATCAGCTGCACGGTTAATACGTAATCCGGAAGATAATCTTTCTAAGTTCTTAGAAGTATTAAACTGATTAGAAGATAAGTTGCGATAAGCATTTAATGCTTGAATGTTATTATTAATTCTCATTTTGCTTAGTCTCCTTTTACTCTACGGTTAGAATGTGTTTTTCGTATGCATTAGCTTTTTGACGTATCGGGTTCGCTTGTTTAATTGGTTTGCTTTTAATTGCTTGACCCCACGATCCGCTTAGTTCGTTTAAGATTTGTAGGACTTCTTCAATTTTGTTAATATCTTTATTCATATTAGCTTCAATTAACTTCTCTGACATATAGTCATAAAGCGCATCTAATTGGTCCGCTATAATTCCAGCTTCATAGTTAATTCCTGCATCTAATCGGTACAGGATATCATTTGATTTGGTTAATAGTCTATTCGTATGGTAATAGTCCTTTTGTTTTATGGCTTCAATAGCTTCTTCTAAAGCTACGATACATCCTTCATATAATAAAGCCGTAATTTCCTGAGGCGATTTTTTATAGATTAATTCTTCTGTTAAGAAGTCAGTCATCAAGGTACACCTCCTAATTTACGTTATCTGTTTATTTTATCGGTCTAATTTTGTAAGTGTTTAATAGTTTTGTTAATAGTTTTTTTCCATTTCTTCTATTAATACTAAAATTTCCGCCATTACTGAGTAAAGCTGAGGGGGAATATTATCTCCCAGGTCCATGTCCAAGAGGTTTGAGACTAATGAAGAGTCCTCTTGCATATGAAGGTTATTTTTCTTTGCTAGATCAATAATTTGCTGGGCAACCTGACCTTTCCCTTGGGCTACAACGATCGGCGCTCTTCCCGTTTCTTCATCATATTTGATCACAGCGGCAGAAGGACCGTTTATTTCTCTTCTTTTTTTCTGATTATAAAACTTAGTAACCATCATATCTTGAAGTCCATTCCTTTCTCTGTAAATACTGGTCTTAACGGCTTGGCAGCGGCATGATTGGGTTGTTCTTCTTGCGTATTGGTTGTAGGAGCATTCATCTTGGCGAAGCTAATGCTATTCACGCTATAGCCTATTTCATTTAATTTTTCTTTCGCTATTGCTGCAATGGGTTCCATTTTTTCTTTAAACCCCGGTTTATCATTTTTTATCGTAATAGAAAGATTCCGTTCCGAGGATGTCAGCATTACACCTACATCACCTAGCTTATTTGTTTCTAAAAGGAAATAAATACTACAATTTTCCCAGTCTACCTGTTCACCCTCGTTTTTAGAGTTAATAAATACCTGAATGTTTTCTGGCTTTCCTCCTAGTAGCATTGGAAGGTTAAAAAACATACTTTGCAACGAGCCTGATGCGTCCGATTTGCTTAGCAACTGTTGTCCTGTAAGGTTATTCAATGCTTGCTCCGCTTGTTGCATGACTTTCGGACTTGTTTCTTCTCCTTCTCCTTGAGCAAGCTTCATTAACGCTGCCTTCATGTTTTGTTGCTGTTGACTTTGCTCTTGTTGAAAAGATGAATCCCCTTTTTGAAACACTAGTGATTTTCCTAGATCACTCTCGTGGTTTAAACCTAGCGTACGGACGGCTTCAAACATTTGTTTCGCAGATGGTTCTTGGGTTGATATGTTTTTTGTCAGGTCACCATAATGGTTTAACAGCTGATGAGATGGCTTTGAATTTTCCAGCATCAAGCTCTCTTTTGAAGCATAATGAACAATTTTTTGATCTGTTGGCTTAAAGTTGATTTTATCGACTAGCGTCTTTACTTCTTGAACTATTTTAGATGCTTGAGAATGCTCTCCTTTGGCTAGTAATTTCTTTGCTTCTGCAAGTTGAGAGCTCGCATTAATCAGTTTCTTTTCTGTTTGCATGTCAGTAAACAGCATAATATCACTTTTTAAGATTGCATTATCCAGTTTGCTTATTGCAGACTCGAGCATTTGCTTCGCCTGAGGATAGGCATTGTTCTTAAACGTTTGAATAAGTTTATCTACATGATCTAAATTCCTTGTTATTTCACGTTTAAGTTCGCGGAAGTCATGTGTAACTTGAGCTAGCTTTTGAGTGACTCTTGTAACCAATATGTCTTTAGATGGAACGTTGAGTCCTTGCAGTTTTTCATTTATGTCATAGTTTTCAGCGGCTGACGTAGGTTCTGACTTAGAAGCAGGCTCTGTCTTAGTTAGGTCTTGTTCCATCTCAGTTAAGGTTTTAGAAATTTCTTGGCGAGCTGCCATCTCCCTACCCTTTTCTTGCAGCTGGGCTGCGCGCTCCAATGAATTCTCGGCCTTTTCTATGTTTTTCAGATCAATATTCGGGTTGCTCGAGATTTGTTTACGGATAGTATCTAGTGCAACATCTAAGCTTGGTTCATTTTGGAGCTGCTTGATTGCTTGTTTGATTGTTTCACTAGGAAGGACGGCTTTCCCTTGCTTCATTTGTTGTTCTGGATTCATTTCAACAGAATCTTGTGACTTTGTAGGATCAACTTTCTGTTGAGACAGCCCTAAAGATTCCTGAACTTGCTTTAACATATTAGCAATGCGCTCTCGACCTGCGTCATTAAGCTGATTTGCCTGTTTAGCCATTTTTTCAAGGTTATTTGCTAGTACTGGATCTAGCTTTCTACTAGATGTAATTTCGTCTAAAATCTTTTTTACAGAAGCTTTTACATCCTCTTTTGATTGGAGCTCATTACGAATATGTTTTACTGTTTCTTTAAGTTCATCAGTGGCCGTTGTAGCTTTAGTGGCTTCCGTTGTGTTTCTCGCCGTGTCATTAAGTTGAGCTTCTACAGCTTGGGGTTTACCTTGAGCTTCCGTTTTTGTTAATTCCATATCCGCCTGCGTTAAAGCTTGCGTTAGACGCTCTCTTCCTACTGTTTCTCGGCCCACCTGTTGAAGCTGGCGTGCTTCTTGTAGTGCTTTCTCCACCTTTTGCGCTACTTCCCGGTCGATTTTCGGATTCGTGACTACCTGTTCACGTACTTTTTCAATCGCTTTGCTTAGATCTGGTTCCTGTTGTACTGTTTCTTTTGCTTGCTTTATGATTTCGCTTGGACGTTGCTCTGTTGCTGGCGCTTGCTGCTTAGGAGATGCCTCCATTTTTCCTAGCTCATTCTCCACCTGCGTTAAGGCTTGCGTTAGGCGCTCTCTTCCTACTGTCTCTCGGCCCATCTGCTGAAGCTGGCGTGCTTCTTGTGGTGCTTTCTCCACCTTTTGCGCTACTTCCCGGTCGATTTTCGGATTCGTGACTACCTGCTCACGTACTTTTTCAATCGCTTTGCTTAGGTCCGGTTCCTGTTGCACCGTTTCTTTTGCTTGCTTTATGATTTCGCTTGGACGTTGCTCTGCTGCTGGCGCTTGCTGCTGCTTTGAGGAAGCCTCCATTTTTCCTAGCTCATTCTCCGCCTTGGTTAATGCTTGCGTTAGGCGCTCTCTTCCTACTGTTTCTCGGCCGATTTGTTGAAGCTGGCGTGCTTCTTGTACTGCTTTTTCAACCTTTTGCGCTACTTCCCGATCGATTTTCGGATTGGTGACTACCTGTTCTCGTACTTTTTCAATCGCCTTGCTTAGATCTGGGTCCTGCTGCACCGTTTCTTTTGCTTGCTTTACGATTTCGCTAGGTTTTTGTTCTATTGTTTGAAGATTCTTATTCGCACGACTCATTTCTATTGATTTGAGTTCATTTTCTAATGAATTCAATACACTTCCAAGCTGTTCTTTTCCTGCAGTGATTCTACCTTGTTTTTGCAAGGAGGCAACTTCTTCTACTGTTTGTTGTACTTTTGTAATACTTTGTTGTGGAAATCGACTATCTCTTACTAACTGGACTTGAACACGATCCATTGCTTTTTGAAGATTAGAGCTTTTCACTAGGTCACTCTTTATTTCATTTACAATAGTTGAAAGGCTTTCTATAGCTGATTTATTTGGTTGGATTTGAGTTATTTTCTCTGGCTGCTGGTTGTTTTTCCATTCAAGGTGATTTTCAGCCTTCCTTAGTTCTTGAAGTAATCGCTCTTTTCCAATGGATTGTAGTTTCTCTGCTTCATTCGCAGCTTTTTCAATTTTAGCTATAGATTCCTTATCTAAACCCGGCATCTTCCATACTTCTTCTTTGACTTTCCTCACTGCCTCTTTTAAGTTAGGTTCATTTTCGACTACCTGCCGAAGATTACTTAACGCATCCCTAACCTGCTTATTTACAGCATCGTTCTGTGGTAGATTCAAAGAATTAGACTCGGAACGTAGAACCTTAGTAGTAGAAGTAGAAGCGTTATTCTCTATACTTTTAGAAGAATGATTTACATACTGATTTTGATTAGACCCTTCTATTTTAAAATTCGGATCGAGTTCCTTTGCTATGTTCTTTAGGACATCGCTAAGTCGATCCCCATGCAACGCTTCGTGGATGGCTTTTAAATGGACTTGTGTAACCTCTAGTTTTTTATTCGCCAATGCCTTGACTGTATCTATCTTTGATTCTTCCGATCCTTTTGCTTTATTAAAAAACGATTTTAATTCTTCTACAACTTCCTTAGATAGAGGTAGCCCTTTATCCAATAAAACTTGAGCAGCCTTTTTTATTTCAGGAGAATCAGAAGAGTTGATACCTATACTTTGAAATGCCTTAGCCGCATTCGTTGACTGAACTTCCGCTTTTATCGACTCAGATGCAATAGCTTTCACTAATGTTGCTTGATCTTTTTGGCCAGATATCTGAACAGTTACAGGAGATTGAGACGGGACAGCTCCTTCGAATTTAACAGGGAGCTCTTTCCCTCGTATAACAAGAACTGCCTCTGAATCCGAAACTCTCTCTTTAATTTGTGCCCTATATATTTCGCCTTCTTTTAACTCAAGAGGCTGATTTGTCGTTTGTGTATTATTAGTAGTAAACGTTTGTTGGTTTATTTGCATTCGCTCACGTCCTCATTCTTACCATCTAATCTATATATCGGAGCATCTTCCTATTTATTAATTTCTATCTTTTAGAAAAAGAAAAACCGCATGCTGCGCATACGGCTTACTTTTCTTTGAATTTATCATCTACGCTAAAGTATGTAGCGTGCTTTTCTTTTTTTAATCGTTCTACTTTACGCTGTTCTTCTTTTTCTAAGCTTTGCAATTGCTTTCGAAGAAGCTCTGAACATGGATCACAAATTTTCCCTTTTTGTATTAGCTTCCCACATTTTTCACAAGGGTAGCCTAAGTTTGGGAATTGTGTTAATTTCAAACGACCTTTTTTAATAAATTTAATAATTAAAGCTTCATCTACTCCAGTGGCTTCTTCTACTTGAGTCATTGTAGCGGTTCTATTTTCTCGCTTTCGAATAAAATTATAGACTAGTTCAAAGGCTTGTTCTTCTTCTTTCCAACATTTCTGACATATATCACGAAATTTAGTTAAAACAAAAATATCTCCACATTTAGGACAGTTGCTTAATTCATCCATTGATGATCCTCCCCACAGAAACACTTTTCCTCCATTATATCTTTTAGCGTAGAGGATGGAAATGAAAATTCTAAGACATCTTATCCTCTAGCTAGAGTTATAGAATGAATTTGCGATGCCCCCGCCTCTCGCAACACCTTCCCCGCATGCCTAAGCGTAGACCCCGTCGTATAAATATCATCCACTAATAGGACTCGCTTCCCTTCAACGTCCACTCCTCTTTCCACACGAAACACCTGCTCCAGATGAATTCGGTCCTCTCTCGATTTCTTCGATTGTTTTTCAGAATGTGTTCGCGTTAAAAGGTAGGCTGGTGTATGTCCTGCTTGAACAATTAAAGCTTCTGCCTGATTGAAGCCTCGTTCGTCTAATCGTTCTTCACTTAAGGGAATGGGGACGAGGAGTTCATAGCCTTTTAGCAGAGAAGAGAGCTGTTTAGCAAAGATTTTGGAGAGGATATAGTCTCCGCGGTATTTGTAACGGGCGATTAGCTCTTTGAGGAAATCATTGTAGAGGTAAAGCGAGGTGTTCTTTATCAATGCCCCCTTCCATTCTTCGTCTCTCTCCCAACGAAAGCAGTCATAGCATAGCTCTCCTTTCTGATATTCCTTTGATAGTAGATTGAACGAACGATGACAAACACGACAAGTTTCCCCTTCGATTCGAGATAATTGCTTTTCACACTCCTGACAAAGGAACCATTCTTCTTCTTTCAAGATTAGCGTATGCCAATTAACCTTTTGCTGAATTTCATTATGACAGGTGAGGCAGTTCATACGTCTACTAGCCCCCTTTTTACAGCTTGATGATTCATTTCAATAATTTGTTTCCTAGCTCGAACGATGGCGGTTGTCTTCCCATAATGAAAAAAGGTAATATTCCCTGATGGATAGGCGAAGCTGCGCCCTACCCTTCCAGCGATTTGAACTAGGGCACTTTCAGTGAATATATGATTCTCAGCCCCTAGTACAGCTACATCTACATTCGGAAAAGTGACGCCCCTCTCAAGAATTGTCGTGGTCAGCAATAATGAAATTTCCTTGTTTCTCATTTTATTCACTTTTTCTTTGCGATCAGGATCTTCAGCATGAACAGATTGAATTGTCGGATCGATGGTTTGGAGGATGAGCAATACCTTTTCCATGAGATCTATTTTTGGCAGGAATAGGAGGGTTTGCTTTTTCGAGTGAATTCGATTTTGGAGCCAGCGAAGGACATTTCCGGGAAGCTTTCCCTTTTTCAATTTTTTCTCCCAATTTCCACACCACACGAATTGAGGCACTGGTAGTGGATGGCGATGATAGCGGGCAGGAATTGTGACATATGGTCGTTTACCAAGCTGACAGTCCCTTTGCCATTTCTGATTTGGGGTAGCGGTTAAATAGATCATCGAGGAAACTGGTTTTCGTGCTTGATGGACTGCGTAATGTAGGGATTCTTCTACTGAGTATGGGAAAGCATCTACTTCATCTAAAATAATGACATCGAAGGCTTGATAAAATCTCATCAGTTGATGGGTTGTTGATATCGTAAGGGGTGAATAATGATGACGATCGTCACTTCCACCGTAAAGTGAAGCTATTTTCAAATGGGGGAATACTTGCTTGATTCTTGGGGTAAGCTCGAGTACTACATCTGTTCTCGGAGTGGCGATACATACCCGTTTGTTAGACAGCAATGCCTCTTCAATCCCTTGAAACAATACCTCTGTTTTCCCAGCTCCACACACTGCCCAAACTAGAAGATCTTCGTCTTGTTTAATGGCTTTCACTACTTGCTCGGAGGCGACTTTTTGCCCAATAGAAAGGGTCCCGCTCCAGTCTAGCTTTGGGGTGACAGATAGTGAAATGGCTGGTCCGTTCCAGCTAACTAACGGAGTACATGTACTCACTCGGCCCATCTTAATGCATTTTCGGCAATAGGTACACTCTTTTTTACATCGTGAACATGGAAAGGTGGCAAGCCATTCGGGGTGTTGGTTTCCACAGCGATTGCACTTGGGGGCTTTATTCTCTAAGGAGATTCCTTCGCGGAAAATAAGATGGTGTTGGTGCTGTTGTAATAGTTCTTTACTAAAAGGAAGCTCATCTAGAAGCAGTTGCTTTCCGATTAATAGTTGTTGAAGTTCGATATTGGGTTGTGTTGATTCCAATGGATCACCTTCGATCATATTTAATTAGCTTACTCTTTCAAAACCAACTTTCTGCTGGCGATATCAAGACACTACTTCTGTCATATGCAACAATACACTTATGCCACTCAGCATCACATTAGCCTTTTTAGACACTAGCCCTTCTATTGTTTTCACCTCCTTTTTGTCAGTATAGCATGACCAGCAAGGAAGCTACCCCGAATTTTTGACAAAAATAAAAAAACGTCACTCCAGCTATTGAAGTGACGTTTTTTCTATTTTTTTACCCATCCAAGTCCCATGGACCCTTCACCTAGGTGCGTCCCAATGACAGGCCCAAAATAGCTAATCATAAATTCTACGTGTGGATATTGAGCTTCAAGCTCTTGCTTCCACTCGATTGCTTCCTCTTCGCGATTGGCATGAATGATCACAGCACGATGTGGTTCACCGCTCGCAACCGCTTCCCCTAGAAGCTCAACAATGCGCTTCATGGCTTTTTTACGTGTGCGGATTTTTTCAAAAGGTACAATCATTTTGTCTTCAAAGTGTAGCAGCGGCTTTACTTGAAGAAGGCTACCAATAATGGCTTGTGCACTAGACAGACGTCCGCCACGCTGCAAGTGGGAAAGGTCATCTACCATAAAGTAGGCAGTAAGTGTTTCTCGCATTTCCTCTAAACGTGCCATAATTTCATCTGGGGATTTCCCCGCCTGAGCCATTTCAGCTGCTTCCAATACATAAAAGCCTTGGACCATACAGCTGATTTCTGAGTCAAATGGAAAGACGTGAATCCCTTCCACCATATTCCCTGCTGATACAGCTCCTTGATACGTTCCGCTAATTCCACTTGATAGATGGATACTAACTACGGCATCGTATTCCTTTGAAAGCTTTTCAAAGAGTTCTACAAACTCTCCTACCGCTGGTTGGGAGGTCGTTGGAAGCTCCTTATGTTTTACCTCTTCATAAAAATCTGCTGCACTTATTTCAACCTCTTCTTGATAGGATTCATTTCCGAAAATCACACTAAGAGGAATCATATGTATGTTTAATTTCTCACGCAATTCCTTCGGTATGTACGCTGTACTATCCGTAACGACTGCCGTCTTCATAAAAGTACCTTCCTTATACGTTTTTCTCTACTATATGCTTACTATTCATTTTATATGAAAAGGATTAAAAATGCATTATGTTTAGCATGGGCCAAGGAAAAATCATACAATTCCTTAAAATGCTTCTCTCCTTTAGTAGTGTACAAAGAAAGCATATTATAGCACTTGCTATATATGGTAATGTTTTCATATAGGAGCTTTATTACTTTAGTTCATCTACTAAAAAGAGAAGTACGTCCATTTAACGTACTTCTCTCCACATATCACCTCAAAAATTATCGAACTTCCACCCAACCATTTTTAATCGCCACGACAACTGCTTGTGTACGATCGTTGACGTTCATTTTTTGAAGAATGTTACTTACATGGTTTTTAACCGTTTTTTCACTAATGAATAGTGCTTCTCCAATTCCTCTATTGCTCTTTCCGTCTGCTAACAACTGCAGAACTTCACACTCACGACGCGTAAGTAAGTGGAGCGGGCGACGAATTTCAACTTGCTGAACATAGCCCTCACCACCAGCTTGCTCAGAAGCTAAACGGCGGTATTCATTTACTAGGTTATGTGTCACTTTCGGATGCAAGTAAGATCCTCCATCCGCCACCACTTTCACCGCTTCAATTAGTGCATCTGCGTCCATTTCCTTTAGAAGATAGCCGCTTGCTCCAGTCTTAAGGGCGTGTGTCACGTAGTTTTCGTCGTCGTGAATCGATAAGATAATGACCTTTGATTCTGGATATTTCTGAATTAATTGAGCAGTTGCCTCTACACCATTCGTCTTAGGCATATTGATATCCATAATAATGACATCCGGTTGATATTTCTCAACTAATTCAACTACTTCTGTTCCATCATCACCTTCTGCTACTACATCAAATGAACGTTCAAAATCTAGAATGCGTTTAACCCCTTCACGGAATAATTGATGATCATCGATAATGACAATCTTTGTAGTCATATAGATTTCCTCCCTGAGCCTTTATATGTTTTATATCAGATTTGTTATTGGTACTTGGATTAGTACAATGGTTCCCCTTCCGAGCTTTGAGTCAATGCTCATCTCTCCTTCAAGGAGTTCCACTCGTTCTCTCATCCCAATTATGCCAAAGGATTCTGGATTCTTTTCACCTACATCGAACCCCTTTCCATCATCCTTAATTACTACTGTGATATTTGCCTTAGAAAGTTCAATCTTCACTTGAATTTCTCTTGCTGCTGCATGCTTTAATGCATTTGTAACGGATTCCTGGACAAGACGAAATAGGGCTACTTCGTATTTAGTAGGGAGCCTTCGATTCTCCCCAATGCTGGTAAAATAAATATTGGTTTCCTTATGATATTCTTCGATCGTCTGTAAATATTTTTTGAGGGTAGGAACTAGGCCTAAATCATCAAGAGCCATAGGACGTAAATCATAGATGATCCTTCGTACTTCATATAAAGCATTTCGAACCATTTTCTTAACGCTCCGAATTTCTGTAATTGCCTCGTCTGCCCCACGTTCTTTATAGATTTTTTCAATTAAATCTGAACGCATCATGACA
The DNA here is from genome assembly GCF_021390075.1 of Cytobacillus spongiae. Taxonomy (NCBI): domain Bacteria; kingdom Bacillati; phylum Bacillota; class Bacilli; order Caryophanales; family Bacillaceae; genus Cytobacillus; species Cytobacillus spongiae. Next base: position 3,697,790 of record NZ_CP089997.1, read on the forward strand.
TTCGCCATCATTTGAGCTGGTCCATCATGAATTTCTCTAGAAAGTCTTTTGCGCTCTTCCTCTTGAGCTTCAATAATCTTAAGCCCGAAGTCTTGTTTCAACTGAGCATCTTCCAATGCTTCGCCAACCTGCTTCAGGTCGCTCATTAAGTAATTCATGACAACTGTTATTTGTGATACCAGATGCTCAGCTCGTTCAATTGTCTCTGTTAGTCCTAGTAATCTTCTTTCAATATCATCTCTACGGTCACGAAGCGACTTCTCCATTTGCCGATTCATCGTAAGGTCCATTTGTAGTTGATGTGCCTTTTCGTATGCCTCGCGAACTTCCGATTCTGTATAATCATTAAAGTGTTTGCTTACCTCAGAAAGGCGTTTTCTCGCAAACCTCGTGTTAACCTCTAGCTTGTCCCCTTCATCGATTACTTGGATAACGAGACCTTTGACTTCCTTTAGCTCATCTGTCAGACTATCGTAATCCTTTCGACACTGTTCGCCTATGCGGAAAATTTCATCCTTACTATTTCCTACCGTGTCGATCATTTTCCCTAATATAAAGTCGAGTGTCTTTGTGTCAAATTTCTTTTTTGCCATTTTATCCCTCCAGGGGAAATATCAACAATCCTTGATACTCTTTGGAAATATTTTAGCGTGAAATCACTTTTCTTACTATCTAGATATATCAAAACTACCGAAAATTCGGTAAAAAGACGCAGGTTATCTCTATTGCCACGTGCCGAATGTCCTATAGTTACTATATCACGACACGAAGGCTTCTATGCCTGAAACAATAGAAAAATTTAATCCTAAAATGTATCTTGTAAAGTATAGCATGACAACGTGACAGTCACATTAAAGAAACATTACAATCTGTTGATAAACAGCTTCTTCAGAATAAACACATAAAATGTCGAAATAGTATAGAAAATGACGTATAATAGAGATTTGACGGAAGATATGTTGGAATAAGCGTTTAGCTATTCCCTTTGTAAGAGTGTTATTCTTTATCGAAAGGAGCGGTAGAAATGCTGCCCAATTACTATACCGTTAAAGGTGATGGAGAACACGAGATCACCATACAGAAATCACGATTTATCGCTCAAGTTGCCCGAGCTGAAACAGAAGAAAAAGCACAAGCTTTTATTCAACATATAAAAAAACAGCATTGGAATGCGACACATAATTGCTCCGCCTATTTAATTGGAGAGCACGATCAAATACAAAAAGCAAATGATGACGGCGAACCAAGTGGTACAGCAGGAGTACCGATTTTAGAGGTTTTGAAAAAAAAGCACCTAAAAGACACAGTTGTTGTGATAACGAGGTACTTTGGTGGAATAAAATTAGGTGCAGGTGGACTCATCCGTGCTTATGGAAAATCAACCTCTGAAGGAATTGAAGCAACTGGTGTAGTTGAACGAAAACTGATGCGCGTCATGCATACAAAGGTTGACTATACATGGATCGGAAAACTCGAAAACGAACTGCGCTCTTCCATTTATACGATTAAAGACATTCATTATCTAGACAATGTCGAATTTGAGGTTTTTGTCGAAGAAGCACAAACCGAGAGCTTTACCGAGTGGATGGTGGAATTGACGAATGGACAGGGAGCGATCGATAAGGGGGATGTGCTTTATTTAGAAGAGGATGTGAAGAAGTAAAAATTTCATTTTACGAAAAACAAAAAAAAATGTAGAATGAAACTTGGCTTATTTTTTTGACATGTGGGAAAAATTCTGATAGAGGAGATCAGGTATGGCAAAAAACAGAAACGCCTATAAAAGGCAAATTAAAAAAGCTAGACGTAAAAGAATTGTTGCGTGGATCCTTCTACCTATTCTTGTATTAACAATTAGTGCCACTGTATATGGCGCTTTCTTATATAGCAAAGCAGAATCTGTAATGGACGAATCCTATACACCTATTGAAAGGGATACAAAAAGAACGGAAGTCGACCCAAAGGTAGATAATATTTCTATATTAATGATAGGTGTAGATGACAGTGATACAAGGGCCGAGGTAAACTCTAGATCAGATGCCCTTATGGTAGCTACCTTTAATAAGAAAGCCAAATCAGTTAAGCTTCTAAGTATTCCTCGTGATTCTCTTGTTTATATACCATCTGAGGATATAGAAGATAAAATTAATCACGCTCATGCCTTTGGCGGCCCTGCATCAACCATTGAAACAGTAGAAGAGCTACTAGAAATACCCATTGATTATTATGTAAAAGTTAATTTCAATGCATTTATTGATATCGTAGATGCTTTAGACGGAATCAAGGTTGAAGTTCCTTACGCTATCAATGAGTTTGATTCGAAAGATAATCGCAACGCAATTAGCCTACAACCAGGCTTACAAGTGTTAGACGGTGAAGAGGCGCTTGCTCTTGCAAGAACAAGACACCAGGATAATGATATTATGCGTGGGGAAAGGCAACAGGAAATCCTAAAAGCAATTGTCGATAAAGCTATTTCAGCTAATTCCATTACAAAATATGCAGATGTAATTGATGCTATCGGGGAAAATATGCAAACTGACTTATCATTTAGCCAAATGAAATCATTTTTTGATTATGCCACTGCAGGATCTTCTTTACAGATCGATTCCATAAAAATAGATGGAGAAGACCTTTGGATTGATAATGGAAATAACAGATCCTATTATTATCAATTAGACGAAGAATCTATTAGCGAAGTGCAACTAACTCTACAAGTTCACCTTGGAATTGAGGAAGAAGAACTTGATCGCTCATCATTAGAAGACAGCGAAAATACTAACTCGAGCAACTATTAAATAGCTTTGCCCCTATTAGGGGCAAAGCTATTTTTATATCGTCATTTTCTTTCATCTCAAATAAACAAAGGGTTAATTGCAAGCTCACCTCGAGGGGCAAGGCGATGGAGCTAGATGTGGAGGCACTTATCAACAATGAATAAATTTTATCATTTCTTAAACAATAAAAAAGCGCGACAAATGGTCGCACTTTTGACTATTATATTCGATTCTTCACGTTTGCCATTCGCTTTAATAACGGCTTGTATTCACTACCAACTAATCCAATTAATTCTGCAAACAATTCAATTCCTACTATTAACACAGTAATGACTACAAGTGAGCCCCACATTGTTGATTGAGAAAAGATTACAGCAGCCAAACCAAACATTGCTGCCATTGCATATATAATTAAAACCGTTTGACGGTGAGAGTAACCAAACCGTAGTAAGCAGTGATGCAAATGAGATTTATCTGGAGCAGACAATGGCTGCTTATTGACAATTCGTCTAATAATCGCAAAAAATGTATCAGAAATCGGTACACCTAAAATAATAACAGGGACAATCAAAGAAATCACTGTTACATTTTTAAAGCCAAGCAAGGATAGAACAGCAATCATAAACCCTAGGAAAAGAGCTCCTGTATCACCCATAAATATTTTTGCAGGGTGGAAATTATATACCAAAAACCCAAGAGTACTTCCTAACAGAATAATTCCAAAGCTTACAACAAACAGGTCCCCTTTCAGGATTGCCATCCCTGATATTGTTATAAGAGCAATGGAAGATACTCCCGCAGCCAAACCATCTAAGCCATCAATTAGGTTAATGGCATTTGTAATTCCCACGATCCAAAGAATGGTTAATGGGATACTGAATATCCCAAACTCAATTTGCCCTACAAAAGGCACATTAATATACTCTACACTAACTCCGCCAATTACTACTGTTGCAGCTGCAGCTAATTGACCAAGCAATTTAAATTTTGCCGATAACTCCATCATGTCATCCAAAACGCCAGTTACGATGATGATTAAGCTACCAATTAGGATAGGTATTACCAGTTCTCCTTCAGGTCTAAGAAAGAGGACTCCTACAAGAAAGCTGATATATATTGCCAAGCCACCTAAGCGGGGCATAATCCTCTGATGAACTTTTCGATTATTCGGTTTATCAACTGCACCAATTTTTATCGCCAATTTCTTTACTAACGGTGTCATAATAATCGATGCGATAAAACATATTAACAAGGTAAGGTAAACCATATCGTACCTCCTCAACTATTAGCATATCCAAAGTCAAAAATTTTTAAATTAACAAGTTCGTCATATTCAACAAAAAAATGGTTACCATAAAATTAAACAATTTTCTAAAAAACAGTATAGCAATAATTCTCGCTCATTTCTTTTACAGTTTTGTAAAAAAATTAGCCCATTACAACTTCATTATTATATCTACTTATCTCTAAATATTCCACTATATTTTTTCCTACTTCATTATGTAAGCAGATTGTACCCTCTTTTTCCAATCTAAAACATATGACGAAATATATCAAATAAAAGTTGCATATATTTTCTAGTTCTTCAATCTATATAGTAAAATATCCTTTCTTTTGGTAAGATTAATAAATGTTAGAATTAAACTAGTAGGAATGAAGGAGCGTACGAATATGCTAACGTTTCTCAAAAAAACCCTTGGGGATACAAATGAAAAACGACTAAAAAAATATAGTAAATTAGTAGAAGAAATAAATTCTTTAGAGCCTAGATTTGAACGTTTTACAGACGAACAATTAAAAGAGAAAACCCTTGAATTTAAAAATGCCATTCAAAATGGTGCCTCTATTCAAGATATTCAGACTGAAGCATTTGCAGTTGTCAGAGAAGCTTCTAAAAGAGTGCTAGGCATGCGCCATTTTGACGTTCAATTAATCGGTGGGCTTGTTCTAACCGAAGGTAATATTGCTGAAATGGCTACTGGTGAAGGAAAGACTCTTGTAGCTTCACTTCCTAGCTACCTAAGAGCCTTAGAAGGCAAAGGTGTACATGTCATTACGGTGAATGATTATTTAGCACGACGCGATCGTGAAATGATTGGTCAGATACATGAATTTTTAGGACTTTCTGTTGGTTTGAACCTTCCAATGATGATGCCCGAGGAAAAAATATCTGCCTATAGATCAGATATTACCTATGGAGTAGGAATCGAATTTGGTTTCGATTATTTAAGAGATAACATGGCTCGCGACCCAAAAGAACGTGTTCAACGACCTTACCATTTCGCGATTATAGACGAAGTAGATAGCGTCCTAATTGACGAGGCCAAAACACCGTTAATTATTGCTGGAAAAATGAAGTCGAGCGCTGATCTTCATTATATCGCTGCTCGATTAGCAAAGCGCTTTAAAGTAGAATTGGATTATCACTTTGATGATGAAACAAAGGCAACTAGCCTAACAGACGTAGGAATTGAAAAGGTGGAGAAGGCTTTTGGTGTAGATAATTTATATGAGCTAGAACACCAAACACTTTACCATTACGTCATCCAAGCTGTTCGAGCTCATGTAATGTTTACAAGAGATGTTGACTATATCGTTCGCGAAGGAAAAATCATGCTCGTTGATATGTTTACAGGCCGTATTATGGAAGGCAGAACATTAAGCGACGGACTTCACCAAGCAATCGAGGCCAAAGAATCCTTAGAAATAACTGAAGAAAATAAAACGCAAGCATCTATAACCATTCAGAACTATTACAGAATGTATCCGCATTTATCTGGAATGACTGGTACAGCAAAGACAGAGGAAAAAGAATTTGAGCAGGTTTATGGAATGTCTGTTATCCAAATTCCGACGAATAGACCGAAGATTCGGGATGACCGGGATGACATCGTTTTCCGAACAGCTCATGAAAAATACGTAGCCGTAACGAAAGAAGTCAAAGAACGCTATAAAAAAGGGCAGCCGGTATTAGTTGGTACTTCTTCTATTCTTCAATCAGAAAAAGTAGCTAAATACTTTAATGAAGCAGAGCTACCTTATGAAATATTAAATGCAAAAAGTGTCGAGCAAGAAGTACGTTTAATTTCACTTGCTGGTCAAAAAAGTCAGATCACGATTGCGACGAACATGGCTGGACGCGGGACAGATATCCTATTAGGTGAAGGTGTTGCAGAGCTTGGTGGACTGTATGTTCTCGGAACTGAAAAACATGAAAGTCGCCGAATTGATAATCAATTAAGAGGACGTTCAGGGCGCCAGGGAGACCCTGGAGAGAGCCAATTCTTCATCTCTTTAGAAGATGAAATGTTCCGCCGTTTCGCTAAAGATGACTTAGAAAAACTTGAAAAGAAGCTATCAGTTAACGAAGAAGGAATTGTCCTAAATAAAAATGTTCATGAGTTCGTAGATAGAGTACAGCGTATTGTAGAAGGCGCAAGCTTCTCGATGCGGGAATACAATCTAAAGCTAGATGATGTAGTAAATGAGCAAAGAAGTATTATTTACACTCTCAGAAATAAGGTTTTAGAACAAGATGATCGAATCGAACTACTGATCCCAATGGTAAAAGAGACCATTCAAACAGAAATTGACCAAACCTGCCAAGAAGATATTCTGCCTGAAGAATGGACTACACAAGATCTATACCAAACAGTAAACACCCTTCTACTCGCCGAAAAGATCGTGGTAACTGATATCATTACCGAACTAAAAGAAATAAACCAAAGCGTCTTCACAGCACTAGATCAATATTTACAAAAGCTCGAATCTCTTAAAGAGCAAGAACAAGTACAAGCAGGTCTTAAATATATTATGACAGCTATTATCGATCATCACTGGGTTCAGCATTTAGAAGGAATGACGCGTTTGAAAGAAGGCATTGGACTTCGTCATTATCAACAAGAAGACCCGATGAGAATATATCAGCGTGAGGGGCTTGAGCTTTTCACATTATCCTTCCATAAAATCCAAAAGGATATTTGTATAGAAGCAGTGTCATTAATTAAGCAATTTGAAAATGCGCAAGAGGAATTGTAATCCATTTTAAAGGAGTAGTAGAAGCTATGCTATCGATCTTCCGTCGTAAAAACCAAGATAGAATGAAAAAGACTGGGTTGGAAAGCAGTGTCTCTTCTGAAGATCTCTTTCAAGTTTCTGAGGAATCAGCTGAAGAGGAAATATTCACTGACCTTTCTCTTCACCCGTCCTGGAATATTCAATCTGAACAAATGTACGTTTTACGTTTTTTAAATAATGAGCTGCCGCCTTTAAAGCCGAATCAAATTTCATTATCTGGGATTGAAATTCGTCCAGACCAAGCTGGCGTTGAGGTAACTGCATTTGTAAGAAACAGTCTTACAAAATCAATCAAATTTCAAGAGGTAAACTTGTTACTATTAGATTCGAATAAAGAAGTCATTGCAAAGCATACTTTCGATTTAAGTGAGCTTGGTGATCTTCCTGCTAAAAGCAGCCGTCCTTGGAGCTTTCTATTTCCAGCTTCGGCTTTATTGAAATCCGAGTTTGAAAAAGAAGGATGGACCATTGCTTTCGAACTTAAGAAAAAACATCAATTGGATTTGCATGAAACATGGGAACAATCCATTGCACTTGAAGAAAAAGAGAAATTAGAAAAGCTTGTACAGAGTATTCAGCCTCCTAAACAAGGTGAAGTCAATTTTATGGGTATTCAAGCCAAATCAGCAGATTCAGGAGAATTACATGTTACAGTATTGATACGCAATGGGCATGATAAGAACATGAATATTCAGCAGCTTCCTTTGCAGGTAGAAGATGCTTCTGGTGAAGTCATTGCAAAAGGAGGCTTCAAGCTAGATAATTTTGAAATTAAAGCAAATACATCTAAGCCTTGGACTTTCATCTTTCCATCTAGTCTAGTTACAAAAGAAAAACCTGACCTATCCAAATGGAAGGTATATCCTATTCAATAGGAATATAAAAGGATCAACTCATGTAGTTGATCCTTTTTTTGTATAACCTTTTGTTATTTTATGATAAACGGCATTGCATAGTCTTTTCTCATCGCTACTCCATTTAACGATCGAACAGCCTTGGTTACAATTAGCTGATAAGCTTTTCCTTTTTCATACCCAGCAACAGGGCTTTGAATATACGCCGTTTTCCCATCTGTATGCAAACCAACCTTGACTTGCAGTCGATTCCCATCAACATCTTGAACATAAATGGCTTTGTCATTTACTGTTGTAGGACTTAACGCCGTATTAAATGATACCGTCCACTTTTTATCACTCTCTACTGTTTTTGTACTAGAGTTCGTTTTAAAATAGGCTTCTTTATGTGGAAGCTCATAAATTGCTTGTAGCTGATCCAAGTAAATTGTACCCTTTGATTGCTTAGCAATTACGGTTTCTGCTATATACACTCGTTCAAATGAGAGAGGATACTGTACATTCGTCGGAATAGTGGCTTGAACATACTTCCAGCCATTCCAATTCAAAGCGCCCTCCTCTGTAAAGCTTACGGTCACCTCTTTACCAGCCGCATCATATAACCTACCTCTTAACCAATGATTTTGGCCATCACCATATGCCCATAAGCCAATTGCTAATGGCTTTCCTTCAATAGGGATTCGGTTTTTTGCTACAGCATATGAAGCAGTAGTTCCCGATTTATTACCAGTGAAATCGTAATTTAATTTTAGATAGCTATTGCCTTCCTTTTGAGATCCATCTGAAACGCTCCCAATAGTTGTTCGTGCACGCACACTATCTGTACTCCATTTTGTAAGACTCTCAAAGCCATCTAGAAGCTTCGGTTTATTATTAACGGTTACTGGTATGGAAAGCTTCTTTTCCCCGATTTGTGCTGTAAGAGAACCATTTGCATCAATTGTAGAGGCAATAAAGGTACCATCAGGCTGAACAGTACCTACATTTCCTTCTGCTTTCCAAGTTATTCTTTGAGGATCATGTATAAGCAATTTCCCATTGGAATCATATACTTTTAGAGATAATTTCTGTGATTGTCCTTTCCCAATATAAATACTCGGTTGGGAAGCTTCTATTTTACTAGGATTCGCAACTACAGCAATTGGAACCTTCACCTTTGCTAGACCAGATTTAACTAATACATACCCATTCCCAGCCTTTTCTGCAATAAACCGGTGATTTTCCACCGTGCCAATTCCACCTATTACTTCATATTCAATCATTTCATTGTTTAGGGTTATTAAATTATTATATGAATCTAGTACGTTATTAAGTTGAAATGCGACAGAACCGCCTACTAAAATCTTGCCTTCAGCGGCTTGTTTTGCTTCGAATGTAGCTGCTTGTCCATATGGGGCGGTACTAATTGCTTGTAAAATAGCTGATACCGAACGTTGCTTTCCATCGGATGGTTTATTGACTAAAGATGCATACCGATTTCCAGGAATTCGAGCAGCCATTGTTGTAGAACCACCGCCATCCAAGTTAAGTGCTTGATATGCTCCAATTCCTACAAGATAATTAGAAAATTCTTTCAATGTCATCCCTTCACTATAGCCCGGCTGCCTTCCATCAACAGTTACGTAAAAAACCTTAGTGCCAGATGCATCAACTGCTACTGCTGAACGAGGTGCTCGGCTAGTGGCCCTTGGACTACTTGAATCAATGGTCATACTAGACTTTCCATTTTGAACAAGGAGAGGACCACTCGCTAAAATAAACTTAGCATCCTTCCATTTTTGATCAATTCCCACTTGAATAGTAACTGGGTCTCCTACCTTTAAATTTCGCACTTGGTCTACAGCTGTTCCATGGGCAGAAATAACATAACCATCCTTTGGTATTTCGGCACTAGTCACTTGACCATAAGGGCGAATACTAACAACTTTCCCTGTTACGGGCTCTCCAAAAGTCGCACCTGGATCGAGATTCTTATTAAGCCCTTTAACTACTATTTCCATTCCTGTCGGATTCGTTCTTGTATGACTATAGCGAAAGCTTTGAGTGTATAGAATACTTTCATTCTCATTACGCTGTCTGTTAAAGGAAGATAATTGATAAGTTTGATTATGGTGTGTAATAGATATTTGCAGCTGAAAACGATCGATTATTCCTTTCCCACTTCTATCCTTACCGAATGCTGCTGGTGTATGCATGTAATCAGTTGAGGATGAAGATAAAGCCCCAAGATTTGCTATCTGATTATTTGAAGATAACAGATAGGCCACTTCCCCTGAATCCATATGAAAAAAAGAAGCATTAATAGCTCCAACAACATGATGCTTCTCAAATGTATGCATCTTAGCTAATGAAGTTACTGGTGTTAACTTATTTATTGGATTCGAAATCCCATAATCAATATCTGTATAGGGATCTTGTAAATTAATTTGTATTTGATGGATGGATTGTTTCTTGTTAGAAATAGACAAAGACTGATTTGTTAATGAAATGCCTGGAGTTAATTTGGTCACACTCTCTGCAGCATTCACAGGCTGAATTTGTATCCCAATTAGAAAGAAAATCAATATAGCGATAAAGTACTTTTTCATAGCTGAACGATCCCTCTTTTTCTAGTAAAATACTATATTTGGAAAAATAAAGTTATCCTACTAAATTATAACTTATTTTGACAAAAAACCAAGAGGTTCGACCCAGCTTTTCATAGATAAAACTAATGTCCTATAACCAAAAAAAGATATCTGCTTTTTAAAAAGCAGATATCTTTTTTCGGCCTGCGACCAACCATCGCCCACACTTTATCGCCAAACAAAACGGAAGTGTATTACACTTTTATTTTAACACATAAGGGCTGTTATACAAGATATAACATGAAATATTTTCATGTTTTGGCTATTTTATGAGAGATATATAATAATACCCTTTTAGGTTAATTTCTTCATATTTTAAGAGCTATTAAGTACTACTCTATCCCTTAATAGTTATAAATTACTATTATAAACGACTGTCATTCCAATAATTTACCACATGATGTTCGTTCGGATCATATACTTCAAGTTGGAATCCTTTATAGTGAATATAATCAATAATCTCGGAAAGAACGGACGCAGTTCCTTTCGAATCATGAAATAGAATAACAACCTTATCTTGCTTCAGCGCTAACTTCTCCATTCCCAGCCTTACATTCGCAACAATTTGTCTAGGGTTGTTACTCTGATATTTCCAATCCAGCGTGTCGATATGCCAGTCCCACATCTTAAATCCATACTTGGCGAGAGAATCTCTATATGGTTGTTTCATATAAGGCTTACTCCCGTAAGGAACACGAGTCAGTTTACTATTAACTCCTGTAAGATTGAACAACGTTTTTCTTGCAGTTTCCATTTCTAAAGCAACATTTTGTGGTTGCCCCATATAAAGCTTATTTTTATCATGCGTTACACTATGTAAAGCTGGATAATGTCCCTCATTTACTAATTGATTTACGGTACTTGGATATTTCCTCATATTCGGTTCAAGCATAAAAAAGGTTGCTAATGCCTGTTTGGTTTTTAGAATCGATAATATCTTCGGAGTATAGATGTTTGGTCCGTCATCAAAAGTTAGGTACACCTTTCTCTTGCCTTTTGGAACAACATTATCCTTATTACTTGTCTTCCCATTAAAGTATTCAAATAGTTTTTTTCGATTTAGCTGAACAAACCCGTTATGACTAGTTGTATGTTTACCGTTAACTAATCGAACGGTGTTGTTCTGTGAAAGATAATCTACCCGATAGCCAAAAAATTCACCTAATAGACGAACAGGCGCTTGCGTTCTTTTATCTTTAATAAATATACTGGCCTTATGATTCATACCATCAGAATTTACTAATGTATGTTCCGCAATAGAAAATAAAATCCACCGCTCACCTTTACTGACTTGTAGCGTTTGATTACTAGAATCATAGGTAATGGATGCACCAATCGCTTCTGCAAATGGAACAATTGGAACATAAGCAGTCGAATCCGAAATAGATGGAGCTGCATCTGGAAATTCAATAAGCTTATCATTCACCCCGACAGCGATTTTCTTTTCTGCTGCAATGGCGATTGACTTTCCTGATAATAATAGAATGAATACGAAAAATGCCATCATCCATAAAACCTTATTCTTCAACTTTAGCAGCCTCCTGTAATACCATTTTTTTCATATTATGTTATTCTACTATATTAATTAGTATATATGAACTATATTTCTACAATTTTTTTCAAATAATGACTTAAATTTACACACATTTCACTATCAAACTACAATAGTGTAATATTGTATCTATAATTTCTGTATAGTATGATGTAGTTTGGCACTTCATCGTGTCATTTCTAATTTCGCGGAGGAGATTAACTTGATTTTTAATTCTTTTGAATTTATTTTTGTGTTTCTTCCTATTGTTTTCGTTGTTTACTTCCTTTTAAATAAAGTGAATTTCACTATTTCAAAGATTTGGTTATTACTTAGCTCACTTTTCTTCTATAGCTGGTGGAATCCAAAGTATTTACCATTAATTCTTGTATCTTTAGGTATAAACTATTTAATTGGAACCTATTTAGGAAAAGAAAATCCGACTTATCGAAGAAAATTTTGGTTAACCGTCGGAATTGTATTTAATGTATGTTTACTAGGGTATTTTAAATATTATGACTTTTTTATTAGTAATTTAAATGTTGTATTAGGTGCAAACTTACAGGTGCTTCATTTGATTCTTCCTTTAGCCATCAGCTTTTACACCTTTCAGCAGATCGGCTATCTTGTAGACTCTTTTCGAAATGAAACCAAAAATTATAATTTCTTGAACTACTCCCTGTTCGTAAGTTTCTTCCCGCAGTTAATTGCGGGGCCAATCGTACATCATAGCGCAGTTATGTCCCAATTCTCAGATCGTCAGAATCGAAAAATTAACTACAAAAATATTGGTTTAGGCTTATTTATTTTTGCTGTGGGATTATTTAAAAAGGTAGGAATTGCTGACACCTTTTCGGTATGGGCGAATAAGGGATATAGTATGTCGGAGAATTTAACCTTTGTAGATTCTTGGGCAACCTCTTTATCATATACATTTCAATTGTATTTTGACTTTAGTGGGTATTCAGATATGGCAATAGGTGCGGGGCTACTCTTCAATATTGTTCTACCAATGAATTTTAATTCTCCTTACAAAGCCCTAAATATCCAAGATTTTTGGAGAAGATGGCATATTACACTATCAAGCTTTCTTACAAAATATATCTATATTCCATTAGGGGGAAACCGTAAAGGTAGATTTAGAACCTATCTCAACATCCTAATTATCTTTTTTATTAGTGGTTTCTGGCATGGTGCTGGTTGGACTTTTATTGTATGGGGAGTATTACATGGATTGGCAAGCGTCATTAATAGACTATGGTCAAAAGCTGGGTTCAAAATGTATAAATGGCTAGCATGGTTAATCACCTTCCAGTTTGTAAATGCAACTTGGGTATTCTTCCGCGCCCCTTCCTTTGAAATTGCTCAAAACGTACTAAAAGGAATGGTGGGTTTAAATGGCTTCGGATTGCCAGAAGAGTTCAACCACTTTGAATATTTACAAGGAAAGGTATCTAACTTCTATGCATTTCCACTTGATGATGGATTTATAAAGCCTGCTATTGTCATTTTACTAGGATTGATAGTTACACTATTTGCCAAAAACTCAATTGAACTCAAAAATAACCTAAAACCAAACTGGACCAATGCTTTCTTTGTATCAGCTCTAATTGTATATTCTGTATTTCAACTACAAAAAGTCACAGAATTCCTATACTTTAACTTCTAGGGTGGAGTATGATTATGTCATTTAAATCATTTGTTTATAAAATTCTTTTTATTGTAGGAGTTATTATTTTTTCTGCTGGTTCATTCATCTATTTAATGGATCCTATGTGGACATTTAGTTCTAAGCACCGATTTAATGATGTCCAAACGGTCATAAACGAACGTCAACAGAAGACAAATCGAATACACTTTCAGCCTTTTGAATTCGACACTCTTCTTCTTGGCAGTAGCAGGTCTACGTATATTAATCAGCATGATTTCCAAGGGATGGATGTTTATAATTATGCAGTTAGCAATATGTCTGTCCGTGAATATAATAGCTTTATTGAATTTGCTAAAAAAGAAAGAGGTCAAGATTTCACCAATATTATTATTGGGCTAGACTTTTTTAAATCCAGTACAACGGAAAGCAATGTGGCACTGTCTTTAGATCAATATACAAAAAAGCTTGAGGAGCCGTTCTACCGCTATAAAAACCTATTATCGTTAGACCTACTTGAGTATTCTTGGCAAAACTTTAAGGTGTCTAAAGACAACAAAATTTTAGAAGAACGAAACTATAACCGTAGCAATGTAGCAGTTGCAAAAGAAATAGACCCTGAGCTTAAGGAGCAACAAACAGTAGCTAAAATCCAAAAATTTCGCGACGTATTCTATGGTGAAACGTATGAATACAATCCCGAATACAAAAAATATTTATTGGAGTTAAAGGAAAATAATCCTAATACAAATTTTATTATCTTCACTACACCCATTTCGAACAGACTATTTGAAGCACTTGTCGATGAAGGGCGCTATACTGATTACGAAAGATGGTTACAGGATATTACATCGGTTTTTGGGGGTGTTCATAACTTCATGTACCCGAATTCTATCACGAATGAAATAGAAAATTATTTCGATGGCCATCACTTCTATCCTCACGTCGGCACAGCCATCGCTCGCAAAATAAGTAATCCGGGAGACCCAGAACTACCACCTGACTTTGGAAAATATGTAGACTCTGCCAGTTTAGCAGAGCACCTTGCCTGGATTAAAGAACATAATCAGCAATTGTTTGTTAGAAATTAAAAAGCATCGCTCCTAGGTGAGCTGCCCTACATTACGAGCAGTTCATCTATGGCGATGCTTTTATTTATTCTCACGTTTCTTTTGCTAGCATTAGACCAATAGAATAGTTCTTCTTCCAAATGCTATCAAAGCTTGATGTTGGCACCGGCCTTGGCCCAACATATTTCGAAATTTCAGGTGTAAATCCTGGCTTTTTCAACTCTTGAATAAACCAATCTGTATAGCCTCCACCACTTGGATTTCTCACAGCGGGAACTAAAGCATAACCAGTTTTTTCTTTAATCTTATTGGCAATTGCTTTGTCCCTTATCGAGTTTGAATAACTCTGATTAAAGTGCCAGTAAAGAATTTCTCCAGAAGAATGATATGCAGTAGCTGATTTAAACTGATGCTTTAATGTAAAGTCTACTAACGCTTTTGCTTCTGGTTCGCTTAATGGGCGCTTCCCTTTATAGTTTTGAGGACCGGGCTTGCCAGGATCACAGCAAATATTTTCCCAATCCGCAGGATACTGTCTATTTAAGTCTACTCCACGTATGTTGGCTTTCCAGCTTGAAAAATCCTTACTATTCCCGTTCAATTTTAAAACGTAGCTCGGATTTTTCGCACTTTTATAGCCTTTTTGAACTAAAGTCACGCCATCTGGGTTTACCATTGGAACAAACCAAATACTTGTTTTATCCAAAATTTCTCTTACGTTATACCCATCTAAGGTTTGATTTCGAAGATAGGCATATGCATAAGCATCTATCATTTCCATCACTACATTGGTTGTCAAATGTTCACGTGCATGATGGGAACCATTGATGAAAATTTCTTCTTTTCCTCTTCCTAATTTCAGCGCGTATAGATTTCGACCATCTACTGAATTTCCAATGATTTGAATCTCAGTCATATCGGCATACCATAATCGAATATCCTTTAGATCTTTAATCATTTGTTCATATGTATAGGTATGTCGAGGATTAACGAAGTCTCCCACATAACGGTTCACATCACTCTTTTTCACGTATGCTCTCCTACCAGCAAGCTCCACGATAAAGTAATCTCTATATGCTTCAATCGCTTGAACTTCAATTTTCTTTTCCATGCGAGCCATCGGAGTTAACTTTCCACCATTTGAATAATAAAAGTTGGTTACATTTAATGAGATCATTCGATTGGTGAACTTACTTCCTTCTACAATTCCATTTGGTAATTCACCCGCTATTACAGGTTCGGTTTCATCCTTTAACACATATCCTTTAAACGAGCTGAATTGGACGAGATGATACAGACCTTCTTCGCCAATTCGTTTAAAAGTCTCTCCCTTTAGTAGCCTAGCACGCTTTACTAATTTTCCATCTTCCATTTTGAAAACAGCCGTATCAACCGTAGGCTTAAATATTGTGCTATTGGTATAATAATCCCAACTCGATGCAGGTTCCGTTACGTCTTTTAATATAAATCCTATTTGGTCATTCCATGACACAGAGTAGTCTGCTTCTGTTTCGCTTATTACTTGAAAAACGGTACCTAATGCTATTGGAACCCGTTCAATTTCCACATTATTTTCATCAACTATTATTAACTCTGTTTCTTTAATTACTTTTATAAACTCGGTAGTTAACTTATTCGCATATGTGTTTGGAGCAAAAATAACTACCCATAAGAATAAAAGTATAACTATCTTCCAATAATTTTTCTTCATTAGTCCTCTCCCTTCCCTATCAAATATTAAAGACTATTTTTTTATAAATCTAGCATTATTTTGAAAAATTTTGAGATTTTCTCTCTGTATCTTATTACCAAAATATTAATATTTAATATTTTCACATGGAAGAGAGCTATAATGCTTCTATTGTTGTTTAAACCAAACAAACACTCTATCAAG
Organism: Cytobacillus spongiae; assembly: GCF_021390075.1. NCBI lineage: Bacteria > Bacillati > Bacillota > Bacilli > Caryophanales > Bacillaceae > Cytobacillus > Cytobacillus spongiae. The sequence continues at coordinate 3,714,268 of NZ_CP089997.1, forward strand.
GTAGAGAAGATTGTTAACCTTGAAAAATATACAAGCTAAGAATATTCAAAATAATTTTTATGAAACACTCGCTAAATTATGGAGGGATTTTTTTGTTTGGGGAAAAATGACTAATTCTTCCTAACTGTATAGCAAAACAAGTCATATTTCGGATAAGAATAACAAACCCTATCTATATGGAAGAGGTGTTATATGAGAATAATATGGGTCTTAGCTTTACTGATCGTAGTTGGTGGCTGTCGAAATGAAATGAATGGCCAGAGAGCAAAACAAAATGACAATGAATACCTAAACATTTCATCCATCGAAAACCAAAAGAGTAATAACAGAAAAACCATTACTCTAGAAAAGATTCCATATGCTGAATTTAAAGATAGATGGAATGCTCTAGCAGACGAAATGGACAGGAATTTACATATAAATGAATTAATCTATGTTGACGATCCAATCGATCCTTACTTTCAGTGTCTGCTTCAAGATCAAATGGAAGTTAGAGCAATGAGTGATGGTGAGGGTATCGTTAAGATACAATTTATTTCAAAAAGCTCAAAAGACCATTATAAGATGCTCACAGGATGGATTGTAGTGTACCAGCTATTGAAAGGGGAAGATTCACAAAAGGATGGAGATGCTTTGCTTGCTACTCTTGGAGTGGGTCCAAATGAAAATCTTGAGAATATTAACGAAAGCACTCTTTTATATGAAGGAATTAATTATAGGGTATCTCCATATGCTAATGGGTATCTGTTCGAAGCTTCCTACCCCAAAGATTTGTAAATTGAATTAAGGAGGCTAGATTTTTATGAAAGTCTTCAAAGCTTTGCTCCTATTGTTTGCTTTTTTAATTTGGTCTCCCATGATGTCACAAAGCTCTGCTCAAACAAATTTATATAATATGTCCTATTTGTTTTTTGGAAGCCCTACTTCATATCTTGATCAAGTCAATCAAACAAAAGGTAGTCTTCAAGTCGTATCTCCAAATTACTTTGATATTCTCCCTGACGGTTCTCTAAGTGTCACTTGGAAACTACAGACCTCCTTTATTACTAAAATGCATAATAAAGGCATTAAAGTAGTTCCGTTTTTAGCCAATCATTGGGATATGGAGGCAGGTATTAACGGTCTTATTAAGCGTGAACAATTGGCAAAGGATATAGCAGCCGCAATAGAAAAATACAATTTGGATGGGGTTGATGTAGATATTGAGGGAGTCGGTTCCACCTATAGGGATGCACATACGGACTTCATTCGACTTCTAAGGTCCTATATCCCAAAGCACAAAGATGTATCAGTTGCCGTAGCTGCCAATCCAAACGATTGGAAAACTGGCTGGCATGGATTATACGATTACAAAGCTCTTTCAACTTATGCGAACTACCTTATGATCATGGCATATGATGAAAGCTGGGAATCTCCAGAAAGTCCTATAGGTCCCGTTTCAAGTATATCTTTCGCAGAGCGTTCAATACAATACGCCATTAACCAAGGGGTCCCAAAAAGCAAAATTGTCTATGGAATCCCTTTTTATGGGCGATTGTGGAAGCTGAATGGCCCAACACTTGAAAACAAACAAATTACTGGGATGGGGATTACAAGTGAACGAATAACAGAACTCCTATCTAAATTTAACGGACAGCAAACATACGATGAAATAACTGAAAGTGCAAGTGCTAGCTTTACAATTCCAAAAGGACAGAGTTTTTTTATTGGAACGACGAAGCTCACCGAAGGACCCTATGTTATTTGGTCTGAAAATGAAAGATCTCTTAAGGCTAAACTGCGCTTACCGAAAAAATATGGGATAAAAGGGACTGGCTCATGGTCGTTATATTTAGAGAACCCTAAAATGTGGGATTACTACTCTTTATGGTTAAATGGACTCTATTTTAGGGATGTTTCCTCAGGCTACTGGGCAGAGCCAAGCATCCATTACGTTTCTCAAGCAGGATGGATGGTTGGTAAGACGAGTACCACATTTGCGATTGACTCTACACTCACACGTGCAGAAGGCGCAGTAATAATAATTAGGGCATTAGGATATGACAATTACAAACCGCAAACCTTTAAATTTAATGATGTGAAGGGTCACTGGGCCCAACATGAAATTGAAACAGCACGCGAATTAGGATTCTTACATGGAAAAAAAGAAAACCAATTTGGTCCAGGGGATCCCCTAACAAGAGAACAGCTCACCAGAATATTATTTAATATCTTTAGTTACCCTATTGCTAAAACTGACAACTCACCTTTTCCTGATTTGGACCCTGGGCGTTGGTCTTATGAATCGATTGTTGCGGTTTATCAACAGGGGTATATAGGCGGCTTTAAAGATGGAACATTCCGACCTACAGCCCATTCAACAAGAGCCCAAATGGCAGAATTTATGTATCGCATGAGAGATGATATTTTAAAAATTCAAAAGTGAGAATCTGTCAGTAATAATACTAGATAGCTTTTCGTAAACCTGATGGATCAATTAGAAGTCTAAGCAAAAATGTAATATCCCTAAAAAAAACCTGCTCCGTTAAGTTCTAACGGAGCAGGTTTTAAGGTTTTCTATGGAATTTAACCAGCAAGTCAAAAGGAACACCCTATTCAAGTATTTATTTACTAAGCTCTTCTAGCGTATCTACAGCCCCGTCTACCTCATAAATATCGTGTTCTCCTACTAACTCTTTTGGTTCCTCGAGGATGTTACTTGATGAGGTAACATTGTTTTTATACTTCTCTACAAGGTCTGTGTAACCTTGTTCACTCAGCATTTCAAGAATGCTGGATTTTATATATTGATTGGTATGAATTAAATACTCTGTCTTTGAACGGATCATCGAATCAAAGATGGAACTGCTAACCATGCCTATATCTTCGAATAATTCTTGACTAGCAAGCAAATCTACCAATGTTAGCCACTCATAATCTCTCCCATTAAACACCAGGTTACCGTTAACCTGATACCATAGGTCTCCATCATCTCGAATCCATCTCGGGTACAGATGCTCGACAGCTGCTTTTATTTCCTTAGCTGTTTTTAAATACTTTGCATCATTTGTTTGCAGATAAGTTTCAATTAAGAAACGCATCTCGCCTAGAGCATGGTTTAACGATACATGGGTGGTTTTACTCCCAGGTGCATAATAATCGGCAATCAAATGGCTAGAGCTCGTTATTTTTATGACATTTCCAATCGCTTTTTGATCCACTAGGAAATCTGCATATTTTTGATTTGCTTTTGCTAACTGTGGTATTTGAAATGTTTCTCCAGCATTTTTTAGAAATAGAGCGGTGTTTTCATTATGACGTGTATCAATATAAGGAGCAGTAGTTCCATAAGCATTTTTCAACCAGGTACTAGTGTACTCCGTTTTAAATACAGGGACATCCCCACTTCGAATCGCACCATTTGTAAACACGTCTAGATCTGCAATTGAATTCATGACCAAATCATAGAAGTAACGTTCACTTGAACCATTATATGCCCGCAAGTATATCCCACCTTGCATATAGCCTAAATTCCGACCAAATCCTAGTTTATACCCCGGTTCAATGGACCATGGGAGCTTCGTATATACACCGTCTGCAGTTAACCATTTGTTAATGGTATGATATTCGTCCACACTTCTCTGAAACCAATAATCCATATAATACGAATCCTGAAATAATGGTTCATTTGAAAGCAGTGCCCAGCTCTCGGAAATGGCCTTTCCAGTTACCTTCATATCTAATTGCATAGAGACGGCGGAAGATGAAGAATAGATTTTATATCCCTCAAATTCATCTAAAAACTCTCTAACAACAGATTTTTGCCCATTTGCATAAGGCTTTTCTCGTTGAATTGAAGTATAGTTCTTACTCATCATGACTTGATGGGCTGTCTCTTGCCCACTTTTCACACTTAAAAGTCCAATTGGATGGGAGGTGGGATCTATACCAATTGTATCATCATGCTCCCTCTTCACTTGACCATAAGAATCTATTCTTTTTAGACTGTATGAGCTAGCTTGTTCAAATGGTAAAATAATCGACGCAGAATACGTATTGTCCCCATTATGAATAAACCTTGAGAAAATAAATGTATCCCCATTATCAAGCTTTCTTAGTGTCACACGGAGGAAACCTAATGGATTTTGTTTATATCCCATATCGTAATAATAATTGAAATCCTTTGAATGAATGTGGGTAAACTCATCTGATTTTTTATAATGAAGGGGGACACCACTTGTATTCATCCTGATCTTCACTTGATTGCCGTCTCCAATAGGGATGGCTACTTCAGATGAGCTGATATTCTTAGAAGCACCTGGCTCTCCATTATTAGATGGTGGAGGAGAGGTCGGTAAACCCTCTAGTTCATTTAATACTTCAAGCATTCGATAAACGAAAACAGCCGACTCCGCACGCGTAGCTGTTGATTTATGATTAATTTTGTTCTCTTTTGTCCCCAGCACAATTCCATATTTTACTGTCCGTTGAATAGACTGTAAGGCATAGGCAGGAATGGTCCCTTGATCATCAAAATCCAACTGATCAAGTTCAGTATAATCCCCCCTTAACTGGAGAGCCCGGTCAATCATAACAGCTACATCTGCACGTGTTACAGGGGCATTCGCTTTTGAATATCCTTCCTTCGTACCTACTATTAATCCAGCTCGTTTCCCAGCTGCCATTTCATCATATAAGCTACTTCCCCTTGTGACATCTTTAAACCCAGTTTCCCCAGGCGGTAACCTTAGCCCTCTTACTAGAAAAGCAATGAATTGCCCACGAGTTACGGGTGCATTTGGCTGAAATGTGCCGTTTTCAAAGCCACTGATAACATTTTTATTAACCAGCGTCGAAATTTGATTTTTTGCCCAATGGTCACGAACATCTGATAGCTCTTCTGCTTTTACTTGACTATGCATATAGCTTAACGGAAGAGTAATCATTAAGAAAATCACCATAACAGTCTTTCTCATTTTTACCCCCTGATTATGTTAGTTGATTTCCCCATTATAACGTATAGCTAATTAGCATCTGAGTGGTAATTTATGGGTGTTTTTGTTGACCAATTACTGACCCATTACCATATTCCTACAACAAAAGTTTTGCTTCCTTACGAAGCTAATGGTAAAGACGAATGGAAAAAGGAGCACCCATTAGGCACTCCTCCTTTTACACTATTCTACTTTATTCATAAAATCTTTCATTGACGTGACAGGTGAAACCCCCTGCCTTTTTAATTTGTAGCGATGATCACCTAACATGACCCTTCCTGGTTCAGTAGTAAATGCCATTGTGATCTGTGCTGCTTGGGCTGCTTTAATAGTCTCCTGATCATATTGTCCAAATGGATAGGCTAAATATTTCACATGAGAACCAATGATTTCTCTACTCTTCACTAGATCCTTGGCAATGTCATTAAAGCCTTTCATTACAAGAAATGGAATATTTGTCTGCTTGTCTCTAAGATGCATAGAGGCCGTATGGCTTTCATATCTAAAAACATCCGCTGATTGTTCAAGGTCTCTCATACTTAGCTGTTGTAGCCGATCAGGATTAAAGGCATAGTCTGTTTTCCATATTCGGTCCGCAATCAAAAAATTCGTCGCAATAAATCCTCGTTTTTTCAGTTCTGGATACGCATAGATAGCAGCAGATTTTAATCCATCATCAAACGTGATGGCAACAGTTCTACCCGTTAGATTGGAACGATAACGCATGTAATTCTCAAGATCATTTAGAAAAATGGTACGATATCCATTCTTCTTCAAATAATCTAATTGCTGTTGGAAGCTCTTTAAAGAAATCGTCATATGGTTCTTAAAGTAACGATTCTCTGAATCCTTTAATATATGATGGTACATTAACACAGGAATCCCATCATCATTACGAACATGATCCTTATGTATATATCCTGTTCTTCCTCCAAGTTGGATCGTATACCAATGTTTCTTATATGTACCTGTAACAGGGTATCTCATATTTCTAGATAAAAACCCTAACTCCTTTCCAGATCGTGTATCTGAGATAACAGTGACATTCTTTTCTGTAATAACGACTTGATTGGAATATCTTCTCTTCCCAATTGGCTCCCGTTTCTGTGTAACTTCAACACTAGCTTTGCTTACGTATGCTTTTCCATTTCCATACAGAATGTAATAATAGCTCTCATCCTCATCTATGGTTTGGACTATTTGGCCTTTTACTAATTGGCCAACTGTCACCCGTTCTCCCGATATCATATCGAATAATGCCGTATTTTCTTTCGTTTCAATGTAGATATTTGTTGAAGCTTCTCCCCTTTTCTCTGCAGCACTTATTAACAAGAAAAAGAATAGAGGAATTATCCATATACATTTCTTCAAAACCCCAAACCTCCGCTAAAAAATGGTAATAATACCTAATTATAACAGACTTTTTTAATAGGATAATAGAATTATACTAACTTAATACCTTTATTTTACAAAATATATTCTTGTTATTAATCCCTTTTCTTCACTAATTGAGGTAAAATAGAGATTGTTAAATTTACCTTTCTCATCAAAATTTTGGAGGATTTTGTCATGATTTATCAAGTCCGTCTTTTAAAAGGGCTTTTGCATCCACAGGAATTATTCTTCCAGCTTCATAAAGCGGAGGTAATCAAAGGACTAAAGCCTCGTATATTCTTATTGTTTGTGTTTAGTATAATCATCTATGCCATGAGTGCATTTTATGGAATGGGAACGGAATCCATTTCAAAGGAATTAGCTGAGCTGCCTCGAAGTGAGTTCGAAACAAGAAAGCTACTGTTCATGCTTGGAAAAATCGCATGGGCTATTCTCTATACAGCCATCATACTCTTTGTCCCAGCAGCATTTTTTTGGGTGTTTACAGATTTACCCTTTAATAAAGTCGTTGTCATTCAATTAATAGCAGCATGTCTTCTACTATTGGAGAAAGCACTAGTATTTCTCGTAGCATCCATTTGGGGATTAAACCGATTTTCCTCTCCTTTCTCACTCGGGGTGGTTTCTCAATACGTGATAGAATATGAATTTCTGATCTATTTCTTCAGTTTCATATCTATTTTCAGTGTGTGGACCATCTACTTTCAGTACAATGGGATTAAAAAAATATCAAATAAAGAACCAAAAATGGTAGCGTTGATGGTAGTTGGAATTAACCTTATTTTTTGGCTAATTGCTTCATTATTTTCGATTATTAAATTTGAAAAGCTTTTATAAAGGTGTGGAATCATGAAAAAATCACAACTTGTCATACTAGGTACAGCAATTACTTTTTTTATTGCTTGTAACTTTTACTTAATTTTGAAAGAGGACAGTAAAATAAGCCGTTCTGTCTTTATCGAGCATTGGTCCTCTGTTGAGAAGCAAGACCTCAAGAAAACCTTGAAAACGGAAGGACTAATCGTACCTTCTGAAGAGCATTTTATCTATTTTGATGATCAAAATGGTGCTTTCAAACAGTTTTTAGTAAAGGAAGGCGAGCAAATTACACCAGGGACTCCACTCTTTGAATATGAAACCTTTCAATACGAAAAGGAAAAAGAAACAATGGAGAACAGGCGAGATTTGCTAAATGACCAAATTGTTAGCCTAGAAGATCATATTGATGAATTAACAAGCTATATAACTGGTCTTGAAATAGATGCCTCACAGGAAAAAAAAGAAAATAAGGATAACACATACTTTGCCTCTATCGTTGAAATGGATAAAGAAATCTATAATAAAGAGCTAGAAAAGGCTCTTCTAGAAAAAGAGTATGATGCAATTGATCAGCAGCTAGAAGAGCTTCAAGAGGAAGAGAATCGCCTCACGGTAATTAGTTCTTACACTGGGACAATTACAAAAATTCAAGATAGTCTAGCAAACCCTATTATTTCAATACATTCAGAAACCCCTTCCGTGCAAGGAACGTTAACAGAAGAAGAAGTAAGTATGGTAGAATCGGGCATGGATGCATCGATTTACCGAAAGCATGATGGAGAGAAGTTCACTGGAACAATAACACAGGTGCTTCACCATCCTATGAATACTCCTAAATTAAACGAAGATAGTAATTATTTATTTACTATTGGACTAGAGGGGGAAAATGAATCTCTCCTATCAGGTAACCACGTAGACGCCTATGTTACTCTAGAAGAGTTGAAAGATGTTATTACAGTATCAAGTCATTCATTGTTAAAAAAGAACCATGCTTACGTGTTAAATAGTTCGGGAAAAATAGAGAAACGCAAGCTTGAGCTCGGACTTGAAGTAAATAAGCTATATGAAATACAATCTGGGCTAACGGAAAATGAGAAGATAGTTCTTCACCCTGGAGAAGTGCATATTCGAAATAATTCCCCATTTATAACTCCGTTACAGATAGGAGAAGTAAATAAGAAAGCACTCAAGAATATGACAAAAAGCGAGCTAGCGAAATATACATTACTAGGGTTTTTAAGCCGATAGAAGATACCTATCCCTTTCAAATTGAAAGGGATTTTTTTTCATTAAGGAAATATTAATCTTGTAAAAATAATATAAATATTGAAACTATTTGTCATATGTTTGCTATAATTAACTTCGGGTCTATGAATCTATAAGCTTTAGATCATCTATTAATTTTTAGGAGGAGATTCTTCTATGTATTCTAAGTCTTACCGAAAATTATTAGCTACTGCTGCCACAGCCGCTCTTGTTACAGGTGGATATGCAACTACAGTATCTGCTGAAAAGGATTTTTCAGATGTAAACGAACGTTACCAAGATGCGGTTCATTTCATGCTTGCAAATGGGATTAATGGGATTTCCGATAGTCAATTTGGAACAGATAAGGATATTAAGCGTGTTGACGCAGCAATAATGCTAGCAAATGTATTAGAGCTTGATACAAAAAACGCACCTGATTCTGGTTTTACCGATGTACCATCTCGTGCACGTGGTGCTGTCAATGCTTTAAAGGCAGCTCATATTACTTCTGGTAAAACAGATACTACCTTTGGAGCATCTGACACCATCAAACGTGGAGAGCTTGCGATTTGGATTCAAAAGGGCTTTGAGTTAAAGGGGCTTTCTGAAACTAGCTTCAGCGATGCCTCTGACCGCTATAACGAAGCTATCAAAGCATTAGTTGCGAACCAAATTACAAGTGGTGTAAGCGATACTTCCTTTGGAATTGAAACGTCAGCTAAACGCGGAGATTTTGCCATATTCCTACATAAATCCGATCAGGCAGCTGCAGAGAAATTTGAGCTTTCCGTAATGCACTCAAACGACACACATGCACATATTGATAATATTGCTAAGAAAGCTACAGTAGTAAAAGAGATTAGAAGTGAAAAGCCTCATGCGCTATTATTGGATGCTGGGGATGTTTTCTCTGGTAGCTTATATTTCAATGAATTTTTAGGACAAGCTGACCTAGAATTTATGAATTACCTTGGCTATGATGCAATGACCTTTGGAAATCATGAATTTGACTTAGGTGCAAGCACAGATGGTCATAAAGCACTTGCTGATTTTGTAAAGACTGCTGAATTTCCATTTGTTAGTGCAAATGTAGATTTCACTGGTGATTCATTGTTTAACGGAATCTACCATGGTGGAACAATAGCAGATGCACCGATGGACGGGAACATCTATGATGGAATCATTAAAGAGGTGAACGGAGAGAAAATCGGTATTTTTGGTCTAACAACTGAAGAAACTCCGCAAATCTCAAGTCCTGTAAACGTTACTTTCTCTAACTATATTGATGAAGCAAAGCAAGCCGTTCAAGCATTTAAAGCTCAAGGAGTCAATAAAATCGTTGCCATTACACATATTGGTTTTGATGATAATTCAGAGTTTGATAACGATTTAGAGCTTGCTAAAGCGGTTGAAGGAATCGATATCATTGTAGGTGGACATACGCATTCAGAGCTTGATGCTCCTGTACTAGTTGAAGCAGGGAAAGATGAGCCAACTGTCATTGTTCAGGCTAAAGAATACAATAAGTACTTAGGTATGCTGGGTGTTGATTTTGATAGTGAAGGAAAGATGATTGGATTTGAAGGAGATCTTATCGCTATTGATGATTTTGCTGAAGATACAGAAGCTTTAGGAATGTTCCAACCATATAAGACAAAAATTGAAGAGCTTGAGAAACAAACAATTGGAGTAGCAACAACTGTTAACTTAGACGGGGAGCGCGCTGATGTCCGTACTAAAGAAACAAATCTAGGAAACTTAATTACAGATGGCATGCTTGAAAAAGCACAAAGTATTAACCCGCAAACAGTAATTGCTATGACAAATGGTGGTGGAATTCGTGCTTCCATTCCAGCAGGAGATATTACACTTGGACAAATATTAACAACTATGCCTTTCGGGAATTCTCTCGCGATTATGAACTTAACTGGAGCGGAGATTTCAACTGCACTTGAGCATAGTGTAAGTCAAGCTCCAAATGCAAGCGGCGCATTCCTTCATGTTTCTGGAATGAAATTCACTTATGACAGCTCAAAGCCTGCTGGCGAAAGAGTGATTTCTGCTGAAGTGAAAGGTCAAGATGGAACTTACTCACCAGTAAACGAAACATCTACCTATTTTGTAGCTACGAACACATTCACTGCAAAAGGTGGAGACGGTTATGATGTATTTAAAACGGCATATACCGAAGGACGAGTAAGTGAGCCTGGATTTGTAGACTATGAAATGTTTAAGAATTATTTACAAAAGTCTACTTCTATTACACCTGGAGTGGAAGGACGTATTGTAGATACTGCTACACCAGCTGAATAAACTTTTATACAAAAGCCTCTCCAGTTTTTTATGGAGAGGCTTTTGCTATAAACTTATATTCATTATTGTAAGATCAGGGTTTGAACGAAATGCTCGGATACTTCTTTAATTGAACGATCGACAACAACTGAATTAATTTCTACAGAAGTAGCAATCGTAGATTTGAAAACGAATGGGCCTTCCGTCGCTTGTCTAGCGAGTAGCTATTGTCCATAAATTAACGCTTGTTCAATGATTGCTGTATATGTTCCATCACCATTGTCATTCCATACCAATGCTGTTTGATCTAACCACGCAGATGGACTCATTCCATTCACATTACAAAGATCGAGTTCGCGAAAGACCAAGTTCATGTATTACATTTTTATACATTATCTCATATCCTTTGTCATTTGGGTGAAGTCCATCCTTCAATAAACTATCAATTGAATTGCCAGTTGTATCAGTATAATTGAAGAAAGCTTGGTAGTTGCTAATGTAGGTAATTCCATAATCGGCAGCTAATCCTTTTATCGCTTCATCCACTTCATACATCGTAAATTTTCTTGTTCCCTTCAAGGTATCATCTTCTATAGAAGTTGGGTTTGCTGATAGGAGAATGACATGCTTCCTTTCAGCTTTACATTTTTCAAGGATTGGAATGAGATGTGCTTTGATTGCTTCTGCGGAGTAGGAATCAATTCGGTCATTGGTTCCAATTTGAATCATCACCACATCATCATCTTTTTCGATTAAAGTATCTTTGTTATTAAAGAGCCACTCAGAATCTTGGCCACTTACTCCCCAGTTTTCCACAACCGCGTTTTTTTGAAGCTCAATCCCCTCAAAGAAAATGCGGTCACTTATTGATTTTGGATTTTTACCAGCAGATTGAATTTCAACCGTATGTTTCCCATATGTTAATTGGTTGAGTTTCACTACGTGCCCATATTGATTGGACCCACTATATAGATCTTGACGAGTAACTTTTTTCCCATCGACATAGATATCAACAATTGCAGATCCATTTTGCTTAGTAAAATACAAAGAGGCAGCCGTACCCATAAAATCAAATGAAACTCGTGCACCTTTCCCTTTTGTATAGGCAGCCATTTTTAGCTTATAGGCATCGTTCTTAGTAGCCGTTCCTTGGTACTTATAACTAATTCGCGGATCAAGTGGATTAATAAATACTTTTTCATTATACTTTTCTTCTACATGTTTTTTTACTTGATTAGCCCAAGACATGGAATTTTGCTTAGGGATGTAGTAGCCCGTTTTTCCAATCATTTGATTGGTAAGCCCATAACCTGTAGCGCCTGCACCAGCTGTAATGCTGTCACCGAGAATCTTTATTTTCGTCTTCGTTTGAAAAGGATTTAGGAGGGTATCTTCCATTACTTTATCTGGATTTCTAAGCTGAAATGCTTGATTTGAAGATTGAGCCTCCGAATGATCTGTGTCCCTCAAGATATACAACGGAATAACTGAAAACAGCAGTATGATAATGATAAAAAGCCATCGATTTCTATTCATATTTCTCCTCCTTTTACACCCATATTTTTACATAAATATAGTTTAACATAAAAGAATGGCAACTTAAATTCCTTCTTTGGAATTTTTTCATTTCTTGATTATATGTTCATATAGCTTTTGGGAGAAAATCTAGCACCTAGGTCAAGCTAGGGAAAGTAAGTCTTTAGCATAGAGGGCGTTCTTAACCCTTTTCCATTCTAAAATTGGCTTACGCCCAGGCGCTTGAGATGGATGTCGAAGCGCTTAACAACAATTGATGAATTTTCAGACACAAAAAAGAAAAGAGCTCAGATTGAACTCTTTTCTTTCAAATCTATATTCGAGTTTAGCTAATCATAAAGTGTGGGTATAACTATTTTACGATAATTTTGTAAGGAACTGTGCTTGCTGCTCCAGTAGCATCTTCTACTTTTACATAGTAAGTCCCTTTAGTTAATTTCGTTGAGAAAATTTCATGATCCCCACGGCCATAGACATCCGATTGTGCTACTTGCTTGCCTTTTGAATCATACACTGTGATTTTCCCATCAATATCGGTTGGTGCTTCTAATTCAATTGTGAATTCTTTCGATTGAGAGATTGGCAGCTTGTAATAATCTGCATCTCCCTTGTTATCGGTTAAGTTTAGATAACCGAATGCGTAGAATCGATTCTTCACTGGTTGGTTTAGGACTAATGGTTTACTAGGAATATTTGATTTGACAACTGACCCTTTATCTTCATCAGCCATTGTTGTTTCATCCACTTTTAACACATACGGCGTTAGGGATGACTTGTTGAAATAATCCATTGTTAAAATAAAGTATCCCATACCCTTTCTCGTTTTGAAACCTGTTCTTTCTTCATCATTGAAGAAGCCATAGTCTACCATTGTAAACTTTCCTTCTTCTTCTTTATCCATTTTTCCATTTCCATTCGTATCTTCAATAACAACTAATACAGGATCAATCTGCGCTTTAACATCATTCGGTACATTTGCATATTTGGCAGGTAGTGTACCTGGAGTTACACTGATTCCATAAACACTATTTTTGTTTGGCTTGAAATAATAGGTATCCATATCAGCAGAACCAGAGAAATTCCCTGTAATCCCTTTAGTTGTAATAGTTACAGCCGTTTCAAAATCATTGTTATTTTCAAAAGCATCGGCAGTGTTTTTGACCTTTGTTTTGATTGTAAAACGATAAGGGTCAAACGATGGGCGATACATCGGATCTGCAATACGTAAATAGTAGGTTTCTCCCTTTTGTAAGCCTACATAGAACGTATCCTTTGGCTTTGGCATCCAATCGATAAACGACATTTCTTCATTTGAGTATATATACCTAAAATCTTTAAGCTTTTCATCATACTTCATAATATTCATACCAACTGGCTTATACTTACTAGAGTTGTCCATTTTAATTTCAAAAATAGAGTCTGATTCTGGAGTGAATGTAAACCAATCTTCATCACCCATTAACTGTACATATCCTTCTGCTGCTTTCCCTTCTTCCAGTGGTAGTGCAGCTTCTTTGATCATTTTGATCATTTCTTCATATGGATTAGCGAATGGGTCAAATGCTTGCTGCTCAATTTCATTTTTTCTAGCTACGTATTCTTCTAAATTCCCTTCAGCAAGTTCTTCTTCAACCGTTTCCATTCCCATTTCAAATGGAATTCCATCTTCATCCGCTTGCAATGCCTTCGTATCAATCTTCAATTGATATGGAAGATTAGAGGAGTAACTGCGTTCGTTATCAATTTCTACTTCCCCAAAGAAGAACATCATAAATGGATCAATAAATGGCTTATTTGTCACTTCAACCATATACTCTTGTCCTGGGAATGCACTAAAAATTAGCTCTTCCCCTTTTCCATAGCCCTTCATATCAGCCATGTCCATTTCTTCTACAAATTCTTCCCCTTCATACTGGTTAATCATATGTAACCGTAATGATGGATTGATCCCAGGAACTTCTGAAAGGTTTATCTTGACTGCAACCATCTCATCTTCTACATTCCCTGGTACTTTAAAGCTAAAGAAGTCTGAATCTCCATGGACCTCCATTAATTCTTCAGGAGTTTCTGAATCTTCTGCAGGCATTGTTTCTTCTTCCAGCTCTTCTGATTCCGTTTCTTCTGATTCTTCAGCAGGAACAAACTCATCTGTATAGTAATTTTCTAATTTCGAGGAATATGGTAAAGATTCAATAACAACAGGTGAATCCATCGTATTGCCATCTTCCTTTAGTTCCAGCGTTCTTTCAAGCATTAACTTGTAAGTAGACGCTCCAGTTTCATTATATTTCCCATAGCTATCTTTGACAGCAATTACTAACATTCCATCTTCAGGTGCTTGGAAGAGACCACCTTCAAGTTGGTTTTCTCTAGTATCATTTACTTCTAGCTTTTGAACCGGCTTGTCTTCGCCATTTTTATAAAATAATAGTTCATATTTAAGGTCATATTTACTTGTACCTTCTAGCTTTAACTGAACGTATTCACCTTTCGTCAGTTCTGTTTTATATAGATCGGCTTGGTTTAACTTAACTAGCTTCCCAGACTTCTCAATTGTGTCAAATTCTCCAAGGTCTTGGGCGTTTTCTAGTAAACTATTTTCATTTACTAATGGATTTGCAGGGATATGCTTTGGATCAAATGATAGCATTTTTTCAATATCAATCATTCCATATCCATACTTTAAATCGTGCCCTTTATCTCCCATATCTTTAGCCGTTTTGGTTAAAACATAATTTACTTGATATGGTGTAAGATTTGGATATTTAGATAACAGTAGTGCGACAGCTCCTGTTACGACTGGTGATGACATAGAGGTTCCGCTCATTTCGACGAATGAGGAGCCTTTTTCATAGTCATACACAGAAGAATATACTGCCTCACCGGGTGCTACTACATCTACTGATGGTCCATAGGTAGAGAAATCGGCTAATACATTTTTATCATTAGTCGCTCCTACACTGATAACGCCATCAAATGAAGCTGGATAATTCAAGATGTCCGCACCATCATTCCCAGCAGATGCTACGACAGTAATTCCAGCATCAATAGCTTTTTGTACAGCATCTTTCAGGATAGGTGATGGATAGAACGTCCCTAGACTCATATTGATAACATGTACCTTCTGGTTAATTGCCTCAATAATTCCCTCTGCAATCACATAGTCTGTTACAAATGGAGAACGGTTAAAAACATCAATAGAGACGATTTCTGCGTTTGGAGCAACCCCATAGCCTCCAATGCTGTTCCCTTTTTCAGCAGCAATAATTCCCGCTACATGTGTACCATGAGAATCGGCCAGGCCTTTCTTTAACGGATTCATAGCGTTTTTATTTGCTACTACTTTGTTTTTCAGCTCCGGATGATTTGTATCAACTCCAGTATCAATGACAGCTACTTTTACTTTATTTTTCCCAGCTAGCCCTTGTGCTTTGGAAAGGTTCAATGCCTTAATATGATACATCATGTTTTCTTTTACATCGGTTCCCATCGTTTTTGCAAAAGCACTTCTAGTCACAGAAGTTACGTTCCCAAGCTTTGCATACTCTGCAGCAACAGCTTCAAGCTTTTTACTACTGGAAACCTCAATTACATCATAGCCTAAGCTTGCAAAACGCCTAACTAGCTTTCCACCTGCTTTATGATGGTCGCTAGATGATAGAGGTGTTTTGTACTTAACAATTAATTGATTCTCTGAAAACTTTTTGTCTTGATCCTTCGTAATTTGACTCGACTTGACCGAATTTTGCTTTAGCCCTAAGCGTTCCAACTGCTGATATAAACTCTGACTAGGTTCTTTCTGAGCAGCTAAAGTAGCCCCTGGTAAGAATGAACCTACCACTAAAGACGCAGCAAGCCCAACCGCAAGGCTTTTTCCTTTAATAGTCTTCAAGTA
This sequence comes from Cytobacillus spongiae, assembly GCF_021390075.1. Taxonomy (NCBI): domain Bacteria; kingdom Bacillati; phylum Bacillota; class Bacilli; order Caryophanales; family Bacillaceae; genus Cytobacillus; species Cytobacillus spongiae. The sequence continues at coordinate 3,730,426 of NZ_CP089997.1, forward strand.
ATTACCCCCTAGAAATTTTTTCCACCAAAACATAAATTCTATATAACTTATTAAACTCCTTTTTAAGAAGAGTTAAAAAAGTATGAAATTTATGCCCATTTATATAAACGTAACAAACCTGTAAAAAGTTTCATAAAGTTACATAAATTTTCCTAGCGAGGGATTATGTGGTGGGAATGAGAGGGACAATGGGGTCAGGTTCCCTGTCCCAGGGGGACAATGGGGTCAGGTTCCCTGTCCCAGTTAAGTGGAAGGGTAGTAACATTCTTAAGAATAACCAATTGCTTGTTGGCTTTCCTTATGAGATTGCAATTAATAATCTACTAGTCTTTAAGGAATTAAAAAACCTTCTGAATTTGCATAATTTGGTTGTTTTGAGCTCCAAACTATACAAGTTCCTGGAGGAAGTTTACATTATTTTCATTTGGGCTTTTCAATGCTCTTGAAGACAAATAATTTCTTGTCTCCAAGGAAGAGGGACGAGGAACCCGTCCCCATGTCCCCATGGGGGACAAGGGGGTCAGGTTCCCTGTCCCAGTTAAGTGGAAGGGTAGTAACATTCTTAAGAATAACCAATTGCTTGTTGGCTTTCCTTATGAGATTGCAATTAATAATCTACTAGTCTTTAAGGAATTAAAAAACCTTCTGAATTTGCATAATTTGGTTGTTTTGAGCTCCAAACTATACAAGTTCCTGGAGGAAGTTTACATTATTTTCATTTGGGCTTTTCAATGCTCTTGAAGACAAATAATTTCTTGTCTCCAAGGAAGAGGGACGAGGAACCCGTCCCCATGTCTCACCCATGTCTCATGGATCTGGGTGAGTGGATACCAGCAGATCAATTGAAGAAACCACTGATTCCATAATATATAATGGTACGCGAATATCTGCTCGATCAGCTCCTCCATCAATTAGAATATCCTTCCCATTTGGCGTTTATATTAACGCACTATCTCCTTGATCTACATTAAAAAATTGAACCTTCATTTCTTTATTTGGTACTGTCACTTTAAACCGTTCATCTAGTGCTCTTGCTAAAAATGCGGAGAATTCCCCTCTTTTTACGCTTTGAGTTAGTCGAAACGTATTGTCAGGAAACCCACTAGTAATCCTTTCAGCAAGAATTTTTTTAATCGATGAAAAAGCAGCCATTTTCGAGTTAACATCCACAAATGAGAGTTCTTCTTCAGCTACAAGCTTAAATGCCCTTGCTAGAAAGATTGCTATTTCCCCTCGATTAACGATTAAATCTGGATAGTAGTTTCCATCTTTATAACCTGATATTAAGCCCGCCTCTACAGCTGACTGAATATATCCACTGGCAAAGCTCCCTTTCCCTACATCCGGAAAATCCGTATCTCTTGAAGTATTGTCTAGTTCTAGCGCCCGTCCGATCATGACAGCAGCCTGAGCTCTAGATACAGCCCCTTCCGTTTGAATAGTACCATCCAAAAAGCCGGTAATAATAGACTTATCAGCTAAATAATTGATTTCTTCATAAAATCGGTAATCTGGATTTAAATCCTTGAATCCTTGTGCAGATGCATGAATAGAAAAATTACCTCCCAAAAAAAACAAAGGCCGTTATGAAAATACTTAACGGGACAATGGGGCCGGGTTCCTTGTCCCGTCGTCTATATATCTTATTATTCTGTTACTTTTCACCCCCATATCCCAACATTTGAGAGACAGAGACGAGAGACAAGGGAACGGGTTCCTCGTCCCAATAGAGGAGATCCACTATTTCTGTAGAATTTAGTCATTGTCTGTTAATCTTTTGAAAGATTATTAGAATTGGAGGTGGACTTTTTTTGGCTAGGAAAATTCGAAGAAAGAGCAATAGTGGGATTTACCATATTATGATGCGAGGTGTTAACAAGCAAACTATTTTTGAAGAAGATGAGGATAGATATCGATTTTTAGAAACTCTAAAGAGGTATAAAAGGCAGAGTAAATTTCAGCTTTATAGCTATTGTTTAATGAACAACCATATCCATTTATTAATGAAGGAAGACAGTGAATCGATCTCAGACTCCATGAAGAGAATAAGTTCAAGTTATGTATACTGGTATAACTTTAAATATGATCGATGTGGACCTTTATTCCAGGATAGGTTTAGAAGCGAATGTGTAGATAGTCAATCCTATTTTCTTAAAGTTCTTAGGTATATACATCAAAATCCATTAAAGGCAGGGTTAGCCAAAAGCGTAGAAGATAGTAAATGGACAAGTATACGTGAATACAAGTTGAGGTATCCTTTTGTTGATGTTGATGTTGCTTTAAACTTGTTTTCTGAGGATAGAGCGATGGCGCTTAAGTATTTTTTGGAATATATAAATGAGATAAACGAAGATGAGTGTTTAGAAGATATTCAAAGAGTAAGGATGAATGATGATGAAGTTAGAGCTGTATTCCGTGAAAAAGGAATATCAAATATTAGTACTTTGCAAAGAATGGATAAAGTTGAAAGAGATAGATTACTATTCATTATAAAATCATTAGAAGGAGTATCTTTGAGGCAAATATCACGTATTACTGGCATACCCAAAAGTATCATCCATCGAGTACACCCCCCTCTTGAATAATCCATTCGTTACTTCAATATTTAATTCCTTAAATTCTTTAATCATTATAGGCATGGGACGTGGAACCCGACCCCTTGTCCCGCTATTTATGGGACGTGGAACCCGACCCCACGTCCCGCACAAGTTTAAAGGCATCGACTTTTCCAGGGTCGATGCCTTAAGCGATGGTTGGTCTTGGTAACCTATTGGTTTACCAACCAAAGCCTTACCGTATAATATTTATATCATTTTTTGTCGAAATATGTCGATGGATAATCCGGTTCATTTTTTCATAAGTACATGATACCTATGTATTTACCTTGTACGAACCATCTAAGTTAACTATACCCAATTACTTAAATTGATTATCATTATAAAAACTATTTCAAGAAAATTCCGTCCTCTCTCCCCTTTACAATTTTCGACAAAATATGGTACTATTACCATTGGGCAAATTTTACGAAAGTAAAAGACGCAAAGCTACGGACCTAAGACGTTTGTCACGTTATGGTGGCCGAGTTGCATAAACTACATCATTCCAAGAAGACGCTTTTGTAACTGCTTTGCCTAATCAATTATGATGAGGTATTGAAAATAAATGATCTATCCTACCTATTTAGATGAATCAACTGGTCTAAGGCACATTGTAAAGAATAAAAACACGTGTGAATGCGGAGCTAAGTATAACGCATTCCCTACTTGTCTCAGAAGCGACCTTAAGAAAGTCCAGTTTAGAAAAGAAGAAGAGATCAATTGTCCTACCTGTAAGTCACTACTTGAAATAGAGTTATCTGTTAGCGTATAAAAATGATTGCTTATCCATAGCAATCATTTTTAAAAAAGTTGCCACTGTATTGTGGCAACTTTTTATTTCTCTGTTTCCTTAACACTTCTTTATCACAACTTATACTCTTCATCCAAGGCTCTCGCCATAAATGCCGAGAAGTCCGATCGAATCAGCTGTTTATTTGGCCGGAACGTGCCATCTGGGTAGCCAGTTGTAATACCGTCAGCTAGTATTCTTTTTACATATTCATAGGAAGAGCTTCCTTGGCTAACGTCGGAAAAAGAGATCGTCGCTTCAGAGGTTAGGCTGAATGCTCTTCCAATAAAGATAGCCATTTGGCCTCGAGTGACTGGAGCATCAGGGCGATAGGTTCCATCTGGGAAACCGGTAATTATACCTCTTTCCACAGCTGATTGAATATAACCAGATGCTTTTAGAGATTTACCTACATCTGAAAAGCTCGTATTTCTTTGTTCGCTATTTAACCCAAGTGCCCTACCGATCATGATTGCCGCTTGAGCCCTAGTCACTGTAGCATTTGGCCGGAAATCTCCATCAGGAAATCCTGTAATAACATTTCGGTTAACAAGGTACTGAATCTCTTGGTAAAATCGATGGCTTTTCATCACATCCGTAAAAGAAGCATTCACTTCTTTCCCAACCGTAACGTAAACCGTTTTACTAATATTCCCTCCCGTGTCTACAACTTTGATTTCAAGTACTGTTCCGCTATCCTGAGGATCAATTTCCACTGAGAAATTCCCGTTAGAATCAACCCTCTCACTGCTAATCGTGTTCCTATCTTTATTCACAACCACTTTTGTTCCTAGCTCTGCCATCCCTGTTACTGCTCGATCACCAGGCATCACTTTTCGTACAGTTGGCGGCTCAGGAATTGTTCGGTCTATAACATACGCTGTAACACTTTCACTTCTGTTTTTAGCTGCATCCTCTACATAAATGGTGTAATAGTTACCTGGGAGAAGCGCACCCAATTCCATTCGAAATGTACCTGAATGATCTGTTATTCCTTGAGCAATGACTTCAGGCCATGCCTGAACATATACAGTAGCTCCTGGTTCGGCAGTCCCCGTAATGAAAGCGGAAAGATTGTTCAATTCATTCACTTCCGGCATATTTGGTGCTGTTGTATCCTTGACTGCTACATCCTTTTCCGCTACTAAGGCTTGGTCAGTAGAAAACACACGGAAGGTCAGCGTACTATTTTCAATTAAGCCATTAACAGGGATTTGAAAAATACCGTTATCATCCGCCTTGCTACTCCCCACTCGTTCTTCTCCTCTAAAAACTTTCACATCATGATGGGCGTAGGTTCTCCCTTTTAATACCGTTGTTTCTTTCGTCAATTCATCTATAGAAATTGGTGCTACATTATAGTGGAAGGAAAAGGGTTGATTTGCTGGGTCTGTTAGCACAAGCTCCAAGCTCTCCTTTTCTCCTAGGATGTAATTCGTTAACTCAAACGTTCCATTACTTTTTAATGGCACTGCTTCACCATTTATTTTCATATTCAAGAATGGTAGCGTTGCTCCACTTATATTTAGTTGACCATCCTTTTTGATCAACGGAGTATCATATATAACAAGTGGGACCTCAGTCAAAATTTTATCGGTCTTAATTTTATTCTGAATGATATCGGTTTCGGAGAGCAAGGCCTGTTGTCTAGATGGAGCATAGGAACCACTACTGATACTTTTAGCTACTAAATTCCCTTTAACGGTCAGTCCACCATTACTTCTTAAGCCACCTAAGACATAAACATTCCCTTCTATTGTGACATTCCCATCAATCGTTAAATTCGCACTCGGTGATATATACACATCTGAAGTAATCGTCTCATTCTTTATCGTTGTAGAGGTGTTTACTAAATAGTCTTTTAAAGGCTCGACCTCTCTTACAACTGAAAAATTACCCACTGACAAATCTACATTTTCACCATTAACTACTATTTGATTATCATTAATATCGGTCATTTCAATAGAGTGAACCTTCCAGGTCCCTACTTCGTCTCTATTTGTAATATATAGTTCTTGCTCTGATCGATTAGGATTATATTTTCCAAACCAAAAGGCAACAGATCGAATGGTTTGGCTCTCCGGCATTTGATAGTTAACAACTGCCTGTTTTAGCAAGGTATCATCGTCACCTTCTACGACAAGGTTAATCGATTGCTCCGATTCAATTTGGTCCCGATCAATCGAAAGTTTAGTAAAGGTCGGGGGATTAGCTTCTGTAAACACCCTGAAATGCCCTTTTTCCGTAAGCGTCCGATTAGACTCTAAAATATAATTATTAGCAGTATCCCTTACAGAGATGTAATTAATCCGGTATTCACCAGACTCAAAGTTATCTGTCAGGTCAACCGAACCTTCAAAAGCATCTGTTTCTTCATTATAAGTAAGACGGACGTACATTGACTTATAAGTAAGGGGCATACTGTAGGATATATTTACCGAATCCACCTTCACGTCGTCAGAAGCTTTGACCGTTATCTTTACAGACTCTCCAACCCAAGCTTCCGTTTTATCTATCGAAACTTGGTCAAGCCTTGGCTTTGTGATATCGGCAGCTGCAGCTATTTTCTCATAGGGTAGAACTAAATTTAGAAATAATAGCAAAACTAAATTTATTGAATAGAATTTTTTCACCTTTTGCACTCCTTTCAAAAAACGTTGAAAAAACCCTCCAATTTTTTGGAAGGCGTAGAAATATATTTTATCAATATCTAGGTCATGTTTGTAATGGTAATAACAACCATATTACCTTCAAAATGAGTTCTTCTATCGACCTACTCAACTCTTATTTCTTATTCATACCTAATACTTGTTAAGCTCTTTCAAAGTCTTCGCCAAATCCACAGTCCCATCCGCTGCCTCCTGCAAATAGTCGTCTCTGTGAGCGATGGTCATTACTTTGCCTTTTCCTAGCTTAGCCGGACGCTTTAGTTGTAAGTTTTGTTCGCTAGATTCTCTAAGTACCATTTCCATTTGTGAATTTCTTATTTCTCGGCGCTTCGACTCAACTTCCACTACAATTTTTACACAGAGTTTTTCCTGTTCTAATTGAAGATAGTATTGGTCACTGGTTGTCGATGGCCACCAGAATCCCCAAAACCCACCTGTTTGATTCGGAACATACCCCCAATTCCCGTCAAGTTCCTTCTGTAATTCCATAAAGAAGCCTTGCCAAGCAAATTCATCCCATTCTGAAACCGGTTTGTTATTAAACGCACTCACCTTATCTTCAATCGAATTCAAGTGACGGTAATAGTCTATGAAAATGGGATGATTGACCCCCTTTTCCCAGCCTCTTTTTAGAACGTCTAGCATTTCTCTTCGCCTGAAAGGATAGTATCCTACTTTATTAGGTGAGTGATAATGGCTTTGATCCCCAATTTTAAAATAGACAGGTAGCTGTGTTAATGCTGGATACTCCGCCTTCACTGTGTCCCTGTATCTCTGTAGTTGGTCTGAATGGTCCTTTGTATACGTCTTATCTTCTATTAAAATCGCATATGTATTGTTCACAATGGCTAAGATATCAAGGGACTTAAATTGCCTTTTTATTTCAATGGATTCTACTGTAGGGGCTGGAAGCTTATGAGCATTAAAGATTCTATCGATAAAATCCACTGCCGCTTCATGCAGCTTTCTGTTAAGGTCTCTATGAGAGCGCGGGCTCCAGGACATAAGCCAGCATAAAAACGCATCCTGGGAAAGCTCACTAGTAGCAAACGAAAATAAATTCGGCTCTTCCATCTCAGCAGATTCACTCACCCTTGCCTCGTCTAACAAATCTTGAATATCATGATTCCCAGTATATTTTTCCCAATATCCTCTTCCTAGAATAGAATCTACATTCATCCTCGGACACAACACGCGATCTCGAACCTCAAGAATGCTTCCTGTATCGTCTGAATACTTTAGGAGCAGCCTGTCATCCCCTTGCTGTGCAATAATTTCAGGGATTTCGTCGACCTTTTTCACATATCCACAGCCGCTTTGGCAAATGAGAGCGGGAAATGCATCAATTACTACTTCACCATCCTTGCCTTGATTCATCGTTTCCCAGCCATCTTCTATCAGTATGCCATTGCATCGTGGGCAAGCCTTAGTATCTATCATATTATCTTCCTCCTTTAGGGACAGGGAACCCAGTCCCACGTTCTGCTTCATCCCGCTTATGAATAAAATATAGCAAATTCAATATATAAATTATAGGAATATTCATTCTCGGAAAGTGATAAAGAAAACCCCCTCTCACACGAGAAGGGATTAATTATAAAAGGTTATTAGCTAAGGAACTACGGACCGCCCAGGACAGGGTACTCGGTCCTATGTTCCACACCCAACGGGACGAGGAACCCGTCCCCATGTTCCACCCATGTTCCACATGTTCCACATCTTTATTTACCAGCTTCCTTATAATTAGCAAGTAGTTCTTTAAGAGCAATATATGTTTCTCCTTTTGCACCTGATTGTTTGATAACTCTCTCAACAGATGTAGAAGAAGCTAATGTTTGCTTAATAAACAAAGTTATAGCTGCTGGGTGAGTATCATTTTGGATCAACTCTTTAGTAGCAATAGTGACTTCATTAATTGCAGGACCGTACTGTTTTTTAGCAAGCAATTGCATCACGGCTTGTTTTGATAGAATCATCATAGATTCAGACACTTTGATCTGTTCAGAAAGTTTTTCAATTTCTTGTGCCACTTCACTGTTAAGATCCAGAGTTTCAAGAACTCTCTCTACTGATGCAGATGAAGTTAAATTCTTTTTTACAAATGCTTTTACGTTAATCGGGTTAACTTCTTTTTCAACTAATTCAGCTACGGTTATTGCCACATTAGCAATTGCTCTATCATAGTTTTTATTTGCCTTTATTTCAAAAATTTTCTTGGATTCATCTATAACTTTAGTTTCTACTTGTTTGTATTCAGAAGCAAGTTTTTCTAATACAGCTGTATTTGCGTCACTTAATTTCAAATGTTCAATCATCTTATAGACAGAAGAGGAAGATAAAATGTTTTCTTTGACAAACATTTCAATAACCGAATTATCAACAGCTCCCTCTAATACTCTTACGGTTTCAGCCACTTGTTCAATAACCGCATTGTATTGTTTTTCCGCTTTTAATTTTTCAGAGGTCACCTCAAGAACAGCTACCGCTTCTATTACTACATCTTTCGTAATTTTTCCTTTAATATTCAATTCATTAAGATTTTTGATCGTTTCTTCTGCTTTTTTCGTTGCACTTTGACCGTCTTTCACTTCTTCTTTGACTTGGTCTTTCTTTTGCTTGGCTTGGCCTTTGATGTCTTTAACCTCTTCTTTGACTTCATCAGGTGTCTTAGGTGTTGTCGGTGTTTGTATTGCATCAATATTTGTTGGTGGTGTCACCGAATTTCCATCAGATGGCGGAGTTGATGGTGTCACCGAATTTCCATCAGAAGGCGAAGTTGATGGTGTCACCGAATTTCCATCAGATGGCGGAGTTGGTGGTGTCGATAATGTTCCTCCACTAGTATCACCACCATTTATAGTGATCACAAGAATATATCTATCACCGTCAACTGTAAAAGATTGACCATCTTCGATAAGAGTATCTTCAGTTAAATCCATCACTTGATTTAGTGGATCATAGAGAATTACTTCTTTTCCTTGATACATAGAACGTAAAGTAGAAAGTGTTATTTCTGTTGAGACTTCCCTTAACGTTGGGGGAAGTAGTATCTCTTCCATTGAATCAGTAGGTGAAGTCACTTCTTCCGTGGGACTTGTTGGCTCACTCGGATTGGTTGTTTCTTCCGTTGGACTTGTCTGCTCACTTGAATTAGTTGTTCCTTCCGCGGGACTTGTTGACTCACTTGGATTAGTTGTTTCTTCCGTGTGATTTGCATCAGTAGTAGTATCACCTGATGAATTCGGTGTGGTATTTTCAGTTGTGATGCTTGTGGTATCATCCCCAACAGCAAAAGATTGTAGTGGCTGACCGAATAACATGACACTTAATGCGCCCATTCCTATGGCCTTTATTGCCAGGTGCTTTTTCTTTGCCTTTTTTAAATTATTGCTTGAACCATATCTCATTAAAAGCCCACCTTACAAATATGTAATTTTATTCAATTTTTATATCATTATATCACTAAAACACTATTATTATATATAAAATGATTCTTATGAACCTTTCACAATATAATTACTTTTAAAATACATGACTATTGACCTTAATAAAACTTGCCGAATAATACATTCAGAAGTCAAATTTTCCAATTTTTCCACAAAAAAACACTTAATAACTGTAAATATCCACCTACTAACTTCCATATTTTTACTCGTATATAGTTATTAGAGTAAGTGTTAAACTGAGCATATCTAACTAAAAGGGCTAACTTATTTGAGTCAGCTTTTTTCATATACAAATAAATGCCTAAACTTAAAAAAGTTCTTTCATCACATCCAACCAACTCTGAACTAAAAAAATATTATGCTTGTGTCCCGGGCTTGTCTCCTATCAGCAACAACATCTCGGGAATTGTATATTGGAGACAAGGTACCAGACCACTTGGACCACTATTTATTCGGTTTTTGGGCATAAAGAAAAGCCCACTTGAGAATTATCTCAAATGAGCCTTCTTACCATGTCCCCCTGGACCTATTCGTTCTTATGATTGAAAACAACAGAAATGTCATTATCCACTTAAATCGTGCCGGATTTTCCAACTAAGTCATATGATGCATGGTTAACGGTAAGTACTTTACGTTCTGGAGATAGAGATATATAAGATGGATTTACATATATTGAAGAACGTCTTCTAATTCAATGTCAACCATGAACATATCCCAAACATTCCTAGCTGTATAATCTTCAGGAGCTGCTTCTTCTAATGAGATGCTGAAAGAAGTAGAGCTTATTGAAGATACGGATTCAGCATACTGAAGGTATACATTGTCAATTATAAACAATAAGCGTCTATAATAAATTTGCAAAATCACCACGAGTGATGTTTGTGTGAGCACCATAAGAAGTTTCTGTCTTTCCAGTTGTGATCCCTGCTCCATACATGTTTTAATATAAGGAGCAAATACACCGCCAACATCTAAATGGGACAGGGTACCCGGTCCCATGGTCCAATTATCGGATTATTGGTTCTTCTTAAATGGAGAAATGTATTTACCATCATTGGTTTTGTGGGACATTTTATTATCGCTCTTTACTTATGGATCATGTTTTTGCTATTACTTTCAGTGAATTAAATGACTACCTCTCTCCTCTTGAAGAGTTTTGAAGATCACTGAAGATATCAAACGTAAGAAAGCTCTCTTGCTATTCAAATAGCCAGAGAGCTTTCTTACTTGTTACCAAACAAAAACTGCCCCCTTTTGGGAGAGTGGACGAGGAACCCGTCCACTTGGAGCACTTGGATCACCGCAATGCTATCCAAATCTCTCAATCGAATATCGGTCAATTGGGATAGATGTTTCTCCATCAATAATTAATTCTGTTAATAGTGTTCCGATTATTGGTGAAAGCGTTATTCCGCTATGAGTTGCTGCTACATATAAGTTATCCTTGCCAGGAACCTTACCTAAGATTGGAAAACCGTCTTCAGGCATAGCTCTTATTCCTGAGAACGCACGTACAATCTTGGCCTTTCTAATTGCAGGAACATAATGTTGAGCTAGGTTCGCCGTTTCCTGTATAACATCAAGAGTTGTAGCTCGATTAAAACCCGCATTCTCCATTGAATAACCAATTAATACTTCTCCGTTATTTGCCTGTCTCATCCCGCTTATGGTGTAGTTAAGGAATGGCTGAAGTGGTTCTGTGACTAAAATTTGGCCTCTTAATTGATTAATTGGAATATTAATCTCTAGCATTTTTCCTACCTCACGTGACCATGTTCCACTAGCAATAATAAGTTTTTTACACCGGTAGATGCCCTTATTACTTTCAACAATATAATAATCATTTTTCTTTTCTACACCTGTCACCATACTATGGTAAGAATATTCAACCCCTTGTTTTTTAGCAGCCCTCATAAGCAAATCCACTAAACGAAAAGGATTTACATTTCCATCAACTTTACTAAAAGTTGCACCTGCAACGGCAGGATTTAGAAAAGGCTCTTTTTCAAGCACTTCTTCTCTTGTTAGAATCTTAATATTTATCCCAATTTCCCTATATGCCTCAGCGAGTTTTATGGCTTTATCTCTATCCTTCTCACTGAAAAATGGAGACAAGCCCCCTGTACGCTTGTACTCCACATCCCCGATCTTTTTTGATAAATACGGATAAAGTTCAGCACTGTACATACTAAATTCAGCATACCAGGAAGGATTTTTATTATGTACCCACACCCAAGCCTGTGTTGAACCAGATGTACCAGACAGAGGAAATTTCTTATCCAATACCAAAATACCCTCTTGGCTTCTTTCAGAAAGGTGGAAAGCGATGCTATTTCCTACTACTCCAGCACCAATTATGATCGTTTCATAGTCTTTAATCATTATTTCACCCTCCCATCCTCTAGCTTGAGTTCATCAAGAACTGACTTGACAGTAGAGAACTCTGTGCTGTTTGTCGCTAGCGTTTCAATCTTTATTGGAGATATCGGCATTCTTGTACGTGGCACAGGGATTTCATCGAATGGCTTACCTGTTACTTCATGAATGACCTGAGAAACAAGGTGAGAACAAACCTTGGATTGGCATGGGCCCATTCCACAACGTGTTAATCTTTTAATATCATCAAATGCTTCTGCTCCATGTCCAATCACTTCCTCTATTTCCTCATACGTGATCTCTTCACACTTACAGATTATCGTTGCTTTATCCATTTATACACCTTCTTTTACTCATCCCCTTCTCTATGAGATGAATTGATCTTTTAGCATAGGTTGTAAAAAATGTTCTATGTGGATTTTTCTAGCCTTCCATACATCTGGTAGATAATTGGACTCTACTGTTTCAATTTCTTTCCAAATTACATTTTTAATAGAGTTAGCCTCTTGGTTACCAAGTACTTGCAAGTTCTCACAAACGCTAACACCTGCCAACTTCCCTGTTAAAAGTAAGACATCTTGGCGGCTAACCCCAGCAGCATTCCCAGCAAGAAAGACATTTTGAGTACTTGTGTGGAAGTTTGAATCATACTGCGGAACCCATCCTCCAAGTGCTTCACTATAACCAAAGGAACAGTCTAACTGATAGAAAACATCTAAAATAGGAGACCTTCCCCCATCAATACAAACAAATTCAACCTGAAAAGATAGTTGTTGCCCTTCGTGTTCTATGACCAACTCTTCAACTTTGCCATTCCCTTTTGCCTCAAGGACTTCTGCCTGTTGATAGAATTGAATTCCTAAGGATTGCGCCTTCTCTAGTTTTTCACTACTGTATTTTTGTACTTGACCTTTTGGCTGTATCATCGCTTTGATATGGACTCCGACACTCTTTAATTGCTTTACAACATCTAATGAAAAATCACTGATTCCCACTACAACAGCTTCTCTACCTGGAATGACGAAATCTTTATTAATCAATGTTTGCGCAGCGCCAATTGTCATGATTCCGGGAAGGGTCCATTTCAGAAAGGGAATTGCTTTTTCATAGGCTCCTGTAGCAACAATAATGTTCTTAGCACTTACCGGAATAACATTTTGTTCATCGGTAATGCCCACACTTCCATTTTCATAAAATCCGATCACTCGATGACCGAGGAGCTGATGAACGGGAAGATTACTAACTTCATTTATTAATTTATCAGCTAACTCAAACCCTCTTAAAGACTCCGATGGTACTGGTAAAGAAGTTAAAATTTGTGTTTGTTGACGTAATTTCCCACCAAGTTCAAGAGCCTCATCTACAATGGCAACGGAAACGTTTCTTGTAGCAAGCTCTACTGCAGCTGAAAGCCCCGCCGGACCACCACCAATAATTAATACATCCTTATTCATTCCCTCTCACTCCTGATCTGTGGATCTTCATTATTAGGGAAAATCTCCATTCCTTCCTCTACTCTCTTCATGCATGTTTGAACATGATCTTCTCCATTAACCGTCATATAACAACTACAACATCTGCCACTCGAACAAAAGAGACCTCTTGCTTGCACATTCTTTCTACTAGCTCCTAATCTCTTAATTCCATTTGTCATTAAAGCAGCAGCAATACTTTGATTCTTATAGGCTTCGAAGGGCTGACCTTCAAAATAGATCGTAACCTGTTCAAGGTTTTTATTTCCAAACACCGGATGACTCTCAATAATATTCATTAATACACACCTACTTATGGATTAATAGGGTTCAAAACTTACACTTTCTGAGTAGCTCTTAAAGGATGATAAGGACTTAATTCCACATCGATCTCATTTCCAAGAGCAAGCTCAGCAGCCAATACACCAACGTATGGACCCATGGTAATACCTGATGCACCAAGTCCTGTAGAAATAACTAAATTGTCTAAATCGGGAATAGTCCCAAGAAGTGGCAGAATGTCTGGACCTACTGGTCTAAATCCAATGCGCATCTCATGTAAAGTACTGTCTGCAAGACCTGGTGCCATATCAAGCCCTGCTTCAATCACTTCTTTTACTCCTATCGCTGTGTGTCGATAGTCAAACCCGGTTCCACTTTCTCTTGTGGCTCCAACTACTACTCTTGAATCATCAAATGCAAGCATATAATAACTGTTCTGAGGGAGAACAACCGGCCAATTTGAAGTATCTTCATCTCTCACTTTAAAGTGAATAATTTGCCCTCTTTGTGGCTCAATTGATATATCAATCCCAAACCGAGCAAGTAATTGCTTCGTCCATGCACCTGCTGTTACAATCACCTTATCCGCATAAATCTCTGCCTCATTCACTTTTACACCCGTTACTTTCCCATTAGCAGCGACTAAACTTGCTTCTCCTGTATGGCGAACTACACCGCGCTTCTCTGCTGCCCGCTGCATCGCATCTCTTAATAATCTCCCATCCACTCTAGCTCCTCCTGTTACATGTACAGCTTTAAGGTCATCATTTAATGGAGGAAAAAGATTTTTCGCTTCTTCTGCAGATAGACGGGTGACTACTCCAACTTCAGGCGTATCAACTTTTCGTTCAAGAATTCTTTGTTCAATGGTATCTAAAAGCTCATCATCTTTACTCACTGCCATTGCCCCAACTATCCTGTAGCCTAATTCTGTTTCCCCATCCTCTTCAATAGCCGAAACAAGCTCAGGGTAATAGAGGGCTCCTTTTCGAGCAATTGTATACCAATTAGGGTCTTCAACACTTGTAATCCATGGACATACAATCCCAGCCCCAGCAGCAGTGGCTTGCCCTTGATGAACTTTATCGACTACCACTACCTCTATTCCCTTCCTAGCAAGGTGATAAGCCGTACTCGATCCTACTATCCCAGAACCTATTACAATCACTTTCATTATTACATGCTCCTTTCTTTACAATCATTGTAAAACGGGGTAATGACATGCTGCGTAATGGTTCTGACGAATCTCCTTTAACACAGGTCGCTCATTTTTGCATTTTTCTGTCCCAAAAGGACATCTAGAATAGAATCTACAACCTATTAGATCATCCATGTGTGTAGGTAAATCATCCTCGAGTATTAGACGGTCTTCCCTCTCCCTAAGCGTAGGATCAGGGAGAGGTACCGCCGAGACTAACCCACTTGTATACGGATGAAGGGTGTGACTAAATAACTCTTCCTTTGAGGCAACTTCTACTACTTCTCCCATATACATAACAGCAATTCGATCACTTATATATTTGACTGCTGGAATCCCATGGGCAATGAAGATATAAGTGAGTTCAAATTTTTTCTGCAGATCAATTAATAGATTTAATATTTGTGCTTGTATAGAAACATCAAGGGCCGAGACTGGTTCATCACATACAATTAGTTTTGGTTTAAGAGCCAAAGCTCTTGCTATTCCAATTCTTTGCCGCTGTCCCCCACTAAATTCATGAGGAAACCTTTTGGCAAAGGACCGATCTAACCCCACTGTTTCCATTAATTCATATACTTCATTTCCAAGCTGCTTCCCCTTATATACTTTATGCGTTCGCAATGGTTCAGCAATAATATCAAACACTCTCATTCTAGGATTCAACGAGGAAAATGGATCTTGGAATACCATTTGGATGTCTTTACGTACCTTTTGCATCTCCCGGTGGGATAAAGTCGTTAGGTCCTTCCCTTCAAAGATAACCTTGCCCCCAGTTGGCTCTAACAATCTCAAAATGAGATTTCCTGTAGTAGACTTCCCACAGCCAGATTCCCCAACAATTCCTAAGGTTTCTCCCTTTTTCACAAAAAGGTCAATTCCATCAACTGCTTTGACATGATGGTGTGATTTTTGAAACATACCTGTTGAGCTAGAAAAATACTTCTTAAGACCCTCTATTTTCAAAAGGTAATCATCACTTGTATTTGTGGTCATCATAGAGCCATTTCACCTTCTTCCTCACTCAACCAACATCTAACCTCTGACCCTTCATTTATTTGAAACAAAGGAGGCTCCATTAATTTACATTTATCCATAGCTAAAGGACATCTTGGGTGGAATTTACAACCACGAGGCATTTGCGAAGGACTAGGAACATTTCCTTCAATTGATTCCAGCTGATCGTTAAGTTGATGAATTTTTGGAGTACTGTTTAACAGTCCCTTTGTATAAGGATGCATTGGATTTTTAAATAACTCAAAAACATCATTTTGTTCAACAATCTGTCCTGCGTACATGACGATGACTCTGTCAACCATTTCAGCAACTACACCTAAATCATGAGTAATCATAATAATGGACGTGTCTAATCTCTTGCTTAAATCCTTCATAAGTTTGATGATTTGAGCTTGAATGGTAACATCCAAAGCGGTCGTAGGCTCATCAGCAATCAACAACTGAGGATTACAAGATAAGGCCATAGCTATCATTACCCTTTGTCTCATTCCCCCACTTAGCTGATGTGGAAAGGATGAGTACACTTTCTCAGCGTTTGTAATGCCAACTTTTGCAAGCATATCAATAGCAATGACCTTCGCCTTTTGTTTATCTACCCTTTGATGAAGACGAATGGATTCAGATACTTGCATACCAACTGTAAATACGGGGTTAAGAGATGTAAGTGGTTCCTGAAAGATCATGGAGATTTTATTTCCACGAATTTTTCTCATTTGTTTATTTGAATACTTAGTTAAATCTTTTCCATCAAATAGAATTTCTCCCCCTACAATTTTCCCAGGTTCACTTACCAACTGTAGGAGTGATAGAGAAGTGACACTTTTTCCACATCCCGATTCACCTACAATTCCAATCGTTTCTCCTTTTTTCACGTGGAAAGAAACTCCGTCAACAGATGGTACAACACCATGTTCTGTATAAAAATATGTCTTTAATTCCTTCACTTCTAATAGTGTTTCATTTGTATTCATTTTGTGGCCTCCCCTCTATTTTCTCGTTTGAGTTCTTGGATCTAATACATCTCGGAGCCAATCACCTAAGAAAATAATTCCAAGTACTGTCACTGTTATCGCAATACCTGGAAAGGTTGCAAGCCACCAGTTTGTAGCTAGGTAATTCCGGCCGTCTGTTAACATTCCGCCCCACGAAACTTCTGGTGGTTGAATTCCCAACCCAAGAAAGCTCAAAGATGCTTCGAGGACAATCGTTGTTGCAACGCTCAGTGTTGAAATAACAATAAAAGAAGAAAGGATATTAGGTAGAACATGCTTAAGCATAATTGTTATGTTGTTTGTTCCAATGGATCTAGAAGCCTTTACGTATTCCCTTTCTTTTATACTTAGTACTTCTCCCCTAACAACACGGGCATATGTCACCCAATTCGTAAACCCAATGACAATGATTAACACGATTAAGCTTGGGTTAAATACGGAGAGAACTACAAGAATAAATAAGATACTAGGAATGGCAATGAAGGAATCTACTATTCTCATAAGCACATTGTCGATTATTCCACCATAATAACCAGCTAAGAGCCCAACAATAATTCCAATCACACCTGCTAAAATAACAGAAAAAACCCCTACTAAAAGTGATACACGTGTTCCATAGATAATTCTGCTAAGGATATCCCGACCTAAGTTATCTGTTCCCAGCAAATAGGTGAATGCCCCTCCTTCTAACCAAGCAGGAGGCTTAAGCATATCCCCCAAATTATTGGCTGCTGGATCGTGGGGAGCTAATACATCGGCAAATATGGCAACTAGAATGACTGAAAGGACGATAAGAAACCCAACGGTTCCTGTTTTACTATGTAATAGTAGCTTTATCCACCGCATCCATGGGTTTATTTTCAACACCGGCGTAACCGAATTTTGTTGGCTCACCTTAACATTTGCTTCCACGATTCCCACCTCCTACGAGTAATTAATCCTAGGGTCTAATAATCTGTATACAAGATCTGTTACTAGATTGATCACAATAACCAATATGGCAATGACAAAAACGGCCGCTTGTACAATCGCCATATCTCTGCCATTTACAGCTTGAACTAAAAGTAAACCAAGACCTGGCCAAGAAAAAACAGTCTCTGTAATTAAGGCACCGCTAACAAGTGACGAAATCTGCAGCCCCATGATAGTCACGACGGGTATTAATGAATTTCGGAATGCATGGATGTACACTACTTTCGAATCACTAACCCCTTTACTTTTAGCAGTTCGAATATAATCTTGATTCAAGATTTCTATAATACTTGAACGAATCAATCTCGTCATTTCAGCCGCTATCCCCGTACCTAAAGTAATAGCTGGTAAAACTAAGTGAGCAAGTGTCCCTCGTCCCGAAACTGGGAATATTTGATAATTAACTGCTAATAACAATATCAGCATGATCCCTAACCAAAAGTTCGGCATAGCCTTCCCAAGTACGGATCCTCCTGTAATAAACAAATCTACAAAACTATTTCTTTTTCTAGCCGAATAAATACCTAATGGAATAGAAATCATCGTTGCAACAATCATAGAGGCAGTTGCTAATTCGAATGTTGCTGGAAGTCTTTCCAGGACTAGTGGTAAAGCTTCTTGACTATATCGAAAGGAAGTACCGAAATCACCAGTTACTAAGTTACCTAAAAAAGTAACATACTGTACGAGGAATGGTTGATTAAGTCCCAATGCATCTCTAAGTGCCTCCCGGTCAGCGTCAGAAGCATCTTCAGGTAACATTAAAGAAACAGGATCTCCGGCCAAGTAGACTAGTATAAAAACTACAAAAGTAATAATAAACAAGGTTGGAATGATTTGTAGTAATCTCTTATAAAGATACTTCTTCAAAATCTAACCTCCTTAATAAGGAAGCGGGACGAAATGAACAATCATTTCAAGCCCGCTTATCCATTTTACTTTGACGTGACATCAGAGAAATTAATGACCTCGTCTAGTCTTGGGGTAAAATTCACACTGTCACTTACCCCATAATTCGCTCCTTGTTGATATAAGAAGATATGAGGTCTTTCTTCTGCAACAATCGCCTGTATTTTTTGGAACTGCGCATTTCTCTCTTCAGAGTCTAGGTTTTGTGAAGCTGTAAGGAATAATTCTTCAACTTCTTCGTTATAGTAATCTGTTTGACCAGCTGCACGTTCTTTTGTGTAATGAACTAATGAATATGATGCATCTAATAGACCATCTGCTAACCCAATCATAATCATTTCCTCATTAGAATTTGAGCTGTATTTATCTAAGAATGCACTTGACTCAAGTAGTTCTAAATTGACCTTAATCCCAATTTCACCTAGCATACTCGCCACTAGTTGTGCTACTTCTCCATCAAGTGGATACCTACCTTTTGGTGCAGTAAAGGTTAATTCAAGTCCATCTTCATAGCCCGCTTCTTTCATTAGTTCTTTCGCTCTTTCTAAATCGTATACATATGAATCATAAAGGTCTGAATTGGAACCAATAACTCCTTCTGGAACACGAGAACGAACAGGAACGGCTGTACCCCTTAATACAGAATCAACGATCGCTTGATCATTAATCGATAAATCAATCGCTTCCCTTACTTTTGGATCTGATGTTACAAACCCATCTGTATGACGTAGCATAATCAACATAACTCGTGTTGTTTCCCCGTTTACTAAAGATACCCCATCTTGACCATTTACACGTTCCCACTCATTTGGCGGAACATCTGTTGCAACATCTACGCCACCTGTTAGCAATTCTCCAACACGTGTTGAACTCTCGGGGATGGCTCTCACGATTACTTCTTTCCATTTTGGTGCTTCACCAAAAAAACCATCATATGCTTCTAGAACGACTCTATCATCACGTTTCCATTCAACAAATTGATATGGACCTGATCCAACCGGACCTTTTTGAAATTCTTCAACTCCTACCTCTTCAAAGTATTTTTTCGGTAAGACATCAGAACCACTCTTCGCTAGTAAGGGAAGGATCGTTGGCATTGGTCCATCTGTTTTAATTTCTACTGTTAGTTCATCAACCACATTTACTTCTACAAACTGTTTGAAATAAGGGAATTCCTTTAACGTATCATCATTCATAACACGCTCAAGGCTGAATTTTACATCTTCGGCTGTTAACGTGTCCCCATTATGGAAGGTAACACCATCTTTTAACTTAAAGTGCCAAGTTACATCGTCCACATTTTCATACGTATCAACTAGTTCTGGTTGTATTTCCATGTTACTATCACGGTAAAACAATCGACTAAACATGTTTCTAAATACTCTGTCTCCAGTAGTACTTAAAGAGTTTTGAGGATCCATAGAAGTCAAATCTGCACTCTGCGCAATGGTTAACGTTGTTCTCTCCTCCGTTTTTTCCCCTTCACTTCCTTGATCGTTTTTCCCTGATGTAGTGGAGCCGCCGCCACTACAGGCAGCTACTAACAACATTGCTGCTAAAAGTAGACCGACTAGTGTCCAATATTTTTTCATCATTCCTCTTCCCCCCTGAAAAGTAAAAATTTATTATTAAAATATTTCAGATTATTCATATTAATTGATTTATCTGAAATTTTTAATGACAGATGCAGTAACTTTGATTCCCTGTATGTAGTCATCGATATAGATGTTCTCATTCGGAGCATGATAATTTGATTGTTGATTGGCTACTCCAATTTGAACTGCAGGGATATTTGTATTTTTAAGCATCTTATACATCGGGCTTGAACCAGCTAAGTTTCTTAAAATAACTGGCTTTTCCTCATACACTTCACTAATACTGTCAAGCACCACATCTACGAAAGGATCTTCAGGGTTGGTGTTAAAAGGATGGATTCCATGAGACTGCAGAATTCCAATATCTTCAAACCCATGCTTGTCGAGATGATTTCGAAGAAGCTCTTTCACTCTTTCCGGAGTCTGATTCGGTACTAATCTGAAATCCAATTTTACTTTTGCAACAGATGGAAGCACCGTCTTAGAGCCTTCTCCTATATAACCGGAAGATATCCCGCAAATCGTGCAAGTTGGAGCGGCTGTTAATACTTCTTTTAATCGCTCCCCAGTCACATTTTTGAGAAAGCTTTTAATTCCATATAATTCTTTAATCTCTTCTTCATCAAAGTGCATGGATTGGATATATTTCTTTTCCTTTTCACTTAACGGAGCAATGTCATCAAAGAATCCTTCTATTAAAATATTTTCCTCTTTATCTTTTAAAGTATTTAATGCCCAAATTAATCTCCAAGCGGGATTTTCAATAATTGCTGCTTCAGAAGAGTGCAGATCTGTATTGGCTCCTCTGCAAACGAGTTCCAAATAACTAATTCCTTTCACTCCTAAACCGACATTAAGCCTTCTATCTTCGACTCCACGAGTTCCTCCTTCCCAGATCATTGCGTCTGTTTTTAACTTTTCCGGGAAGTTTGTTGCGAAATACTCTAGATGGGGGCTTCCAACTTCCTCCTCTCCTTCAAACACAAATTTCAGATTAATAGGGAGTTCACCATACACTTGTTGATAGGCATGAACTGCACATATTCTAGCAAGTAAGTTCCCTTTATTATCTGCTACCCCTCGAGCAAAGATTTTTCCTTCTCGAATCTCCACTTTAAATGGCTCACTTAACCACTCCTCGATAGGATCATCTGGCTGCACATCGTAGTGATTATAAAAGGTAAGTGTCTTTTCTTTTCCATTATTGATTTCACCATAAATAATTGGGTATCTCTCTGTTTCAATTTCCTCTATCTCCGCACTTACCTTACTTAGAAAACTTTTTACTAGTTCCTTCATCTCAATCATTCCACGATTTTGGGCTGATACACTTGGTTGGTTACAAGCTTCAATAAGCCAATTAAGATATTGTTCACTATTCTCGTCTATGTATTGAAAAACTTTCTCCATTTAGTCCATCCCCTTCTATATATATTTAATTAAAAAACCATAACTTATACGAAAAGATATAATGTTATAATATTATATCTTTATAAAAAAATGAGAATTTTAATGATTCATTAGATTTTTTTACAATCTAACTTCTATAAAATACCTTGATTTATCTTGCCTTATAACAAATTTCGAATATTCAACAGTCAGTTGACTTTCGGAATATGTGTATCTCTCTAATACAATTAACTGTTCGCCCACCGGTATATTTAGTAGCTTCGCCTCAGATTCAGAAGCTACAATTGTTGAAAAAAAGATTTTTGCTTTTTCGAGCTGTACCCCATACTTATTAGTAAACATATTGTAGATCAAATCATCATCAATTGTTTCTTGAGTCAAGCTAGGTATGATGCTAGATGGGATATAGGTATATTCAATACCTACTGTTTCCTCTTTTTCAATTTTCAATCTGTGAATTCTATATACTTTATCAGTCGCATCAATATTAAGAGCTTTGCTAATGATGCTCCCAGCTTCCTCTTCCCCAAAGCTTAAAGTCTTATGTGGATGTGGAGTTTGATCTTCAACTTCGTTTCTTAAAGTAACAAGTTGGTAAATATCCTTATCCTCTTTTTTGCTTACAAATGTTCCTTTTCCTCTTTGGCGGAATAATATGCCCTTATTAACAAGGTCATGGATAGCTCTTTTGACTGTAATATTGCTTACATTAAATTGTTCTGCCAATTCTCTTTCAGCTGGAAGTTGATATCCAGGTTCCCATTCACCCATTACAATCTTTTCTTCTAAATAATCTTTCACCTGATGATACAAGGGCGTTGGAAGGTTTTTATCTAATTTCATATTCATACACCTAATTCATAATGTTATAATGTTATATCTTTTAAATGTTACTATTGTATTTAGATTAACAACTATTGCCTAAAAAATCAATATAAATTTTTAGAAAATTTAATTATTTAGCGGTAAATATAGAAACCTCAAATCCTTAAATAAAAATTAAATAATCCCAAACTATGGATCCTGTTGAGTAAATGGACAGTTTTATCTCCCCATAACTTGATGGGGATAAGTTTACTGCCTAAGTTTGCTTATCCCTTTCACTACTAATAAATATTATAACATATTAATATTTATTACATTTCATCACCTGATCCAATAAAAATGTAATATTATACTTTTGTTGCAATAATATCCCACCGGTTGGTCAAATCATTTTTTTAAGCCTATTCCTAATTATGGAGAAACCATTGATGCTGAGACACTACTATAATATGTAGTGAGTTGTTAATTCACTCAAACAAAAAAACTGTAGGGATTCCTCTCTACAGTTTTTTCCACTGGGCTCAGGCCCTTTTTTAGTAATACTGCTTTGTTTACCTCTTAATGGGGACGATGTACCTGTCCCCTTTCCTTTCGGACAACATACTTGTACCATTAACCGTTAACGTGGCGCTCTTTCGAGTATAGACTTAATTTTTTCTAGATCCTTCATATTAGCCTTTTTCATCATGGTTGCCATAACGGGGGAAAACACTTTAGAAAAGCCTGTTGGTTCACCTTTATTTCTTAGTTTCATCCGTGTTTGCTTGTCGTCTATTGTTTGCCAAGTATAAGTTGTTTCCATTGGGAATGGTCCATTTGCGGTCTTCATAACGAGCATTTTATCAGGTATATATTCGACGATTTCATACACATAGGTTAATTCACGACCGAGAAATTTGGCTTTAAATTCAATTTGAGATCCGAGCATGAGTGGCTTAGGAGTTCTCCATTTTGCGGATTGAATGTTAACATACCATTCAGGTGCATGATCTGGATTCGATGCGTATGCTGATACCTTTGATATGGGCGATTTTATGATTATTTCGGTTTGGACGTCTACCATTTCTAATTCCTCCGGTGGATATAACTTGTGTGTTATTTCTTTTCTACATACGTTTTTAAAAGGGTTCCTAGAAGGTACTCCCAGCCTTTTTTATGGTCCTGTTCCCAATTTTCTTGGAGGATTCCTGATGCTAAGTGAGAAAGCTGTAACAAAGTTCCCCCCTCTTTTTCTACAAGGCGATAGGTATACGCACTGTTTACAGCTCCTTGCATTCCGAGGTGTCCTATTAGGCGGATTTCTGTTGGTGCATTGACATAATACACATTTCCCCAGATTGCCCCTTCGTTTTCACCCCATTTTTCAATAAATTGTCCACCAGGAACAGGTTCAAACGTAAAGGAAGATTTTACACCTTTTGGGGCAATTCGAAATTCCCACCAATCCTCGACTCTTTCTGTTAAAGCTTTAAACACTTCATCACGCGTCGCCTCGATAAATACCTCTTGTTCAATATGGAATTGATTTTTGTTTTCTTGAGTAGCTTGTGTCATCTGTTCATTTCCTCCTTTTTGATTTATAATCCCACGTAAATTCAACAATGAACTGGCAGTAGATTGCATATACTTCCCTACCCAGCGATCATGAATTTCTTGAAGTGGCACCGCATTAAGAAAGTTCATACGATATTTTCCTTCTCTACGTACTACCACCAAATTCCCATCTTCCAAAATCTTCAAATGCTTCATTATCGCGTATCTTGTCACTTCAGGAAAGTAATCGTTTAGTTCACCCGTCGTTTTAGGCGACTGCTTGAGAATGTCTAGAATATGCCGTCGAATCGGGTGTCCCAAAGCTTTAAATACGGTAGTAAGAGCTTCTTCCATTACAATGACCCTTTCGTTTGAGCGGTTTTTAATGTTCAAATATATGTGAACAAAAAGTCACACGTTTTATGTGACCTTATGGTAACATATTCAAACTGGGGGGTCAAGTGGGGGGATATAGAGGCAGGCCCTATATTATGAGTTGAATAACAATTTGGGATAATCCTTGTGATTCTTGATAATTGTCTGATGGATACTCCTTCTATCCTTTTCAGAGTCCCTCTTATTCTTGTCCATTTGCTCTAGGAATGGGCTGATAAGTCCTATATGCAAAAGAGAAACCATTATTTTCTCCATGTCAGAACTCGAGTAAGTAACAATTACTGGTCAATTAAGTGAGGAAATACCTCGGGATATCCAGCTAATGAGAAGGGTCTTTGAGAATAAGAAAAGTGGAATCTTATAGATTGAGGAGTGTGAGTAAAAATACTTTTGTTGAAGTAGAATTTTAAAGGTGGAAAAAGAAGCTTACTAGAAGTGAATGATAAAATATAAAGTGCCTTAGTGAAGAAAATAGTTTGTGCTACTCTCATGAATAGTTTTTTTAGTATTCCAAAGGATACCCATAATAGGAGTCTTATTCTTCCTCCATCTTTACTAACATATATAAAAGGTATTACACGTCTTTAGAGAGCTAGAAAAGCATGAACCAATTATTCAGTATATAATTTACGTACGACTGATGTTTCCTCAATAAAGAAATTTTAATAGGGACAAGGTAGTTTTTACCTTGTCCCTACAAATTAGTTCATGTAATTGAAATCAACAGAGATCTCATTATCCACCCAAATCGTGCCGGATTTTCCAGCTAAGTCATATGATGCATGGTTAACGGTTAGTACTTTACGGTCTGGAGATAGAGATATAGAAGATGGATTTACATATATTGAAGAACCGTCTTCTAATTCAATGTCAACCATGAACATATCCCAAATATTCCCCGCTGTATAATCTTCAGGAGCTGCTTCCTTTAATGTGATACTAAAAGAAGTAGAGCTTATTGAAGTTACGGATTCAGCATACGGAAGGTATACATTGTCAATCATAAACATTATGCTTCTATATAATAAATTAGCAAAATCACCACGAGTGATGTTTGTGTGAGTACCATAAGAAGTTTCTGTCTTTCCAGTTGTGATCCCTGCTCCATACAATGCTTCAATATAAGGAGCAAATACACCGCCAACATCTGAAAAAGGAGTTTGTTCTGCGTATGCTTCCAATTCAAAGCTCAATGAAAGGAATTTCGCCATTGCTCCTCGACTTAATGGGTCACTCGTCCCAAAGGTATCAGCTGTTTTCCCTGAAACAATTCCAGCGTCAGCCAATGCATTAACCGAACCTGCCACACGAGAATTAAGATCTTTAAAGCCTGCATCTGGTGCATTGTCAGTATCTAGGCCAAGAGTGTTTGCTAATATTACCGCTGCATCTCCTCTTGTTAGGTTGTGATTCGTTCCAAATGAAGTGGCTGTTTTCCCGTTAATGATTTCAGCATCATAAAGAAAGGCAACTGCATCTTCATATCTAGAACCTACATCTGTGAAGGGATGATCCAAATTGAATCCGTAATCATCTGCCTTTTGTGCAGCTACTGAAACTGAAGGCTTAACTTCAGAAGCAGATACAGATGGAAGAACAGCAGATGAAACTAATGTTGCCATTAATGCCGAAGCTAGCAATTTTTTTACATTACTCATAGAGGTAATCTCCTTTTATTGTTTTATTTTAAACTTTTAATCTACGTAAAATATCATTTACTTAAGAGATTATAGCAAATTAAATATATTTGAAATACAGGTAATTATATCCTTAAATTAGAGCGAAGGGGACAGGTTCTGGGACAGGTAAACTGCTGACATCTGGGACAGGGAACCGCGTTTCTTGTACCTCGTAACCTTTCCTGCTTCCAATGGCTGGCGGAGCATCGTCGTGAGGACGTATGGATAAAAATTTTAATATATAAATTGAAAGAGTCTGGGTTTTTACTATTATATAGTGCCCCCTTTCACTCCGATGATTTAACAGTGCTATCATTATAAATAAACAAAATAAAATAGCCCACCAACAATTTAGTAGCGAGCTATTAGGAACAAGCTTCTTCTATTATATTGTCTTCTAACGAATTTATTTAAATGACTCTTTATAATCTTGAAATGCTTTATTTAATGCTAAGCCTACTGATAACCTATGTTTGTTTACCTTGGCTTCTCTTTTATTACCTGTATCAACCGTAAAATGAACTTTTTCTGATTCAGTAATATTAGAATCTATAATTGTCAGTTTGCACTCGACATAAGACTCAAAGGATAGCTTTTCCGCTTCATTCTCAAAATATAGAACCACTTCATCAAGATTTCTTTTTGCATACACTTCTTCCATATCCTCATCATCAAAGAAGAACTGCTGCAGTTCATAATCAATACTATCCTTCAAATAATACTTGTATGAGTATTTGTGATTGATACCCCATTGATCACGGCCGACATAGCCCCACTGAGGTATTGGTGTTTTAAACCTTCCGCTATCTAAAATCACTAATTGAAAATCTTCTAAAACCGTTTCATTACACATGATTTTTAAATTTTTATACATGAACTTAGAGTTTGTCTGGGAGTACACATAAAACTCCTCTGATCTTCTATCGTACTCATCATCTTCATATTCTTCTACAAGCTTAAACTCTGGTTTATAAATATTATAGTGTGTTTCGTTGTTTTCAACCCATTCAGATTTGTTCTTTAATCTATTAACTATCTGTTTCAATGGTGGTTGGGTTAAGCCAAGTCGTTTCTTCCATAACATTTCAATCTGTTGCATATTAGCATTTTGACTGATCGAAGTATTCTTATCTCCAATTCTTGTGTATATGCAACCCTCTTTTATATTACTGTACCTTTTGCCTTTTTTCTTTAAGTAAAAAGGTACATTATATGTGTTGTAAATTGTAAGGATATCAATGTCCTTACAATCAATTCTAATGGTCTCTACACTTACCTCCGGCGTATTATCACCTGCAAAAACTGTGTTGGAGAGTAAATCTAATATTGCTACTTGCTTAACTCGGTGTTCATCACTAAGCCCAATAATCTCTCCATCATCAGAAACTCCAATAATAATGTAGCAATCCATGTCGTGTACGGTATTTGCAAAACAAAGAATGTCATGTAACAGCCTTTCATTATCCTTATGCCACTCTTGTTTAAAATCCCAATATTCACCTTCAGTCTTTTTGCTAATTAACTTATAAATTTTCTCCTCAAAGTTACCTCGCATAATTAACCCCTTTATTAAACAGTGTATTAAAAAAGTCGTTTCCATTCATCATCGTAACGATCCATGGACATCGGCATTATTATTTCATCAGAATCCTTGTCTTTTCTTTTACGTAGTTCTTCCAGATGAACCGCCATAGACAACAAAATGATCCCTTCTCGTACATAAGCAAGTAACCTCATAGCTGCATCTTTAAATTCATCAACTGTTATCGAATAAGCCAATGGATCATCTCTATTCTCCCAAGTTTCTTTTGTTATGGGATACAAAACACTGTCGTGAACTTTTAAATAACGATGCTCCAAATGGTGGCGAATTTTCGATATATGTTCAATTGCAGGTTCTATATAGTGGTGCTCTATCTTTTGCTTCCCTATATCCTTACATAACCAGTAAAGACCGATTAATGGAAGGTTAAACGTTTCCTCACCTGTCATCCTCGACTTTAAATTCACTTTTAAGTTATATGAATTTTTCCCTTTTCTAATTTTGTCCTGCCATATCGAACGGTAGGAAACATCCCTTTCCTTAATCCCAATTTCAAAATACTCATTCACAAAAAATGCAATCCGATCAATTAAGGAATATAAACTTCTATAGGAATATTTCATTTTTTCTATTGAAATACCGTAAGCAGGATAATCTAAGGTATTAACAAGGTGGACATCTTTATCTGAAAAATGGGCTCCTTCAGAAGACAAGGCATCATATACCATATATCTAGCAGATACAAATTCCTGTTTTATCTGGTTGAACAAACCGTGAAACCTTGGTCCTTCATCAATTTTAGTAACAATGTTAGGTAAATGAAGAATATCAGTTGCAGAGACGGAATAAGGAAAAGCATCATTTAACGTATTAAGAAAAAAGGTATTTTCAAGACACCACTTTCGATATCCTACTTCTTCCTCAGAGTCCCCTAATGAATATTCTTCAAATTCATACGGTTCTTCTAAAAATTCGATCGGGTAAAACTGTTCTAATTTAGCAACTAAGCCCTCATAGTGTTTATAAGCATACTCTTCTATATTTTCAAATTCCAACACTTCTTTTAATAATTGATAAGATTCATTAGCAAAAACAGATTGATGCCCTTTGTCATAATCAAATGTAGCATATTCCATTAAAAACCCAGCAAAGTTCCCAATGGCAATCGGAAAGTCCCTTCCTACACCAACCTTCAAGTAAGAAAGAGCCTTCATAAGTCTGCCGCATTTTTGTAGCAAGTTAGCATAGTTAGTGTATGCCATTAATAGATATGTAGAAAAATACTGACTTTCTTCTGACCCTTCCTTCAAATCTGCTTCCTCTTGATACGAAGTTAAATTTTCAATAGATAATCGAAACAATAATAAACACATCTCAAAATCTTGTTCGTTATTCATATCATCGGAGTAACGCAAAGCACCCTTGTATTTTAGATGTACATAGTTGCTGTAGGAGGTCGCACCATGATAAGCAAGAATCCCTTTCTCAAGAAGGGTGTACTCTCCAGATTTGACCCATTCCAAACAATCATGAGCTATTCTTTGTAAGGTGTCTGTATCTTTTTCATCAAAAGCTCTATCTGCAAATACCCCAACAGTATGCACATCTTCATTAAACATGAATTACCCTCCTCATCGTCTCTATCTAATATTTTACAATATCAAAAAACAACTTTGATGTTCTTTGTTGGTTTAGAAACTTTATTAAAATAAAAAAGATCCACCAAGCATGCTTAACTTTTGTCTGCTCAGTGGGGTCCCTAATTAGCTATAACTTGATGTGGTTTCTTATAATTTAAACAAATAGATTTACATTCTCATTTTTTAAAAGCGATTTGTCAATTTCAAAAGAAGTGTTTAAGAAAGTACTTTCAATTTCATCCCTTGATTCTTTGCTCATTCCATCCCATTTAGTTGGGGAAAAAGCAAAATTTTCTATGTAAGCTAAGATGATATTGGATATAATTATTTTTTGTTCCTCTATGTTACTATTCACAATTTGTTCGGTAAATCTCCTGTATCTTCTATTATTTCTAGCAAAATGACTTAGTAGTACATAAGTCTTGCCGTTTTGAGGAAATACAGTTATAAATAACGGGGCTAACATAGTTTCCCAATCACTTAAATCATTTATAATATTATTATTTAGGTCCCTCTCAATATAAGTGGTTGATGATACAGCCAGATGATATTCTTCTTCAAACTCCAAAGTATGAGTAACAATATTATTAAATTCACCAGCATTTAACCAGTTATTTGCCCATCCCTTAAATCGTTCAAACCGTTGCTCAGCATCTTCATTCCCTACTAAGTTTGTACTAAACAATTCTTGCATGAAAAATTTGTGTTCTTCACTCGGTATATTATCCGCCGTAAAACGTTTGTTCATCTCTTCATATCTTTCTTCTCTTAGTAATGTCAACATGTGCCTATAAATGTTTCCCACTGACTTCTTAGAATGATACTCTTTAGCGAGTGCTCTATAAGCAAAAAGGAAATCCTGCTCTTTATTTCCTTTCTCGTAATCAAAGTTCTCTATTGGATTAAATATTGCGGTATCATGATGTCCACAAAAACCTGTAAATGTAGTGGCTACTTTTCTCCCTTTGGGCTTCATTTTTGAATGTAATGCCATTTCATCATCTACATCGTGGTCAAACATAAGAACCATTCCATCTTGTGATATAGCATTTAATATTTTGTTGTTTTGTACAGAATGAGCTTTTATAATTCTGTCAGAACAATCCTCATCCTCATGAAAGCATTCCTTTACTAAAACCTTATTTTTTATTGTATTAAAACTTGAAAAAAAATCTCTTTTTATTTGCTCGATTTCTGATACCAAAATTTTCACTCCCAAGCCTGGATAGATATATTTTTTAAACCTTGCCATTCTACTATTGGTCACACAACTTTCTTCTGTTCCTGCTCTTGCCACTTTATGATTTTGTTTTTCACCCAATTCAAATCATGGCAGATCATCTTGTAATCATCTGCCTGTTTTAAAGCATCTTTTGTATAACCCGAGGTCGTAATAAACCTTGAAAGCACACAATTATGATTACGTTTTGCTGAGTTCAGTTCTCTTATTTTTTCTACAGTAATTTGATTTCCAGAACTTATGTAGTGTTTAATTTGAATAGCTTCTTCTGCTTTATGATGTCGATTGTAAATAATTAAATCTACACCACCGTCTGCTCCCTCTCCCGTTTCCCTTGGCTTATATCCTCTGGCTTTAAAATACAGAAAGCACAATCGCTCAAATTCACGCCAGGACAAGTCTTCTAATCTTGAAGCTATTATTTCTTTATCTTCCCGTAACCGATTAGGTGAGCAATTAATATTTCCCTTTTTCTTGACGTGGTGTTTACTTGTACTGCTCTTCTTAGTTTTATTACCTGGAAAAATTGAATATATTACTGCTTCAATAATTGGTGTAGCTAGTATTATCCCAAAAAATATGTAAATATTATTACTACTAAACACCCTCCAATATAAAAATAATCCGGTTAATAGAAATAATACAGCAATCCCATTAGAAATAGCTTTTCTATCTTTTTTTGTCATCTTTTCACCCTTTTCAATCAGAATCTATTATCCGAAGTAATTCTTGTCCTAGTTTTTCTTTTGGAATTCGATACCTAGACCATTGATTTGTATCTGTATCTGTAAGAGGATTAGCAGAAAACCTGTAAAAAGATTTATAATTTTCGCAGCTCTTTTTTAAGTATGCCAATTTCTCGAACTCAACTGATGGGATAAGCCATACACACTCGACTTCAAAGGTCATTTCATTATGGGACAAGGGGACAGGTACCTTGTCCCAGTATAAGAAAAGCTCTTTGGAGAGAAATCTTTAAAGGGCTTTTTTTTAGCCTCTTCCGCTGACAGGAAATGATTGGGTTTTGTTTATTATCCTATTAAATTCCATCTTAGTGCTGTCATAAAATTCTCCTAAAATACAAAAAAAGCTATCTTATGGAGCGTACTAGATTTTCACTCAAATACAATTGTAACAATACTATTAAAAAAATTACAAAATAATCAATTGTCCCTATGTAAATTGAAATATTAACTTTTATACTATTTTTAGTTACATAGATTTGGAGGGATATGCTTGAATAAAATTATTGCAAAATTACTAGTTGCTACATTGTTATTCAGTGTGGTACCGCAGCAAAACGATGTGAAGGCAACTTCATCAGAAAAAAAAGAAGTTATAGTGCCTTCTTTTCAACAAGAGCAAGAAATTGTTGAAAAACGGACGGCTACATCTCAAGTCTTTAAACAGGAAGATGGTTCTTACAGAATGGAAATTTACTCGGAACCAATTCATGTTCAAAACGAAGAAACCAAAAAATGGGAACCAATTGATAATACATTAACTAAAACAGAAACAGGACGTTTTCACAATAAACAAAATGAATTTGATGCATCCTTCTCTTCAAAAACTGAACCAAATCAGCCCCTTATGTCTATTGAACAACAAGGTAAAGCTGTAGAAATTGACTCGGTTGAGCAAAATGGAGAACTTGCAGCGGAAGTCCCTGCTCTGGTAGAAGAAAATAAGGTTATATACAAAGAGGTTTATCCCAATACAGACCTCTCATATAGCGTTAGTAACAGCAAAATTAAAGAAGATATTTTATTAAAGGAACAGCCAAGTGGTGACCAGCCGTTAGAATATAAGTTTCAGTTTGATATAAATGGATTAATACTCGAAAAAACAGAAGATGGCTACTTATACTTATTGGATTCTTCCTCAAAAGAACGTCTTTTTGCCATTGAAAAGCCTTTTATGATGGATTCATCGAAGCCGGAAGGATTTGTATCTAATTTGGAGACGCCAATGCCGGAAGGGGCATGGAGTGATCAAATTGAAATGCATGCCGAGCAAAGTGGAGACAAACTAATCCTTACACTGAAACCTAATATGGAATGGCTGAAAGCATCGGAGCGGGTATACCCTGTTGTTCTTGACCCTACTGTGAAAGTATTCCAGCCTAAAAATGACTTGAACGATACAACGATCCGAAGTGCCTTGCCAAATACAACAGGCGGAGCCGATTTGGAACTAGGAGCAGGTCTTCATAGTACCTCCAACAATATTGTTCGATCGCTCCTTCAATTTGATGTTGGAACATTGCCTAAAGGCGCGAATATTATGAGTGCTCAGTTAAGTCTCCGACTTTCATCTGTATGGAATGATACAGCATCCGTTATTCAGCTCCTTGAAATGAGCAATGCCTGGGAGGAAAACCGAGCAACGTGGAACCGCCGAACATTAAGCGACCTTTGGACTAACAGTGGCGGTGATTACACACCTTTTAGCCTTTCCGTACAGACGATTGGAGCACTTGATACAACACTTCCAGAGCCTCCATTATTTAAATGGCCGATTAGCGCAGATATCGTCCAGAATTGGATTAATCAGCCATCTCAGAATTTAGGCTTGATGCTAAAAGCTCAGAATGAATCACTTGCGACGTACAAAAAGTTTTATTCCGGTGATGCTTCTGGGGCAACCGGTGATTTGAAATATTCACCCAAGCTGACAATTGTATATTATCCTGTTAGCCGACTAGGTTTAGAAGATTATTGGTCGTATGCAGAGCATGAACTTTCTGATGGACAAGGCTATGTAAATCTTGGAACTGGTAATCTGGTTTTCGAAACCACTGATTTTTCTCTCAGTGGACGTGGAAATTCCGGCTTTTCTTTCTCCCGAACATACAATTCCAAAGCTGTGGAGGATTCACCGATTGGCTATGGATGGTCCTATACGGGCAGCGATACGGTAACCCAATATCCTAATAATGATGTTCTCTATCAGCAGGAAGATGGAACGGTTCACCTTTTCACATATGACACATCGACCGGAACGTATAAAGCTCCACCTGGTCTATATTTGTCTTTGACCAAAGCGAATACCGACTCCTTTGTTTTAGCTGACTTTAATGGGAATCGGACGGTTTTTCGTGATCTGATTAAAGATCCTGAAGCACCAAGCCGAATTTACCGAATCGATTATGAAGAAGACAGGAATAAGAACAAAATTACGTATCAGCGTCAAGCGGATGGTACATTAACAGGTATTACCGATGCATCTGGCCGTACATTAACATTGGACTATCAAAATGGCCGTATTGTTTCCACGAGCTTTGAAGGAACCAAGAAAACAGCTTATACGTATGATGCAAACGGCTATTTAAAAACATCTACTATTTATAAAGATGGAACAACAGGTTCTGTTACAACTTTCGATTATAATGCAAACGGTGAATTAATTTCCGTAATTGACGCGAATAATCAGGCAACAAATTACACATATACAAACGGATTCTTAACAAATGTACAGCAGCCAACCATTTCGGATACAGGTCTTTCTAACACAACGTATTCCTATGATATAGCAAACTATACTGCTACCGAAACGGATCCGAATGGGAACCAGACAGAGTATTTGTTAGATACCAATTATGTTATTCTTGAAACGATCGATCCTCTCGGAAATGCCACAAGCACCGAATACGATGAAAATTATAATCCGATTACCCAAACAGATGCATTGGGAAATCAGACGATTAATACCTATGACAGTAAAGGGAACCTATTGACAACCAAAGATCCGATGGGGAATACAGTTACATATACGTACAATGAATTTAGCCAGCCACTGACGATCGCCGATTCAAAAGGTAAAACAACGAACGTTTACAATAGTGCAGGGGATCTAATTGAGGTGATCAATCCTGCAAATGAAAAAACCATCAATGAGTATGATAGCTATGGAAATTTAATTAGTACTACATTTTCGGATGGAACGAAAGAAAATTATGAATATGATGCAAATAAAAACTATCAAAGGTCTGTAACTGACCCTTTGGGGCGGACCACAACTACGATTCAAGATAAATATGGAAACACAACAAGTGTCACTGATCCGGCGTTAAATACAATCAATTACACTTATGACCTTCGGAATTTGCTGACACAAGTAAAAGATGCAAAGGGCAACATAACCTCCTATGATTATGATGCCAATGGTAATTTGATAACAGCGACAAATGCTGCAATGAAACAGACTCTTTTCACGTATAATGCCCAAAACCAGCTGTCAACGAGAAAAGAGCCACTAGGACAAACCACATCATTTGTTTATGATGAAAATGGGAATACAACAGAAACCGTACTTCCTTCAGGAGACAAGCTGCAAAACATTTACAGCCAGAATAATCAACTCGTTCATGTAGCCGTAAATGGTTCAAGAAAATGGACGTATACCTATAATGCGAATGGCAATATCGATTCCATTTTGAATGTGGTTACAGGTGCAAAAGAGACCCTTTCTTATGATAAGAACAATAAATTAACTAATTCCACACTCGGTAGCCAGTCTATTGAATATGTATTTGATGGAACAGGAGTTGCCACTCATACAATAGGTCGATCTAACACACAGTCGTTTACTCAAGCCTATACAATTGATAATCTAGAACGCCTCACACATATCAAACGAAATGGAGCCAGCCAAGTCTCTCTTACGTATAACAAAACTGATTCGTTGGCTACAATTTCATATGTAAATGGGATTTTATCTATATATGAATATGATGTTGCAGGCCAGCTAAAGACTTTAACGATAAAAAAAGGAACAACTACTGTTGATACCTTTACGTATGAATATGATACACGAGGAAATATTACATCTGTTACCTCTAATACTGGTACAGCCACGTTTCAATATGATAGCAATAACCAACTGATCCAAGAAACAACAGTAGACGGTAAGTCTATTACATATGAGTACGATGTAGTAGGAAACCGAACAAAACAAATGACGGAAGAAAATGGTCAGACAACAACGAAGACTTATTCTTATAATGACAATAACCAACTAACAGCATCAGATGCACAAACCTATACTTATGACCAAAATGGAAACCGTAC
Organism: Cytobacillus spongiae; assembly: GCF_021390075.1. Taxonomy (NCBI): domain Bacteria; kingdom Bacillati; phylum Bacillota; class Bacilli; order Caryophanales; family Bacillaceae; genus Cytobacillus; species Cytobacillus spongiae. The sequence continues at coordinate 3,766,076 of NZ_CP089997.1, forward strand.
GCAGGATGGAAGCTATAAGTATGTGTATAATAAACTAAACGAGCTGGTTGAAGTCCAGACACTCAGCGGCCAGACAGTGGCAACATACACATATAATGAAGACAGTAAACGTATTAGCAAAACAATTAATGGGCAAACGACCTATTATCATTACGATGAAAACCAAGTCCTTTTTGAAACGAATGCTTATGGATCTATTACAGTTGAATATAGTTATGATGATTCTGGTCGTCCATTGACGATGACAAAGGATGGCCAAACTTATTATTATTTACTAAACGAACATAAGGATGTCACAGCCTTAACAGATGCATCTGGAAATATTGTTGCCTCATATACCTATGACGCCTGGGGGAACATTCTCTCGAAAAGTGGGGCGTTGGCGGATGAGAACCCATATCGCTATGCTTCCTACCGTTATGATAATGAAACAGACCTATACTACTTAGTCGCACGCTATTACGAACCAAAAGAAGGAGTATTTTTGTCTGTTGATCCTCAACCAGGAGAAACAGACACTCCAATTAGCCAACACCCATATGTTTATGTGCAAAACAATCCAGTAATGTTAGACGATCCAGATGGTGAAAATCCATACGTAGCTTACTTGGTTTTTGTTGGTGGACGATACGTGGTAAAGTATGTAGCCAAGAAGGCAGTGAAATACTACGCAAAAAAATATAAAGGAAAAATTAAAAGAAACTATAAGGGTAAATTACCATCTGAAAAGGTAAAAACCAAAACAAAACTTAATATTCAGAAAGTTAATGACAGTTATTTAAAGCGTAAAGGAATAGATGCTCACCAACTAAAAAAAGAGGTACTCGGTAAAAAAGCAAAGATTTCTCAGTACGATATTTATAAAGATAAGAGGACTGGACAGTTATATATATATAAGAAAGGTGGTAAAGGAACTGGAATTCCAACTGGTGAGTATATTAAGTAGGAGGTTCTGATAAAATGGCTGGAACAGAAATTTGTGCAGAATTTAATATAATTGGAGAGGACTTCCAAGAAGAGGAAGTTTCAAATGTTTTAGGACTGATTCCTTGTGAATTTTATCATAAAGGTGACCCGATAAAAAATCGTAATTTAGTACGCAAGGAAACTTGTTGGTCAATTAGTTCTGGGTTTGAAGAGTCCTTTGACATAAATGAACAGATTAAAAAAATTTTATATAAACTTCAAAATAAAAGAGAGGAATTAATTTTTTTAAAGAAAAAATTAAACCTTGATTATTTGTTATCCATCACAATAAAGGTTCAAGAAGAAAATGTACCTGCTATGTATTTCGAGTCAACCTTAATAGGTTTCATTAATAAAATTTCAGCAGAGATAGATATAGATTTATATTTATTTTCTTAGAAATATGCTTGTATCTTAATCAACAATATGTTTTACAAAATAAATCAAAAACCTATAAACCAATTAAAAATAATTTAAGGGACAAGGAACCTGTCCCCTTGTCCCCCATATACTTATGACCAAAATGGAAACCGTACGCAGGATGGAAGCTACAAGTATGTGTATAATAAACTAAACGAGCTGGTAGAAATCCAGACACTCAGCGGCCAGACAGTGGCAACATACACATATAATGAGGACAGTAAACGAATAAGCAAAACAATTAATGGCCAAACGACATATTATCATTACGATGAAAATCAGGTGCTTTTCGAAACTAATGATACCGGCACCATTACGGCTGAATACAGTTATGATGATTCAGGTCGTCCATTGACGATGACAAAGGATGGACAAACTTATTATTATTTACTAAACGAACATAAAGATGTTACAGCCTTAACAGATGCGGCTGGAAATATTGTTGCATCATATACCTATGACGCCTGGGGGAACATTCTCTCAAAAAGCGGTCCGATGGCTGATGAAAACCCTTATCGTTATGCTTCCTACCGCTATGACAATGAAACTGACCTTTATTACTTGATCGCACGCTATTACAAACCAAACGAAGGAATATTTCTATCCATTGACCCAGAACCGGGAGAACCGGAAGATCCTATTAGCCAGCATCCATATTTATATGTACAGAATAATCCAGTGATGTTGGATGATCCTGATGGAGAGCATCCACTTGTGGCTGTTCTTGTGTATGTCGGTGGACGGTACGTTGTTAAATATGTGGCAAAAAAAGGTATTAAATATGCTGCTAAAAAATATAAAGGAAAATTAAAATCTTCTTTAAAAAAATCAAAAAACAAAGGAAGAAGTGGAAAACAAGCAAGGCTAAGAGAATTGGCAAATGATGATAAGATTTCCAGAAGTATTCGGGGAGAGATTAAACGGGATATAAATCAAATAAAACGAGGGAAAAGAAAATCTATTAGAGTACCTAAAGGACATCATTTGAGACATAGATATGGCTTTGAAGCAAAGAAGGGATATGGTTATAAATATAGTGATTTGCAAACAATAAGGAGCCATAGAACTCAGCATAGAATTCATGGATACTAAGAAGGAGTAGAGATAGTGTGAATAAAGAAGTTAATGCAGTAATAAATCTTCCAGCATCTAAAAGGTATGGATACTTTATAAAAAAAGTTGTTGATTTTGAAGAAATATGGGGATTATATAAGGATGGTTGGGCAACTACGGAAAATTCAGAAGGGGAAGTATTAGTCCCGTTTTGGCCTAAAAGTGAATTTGCAGATTTATGTTGTGTAGAACAGTGGAAAGATTATAAACCTCAAAAAATACACTTAGATGATTTTATAAATAAGTGGGTTCCTGGAATGAGTAATGATAGATTAAAAATAGCGGTTTTTTGGTATAATAACGATTCTACTGTAGTTGATCCTAATAGGTTATTATCTGATTTAGAAGAGGAACTAAACGATTACTAGGAAATACAAAGCCACCTCTTCCTATAGACTAACCTAGATAAATGAGACACTATAAAACACCTTCGAAATGGTACACTTAATTAAAGTGTTAATTCGGAGGTGTTTTTGCGTGGGGCAAAAATGTATAAGAGGGCCAAGGGGACAGGTACCTCGTCCCAGATAGAGTGTGGCCACTTGGGAAAAACCAATATTAAGTCAAGTCAACAATAATTATGGAAGATTCCCTTTAGGTAGGTGTTTAAAAAGAAGTCTGAAATATATTAACTACTTCCAATTATCGAAAATGAGCCACAAAACATCAATAAGAACTGTGACAGAAATTTTAGCAAGGGATCTGTCCCCTATGACACCTAAACATAAAAAACTCTGCAGAGATTTTACTTTCCACAGAGCTTTCTTCATTTCCGTATTCAAAACTGCAGATTGGCTCAAGGAACAAGTCTTGTGAGTCCATTTTTCAAATAAACCCCTTTAGGTTCTCTCCAATATGGGACGAGGTACCTGTCCCCTTGGGCCTTTCCCCTTGGACCTTTTTGCATGAAATTGATAATCCTATTATACTAGTATTAGGAAATTATTACCTTAAAAATAAAGGAAGTAGTACCTTGAATTGAACAATAAAACTTTATTGAGGGAGTAGGTAATATGAATACAAAAATGAAGAAAGTTGTAATATCTACAGTACTAGGAAGCACATTACTTGTTGCACCTATCTCAACACCGTTTCAAAAAGAAGCATACAATGTTGAAGCTGCATCAATGAAATTTAATGATGTACAAACAAGTTCATTTGCCCATGAAGCGATTTATGACCTAGTAAAGCGGGATGTAATCTCCGGTTACAAAGACGGTACATTTAAGCCTAACCATATGGTAACTAGAGGACAATTTGCAACATTACTTGCAAGAGCTTTAAACCTACCAAATGCGGATTCAAATTTTAAAGACTTACCTAAGTCTAAATCTCTATATGATGGAGTAAGTAAAGCTGCCGCAGTAGGAATCATAAAAGGCACATCAGATGGATACGTTTTGCCCGACAAGGAAGTATCAAGGGCTGATATTGCAGTTATGATTGACCGAGCAATGCAAATTAAAGGGAAGTATACTGATTCATCTAATCTGTCGTTCAATGACAACGGTTCTATTCCTGCATATGCGTTGGAATCTGTAAAACGTATGACTAAATACGGAATCATTGCAGGGAAAGGAAATAACACCTTTGCTCCAAGTGAATATGCAGACCGAGCAACTTCCAGTGTATTTATTTGGAGGATGCTAAATGTTCTTGAAGGAAAGGTGGTAGATCAACCTCAATATCCAGTTGGGGATTTAAGAAATTACACATACGATCAATTAGTAGAGGAAGTAGGAGAGTGGAAGTTATTAAAACGAGTACAAGGTAAAGTAGTTGAGAAAGACCTTGTAGAAGAATTTTATGGAGACATTCATGATCCCAATAATGCAGGTGATGTATTAATGAAAACACCTTCTGATTATTTCAATTCATATATATTACTTGAATTGGAAAGTGCAGGAACTCAATACATTCAAGGTTTTCCAAAATTCGAATATGTATCAATCAATGGAGTGGCTTTTAAAGAATCGGAATGGTATCCGCAAGAATTTACCAATCAGACTAATATGTTTAACAAAGTATTAGACAATCAGATCCCTGCCCCACCGAAAGAAGAAGGAAAATTTTTAATTGACATTCCAGGAAAATATCAAGACCTTGTTACTTATCACAAAGGGAAGGTAGATATTGAAACAATGAAATCTGTTGTGAAACAGGCTAAAAATAATGACTACTATGTAGATGTAAAATCTATGTTTAATGATACAAGCTTAGTCACTGTTTCTTCTGATGCCTTAACAGTAAAGTATGGAAACAAAGAATTACAGCTAACACCAAACAGTTCAACAGCTTTGTTAAACGGAAATCCTGTTTCTTTATCAGATGTTGTGAAAGTTGAGGGAAATGTTGTATATGTACCTTTTAAATCTGTAGTAGAACAATTAGGTTTATATTGGAGAGAAATGATCTATGCACAACGTTTTGAGGTTGCTAACTATCCTCTAGAAAAAGGATTACTTGGATGGGAGAGTTAAATATTGAACGAATAGAGAAAGGTTCAGAAAATATATCTTTGTAATTTTAGCTGTTCTAATATTGAACAGCTTAATCCCTTCCAATTATGCACTTGCAGCGTAACCTTCAGAAGCGAAAAACGATAAACTAGATCCTGATGTGAAAATGGTCACAGGGATACAATATAAGGACCAAATTGGACCAAAACATGAAATAGTCGGTCATCATGATAGTACCATGAATCGAAATGATTAGATTATTTCGGGGAGTGACAGGCACTGTTCCTTAGAAACTGGGCGTTAATTTTGTCATCCCCGACTTTTGGTGATGAACCATAATAAAACTTTTGAGGAAATCATGATACAATAGATACATATTTTGGTCTAAGGGTGATATAATGTTAACTTTATCTGAAATTCTTACTTTAAGAGGTCTTGATTGTAGTGAGAAAATAAAATTAGTACGTCACAAGGATAAGAGATTTGATATTGACAAACTCTACAAGCTTGGCCAGTTAAACTATTATCAAAAACATCAAGAGACCCCTGTTTTTCATGATTGTAGCTATGTTATTTCATTTATAGGTTTACCAAGTAATCAAGCTCGTCTATTGGGAGTCTATAAAGTTCTCGGGTACAAAGCAACAAAGGAATGGGATATACCAGATACATTTATATATCGCAATAGTTTCAAAGATAGTAACTACATATATGACTTAGAAGAGGTAGATTTATTTAAGGACTTAAAAGAAAGAGTTGTCATAAATTGGGGGAAGGGTGCTATAAATTGGGCACAGTGGTTGAAAGATGAACCTGGAAAAGATAAAGAGATTATAGAAATTCTCCCTAAAGGCTACGTAAAACACTTTCCTGGATTTGATGAACTTATTATAACTTTTAATGAACTAAAGGATATAATGGACAACCCCATCGCCAATAAAGAATGGCACTTAATGCTTTCTTCTGTTTCCGGAATTTATTTAATAGTTGATCAAAGAACAGGTCAACAATATGTTGGATCTGCTTCAGGCAAAGAAGGCATTCTAGGTCGATGGAAGAACTACTCCGAAACTGGGCATGGTGGTAATAAAGAACTAATAAACCTTATTGTTAATGATTCATATGCCTTAAATAACCTTTGTTTTACTATTTTAAAGACTCTCCCATTGTCCATGACAAGCACAGAAGTAGTTTTTATAGAACAAAGATATAAAGAAAAATTAGGAACTCGTAATTTTGGTTTGAATTTAAACTAGTTCCAGGAGTGAATACAATGAGTGAGCAAGTTTTAAAAGATTTTTTGAAAGAGGAAATAGTCTATAGCAGGACTAGAAAATTATTAGACTGTGAGAACGAAATTCAGTGTAATGAATTAATAAAAGATCTTTCTATTGGGCAGCTTATGAAATTATCTGCATATCTAAACTGACAATAAAAGATATAAACTCATCAATTTAGCTTATTATCTTTATTTCTTGCTTCTACAGCTATTGCAATTTCTGTATTAAATGAAATAACAACTCCTTTGAAATGGATTTCTATGTTAGTACCTACTGCATTTACAATAGTGGGACGAGGTACCTGTCCCACTGGATCTTTCAGCTACTATTTTCCCTATCGACTCACAATATAACCTTCTCTTTTCCTCATCTGTCCCTATATAAAGATTTAGTATATGATCGATATTCATAAATCTTTGCGGATTAGCATTCGGATATAGATATAAGAAGTAACTACTCCAAAGATAATATTCTGGCCTCTTGACCATTTTTGCTTCAACTGGGTTTAAATGAATATAACGGCTGACTTCAATCATCCCTTCTTTATCCTCAATCATTTTATCATAAAAACGCTTTTCGAATACGTGTCCAGTCATGCGATAACGTGTGTTGTAATAGTTCGCATATCGCTTATTTATCAATGCCATCATTTTTGACAAAGGAACTTCTTTAGAACGTAGTTGTAGATGAAAATGATTGGTCATTAGACAATAGGAAACGAGTTCAAAAGGGACTTTTTCATGAAGCTGATAAAGGATATGGAGAAAGGCATTAAAATCTGCAGCGGAGCGAAAAAGGGGATCTCGTCGATTGCCCCTGCAGACGATATGATAGAATCGGTGCTGAATCCAGATTCTTTTAGTGCGAGGCATTAGTTTTCCCTCGCTTTCAATTCTGATTTTTGTAGGCTGTTTCTCCTTAATGTAATCGCTTTCCAGATGCTTTCATCCGTTATATTTGATTCACCTGCTAAATCAGATATTGTTCTAGCAAGTCGAATAATCTTTATTTGAACACGATTGCTCCATTGTTGTTTCGATGAAACTTGGGTGATCATTTTTTGCTGACTCTCTGTTAATGGACTTGACCTTGTTAATTGTTCATAAGGAACTTTTGCATTACATATTTCAGCCTGATAGCGAGCATATTCTCTCTCCCTTGCTTTTTCTACCCTCTGTCTGATTTCTAAAGATGTCTCTCTTCTATTAAAGGGCTGATCCAGATTCACAGACTTTAACGTGAGCAGAATATCAATTCGGTCATAAACAGGACCAGACACACGATTTCGGTAGGCTTGGATTTGTTTCGGTGTGCACGTACAATATTGGGTGTTGGATCCAAGATACCCGCAAGGACAAGGGTTCATTGCACCAATAAGAATAAAAGAGGCTGGATAGGTGACAGTAGAGTGCGCACGACTAATGGTGACTTTTCCTGTTTCAAGTGGCTGCCTTAACATATCCAACGATTTCTTTGTAAATTCAGCCATTTCGTCAAGAAACAATACACCATGATGAGCTAATGAAATTTCTCCTGGCTTTGGATAGGAGCCACCCCCAATAATAGCAATGGAAGAAGCAGAGTGATGAGGATGTCTATATGGGGCAATTGAGGAAGTTGGAAGTTTTTCCTGTGCAAGCTGATATAAGCTAATGACTTCTAATTGTGCAGATTTTGTCAGCGAGGGAAGAATGGAAGGAAACGTTTCAGCAAGCAAGCTTTTGCCACAACCGGGAGGACCACTCATTAAGACATTATGCCCTCCAGCAGCTGCTATCTCCAATGCCTGTTTCGCTTGTTCATGACCAATAATATGTGAAAAATCCTTGTGGCACTCATACGTGGAAATCGTATCTTCTAATGGTGGATTCACTTCCTGTAGAGGTAGGGAAACTTGTCCTTTTCCACTTATGCACTGTATTACATCATTAATATGGTGTACCACCATATACTCTATGCCTTCTAACAAGTCAATAGGAATCAGTGGATCATATGGAAGAAAGACGAGTTTAATTCCTAAACCTTTAGCTGCAATCACTGCAGGTAGCATCCCTTCCACTTTAGCGACCGTACCATCTAGAGATAATGCTCCGATAAATGCCGCATCATGTGGAATTTCTTCCTTTATATATCCCCTTTCTTTCAATACTCCGATTGCCATTGCCAAATCAAATAGCGGTCCATTTTTCTTTTGTTCTGAAGGCGATAAATTGACTATTATTTTTTGTTCCGTCGTATCACAACCTAATGTTCTTATGGCAGATAACACTCGTTCCTTTGACTCCTTCACCGATGTGTCTGGTAGCCCAACAATCACCATCGATTCTGTTCCATGCGAAATTTGTATTTCCACTTGAACTAGGTATCCTTCCAACCCTTTCAGACCAATACTAGCAATTTTTACAGTCAAATAAAAGACCTCCTTGTGTCTATGATTTTTACGTATAGATATAGAAAAAATGCGAATGGAGAAACATTCTTATTATGCAGGAAAATAAGACTTGGTGAAAAACTGGCTAAATGAATTAAATGAGGGGATTTAGTGGATTGGTTCTAGGATTGGATTTGGAAGATTGTTGTTTCTTGATGACTCTTTTATAAAATTCGACTCTAATAAATAAATTCCTTCCATTTCAGAAAATTTCATACGAATACATTAAGATTCAGACAAACACTTTCATCAAATGACTGACTTGCCTTTTCATTTATCACAATACAAATTCGACAAAATTCGGGTGGTTACTGGCACTCTTCCATTTCCAAATAAAAAGCCCTGTAGAGATTTCTCTCCACAGAGCCTTCCTATTCGTCTTTCGACATATTTCGGGGAGTGACAGGCACTGTTCCCCCCTGTAGAGATTTCTCTCCACAGAGCCTTCCTATTCGTCTTTCGACATATTTCGGGGAGTGACAGGCACAGTTCCCAATTGTAAACAATGAAGATTATAGAGCTACTAAAAAAACTTTCGCTAAATAAAAAGCCCTGTAGAGATTTCTCTCCACAGAGCCTTCCTATTCGTCTTTCGACATATTTCGGGGAGTGACTGGCACTCTTCCCATGTCGACATTTTTATTTATAGTATAAAAAATTCAACAAAAATTTAGTGGTAACAGGTACCATTTCCTAGGCACCATACCAAAAAAGATAGCTCAGCCCTGCAATACTCGGTAGCGGGGAAAAGCTATCTGACGTTCAATTTTGTTAGCAGCTCTGCCAATATCGGTAGCGGAGAAACTAACCATTTGCATATTATATTACTTGTATAGTTCATTCTTGTCAAGTTATGGAAAATCATAGACCTATCTAATATACATTAAGGATAGACATATTTTGAAATACTTTAAGACCTTACATTCAGTTATTAATGAAACCATAAGACTGAATATCCTTATTGTAAACAATGAAGATTATAGAGCTACTAAAAAAACTTTCGCTAAATAAAAAGCCCTGTAGAGATTTCTCTCCACAGAGCCTTCCTAATCGTTCTTCGACATATTTCGGGGAGTGACAGGCACTGTTCCCAAAAGAAAAGCCCTGCAGAGGCTTCAAATTCTACAGGGCTACTTTACTCTATACACTTTCAAACACTATCGCAGTGTGCGTCTGACCCCAATAGCACAATAACAGACAACATATATTCTCTAGATCTTTAATCGATTGTTATGTTTGCTACGTTTTCCCCATTACGTACTGCTTGAACGTTTACTTTTAAATTCTTGTATTCATTTTTTAATTCTTGTGCATACTTATTTGCCAATTCTTTTGCTCTTTCATCACTAACTATTTCTTCTAATACAAGTGCCCCAAAAACAACCCCATTTTCCTCATAAACTTGTCCGTTCTTGACCCCCTCTTCGTCTAGTACCATTTCTGTATACTTTTCATTTTGCATAATCTCTTTTGAACCATGCTCGGAGGTTTTATCTTGTGATTTGTTTAAATCCTGTTTTTCCTCTTCAACATTCGAGCAGCCTGCTATAAAAGTAAATAAGAAAATCACTAATAATATTAGTATATTTCTAAACATAATTCCTCCTAATTAATATATATATCAGTAATCAAAAAAAATTGGAAAGAAAAATAAAACACTCTGTAAAGAAATCTCTACAGAGTGTTTTATTTTATCCTGTATTGTTAGAATAAGTGAATTATTCTAAGCTACCAGTACCAGTTGCATTAACAACTAATTTATCAACGTTAAAGTAGTAACCAGATTTAGTTTTTAATCCAGCATCAGTTTTGAATGTAATAACTGTAAATGCAGTATCGTCAATCGCTGCAGCTGTAGTACCTAAATCAGTATACCATAGAGTTACAGATTTTTCATCAGAAGCCATCTCTAACTTGTAGCTCTCTTTAGTTGTACCAGCAGCAGTAACTGCTTCGTTAGAAGCGTTAACTGTTTCGTCATTAAATGAAATTACACCTAAGTTTCCAACAGTTAATGTATCAGCAGCAGAAGCATTTTGAGCTAAAGTTGCAGTAGTTGCAGCAGTTAATACACCTGAAGTGAAAGTTCCGATTGATGTTGCATCAAGAGCTGTATCAAATGTAAATTTGAATGAATCAGCAGAAGCTTTAGCAGCATTTGCATCTAGACCACTTGTACCTTCATTAGTAATTGTAGTTGCAGTTGCACCAAAGTTCTTAACATCAATTGCTGTTTCAGTCTTAGCTAACTTATAGTTACCAGCTTTAGCAGATTGAGCACTTTCTTTAACACTTAATTTAAGATCAGTAACATTTACATCAGTATTGTCAATGTCGAAATACCATACTGTTGCTCCATCATATTGACCAGTTGCTACAGCAGTCTTAACTAAATTCTTAGTGTCAGTACCTTTTGTAACTACAAAGTCGCTCGCTAATACAGCAGCCATGCTATCATCGAACTCAACTGCAATTGTATCAGTATCAACTAAGCTCGCACGAACAACCTGTGGAGCAATTTTGTTAGCAGCAGCTACAGCAGCTGTTCCACCTGGGTTAAGAACCTCGTCAGCTGTAAATCCAATTCCAGCAACATCTTTAGCTGTTGGGTTTGGAGATACTGCTACGTATACGCTGTCTCCAACTAAATCAACATCTTTAGCTAATGTTAATGTGAAAGTAGTTAAACCAGTAGTTGAGCTATAAGAAGCTTCAGCTTTAGTTTGACCTAAGATTAAGCCATTCGCACCAGCTGTACCACTGTTTAATGCAGCAACGTTTGCATAAGTAGTAGTTGCAGCATTGTAAACTACGAAATCACCAGTTGTGATTGCTTCGAATTTACCAGCTACTTTAATTTGAACTTTGTTAGCCGCTACTAAATCTACAGCTTTTAGTTGAGTAGCACTGTTATTTAAATCATATACATCATTATGTGCATTTAGGTTAATAGTTTCTTTAGTGATGTAAGTAGGAATTACATTACCTTCAGCATCAGCAACTAAACCAAGACGTACATCAAAGTCACTGTCACTTAAGAATAGTGATGTAACACCAGCTTTAGGCTTAATTACTAATTTAACACGCTTATCATTTACTTTGTAAGCTTCGATAGTGTGGTTAGTAGGCTGTGCCCAATCAGTTCCACTTCCATCAACTTCAAACTCATACTTAGCAGTATTTAGTACACTGTTAGCTCCTGAGAATGACATATTCTCTGAGAAGTCAACATATAAAACTTGCTCATAAGTTGAAGAGTTACTAGTACCATAAGCAGCACTAATTGAAGGAGTTGTTGAATCTACGATAGAAACTGATACTTTACCATCAGCTAATGTATTGCCTAAACCGTCTTTTAAGTTTTTGTAAGTTACTTCATAAGTACCAGTTGGTTGTACTGAAGCTAATGTGAAAGTTACACGGTACCCTTTACCATCTGTGTTAGCTGTGTAAGATCCGTTAGTAGTGATTACATCATCACCATCAGCATCTTTAAGTTCATAGTTTGTAGCTTTAACAACTTCAGTAGCGTTCATTGGCTTGTCAAAGTAAACTGTTACACTGCTATCTGAAGCAGATTTAGCTTCTGTAACTTTAGCAGTTGCTTCAGCAACAACATCTCCTGTTAATACCCACTCAGAATTCTTAACTGGATTAGAAGAGAAATCTTTTAAGTCAACAGTTGAATCAGATCCATCGCCATCTACTAGGAAGTACACTTTTTTACCAGCTGGTAGCGGGTTAGAGTTAAAGTTTACATAGTAAGATGTTTTAGAAGAATCTACAGCGTCTACAGTGTTAGTTGAATCAGCAGCGTATCTAGCAGCACCATTGCTGTACTCGCTGAATGCAAAGTTTGCAGAGTAGTCAGTAGCTTCACCTAAGTTGATTTGCTTATTGAATGTAACTTTAATCTGACGTTGGTTAACAACTTCAATGCTGCTTACAGATGGTACTGCAGTGTCATTTGAAACAGTGAATTTTTGTTCTACGATAGGTACAACATATCCAGCGTAGTCTTGGATTGTACCTTTATTTTTGATTTTGTGCTCTCCAGCTGCAATTGGAGCAGATAATACTACATTGAACGCAGTGTTAGTAGCGTCAACAGCAGTTGCAGTTGCAGTGATTGCTGCTTCGTCGATTTCGAAGAAGTTACCAGCAGTTGAAATGTTTGTTTGTACCGGCTCAGAAAACTCAACGCGTAATGTAGTTGCACCAAGTGCAGTTACACTCTTAATTGTTGGGATTCCAGCGTCAACTGGCTTGAATGTTTTGTCAGTAGAAGCTACAGCAGTTCCAGCTGAATCTTTAACATTCTTAACAGTTAATTTATATTCTTTACCATCAGTTAGGTTAGCACCAGCTACTACATGAACTGTCTTTTTGTCAGCTGATAATACAACGTTTGAAGTTGTAACGTTGTTATCAATTGCAAAGTTAGCAGTTGTAACAGTGTCGCTGTCTAATGCTTTATTGAAAGATACAGTGATTACTCTAACGTTATTCGCACTTACCTCAGTAACCATTGGAGTCGCAGGTACTTCAACCTTTGGTCCTTCAGTTACTTTTTTACCTAAGAAAGATACTAGGTTGTAAGTTTTACCAGCTTCTTGAGTAGAAGTAGTTAATTTAATAGAAGTGAATTTTTCTTCATCAGCTGTAGATCCTTCAGTTACGATTTCAGCAGCTACAACTTCTAAACCGCCATCGAATGCGAAGTCTTCTTTAGAGATTTCAGAAACTTCACCTTTAACAGTCACTAATAAGTGAGTGCTGTCGATTGAAGAAATTCCAGTTACCATTGGAGCTGCTACAAGCGTATCTGCCTTATGTAAGAAGATCGCAAACTCTCCACGTTTTACAGCGTCGCTAGTTCCGAAAGAAGTAGCTGTTTTACCGCTTGTGATTTCATTAGCAACTAATGCTTTTACAGCAGCTGCATAACGATCGTTAACATCGCTGAAAGTTAATTCGCCTTCGCCTGTTAAGCTATATGCGTTTGAAAGGATGATAGCTAATTCTCCACGAGTTAATGGAGCATCAGATCCGAATGAAGTAGCTGTCTTTCCGTTGATGAATCCAGCAGCTTTAAGAGCGTTAACCGCATCTTTCGCACGATCTGGAACGTCACCGAAGCCAGCATCTGGAGCGTCAGCGCCATCAAGGCCTAGAGCTTTAGCAAGCATTACAGCAGCGTCTACACGCTTAACTTCTTTTGATACACCAAAAGTAGTTGCAGTAAGACCACTTGCAATATTGTTTTCTACTAAATAATTTACTGACTCTGCATAACGCTCTGATACATCAGAAAATCCTGCAGCAGCAGCTGGCGCAACAGCAGATGCAACTAAAGTTGCAGTAGCAGCAGTTGCTACGAACTTACGGTAAGACTTTGGTTGGTAAGCCATTGTAATATTTCCTCCCCGTTTTGAAAAAAAGTTTTTTTGTATAATACTGATGATTGCTCACCAGTAGGTAACACCCGATCTCATCTAAACTCTATTTCTCTTAAACTGGTAATTCTTTTAGTTGAAAGAACTATCTGGTAGAAATAGAAAATTTAAACTTGGTTCTATTCTACCAAAATACTACTAAAATTCAACTATTTTTTACAAAATCCTCATTCTGTAATTATTACCAATTATTAAGTATGTAGGAATATAGAGGAACAGTTATCTGTGTTAACCTGTATTGGATTGCACTTCTATATTATACATACTTCTTTAAATAATTGGAAGTTTTTTAATAAAAAAGTTAAAAAGACCATATTTACTGATTAAATGTAAGTTTTATAGGGAGTTTGAGGTTATTCCAATATACTTAACAAGGTATATATACTTAGTGATTACATATATTTTCTAATCAATATTACGAATTGACTTATCCCAAATGTTAGTACAGTAGGTATTTCAAAACCCTAATACAAAACAAAAAACCACCCTACCAGAACTGGCAGAGTGGTTTTATTATTAGTATGGTTTCGCTCCCATATGCTCTTGTTGGTTTCGATAGAGGAAGGCTAGCATAAGTCCCGCTACGAGCCAGAAGATCACGTTCAGCTGTGGAATAAAGATGAGGTTATTCGACAGGTTCTGGACCATATAGCACACGCTTCCTGCAAATAGCCCTACACTTAAGACCTTACCTAAGACATTTTGCTTAAAGTATAGTTTGATAATCATTAAGAAATACAGAATATAGATAAGCAAGAACGAAACTAAGCCGATAAACCCTGTTTCCGCTCCTACTTTCAAATAAGAGTTATGAACAGAATAGCTATCATGACCAATATCTAGCTCAGGATACTTTGTCACATAATCCTTATAACGTGCATAGTAATTCCCCATCCCTACTCCTAGGACTGGGTTATCTTTCAGCATATACCAGCCTGTCTTCCATAGGGTAATACGAGATACAACCGCTTTGTTCGTTGTAGAATCCTCTTCATCGATTTCTTCCTGGTCTTCTTCATCGATCTCTTCACCTGCTAAATCACCGTTATCGCCAGCACCTGGACTGCCAATTGGGATGAGCTTTTCAATCGCATAAAGAGCCGAGCTTGTTCTAGACTGAAAATCAGGCATAAAGAATACGACTGTAAACAGAACTAGGAAAGAAATTAAAATATGAGGCTTTATGACATTTTTAAAGAATAACTTCGGAATTAAAATAACCGCTAGAATGAACGCACAAGCCATGGTTACCCATGCCGCACGCGTGTAGGTTAAAATAACGTCAATCACATAGATGGCATAAATGGCAAACATGAATAGCTGAGCAGCTCTGTTTTTCAAATAAACAACTGAAAGCAGCAATAGCGTTGGAATGATAAAGTTTAAATACGCAGAGAAATAGTTAGGATTCACTAAAGTCGAATCTACACGACCTTTCGCATCCTGTAGCGCATATAAGCCTGCTTTGTTTAATGAAAAATTAAAGATGTATTGTAAAACACCAAATAGTCCAACAATAATGACGGCTGCTCCAAATGCCTTAAAGAACCCCATATATTGCTTCTTGCTAAAATCAACCTTTGCGACAATTAGAAACAACACGACATAGGATAGATAGCGGGCAATTTCCATAATCGCCGCTTTTAGATCCACTGCATTTACAATTGAGACAAGTGATATCAGCAAGAATAGGGCAAAGGCACCTGCTAGGGGCCAAATCCTTAATTGATTGAAACGAAGTCTTCCTTTAAAAAACTCATAAACGGCTGCTAGGGTTACGAGTGGAATCAGGATTATTTCAACGGATAATGGAATCGGTCCAATATACGCTTTGAAATAAACGATTGGAATCAGAAACAAGCTAGCAAGCACAAAATAGTATGTTAATTTATTATTATTTTCCATTCTTGAAGCTCCTTAATATGATGATTGGTCTCTCTTTTCCCTTGAATAGCTTACACGATACGAAACACTCGTACAACTCTAATTTTTTCCTATACTATTGCATGGTAGGTATTCATCGTATCTGTGTAAATTTGCTCGAGAGAAAATCGAGAAGCTGCATGATGGTATAGTCGTTCACCGTAAGAGACTAAATCATCACTCATCCACAGCTCATAAGACTGCTGGATGGCCTTTTTCAACTGTTCTACTTCTCCAACTGGGACAATCCAGCCAGTCTCACCGTTTGTGACTAATTCCTTGACACCACCCACATCGGTAGTTATTAAAGGGATGCGTTGATTAGCCGCTTCTAATAATGCTAAAGGAAAGCTTTCGCTATAGGATGCGAGCAGTCCGATAGTGGAAGCCGCATAGACGCGATCCACATCCTTTCGGAAACCTAAGAAATGAACCTGCTCTAAAAGACCAAATGCCTTCACCTTGTCTTCTAGCTCCCTTCGGATTGGGCCGTCCCCTACTAGTAGAAGCTTCACACGAGGGTTATTCAATTCCTTAATTGCTTGAAATACAAGCTCATGCCCTTTAATTGGATGAAGTCTCGCAACCATGGTAATGACAAAATTCTCGTCTGACACACCTAGCGATTGCCTTGGGACTGGAACTGCTTTATCCTGCGAAAAATGGATACCATTATAAATCGTTTGAATCTGCTTCTTTGGAATGCCCATACCGACTAAATTCGATTTGAACACTTCAGATACAGCAAAATAATGATCCATCCGCTTTAAGGCCATCAAATGAAGCTTGGTGAAAATAGTCCCTTTGATACCTGATTTCATAAAGTCTAAGCTAGGATCACTATGGACCGTCGTCACCCATTTTTTCTTTACCCTGCTGGCAATATAAAGACCAAATAAATTTGCACGCGCTCCGTGTGTATGGAGAATATCAAAGCCCTCTGACTCCATATATCGAACCACCTGGTTTAATACAGATACATCATAGCGAGAGGCTTGCTTAAATAGTGCGACCTCAATTCCTGCTTCCCTTGCCTCCTGTGACAGGGCTCCTTCCTGAAGAACAGCAAGTGCTACGGTATCCTTTGGAAACTGAGAAAGAAGCGTAATCACATGCTTTCGCGAGCCTCCCGTTTCACCACCACTAATTAAATGTAAGACCTTCATAGCTACCTCCTTCCTTCCTGGATTTCTCCTTCTTATGATCCTTTGCTAAAAAGAACCTTTAGTAAGAAGCGAGGCAGATTCATTTGCCTCTTCAGACGTTTTGGGTCCTTGATTAATCGATACAACCATTCTAGTCCAAGCTTTTGGAAGAAGGCTGGCGCCCGCTTGACTCTTCCGGAAAACACATCAAAGCTACCTCCAACACCTTGAAACACTTTGACATTCAGCTTTGGCATATGCTCTCGAATCCACAGCTCCTGCCTTGGGCTTCCCATCGCGACAAAAAGAAGCTCTGCTTCAGAAGCATTGATTTTCTCGACGAGCGCATCATGATCCTTCACGTACCCATTTTCATAGCCAGAGATCATTAGGCTTGGATACGTTTCTTCGAGCTTTCGTTTCGCTTCTGTTACGACCTCTTCCTTTGCCCCATAAAGGAAGACTTTTCTTCCTTCTTCTGACGCAAAACGAATGAGCCGTTCCATCATATCAACGCCTGTGACGCGGGAACGAATGTTGCCGCCCTTTAGCTTGGAAGCAAGAAGAATTCCAACTCCATCCGGAATTTGATAGGTAGAATTATTTATTAAGTCTAATAGCTCTGCGTTTTGGGATGCTGTCATGACTTTTTCAGGGTTTACGGCAATTATGGTTGATTGCTCCCCTGCTTGCATGCGGCTTTTTATATCATCTATGATTTCTTCATAATTGAGGGGTGAAACCTTCACCCCTAGATATTGCTCTTTATTCATGTGATCCATCACTTTCTATCACTCTTATAGTTGAATTGGCTGTAGCATGGAAAGATCTCCGATACGGTAGAGCTTTACAAAATCACCAGCTAAACTAGTGCAATTCTTTGTATCAAAGACAACCGGTGAAGCCATGCTTGAGAAGTCATCTGCTGTTAATTGTTTAAATTCATTATGGTCAGCTAAAATCGCCACCACATGGGCACCCTTAACGGCTTCTTCAAATGAAGAAAGCTCGAATGGAACCTGTTCGTTTTGAACATGTGGATCATACGCATGAACCTCAAAGCGTGGATTGTGAGCAAGCTTTTCATATATTTCAATTGCAGGGCTTTCACGAACATCATCAATGTTTCCTTTGTATGTTAACCCAAATACAGCAATTTTCGGCTTGGCTACTTGAACCGTTAGCTTCTCGATTTGCTCTACGACAAAATCAGGCATTGAATTGTTAATTCTACGAGATTCTTGAATTAACGGCGATTCTGCTTGGGCTTTTTCCACGATGAAATATGGGTCAACCGCAAGGCAATGTCCACCAACACCAGGTCCTGGCTGATGGATATTGACGCGGGGATGCTTATTGGCAAGCTCAATCACAGCGTGTGCGTTCACACCTAGCTTTTGACTAATCTTTGCTAGTTCATTGGCTAAAGCAATATTCACGTCACGGAATGTATTTTCCATTAGCTTTGACATTTCAGCTGTCAATGCTTCTGTTTCGATCACATCACCAGTTACGACGGCACGGTATACATCTCCTGCTTTTTTCGCCGCTACTGGAGTCGTTCCACCGACAATGCGCGTATTTTCAATAAGCTCGATTAAAATACGTCCTGGAAGAACACGCTCAGGGCAATGGGCTAAATAGATATCATTCTGCGTATCGAACCCATTTTCCATTAAGATTGGCGCAACCACGTCATCCATTGTACGAGGAGGAATCGTTGACTCAACAATGACGACATTTCCTTTTTTCAAGTAAGGAACGATCGATTTTGTTGCGCTGACTACATAATCAATATTTGCCGTAAAGTCTTCATGTATTGGCGTTGGAACGGCAATAATAAATACGTCCGCTTCTTCAGGAGTTGTTGAACCACGAAGCTTTCCTGCTTCCACTACTTCCTTTACTAGCTCAGGAAGACCTACTTCTTCTATGTGAACTTCACCTTTATTTAGAGATTCTACCACACGCTCACTTACATCCATTCCGACCACTTCATAGCCTGCTTTAGCAAAAATGGCTGAAGTCGGTAAACCAATATATCCTAATCCGATTACACAAATCTTTTTCATTTCATAGGACCTCTCTTTTAATTCTATATAATGTAGAAACTGCACAAAATCGATATTTCCTTCGAACAATTTCTATGAAATAACTACAATATCTAACATAGTATATCAAATCTTGACAGACCTTGCATCATTGACATTGAATGGTTGACATTTAAATGTTAAAATATTGTGTAGCTTTGCGGTGCAGCACGACTTCAGTGGGCACCTTTCTTTTATGTTACGAATAATTACAAACACACATACGCAGACTGACTATTTATTATAAGGAGGAAACACTTCTTTGAAGATTGTGATTTCAGGATTTTATGGCCTTGGCAATACTGGTGACGAAGCCATATTAGAATCCATTGTAGATAATTTACGCGAGCATTTAAATGAACCAGATATTACCGTTTTTTCTTTATCACCCGAGCAAACAGCGAAAGAGCACGATGTCAAAAGTGTATACCGCGGCTGGCGACATGATTTCAAAGGAAAAGTGAACGCATTAAAGGAAGCCGATCTGCTCATTAGCGGTGGAGGCGGATTGCTTCAGGATACATATCCAACGAAATTTATTTTCGGTCCTTTACCTTACTACCTGCTTATTGTATTCCTTGCCAAGCTTTGCGGAACAAAGGTGATGTTCTTTTCTCAAGGAATTGGCCCTGTCAATTCCACTTGGGGAAAAATCTTAATGAAAGTGTTTGCGAATATGGCAGACTTCGTAACTGTTCGCGATCAGTTCTCGAAAGATTTGATTCATAAGCTCGGTGTTAACCGTCCAGATACCGTTGTAACAGCGGATATTGTTTTTGCTTTTCACCCGAAGAAGGATACAGCTTGTATTGATAGCTTACCACTTTCACAAAAAGACAATCTTGTTGCCGTATCGGTTCGTCCTTGGTTTGAGAAGGTTAAGCAATTTGAGCAAATGGCGGAAATTCTTGATACATTAATAGAAGAAAAAGGGGTTACCCCTGTTTTCGTACCGATGGAAGGCCATCATGACGATGACGCGAGTAAAAAAGTGTTAGCACATATGAAGCACTCTGATAAGTGCCATATCCTTGGGACCAATTTCACACCAAACCAATATTTAAACTTTATTGGGGAATGTCAGCTAACAATTGGAATGAGATTACATGCACTTATTTTCTCAACGATTATGGGAATCCCACATATTGGACTGAGCTATGATAAAAAGGTCGAAAGCCTTTTGAAGCGTAGTGGAATGTGGGAATACTCTGCAGTACTAGAGGAAATGGATGTAGAAAAGCTTTCAACAAACGCGTTGTATCTCTTAGATCATCTGGATGAAAATCGTGCGATTGTAAAGCACAATGCAGCCGAGATGAGAAAAGAAGCCGTTCGCAACGTTGAACTGCTACAGGAGAATTTTATTAAGTAAGAAATTTTCACACAGATCCTAACAAATAAAATAAATGAGGTGCAAGAAATGAAAATTCTCATTGCAACCGCGTACGACTATCCACATGCGGGTGGATTATCGACTCATGTGACTACATTAAAGGCTGGGCTGGAAGAGCGCGGTCATGAAGTAGATGTATTATCCTTTACGAACGTTCCACCGGTTGTGCGAAAGGTATATGCACAGGGACCAAGCTACGTAATGAATAAAATGAAAAAAGGCCGCGGTATTCTGTGGAGCCATAAGGTTCGAAAAAAGCTTCTTCAAGCCTTGATTGAAAAAAATAAGCATAAGCTCTATGACGTGATTAATGCGCAAGATCCTTTTACGACACTTGCTGCGCTAGAAACAGGCATTCCAACTGTATCCACTGTGCATGGCTACATGGCATTTGAGTCGGTTAGTAAAGGCTCCATTATTGAAGGAAGCCCAGAAGCGAAGGAAATGCAAGCTGTTGAGGTACAAGCCTATAAAGGGACAAGAAAAATTGTGACCGTTGACCAGCGCTTAAAAGAATATGTAAAAGAAATGTCCGGAGTTGATGGAATAGCAATCCGTAACTTCATTGACATTAATAGCTTCAAGCCAGATAAAGAAAACAAGCAGGCACTTCGTGAGAAATACGGAATTCTGAAGGATGAAAACATCCTATTTGTTCCTCGTCGATTAACGAAGAAAAATGGGGTAATCTATCCTGCATTAGCGATGCCAGCTATCTTAGAAAAATACCCAAACACACGCTTAATCTATGCCGGTAGCGGTGAAGCCATGGCTGAAATTAAGAAAATCGTCGCTGAGCATGGGATGGAGGACAAAGTGGATCTGCTTGGTGCCATCCCACATGAGAAGGTAAAGGATTACTATGCATTAGCAGATATTGTTCTTGTTCCAAGCGTTCATTCGGCAGGTGTGGAAGAGGCAACATCGATCTCTGCTCTTGAAGCAATGGGTTCTGGCTCTCCTCTTGTCGCATGTGCAGTTGGTGGATTAAAGGAAATTGTCAACCACGAGGAAGATGGGCTACTAGTAGAAGAAAAGAATGTGGAGCAGCTTGCTGAAGGGGTTCTTTTCTACTTAAACCACCCTGATAAAGGGGAAGAAATGGCAGCAAAAGCACGCAAAAAAATTGAAGATGAATACTCCCACATAGCCGCTGCCAAAAAGTATGAAGAAATTTATCTAAGTGCATTAGAGTAATAACTTAACCAACAGGGCTAACCTTGCTAAAGCTTTCATCGAAGAGAAGGCAGGGTTTAGCCCTTTGCTTGTATTTCTAATAGAAAGTGACTGAGTGAAGATGTCTGGATTAAAGAAAACAGCCCTATGGATTACCCTTTTAGCGCTAGTATTAAAGCTCTCTGGTTTCTTACGGGAAAGTATTATCGCAAGGCAGTTTGGGGCAAGTGAATTTACAGATGGGTATTTGCTATCATTTTCCTTTATTACCTTAGTCGTTGCCATGATTTCTGGAGGGTTTAACAATGTTTTTCTTCCGATGTATGTAAAAAACCGCAAGGAAGATGAGCAGACAACTGAACGGAATGCGATCGGAGTCATGAATGCAACTGTTCTTCTGTTTTTACTAATCACAGGGGTCGGCTATTTCTTAGTACCCTATTTCGTCCCATTTATTTTCGGTAAAATGACGGTAACTACAGAAATAGTAGCAGTGGAGATCACCCAATTTTTCTTCTTATTCATGAGTGCCATTGCCTTAAACGGAATTCTAGAATCGTATTTACAGGGCAGAAGAGTATTCGTGCCTTCCCAAATATCCAAGCTTCTCGCCACCTTAATGGGGGCCGTGTTTGCTTTGGTTTTTTCCGAGGAATGGGGTATTCACAGCTTAGCTTACGGGTTTATCTTTGGAACCTTACTAGGTACAGCCATTCAATTTTATTATTTATCAAAAAACGGCTTTCACTGGCAGCCTACTCTTAAAGTAGATAAAGCCTTTCGCTCTGCCTTTCTCATTCTTCTAGTTCCCGCATTACTAAATTCTGTTGTTGGCCAAATTAATATGTTCGTCAACAAAATGTTTGCATCAGGAACGACAGAAGGTGCCGTCACCTATTTGAATAACGCATCCTTACTCGTCAGCATTCCGCAAGCAATCTACGGAACAACAATTGCCGCAATTATTTTTACACTTCTTTCCGAACGGGTGGATGATTCAAAGAAATTTCAGCAAACGGTTTTTATGGGGATGCAAATCTCATTGGTTACCCTTATGCCCATTGCTGTAGGCTTGTTCCTTGTCGGAGACGCAGCCATTTCCTTTGTGTATGAAAGAGGAAAGTTCTCAGCCGAGGATAGCCATAATACCTATGTGGCATTGCTTCTCTACTTGCCGTTGATTGTGACACAAGGAATGCAGTATATTGTATCCAAGTCGATGTATGCTCGCGGGAAAACAGCAATTGTCTTTCGCATTAGCGTCACAACGATTGCCATTAACGTATTTCTCAATTGGTTATTCGTTGAGCCATTCGGCTACCCAGGACTCGCGTTAACGAGCTCGCTTGTGTCGGTTTACTACTTAACGGTGTCAACAATTGTTGTTTATAAGGATTTTGAACGCTCAGAAATAGATAAGCTAGTAAATTTATTCGTGCGTGTCATCGTTCCAACTATTAGTATGGCACTTCCTATCATATTAATTAAAAAATTCACAGGGATCACAGAGCTCTATTCTTTACTTCAATTAATCATCTTAGTCCCTATTGGAATCCTCCTCTATACAGCTGGAATTTATGTTTTTTATCGAGAAGGATTCAATCAGCTCCTAAACATTGTTAGAAGAAAAAAAGCGAACGTATAAAATGGTGATACTCATATGAAGAAATTAAGTGTAGGTTTTCTAATTTTGCTGATCTTCCTTACTAGTTGCAGCAAGGAAGAAGGAATAAAGAAATTTCCCGTAGATTCTCTTCCACTAGAGGTGCATGTCGAAAACGGGGTAGCCTTCGAGAGAAATCAATCTACTTCTAGTCAGCATGAGCTTTATGAGGACTCCCTCTTAACTTATGACATAAATAATCGAAATGGACATATTGCAAAGCTGCATCTGAAAGATCGAAAGTTAACCAACGGAGACCACCTCGTATACTTTAAACTAGAAGGCGTAGAAGAGAATGAAGCGAAGATCACTGTTCGGTTAACATTCAATGAAGCGAACCGGTTATTACTAGATGATTGGGATCAGCGTCAACCCCTTAGAGAACATGACGGGACGACCGGGACAGATGAAACGACACAGCCAATTGGAAGATTTTCTATTAACCAATTTGATGAAACAAAGCATGAAGTCGTTCTTAGCAAACAATATCAATCGACTCTTCTCACCCAGGACTATGAAAATGGCTTTACTAGTCAAGTGAGAGAATTCATTTCTGAAGTTAAAAATTATCAGATTCACCAAGAAGAGGACTCTGTATCCCTTTCCTTTCAGCTAGAAGCAAATAAAGGGGAGCTAACAGAGAATTGGTTTATGCTTTCGAGCGAAAAGCTGTTCTCTTCTACTGATGCGATGCAAGAATATGTAGACATCTACATCGATTCTTATAAAGAGGTTACAGGCTGGCTGACAACAGATGGTGCCATAAAAAAGCTTCCTTGGTCCATTGAGCCTTATACGAAAAAGGGCTATGGTAGAAATCTTGGAATGATGATCGACAAAAAAGCCATCGATCAATATTTTTTAACAAAAGAGCGCTATCTATATAATTTAATGATGAATTCTGTTGCAGACCTATATGTATATGTAGAAGAAAAAGAGACCGACATATGGGAAACCGAATATACGAGCACTTGGCTAAAGAAGGCATATGGACTAACTGCTCCCTACATTGATACCAGACATAATGAGTTTATTGCCCTCTATTTGTCGAAAATAGGAGATGAATTCGATATCCCTGATCTTCAAGAAGCTACACTAAAGTACGGGGATTACCTTCTCGAGCAGATCGAAGCTGGAAATGTGATTAAGACAGAGAATGGCCTATTTATTGCAGATTACTTCTCTCCTTACGACCAAAAGCAGATGACACATGCCTCTATGAATCATGTGCTTGGTGGAGCTAATCTCTTGCTAGATTGTTATCTTCAATCAACGAATGACAAGTACCTAGAAGCTGCTCGAAAAATTCTGAGGGGCATTGAAGATACTCAAATGGGTTGGATTCGGCCGAATGGCGATCTGTGGTATCAAGTAAATCCAGATTTATCTTTTGCAGGTGGGGATTACGAGCAATTAACACTGGTCGATCTATTAAACCATCAAAACAAATGGCAAGAGGTCGGGGAGAAACGAAGCCCTGTAATTGATGAGCTAATTAGTGTAAAGACGAGTTATTTAGTAGATCAGCAAGTCAAGCTACTCGATGTAGTAATAGCAGAGCTGCGTAAGCAAGGATTTGGACAGTTAATTAAATAAACTTTGGGGCATTCCCATCAATAAACCTTTTAATTTAGATGGTTTATTGATGGGGATTTTTTCTATATCCATACTTTCTTGGCATCTATCTGCTACTTCTTAGTCTTTATCCGTAAATTTTTATTAGTATCTGAGGATTCTCACACTTTATCCGTAACTTGTTTACATATAACCGTAAGTTTTGGATGGTTATCCATAAGTTCTTAACTTATATCCGTAGCTTTCGGATAGTTATCCATAAGTTCTTAACTTATATCCCTATTTTTCTTTTCCCGTATGCCTCCCCATTTTTCTGTGCTAGCCATGAGAGTAGAAAGGCTATAATCCGACTAGAGGCTTTTAACCGCGTTTTTCACCCCAAAATAAAAAACGACGGAAGTCTCCGCCGTTTTTCGCAAATCTACTAGTTAATATCCACTTTATCAATGAGATCCGAACGGACATAGCCGAACTCACTCTTTCTGTCATCGGATACGATCTTATACCAGATCCAGCCATCGCTCGCTTTTTCTTCTGAAACAATAATGACAGGCTTGTCCTTTGTTTTGAATGTGTAAAGCAGATTTGTCGTGCCTTGAGCTGAAGAAGCCGATGAACGTACATTGGTTCCATCTGTGTTGATCAAACCGATCGTTGTGTACCGCTTATAATCCTTCAAGCCTAAGCCTCGGTCAATTCGATACATATGTGAGGCTACCTTAGCTCCCCAATATGCATCAGAAGCATATTTCACATTATAGCCAATTGCTTTATTTCCAGGAACAGCCCCATTTGCATAAGGACCTGTTGGAGGAATATAGTTTTTATCTAAGTAGCTATTGATCAATGCATCTACACTCGCGTTTACAGTTGGATATGGCTCTGCCTTATCAGGATTACTATCATAAGCTTTAATTCCGAATAAATTGTTTAAGGTTTGAGCTTTACTACTCATTCCGTACTGCCCTTCATGGAAAGCCATCGCTAAAATTAATAGCGCATTTACATTGTACTTGGATTCCATTTCTTTTAAATAGGTACCAAGGCCAATCACCTTACTCTTTGTCGTCGCATCTTTGTAGATTGCATAAGTAGATGGGCTTGCTTTATATAAATTCTCCAATTCTAGCAATCTTTGATTAATATATTGGTTTAATTGATCTGCGGTATAGACCGTTTTCGCTCTACCTGATAGATATTGATAATAGGTATAAGATTTGCCTACATAGGAGGATGAACCACCATTTGCATTGCTGTAAAACTTATATCCATCCCAGCTATAATAGCTTACACCTTGCTTCAAGAAGGATGGTGCCTTTCCTACCTCAAAAGCATAATACGTTTTTAGTGCAGGGCTGTAAAAGTTAAACACTAATTCATTGCTACTATTAACTGAATAAAAATTTTGTTTCTTTACCGCTACTGCAGGCATCAAAGAAACCTCTGACTGTTTTGCGTATGCCGTTAGTCCACCTAAATACACCTTCACCGAATCCTCACTAGAAGCAATATATTTCATTTCCTCATTTGGCTGGACATACGTCACTTCACTCTTTAATTCAGGGTCACTATATAGTTTCGTTGTATACATTCCAATAGATGGATTCGAATACACTAGCCCTGACTGCATTTTTATCACTTTCCCGTCTAGTGTAACGACTTGAGAGCTAGAGGCTGCATTCCACGAATTAACCGCATCTGTATAGGTTTTGAATTCCTTAGAAGTAAAGTTCAATTCTCCATTGCTATCCACTTCAGCAATTTTAAATGGTTTCTCTTCTGGCTCAGGCGTTGGGTCCTGAATACCTTCAATTGCATGAATCATACGAATAATAAATGCAGCTGCTTCGGCACGAGTAGCATCTTTTGCCGGTTCAAATCGATAGGTTTTCCCATCTGCGTTTGGAAATCCAATGGTAATATTTAATGAAACACTATTAGCAATTGCAATGCGCGAAGTAGATGAAGTTACTTTATGAAAGTCTGTTAGAATCGTAGGTGCTTCATACGGTACATCTACCAATTTATAATCCATAGCATTCTTAATCATGATTACCATTTGCTCGCGAGAAATCTCTTCATCTGCGTTAAAGTAGCCACCCGTTTGCCCAGATACAATCCCTGCTTCAGCTGACGCATTAATACCAGGTGCTAAGCTTGAAGTAATCGAGACATCAGGGAATTTATGTGGACCCTCTTGAAGCTTTAACGCGCGGGAAATGAAGTTCGCAAACTCGCCTCTAGTTACCTTGTTACCCGGTTTATAAATTCCTTCACTATATCCATACATTATTTCCTTGTTTATCGCTTCTCTTAATTCCTGCTCAAGAGAAATGCCTGTAATATCATCCGCTAAGCTGACTTTTGCAGGTAACACCGCAAAAAGTAGGAGCGCGGTTAGTAACCATATTCTTGTCTTTTTCAACGTGAAATCCCCTCTCTTACTTGAAGTCTTCATTTATTGTAAAAACACAACGTTTCGTGTCGGATTTTTGCGTTCATTTCATTTTACCAAATAATTACCTACAAATAGAATAGTATATTTGAAGTTTTTCTCTTTTTTTATTGGGTAAAATAAGAAAAAGCCAAGACAGAAGCCTTGGCTTAGATTAACTATTTTAACGCATTCATAGAATTATAGATTGCTGCCGAGAACACCGAACGTGTAGCACGATGCGTTGCATAATATTTATTCCCATCAAAGATTGAAGTTTCATCAATATGATTCATTGTTAGAATCGCATCATATGCCCAGTAGCCTGGTGCAATATCTACATAAACATCATTTGCTGTAGATATACTTGGGCTTGTTAATTTAAATGCCCTTTTCACAATAACAGCCATTTCTGCACGTGTCATATATTCATCTGGACGGAAAGTACCATCTTTGAACCCTGTAATAATTCCTGCTTCTTTAATTGCCGCAATATCAGAAGCAAATCGAGACGAGGTTGGAACATCTTTAAATGCGTTTAGATTCTTTGGTTTTGCCTGTAATACGCGATTCATAATAGCAGCTGCTTGCCCTCTAGTAACAGGGCTTTCTGGTTTGAATGTAGCATCCTCAAATCCAGCAATAATATTGCTCGTGCTTAATGTGTAGATCGCTTGATACGCAGGGTGGCTTTTATCAAGGTCTGTAAACTCACCTTGCTTTGGCTCTTCAGGTAACACGCGTTTTGCTCCTACATATTTAGGTCCCCAATAGCTACTATCTAAAGAATCCACTTTAATGCCTTTGCTACTAGTTGCACTAATAAAGTTATTATCACCTATGTACATGCCTACATGTGTAATACCTGCTTTATTGTAGGTTTTTTCAAAAAATACCAAGTCCCCTATAGCTAAGTCTTCTGCTTTAACCGCGTTTCCTACTGTGTATTGGTCCGATGAAGATCGAGGAAGGTCAATTCCAATCTTATTAAATATGTAGTATGTATAGCCTGAGCAGTCAAATCCACTTGGCGTAACTCCGGCATATTTATACGGAACACCTAAGTATTCTTGGGCAATTGTCAAGATTTCCTCTTGCTTCGTAGCAGCTAATGCTGAATTGTAGGAAAATAATGAAAGAAAAACCGTTAAAGCAATTAATTTAGCAAACAATCTCTTCATGTTTTCACCTCTGTCATTAGCTCAAATTCCCTATTACCATAATAGTAGGTTGCAATTTGTTAGGTTTATTTTATCAGAAAAAACACCCGGTTAATTTTACGATTATATTACAAAATGATTACTATTCTATCGATATTCGATACTTTTTCTTATTTATCAAGTCTATTGGCGGGGAATTTTGGTGTTTTTTGGGACAACCTACTTTTCTATTGATATAGTATAAAATCCTTAGAAATTAATAAAAGAGAACCTACCTCAAGGTAGATTCCCTTTTATTTAAACGAATCCTCTTCAGCTCTAGCAAGAAAAACAGAGTACGTCGAGCGAAGCATCTTTTCATATGGACGGAAGGTCCCATCTACAAACCCTTCTGTAATTTTTGCACCTGCTAGTTTATGGATTTCTTGGTAACCTGTTACATTCACGTTCACATCTGAAAAAGCCACGCTGTTTCCAATCGGTAGGTTATATGCTTTCGCGAGTAAAATGGCCATTTCAGCTCTAGTAACGGCTTCATCTGGACGAAATGTTTTATCTGGAAATCCATTTAGGATTCCTTGATCTGCTGCTGATTCAATATAGCCAGATGCAAAGCTGCTTGTGCCAACATCTTTAAATCTTGTTCCTCTCTTTGTACCATCTAGCTTTAATGCCCTTCCAAGCATGGCCACCGCTTCAGCTCTCGATACATATTTTTCCGGTCTCATTTCAGAGCCGTTGTATCCAGTTAGAATGTCTTTCGTATTTAGATACATCATATATCTGCTGTACCATTTCGAATTGCTTAGATCCGAAAACGCAGGGGTTTCAATCACTAAATCTACATATACAGGGTCACTTCGGTTTTCTGTTCCATTATCTATTGGATAAACCGTATATTCGAGCTGTCCTTTCACTCCGTAATCCTCTAGAATTTGTTTGCTTGTATTTTCGCTTATCAACTGATCATATCGATAGACATTATAGCTTGCATATTTATCTAGTAGGGGCTGCATATCCAATTGGACAGTTCCGTTTGTACCTAATATATGGTTAATCGTTACTGAGCTTGGCGGTTTAATAGGAGTTACATCTACTTGAGCCAAACCGTAGCCATAAAAAGTGTCTCTCCCTGGGCTTCCCAGATCTCTTGCATTTTGCTGGAGTAGTGTTCTTATTTGGGTATTGGTGTAATTCGGGTACTTTTCTTTATATAAGGCGGCAAGCCCTGCCACAAATGGAGTTGCCATAGAGGTACCTGTCATATATCCATATCCATCCGAATCAATTGAGGTTGGTAATGTACTATATACTCCATCCCCTGGAGCAGCTAACTCCACTTCACTACCAGTAGATGAAGAATTAATTCGATGATTAGATTGATTAACAGCTGATACAGCAATCACATTAGGAAATTTGGCTGGATATAGCACGGTATTATCCGTACCGAGGCGTGTTCCCTCATTTCCGGCAGCTGCAATCACAATTATTCCTTTTGACACCGCTTGATCAATTAAGGCCTTCATCCCATAATCTTCAAACGGTGTAGTCAGGCTTAAATTGATGATGTCAACATCTTGTTTAATTGCCCAATCCAAGCCTGCCATTATGGTTGTAGTTGTCCCGTTTCCATACTGATCTAAAGCTTTTACTGCATAAATTTCCGCATATGGAGCTACACCAACAATTCCGTAGTCATTATCTTTTGCAGCGACCACCCCTGCCACATGTGTACCGTGCCCATTATCGTCATTATACGAATTTTTACACTTATAGCTTTCTAGTGCGCACGTCCCATCACGAACTGTCAAATCTGGATGATCCGTTGCCACCCCTGTATCGATGATGGCTACTTTAATCCCTTTTCCAGTTAATGTCGATGGAATTTTAGCTGGCAAGTTAATATTCTTATGGCCATAAGGAACATATTGCCCATTGATTTCAACCTTATTTTCTTTGTAGGCAAATTTTATTATATTTTTATCAAGTAGAATAGAAAGAGTAGAACGATCTACCTTAAGAGTTGCTGCTTGAATCGTTTCATATGGTTCAACTAGCTTTGCATCATAGGAATCAATAGATTCGTAAGAAAAGCCCTCCTCGAAAAACACAATATAATTCTCAGGGTTAGCGGATACTTCCTCTAATCCAGCTTTTGTAGAAATTGGTATCATTATTAGGCTAATGCATAGAGTAGCAATAAGTAGGTTCAACTGCTTTTTTATCATGATCGTCACCTCATTTCTATCTTTATAACGAAAGGAGCCTACTCAAATAGACTCCTTTTTAGTTTAATCGGTTTTATTCACTTAGAAAAGGGTAAAAGTTATATATTATTATAGAGGGACGTTACATTGAACCCCTTATCTTTATAATAATCTAGTATTCCCAAGTAGATGGCTTCTGCTGCTTTTTGGCGCCAAGCATCTGATTTTAATTTCTCATTGTCCGCCTGGTTATCGATAAAACCAAGTTCAACTAATACCGCGGGCATCGAATTCTCACGAATTACATGGAAATTCCCGTGCTTTACTCCTCTATTATAAAGGTTCCAAGCAACAAGTAATCGGTTTTGAATTTTGGTTGCTAGTAACTTACTATCCTGTGCATTCGGATTTTCATAGGCTGAATTGTAGTAATAGGTTTCAGTTCCATTTGCTTTCCCATTAAATGCATTACTATGAATGCTAATAAACATATCCGCATCCGCTTGTTTCGCAATTTCAACTCGTTTCTCAAGCGATAGATACACATCGGTTTCTCTTGTTAATTTAAATTGAAATGGCGATTTAGTCAGGATGCTCTTGAGCTTAAGGGCTGTTGAGAGTGCAACTTCCTTCTCTAAAATGCCAAAGCCAATGGCTCCTGGATCATGTCCGCCATGTCCTGGGTCAATGACAATCATTTGCTTGCTTAAGTCATTGCTGTCCCCAGGCTTGAAGGTTCCACCTAAATAAGCTCCATGCACCAGTCCTTCAACCCCATTCGAGCGAATATAGAGCCAATCTCCTACACTGTAAGCCGCTTGCACCTCTGAGCCTTTTGGCAATGCAGCAACCTTCGCATAATTCGTAGATGGACCTGTTCGAACATTTAACGTATCTGCATTTACAAAGTATGCTCCTTCAAACTCCACATCTGGAAGCGTACGTAGCTTATAATTGATAGCTCTTGCTAAGAAAACAGAAAAATCTGCTCGTTTGATTTGAAGCTGTGTACCAAAGGTGCCATCAGGTAATCCTTGAGAAATCCCTCGGCTAATTAACGCATTTGCTGCACCAGAAAGGGCACCGCCAAATTCATAATCAAAGGCTTTACTAATCAGAACTGCCATTTCTCCCCTTGTCATGAGGCTATCAGGCTTAAAGACCCCATTCCCATAACCAGAGATAACGTTGGCACTCACAGCAGATTGAATATAACCTGATGCAAAATATTGACTTCCTACATCCGAAAATTGCGTAGCTCTTTTCTCACCGTTTAAGTTCAGAGCTCGTCCAATCATGGCAACAGCTTCTCCACGTGTCACTTCTTTATCTGGCATAAAAAATCCAGATAAATCACCACTCGCAATTTTTCCTTCAGCTAAATAATAGATTTCTTCCTTTGCTCGATGCGATGCACCTACATCTTGAAAAGAAGCCGCATGGGAATTTGATCCAGTCAGCGGAAAAGCTATAATAGCTAATAGTACTCCCAATAAGAATTTCTTCACTCCTATTTGACTCCTTTCGCCTTTTTCCAACATTTTAACACACTGGAAGACATACCTGTATCATCCATATTGGCTATATTCATATTTTTATAGAAAATAAGTGTCAATAATTGATGATATTTATCATTATATGAACTGTTCATTAATTTTGTATAAAGCTATTTCTAAATTTCTATTACACACATGATCATTTGCAAAATGCAGATGTAATCATGCAGTAAAAGAATAGCATACTCATTTTCTCACCTTCAATGGATATAATCGACAAAAAAGATGGGTTCCATTAATGAAAACCCATCTCCTACTAATTACTTGACTTCCTCACTTACTATATCCTTCACTTTCCATGTACCTTCTTCATTAAATAATGTATAAGTAATTCGATTATGTCCGTGAAAATCACTGTTTTGCTCCTGAATTAGCTCATATTCACTCTTACTTTTCTCTCTAAATTCATATGGTAGCTGATCATCAAAGTATTGAGGGGCATCCATTGGTAAAAAATACACATCTCCATTTTCTTCTTTAAATCTTAAATCGATTACTTCATTAGCTTCCTCTTTATGCATCACTCTATTTAAATGGGTTACAAGATCTTCTATCGATTGGAAACCAGGAATCCTAAAATTATCCACACTACTATTGTATATTTCAACTAGAGTCGTTTCATAGTTCTTTGCCACTTCTTTGGCTTCTTCTTCAGTTAACTGCTGATCCTTCGTTTCATTATTCTCAGCATCTTCTGCGTCTTTATCATCCACAACTACGTCTTCTCCAGAATCAGACTGTTCCGTGTTTGTTTCCTTTTGCCCTCTTTCATCTCCATCCTTTTCTCCTGTACAAGCCGTTAATAAAATGACACTTAGAAATAGGATTAAAAGCTTTTTCATTTCCAACACTCCATTCAAACGAATTATTCCCTATCCACTTTCCCATTTTTATACAAAAATAACAATCATACTTTGGTAGGTTTTTGAAATTAATTCTAATTCATCACGTATATATAAATACTAACAACCTACAGATCCCCTCCTATCCATTCCCATTTTCGGTTATAATAAAGAAATATGGTTTTTTTCATTGGTTCGGAATTTTCATGGGTGATGTTCACCTATTTAAGGAGGGGAATTTGACTATGTCTTCAGTGTCTGATCATTACGTGGAGCTGTTTCGTTCAGCTTCTGAATTCTTGCAAGAAACACTACATTCAGAGAATAATGAAGATGCTCGGCTTGTGCAGAAAGGACTTATGTTATTTCGGCAGGGGCTCGTGTACCAGTTAAAGCTTGAAGGCGATCGAGCACTTTCTACGGTTCAGGATGTGACTCCCGCGAAAGTGGCGCTCCACTTGGATGAGCTTACTCGCAGTAGCTGCTCCTGTCCGCAGGATGGCTTGTTTTGCCGCCATAAGCTTGCTACATTTTTTCTAGCGTATAGTCAATACGAGAGTGTTTCTTCATGGGTGGAAAATTGGCGAAAACCGTTAAAGGAAAAGAGCTTAGCGGAGCAATTGGGACTGCAAAGAGCAAAGGACCTCCTAAAGAAGTCTGGTCAGCCTGCTAAAGGATATGAGGCATGGGTGCATAGCTTTGAGGAGAGCTTTCAGTCCATTCTCCTTGGCCAAAAGGAACCAAAGCCGTTTGTCATTCCAGATCTCTTTCAAGTGTATACTAGACGGCTGCGAGCAGGTGCTCCGGTTGAACAGGAATGGAAAACGCTCTACGAATTAGTGGGAGCCGTGTTTTCTATTCGGAAGCTGACCGAGCTTAGCGAAGAGCTTGGACATTCCGAACAAAGCATCAACCGCTATTATCGTTCTCTTTTTCATGAATTAGTCGACCAAGCAGAGGAAGCCATTCAGAAGCTGTCCGTCCACTCCCTTCCCTTTGCCTTTGATGAATACATCACTCACTTAAAGGATGATACAACTCATTTACTAAATGACTCGATTCTGCCTTATGAACAATTTGATTTGTATCGTTTACTTTGGGCGGACTTGTTTAAAAATAGCAAATGGCGGGAAGTCGAGCGCACGCGTCTAGAGAAGCTTGAAAAAATCCAGCCCGATCCTCCTGTGGTTCTTGGCTTAATTCATCACTATATATTAGCGCGAAAGGATGAATTAGCACTTTCACATTTACATACATTAGACGTGGCATCCACTCCTTACCTATTATATTGGCTTCAACAGTTCACCTATCAAAAAGCTTGGAGCCGGATGACTCCTTATCTAGAGGATTTCATTAGCAAGCTACGTGGATATTTAACTCATTTAAATGAATACCATGCATGTATGGATTTCACTGATCTAGCAGTAAAAGCCATCTCATCTTACTGTGTGGAGCAAAACCGGCTGGATCTCTATGAAAAAACATTAAAGAGCACTCTTCCATATAGCTATCGGGAATACGATCATTATCTGTTTGATCAGCACCAATATGATAAATGGGCAGAGCTGCAAACATATATTGGCTTTGACATTGACTTGCTTTCAGATGCGAAGATTAAGAGCTTGCAGAAGGCTAAGCCGGAGACCCTACTTCCGCTATATCACCAGTCGATTCAAAAGCAAATTGAGCTAAAAAATCGAACGAGCTACAAAGAGGCTGTTCGGCAGTTGAAAAAACTACGAACGCTATACAAGAAAAGCAATCGTTTATCTGATTGGGAACGTTTTTTCTCGGCTTTATTGGA
The DNA here is from genome assembly GCF_021390075.1 of Cytobacillus spongiae. Classification (NCBI taxonomy): domain Bacteria; kingdom Bacillati; phylum Bacillota; class Bacilli; order Caryophanales; family Bacillaceae; genus Cytobacillus; species Cytobacillus spongiae. The sequence goes on from NZ_CP089997.1 coordinate 3,801,169, forward strand.
AAAAACCAAGCGTTTGCGTGCCTTTCAAGAAGAATGCAAAAGGGGAAAGCTAATTCATGCTGAAAACTCGGTATCTTAAGATTAAAATCGAACAACTATCATATGGCCGCTATTTTCTAACTGCATTTAATGACCAAGCTCGCCCTGTCGAGATTTCCCGCTGGCAAACGTTGCTTCTTAATCGGCATGAGGAGAGCTATTTTGGGACGTTAGTAGACAAGGCTTTTCATGAAGGGAATGAAGGGATCGTTCTGAACGGGTGGCAGCTTGTCACGCTCTTTGCAAATGAGGGATTTAATCGGCTCATTGATTGGGACTGGGATGAGACTGCAGAGGTTTGTCTTTCCTCCGCACATGCCGTGTATGATGCTATCCTTGAGCAGGACTGGCACCCTGACTTTTCCTCCATGCAGGATGACACCTTTCGCTGGTCTCTTCCTGAAAATGTGCTAGAAGAATTTGATGACTCTTTTTGGGAGAGACCGCTTTTGAACAGTACCGTTCAAAGCTTTGTTCGTCAACTATTTAATGATGCGCTTGATGAGTATTTAGTACACGATTCTGCAACACGCAAGCTATTTGGAGAAAGACTCGAAGCTTTGCGAAAGCTAGAGCTTCCCCCTCAGCAGCTAATGAATTTTTTTGATGAGGAAAAATGGCTTGAGTGGATGGGCTTGAAAGAGGATGACACCCCTTTTACGATTGGTCTACGATTACAGGAGCCTGAAGAAGTGTTTGAAGAGTGGGAGCTTGATGTGTTTTTACGCGGAAAGCAGAATCCCGATTTCTTTGTGGAAGCTAAGGATCTAACGAGCTATCCGAATGAGTGGCTTCCTTTTACGAGCAAGGTTGAAAAAGAATTAGATCGCTGGGTGCGATTATTTCCGTGGATGAATGGGAAAAATGGCTTGTCTGACCGACTGACAGAGGATGAAGCATGGACGTTTCTAACAGAAACAAGTGAGACTTTGCTTGCTCTTGGAGTAGAAATTCTCCTCCCTTCGTGGTGGCTAGCGATGAAAAATGCCAACCTTAAGGTGAAAGCCAGAGTAAAAGGGGCAAATTCAGGATATCGTCCTTCCTTTGTTGGACTGCAGGCCATGCTCGATTATAATTGGCGATTCTCTATGAATGGTGTGGACTTGTCAGAAGATGAATTCAACAAGCTCGTCGAGGAGAAACGAAAGCTTGTCTACATCAAAGGGCGTTGGATTAAGCTAGACCCAGGTTTTGTACGGCAAATTCAGGATCTAATGAAGAAGGCGGAAAAAGAAGGACTTCACGTTCGAGATCTTATTGAGCAGGAGCTCGTTCGATCAGATGAGGACGACGATGATTCACTTGAGAACCCGAAAGCATTTGCAAAGATTCAAATTGAACTAAACCGCCAATGGAAACAGATGGTTAAGCAGCTGCGGGATGTGAAAGACCTTCCACTTGAAGACGTACCAGAGAGCTTTCAAGGAGAACTCCGCCCCTATCAGCAATTGGGAATGAGCTGGCTATTATTTCTACGAAGCTACCGATTCGGTGCCTGCTTAGCAGATGATATGGGTCTTGGGAAAACCATTCAGCTTATTTCATATTTATTAACTGTAAAGGAACGAGAAGAGGCAGGCCCCGCTCTGATTATCTGTCCAACTTCTGTTCTTGGAAACTGGCAGAAGGAAATCGAGCGGTTTGCTCCGAGCTTAGAGGTCTACGTTCATTATGGTACAAACCGCTTAAAGGAGACGGCCTTTACAGACCGAGTAGCACAAGCGGATATTGTGTTAACCTCCTATGGCTTAACACATATTGACCACGAGGATTTTGCGCCGATTACATGGAGTACGATCGCGATTGATGAGGCCCAGAACATTAAAAATGCAGGTACGAAGCAATCCCGAGCCGTTCGCAAGTTAACTGGTATGCACCATATCGCGTTAACCGGAACTCCGATGGAAAATCGCTTAACTGAATTGTGGTCGATTTTTGATTTTACGAATCATGGGTATTTAGGAAGCTTAGGTCAGTATCAGAAGCGCTTTGTTCTTCCTATTGAAAAAGAGGAAGAAACAGAAAAGATTAAGCAGCTTCAAGCACTGATTCGACCGTTTCTATTAAGGAGAACGAAGAAGGATGAAGAAGTCGCTTTAAACCTTCCAGATAAGCTGGAGCAAAAGGAATATTGTCCGCTTACCGCAGAACAGGCATCCTTATATGAACAGCTTGTTCAAGATACCTTTGCTAGCATTGAGCAGTTAACCGGTATGGAACGAAAAGGGCTGATCCTGCAAATGTTAAGCCGTTTAAAGCAGCTTTGTAATCATCCTGCTCTCTATCTTAAGGAACAAAAGCCTGTCCATGTTGTCGATCGATCAACCAAGCTTGAGAAGCTGGTCGAGCTGGTCGATGCAGTTCTTGATCAAAACGAAAGCTGCCTCATCTTTACCCAATATATTGAAATGGGCCATATCATGAAGAGGCTGATTGAAAAACGCTTCGATACAGAGGTTCCATTCTTAAATGGAAGTGTACCAAAGCAGAAGCGCGATGACATGATTGCTCGCTTTCAAAATCGAGAATTCCCTGTTTTCCTTCTCTCCCTGAAGGCGGGCGGAACAGGCTTAAATTTAACTGCAGCCAATCATGTTATTCACTATGACCGCTGGTGGAACCCAGCCGTTGAAAACCAAGCGACCGACAGAGCTTATCGAATTGGGCAGGACCGCTTTGTCCATGTTCATAAGCTAATCTGTACGGGAACGCTAGAAGAGAAAATTGATCAAATGCTAGAGAAGAAACAATCGTTAAACGATCAAATCATTACAAGTGAAAACTGGATAACAGAGCTATCAACGGATGAGCTTCGAAGCCTCGTCCATTTAACCTGATTAGTAGATCAGCCTTGCATTTGGTGTGCCAATTGCTTTGGCTGATCTTTTGTTTGATTATGCTTTCGAATATCAGGGACCTCTAGTAAGAACAGCACCTTCTGCTCTTCTTTTATTAAAAAATAGGAAAGAGACTTCCAAACCGATTGAGGCTCATGCTTTTCTTTCAGAATAAATTGCTGCTTCTGTTGAGAGTCATAGGTGATGTGAATATCTTCCGTATTTTGCAAGAAGGTAATGTGAATGTTGGTTTGATCTCTTAGAGGAAGGCGGTGCAGTTGTGTGGATGGATTCGCTTTCAGCAATTGTAGGGCATCGTAGAAGGTTGGTTTGTCAACGAGTTCCATTCGGTTTAGATCTCCGATAAAAATTAGTTCCTTTTCAGAAGCATACTGCTTCATATTAATCGTCTCCTTTATTCGACAACTATAATCCCCGTTGTAATTCGGCGTCTCTGCTGCTGATTCCTTTATTTCTAGTGGTCTTTGTTCATTTTTTGAACAATTTGAAGCGTCCATATTACGCACAAAATCTATATCCCTTTCGTTAACCGCTCCCTTAGAAATAGAATGATGGAAGCGGGCGGTGAAAGGATGTCATTATCGAAAAAACGAAAGGAGCTTCGAGATGAGCGAGGCTGGACACAGGAATACGTTGCAGACTTAATGAATGTCGGGAGACCAACCATTAGTAGGGATGAAACCGGACACAGCGTCCCAACCTATCAAACCGTTCTCGAATTGGCGGAGGGCTTTTCAAGTGAACAAGGACTATTTAGTCAGTGAATTAGATGCACTTTTGCCTGAGCGAGAGAAAACCGCATACATATTGAAGGAACGTCCTACCGACAAAGACCTCGCGATGATCCAGCAGCTCGTACAGAAAGACTCGAATGTAAAAGACTTTTTCCTCGAATTGTACTTGATGGATCAAAAAAGCAGAAGAATTATTGTCCATTCGGCGAGGGCAATATTGAAGGAATTGAAGCGCTAACGTGATGAAGAGACGCACGGACACTTCTTAGTGAACCAAAGCGGATGCGCCTTGGTCAGGCTAGAGCAAGCATAAGACCGATTAAGGATAGAAGGCGTTCTTTGCCTTCCATTCTAAATTCGCTTATGACCTCGTGAGGCTAGGCGCTAGAGCTTGAGGCTGAAGTGCATATCTACAATTAATCAATATTACTATTTCTTAAGCGATAAAAAATCCGGCGCATGCTACTGAGCCGGACAACTTGAGAAGGTTCGTATGGAGAGTCTTTTGATTTTCTATAAGAAGGGCTCACGAGCGGGGATTTGGCGCATGAGGTTAATTGGAGAACAGTTTAATCGTTTTTCGCTTTGGATGCTCAGGATGTGTGATGAAGGAATATTCGTTGTTACTTGCGTGGAGTAATAGGAATTCAAGCTGGCAAACACGCTTGCTTAAGTCATCCATCTTCTGATTGGACTTACCTAGCATTTTAATCAAGCTTTCAAGCAGGAGTTCAAAGCTCTGGACTTGCTCATCCATATTATTCAAGAATATATTCCTCCTTTTGGTCCTGGCTACTAGCCTCGGAGCCTAGTTTTTTCCCTAAAAACCTTACTTGATCGGCAATCACTTCCGTAATAAATACCCTTTTCCCCTCCTGATTATCGTAGTTTCGGGTATGTAGTTTCCCCGTCACTCCTATTAACGTACCTCTTCGGCAATATTGGGCGGTATTTTCTGCCGTCTTCCGCCATAGAATACATTGAACAAAATCAGCATCTACATCTCCTTGCTGATTTCGATATTGCCTGTTGACGGCAAGCGTAATATTCGCCACAGGTCTCCCATCTGGAGTCATCTTCAGCTCAGGGTCTTTCGTTAGTCTTCCAACTAAGATTACTTGATTGATCATTCATCCAGCTCCTTTCTTTAAGATGTCTATATCATACCTTCATCTGCCCATTTTCGTAAAATCAACAAATCTGAATTTCCTGCCTCTTCCTTTGTAGAAAAGACGATTATTCCCTAGAGAAAATAGAGCTATTATCCTATAGAAACAAGCTATTCGCGAAATTTGCTACATTCTGTAGTTATTTTTCGACAAATTCCTTATCTGAACTCATTCGCTTTTGGCCATTGACGATGGTATAATTTAGTCAATCCATTTGTCGAGAATTTATGGGAGGTAGGCCATGAAAACGTTCAAGCTAGTCTCGCTGCAAATCATTGAAGACGAATCATTAACCGATTTAGATCTAACAGATGCACTGATCATTAATAAAGAGGACGACAAAAGCACTTGGCTCATCGAAGCCTATATCAATAAGTCCTATTTTGCCTATTTCAACGAAGCACAAGCCAAGAAAAAAGAAGTAACCGTTCAAGCAATTATTACGAAACGAGAAAACGATCCCGCTTCCTTTTTGATGAATGTTTCCTCAGTAAAACAGCTTGAAGAGCACATAAGCGTTCTCTTTGAAGGACACTTAAAGAAAAGCCGAAGCGATTACGCCGAGCTTCTCCTTGACGAGCTCCTACGCAAAGGGCTTAATGGGGAAGAATTACTTCAGGAATTTAAGGAAAAGATGAAGAGCAAGCCTCGGTTGGTGGCTGGGAAGAAATAAAAGCAAAAAACTCCCTTGGTTAGAGGGAGTTTTTCTCATATATATAATAAATATTAGTGCACTACATTCGATGACCATATTTCTTTAGACGGGTCTGTAAGCTTATCCCTTAATTGTTGAATGATATACTCAATATCCTGCTTTCGGTAGTTTAGGACCGGCATTTCTTCACTAAATAGCTGATAATACAATATCGATGCAAGTTGCAGGTCACTTACATCAGCAGGCATTAATTGCTCTGCTTTTTTTTTAGTTCCTCTTTCAATGTATCGATAAGAAACTTTGCTTCTAATTTACATGAATAGTCATATTCAGCTCCAAGCTTTTCTTGAAGCTCATCAATTTCATTCATTTGATCTGCTGTTGGCTTTTCGGTGAGCAGCTTATCAAGCGTTTCATTAATTTTAACTGCTAACTCTTCATGGAAGGCAGGGTCTGCTTTCATATTGGCATCAATTTTGTCGTACCAAGAAGAGTGCTTTGTGATGTACCCTTTCCATTCACTAATGAAATCTTCTAGATTATATTTATTTTCGTTCCATCTTATATTCATCATATATTGTTCAAAAGCTGTTGTAATAGAACGTGTAATGCTAATTTTTATTCCTTGCGAAAGATCTTTATACATTCTATTAATAGAACCTCCCAAACTTTTCTTTACACTAGAATTTATCATATCATTACTACATTATCATAAAAAGAATTAGATTGACAAAAAACTTATATAGTTTAGGATTTTTTTTAAAAAAATGTTAAAAGGACAGGTCCCCCTGTCCTCCTTCATGACACTTATTGATCTTGATTATCTGGATCGTTCATATCTTTTTGATCTTCGATGATATCTTCTTCAGGTGTGTTTTCATCTTCAATCGGATCCATGTCTTGATCCGTATTTGTATCGTTTGTTTCGTTCATATCCATATCCAAGTCCATATTGTCTTGGTCGTCGTTGATGTTCGCATCGTCGTCCACATTTCCGTTCATATCCTCATTTACTGCTGGGTCTTCGACGTTCACATCATCCTCTGGTGGTGGATCTTGATCATTGGCACAACCCGCTATCACCATAGCTGATAATACAGAGCCTCCAATTAAGGCTAAAAGCTTTTTCTTCATAAGAAAATGCCCCTTTCATCGTTGTTATAGTTTGACCTATGGTTTTGGTCTGATGTTAGGTTGTCCAATTTCGGAAAAAACTTGCATCTGTATAAAAAAAATTAGGACTGGCATCAAACCAGTCCCACTTGTTATTCTTGCTTTTCACCTAAAGCAAACATTATTTCAGTTTCGCAAACGAGCTCGCCGTCAACTGTTGCAATCCCTTTTCCTTTTCCGATCGAACCACGTACGCGAATCATTTCTACTTCCAGATGAAGCTGGTCACCGGGTACGACTTGTCTCTTGAAGCGGCAATTGTCAATTCCAGTGAAGAAGGCTAGACGTCCACGATTTTCTTCCTTTTTCAGCATGGCAACTGCTCCAACTTGAGCTAGTGCTTCAACAATCAACACCCCTGGCATAACCGGGTAGCCAGGAAAGTGCCCGTTAAAAAACTCTTCATTAGCTGTAACATTCTTCACGCCAATGGCTTTTTGCCCCTCTTCGATCTCAAGGATTCTATCTACGAGTAAAAACGGATAACGGTGAGGAATAATTTCTTTAATTTCGTTACTATTAAGCATATTTTATGACCTCCTACTAATAATAGGTGCTACTTTATTCTATTGTACTAAAAATGACCATGAAAAAGGAAGGGAAATCTCCCTTCCTTCTGTTTATTCTTTATGAATGAGGTTACTAATATGCTGCCATGTGGATTTTTCAAAGATTTCACTTGGCTTTCCGTCACCCATTATGGAATAGCCGACCATTGCTCCCGCTATAAGGCTAGCACCTAATAAGAGAACGACCATAACAATCCGCAACCAAATCGGAATCAGTCTAATGCGGATTCGTTTTCGTTTTAATTTTGCTTGATCAGGCGCACTTTCACGATTTTTTTTAGCCTCTTCTCGCGTTTGCGCCTTTTCTGGGCTATTTTGTTTTACAGACATTCTTTTTACCCCTTTTTAACGAATTCCGTTAACAAGTCCCATCATTTGATCAGCCATATTCACTGATCTTGCTTGGAATTGATACGAGCGTTGCACATTGATTAGCTCAGTCATTTCCTTTGCCATATCAACATTCGATTGCTCAAGAACTCCTTGCTGAACAGAAACTTGATTTCTTAACGCACCAGTAAGCTCTGTAAAAATATCCTGTTCTGTCACCCCAAGTTGATCTAGATTATCTGGGAGCCCTGCTAAATTGTTGCCTTTTTGCTCTAAATATTGCGGCTTGTTCACCTGAATAACCCCTAGATTGAAGGCTTGATCGCCTCCATTATCCATACGTATCACAAACTGACCAGTTGGTGATACCGTATAATCCTTAGGACTACCGGTAAATGTAATCGGGTTGTCATTCTCATCAAGAACCGGATAGCCATCGCCAGTCACTAGCATGTTCTCCGTGTTAGAAAGCGGTGTTAAGTAGAAGGCACCGTCACGAGTATAACGAACTGCACTTCCTTGTTCATTTTGCACCAGTACTTTATAGAATTGCCCTTCTTTAGTAAAAGCCGTATCAAGCGGGCGATCAGTTGTTTTTATATTTCCTTGCTTCATAACGATTTGAGATTGCGCAAGCTTCGCACCTGTCCCTTGGCGAATCCCATTTGGTGTTAAACGACCTATTTCACTTTGAGCGGATGGCTGGTTATTGAACTGTTGAAAAAGAAGATCCGTAAAGGTCGCTTCTCTTCTTTTATAACCCGTCGTATCCACATTGGATAAGTTGTGGCTAATGATATCCATTTGCTTTTGTAGCTGACTTAATGTATTCGTTGCGGTAATCATCGTACGATTCATCGTCATCCCCCTTTATGGATGGGCAAAATTAGTTTATCCGATTCGGCCAATTTCGTTTGCTGCTTTATCCATGCTTCGGTCATAGGCTTGAAGAACCTTTTGATTCGCTTCAAACGCACGATAAGCGGTAAGCATATCTGTCATTGTTCGGCTCGCATCTACATTCGAACGCTCAATATAGCCTTGCTGCATCTGAAATTGAACACCATTCGCATTGTAAGCATTTTGCAAGGCAGCCCCATCTTCTGTCCGGTACAGTCCATCGCCTTCCTTAATCAAGCGCTGCGGATTATCTGCGAATCCAATTCCAATTCGTGCTGTTTCTCCGTTTGCACCCGTAATCAAACCTGTCTCATTCACCTGAAATTGATCGCTGGATAACTGAATTGGATTCCCCCCATCATCTAGTACATATAATCCACTTGCCGTTGTTAGGAAGCCTTGTCCATCAAGCGTGAAGTCTCCATTCCTTGTGTAGCGAAGATCGCCATTCGGGTTTTGAACGGTAAAAAACACCGACCCTTTCAACCCGTTTTCATTATTAGCTGGGATGTTAACATCAATCAGTGCCACATCTGTGTTTTGATCCGTCGCATAGATATCCCCTTGGATAAACTTTGGAATTGCTTCTTGCATATACACCCCTGTATTAATCGGGCCTACAAGCTGATTGATGGGCAAGTTGGACCCTTTTTCTGTAGGGATGGATTGTTTGTCCATTCGGCTTAGCAGCATTTCAGGAAATGCTCGAAGGGAGGATTGATCCGCTTTAAATCCTGGAGTATTCGCATTCGCCATATTATTCGTCAGCATTTCGGTTCTACGCTGCTGTGCAAGCATCCCTGAAGCAACTGTATAAAAGCCTCTAAACATAAGTTCACCTCATCTAATTATTCCGTGCATACATACCTATACACTATTATAAGAAAATTATCGGCAAGAAACATTAACTTTTTGAAGAAAAGTGTCAAAAAATGAAAAAAACTATTTCCATTTGTCGATTTGGGAGGTAGATGTCGGTGGGAGAGTTAGCTTTTTTGATTTCTTTTCTTAACTATGAGGTATATCCGCAAGTTTGTTTTAGTTAACTGTCACTTTTGAGATTTTATCCTCAACATTCGGACAGTTATCCGTCACTTTTTACGATATATCCGTATTTCTAACCTGATCAGGGAGCCTGCCTAAAATAATTGTAAAACCTTCAATCAGATATCTGGAGATTTTTCTTTTATATCCGTCACTATTGATGATTTACCCTTAACTTTCAACCAGCTATCTGTGACTTTTAAAGATTAATCTGTATTTCTAACCTGATTTAAGGGTCTCCATCCCTTTTAACGTCACGAAAAAACCCTGCCTCAACAGCAGGGTTTTTCGTATTATCCAAATCTTCTGTTTGGTAGTTTGTCGATGTTGTCTAGCATCATGCCGGTTCCGATGGCTACGCAGTCCATTGGGTTTTCAGCTACGAGTACAGGTACTTTTAACTCTTCTGCAAGGAGTGTGTCGATTCCGTGCAGTAGAGCGCCGCCGCCTGTTAGGATGACGCCGCGATCGATGATGTCGGCTGATAGTTCTGGTGGAGTTCTTTCCAGAACGCTTTTCGCAGCTTGTACAATGACAGCTACGGATTCACGAAGTGCTCTTTCGATTTCTTCTGAGCGAACGGTGATCGTTCTTGGTAGACCTGTCACCATGTCACGGCCACGGATATCCATTTCCTCATTGCGTGACCCTGGGAAAACGGTACCGATATTGATTTTGATATCTTCCGCTGTACGTTCACCGATTAACAGCTTGTACTCACGTTTGATGTAATGCAGGATTTCATTGTCGAACTTGTCCCCTGCCATTTTAATAGAGGAAGATGTTACGATGTCTCCCATAGAAAGGACCGCAACATCTGTTGTTCCTCCACCAATATCAACGACCATGTTTCCGCTTGGCATGAAGATGTCCATTCCCGCGCCAATTGCCGCCACTTTCGGTTCTTCTTCTAAGTATACTTTCTTCCCGCCGCTTTTTTCAGCAGCTTCTTTAATCGCTTTCTGCTCGACGCTCGTAATGTTCGTTGGGCAGCAAATTAAAATACGTGGCTTTGATAAAAAGCCTTTCACATTTAGCTTGTTGATGAAGTGCTTTAGCATCGCTTCCGTAACGTCGAAATCCGCAATTACCCCATCCTTTAATGGACGGATAGCTACGATATTTCCTGGCGTACGGCCGACCATGCGGCGCGCTTCTTCTCCAACTGCTAATACTTTGTTCGAGTTTTTATCAATTGCTACTACAGAAGGTTCATTTAATACAATTCCACGGCCTTTTACGTGAATTAACACGTTTGCAGTTCCTAAATCAATCCCTATATCCCTAGCAAACATTCTCTTTTCTTTCCTCCTTGAAACATCGGGAGCTACGGGTATTAAAAATATCATCGTTGACTTTTTCTAAAAAAGGATCTTCATCCTTTTAATGCTTACCAGTAGTAATCCTCGCGTATCTATACCTAATTGTATATTTTATCACAATTTGCAAAAATAAAATAATCTTTTGTCAAAAAATAGTGTGTCTTTTTGTGGAAACATGTAGCAAAGAGGAAAAAAGAGATATTTCTTATTTGACAGGCTCGCCTTCAAGTTCTTCTTTTTGGTACTTCATTTTCGTTGCTTCTCCCCCACGCAAGTGACGGATCGATTTATGGTAATCTAATATTTCCTTTACTTCGAGTGCTAATTCTGGGTTAATTTCAGGAAGTCTTTCTGTCAGATCTTTATGGACTGTACTTTTGGATACGCCAAACTCCTTCGCTATGACACGAACTGTTTTTTTCGTCTCCACGATATACTTTCCAATCTTGATAGTTCTCTCTTTGATGTAATCGTGCACACCACTCGCCCTCCCTAATTTGGATGTGAGAAGTGTGAAATGAGACTCGCTTATTGCTTCAACTAACTACTGCCATTCCGCACGAATGGTCCTAAAATTGCATGTTTCATTTTATATCAATCATTTCTTCTTGCTCATGCGGCAGAAAGTAACTTTCTGATCTTGCAGGGATTAAACAAGTTCTCGCGCTGGATCTCCGTATTCTTCAAACGATTCCTCACCTCAAACACTCTCTTTGCAGGTTTGTAACATTTTATTAGCTTGGTTGCTGATATATGCACGAAAAACGCAATAGGGACAAGGTATTGTGTAAATTTTTTGAAAATAGGACAGAAAATCCTTCTTTTCACCCTATGTGCGATTACCCGTTTTTTAGGACTTTCTGCAAACTTCTAGTTCCATAGCCTATTTCCCCATTTGGAAAAAATCTAGCGAACCCTTGTTACTTTCTAATCAGTAACAACGACAAATATCAGCATTATTTTACAAAATGAATAAATTCAGTAGGTAAGATAGCGTGTTCTATTCTCATTAACAGGAATTTCGTATCGGGGTGGAAAGGCTTATTTTCACGAGGATGTCCCTATTGTTGAGTAGACTAGCATTCCCTTACAATGAGTCCTGGTTATATAGATGATTATGGTTATTATGGTTTATTCAACCAATGTTTTTTTACATACACGGAGAAATGAATAGAAGGGATGGCAAACGATGCAAAGAACACGCAAACAAAGGATTATGGAAGCGAAACGAAAGGAAATGAAAACCCGGAAGGCAAAGGTTGCAGGTGTGACGCTTGCTGCTACCTTAGCGACGACTGCAGCGTTACAGGTTGGGGAAAAAGCAGTACAAGCAATTGGAGGCGTTTACACCGTTCAAAAGGGCGACACACTTTACCAAATCGCCAAAAGCTATGGAACAACGGTTCAAGAACTAAAGAAGGAAAACAAGCTTTCATCTGACCGTATATTAATTGGACAGCAAATGAGTGTTCCAACTGAGTACCATGTACCCGAAGAAGAGGTCGTGCTCGATGGCTATACAGTAGCTCATGGTGATACGCTTTATCAAATTGCCAAGCAGCATCATACTACTGTTGAAGCGATAAAAGAAGCAAACCAGTTATTATCCGATCAAATCTATGCTGGACAAGTTCTTAAAGTAGATTCCAACCAAACCCAGCCGATTACGTATACGGTTCAGGCTGGCGACACTTTATACGGAATTTCCAAGCGTTTTCATGTAAACATGAATGACCTTAAACGCCTAAATGGGATGAAGAGCGACATGGTATTGATTGGACAAAAGCTAACCATTTCCTCTGATGTGCATCAGGCAAAAGGGATTGTGGTCGGAGCTGCTGACCGTTTTACCGTTGAGTTCGAAACAGAGACAGAAGTATTACCGTTAAAGGTTGCTTTTGGAACAGCAGAGCAATATCAAAAGCTGTCTGGCAAAGAAGTAACGATTACGTATAAGAACCAGGCGTTAATTCATATTCAATAATCCCTCAAACGGGAGGAAAGGCGATTCCCTTTCCTCCTAAAATGGCATCGATCGCATTTGACTATCGGTTGCTTGAATCAATTCCCCCCACGTTCGATAGCCTCTATCATTAAACTGTTGAAGGAGTTCGACAAATAAATAGGCTGTTGTTAACGCATCTCCAAGAGCACTATGTCTTTCATAGATTCTCGTTCCAAATGCCATTGCATATCGTTCCAGGTCTCTCATATCATAGGATGGAGCTAGAAAGCCAATCAGATCGAGAGTATCTACCGTAAAGCAGTTCTTGAGCTGTTTCTTCTCCCGTTTCAACTCACTTTTTAAAACGAGCTGATCAAAGCCCACGTAATGGCCAACTAGGCATACGGCTTCATTCCTTTCAATATATTGAAAAAAATCGGTGATGGCTTCTAGTGCGTTAGGGGCATCTGCCACTTTCTCGTCAGAAATCGACGTGAGCTCCATTATTTCCCGAGAAATTTGTCGGTTTGGATGAACATATGTCTGATAGGTCTTTTGCTCTTCTACGTAAAAGCCTTTAATAGACACCGCCCCTATTTCAATTAGTCGATCGGTAGAGTTCACTTGAAAACCAGTCGTTTCCGTGTCAAACACTACATACCGAAGATCTTTTAGCGGAGTGGATAATAACACTTGCTCGTATATGATTGGGCATTTCACTATTTTTCTTTGGAAAAACATATTCGCCTCCTATAATGCAAAATGGGCAAGGGCATGATTTTGCAGCTCCTTTAATGTTCGTAAGCTTAGGATTAGCTCTTCTTTTTCACGCGTAGATAATCCGGTGAATTGAAAAACAGTTGTTACTCCTGCCCCTTGCTTCACCTGCTGCCACCGTTTATGGACATATAAGGAGAGAACCTGGGCAACGGCTTCTTTCAAATCTCGGGCAAATTCCTCGGTCCATATGCCTGCTTCTGTTAGTTCATCTATTTTTTCAAGTGGGATGCCAGGAAGCTTACCTTGCATTAAGGAGAGGATTTGCAGACTATGATGGTAGGGAAATAATATCTCCTTTTTCATATCTATTGATTTCCGTTCAAGCTTAAATAGAGAGCGAATCGGCTGATCCAAAGTTGGAATCGGTTGGTCTCTTTCAATCTGTGCAAGGCGATAGAGAAAAATCTTCGAGCGCTGAAGGAGCTCTTGAACCTCCTGCTCGAAGCGATGATGAAGACCTTCATTTCCTGTCATAAACCGATAGGAAAAAAAGTTCTGCGCTAACAGCAGATGCTCATTTGTCGACTGAAGGGTCCAGTTGCGAATTCTTCCTATCCAGTCCCCTATACATCCATTCCACCTTGGCTCGCTACACATCATCAAACCTTTACAACGAGCGTACCCTGCTGCTTCAAAATGAGCTGTGATTTCTCTGCCTAACCGGTCAAAATAGCTTTTCCCTTCTGCTTTTTCATAAACTAGGAAATGATCTTGATCTGTCAGCATAAATTGTTCGCCTCGCCCTGCACTACCCATTTGATAAAATGCAAACGCACACGGGGGCTTCTTTCCCTCTGCTTCTATTACGTGAACGGATAATGATACAATTCGCTGAACTAGCCGGTCATAGAGCTTAGTAATGATGTTCAGGAGATGAAGGATGGGGACGTTTTCTGCTAGCAGTGTTTCAGTTAATTCGGCAATTGCTTGCTTCACCTGCGGCAAGGAAGTCTCGTCCGCTTGCTCAATCTTCTGAATCGTTTTCATCATACTCTCATTTTTCTTTCTAAGGAGATCAGATAAGGTCACTACTCCTACGACTTGCTGTTGGTCGATGACTGGCAGATGCTTGATTCCATTCGTAAGGGTGGCGGAGATTGCATCATAGTAGTAGGAAAAAGGAGAAATCGAAATAGGATCCGTTGTCATCACCTGCTTAACAGGGGACGTTAGTGATATTCCCTTTGAGATGACTCGTTCAACCAAGTCCCGCTCGGTCAAGATACCTTTCAGCTCGTCCCCTTCCATTACGAGCACAGAGCTCGTTCGCTCTGACGACATGACGATCGCCGCATCTTGAACAGTTGCTTCTCGTGAGACCGATACTACTTTATGAGACATCACATCCTGCACGCGGAGCATTAACGCATCGACTTCTCCCATATTCCGGGCGAGCTTCACTTGTTCTGCTAATGACGCATAAATATCCTTTAGCCGAATCGATACCTGGGTTAGCATGTAATCATGAACCTTTGTATCATCCCAGCGCTTTGCGATGACTTCAAATGGGATGAATAAGACTTCAGCAGAAGTGGTAGCTCGTACCTCTACCATTCCTTCATGCTTATCATCTGTCATACCAAGGAAATCAGCTAAGCTAGAGAAGCCAATTAACTCTCCTTTTTGGACAACCTCTAGTACCTCCACACGGTTATTGATTTCATTCCGAACAATGACCTCAGCAATTCCAGATAAAAGCAGAATAAGCCCTTTGCGCGGCTTATCCTTGACGAGCATCATATCATTTTTCCTATACGTTCTCCTTTCGCAAACTTCTAGAAGCGAAAGGAGATTATTCCGTTCCACCCCTTGAAATAAGGGGTGGAACGAAACAGCCTCTAACATGAATTCCCTAGACAGATTCTGTTCCATCGTTAATCCAAACCTCTCCATCTTTATACACCATTTGCTCTGGATAACGTAGATCCATTACTTCTTCTTGAATTTGTTGTGATGGTGCTGCTGTAGAAAGCGAGACAATGATATTTGTTAAGAAGGCTGCCACCGCTCCAAATACCCCCGCACCTGTATCAATTATGCCAAGGATGGTGAAACCACCATATTTAGCAGCGAAAATATAAGCTAATGTAACTGCAAGCCCAACGAGCAGTCCAGCAATAACCCCTTGGCTATTGGAGCGCTTCCACCATACACCAAGAACGAGGGCAGGGAAAAACGTACCTGTCGCTAAAGCAAACGCCCAGGCTACAATTTGAGTAATCGCTCCAGGCGGGTTTAAGGCAATAATTCCTGCCAAAAGTGTTGCAACAGCAATAGTCCACCTAGCAACAGCTAAACGATTCTTTTCAGTAGAGTTCGGCTTCATCACGCGGTAATAAATATCATGGGCAAAAGAGGAAGATATTGCGATCATTAACCCTCCTGCCGTTGATAAAGCCGCAGCCATCGCCCCAGCAGCCACTAAGCCAATAACAAACACGCCAAGATTCGCAATTTCCGGTGTCGCCATTACGACGATATCATTGGAAATAACAAGCTCTTTCCATTGCAATATTCCATCTCCATTGCCGTCGGCCACCTGTAGCTTTCCTGTATCTACCCATGATTTCGTCCAAGCAGGAAGCTCTGTGATTTTACTCCCCGCTACTTTAGTTAATAAAATAAAGCGAGAGAATGCTGCATATGCAGGTGCTGAAAAATAGAGAAGACCGATGAATAATAAAGCCCATGCACCTGACCAACGTGCTGCTTTCATTGTCGATACCGTATAAAAACGGACAATTACGTGAGGAAGACCTGCTGTTCCGCACATTAATGTGAACATAAGAGCTAAAAACTGCCACTTCGTTCCATTGGTAAATGGTGCGAAATACTCCGAAATACCGAGCTCACGATCAATTTCTCCCATTTTTCCAACTAGCTCTCCATAGGATAGCCAAGGAATTGGATTACCTGTTAATTGAAGGGACATAAAGATCACGGGAACGAGGTATGCAATGATTAAGATGATATATTGAGCCACCTGTGTCCATGTAATCCCTTTCATTCCGCCGAATGCGGAATAAAAAGCAATTAATACTACACCAATCATCGTTCCGAGCTTCGCATCAATTTCAAATAACCGTCCAATTACTACGCCAGAACCAGAAAGCTGCCCAATCGAGTACGTAAAGCTGATAATGATCGTACAGATTGCCGCAATTACACGTGCCGTATGACTTTGAAAGCGATCCCCGATAAATTCAGGAACTGTATAGCGCCCGTACTTCCTAAGCTGCGGTGCCAAAAGGAAGGTTAATAGTAGATAGCCCCCTGTCCAGCCCATGATATAGGCAAGCCCATCATAGCCAAGGAGCATAATCGTTCCTGCAAGGCCGATAAAGGAAGCTGCACTCATCCAGTCTGCGCCAATGGCCATCCCGTTAAATACAGGTGGAACTCCCCGTCCTGCCACATAAAAATCTGAGGTTGCTTTCGCTTTATTGTAAACAGCGATGCCAATGTACAAAGCAAATGTCGCTAAAATAATTGATAATGAAACCAAAAATTGCGTATCCAAAGCCCATCCCCCTATACTTCCGCTAATTTTCTAGTGATCAACTACCTTACCTGAACTAATTTGTTTGTTTTTGTTCTCGTCAATTCCATACTTCTTATCAATCTTGTCACTAACCGCCGCATTGACAAATAAGAGAATGATAAACGTTAATATCGCTCCTTGTGCTCCCATAAAGTAGTGAAACGGAAATCCATTAATCGTGATATCTGTTAAGCTATCTGCAAAAAACACCACTCCAAATGACACTACTGCCCAGATGACTAAGTAGATCATCATATTCCGAGTCCGCTCACGAAAATACTGGTCTGCCGTTGCCTTCTCCATCTTTTTCACCTAATCCACCCCCGGATTCTATTCATTTTTTCACTCTTCTTGCATGTAACGATCCTTTTGGCTCCTCCCCTCAAAGTAATTTCACAATGATCTGCACAAGCAGATGGCTGAACTCTATATCAACTTCTCTTAGAAGTTAATATCTTAACTCAGGCTAAAGATGAATTTGATCGTGTCGATGAATGGAAGTGGGACAAGGATGATTTGAACTAGAAAGTAGAGAAAGATTGATAGAAAGGGAATCGCTAAGAAGAAGGACTTTTTCAACCTTAATGCGAGAAAAAGACAGATGAATGTAATGAGTAAAAGAATAAAAAGCGTCAAACCAATACCTCCTCGTGAAGTTATTTACTAAATATTGTGAAAATTGTAATGTTATTATCCAACTATTCCATCTATTGGTCAATAGAGACAAGAGCGAGATGCTTGCTGAATTGTGTCGAAAACCAAGTAGGTTGGATGACCAACCCTATTCATATGCACTTGGAAAACGTCGAAATTTCTAGATAAAAATTTTCTATCATTCATGTTTTACTAGATTACACTACCCTGATGCTAATAATTAAAATATATAGCCTCTTTTCCCATCAAAAAAAGAGCCGGAGTACCGACTCTAACTTAGTGTTTCAATTGTTAGTTCAATTGCTCTAAAAAGATCCTGATCGGACCAGCTCGGCATTGATTTTTTCCCCTGCAATACTAGTTCATGGGAAGCAGGAATGTGGATAAACCCTGCTTGAACCGGCTTCGCTGCTTTTTTTACTTCATGCAAAATACTGTACATCACATGATTGCATAAATAGGTTCCTGCTGTATTCGAGATGCTGGCTGGATAACCATTCTCCTTTAATCGGCTAATCATCCCTTGAAGTGGCAAAGTAGAAAAATATCCATCCAAACCATCCTCAGCAATGTGTTCGTCCTCGAGAACGACTCCTTTATTGTCTGGCTCGCCGCCACGGCAGTTAATCGCAATTCGTTCAGGTGTAATTGCCGCCCGCCCTGCCGCAAGACCTAATGAGATGACCGCATCTGGACGAATATAGTGATATAGCTGAACAATTTTTTCTGGACCTGCCTGAAAGTCAACTGGAAGTAACTCACCGATCACTTCATAGTCTCCGATTTGCTTCCCTTTCAATTGTTGGACGATTTTTTCTGTTGGGTTGATTGGAAATTCAAGAAATGGCTCAAAGCCGGTTAATAATAGCTTTTTCATGTCTATTCCTCCTTACCAGCAAGCAATGCTTCCATCTGTTCGATGCTCGGTCCCGCCCGTTAACACGCCGGTATTGGCATCTCGGGTGATTACCTGCCCTCTACCAAAGCCCCCCGAATCATGGGCAACCTTCATTTCGTGTCCTCTTCTTGCTAACTCCTGCACTAAATAATTGGGGAATGTATGCTCAACCTCGATCTGTTTCCCTTTAATCCATTGCCATCTTGGAGCGTCTAATGCTGCCTGTGGATTCATCTTGAAGTCTATTAAATTCATCGCTACCTGTGCATGGCCCTGGGGCTGCATATAACCACCCATAACGCCAAACGGTCCTACCGCTTGTGTTCCTTTCGTAATAAAACCTGGAATAATCGTATGGTATGTTTTCTTCCCTGGTGCTAGTGCATTTTCATGGGCTGGGTCAAGGGAAAAATCATGTCCTCGGTTTTGCATAGCAATTCCTGTACTAGGCACGACAATCCCTGAGCCAAATCCCATATAATTGCTTTGGATGAACGAAACCATGTTGCCCTCTCCATCTGCTGTAGCGAGGTAGACCGTTCCTCCTTTTGGCAATGTGCCTGGTTCTGGCATTCTCGCTGTTTCAGAAATTTTTTGTCTCGCATGTTGAGCAAATTCATCTGACAGCAAATCAGCTACCTTTGCCTTCATGGTTTTTGGATCGGAAATATATGTTTTTCCATCTGTAAAAGCCTGCTTCATTGCCTCTAGCTGGAGATGGAGTCCCGCTACGTCTTCTCGATGTGTGAACGAATAGCCTTTTAGTATATTTAATGCCATTAATGCGACTAGGCCTTGACCATTCGGTGGAATTTCCCAAATATGATGTCCATGGTATTCAACAGAAATCGGTTCTACCCATTCTGCTCGGTAGGATTGTAAGTCCTCCTTCAAGAGGAAGCCGCCAAATTTCTCTGAAGCCTCCACAATCTTATCGGCTAGCACTCCTTTATAAAAGCTTTCCCCATTCGTTTCGGCTATCGCTTCTAGCGTTCTAGCATGGTCTTCCGATTTCCACATTTCGCCCACTTCTGGTGCTCTCCCTTCAGGAGCAAACACTCGAAACCATTCACTGAACGCTTCCCCTTCAAAGCGCTTTTGGTATACCTTATAAGCACCTGCCCAGTACTTTCCTAAAATCGGTGAAACAGGGTACCCATACCGTGCATAATCGATTGCAGGCTGAAGTACCTCTGCTAACGGCAGCCTGCCAAAGCGTTTCGATAGTTCTGCCCATGCAGAAGGTGCACCTGGTACCGTCACTGGAATCCAGCCATGTGTTGGCATTTGATCTTTGTAGCCTCTATCTTTGACTTTTTCAATTGATATATTTTTCGGTGAAGGGCCGCTCCCATTTAATCCATAGAGCTGATCTTTCACCCATACAAGAGCAAATGCATCTCCACCAATTCCGTTGGAGGTGGGCTCAACAACCGTTAAGCAAGCAGCTGTCGCTATCGCTGCATCTATTGCATTTCCACCCTTTTTCATCATATCTAAACCCGCTTGAGCTGCTAGCGGTTGTGAAGTTGCCACCATTCCATTTCGTGCAATTGTAGCCATCCGCTGTGATGGATACGGATATGTAAGATATGACATGACCTCTCCTCCTAAACAATCCCTGCTATATTTTTCGCTTTCCGAAATAATTATATCAAATCACTGAGGTTATGTCTAAATTTTCTTACTATTTCACTTTCTTTATAACAAAAGCTTAATAAGTCATAGTCAGGCTTGGGCAGTATGAATAGAAGACCTTCTTTTCCTTCAATTGGATTTTAACCTCGAGGGGGTAGCTGCTGGAACTGGAAATCTAAGCACTGATCAACAATTAAATAGGGATACTTTTCTCAAACAAAAAAACAAAAAACCCGCTATGATAGCGGGTTTCCTAGTTCCAATTTATCCATTTGTGTTAGACGATTCTTCAGATGTGTCAGAGGATTCTTCATCACCAGACTCTTCATCTGATTGCTTATCATCTTCTGATTTATCTTCTCTTTCGCCTGATTCACTTTCTTCTTCTTTGCTACCTTCTTCATCGGTTGCGTTTTCGTCCGCTTGACCTTCGCCTTCTTCATCTCCTGTATTTGCCGCTTCACTATTGTCTTCTGGCTTATACTCTTGAAGAGCGCTTAATGGCTTTTGGAAAAAGTCGATTGGATTAACAGCTACGCCATCCTTGCGAATTTCAAAGTGAACATGCTGTCCAGCTTCTCCATTAAATAAGCTTTCCCCAGCTGTTGCAAGAACTTGTCCTTGCTCAACTTGGTCGCCTACCTTTACCGCAAAATCTTTCACTGACTGATACTGTGTAACAATTCCTTTTTCATGTTCAATTTCAATAACATTACCAAGCAATGAATCTTCATTGACCTTTGTCACAGTTCCGCTTAAGGCAGCTACTACATCAAAAGATTTTCCATCCTTCATAGTAATATCAATTCCTGTGTTCGGATGGTATGTGTTATTGTAGAATACTAGAGCAGCTTCCTGTTGCTCCTTGCTCGCATTATCATCATAGAATTGTTTTTGGATGACCGCTTCATCTGGATTTGCTACAGGCATTGCGAAGTTCTCCATTGTTCGGTTAACTTCAACTGCTGGCTCATTGTATTTCTTACCGGCAATATCTGTTGCTTCATAGTCGAACTCATCCGAAGCATTATTTGCGCCGTTTTGATACCAAAGAACCGCGGTTAGAATAATTGCTGCACTCGCAATATAAATTGCTGGGAATGCCCAACGCTTTTTCAAAAAGCGCTTTACACTAGAATCTTGAGAAGATCGTTTCTTTTCTTCCTCTCTCATTATCATCACCTCAGCAATCATTCTGAACAGAATCGGAACATTATATACAATTTCCAAAAAATTTTTTTGCACTTATTTTTCGACAAAGTCATTTTATTTATTCATCGAGAGGAGAATTTTTTTATGAACAAGCTAAAATGGTTGCTTATTCCCCTTCCTTTTCTCTATATGGCGCTTATATGGAAGCTGTCTAGTATGCCAGCAAATGCTATCGTCGAACTTTCTTATCAGTCCATTGATCGCTTTATCAAAGAATCGATGCACCTTATTGAATTTGCCATCTTATATATTTTGCTCGTACTCGCATTTCTTTCTGTCGGTCGGTTTTCAGCTCAAATCAACTGGCTTTGCATCCTCATTGCCTGTAGCTATGGGATCATTGACGAAATCCATCAATCCTTCATTCCTTACCGCTCTGCGACTATAATTGATGCTGTGAAGGATATTACTGGAGTATTAGTTGCCGCATATATCGTAAGAAAAAAACTCGCTCGATGAGCGAGTTTTATTTCTTTGCAGTTATTTTTGTTAAAAATGATTGGGACGAAGCAATTTCAATCCCATTATAATAGTGCTGAACAATTTCCTGATAGGTTTTCCCTTCCGCTGCCATCCCATTGGCACCGTATTGACTTAATCCAACTCCGTGTCCATATCCTTTTGTTTGAATAACTATATTGTTTCCTTTTCGTTCCCATGTAAAATCCGTAGATTTAAGCTCTAGTTTTTCTCTTATTTCAATGCCGGTAAATGACTTTCCGCCAATTTCAACCTTGCCCACACGATTGCTCTTTGTTTTCTCTCTAATCTTTCCAACTGATGGCTCACTCCCAACCTTTACGCCTAGCTTTGCCTGGAAGTCCGTAACGCTCATCACAACCTGCCCATCATATTTAGGAGATTTCAAGTCCCATGGGCTTTCTACACTCCTCAAGTACGGGAATGCATTTGGCCATACTGCCTCAGAGTTCTCAGTATACCCATTGCTCGTTGAGAAAAAGGTCGCTGTAATCGGCTCCCCATTAAACGTTAGGATTTGCCCAGCTGTTTCAGCTACAGCTTCTCTTATTTTCGCGATTTTCCAATTGTAATCAACGCCCCACTGCTTCCGAAGCTCCTCATCGTTCTTATATACCTGATGTGTTTCCGTATCCGTTACAAGAGCACCATCTGGTAGGCCGACACGCTCTGAACTCAACATTTGTCTTACAATATATGTTCTAGCCGTTAATGCTTGCGCTTTTAATGCTTCTTTCTCGAATTCAGCCGGCATTTCAGATGCAACAACCCCAACTAAATATTCTTCTAGCTCTGGCTTTTCGAGCTGTTGCTTTGCCGTACGGTACACAGCTACCTCAACTGCTGGGCCCGCAGACGCCGTTTGAACCGCTTCTGGTTCCTTCTTTTTATTCAGCTCTTCTCCAAGCTTTCCACTTGCGGTTGAATCTGTAAAGGGGAGGACTAACAAGGTCGGAACCATTAAAGTGACAACAAACAGGACGGAAACTAGTGCGACGATCGGCTTGAATTTAAACATGTTTATGCCTCCATATGAATTTACTAGGGACAAACGAACATCCCTGTCTCCTTTCATACATATGGTATGGAACTAAGTTTTATGCTTATAAGTTTTTGTGAAAAAGTGATGCGAATGTGCTCGTATTGTGGAGAAATTTTCACGGCTGAGGTTTAAGTGATGCGGCGACTGTTCATCACAGCCGCGCTCCCCAGCATTTATGCTCCAATCTGAAGATTATTTACGGGTTTTTCCGAAAATACCTCTCTTTTCTTTTAATGAGAGGCTGCAATCTTCATTAGGAGCGATAATCGCTACATTGCGAGCGAAATTTTGTCGAACGCGAGCGATAATCACACATTTGTGAGCGATAACTTGCCGTATGCGAGCGAAATTCGATTTTTGGTGAGCGAACGCTCCTTTTTTGAGCGTTCGCTCACCACTTGGCGTTAGGAAAAATTTCAAGGCCGCTGGATTGGAGTGGTGTGGCGACTGTTCATCACAGCCGCGCTCCCCACTATTTATGCTTCAAATCTGAAGATTTATTACGGTTTTTTCCGAAAATACCTCTCATCTTATTTTATGAGAGGCTGCAATCCTCATTTGGAGCGATAATCGCTACATTGCGAGCGAAAATTTGGCGAACGCGAGCGATAATCGCACATTTGTGAGCGATAACTTGCCGTATGCGAGCGAAATCCGATGCTTGGTGAGCGAACGCTCCTTTTTTGAGCGTTCGCTCACCACTTGGCGTTAGGCAATACTTCAAAATCGCTGGATTGGAGTGATACGGCGGCTGTTCATCACAGCCGCGCACCCCACCATTTATGCTCCAATCTGAAGATTTATTACGGTTTTTTCCGAAAAGACCTCTCTTTTCTTTTAATGAGAGGCTGCAATCTTCATTTGGAGCGATAATCGCTACATTGCGAGCGAAATTTTGGCGAACTCGAGCGATAATCCCACATTTGTGAGCGATAATTTGCTGTATGCGAGCGATATCCGATGCTTAGTGAGCGAACGCTCCTTTTTTGAGCGTTCGCTCACCACTTGGCGTTGGGCAAAATTTCAAGGCCGCTGGATTGGAGTGGTGCGGCATCTGCCCAAAGCAGCCACTGCCGCTATTTATGCACCAATTTCTGAAGATTAATTACGGTTTTTTCCGAAAATACCTCTCTTCTTCTTTTAATGAGAGGCTGCAATCCTCATTTGGAGCGAAATTCGCTACATTGCGAGCGAAATTTTGTCGAACGCGAGCGATAATCGCACATTTGTGAGCGATAACTTGCCGTATGCGAGCGAAATCAGATGCTTGGTGAGCGAACGCTCCTTTTTTGAGCGTTCGCTCACAACTTGGCGTTGGGCAAAATTTCAAGGCCGCTGGATTGGAGTGGTGTGGCATCTGCCTAAAGCAGCCGCACCATTTCAATCCATACATCAAAATTTGAAAACGAATTGTAATTGGGTTTGCTGGTGTTACAGTCATACTCAACAATGACTGCCTCTTGAATCCACTCCTACTCATGTTTGTCTTAGCTGCGCATGCCCAAACTATCCTATCTATCACCACAAAATTAATTTCTCCAAAATCTTGTATATTATTTTCGCTACTAACCAACAATAGTTATGGTTATAAATGTAAAACAACCGCAGAGATTTCTCTCTGCGGCTGTTGCTAGATCTACTTATGCGTTTAGATCGTTAATATATGTTTTTTCAGCTACTGTTTCTTCGCTTTCAGCGTAGCGCTCGATGTCTGCGCCTAGCCCTGCTAGTTTTTGATGGAAGTCCACATAGCCGCGGTCTAGATGCTTAAGCTCTGTGACGCGTGTTACTCCATCTGCTACCAGTCCTGTTAGGATAAGAGCCGCTGCAGCACGAAGGTCAGTCGATGCTACTTCTGCACCTTGAAGGTTGGATGGTCCATTCATGATCACTGAACGGCCTTCTATTTTAATATCTGCATTCATGCGGCGGAATTCTTCCACATGCATGAAGCGGTTTTCGAATACAGTTTCGGTAATCATACTCGTGCCTTGTGCACGTAGAAGAAGTGCCATCATTTGAGATTGCATATCGGTTGGGAAGCCTGGGTGCGGCATCGTCTTGATGTCCACCGCTTTAAGCGTCTCAGGTCCAATAACACGAATTCCATCAGCTTCTTCTTCGAACATAACGCCCATTTCTTCCATCTTTGCAATTAAAGAGGTTAGATGCTCAGGTACTGCGCCTTTTACTAGGACATTTCCACCTGTTATGGCAGCAGCCACCATGAAAGTTCCAGCCTCAATACGGTCAGGAATGATATGGTGAACAGCACCAAACATAACGTCTACGCCTTCGATACGGATTGTACCAGTTCCAGCTCCGCGTACCTTTGCTCCCATCTTGTTAAGGAAGTTAGCTAAGTCGACGATTTCTGGCTCTTTTGCACAGTTTTCAATGACAGTTGTACCTTGGGCAAGAGTTGCTGCCATCATAATGTTTTCTGTAGCACCAACACTTGGGAAGTCTAAATAAATTTTAGCGCCATGTAAGCGGCCATCTACTTCCGCTTCAATGAAGCCATTTCCTACTTTCACTTTAGCACCCATTGCTTCAAAGCCTTTTAAGTGTTGATCAATAGGGCGGGAACCGATTGCACAACCGCCTGGTAATGCTACACGTGCACGACCATTTCGTGCTAATAATGAACCCATTACTAAAACGGAAGCACGCATCTTTCTTACATATTCAAATGGTGCCTCAACTAATAACTCTCCAGATGCATCAACGATAATTTCATTATGATTAAAATCCACTTTTGCATTTAAATGGCGTAATACTTCATTAATCGTATATACATCGGAGAGCGTTGGCACATCACGAATCACGCTTTTTCCATCACTTGCTAATATGGTTGCGGCGATTACAGGCAATACGGCATTTTTTGCTCCTTCTACTTTAACTGTGCCGTTTAACCTTTTTCCACCGCGGACGATGATTTTTTCCAAGTGTATTCCCCTCCGCGTCCAATTTCTCTATATTAATATTCAATCGTAATGATTGGTGTGCCAACTACGAGGGTAGTCTTAGCGCCCAATCCTTGTGTTCTTAATCCAATTTGTAAATTGATCTCTTGATGTTTATTGCTTTTAATCGACTCTGCAAACATGGGTGAGTTTGCCGAAGTGGATATAAAAGAATCTTCCTTCAATGCTTCCAGTTCCGTAGCATTAAAAGCGTCTAGAATTTGGTTTACATTATTAGACAAAGTCGATTTCATATTATCATTGAATTCGCCTTTTATACAAGAGAAAATTGTGGGCTTTCCATGAAAAATATCAACAAACTTGTCTGATACTTCCTGATTTACTAATTGTTTCTCTTTTTCTCCCCAATTGGATCCTTCAACCTCATATATGATATACGTTTGAAGTTGGCCCGTTGTGTCGGTTGACAGTATTTTTATTTCTTCTTTATAGCCATCCGATGTGATCGTACCAGTTGTCATCCAGTCGTTTTCCGATGTTTCTGAAGTCCATGTCCATTGGGAAAATTTCTTTTTCAGCCCACTTACAAAATCCTCTAGTTTTTCCTTTGATTGGACTGTTGCCAATTTTTCTCTTGCATGCAGAGACCATCCATTGATTAAAATATGTTCGGCTTCTAATATTGTAGCCATCTTCGATAAGTCTTGTTCACTCTTTGCTATAGTCGTCTTATTCCCAATATGAAATAGAAGAAAACCTAAAATCCCCAAAATTGAAAAGATTGTGTAGAATTTTTTCATCTGTAGAACTCCTCCCCTTAATACCATTGTTACCAATGATTAGAGGAGCATACTTCAGTTTTGTCGTCACTTTTTGACAATTTCACAGAAGGTTAATGGAACCTTTACACTTCAGTATCATGACGAAAAAAACTTTTCATTTGTTAAAACATGAACAAAATCACACAAACCAAATTTTACTTAAAAAATTTCCAAATAGGAACATGTATGTAGACCTATCTTTATTGAAATATTAGAGGTAGTTGCTGTGACCAAAGCAGGTAATCTAAAAAGAAGTTACTTACCGATGAGCCTATGACGATTGACAGCAGTATGAATAAAACTCTAGCCTGAATCACATGATTGGCCCGAAGAAATCTTTCATAATTAAGAGCTTGCAAAGCCCACCAAGCGAGAGCAATAAAGACGAGATGAGAGAAAATACTCACCAATGCTTGTTGTCCAAAACTAGCTATCAAAAACGTATCCTCCTTTAACACACAACTGTCTTTTATTTTACCATAAAAGCTTTTAGAGCCATACTTTTAACTCCATTAAATGATTTGACGATTTAACGACCAAAATCGTTACATATATCGTGAGTGGCATCGCTCAAAATGTTTATCCTTTATGACCATTATTCATCATAGAATTAGAAAAGGAGAGACCCATGGGCCTCCCCTTCTCAACCGTTCATCTATAGTACCCCTTTGTTTGCTTTCCATTAGGATTCCCCCAAACCCTAATGAAACCTTAATTGATAAAATCTTTAAACCCACCAAAGTTCGTATGCAGGAAGTCAAAGCCAATATTGGGCAGGATCCCAAACAGTACGGTTGCGAATACACCAATTCCAATAACTGCTACTAAAGCACCTGGAACGTTAATTTTTTCATCACTAGCGGATGGACGGAAGAACATCTGGGTCATGATCCCAAAGTAGTAGAAATATGATACGACTGTTGTTGCAATCATGATTGACGCTAATACATAATGCGCATCTTGAACAACAAAAGCTCCCATAAATATGTTCAGCTTTCCGATAAACCCGGCTGTTCCTGGAATACCTGCTAGAGAAAGAATAAAAATGGCCATCGCTACAGCAAGTACTGGCGAGCGGCGATATAGTCCTGCAAATTCCCCAATGTCCTCTGTCTTAGACTTCATCGTGATAATTTGGATAATCGCAAACGCTCCGAGATTCATAAATAAGTAAGCACCTAAGTAGAACCACATGGCATCAAATATAAAGGCAAATGTGGAGACTGCCACTAATATATATCCAGCTTGTGCAATACTTGAGTACGCAAATAATCGCTTAATATTGCGCTGTCTTAAAGCAACAACGTTTCCGATAATCATCGTCGCTCCCGCTAGGAAGGCCATATAATCTTGAAGACTCACTAGCAGTGGAACCGTTCCTGATTCTCCTGTTGGGACACTCGCAAAGATCGAAAGCAATAGGCGAACAATTAAGACAAAGCCAGCAGTTTTGGATACAACACTTAGAAATGCCGTAACAGGTGTCGGTGCCCCTTGATAAACATCCGGTGCCCACATATGAAATGGAGCAGATGCGACCTTAAAGGACAAACCGATTAGGATCATGAAAAAGGCTAATCCTAATAAATATACTTGTTGTGTATCAAAGATGGAAGTTAATACACTGCTCATCCCTTTTAAATTCGTCGTTCCAGTTAAGCCATATACATAGCTCATCCCAAACAGGGTAATGGCAGTCGAAATTCCCCCATTAATCACATACTTCATTGCCGATTCGTTTGATTGTAGATGATGCTTTCGAATTCCTGCTAGAATGTAAGAAGAAATCGAAAGCAATTCAAGTCCAACGAATAGAGTGATTAAGTCTCCACTAGATGACATCATCATTGCTCCAAGTAGAGCCGTTAAGAATAAGTAGTAGAACTCCCCTTTATATTCCTTCATCCCTTCTTCTGGCTCATAGCTTAAAGCAATGAGCATGACCATAGCCGCACCAATTAACAACAATAACTTGAATGCTTTGCCAAATGAATCTAGCCTAAAAGTGTCGTAAAGAATGGAAGTGGTCTCATGGCCTAGTAGGCTGAATAGCGAAGCAAGTGCTCCAAGGATTCCCACAAAGCCAAACCAGCCTAAGATCTTTCGGTTCGTTGTTTTTGGTAAAAATAAATCTAAAATCGATAGAGCTGTAGCGACACCAAGGATGATGAACTCTGGCATCATGATGCCCCATTTAAATGATAACATTGTTTCTAAATCCATCCTCCATCACCCTCCAATCCCAAGCATAATCATTTCAAGTGTGGCTTGTAGTGGCTCGCTTAGTACACTTGGGTAAACACCGATTAAAACGATTAAACCAACGAGAACAACGACTGGGACGAGCTCAATGGAGCGAATATCTGTAATCCCATCAAAATCTCGGTTTGCTTTTCCATACGTAATACCAAGGACGGCACGCAGCAAATATACCGCTGTCATGATAATTCCAATAACACCGATTGCTCCCAGCACTGGCATTTCCTTAAATAGCCCTAAGAACGCCATAAATTCACTTACAAAGCCTGACATTCCAGGCAAACCAAGAGAAGCCATTGCTCCAGCTAGTAAGAAACCGGCCATAATTGGCATCCCTTTTGCAAGGCCACCGAGATTGGCAATCGTAGAGGTATGCACACGCTCATAAAACACACCAACTAGAAAGAAGAGCAGCGCGGAGATCAATCCGTGTGAAACGACCTGGAAGATAGCCCCTTGAATTCCGGCTTCATTTAACGCTCCGACCCCGATTAAAACGATTCCCATATGCGAAATCGATGAATAGGCAAGCACCATTTTAAAGTCTTTTTGAATAAAGGCTAAAAATGCACCGTATAGTAAATTCACAATTCCTAAAATGGCTAAAATTGGCGCAATGGTTTGAAATTGCTCTGGAAATATCCCCATTCCAAATCGAATAAGACCGAACGCTCCAATTTTTAGTAATATCCCCGAGTGAATCATAACGATTGACGGTGGTGCTTGGACGTGAACCTTTAGCATCCAACTGTGTAACGGGAAAATAGGGAGCTTTACTCCAAATGCAATGAGTAAGCCTATTAATAAACCGTATTTCGCTGTTTCAGAAATTGGTGCGACAAGCTGCACATTATCTGAGTTTAAAATGTATTTAAGGGCTTCGATATTTGCTGTTCCAGTTCGAGCAAATAGCACCATAATGACGATCAGCAGAACCGCTGAACCTAAGCCATTATAAATTAGAAAACTAAAAGCAGCTTTTTCTTTTTCAAAATAGCCCCATTTCCCGATTAAGAAGAACATAGGGATTAAGGTAATTTCAAAGAAGATGAAGAATAAGATTAAGTTCTCCGCTGCAAACACACCTAGCATACCAAGCTCAAGGAGTAAAAAGAGCATAAAATACCCTTTCCATTCCTTTTTTATATGAATGGAAGCAATGGATGCAAGTGTCGCAATAATTGCAGTTAATACGATCATAATTAAAGAAAAGCCATCGACCCCTAGTTCGTAATAAATCGCAAACAGTCGATCATCTACTTCTTTAAAATTCCCAAAGGAAATCCAGCGAGCCTCTTCTTTCATTACCGATAAATCGGCTCCCCCTCTATATTGAAAGTAAGCAATCAACGATAGAATGAGGGCTGGTAACGTAGCTAGGAACCCTACTAATTTAATAGTAGATTCCTGCGTTTTTGGTACCAATGATACTATTAATATACCAAGTAGAGGGGAGAACACTAAAATGGATAAAAAGTACGCCATGTTCATTTTAAGTACCCCCCTGTGAATGCATAAATAACAACGAGAATCGCAAGTCCAACAAATGCTACTGTGCCATACATTTGAACTTGCCCGTTTTGTAGCTTCGAGCCAGTTCTTCCAAGAGTTTGTACGGTTCCCACAATGCCTTTAACGATCCCTTCCACTAGGAAAATTTCAATATAGCGAAGGAACAGACTAAACACCTTAGTCGCATTTACGACTGTTAGCTGATAGAATTCATCTACATAATACTTGTTATATAGAATATTGTAGAGAGTCGGTGCACCTAACCAATCACGTGATAAGGAGCGTTTGCCGTAGATTAACCAGGCAAGGAAGATCCCAAGCAAGGATACACCTGTTGCTACAATCATGATCCACAAAGGACCTTCAATATGACCGTGCCCAAGCGAGTCATTTCCTTCAACAAGCCAATCTCCTAAGAACGTTCCAAACCAAGGTGTATTCACATACCCTGCAACGACGGCAAGAATTCCTAGGACTACCATCGGAAGGGTCATTACACTTGGAGATTCATGAACATGCTTTTGATCTCCACGAGCCTCTCCACTAAAAACCATAAAGAACAAGCGGAACATATAGAAGGCTGTAAAGAAAGCCGCCACAACTGCTAACCAAAATAGCACGGTATTTCCATGTGCCCATGTAGCAAGTAAAATCTCCTCTTTACTAAAAAAGCCCGAGAAAAGCGGAACTCCGCTGATTGCTAATGTTCCAATGAGAAATAATGGACCAGTTACTCGAAGCTTTTTCCAAAGCCCGCCCATTTTTTCGATATCTTGTGTATGAACGGCATGGATTACACTTCCGGCAGCTAAGAAAAGCAGTGCTTTAAAAAATGCGTGGGTCATGAGGTGGAAAACACCTGCAACATATCCTGCAGAGCCTAAAGCAAGCATCATATATCCTAGCTGACTGACCGTTGAGTAAGCTAGTACTCTTTTAATATCTTTTTGAACAAGTCCAATACTGGCAGCAAAGATGGCAGTGAAAGCGCCGATAACGGCTACTGTCATTAATGCTGTCTCACTCGCTGTAAATAGCGGGAATAGGGCAGCGACTAAATAGACACCTGCAGCTACCATTGTAGCGGCATGAATAAGGGCAGAAACGGGTGTTGGACCTTCCATCGCATCCGGTAGCCATGTATGCAACGGAAATTGCCCTGACTTTCCAACTGCTCCGATAAATATTAATATCGCCGTTAACGTAATCATTTCCGATGATACTGCGCCTTCACCTACTGCACGAAAGATCTCATCGTATTCAAAGCTCCCTACCTGCCAGAACAGCAGAATCATTCCAATAAGTAGTCCAACATCGCCAATACGCGTCATAATGAACGCCTTTTTGGCAGCTTTCTTCGCATCTTCTTTAAAAAAGTAGAATCCAATTAATAGAAAGGAGCCTACTCCCACTAATTCCCAAAAGAAATACGTTTGCAGAAGGTTGGGTGATAATACGAGCCCAAGCATTGCAAAAGTAAATAAGCCTAAGTATGCATAGAATACCGGAAATCGCTCATCGCCGTGCATATAACCTTTTGAATAAGTATGTACTAAAAAGCTTACAAGCGATACAATCACCAGCATTAATGCATTTAATTGATTCACTTCAAAACCCGCTGTTAATTGAACATCCCCTATTTTTAACCATACGGCTTCCGCCTTGTATGTTGGCAGCGAAAAACGATCAAATAGCACCAACAAAGAATAAACGAGAGAAGTGAGTGTGAACAAGATACCAATGTACGCACTTGCTTCTTTCAGCTTTTTTCCAAATAGAAGAAGGAACAAAAAGGATAAAAGCGGGAAAAGCGGTATGATCCATGCATTCTCCATCAATATCACAATCCCCTTTTTTACACGCGCCGAGCTTCTTCTGTTGACGCGTTAGAATGAGGCCCGTAATGTACGGGTCAACCTAGTGTTTCATTGAATCCATTCCATCAATGTTAACCGTCTTTCGGTTTCGGTAAAGTGCAATTAATATCGCAAGCCCTACAGCCGCTTCTGCTGCAGCAATAGCAATCGCAAATAACGCAAAGACCTGCCCATTTATAGATGGTGTTAGCCCGTACTTGCTAAAGGCAACTAGATTAATATTTACTGCATTTAGCATAAGCTCAATGGAAATTAGAACAATGACGGTATTTCGCTTAGTTAATGCTCCATACAAGCCTATGCAGAATAAGATTAACGCTAGGGCCAGGTAGGCTGACAGTGGAACTGTACTCATTCCTTATCCGCCTCCTTCTCATCGTCTCTTTTAGCTAGGATGATGGATCCTACTAAAGCTACCAACAGTACAACTGATGTTAATTCAAATGGAATAATATATTTTGTGTAAAGCGCTACCCCGATTTGCTCTGTATTGTTCTCATGCAGCGTGTTTGGCATTTGCGGAGCATCTAAATTATAGATTCCAATATAAACAGCGAAAGCAAAACCGAGTACACCTAAAAATAACAACAGCTTGCGTAATCTCCCTGTCTTTGCCTCGCTATGATCATCATGACGGGTTAACATGATTCCAAAAAGCATGATGATGGTAATTGCACCTGAATAGATTAATACTTGCACGACAGCGATAAATTCTGCTGACAATAGAACATAGATTCCAGCAAGACTGACGAACGTAAACACAAGTGCTACTACCATATGCACGACTTTCGAAAGGTTCAGTAAAAGCACACCGCCGATGACCGCTACTAGAGCAAGTGCCATAAATGCAACTAATTCTCCTGTTACTGTCATGCTTTGTTCACCTTCCGTATATTTTCATCATTTTCGTCTAACCATTCGAGATTTTTAAACAACTCATCACGGCTATACTCTGCAAGCTCAAAGTTGTTCGTCATGATGATGGCCTCTGTTGGACAAACCTCTGTACAAAGATCACATAAGATACAAATCTCAAAATTGATATCGTATGTATCAATGATTTTCCCTTTTTTATTTGGATCTGGATGCTTCTTTCCTGTTAATTGAATACAATCTGTCGGACAAATATTTGCACATTGATTACAGACAATACATTTTTCAGGATAAAATTTCTGTATTCCTCTAAATCGATCCGGAAGCGGGATTGGCTCGTTTGGATAGTCGTAGGTTACTTTTTTCCTAGATAAGTTCTTTAGGGTATATTTCAAACCTTTCGCTAAACCAAGCATGTGTTTCACCCCTTGTTCTGAGAATGGAAATAGCCATCGTTATGAAAATAATTTAATCAGTTCCTTTATAAGCGCAGTTAAGAAAATATTAGCTAACGCGACAGGTAGCAATACCTTCCAACCGAATTCCATTAACTGATCTGCTCGTAAGCGCGGGAATGTCACACGGAACCAAATTAACACAAAGGCAACGAGGATAAATTTCAGCGCAAACCAGACAGCACCTGGAATAAACCCTAAAAATGGAAGTGGTAGCCAGCCGCCTAAGAACAATACCGTTGTGAGCGATGCCATTGCAAAGAAATACACATACTCTGCAAGCATAAAAAATGCCCAACGGAAGCCTGAGTACTCTACGTGGAAGCCTGCTACTAGCTCCGACTCTGCCTCTGGCAAGTCAAATGGAGCCCGGTTTAGTTCAGCAACAGATGCAATTAAAAAGACGATAAATGCAACTGGCTGAACTAAGATAAACCATCCATTTTCCTGTGCTGCGACGATGTCATTCAGGTTTAAGCTCCCTGATAGAAGAACGATGCCGAGAACCGACATGACGAGCGGAATTTCATATGAAATCATTTGAGCTGCTGCCCGCATTCCGCCTAGAAGGGCATACTTATTATTCGATGCCCAGCCGCCCGTTACCACACCAACAGTTGTTAAGCCTGAAATCGCAATGTAATAAAGAAGACCTACACCAATATCTGCGAACTGAAGCTTATCTGTAAGCGGTATTGTGGCAAGGACCATAAATGCAGGTGCAAACGCAATGACTGGGGCTAAGATAAACAGTGGTTTATCTGCTAGCTTAGGAATCGTATCTTCCTTTAAAAGTAGCTTTAACACGTCGGCAACAGTTTGCAATAATCCCCATCTTCCACCGACCTGGTTCGGTCCATGACGAAGCTGCATAAACCCCATGACTTTACGCTCAGCCAAGATGGCATAGGTAACAAACCCTAAAACAACTAACAGTAAAACGGTAGCAAGCAAGAAGAAAACCCCAAAGTTTAACAGTCCAGCTTCAGAATATAAGAGTTCTTCTACCATTAACCGTCCACCTCCCCTAGGACAATATCGGTTGCCCCTAAAATAGCAATTAAGTTAGCAATATTCTCGCCTTCTAAGAGCTTAGGGAGAATCTGTAGATTATAGAAGGAGGGCCTTCTGAATTTTAACCGATACGGTTCTTTCTTCCCGTCACTTGCAATGTAACAGCCGATTTCACCACGAGGCGATTCAATTCGAACAAATGCCTCCCCTTTAGGAGCCTTAATAATTTTCGGCACCTTTGCAAGAATTGGCCCTTCTTCAGGAAATTGTTCTACGGCTTGTTCAATAATTTTTAGCGATTCTTCTATTTCTGCCATTCTTACATGATAGCGAGCCCATGCGTCTCCACCTTCTTGAACAGGTACATCGAATGTAAAACGATCGTAGATAGAATAAGGTTCATCCTTACGAAGATCCCATTTCACCCCTGTACAACGAAGATTCGCACCAGATAGGGAGTATTGGATGGCGTCTTCTTTTGAATACGTACCAACACCCTTTACACGATTCATGAATATTTCATTTCCTGTCACCAGATCATGATAGCCTTGTAGCTGCTCTCTCATATATGGAACAAAATCGCGCACTTTCTCGATCCAGCCTTCTGGTGCATCCCACTTAACTCCACCTACACGCATATAGTTAAACGTTAAACGGGCACCAGACAATTCATTTAACATATTAATAATCATTTCCCGTTCACGGAACGCATAAAGGAATGGACTAACTGCTCCGATATCAAGCAGATATGTCCCCCACCAAACCAAGTGGCTGGCCACTCGACCAAGCTCCATCGCTAAAACGCGAAGATACTCGGCACGCTCAGGGATTTCTAGTTCCATCATCGTTTCCACTGCATGAACAAGGACATAGTTGTTCGTCATAGCGGCTAAATAATCCATGCGGTCCGTGTAAGGAATAATCTGTGTATATTGAAGGTCCTCAGCAAGCTTTTCGGTTCCACGATGTAAGTAGCCAATAACCGGCTTAGCTTCTTTAATGATTTCCCCATCTATTTTCAAGACGATTCGGAAAACCCCATGTGTACTCGGATGCTGTGGGCCTACATTTAGTAGCATTTCCTCTGTTCTTAACACAGGCTACACCTCCACATCGTACGGTTCATAGTCTTTACGCAGTGGATGACCAACCCAGTCTTCACCTAGTAAAATACGATTTAGATTTGGATGTCCTGTAAATTGAATCCCTAATAAATCGTAAGTTTCACACTCTGGCCAATCTGCTCCTGCCCAAAGTCTAGCAAGTGAATCAATTGTTGGTGCATCTCGATCAATCTTTACCTTTAAAGCAACCGATTGACGATTTTTATATGAATATAAATGCACATATACTTCCATATGTGTCTCAAAATCCGTTCCGTGTAGCTCCGATAAATAGTCAAAGCCTAATTGCTCATTATACTTCAAAAATTCTGCCATTTTAAAATAGGCTTCTTTTCTCGCCACAAGTGTTGGAACATCCTTCGAAAGCTTATTAATGTAAGAGTCTTCTAATACCTCTTTACCAAGATGCTCTTCTATCACTTTTACATATTTATCAAGGAATGGTTGATTTGCTGAAGGCTTTTCAGGTTCTGCGGGGTCTGAGTCAGCCACACCAGCTTTCGCTGCGGCTGCCGCTTTGGCCTTTACCGCGGCTGCGGCCTTTGCTTTTGCGGCTGCAATCGCTTTTGCCTTTTCATCATCTGCATCCCCACCAACTCCAGCCTTCGCTAGAGCTGCTTGTTTGGCTTTGGCTGCTGCGGCAGCTTTTGCTTTAGCAGCGGCGATTGCCTTCGCCTTTTCATCATCAGACGCTCCGCCAGCTTCTTTCTTTGCGAGTGCGGCGGCTTTCGCTTTTGCTGCTGCAGCGGCCTTTGCCTTTGCTGCTGCGGCTGCTTTCTGCTTCGCTAGGTCTTCAGAGTCTGACTCGTCTTCCGATGCAGGTGCTTCTCCCTGATCCTGTGCTTTCTTCTTCGCTAGAGCTGCGGCCTTCGCTTTTGCTGCTGCGGCTGCTTTCTTCTTTGCTAGCTCTTCAGAGTCTGAAGCGTCTTCCGATGCAGGTGCTTCTCCCTGATCCTGTGCTTTCTTCTTCGCTAGAGCTGCGGCCTTCGCTTTCGCTGCTGCGGCTGCTTTTTTCTTTGCTAGCTCTTCAGAGTCTGACTCGTCTTCCGATGCCGGTGCTTCTCCCTGATCCTGTGCTTTCTGCTTCGCTAGAGCTGCGGCCTTCGCTTTTGCTGCTGCGGCTGCTTTTTTCTTTGCTAGCTCTTCAGAGTCTGAAGATGTTTCTGACTGAGTAACTTCAGCGTTCGTAGATTCTGCGGCAGCCTTTTTCTCTTCCATTCTTTTCTTCGCTAATGCTTTTGCTTGCTCAGCAGCCTCTTTCTTTAACTGCTCAAGGTCCTTCTCCCCGCTCATAGGTTAAATCACCTGCTTCCCAGTCTTAGCTTCGTAACGAATCTTTTCCTTTAATTTATTGATTCCATAAATTAAAGCAGCTGGGTTAGGCGGGCAACCAGGTATGTAAACATCCACAGGTACAATTTGGTCAACACCCTTTACAACTGCATAAGACTTCACATAAGGTCCGCCCGCAGTGGCACAAGAGCCCATCGCAATTACCCATTTCGGCTCAGGCATTTGATCATATAGACGTCGCACAATTGGAGCCATTTTCTTCGTAACTGTACCCGAAACTATCATAACGTCCGATTGACGAGGAGACGTACGGAAAAATGACCCAAAACGGTCCAAATCATAATGAGAAGATCCGACGCCCATCATCTCAATGGCACAACAAGCAAGCCCGAAGGTCATTGGCCATAATGAATTACTCCGTGCCCAAGCTTTAATTTGTTCTAACGTCGTCATAAACACATTGCGTTTTAATTCTTCCAATTCTTCTGGTGAAATGTTCTCTAATTTTAAATCCATTTTAACACCTTCTTCTTCCATGCATACACAAGCCCAATTAACAACATAAATACAAAGATCGTCATCTCAATTAATGCAAAGATTCCGAGTTTTTCGTAAGCAACTGCCCACGGATACAAAAACACCGTCTCTACATCAAAAATAACAAACATAAGGGCAAAAATATAATAGCGGACATTGAACTGTACCCGAGAATCATGGAACGGCTCAATACCGCTTTCATATGTGGTATATTTCGAATCATAAGGCTTATAAGGACGCAACAACTTCCCCAAAAACAAAGCCACCACAGGCAAAGCTACCCCTAGACATAGAAACACAAAAA
The DNA here is from genome assembly GCF_021390075.1 of Cytobacillus spongiae. Lineage (NCBI taxonomy): Bacteria > Bacillati > Bacillota > Bacilli > Caryophanales > Bacillaceae > Cytobacillus > Cytobacillus spongiae. The sequence goes on from NZ_CP089997.1 coordinate 3,839,148, forward strand.
CAATCAGATAATTATTCTGATATAAATTCAGCAATTCCATGCCCATCCCCTCCAATGTCATAAATTTTCAAAACATTAAAACTTGTAACCGATACCATTATAGCACTCTTACAAAACCGTGTCGACAAACCCCATCCCATATTTGGAAATAATCTCGTACGTAAAATAGACCTTTTGATGTGTCTAGGAGATCCCTTTCAAAAAGCGGCAGAAGGCCCATTTTGCTAGCTTCCTAGATAGCTGAAGTGTAGGTACGATGCACCTACGAGAGTATTTCCAGACGTACATACTTAGGTGAACATCGTCGGCACAAGTGCCTCTCCCCTTGAGCGTTTTGTGATCTCTAGTAATCTCTCCCTTGATAAACGACTAAAGATGACGTAGAAGCGAACAACGCTCATACCAGCATGATACTAACTAAAGGTGCATGTGATTTGGAGCGCAAGCGGAAGATGATGTGCCGCACCGATTCCGAATAAACAGGGGCCGCATCACTCAAACTTACAACATCTAAAACAGTTAGTAACCCACCAACAACCCAAATGAAAACCCTACCACCCCAAACTCCATCTCCTATTTAAACCGAAATCAACCGAAGTGTCAGTGAGATTTGTCAACAAATGTTCAATTTTTTCATTTTTTTGCGCGATTTTAAGTAAAACTGATATCCCATGTATAAACGACATGTGAAATTTCTCAAAATATTATCCAACTTAAAGAAGACTCGAATCTATCAAATTACTAGTAAGTGGTTTTTGCCTTCTACCAACTTATGAGCGTTCGCTCCTTTTTGGAGCGAACGCTCACAAAAGCATAGATTTCGCTCATAAAATCTGATTTTCGCTCCAGTTCGACAAACTATCGCTCACTTTCGACGAAAATTCGCTCCATATGAATAGATTTTCGCTCATTTTAGACTTTCACTACAAAGATCTCTCTCGTCAAAGCGTGAGAATCATCATTCTTCCCAAATTTTCATATATTTTAGAGTAAGAATTTCTATATACCCAACCACAATAAGAGACCTCTCATGATTTCTGTAAGCTTTCTAACAGGATCTCCTACACCTCACCTCTATTACATGCTACTTATCAAAAAAAAACGAACTGAATCCAAAATAGTCCCACTAATTCCTACACAAATAATTTTTTATCAAAGATCCCGCAACCACTTCAACCATACACAAGAACAAACAAAAAACACCCCTCAACTTCAGCTATGGTGAAGTTGAGGGGTGTTAGTATAAAAGTTAGATTCTTCTTTCTGCAACAGAGATACGGTTGATCGCACGTTGTAAGGCTAGTTCAGCACGTTTGAAATCGACGTTTTCACGTTGTTGTTCTTTAAGGCGTTGCTCTGCACGCTCTTTTGCACGAACAGCACGGTCGATGTCGATTACATCTGCTGATTCAGCAGATTGGGCTAAAATAGACACTTGATCAGGACGTACTTCAATAAATCCACCGCTTACTGCTACATACTCGGTTTTTCCGCCGTTTTTCAGTCTGACGGCTCCTATTTGTAACGGTGCAACCATTGGAATGTGACCAGGTAAAATTCCAAGCTCACCGCTTTGAGCTTTTGTACTTACCATTTCCACATCTGATTCATACACCGGGCCATCGGGAGTAACAACACTGACTTTTATCGTCTTCATTTTTTACCCTCCTGGTCCGAAATTAGACTTCTACACCCATGCTTTTCGCACTTTCGATCACGTCTTCGATTTTACCTACAAGACGGAACGCATCTTCTGGAAGGTGATCATACTTACCTTCTAGAATTTCTTTGAAACCTTTTACAGTTTCTTTTACAGGTACGTATGAACCTGGCTGTCCAGTGAACTGTTCAGCAACGTGGAAGTTTTGTGATAAGAAGAACTGGATACGACGCGCACGGTGTACAACAAGCTTATCTTCTTCAGAAAGCTCATCCATACCTAGAATCGCGATGATATCTTGTAGCTCTTTATAGCGTTGTAAAGTTGATTGAACTTGACGAGCTATTGAGTAGTGCTCTTCGCCAACGATTTCAGGTGATAATGCACGAGAAGTCGAAGCTAGTGGATCTACCGCAGGATAGATACCCATCTCAGAAAGCTTACGCTCAAGGTTCGTTGTTGCATCTAAGTGAGCGAACGTTGTTGCAGGAGCCGGATCCGTATAGTCATCGGCAGGTACATAGATCGCTTGGATCGATGTAACAGAACCTACGTTAGTAGATGTGATACGCTCTTGTAATCTACCCATTTCAGTAGCAAGAGTTGGTTGGTAACCTACGGCAGAAGGCATACGACCTAATAACGCAGAAACCTCTGAACCTGCTTGCGTGAAACGGAAGATGTTATCCATGAAGAAAAGAACGTCTTGTCCTTGGTCATCACGGAAATATTCTGCCATTGTTAAACCAGTTAGAGCAACACGCATACGTGCTCCAGGTGGCTCGTTCATCTGACCGAATACCATCGCTGTTTTCTTGATAACGCCTGAATCCGTCATTTCATGATAAAGGTCGTTACCTTCACGAGTACGCTCTCCTACACCAGCGAATACAGAAATCCCGCCGTGCTCTTGAGCGATGTTATTGATTAATTCCTGGATTAAAACAGTTTTACCTACACCGGCACCACCGAATAGACCAATTTTTCCACCCTTGATGTAAGGAGCAAGAAGGTCTACTACTTTAATTCCAGTTTCAAGAATTTCAACTTCAGTAGAAAGCTGCTCAAATTTAGGAGCTTCTCTGTGAATAGAATCACGACGAGAACCAGCCTCGATTGCTGGATCTAAGTCGATCGTTTCACCTAGTACGTTAAATACACGACCAAGTGTTACGTCACCTACAGGAACAGAGATTGCAGCACCCGTATCCACTACTTCTACTCCACGAGTTAAACCGTCAGTAGAAGCCATTGCGATTGTACGAACTGTATCATCACCTAAATGAAGGGCAACTTCAAGGGTTAAGTTGATGTCAACTTCAGATTCGTTACGCGCTTGGTTAACGATTGTTAATGCATTATAGATCTCAGGAAGTTGTCCGCTTTCGAACTTTACGTCAACTACTGGACCCATAACTTGAAGAACGCGTCCTTTGTTCATCATTTTCCCTCCTAACGTTCTCTTAAGACAATAAACTGAAGGCTATCTGCCAACAATTTTACGAATTTTCTATTCTAACGCAGCAGCTCCACCAACGATCTCTGTGATCTCCTGAGTAATAGCTGCTTGTCGTGCACGGTTGTAACTTAAGCTCAGGCTATTAATTAATTCCTTCGCATTGTCAGTTGCATTCTTCATCGCTGTCATCCTTGAAGCATGCTCACTTGCCTTACTATCTAAAAGTGATCCGTAGATTAAGCTTTCAGCATATTGAGGAAGTAGTACTTCTAAGATATCTTCAGCGGATGGTTCAAACTCATAAGAAGTGAGCTTGCTTGAAGAAGAGATTTCCGTTAAAGGAAGTAGCTTCTTCTCTGTTACATCGGATTGAATCGCACTGACATAATGGTTGTAATACATGTATAGCTCATCGAATGTTCCATCTGAGAACATTCCGACTGTTTTGCTTGCAATGTCCTTAATGTCAACAAATGATGGTTGATCGGCTACGCCTACGATGTCGAGGACAACGTTCATACCGCGCTTCTTAAAGAATTCACGGCCCACTTTACCGATTGCAATAATTGCATACTCATCAGTTGATTTATGACGTTTTTGGATCGCTTGGTATACGTGACGCAAAATGTTACTGTTAAATGCTCCCGCTAATCCACGATCAGATGTGATGACTAGGTATCCAGTCTTCTTTACGGGGCGTGAAACTAACATTGGATGCGACGCATCTTTGCTACCTAATGCAATAGAAGCGGTTACTTCTTGAATTTTCTCCATGTAAGGAACGAAAGACTTTGCATTCATTTCTGCACGGTTTAATTTAGCAGCAGATACCATTTCCATTGCTTTTGTAATTTGACTCGTTTTCTTCGTTGAAGTAATACGAGATTTTATGTCGCGTAATGATGCCACAGGTTCTCACCACCCTTATTCAAAGTTTGTTCAGATCCAAGCAATAGTCCTTAAACATCCGAGGACCAAGTAGATTGGTCCTTAAACATCCGAGGACCAAGTAGATTGGTCCTTGATGTTCTAGTGGTCAGGATCTATTATTCAGAAACTGCGAATGTTTTCTTAAAGTCGTTAATCGCAGAAGCCATATCTTCGTCAGCTGGAAGCTCTTTCGTGTTAACGATATGGTCTAACAATTCTTTGCGGTTGTGGTCTAACCAAGTTAGGAACTCATTTTCAAAACGGCGGATATCTTCAACAGGGATATCATCCAAGAAGCCACGAGTTAGAGCATAAAGGATTGCTACTTGCTTCTCTACTTTTAATGGCTTGTTAAGATCCTGCTTAAGTACCTCAACTGTACGAGCACCACGGTTTAATTTTGCTTGTGTTGCTTTATCAAGATCAGAACCGAACTGAGCAAATGCTTCAAGTTCACGGTAAGATGCAAGGTCTAGACGTAGTGTACCAGATACCTTTTTCATCGCTTTAATTTGAGCGGATCCACCTACACGTGATACAGAAAGACCTGCGTTGATCGCTGGACGTACACCAGAGAAGAATAGGTCAGATTGTAAGAAGATTTGTCCATCGGTAATTGAAATAACGTTTGTTGGAATATAAGCTGATACGTCACCAGCTTGTGTTTCGATGAATGGTAATGCTGTAATTGAACCAGCACCCTTCGCATCACTTAGCTTCGCAGCACGCTCTAAAAGACGGCTGTGTAAGTAGAATACATCCCCTGGATATGCTTCACGACCTGGAGGACGACGAAGTAATAATGAAAGCTCACGATATGCAGCAGCTTGCTTTGTTAAGTCATCATAAACAACTAATACGTGCTTGCCGTTGTACATGAACTCTTCACCCATTGTAACTCCAGCATAAGGAGCTAAGAATAACAATGGAGCTGGTTGAGATGCAGATGCAGTTACAACGATTGTGTAATCTAATGCACCCATTTTACGTAGTGTTTCTACCGCATTACGTACAGTAGATTCTTTTTGTCCAATTGCAACATAGATACAAACCATATCTTGATCTTTTTGGTTCAAGATCGTATCGATTGCTACAGACGTTTTACCTGTTTGACGGTCACCGATGATTAACTCACGTTGACCACGCCCGATTGGTACAAGCGCGTCAATCGCTTTAATACCTGTTTGAAGTGGCTCGTGAACAGATTTACGATCCATAACACCAGGTGCTCCACTTTCAATTGGACGAGTTTTTGAAGTATTGATTGGCCCCATACCATCAACTGGTTGTCCTAGTGGGTTTACTACACGTCCGATTAACTCTTCCCCAACTGGAACCTCCATGATGCGTCCTGTACGACGAACTTCATCGCCTTCACGGATTTCCGTGTATGGTCCTAAAATGATGATACCAACGTTATTTTCTTCAAGGTTTTGCGCCATACCCATAACGCCGTTTGAAAATTCAACAAGTTCTCCAGCCATGACATTGTCGAGGCCATGAGCACGAGCGATACCGTCACCAATTTGGATAACCGTACCTACATCACTCACTTGAATTTCCGACTGATAGTTTTCGATTTGCTTTTTTATCAGCGCACTGATTTCTTCAGCATTGATGCTCATGAGTTTCACCCCTATCTACGAATCTTAGCTTAACAATTGACGTTCTAAGCGCTCAAGCTTCCCTTTAAGGCTTCCGTCGAAAATACGATTTCCGATGCGAATCTTAATCCCGCCAAGCAAATTAGAATCAACAATATTGTTTATACGAAGTGATTGCTTTCCAACTTTAGCTGCAAATGATTCAGATAATGCTTGACGCTCTGCATCTGTTAGCTCTCTAACAGTATAAACAGTTGCCTCAGCAATCCCTCTTTCGTCATTCGCTAGTTCAATGAAATGATCTACAACGTCAGACACATAGTCTTCACGATGACGATCAATTAGGATCATTAGTGTATTTAACACATACGTACTTGACGTTTTAAATGCATCTGTTAAAATTTCTTTCTTCTTCGCAATTGTAAGTTTTGGAGATTTCAACACTGCTTGTAAGTCCGTATGATTATTTACTACCTCTTTGACTACACGAAGTTCTTGTTCCATTTGGTCAAGAAGCTGTTGTTCTTTAGCGATTTGGAAAAGAGCTATCGCATAGCGTTTCGCTACTGTTGAGCCCATCATCGCTCTTCTCCTGCCTCATGAATGTATTCGTTAATGAGCTTTTCTTGGTCTTCAGCACTTAATTCCTTCTCAATCACTTTCGAAGCAATCAATACAGATAATGAAGCCACTTGCTCGCGAATAGCTGTGACAGCTTTCTCTTTTTGCTGCTCAATTTCAAGCTTAGCAGCTTCTTTCATACGCTCTGATTCAGCACGAGCCGCCGTGATGATTTCTTCACGTTGGATATCGCCTTGTTTCTTCGCGCTTTCAATTAAAGTAGACGCTTCATTACGCGCTTCTTTTAATAGGTTACGTTGCTCTTCTAGAAGCTGTTTTGCTTCTGCACGACTGTTTTCTGCTGCATTAATTTCGTTTGCAATATGCTCTTCACGTTCTTTCATGATGCCCATTAATGGACCCCATGCGAATTTTTTGAGCAATGCTAACAAGATTATGAACATAAATAATTGGAAAAGAATATCTCCTCCATTAAAGCCACTTGCTGCCCCTAATACTAAACCGCTTGTTAACACCCTCGATTCACTCCCTTCAAGAGTCGTTCACTTAGAAAAAAAGACGTATATTCACTAAATTTCTTTAAGATTGTTATCTTTAAGGCAATCTTTCGCTTTAGGCTAAAAGACACCGATGGTAAACATAAATCAATGGCGAAGGTTCATTGAATGATCTTCGCCATTTTTGAACGATTTGGTACCGTATGATTAACCGCCGATAACCATGAACGCGATTACTACTGCGATGATAGGAATCGCCTCTACTAATGCAACCCCGATGAACATAGTTGTTTGAAGCATACCGCGTGCTTCTGGTTGACGCGCGATTCCTTCTACTGTACGTGATACGATAAGACCGTTACCAATACCAGCACCTAGTGCTGCTAAACCGATTGCGATTGCTGCTGCTAAAAGACCCATTATAAAGTTCCTCCTTTAAATTGTATAAATAAAATAGATTTTTGTTGTTGTTTGTCCAAAAAAATTTGAACAGGGTATATATTAATGGTCATGACTCACTTTGTGTGCCAAATAAACCATTGTTAACATTGTGAAGATAAATGCTTGGATTGCACCGACAAAGATTGAGAATCCTTGCCATGCTAGCATCGGCACGATGGCTGCCAAGTGACCGCCAACACCTGTTGCTAGACCGCCTGCTAGTAACGCTAACAGGATTTCACCTGCATAGATGTTACCATATAGACGAAGACCAAGTGTTAATGTGTTTGCAAATTCTTCAATAATCTTAATTGGGAACATAAACCAAAACGGCTTGAAGAATTCCTTTCCATACTCACCCATCCCTTTAAGCTTGACGCCATAGTAATGTGAAAGTGCCACAACTAAGGTTGCTAAAGTTAAGGTTACGACAGGATCTGCTGTTGGTGATTTCCACCACAATTGATCATTTATGACAATTGAGAACGGAAGACCCAGCATGTTTGAAACGAAGATGTACATCATTAGCGTAATTCCAAGTACATGGAAACGCCCACCATCCTTCCAATCCATCGTACTGTTAATAATATTTTTAACAAAGTCCATTACCCACTCAAAAAAGTTTTGTAATCCAGTAGGCTTCATGGCTAATGTACGAGTTGAAAGCACGGCAATGATAAATACAACTGCACTAGCAATCGTAATCATTAAAATGTTTGCTAAGTTGAAATTCAATCCTAAAATATCAACTATAGGTGCTTCGTGATGCAATAGTATCACCTCTCTTCCCCGCTATTTACGTAATTGAAAAGATTGAATAAAATAATCTATCATAATGACAATATAGGATGTCATTAATCCCAAAACTACACTTACCAGGTGGAATTTGTCTGGGTATTCTGTCGCGATGAGGACCGCTAATGCAGCTATAGCCATGCGAGATACCATCCCTAAGGATCGAACCCTTTCACCTTTTTCTAAAGCTTCTCCAAACTGATTCGCCTTTCTAACCATTAGCCAGAGACTATATAAACTCAAGCTTGTACCAAGGATTAACCCTAAAAAGATAGATTGGTAAGATGTAAAGCCCCAACCTAGTACATAGATCGATAACAACGTGAATATGTATTTTCGTTGTCGAGTAAAACCCGCTGATAATTCTGACATTATAGGTTAATCTCCTGAAAAGTAGTGGTTTACCAGGCGTAGCATCGCATATACTCCTCCCGCTAATCCTATAAGCAAACCGATAATTAAAAAGAGTGGTTCAGTTCCGACGAACCCATCTAGCCATCTACCTAAAAAAAGGCCGACTAAAACGGATCCAACTAATTGAGATAGAATTGCGGACATCAATGCCATGGCCTGTAAAGGGTGGCGGTTTCGGTGTCGCATAATAACGCATCCTCTCTATAGAGAATGGTACGTGGGTTTGAGGTAACAACTTATTACATTGGCATCGTGCGGAAGTGGGAAAAATAACCGCACAATTCTATTTGAAAACCCTATCATTTTATACCCTTTGTAAGCATACAATAGCCAATTGCCTATGTCAATGCGTTTAGCGTGAAAAAGTTCACACGAATACCAACTAAAAATTCCCACGTTCACATGTTGCTCATTTTTCCAAAGAAATGATCGAAAAGAGAGCAATCATGCCTATTTTGCTCTCTTTTCTAAAACGGCTTCTCTAGGAACATTAATATATAGAAGCGTTTCGACCATATCCTCTCTTCCATGCTTTTTCGCAAATACCTTTGCTAGGTAGACCCCTGGTTTTGGAAGCTTGTCTTTCTCAATTTCTTGCTTCAACATCCCTTTATGCACCTGTCTCTTCCAATCTAAATAGGTCACAAATTGATAGTGATCTGGGTCAAACAAGGCGATTCCAAATTCGTCAGCTCCCCCTGGTAAATAAACTTCATAGCGATAGCTTCCATTTTGATCACCTGCCCCAAAACCAAAACCCATCACCCTTGGGTAGTCAGGTTCTTCAAGCACATATAAATACGGGATACGAATCGTTTGAACTCCTACATGAAGTTCAAGTGCACCATCATGTAGCTTCTTTTTAAAAAGGGTAGGGTCTACTGACATCGTCACATCAACCTTCTTCTTCGCTCCCGGTTTCAATGTAAAGGACATGGGTATGATCCAATTGATCCCTTTTTCTTTATTGGGAATGGTAAAGGAAAAGGTTTTTGTTGTTTCACTTACATTTTTCACTGTGACGACAGCACGATGTTCATGCTGACGGTCAATTCGGCGAAATTTCCCAAAGTGCAATGAACCTGGCATTACAAGAGCCTCCGTCTCTATCGCTTCTTCCATTTGAATTCTTCCTGCTCCCTGCTCATAAGCTCGATATAGATGGCCGCTCTCGTTCACCATTGGTTTAGCCGTATTCATTAGTGCCGCTTTCATTTCCTGAGGACCCCAATCTGGATGTGCTTGCTTTAGCAGGGCGCATGCTCCGGCAACATGGGGAGCCGCCATACTCGTTCCTTGTAACGGAAGGTAGCCCCCTGGGATGGTGCTATTGATCGCGACCCCCGGGGCAACCACATCAGGCTTAATCTCCCAAGTGGATGTTACAGGTCCTCTTGAACTAAAATCTGCTAACGTATCTTTTTCTTCTATTATATTTGTACGAAAGAGCTGTTTCCCTCGCTTGATCTTTTTCAAAAGCTGCTCCCCATCTTTTTTCGAAATCGTGGCAACAGGAATTAACACCTCCTCGTCTAAGTTCCCAATAAATCCACCATCGATATTATTATAGATGAGCACGGCTACAGCACCGGCTGAATGTGCATTTTTGGCTTTCTCTGCAAACACAATCTCTCCTCTTTCAACCAATACGATTTTTCCTTCGGCATTTTTTATTTCTTCTTGCTTTCCGATTCCCCCAAATACCAACTCGTAGCCTCTATCTAAGTCAAATGTATCAGATCCTTGCATAGGCTCAAGACGAATCTTTTCGTCTCCACTAATCAAATAGGGAATTTTCATAGGTGGAGTAGACGCTCCTACTGAAATTGCCTTTGATGCCGTCCCAGGTGAGCCCACCGTCCATACATTGGGTCCAGAGTTTCCCGATGAAGTCACAGCAGTAATCCCTTTCTCTACTGCTCTGTTTAATGCTTTTGATATCGGAAGATCCGGACCGTTAATATTATTTCCAAGGGAAAGATTGAGGATATCTACTTGATCCTTCATTGCTTGATCGATAGCAGCAATTACTTGTTCGGTTGTTCCTAATCCACCAGGTCCTAGCGCACGATAAGCGATTATCTTCGCTTCCGGAGCAACTCCTCTGATTTTTCCATTTGCTGCAATAATTCCAGCCACGTGCGTTCCGTGAAGAGTTCCCTGACCATGTGACCCCCGTGTTTCCATTGGGTCCTGATCTCCATCTACTAAATCATGGCCACCCCCATAGCTTCTTCTTAAGTCTGGGTGATGGTAATCGATTCCTGTATCGATTACCCCAACGGTCACTCCTTTTCCAGTTAACCGCTGGTTGGATTCATCAAACTTCCCTCTAACTGCATTTCCGCCAATGATATCAATGTTCTCATTTGAAGATACCCGGTATGTTTGTACATGTTCTACTGCCTCTATCATGTTCGTTTGTGCTAGTTTTTCAAGAGCGGCTATGCTCCCTTTTACCGAAAAACCGTTCAACGCTTCAGTAAAAATATGGCGCAGCACGAGTTGTGGATGCGCTTTTACCATTCTATGGATTTCTTGTTGGCTCTTTTTCTCCTCTAGCAATACAATCGCGACTCTCTCTTCTTGTGGAGAATCGATTGGAAGAGGTGGGTGATCCAGCTTTTGATTGGCTGTTGATGCTTGGACGGTAGTGAGCAGAATCATTAGCGCAAAAATGACCGTTCTCTTCATTTACATGATTCCCCTTACTTTTTTATAGATAGGGTTTTCCAAGGAACGGTTTCGTATGCATTTCGTAGAGGGTATGTTCGGAATTAAAAAAGCAAAATCACCCAATATCAAACTACTATGAAACTTGATTTGCCACTCCATTGTTACATCCAAAAAAGTGGCATGAAATAAAAAACCACTCAATCTGATTGAGTGGTTTAACAAAGTTACTGCGGATTATATTCTTCAGGACGATTGTTTGTGTGCTTAAAGTAAAAGCGGATGGCTTCGCCAATTCTACGAGATGCATTTCCGTCGCCGTAAGGGTTCACAGCTTTTGCCATTCGATCGTATGCAGATTGATCCGTTAGTAATTCTGTAGCTAGGCCATAGATTGTTTCTTCCTCAACTCCCGCAAGCTTTAGCGTACCTGCATCAATTCCCTCTGGACGTTCAGTAGTATCACGCAGCACTAGTACTGGTACTCCTAACGATGGCGCTTCTTCTTGAACTCCACCTGAATCAGTTAAAATCAGATGGGCTCGTGAAGCAAAGTTATGAAAATCAATTACATCTAGTGGCTCTATTAAATGGATGCGCGGGTCATCCCCTAAAATTTCTGATGCGATTTCGCGAACAACCGGGTTTAAGTGAACAGGATACACTACTTGAACATCCTTTTGCTCTTCGACCATGCGCTTTACCGCTCGAAACATATTTCGCATTGGTTCGCCAAGGTTTTCACGACGATGGGCAGTTAGAAGCACTAGACGATCGTTCCCTAGCTTATCAAGAACCTCATGGTGATATTCATCTTTAACGGTTGTTTTTAAAGCGTCGATCGCAGTATTTCCAGTTACGAAAATTTGCTCTTCATTTTTGTTTTCACGCACAAGGTTTTCAGCAGATTTGGAAGTTGGTGAGAAATGTAGATCGGCCATTACACCTGTTAATTGGCGATTCATTTCCTCTGGGTATGGTGAATATTTATTCCATGTTCTTAACCCAGCTTCCACATGACCTACAACAATTTGATTATAAAATGCAGCTAGGCTAGCGATAAAAGTCGTCGTTGTATCCCCATGAACAAGAACGATATCTGGCTTTACGTCCTTCATGATTCGATCTAAGCCTTCAAGACCTCTTGTTGTTACATCAACAAGTGTTTGGCGATCCTTCATAATATTTAAATCGTAGTCTGGTGTAATTTCGAAAATATTTAATACTTGATCAAGCATTTCACGATGCTGAGCCGTTACCGTTACAATCGACTCAAACTGTTCTGGGTGTTTTTTTAATTCAAGAACAAGCGGCGCCATCTTAATCGCTTCAGGTCTTGTTCCAAAAATCGTCATTACCTTAATCGGTTTATTCATATCAAACACCTGCTTTCTTTATTTCGTCCCAAACAAGCGGTCTCCAGCGTCTCCAAGACCTGGTACGATATAACCTTTTTCGTTTAACTTTTCATCTAGGGCCGCAATATAGATGTCTACGTCTGGATGGGCTTCTTTAACCGCTTCAACGCCTTCTGGTGCTGCGATTAAACACATAAATTTAATGTTTTTTGCGCCGCGTTTTTTTAGAGAGTTGATGGCTTCTACTGCTGAACCACCAGTTGCAAGCATCGGATCGACGACGATGAAATCTCTTTCTTCTACATCACTTGGAAGCTTCGCATAATATTCAACAGGCATTAATGTTTCTGGGTCACGGTATAATCCGATATGTCCCACCTTAGCAGCCGGAATTAACTTAAGGATGCCGTCTACCATTCCAATTCCGGCACGTAGAATCGGGATGATCCCTAGCTTCTTCCCTGATAATACCTTTGACTTTGTTTTACTAACCGGCGTGTCAATTTCGATTTCCTCAAGAGGCATATCGCGAGTGATTTCAAATGCCATAAGCGTAGCTACTTCATCTACTAACTCGCGGAATTCCTTCGTTCCTGTTTCTTTTTCACGGATATATGTTAGCTTATGCTGAATGAGTGGGTGATCAAACACGTATACTTTTGCCACAACGATCTCTCCTTTTCTAATTGGCTATTCTATGTACTTCTAAACTCACTTCGTCTAATTTTACAGAAAAAAAAATGCTAGGGCAACTATGTTTATAAATTGTAAAGGAAAAGTCAAACAACTAGAAATGCAAGCTGAAGTAAAACGGTCATCATAAAGCCGATGAAGACCAAAAATAGAACAAAACTAGCGTAAAAAGGTCATCATAAAGCCGATGAAGACCAAAAGTAGAAGAAAACTAGCGTAACAAGGTCATCATAGAGCGGATCCCTAAAAAGGATGTCGCAGGATTTCTAGGTGCATGGAGTTCTCCTTATACAAAAAGCGACCTCCATTAAGAAGGCCGCTCTCAACATTATCTCTCAGGATATAAAGTGAATTTACTTGTTAATTCTACAACGCGCTTTTCAGCTTCTGCTAGCTTCGCTTCATCTTCATGGTTTTTCAACGTGAACGCAATAATTGACGCGATTTCATCCATTTCTTCCAAACCAAATCCACGAGAAGTTACCGCAGCGGTACCGATACGGATTCCACTTGTTACAAATGGACTTTCTGGATCGAAAGGAATCGTGTTTTTATTTACCGTAATCCCCACTTCATCAAGTACCTTCTCTGCCACTTTTCCTGTCAGGCTTAATGAGCGCAGGTCAACTAATAGAAGGTGATTGTCTGTACCGCCTGAAACAAGGCTGATTCCCTCTTTTTCTAGCCCTTCTGCTAAACGCTTTGCATTGGCAATAATGTTTGCCGCATAATCTTTAAAGCTATCTTGCAGAGCCTCACCAAAAGCAACTGCTTTTGCAGCGATGACGTGCATTAATGGACCACCTTGAATTCCAGGGAAAATCGATTTATCAATTTTCTTCGCAAATTCTTCCTTACAAAGGATCATTCCACCACGTGGACCGCGAAGTGTTTTGTGAGTAGTTGTTGTAACAAAATCTGCATAAGGAACTGGGTTTGGATGAAGACCCGCTGCAACTAAACCAGCGATATGAGCCATATCGACCATTAAGTAAGCGCCCACTTCATCTGCAATTTCACGGAAGCGTTTAAAGTCAATTTCACGAGGGTACGCACTAGCACCAGCTACGATTAGCTTCGGCTTATGCTGACGAGCCTTTTCTAGCACATCATCATAGTTAATACGATGTGCTTCTGCATCCACACCATACTCGACGAAATTGTATTGGATTCCACTGAAGTTGACCGGGCTGCCATGTGTGAGATGGCCACCATGGGAAAGGTTCATTCCTAGCACAGTGTCGCCTTGCTCAAGAATGGTAAAGTATACAGCCATGTTTGCTTGAGCACCAGAATGCGGTTGTACATTGGCGTGTTCTGCGCCAAAGATTTCCTTCGCACGGTCACGAGCGATATTTTCGGCTACATCTACATGCTCACAGCCACCATAATAACGTCTGCCTGGATAGCCTTCCGCATATTTATTCGTTAGGACAGACCCTTGCGCTTCCATAACCGCTTCACTTACAAAGTTTTCAGATGCAATTAATTCAATTTTCGTCCGTTGACGTTCAAGCTCATTTTGAATTGATTGAAAAAGTTGTTCATCCTGCTGTGCTAAGTGCTTCATTGTAATCCTCCCTTTGCTCTATTAAAAATATGTAAATCTTCTCTGAAAATTCTTTTATATTTTATCATGTTTCGATTTTAAAAAGAAGCGAATCTATATTCGAAAAACAAGCACTACCTCCTCTAATCTAGAAAGTAATGCTTGTTCTCTTAGAATTTTTCTTTTAATTGAGTAGCGCTTGAAGTTGTCACTTTCATATAATCTGCAATTTTCAGACTATCCTGACTTAACGATTCAATCGTTGCATTCATTTCTTCGATGCTCGCTGTTGCTTGTTCAATAATAGCTGCAAATTCAATAGTTGACTTTTCTACCTCAGAGGATTGTGTTGTTACATCCTGAGCCAAAGCTTCAAAACTATGAAAGTTGTCGGCCAGCTTATTAATAGATGTATATAACTCTTCAAAGTAGGAAGACACCTTCGTCGTTGATTGCACACTTGTCGTTATTTTTTCGCTGCTTTTTTCGATTTGCTCGAGAGCCGCTGAATTACTTTTGTTTACTTCTTCTAGGTTTTCTGTGATTTTTACCGTTGTTGAGTTTGTTAGCTCAGCTAGTTTTCGGATTTCTTCTGCCACAACAGAAAATCCCTTCCCTGCTTCACCTGCTCGTGCAGCCTCAATTGATGCATTCAGAGCTAGTAGGTTCGTTTGCTCAGTTATCTCCTTTATGCTTTGGGTAAACCCAGTTGTTTCTTCTATTTTCTTAGTTAAAATCGTAAAGGTATTATTTAATTGGTGTATTACCGTTTGAAAATCCTGCATTTCTTTAGATAGGCTTTTCACCTGATCTTTTCCATTTTGCGCTGTCTGACTTGCTTCATTTGAGCTGTCATTTAATTCTTTAGACACTCTGCTCATTTCTTCCATCATTCTCATGGTAAGCTTTGCATTTTCAGCAATATCTCCAATTTGCTCACTTTGCTTAGAGGCACCCGCACTTACTTCGTGTAGTGCTACTTTCATTTCCTCTTGAGACCCTGCGTTTCTCTGGATTTGATCGTTCACATTGGTTATATTATCAATAATCGAATCTAGACCACTTTCTAGCAGATTCGTTTGCTTTTCTTTGTTCATTGAATCTACTTCTGCCTTGGAAAGGAATTCTTCTAGCTTCTTATATTGCTGCATGTTAAGGCGAATCAACACAAATAACATTACACCCATTAATAGATATACTAAGAAGACGCTAACCAGGCTCTCTGTAAAAATGGTTCCCAGGTCTCCAGGAAATCGGTTGGTTAATAATAAACCAATAATCCCCATAAAAAAGCCGATAGAAAATTTAAGAATGTTTAAATGGATCGCTGAAAAAACTAATAGGAAAAATAATATGACTACGGAAGAAATACTTGCATCAAATAATGCTATGTTCAAAGCCATAGCAATATATGCAATTAGAATAGCAATGTAGCTAAATAGCTCAGGCTTTTTTATCACTTTCTCTGTCATCACAAACGTTAAGACAAATACCAGAATCTCTATTCCGAAAAAAAGAGCATTATCGGTTGAGTTGGACATTATGGTATAGGTAAATCCTGCTACCATTGAGATTAAGTAAGTAATAAAGAGCAACTTATTTTTTTTCGAAATATCTGATAGCCTTAGTTCTTCTATTGACATCCTACTGCTCACTCCTTAGGTGTATAATCTACCATATATTTTACCATAAGAGTGTAGTGGAAATGGTATAAATTTCATAAAGAAAGGGCTTCAACTTCACCCCTTCTCCCAGTTCCAATACCGCAGCTCTCCCAGCTGAACCCCTCGAATTTCTTTCTCATTCTTCAGCTTCAGTAGCTCTTTCACTGGACCCGTTACAACCGCACCGTACACTTGAAAGTCATTCTGCTTCAAATAGTTATAGCGCTCTTCAAGGTGTGTTAACCCTAGGAAATTCTCATAATAGCTTTTGGATTCTTCCTCTAATAGATCGTTCATTTCGGTCAGCATCATTTCTTTATTCGCATTAATGTTATCTTTAGAAAGGCTCATCTTCCCTTCTGACATATAGTCGTCACTCATTTCCCTACCTCCCGTAAACCCTAAAGAATCCACTTGAATTGCGAGTTGATCTCCAGTCCCACTAGAAGAATAGCTTGTTTCAAACGCCTTCAGTTCTCCTGCATATAAAGGCATCCAGAGAACGTCCAAATCATAGGGCTCTAGCAAATCAAATAATTCCTTCGGTTTCATGAAATGGGTAGTAGAAAATGCGAAATCAGCTACCGTTCCTTCATGTACTTTCTCTAAAGTCGGCCAGGCATCAACATCATCCTCTGCTGCCAGCATTCCACTACCATCTACTTTTTCCGGGAGATAAAAGGAGAATGGGGATTCCATCTGAGGTTGTTGATCTAGCAAAAGCTCATTACTCGAAAAAGGGGTAAAAAGTCTTTTGGAGAGACGCACTTCCCCAACTGGAACAGCTTCTTTCCCTATCCGCTGAAAAACAGGATAGGAGATTTTCTGTGTTAAAAAAGGAGTTATTTCACTTTGGAGTGTTGAACCAAAATTTTCTTCTATATTCGGACGCTTCCACTCGAGAGCAAGCTTGCTATAAAATGCGTGCTTCCGGTCCAAATGCAGGGATTCATAAGCAATTGAAACACCCATCATGTATACCCAGAATAAGAACAGGCATGCAAAAAGGACGCGGATAATTCGCAATGTTAAGGTAAACCGATATTTCACTAAAATCCGTTTCTCTTTATCTTTAGTCCATTCCATCATTTGTCATCCATCCTTTCTTCTCTGCGATTTCCGATAATCTTTTCCGCGCTCGATGCAGCGTCACTTTTACTCCACTCTCTGAAAGATCTAAAGCCTGTGCTAAGTCTTTATAGCTAAACTCCTCATACTCTCTTAAATATAAAATTGTTCGATATTGCTCCGGTAGGAAATGTAATAGTGCGATTAGATCCTCGGTTACTTCCGCATGAACAGCTTCCTCCTCAGGTAAACCATAAGGACTGATCATCTCCTTTGGAGAAAATAAAGAATCAGCAAACGGAACCCACTGGCGTTTTTGTCGTTTTCTCCATTCATCCAAATAAGCGTTTCTTGCTACTTTGAAAAGCCATGCCCGTGCATCCTCTAGCTGATAAAAAGAGAGAGAAACCGTTGCCCGGTAAAAGGTTTCTTGTGTAAGATCTTCGGCAAGCTCACCTGAGCCGGATAGCTTATATAAATAATAGTAGAGAGGTTTTGCGTAATGACGATAGAGGTCATCTAGCTTATCTTTCCGTCTCTTATCCAACCGTTCCCCCCCTTTTTTTTCACATCTAAAGATTTTTTCTACGTTATACAAAAGGGGAATTTCTCCGACCTCACTAATGTAAACGATTGAGTTTAAGAAATGTTACACTAAAATAAAGAGGCGATTCCTCATAATTGAGGAACCGCCCTTTTTTTAGCTACAAGATTCTGTTTCCGGCTTCCGCTCGTAAATGGCTCGACCTCCACCGATTAACTTCGGTCTAGTCTTTGCCATCGTGACATGGGCATTACCTATCTGCTGAATGGACGCCCGAATTGGAACCGCTACATGCTTTAAGTGCATTCCAATCAACGTATCGCCGATATCTATCCCCGCATCCGCTTTCACGCGCTCAACGACAACAGGGTCATAGAACTGTTCAAATGCATAGGTTGCCATCGCTCCCCCTGCCGTACGCGCCGGGATCACGGACACTTCTTCCCAATTTCGTGACTCAGCAGTTTCTCTTTCTACTACCAAAGCCCGGTTTAGGTGTTCACAGCATTGAAAAGCTAGCGTAACACCCACCTCTTGACTAAAATGGGTAAGCTTTTTATAGATCATTTCAGCTACTTCTGTTGTGCCTGCCGTCCCAATCTTTTGTCCAATTACTTCACTTGTACTACAACCAATTACGAATACATGCTTACCATTCAGCTCAGTTTGGCTTTTCAAATCCGTTAAAATGATTTCAAGCTGTTGTTCCCATTCTTGCAGTTCATTTGTCATAAAAGCCCATCCTTTCCGGAAGCTTCTACTTGTTTTCGTAGCTTTTAATTTTCCCTACACGGTTTTCGTGGCGGCCACCTTCATATTCAGTAGTTAACCATGTTTTTGCGATTTCACGTGCTAATCCCGCACCAATAACTCGTTCTCCCATCGCAAGCATATTGCTATCGTTGTGCTCTCGAGTTGCTTTCGCACTAAAAACGTCATGAACAAGCGCACAACGAATCCCTTTTACTTTATTCGCAGCAATACTCATTCCAATACCCGTACCGCAAATCAAAATACCTTTATCAAATTCACCAGCTGCAACTTTCTCAGCTACTGGTAAGGCATAATCCGGATAATCGACAGATGTTCCACATTCACAGCCAAAGTCCTCGAATTGGATGCCCATTTCCTCCATGAGCTGCTTTATTTCCTCACGAATATTTACGCCACCGTGATCAGATGCGATCGCTACTTTCATTTATGTATCCTCCATTCAAGCTTAGAATTGATTGTCGGTTTGATCCCATTCTTGCTTATTATTTTGACACAATCGATAAAAAATAGGAAGTAACGAGCAAGGAAATCACAAAATGTCATGATTTTGACGAAAAGAAAAAGGCTAATGTTTTCATCAGCCCTCATCGGTTATTATAGCTTAAATCTTGTAATCGTATTCTTTAGGCTTTCTGCCTGCGTTTTTAACTCCATCGCCAGATTCTCTACATTGTTTATTACACTTGCCTGCTGCTCCGTTGCAGTCGTGACTTCTTGCGCACCTGCAGACGTTTCTTCAGCGATAGCTGCTACTTCTTGTGATTGAGTCGCTGTGTGGTGAATGCTTTCCATTTGGCGATCAACTAACCCTGTAATAGCGGAAACGGCCTCTGCCATTTCGTTTACTGTCTTGGTCATTTCTTCAATAACGACATTTGTTTGAGTCCCTTTTTCCGCTCCACTATTTGCCGTTTCTACTTGTTTCGTAATTTGTTCTACCACATTTTGAACTTCAGATTGAATGTTCTTAATGAGGTCTGAAATTCCTTGAACTGCCTTCGCACTTTCATCTGCTAGGATACGAACTTCTTCAGCCACAACCGCAAAACCTTTACCATGTTCTCCAGCACGAGCCGCTTCAATTGAAGCATTCAATGCTAGTAAATTGGTTTGGGCTGCAATATCCCCAACAAGCTGTATAATCTGTTCAACTTGAGCGGCATTTTCCTCTAAGCGCTTAACCGTTTGTAATGATTGTTTATTATCTTGAGCGAGACGTTCAATTCCTGATACAAGAGAATGAATAACCTCTTTGGATTCCTTTAAGTCTTTCACCATTTCACTAGAGATATCTTTAGAAGATTTTGCTTTATCCTGAACTTCCTCAGCTATACGAATCACATCTTCAACAGATTCTGCTGTTGATTGAATTGAAACTGCTGAATTATCTGCTCCTAGAGCAATTTCACCAATGGTTCTAGCAATTGCTTCAGCCTGATCAGCGGCAGTGGAAGATTCTTGTGAGATAAAAATTACTTTTTCATTTGTTTCTCGGAAGTTTTCATCAATTTTCTGTACCATTTCTCTTAAATTGAAGAGCATATGATTAAAGGCAATTCCAAGCGAGCGGATCTCATCATCTGACTTCGAAAGCTGTACATCTTCCCCAATGTTCCCATGAGCAGCTTTAAGAGCAACTCGTTCAAGCTTCTGAAGCGGAGTAATGATAAAACCAGCTGCGAAGAACGCTAATACACCTGACCAAAAAATCCCTAAACATAACGTGATTACTGTAAATAGTCCTTCATTGATTGAAATGGAATCTTGAATCATTGGGTATAAAAAATAAATAAAGAACGCACTTGTTGAATAGGTTATAATTGCTAGTGTTGTGATGAATAAAACGAGCTTTTTCCTCAGGCCAAACTTAAAGTGTTTTTTTTCCTCCATCTGTTTCTTCCTCCTGAACGTTTAATCTTCTCTTAATTTATCTAGCAATTGGTTGATGGTAGATTCAAGTTCTCTATATGTATCTCGATAAACGTCTACCGAACGACCAAATGGGTCCATAATATCTGTCGTTTGATTATTCTCTGCAAACTCTTTTATCGTAAAAACTTTCTCTCTTGCATAAGGAAACATACTGATAACTGCTGATTTATGGCTTCCTGTCATCGTAAAAATATAGGTTGCCCAATCAACTAATGCTGGTGAGAGCACGGAAGATTGATGGTCATGCATAAGATCATTTTCATCCAGGACCTTTTTCGTGTTTTCAGAGGCTTGGCTCCCATCCATGGCATAAACACCCGCTGATCTCACTTTCATTCCTGGGATCTGCTTACTCTTTAAAATGGCTTCTGCCATTGGGCTACGACAAGTATTACCCGTGCAAACAAACAGAATATGGGTCATAGAAGAATGCCTCCTTTAACTATATTATATGACAATTTTACCTGTTTCCATAGACTTATAAAAAAGTTTTTTATATTTCAATAGTTTAAACTATATTAAGACTTTTATGAACCAAGTCGAAATAAAAATTGAGCTCGGTCCTTTATGCCTAAGATCCTTCAAACTTCTATTATTTGGTTCTCGCTTCCCTCTTAGGATTAATATTCCACACTTACTTCTATTCTAATGGGTACTATCCAAACCAAACTGAAAAGAGGCCGGAATTCCCTTGTCCGTACCTCTTTTATTTAAGTAATTTCGTTTCCATTATTGCTTTTGTAGCATGGGAAGTTTCCCTCTCCAAACGGCTAGCATTCGTATGAAGAAGGGAAATTTACTTGGTATATACCTACAATCTTTTAGAAAATAACCTTTTTTTATAAAGGAAGCAATAGCTTGATCCCGAAGGCTAGCAGAATACCCCCTCCAAGTGCTTCGCTATAGACGCCAATCCAGCCTTGTACTTTTCGTCCAACAACTAATCCAATCCATGTAAGAACAGTTGCAATTATCCCAAAGCTGGTTAAGACTAATATGGTTTTTGCTCCATATATTCCTAATGTTAAACCCACTGAAAAGCTATCTAAACTAACACTCAAGGCAAACACAAAAAGACCAATGCCTACAGGGGTTATAAATGTATTTTCTTCATCTTTCATACTCGTTACAATCATTTGGATTCCTAAAACTAATAATAGGCCCCCTCCAATATAGGCAGCAATTTCGCCAAATTTCTCTGAGAGGAAACGTCCTGCGACCATACCGAGTAATGGCATCCACACATGAAATAAGCCGATTGTAATGCCTATTTTAAAGATTTGTCTTAGGCGAAGCTTAAACATCCCCATACCCAAGCCAACTGAAAAGGCATCCATTCCAAGTGCAAATGCCATAATCAACAGTGTTATAAATTCTCCGAGCATTGCAGTCATGATTCTTCTCCCCTTTGGACTTGCTATTTCAGCATATGCACGTCCAACAAGAATTAGAAGCATGTTTCATCCTCGTAGCACTTATATAGAAAAAGCCATCAAATACTGACGGCTTTTATTCTTCACTGATTATTTGGTGACCAGCTGCCTTCATTAATCGGTTCATAATCGCATCACCGACTCCTTCATTTGGAAACATTTCACTAAAAATAATATCTACTCCTGCTGTATTAAAACTACGGAGTGCCTCGTAAAGTTTAACAGCAACGGTTTCCAGTTGTTTTCGCTCTCCACAAGTAAAGACGAAATCAGCATGAACATGACTTTCTCCTTCAATAGTAGTTAACACACCCACACGCAAGCCATGTTGGCGCTTCTCGTCGATAAGTTTTTGGAGAAAGCTCTTGCTTCCTTTTACTAAAAAGAGCGGGGCATCTGGAGCATAGTGTTGATACTTCATTCCGGGTGACTTCGGCTTTACTTTTTCATTTTGTAATGCAGGGTCCATTCGAACATCACCAATCACTTTTGCAATTTGCTCCTTCGTGACACCACCAGGCCTTAGAATGGTTGGAATGGCTGCCGTACAATCAATAACCGTTGATTCTACTCCAACACCAGTAGAGCCTCCATCTACAATTCCAGCGATTAACCCATTTAGATCTTCAAATACATGTTGGGCAGTTGTAGGACTAGGTCTACCCGAACGGTTTGCACTTGGGGCAGCAATCGGGAGGCCCGAGCTCTTAATGACCGCTAGCGCAACTGGGTGATCGGGCATCCTTACTGCGACGGTTGATAAACCAGCTGTTGCACTTGTTGATAATATTCCTTCTTTTTGTTGAAATATGATTGTTAACGATCCTGGCCAAAACTGATTCATTAATTTTTCCGCTAACTCGGGGACTTCTACTACAAACTCCTCCAACTGCTCTTTTTCTGCAATATGGATGATAAGTGGGTTGTCACTTGGTCTCCCCTTCGCTTGAAAAATCTTCTTCACTGCTTCATCGCTCTTTGCATTCCCCCCTAGACCATAAACGGTTTCAGTTGGTATAGCGACTACTTCGTTATTCCTTAAAAGGTCAGCGGCTTTTTCTATCTGTGGATAACCTTTAATTTCATCCACATTTTTATCCACTGACCATCGTATTGTATCCATTTTATATCCACCTTCATTTTATACTCTAATAACCTTGTTAATTCGACGAATTTAGCGACTTTTTCGTACATTTTTCGATAAGATGTCTGTTGAAAGTATAAAAGAAGTATGGGCATAACTCAAGTGTTATCCACAAAATGTGTATAAAAACGTTGTTTTTGTGAATAACTTTGTGGATTACTTGTACAATTTACAGTGATAACTTCATAAATAGAGAGTTATCCACAGACAGAATATGTCGAACATGCTCAGATTCTTGTAACTCTGTTGGTAAGCCGCTCTTTTCCTCTTCTACAAATCCCATCGTTTCAAAAAAATGGAGTGAAGCTTGTTTATTTGTCGCTAAATAGACCGATTGCAAGCTCTTATCCCTTGCTAATAAAAGCATTTGCTCTAATAGGATCAATAAATCACTTTCTGATGCTTTTGGTGTCATAACAAGGGAACGCAATAATCCACATGAACCAAGGGGCTCAATTCCAACTGTTGCTTTTAGCTCTCCATGATCATCTTCCATAAGTAAGAAATAATCGATTACATCCTTCACACCATCTGTCCCTAAACCGGCTTTTTCTAAAAAAGCGACTAATCGACTTAGGTCCTCTACTTTTCCACAACGAATGATTACTTCCATTCCATCCACCTCATTTTTCAATATTCTACTACTATGAATATGAGGTTGAATGGATTGTAGAACTAGAATCTACGAATTTTTAGTAGATTCAGAATGAGTAGACTTCGAATGAGATACTAGCAACATAGAAAAAGCCTTGCCAATGCAAGACTCTATCCAAAGATCTTATCCCACAGCTCAACAAGAAAGAATTTCACCTCAGCTGGTTTATCGTCTTCTTCCACATAAACAGGATCTTCTTTCTTTGTCACTTGCTTCACAGAAACTTCCTTGGCTTCCACTTGATTTCCTTCTTCCTGTTCAACCCCTTCACTAACTGCTACACTATTAGAGAAGTCTAAAAAACAGAGAGGAGGAAATAATACACACCACCAATTCGCCCCTTCCCCACCACCAAGTGTAATGAGGATGGCCTCATACTCACCTGCAGGATATAGAAACTGACCATATAATTTAGTAGGAAATTCTACTTTCCCAAAATCAGTTTGGACTGTTTGATTCGCATTCTGTTCCAGGACTACCCCTTCAGCAATCTTTTGAATCTCTGGAAGACGGGATTGAATGAGTGTTCTTGCTGCTTCTACCGAAGTTAAGTCTGCTACCCATTCTGTAATTTCCTCGTTAACCGCATCCCTTACTTGCCTTTTGAGCTGCTGATCAACCTCTCTGTCACTATTTGCTAGAATACGTAATCGAATAGCTTCGTTTGGTATAACAATTGCATCGTTTGCAGTTACTTCATTCTTAGGAATATATATACTAAAAATCGTTCCAACAGATAAAATAATTATATAGAGTTTGGCTAGTATTTTTGAGTTCATCCTCTGACACCGTCCCTTCCCTACACATTGTGGACAGAATGGCAGATTCTTAAACTAGTAAAATTTAAAATTTTTAATAGAACAAATGTAAAAAGCAGAATCTCCCGCATGTCCGCACACACGGGAGTCTTCTTAACATCCAATTTCAGCAAAAACCATTCGATCCTTGCCATTAATATCAAACACAATCTCGACCTTGGCTTCTAGGAATGTCTGTTGTAATAACCCGGCTACCTGCTCCCCTTGCCCGGCACCTACTTCAAAGCCAATAATTGCCTTGCTATTTAGAACATGAGGAAGCTCCTTCATAAATTGGCGGTACACGTCTAAACCATCCTGCCCAGCAAATAAGGCACGGTGGGGCTCATGCTCAGTAACTACTACTGACATCCCCTCAAGATCAGACTCAGGAATATAAGGTGGATTAGAGATTACAACATCGAATATATTTCCTTTCTTCAGAAAAGGCTGAAGTAGGTCTCCTTGCTCAAATATGATTTCAGCTCCTAGTTGTTTAGCATTGCTACTCGCAACAGCAAGCGATTCACTCGCAATATCTGTTGCCGTAACATGTAAGTTTGGATTTTCTAGCTTTAAGGTAATTCCAATCGCTCCACTGCCTGTTCCAACATCAACTAGTTTGGCTTGCTGCTGCCCAAAAATACGTTGGACCCTCTCAAGGGTATGATAGACAAGCTCTTCTGTTTCAGGTCGGGGAATTAAGACTTCTTCATTTACACGGAACAAACGGCCATAAAATTCCTCATAGCCCATAATGTATTGAATCGGCCTGCCTTTTGCATGGAGATGGACCGCTTCTGCAAAACGAACATAGGCACTGTCCTCGATTTCCTCCCGTAAATTCGCTAAGAGCTGAGAACGGGTTTGGTTTAAATAGTGGCGTAACAATAGTTCTCCCGCATTTTCATCTCGTTCATGTGACGTTAAAAAAGAAGAAGCCCAATGAAGGGCTTCATATACTTTTACCATGTTGTTAGTCCTCTAGGTTTTGAAGCTTAGAAGATTGTTCTTCTAGAATTAAAGCATCTAAAACTTCATCTAGCTTCCCTTGAAGAATTTGGTCTAGCTTTTGAATGGTTAAGCCAATACGGTGATCTGTCACACGATTTTGCGGGAAATTATACGTACGAATACGCTCTGAACGGTCACCTGTTCCAACTGCTGATTTACGATTTTGGTCGTACTCTGCTTGGACTTCTTGTTGGAATTTATCGTATACCCGAGCACGTAATACCTTCATGGCTTTATCTTTGTTTTTATGCTGAGATTTCTCATCTTGACACGTAACAACGATCCCCGTCGGAATATGCGTTAGTCGAACGGCCGACATGGTCGTGTTAACACTTTGACCTCCGGCACCTGAGGAAGCATACGTATCAAAGCGGATATCTTTATCATGAATTTCTACTTCCACTTCTTCTGCTTCTGGGAGTACTGCAACCGTAGCAGTTGAAGTGTGAATACGTCCACCAGACTCGGTTTCTGGAACACGTTGTACACGGTGAGCACCATTTTCAAATTTCAACTTAGAATAGGCACCATTTCCATTAATCATGAAAATAATTTCTTTAAATCCTCCAACTCCAGTAGAGCTAGCTTCAATTACCTCTGTTTTCCAGCCTTGTGTTTCAGCATAGCGGCTATACATCCGGTATAGGTCACCTGCAAACAGGGCCGCCTCATCTCCACCTGCTGCTCCGCGAATTTCCATAATAACGTT
This sequence comes from Cytobacillus spongiae, assembly GCF_021390075.1. Classification (NCBI taxonomy): domain Bacteria; kingdom Bacillati; phylum Bacillota; class Bacilli; order Caryophanales; family Bacillaceae; genus Cytobacillus; species Cytobacillus spongiae. The sequence continues at coordinate 3,865,537 of NZ_CP089997.1, forward strand.
CTTATCGTCATTTGGGTCTTTTGGAACGAGAAGAATCTTCAAGCGACTTTCAAGCTGCTCTACTTGCTCGCTCAGCTCGTCTAGTTCTTCCTTTACCATCTCACGCATTTCAGGATCTAGCTTTTCTTCTAGCATCGCTTTCGCATCACGGTGCTGTTCGCGTACATCCTTATATTCACGATACGCATCAACCGTCTCTTGAATATCAGACTGTTCCTTTGAATATTCACGTAATTTATTTGTATCATTTACGATATCAGGATCGCTCAAAAGTTCATTTAATTTCTCATAGCGATCTTCTACTGCTTGAAGACGATCAAACACAGTCATTCACCTCATTTATTATTCCGCCCATATGACGGATGAAAACATTATAAAATAATGTATGTAGGACTATTTATTATTGTCAAATCCATAACATTCTAATTATAGTATAGGCGAAACACCCAGTCAAAACCAAATTATTAGAAAAGCGGAAGCCCCCCTGTTTAGCGCCGTATAAACTGGAGGACCTCCATATGAGATAAAGGAAACACGATGAGCGTAGCGAATCGATGTTGACTTATCGTAAGGAGGAGGGCTGAAGTTTACTAGGCGCTGGGGGGCTGGAGCTAGACACCATACTAACTCTTACACAAAATCCTTTAAATAAAGCACTTTCTACGGAAGCCCCCCCGTTTAGCGCCGTATAAACTGGAGGACCTCCTCAATCTAGCTGTGGCTCCTAGACCCTCGAGGTCATAAGCTGTACTGTTCTGTGGCAAACTACGCCACGACACAGTCCATCTTATGCTTGTCGGGTCTGTTCAGTCGCCTCACTTTATCCTGTATGAGATAAAGGAAACACGATGAGCGTAGCGAATCGATGTTGACTTATCGTAAGGAGGAGGGCTGAAGTTTACTAGGCGCTGGGGGGCTGGAGCTAGACACCATACTAACTCTTACACAAAATCCTTTAAATAAAGCACTTTCTACGGAAGCCCCCCCGTTTAGCGCCGTATAAACTGGAGGACCTCCTCAATCTAGCTGCGGCTCCTAGACCCTCGAGGTCATAAGCTGTACTGTTCTGTGGCAAACTACGCCACGACACAGTCCATCTTATGCTTGTCGGGTCTGTTCAGTCGCCTCACTTTTTCCCATATGAGATAAAGGAAACACGATGAGCGTAGCGAGTCGATGTTGACTTATCGTAAGGAGGAGGGCTGAAGTTTACTAGGCGCTGGGGGGCTGGAGCTAGACACCATACTAACTCTTACACAAAATCCTTTAAATAAAGCACTTTCTACGGAAGCCCCCTGTTTAGCGCCGTATAAACTGGAGGACCTCCTCAATCTAAATCATATATTTAAAGAAATAGAAATAAGGTGATTTCCGCTCTAGGAACTTGCTTTCCGGGGGCGTTCGCCAAGCCTCCTCGGCGTGCTGCCTGTGGGGTATTGGCTGTAACCCTTATCCCCAAAGAGTCAAGCGCCTTCTCTACAAACACTTAGTATCCCTCTCTAAACCAAAGCGATAATTGCTCCAAGAGTAGGTAAAATAATTTTTTATCATTAGTGTTCAGCTGTGAGTCGGTTCTAGACAATAAAGAAAGACTATAGACAACTCAAATTGCTATGAGCTTGTCTACAGTCTGTTGGACACCCTAAATTAGAAAATGTTTTATCTGCGATCTTCACGTACCTGTACTTCTATATGATATCGCGGGAGAGCTTTTAGCAGTTTTTTATGGAGCATGGCTTCTGTGTCTATTTTCTCTTCATTGGATTGCATTCCTTTTTTATATGCTGTGACCCACATGTCTTGCCCATTTATCCATACAGCTCCCGGTTCAAAGCCATCTAGCTGTTCAATTACTTCCCTAGCCTGTTCGACGTCTTCTGCTTGATCTACCCCATTACCGTCAATATTGGGTAAATTCGGATTTTGGTCACTCATTGTACGACCCATACGATAGTCATCTTCATCGGTTGGGTTTGATAAAAGTCTAGCTCCATCAGCATCTTGCTCCAAGTCATATAGGCCTTCAGCATTTTGATTGTTACATCCTGTCAGTGCCATGAGCACCATGAAAAGAAATAATATCACTCTTTTCATCGTCCCACCTCCTTTTCTTAGCTTGTCCGCTTCGAATAGGATTGCTCAAGGGAATTAATACCATTTTTATTTGTAAGTGCAGCTGCATTAACAACCCACCTTAAAAACAATAAAAACCTACTCTTCAACAGAAGAACAGGTTCGAATAACAATTGGATTAGGACATCTTTGTAGCTTCAATATTGGTAATGACATGAGGAGTTTTCGGCACCTGATGGTGATGACGGCAACGAGGCTCATATGATTCAGAAGCACCTACGAGGATAATCGGATCATCGTAAGAAGCTGGTTTTCCATCTATTAGCCGTTGCGTTCGACTCGCTGGTGATCCGCATACAGCGCAGACCGCCTGCAGTTTTGTCACCAATTCTGCAATAGACATAAGAGCAGGCATTTGCCCAAATGGCTCTCCTCTAAAATCTTGATCAAGCCCCGCCGCTATTACCCGGTGTCCACTGTCAGCTAAATGCTGAATGACTTTCACAATTTCATCATCGAAAAATTGAACCTCGTCGATCGCAATCACATCCACATCTGATTCAATGTGTTGAAAAATATCATGTGACCGAGAAATTGGAATCGCAAAAAGTGAGGTTCCATTATGTGATACTACCGCTTCTTCACTATAACGGTTGTCAATTTGCGGCTTAAACACAACGATTTTTTGTTTGGCAAATTGTGTTCTTCTCACACGTCTGATCAGTTCCTCCGACTTACCAGAAAACATGCTTCCACAAATAACTTCTACCCAACCGTGCTGCTTCATTACATACATGTGAATGCCTCTCCTTCCTCGCTCTAAGCTTCCATCTATTCTTATATGTACTAAAATGTACATTTAAATGTGTCATATCAATCATTATAATTGGATAAATTTTGAGTAACCTTCTGTCCTGTTATTATTCCCTACTAAGAAAAATAACCAGATGAAAGAGGTTTTGGTTGAAAACAGCCAATAAAAAACAGGCAAGCGGTGAAAACTTCTTGCCTGTTTCTGTTGAATTATTTAAGACCGTATTTTTTGTTGAATCGGTCAACTCGTCCGCCAGCTTCAGCGAATTTTTGACGACCCGTATAGAATGGGTGGCACTCAGAACAAGTTTCAATACGGATATCTTCTTTAACAGAACCTGTTTCAAACTCATTTCCGCAAGAGCACTTAACCATTACTTTTTTATAGTTTGGATGAATTCCTGCTTTCATTCTTTTCATCTCCTTCCGCCCTGAATCTTTCGAAACAGAGTTATATATTACAACAACATAACGTGTTGTAAATTTCAAAAACACACTGTTGATATTATAACAAGCATCCTGTTGCTTTGCAACATGGGATTTATTGTTAATCTATTTAATCAATCCGCTTACTTTTAACTATACCATATCCTATTTTTGAATCGATATGAATTAGCTTCGGCTTCTAGTATTTGCTTTCATTTCCTCATCCAGGTTTGCAAAAAATTCTTCATTTGATTTCGTTTGTTTTAGCTTACGTAAGAATCTTTCACCAAAATCTGGAGCATCTGACATGGATTTGCGAATTGCCCATAGTTTATCCAGGTGGTCCTTTGGAATAAGCAACTCTTCCTTACGAGTACCAGAACGACGGATATCAATAGCAGGGAAGATTCTTCTTTCTGCAAGAGCACGGTCTAAGTGAAGCTCCATATTTCCTGTCCCTTTGAACTCTTCATAAATGACATCATCCATTCTAGAGCCTGTATCGACTAGGGCGGTCGCTAGAATCGTTAAGCTTCCACCTTCTTCAATATTACGCGCTGCCCCAAAGAAACGCTTAGGGCGGTGGAATGCGGCCGGATCAATTCCCCCAGATAAAGTACGGCCACTCGGAGGAATGACTAGATTGTATGCACGAGCGAGACGAGTGATACTATCCATTAAGATAATAACATCTCGCTTGTGCTCTACTAAGCGCATCGCTCTTTCTAATACAAGCTCTGCCACCTTAATGTGGTTCTCAGGAACTTCATCGAAAGTCGAGCTTACTACATCCCCAGCAACCGATCGTTCAATATCTGTTACCTCTTCAGGACGTTCATCAATTAACAGAACGATAAGTTCTGCTTCTGGATGGTTTGTCGTAATGCTATTTGCAATTTCTTTTAGTAGCATCGTTTTACCCGCTTTAGGGGGAGCTACAATTAAGCCACGTTGACCAAATCCAACCGGAGTAATTAAATCCATTATTCGAGTAGAGATGGCTTTTGGCTTTGTTTCTAGCATCATTTGACGGTTCGGATATAAAGGAGTGAGTGCAGGGAAGTGCACACGTTCTTTTGCCGTTTCAGGATCGTCCCCGTTTACTGCTTCAACATGTAGTAAACCAAAGTATCTTTCATTTTCTTTTGGAGGTCTTACCTTTCCAGACACCTTATCTCCATTACGGAGATCAAATCTTCTGATTTGAGATGCGGAAATATAGATATCCTGTGAGCTTGGAGAGTAATTGATCGGACGTAGGAAGCCAAACCCTTCCGACTGAATAATTTCAAGAACACCTTCCATAAAGAAATAGCCTTCTTGTTCTGCGCGAGCCTTTAGGATGGCAAAGATTAATTCCTTTTTCGTTAATTTGCTGTAATAGGATACCTTATATTCTTTTGCCAGTTCGTAAAGCTCTTTTAATTTCATATTTTCTAAACTAGAGATTGTTAATTCCATTATGACACCACACTTTTATATTTTCGGTTGTTTCACCCATATGAAGTTTGACAAATAATAAATTGGGCACTAGTAGACAGGGATGTAGCGGGTACAATCCAATGGTCATGCCTTATTTTTATATGGATGGATAAATTGACTACTTGAGTCAAAGATAAGAAATTGGTAGTCCGTTCTTTCAGACCGCTGAACATTCATCGTCTGAAGGTTTATGTTTGAGGGTTCTTGAAGTTTTCGAAGATAGATTCTGCAGAGAGCCAAAGCGTAAACCAAAATGATTTTGCATAAGTTCAGAGCAAAATATTTAAAAAACAATCTTTATTTTACCCTTATATATAAAAAATAATCAACTGATTTTTTTCATAAATTGTTTTCGGAGTTTATAAAAGAGGCTAATCCATTTTCAGATTAGCCCGAAAGTTGTAAGGGTTTGCATTTAATTGCAAAGAAATATTTTACTTTATTACTAAGTTTGGCTTCTTTTTTAAACTGTGACGGCCTTCAATAAATCTTACTGTCCCAGATTTTGCACGCATAACGACAGAGTGTGTAGAGCCGTATGAGCCCTTGAATTGAACTCCTCTAAGCAACTCACCGTCTGTTACGCCTGTAGCTGCAAAAATGGCGTCATCCCCTTTAACTAAATCTTCCATTAAAAGGATTTTATTTACATCTAGCCCCATTTTTTGACAACGCTCTGCTTCTGCATCAGATTGAGGTAGAAGCTTCCCTTGGATTTCCCCACCTAAGCTCTTTAATGCTACGGCTGCAATCACACCTTCTGGAGCGCCACCTGAACCGAAAAGAATATCAACGCCTGTGTGGTCAAAAGCTGTATTGATTGCTCCTGCAACATCCCCATCATTAATTAATTTAATGCGGGCACCCGCTTCACGCAGCTGAGCAATAATATGCTGATGACGAGGACGGTTTAGTACTGTAGCTACTACGTCTTCAATGTCTTTATTCTTTGCTTTAGCAACGGCTTTAAGATTATCTAAAACGGAAGCATTAATATCAATTTGTCCAATCGCTTCAGGACCTACTGCAATCTTATCCATATACATGTCTGGTGCATGAAGAAGGTTACCGTGGTCTGCTACGGCAAGAACGGCTAATGCATTCCACCCACCTGATGCGACAATATTTGTACCTTCTAGAGGGTCAACCGCTACGTCAACGCGCGGTCCATAGCCTGTACCTAGCTTCTCTCCGATATAAAGCATTGGGGCTTCATCCATTTCCCCTTCCCCAATTACAACTGTTCCCTTCATAGGAACCGTATCGAATACATCGCGCATGGCTGAAGTCGCTGCATCATCCGCTTCATCCTTTAAGCCTCTCCCCATCCAGCGTGCAGATGCTAATGCAGCCGCTTCTGTTACACGGATAAGCTCCATTGATAAACTTCTTTCCATCGTTTCTCCCCCTAAATCATTTCTTTGTTGTCAAAGCTACGCATTTTTCATTTGTTCAAGCTCTTCTTTTGACAAATCCTCACGCCAAACCGTTGCTCCTAAGCCGTCTAGTTTCTCTACTAATTGACTATATCCGCGATCAATATGCTCGAGCCCGGTTACTTCTGTAATCCCTTCCGCTAGTAGCCCGGCAATTACTAGAGCAGCACCAGCTCGTAGATCACTCGCTTTCACTTTCGCACCTTGCAGCTGAGCAGAACCATTAATGATGGCTGAGCGACCTTCCACTTTAATGTTGGCATTCATACGTCGAAGTTCATCTATATGCTTAAATCGAGCACCGTAGATCGTATCAGTAACCATACTTGTCCCTTCTGCTTTTGTTAAAAGGGAGGTGAATGGCTGTTGAAGATCTGTTGGGAACCCCGGATACACAAGTGTTTTTATGTCAACAGCCTTCAGTTTCTCTGCTGATTTTCCGATAAATACTTGATCGTCACTCGTTTCCACCGGTACGCCCATCTCTCGCATTTTCGCAATCAAAGATTCTAAATGTTGCGGAATGACATTATCTATAAGGACACCTTCTCCAACTGCAGCACCTAAAATCATATATGTCCCAGCTTCAATTCGATCAGGAATGATCGTGTGTCGACAGCCATGAAGCTCGTCTACTCCGTCAATTCGAATGACATCGGTTCCAGCGCCTTTTATCTTTGCACCCATATTCGTTAGAAGTGTAGCTACGTCAATAATTTCAGGCTCTTTCGCTGCATTTTCAATAATCGTACGTCCTTTAGCTCGAACTGCAGCTAGCATGATATTAATTGTAGCCCCAACACTCACCACATCCAGATAAATTCTTGCCCCGCGTAGCTCATCTGCTCGAAGATAGATTGCTCCTTGCTCATTAGTAACACTAGCACCTAGAGCTTCAAAGCCTTTGATATGTTGATCAATTGGTCTTGGCCCTAGATGGCATCCACCAGGCAGTCCAATTACTGCTTTTTTAAAGCGGCCGAGCATTGCGCCCATTAAATAATAGGAGGCACGGAGTTTCTTTACTTTCCCATTGGGCAAAGGCATCGAGATCATCGATGACGGGTCAACTGTCATTTCACCATCAGCAAACTGAACTGCCCCACCGATTTCTTCTAGTAAGCCTTTTAATATTTCAACGTCAGAGATACCTGGTAAACCTTCAATTGTAACAGGCGATTCAGCTAGAATCGTAGCTGGAATCAGTGCCACTGCACTATTCTTGGCTCCACTAATTCGAACTGTCCCTTTTAAAGGATAGCCGCCTGCAATCATTAGTTTCTGCATTGTTAACTCCCTTCTAAGCCCAGATGAATGATCGAGATCGAACTGATAACTAAAGACTAAGAGGCTTTTTTAAACTCATGTCGAATCCTTGCCTATACTTTATTCGTTTTGACTTTAGGTTAGTGCGCAATATGAGCACTAGCTGATCTTTCTTAGATCATTCAGCACCTATCCCTTCAATTTAAGGGGTTGGACACCAACTTCATCAATCGTCAAACACAGCCTACAATCATAAAAGACATTATGTCCAAAATTTATACCCCAAAAACATAATAGGTACTTTTTACCAACATAAAAAGGCAAAAAACGACATTATCTTTTTTTATCTAGTTTACACGAAAATGATTATTTCATGTATGGAATATAGAAAAACTTTAATAAAGTAATAAATTCCATTACTTTTCTGTACGTTTACTCCAGTCATCTAAAAACGCCTCAATCCCTTTGTCTGTAAGAGGGTGATTGAATAGTTGCATCAATACCTTGTAAGGAATAGTTGAGATATGAGCTCCGTTTAGAGCAGCGTCCGTTACATGCTGTGGATGACGGATAGAAGCTGCAATAATTTCCGTTTCAATCCCGTGAATTTCAAAGATTTGAGCAATAGTAGATATAAGATCCATCCCATTGTGACCGATATCATCTAGACGGCCAAGGAATGGAGATACATAGGTTGCCCCTGCTCTTGCTGCTAGTAATGCTTGATTGGCACTAAAAATGAGAGTGACGTTTGTCTTGATGCCTTCTTTTGAGAAGGTATGTACGGCCTTTAAACCTTCAGGTGTCATTGGGACTTTCACCGTTATATTTGGAGCGATTTTCGCTAGCTCACGTCCTTCTTTAATCATCCCTTCTGCATCTAGTGCAATTACTTCTGCACTAACTGAACCAGGAACTAACTCTGTAATTTCTTTTAGGCGCTCGTGAAAAGATACTTCTTTTTCTTTTGCAACTAAAGATGGGTTTGTTGTTACACCTGAAATAAAGCCTAGCGCGTGTGCTTCTTTGATTTCTTCCATGTTTGCTGTATCGATGAAAAATTTCATATGTCTTCCTCCTCTATTATCTTTCCATGGTATTTAGATATGGTATCTTGTCATGTAAAGTTCCATTGCACGGTTCATACTAACAACATTCGCAGATTACATATACAATAAAATTGTAACATAAAAGCTAAAATGAACTAAAACCGCCCTTATATCAAAGGCGGTTTCAGTCATAGTCGGTTTGGGTATCTATTAAGCTTTACCAGAAGAACCAAATTCACGCATTTTGCCGATTACTGTTTCTTTAATCACTTCACGTGCTGGTCCTAAATATTTACGTGGATCATATACTTCTGAATCTGCTGCTAATACTTCACGAACACGCTTTGCAGAAGCAATTTGGTTTTCTGTATTTACGTTAATTTTCGCAGTTCCTAGAGAAATTGCTTTTTGGATATCCTTTGTTGGGATTCCTGTACCACCGTGTAATACTAATGGCACACCAGTTGATTGACCGATTTCTTCCATTTCTTTGAACCCTAGGTTTGGTTCACCTTTGTAAGGTCCATGAACAGAACCAAGTGCTGGCGCTAAACAATCAATGTTCGTGCGCTTAACAAGCTCTTCACACTCTTTTGCATCAGCATAGATTACGCCTTCAGCAATTACATCATCTTCTTGTCCACCAACTGTTCCTAGCTCAGCTTCAACTGATACACCTTTTGAGTGTGCGTACTCAACTACTTTAGAAGTAGTTTCTACGTTCTCTTCAAAAGGATCATGTGAAGCATCAATCATAACAGATGTAAATCCTGCATCGATTGCTTCCTTACATTTATCAAAGCTTGAGCCATGGTCTAAGTGAATGGCAACTGGAACAGTAATTTTATAATCATGCATTAATCCTTCAACCATTTTTACAACAGTTGTAAAACCGCCCATATAGCGAGCAGCCCCTTCAGACACACCTAAGATAACTGGTGATTTTTCCTCTTCAGCAGCTTGAAGGATCGCTTGAGTAAACTCAAGGTTGTTTAAGTTAAATTGACCTACTGCATAACCTTCTGCTTTTCCTTTGTTGAGCATTTCAGTCATTGAAACTAAAGGCATATTTCTTCCTCCTTATTGATCATCATTCATTTGTCAGTTACATTCATTAAATTTTCCCTCTATGTAAATGAATATGTACTTATTTCAAATGAACGATCCTTGGAATTCATTTGTATCATACCAAATCAAAATCAGAAATGCCATTTATTCAAGCGTTATTTTAGCAACTGTCATAAATATTTTATAATGCAAACGCTATCACAGAAAAAGTGTGATTTTTTCGTTTATTGTTGCGGAATTGGCAAATATTTTTTTACTGCAGATCGGATATCATCAATATCAAAAGGTTTGGCAAAATGTGTTAAAGCACCCAAATCTTTCGCTTCTTGAATCATATCCAATTCTCCATATGCCGTCATAATAATTACTCGGATGTCCTTATCAATAACCTTCATTCTTTTTAAGATTTCAATTCCGTCCATTCCTGGAATTTTCATATCTAGCAGAACGAGATCAGGCGAGTGATTCGTTACGATATCTAATGCTTGGATTCCATTTGCTGCTTGATGGGTTTCATACCCTTCCTTTTGTAGCACTTCATTAAGTAAAATTCGAATTCCAAATTGATCATCGACAATAAGTATTTTCCCTTTCATGATGACACCTCTTTCTCCAAAATAATTTCTGTTACATAAACCAGTTGACCATTTCTATTAAATGATATGTATGAAGTTCTATTTCAAATAATCAACAGGTTTTCTTGTTGCCTATTGTTTTCCTACGAATATGGGAGCTTATAACCACCATGAAGAAAACAACGTGAATATTCTAGCTTATAAATTATTAATATAGGCCCACTTAATATAGAAGAACCTTCATCCACACATTCATATGGCTCTTGTACTCTTAGTAAGTTCTCCTTTTGTTATAAAATCCCTGCCAATTTAAAGACAATTTTTCTCAAAAGGTGTGACAATTTTACCTTCTTGCCATCTTTCATTATAATGGAACGGTGGAAAATTGTAGATAGGCTAAAGACACTAGCATTCGGAGGGCTCATTATGCTAAAAATGTTTTCAACTCAATTAAGCGGAATGTTTAAACGCTTACACGAAAAAGAAGAATTCTCAATCGAGGATGGTGCCCGTTTACTTGCACAAGCAGCGGTAGGCGAAGGAAAAATTTATATATATGGGGACAAGGAAATGGCAGGGGTTATGTTCGAGGCAACCGAGGGAGCAGAGCCAATAGTCCAAGGATTCGCTTGGACAGACCAAGTCTCAATAGAAAAAATGGACATTGCAGACAGGGTGCTCATTTTATCTAGATATAGTAACGATACAGCTCCTGTAGGTATAGGAAAAGCTTTAAGAGAAAAAGGAATCCCCTTTGTGAGCATATCTACACATATGGATACGTTAGAAGAGAGCTTGCAAAGCCTAGCAGATGTAGCCATTGACTTGAAGCTTCTGAAGGGGTTGCTGCCAGATGATGAAGGGAATCGATTTGGATATCCCTCATTGATGGCCGGATTATTTGTATACTATGGCATCAAATTTACAATTGATGAGATTATAGCAGAGTATGAATAAGGATTGATTCATGGGATTAACATGATCAACAAAAGGGGATTGAGAGCACGCTCTTACTCCCCTTTTTCTTTTGCAACGTCAGAAAAGACGCATGGCGCCCTGTCCAGCGCCTTAAGGCCTTGCGGATAAAGGAAACACGATGAGCTTGTAAGTGAATCGTTATTGACTTATCGTAACAAGAGGACCGAAGTACACTAGGCGCTAGGGCGCTTTTGCTGGACAATTTTCTATGTTTAAATTTTAAACTTTCTTATCGTAAAAAAAAGACTGTAGAGTGTCTACAGTCTAGAATGGCTAAAATGAATTAATTTTGGTTACCTAGTTTTAGAGATGCTTCTACGAAGTCTCTAAATAGTGGCTGTGGACGCGTTGGTCTAGAAGTGAATTCTGGGTGGAACTGTGACGCAACGAACCATGGATGGTCTTTTAACTCAATAACTTCAACTAATCGACCATCTGGGCTTGTCCCAGAGAAGATGAACCCAGCCTTCTCCATTTCTTGACGATAATGGTTGTTGAACTCATAGCGATGGCGATGGCGCTCGTAAACCACTTCATCATTATATGCAGCAAATGCTTTCGTATCTTCGATTAGCTTACATGGGAAAAGACCTAAACGAAGGGTTCCACCAAGATCTTCCACATCCTTTTGCTCTGGAAGAAGGTCGATAATTGGATGCTCCGTATCTGGATTAATTTCCGCTGAGTGTGCACCTTCTAAACCTAATACGTGGCGTGCAAACTCAATAGATGCTAGCTGCATACCTAAGCAAATTCCTAAAAATGGTTTTTGGTTTTCACGAGCATATTTCGTCGCAAGGATTTTCCCTTCAATTCCTCGATCACCAAATCCACCTGGAACTAAAACTCCATCCACATCACTTAAAAGCTCTTCAACATTTTCAGCTGTTACTTGCTCAGCATTGATCCATTTAATATCAATATCTGCATCAAATGCATAGCCTGCATGCTTTAATGATTCAACAACTGAAATGTACGCATCTTGAAGCTCAACATATTTCCCAACAAGACCAATTCTTGTTTTCTTTGATAAGTTCAATACTCGCTCAACAAGTTGTTTCCACTCTGTCATGTCCGCTTCATGGCATTGAAGCTTTAGGTGATCACATACAATCTGATCAAGATTTTGAGCTTGAAGTGCTAATGGTACTGAATATAATGTTTCTGCATCACGTGCTTCAATTACTGCTTTCGAATCAATATCACAGAATAAAGCAATTTTATCCTTCATATCCTGTGAAACTGGCATCTCCGTACGAACAACTATGACATTTGGTTGAATTCCTAAGCTTCTTAATTCTTTTACACTATGCTGAGTTGGCTTTGTTTTCATTTCGCCAGCAGCTTTAATATATGGAATTAATGTACAGTGGATGTACATGACGTTATCACGGCCGATGTCACTTTTTATTTGGCGGATGGCTTCTAAGAATGGTAGAGACTCAATATCTCCAACCGTTCCACCAATTTCGGTAATGACTACATCTGCGTTTGTTTCATGACCTGCACGCATCACACGCTCTTTAATTTCATTCGTAATATGAGGAATAACCTGAACCGTTCCACCTAAGTAATCCCCGCGGCGCTCTTTCTTAAGTACCGTCGAATAGATCTTACCTGTCGTTACGTTATTGTATTTTGTTAAGTTAATATCGATAAAGCGCTCATAGTGACCTAGATCTAAGTCTGTTTCCGCACCGTCGTCTGTTACGAAAACTTCCCCATGCTGATATGGACTCATTGTACCTGGATCCACGTTAATATATGGGTCAAACTTTTGGATCGTAACGCTAAGCCCTCGATTTTTTAATAAACGACCTAACGATGCTGCTGTAATCCCTTTTCCTAATGACGAAACTACGCCACCGGTAACAAAAATATATTTTGTCATGTGAAAATCCCCCTTTTTATCAGTTTGTACATATTTATCTTTTTTCAAGACAAAAACTTGTTTGTTATAAGGGGAGAGAAACGAATATATTTTTAGTAAAAAAAAATAAAAAACGCTCCACTTACTAATAAAAGTAAGGGAGCGCTATTCGCGTAAATTATCGTTCCTTTTTTAAGGAGCCCAAAAATGATTCTACAAGCCTGATTATCAAAAGTCAAGACTGTTCTTATAATTCTTCGTCTTCCTCTTCTAAATCATCATCATCTTCTTCTTCTTCTTCTTCATCTAGCTCAAATTCGTCATCAATAAGGTCTTCATCATCATCTTCAAAATCATCATCGTCATCTGCCTCATCAAGATCTAGCAGGTCATCTGACTCTTCTTCATCATCAGCTGATTCATCGATATCCTCATAATCAAACTCTTCTTCTTCAATTTCATCATAATCTTCTATGTCTACGTCATCTTCTTCTGATGCTTTCTTCGCCTTTTTCTTCTTCGGCTTGATTTGAGTAACCGTTTCTTCCTCTAATTGGTCAACAGGGTACCAAACGCGTAGTCCCCATCGGTTATCTCCTAAACAAAGGAATCGACCATCAATATTTAAATCCGTGTAGAATTGCGCAATTCTTGTATTCACTTCATCTTCTGTAAGGTTTAATAAAGCTGTCATTTCATCTACTAATTCACTAAAAGCAAATGGTTGCTTTCGTTCTTTAAGCATTTCAAAAGCAACTTCAATTAATGACATTTCTTGTAATTGCTCTTTTGAGTATTGTTTTAAACTCAATATCCGCACTTCCTTTCACTAAGTAAGACCATATATAGCCGCATAAAAATTATGTAATACTGGCATAATTGCATATTCTTCATTATAAACAAATTTCTCCTGTTTATGCTAGTTGTATCTATTGTTTCTCGCACTTTTTTATCGCTAGATATGCAACTATTCGTGATCTTTTTCCTTTTCGGGCATTTCGCCCTCCGATCGATTGGAAAGCTGTTTCACCGCTAAAGCAAAGAAAAATATTGATAAAAGAAAAAAAGGAACCGCCCCTAACTGGCGTTGATATAAATAGACAACCGCCCCTACACCCCCAACAATAGATGCAAGGAAAAAAATTCTTCTCAATAATTTCACACCCTATAAGAAATGCGCAAGCATCCTGTTGCTGAATCTTTTGCACCTTTCTATCTTAATAAACCGATACTTTCTATCCTCTACATACTGCTCAAGTACTCGAGCTTGAGCTCGTGATACCTATCTAGGATTTCTAGCCTAGCTACGATTCTACTCCTATTCTGATTATATAAAAAATTTAGGTCGAATGTGTAAATTTGATGTAAATAATCCTATTTTCTTCGAGCAGAAACGAAAATAAAGGCTCTCTCCAAAAGAGGAGAAAACGATGATTCCCCTCTAAGAGACAGCCTAGCCTTTTCATCCTATTGTTAAACTCTTTTACATATTTCGGCGATATTGTCCACCTACTTCATATAATGCTCTCGTAATTTGTCCTAAACTCGCCACTTTTACGGTTTCCATTAGCTCTGCAAAGATATTTTCGTTTGTAACTGCCACTTCTTTTAATCTAGTTAGTGCTACATCTAGCTGATCTTGATTACGTTGTTGGAACTCACGAAGATTTTGAATTTGCGTTTCCTTTTCTTCCTTCGTTGCACGTGCTAGCTCCATACTATCCATCGCTTCCTCTGAAGGTGGATTTGGATTCAAGTACGTATTCACGCCAATAATCGGAAGTTCCCCAGTATGCTTTTTCATTTCGTAATGCATGGACTCATCTTGTATTTTCCCTCGTTGGTACTGTGTTTCCATTGCTCCTAGAACACCGCCGCGATCATTAATACGTTCAAATTCCTGCAGTACTGCTTCTTCTACAAGGTCGGTTAGCTCTTCAATAATAAAAGACCCCTGCAATGGATTTTCATTTTTCGTTAGGCCATGTTCTTTCGTAATAATCATTTGAATCGCCATTGCTCGACGGACCGACTCTTCCGTCGGAGTAGTGATTGCTTCATCATAAGCATTTGTATGAAGAGAATTACAATTATCATGTAATGCCATTAGTGCTTGTAGTGTTGTTCGTATATCATTAAAGTCTATTTCTTGGGCATGAAGAGAGCGACCAGATGTTTGAACATGGTATTTCAGCTTTTGGCTGCGCTCATTTGCTTTGTATTTATTGTTCATAACCGTTGCCCAAATGCGGCGAGCCACACGACCAATTACTGTATATTCAGGATCTAGACCGTTAGAGAAAAAGAATGATAAATTTGGTGCAAAATCATCAATGTTCATTCCTCGGCTCAAATAATATTCTACATAAGTAAAGCCGTTCGCTAACGTAAAAGCTAGCTGAGAAATAGGATTTGCTCCTGCTTCTGCAATATGATATCCAGAAATGGAAACCGAATAATAGTTACGAACTTTGTTCGTAATAAAGTAATGCTGAATATCTCCCATCATTCTTAAGGCAAACTCTGTGGAGAATATACATGTATTCTGCCCTTGGTCTTCCTTTAGAATATCTGCTTGGACAGTGCCTCGGACCGTTTGCAAGGTTTGAGCTCTTACTTCATCAAACTCCGCCTGCGTCAGAATGCGCCCGAGCTCCTCTTCCTTTGCCTTGACCTGCTGATCAACTGCTGTATTCATGAACATAGCTAAAATAATTGGAGCTGGACCGTTTATCGTCATAGATACAGATGTAGATGGGTGGCAGAGATCAAAGCCATCATATAGCTTTTTCATATCATCCAATGTACAGATGCTTACTCCACTTTCCCCTACCTTCCCATATATATCCGGGCGATAATCTGGATCCTCTCCGTATAATGTTACTGAATCAAACGCAGTACTTAACCGTTTTGCTGTATCATCCTTCGATAGATAATGAAAGCGACGATTGGTTCGCTCTGGAGTTCCTTCGCCTGCAAACTGTCGTTTTGGATCTTCCCCTTCTCGTTTGAATGGAAATACTCCCGCGGTATAAGGGAATGACCCAGGCACATTTTCTCGATATACCCAGCTGAGAATTTCTCCATAATCCTTGAACCTTGGTAAAGAAATTTTTGGAATCTCTAGCCCAGAAAGGCTCTTCGTTTTTAATATCGTAATCATTTCTTTGTCTCGAATTTTCGTAACGAATTGATCCCCCGCATACTTCTCTTTTAATTCTCCCCATTGATCCAAAATCCGCTTTGATTGAGAGGTTAATTGACTTTCCACATCATTTTTCAGTGCTTCAAGAGATCCAATCAGTTCTTCGTTTGTATCTTTTTCCTTCAGTGCCTCTATGGTCCCTTCAATTTGGAACAAACGACGAGCAAGGTTTACCTGCTCCTCTGCGTCACGATGGTAGCTTCTAACCGTATCTGAAATTTCCCGCAAGTAATAGCGACGATCATTCGGAATAATGACATTTTGTTTTTCAACAACTGCCTGCTTGCTAAAAGAAGTATCAAAGCTCGTGCCTGCTTTGGAGTTTAGCGTTTCTACAAGTGCTGCAAATAATGCATTTGTACCTGGGTCGTTAAATTGACTTGCAATGGTTCCATAGACTGGCATTTCGTCAAGGTCTTGCTCAAAAAGCAAATGGCTACGCTGATACTGCTTTTGTACTTGACGCTTCGCATCCTCTGATCCTTTACGCTCAAATTTATTAATAACGATCAGATCTGCATAATCAATCATATCGATTTTTTCTAATTGCGATGGTGCACCAAATTCACTCGTCATAATATACATAGATACGTCACAAATTTCAGTTATGCCAGCATCACCTTGGCCAATTCCACTCGTTTCTACAATGATCAAGTCATATCCTGCCGCTTTTACAACTGAAATCGCATCTTGAATGGCTAAAGAAAGCTCGCTCTTCGATTTCCTTGTAGCTAAGCTGCGCATATAAACACGTGGAGAGAATATCGCATTCATTCGAATACGGTCACCTAATAAAGCCCCGCCTGTTTTTTGCTTCGTTGGATCAACAGATAGGATGGCGACTTTATTTTCTGGGATTTCATTTAGAAATCTGCGAATCAATTCATCTGTTAAAGAACTCTTTCCAGCTCCACCTGTTCCAGTTATTCCAACTACAGGAACAGGTTTACTTAAGTTCTTTATCTTCTCTAGCACAGACTCAACAGCAGCTGCCGCTTCTTGATCCACTCCTACTTGATGCTCCGCTAATGTAATTAGCTTTGCTACCGCTGTAACTTCCCCTTTTTGTAGGTTGTCAATTTCATTAGCAACTTCTGCTGTTGCTGTTGGAAAATCACATTCCTCGAGCATCCTATTAATCATTCCTTGAAGGCCATTCTGACGGCCATCCTCAGGTGAAAAAATCCGGGCAATTCCATATTCATGGAGCTCTTTAATTTCCCTTGGAATAATTACACCACCACCGCCACCATAAATGCGAATATGAGGTGCTCCCTTTTCCTTTAGTAAATCATACATATATTTAAAATACTCCACATGACCACCTTGATAGGAGGATATGGCAATCCCTTGTGCATCCTCTTGAATCGCGGCATTTACAACCTCTTCAACTGAGCGATTGTGGCCTAAATGAATGACTTCGGCACCACTTGCCTGTATGATTCTGCGCATAATATTAATCGATGCATCATGTCCGTCAAACAAACTAGACGCGGTTACAAAGCGAATATGATTTTTCGGTTTATATACGATCTGTGTGCTCATCGTTATCCCCCTGTTCCTTTTTTGGAAATGTTGAGTGAAAGTTCCGACTTTTCTTTTGATAAAGCTATTTTCGTATCCTTTGTTGCTCTTGAAACATGTGCAGTTTTCCTCTCCAGGAAACTCTCTTTCCGCGGTTCGTGAGGCTAGGCTCTTCGGCTTCACCTGTGGGGACTCTCCTGTTCCACTGCTCCCGCAGGTTTCTCGCATCCTTCCGCTTTACTGCTAGCCTTCGTATGAAGAAGGGAAACTTACATGGTATAAAACAACAATCTTTTTGAAAAAAGCCTTATATAAAAACCCCTTATTTAATCCCGTTAAAAAGTAATTCGGTTTGAAATTCAATGTATTCCTCAATTGAGTAGACTTTCTGCAGTGCCCACCTTCTAAACGCCCACATTTGCCCTTCAACAAAGATGTTGTGGGCAATCATATGGATTTGCTCTTCGGTTAGATTCAACTCCCGATTTTCCACACATCTTTTAATGACATCTTCAAACATGGCTACCATTTCAATTTCTTTACGAAGCACATAAGGCAATGCATCTTTCGTTAATGATTTAGCCTCTTGGTACATGACGAGAATTTCATCCTGCATTTCATCACACACTCGGAAATAATAAGCAATACCTAGTCGTAAGCTTTCGAGCGTTCCTCGATCGGTATCAAGTGCTTGTTGTAATCGCTCTTGAACTTGATCATAAATTCGGTCACACACTAGATAGAGAACATCTTCTTTTTTACGAATATATTCATAGAGGGTCCCAATGCTAAACCCTGATGCTTTCGCAATCTCTCTTGTCGTTGTCCGATGGAATCCTTTTTCTTTAAAAAGAGTTACAGCCCCTTTAATCATTTGATTGCGCCTTTTTATGACCAAGCGTTCATCCTTCACT
The DNA here is from genome assembly GCF_021390075.1 of Cytobacillus spongiae. Classification (NCBI taxonomy): domain Bacteria; kingdom Bacillati; phylum Bacillota; class Bacilli; order Caryophanales; family Bacillaceae; genus Cytobacillus; species Cytobacillus spongiae. The sequence continues at coordinate 3,884,216 of NZ_CP089997.1, forward strand.
GAAGCTTCTACTTCTCGCTTTTTCATCAATTCTTCAACCGCCTTTAAATTCCCCCATAGACTGACAAGACGGAAGTATTCCTCCGTCTTGTGTAAAATGATTGAGCTTATTTTGTTAGCATTCGTGAAATAACAAGACGTTGGATTTCTTGAGTACCTTCATAGATTTGCGTAATTTTTGCATCTCTCATGTATCTTTCAACTGGATATTCCTTTGTATATCCATAGCCACCAAATACTTGAACGGCTTCAGTCGTTACCTTCATAGCTGCGTCTCCTGCAAATAACTTCGACATAGCCGATTCCTTTCCGTAAGGCAATCCTTCTGACTCTAACCACGCAGCCTGATAGGTTAATAGTCTTGCTGCTTCTACATTAGTAGCCATATCAGCTAGTTTAAAGCCAATACCTTGTTGTGCCGCAATGGGTTTCCCAAATTGCTGACGGTCCTTTGCATATTCTACCGCTGCATCTAATGCTCCTTGGGCAATTCCTACTGCTTGAGCTGCAATTCCGTTTCGCCCTCCATCTAGCGTCATCATGGCTACCTTGAAGCCTTCACCCTCTTCTCCAAGCATATTTTCTACGGGTACTTTGCAATCCTCGAAAATAATTTCTGTAGTAGGGGATGAACGAATTCCTAGCTTTTTCTCTTTTTTCCCAACAGAGAATCCAGGGAAATCGCTTTCAATAATAAATGCTGTTGTGCCTCTATGCTTATCTTCTGGATTCGTTAAAGCAAATACCACATAGATATCAGCGATTCCACCGTTGGTAATAAAAATCTTGGAACCATTCAATACATAATGGTCTCCTTCTAAACGTGCTGTCGTCTTCATTCCCCCAGCATCTGAACCGCTACCAGGCTCTGTTAATCCGTAGCCACCGATTTTTTCCCCTTGAGCCATTGGACGCAAATACTTTTGCTTTTGTTCTTCTGTGCCGAATTTATAAATAGGCCAGCCGGCAAGCGAGGTATGTGCTGAAAGCGTTACACCTGTCGAAGCACACACTCGAGATAACTCTTCAACAGCAATACAATAAGCTAAATAATCACTGCCAATCCCTCCGTATTCTTCCGGCCAAGGTATCCCTGTTAGACCTAGCTCTGCCATCTTGTCAAATATCTCGCGATCGAATCGTTCTTCTTCATCTCGCTCAGCTGCTGTTGGTGCCACTTCATTTTTCGCAAAATCACGAACCATCTTTCGAATCATTTCATGCTCTTCGGTTAATTGAAAGTTCACTCGTTATCCCTCGCTTTTTCACTATGATTTATAGTTGTTTACTAATCACTAATCTTTGAATCTCACTCGTACCTTCATAGATTTCTGTAACCTTTGCGTCACGGAAATAGCGTTCAACTGGATATTCCTCTGTATACCCATAGCCACCAAATACCTGGATGGCTTCAGTCGTGACATCAACAGCTGTTTTCGATGCAAACAGCTTTGCCATTGATGCTTCTTTTCCGCATTTAAGACCTTTTGATCGTAATTCAGCAGCACGATAGATTAATAGCTTTGCCGCTTCAATACTGGTCGCCATATCTGCTAACTTGAAGCCGATTCCTTGCTGAACAGCAATTGGCTTACCAAACTGATGGCGCTCCTTCGCATAGCTTGTAGCTGCTTCAAGTGCTGCTTCAGCTATTCCTAATGCTTGTGCAGCGATCCCAATACGCCCAACATCCAGGTTGCCCATAGCAATTTTAAACCCTTGACCTTCTTCGCCTAGAAGGTTCTCTTTTGGTACACGCATATCTTCAAATGTCAGCTGAACCGTTCGTGAGCCATGAAGCCCCATTTTATGCTCATCTTTGCCAATTATGAGTCCTGGTGTGTCCTTTTCAACGATAAATGCTGAGATTCCTCTACTTCCTTCTTCAGGGTTCGTGGATGCAAACACAATATATGTATCTGCCTCTCCTCCGTTAGTGATAAACACCTTCGCACCGTTTAAGATATAATGATCCCCATCTTTAATCGCTCTCGTCTTCAAACTAGCTGCATCTGAACCTGCGCTCGGCTCCGTTAAACAGAAAGCTCCTAAGTATTCCCCAGAAGCAAGCTTCGGAATATATTTCTGCTTTTGTTCCTCCGTACCAAAGTACAGAATTGGATTCGTTCCTACTGAAGTATGGACAGAGAGGATAACCCCAACCGTTGCACTCACTTTAGATAATTCGTGAATAGCGATAATATAAGACGTAAAGTCCATTTCAGAGCCGCCGTATTTTTCTGGAATCGGTATTCCCATTAGTCCAAGCTCTGCCATTTTATTCAATACTGGTCGCGGAAATTTACCCTTTTCCATGCTCTCAACAAATGGAGCAATTTCTCCTTGAGCGAAATCCCGTACCATTTTCCTCATCATCTCTTGTTCTTCTGTAAATCTAAGATTCATCTTTACCCCTCCTGATGTAAACCGTAGCCTAAGAACGCCTGCTGGCATACTTGATTATTCGTAAACATAGAAGCCGCGGCCAGTTTTACGCCCCAGCCAACCAGCCTTTACATATTTGCGAAGAAGTGGACATGGACGATATTTATCATCTCCAAATCCTTCATGCAATGTTTCCATGATATATAAACATGTATCTAAGCCGATGAAATCTGCGAGTGTAAGTGGACCCATTGGATGGTTCATCCCGAGCTTCATCACTTCATCAATTGCTTCTTTCGTCGCGACCCCTTCGTATAATGTGTATACGGCTTCGTTGATCATTGGCATTAACACACGATTGGATACAAAGCCAGGAAAGTCATTTACTTCAACAGGGACTTTCTTTAGCGAATTCGTCATGTCCTCTATCGTCTGATACACTTCATCCGTAGTTGCTAGTCCCCGAATAATTTCAACTAGCTTCATAACAGGTACCGGATTCATAAAATGCATGCCGATTACTTGCTCAGGACGTTTTGTCGCTGCTGCGATTTCAGTAATTGGCAGTGAAGATGTATTACTTGCTAAAATCGCATGCGCTGGTGCAATTTCATCCAGTTGGTGGAAGATTTTCGTTTTGATCTCCATATTTTCTACAGCTGCTTCGATCACCAAATCAACTTCTCTCGCGTCCTCAAGTGTAGTAGAAGCGGTAATGTTTCCTAATACCTCTTCCATCTGGTCAGCTGTCATTCGTTCCTTCGCTACATTTCTTGATAGATTTTTATGAATTGTTCCTATTCCTCGTTCAACAAACTCCTGCTTCAGATCATTTAATAGCACAGTGTATCCAGCTTGAGCACATACTTGAGCGATTCCCGACCCCATTTGTCCTGCACCGATCACCATCACTTTTTTTACGTTCATGCGTTTTCCTCCTTCAATTGTTCGCATTTGACAACTTCACTCGTACGAATGCTTGCTTCGGTTTATACGATTTTCGGAACCTCGATCATCATGGCATCTCCTTGGCCACCGCCACTACAGATGGCTGCGATTCCAATTCCACCACCACGTCGCTTAAGCTCCTTCATAAGGGTTATAATAATTCTCGCTCCGCTTGCACCAATTGGATGTCCAAGGGCTACTGCTCCGCCATTCACATTTACCTTTTCAGCGTCTAAATTAGCAATTTGTCCGCTTGCTAAAGCAACGGCAGCAAATGCTTCATTTATTTCAAATAGATCAATATCGTCTACACTCTTGCCTGTTTTATCTAGGAGTGCGTTAATGACAAGACCCGGTGTTTTCGGGAAGTCTTTCGCTTCAACAGCAATCGCCGTATGACCAAGTATGATCGCTTCAGGTGTTCTTCCCTCTCGGTTTGCACGTTCTTCACACATTAACACGAGAGCAGCTGCTCCATCATTTACACCTGGGGCATTTCCTGCTGTAATAGTCCCAACGGAGTTAAAAACAGGTGATAGCTTTGCTAGCTTTTCAACAGACGTATCCTTTCTTGGTGCTTCATCCTGTGAGACTACAATTGGATCACCTTTACGCTGTGGAATTTCTACGGCTACTATTTCCTCCGCTAGCTTGCCTGACTCTATCGCCTCAACTGTTCGCTTATGGCTTCTGTATGCCCATTCATCCTGTTTCTCGCGACTAATGCTCATCTCTTCCGCTACTTCATTCCCGTAAGTTCCCATATGAACACCAGTAAAACTGCAACTTAAGCCATCATGGAGCATGAGGTCTTTAACAGAGCCATCACCCATACGTAAGCCCCAACGAGCTTTCGGTAAAATATATGGAGCGTTGCTCATCGATTCCATTCCACCGGCCACAATCACTTCTTCATCTCCTGCACGGATGATTTGATCGCCTAATGTCACACTTCGCATACCTGATGCACATACTTTATTTATCGTTTCCGTTTTCACATTCCATGGAAGACCCGCTTTTTGCGAAGCTTGGCGAGAAGGGATTTGCCCCTGTCCCCCTTGCAGGACTGAACCTAAGATGACCTCATCCACTTCCTCAGCTTGAACTCCCGTTCGTGTTAGGGCTTCTTTAATGGCGATTCCACCAAGATCAGATGCTGTCAAGCTACTTAAAGCACCTGCAAATTTTCCAAAAGGAGTTCTAATACCGCCTAAGATTACAGTTCTACCCATTCTTCATCTCCCTTTCTCTATGAAACTATTCATTTGGTAAAATAATTGAAAGCTTTGATTGGCATGTTGTGATGAATCTTTGATGTGGGGTGACGAGCTTTAGCGACTGAACGCTCGCTCGAAAATTTCCTAAGAAGAAAAGGAGATCTATTCCCTACGATCCCCTTTATATTGGTTTTGAAAGATAGCTTATATTTTGTAAGCGCTTAACTTTATTTTACATGAAAAAGAGTAAAAATTAAAACACTAAACAAAAAATTCTTAAAATTTTGTTTTCCCCTCTACAAAAGAGGATCTACCTCATTTATAAAGGGGATGAATGTTGGTACTTTTACAATTCCTTAAACTCTATGACCATTTAACTATGGTTATTCATCTTATTATTACGATACGAGAGGTTGTTGTTCTCCACAGACGGCTTTTTCAAGAATTTCTGCTACATCATACGTGTGAACCGTTTCTTCGACTTCCTTCGCCTTCGTACCATCAGATAACATTGTCAAGCAGTATGGACAGCCTGAGCTAATGACCGATGGATTGACAGCTAGCGCCTGCTCAGTTCTTGCTACGTTAATGCGGTGACCCGTTTCTTCCTCCATCCACATTAAACCTCCACCAGCTCCACAGCACATACCCTTATCTTTGTTACGTTCCATTTCCACCAGCTTCACACCTGGAATCGCCTTTAGAATTTCACGTGGTGGATCATAAACTTCGTTATAGCGACCTAAGTAACATGAGTCATGGAAGGTAATCGTCTCATTTACCGCATAAGCTGGCTTCAGCTTGCCTTCCTTCACAAGGTCTGCTAATACCTCTGTATGATGGAAAACTTCTGCCTCTAGGCCGAAATCAGGATACTCATTTTTGAATATATTGTACGCATGAGGATCGATCGTAACGATTTTCTTCACTTCATTCTTCTCGAATTCCTCTATATTTTTGGTTGCAAGCTCTTGGAAAATAAATTCATTTCCAAGTCGTCTTGGTGTATCTCCAGAGTTCTTTTCTTTGTTTCCTAGGATGGCAAACTTTACTCCTGCTTCATTTAGAAGCTTTGCAAAGGATAATGCGATTTTTTGGCTACGATTATCGTAAGAGCCCATTGAACCAACCCAGAATAAATATTCAAACTCTTCTCCTGCCTTGCTCACTTCTTTTACAGTTGGTACATGTACATCTTCACGAGCTTCACGCCAATTTTCACGTTCTTTACGGTTTAAGCCCCAAGGATTTCCTTGACGTTCAATATTTTGCATAGCACGCTGTGCATCTGCATCCATTTTCCCTTCCGTCAGTACCAAGTAACGGCGAAGGTCAATAATTTTATCCACATGTTCGTTCATTACAGGACACTGATCCTCACAGTTACGACAAGTTGTACAACCCCAAATTTCTTCTTCTGTAATGACATCACCGATAAGACTAGGGCTATATGCTAAGCCGGCAGCTGCTTCCTCAGCTCCTTGGCCAGCACTTGCTAGCGCAATTTGGTTTCCTTTTGTACCACTAAATGCAAACGTAGGAACCCAAGGCTGCTTCGATGTAACTGCTGCTCCATGATTTGTTAAATGATCGCGAAGCTTAACAATTAAATCCATTGGCGACAGCATCTTGCCAGTCCCTGTCGCAGGACACATATTTGTACAACGTCCACATTCTACACATGCATATAAGTCTATTAGCTGCATCTGAGTAAAATCTTCAATTTTTCCTACACCAAAGGATTCTTGGCTTTCATCTTCAAAGTCAATCTTTGAAAGCTTACCTGGATTATCTAGACGATTGAAATAGACATTTGCTGGACCGGCAATTAAGTGAGCGTGTTTCGATTGTGGTACATATACTAAGAATGCTAATAAGAATAACAAGTGAATCCACCATGCCACATAGAAAACAACAATTGACGCTGTCTCACCAATCCCTGCAAATACCGTTCCAATTATCGATGCAACAGGCTCAGTCCAAGTTGCATCATGGCCATGCCAGATTAAGCTCATTCCGTTACCTACTAGAACAGATAGCATTAAACCACCGATGAAGATCAGTACTAACCCTGATTTAAAGCCTCTTTTCAAACGAACAAGCTTTTCAATATAGCGGCGATAAAAAGCCCAAATTACCGCAACTAAGATCGTTAGTGTGACAATCTCCTGAAAAAATGTAAATCCTGGGTAAAGAGGTCCAAGTGGTAGATGTGCTCCAGGCTTAATCCCCTTTATAATGAAGTCAATCGCACCAAACTGAACAAGGATAAAGCCATAGAAGAACATTACATGGATGATTCCACTCTTCTTATCCTTCAATAGCTTCTTTTGTCCAAAAACATTGACTTTAATTTTCTCCATTCGCTCTTTAACACGATTATCAAACTCTACTTTTTTCCCAAGCTTAATATACTGAATTCTCGTCTTTACTACATAAACAAAAAGACTGACAGCGTAAGCGGTTACAAGCAGAAATGCGATAAGGTTAATCCATAGTAGTCCGTTCATAGTCGAAAAATCTCCTTTCATGAGGTTTGATTGTGATTGATTTTATTGGAAGAAAATTTTAAACCAATAAAATTTTCAGAATATATATCTAATTCCATTATATAATGAATGAGCATTCAGTCAACCAGTTTTTTGAACAAGTTGAAAATTTAAAAGACAAACGGGTTTGTCCAAGGTGATTGAGGGAATCATTCATATACGTTTCGTTTTTGGGAAAGATACTAAGAAAATGGCAAGCAAGAGGCGTCCCGATTTAATCTCTTAGTCCATCATCAATTATCCAAGGAGTAGATCCCTATTGAACATCTTGCTTATTTTCATTGGCATCTTATTCATCATTGGAATATGGCTCCGCCTTGATTACTTACTTGGAAGAAGGTATCAGCTTTCTAAAATAAAGCGGCGTGAATATCCTTTTCGTCAAAGTGACCTTGAGCTGTTTACACATGGGAAAGATCTATTCACAGACCTATTTGACCAGATGAATGGGGCAAGTCACCATATCCACATCCTCTTTTATATTGTGAAGAATGACAAGTTTAGCAAGGAATTTATTCATACGCTTCAGAAAAAGGCTAAAGATGGGGTTGAAGTTCGCCTCCTTCTTGATTGGGTCGGAAGCTCTAGCATCTCCAAAAATACAATTAACAGTTTAAAAAAAGCTGGGGTGCATGTTTCCTATTGCCATGTTCCAAGGGCCCCTTTTTTCTTTTATTCCTTGCAAGTACGCAATCATCGAAAGTTAATTATTATTGATGGGAACCTCGGTTATATTGGTGGCTATAATGTTGGGAAAGAATATATTGATTTTGACCCAAAACTTAGTCCTTGGCGAGATTATCATCTGAAAATGACGGGTGAAGGCGTTCTAGATCTCCAAAGGGAGTTTCTAAAGGATTGGCGTGTAGCAACAAAAATCAATTTACTTCAAGACACGGTCTACTTTCCATCTCTATATAAGGGTTCGATCAAACATCAATTAATTCCTTCCGAAGGATTTTTCTTAGAGGAGACTTTTTCTACCCTTATCCAAAATGCACAGAAATCGATCACGATTGGTTCACCTTACTTCATTCCAAGTAAACAAATTTTCCAGGATCTTCTTCAAGCTCTAGAACGTGGTGTGAAAGTAATCATACTCGTTCCAAACCGTTCCGATCATGCCCTTGTGAAGGAAGCTTCTTTTCCTTTCCTACGGAAGCTTTTGAAAAATGGCGCAAGGATCTATCAATTTACTGAAGGATTTTATCATGCCAAATCGCTATTAGTAGACCATCGAGTTTGTGATGTAGGTACCGCTAACTTTGATAAAAGAAGTCTGTTTCTAAATCACGAAATCAATTGCTATATTTATGATACACACTTCATTCAACAGATGGAGGAAATTTTCAATAAAGATATTCAAAATGCAAAGCCCTTAAGCTTAGATGAGATTAGCCGTAAAAACCCATTTCGGGCTATGAAAGAGTTAACGGCTCGAATGTTATCCCATTTCTTATAATGGAATTCCTGTTTTTTATAATATGACGAGTAGACAGCTATAGAACAATAAAGGAGTTATCCTATGATTATTCGTTTCGGATATGTATCTCATGCACTTTCTTTATGGGATGCTTCTCCGGCAAAAGCGCTGACGTACACGCGATATAAGCAGCTAGATGCCAAAGAGCGCAAAGCGAAACTTCACTTTGTTACAAAGCAAAATTTAAAGAATACAATTCGAATGCTCCATTATAATATTGGGCATGAAATCAACGTTTATCGTTTTTCTAGTTCAATTGCTCCTCTTGCTACGCACCCTGAGGTGAAGTGGGATTTTCTTTCCCCTTTCTTATCAGAATGGAAGGAGATTGGCGCACTTGTCAAAAAACATGCATTACGAGTAAGCTTTCATCCTAATCAATTCACATTATTCACTTCTCCACGTGATGAGGTGACACAAAATGCAGTTATCGATATGGATTATCATTATAAGATGTTAGAAGCGATGGGAATAGAGGATGAAAGCGTAATCAATATTCATATCGGTGGTGCTTACGGGGATAAAAAAACGACATTACAGCGATTTCACGAGAATATCAAGTCGCTCCCTTCTCATATTAAGAAGATCATGACCCTTGAAAACGATGACAAAACATATCATTCAGAAGAGACTTTGGCGGTTTGTGAAAAAGAGGGTATTCCTTTCGTATTTGACTATCATCATCATAAGGCGAATTGCTGCGAGCGAGAATTAGGTGATTTTCTCCCGGCGATCTTTGATACATGGAAAAGTCGAGGCTTACTCCCGAAAATTCATATATCCTCGCCAAAATCAGAGAAGGAATATCGCGCTCATTCAGAGTTTGTCGACTTCAATTTTATCAAACCTTTAGTAGATGAATTAAAAATATTAGGAACAAATGTAGATTTCATGATTGAAGCGAAAGCAAAGGATCAAGCGATGTTAAAACTAGTAGAGGACTTCAGCAACATTCGTGGTGTAAAAAGAATCGGAGGTGCGACAGTAGAATTCTAAGGAAAGATAACGGACCTAGAAGAGGCTGACACAACAAGGCGTTGAATAGACAACTTGCTGTGTCAGCCATTTTTTTGTTACATACAAAAAGGAGCTATGCATAGCAGCAGCCTCCTTGGATGGTCACAAAAGGGATTGAGATCCAATACTCGTTCCCTTTTGTCATCTTTAATTATAATTAGATCAATTGTAAGATGATTTCAGGAGGCTTCCGTCAATGCTTTTTCTAAAACCTATTTCATAAAGTTTTGAAGCCAAGGTGATACTTGCTCAAATGCTTTGAACCCTAAGTAAATACCAACAATTCCTGTTATACCAGCTAGTGCAGGGGGGGCAGGGATCGGTAGTTTAAACAAAGCAAAAATAAATCCAACAGCAAATCCAGTAATCAGCGATAAAAGAACAAGCTTCATAAAATTCTCCTTCTTAAATAAATTATTACTAGTATTATCTCTAAATTTTACTAAATTATGAAGAAAGACCTCCGCAATTTGATGCGGAGGTCTAAGCTAAGTGATATTACATTTTTTCTGGTGCGGATACACCAATAAGGGCAAGTGCATTTTTCAATGTAATTTGCACGGACTTGATTAAAGCAAGACGTGCCTTTGTTTTTTCCATATTTTCAACATCAAGTACTTTCTCTGCATTGTAGAAGCTATGGAATGTTGAAGCAAGATCAAAAATATAATTTGTAATGCGGTGTGGCATGCGCTTTTCAGCTGCTTCTCCTACTGCTTGAGGAAATTCACCTATTTTTTTCAACACTTCGAATTCTTTTTCTGCCCCAATTTGTGAGAGGTCTACCTCTTTGTCAAATTGAATCCCTTGTTCCACACCTTGACGTAATATACTTGAGATACGTGCATGAGCATATTGAGCATAGTAAACTGGATTTTCATTTGATTGAGACACAGCTAAATCCAAATCAAAGTCCATATGTGTATCAGAGCTTCTCATCGCGAAGAAATAGCGTACAGCATCTAAACCTACTTCTTCAACAAGATCACGCATTGTAACGGCTTTGCCAGAACGCTTACTCATCTTCATTTTTTCGCCGTTCTTATATAAATGAACAAGCTGAATAATCTCGACTTCTAGTGCATCCTTGCCATATCCTAACGCTTCAATCGCTGCTTTCATACGAGGGATGTACCCGTGGTGGTCTGCTCCCCAAATATTAATCAGCTTTTCAAAGCCTCGATCTAGCTTGTCTTTATGGTATGCAATGTCTGGTGTTAAGTACGTATACGAACCATCGTTTTTGATTAACACGCGGTCCTTATCATCACCAAACGTAGTTGAGCGGAACCAGGTCGCTCCCTCTTCTTCGTATATATGACCGTTTTCTCTTAGCTTATCTAAAGCTAAGTCAATTTTCCCATTGCCATACAATGATGTTTCTGAATACCATACGTCAAATGGCACGCGGAATTCTTCTAAGTCCTGCTTTAGCTTTGCAAGTTCGTATTTCAATCCATATTCACGGAACTGCTGGAATCGTTCTTTTTCATCCATTTGGACAAATTTATCCCCATGCTCTTCTGCTAGTGTCTTTCCAATTCCAATGATATCTTCCCCATGATATCCATCCTCTGGCATTTCCTTTTCTAATCCAAGCGCTTGGAAATAGCGGGCTTCAACAGACCAAGCCAGATTATTAATTTGGTTGCCAGCATCATTAATATAATATTCACGAGAAACTTCATAGCCAGCCTTGTCTAAAATATTACAAAGAGAGTCCCCAACTGCCGCACCACGAGCATGACCTAAATGTAGGTCCCCTGTTGGGTTAGCTGATACGAACTCCACTTGAATCTTTTGCTTATTGCCAGTAGTTGTTTGTCCATATGCATCGCCTGCCTCTAAAATGCTTGGAATCAGGGCAGTTAAATAGGAATTATTCATGTAGAAGTTAATGAAACCCGGTCCTGCGATTTCAATTTTTTCGATTGATGCTTTTGAAAGGTCAAAGTGTGCGATTAATTCTTCCGCAATCATACGCGGTGCTTTCTTTGCCACTCTTGCAAGCTGCATCGCCATATTTGTAGAATAGTCTCCATGAGTTTTTTCCTTGGGAATCTCTAAGATTACATCAGGTACTTGCTCTTCCGTTGCTAGATTTGCTTTGATTACAGCTGCTTTGATTTCGTCCTTTAATTTTCCTTGAACAAGCTCGACTATGTTCATTAGTTATCCTCCTCAAATGTGATTATCATATGGTATGTACCCGTTTTTGCCCCTTGCATCGTTAGGTCGTATAGGAGTTCTAGTTGACCTGTCATTTCTTCCTCATTAAAGAAATGTTCCATCCTCTGAGTGTTCGTCATTACCTCTAGCGTCCCATATGGAGATCTATAACTCCCTCGCAACCTTTTATGTAAACGAAACACCATCCGCATGTTAATAGCACCGCTTCGTAAAATAAGAGCCTCTTTGGAAGAAAGCTTCACAATTGTCTTTATTGTACCTTCCTCAAGTACTTCCTCATATTGAAGATAAGATGATTCTGCTTTTGTATAGTATCGGCCAAATGTCGTAAATTCAAAAGTCTCTTTATTCTGGCCATCTCGAATATCGGTTTTTACTTTTACCTTTACAGGCTTTTGCTCCGCTGTTTCACGAGCCAACGGTCACACATCCTTTTCCTAACTAGTATAACTTATATAGTATAAATAGTTTATTGGAGATTCGCAAACTTTCATTTAATCATTTTCGATGAAGAGTTAGCGAATCATTCATTCAAAAAGGCTGTAGTCAAACTCAATGGGTTTTGAGTTTGACTACAGCCTAAGACTTGTCAACACTGTGACTGATCTTCAATTATATTATTTTACCCAGCCTAAAAGCATTTCACGGATGAGCTTGCTTGCTGTATTAGCTGTTTGTTCAGATGGATCATAGATTGGGGCAACTTCAACTAAGTCAGCTCCAACTACGTTTACATCTGAGTGTGCAATTTCATGAATAGATGCAAGCAATTCTCGAGAGGTAATTCCTCCAGCATCTACAGTGCCTGTTCCAGGTGCATGAGCAGGATCTAAAACATCGATATCAATTGTCACATACACAGGGCGTCCTGCTAGCTTCGGCAGAATTTCCTTTAATGGTTTATGAACTTCAAACTTCGAGATGTGCATCCCTACTTCTTTTGCCCATTGAAACTCTTCCTTCATTCCAGAACGAATCCCAAATGAATACACGTTCGTTGGACCAATTAATTCTGCTACTTTACGAATTGGGGTAGAATGGGACAGTGGCTCTCCCTCATAATGCTCTCTTAAGTCGGTATGAGCATCCATATGGATGATCGCAAGGTCTGGATATTTTTTATACATTGCCTTCATAACCGGCCATGACACCAGGTGCTCTCCACCCATTCCAAATGGGAATTTGTTATCTGCTAATAGTTTATCAACAAAGCTCTCAATTTCATCTAAGCTTTTCTTTGGATTTCCAAATGGTAATGGAATATCTCCAGCGTCGAAAAATTTAACATCTTCTAACTCTCGATCTAAGTATGCACTATATTCTTCTAACCCAATTGAAACCTCGCGAATTCTAGTTGGACCAAAACGTGAACCTGGACGATAGCTTACTGTCCAATCCATTGGCATCCCGTATAAAACTGCTTGACTTTCTTCATAATTAGGGTGGCTTTTAATGAAAACGTTACCTGAATAAGCCTCATCAAATCGCATATACATCCCTCACTTTTATGTATTGGGGAAATCAACTCCCCTTGCTATTATTTCGTTAAGTCTTGTACAAATTTAGGCAGAACAAAAGCTGCTTTATGAAGCTCTTTTGTATAATATTTCGTATCAATTTCATGGAAGCGCTCTTCAGTTACTTCTAATGGGTCATGCTTTTTAGAACCTAATGTGAACGCCCACATTCCGCTTGGGTAAGTTGGAATATTCGCGATATAAAGACGTGTAGTTGGGAAAATTTCCTTTACATCCTTTTGAACCGTACGAATCAAGTCCGCTTTGAACCAAGGGTTATCCGATTGTGCTACGAAAATACCGTCTTCCTTTAATGCTTTTGAAATCCCTGCATAAAAGCCTTTTGTAAATAAATTTACTGCTGGCCCTACTGGCTCAGTAGAGTCTACCATAATAACGTCATACTCGTTCTCGCTATTCGCAATGTGCATGAACCCATCGTCTACTTTCACTTCTACACGTGGATCTTCTAGCATTCCAGCGATTTCAGGCAAGAATTTTTTAGAATACTCAATCACTTTTCCGTCAATCTCAACTAATGTTGCTTTTTTCACGCTTGGGTGCTTTAGTACTTCACGGATGACTCCTCCGTCTCCCCCACCAACAACAAGTACATTCTCTGGATTTGGATGAGTGAATAATGGAATATGAGCTACCATTTCATGATAAACAAACTCATCCTTAATAGACGTCATAACCATATCATCTAATAGAAGCATATTGCCCCATTCTTCTGTTTCAACCATATCTAGCTTTTGAAATTCAGTTTGCTCCGTATGTAATGTGCGATTAACCTTCATTGTAATTCCAAAGTTCTCTGTTTGCTTTTCAGTAAACCAAAGTCCCATTTCGTTCATTCCTTTCCAATTTATAAATAAATACCCTGCTATTCTTCCGCATCTTCCTAGAAAAACGGAATCGAACAGAGCTCAAATTAACGGCGATCTACACCCTCATATGCTTAGTTCTTGTTGCTACATTTATTCGTTATCTTTCCCTAACGTGCAAAATACAAACACAGAAAAAGTATAGTTGAATCTAGCAAAATTGCAAGAAAAATTTTCTTTCAGCGCTTTTTAATAGAAGGAACGTTTAAATTATCCTTTTTCTTTTCATACTATGAATAGGTATTTTATCTCTATTTGTTATTTTATACGCCGCTGAACAGGGCGCTTCCGCTTTTCTTATTGGGAGGTTTTGATATGGAAATTATTACGAATCAACGTTTTCGAAAAACGGTTAAATATTTGCGTGCACTGTTGATACTTGGGATGATTGGGCTTGGAATTGGCTTATTCCTTTTTATCGGAGTCTTAATTTATGCCAAGCTTCAAGGCCCTCCTCCCCTTGCTGTACCGCAGTCTACCATTTATTATTCTGATGATGGGACGGTAATTGGGGAAAGCAATAACGGGCAGAAAAGGTATTGGGTACCGATTGATGAAATTGCTCCTTCTTTAGTCGAAGCAACCATTTCCATCGAAGATAAGAGCTTTTATGATCATCATGGCTTTGATTATAAACGGATTGCCGGCGCAGCAATTGCCGATATTAAGGCGATGGCAAAGGTCCAAGGGGCAAGTACTATTACCCAGCAGTATGCTCGAAATCTCTTTCTAGAGCATGATAAAACGTGGAAACGGAAACTCTATGAAGCCATTTATTCTATTCGGTTAGAAATGAATTATTCGAAACAAGAAATTCTAGAAGGCTATTTAAATACAATTTATTATGGAAACGGCATGTATGGCGTTCAGGCAGCAAGCCAATTCTACTTCGGTAAAGATGCAAAGGATCTGACTTTAGCTGAAGCTACGGTTCTCGCAGGAATTCCGAAAGGACCTGGCATCTATTCCCCGTTTGCATCTATGGAAAAATCAAAACAGCGGCAAAAAATCATCCTTGCCTCCATGGTTACAAATGGCTACATTTCCAAGATTGACGCAGATACTGCTTATGATGAGCCATTCATGCTTATAGGGAAAAATAAGGAGGACAAACCTCGTGTCGCGCCTTATTTTCAAGATGCAGTTCGTTCTGCCTTAAAAACACAGCTCCAATTGGATGATCGAATAATTGAGCTTGGGGGACTCAAAGTATATACAACCCTAAATTTAAAGCAACAGGCTGCTGCTGAAAAAAAGGTGGAACAATTCATCTCAAAGGATTCAGATATTCAAATTGGCCTGATTGCTATGGACCCTCAAACAGGAGAAGTAAAAGCATTGGTTGGTGGACGAAATTATGACGAAAGTCCCTTTAATCGGTCTATTCAAGCTGTTAGACAACCGGGATCTACCTTTAAGCCTTTTTTATATTACGCCGCATTGGAGCAAGGTTTTACCCCTGCGACAACGATGAGAAGTGAAGAGACTACCTTTCGATTTGATGACCAGCGTCCACCGTACACCCCACATAACTTTAACAATCAATATGCCGATGGGGATATTACAATGGCTCAGGCATTAGCCTTATCAGACAATGTCTATGCGGTAAAAACACATTTATTTATCGGAATGGACGCACTAAAGAAGACCGCAGAAAGAGTAGGCATTCAGTCAAAGCTCACAGAAGTCCCCTCTCTCGCTCTTGGTACATCAGGTGTAAGAGTAATTGAAATGGCCAATGCATATAGCATGTTTGCAAACGGTGGGAAGAAGGTTTCTCCTAATATGGTTACACGCGTTGAAAACCATAAAGGAGAAATTATTTACGAATTAAAGCCAGCAGCTGAACAAGTATTGCAGCCGGATTTGGCCTACATCTCCTCTCAAATGATGACTGGTATGTTTGACCGTAACTTAAATGGCTATGCCAGCGTTACAGGAAGTACAGTGATTAATGAGATGACACGAACATATGCCGGTAAATCCGGATCAACAGACTCTGATAGCTGGATGGTTGGATACACGCCACAACTTGTTACTGCGGTATGGACTGGATATGACAAGGGCAATCCTCTTACCAAAACCGTTGAAAAAGCTTATGCAAAAAATGTTTGGGTGCATTTTATGGAAGAAGCATTAAAGGACGAACCTGCGAAGAAGTTTAAAAAACCGAAGACAGTTATTGGAGTATATATCGATCCGACTAATGGAAAGCTAGCGACAAAAGATTGCCCTATAAAGGTAAAAATGTATTTTCGCGAAGGAACCGAACCGACCGATTACTGTGCCGACCATATCGAAGAAGAACAGATAGATGAACCACTAGAACAAGAACAGCAAAAAGAAAAACAAGAGAAGAAATCTTGGTACAAACGCATTTTCGACTGGGCTTCTTAAGGTAGCGGAAATGAAAAAACTCGGATGAGAAATCCGAGTTTTTTCGTGTCCTAGCCTTATAGCGTGTATATACGCTATAGCATAGTTTACTTTTTTTATGAAAGATGAGCAAGTACCTTTGAATCTAATTTCAAAAAAAGTTCACAATTCCGTCAAAAAATTAGGTATTTTTTAAGGTATTAACAGAAACTTGATCAAATTTAGTTCAATTAGACTATAAGAGCACCCATTATAGCGTCTGATCGCTCCCACATGTCTTCGTTATGATTCTTTAAAAACTCTGCTAGTACTTTCTTTGATTTCTCATCCATATGATCGACAATAATATGACGTTTGATCGATTTATCCAAATAATTCACATGTAAAGGAAGCGATTTATAGCCTCTGCGAATTTCACGATCTACTGTCATTTCACAAGCGGTCGCTCCTGCATAGTAAGGTCCCTCTTGTTTCCGATCAATCGTCACCCAAATAAGCCAATATGGTTTTCCGTTCGGAACATCTTCCTTGTTCTGAAGGAATTTGATTCCCTTTTCTACTGGACTGCGAGCATGCATGGCTCCCACTTCAATAGATACCTCTCCTGCATCTACATCAATAATGACTGGGGTTACATTTTCTAAGCTTAACGCACCCACGCCAAATCCTCCATGTCCATCTGTAGAATCATTCTTGATAATATTAAAACTTACATTTTTCTTTTTATTTTCTTCCATTGAGAACCCTCCTACTATAAAAATAGTTGCATAAAGAAATCATTAAGTCCATTCACTAACACTGGAAGTACCACATTAAAAATCGGTTGAATTGTATAGTTATCCAATGGTGTAATTACCAATATTAAAAAAATTAATGAGCCGTATACCTCAAACTGCGTCATCTTCACCCGTACATGAGAAGGAACCAAATCCTCAACAATTCGGTAACCATCTAACGGCGGAAATGGTAGCAAATTGAAAACAAACAACACTATGTTTAATTGAATAAAAATATCTAAGAATTCAGGAACAAAATTAGGAAGCCCAGCAGCCATTCCGAGCCCAACCATCCCGTACCAAATAAGAAACCCAAGTAGTGCTAATAGCAAATTACTGATAGGCCCACCAATTGATACAAGAATTCCTGCGAGTCTCGGATTTTTAAAGAAAAACCGATTAACAGGTACAGGTCTTGCCCAGCCAAATCCAGCGATAAAGATGAGAATCGTACCAAATGGATCTAAATGTTGCATGGGATTCAGTGTCAAACGTCCTTGATTTTTCGCTGTCTCATCCCCAAACTTATAAGCAATATATGCATGGGCAAACTCATGGATAGTAAAAGCGATCATAAGCGTGATCGCAACGTACGGTATTTCCCTTAAACTATAAGCTAAAAATTGATCCAATCCACATAACCCCTTTATAAAAAAATCAGTTAAAAAGTAGAAAATCCTTATACTAAACTATATCAATACGTGCAACTGATTATCCCTTTAAAGTATACATGAATCCGCCCTTAAAGTGAAAAAAACCGAAGAGGGTAGAATGTTTAATTGGGTATGTTGTTTCTATCCCATTCTAGCATTTTAAAAATCAGTGATTGTTCAAATTGAATTCACTTGTAAAAAAAACATAAATATGAAAAACTACAAGCAGAGATACGCAATCTTGCGATGTCCTATAGGATTTTCCCCCATGAGAAAGGAAGGATTATATGCCATACGTAACAGTAAAGATGCTCGAAGGACGCACTGAAGAGCAAAAGAAGGCACTAGTTGAAAAAGTAACAGATGCAGTCAGTGAAACGACTGGTGCACCTAAAGAAAAAATTGCTGTATTCATTGAAGAAATGTCGAAAAACCACTACGGAGTAGCCGGTAAACGTCTAAGCGACGAGTAGACATTCTATCCACGACCGTACTAGCAAAAGCCAATTAGCTCCCTACTTAGATGAAGCACTTTGATCGATCTAAGTAGGGAGTTTTTGGCGTCTCTCATTTTCAAAGCCTCACTAGGGGGTGGCTCTTAATTCATGGGAGTTTTTGGAAAAATAAAACCGTAAATACATAGCTTATGCCACTCCCGGAAAGCAAGCCCAGGAACGGAGATCATGCATTTCAGCTAACTACTCTAGCAATAAGACTTTTATCGACCTCCTTTAGCATCCCAATCATTTGTTGGTATGATTTATTATTTCACACATGAGAGAATAAAGGGTTTCTGACTTTTATACGGAAATATATGTGATATACGTGATATACAAAAGTACGATTAGTAGATGGAGGATCATTTATTCTATTTCAAAATGGACCGTTAACCGTTCGATTATTAGAACATAAGGATCAGCATCTGTTAGCTAAGTGGCTCTCAGACCCTATTGTTCTTGAATTTTATGAAGGAAGAGATAACTCGTTTGATCTAGAGAAGGTAAACCAGGTTTTTTATACAGGTGAAGAGGATGAAGTTAAATGCATCATCGAATTTGATGATGTTGAAATTGGCTATATCCAATATTACTTGCTGGATGATGACGCCAAGCAAAACTATGGGTATCAGCATCAAAAAGCCTATGGTATGGATCAGTTCATTGGCGAAGTGTCTTATTGGAATAAAGGCATCGGAACGAAGCTAGTTGCGTCGATGGTACACCACTTATTCGATCAAGAACTAGCTGATGTAGTGGTAATGGATCCGCAAATTAGAAATGCACGAGCACTTTCATGCTATGAAAAGTGTGGATTTCAGAAAGTGAAGATCCTTCCAAACCATGAACTGCATGAAGGAGAGTACCAGGACTGTTGGCTAATTGAGTATCGAAAAAAGTGCTGAGCATTCAAAAAGCGCAAGCTCCCTTTTCATAGGCACTTGCGCTTAACTAGATCTCATTTCGCTATAGACGGTTTGCCTTCTCTTTTAAGGCATGAATATAACGATAGGCTTCTTCTACTTCTTCTACTGTATACTTTTGTTTACTTTTTAACGTGAAAATCTTCTCTTGCACTTCGTCCTTTGGAAGATTTTCAAAATAAAGAACCGTCGAAACTAGCTCAAGAAATCGTGCGTTCTGACTATTCATATCTAGCAAACAATCTTTTATACACGGCATTTCCACTTGGTTGACACGAAGAAATTCTTCCCCCGAGACTGTGAGCGTATATCGAAATTGAAAATATCCACCCTTTTTCTCTTTTACCTCATCCAAAAACCCCATATTGCAAAGCTCTTCCACACGTAGCGTTAGTTCTTCTGAATAGGGACCATAAAAGTGAAATTGAAATCGTTCTTGGAAGGGAAATTTAATTTTTTTTGCTATATAGATCATCTTCTGAAGTTTTTTTCGCCCGATGATTTCCCCAGAAGCCGCGATTGCATGAATAATATTCGCGTGGTCAGTTAACAAACCTCTTCATCTCCTACTCCGATTAAGCAACGTCCAACTAAACTAAGTCTCAAGAATGGTACGAATTTGCTTTTTAATATTTCGTTTAAACGTATCGTCTGCAATTAGATCTGCTGGAAAATAAAGCTTGTGATCTGTTCTGCGCTTACCTGATATGGCGTCTACTATCTCTGATTCTCTGGATAGCTCCCTTACCTCACCCGTTTTTAGCAATAAATGAATAGGTAATCTCTCTTCTTCTTCTCCTGGTCGATAGAAGTCATATGGGAGGTCTGAAGAAGAATCTACGACTAAATAATACTCTGGGTCTAATCCCGCTTTTCGAAAAAGATTAGACAATTCTGCTAGCTTCTTATATTCCTTGGCAGGTTCAAACTCAACATATTTGAACAAATTACGGTTCATAAACCGGCGGCACAGATCACTTAGGATCGGGTCATCCTCTTCTTGCCACATTTGAAAGTAATAAAGAATAATCGCTTCATCTAACTTTAAGTAATCTTCGAGTGTAAGTTCGTCTTCAAATAGGGAATAAAAGTGTATAGGATGAATCTTAAATGCATAGAACTGCTCATGTAAGTGCTTTGCGCGATGGAGGATTTTTGTCAAGATTACCTCAGCACTTCTTGTAACAGGGTGGAAATACACCTGCCAATACATTTGATAACGGCTCATAATGTAATCTTCAACAGCATGCATTCCGCTTTTCTTGATAACTACCTGGTCTTCCTTCGGCCTCATCACCCTGAGGATTCTCTCCATATCAAAGTGACCATAACTTACTCCAGTAAAATAAGCGTCTCGCTGTAAATAATCCATTCGGTCAGCATCAATTTGACTCGAAATCAAGCTAACGATCAGTTTATTCTCGTAGGTTTTGGCTATCACTTCAGCCACCTTTTTTGGGAAGCTTTCGTCTACTTTTGATAAAATCTGGTGAACTTCCGTGTCGCCTACTATTATGGCTTGGGTAAAATGTTCGTGGTCGAGGTCGAATACTTTTTCAAAGGAGTGAGAAAATGGCCCGTGGCCAAGGTCATGAAGCAATGCTGCACATAGGGAAAGAAGCCGCTCTTCTTGGTGCCATTCTGGTCTTCCATCAAACACATCATCTACAATTCTTCGGACAATTTCATATACCCCGAGGGAATGATTGAAACGGCTATGCTCAGCACCATGAAACGTTAAATACGTTGTCCCAAGCTGTTTAATTCTCCGTAGCCGTTGAAACTCTTTTGTGCCAATTAGATCCCAAATTACTCGATCCCTAACGTGAACATATCGATGAACAGGGTCTTTAAACACTTTCTCCTCACTCAACTTCTCTGTCGAATATGCCATCATTTACCCTCTTCCTTTTTATCATAACTCCATTATAACTTGATTCTTTTTCCAAATCATCTCAGTTTTCCAATTTGAATCGATAGTTTGATATATTCTTTTTCCTCAACTGAAATCCTTTTTAGAATTAAAAAATCACCTTCAGACAGAAGTCAAAGGCGATTTTTATTTTTTTAGCTTTTTATTGATTTTCTCTTTTAATTCGTCTTCTGATAGTGCAGCAACTGGACGGTTATTGACAAATGCAAACGTCTTTTTACGCCCTGGTCCACAATAGGATTGACAGCCAATTTCAACCTTGGCATCCGGGTCAATCTCTTTTAGTAGCGGAATTATTGTCTTTAAGTTCACAGCCTGACAATCGTCGCAAACACGGAATTCGTTTGCCATCTATTACAACCCTTTCTAAACGTAAGATGTTTCATGTATATGATTAAAATAAGCTTAACATCGTTGAGATATGTCGCCTCGCCTTTATATGGTACAGTTTCTTGTTCGTTATTGCAAGTTGCAATCTTTAACAATGCTACGGACATCTTTTTAAAAAATCTAGTAGCCTTTCTATTATTATGGTATAAAACCAAAAAATGTTGGACATGCTGAGACTAGAACTTTAAAAATTGGTAAATTTCAAATGGGAGTTGAGAGGTAGATGAAGGTTCGTCAAGATGCATGGACGGAAGAAAATGATTTATTACTAGCAGAGACGGTTTTGCGGCATGTTAGAGAAGGTAGTACACAGTTAAACGCTTTTGAAGAGGTAGGAGACAAGCTTAACCGAACATCAGCAGCTTGTGGATTCCGCTGGAACGCTGAGGTTCGCCATCGCTATGAAAAAGCATTGCAGTTAGCTAAAAAACAGCGAAAGCAACGCCAAAGAATGCTAGGAAAAGAGCAAGGCGGAAAGAAGAAGTTATTATATAACCCACCTGTCCCAAGCTATGCAGAACTAGAGCAAATTCAAGCTACTGAAATGAGCACAGAGGAAGCTCCTCTACAAGAAATGACTGTTGAATTCTCTCAGGAGTTTATTCCGGCAGCTGAAAGCAAAGACACGAGCATGAATAGCACTTCACAAGGAATTAATCTAGATCTAGTAATTTCATACTTACAAAGTTTAAGTGGGAATAGCTTTCAATCGGATATTCTGAAAAATGAGAATGAAAGATTGAAGCGGGAAAATGCTCACTTAAAGAGTCACAATGAGGAATTAACGAAGAAAATCAATTTGCTTGAACAAAATACAACTATGATTCAAGAAGACTATGAGACACTAATGAAAATCATGAACCGTGCACGAAAGCTAGCTCTTTTTGAAGAGGAAGAACGCCCTGCCACCAAATTCAAAATGGACCGCAATGGAAATCTAGAAAAAGTAGCCGAGTAGATAGTAGAAGCAGCAAACACTAAGACTTTGCTGCACCCAAAAATGGAGACGGAGTTATTGGCAATACATCTCGATTTTAATGAGGAGTCGCAACCGCTTTGGTATATGCGGCTTTTTGTTGTTTGTGCCGAGGATTGCCCAGTTATGACTCATCCATGAGTGGCTGATTGGAAAAGCTCATTGGTACTTCGGACCCGGGATTGCTCTTTTTCTCTCTTTCCTGTCCGAAGTGTACCCTCCTTCGGACTCTAGACGCTCTTTTTCTCTCTTTCCTGTCCGAAGTGTACCCTTCTTCGGACTCGAATCAATCTTTTTCTCCCTTTCCTGTCCGAAGTGGACCCTTCTTCGGACTCGAGATGCTCTTTTTCTCTCTTTCCTGTCCGAAGTGGACCCTTCTTCGGACTCGAATCAATCTTTTTCTCCCTTTCCTGTCCGAACCACACCCTACTTCGGACTCGAAACGCTCTTTTTCTTCCTTTCCTGTCCGAAGTGGACCCTTCTTCGGACTCGAATCAATCATTTTCTCCCTTTCCTGTCCGAACCACACCCTACTTCGGACTCGAATCAATCTTTTTCTCTCTTTCCTGTCCGAAGTGGACCTCTCTTCGGATTCAAATCACTCTCCGGACTCGAATTCCTGTCCGAACTACACCTAACTTACCATCACTCACCTAACATCCCCTTCTTACTTAACTAAAAACCGTTCATTTCGCTCGATGACGCGATCGTAGTAGCTTTGAAAAAGAGGCAATTCCTCTTCGGTTAGTTGGCCAGAGTACAAATGCTGACATTTTTCTTTTAGTACCTGGAGGAAGCGGAGCATCACATCTTGAATGGTTAGGTCCGTTTCTAATAACTCAGAAAGAGAAGCCATTACGTCTGGGTTAATGTCCGGATACTGAAATTTCGTTTCCTCTACACCCTTAGCCCTTGAATAAAATTCCTTGATTACTTCTGCTCGCTCACTTCCACTCCCTGTCACAGATAGATAGATTTGAACAGCAACTCCTTTTCGCAGGCGACGCTGGGAAATACCGGCGAACTTTTTCCCGTTAATGCTAAGATCGTAGCTACCTGGACAATAGGAGCCGACAATTTCCTTCGCTTCTATATTCTTATTATAATCAGCAAACATTTCTTTAATTAATAGCCACATGGCATCATAGCCGCGGTTAATATCAATCCCCTTCTCTATTTCTGGAAAAATTAGAGATAGATTGAGAACACCTTCATCCAATACAACGGCAAGGCCGCCAGAATTTCGAACAAGATATTGATAGCCTTGCTCATTCAGATAGGCTAATCCTTCTTCAAGCAAGGGAAGCTTTGAATCCTGTATTCCTAACACAATGGTACGATGGTGAACCCATGAGCGAGCTGTTGCTGGCGATTGCCCAGCACCGACTGATGAACATAATGTATCATCCGTACCAAAGGACTGAAGAGCATGAAAATGTAACCCAACAGCTGATTGATCGATTACCCTCCAGCTTTCTTGTTGTAACAAATCGAGTGCGCTATTCATTTCCTTTTCTCCTTTATTCAATATCGATTCATTATAGCATACGACGTTCGCACTGCTAAAAATCCTCAAGCTAATAAAAGTGTCTACTTACTCTATAACAACAAGTTGCACTTCATAAGATAAGTTAGAAGCTTTTCAAGCCTCCATCCCCCATAAAAAAGCACAGCAAAAAAGCCAGCCATCTTCTGACTGACTTCCTACCCATTTTTATTGGTTAAGCGCTTGAGCTGCTGTAATAAGGGACAGCTTATAGACATCTTCCTCATTACACCCACGTGATAGGTCATTAACCGGACGGTTTAACCCTTGAAGAATCGGTCCGACTGCCTCGAAATTTCCTAGGCGTTGTGCAATTTTATAACCGATATTGCCTGCTTCTAGGCTTGGGAAAATAAAGACGTTCGCATCTCCTTGGATTGGAGAATCTGGCGCCTTCTTTTGAGCAACTGACGGAACAAATGCAGCATCGAATTGAAACTCTCCATCTACGACTAAAAGCGGATCGCGGCGTTTCGCTTCCTCCACTGCACCAGAAACTTTATCTGTTTCAGGTGACTTAGCTGAGCCTTTTGTTGAGAAGCTTAGCATGGCAACGCGTGGGTCGATATCAAACATTTTGGCCGTTTTCGCACTTTCAATCGCAATTTCAGCAAGGTCCTGGCTGTCAGGTGAAATGTTAATCGCACAGTCGGCGAACACATACTTCTCCTCTTCACGCACCATAATAAAAACCCCAGAAGTTTTGCGTACGCCTTCTTTTGTTTTAATAATTTGTAGTGCTGGACGAACAGTATCAGCTGTTGAATGAGCCGCTCCACTCACAAGTCCATCTGCTTTATTCGCATATACAAGCATCGTCCCGAAGTAATTTTCATCGAGAAGGATTTTCCGTGCGTCTTCCTCCGACACTTTTCCTTTTCTTCTTTCCACAAAAGCTTTGACAAGCTCGTCCATCATCGCGAAGCTTGCTGGATCATAGATTTCAACAGACTCTAAAGAAATATCTAAATCCTTTGCTTTTGCTTCTATTTCTTGAATGTTCCCTACTAAAATAGGTGTTAAAATCTTTTCCTCTGCTAATCTTCCAGCAGCTCTTAAAATTCTTTCATCTAATCCCTCAGGAAGAACAATCTTTAAGTTATTACCGCTCACCTTTTGCTTTAAGCTTGTAAATAGTTCGCTCATTCGAAATCCTCCTTTTCCTATACTCCCTTAGCATACTCCTCCAACTAAAGAATTCAAGCTGTTAAGCGCTTGCATAGAAATGTTTTTCTATTCAAAATTTTTACTCCTTTTATTTGCCTTTCATAATATGTGCATTTTCTATCAAAATATCCGATTATTCGTCTTTTTAAACGGAAATCGTTGTCAAATTTTCGGTTTTAAAGGAAGCAGATGGTGGGGAAACTATGATATAGTATTGGTGTGATTCTAAGACTGATTTAGGAGTGATCGAAATGAGTGAAGCGGCAAAAACGCTTGATGGTTGGTATTGTTTACATGATTTCCGTACGGTTGATTGGACAACATGGAAAATGCTTTCTAGCGACGAGCGACAAGCAGCAGTTCATGAATTTTTAGGGCTTGTTGAAAAATGGAATAAAACGCAAGCTGAGAAAAAGGGCAGCCATGCATTATATACAATTGTTGGACAAAAAGCAGATTTCATGATGATGATTGTTCGACCGACAATGGAAGAGTTAAATGAAATTGAAAACGAATTCAACAAAACTAAGCTGGCTGAGTTTACAATTCCTGCCCATTCATATGTATCAGTAGTGGAGCTTAGCAACTATTTACCTTCTGGAGAAGATCCATATCAAAATCCAGAAATTCTTGCAAGACTGTACCCAATTCTTCCGAAATCTAAGCATGTTTGCTTCTATCCAATGGATAAGCGTCGTCAAGGAAATGACAACTGGTATATGCTTCCGATGGAAGACCGCCGCAGCTTAATGCGCAGCCACGGGATGATCGGCCGTCAATATGCAGGAAAAGTAAAGCAAATCATCACTGGTTCTGTTGGCTTTGACGATTACGAGTGGGGAGTAACACTATTCTCAGATGATGTACTTCAATTTAAAAAGCTTGTATACGAAATGCGCTTTGATGAAGTAAGCGCACGCTACGGCGAATTTGGTTCCTTCTTTGTAGGAAATCTTCTATTAGAAGACCAGATCGAAAAGTTTCTACACGTATAACAGAGGATACATAAGGCTCTCAGCATAAGCTGAGAGCTTTTTTCATGCTTAGAAAGTACATAATTTATCGATTGTTGAAAGTTCTTCTACAATCCAGCTCCAGCACATAGCCCCTCTAGGGCATAAGCCAAATTAATATTGAAGGCAAAGAACCCCCTCTATTCTATACAGTCTTACTTACCAAAGCTAGACCAAGGCAAATGCGCTTTTGTTCTGCTTTTTTTAGACATGTTACATGCCTTTGTTGCTTGTAATTCTCATCCCTCCCCTCTACAATTTAACCCCAGTTTGTCATAAAGTGATTACCGGTAACATATTCATTTGATAGTGAGCCTTGTTTATAGCTTAATATGCCGAAAATCATTTCACCAGCTAGAAAAATCAACAGCAGCAAAGAGAGGTGAAAAGAATGGCGGTAATAAAATACAACGAAGAAGAAGTGAAGCTCCTAGCTCGTTTGATGCGTGCGGAGGCAGAGGGAGACGGGCAGCTCGGCATGCTGATGGTTGGAAATGTTGGTGTCAATCGGGTGCTTGGGAATTGTCTTGATTTCAAGGATATTCGTTCATTGCAACGGATGGTCTACCAACGACCAGGTGGGTTCGAAGCGACCATTAAAGGCTACTTTTACCAAGCAGCGCGAGAGAAGGATATTGAGCTAGCAAGAAGAGTCATTAAAGGTCTTCGCTATCACCCAGCGAGCAATGCACTTTGGTTTTTTAGACCTGATGGATCCTGCCCTGCTCAATGGTTTAACCAGTGGAACACAGGAAGATACAAAGCTCATTGCTTCTTTAAACCAACACAAGCAGACTGTCCGTCTGTGTATTAGAAAAAAGATCTTTAGGAGGGAAATTTCATGAGTAATTCTAGACAATACGGGGATTTCAAAGCACAACAAGCTTATTATGGGTCAACAGGGCAAGTACCTACATACGGGTACGGCTCACAGCCTGTTTACCCCCAGCAGCCAGTCTTTCCTCAGCAGCCAGCTGGAAGTATGATTCAAGGTGGTTTAAACGCCCCATCTCTTGGTCCACAAGTTCCTGGGATGCTTCCACTTGAAGAATCCTATATCGAAAATATCCTACGCTTAAATAAAGGAAAGCTCGCTACTGTCTACGCCACATTTGAAAACAATCGCGAGTGGAATGCAAAGATCTTTAAGGGAATCATTGAGGCGGCTGGTCGAGATCATATTATCTTAAGTGATCCACAAACAGGAATGCGTTACTTAATTCTCATGATCTATGTGGATTATGTGACGTTTGATGAAGAGATTGAATACGAATATGGTTTTGGTTCTACACCTGGAATGGCATCGTATTCACCTAGATAAACCAAAAAGGAGCTCTGAGACCTCGGAGCTCCTTTTTAAGACTATAAATACTTCACAGCTGCAATGATTAATAATACCCAGGCTACAAGGAACGAAACACCACCTAATGGGGTAATTGCTCCGAGAACGCTAATTTTTGTGACACTCAAAACGTAAAGACTTCCAGAAAAAAGAATGATTCCGACAAACATTAACCAACCGGAGGTAGATAGCAGAGTGCTGGCTGGAACCTTTCCTAATAGGACTCCTATGATTAATAGTCCTGTTGCGTGAAACATTTGATACGTAACTCCAGTTTTCCATGTTTCCAAATATTTCGGTTCTACTCTTCCTTCTAAACCGTGTGCTCCAAAAGCACCTAAAGCTACCGCAAGAAATGCATGAATTGCCCCGATTATTATAAATAGTTTCATTTTTTTCACCTCTTATAGTTTTTCCTAAATCAACATATTTTGTTTAAAAATCAAATAATGAATCTCCATTCGATCCATCATCTGTCGTTAGCTTTTTCCCTTGCTGGATGCTAATCGGCTGTGGTTCTGGAGCACTCACAACTGGGGATGGGCTAGTTGGACGATACCTTTCTTGGGAAGAACTGTCTTCAAGTATGAGCTCGCATAGTGCCTTAATTGCATGTACCCGTTCACGTACTGTTCGCTCGCTCGAGCTCATTTTAGCCTGCTTTAGCTCATCTTCCATTTTTTGAAACAACTTATGTACTGAAATATTCAACTTCTTCACCTTCTTACCTATTATCTTAACAATATTAACAGCTTGTTTACTAGTCTTCTGATTGGGTTAAGGTTCCTTTGTATTATATTAGACTTGAGGACGAGTCGCTACTTCAAACCATTCGAGTTGCTCACTTGAACCAAACACAATGATCATATCATGCAACTGAAACGTTTCATCAGGAGAAGGGTTACTAATCAACGTTTCGTCTCGCAAAATGGCTACAATAGTCACTCCATAGCTTGTCCGAATTTGGTTTTCCACAATCGTTTTTCCAATTAGCTTGGACCCTTCCACGATTTTCATTTCTTCCACTCCAAATTCTTGCTTTCCCGTATGGAGCATCATATCGACATATTCCACGCTTACAGGCTTGAGGATCGACATCACCATCTGATTACCACCAATTGATGAAGGGTTAATGACTTTATTTGCTCCTGCACGGCGAAGCTTCTCCTCTGACTGAGGGCGCTCGGCTCTTGCGACAATGCGAATATCTTGGTTTAGCCCTCTTGCGGTTAAGGAGATGAATACATTATCTGCATCCTCTGGCAAAGTCGCTACAAGCCCAGAGGCTCTATCAATGCCAGCTTCAATTAAAAACTGGTCTTCTGTAGCATCTCCAATTAGATAATATAAGTGATGAAGTCCTGATGCTTTAATAGCAGATTCATCTTTTTCAATAATGACGACAGGTGTTTTTTTATGTAATAGTTCATTTACAACCTGTTCACCGACACGACCCATGCCACACACAATGATGTGATTCTGCAATTCACTTATTTTCTTATTCATCCTTCTTCTCCCCACCGTTTTTGAAAATTCCCCTTCAATCATCATTGAGGTAAATGCCCCGATGGCATAAGTAACAATTCCGACACCGATTGGAATAATCACCATTGCGAATGTTTTTCCATTGTCCGTTCTTGGAATAACATCGCCGTATCCAACTGTTAACACGGTAATCAAGGTTAGCCATAATGAATCGAATAATGATAAATTCTCAAAAATAATAAAACCAATCGTTCCCACA
Organism: Cytobacillus spongiae; assembly: GCF_021390075.1. Lineage (NCBI taxonomy): Bacteria > Bacillati > Bacillota > Bacilli > Caryophanales > Bacillaceae > Cytobacillus > Cytobacillus spongiae. The sequence continues at coordinate 3,913,744 of NZ_CP089997.1, forward strand.
ATAATAGTCAACAGCATACAAACGAGAGCTGTTATTAAATGACGATAGATCCGCAAATGATTCACTCCTATTAACCTTAATCGAATAAAAGCAGATGAAGGCAGCACAATACCCTCGTCTTCCATCATTCCGAAGACAAAATCATGGGCGTTTTACTTTTTTTCAAATCGGAGACAGCTCTGACCTGAAGCCTTTAATACCTCGTTCGATGGAAGCTGCCTCGTTTTAAATTGGAATGCCTTGCACCCCTTAGGAAATTTGGGGTCCCATGTTACATAGAAATATTTACACTTAAAGCAATCAACTTTTCTGTTTGTCACTCGTAAGATCATCCTTTAACTTATCACTTGTCATTTCTTGTTGAAAACAGGGATATTTTGCATGTTCCACATGAAACATGTCAGTTGTTGTCGATTGTCCATTCAATCTCCTTCATCCCTTGGATACGGAGCTGTTCATTCACACGGGAAAATGGCTTGCTTCCAAAAAAACCTCGATATGCTGCTAATGGACTCGGATGCGGTGCTGTTAGAATGGTATGTTTGCTAGAATCAATTCGTTCCCCCTTTTGCTGTGCGGGATTTCCCCATAGTAAAAAGATTACGGGAGCTTTTCGATCACTTAGCTTTCGAATGATTTGATCCGTGAACAACTCCCAGCCAACATGCTTATGAGAGTTCGCTGAGCCTTTTCGAACGGTTAACACCGTATTTAACAAAAGCACACCTTGTCTCGCCCACTTCGTTAAGTCCCCGTGCGCTGGCGGAGTACATCCCAAATCATCTTGGAGCTCCTTATACATATTTCTTAAGGAGGGAGGGATGGCTTCCCCCTTTTGAACAGAAAAACTCAACCCATGTGCTTGGTTTTCCCCATGATATGGATCTTGTCCTAATAGAACGACCTTTACATCTTCAAATGGCGTATAATTTAATGCGTTAAATACATCTGTAGGCTTCGGAAATACGGTCTGACTCTCGTATTCCTCTTGTAAAAAAGCTAGAAGCTTCAAAAAATATGGTTTCTGAAGCTCGTCACTCAATCTCACCTTCCAGTCATTCTCCAATGGAAAATGAAGCATGTATGCCACTCCTATTCTTGAAATTCTACAGTCACCTGATAGCCTAGTTGTCGATAGAATTCTTTTAACGTTTTTTCTGCATTTTTCTCCGCTATCTCCAATATTCCTTGGTTCAGCGCTTCTTGACGAATTTGCTCCTTTGCTTCTGCAGCTAATTCATAGGCTTCTTCCCAATTCACTTCCTCACGAAAAATACCCTCTACTGAAAAAGTTTGAACGCCATCAAAATCTAACGAAGGCTCTTGAATCAATTCAGCTCGTGGTATGACAATGGATAGGGTTTTTTTCTCTTCATCTGTCGTTACATTTCCATTTTCAACCTGCCTAAGGTCCACTCCTGCTATAACCGTTCCAGGTACGACTAGCAATAGCTTTCGTTTCGTTCCTGGTAGATTGGAATTGATTGGTTTCCCAAATAACTGGTTGTCTTCTTTTTCAATGACAACTTTTACATATGCTTGTGATGTTGCAAGTGAGGAAAGCTCCTTCATTTGCTCAATAAAGCTCCCTTTTTCTGTATGAACGCGTTCTCCTGCAATGAATGTAAAATATCCTACGGTCAACAGAATTCCCACGATGAATACTGACATCAATACAAGCATGAGCTTCCACTTCACTTTATTTAGAAAAAATGTTGGAAGATGGAGGCTTCGTGATTTTGCTTCAATTGTAGCCGTAGTAGCTGTTTCTTTACGAGCTTCCTTTAGCTCCTTCATTATGGCTTCCAATTGATCAAGCACTTCTTTATCTTGTTTTTGACTCATTGACCTCACACCTCATTTCGATATCTACTTCTATTATAAAGAGAAAGACCCTACTTTTGTTGAAATATGTCAATTTCCAGTAGAATGTTTATTTTTTTGTAGAACGGTTATTTAATAGAACAAGAGCAAGCTAAAGCTAAAGCTCGCTTGGTTAACAAAGAAGTTCACAAATCAAACTGAGGAGGAATTTCAATGTATAAGGTATTAGTAGCTGAAAATGGAGTAGAAGCAACTCAATCAATTGAAGCACTACAGAGTGATGGGTATGATAAGGAGCATGTGTATATTTTTGCACATGATAAAAACCGCTCTGAGAATCTCACCTCTGCTACAAGTACAGGTGATGTCGGAATCAAAGAGCAAGGATTCTTTGAATCGATTGGGAATCTCTTTCGAACAAGAGGAGACGAGCTTCGTTCGAAAATGCGTTCAGTGGGAATGAGCCAGGTGGAAGCCGAGCGCTACGAAGAGGTCTTGGATACCGGCAAGCTTGTGATTGTGGGTTCTAACCAAGCGGAGTCCATTCAAAATGATTTCAAGATGAATTAAATATGTAAAGCGTAAGTACCTCTTATAAGACTTATGTTTTCTGAGTAATAGATAAACCCCGTATCTACTAAGAATACGGGGTTTTAACATATTTATTTACCCTAACAAACGCTGATACATACTTTTCGCTTGAGTGAGGTCCTTTGTACCATGAATAAGTGCTCGCCCATCTTTAAAAATGACCATCCGCTGCCCCTCTATCTCTACAGATAGTAGATGGGGATTGCCTTTAACAAAATAGCCGAGGGATGTGAGCTGTGCTGCGAGTAGCTGAAGCTGTATATCCCCTTGTTTTGGGGGACGAATTTGAACGGTATCTCTCCCGCAAAGAATTGTCGTCTTCGTCAAATTCTCATGCTCAAGGTATGGATACGTAGGTTCTTTTCCACATGAAAGGCAGTTTTCATCTTTTGCCTTAGATAGCTTCATTGTTGTATATTGATTTCGCCATATATCAAAGCTAACAAACGCTGTTTGAATGGTCTCCCAATCCTCCACAAGAATTTTGAAAGCTTCTGCTGTTTGGTGGGCGATGACCATTTGAACAGCTGGAGCGATAATTCCACCTGTATCACAGGTCATCCCTTGTATCGGCATTCTTTTAAGCAAACAATTTAAGCATGGTGTTTTTCCCGGAATAATCGTAAAGCTCATCCCATAGCTACCGACGCATGCACCGTATATCCATGGAACCTTATACTTTTGGGACAAATCGTTGATAAGCATTCGCGTTTCAAAATTATCTGTTGCATCAATAATTAAGTCCACTTCGCCTATAAATTCTTCCAGGATTTCTACATTTGCATCTGCTACAAGTGAAACGATTTCTACTTCTCCATTGATTGCTTTCAACCGCTGTTCTGCTGCAACTGCTTTTGGAAGATTTTCAGCAACATCTTCTTCTGTATACAGCTGCTGCCTCTGAAGATTGCTTTCCTCTACATAATCCCTGTCGACAATCGTTAGCTTTCCGACCCCAGCTCGTGTAAGTATTTCCCCGTTTCCTGAGCCTAATGCTCCTGCTCCAATTAAGAGAACATGCTTTGAACGCAATTTTTCTTGGCCATGATCTCCTATTGGTGGAAATAGAACCTGGCGAGAATATCGAGTCATCATTTCCACCTCCGTTCTTGTTATTAGCCTCCACTTACTGGCGGGATAAACGCAATCACATCTCCATCTTGAATCAATTCTTCGTCTGAAGCGAATTCTTCGTTAATGGCTGTCATAACCACATCTAAACTTTGGATATTGTACTGACTTTTCAGTTTTTGCTTCAATTCAGCCACCATTAACCCTTTTGCTTCCATCATGACTGATTCTTCGCCAATTGCATCCTTTAAATGAGCAAAAAAGAGGACTTTATTCATTTAGATCCTTCCCTTCTGGTTTTCCCGTTGGATATGAGACTGTTTCTAGCTGATTTCCAATCCACTCTTCCCCATCTTCCCAATGCTCCTTCTTCCAGATAGGAACGATTTCCTTGATTCTTTCAATTGCATAACGATTCGCCTCATAAGCATCTGCTCTGTGGGGAGTGGACACAGCAATGACAACGGCTACATCTGTGATATCTAGACGTCCTACGCGATGAGTAATCGCAACCTCAGCTCCACTCCAGCGTTCTTGAATTTCTGTTCCGATTTGCTCTAGCTTTTTAACAGCCATTGCTTCGTAAGCTTCATAGATTAAGAATAATGTTTTCTTTCCATGTGTAAGCTCACGTACCGTTCCAATAAATGTGGTAATAGCCCCTGCTTCACGCTGGACAACTTTATCAATAACCGACTGGATTTGAATGGGTTCTTTCGAGATTTCAAATTTCATATGGACTCACCTCATCATCTTTCTATGAATCGACTAGGATAGAAATACTGGATTCGGATCTTCGACAATTGCGTACCCTCCAATTTTTTCTACCGCTTCTTTAAAAGTATCTGATTGAATAACATCTATCATTCTTTTTGCTTGAGCACTTTCGAAAAATTCCCTCGTCATCAGCAAATCATAGCTTTCTTCTGCAACTGGAATAAATTCAAGATCCATAGCCTTAGATGCTGGATAAATCCCTAAACCAACGGCCTTTGAATCTCCTTTCACTTCAGCAGCTACACTTAAATGAGAGAACATCTCCCGTTCATAACCGGTAATATCTTCTGAAGTCATTCCTTCTTCTTTCAAAAATAAATCGAATAATATCCTTGTTCCCGCTCCCTTTTGCCTGTTTACAAAATGGGCTTGCTTCTCCATAATATCTCGAATCCCATGTATCTGTAGTGGATTTCCCTTTGGTACAAACCAACCTTGCTTACGTTTTAGAAAAGGATAAAGCACTACGGCATGCCCTGCTAAGAAGCGCTCAACATATGGTTGGTTATACCTCATTGTTTCTGGATCTAGAAGATGGATTCCTGCTACATGTGCCTCCCCTTTTCGAATCGCCATTAATCCAGCCATGCTTCCTACATGGGATGAGATGATTTTTGAACGATTGGTTTGCTGCTTTAACTCTGTGGAGAGCAAATCAATGGTTAGGTCATGACTTCCGTTGAATACAATTGCCTGTTGAATCTCCTCAATCGGCTTTAGAAGCTCAATTTCGACTATTTCACCTTGCTCAAACCCAAGCTGATTTGGTTCAATAATCAACAGCCCGTCTGCTCTTACAAGAGACATAGTCACTCCTGCCGCACGAGTTAAAGGGTTTGCGATATATTGTCCGTCCACATATCCAATGTTCATCCGGACATAGTCCTCTGCTCCCATAGTAGAGACAATTCTTCTTCCAAGCCTTGCTTTAATAGTACTTCGTTTCGGCTCAGGCAGCTGTAAATGCTCATAAACTAACGGTTTAACGAACCACTCAAGAGCTAAATAAGCTGACACTGGATAACCAGGTACTCCCACGACAATCTTTCCATGTATTTTCCCTATTATGACAGGCTTTCCAGGCCTTGTAGCGACACCATGGGTGAAAACCTCCCCAAGTTCTTCAATGATATGAACCGTGTAATCCTTCGAACCTGCTGAGGACCCTGCATTGATGACAACCACATCAGCCTCTTCCACCGCTTGTAAAAGAGCATCACGAATCGCTTCAGGACGATCTTTTACAATCGGACGAATGGTTGGCACTCCTCCCCACTCTGTTACATAGCTTGCGATTACGCTTCCATTAAATTCAATCAAATTCCCTGGTGTCAAGCTCGCATGAGCAGATACTAGCTCGTTTCCAGTAGGAATGATGTGAACCTTTGGCTTTTGATAGACGGGAATAGACACGTTTTGTGCTGCTAACAGGGCACCGATATCAACCGGACGTATTTGATGTCCCTGGGAAAATAACATTTCCTCTTGAACAATGTCTTCTCCAATAGGACGAATATGCTGCCACGGTGCAGCAGGCTCGATGATTTCTACTGTCATATCATCTAATTCTTCCACATTTTCAATCATTACAACGGCATTATATGGAGAAGGAATGGGGTTTCCGGTATCTACATAAATAAAATCTTCATTTCGTTTTAGCTGAATAGGGTTTTGTTCATGGGCTGTAAATGTGTTCTCTGCGACAACTGCAATCCCATCCATTGCTGAAGCATGGTAGTGGGGCATCGAAGTCTTTGCAAATATAGGCTCGGCTGTTACTCGGCCTAATGCCTCCACACAGTTAATCGACTCCACTTGTCTTAGAGGAGCAAAATGTGAGAGCATTTCTAGCCTTGCTTCTTGCCTCGGCTTGTCTTGTAGGTATATTTTGCGCTTATACTTGTTATCCACGATTTTTCCACACCTTATTATTGGAATAAACGAACAGGTACCTTTTCTCCCTTTTGAACACCTTCGCTTTGGGAAGAAATTTCAATCATCCCATCGCTTTTAACGAGAGTAGAGATGAGTCCTGACTTGCCAAAAATCGGCTCAGCAAACCATTGCTTTTCTTGTTCAAATAGACGCACTCGAACATAATCCGTTCTGCCTGGAGCGGAAGGAATGTTCTTTGTAACGATTGCATAGGAAAGTTGCTTCTCGGTAGACGCTAACCCTGAAAGCCTGTGCAATATCGCTTTTCCGAACAGATGAAAGATAATCATTGCTGATGCCGGATGACCTGGCAAGCCGATAATTGGTTTGCGATTAGCAGCTGATAGAATGGTAGGTTTGCCTGGTTTAACGGAAATTCCATGAACGAAGACTCCTGGGCTTCCTAATGACTGAATGACATCAACCGAATAGTCCTTTGTCCCAACTGAACTTCCTCCCGATAAAATTAAGCAATCCGTTGTTTCTAGCATCTCTCTTGCTCTTTCCTCTAGTTCTTCACGATCATCCTTTACAATTCCACCGTAAAGAAAATCATATCCCCATTCGGTAACGAGCGCTCCAATGGTCATTCCATTTAAATCACGAATTTCTCCAGATGCTAGCTCCTTTGTTTCCATTGGAACAATTTCATCCCCTGAGGATAAATAACCAATAACAGGCTTGCGAAATACCGGTACTTCTAAAATCCCTTGTGAGGCAAGTGCCCCAAGTTCCTGAGCCCTAAGCCTCGTTCCTTTCTTCAAAAGCACCTGGCCTTGCTTCAAATCTTCGCCTACTGAAATAACGTTTTCTCCTGGGGCCGTCTGCCGATAAATATTTAACAGGCCACCTAAATCTTCGCTATTTTCAATCATTATGACCGCATCGCTTCCATCGGGTAGCATCCCTCCTGTTGGCACGTACATCCCTTCTCCTGTACCTAAAGAGTTTTTAGGCTGCTCTCCCATCGACACTTCGCCAGCTAATGTCAAAAAACCTGGCATACTCTCCGAAGCCCCAAACGTATCTTTCGCTTTTACAGCATAGCCATCAACCGTTGACCTTCGAAAATTAGGAAGGTTTTCTTTCACTTCTACATCTTCAGCTAAAACGAAATGAAGCACTTCAAAAAGAGGCTTCGTCACCTTTTCAGTTAGCGGCTCGATTTGCTCATCAATTAGACGAAACGTTTCTTCTACCGATTTAACTTGGAAAAATTTCATTTATGATCTCTGCCTTTTTAGTTTGCTAGTCCTGCATCCTTAATGCTTGTTGATACTCCTCTGGATGATTCATATTATAAAAATAGGTATCATTCCACTGAATCCCGTTCTGTTGCAAATCTTTCTCCCTAATAATCTTAACATGCAGGGAGTCTAGTAAATACCTAATACGCAGCTGTTTGTGCTGCAATGCTTGCAAAACTTTCCCTACAACATTCTTACTATATGCTGCGAACAAGGGGTGTAGCTGACCACCAATCTCCGGTACCACCGCTTCGTAGTCTGTTAGCTGTGTTAACAGAAACCTGCCTAAATCAGCTGATACGAAAGGCATATCGCAAGCAACTACTAGATTTCTATCTGTCGTAGAGTTCTTCAAGCCGGTATGAATGCCAGTTAGTGGCCCTAAGCCCTTCCACTCGTCTTCTGCCATAGGAAGTTCTAGAAATTCATAATCCTCAAACGTGTTGGTCACGAGGAGTAAGTGATCTGTTGCCTTAGACGTTTCTGCTACTATTCTCTCAATCACCTTGGAGCCTCTCACTTCCAGTAGCGCCTTATTGGTCCCCATCCGACTCGATTTTCCGCCTGCTAAGATTATGCCGGTTGCTTGCACCTAGTATTCCCCCAATCTAATGTCTATCGGTCCCCTCTAGCGTACCAAATCCATGTTCTTGTGCAATATAATCTAAATGTATGCTCCTTAAGTCTAGTAAGGCAGGAGCAGCTTTCCCGATTAATTTACGTGTATCAATCACTTTCGTGTAGCCCTTACATTCAAGACACACATGAATTTCTGCTCGCTCATCGCCTTCAATTTTTAGAATTTCTACCTTCTCATGCTCATCTGTTCCACAATGAGCACAGCAGATTTTCTTCTCTTGCCATGAATGAGAGCAGCGGGGGCAAGTCAGCTGTTTTTTTCCTTTTTTACTTATAATAGCTAAACGAGCAGGTTCGCCGCAGCAAGGACAGCCGATATGAGCATCCATACGAATTAGAATGTCTCCTAGCTCATGAGATGCTTTTTGTAAAAATGGCCTAACTGCGTGCTCTGCTAAAAAAAATGGAAGCCAAGGTTCTACGTTATTTTCTTCTGCAAACTGTTGAAAATAATAGTTATTTACAGCAATTGCTTCCTCAAACCATCTTATTAGTAGTTCATCTGTTAGAAGGGATTGAACCTTCTCAAGACTGTCTTTGATCGAATTATTGGTTCCTGCTAACATCCTTAACAGATCCTGTAAAAAGGACTGATAGTGTTCCTCTTTCAAATTCCATACAACTTGAGGAGCTAGTGGCGCATCTAAACTCATTCCTTCTGTTTGTACAACGCACTCATAGCCGATTTGTTCATACCATTGTTCATGTAAAGTTTGGATTTGCTCATGGAGCTGTTCGTATGCTGTATCAAGTACATTTATTTGACTCATGTTTACACCTCTCTATAATCGGATTCACTCTTCGCTATGAAGAGGAAAGGCTACCCAAACGGTGGGTAGCTCTTTCAGTTTTATCGAATGGATAGTTACACAGACCTGATCATCTATACTATTGAAACGAGTTCACTTCAAGCGACTAAGAGGGTTAATCGAAACAATCCCTTAGGAATGGATACTTTAACCCTTCTCAGCAATGTTGATTATTAAAACTTTCTCTATTAAGCTCGTTTCTTCTCGATTTCCTTCTCCTGCTTTTCCAGTTCTTCGTACCAAAGACCATGATGCTCCTTAGCATATTCTGCAGGAACCTCTCCCTTTGTAATCCCTCTGAAAGCAGGGCGGGAGTTTGGATGGCCGACAGATAAATAAATATGGCCAACGACAACGGCTAATGATAAACCTAAGCCTATATTGTGAATTGGGTAAGCCCACATAATAATTCCTTGGCTGAAAAATTGCGGGAACCACATGATAAAGCCAGATCCGATCAACATGATGGCTGTTATGATAGTTAAGAAGGAGTTCACCTTCTCACCAGCATTATAGAATCCTTGCTTTGGGATATCTGCATGCCCACCAAAAAACTCTTTCGGGAACTCTTTGAAGAATTTAATATCACTCTTCTTCCAAGTTAGGATTTCTTTAATCCAATGAAAGAAGCTTTTTGGGTCAGCTATTAAAATAAACAACACCGGAATGACAAACAACACAGCCCCTACACGGTGAGCTAAACGAGCACCTGCCGGCCCCCCAAAGATGCTATATACCCAATCAAAATACTCTGTATACATCGGAAGACCTGAAATATAAAGCGTAAAGAACGCAAAAGCATTTAGCCAATGGGCAATGATTACAGGCTTGCTAAAGCGCTTCACCATTTTTTGATTACCCTTATTCATGATGATCTTGGCCTCCTTTACCATCCTTATCCTTCTTTAACGCATTTGAAAGGACTGCACCGACAACTGCCATCGTTGTTACTCCGAACATTGCTTTACCAATTGGCTGTGCATAATCTTTCCAGACCACTTGAGATAACGGAACCTTCGGATTTTCAGGAAGACCATATACGGATGGTTTATCTGCCAACAAGTAGACGGTTGTTGTCCCTTCAATCCCTTGAGGGTTATAGACATTCGCATTTGGAAAACGATCTTTTATTTTCGCTAATCGTGTATTTGCTTCCGATAATACCTTCTCTTTTTCATCATAAATGAGACAGTCTGTATGGCAAGCTGTTACACATGCTGGCTGCAGCCCCTCTTCTAAACGGTCTGTACAAAGGGTACATTTCTGTGCTTTGCGATACTCTTTGCCATTTTGATCTTTATAGGTTGCTAGCTTTACCACATCGAATGTACAGTTCTCCACACAGTATCCACAGCCAACACATTTATCAGCATTAATGACAACAGAACCAAATTTCGTATGGCTAATGGCATCTTCAGGACATGCCTTTTCACATGCAGCTTGGCCACAGTGAAGGCATGATTGATGGCGAAATAACCATTCGAATCCCCCACCAGCAGTTTCTTGTTCGTTAAATGTAATGACATTCCATGTATTCGCCGTTAGATTTTCATGAGATTGATAGCTTCCAGAAAACGACTCTGGCTCAGCAGGAAGGTCATTCCAGTTTTTACAAGCTACCATGCAGGCACGACAGCCATCACACTTCGTTACATCTACAAATTTAATATAATCTGCCATTGTTACACCCTCCTTACATCACATAGGAATGCTTTATATTCTGGAATTGTTGAATTTGCATCTCCGATATGTGGTGTTAGGCGGTTGGCTGTTGCACCAGTGGCAATTCCCTTATAGCCATAATGCCAAGGCATTCCGATATGGTGAACGGTTTTTCCTTTTAGTTTATATGGCTTGAACCGCTTCGTTACCATTGCATATGCTTCAATTTCTCCACGAGCCGTTGATACGATAATCTTTTCTTTGTTTTTAATCCCTTTTTCTTTTGCGAGTTCTTCGCTTAGCTCGATGAACATATGTGGGAAAAGTTCAGCTAACCAAGGTACATTTCTTGTCATCGCTCCAGATTGCCAATGCTCAGACACACGATATGTCGTCGCAATGATTGGATATTTCGACACATCTCCTTGTGCATTCATTTCTTTTTCCCCAAACTGAACAGCTGGATTTAATTGAATGCTAGAGAAGGCATTTTGCATTGGATTTTCATATGGCTCATAATGCTCAGGGAATGGACCTTCATTTAGCTTCGCTGAGAAAATCGACCCTTTACCGCCATCAATCATCAAGAATGGATCAGAGAATGTTGGATCATCCGGACCTTTAGTCGCCGCAAAGTCTGGTACATCATTCCCCATCCACTTGCCTTCTAATGTATTCCACTCAATACCCACGCGATCCTTGTTCCATGCTTTCCCATTTAAGTCTGCACTTGCACGATTGTAAAGAACACGTCGATTGGCTGGCCAAGCATAGGACCAGTTTAAGAAGTTGTTCATACCTGTATCTTTATTGTCTCTTCTCTTAGAGAGATTGCCTTCCTCCGGATAGAAGCCCGCATAAATCCAACAGCCACTCGCTGTAGAGCCATCATCCTTTAATTCTGAGAAGCCTTTCACCTGCTTCTTCGTTTTCGTATCATATCCATTAATTTCACGACACACGACGTCGATATCTGGATGATCATGATCGCCATATTCCCACATTAAAGCATTGATTTGCTGAGCTCCAGGGGTTGTTTCATTCTTATAAAGTTCCTTCAAGCGCTTCGCAAGCATGTGAACGATTTCTAGATCGGCTTTTGACTCGCCTTTCGGTTGAATTCCTTGCCAGCGATATTGCATCCAACGACCAGAGTTTGTAACCGATCCTTCTTTCTCAAAGGATGCACATGCTGGTAGGAAAATGACTTCCGTTTGGATAGATGCTGGGTCTGCTCCCGCTTCTTTCTGCCAGAAGGATGATGTTTCAGTTTCAAACAAGTCCACTGCAACCATCCATTTCAAATTGGATAAAGCCCCTTGTTCTTTACTTGCATTTGGACCACCCACAACAGGGTTTGATCCGAATAATACCAAGCCCTCAAGTTCTTTACGGTACATTGCATCAAATAAACGCATAAATGAATAGTTTTTTCCCGGTGTTAACTTTGGCATGAAATGATATCCAAACTCATTTTGCTTTGTTGCATGATCACCGTAAAAAGATTTAAGCATACTCGTATAGAATTTAGGCTTATTCGTCCAATATCCACCTTTAGGAGTCACTCTCTCAAGGAAACCTTTGAAGGTCGAATCTTCCTTAGAGCCTGTCGGAACTTCCATATATCCAGGAACATTGTGATAAAGGAGACCAAAGTCTGTAGAACCTTGAACGTTTGATTCCCCCCGTAGGGCATTTACTCCACCGCCAGCAATTCCAATATTCCCCAATAGCAATTGAATAATTGCATAGGATCGGATATTTTGTGTACCAACGGTATGCTGAGTTCCACCCATTGCATATAGAATAGTCCCTGCTTTTCCAACTTCTCCTGTTGACGTAAACGTTTTACAAATGTCTAGGTACATATCTTTATCTGTACCTGTAACACCAACGACAGTATCTACATCATAGCGAGAATAGTGCTTTTTCATTAATTGGAACACACAGTTTGGGTCCTGTAATGTAAGGTCTTTGACGACTTTTCCTTCTGCGTCTTTTTTAAATGCCCATTTTGTCTTATCGTATGTTCTAGTTGCTTCATCATAGCCACTGAACATCCCATCTTCGAAGCTAAATGTATCTTCAACGATATAGGAAGCATTTGTATAGTTTGCAACATACTCTTTATGAAAACGTTCATTTTCAATCGTGTAGTTAATCATCCCACCAATAAAGGCGATGTCTGTTCCAGATCGAAGCTGTCCATACATATTAGCCATTTGGGACGTTCTTGTATAACGAGGATCAACTGAAATCAGTTTTCCTCCTTTTTCTTTTGCTTTGGAAATCCATCTAAAGCTAATCGGATGGTTTTCTGCAGGGTTAGCCCCTATAACCATTAACACATCTGCATATTGCAGGTCATTCCAGTGATTTGTCATTGCTCCACGACCGAATGTAGGTGCCAGACCGGCAACCGTTGAACTATGTCATATTCGGGCCTGGTGCTCAATATAGGATAACCCTAGACCAGCACGGAATAATTTCTGTAAAACATGGCATTCTTCATTATCAAGAGCTGCCCCTCCAAGATACGCAATGGTATCTGTTCGGTTTACAGTCAAGCCATTTTCTTTTGGAACAAACGTGCGATCACGAGTTTCCTTAATATTTTTTGCTACTTTATCAAGGGCAAACTCCCAATCTACCTCTTTCCACTTATCACTGCCAGGAGCTCGATACATTGGCTTTGTCACGCGCTTCTCAGACGTGAACACTTGCCTTACTGTCGTCCCCTTACTACAAAGAGACCCTTCATTTATTGGGTGATCTGGATCCCCTTCTGTATAAACCACATCATTATCCTTGGAATATACTAAAATTCCACAACCTACCGAGCAATACGGACAGATTGTTGGAGTGGGCTTTAATTTAGCAATCTTAAACTCACTTGATTTCGCTTTTGCCGCTTGTTCATTAAAACCAAGCTCTACGACTGCTAAAGTAGCTGCCATAGCACCAGACAGCTTTAAAAACTGTCTTCTAGTGACATTCATCTCCATCATTTATCCCCCCTACATTTGTGTTACAGAGGCCCCCCAGCCTCTGCTCTTGTTTTGAATAAATAGAACATCTATAAGTAAATCCTTATTGAGGATGAACCTCCGAAAATCGCACCTCCAGGTCATTTTCGACCCGTCCGAATGATGTATAAGAAATAGCCATTTTCCCCCGCAGATAGCCGACTACTTCTATTTGTAAGTATTTTGCCAGCTGAATAGCTTGCTTTGTGGCTGCCGTTCGCGAACCAATCACTGCAAAGCCAAATTTCGCTGCTTTCGAGAGCATTTCATAGGAAACTCTTCCAGTGGTTAATAGCACTAAGTTACGCGGATCTAAATGATTCCGAATCGCATGACCAATCACTTTATCTACTGCATTATGGCGTCCGATATCCTCTCGAATGGTCATATTCCCATATTCATCTACCAGACAAGCCCCATGCATCCCGCCTGTTTCCAAGTATAGGAGTGAACTTTTGGCAAATTCACTTCGCATTTTTAATAGATAGCTTAATTGGTAGGTTTTTTCTGACTTCACCTTGTTAAACGCTTTCACATCTGTCATTGAGAAGAACGTTACCCCTCTTCCACAGCCAGCTGTATAATGTTTTTTCTTTGAAAACATACTTTCTACAGGAAAATCCTGTTCTAACGTCACATGAATTCTTCCTTGGTTTTCGTCTATTTCTACACACTTCACATCTTCCGTATATTCAATTAGACCTTCCGAGAATAAATATCCATATACCCAATCCTCTAGGTCCTGCTTTGTGAGCTGAAATATAGCAATCTCATACCCATTGACTACTAATGAAATGGGATACTCCTCAGGACAACCCTTCTTATTCATGCCTTCACCCCGTTCAGAAAAATCATTATACAAAAAGTAGCCATTTAGCTATGCCTTCTCATTGTAAAAAAGTGCACTAATACTTTCTGCGACTTATCTCACATAATCAATGTGGTTCTCTATGAATCTCTTGAATACCCATTTGATTTTTGCTGCATTTCTAATTTATACTAAAAAGCTGTTTAATTACGTCCAAAATGTGACAATAATTCTCCTGTTTTGTTACAATTTTATATCCAATATGTGAAACTTTGCACAATATACTTGCCAATTCATTTATCTGTTATCTATTCACTAATTGGTTTTCTAGAAAATCAATTAACAACACCACTACAGTTATTTTATACATTTGTCATTCGTCTTACAGTAACATTTATCACGCTATATATAGTAGAAATTAATGGAAAAGAGAGATTTCGTTTCTATATGTGTATAATTTGTGAAAAGAGAATCTACCTAAAGAGTGGAAGTGACTTTTAATGGCTCTTCGAATGAAGAGAAATAAAAAGAGGCTGGAACATAACTAAATGACTCTTTCTCAAAGACGAACAATGATTTTATTCAAATAGTTAGGTTGTAAAAACAAGTTCGTTCCACCTGCGCTGCAGACACTCGCTTTCCTCTATTTCCCTTAGTAGTCGAGTGTCTTCCGCTCCATTCCACTATTAAAAAAATTTTTTTCCGAACAAACAAAAATATCCGAACTAGTAAAAGGAGCTAACTCCTGATCGTTCGGATAGATTATTGACTGAAATGCTTATGTCCCAGCCTCATGACAACAAGCTTGATTCCCTTTTTAGACAAACATTCACTCCATCCTTTTGTCTTTAGTTGGAAATAGGGCTTGGTGGAAAGTGGTGATTTCCACTCCAGGTACTTGCTTTCCGAGTGGCGTTCGCCATGCCTATTCGGCATTCGAAAGTGGGGTCTCGGCTGTAACGCTAACCCCTCAGGAGTCAAGTACCCTTCGCTCCAATCATTTAGGTAAAAAAAATCCATCTTTATAGTTGTCATGTTCATTTGTCCTCAAATGAAATCATATCAACTGGTTTAATGAATTTTATCTCAATAAATAACACTAACACCGACCTACCAAAAAAGGTCTTAGATTTCTTTTCTCATAAAATACGTAAACCCGGCTGCTAAGAATAATAGGAAGCTTCCAAGTATGACAAATAATAGGGTCTCAAGCGATACATTCAGTGCACCAAATTTGTCGTCAGAGGCACCCATCATGGAGATAAATGGCTGCGCCCAAGGATAAATGGGTCCATATTTAGCCGAATTCACTACTAGAATGTTCGGGATAGTGAAAACCACATTGATTGCGAGCGGTGCAGCAAAGCTAGACCAGGCAACAGACACAAACATCTGAAGTGCCACTAATGGGAAACAAGCAAACCAACCACCTAACACACTTTGAATAACTTCGTCCCATGGTATCGGAACTGAATATCCCTTCATCCACCCAATACATAGGAGGCCTCCAAGAAACAACAACTGAGCTCCTGCTAATAAGATAAGTACAAGAAGAAATTTGGCAAAGTAAACCGACGCCCGCGAGACAGGCATAGCTAGCAATTGTTTCCAACCTCCTCCAATATGCTCATAACGGCAAACAAATGCTGAGAAAACACCCGTCAATAATGGAAGAAATAGCAATGCATGTATAAAGGACATGAATGCAATTGTAACGAACCAAGGGTTATAGTCACCCTCGGACTTTTCAACGTAACCTACAAAGGTGGCTAGAAGTGGACTTACAAAGATTAGTAGCCAAACGGAGGACTTCCGTAGCTTCAACCATTCAGAGCTTAGCATTCTTCTCATCTACTTCACGTCCTTTCGGCTAAAATCTAGTAATCCAATAGTGAAAACAATTACTCCTACAAGCATCCCTGCCATAACTGAATAAATAGGATTCCCCCAATTATTCTCGAGAGATGGCCATTTATAAGGAAACCAATCGGGTAGTCCCATGCTTGATAACGATACAATCATTCCTACAATTCCTGCTGTAAGCGGGGTTGCTTGGTTTTTCATGCTGATCGATAACCATACTTGAAGAGCAATAATCGGCATGGTAGCAAAAAAAGGAAAATAAGCCATCTGCAACACCTTCGTTACAGGGAATTCAAAGCCAAACTTTAAAGCGATTCCTAAAAACACCGTTCCTATTGCAAGAAGCGTACAAGATACAAAAAGGAGAACAGCACTTACTAGAAACTTCCCAGCAAACACTTTCTTTTTATCAATTGGCAAAGCTAGTAATTGCTTCCACGCATTCGTTTGGTGCTCTATATTGGCAATCATTGAAATAATAATCGTAACGCCAATAATTAACGTTGGATGGGCTAAATACCTGACATTATCAATAAGTCCCTCCCATAAACCGGCAGCATATATCCCCGTCAAATATTCATAACGGAGAGTGAAGTTGACGGCCTCGAGCCCAATAACTCCAATCGGACCTAAGAAAATAAAAAACCAGATGAACTTACGTTTAATCTTAAGGAGGTCAACAGTTAATAATTGAAGCATTAAAGACTTCCCCCTCCCGTAAGCTCTAAGAAAATATCCTCTAATGATTTTTTCTCTTCCTCTACTCGGTAAACTGAAATTCGATTATGAACCAATTCCGCAATCATCGAAGCCACTTGATTATTAGATGCGTTTGCAAACAATAGACGATCTTCAACGGTTTCGGATACAGTTCCTGTTGAGAGTAATACACGCGCTGCTTTTTCCATGTCATCTACTTTAATAGCCATCTTACTTGTAGACATCTTTCGGAGCTCTTCAATGGAATCTTGAAAGATCATCTCTCCTTTTGAAATGATTCCGACTCTCGTAGCCATTTGGTCAATTTCAGAGAGTAAGTGGCTGGATACGAGAATCGTGATTCCATGCTGTTTTGGCATGCTTTTAATCAGTTCACGCATTTCTAATATCCCTGAAGGATCTAATCCATTCGTCGGTTCATCGAGAATAAGCAGTTCCGGATTGCCAAGCAAAGCAGTTGCAATCCCTAGGCGCTGCTTCATCCCTAAGGAAAAGCCTTTCACTGGCCGATTTGCTTCTTTTGTTAATCGTACGATGGATAGCACCTCATCAATTCTCGATTTCGGTACATCTAATAATCTTCGAACGGCCTCTAGATTCTCACGAGCAGTTAAATGGCCATAATAGGATGGGTACTCTACTAATGATCCAACCCTTCTAAGAATTGCGAGCTTATCTTTTTTCAGATCTTTGCCAAAGATTTGAATCGTTCCTAATGATGGCTTTGCCAAACCCAACAGCATCCGTATCGTTGTTGTTTTTCCCGCACCATTTGGACCGAGAAAGCCATATATTTCTCCTTTTGGAATTTGTAGATTGACATCCGCTACTGCGAATCGCTTCCCGAATTTCTTTGTTAATCGACTGGTCTCTATGATATATTCCTTCAATTCTCTCACCTCGACTTCCATCTTAGCGGGCCTTGGTTAAAATAAAGGAATTATTCAGTTTAAATTTCGTTTAAATTATAAGGAGATAACTCCTGATAGTTCGGATATACCATTGACTGAAATACTTATGTCCCAGCCTCTTCCCTTCAACCAAAAAATGACTGTAGACAAGCTCGATTTTCACCGAGTTTGATTCTACAGTCAGAAGCATGTTTAGATCACAAAATCAAATTCGTCAGGGTGTGGACCACTACGACGGTTTTCATTTAATGAATCGAGTTGTGTCATTTCTTCTTCAGTTAATTCAAAATCATATAGATTGAGATTCTCTTTCATTCTTGACTCAGTCATGGACTTTGGAATGGTAATGATGCCATGCTGCACGTCCCAACGAAGAATGACTTGAGCTGTTGACTTTTGATATTTGTTTGCCATGTCTACTATCACAGGATGGGTTAGAAGCTCCGCATTCATAAGAGGTGACCATGCTTCTACCTGAATTTCGTGTTTTGCACAGAACCCTCTTACTTCCGATTGAACAAGCTTCGGATGGAATTCAATTTGATTGATTACTGGCTTCACTTCCGCTTCCTCCAAAAGCGTTTCTAAATGGTGAGCTTGGAAGTTGCTCACACCAATCGCTTTAATGCGGCCTTGTTTATATAGAGATTCTAACGCTTTCCACGATTCCATATATCTATCTTTTCCTGGCCAGTGAATTAAATATAGGTCTAAATACGCCAAGTCCAGCTTTTCTAAGCTGTCCTCGTATGCCGCAATCGTTTCTTCAAAAGTTAAGTTGTTATTCCAAACTTTGGAAGTGATGAATAGCTCTTCTCTTGTAACTACGCCCGCTGCGATTGCTTGCTTAATCCCCTTCCCAACGCTTTTCTCATTTCCGTAAATAGCCGCTGTGTCAATACTGCGATAGCCCATTTCAATTGCCTTAACAATGGCATTTTCTAAATTAGTTCCTTCTTCTACACGAAACACACCATATCCCACTTCTGGCATTTCTACTCCGTTATTTAACGTTACTCTATTCATTATTTCTCCTCCTATTTGTTTCTTTTGACAAGATACCAAGTACAAAGTGGCCCTTGTCAAAAGAGTTAAATTCCTTATCAAGTAACCTAGAGAACTAGTACGTTTTCACTTATGCTTTCTTATTTTCTAATCCCTTTAACCAGACAGTTAGTAGAACAGCTCCAAGAACCATTACAGCTCCAATCCACGGCGTATGAATAATCCCCAGGTCGTCAACGATTAGTCCACCAACGAATGAACCGATGGCAATCCCTACATTAAAAGCAGCGATATTTAAGGCAGATGCTACATTTACTGCTGAAGGAACATATTTTTCAGCTAGGTTGACAACTAAAATTTGCAACCCTGGAACATTCATGAAAGCGAACATTCCCATTAAGAAAATAACAATCAACCCTACTACTTTAAAAGGTGCTGCAAA
Source organism: Cytobacillus spongiae (assembly GCF_021390075.1). Lineage (NCBI taxonomy): Bacteria > Bacillati > Bacillota > Bacilli > Caryophanales > Bacillaceae > Cytobacillus > Cytobacillus spongiae. Next base: position 3,933,074 of record NZ_CP089997.1, read on the forward strand.
AGTCAAAACGAATAAAATAATCGCTTGAAATACAAACATCCAAAGAAGAGCATTTAATGGATTTTTATTAGATGCTTTTCCTCCAATTACGTTCCCAATAGCAACGGCAATTCCATATACAAGAAGAATGATACTAACCCATTTTGAACTGAAGCCTGTTACATCTTCAAGCAATGGCGTTAAATACGTAAACGCTACAAATGTTCCACCATACCCAAGTGCTGTAATTGCGAAAGCTAATAGTAATTTCCCGTTACTTAAAATTTTTAATTGTTCACTGAATTTTGCAGGTGGTGCTTCCTTTAAATTTTTCGGTACAAGAATCGCACTTGCGATTATTCCAATCACACCAAGTAAAGCAACGCCCCAGAAGGTCGCTCTCCAGCCAAATGCTTGTCCAATAAATGTTCCAAGTGGTACTCCAGTTACTGTAGCTACTGTTAAACCAGTAAACATAAAGGCAATGGCGCTAGCCCGTTTGTCGGCTGGTACTAAGTCGGCTGCAATCGTTGATCCAATTGAAAAGAAAATTCCATGTGAAAAAGCGGTAATAAAACGGGCAACAAGTAATAGACCAAAGCTAGTTGACATAGCTGCAACAGAGTTACCAACAATGAATATGACCATCAGGGCCATCAATAACGTTTTTCTGCTCATTTTACTTGTAAGTGCTGTAAGAACAGGTGCTCCAAATGCTACACCCATGGCATATCCTGAAATTAATAAACCAGCTAATGTAATAGAGATCGATAAATCATCTGCAATCGAAGATAATAATCCTACAGGTACAAACTCAGTTGTACCGATTCCAAATGCACTAATCGCAAGAGCTAATAAAGCGGGTGTTCCGCCTTTAGATTGTGAATGACTCAATGTATTTGCATGAGAATTCATAATCGAATTCCTCCTTTTTTTCTTTTAGACTGTTTTCTTATACATGGTTGCTTTTGAAGCATAGGCAATTTTCAGCTCCAAACTGTTAACCATCTTATGAAGAAGGGAAATCTTACCTGGTATAAAACAACATTCTTTTAGATACAGCCTTCTTTCAAGAGAGTGCTGTACTTTCATAACAACGAAGAACCTAAGCTCTTTCGTTTGTGTTTTATCTGATCTTCTTATTTTCGAGATGTTACAGATCAACATCTACTAAGGATTAGAAAACAGCAAAGGGCGCCTCTTGTTTTGTTTTCTAAGTAAACTATATTTTGCCTTGTACATCATATTTTGTGAAGTACGCACTTATAAGTAATGTAGGTACCAAATGGTAACCTATCATACTTCAGAAAGTGTTCCTATCTGCGCGACACAAAACACATGCTTGATTATGGACTCGTTTCATCCTTTTGAGAAGTACGCACTTTTAAGTAGCATAGGTACTTGTAAGTAACCCATCATAATTGGAGATTATTACTGAAAAGCAGCTGTATTTACGAAAAAGAGCTTTTGTTTTATACTTCCTACATATAAGAATAGAGAACAAACTAGATCTTACATTCAAGTTGTATTCTGAAGATTGCAGGGAAATGGTAATGATCATTTCTGTTGAATAGAACTCTATCTAAATTTTCAACTATGGTTCTTAGGAAGTTTACCCATACTATTGAATAGAAGAAGTTACTCATTACGCGAGGAGGAAGATTATGGCTTATAACATTCCAGTCGAAGCAACACTCGATGTAATTGGCGGGAAGTGGAAAGTGGTCATCATGTGTCACTTAATAAAGGGGGAGAAAAGAACAAGTGAGTTAAAAAAGCTCATGCCTCCCATCACCCAAAAAATGCTCACCCAGCAACTCCGTGAGCTAGAAGAAGATGGAGTCGTTAACCGAACTGTTTTCGAACAAGTACCACCAAAAGTGGTGTATTCTCTCACTGATTATGGCTGGTCACTTAAACCCATTTTAGATGCCATGTGTAGCTGGGGAGAAGGACATATAGAATTAACAGGTGAAGAAGTCTTAGAAAGCTAGCACTCCATTACCGAATGGGGTGCTTTTGTATGAACATCGTTTGAATTGTTTATGATAAGGTTTTCTTATCCCTTAACATAAGGATTCACAACTATTCTTCTTCTCTGAGTTGCTATACCATAAAATGGAACACTATCGATAGGGAGTTGTTTCTATGAAAGGAATTATTGTAGCTGAATTCGGAGGAGTAGAACACCTAAAATATGTAGATCTACCTGTACCGATAATTGAAGAGAATGAAGTTTTGATTAAAGTCAGAAAGACGAGCGTCAATTTTGCTGATATTAAATCGAGATATGGAAAAAAGGGGACCAAGCTTCCTTTTATCCCCGGGTTAGATGCAGCTGGAATCATTGAAAAAGTTGGAGCAAACTGCACTGAGCTGTCAGTTGGTCAACGAGTAATTGCTTTTCCTAAAGATGGATCCTATGCAGAATACGTTGTCGCTAAAAAGGAGCTTGTCTTCCCTATCCCTGCTGAATTAGACTTTACATCCGCAGCAGCATGCCCTGTTGTCTCCTTCCTTTCCCATCGCTTACTTGATCAAATAGCAAGAATACAACCTGGTGAGTCTATCCTTGTCCATGCAGCAGCTGGAGGAGTTGGTTCCACATCTCTACAGCTTGCTAAGATGATGGGTGCAGGAAAAATTATTGGAACCGTAGGAGCGAAAGAGAAAATAAAAGTGGCGGAAGAAAACGGTGCAGATGATGTCATTTGCTATAAGGAAGGGAATTTTGCTGATAAAGTAAACGAACTTACTTGCGGGAAGGGTGTAGATGTCATATTAGACTCCATCGCAGGGAATGTAACGGAAGAGAGCTTAAAGTGCTTAGCACCTTATGGAAGACTCGTTCAATTTGGGAATTCTAGTGGACACATTGGACATGTAAAGACTGTAGATCTTCATACAAGCTGTCGATCCATTTTAGGTTTCAGCTTAGGAACAACTCGTAAGCTAAGACCTCTCTTATTAAAGGAAACAGCTAATGAAGTCATTCCTATGCTAGCAAACAGGGAATTAGTTATTCAAATTGGCGAGGAGTTTGACCTAAAGGAAGCAGCAAAAGCACAATCCCTTGTTGAAAATCGCTTAAGCACTGGAAAAGTCATCCTACATGTAAGTGAATAATTTTATCTCAAATAGAAAAACGGCATTTGCCTCTTAAATGCCGTTTGGTCCTTCACCCTTTTGGCTTTATTCGAATGACGGTCCCTTTATTATCACTTACCATCTCCCATTTTAAATTCATTTCCTTCATCATTAATGACACAATAGACAAACCGATTCCTGTACCTTTTTTCGTTGTGTTTGCTCTCATCCCTGGACCACGATCCCAAATCATTAGTTCTCCATCTATTATCTGAACACCTAAATATTTGCCTGTTTGGGCATACCGATGAATATTTTGAAAGAGATTATCCAAAATCCGCTCCAACCATTGGGGATCTGCCTCCCATTCGATACTTTCATCGGGAAGCTTTAATTCAATCTCAAATCCATCCTTCTCAAAGAGGGGATACCAAGCAGAAAGACTTTTTCGGACAATCCGTGCTATATCAAGCCGCTCTGGATGATATGGGTATTTCCCAGTTGATAAAAGTGTATAGGAGAGAAGATTTTCGATCAATTCCCCTAAGTAATTGATTTTCTGGTCAATTAATTGTAATGACTGCTGCCCTTTTGCTGACAATGACTCTTTTTGAAGAATATAAGCATGCCCTCTAATCGTAGTTAAAGGCGTTCTTAAGTCATGAGAGAGATTAGCAATCAGCTGTTTTCTTAGAGCTTCCTCTTGTTTCTCTCGTTGTCTACTCGTTTCAAGCTGGTCAATCATATGATTAAAAGCCGTCTCAAGCTGACCTATTTCATCCAGCTTCTTAACATCTATTGGCTGAGGGATTCCAGAATCTGTCTCAGCTGTCATCGCTTCTTGAACTCTAATTAACCGCTTGCGAATCTTGTAAAAGAATACCCAAGACATAAAAATAAACCCTAAAAAAATCACTAAAAAGCCTAAAATAATAAAATAATTATACTTATCTCGAATTTTCTCACCTGTACTGACCATCTCCGCTCGAGGAACTTGAAAAACCATAAACCCTTCTTCTTTCCCTTTTCCTATAAATGCAACAATGGTAAAAGGATCACCATCATAGCTGGATTTCATGAAATCAATTGTATAGGAGGGTGTCCACTGATCTGGGAGGTCTAAATTCTGCGGAATTTTCAACTGTGTGCTACCCGTGGCATCTACCCAAAAGAAATTCGCTTTGTTGTAGTCTCGATGAAATTGCTCTACTGCTTCGTTAACCTTATCAGGACTTGCTCCAGATAAGCTTTTAGCTTTCGTATGCCAAGTTTCTTCTAATTCTACCCCGCTTTGATACTTGTTCGGTATATCTTCATCAAACTTGGTGACAGGCATATAAAATAGGATGGATACAACAGGAAAGGAGAAAGGGATAATCATTGTTGCAACGATAATTAGCAACAAATACTTGGTTAGCAACGAGTTTCTGAGCTTCATTGCTTCACCCGGTACCCTAGGCCACGAATGGTTTCAATGATGGTTGGCTCACTTGGATCCAGCTCCAGCTTTTCACGTAAATGACGGATATGTACCATTAAGGTTTTGTCCCCTTCCAAATAGGGTTCTCCCCAAACCGCTTCATAGATTTGTTCTTTTGTGAGAATTTGATTCGGATGCCTTAAGAAGTACATGAAGATTTGATGCTGCTTCCCTGTCAAGATTAACTCCTCTCCCGTTCGCTCATCAACCATACGATTTTCGCTGAAATAAACCTTTACGTGTCCAAGGCTCAACTCATTCGATAGCGATTGACCATATCTTCTAAATAAAACATCTACTCTAGCTACTAGCTCATCTGGATGAAAGGGTTTGGTTACATAATCATCAGCGAATTGTAGTCCCTGTAGCTTATCATCTACTGAGGTACGTGCAGATAGCATCAATATAGGAGTATCCGGTGCTGATTTTTTTAAGCGTTGCCCTACTGTAAACCCATCAAGACCTGGTAGCATCACATCTAAAATGACTAGGTTTGCTCTTTCGACAAACTCTACTGCCTGATCTCCAGATGTTAGCCATATCACTTGAAAACCCCTATCTTCTAGGTCTCCCTTCACCCAGCTACCAATCTCTTGATCGTCTTCTATATATAAAATCGTTTTCACACATTTCACCGCACTTTCTGCATGTTCCATTTTCATCATAGGGAAATTTTTCTAAAAAGAAAAGAGTTATTGTCCTCTCTCTTTAAATTGATATAAACTATTTATAGCCTTACTACCAACTTTAGCCAAAACAGAATGGAGGAATTACATTGAAAAAAGTATTAACATTAGCAGGATCAGATACAAGTGGCGGCGCTGGAATTCAAGCCGATTTAAAAACCTTCCAAGAGTTAGGTGTGTATGGAATGACTGCCATCACGACGATCGTAACGATGGATCCAAAAAATCATTGGCATCATCACGTATTTCCACAAGCACTTAGCACCCTTGAGGCACAGCTTGAAACGGTCCTTTCAACTGGAATTGATGCGATGAAGACAGGTATGCTGGGCTCGGTAGAAATGATTGAGCTTGCAGCGAAAACGATTGAAGAGAATCACCTTAACAATGTGATTATCGACCCCGTAATGATTTGTAAAGGAGAAGATGAAGTTCTTCACCCTGAAACAACAGATGCCCTACGTGACATTCTTGTTCCAAAAGCAACGGTTGTGACTCCCAACCTTTTTGAAGCTTGGCAGCTAGCGAAAACAGGGCCTATCAAAACGATTGACGATATGAAGGTAGCCGCACAGAAAATTCATGCACTCGGAGCAAAATATGTCTTAATTAAAGGCGGTAGCAATCTACAGCATGAAAAAGCCGTTGATCTCCTATTTGATGGAAGTGAATATACTTTATACGAAAGTGAAAAAATAGAAACCACCTATACACATGGAGCTGGATGTACATACTCATCAGCTATAACAGCTGAATTAGCAAAAGGTAAATCGGTATACGAAGCCGTTGCTGTTGCAAAAGAATTTATTACAGCCGCTATCCGTAATGGGTTCAAGCTTAATGAATATGTTGGTCCAACCATGCATGGAGCCTATCGAAACGAGCGAGTTCCTCAATAACCCAAAACAGAGTCGATTGGCTCTGTTTTTTTACATATCCATTCATAAGCTAACTATTTCGCTTTTCCATTACTTTTTTAGTAAGATAAAGTTATTCTAAATCAAAGTCCGTTTAAAGGGAGGATTCGAGTTGATACCTGCAGCAATTGAAAATGTTCAAAAGGAGCTCGATTTTTTTACCGATCGAGATGTCTATATTCATCTTGAAACAACAAATGGAGCTTATGCTTCCCACTTCGATGAATCCTTTTTTTCATCAGGCGCATATATCCGAAACGCGCGGATTCATTACAAAAAAGGAAAGATTACTGGGGCTGGCCCGTTTCGAGTTGGCTTGAAAATGGAGCTGGGATGGGTTTATGCAGAGGGCATTACTCATTATGAAATTGATGAACAAGGTCGATTATTACTAGCTGGCCATGACTTTCAAGGAAAGCTTGCCGTTTCCCTTCAAATCAGCCCAACCCCTTTTGAGTAAATAACAGGAAAGGAGTCACATCATGCAATCAGAACGACACGTATTAGTAATTTTCCCCCATCCTGATGATGAAGCATTTGGTGTTTCTGGAACCATCGCCAAGCATATTAGTAATGGGACACCCGTTACATATGCCTGTTTAACACTTGGTGAAATGGGTCGTAATATGGGAAATCCCCCGTTCGCAACAAGAGAATCATTGCCGAAGATTCGTAAAGCCGAGCTTGAAGAAGCTGCCAAGGTCCTTGGTATCCAAGATTTGCGCATGCTTGGCTATAGAGATAAAACGATTGAATTTGAAGAGGAGGATCTCTTAACTACACACCTTCTATCTATCATTCGTGAAGTGAATCCTTCGTTAATCATTACCTTCTATCCTGGCTATGCCGTTCATCCAGACCATGATGCAACAGGTGCTGCTGTTGTAAGAGCGGTCAAACAGCTTCCAGCTGACCAGCGACCAACGCTTCACTGTGTTGCTTTTTCGAATAACTGTGTTCAAGAGCTAGGGGGACCTGATGTTATCAATTACGTAAAAGACGTTGCGGCAATTAAAATTGCTGCGATTAAAGCTCACCGTTCGCAAACACAATTAATGGCAGCTGATATGGAAGAAAAGTTGAAAAATAAGGACCAGAAAATGATGGATTGGGTGTATCAGGAGCGTTTTTGGACCTACCCATTATAAGGAGCGAGGAATTGTGAGGAAGCTACATTTACTTTTCAGTCTGTTTCTACTAGTATCCATCGGATTGATTGGTTGCAGTGAATCATCTGAGGCCTCTTTTGAAAATATTCAAACAGAAGATGCAAAGGCACTCATCGATGAGCAAAAGATTCAAATCTTAGATGTTCGTTCACAAGAAGAATATGATTCTGGACATATTCCGAATGCCGAGCTCATTCCACTTCCAGAGCTAACGGAGCGATTATCGGAGCTTGACCAAAGCACTACTTACTTAGTGGTTTGCCGAAGTGGCAATCGGTCTAGTCAAGCAAGCCAAATCCTAATCGACAATGGATTTGGATCGGTTTATAATTTGGAAAATGGGATGAATGAGTGGGCGTATGAAATTGAATAAAGAGACTGGGACGTACCTATATGACTCCTTCTCAAAGACGAACAATGACTTTTAATATATTTAGGTTGTAAAACAAGTTCGTTCCACCTGCGCTGCAGACTCTCGCTTTCCGCGGGGAGGAATCTGAGCCTCCTCGCTGCGCTTTGGTGTCTCAGCCTTTCCTCTATTTCCCTTAGGAGGAGTCGAGTGTCGTCTCCTCCATTCCACCATTTTTTAAAATTTGTTTTCCGAACAAACAAAAATACCCGAACTAGTAAAAGGAGATAGCTCCCTATAGTTCGGATATACCATTGACTGAAATACTTATGTCCCAGCCTCTTTTATTATTTCTTTTCAAGGTCGTCTTTCACATAACGGAGCTGGTTCCCGTCCTCGCTCTTTAAGATATTCACGAGAAACCGCTTTGTTAATTTCATCATGAACCCTTTTGTTTCAACAGTCGCTTGGAATTGAACCTGAGTCCCTTCCTCGATCGCATCAAAATCATATCGATATAACACAACTAATCCGTTTGTTATACTTTTTGTCGTATAGGTCTTTTCTTTTTCAAACTCAATAAATTCAACTTCTGCATTGACCTCTCTCCCGCGAACTCTTCTCGTTTCAACATACGTTGAGCCCTTTTCAATCGTCCCACCTGTCGTAAGCTCTGCGTGTACCACATTTGGCATGATTTCGGGCATGTTTTGTAAATTCGTCATATAGTCAAACACTTCATGAATTGGTTTATGAATGATTACACTTGATTGAAAGTCTGCCATTCTTCCTACCCCTATTTCAATAATTTAATTATATCTATTATATCGAATTGAGGGGATAATGGACAGAGCTGACACTCTTCTATAATGTTGGGTGGAATAAGGAACAAAACTGGCACCAATCGACGATAACAATCTTTCTTCCTTGAACTTCAATAATTCCGTCTTTCTTTAGTTTAGAAAATACACGGCTAACACTCTCTCTGGACGTCCCAATTAACGTAGCAAATTCCTGGACGGTTATCGGTAGTTCTATATGCATAGCATGGCAGCGAGGGGCACCAAAGCGATCGGATAGCTTTTTTAACTGCTTTAATGTTTTTGTATACACATCTAACAAGGCAATGTCACGAATCATTGAGGTCATATCTCTTAACGATTCACTCATATACCCTATGATTGATACGGCTAGCTCAGGAGAATATAACAATTCCTGCTCTAAATCTGCCGTGCTCAAGTAATAGAGTTCTCCTGCTTGTAATCCAGTGGCAGTTGCAGGATAGCATGCTCCATCATGACTAAAAAGTGCTGCCTCTGCAAAAATCTCTCCTTTTTTCTTTATACATACAATCACTTCATTTCCATGTTCATCCTGTTTTGTCAGCTTTACAATGCCTGATGATACAAAAAATACCCCTTGAGCTTCTTCAAATTCTGAAATCATTTGCTCCCCTTTTTTGAAAGGCCTCTTCACAATCCGCTTATCAATAAGCTGAAGAGACTCTTTAGGAACATGCTGAAATAAATCTATTTTCCCCAAAAATTCTTCAACATTTGGTTGGTTGCTAATCGTTTGATCTTGTACTGACATAAGAGCCCACCTATCCCCTATCATTTTATTATCCCCATTCTAACGAACTGACTCCAATCAGCATGTGATTTACCTCACAATTTTTCCCTTTACTGAAGGCAATTCCCATGTTGTTTTATCAATTTATCAACAATGAGTGATTACTCACTTTACAAAAGGGTAATTTTGGTTTACTCTATAAATGAGTAATTACTCACTTTATAAACCAAAGGAGTGTCAAACATGAGTAGCATTGTTTCCATTCGAAATGTTTCCAAGGCGTTTGGGAAGCAAGTCGTGTTAAACGAAATAAGCTTAGATATTGGAAATGGAGAAATATTTGGCTTGCTAGGGCCTTCTGGAGCTGGGAAAACAACCCTTGTGAAACAATTGGTGGGACTGGACCTCCCCTCTAGCGGTGAAAATTACATTTTCAACGAAAAGATGCCCTCGCTAAAGCTAATTGAACGTATTGGCTATATGGCTCAATCAGATGCCCTCTATACTGAGCTTTCAGCGAACGAAAATTTAGAGTTTTTCGCTTCCTTGTATGGATTAAAAGGAAAAGAACGAAAAAAACGAATTGACGATGCGATGGAACTTGTCGAGCTAAAGGACCACCTTCATAAACTTGTAAGCAATTATTCTGGAGGGATGAAGAGACGACTTTCTCTCGCGATTGCCCTACTTCATGAGCCAGAGCTCCTAATATTAGATGAACCGACTGTTGGAATTGACCCTGTCCTCCGAAAAACGATTTGGGAAGGCTTTTCCGAGATAAAGAATAAAGGCACTTCTATTATCGTTACTACACATGTCATGGATGAAGCGGAAAAATGTGACCGACTGGGAATGATTCGGGATGGAAAATTAATAGCAGTTGGTACTCCAGATGAATTAAAAACAAACACAAAGTCAAGCAATATTGAAGAAGCATTCCTTGTATATGGAGGTGTAAAAAATGAGGGTTAGTGCATTAGTTATTCGGATCCTCCGTCAAATTATTCGAGATAAACGAACAATGGGATTAATGATTTTTGCTCCTATTCTCGTATTATCAATGCTCCATCTAGTATTTAATGGAAATGACTACGTGCCAAAGGTGGGGCTTGTCCATCTACCGGAACAAGTAGAGAATCAATTAATTTTGGAAGGCGCTGAAATAACAACCTATGATGACGTTGAAGCAGCCGAAGAGGATTTAACAGATCGTGCAACAGATGGTTATATTTTGTTTGATGGGATGACACCATCTATTGTGTTAGAGGGGAGTGACCCTTCTGTAAATGGGGCAACAATGAAATGGATTCAAGAGACACTTCAACCTCTACAACAAGGACAGGGGGCTGCAAAGGAATTAGATATTCAGTTCCTCCATGGCTCTTCTGAAATGGGGCAATTTGATTATTTCGGCCCTGTATTACTTGGATTTTTCATCTTTTTCTTTGTCTTTTTAATCGCCGGCGTTTCATTCTTAAGAGAACGTACAACAGGAACACTTGAACGACTATTATCGAGTCCACTCAAACGCTGGGAAATTGTAATTGGCTATGTTCTTGGATTTGGAATCTTTACTATGATTCAAGCGACCATCATCGCTTGGTATTCCATCTATGTACTTGGTATGCTAATGGAAGGTTCATTTATTTATGTATTAGTTATCACGTTATTATTGTCACTTACCGCTCTAACACTTGGAATTCTACTATCTGCGTTTGCCCAAAATGAGCTACAAATGATTCAATTCATCCCAATTGTAGTTATTCCGCAAATATTCTTTTCAGGCTTATTTAATCTAGATACTATTTCTGAGTGGTTAAGCTGGATTGGACCGTTTACCCCACTTTATTATGCAGCAGAAGCACTTCGAAATGTGATGGTCCGAGGCTATGGATGGAACGATATTTATCTAGACCTTGCCATGATGGCAGGCTTCTCACTTTTATTTATGGTCTTAAATATTCTTATTTTAAAAAGATACCGAAAAATCTAGATTCACTTGCTTTGCGATGATTAAATGGTTTGCTATTATGGAACTAATGAGTAGCCGTATAAAGGAGCAAAACATGTCGTACGAAGAAAAATATTTTGAAGAATTATTTGAACAAAGTAATGATTTTACGGAAAAGCAGAAAAAAATAATGATTGCAGCTATAGAATCTTTTTCAGAAAAAGGCTATGCAGCGACTTCTACGAGTGAGATTGCTAAGAAAGCGGGTGTCGCAGAGGGAACTATATTCCGGCATTACAAAACGAAAAAGGACTTATTATTGTCTATTGTAGCCCCGGTAATGGCAAAACTAATTGCCCCGTTTGTCATTAAAGATTTATATAAGGTGCTTAATCATGATTACGATCAGTTTGAAGATTTTCTAAGAGCGATGATTAAGAATCGAACGGAATTTCTTAGAAACAACATGCCCTTATTTAAGATTTTACTGCAAGAAATTCCCTTTCAGCCCGAACTGAAGCAACAGTTTCAGGAGCATATCGCCAATAAAGTGTTTGATCGTTTTAAAAAGCTAATCGAACATTATCAAGCGAAGGGAGAAATTATCGACCTTCCATCAGTTGCCATCATTCGGACGACCGCATCCATCGTCTTTGGCTATTTACTTAGCCGCTACCTCCTTTTTCCAGAAGGTGATTGGGACGACGAAAAAGAAATCGAACAAACGATTTCTTTCATTATGAATGGCATTTCTGCTAAAAAATAATAGGAAAGAGGACTTCCGCTGACGAGAAGTCCTCTTTTTTTGTTCGGACGGATGATTCATTTTCGTTCAAAATGAGCAAAAACATCTATTGCTAGTCAAGGGGGTGGAGATCGATCTAGATTATATCAGCGATTTTCATGATATATCAGCGAAATCAGAATTCTATCCGTATTTCAAATGGACCTTACTCTTCTAACGCCTTCATAATTGCTTTTCCAACACCGCTGTCATTGTTTCGTAATGTCACTTCATGACATTGTGCCTTTATGTCCTCAGATGCATTTCCCATCGCAACTGCTCGGCCAACTTTTTGGAACATTGATAGATCATTGTAGTTGTCACCGATAGCCATTGTTTCAGCAAACGTGATGCCTTTTTCGTTAATAAATGCTTCTAGCGCAACACCTTTCTGAGCATATACGCTTGTTAGCTCAATGTTATCATAGCCTGAAGAGCTAACTGCTAGACCATCCATCGTTTTTAAAACTTGTCTTGCATCATCTAACTTTTCCTTATCAAACGAGAATGCTAATAATTTATAAATTTGCTGCTCCTCGATTTCAAATAACGCCTCATAGCTGTCTACTTTATGAACAAAGCCTTTATAATAAAGCTCTTCTGCCTTCTTCCGAATATCCTTCACCTCAACTTCGGGGTTGGCACTTTTGTATATATCGACGATGATGGTTATGCCCATTTCCACATCCTCTGTATATTTCCCTTGGTTCGTATATACCTCAAAGTAAACACCCTTTTCTTTTAACACAGTAGCTGTTTCCTTCGCTTGTTGTTTAGATAGGGCATTTGCTTTCAGGACGTCTCCTTCTACTGACCTTGCTTCTGCTCCATTTACACAAATGATCGGACACACTAGCCCTGCTTCATTCAAAACAAAGCTCGCTTCATGGTAAGAGCGCCCAGTTGCAATGACTACCTCGACTCCCTGTGATTGCGCCTTTTTTATAGCTTGCTTATTCTCTTCCGTCACTTCCTGGTTTGAGTTCAAAAGCGTTCCATCCATATCAATTGCGATACATTTAATCATACCTACACCTTCTCTTTCCATTTGTTATATGTATTTACTACCTTCTCTTATACTCAGCTTCGAAAGCTCATTAGTGGCAATAAAGTCCTTTACCGAATTCGGGTTTGTTTTCGAATACTCTCTTAGTGCCCAGCCAATTGCTTTTTGAATAAAAAACTCCTTGCTCCCTGCATTAAGCTTTATATAATGATAAAGCAGTTGTTCATCGGTTTGGTCTTTGTATTTTAACTGGAAAAGGATAGCGCTACGGCGGAGCCAAAGATTCTCTGAGACTGCCCACTGATTCAACTTTTCAACAATCCATTCAGGATGCTTCTGAACAATCGTCCCCACCTGCTTCTGAGCAAGCATGTCAACTGTGTCCCACCACGACTTTGTTGTAATTAACTTCTCCATAAAAGGTAGTTCTTCCTTGTTCATTTTTGTTACATGTTTATCAAGATAATGTAAAGCTGCATACTGAAATTCTCTTTCTTCCAGCTCCCATAGCCGCCAAACAAATTCACGCTGAAATGGGGTTTTCAATAAGTTAGTTTCACTAAAAAATTGTCTTAAAAGCTCTTTTCGCTCAGGAGTTTTAATACCAAGGAAGGAAAAATGATCCTTCATATATCGTTGCATCGGAATCGCTTGATCCTCCTTACGGTGCTTATCAAAAAGGTGTACTAGCTGTTCTACATCCCGCTCGATCATCTACGCTCCTCCCCATCCTATCTTTTCCACTTCTCTTAAAATATTGACGGAAAAAGTGGTTTTTGTCGAATGATTTGGTTTACCTAAAAAAGTTAGCTGTGATACATTGTATATGAATATAAAAATAAATTATTCATATATTCATAAAAGGAGGATTTTTCAATGAGAGGATTTTCAGCAAGCGAAAAACAACAAATACGCTCAAAATTATTACAAAAGGGCTACGAGCTTTTTTCAGCGCTTGGATTAAAGAAAACAAGCATAAAGGAGCTTACAGAAGCAGTCGGAATTGCACAAGGGTCCTTTTATTTATTTTTCCAATCAAAGGAAGTACTTTACTTTCGGATCCTTGAACAAGAGGAAGAAAAAATAAAAGAGCTTGTGGTAAAGGAGTTGTATTCACCAGTAAATGTAGAACGGTTATCTCATTTTTTAATAAAGGGGATCCAGCTTGTAAGAGCAAACCACTTCATCCGGCGTTTATACTTTGAAGGAGAAATGGAGCTCCTGATCCGAAAGCTTCCAAAAGAAATCGTAGAGTTCCATATTCAGAAAGATCATGACGTCTTAGCTCCCCTATTAGCGTCATTGGGCATGGAAGAAAAGCTAATAAATATCTTCACTCATGCAACACGTGCCTTTTTCTTACTAACTCTTCATGAAAAAGAAATTGGTGAAGAAAATTATGAAGAAACCATTGCGTTTATAGCAAGAGCAATTGCATCTGAAGCATTGAAAGGAGTAGGTTTGGATGATTGAAGTAACAAACTTAAGCTATTCCTATCCGCTGCAACGACAATCAACCATTCATGAGATTAGCTTTTCGATTAATAAAGGGGAAATTTTCGGGTTTTTAGGACCTTCTGGAGCTGGAAAAAGTACTACTCAAAAAATTCTGATTGGACTACTAAAGGGCTACCAAGGCTCCGTAAAGGTACTTGATGAGGAAGTAAGACAGCTAAACGAGGATTATTATGAAAGAATTGGAGTAGCATTTGAGTTCCCTCACTTCTACAGTAAATTTACTGCTTATGAAAATTTGACTCATTTCAGACGTTTATATTCTGGCCCAACAGTAGACCCCCTCGAGCTGCTAGAGACAGTTGGATTATCAGCTGCTCGTGACACAAAGCTATCAGCCTTTTCGAAAGGGATGAAAATGCGCTTGAATTTTTGCCGGGCCTTATTAAACCAACCAGATGTATTATTCCTTGATGAGCCAACCTCTGGATTAGATCCAGTCAATGCGAAGATGATGAAGCAACAGATTCTAGCCTTAAAGGAAGCAGGAAAGACGATTGTCCTTACAACTCATAACATGGCTCTAGCAGAGTCTATATGTGATCGGGTTGCATTTATGGTCGAAGGGAAGATCAGCTTAATTGACTCTCCTAAGCAATTGAAGATTGATCAAGGAAAAAAGACTGTACAAATTGAATATCAGTTAGCGAATGGAAACCTTGGACTAAAGACGTTTTCTCTGACTGGTCTAAAAACAAATGAGGAATTTCTCAATCTATTAGAAAAGGATCAGCTTGTAACCATTCATACACAAGAGGCTACGTTAGAAGACATTTTTATTGATGTAACTGGAAGGAGTTTAGTATGAGGATTGGGACGTTGTTAAAAGTAGATGTTCGATTTCAATATCGGCATTATCTTTACCATGCTTACTTCATTATTAGCATTCTCTATATATTATTGCTGTTATCGATCCCTCCTGATACCAAGGAACAAACTGCCATCTTCCTCCTTTTTTCCGACTGCTCTTTTCTCGGCTCGTTCTTTATTGGAGGAATCATTTTGCTTGAAAAAGACCAAGGAGTATATGACTCCCTGTTTGTGACTCCAGTTCGGACGTCAGAATATATTTGGTCAAAGGTGACAGCACTTGGAATTCTCTCGATTGCAGCAAGCTTGCTTATTTTCATAAGTGTATTTGGAATTTCCCTCAAGCTCTTTCCTTTGCTTGTAGGAGTTGCGTTTAATTCGATTTTTGCAAGCTTACTAGGTTTAATTTTTGCCGTGCGCGTACGTTCTATCAACCAATATTTAATGATATCCCCTTTATTTGTGACCATATTTTTCTTGCCAGTACTCGAGGTTCTCGGGATGATGGAGTTAAAATTCTTCTATCTCCTTCCAGGAAAAGCTGGTCTGTTGTTAATGGAGGGAGCATTTAATTCCCTTACCCCTTATCAATGGATGTATGCCGTTTCTCTTCTTTTCATCTATATACTTGTAGCATACCGTCTAGCCTACAACGCCTTTTATACCCATATCAAATTAAGGATTGGGGGGTAATACTCTGAGGAAAATAGCTGCTTTAATCCTATTCGATTTTAAATATGTATTACGTGATTTTATACTAATGGTTTCCATCAGCGCACCACTATTTCTTGCCATCGCTTTTCGTTTTGGTCTACCAGCAGCCGATCGGTATTTACTTGATGGGATGACTTTTAAGCTAGCAAATTACGAAGTTCTCTTTCCAATTACATTACTGCTTTCCGTGCCTATTATGTTAAGCATGTTTGCTGCTTTTATCATACTAGATGAGCAAGATGAAAACGTATTGACCTATTTAGCTATTACTCCTTTAACGAAAAAGGGCTACTTGATCTATCGTTTAGGAGCACCCGTTTCAATCAGTACGCTTTTAGCGATAGTAGCTCTATTCCTTGCTGGCTATGAATCCATTATTTCACCAGCTCTCGGAGTAGTCATTTTGTTAATTAGCTTTGAGGCACCCCTTGTCGCTTTGTTCATTGCCGGGATAGCGAAAAACAAGGTTGAAGGATTAGCTATAGCAAAAGTAGCTAGCATCCTGTTATTAACTCCTTTTTTCTATTATTTCGTAGAAGGCTCTTGGAAATATCTTTTCGGAATCATTCCTCCTTTTTGGATTGTGGCTGCCTACGATGCAGCACTTGCAAATCATTGGAATGAGCTTCTGTACTTTTCAATCCTATCCATCGTTAGCCACTTGTTTTTCATTCATCTTTTATTGAAAAGATTTTTGGGATAGACGTCGACACGTTTATCCTTTTTTAATTACCTATTATCCTCACCATCTAAAGAAACAAAGATAAATGATGGGGCTAGCTGACATGGCTGTCTAGTTCATTCATTGCATGACATAACCCAAGAGTCCATCCTTTTAATTCAGCTTTCAAAGCTTACGAATAAAAAATTTAGACAAGGTATTAATATTTTTAAAATTTTCGGAATAGAAGTAAAATGTAAGGGTTTTCATATTTTATAAAGGAGGAGACAGCTATGAAGACATTGGTTTCTTTTTTTAACCGGCTGATGCAACGTTATTTGCCGGATCCGTTCTTATTTGTCGTACTCTTAACCTTTGTTGTGTATGCTCTTGGACTTCTATTTACAGATAGTGGACCATACGAAATGGTTCAATTTTGGGGAAATGGCTTTTGGAGCCTGTTAACCTTTTCCATGCAGATGGTGCTTGTCCTCGTGACAGGACATG
Source organism: Cytobacillus spongiae (assembly GCF_021390075.1). Lineage (NCBI taxonomy): Bacteria > Bacillati > Bacillota > Bacilli > Caryophanales > Bacillaceae > Cytobacillus > Cytobacillus spongiae. The sequence goes on from NZ_CP089997.1 coordinate 3,950,261, forward strand.
TACTTGCTAGTAGCTCCATCTTTAAAAAAGGGCTAGGATCGCTAGCCAATTTTGCCAAGACGCCTGGGCAAGCCATAATAATTGTCACTATTATTTCCATGCTTGCGAGCTTAATTAACTGGGGATTTGGACTAGTTATTGGCGCCTTATTTGCAAAGGAGCTAGCTAGAAAGGTGAAAGGGGTTGACTATCGACTTCTAATTGCTAGTGCATACTCTGGCTTCATTGTGTGGCATGGAGGCATTTCAGGCTCCATCCCCTTAACTATTGCTACGGAAGGTCATTTCTCTGAAAGCATGATTGGCCTTATTTCAACTGACCAAACTATTTTTGCTCCATTTAATTTAGCGATTGTCTTAGCCATCCTTATCACTCTTCCACTTATCAATCGCTTTATGATGCCTAGTAAGGAAGAAACGGTTACTGTAGACCCTAAACTACTAACGGAAAGCGATCCTGAAGAAGGAAAATCGGCAGTTCACACCCCAGCAGAAAAGCTGGAAAACAGCCGAATTGTTTCGCTCGTTATTGGTGTACTCGGATTAGTGTTTCTTTTCTACTACTTTATGACAAATGGTTTCAAGCTTAATCTAGATATTGTGAACTTCCTATTCTTATTCCTTGGGATTCTATTTCATGGCACACCGAAGAAGTTCCTCGACGCAGTTGTTCATGCCGTAAAAGGTGCCAGCGGGATCATTGTCCAATTTCCGTTCTATGCCGGTATTATGGGAATGATGACGGCATCTGGGCTGGCTGCTGTTATGTCAGAAGGGTTTGTATCCATTTCGAATGAATTTACCTTCCCATTCTTCACATTTATCAGTGCAGGAATTGTCAATTTCTTCGTTCCTTCAGGTGGTGGGCAATGGGCTGTTCAAGCTCCTGTCATGCTAGAGGCTGCCCAAGCATTAGATGTTTCGGCTGCCAAGACCGCGATGGCAGTTGCGTGGGGAGACGCTTGGACGAATCTCATCCAACCATTCTGGGCCTTACCTGCATTAGCTATTGCTGGTCTAAAAGCAAAAGACATTATGGGCTTCTGTGTTCTAACCCTCTTAATAACTGGAGTTATTATCTCACTTGGACTGGTTTTCATATAGGATTTTTTGGGAAAGGCTACTTAGTGGTAGCCTTTTTTTGTTTGATGACAATCTGAATTTTTGAAAATTTATCAATGTGGTTGGCAAGGCTGTACATATGCATTAAAATAAACAGTGTTTTATAAATATGTAACTGGAGTGAATAAATATTGAACCACATAGATAACAGCATTTACACATATTCCCGAATTCTAAAGTTCCTGCTCCCTTCCTTAGTAGGAATTGGCTTCTTCATGATCCCAATTTCATACAATGGAGAAATCACCATACCGATTGCCATCCTATCTGGTTGGGTCGGAGGAAAGCTAAGCTCAATTTTACCTGAAATTATGACCTTTATCATCGTCATTACATTTTTAGGCACTCTTATTGTGAAAATATTCAAGCCAGCTCGGATAAATACCAGCCCATTTTTTAATAGTTTATTAAATGTTCCCCTTGTATGGTTCATCGCTCGTGGATTAGGTGCCCTTTTTGCAATATTAACCTTATTTCAAGTCGGCCCTGAATGGATTTGGTCTGAAGCTACAGGCGGTCTGCTTTTAAATTCTCTATTGCCTATTCTTTTTTCTGTATTTTTGTTTGCAGGATTATTTTTACCCCTTTTATTAAATTTTGGATTGCTAGAATTGTTTGGTGCATTGCTAACGAAAGTCATGCGTCCCCTATTTAAGCTTCCAGGTCGCTCTTCAATCGATTGTGTAGCGAGCTGGCTTGGGGATGGAACTATTGGGGTACTATTAACAAGTAAGCAATACGAAGAAGGCTATTATACAAAAAAAGAAGCAGCTATCATTGGCACCACATTTTCAGTCGTATCTATTACATTTAGCTTAGTTGTTATTTCACAGGTAGGTTTAGGCGACCTATTTGTTCCATTCTATATTACGGTTACGATTGCTGGCTTTGTGGCTGCTGTAATCTGCCCACGTATCCCTCCCTTATCTCGTAAACCGGATACGTATTATATTGATAATGGAAATGCATCCGTCGAAGATATTCCTGAAGGCTATACTCCGTTTCGCTGGGGATTGCAGCAAGCTGTAGAAAAGGCAAGCACAAATACGAGTGTTAAAGACTTCTTCCAGCAAGGTGGAAAAAATATCTTAGATATGTGGATGGGGGTTGCGCCTATTGTCATGGCACTAGGAACCCTTGCATTAATCGTAGCCGAGTTTACTCCTGTATTTAAGGTTATTGGAATGCCATTTATTCCATTGTTAGAACTAATGCAAGTACCTGAGGCAAAAGCCGCGGCCGAAACATTAATCGTTGGTTTTGCTGATATGTTCCTCCCATCTGTAATTGGAGCAGGAATTGAAAGTGAAATGACTCGGTTTATTGTAGCTTGTGCGTCTGTTACGCAGTTGATCTACATGTCTGAAGTAGGCGGGTTGTTATTAGGTTCAAAGATTCCCGTCTCTATTAAAGACTTAATCCTTATTTTCTTACAAAGAACCCTAATTACATTACCAGTTATCGTGTTAGCTGCTCATATTATCTTTTAAATCTAAAAATTGAGCTTCGAAATTTTGATTCCGAGCGAAAACAAGATACGTACGAGCGAAATGTTGTTGAATGCGAGCGATATCTTGTCGAATGCGAGCGAAAATCGAAAAAAACGAGCGAAAATCGAAAAAAACGAGCGAAAACGGAGGATGATGGAGCGAACGCTCAAAAAAGGAGCGTTCGCTCATAAAGGGGCTACGCTCATAAAGGGGCTACGCTCGAAAGTAAGGCTTCTCTCAAAAAAAAGCAGCTTTCCACTCGAAGTAATGTGGTAGCTGCTTTTTTCATTTTTATTAAAACCCACTACAACGGAACGAGCTTATACGGCTTAAGTCTGTTCCATAATACACCCAGCGTCTTTGACTACGTCTCCAGCGATAGCCTGCCACGGATGTTCTTCCAACATAGGTTGGGTAAAACCAGAAGCTACGACCGTTTTCTAACCATACATACGTATTACGATACAAGCAGCCTCTAATAGCTCCAGGATCTACTGCATATAAGGATGGTGATTGCTGCTGTTGCTGTGGTACAAATGATGGAGGTGGTGCTGTAGGTGCTCCCCCTAAGTCTGGTCCCTGTCCGCCACCTGGGTAGCCTCCTCCTGGGTAACCTCCTCCTGGTGGAGTGCCTGGTGGTGAAGGTGGGAAGCCAGGGCCTCCTCCTGGTGTACCTCCTGGAAAGCCTGGAAAGCCTCCAATTGGAAAAATGGAAAATTGTCTAGCCTGTTGAGAGTTAACAAATGGATGATAGTTTTGATTCACTTTCGTGTTCCCCTTTCAATTGGTCAATTTACCCCTTTAAATAAGAGGCTTCTTCTGTTAACTGATTCATTTCTGCGTGAATCGCTTCCTTTTTTTCGTTTACAACCTGAAAGTCCATTGCCGCCACATAGATTTGCTCTAATTCGTCGTGAAGGGCTTTTGCTCTTGCTAAATAAGTGGTTGCTTCTGTCATCTTCTCTTTATATTTCTTTGCGAAAACCTTAATTTCTTTTTCATAAATTTCATCTGTCCCTGGGGAAATGATTTTTTCATACATATCAATAATTTCATCCCCATCTCTGCTTGGAAAATATTCATGCGGAGCTGTGCTATCGAAAATAGCAAGGCCTAACTCACGCACAATTAACATATCTAAGCTATGAGGATCAAAACCACAGTGGAATACCTCAAGATCAAAGCCTCTCTTTTCTGCTTCAGCCACTAGTTTTTTTAGCATCGTTGATTTTCCAGATCCTGGGCGTCCTTTGATAAAATAACGTTTCGCAATCCCCTCTGTTAGATTCGGTACAAAGTCAACTGCCCCTTTAGGTGTTGCAGCTCCGAGGAAACGATGGCGGACATCTGCTTTTTTATTCAATGCCATATGTCCGAAAAACTCAGAAATGAGCTGATTTGTCAGTTCATTTGCTTTGGCAAAGTCGATATTATCTATATAAATTTTCTCCCAATCATCATGAATCTTTAGAGCTTCTGCAAACGTTCGATAGGCTTTTTCAAACGAATCACTTATTTTTGTTGTCAACGCATGAATCTCTTCCTTGTTTTCTCTTAACGCAGCTGCATCCCAAGCTTCACCTAAGTTCACATACTCTTCAACCGCACCTGGAAGCTTCGGTTCAATTACATGTGGGGCTGTTCCATCCACGATCCCTACTCCTATGGAACGAATAATCACCCCATCAATTGACTCATTATCAGAAGAACAATGTAAGTATTCAATGTCCCAACCTTTCTTGACCCATTCACTTCCAATTTCTTTCATCAATGACGATTTTCCTGTACCCGGACCACCTTTTAAGATGAATAATCGTTTGAGACCTTCTAAGTTTGAATCGTATAAGCTGTAGAAGCCTCTAGCTGTATTACCCCCAGCAAAATAGTTCTTTATTCTACCTGCCACTCTAACACTTCCTTCCGAATCATCTCGGGATTGCACGTTCCTTACAACATATGCAGAAGCTCAGGCGTGGGTGAATGCCTACTGAAAAAATTACTGATCGCACGGGTTTACATAAAGTTGGTATTCAATACAAAGTACAAAGTAGGTTGATGTCCCTTGACTGGAAAAAAAATGAACGGTAGTATTTACTTACCGGTAAGTAAATACAGAAAGGACGTCCATATGGCTGATACATACGAAAAAATTATTGATACTGCTTATAGACTTTTCGCTGAAAATGGATTTGAGAAAACCTCCATGTCCGCTATTGCGAAGGAAATGGGAATTTCTAAGCCTGCTATTTATTACTACTTTCCTTCAAAGGAACAGCTAATTCATACCCTTTTTCACTATTTGATTGCAGAAATACAGTTTTCAACATTTTTTAACCGAGGGGAATATACGAAGGAGAATTTTGCCGAGAAGTTAATTGAAGATGGGAGCCGGATGATTTCACAACAAGCTGCCGACCCATTTTACGAGAAAATCATGAATGAATATTATGTACTTAGTACGAGAAACACTGACTATCAGCGTCAGTTGACTCAAGTACTTAATGACTTTCTAAATGGCTTTGTCAGCTTATTAGAATCAGCTTCACATTTTGAACTCATTGAAAGCAAGGATATCGAAACAAAAGCACAGTTTCTTACTCTCATAGTAGATGGACTAGATAAATACTCAGAGAAAAACTATAACTTTAACACGCTAGCTATTTGGGAGTTTGCTGTAAATAGTCTATTCAAATAGAGGTGAGCTTAATGGGGAAACGTACAAAAAGGATTGTAGGCTTTGATTTAGCCAGAGCTTTAGCAATCTTAGGGATGGTCATTGTCAATTATAAATTATCGATGAAAGCAGAGGGAGCTGGTCCAGAATGGCTAGTTGCCTTCACAGGAGCCTTTGAAGGAAGAGCTTCTGCTATCTTTGTGTTGTTAGCAGGGATTGGTATATCGTTAATGACTAGGCAAGCAAGAATGTCTCTATTAAAAGACACCATTCGGAAAAATCAAATAACCATTTGGAAACGGTCAGTATTTCTGCTCGGATTAGGATTGGGGCTCTCCCTTTTAGGCTGGGATGCTGATATTCTTCATTACTATGCAGTTTATCTGTTAATTGCATCATTTTTTATAAGTGCATCTAACAAAATCCTATTAACTTCTACTTTGACTTTGTTAGTCTCTTCACAGATTTTCCAGTTATTATTCGACTATACAAAAGGCTGGGACACATCCTTTCAGTCGTACGAAACCTTTTGGACGGTTAACGGGTTTATCAGCAATCTATTATTTAACGGTTACCATCCTATTTTTCCATGGGTTTGCTTTTTCTTATTTGGAATGTGGTTCGGTAGACTAGATTTTAACAATAAAAAGCTACGAATAAATATGCTCATCATCTCCATTGTAGGTGCTACCATATTTGAGGCTACATCCTACTTACTTATTCAGGTAACAAGTACATCTTTAGGACTTGAAATCGCACAATACCTCTTTTCTACAAAGCCTATGCCTCCTAATATGTTCTATATGTTGGCTAGTACGAGCACAGCCCTTATCGTTATCCTACTCTGTGTTTATCTCTCAGAGACTCTTAAAAATGGCGCGATTACGAAAGCATTCGTTTACACAGGGCAAATGGCACTCACTCATTATGTGGGGCACTTCTTACTTCTCTTCGTCTTTCATCTGGCTGGCCAGCTAGACAAATCCAGCAGCTTATTCTTTTCTACGATTTGCGCGTTTAGCTTCTTTTTCTTTGCAATGATATTTTCTATCGTTTGGAAAAAATTCTTTGAGAGAGGACCTATCGAACTTGTCATGCGAAAAATTAGTGGATAAGTTAAAGAAAACCCTATAACAAAAGCTTAGTTCACCTTGGTTAGGTTAGGGCAAGTAAGACCATGTAGAATAGAAGGCACTCTTTTTCCTTCCATTCTACATGGTCTTTTGACCTAGAGGGGCTAGGTGGTTGGGCTGGATGTAGAATGCTTTTCAACAATTGATATGTTTAATACTTCCTTAAGCAACAAAAATAGACCCTTACTACCGTTAAGGGTCTATCAGTCCTTAATCAGATCTGTAATAACAGCGTTCGTCACCTGTTGTAAGCTTTCAACAGCTAAGACCATTTGCAAACCAATCTTGCCGCCGCTTACGATTATCGTTGGAATGGTATTAGCAGTCTCATCTAGAAATGTAGGATATTCCTTTTTCATTCCAACAGGGGAGCAGCCACCGCGAATATAGCCCGTATGCTTCTGAATATCCTTAACAGGAATCATCTCCACCTTCTTCTCACCAGCCGCTTTTGCTGCCTTTTTCATATCTAACTCAGCTTCTACGGGAATGATAAAAACAAAGATTGCTTTACTTGTTCCTTGAGCCACCAATGTTTTGAAAACCTCTTCTACAGGTTTACCTATCTTTTTCGCAACTGACACCCCGTCAATTTGGCCATCGGTGCTTTCGTACGTTAGCATCTCATAGTCTACTTTCTGCCCATCTAGAATTCTCATTGCATTTGTTTTCCCTTTTGCCACCAATGAACGCCACCTTCCACTAAATCTTTTGGCTTTATCATACCAAAAAAAGTGCTCGGATGTTCATGCACATCCAAGCACTTTCTCTAAACTATTCTATAGAACGAACGTATTCAGCAATTTTCGTAATCTCCCCTTGACTTAATGCTGAAACCTCATCCGATCGATGACGACCAATCGCATCTTCAATTGTTTTCGCACTTCCATCATGGAAATAAGGAGCAGTTGCCCACACCCCACGCAATGTAGGGGTATCAAATAGCTTGCCATTTCGCGGGTTTGTCATTCCTGCTCGAGCATCTCCTTCTGAAGGTTTGTCCGTCTCATTCACCGTTCCAATATCGTATAAAAAGGTTGTGTTATCTGTTGTTAAATTTCCTTTCTCATCAACTGCTTTCTCACTGTCAGTGAACTGTGAACCACCATGACAGGTTATACAGCTGCCTTTTCCTTCGAATAGCTCTTTTCCTTCTAGGGCGAAGCTTGTTAGCTCTCCATTTTCTCGAAACGGACTTTTGGGTGGTGGAAATGAGCTTGGCTCATCTAAGAAGGCAAAAATCGCATCATACATATGCTCTACATCGGCAGGAAGCGGCTTTCCAGGATCATAATCCATCATACCTCCCATTTCCCCTTGTACAGTTAAAATATAATCTGTGAAATCATCTCGGCTTCCATCCCACATAAATAGTCCGGTTTTCGTCGTCACAACATTACTCGGAACGTTTCGTTGTCCCTTAGGAGTCATCAAGGTTAGTCCGTTAATATCTCCATCTGAATGACATGACGCACAGCTCATCCAGTTATTTCCGGTGATATCTGCAGCAAACTCCTCACTGTTTCCACTGTAAAACATCGTTTTACCTTCTCGTACTAATGGAGAAAGAGGATCTATTGAGATGAGCGGTAAGGGAACACCTGCCATTTTGGCTCTCGCATAGGCACTTTCACCACCCGATTCTATCCTTGCCAGATCATGGCTCATTGCATTATGAATAAAAATGGTCTCTCCATCATTTGATATGACGATTCCCCGAGGGTTATTCCCACTAATTCTTCGTAGTATTTGAGTTGCATTCCCTCCCCTATTCAAATCAAATACCACAAGGTCCTCACTACCTGACATCACTACATAGGCCTTGCTTCCATCTGGGTGAAACGCCACATCATAGGGGTTCGACACAATCATTGTATTGTTTTGGCTATCAGATATGTTTATTTCTTCAAATAGTTCTTTTCTCTCATTAACGATTTCTTCTTCTTTTTCAAGATCGATGACCGATACCGCAGGAAAAATGGTCTCTTCAAATTGAATCGGTGTATCAATATTTGTTAATAAGTGAGGAATCCAAGCCTTTTTTCCATCTGGACTAATGACAAGCTGCTCCAGTGTGTTCGGAATTCCTTGGCTTTTCTTTGGGTCCTTTACATTCGGAGACTCTGCTAGCTGTATGACATTAGTGACTTCATTTTTCCCGGTATCGATTACACTAATCGAGCCTTCTAAATAATGCGGGACATAAAGCTTTTCACCATTTGCGGCGATCGTAACTGTCCTTGGGCGATCGCCAAGTGGGATTTCATCTACTACTTTACGATCCTTTAAATCAATGATGGATAGAGTACCTGATCGATAGTTTGCTACATATAATTGATCCCCATCCTGACTAGTTACCAGCCCATAAGGCTCAATACCAACCTTAATCGAATCTACTACCTTCTTTTTTTCAAGGGAAATCACATCTACTTGATCATCAAACATGCAGGAAACATAGAGGTATTGCTCATCTGGACTTAAGGCCAGCTGTCTTGGTTCTTTTCCAACTTCAATTTCTGTGATTACCTTATTCGCCTCTCTATCAATAACTGTGACTGTATTCACATCCATATTAGCAGAATAGAGGATTTTTCCCTCTTCATTCTGGATGATATTGTTGCTGTTTACTGCATGATTCCGTTGAATATCTTCTTTTCCTACTACGTTCATAGTGTTTTCTTCCTTACAACCAACTAACGCCCCTATGGATAGGAGCGTTAACAGGAAGAGGGTTGCCTTTTTCATAAAAATTCACCTCTCTTATGTAATTATTATTTCTTCACTTCAACCGGTACAAGGATTGGGGAAATTCCAAACTCTCCATGACCTGCTTGAATTTGTGGAACTTGGTCTTGATCCGTGTTTCCAGAATCATCATCCTTAAGGTAGAAATCACCTGTATCCCAGAATTCACTTACCTGCATGCCTTCATTTAACGAAGGTCCATCTATGACTGCATCGAAGAATTCTGTATAGCGAGATGTAATGGTTTCAATTTCTAATGCCTCAGGTTGATCTACATCTCCCTCAAGATTGCTTAAGTTATTAATTGCTAAACGATAGACAGCAGCTATGCCTCCAGCTGTATATGGCGTATAGCGCATCTGATCCCCACTAGTGAAGTATGCTCTCGCTTTATCATCCCAGAATTGTTCATCCATCACCGTGTAGATGCTTCTCGCAGCATCACGGTATTTTTCGTCCTTCGTTGCTAAGTAGGCAGACGTCAATCCTCGGATTGCCCCAAGCTGCGCATCTAACGTCACTTCTTCGTCAGCACCTTCCCCTATCGTAAAGCCTTTTGCTACAAGGCCGCTTTCCATGACAAGGTTAGTCAGCATAAAATCCGCCTGCTGTTGAATCAGTTCAATAGCACGCTTCCCTTCCGACGTATTTAATCCTTCTGCCGCTTCTCCACTAGCATAGCCTACTGGAAGCCCATCAATTGCACGTTCAAAAATACGTAGGGATTCCATTGTATAACCTGCGTTAAATGTATCTACATAGCTTCCTTGGACCGTTCCATCATGCTCTGTTACAAATGTTCCCGCTTCTTGATTAAAGTGCATGGAATCCATATTTTTAAATACATGTAACAAAATATCACGGTTTACCGAGAATGGATCAGAAGATACTTTATCATTTGCCGCATCTTCATCTATGTTTTCCTTTGGAGCAGACGGATAAGGCTTGCTATCGAAAAGAGCTCTAAAGGATGGAGCCACATTTTCATTAGCTGTACGTTGATCTGTCATCCCATAAAACTCACTTGCTGGCCATAGCATTAACCATTGATCGGCAAGAACACTTTTACTATCTTCTACTTCTAGCGCACTTGCATTCGGGGCTTGGCTATTTCCATCTTCAACTACTTTTACTTTGTGAGGTAAGTAAACAAGACCTTTAGCAGGATCATAGGCTGTTCCTACTCCAATTGATGTTAAAGTCTGATCTTGCTGATTGTAGAATAGGCCGCCTTGAATGTAGTTCAGCTTATTCCAAATCTCTTCTACTAAAATCATTCCTTGCATACCGTCAGCAGAGCTCACACCTAGTGCAATGTTGTCATCATCTTCATCATCCTTAGGGGTCTCCCCTTCAAGCTCTTCGTCTCCATCAACAGTATGGAAGCCACCGAGGAAATCGCCTGCCCATAATGCCTGCTTTAGGAATGTTCCACCATATGCCGCTGGGTTTAAAATTTTGTCCATTTTTTCACGGTCCCAGCGAAGGGTTTTGAAGTTCACTTGATAATTGGGAACATAGGCTCCATCTTCCGAAGCAGCGTATTCTGAAATATCCACCTCTTCAATATAGTGAGGATCTCCTGACGCATACTCCATGAATGTAGGGAACATATTTGTGAAGATTTCTTCACGTGGATAGCCTACTGCATCAGCTAGCGTGTAAAAGCGATTTCCTAACACTTCATCCGCAGATTTCCCTTCTTGATCAGCCATTTCTTTCACCATGGGTCCATGTATTAAATGAAGCCCTAATCCGGATTTTTCTACCACTTCGTACATGGCCTCTTCTGAATATTCATAGGCTTCAACACCTGCTGTATAATCAAACTTCGTAGGAGCATCTACTACTCTAGGATCTAATACATCCAAGTCCAAGCCTAACCCCTCTACTAAAGGCTCTCCAGATAACTCAAACTCTGCATAAGCAAACATGTTCCCAGCTGTATCAAATTGATAATCTGCAACTGGGACAGAAATAGTTGAAGCACTCACTTTCTTTTCTTCTGTTGAAGCCTTCTTGTCAGCTTCTTTTCCCGCTTCATCACTAGTACACCCTGCAAGCAGCAAGCTTGCTGCAATTGCCAGTGAAGACATTACCTTCCATGGTTTTTTCATGTATACTTCTCCCCTTTGTTTTAATCATATATATATGTATTATTGAAAATGATTTTCATTTTCAATTTTATTGATAACGATTATCATTATAAAGCAACGCAATGAGTCCATCAACCCAAATTTCGGAAGTTTACAAGATTGTCAAACTTTACGATTGTTATTCATTCATTCTCCAATCAAAAAAAACCCGTAAAAGTTAGAATGGTGTCTAACTTTTACGGGGCATCTCAATAGAGCAGGCTTTCGTTATCGTTTTACTTTTTGAAAATGAATAATTTTTTCACGACCAATGGAAATATAGCTGACCCTAGCACTTCTTGCTTCTTCAAGGGAATAGCAGTTCCGCCCATCCAGGATAATAGGAGTTTTCATTCGATCTTTGAAAAGCTCGAGTGGCATCCTTTTAATCTGAGGCCATTCTGTAACGATAAATGCTAGTTCTGCGTCCTCAATCGCAAGTTCAGGGGAAGAAGCATATTCAATTCGTTCTTCGAAAATAGACTTCATTTTTTCACTTGCTACAGGGTCATACGCTACGACTTCTGCTTGTTCATTTAATAAGCTGTTTATTAGGTCAATAGAAGGTGCTTCTCGAACATCATCTGTGTTCGGCTTAAAAGCTAAGCCCAAGACAGCTGCTTTCTTCCCTGTTACACTTCCCATCAGTTCCTTTGCTCTGACAAAAAGCTTTTGTTTTTGTTCACTGTTCACTTCAATGACAGATTGAAGGATTTTAAATTCAAAATCATTCTGATTCGCTATATTTTCGAGCGCCTTTGTATCTTTTGGGAAGCATGATCCGCCAAATCCAATACCTGCACGAAGAAATTGGTGACCAATACGAGAATCAAGCCCCATTCCCAGTGCCACATCCTCAATATTAGAGCCCATCTTCTCACATAGATTGGCCATTTCGTTAATGAAACTAATTTTTGTTGCTAAAAATGTATTTGAAGCATATTTAATCATTTCTGCGCTCCGAAGGTCGGTGCGCACAACCGGAATTGAAAATGGCTGGTATAGTTCTTCAACTAATTTGGCTGCTTCATCATGATTGGAACCAATAACAATGCGCTCCCCATTAAATGTATCTTCAATTCCGGCTCCTTCCCGGAGAAACTCGGGATTTGAAACAATTTCTACGTTTATTTCCGGGGGAACAATGCCCCTTATCTGCTTGATTATTTTTTCGTTCGTACCAATGGGTACTGTGCTTTTAATTACGACTACTGTGTCTCTATTGATACTCTTCCCGATTTGTTCAGCGGCCCGTTCTAGATAGCAGAGGTTAGCCGATCCATCTTCCTTCTCAGGCGTTCCAACGGCAACTATGATGATTTCTTGATCTTGATATGCTTGTTCTACACGTGATGTAAATGATAAACGGTTTTGATCGAGATTTTTCCGTATTAATTCTTCTAGTCCAGGTTCGTATATTGGGGAAATACCCGCTTTTAGCTTCTCAATCTTCGGTTGATCCACATCATAGCAAATGACAGAATGCCCCACCTCTGCTAAGCATACCCCTGTTACTAACCCTACATATCCTGTCCCGGTTACTGTGACTCTCATATTTCAACCCCTTGAATGGTAGAAGTTAATTGTTTTAGGTAAATTCGAAGATCTTCTTTTAAGTCTTCTCTTTCCAAGCCAATTTCAATAGTTGCTTTAATAAAACCTAACTTATCGCCCACATCATACCGTTTGCCTTCAAATAAATAAGAGTATACAGGTCTGCTTTCTGTTAACTTCTGAATGGCATCCGTTAGCTGGATTTCGTTTCCTGCCCCTGGTGCAAGCGTTTCTAAAATGGGGAAAATTTGTGGTTCTAATATATAGCGTCCCATCACTGCCAAATTGGATGGTGCAGCATCTAGTGATGGCTTTTCAACTAAATTTCTCACTTGTAAAATTTGATCTGTTACATTCCAATCAGGTTCAATAATTCCGTATTTGCTCACTTCTTCATCAGATACAGTTTGAACACCAATAACCGAACTACGATATTGCTCATATACCTTGATCAACTGCTCCATACAAGGAACTTCAGATTGGACGATGTCATCTCCAAGCATGACAGCAAATGGTTCGTTTCCAATAAAGCTTTTCGCACAATAAATAGCATCTCCTAGGCCACGAGGCTCCTTTTGGCGGATGTAATGAATATTCGCTAGACGAGAAATACTTTCCATTTTTTGCAGTTGCTCAAGCTTCCCTTTTTTTAGAAGTGTTTCCTCTAGTTCATAGGATTTATCGAAATGATCTTCAATGGCTCGCTTTCCGCGCCCGCTAATAATGATGATATCTTCAATTCCAGCTAGAACAGCTTCCTCGACAATGTATTGAATTGTAGGTTTATCAACGATAGGAAGCATCTCTTTTGGCTGGGCTTTTGTAGCAGGTAAGAATCGAGTACCGAGTCCCGCGGCAGGGATAATAGCTTTGCGAATTTTCAAGTACGAAACCTCCTTAAAGAAATCATCTTATCAAAACCTATGATTCCCATATGATATTGATGTACAGCTATAAGAAATTTAACATAACTCCAATATTCCTTTACACCTCTTGCTCTAGAGTAAGAGCTTATCTTGCATTAGTGTATACTCCTTATTTTAAAAAAGAAAGAATGGGTCTGTTTAAAATGACTGCTAAGTTTTTGTAAAATTTGTATCAATCAGTAGCCTAGGAATGAAAAAACAGGACCCTTCTTGTTAAAAGGTCCTGTACTCTGCATTATTTCTTTAAGCGATATACTCTTGCCTCATACGGTTGAAGCACTAATTTTTGTAGATTTTCTAGAGCAACAACTTCATAATTGTTCAGTAGGAGTTCCTCCACATGAAAGTCTCTATCTTTGCAAGTAAATGTAGCTACTTCCTTTGATAAATTCGTAATGACAACTACTTGATCATCCTCTGAAGATCGGGTATATGCATAGATTTGCGAGTCATCCTCTAGTAGCAAATCGTACTGACCATATGTGAACACTGGATTTTCCTTCTTCAGCTGGATCATTTTTTTATAAAAAGAAAGGACAGAATACGGTTCATTCGCTTGCTTTTCCACATTGATTTGTAGGTAATTTGGGTTTAATTTCATCCAAGGAGTACTTGTTGTAAATCCTCCGTTCTCTTCAGCTGACCATTGCATCGGCGTACGGCTGTTATCGCGAGAAGAGGCCCATATAATGTCCATAATCTTGTCATGAGACATTCCTTCTTCACTTTTAATTCGATAGAGGTTCTTTACAGCTACATCATCATAATCCTCTATTGAAGGAAATTGTACATTCGTCATCCCAATTTCTTGTCCTTGATAGATAAATGGTGTGCCTTGCATTAGAAAGTACATTGCTCCCATGGCTGTTGCACTTTCATACCAGTATTGACCATCATTTCCCCACGTAGACACAACACGTGGTTTATCATGATTTTCAATGAATAACGCATTCCATCCATCATTTTCAAGCCCTTTTTGCCATCGGGTTAACACCTTTTTCAGTTCAACTATATCTAACTCAGGGTTGGTTTCCGCGTCCCAAAGTCCCAAATGTTCGAATTGAAAAATCATATCCATCTTTCCATTTTCTTTTCCAACCCAAAGATCCGCTTCATCTACCTTGACACCATTTGCTTCTCCAACAGTCATCACGTCATAATTAGCATATGTTTTTTCTTGGAATTCCTTTAAATACTCGTGAATCCCTTTTTGATTCATATGCATGTCAAAGGAAGATACATACTTCTTTCCCTCTGGGTTTGGCAGGTCTGGGAATCCTGGGCGCTTTTTTATATGGCTAATGGCATCAATTCGAAAACCATCGATCCCTTTATCTAACCACCAGTTTACCGTATCATATAATGCCTCACGAACTTCCTTGTTTTCCCAATTCAAATCTGGCTGCTTTGTTGAGAACACATGAAGATAATATTGATCTGTTTTCGTGTCATATTCCCAAGCAGATCCACCGAAGATACTCTCCCAGTTATTCGGCTCGGCTCCATTCTTTCCATCTCTCCAAATATACCAATCTCTCTTTGCATCTTCCTTAGACGTACGAGATTCGATAAACCATGGATGCTCATCACTTGTATGGTTTAATACGAGGTCAATTATTAGTTTCATTCCTCGTCTATGTACTTCATCCAATAGTTGATTAAAGTCATCCATCGTCCCGAAGTCTTCCATAATATCCTGATAATCCGAAATATCATACCCATTGTCGTCATTTGGTGATTTGTACATCGGACAAATCCAAATCACATCAATTCCTAAGTCTTTTATATAATCAAGTCTTTGAATGACTCCTTGTAGATCCCCAATTCCATCTCCATTTGAGTCTTGAAAGCTACGGGGATAAATTTGATAACCAACTGCTTCTTTCCACCAAATTCTATTCATTTTAACACCCTCAAATCAATTATTATGTGAATCCTTTACATACTGTGCAAACGCTTGCATTCAATTGCATAAAAAAAGAATCTTATTCTTCTATATTACATTCAGTTTAACGCTTTCATTTCGTTTTCGCAATCATTCACTTAAGATTTTTTCGAACCATACGTTGTACCCGTTCGACCTCTTTGACCATAGAATAGGTATTAACTTGAGCAAAGGCTGCGTTCGCAATGAATGGCTTCAAGTGCAATTCATGAATTAGAATAGGAGAGAATTAGATGACATACTCTTATCAAGATGCATTAGCCCATTATGGAATTAGCGGTGCTCATCCAGGAGGATTAGCATTAACTAAGAAAATCATTGAGCCCTTTACGATTCAATCTAATTGGCGTGTTTTAGATGCCGGCTGTGGAACGGGGCAATCCGCTGCATATATAGCGAAGTCCTATCTTTGCGATGTGACAGCAGTGGACCTTCATCCCATTATGATTAAAAAAGCTAGGGAGCGTTTCTCAAAGGAAGGAATTTCCATTACTACAATAGAGGCAAGTATCGAAAAACTCCCATTTGCTAGTAATTCTTTTGATCTTATCATTGTAGAATCCGTAACAGCCTTCACCTCTATGCCTACATCATTAATAGAGCTAAACCGTGTACTAAAGAAGGGCGGCATTTTATTAGACCTAGAAATGACCGTCGAGCAGCACATAGAAGAGTTTGACCGACAAACGATTCAACGAGTTTATGGAATGGAGGACCTATTAACGGAAGCGGAATGGAGGGATGCTTTTCAAAAGGCTGGCTTTTCAAACACCAAAATCGTAGCTGGAGGAACCGTTTTAACTGAGTTGTTACATTCAATGGAAAAACAAACTCCACTTGAGCAATGGAATCCTTCCTCACCTAAGCTTGAGCTAGATGCGATATTATCGGAACACCAACAGCTTGTTATGTATTATGCTGAAGCCCTTGGATACAGATGCTTCCAATGTTTGAAAGAGTAGGGTTATTTGGATGCTAACAGTGACTTGTGAATCCAAATAGCTGCAAGTGATCCATCTCCCAGTGCAACCGTTACTTGCTGTGTATGTGCTACAACATCCCCTGCTGCCCAAACGTATGGGATGCTCGTTTGGTTTGTTCGCGGATTCACAACAATATGTTTATTTTCAAGGCGCTCCACACCAAGTTGGCTGGCAATATCAGATCGAACTTCATTTCCGCCAAATGCAATAAAGCTGTGGGCTCCTTGAATGATTTCTCCTGTCGTTAATCGATACCCCTCAAGCTGATCTCCTCTAGCTAGAACTTCTCGTATAGCCGAGCAAATATACGTTATTCCATAATTATTTAGCTGACCTGCTATCTCCTCGTCTACTGGCTCTTGTTCATGGTTGATATAGATCAACTCTCTCGTCCAATAGGTGAGTGTTAATGCCATATGGGCTCCTACGTTCCCTGAACCTATGACAATCGTCCGCTTTCCTTTCACTTCATACCCATCACAGTCGGGACAAACATAGATGCTTTTCCCTAAGCACGGCTTTAAATAATCAAGTGATGGAATTCGGTCCTTTATCCCTGTTGCAATCAATAATCTTTTCCCTTTATATAATTGTCCCTTCTCAGTGGTTATTAGGAAATGTGCCTCCAATTTCCTCACGGTTTCTGCCTTTTCATTCTTAAATTGCACTCCGAATGATTCAGCCTGTCTTCTTCCAATGTCACGAAGTGTTTTTCCACTTACACCTTCTGGATATCCTAGAATATTATGATAGCTATTACAAAGGGTCGATCTTCCATCATTAGAATCTAACACTAAGATATGATGGTTATATCTGCCGAGCTGAATAGCCGCTTGAAGGCCCGCAAATCCACCACCAATAATGATACAATCAAACACCAACCACCACTCCTTTTTCAGTATTCATATGCTTTAGCATGTCCTAAATATTTAAGAAAAATGTTGAAATTTATTGTAGGCTCGCCCTGCTAAAAACCTCACCTGAAGAACTTTGCAACTGAAAGGGCTTGTAAAAGTGAAAATCTAGTTGGTCAGTGGGTATTACACACTAAAAAAACAAAAGCTTAGCTTACCTTTGTCAGGCTAAGGCAAGCTCACCTCGAGGACTAGGCGGTGGGTGTCGAAGTGCTGATCAACAATTGAAATAACTTTCCTACGCAAAAAAAAAATAGACAATAAACAAACTCTATCGTGCTGAGTTTATCTATTGTCTTTGCCTAACCCAACAAAGTGGACTTGGCTAGCTACTTCATCTTACTTATTCATACTTGCTAAGAAATCCTTTAAGGGATCCTCTTCTTCTTTTTCAGGCTTTTCCTGCTCCATGGATGATGCCTGTTCTTGCCTAAACATCTCCCAATCGAACGAATTGAGGTCATCCTCTGTCTCGTCGAGAATGGGTTCTGGCAAGTTTTCTACTTCTTCTTCTTCTATTTCAGCAGCTGCATCATTATCATGCTGTTCTTCCTCTTCTTGTAAATATAAAGCTTCATCGATATTTAGCGAGCTACTATTTAGAGCCGCTAGAATGGTCGTCGCTCTAATCGGATCAGCTAAAAGCTGATAGATGATACTTCCAAGAAGTGCCTCTGAATGAGCATGCTTGAGCCAATTCTTTTGCTCCTTACTTAACGCCTTCGGAAGAGGAACGGTAATCGTTTCTTTCTCCTTTGAAAGGGCGTTGCTTACTCCATCTGTCACAAAGCTTGCAATTTTACTGGAGAAGTTTCGTCGTTCAGTTTCCTTAAGATGTTCCAATTGCCGAATAATATGGTCGGGTGTATCAGAAGGGATTCGAAACGTAATCGCTTGCCCCCGTTTTATTTTCGTTGCTCCCCGTTTATCCATAAAATCACCCTAGTTAGTTTTTGACTGCTGCTTTATCTTGCTCGATCTCGTTTTTTCTCACAAATTCAGATATTAATTTATAATAGGCATTTGACATCATCCAAATACTTTCTTTTTCGTCCTCAAAAAAATCAATATTGTAACCGTCTAAGCTGTTATTTAAAGCCTTCAAATAATCTTTTAAAACCATAGCTCCACCGCCAACAAAATAACAGATTTCCGTCTGAGAATTTTTCTGCCACATATTGCGTAGAAGGCGATACTGCTTTTTGGCGAGTTCTAGTAAAATGCGATCTGTAATATCATGAACGCTTGTCCGACTTCCCTTTACCATAATATGATTGCGGTCATTTTTCTTCGTAATAATTTCAACTACATCTCTGCGACTATCTAATTCAACACCGTGCTTAGAGCGGATCTCCTCACGAATCGCTTCAAGCGCTTCGGACACTCCGATATTAAATCCTTGTGCCTTATCATCGTCCACATTGCGATTTTTGATTACAGCAATATCGGTTGAAAGGCCACCGATATCTTGTATAATAATTCGCTTATCGATGAGATCTTTATTCGTAATATTTAGGTCATTATCCATTACCAGATTAATAAATGCGGCAAAGCCCTCTGGGTATACCTTTACCTCGTCAAATTTAATATTAACCTTAAGCCCTTGATATTTAGGCGTAATTAAAAATTCCACCTGATGAACAGAGCTTAGTAGTTGGGAACGATAACCTACATCTTTTCCTTCCTTCACTTCTCGAAGGGGTAAACCAGTCCCTAGCGTATAATTTGCTTCAATTACATGATTTGCTCGTTTAAATAAGCCTTCTTGTTTCTCGTTTACCGCATCTAATGCAATAGAAGCAAATAACATGATTAGTGTCTGATCTACTTCCGATTTGCTCGAACCAGGATCTAGCTCGGATGCATTGTCACTTTTCGTAGCAAGATTTCCTACACGATAAATACCATTATTCTCTTTTAAAGCAGGGGAGTGGACTCTAATATGAATACCGTCAAGTGGGTCCTTATCGTTTAGCTCTTCTATTCCAATAACAGGTCTATCTTCGATGTCTCTAGCAATTACATTTGGAATGTACATTTCAGACTCTAGCTTTCCAAATATAGCTTTAACAGAATCATTCCCTACGTCAATAGCAGCTATTCTTGATTGACTCATCAAACCATTCCCTTCTAATCTAGTAATTTAGTTCATTTTACCACTTATATTAAGCGTATAGAAGAAGTAGTGGGTTGTAAATACGACGATAGTTGTTTTCATTTTATATACATGTAAACGCAATGTGTATACAGTTCATCCAATATTGATTACATGTACACTCTTTTTGTACACACATTGATATAGCTTTATGTGTACGTGTTTGTTTACTTGTATTCATTTTTGTATTCTTCGTATTTTCTTTTTGTATACAAGTATACATAATTGTTTACAATCGGTTTTTGTACCTATTTGTCGATAAATTTTCCCCCTCCCCTACCGATTGAATCAATCGATCTTTTTATTTAGTACCTCTCGCTACCAGCATATAGATTTTTGTTCACCAACCTCCCCATTCTTCATACAATACCGTAACCAAAATAAAATTGATGTGAGGTTTTGAAGATGATTAGACGGGCTACAGAGCAAGAAACAAATACAATCCTACAGATGACAGGTCATATCATTCAAGAGAGTACGGCTGGATATGCGACAAACGGTTCTCAAAAGGCCTATCAAATGTTCGCCCCACTTCTACAAAATGGCGCATACTATCTGGTCGCAATCCAGAATCAACGAGTCATCGGCTGGATTATGCTCGGCCAAGATAGAAACCCGTTAACCAATGAATATGTCGGGAGTTTATTAGACTTGTATGTTCTTCTCCCCTACCGTAAGCAAAGAATCGGGGATACTCTCATGAAAGCTGCCATTAATGAATTGAAACAGCAGGGCTTTCGAGTTATTCAATTAAATGTATTTGCAGGAAATACAGCTAAGTCTATCTATGAAAAGCTAGGTTTTAAAGATGTTGCTCACCTTATGGAGCTAAGGTTTACTGACACCCATGCTACTCAAATTTAAAATGTTTACCCAGCTAGCACTTCCCTTTTTACCTGCTTATAATAGAAGTAACGGAAAAAAGGAGATGAATAGTTTGAAAAATGAATTGATTAAACGGTTTACATCTTACGTAATAGTGGATACACAGTCCAACTCAAACAGCGAAACATGCCCTTCTACCTCGGGACAAATCACACTAGGAAAAATGCTTGTAGAGGAGTTACAAACGATTGGAATGAAAGACGTTGCTATGGACGACAATGGGTATGTGATGGCTACTCTCCCTGCTAACACTGAAAAGCCCATTCCAACCATTGGTTTTTTAGCCCATATTGATACGGCAACAGATTTTACTGGAAAAAATGTTAACCCACAGATAGTAGAAAATTATGATGGGATGGATATTACATTAAATGAAGCTTTACATATTATACTTTCACCAAAGGATTTCCCTGAGCTTGCTCGCTACAAAGGTCATACCCTTATCACAACAGATGGGACGACCCTGCTAGGCGCGGATAATAAAGCAGGAATTACCGAAATTATGACTGCTATGGCTTATTTAATACAACATCCAGAAATCAAACATGGCAAAATTCGAGTGGCATTTACCCCAGATGAAGAAATTGGAAGAGGCCCTCATAAGTTTGATGTAAAAGCCTTTGATGCTGCCTATGCATATACGGTTGATGGCGGTCCACTGGGTGAACTTCAATATGAAAGTTTTAATGCAGCTTATGCAAAAATAACTTTTAAAGGGAGCAACGTACACCCAGGAACAGCAAAGGGTAAGATGGTCAACTCCACAAAACTAGCCATTGAATTCAATCAAATGCTTCCTAAGGAAGAGGCTCCCGAGCATACAGATGGCTATGAGGGGTTCTATCATCTATCCTCATTTGAAGGAGATGTGGAGCAAACTGTCCTACACTATATCATCCGAGATTTTGATAAATACAAATTTAATGCGCGAAAACAGCTGATTCAACAGCTTTCGCTTAAGCTTCAGGACGAATACGGGGATGATCGCATTGTTTTAGAAATGGAAGACCAGTATTACAATATGAAGGAAAAAATTGAACCTGTAAAAGAAATCGTAGATATTGCTCACCAAGCGATGACAAACCTTGATATCGAACCAATTGTTCAACCCATCCGCGGGGGAACAGACGGTTCACAATTGTCTTATATGGGGCTACCCACCCCTAATATTTTTACAGGTGGAGAAAACTTCCATGGTAAATATGAGTATATTTCTGTAGAAAATATGATAAAGGCTACTAATGTAATCATTGAAATCATTCGATTATTCGAGCAAAAAAGCAAATAAACGAAAAGGTTAAGAAGGAGTAATTGCTTTAAGCAATCGCTCCTTTTTTGTACATCCTCTTATAAACTTTATCTAGCCACCCCCAAATCCTACTACTGAGTATCGAATCTTCTCTAAAAACAACCTATTCCAATATTCTGAAATAAATTATTATTCTAATAAAGTGTTTAATTGTGAAAATATACCTACAACGAGTTCAAAATGCCTATAAAATTAAGTTATTTCGGATTTTGAAACAATTTTGACAAAAAGAGACACTTCCAAGTATTATATTAATATATGAAAGGGAGGATGTTTATACTATGTCAGGCCTAAATAAACAGAAAATTGTGGAAAGCGTCCCTCAAAAAGGATTCTTCGGACATCCAAAAGGGTTATTTACGCTTTTCTTCACTGAATTCTGGGAGCGTTTCTCTTACTATGGAATGAGAGCAATCCTTGTATTTTATATGTATTATGAAGTATCTGAAGGCGGATTAGGGATTGATGAGAATTTAGCACTTTCGATCATGTCCATTTACGGTGCACTCGTCTACATGTCAGGAATCATCGGTGGATGGATGGCTGACCGACTATTTGGTACCTCAAAGGCGGTATTCTACGGTGGAATACTGATTATGTTAGGTCATATTGCCCTCGCAGTTCCTGGAAGCGTTTCCATGTTCTTTGTATCTATGGTCCTTATCGTATTAGGTACTGGTTTATTAAAACCAAATGTATCGACAGTTGTTGGGGAAATGTACAGTGAAAACGATACACGACGCGATGCTGCATTTAGTATCTTCTATATGGGTATTAATATGGGAGCATTTATCGCACCGTTATTAGTTGGTTCATTAATGAAATACAGCTTCCACCTTGGGTTCGGTTTGGCTGCAGTTGGGATGTTCCTTGGTCTTGTGATCTTTGTGGCAACGAAGAAGAAAAACCTTGGATTAGCTGGTACGTATGTTCCAAACCCTCTAACAGGTAATGAAAAGAAAAAATTCTTTATTCGTGTAAGTATTGTTGTAGTTGTAATTGCAATTATCCTAGCTGTATTAATCCCAGCTGGAATGTTCACTTTTAATACATTTATTAACTTAGTAGGGATTTTAGGAATCTTAATTCCTACAGCTTACTTCTTTGTTATGTATCGCAGCCCTAAAACAACTCCTGACGAGCGTTCAAGAGTTATTGCTTATATTCCATTATTCATTGCAGCAGTTATGTTCTGGGCTATCCAAGAGCAAGGGGCTACAATCCTTGCAAACTATGCGGATAAGCGTACACAATTAGAGTTCGCAGGAATTACGATTTCCCCTGCTTGGTTCCAATCACTAAACCCACTATTCATCATTTTACTGGCACCAGTCTTTGCTTGGTTATGGGTTAAGCTTGGAGATCGTCAACCTTCCATTCCAAAGAAATTCTCTTTAGGATTATTCTTTGCCGGACTTTCATTCGTTGTCATTCTTCTACCATCTTACATTGGGGGAACCGATACATTAGTAAGCCCATTATGGCTTGTACTTAGCTACTTTATTGTAGTACTTGGAGAGCTATGCTTATCTCCAGTTGGGTTATCTGCTACAACAAAGTTAGCACCACAAGCGTTTTCTGCTCAAACGATGAGCTTATGGTTTTTAGCAAGTGCAGCTGCACAAGCAATCAACGCTCAGCTAGTGAAATTCTACTCTCCCGAAACTGAAATGATGTACTTTGGAGCTATCGGTGGATTAGCTATGGTATTAAGCTTAATACTATTTGCTATCTCTCCAAAAATCCAAGGCTTAATGAAGGGGATTAAATAATTTCTAACAAAGAATCCTCTGACTGTATTCTTCAATATAGTCAGAGGATTTTTTTGAGTCTAAATTGTAGATGCTGCCCAAAATAGCAGCCTTTTCAGGGAAAATTAAGCCTTTTTCCGCCCAATGATCCTTTAAGAACGACTATTAAAAATCAGCGAAGAATATGATACGCTAAAAATAAGGAGGGATAACGTATGCCCATTTCCATTGAACAGCTAGAAAAAATGATAACAGAAAACCGCTCCCATACGGTTCTTGGAAACACAGCTCAATACATTCCTGCACTTGCCAAACAAGACCCCAATCTACTAGGAATCTCCATTATGTGTCCAAATGGAAGTCTCTTAAATGCAGGAGATTCACAAGTTTCTTTTACACTCCAAAGCATTTCGAAAATATTGAGCTTTATTTCTGTTTGCCAAGAATATGGACTAGAATATGTATTAGAAAAAGTCGATGTAGAGCCTACTGGGGAATCGTTTAACTCGATTATTCCTTTTGAAATTCATCGCCCAGGAAAACCATTTAATCCCCTTATTAATGCTGGGGCAATTACTGTTTCTTCGATGCTTCCTGGCACTACAACTGATGAAAAATATGAGCAATTCACCTCATTTTTACAGAAGTTGATTGGAGCTCCATTAGCAATAGATGAGGAAGTATATCAATCCGAGTGGAGAACAGCCCATCGCAATCGTGCACTTGCTTATTATTTAAAAGAATCGAACCTCTTAGAATTAGACGTGGAGGATGCTCTCGATATATATATTCGCCAATGCTCCATTAAGATTTCTTTGCAGGACTTAGCAAAGATTGGATTAATCATCGCCTATAATGGATATGACCCAATTGAAAATAAGCAACTATTTGATAAGGAAATTGCCAGAATTGCTAAAGTACTGATGGTCACTTGTGGCATGTATAATGCCTCTGGAAAGTTCGCTGCCTATGTAGGTGTACCTGCGAAAAGCGGTGTTTCAGGAGGAATCCTTGCTTCTGTTCCTCCTAAATGGTTACCAGAAACTCATGAATTACAGCCAGGCTATGGAATTGCTGTATATTCTCCAGCCATTGATGCTAGCGGGAATAGTGCAGCTGGAACGATGCTTTTAAAACAGCTGTCAAAAGTATTTGATTTTAGCATTTTTTAAAGAAAACAGGACTTCTCTATAAAATGAAGTCCTGTTTTCTATCTTTCTAGCTTAGAATCCATATTATATGCCAAGTGACTCTCATAAGGCTCTATATGTACATGGACATCATAAATATGGTATTCATTCTTCAGTTTCTTTTCTAAAATAGTAGAAATATCATGAGCATCCTTAATATCTAAGTTTGCGTTCACTGCGATGACCAAGTCGACCACAATATGATTACCATAACTTCTTGCTTTTAGATTCTTAATCCTCTTTATCCCCTCAATTTGAAGAGCTGTTTTCATATATTTTTTTAAAACGTTCTGATCAAACCCATCCGTTAGCTGGAGTGTCGCTTCTCTAAAAATACCCCAACCAGTTTTACAAATTAGTGCTCCGACAATTGCCGCAGTTATTGGGTCTAGCCACGGAAAATGAAATTGCGATCCAAAAATCCCAATCGCCGTTCCAATGCTTACCCATGCATCAGATAGATTATCTTTTGCAGCTGCCAAAACTGATGAGCTTTTGATCTGTTGAGCTAATTTTTTGTTATATAGGTAGACAATGAACATAACAGCGGCGGAAAATAAGCCTACCCAAGCAGAGATGGTATCGGGTGTTTGTGATACACCATCAAATGTGGAAATGATCGCATGGCTTAACACTTGGAATCCAACCGCTATCATAATAAAGGAAGCAACCATTGAAGCTACCATTTCCGATTTCCAATGACCGTATGGATGATTTTCATCAGCTGGCTTCTGGGAATAGCGCAAGCCAATCCATACAGCCGATGCAGCTAAAATATCCGTCAAATTATTTAATCCGTCAGCCCATAATGCTTCTGAGTGGCTTGCCTTTGCAACGACTAACTTTAACGTAGATAAACATATGTAAGCAATAATACTAATAATGGCTCCCCGCTCACCTAATTTCAATTCTTGGAATCTTTGCTCATCCATCCGTCTCACCCTCCCATCTCCTGCTAGAACATTTTAGCAAGTGAACATCAAGTGGGTCTACAGCAACCTTTTTCTCTTACACCATAAGAATCATAGGGAGGAAAAAAAGTTGAAGGAAGGAAAAAATTACGTAAGAAAAGCTGGAATCAACAGAGACTCCAGCTTTTCTTTTTATAGAGATCGAATGATTCCGCCTTCTACTCTTTGAGCCGTTCCATTAATAGCGGATGCTTTACCTGAAGCTAAAAATACAACCGAATCAGCCACTTCTTCAACTGTCGCAAAGCGTTGAATGAGTGATGTTGGTTCATTCTTTTTGAAGTAATTTTCCGTAAACGTTGAAAGGTCTTCATTCTCTGCCTTAGCAGCACCAACCATATATCCCTCAACCCCTTCTGTCCAAGTAGGGCCAGGAAGAACACTATTCACTGTTACGTTTGTTCCTTTTGTCAGCTCCGCTAGTCCTCTTGAAAGACTGATAAGAGCTGTCTTCGTAACCGAATAAGGAATCATTTGAGGAAGAGGTTTAACTCCAGCTTCACTTGCAATCGTTAATACTCTACCCGAATTTTGTTCAAGCATGCTTGGCAAAAAGGCACGAGCTAATCGAACCGCACTTAGCACATTTGCATTAAAGTAATGCATCCACTCTTCATCTGTAACTTCCTCAAAGCCCTTCACCTCAAAGACTCCCATATTATTTACAAGCACATCCACTTGTCCATAGCTTTTTGCTTGCTCAATAAATAAAGCCGCTTCCTTTGCATCTGTCACATCCGCAGCAATTCCAAAGACCTTCCCAAAGCCACTCAATTCTGCAACCGTTTCTTCCACTCGGGTTGAGCTTCTGCCGTTTACAATTACCTTCGCTCCTTCCTGAAGGAACGATTTCGCGATTCCTTTCCCAATACCAGAAGTTGAACCTGTTATGACGACTAATTTATTTTCAAGTTGTAGATTCACTTTAATCAACCTTTCCTAGTCAAAATACTATGCCATCTTAGTGGATTTAAAAAGAGGACACAATTAATATGCTCGGAAGCCCTTTAAATTATCATTTATTGGAAAAACAGAATATAATTAAGTTGTATTTTAATCCGCTGAAAGGAAGTGTACAATGCGCTACAAATCTAGAGAAAAGACGAAGGAGCTCCTCATCTATGAGTCTTTAAATGTCCGAATGAAGCTAGAACAAAAAGAGAAGCAGAACTTCATCCATTTAAAGAAAGGCTTTGAAGGAGAAATGCTGTTTGACTCTCATCTTGAAGTGCTAGAGGGGGACTGCCTCATCTTTCAAGACCTACTATTTCAATGGAATAGCTCTCTATTTCAAGTGGACACCCTCCTAATGACCACCAACTCCATTTATCTATTTGAGGTCAAGAATTATGAAGGGGACTTCGTGTACGAGAATGACCGATTGTTTAAGAAGCCGAAAATCGAGGTCACAAACCCTTTGAACCAATTAAACCGAAGTGAACTATTACTCCGCCAACTACTCAAGCATCTTGGATGTAAAGTTCCCATCCACGCTTACATCGTTTTCATCCACCCTGAATTCACCTTGTATCAAACACCTCTGGATAAACCCTTCATCTTTTCAAATCAGTTAAACAGATTCTTAAACACCTTGAGCCTCAACCCATCGAGGGAAGGAACCGAACCATTAAAGAAGCTCGCGGATATGTTAGTGGAACGCCATATTAGAAATTCTCCTTATAGCCGAACCCCAGCCTATCAGTATGACGAACTTCAAAAGGGGTTGATATGCAACAAATGCCACTCCTTCTCTATTTCCCTTAACAAGACCATATCCGTATGTCACAATTGCCATTACGAAGAACCTTTAGTTGACTCCGTCATTCGCCACATCGAAGAGTTCCAACATTTGTTCCCTATGAAAAAAATCACCACGAAAGAAGTAAGTGAATGGTGTAAAATTGTACCTCCTAAAAAAATTAGAAATATATTAAAAGAGCATTTTACCAGGTTTGGAGTCCGACAATGGACTTACTTTGAGTAAAATAATCAAAGAAAAGCCGTCTTCAACAGCTTGAAGCTGGCTTTTTTGCTTTCATCGGGATGATGATGGCTTTTTCTTCTCTTTTATTTCATCGACTTGATGAATGACCTTTTGAGCTATTTTTTCCTCCCTTTTTGGTCTTCATCGAGCTAATGATGACTCTTCCACTCTATTTTTCCTCTCTTTTTGGTCTTCATCTACCTGATGATGACTCTTCTTGGCTATTTTTCTCTCTGTTTTGGTCTTCATCTACCTAATGATGACTCTTCCACTCTATTTTTCCTCTCTTTTTGGTCTTCATCCGCCTAATGATGACTCTTCCACTCTATTTTTCCTCTCTTTTTGGCCTTCATCCACCTGATGATGACTCTTCCACTCTATTTTTCCTCTCTTTTTGGTCTTCATCCGCCTGATGATGACTCTTCCTCTCTATTTTTCCTCTCTTTTTGGTCTTCATCTACCTGATGATGACTCTTCCACTCTATTTTTCTTCTCTTTTTGGTCCTCATCCACCTGATGATGACTCTTCCACTCTATTTTTCCTCTCTTATCGGTCTTCATCGACTCGAAAAAAACTCATTCTCTTCTCTATGGAATAACACAACAACAAAAAAAACAATCGTAGCTGCTGTGCCTCTTTGGCAGCTGCAGCTCGATTGCTTCTAATACACAAATTAATTATTTCTTGTTTTTGATAAGAGATAGATAAAATATGGAGCACCTAGAGTAGCTGTGAATACACCTGCTGGAACGATGGACGGTAAAAAGAGGGTTCGCCCAATTAGATCAGCGAGCATTACTAGAATTGCCCCAAGTAAGGCTGACACGGGTAGTAAGGCGCCAAATGAAGAACCTACTAATCTTCTTGCAATATGTGGGGCCATCAATCCGACAAACCCGATAC
Source organism: Cytobacillus spongiae (assembly GCF_021390075.1). NCBI lineage: Bacteria > Bacillati > Bacillota > Bacilli > Caryophanales > Bacillaceae > Cytobacillus > Cytobacillus spongiae. Next base: position 3,979,030 of record NZ_CP089997.1, read on the forward strand.
CACCTGCAAATGCAACCGCAGTTCCTACTAGACCGGTGCTTATTAACAATAGGAAGAATCGCTGTCGTTGGACTGAGCTCCCTACTCCCACTGCTATCTCTTCACCTAACTCCTGAACATTGACATTGCGTGAGGATAAAAAGGCGAAACAGAGCAAAATGAAAACGACAGGAACAAGGACTTTTACGTCATCCCATGTTACAGTGTTCACACTCCCAGTTATCCAAATATTTGCTTGGCTAGCCATATAAATTGGACCGAGCACCATAAAAGTAGTCGTTGCTGCCTGCATTAGAGCTGATATCCCAATTCCGATTAAGACGAGTCGAACTGGTGTAACGCCATCCTTCCACGAAAGGAAGTAGACAGTGAAGGCAACGATGGTAGCACCAACGAATGCCGCAACTGGCATCCACTGCACACTTACAGTTAACGAATAGTTGTCATCACTAAATAACCATAAAAAGGCGACAACTGCCGCTCCTGCCCCGGCAGTTACCCCTATCGTGTCAGGCGCAGCAAGAGGGTTTCGAACCATTCCTTGAAGAATTCCTCCCGCTACAGCTAGAGCCATTCCAACAAACATAGCGACCAATATCCGAGGAAGTCGAAGCTGCTGGATCACATGCTGTTCTAGATCTGTTCCACCACCAAAGAATATACTTACAACGGTTAATGGTGATACTCTCATCTCTCCAAGCCCGGTGCTGACTATCGCAATTGTTACTGCCATAATTAATAAGATAATAGTTTTATAAAATGCCCGTTGATCTAATAAAAATGAGATGCGATTTCCTAATAGGCGTAGACTTCTGAATCCTTTCATCCTTTATTAAACCCCTTTCTAGCAATATAAATAAAATAAGGGGTACCAATAAAGGCCGTCATTACACCTACAGGTACTTCTTGAGGCATAACAATATACCTTGCACCAATATCAGCTGCTAATAGAAGGACTGCCCCAAGTAAGCCGGAGAAAGGAACAAGCCAACGATGATCCGTACCAATCATTCTACGAGCAATATGAGGAATGACAATCCCAATAAATCCAATGGGTCCGGCTACTGCCACGGCTCCTCCTGCTAAGAGAATCACAATGAGACCAACCGACAGCTTTAGGAAACCTACCTTCACGCCTAATCCTCTTGCCACATCATCTCCCATGGCAATGACATTCATGGCTGGAGTCAATACTAGAGCAAGAAGCCATCCAATTGCTAAATATGGGAAAACAGAAATTAGAACATCTAACTTTCTCCCCTGTACGGAACCGGATAACCAAAATAGTACTTCATTAAGAGCGGCTTCATTTGTAACCAACAGCCCTTGGGTAAAGGATGAAAAGAGGGCCGTCATGGCAGCACCTGCTAACGTTAGCTTCATAGGTGTTAGCCCCTGTGAGCCCATTCCTCCGATAAAATAAACTGTTGCAGCAGCAACTGCTGCACCAATAAACGATACCCATGTAAACACCTGTAATCCCGTTACTTCAAAATATGTAATCGTAAGCACAACTGCAAAGCTAGCACCTGCATTAATTCCTAGAATACCAGGGGATGCCAAAGGATTTTTTGTGAGCGTTTGCATGTACACCCCGGCAATTGCAAGAGACGCGCCTACACATGCAGCTACTAGGGCACGTGGAAGCCTTACCGTTTTTATAATGAGATGTTCATTACTTCCGTCAAAAGAAGTAAAGGCTTCGTAGGCTAGTTTTATTGATGTATCCGTATACCCCAATAATATGCTTAAGCCGATAAATAGAAGAAGCAAGAAAGTGACAACCATAACAAGCATTAATTTACGTATAGATTCTCTTATATCTGTCATATTTAATCCATCCTAATTATGATAATTATAGTTTAGAAGAAAATTACCAGCTCGTCAATGACAACAAAAATCATTCTCAATTACTTGTTGACAAATAATTCCGATACTATTAATATCTTAAATGTAATCATTAAATGATAATGATTTTCATTACAAATATTTGGAGGCTACATACATGAAGAAAAAATCATGGTTATTGTTCTCAATTGTTGCTATTATGATGGTATTTGTATTAGCAGCTTGCGGAAACAATAAAGACGAAGGCACTGAGCCTAAAGAAGAAAAAGCTGAAGAGACAGCTGCAACTGAAAATAAAGGATACACAGTTGAACATGCAATGGGCACAACTGAAATAGAAGGAACTCCTGAGCGTGTAGTAATCTTAACTAACGAAGGTACTGAGGCGTTATTAGCACTTGGTGTGAAACCAGTTGGGGCAGTTATGTCATGGGAAGGTGACCCTTGGTATGAACATATCAGCGCTGATATGGAAGGCGTTGAAGTAGTTGGGGACGAAATTGAAGTGAACGTTGAGAAAATTGCTGAACTTAAGCCTGATTTAATTATTGGGAATAAGATTCGCCAAGAAGCACTATATGATCAATTAAAGGGAATTGCTCCAACGATCTTTGCTGAAGACTTAGCTGGTGATTGGAAAATTAACTTTGAACTTTATGCAAAAGCATTAAACTTAGAAGATAAAGGGAAAGAAGTATTAGCTGATTACGATCAAAAAGTAGCTGATATCTCCGAGAAGCTTGGAGATAAAGTAAACCAAGAAATCTCTGTTGTCCGTTTCAGCTCACGTCCTACTCGTATTTATTGGACTGATTCATTCTCTGGAGTTGTGTTTAACCAGCTTGGATTCAAGCGTGCTGCACACCAAGAGAAGCTATTTACTCCTGATAACAAAATGGGGAACTTTGCTGTAGAAGTAGATAAAGAATTGATTCCAGAAATGGACGCTGACGCATTATTCTATTTCACTTATAGTGATTCTGTTGCAATTGAAGAAGAGTGGACATCTGACCCGCTATGGCAAAACCTCTCAGCTGTTAAGGAAGGTAACGCTCATAAAGTAAGCGATATTATCTGGAATACAGCTGGTGGAGTGAAAGCAGCTACATTAATGCTAGAAGATATTGAGAAAATCTTCTCTGAACAATAATAGCAATAGGGAGACCAAGGTCTCCCTATTTTTTATTTTTGTGATCTTACATAATAGACATGCTGACTAGAATCCACTAAATAAGCCGGCTTAACCTTCCCTGCTTTAGCTTTATGCCCAGCAAGATGCTCGGGGCTCTTTTCCCAGTTCTTCCAATCCTCTTCGCTTTCCCATTGAATGAGGACCATAATTTCTTCATTTCCTCGGCTTATTTTCTTCTCTAGCACCTTCAAATTGATAAAGCCGTGCTGTTTCTCAATAATTCCTTCGCCTGTGAAATTTTCTATAATCCCTTCCCCATAGCCTTCTTTGACAATGATTCTTTTCACCTGGTAGAACATGTCATCTCCTCCATTCCTTATATCAAAAGATATCTTATTTGGATTTATGTGTAAATCCTATTTGACGATTCTAAATCCATATGTTAATTTGTATATGCAAATGAAATGAGGGATGACCAAGTATGAATCAGGAAGAGCAAATATTGATGCATTGCTTGTATTTCACAGGAAGTCGATTTGCACGAACGATAACAAAGCTCGCTGAACAAGCGTTTATCGAAAGCGACCTTGCACCTTCATACCTTTACTTGATGATGTTAGTGAAATTCCAACCTGGTATTACGCAAAAAGAGCTATGCCATAAGCTATCTATCGCTCCATCTACAAGCACGAGATTCATCGATAAGCTAGAAAAACAAAAGCTAGTTACGCGGAAGGTAGATGGCAAGCAAACAATGATTTACTTAACTGATGCTGGTGAAGAAATGTATATCCAGTTTCGAGCTTCGTTAAAAGAGCTATTTGATCGCTACGCTACCATTCTTGGTAAAGAAGAAAGTCTGGCTCTAAGCAAAACGCTTCATGAAGCGAGTAATAAGCTAGAAAGAGATTTATAATTTATCCCCGTTAGTTAGGGGTTTCCACCCCATCATTTGTATATACAAATATATTTAAGGAGATTTTAACTATGAAAACACTTGTCCTTATCGCTCACCCGCAGCTTTCAAGCTCGGTTGTCAATAAAGCTTGGAAATATCGTTTATTACAAGAGGAAGCCATAACAGTTCATGACTTATATGAACAATATCCAGATGGAAAAATTAACATGGAACGGGAACAACAGCTCCTCTCATCCCATGATCGAATTGTATTCCAGTTTCCATTTTACTGGTACAGTAGTCCATCAATTCTAAAAGAATGGCAAGATGTTGTATTAACATACGGCTGGGCATATGGTTCAGAGGGTACAAAATTAAAAGGAAAAGAGTTTATGCTCGCAATTTCAACCGGAGGTCCTCAAGCAGCATACCAAGCTGGAGGCTTCAACCGCTACAGTATGAGTGAGCTTACAAAGCCCTTCCAAGCGATGGCAAATTTAACTGGTATGCACTTTTTACCTAGCTATACTTTACAAGGTGTACGCACTCTTACATCTGAACAAATTAAGGAAAGCGCTGAACAACTAGCTCTGCATGTCATTAGAGCTTAAATACAACCAAAGCTAATCCTCCAAGATTGGCTTTGGTATCCCTATTTTATTTCACCAACTTCGAACTCCTGCGCCCCCATGTAGCCAGCTGCTACTTCATATTTTGCGAATGTGACCATAATTTTTCCCTCTTGATTAATATAGAAGCTACGTGTCTCGTCAATTGGCGTATATTCATAGAACTGTATATCATATTCCTCTTCCGGCTTAATCTCCATACGGTGTTCCATTTCATCTAAGACCTTTTCTTGAACGGTCTTGGCAAAGTCCTCTCCTAAAAGCTCCTTTAGTGACAAGAGTTCCCCTGATTGTAAATCAAAGGTATAATAGAAGTTTTCATTATAGGCCGGAGCCAGTGTTTGATATTTATAAATTTCAAAGGATAGGAGCTGTTCATCTGAATAACCGATTTTATAGTCCACTGTCATTTCAACCTTTTGAAAGTCCTCTTCCTTCCCCCCTGTTTCTAAATAGGCTTCCTTATACTCTTCATCCAGTTGAGCTTGTTCTCGTATAACCATATCGATCTTGTCTTGGATGATTGTATTGATTTTGTCTTCAATTGTTTGATCTTTGTTGTAGTTGACTTCAGGCGTATGAACCTTTCCCTTAGAGGTTTCATTTTCAAACTCATAGTCTCTTAATGTGACAAATCGAGCAAGCTCATCAATAACTGGTATCTTATAAAGTGTTTGGGCGACTGCTGAACTCGCATTGACGGCTAAGGTAAAGCTTATGGCTGTAATAGCAGCAATTGCTCCAATGGTTCTAGCTATCCGGTATCCATTCCGGCTTTTCTTTCTTTTTCGAAGTATCGCAGCTTGTATGACACGATCTAGCTCTTTTGGCACCTCTATATGTTCGTATAACTCTTTCATTTCTTCCAATTTCTTATCCATTATACATACCTCCCATTGTTTGTCTCAGCTTGGCTATACCTCTTTTTAAATGAGATTTTATGGTGTTTGGATTTCGCGAGAGTACCGTTGATATTTCTTGAATGGACATTTGTTTAAAATATTTCAAGAGAATGACTTCCCGATATTTTGGAGCTAATTCTTGAACCGCTTCATACAGGTCCATCAGCTCCTCCCTCTCGGCAAGCTTGGTAGGAATCCTCTCTAACAGATCATTTGTATAAATAATCTGTTTGTTTTTTCGTAAAAATTGCTTACATGTATTTATTAGGATTCGATAGAACCACGTCTTCATATATTGCGGTTCCCTAAGTGTTGGAAGTGCATTTAGTGCTAGGTATGTCGCTTCCCCCATCATATCTAGTGCATTTGCCTCTGTTTTCACATAGCTGTAAGCCATTTTATAAAAGTCATTTTTATTCTCCTCAAGCATTTGTATAAACTGTTCTTCTAGCTGGTTATTCATTGGTTTTGACCGTACCTCCTTCTCTTTGACTCCTATTAGAGTATAGATCCTAAGATAAAGTTGCACAGGAATCATGAAAAAAAATCGTTCCGAGGTTGAAACTAGTCTATCATTAAACGCTCGTTCTTCCTTTTCCCCAAATAAAAAAGTGTCAAGAACTCAATTGTTCTTAGACACTTTTTTGATTACATTTTTGCTTATATTCATTCTTCCTCACCTGTTTACCTAGACCTTCTCGTTACCTGTATATCTATCTAGTAGAAACTCAAGCTCTCAATTGTTGAAGAATGATTCACCGTCTATTGCTGAATATACCTTTACCTGGTTACGACCCGCTTTCTTAGCGGCATAAAGTGCTTGATCGGCTTTATTTAATAAGTTATTTAAGTCCTCATAAGAGTTCTTTAATGCTTGAGCGACTCCTAGACTAAGTGTCACTGATAGCTCACCTTTTGCTGTATGAAGATTGTTTCGTTCTATGGCTATTCGCATTTGATCCGCCAACTTCCTACCTTCTGATTCTGAATAGCCTCTTAAAGCGAGAACAAACTCTTCTCCACCATACCGAGCAAATAGCTCACCATTTTGCAATAGCGTTTGGCAAACTTGAGCAACATGCTTGAGGAGCTGGTCTCCAATAACATGCCCATACGTATCATTCACTTTTTTAAAAAAATCAATATCCATTAATACGATGGCAAAGTTCGATTCCGAATGTTGGGCTTCATTAAATAGCTGCTCGCATTTCTGAAAAAAAGCACGTCGATTAAAAATTTGTGTGAGTTCGTCATAAAATGCATAGCTTTCCAATTTCCCTTGAAGGCTTTTCAGCTCGGTGATATCTGTGAAAATGAGAAGCTGGCCACTCCCATTGCTTGCATGAGTGACGCTCGAGGCACGCACCTGATACGTTCGTTTGAAGTCGTTTGTTACAAGTTCAAGCTCCTCATTAAGATCACCCACCCCAAGTTGAAAGGGGTAGATCTCTCCAGCTATCCTTTTCCATGCCTCTGTAAATTCTGAACCATAGGAAAGGTTGCTCAACTGCGGGAACATTTTCTGACTTGAAAGATTGTATTCAATTATTCGATTGGAATCATCTAAAACAATAACTCCATCATTGATGCTATTGAAAATGGCATCCTTCGCAATCGGCATGATCGTAAATAATCGGGAGGAGCTGATCGACCAGAAATACAAGAGGGATGTCAGCCATAACGTCATCGGAACTGGATCAATACCTGGAGGCGTTAAACCAACCAAATAGATAAATGCTGTAACCATAGGGATTAATTGACCAAACAAAATGGAAACAAATTGTGGCCTATAGATCTTAGCTGTTTCACGCCAATGAGAAATCGCCAGAATAAAGGCGACGAGCATCGAGGCAAAAGTGTAAAATCCATGGACAATGTACCATTTTCCAATCTCTTGGTGAACAAATGGAGCACCTAAAGTCACATCCAATTCAAACACTCGATAATGCAAATGGTGGATATCATTTGTAGCAACGATAATTAACGTGATGAAGGGGATGATAAGCAGTGCAGCGTACTTTTTTTTCGTTAAATTGAATCCTAAATATTGCATAATAAATAAAAGGCCTAAAGGTGGCGAAAAAGACAAACCGATATACTGGATCGTTGTCCAAAATTTAATTTCTGCCAAAGACGTAGACATGAGACCAAATGCGGAAGCCATGCAGTAAATAGTGATAGCAGCTGCATAAATAACAAATATTTGAGCAATATTCGTAAATTGGCGCCTCTTTAGAAACACATATACACATAAGTACAAGTTCAAAACACTCGACGTACAAACCAAGGTAATATAAACCATTATCGTAGAATACACAAATATACCTCATTATTTGATCGATTTTACCTATAATGTACCACAGATGGTAATTCGTGTGAGTGTCTATTTAAACAATATATGCCAATAAAAAAATAAACGGCTCCTATTGGCCGTTTATTTTTCATTTAGATTAATACAGGCTCTTTTTCACTTAAACAAAGAGTAGATTCTGTTGAGCGGTGAATTTCCTTAAACAGCTCGGGATGATCTGTTAAAGACAAGCCATAAGAAGGAATCATTTCTTTAATTTTCCCTTCCCATTCTTTCATATGTTGCGGGAAGCATTTCTGTAGGACTTCTAGCATTACATGAACCGCTGTAGAGGCACCTGGAGAAGCTCCAAGTAGGGCCGCGACAGATCCATCAGCAGCGCTAACAACTTCGGTACCGAATTGAAGGGTTCCTTTACCAGCCGCTGTGTCCTTAATCACCTGTACCCTTTGACCGGCTACTACCATATCCCAATCCTCTGATTTCGCATTTGGAATAAACTCTTGCAATTCTTCTAGGCGCTGTTCCTTCGTTAGCATAACTTGTTGAATCAAATATTTTGTTAATGCCATCTCTTTTGCACCAGCTGCTAGCATCGTGATGACATTGTTTAAGTTTACTGAGCTAATTAGATCTAAATTGGAACCTGTTTTTAAAAACTTAGGCGTGAAGCCTGCAAACGGTCCAAATAATAGTGATTTTCTATTATCAATATATCTTGTATCGAGATGTGGTACTGACATAGGCGGCGCTCCTACCTTTGCCTTTCCATATACCTTTGCGTGGTGCTTCTCAATCACTTCTGGATTATTGCAGACCATAAACAATCCACTTACTGGGAATCCACCGATTTGTTTGGATTCTGGAATTCCCGTTTGTTGCAATAAAGGAAGACTTCCGCCCCCACCACCGATAAAAACAAATTTCGCATAGTGGTATTCCATCTTACAAGCATCATGGTCATGTACCTTCACTTCCCATGATCCATCCTTAGCACGCTTAATTCCCTCGACACTGTGCTTGTAGTTCACCTCAACTTGCTGATTTTTCAAGTAATCAAATAGCATGCGAGTTAATGCGCCAAAATTCACATCCGTTCCGGAGTCTATTTTTGTGGCCGCTATTGGCTCGTTTGACGTTCGACCTTCCATAATAAGCGGAATCCATTCCTTCAACTTTTCCGGATCATCTGAAAATTCCATTCCTTCAAATAACGGGTTCTTTGATAACGCTTCCAAACGTTTTTTCAAGAACGCTACATTTTCTTCCCCTTGAACCATACTCATATGAGGAATTGGCATAATAAATTCTTCTGGATTTTGGATTAAATTGCTTTTTACTAAATAAGACCAAAACTGCCTGGAGATTTGAAACTGTTCATTAACCTTTACTGCTTTACTAATATCAATTGTTCCGTCAGCCTTTTCCGATGTATAATTTAGCTCACAAAGTGCTGCATGGCCTGTTCCAGCATTATTCCACTCGTTCGAACTCTCTTCCCCTGCACTTTCAAGCTTTTCAAATACTTTAATTTCCCATTCCGGTGCTAGCTCTTTCAATAGTGTGGCCAAAGTCGCGCTCATAACTCCAGCACCGATTAATATTACGTCTGTTTTTTCTTGTAAGTTGCTCATGATAACCTTCCTAACCCCCTATATTTGAAAAAAAAAGAGTAGGCGCTCCAGCAAAGATGTCACGAAATGCAAGGCGGACCTAGGAACACACCTTTTCAGTCTTACAAAAACCATACCATATTCTATTATAATTATCTTGCCATCCAAATATCTACTATTATCTGATAATTATAAACGATATATCGCTAGTAAAAAAGGGGGGAACTGGTGATAAGTTGAGGGAGAAGTGTCATTTATCTCCTGTTTTTTAGTGAATGGCTATTTTAATATAGTTATATTTCAGTCCTTGTAGACAAGAAAAAAATGGGACTGGAATGTTAAAAGGAGTTAAAGGAATGAAGAGGCAGCTGCATGTCCAGAAGTTGATTTTACAACGATATGATTTGGTTCATACATAAAAGAAGGATGGTGACTATAAAAATCAATTGAAACTAGAGGGAAATCTTACAATCGTTAGGTAGAATTGAGTGACATGTATTCCAATTTTTAGTGAAAGTTTCATTTTGCAGTGGTATAATTCGGATAATTCTAATAGAAAGGAAGAAAGCGATGCTATTGAAAAATCGGATCGAGCCAGAGGAGCTACGAATTTTACAATGTTTGCATGGCAGGTTAGAACTAACCAATAAGGAAAAAAGGTATGCTTCCGTTCAGAAAAAAGGCTTTGAGGGTGAGCAGCAATTTGATCAAATGATTGATAACCTTAGAGAAGGACACATTATCCTTAACGATTTGCTCTTACAGGTAAATAACTCCTTTTTTCAAATCGACACACTCATCATTACTCAAGGGGTTCTCTATTTACTAGATATTAAAAACTACGAAGGAGACTTTTACCTCGAATCAGGGAAGCTATTTGCTAGAAAAGCAGAAGTGCCATACAAGAATCCAGTAGACCAACTTAATCGAAGTGTTATTCTATTAGGCCAGCTTCTACAAAACCTCGACCAACCATTCCTAATTGATCCCTATGTATTATTTATTAACAAAGATTTCACACTCTATCAAGCTCCCATGAACCAACCGTTTATTCTCCCTACGCAAATAAACCGTTTCTTAAAAACTTTACATGAAACATCCTCTCAACTAGACGATCGACACAAAAAACTTGCGCAAACACTTCTTTCCCTTCATCAACCTAAAAATCCATTTGTGACGCGACCATTATATGAGTACGATCAGTTAAAGAAAGGCGTTTTTTGTAAAAAATGTAGGTTCCTACTGAGTTTGACCCCAGTTAAACATTTCTTTTGTGAGCAATGTGGAGAGATTGAACGTTTCGAAAATGCGATCCTACGTCATACAAAGGAATATCAGTTGCTTTTCCCAACACGTCATATCACAACTAGAGATATATATGATTGGTGTAAAGTCGATGTAAACCCAAAGACCATCTATAGGATACTCAAGAGGAATTACCGTAAGTGTGGTCATAAGAGTGGAACGTATTTTATCTAGAGGATTTTGGAGCTGAATGGAGTGAGTTGGTACCCACTAAGATATAGGTAGTGCGGATTGATTAAACCCATATAGTTTGACTTTTTTGTCCGGACTGATTTCTAGTTCGGACTTATTTTGTTTACCTTCCTTTTCCATTGGAGCTGGAGCTATTCGCTGCTTCGGACTCGGGTTCCCCTTTTTCCGCTTTTCCTGTCCGATGTGCACCCCGCTTCGGACTCGGGTTCCCCTTTTTCCGCTTTTCCTGTCCGAAGTGCACCCTACTTCGGACTCGGGTTCCCCTTTTTCCGCTTTTTCCTGTCCGACGTGCACCCTGCTTCGGACTCAGGTTCCCCTTTTTTCCGCTTTTCCTGTCCGAAGTGCACCCTGCTTCGGACTCAGGTTCCCCTTTTTCCGCTTTTCCTGTCCGAAGTGCACCCTGCTTCGGACTCAGGTTCCCCTTTTTCCGCTTTTCCTGTCCGAAGTGCACCCTGCTTCGGACTCGGGTTCCCCTTTTTCCGCTTTTCCTGTCCGACGTGGGCCCTGCTTCGGACTCGGGTTCCCCTTTTTCCGCTTTTCCTGTCCGAAGTGCACCCTGCTTCGGACTCGGGTTCTCCTTTTTCGGCTTTTCCTGTCCGAAGTGCACCCTACTTCGGACTCGGGTTCCCCTTTTTCCGCTTTTCCTGTCCGAAGTGCACCCTGCTTCGGACTCAGGTTCCCCTTTTTCCGCTTTTCCTGTCCGATGTGTACCCTATTTCTGACTCGGTTTCCTCCTTTTTCCTCTTTTTCTGTCCGACGTGGACCCTGTTTCGGACTTCGCTTCCCGCTTTCCCCAGATTCTATCTGAAATCCCTCAACTCCACACGCTCCACCTTCTAGGTGAGTTATGTTTTAATATAGGGAAAACGATTCAAGAAGAAAGGGGCTTACAATGGTAGATTTTGAATGGTATAGAAGCTTTATATATATTTACAAATACAAGTCCGTAACGGAAGCAGCGAAAGCTCGGATTATGACACAGCCAGGAATGAGCCAACATCTCGCTTCACTTGAAGCTGAGGTTGGGGAATTGCTTTTTCACCGAACGACTAGAAAAATGGTACCTACTGAAAGGGGAAAAGAGCTGTATACTCAGCTTGCACCCTTAATTGAGTCATTAGAAGAAACGAGCTTGAGCTTACAAACAGCCACAGTACCTACTAATTCTATAATCAGGATTGGCTCGGCGATTGAATACTATGACGAGTATATACTTCCAGAACTTACTAAAATAAAATCGTGCACTATCTCCCATTTTGGGACGGCTGATCAATTAATTGAGCTTTTAAAAGAGGATAAAGTGGAGATCGTCATTACTTCTAAAAAATTTCAAGAACCAGGAATCGAGTATGTCGAGCTATGTGATGAAGAATTTGTCATTGTGGGTCCAGCTACCTTAAATCCCCCACTAGGTATCGACTTAGAGTCTAAAGAGAAATGGTTGTTATCACAGAAATGGATTAGTTATGGGTTAGAGTTACCAATTATTCGTAGGCTATGGAGAGAGCATTTTAAAAAAAGGCCCATCATAAAAACTCATCATATTATCCCAAATTTACATCTCATTTTAAAATCGATAGAAATGGGGCTGGGGATTAGCTTAATACCTACCTATATATGGTCTAATTCTAAAAACAAGAATAAGGCTAAGGTTCTATTCGAAGAGCTTAAAGTCACTAATAAGCTATGGATTGCCTATAAGACAAAAAACAAGAACTTGCCCCAAATTCGGTTTATGAAAGAAACATGGTTACAATCGTGACGCTAACGAACATTGATTAATAAATTTTTTTATTAATTAACTATAAAAACATAATTTGTTTTATTAAATGAACAGACTTAGAATTACACATGTAACGAAATAAATAGCTGGAGGTAATTCTTCATGTCAAAGAAGATCTTGTTTGTGGTTACAAACCATACTGAACTTAGCCAAGATAAGCAAACGGGTATTTGGTTATCTGAGTTTGCCGAAGCATATATAGAATTTACAAAAGAAGGGTTCCATGTAACAGTAGCAAGTCCTCTCGGGGGTAAAAGTACGGTCGACCCAGGAAGCATAAATGAAGATACACCTCAAGAGATGCTAGATACTGAGAAGTATTTACAGAATACAGCCAAGCTTGATGATGTAACTCATGACAGCTTTGACGCACTATTTCTGCCAGGTGGTCATGGTACCATGTTTGACTTACCTGGCAATATGAAGCTTCAAGAGTTACTACGAGATTTTTATGAAATGGATAAAGTGGTAGCCGCTGTTTGTCATGGACCTGCAGGATTAGTTGGGACTACTTTATCAAACGGCCAACCGCTTGTCGCTGGTAAACGCGTAAATGCATTTACAGATAGAGAAGAAGCGGATACAGGGTTAGGGGAACACCTTCCGTTCTTACTAGAAAGTCGGATCCGTGAGCTTGGTGCCATTTTTGTAGCGGCACCAAACTGGACAACACACTTTGAGGCAGATGGAAACTTGATCACTGGGCAGAATCCTCAATCTACAATGGCTGTGACAAAGGCTGTTATTGAAAAACTAAAATAATGAAATGGAGGCTGGTGAACGACCAGCCTCCTTCCCTTTTCAGAAGGAGGATCAACAAAAATGGCATCAACTCAGCAAAAATCCTCTTTAGCTCTCTACGCTCTCACATTAGGAGCATTTGCAATTGGGTTAACAGAGTTCATAATAATGGGATTACTTCCAGAAGTTGCACAAAGCATGGAAGTTTCCATTCCGATGGCAGGAATGCTCGTAACTGGTTACGCTCTTGGTGTAGCTATCGGGGCTCCGATCATTACAGTGGCTACACACAAGATGAAGCGAAAAGAACTGCTCTTATTTCTTATGATTTTATTTATTGCCGGAAATGCTTTAGCTGCTTTGGCTCCAACCTATTCCATTCTCATGGTGGCGCGAATAATCGCTGCGCTTACACACGGATCGTTTTTTGGAGTTGGTTCAGTTATTGCTTCTGAGCTTGTACCAAAAGAAAATCGGGCTAAAGCGATTGCGATTATGTTCATTGGCTTAACACTTGCAAATATCCTTGGAGTGCCGATTGGAACCTTTATTGGCCAAGCCTTTGGCTGGAGAGCTACATTTTGGGCAATTACCGCAATTGGATTGATTGCTCTTGTAGGAATTGGAATTTTAGTTCCAAAAGTGAAAAATCACCCTTCTAGCTTAAAAAATGAGTTAAGCGTATTGCGCCAACCGGCAGTTCATATCGCCCTACTTATGACAGTGTTCGGATTTGGAGGGGTATTTACTGCATTTACGTATATTTCCCCTATTTTAGTAGATATTTCTGGATTCTCACCAAAATCGGTTTCCTGGATTCTTGTATTATTCGGTGCCGGGATCACCCTTGGAAATATATACGGCGGGAAATTAGCAGATAGGGCACTAATTCCTTCTTTAATCGGTATTCTTGCGATGTTAACGATTGTGTTGGCCTTGTTTAGCATTACCTCTCAATTCAAAATTCCTACCCTCATCACTGTGTTTATTTTTGGGGTTTTCGCATTTGCAACTGTTCCTGGGCTTCAATTGCATATGTTAAATACAGCGAAAGAGGCACCTACACTCGCATCGACTCTAAATATTGCTGCCTTTAATTTAGGAAACGCACTTGGCGCTTATATCGGCGGCGTAGTAATTGACTTAAAGATCGGAGGCGGCCTTGAAGCTGTTTCTCTTGTAGCCGCTCTTGTCACCATTTTTGGTATTCTTTTCACTATTTGGGGTGGCATGCAGCAAAAACGAAAACTAACAAATCCAAGTCTATAGCCAAACCGACCACTCCTTAAGGAGTGGTCGGTTTTTTTTAACCGGTTATTATTGAGTTTCTGGAGTAAACTAAACGTGGTTAGTTTCAAATAACGAAACAATTGTTCATTAATTGAAGTAATGTGATAGACCCTATATGATACAAGAGTGCGAAGGAGGCACGACTCATGAGTCAGTATGAAGTTTCAACGTTGAAAAAAGGATTACAAATTCTTGATCTCCTCCAGGCAAATGAAGTGATGTCACTCACGGATATTATGGATTATTTTCAGTGGAATAAGACAAGCACGTTCAGATTGCTATATACACTGGAAAACATGGAATATATTCAAAAAAATTCGAGAGGCTATTCGTTAACTGATAAAATGTCAGGCCAAAAGCAGCCACATCATCCGATGGTTGATTGGGTATCCGTTCCTGCCTTGCTCGAACTAAGTCAAAGACTTGGGGAAACGATGTATATCGGTGTTTTGGATGGAACTGATGTAGTTACGACACAAATCGTCGATGGCACGCATAGCATGCGAATCCATTCAACTATAGGAGACAGAGATCCTGCTCATGGCAGTGCATTGGGAAAAGCTATCCTCGCCTTTATGGAACCTGATACACAGAAGCCTTTCCTAAGGCAACTTGAATATACCAAGTCAACCATTCACACCTTTGATGATAAGCAGCTCTTTGTCTATCACCTGATGGATATTCAAGAAAAAGGATATGCCATTGACGATGAAGAGACGGAAATGGGAGTCCGCTGCATTGCTGCTCCGATCTTTTTTAATGGGAGAGTTGCCGCAAGTGTTGCCATATCAGGCCCTGTTAGCCGTCTACCTAAAGCAAAGGATAAATTGATTAGCAAGGAATTAAAAGAATGCAGTCAGCGAATATCCAAACAACTAGAACAAAAAGGGAGGTCATAAAATGAAATCTTTTACACCGAAGAGCTTAATCGCCCTAATTTCATTAGCCATCAGCGCCTTTGCTATTGGGACAACTGAGTTTGTCATTGTCGGGCTGCTCCCAACTGTGGCATCGGATTTGTCGATTTCTGTCACGAAAGCAGGAAGTCTTGTTTCCGGCTATGCAGCAGCAATTGCCATTGGGACCCCCATCGTCACTGCAATGACGAGTAGGCTTCCTAAAAAAGGATTGCTTCTCAGTTTATTAATCATTTTTATAGCAGGAAACATTCTGTCCTCTTTTGCAGACACCTATCAGCTTCTGTTACTTTCAAGAATTCTCACCGCCGTAGCCCATGGCGTCTTCTTTGCAATCGCCGCAACGGTTGCAACAGAAATGGTTCCAAAGGACAAACAAGCTCAAGCGATTTCAATTATGTTTACAGGGTTAACCGTCGCGACCATTCTGGGCGTTCCATTTGGAACACTCATTGGGCAGCAGCTCGGCTGGAGAGCGACATTTCTTGCGGTAGCAGTACTTGGCATAATTGGACTTATAGCGAACTCGGTTACAATTGAGAAGCAAAAAAACACATCAGAAAAGCTGACCGTTTCAGATATTGGAAAACTAATACGTAACCCAAGGATTATTCTTGCTCTTCTAATGACTTCTTTTGGATTTGGAGGTACCTTTGCCATTTTCACTTATATCACACCGATTTTGGAAGAGGTAAGTGGGATCTCCAACGAGAACATCTTCTGGATGCTCCTGTTATATGGACTTGCGACTACTGTAGGAAATATTATTGGGGGGAAAATGACCAATCAACACCCGGTCAAAGGTTTGCGGTTTGTCTTTTTATTTCAAATGACCGCTTTATTGCTGCAAATCATATTACTCCCTAATCAACTATTAAGTTATATTTCAGTCCTTCTACTCGGGTTATTTGCCTTTATGATGTCACCTGGAGTGCAAGCTTATATCGTTGCGCTAGCAGAAAAGTTAGTACCGAGTGCCAAAGATCTAGCATCCGCATTAAATATTTCTGGATTTAATATCGGAATTACCGCAGGCTCAGCTCTTGGAGGCTATGCTCTTGACTATATGAACCTACTAGATACCGCTTGGATCGGTGCGATTATGGTCTTTGTAGCCCTCATTTTAGCCATCGTGAACTACCGATTAGATGTAAAACAAAAACTATTTTAATAGGAGAGATTAAGATGAATACAGAACAATTATTACAATTAGAAGAATCATTAATCTTTACTGCTTTTACAAATGAAGATGCTTTAAACCTGGGGATGGAATTAGTTCAACTTGCTAAAGAAAACAGTGTGAATATCGCAGTTCATGTTGAGAGAAATCGTGTGCCATTATTCACTCATTTAATGGATGGTACATCAGAAGAAAATGTATACTGGTTACATCGTAAAAAGCGAGTGGTTGATCATTATAATCACAGTACACAGTTTATCGCTACTCGTTTTCAAGAAAGTGGCTTAACCCACGATGAACATTCCCTGCTTTCTCCAAGAGATTACCAAGCAATTGGTGGATCCTTCCCTATTCGCGTAAAGGGAGCTGGTGTGATCGGAAGTGTAACAGTAGCCGGGCTTACTCCAGAGCTTGATCACGAATATGTAGTAAAGGGCGTTAAGCGCTTTTTAAACCGATAAAAGGAATAGGAGACCGTTCGGAATCAGAAAACCGCTTGTTAGACAAAGCTAACAAGCGGAGGTGCGGTTCAATATGAACGGTCTCTTTTTATTTTCTCTACTTAGGTTCATGATTCATGAAATTTTGATTATGTAAATAATCCAATACCGTTTGAGAATATTCCACATGCGATTCTTTTGTATATTTGGCAATAGTATAGATTTCAGCCAAGTTCTTTAAGCCCAATCGTTCGGTCATTTCCTTTAATCTTGGTGTTTCCATATAACGCTTCCAGCCTTGCTCATTCCGTTCCTTGTAGATGTTGAGAATCTCTTCGTCTGAATAATCTTGGTATTGTTCATAATGAACAAGTCCTTTCTTCGGAAGACGGTCTCGTGGTGCAGGGTTCTCAGCTGGATACCCTAACGAATAACCGACAACTGGTACGACATTAGGCGGTAAGTTTAATAGTTTTCCAATCTGATCACAATTGGCGAGGGTTGAGCCCATATAGCATATCCCAAGCCCTGCTTCTTCAGCTGCCAGCGCACAGTTTTGCGATACTAGCGTCGCATCAATTGCCCCAATCATAAAGCTCATGAAATTATCGAAATGGACTGGCGCCTCATTGAGTGTAAGCCATTTTCGCATGCGGTTGAAATCCGCACAAAAGGTTACTAGAACAGGAGCATCTACCACCATTGATTGATCCATATGAGCGGAGTATAACTTCTGCTTCAACTCTTTATCTCTTGTCACAATAATGGAATAGGATTGCATATTTCCACTTGATGATGCGCGGATTCCCGCATCTAATATTTCCTCTAGCACTTCTTGGCTGACTTCACGGTCTTCGTACTCTCGTATCGATCGATGCCCATGTATAACATCCTTAAATTCCATCAATAATTCCTCCTATTGGCTTCTCCTACTAAGCTGCTTTTCTATAAACTACACTAGTAGCGTACCGCTATTCCGTCTATATAATCAAACAATTACTCTTAAAAAACTAAAAATTGAAACAACTCTCGAATATAAACGTATGAAAGGAAAGACATTTTTACAAGGAGAATAAGGAATGTTTGTCACCATTTTTTTCACAGTAGTACTGTCGATTCCGATATTTGGCTTTGCACTTTGGACCTTATATTTTCCTGAGGAGAGTATATTATTAGGAAGAAGGTGGATGTATAAAGAGAAGCCCGAAATCTCAAAAGCAGCCATTCAATACACTAAATTTGCAGCACTTATTACCATGGCTTTTTACCCATTTTTGGCAATTAGCATAATCTTTGAAATCCATATTCTTAGACTCGTCTTCATCCTCTATCCTCTTATACTCCTCATAGGTAAGTTCTTTATCTTTATTAATGAAAATTAAGCAGCTCACCTTGCATGATCGTTTTACCACCACTCAATTTTAGATTGCAACCATCTATAATATTGGTAAAATTGTAAATGAATAGGATGGAGATTATCCAATTAAAGGAGCGAAATTTCATGGCTATTACTTATATCATCTTACCTGAAGATAATATTTCCTTAATAAAGGGTTTATGCAACGAACTAATGGCATTTCAAAAAACAAAAGCGAGCATCACCCCTGAACGTTTCGATCAGATGTCTTTTGAAACCCGTTTGCTTCCATCTATTCGTTTAGCTCGGGACAATTTTGTCATTGTGGCAAAAGACGAGGGTCATGTTGTTGCATATGCTTATTCAAATATTTGTGATAAGAGGGTCTATGAATCTGGTACTTTTGGTAAGTTCTTTGATATGGATTCAGTTGCTGGGGATACCGTCGGGTGTCTATCGCAGTTTTATATTCAGGAAGGGTATCGCGGAAAAGGGATCGGTAGCGTTCTCTTCAACGAGTCCATGAAATGGATGAACTCATTTGAAGAAATTGAGGATATATTCATCTACGTTTCAAACGGCAATGACGAAGCTCTTCAATTTTACCAATCAAAAGGATTTCACATAAGCCACGAAATTCTCGATGGGTTCATTACCGTATTGAGAAATTCATAGGGAAGAGTGCATGATCCCTAGCTAGTAGCGGGCATGCACTTTATTCTTCTTAATTATGAACAAACTCGGATGCTGTCACGCCCCTCGTCTTTTACCTTATACATCGCTTGGTCTGCTTTTTGGTAAATCCTTTCAAAAGATTCATTAGGACTTAGTTGGCAAATTCCAATGCTGACTGTTACTTCCTCTTCAATAGAATAATCAATTTGACGACTTTGATTCTTAAGTTCAGCTTGAAATTCTTCGGCTGCTTTCATCGTTTTGTCGATATGACTTTGAATGATAACACCAAATTCTTCGCCACCTAACCGTGTCATTAAGCTGCCTTCGAAATGATGCTCCAGTAACCTTGCAACAAATTTCAATACTTTGTCTCCGACTAAATGACCGTAACGATCATTAAATAATTTGAAATGGTCTATATCCATGACTAAAAAATAACCTTCTTCTGTGCCTAGTAGTTTATTATAAGAAGAAATGAACACTTCTCTCGTTGCTAGCTTCGTTAATGAATCCTTCTCTGCTAACTCCTTTAATTGAAGCTCAGTCAATTTTTTATCCGTTACATCCATCCAAACCACTAGTCGTAGACGATTCGATTTTTTTCCTAGAATTTTTATTTGAACATCAAAGTAATAACCATCCTGCTCATATTCAAAAGCAGTATCCCCTTCCATGCTAAGTGCATCAATAAGAGGAGTAACATTTGGAAAAACGGACTGTACTGGCTGATAAATAACAGAAGGAAGTTCGTTTGTTGTGAAAAGACGTTTAATTACTTGGTAGCTTGCTTGATTTAATTCAATAATTTTCCCCCGTTGATCGACCAATATAATTCCCTCAGATAAATTTTCCAAAATTTCATGCCTGGAAACGGGCCATACCGCATTGAAATCCATCCGTTTATTGACGAGAATTAACAGCATTGCCATTGAGCCATATGATAAAGCAAATACGGCTGGAATTTCGAAAGGTAATAGAAGCGGAATCGTAATAATGGACACAATTGGCAATGCGATAATTAGAGCTGACACCCAGTATATCTTTCTGTAGTGGGCAGGTACATCGAACATATTCCGAATTAATACAAACATGGTGACCACTGAGATTACAAAGGAATACGCACCTAAAAACGCATTTAGAGTAGTAGACTGAACGGATACTTCTGTATAGTTCCATATCGACTTGATTGTTATACTTTCTCGCATGAACCCGTGATATGAGTCTGTAAAAAGCAGAAGGAGATCGATAATGGACGGTATGGCGACAACTCCCATAAGCCAAATTGTCTTCCGTGTATCTTCCTGGTGTAGTTCTTTCGCATAGCCTAACATCATGATTGGAGTCACGATGAGTGGGATTTGCTGAATATTACGCAAAACAATCATAAGATCACGCTGATCAACCACTAGCTCTAATACCGTTAATAAGATAAAAAAACCTGTTAGTCCTGCTGTACATGCGAGCAAAGTTCTCGATAGTTTTCTTGGAGGACGCAGAAGTGCAAGGGATAAAACTAGAACACCAATCCCAAGAATCGTTAGCAAAAATAGATAAGGATCAATCCAATTCATCGGTCAACCTCCATCAGACCTTTTTCCTATTTATATCCTATCATAAAGTATGTAAAGAAAAGGGATTGAATGTTAAAAAGATTATAAAAAAAGCGCCGAACCCCGGCGGCAGGTTATTATTTCCTGCCTCGTGGTCAGACACTTTTGGAATAGCTTTGAATCGTTGAAACGATACTGCTTTGAAAGCGAGGAGGGTTTTTTCGATCCTCCTGTATCATCGCCATATAAGAGGTTTCAATGATGGTCATTAAAGTGAACGTAATAAAGATATTACGCAATTGTTTTTTCAATTAAAATCGTTTCTCCTTATAATGTAATAACATGTAAGAAGGCGATTTTTTACACTCGGATTCTTCCTTTCTTCATTCTTATTTATTTTCGAGAAGCTGCGTTACATGTTACCCATTTTAGCAGCGATATACTTTTCCTCAATCCGCTTCTCAATCTTCTCGAGCTGTTCCTTATCCTTTAGAAGCTCTTCTCTATTTTTCTTTAATAACTCCGTTAACGATGTTTTTGCTTTTTTCATAGTTCCATTCCTCCATCTATTTAATTTTTTTTATTTTCAATGATTGACGCCAGTAAAAAGAAAAAACCTTCACCAATTTTGTTGGTAAAGGTTTTTTAAACAGAAAAGACCTCTACCAACTGGTAAAGGTCTTGCTAACAACTGTAAATGTTGCCAACAAAGCCGAGAGCCGAAACTCTGAATTGACGACTTTGCTGTAAAAGCTACTCCCCTTTAGGAGAAACATATTTACTATTGAGATTAACATACCGCATTTGTTTACAATCGTCAAGAATTAGTAAAATGATTATGAAAAAATTCTACTTTATCAACAGCATGGAAGTTTCCTCTTTTAAAAAGTTTGTATTTTCTGATAATGACGTCTATTATTTACTAGGTAGATATACATCCACAAAAAAACTTCAGCATGGACCAACATCAACCATTCAGAATATAGTAATTGAAGGGAGATTTTTATGAAACACACAATCATAAAAAAAGTGGGACAAATTGGAGTCCCTGTAAAAGACTTAAACCGTGCACTAGAATTCTACCAACAAAAATTAGGTCTTTCTCTTTTATTTCATACAGATTCAATGGCATTCTTTGATTGTGATGGAATGCGAATTATGTTGACGATACCCGAAAATGAAACATTTGCCCATGCTAGCTCAGTCATCTATTTTCAGGTGTCCGATATGAACGCGACTTTCGAAGAACTAACTTCGAAGGATGTTCACTTTATCGGCCAACCACATCTTATAGCCAAAAAAGAGAATACCGAGACATGGATGGTATTCTTCCAAGATACTGAAGGAAATATGCATGCATTAATGAGTGAACTAGTCGTGGATGAAAGAACCCCCTGATATAATATCTAGGGGTTACTTTTATATATCAATATTCGAATATATAATGTACAAACTCCCCTTGATCTCGTTCGTTCTCAAATAAAACGGGATAAAAACCACTTTTCACTAACACCTTTTGAGAAGCCCTATTCTCCAGTGTTGTTTTAGCATGCAGCTTCTTCAGCCCATATGTAGAAGCAGTTTCTAGTAAAAGTCCCAATGCTATACTAGCGATTCCTTTTCGTGTAAACCCTTCTCCGACGCGATAGCCAATATGAGCGATCCCTATAACTGGATCGATATCAACTAAGTTGATTCTTCCAACAATTTGGTTGGAATTGTTTATAATTAGAAAAAAGGAAGATTTCTCACTTTCTTGTTCGACTAATAACTCTTGGTGCCTTAAACAAAACGTTTCATATTCGTAATATTCTTCTCCTCTGCTTGGAACCATTTTTTCAAAGAAGGTTCGGTTCTGAAGCTCAAACTGAAATAATTCCTCAGCATCTTGCTCACGTAATTTCCTAATAAAAATATCCATTTCGTTATCCCTCTTTATTCAGTTTCAACTACGTATGGCAGTAGACGCTCTTTCGATTCAACGGACAATGGTTTCGATTTTCGAGTTTGGTCGTCCATTTGAACGATTACAGTATCCGCGACAGCTGATAGCTTTCCATCTTGATAGATTCCTTGAAATAAAGACAAGGAGCTGTTGCCGATTTTTCTAATTGCCGTCCCTATTTCAACGGTACCTGGCCAGTGTATCTCAGCTATTAACTCTAGCTTTTGACTCGCAATGACAAATGAAGCTCCTTTATCATGCAATGGCTCATTTGCATAAAGAAGCTCGGTCCTGCCTGTTTCTAAAAAGGTTGAAAAAAGAGCATTATTTACGTGCCCCTGGCGATCTGTGTCTGCATACCTAATTTTGTCGTATGCCTTCAGCGGAAAATCCTCATATACTGGATGAGTTTGTTTCATTTGGGTTCCTCCTACCTAAGAATCTTCTTTTCATTCTTCAACAATTAAGTGAAAGTTTCCTTCTTTTTTACCACACTTCTAACCACAATTGGAGCTATTCAAGCTTCATTCCTATTATTCTATTGACAACCTACCATTTTGAACTTATATTATGTGTATAGTAATAATGATAATCATTATCAAATAAGTGAAGATAGGGAAGGATACATAATGAATACAAAAAGAAAGTTTCCATTTATTCGTACATTACTATTAGCCATTCTTATGGTTGCACTTGTCGGTTGCTCAAGTGAGGAAAAAGGTTCAAAAACGGAAGAATCTAAGCCGGAACAAACAGGGTCAGAAGAGTCGAATGCTCAATACCCAATTACAATCAAGCATGCATTTGGTGAGACTGTTATTGAGGAGAAGCCAGAGCGTGTTGCTACTATTGCATGGTCTAACCATGATGTTGCTCTATCTCTTGGTGTAGTACCTGTAGGTTTTTCTGCTGCAAACTACGGCGTTCAAGATGAAAGCGGAATGTTACCTTGGACGGCAGAGAAATTAAAAGAGCTTGGTGAAGAAAATCCGAATATCTATCAAGATACTGACGGATTAGATTTTGAAGCGATTGCTGATTCAGAACCAGATGTGATTCTAGCTGCATACTCTGGGATTACGCAAGAAGAATATGATACATTAAGCGAAATTGCTCCAGTTGTTGCATATCAAGAAACTCCATGGGTAACCTCATGGCGCGATCAAATTAAGTTTAATTCAATGGGTATGGGAATGGAAGAAGAAGGTAAGCAGTTGCTTGCCGATATTGAAAAGCTAATTTCTGAAAAAGCTAATGAGCATGCTGAATTAAAAGGAAAAAAAGCTGCGTTTGCTAGTTTTTCAGCTGCTGATCTATCAAAATTCTATGTTTACACACCAACTGATCCGCGTGGTGAGTTCATGACTGAGCTAGGAATGGTATATCCAGAAAGTATTACTAGTCAGATGACAGATGAAAACAGCTTCTATTTAGAGTTAAGTGCTGAAAATGCTGATATCCTAAATGACTTAGATCTATTTGTAACTTATGGTGATGAAAATACATTAAAAGCATTACAAGCCGACCCAATTATCGGAAAAATTCCAGCAGTTCAAAGAGGTTCAGTTGTTGTTGTTGGGGATAACACGCCACTAGCAGCAGCATTAAATCCAGCACCTCTTGCTATTGAGTATTCTATTGATGAATACCTAAAATTACTCTCAGAAGCTGCTAGCAAGTCTGAATAGGATGGAAAATGTATCCGTTACAAAAAATAAGCAGTTACTTATTCCGGAAAATTTCATTCGAGTTCTGTTCCTCATTTGTGTATTACTTGGATTAGGTGTATTAGCTTCTCTTGGCTTTGGATCACGTTCAGTAGGATGGAATGAACTTGTCGATGGTTTATTCCACCCTGAAGCCCAGTATCATGGAGCAAATGTCGTACGCCAAAGAATTGCTAGAACTGTATTTAGTCTCATGTGTGGTGCTGCATTAGGAGTATCTGGGGCTCTTATGCAGTCTGTCACTCGTAATCCTATTGCAGATCCTAGTATATTAGGAGTAAACACAGGTGCATCACTCTTTGTAGTTTGTGGAATATCCTTCTTGAACATTAGTACAGCAAGCCAATATATTTGGCTTGCACTAGCGGGAGCAATCATTACTGCCATTTTTGTTTACGGAATTGGTTCAATGGGGAGTGGCGGTGCCACGCCCCTTAAACTCGTTTTAGCGGGTGCTGCAACTAGTGCAGCCTTATCATCTTTAGTAATTGCCATCATGATTCCACGCTCAAACGTTATGGACCAGTTCAGATTTTGGCAGGTAGGCAGTGTTGGATCAGGAAACTGGAGTTCCGTCTCCACATTAGTTCCTTTTTTAATTGTTGGAATTTTAATTGCATTATTCACGGCTCCAGCACTCAACGCACTTGCTTTAGGGGATGAGGCTGCTACAGGGCTAGGAGTGAGGACTGGAACCATTCGACTCATTGCTGCATTCGGTGGAGTTTTATTATGTGGAGCAGCCACAGCACTTGCTGGGCCTATCGGCTTTATCGGACTACTCGCTACACATGTGATTCGACTATTAATCGGTCCAGATTTACGTTACATTATTCCGTTATCCGCATTAACAGGTGCGATCATCTTAACTATTTCTGATGTATGTGGCCGGTTACTCGGAAGTCCAGGTGAGCTTGAAGTTGGAATCGTGACCGCCTTTATTGGGGCTCCCATCTTAATCTTAATTACAATGAAAGCGAAAATGCGTGCATTATGATGAATGAAACGATCAACCTTATTATGATAGGCAGAAAAAATAGACGCCGTCGCTATGTACTCGTAACTTCTCTACTTGCAATCATTGCATTTATTCTTTGCTGGGCAATGCTCCTATTAGGAAATACCATCTATCCCATTCAGGATGTCATTCGCGTATTGCTTGGAGAACAAGTAAAAGGCGCTTCATTTGCGGTTGGGACAATCAGATTTCCTCGGATGATTGCCGGTCTCTTTGCAGGGTTTGCTTTCGGAATTGCTGGGACTGTTTTTCAAACGATGTTACGGAATCCGCTCGCAAATCCGAATGTCATTGGAATTACCGCGGGATCGAGTGCAGCTGCTGTATTTTGTATTATTGTTCTTCATCTAAGTAATACAATGGTTTCTATTGCATCTGTAGCTGGAGGCCTTGCTACCGTATTCGTTATCTATTTATTATCTAAAGGTACATCCTTTGCTATTGGGAGATTAATCTTAATCGGTATTGGGATACAAGCCATGTTAACAGCTGTCATCTCTTATTTAATTCTTATCGGGCGAGTTCATGATATTCCTGCCGCCTTAAGATGGCTGAGTGGAAGTTTAAATGGGGCGAAAGTAGAAAATCTCTATCCGTTAATACTAACGGTTCTCCTGTTTGTGCCGATCATCATCTTTATGAGCAAGCAATTAGAAATGCTAGAACTTGGAGAGCAGGCTGCTACCTCACTAGGGATTGACACGGATAAGACTAGATTCATTCTCATTGTTAGTTCTGTCCTTATTCTTGCCTTAGCAACCGCTTCAACAGGACCGATTGCCTTCATCGCATTCCTTTCTGGACCAATTGCTAAAAGACTAGTTGGTGTTGGATTTTCGACTATTATTCCTGCAGGTCTTGTTGGCATCATTTTAGTATTAGCATCCGATCTTGTTGGGCAATTCGCATTTGTTTCAAGATACCCTGTAGGAGTTATTACAGGTATTATTGGTGGCCCTTACTTGATCTACCTGCTAATCCGAATGAATCGAAAGGGAGATTTATAATGAAACCGACACATACTATTCAAGCCGAACAAATCACAGCAGGCTATGAAAATAAAACGATTCTTCATGATGTAAGTATTTCTATTCCAAGCAATCAAATAAGCATTATTATTGGAGCAAATGGTTGCGGAAAATCTACTCTATTAAAAACAATGGCTAGGCTTATTAAACCAACTGCTGGGCAGGTAACATTAGACGGGAAGCCTATTAATAAAGTTCCTCCAAAACAGCTTGCTCGTGTATTAGGGCTTTTGCCACAATCACCTATTGTCCCTGAAGGAATAACCGTTGCAGATCTAGTTGGGCGCGGGAGATACCCCCATCAAACCTTTCTGAAGGGGTGGACGAAAAAGGATTATGAAGCGGTTGCTGAAGCCATGGATATTATGAAAATCACTGAATTTGCTGACAGAAGTATTGACGAGCTATCCGGTGGTCAAAGACAGCGTGTCTGGATTGCCATGGCATTGGCTCAACAAACAGATATCCTGTTTTTGGATGAACCGACTACCTATCTAGATATTACTTATCAAGTCGAAATACTCGATCTGTTAACTGACCTTAATCGAAAGCGTGGAACCACCATTGTAATGGTCCTGCATGATATTAACTTGTCGGCACGTTATGCAGACCATATTTTTGCCCTTCATAAAGGGTCCCTTGCCTCAGAAGGAGAGCCAGCAAAGGTCATCACGAGCGCTTTAATTGAAGACATCTTCGGACTCCAATGCACGGTAATGACAGACCCTGTCTCAGGATCCCCTTCTGTTGTGCCAATAGGGAGATATCACAATAATCTAAGGATGTACTCTTAAGGAATGGTTTCCTTACGAGAACAAAAGACCTCCACTGATGAGAGCAGTGGAGGTCAGGTACCTAGGAATGCAGCCTGTTTCATTTTGGGCAGGCTTCACCCTTTCCTATAACATTTTCCCAGCTTATTTTCAGATCCTTGATTTGCTTTTATCACCGCTGTGAGAGCCATACTTGTCTTTTTTTCAACTCCAGAACTATCTATTCTTCAACTGATTTACTACTTCTTTTGCTACGGAAACGGTGGACTGTGGATTTTGTCCTGTAACTAGGTTTCCATCAACTTGCACATGATTTGCCCAATTTCCTTTCACCTTCACATTTGCACCAAGTTCACGTAAGCGCGATTCGAGCAAGAATGGCATAAATCGATCTAGTGTCGTTTCACGCTCTTCCTCATTTGTAAAAGCTGTTATCGTTTTTTCTGCAACGAGTGGTGTGCCATCCGATAAGGTTACTCCTACTAATCCTGCAGGACCATGACATACGGCAGCAACTACTTTTTCACCTTCATAGGCTTCTCGAACGAGTTGATGAAGTTTCGTGTGATCTGGGAAATCAAACATCGTTCCATGTCCACCAGGTAGAAAAACTGCATCAAAAAGAGCACCAGCAGTAAGGTCTTCTAGCTTTAGAGTATGTTCAAGATGCTTTGCCGTATCTAGAATTTCTTGAGGCACGTCCCCCTCGAGGCTTCGCTCATCTACTGGAGCTTTTCCTCCTTTCGGACTTGCAACAGTAATCTCATAGCCTTGCTTTGCAAACTCTACATATGCTTCACCAAACTCAGAAAGCCATAAGCCTGTCGCATGACCCTCGTTCATTTGATCTGAAGTGGTCACTACCATTACTATTTGTTTTGTCATTCGAAATTCCTCCTAATCATGCATTTCTCCAAACGTGCAAGCATGTAAGTACAAATGTTTCTTCCGTAAAAATGCAAGGAAGCGATACGCTGGTTTGGTCACACTCGCGATAGTTTGCTTGGTGACTCTTTTACCTGCTGCAATAAGAAAGATATCTATTTTTATCGTAGACTTGCAGCCTCTCGACCAAGCTAAAGGAAAGCTCATTGCTTATTTCACATGACTCTCCCAATAAGAGGAGAACCTGTGAATATTAATTTACTTACCCGCTCATGAAAAAGCCAAACACCGCTTTGACCCTATTATTCTATTAACATCCGTTTCATCCATTCTCTTTAGGAGCAAGCAGATGTGTTTGTTTTTGAAACAGGCATAGGGTATCATCTGAATATTACGAGCTATACTTCTACTATGTTCGAGAGTAGATCATTCAGCGAAGTACTTCCTATTATTACTATTATTATTGAGGAACTATTGAGCAGAGAGATGTGAACGCTGTTGAAATTAATTTTGAAATGAGGAATCCGTATGAAAGCATTAGTATTTGAACAATTTGGAGGCCCCGAAGTATTAGAATATCAGGAAATAAAAGAACCAGTCGTTGGTCCAGAGGAAGTACTTGTCAGAACAAAAGCCATCGGATTAAACTTTGCTGATATTTATCGAAGAAAAGGCAACTATCATCTGCAAGGTAATCCCCCTTACATTCTTGGCTATGAGGGAGCAGGAGTAGTAGAAGAAATCGGAAGCATGGTAACCACCCTCAAAGTAGGCGATCGAATTGCATTTGCTGATGCTCCCCATGCAAATGCTGAGCTTGTGGCTGTCCCTTTTGAAAAAGCGATCCCTCTTCCAGATGGAATTTCCTTCGAAACAGCGGCATCTGTCCTTCTGCAAGGCTTGACTGCCCACTATCTCGTAAAAGATAGCTATTCTATCAAGTCTGGAGATACCGCCGTCATACATGCAGCAGCGGGTGGTGTTGGACAACTCTTAATACAAATGGTTCAGATTCTCGGTGGAAAAGCGATTGGTTTGACGTCTTCTTCAGAAAAAGCAGACATCGTCCGAAAGTTAGGAGCAAAAGATGTATTTTTATATCATGATGATTGGGTAAATAAAATCGTAACATCCACAGGCAATAAAGGAACAGATGTCATTTATGAGTCGATTGGTTCCACGTTAGCAAAGAGCTTTTCTGCTACCCGAGTTGGCGGGACGGTTGTATTTTTCGGAATGGCTGGTGGAGATCCAGAACCCGTCGATCCAAGAATGCTTATGGACACTTCCAAAACGCTAACAGGTGGGGATCTTTGGAACGTCCTCACTTCTAGATCAGAAAGAATCGAACGATCCAACCAACTGTTCCAATGGATTGAAGAGAACCAATTAACAATCCAGCCTCCTGTTACTTTTGGTTTAAAGGATGGACAAGACGCACACAAGCTGCTTGAAAGCCGCAAAAGCACGGGGAAAATCTTGCTATTACCTTAAAAACATCTTCTACCCTCGTAGAGTAAATCCTACGAGGGTAGATTGGACTACATTTCCCACCACCTGGACGATGGAACGGGCCATTCTTCACCTATGTTAACCGTCTCACCAAGCTTAGGTGTAATTAGGTTTACATTAGCCTTCTTGGAATCTATTAGTACCCGCTCCACCGGTTCTTTCCAGCCATGATAAGCAAGCGTAAAGGCACCCCAATGAATTAACATCATATTTTTCCCTTTCACATCTCTATGTGCTTGAATCGCTTCCTCTGGTGTCATATGACTATTTAGCCAACGCACATCATATTGACCACCTTCAATCAGTGTAAGGTCAAATGGACCATATTTCTTTCCAATTTCCTTAAAGTGCTCCCCAAATCCACCATCTCCGCTAGTATAAAAGCGAGTTTGGTTGCCAAGGATCACCCAGCCTCCCCATAAAGTAGAGTTTTGGTTAAAGAGATTTCTTCCAGAGAAATGTCTCGATGGAGTCAAGGCAACCTGTAACCCTTTGAATTCCATTTCCTCCCACCAATTCAATTCTTGGATGTTTTCTTTCTGTACACCCCATCGAACAAGATGGGCACCTACTCCGATAGGAACAAAGAACGTACTTACCTTACCTTTCAGCCTTAGGATCGATGGATAATCTAAATGATCGTAATGATCATGTGTAAGAAACACTGCATCAATTGGCGGTAATTCATCGATTATTGGCAGTAAGTCCTTACTGTATCGTTTACTACCTGCAAAAGAAACGGGCGAAGCAGTCGATCCAAACATGGGATCGAAAAGGAATTTTTTCGTATCCATGCTAAGTAAAAAGGTCGAATGACCAAACCAGGTGACACTATCTGCTTCCCCGTTGACCTGACCCCAATTGATGGAATGTAGAGGAACTTGACTAACAGGCTTCCGATCTGTCCTGCCTGTTAAAGAATCTCTCATCAATGAATATATTTCAGAAGCACTCATGCTCGTCTTAACAGGCTCTAGGTTGACAAATTTCCCATTCGAATAATTCGGTAATTCGCTGTACAAATCTTTACTAGGCTTTCCTCCAAAAACCGGATGCATAGTAACAAAAGCTATAACGGCGAAAACCGCTATGAAAATCAAAATTAGTATATAGATCATATATGGTCCTCTTTTGTATTGTCGTTTTTATTTCCTTTGTGGAATGAATCAATAAAATTGATTAGTGAAATTATGTCCCTCGAATAAACTCTTTAAAAATACAGCTCAACTCTGTTGGCGTCTCCTTCATGCCTGTCTTCATCCATCTTTTCACAATGCTTGCCAATGCATCTGCATAAACAGCATTTGCATAACTCTCTGCTTCTTTCGATACATCACAATTCTCAAAAATTTGAAACTCTTTACAAAGTAGATCAAAATGCTCTTCGAATCGATTCAATAGTGGGAGTAGATCATTTTCTTTTAGCAGATGAAGCAGCTCCAAATTCTCCCCCCATATTTCAAAGTACAATAAGTCAAAATCAAGATCCTCCAACTTCATTTCCGTAGAAGCCGAGCGGATTCTCTGTCTAAATACTTCAAACATATGAAAAGATAATACATCTTCTTTCGTATTAAAGTGGGCATAAAAAGTGTTTCTCGCCAGCCCTGCATTACGGGTAAGCTCTGATATGGTAATGTTTGCAAAGTGTTTTTCACTCATTAATTCCAACATGGTATCAATTAACAGATGAATTGATCTTTTGGAGTTCGTATTATTTGGCACTTGTTTCAACATATAGATGCTCCTTTATTTATACAAAATTGCCGGTTTGTATGAATCCTACCAAACCCATTGACGCGGGTTCATACTCAAATTATACTGCAGATGTAGGATTTGAGCAAATGTTCAATTTTAAACAATTGCTCATTTTTTGATACTTGGTATAGCTATATACAATCTCACTACTCCTGACTAATAGATACCTGACAAAACGTAATATGAATATTTCATAGCTGCTCTAGTGGGAGAAAGGGCATTTTTTTTTCAAAAAAACAAAGGGGTGAAACAGTTGAAGACAACGATCATTTTTGCTCATCCATGGCACGGTAGCTTCAATAAAGCCATTATGGACACAACGATTAAACAATTAGAAATCAAGAAGAAAGATTACCAAGTAATTGACCTGAACAAAGACGCTTTCGATCCAGTGCTGAGAGAATCTGACTTGGCACTTTATTCAAAAGGGCAAACCAAAGATCCTCTAGTCGTTAAGTATCAGCGCATGCTAAAGGATAGTGATGAACTTGTCATTATTTTCCCTATCTGGTGGTATGATGTGCCAGCTATTTTAAAAGGGTTTATAGATAAGGTCATGTTAAAAAACTTTGCCTATATAGAAGGCAAAACTGGGTTAAAAGGGCAGCTCACATCTATTAAGAAAACCACTGTCATTTCAACTTCTGAGGTGCCTAATTGGTATTTAAGATTCGTAGCAGGTAATCCTATTAAAGGGACTTTTATTCGTAGCACCTTGAAGGGTGTTGGTCTGAAGAATGTCAAGTGGATCAATAGTTCCCTCACGAGTACGGGAAAAGAACATCGAAGAAAGAACTTTCTTAAGAAAGTGGCAACAGCATTGGGCTAATAAAAAAGAACCAACACTCACTGCCATATTATTTTTTCATAATCTAGCATGAGATTCGAAAGCATTGCTTTCGAATAAGAAGAACCACCCTTACTAGTGGTAGCTTACAATCATGTGTTACTTAGAATTAGATTCGCCTTTGAAAATAGGGTGGAAATAGCGTATCCTAAAGGAACAATATTTATTTTAAGGGTGTATGAAAACATGCGTATTAATAAATTTATAAGCGAGTCTGGAAAAACTTCTAGGCGCGGAGCAGATAAGCTAATTAGCGAAGGAAGAGTCACCATTAATGGGAAGGTTGCCAAGATTGGGAGCCAAGTTAACCCGGGGGACGATGTGCGTGTTAGTGGAAACCAGATTAGAGTAGCCAATAATTATGTCTACATTGCCTTAAATAAACCGGTTGGAATTACTAGTACAACAGAGAAACACGTGAAAGGAAATATCGTTGATTTAGTTAACCACCCATTAAGAATATTTAATATCGGGCGGCTTGATAAAGAATCAGACGGGTTAATTCTCCTAACAAACGATGGCGATATCGTAAATGAAATTTTGCGATCTGAAAATAAGCACGAGAAAGAGTATTTGGTTACAGTAGATAAGCGAATTACCCCTGAATTTCTAAACCATATGGCCAGTGGAGTAAAAATCTTGGGTACGAAGACGTTACCTTGTAAAGTTGAGCAGATTTCCAATTATGAGTTTAAGATCATTCTTACTCAAGGCTTAAACCGCCAAATTCGCCGTATGTGTGAGGCACTTGGATATGAAGTTCACAGACTGCAACGAACACGAATTATGAACATTCATTTAGGAAACCTTCCCGTTGGACAATGGAGAGACTTATCGAAAAAAGAAAAAAAGCAACTATTTCATGAATTAGATTATGAGCCTAAGGAATGGTAACGGGACAAGGGGTCAGGTTCGGGACAAGGGGTCAGGTTCACCGTCCCAGTTTTAATCGGGACAAGGTACCTGGCCCTCCGTCCGCCCACACCCACTGCGTTCATTCTTTAGCTACTCTGCAAGGACGGTCAAATAAAGTATAGAATTAAATAACGAAACCAATTGTATGGTTAGCATATGGAAAAAGGATCGCGTCTTACTATCTTCTAAAAAGCACACCTTCATTTTTGTACATACTAAAAGGAAAAGCTCGTAAACCATTCATGTCTTTTTAGTAGTCTCCGCCTGTTCTACCTTGGATAGATTAGACCGAAGCTTCGTATTCATTCATGACGTTTTGGATAATTGTTTTTACAGGTAATATGTCTTTAATTTCATGAACTCTGGCACCAGCAAATACAAGTCCGTTCTCGCAATCTCCTTTCATGGATGTTATAAGCGAGTCTAGAGTGCAAAAACGATAGGAACAGTTTTTTAAGCATTTGATACATTCCTTAATTTTCACTTTCTTGTCATCTGAAATAAGGTCTATGAAGTGATTTTTGATCGCTCGACCTTGGAGCCCTACTGACGTTTTAACAAACACGGTGTCTTGCTCTTGGGCTAGAACGTATTTTTCTTTAAATGCCAAAGGTGCATCACATTCCACACTTGCTACAAACCTTGTGCCCATTTGTACTCCAGCTGCCCCTAATGAAAGAGCACGTTTCAAATCTTTTCCTGTTAGAATACCTCCAGCAGCAATAACTGGAATACGAACGGCTTCCACCACCTCCGGCAAGATATCAAACAAGGGTCTGTCGGTTCCTAAGTGTCCTCCTGCTTCAACCCCTTCTACAACTACTGCAGCTGCACCAAGTCGTTCGGAAAGCTTGGCAAGCTTGGCAGAAGAAACAATTGATATAACAGGAATATTGGCTTCTTTTCCCCATGCATACATATCTCTAGATATACCGGCTCCAGATATAATAAAATCCACCTTTTCTTCGATTGCTGCCTTCATTTTTTCCGCGAAATCGTTCATAGCGAACAGTACATTAACTCCAATATAACCGCTGTTCTTAACCGTACTCTTTGCCTTCCTGATATGTTCTCTTAGCTCCTCTACAGAAATCCCTGTACCTGAAATAATCCCGATTCCTCCAGCGCTTGCTACCGCTGCTGCTAAGCCACTTAAAGAGATACCTACTCCCATGCCACCTTGTATAATTGGAAATTTTGGAAGCATGTGCCCAATAGTCAATTGTGGAATGCTCATGATACAACCCCATTTCTTGAAATTATGATGATGTTTCTAATCCCCCACATTCTAACAACAAGAAAGTAAAGCAACTATACACATTTGTCACCTAGTACTAGAAACAGTTCCTATTTTTTAATACTTTTCACAAAGTTGTCATTTTCTCTGGAGTGGGACATGGGGCCGGGTTCATTGTCCCATTTTGCAATTAAAAAAAGAGCACGC
Source organism: Cytobacillus spongiae (assembly GCF_021390075.1). Lineage (NCBI taxonomy): Bacteria > Bacillati > Bacillota > Bacilli > Caryophanales > Bacillaceae > Cytobacillus > Cytobacillus spongiae. Next base: position 4,013,648 of record NZ_CP089997.1, read on the forward strand.
TGGCTCTTTAGCGAGTCTGCATGCTCTTCTATTCTTTAATAGGGTCTTCCCAATTCCAGTTCGTATAGATCGCATAGGCAATCATTTCATCTTTATTCTCTTCTAATGTGAAACCAGAGATAGAATTCCCTACTCGGAAGGTTGGCTCGAAGTATTGTTCCTCTTTAGGCGCGGCAGTAGGACCCGTGATACCTATTTCCGTTTCATCCGTAACGATTATCCACTTGCCATTATCCAGTTTAAACCTCAATCCATCTTCACTCACTTCAACAATAGTGCCCTCCACATTGACTATTGCACTTCCACTTGGAGCATTTGGATCCACTTCAATCCGCTCTGTTAAATCTAAAATGGCTGACTGCTGACTGTTCGATGATTGCAACATATTGAAGTTTGTCACCCCTGCTCCCAATGCTAAGCATACAGCAAAGCTAACAGCTAATTTATTTGGCATTTTCATTTTCTTCTTCCTTCCTACTTCTCCATTAGATAACAAGCGAAGGGTCTCCTGCTTAAATTGATGTGAAGCCTGAATTTGGCTCATTGTCTTTTTATATTTATCATTCATTCTAGTGACTCCCTTCTTGAAGAATATGTTTTAATTTTTTCCTAGCTCTTTGTAACCTGGAGCTAATCGTATTCTCTTTTTTCCCAATGATCGACGAAATCTCTTTTATTGAATATCCTTCATAGTAATAAAGATAAATAACGGTTCTGTCCACACCCTCTAGCTGAAAGATTTCTTCCATCACTATTTGCTCTTCAGGTGCCAGAAATTCCATATATTCATTAATGGTTACTACCTTTTTAAACCACGATGAACGGAAGAAATCATTGCAGCGATGGTATGTCGTCTTGATCAACCATGCCTTCAGATGCTCTTCCGACTTGAAATCCCCTTGATGTTTAAGTAATTTGATATATACTTCCTGCACAATATCTTCTGCGTCTGACAGAGTTTTTGTATTTTGTAGTGCTATTCGAATTAGAATATCTGAATAACAGTCCACTATATGATGAATGGTTCTCCCGCAATATAATCGGTTCAATCGAATTCCTCCTTCCTTATGAATACGAATGTCATCGTGAAAATCGTGCATTCTGTTTATTTTTTCTGAACTGATCCCTTCCCAGCTTCCTCTGAACGATATCCAATTATTTCTATACTAATGTTCGCCTTTTTCTCTATTTCCATTAAAAAAAATGCTAAAAAAGGCTTATTTATATTTTCGGACTTTGATTAATATGCTATGATAAATGAGCATATTTTCTCTCATTTCTATATTAGTAATTCGTCATTTTTTTTGCCTTTTTTTATGTCATCATCTTGATTAAACACCACTTAAGACAGCGGTATTACATAGCCGTTCGTGCAAGATAAAAAATAACCAACATATAGGAGTTGATCGTAATGAAAAGAACACTTTCTACAAAAACAATTGTAGCAATTGGGATTGGAACAGCTGTATTTTTAATTCTAGGTCGTTTCGCCTCTATCCCAACAGGTATTCCAAACACGAACGTTGAAACATCGTATGCCTTTTTAGCTCTCATGTCCGTTATTTATGGACCTGTTGCAGGTGCTCTCATTGGGTTTATTGGACATGCGTTAAAAGATGCTATTATGTGGGGCTCTGTTTGGTGGAGCTGGGTCATTGTTTCTAGCGTCATCGGTCTTCTAATTGGACTAGGCTCTAGAAGAATACAAATCAGTGCTGGAGAATTTGGCGTGAAGCAAATCCTTACATTTAACGTAGTTCAAGTGATCGCACAAGCAATTGGTTGGTTCTTCGTTGCTCCAATGCTAGACATTATCATTTACGCTGAGCCGGCGAACAAAGTCTTCACTCAAGGTGCAATTGCTGGAATTTCCAATATGGTAACAGTTGGTGTCATCGGCACGCTTTTACTTACTGCATATGCAAAAACACGAAGCAAAACGGGTAGCTTAGATATAGAAGCATAATTTAGTGGTTTAGCCGGAAGCAGCTGTTTCCGGCTCTTACATTTTTGTATAGGTTGACGGAGGAAACAGTATGTCAAAAACGATCTTACAATTTAACAACTTCTCATTTAAATATCGCAGTCAAGCTCAACCAACCCTACACAATATTGACTTATCCATTCAGGAAGGAGAAAAAATTCTGATCGTGGGTCCTTCTGGTTCGGGAAAAAGCACGTTAGGCCTTTGCATAAATGGGTTAGTCCCCCATTCATATGAAGGCGAAATCACAGGTGAGCTTTTCATCCACTCAGAAAATGCGACGACCCAAGATATTTTTACTCGTTCCAAAATGGTTGGAACGGTTTTACAGGATCCAGATGGACAATTTATTGGCTTAACAGTCGGGGAAGACATTGCTTTTTCATTAGAAAATGACTGTGTAGAACAAGATCAAATGAAACGTCGTGTAAAAGATGTTGCGAAGCTAGTGGAGATGGACGACCATTTATCCTACTCACTTCATCACTTATCAGGTGGCCAAAAGCAACGCGTCGCGCTTGGCGGAGTGATGGTCGATGATGTGGACCTATTATTATTTGATGAGCCATTAGCCAACCTCGATCCTGCCACTGGAAAATACGCAATTGAGCTGATTGACCGCATTCATAAAGAAACAAACAAAACGATTATCATGATCGAGCACCGGATTGAAGATGTATTGCACTGCGATGTTGACCGTATCATCGTCATGGATAACGGGCGTATTGTCAGTGACAGCACTCCTGCTGAACTGCTTTCTTCCAATCAATTAGAAGAAACGAATCTAAGAGAGCCATTATATATTCGCGCACTGAAATATGCCGGCTGTGAAATCACACCAGATATGAACCCTGCACAATTCTCAACCCTTTCTCTAAATGGATGCGAGCAAAAACTAAGAGATTGGTATGATTCAGCAAATAATCAACAAGACAATCAGTCCTCCGCTCCATTACTCGAGCTGCAAAACATTTCCTTCCAATATCCAAACGGGAAGAGCATATTTCAAGATCTATCTGTTTCGATTTCTAAAGGAGAAATGATCAGTATTGTTGGAAAAAATGGTGCGGGGAAATCGACGTTAACGAAAATCATTTGTGGGTTTGAACAAGCTCAAAGTGGGCGCATGTTATTCGGTGGCCAGGATATGACGAACGATACGATTAAAGAGCGCTCCCTTCGAATCGGGATGGTCATGCAAAACCCGAACCATATGATTTCAAAGCATATGATATATGACGAAGTGGCGTTAGGGTTAGTTGTGAGAAGGGTCCCAGAAGACGAAATTAAGGCCCGCGTGGAGAACACATTGAAAATTTGCGGATTGTATCCTTACCGTAATTGGCCAATCTCCGCATTAAGCTTTGGACAAAAGAAACGCGTCACCATTGCTTCCATCCTTGTCATGAATCCTGAGATCATCATCTTAGACGAACCAACAGCTGGTCAAGACTTCAAACACTACACGGAAATTATGGAATTTTTAGTTGAGCTAAACAAACAAGGCATTACAATTGTTATGATTACACACGATATGCACTTAATGCTTGAATATACAAAACGAACCATCGTAATCGGCAACGGTGGAAAAATGGCGGATGATCACTCTGTTCAAATTTTAGCGAATCAAGCGATTCTAAACGAAGCCAACTTAAAAGAAACCACCTTGTTTGATTTAGCAGCACTGTCAGGTATTGACGATTCCATTCAATTTGTCCAACGATTTATCAGCTATGATCGAGAGGTAAGAAAGATATGGCAGTAGAAATGCTTTCCTATATAGAGCGTAAATCTCCTATCCATGCATTAACTGGAGCAACCAAATTACTTTGCTTTGTGATTTGGTCGTTTGCCGCGATGCTTACTTATGATACAAGAATTTTGCTCTTCTTGCTCGTTTTCAGTATAGTCGTATTCAAATTATCGAAAGTGAAGATGAAAGAAGTTTCGTTTGTTCTCCTATTCATTCTCATCTTCTTACTAATTAATAATATCGCTATTTACCTATTTTCACCCCAGCAAGGTGTTGCCATATACGGGACGAAGCATGTACTACTTGGGTCTGGCCATTTTGCGTTGACTGCCGAACAGCTTTTTTATTTAGTTAACATCACATTAAAGTATTTTGTAGTAATTCCTATTGCACTGCTTTTCATTGTGACAACCAATCCGAGCGAGTTTGCTTCTTCGCTGAACCGGCTCGGAATAAGCTATCGTGTGGCATTTGCCGTATCATTAGCACTGCGTTACATTCCAGATATCCAACGGGAATATTTCACAATATCTCTGTCTCAGCAAGCACGAGGCATTGATATGTCAAAGAATGAAAAGCTTTTTAAACGAATGAAAAACATGGGTTCGATTATCACCCCGCTCATTTTTTCCAGCCTGGAACGTATAGAAGTCGTTAGTAACGTTATGGAGCTACGGGGCTTTGGGAAAAATAAAAAGCGCACATGGTACCATGCCCGCCCTTTCAAAAAAAATGACATCGCAGCAATCAGCCTGCTCGTGCTCATTTTTGTAATTTCACTTGTCGTAACATTTATCGATGGAAGTCGATTTTATAATCCATTTGAATGATTAAACAAACAGAGGACTTTGCTACGTGCTAAGTCCTCTGTTTATTGTCTGCGTTTGCTGTTTATTTTTCTACAAAATACATAGAAATAGCACCTAAACCAACATGTGTCCCAACTGATACGCCCATTTGCATAATTTGGATCTCCCCAGAGAAGTCGGTATCCAATTGAAGCTTGGCCTTTAAGTTTTCGGCAACTTTGCGGTCAGATGTATAACCCACTATGATGAAATCTGTCATTTCTCGGTCGTTTCTTTTGATAAATTCCTGTGTGTAATGATTAAGTACTCTTTTCAATCCTCTTTCCTTGCCAACTATAGCCCCTTTTCCATCCTTCATCGTCATAATTGGCTTTAGCATCAAGATTTTTCCGATTAAGGCGCTTGCATTAGTTAGTCTTCCACTCTTTATTAAATGATCTAGATCATCCACAGATAAGAAATGTTTAATTTTCTTCTTATATTTTTCATTAAAATCAACTAGCTCATCAAAAGAAGCTCCTTGTTCCCTCATCATTGCACTTTTCAAAATGAGCCATCCGCTACCATGGCTCATGGATTTTGAATCGACGATGTGAATCTTAACATTTGAATCTGGGCTTGCCTCAAAAAAGTAATCCTTCGCAATAACAGCTGATTGATAGGAGCCACTTGTTCCACTAGACATGCAAATGCATAAGATTTCCTTGCATCCAGCCTCAACCGCTTCGTTCATAATATTCAGATACTCCGAAGGGCTTGGCATGCCTGTTGTGGGAAATTCAGGAAGCGCTTCCATCATCCCGTAGAATTCATCTGGTTGAATATCTACCCGATCTTTATACATTTTCCCCTCTATGTTTATAGTCAAAGGTGCTAAGCTGATATCGTACCTTTTCAGTACTTCATCAGATAGATCGCATGTTGAATCAGCCATGATTTTTATCATTTATATCCTCCTAGATATCGTTCAACTTGTATTAGATTTTCTTAGAAACATGTTTTGGTTGTATGAATGTGAGGAATGGAAAAACACTGACCCTCGCGCTTATTATATCAAAAAAGATGTGCGAAAATAGGACAACTGTAGTTTTTTATTATGCTAACTTCAGTGGATCTTATTAGTGTACGGCTCATCCACCTAATTTATTTCTAATCTATATCGAGGCTCATTTTATTTTTTCCATCCATTCTAATCTGCATCGGTCACAACCAGCTGCGGAGTTTCTGTTAAAAATTTTTCATAAAAGCGATTTGTCCCTCGCTTTTCAAGTATAATGAACCATATTCCGATCATGCATATGATGTTTCTTGATGAGAATCCTATCCATATGACGAAAAAACAGATAAAGAGGTTAAAACATGAGTGAAAGAATTTTTGCAGATTATCCTGTGAGCGATGAAATTAAAAGAGCACTAGCCTTGTTAAAATACGAAACGCCAACCGAAGTTCAAAGAGAAGTTATTCCAATCGCATTAAACCATCAAGATCTGGTCGTTAAATCTCAAACAGGTAGCGGAAAAACAGCTTCCTTTGGAATTCCTCTATGCCATTTGGTTGAATGGGAGGAAAAAAAGCCACAAGTCTTAATTCTTACCCCAACGCGAGAGCTTGCTGTTCAAGTAAAGGAAGATATAACAAATATCGGCCGATTCAAACGCATAAAAGCAGCAGCTGTCTATGGAAAAGAACCTTTCGCCAAACAAAAGGAAGAATTGAAGCAAAAAACTCACGTGGTCGTGGGTACACCTGGTCGGGTCTTAGACCATATTGATCGAGGTACTTTAGTTGTTGACGAAATAAAGTATCTCATTATCGATGAAGCTGATGAGATGCTTAATCGAGGATTTATCGATGAAGTGGAAGAGATTATCAACGAATTGCCTTCCAACCGAGTGACAATGGTATTTTCTGCTACTTTACCTAAAGATGTGGAGCATCTCTGCCATGAATATATGATGGATCCCGTTCATGTTGAAATCGAATCAACTGGGGTAACAGCCGATTCGATTGAGCATTTCTTGTTGGAGGGAAAGGAAGAAGAAAAACTAGCACTTCTTAAAGACGTTCTAGTCGTAGAGAATCCGGACAGCTGTTTAATATTCTGCCGAACGAAAGAACACGTTGATACCGTTTATAGTGAGCTAGATACGGCTGGATATCCTTGCGAGAAGCTCCACGGTGGTCTCGAACAAGAGGACCGCTTCGCCGTTATGGAAGGATTCAAAATGGGGAACTTCCGCTACCTGGTTGCCACCGACGTAGCGGCAAGAGGGATTGATGTGGATCATGTAACACTCGTCATCAACTACGACGTTCCAGTTGAAAAAGAAAGCTATGTTCATCGAACAGGACGAACTGGCCGTGCCGGAAATGAAGGGAAAGCCATTACTTTTTCAACACCTTTCGAAGGAAAACTCATTCATACAATTGAAAAATACATCGGCTTTGAAATACCTGCGATGGAAGCACCTAGCCATCTAGAAGTGTCTAGTGGAAAGGCTGCCTTCGATGAAAAACTGAGCCGCAGCCGAGTTGTCAGAAATAATAAAACAGCCCGCATCAACCAGCATATTATGAAACTCCACTTCAATGGAGGGAAAAAGAAAAAAATTCGTGCGGTTGATTTTGTCGGAACCATCGCAAAGATTCCTGGTGTCACAGCTGACGATATTGGCATCATCACCATCCAAGACAACATGTCCTATGTTGATATCCTAAATGGCAAAGGCTCAATCGTTCTGCAAGCCATGGAGAATGCCACTATTAAAGGAAAGAAACTACGAGTAAGCAAAGCGATTAAATAAGAAAGCAAGAAACTGCAGGTCCCCCTCACACATTCTTTGAAGTTGAGGGGGATTTTTGGGGTTTGGGACAAGGGGTCAGGTTCACTAGCTTTGCACAACTGTAAACAAAGTTGAAGATAAGTAAAATATTCACTGGTGTTTTCCTCTTGTATATTGATCTTTTATTTTTACTTTTTTAATGCGTCTTCATCCTCCTAGAGTACCAATTGTTGTTGCACAGATGCCAATGAAAAAAAGCATCACATCCTTCATTTCCCACACCCCTTGACGGCGAAAGCATCGGTCAATGGCTCGAAAGTTTACTCTACTTAAAACGTTTCAAGCCGGTAGAAAAAATTCTTCGAATGCGGACATATTTTACATGGGACGAAAAAGCTTCACCAACAAACCAAAAAGAAATAACTAGCGAGTCAGTACCACAGCATGATGCATAATAAATAAAAGGGTCTGCCCCTTTAAGACAGACCCCTTTGTTTAACGATTTTTATAAGTATAACCCAGCTACATTTATCCTTTTGTGAAAGGATGGTTTTATCTACTTTCTCTAAGAAAATCTATATCCCTGGATAATAGTATTTAACATGTGGTTGTCCATATTTAAATATTCAACATTTGTATCTGCGATAAGCTCCCTTGTATTGGAATCCTCAAATATAATCTTTCGATCAAGATACGGGTCGAAAACTTTAATCATCGTATTTAAAGTAGTTTCTTCTTTACTCAACAATGCTATAGATTTTTTTCCTACGATCGCCAAATTATCAAACTTTAAGGCCTCTTTAATTCGTTCTAAAATAGCGAAATTTGTAGGTGGATTCGTATTGACAATGGCATAGATTCTATTCTTTTGAGCTTTTTCAACAGCAACAGTTAGAATATCACACACATAGTCGACTGGAACGAGATTAGACGTCCCTTCTTTATTCCCAATTAAATGATAGACCGTTTTTTCATATTCTGATTTTCGTTCCATCCTCTTTTTGAACACTTCCAAACCTCTTATAAAACCATACAGGGTAAAATTTGAGTCCGCTTGTCCCGTTTTCGAATCACCAACAATGATAGACGGTCTAAAAATAGAAATCTCTAGTTTTTCTTGATATGAGAACACTAAATGCTCTGACTTTATTTTGCTATCTTCATAAGGGTTATTATTAGGAGTATCAATAGGATATAATTCCTCTACGCCATGATTCATTTTTCCAACCGTATAAGCCGTACTTACATAATAAAATTTCTTCGAATGAAATGTAACGGCTAAATCTAATGCATGCTTTGTTCCTTTATAATTAATTTCATGTAATTCTTTTTCTAATTCAAAATCAAATTTAACTAAAGCCGCTAAGTGATAAAATAAATCGACATGATCTTTTAATTCATTTATTATATCTTCAGAAAGACCACAATCCGCTTTTGTAATATCTCCCTTGATAAAATGAATTTGTTTTTGTTTGGATTCTTCTATTGATGATTTTATTTTATTTGCTTTCTCTAAATCTCTTACCAGCACATATAGGTGATGGTGCTGATTCACAAGATTTTTTATTAATCGTCCACCTAAAAATCCAGTTGAACCTGTTAGAAATATGTTTATGGTTGCCACCTCCAAAAAATACGTTCTTTTCCTATGATTACTTACCTAAGCGACCTAAAACCTTATATTTATAATTAAGGGATTATCCAATTAAATACCAAGTTCCATCAATTATGTTTAAAGGGTCAGCTCAATGAGCCGACCCTTTGTATTTTACAATATTCTATCATCAAATGTTATCCTATTTTTACTTTCCCAGCATTTCTAGTACTGGAGAAATCGAATATATTGAACACTTTGATCTAAACAGAACTTACGAGGTTTATCACCTCCTAGTACAAAGTTAATGCAATTCCCCCACTCTTCCTTCCCGCGTTTTCCGCTTCATGTGGCTTCCTATCATTCTTTTAGTTTTAAGGTCGTAGTAACCGGATTATGGTCACTATGCTCAAACCCTAGATCGTGCCCCTTTACTTCGACAATTTCAATATTGGGTGACACTAAAAATCCATCAATAATGGTTACAAAATTTTCTCCGGCCACATATGGTTTTACATCATCCCGTACCGTCCAAACAGTTGAATCAACCGCCCATTGAAATCCTCCATCGGTAAAGTCCTCTGGCAATTGAACAAGCCACTCCGGCCACTCTTTCATAAATGCCGGGTCATTCAACTGAACATCAGACAAAAGCTGATTCCAATCGCCTCCTAAAATAACATAATCGCCATTTTTATAGTGCTCATTCATGTACTTTTTCAAGAATACGACTTGTTGGGCTCTGATTTTTCCGCCTTTATCGTAAGCGGATAAATGAACATTTACCATTCTTACGTATTTGCCATTCGATACGGGGATCTTCGTTTCAACAATGGCTCGATCTAACTCAAATAATTGACGTGGCCATGATTCCCTTCCAGGAAGCTGATATCTTGTAGCCTCCTCAATCTGATACTTCGAAAAAGAACTCAACCCACTATTGGCATAACCCATTGGCTTTAAAATGGGCACCGGTACCCATGGAGTATTATAATTATACGCAAAGGTCGACCCATATCCTGATAAACCTTCCTCAAACATAGCCACCTGATTCGTATCATAGGACCTTCTAGACTTAACATCAATTTCTTGTATTAGAATAAAATCAGAATCTGCTTTTTGTAAGAAGCTAAGCATATTTTCAAGATTGTTCAACGTTTGCTCTTCACTACTTGAACGCGAGCCTTTTCCCCCGTCCATAAAAAAGTCCTGATCCTGATCCAATCCCCCATATCCTATATTAAAAATAGTCGTACTAAACGGCTCTCCTACCTCCAATACCTTTTGGTTGTTATCTTCTACTTCCAACTTAATCACATCTTTCGGAACTTCCTCCGTGATGGTTACAAACCCTAAAAACAAGACAAAAGAAAGACCTACAATTCCTACTAAATAAACAAGCCATTTCACTATTCTTTTCAAATAAAAACACCCTTTTATTATTTTCCTACTACTGTTGTTGATGCTATTTTTTAAGATTAACAACTTGTTAAGGTAATATGTTCCTATTATATGATTTAATTGTCATAAATACAGTTGTTTTTTAAATATTCTTACTTTTAGAATGGACTAAAAACCCTGAGCCTACATGTTCAGGCGTAGCTTTACAATTTGAGATGGTGTTAAATTATGTCATCTCTATCTTCCAAATCACGATGGATGATAATTGGATTCAACACAATCCCACCAATCATTAAATCATTGAAAACAAAAGAATAAACCAAATTCAGCCGTCCCGTAAATCTTGATATTGATTGTCCTAAAGTAAATAGAAGGATTCGAGGTGCTTTACAATTGGTCAACCCTTTTTGCTCACTTACCTAATCCAATTTCCCCTAAATAATCTAATTACATTAGGTAAGAATAAACCTATCGTTTAAAACAGGTTGGGAAAGAGTGATGGGTGGATGCTTGGAACGTATAAACATTTTTTTGCAAATTTTGCTCAATGGAGCTTCTTTGGAAGCATCGTTGGTTTAGTTGTCGGCTCGACAACTACTTTCCTTTTAAAAACGAATGATTACCTTGGAAATGTTCGATTACAAAGCGATTGGCTTATCTTGCTCCTCCCCTTTGGAGGAATCATCATCGGTTACTTATATATGAACTATGGGAAGGTTTATTTGAATCATACGTACCATGACACGTCTGAATTAAATAACTTGGTAATCGACGCCGTTCATGGGACAAAGAAAGTGCCAGTGCGAATGGGGCCCATCGTGTATATTGGAACCTTCATCACCGTTTTGTTAGGGGGATCAACAGGGAGAGAAGGGGCAGCTGTACAAATGGGAGGAAGTGTAGCGACTGCAGTCATTAACTTCTTTAAAGTAAACAAATTGGATTCGAAAATTCTCATGATGAGTGGCATAAGTGCAGGCTTCGGTGCTGCCTTTGGGGCACCCATTACGGGTGTTGTTTTCGGAATGGAGATGGCCTCAATAGGAAAATTGAGATTGGAAGCAATGGTTCCATGCCTTACGGCGAGCTTTGTTGGACACTATGTAACAACAGCATGCTGGGGACATCAACACGAAGAATTCACTATCCAAAGCATACCGGAACTATCACTTATTCTGTTTTTTAAAGTACTTGTCTTATCCGTAATCTTCAGCCTAATTAGTGTTTTATATTGTCAGTTGAGACACGGGATACAAAATTTCTCTGAGACATTTTTTAAGAAGAATCATATGAAAAGAGCCTTCTTTGGAGGAATCGTATTGGTAGCTTTAACGTTCATGATTGGTTCACAGGACTACAACGGACGGGGAATAGAAATGCTGGAACAATCTTTCATAGAAGAAATCCCTCCATTCTCATTCCTGGCCAAACTAATTTTTACTGCGATTTCTCTAGGTAGCGGCTTTGTTGGCGGGGAAGCCATTCCTTTATTCTTCATTGGCGCCACATTAGGCAACGCGTTACATACTTTTGTCGATTTACCGCTGTCTTTTCTCGCTGCATTAGGGTTAATTTCCGTTTTTAGCGCAGGGACCAATACCCCTCTGTCTGCTTTCCTCCTGGCAATGGAGATGTTTAACGGAAAAGGACTGGAATACTTTTTCGTTGCTTGTCTTATCAGCTTTCTATTTTCAGGACATCACGGACTATGGCCGGCTCAAAAGATCTATGAACCGAAGAGCAGATTGTATAAACTTCCGCGAGGAGAAACCATCGAAAATGTTGAGAAAAAGACTACATAGATTCCAGGCGGGACATGGCGGGACATGGCGGGACATGGCGGGACATGGGGTCAGGTACCATGTCCCGGTTTCATACGAATGTAGAATACAAAAAGGATGCATCCTTTCTTTTTGAAACAATGCATCCTTTTCGTTTAATCGATTGGTCATATTAAAGTCACGTTGTTATAAATTGAACAAACCAACAATGTACTATTGAAGTTTGTTTAATATTTACTTTACTTTTATTTGTGGTATGGTTCACCGTGGTTATTTAAGAGGCAAAAAGGCATTGGTAAACTGATCCCCTACCGATGCCTTTTCTATGTGTTTCTGTATCTAAATAGCCTAATAGATTAAATCCCACATATCAAAAAATTAGACACAGTAATAAGATGCTTCTAAGTTTTTGTATTGTATTCTCCACTCATTTTAAGAATCAAATCCCAAATTATTAGTTACAACTCCATCCGGGTTTGTTCGATCATAACCTCCACCTTCTTCAAAGGTTTGGTCATGATGAGTATTCCCATCTCCATCTCTCCAATAACCATCCACATGTGTACCATCACTTCTTGTATGATCTTGAACGTAATGAGGATCAACAAAATGTGTACCTGGGGCAGTTGCTTCTCCTGTTTCATTTCTATCAAATGGATTATTTTTTCCCTCGATTTCTTGTCTTTCTTCTATTTTTCCCATATTCTCAAACGGATCATTTGATTGTTGTTGCCTCAATCGATTTTGGAACATTTCCTATTACCTCCCTTTGAAATTGCTCAATAAACATTTCACTTCTATTTACTGAACTATGTGTTAATCCAATTAAATCATTTTTCTTAATTAATACCGAGTAATCAATAGGTAATTGTTTGAATGTATAGTATTGCGATATTTTTGTAAATAAATTTCCCTTTACTTCGGGCGTATCAAGAAGTTCCTGATACTGTTGACTTACAAGATTGAATGTACGGAAGACATAATCGTTTGTTTCAGATATAAAATATGGGAGTAAAGTGTGAATAAGGTGTTCAACCGCATCTAGGGATTTACCAACATAGAAATCAACCCTGTACTCTTCATTTTGCTTGCGTAATTCCTCCTGCTTTATAGCATCACTTTCTCTAAAGAATGAATTTATTCCCGATAGTACTCCGCCAAGAATAAGCATTGGGGCGATGGGATTAAAACCGATTGTAGCAACACCTAGTGCTGCCATTCCTCCTGAAAACCCAAGATCTCTATTAGTCTTTTCTTTTACAAGATTGTTATAATCTTCTCTTTTAATTAGCATAAAAGAAACAGCTGAAAGCGAACCCTCAATTTCATTTAGAGCTCGATTAACTTGACCTGTTATGCCCAATAATCCTCGCTGTAAACTCTTATATGCACTGGTGGAAGTTTGAAAAGTATCATTAGCTATTTCTTGGATTTCCCTTTCCAATGAGGCAGGAAGGTATATGGAAACAGTATCAAAATGGTTTTTTAGTGCCTTAATTGAATAATATAAAAAATTAATAATCTTTCTATTTAATACCTCTTTATTACTTTCAGCTTGTTGAATGTCTTTTAACCCCTCATACATTGCAAAAATCTGACCGTAATACTGATACAAAATGTAATCATTTACTTGTCTGCTGTAACTCAAATACAATTGTTCAGTAGAAACCAAATCCAATGATTTTCTTTTTGAAAAATAATAGGTCTTATAAATTAGGTCTTTTATAATTGCGTTTGGTACGTTTATAACAAGGCTTTTGGATTCATCTCTTAAACTAATGTTTATTTCAGAAAAGAAAGTTTCATCTTCACCATATTTACTAATTGAAATGTCAGTAATCTTTTCATTGTAATATTTAAACTGCATAGAAGATGGACTCTGTGATAATACGATTTTTTCTTCATCCTGTTTGATAAAGAACGGGTCATCATTGTCGTTATACCCAAATGAAAATGTAGCGGTAATTTTTTCTTCTGGCTGAGTAAATAAATGTAAATTCTTATACTCGTGCAATCTTAATAATGCTATTTGATTTTTGCGTATTATAAAAATTTTTTTATCGTCATTAAGAATTTCACATTCGGTGAGATCTAGTTTCGTAAGCAGCTTTTGTGTATTTGTTGTGCTTAAACGAATATGCCTTCCTTCAGTTATTGCATTAACTTCTTGTTGCTTCCATGTTTCTCCATGAAATACTCCATGTAACTTCCCAAGTCTATTAATAAAGATTCTTGTACTTTTAATAAAGTACTTCATAAGATATTCTTTAAGATTTACATCAATCACTGTTATTACATAAACAAAATCACCACATTCAAACGCGAGTTTTTCATCAAGTTTACTGTAATAAGCATTGGTAGAAGAACGTAAGAGTGTTCCTAAACATGTTGTTTTTTTTTCATCTATAAAATAAATAGTAGATGCGTCGAAACATATCGTTACTTCTTTATCCCTTATTACTTCATCTGAAAAAGTGGCAGATAGAGTTGTAGGATAAATTTCGGTTATTGCCCCAATTTGCTGAAAAATGCTTGGGTTACTGTTTACCTTATCAATAATCTCTTTTTTTAGATTTTCATCAAATATATATAGTTTTAGAGTGGTTTTATTTGAGCCATGTAAAGAAAAGACCCCTTTTATTTCTAGGTATTTCATTTTTCGGACAACACTCTTTATTCGATAAAAAGGTAGTGTTTCCTTATCTTTAGCGAACATTAGTTTATTCGATTTTATTTGCAGTTCATCTAATTTTGCATAGCTGGTACTATTACCTATTTCTTCACTGTATGTATAAATACAAGGAATTTTTCCATTCCACTTACAAACGAATTTATCTTCTGGAACCTTCTCATAAATTTCAACAAACTCTGAAGTAGATACCGTGGCAGCAAAAGAAACTATGCTACTTTTCTTATTGGACAAAATGATATTATAATCACTAAACGTAACATCAATTCTATCCACATAAATTTTTGTTTGTTCCTCACCAAATATCCCACCTGTATCGTGAGCAAATACTCTTCCATGATTTGTAATACAAAAGCTCTTTGTGCCAACTATTGACTTATTTTGAAAATCAAAAACATCCCCTGATTCATAAATAGCACATTCACCCGGATAAAAATATTTACTAATGGCAGCAACAACCATATTAGTTCCTCATTTCCGATTTCTCCTGAATTAACAATAGAATTTACTTTTAAAAAAACGCCCCAAAAGGGACGTTAGAAGATCTAAGTTAGATGCAACTGGCTGGCATCTCAGGAAATACCAGGATTAGCCCCTTTAGTTTTGCGTCCCACTCTTTCAAGCAGTTTGCCAATATATAGTATTAATTACCTATTTATATACTACTATGTTTTTCGAATATTGAATATAGCTTTTAAGTATATTTTCAACTCTTACTTTAGGAACTATATCTAATCAGCCAAGTATCTGAGACAGATTAACGTTTGAACCCGAATTGTTTTCATTGGTGAATATATATATTAGGTTTGTCTAACATAGACGCTATAAAACATCTTTTAATTTTAGTGGAATATTATACCTCTTATTCTAGGGAAGTCACCTCCAGAAACTGCGATAAATATTGACTTTCTTTTACAGAAAGACCATTCTCTAAAACCTTTTTCCATATATCTATCAAGAGCATATGGCCCTATTTCCCGAAGTTCTTTCACCATATTCATTGGCAAAAGTAAACGAGCTTGTTTCAAATTACAAGCTCGTTTTACTCTAATTTATCAGGATCTTACCTTTTTCATTATTTGATCGTAGTCCAATATATCGGAATTATGATTTTTATCAAAATTTGAATTAAGTTCACTTATTCTAATATCTTTTTCAAATAAAAATCTCTTATGATAAAGAAGATTTGCTCCTTTTATAATTTTATTTTATTCATTGTATGTGTGTCCGATAAAGCTCCAACTAACGCTCCAATAACAGGGACTGCTTTTTTTCCAGTTTCCTTACTCTCTATAATACATAAAAAAAGTATAGGCTAAGTTAAATGGTACACCCCATAAACCAAAAAATCCTGTTATTCCTCCACCTACAAAGGCCGTAGGTAAATCAAACATTCTCCTTCTATTTATTACATTCATTTCTATGTAGTTGTTTTTGTCAATATTAATTTGAGCCAGAGTAATCACTTCAAAAGTGAGACACGGTATTTATTTCACCTCCCATAAATGGAAGGTATTGGGTGTTTAGATGTCTTGCGCAAGACATCTAAACACCTCGCAGTTTTCGTTCCGTCACTAACTTTCTTCTTTTTGTTTCATACTTTGTCTAAAACGATAAGATTCACCGTTTAATAAATGAATATGTGAACGGTGGGTGAGGCGATCAACCATTCAGTGAATTCTAGATTTGTTGTAATAATGACGCTTGCGCGTTCATATCTGCTCGAAAAGAATTGAAAAAGTAACTCAGATCCTACTTTTGAAAATGGAACATAGCCTAACTCATCTACAATGATCACATCAAATTTGAGCCATTTCTTTTCTAAAGACCCTAATTTATGTTCTTCATTAGCCATTAAGAGTTCTTCCACTAATTCAGATGCTGTAATAAATTTAACTTTATATCCGTTCTTTATCATTTCAATTCCGAGTCCATTGGCTAAATGAGTTTTACCCGTACCACTGTTACCCAGAAAAAAAATATTTTCTTTCTTTTCAACAAATTCACCTTTTGAAAGAGTTAAAAACCGGTTGCGGTTAAGGGTTGGCATTAAACTGAAATCATATGAATCTTAAGTTTTCTGTACAGGGAAATTTGCCTGTTTTAATCGCCTTTGTTGTTGGTTTTCATCTCTAATTTCCATTTCTGCCTCTAATAAGGCAAGTAAATATTCTTTATAGCTAAGATTTCGTTCTTCAGCCTCTCTTGCGAGAGAACGATATAGTTTATGAATCGTCGGTATTCTTAATTGTTTTGTTAAATGGTCTAGTAATAATTCTGTTGTCATCTCAATGTCCTCCCGTTAATTGCCCATATTGTGCTATATTAGATTGTTTAATCTTATAGTTTAGTAAATTAATAGGTGTCACTTCCTTGGGAAGATTATTGATTGTACTTGAAACATTGGTTAACTTTTGAATAATTTCATGCACTACTTCATAACGATAAATGTTTGTTTTTTCAGCCTATTGTAAAGCTTTTGTAAGTTTCTCCATTCCAATTTCTGGGTGGAGAAGGAGAAGTCTTATAAACTTACGATCCCCACTTGCACCTTCTTGTTCTCTCATTTTTCGATGGAAACGCCTGAATACATCTGGAATATCAGATGATTGAAACGCATGAGCATCTCGAATGGCACGTGGCTTTTTAAGTAATACTTCAAGATAGTGATCCAACACAGTAATCATTTGATTTCGTACATAAGATCTGTTATATTCAGCGATCACTTGATTTTGAGCCACAATGATCACTCGATCTACAAAATTTTTTACCCATACAGCTTGGCCGACATAACTACAGGGAACTGAATATTGATTAGTATCAATCGTAATGAGAGATGTTTTGCTTACTTGGCAAGACACTAACTTACAAGCTTCAAATCGGTTCTCTGGCAACGGATGCAATTGGAGTTTTTCTTTTTCCCACATATCAAAAACTGATTCCTTTGAAAAGGGAACTTTCCTTTGTTTGGCCTCTTGTAAACACCATTCCGAAAGGTATTGGTTTAACTTTTCTAAAGACTGTACCTCTGGTTTTGGGACAAGGGCGTTTCTTCGAATATAACTCACTGTTCCTTCAACTCGCCCTTTTTCATTACCAGAGCGTACATTACAGAATTCAGCTTTAAATAAATAATGCGCCTGAAGGGCTATGAACGATTCTTGTTCGAGTCGATCTCGTCCTTGGAGATTTTTTAGTACAACTGTTTTTAAATTATCAAATAGTCCTTCAGTCGGAACACCTCCAAAAAATTCAAACGCATGAACGAAACCATCCAAGAAAGCTTCTTGTTTCTCGTGTAGATAAGCACGAACAAATCGTAAGCGGCTTGCCGATAGCTGTATACAGAAGAGATAAACTCTTTGTATTCGACCCTGAAGGATAATGTCCGCCTCTCCCCAGTCGAATTGGAATTGGTGGCCAAGTTGAAAATCAAGGGGGGACATGGGGTCAGGTAACATGTCTCGGTTTTATATGAATGTAGAATACAAAAGGATGCATCCTTTCTTTTTGAAACAATGCATCCTTTTCGTTTAATCGATTGGTCATATTAAAGTCATGTTGTTATAGAGTGCGGGACATGGGGTCAGGTAGAGCCTACTGAAAAAATGGGTTTTAAAGCCATCTTTTGAGCTCACATGATACGAAAATCATCTTATTTAAAATGAAATGTACAGAAAATGGAGGAAATATGAATGTATGTACCTTTTTTAGAGGATAGTATGGCTGCTATCCTCTTTAAATTGACTGCTAATGCAGTCAATTTGGCTTGTAAGGTCATGCTTTTTAGACCGTACCCTCTGGCACGATCTAGCCCATGGAAATTCTTCATCTCACCATTTTTCCATTCCTGGCAAGCTCTTTTCCTGTATTCCTCTTTAAATTCTGCCTTTTTTTGTTCTTGGCTGTATTCATAAAATTCTGGGGTGTTGACTCCAACTTCCAAAACTCTCCCTACCGTTTTACCAGTTATACAATTATCCCGCATTGGACAGTTCCTGCATGGTTCTTTTTCGAAATAGTATCGGTAAGACTCTCTGTGTTTTCTTTTTTTATAATACATCTTTACCGTGTGATTTCCTTGAACACAAAACCACTCATCAGAATCTTTATTGTAATGAAACAACTCTCATCAATTTTGTAAGCCATTTCACTTACAGGTATGTAGGCCTTGGCTTCTACCTCTTTAATTTTGTCGAGTATCGGCTTTCGGAAATACGCTTTATCTCCTAAGACTTTCCTTATATTTACGCCACATTTTTTTGTTAACTCAAATAACTCATTAAATTGCCTTCCATCCACATAAGCGCCATTATCTACGTGAACGGCAGTAATAATTCGATCTTCCGTTGTAATCATAAATTCTGTTTTGTACCCGAAGAAATGAGAGGTCTTACTTTTGTGCCCGACTCTTGCATCTTGGTCAATAATGGACCGAACTCCTTTTTGCTCCATAAATTTAGGATCTAAGAGGATGGTTTTTGCATTCTCTAGTAACTTTTTTACTTTTGGAGCTTTTTCTAAGCTAACTGTTTCTTCCACTTTTTGAATAGTTTCTTCAAGATAGGACTTCATAGTTGCTTTAGCTTCTTTATAATTCTCTATTTCTTTATAGTTTGGAATCTTTTGGTTTATCTCCTCTGGAACTTCGCCGCATTCACTCTCCACCGTCTTAAAAATCTTATTAGCCAAACGCTTCATGACTCTTTCGACTGTACACTTAAATGTGTTTGCTTCTGTATGAGTGGTATCAATACTTATGCCAGATCCTTCAATAATGCCTTTTTCCACACATTGTTTGACGACTTCCGCAATCGGTTGTGAATATCGGAGATTTGTAAAGAATACACCCCCTATATAATAATTGTTATAACAATTTTACTAAAGAGGTGATGAGTGGTGGAATCTACTGAAAGAAAAATCACGAAAATCGGGAATAGTTATGGTGTTACGCTTCCAGCTTGGCTGTTAGAACGTGTCGGTTTATCACAAGGAGATGATGTACAATTAGATGTAAAAGATGGTCAAATTATTTTGAAAAAGAAAGAAAAGATCAACCTTCCAGATGGTATCGATGCGGAATTTATGAATATATTAAATGATGTGATTAAAGAGCATGATAAAGCATTTAAGGGCTTGGTTGATCGCTAATGGATGATGTCATTTATCTTACTAAAAATCAAGTGATTGCCATAAACACAGTACAAATTCGGCTTTATTCACCCGGTGAGCAAATTGGGGTAAAAGATGCTTACTTACTCGATTCAGCAATTAACCGACCGAAAAAATCAGCATTTGGAGATGATGCCTACCCAACTATTTTTGCCAAATCATCTGCCTTATTTGAGTCCCTTGCTAAAAGCCATGCTTTTCACAATGCAAACAAACGAACTGCCTTAGCCTCTCTTATTATCTTTTTAAAAATCAACCATTATAGATGGACAATGGGAATTGAAGCGGAACAAGATTTTGCAGTGAATGTCGTGAACCATAAATATTCTTTTGATGAAATCGTGGCAATAATTGAAGGGCATACGGAACAAGGATGAATAGGAGCATTGTTTACCACTATAATGAGGTGCTTGACCTCGGCTCATTACCACTTTATTCTACTGAGGGACAGGCACCATTTGTGAGTATGTCCAGATACAAAAAAATGAGCCTGATAGAATGCTCTATAATATGCACATAAGATATACACGAAAAAATAAAGATAGACTATAAGGAGGATCATGATTTTTATGAATAAAGTAAGTACTATTTTACTTGCAAGTTTGATAGTTAGTGGCTGCCAAGCTGAACCTTCAAACAAAGAAGAAAAAGAGCTGGTACAAAAAGTTGGTAATATAACAGGTAATTCAGAAAAAGTGTCAAGTTCAATTAAAAAATCTGTCGCAGATGCTCTTGGCAAAAGCTCAATTAAGGATATTAAAGATGCAGATTTTCAAAAAGTAAAAGAATTATATGTGGATTTTGATGATCCTACACTTGAACTCGCATTACAAATGATGCCAAACTTAGAATCGTTAAGTATTGAAGCACCATTGAAGGATTTTTCATTCGTTCATTCATTGAAAGAATTGAAATACCTTACTATTACTGGAAATGAACTAAATGATTTGGACCTATCATCTTTGGAGAATTTAGAAAACGTTGTTCTTATAAACACTCGTATTGATACGGATTCACTTATCTCTCTGAAAAATGTCAAAAACTTATCTATTAATAATGGTGGTTTGGAAGATATTTCGGTTCTTAAAGAGTACAAGTCATTGACTAATTTAGACATTTCAGACAATAAAATAGTTTCTGTATCTGTACTTAAGGGTATTAAATCTTTAACTTACTTAAATCTCTCGAATAACCAGATAGAAGATATTGAACAATTTGAAGGATTTGAGCAGCTAACGCATTTAGAGTTGAATGGCAATCCGATTAAATCCGTTGATTTTGTTGAGTTTCTACCAAATTTAGAAATTCTCGGAGTATCCAATACCGATGTATCTGACTTATCGGGTATAGAGAAAAACATAAAACTTAAACGAATAGATATCCGTCAAACTCAAGTATCTTCTATTCAACCGTTAACTCAATTACCGAATTTATCTTATCTGTATTTGAATAAGGATAAAGTGAAAGATTGGAATTTGCTTGAAAAGAAAGAGGGCCTTCATATTTCAGAGAGCATCATGGCAGACTAATAGAAAAGCCTATTCCTACGAATTGTGGTTTAATAGATAAATATTTTTGTGATGTCTACCCCATAGTGATTTAGAGTCTCATTTATTATAGTGCGTGTTGATGAACCTGGATCTTTAATTTTGAACATGCTAGTTGTTAGACCAACACCCCCACCAGTTTCAGTATCCTCTGCAATTTACCCTTTAAAGCCATATACAACGAAAGAATGTGGCTGTGTGTGAACTAAAACCGCTTTTCTTTGTTTTACGACTGCGTTAAATAGGTCTTGTCTTATTGTATTAAAGACTCCATCCTTTCGAACTGATGAAATTCCATAAGTAGCATCTGCGCTGGCCCAAGCAAACGGACAATCTTGACCTTTTGGTTTTAACGTTCCTAAAACAGAATCTGGTTTTAAGGCTTTACCTTTGTAGTTAAGGATGTTAGTGAAAGCGGTGATTACACACCCTTCTTGCTGCATAGTTCCTCCACATGAAGTTTTGGAAGTATTCCAAGGTGTTGAATACTGTTTGTAATCTGTTACTCCGTTGATTTGCATGTCATGATTTCTTACTTCTAAAACCATTTGTTATTCCTCCTTTAATTTTGGGTACAAATTATAAAGAAACCGAACTATTACGAAAATCTAAATTAGAATTTCGTATGAAAGTTCGGTTTTTTCTCTAGCTGAAACACTTATGTCCCAGCCTTTTTATTTGTAAAGGTTTTTATCCTTCGAAATAGGTATTTAGTTTTCATAAGTTTAGAATTAATAGTGAAAAAGTTCTATTCTAAAAATGGTAAAAAATGATAATATAGGAAGGGATTTATCATTAGGTAGGAGGAACGTAGTTGAAAAAAGTGGGATTGTTATTTATATCTTTGTTACTCATTTCTGGTTGTAGTAACGAACAGAATGTTGCTACTAACGATGATAAATCTATAACAACTAATCAAGAAGAGATGAAGCGAATGGAAAGTGAATTAGAATCTCTCAAGAAAGAGAATGAATTTTTGAAATCACAATTGGTAGACTACAGTGCTAATTTACAACGGTTAGATCATAAATCGAGAAAAATCATAAAATTGATTAGCCAAAAAAAGTTTGGTGAATTAAAAAGCGAATTCAGTGTTGAATTTGATGTAGAGGATAATAAAGTGCTGTTCAAAGGATTTGAGGACTCCCCTGTTTCAGTTGAGTTAAGTCATTTACCAATGTATTTTGGGTATTATAATCCGCAGGCTGAGCAATCAGAAGTTGGTTATTTTTTATATGATGCTGAACGAAAATACTCTATTGTTTTTGTTTTTGGTAAAGAGAAAGAATTTAAACATATCTATTTAGGTGAAGCATAAAAAAAACACCGGATATCGATTTGATATTCGGTGTTTTTCGTATTACATAGGAGGTAAACTATTCATAAAGTTTTTAATAGCTTCAGCGATAGCGTTACCAGCAGCTTGTTGAGTAGCAGAAGTTCCTAGTTTACTAGCATCTGAAGTGTTACTTAGGAAACCAACTTCAACTAGGATAGACCAAGCTTTGTTATCTAATTTAATAACACGGACATCAGAACGGTTAACAACTGGATATTTACGTTGATTCATACCTGTTCTCGATGCAACTAAAGAGTTTACTTGACTAGCTAAAGTTTTAACAAATGGGCTAGAATCAGGGTGAACTAATGTTTCAATGCCGTTAACTGTAGTGTCAGCAGCAGCGTTATTGTGAATACTAACAAAAATGTTAGCTTTAAAGTCATTAGAACGTGATACATGAAGATTTAAGTCTGTTGTTTTATCAGAATGTAGTGCGTTATCTCCTGTACGGCTCATTGCAGTAGTTGCACCGTAAGATTTAAGCTTAGTATTTGCGTATTCAGCGATTTTTAATACAACGTCCTTAGCGACCTTTACTTTCCGCATGGATGATTTTTAAGCGTGCTAAAATTGCTTCGTTTTCAATAGCATACGAAGATTTCACTTTATGGAATGACTGGTAATACGTACTTCTTGGCACTTTAAGCACTTCGCACATGAGTTGAATAGGGAAGT
Organism: Cytobacillus spongiae; assembly: GCF_021390075.1. Lineage (NCBI taxonomy): Bacteria > Bacillati > Bacillota > Bacilli > Caryophanales > Bacillaceae > Cytobacillus > Cytobacillus spongiae. Next base: position 4,037,179 of record NZ_CP089997.1, read on the forward strand.
TTTCTTTCTCCTGTTCGATGTGGTCAATGATATCTTGGTCAGTTACTTTCTCGCGAATATGGTCATAGCCTTTTTTGTATTTCTACCTCCTGTTGAAGGCGTAGATTTTCCTTTTGAATTTCTGCAACTTCAACTGGTGTTAAACCACCACTGTTTTCAATAGGTGAAAGTGCTTTGACCCAATTATAAATCGTTACTTCAGATACACCATATTCGCGATTGAGGTTACTCACAGATGTGCCTGATCTGTAGAGTTCTACAATGGTTTGTTTAAATTCTTGGTTATACCGTTTTTGTTTCATTCCGGACACGTCTTCTCTATTCTTAGGATAGAGACTTAACTAACTTATGTCCATACATCCATACTAGCACCAAATTACCATTATATATATCTCTTGGGGGTACAACAAATAAATGAAGACAGAACCGAGTATAGTATTGGATATAGCAGGGGTACTTGGTACTAACTTTTCACCAAGATTTTGGATAGACTTATCCGAAAGGTATGATATTTCTTATGATGAACTTATTCATTTCAAAAGGGAAATTCGTGAAGAATTATGGATTGGAAATATTAGTGAAAGTGCGTTTTGGTGTAAGGTAAAAGAAGAATTTCCAATGATTGAAATCCAGTTTGCAAAGTCAAATTTATTAACATTAATAAAACCTTTACCTGCCATTTGGAAGATTCCTTTCTGGAGTACATATGCGGACATTCATTTATTAAGTAATCACCGAATTGAATGGGTTCAACATATATTAGCTCCTGTAAAAGGTTTTATAAATAGTATTACGATATCTGCAGAAGCGGGATGTTGCAAGCCACAAGCCGATATATATTTAACGGTTCAATCTAACATAAATGATAAGACAAGGGGTTTATTTGTTGATGACCAAGAGAAGAATCTTAAAGAGGCTCAATACCTTGGGTGGAACACGTTGCTTGCTGATGAAAAAGGAGATTGGATAAGCAAGGTCATTAAACTATTATAGTGCTTTCCTAACTAGAATGAGCTTAAGTAAGGTATTTTGGATTGTAATACAAAATAAGCTGGAGGATTTAGTCATGGTTTATAGTTGGGAGACATGTTCATGTAATACTCAAAATTTTGTTCTATATTTATTGGAAGGAATTAAAGAAATAGTAGAAATAAACTTTGTGGGTTTCTATATTCATGGTTCGTTAGCAATGGGGGGATTTAATCCGAATTGTAGTGATATTGATGTTTTGGTTGTTACAAAAAATCCATTAAGAATTGAAACTAAGAGAATGTTAGCAAAGTTTCTTTTAACACATTCAAGTGAACCCTTTCCTGTGGAGATTAGTTTTTTGAATAAAGAACAATTAAAAAATTGGGAGCATCCGTGTCCATTTGATTTTCATTATAGTGAGTTTTGGAGAGAGCGGTATGTAAGTGATTTGTTCCAAGGGAAAAATCAATATATAAATGATGAGCAGATGAAAGATGTTGATTTAGCTGCACATATTACCATCATAACTCAAAAGGGAATTTGTCTAGAAGGACCCCCTAAAAAGTAGTTTTTCCCTCAGTTCCTCGTTCACATTATATATCATCTATTATAGGCGATTATCAAGATTGTTTAGAAAATATTGAAAGGGACCCAATTTATTGTGTATTAAATTTAATTAGAGTGTTTTGGTATCTAAGAGGAGGTATTATTTCCTCTAAACAAGAAGCTGGAAACTGGGGGTTAACCACTCTTCCAAATGAATTTAAATTAACCATTCAAAAAGTAGTAAATAGATATTTATACGAGAAACAAAACTATGATTTTGATAAAAATGAATTGTTAATTTTAAGAGATTATCTAAAAATTAATGTGCAAGAGATTTTGGACTAATTGGATAGCTTAATTAATGTATTATCGGTCTATTTAATTTAGATTTTCATTTTATAAATATAGATTGAGTCATATCTAATAGGGGGAATTCCAAGTTATGAAAAGGGTAGATGTAGCATATGTACTTCTCTTTGATGAACAGGGTGAGAATGTATTGATGGTTAAAAATATGGGAGAAAAAACTTCATACTACACGCTTCCTGGTGGAGCTGTTGAACAAGGAGAAACGCTTGAAGAAGCTGCAATTCGTGAAGTAAAAGAGGAAACGGGTTTTGATATAGAGGTAGAAGGTATTTTTTCTATAGGTGAAGCATTTTTTGAAGATAGAGGGCATCACGCTATTTTCTTTACTTTTAGAGGAAAAATAATTGGTGGAGAAATTAACATTTCAATGCCAGAAGAAATTGAAGAAATCATTTGGATGGATGCTCAAAAAGCGGAAGATTACATACATATAACAAACGATACAAAAGGATTGATAAATAGTATATCTTCAGTACCATATTTACTCAGAGAAAGGGTTATTAATAAGTCTTAACTAAATTTTTCTTCAATAAGGAATCAGAGTCCTCTTTCACACAAATTCAACCTAGTAATACCTGTATAAAGGAGGTATACACAATGACTTATCCATTCGATTGCATTACCAACTTTATTTTTGTTGAAACCGAAATTGTACCAGCAGATGTAATTTTAGTTCCAGGTGCGAATCACCCTCAACTAATGGATAAAGCTGCTTCCTTATATAAACAGGGATTAGCACCATACATACTACCATCTGGGGGATATAAACCACATGTTGGAACAACTGAATGGGAGTATTTAAGAAATATTGGCATTGCAAATGGGGTGCCTGATGAAGCAATTTTAAGGGAAGATAGAGCACAACATACCTTAGAAAATGCACGTTTGTCGTTGGAAGTTCTATATAAAAAAGGCATATCCCCTAAAAAAGTTATAATTGTCTGTAAAGCTGGACATTCTCGTCGAGCATTATTATGTTACCAAGCAGAATTTCCAAAAGAAACTGAGTTCTTTGTTTCTCCAGTTGTCGACAGATATGGAATAACCAAGGAAAATTGGTTTTTATCTGAAGTTGGTATTAGCCGCATAATGACTGAAGTTGAGAAAATCGGTAGATACTTTGGTAGTCATATTGCGAATTGGGTTAGGTAATGTTTTTAACTAAACGGGGATGTTAAATCAAATAAAAATGATTAGAAAGAGTGAGAATATGAGTCATATTAAAGCAGAAGTAGGGAATACGTATCACTTAGGTTTAGATAAACAGAAAGTACATAAAAGAACCGTAGTAAGGATTGAATACCCTTTGGTTTATTATATTTCGCCAACCAATCCTAATCCTATTGGGATGTTTATTAGTCGATTTGAGTCCCAAATAAAAGGAGAAGTAAATGAAAAGTAGTTGAAAATCAAAACAAAAATTACTTTTTATTTTAATAACTCAAACTTCGCAGACTGAAATCGACAAATAAGCCTTGATGTAATTAGGAAGGCCGTCAATCCACTGTTGAAGTTGACTTTTGATTAACTCTTGAATTTTTTATTGGTTTGTTTTAGGGTATCTTCAAGAAGCTCGATTAACTGCTGTAAAGCTACAGCCCAATCAAGTTCATTTACTTCATCACAAAGCTCATAGAAGATCCCACCTAGAGTACGTTGATCGATGTTACAACGATTCTGCCAAGACAAGACGATATATCTAGAAAACACAATAGTTGTGTGGCTGATTAGTAGATCATATGACATTCCTTGGAATTCTTTTTGAAGGCGTAACAGGGATTTAGTCGTCTTAAAGAAAACCTCAATATCCCAACGCATGCCGTAAACACGTACGATTTCTTGTTCAGAAAGCGTACAATCGGTGCTGAGAATCGCCAGCCATTCACTTTTCTTATTACGGTTTTGAACAAATACCACTTTAACTTCAATCCCGTTTGCCATCTTGGTATGGATAGATCGTAAAATGCCTTTCTTGTTTTGAATAGGTTTCGCCATAAAATAGAGCTCTTTTAGAGATAGCCTTTGATTGTTTACTATATAACGCTGATTCGTAGCTTTAACCATCCCGATTACATCCAGGCCTGTTTCTACAATGTATTTGATTAGGGGTTGTTGTGTAAACCATGTATCCATTAACACATAATCAGCTGGAACATCTGCATCTAGTGCTCGCTCTATCATAATAGGAATGATGGATGGAGCTGTTTCTAACGCTTCTATCCGACGTTTATAGCCAGAGCTGCGTTTATCTATATTCTCTGAAATCCCATTGATTTGCGCCTTCTTAGAACTTAACAATGTGAAGTCTAGAGGCATAAACGTAAAGCCGTCTGACCAACCCAAAGTAAGCATTCGAAAGCCTTTATAAAAGCGTTTATTCAATGAAGAATGATCCATACAACGTGCTAAAAGCTCTACTTTCTTACTACGGTTTCGGTCAAACATGGAATCATCACTAATCAACACTTTTGGACGTTTGGAATCTGTTAGCTTGGTTACCTTTTGAATGGTACTCGCGCTAAATAAGGTTAAGAATCGACCCCAAGCAAACTTGGAATGATTCATAAACCGATAAACAGCGTCTTTAGCTGGATAACACTCTCCTTTCTTTGATTTTAGGAGAGTAAACCAACTATTGTGATGAAAAATAAGACAAAATACGAGTTGGAACAAATATGAAGCGGTAAAACCTAATCGCTTCTTAATCCCAGCTTGACGCAGATGTTTGAATATCTCTAATTCATGAAATACAAATTTCAATTCATTTGGTAGTTGATTGTTTTGGTTATTATCTCTATCATATAGGAGGCACCTCTTCTATTTGTTAGTGTTTTCTCGACAATTACACTATACCAAATGTTGGGGTGCTTTTTGTATATTTTAAGAACGATGTCAAGGAATATAGTGAAAACAATCAAGTTTCATATAAGCCAAGGATTGTACTTAATTAGTAAGCGTAAAACTATGCCCACATGGTTCGACGCCTTTTTATATGTGATAATCTCCTAGAGATCAAATATGATGGAGGTTTTGCTATGAAGAGATCTGATCTTAGAATTGAATGGGAACAACGAATTGCTAGCTTTACAGCCAGCGGAATAAGCGCTTCAAAATGGTGTGCCGCCAACGAAGTAAGTATTCATTAATTTTGGTACTAGAAGAAAAAGATTCAAACAACCGAAGCCACGCCTAACAACTCTTCACAATGGGTTGCCTTAGAAATGGATGACACAATGGAAGACTCTCAATCTAAAATAGTAGTACATGTTGGTCATGTAGCTTTAGAGGTCAAACATGGTTTTGATCCAAAGCTACTCGTAGATGTGGTAAGGACGCCGTGAGGCTGGATAGATAAAAATACGCAAAAATATAGTTTAGGAAAATCCGAGTTTCTACTATATAGAGACCAGTTATTCTTATGCCTTTCCTATCTTTATAGCTCAATCTCCTCTTATTTAAATAACTCCCCTGTAAAACAAAAAAAGCCCACCTCTTTGAGTTTGGTGGACAAATTCAGACGAATATATTATATGATATAAAGCTATATTTTCAACATATGCAGTTTTGAAATTTAATTAATGCTCTAAGCTCTCACCGCCCTCGTCTTCTTTACTTTCATTAAACTGTTCATCTTTTGGAAAGTCGGACCATTTTATTGGTGGATTTATAGTTTGAAGTAAATTGTGAAGTGAATTAGTCAATTTATCTTTTTGCTTAGTGGATAAATAATTTACATAATAACCATTATTAAAGATCTTCTCAATCCTTGCTAACAAATTTAAAGTTATATTATGCATGAATGTATGACTACTTTTAGTGTACCCAGCTCGTAAACTACTTTCACTGACAACTTCTTTTACAGTTTCGTACCTTTTGGTATGTTGTTCAATAATTTGGTCAATACATTCTTTTAGATTTTCTTCAGGTACATCCTTAAATGCTTTTTCACTCGTTGCTTTTTTTATGACATCAACAGTAGATTTATTGATCTTCCTATCGATATATTGATCAGCTACATAGTTTTTCGTTTCTTCATTTATTTTTAATTTATGAATATCAGTGAATGCGTGTCTACCTGCACCAGTTTGTTCGCCTCTCCTTAGCCAATCCGGATTAACATCAGAACCTTTAATATATTTGGTGATGGTCCCTTCTGTAACGTTACAAAGGCTTGCAATCAATTTGGCATCGTTCTTTTCATTTTCTAATAATCGGTTAACCATTCTTTCCAACTGGTATGAAGTCCTCTTCTTTGTGTGTAATTCTATTCCTAACCTTTTAACAATTCGTTCCTCTTCCGAAGATACCACTTCAACGATACATTCAGCATCTTCTATTTCTAAAAACTCAAGGGCATAAAAACGTCGGTAACCATCCACTAACACATATTGGTTTTCACTTTCTTCCTCAACAATTAACGGTACTTTCAAACCACCTCTTCTAATACTCAATTCTAAACTCAAGTCCTTTTCCCTATTCCGATAACTTGTTTCTAACCTTATTTGGGAAAGTTTAATCTTCTTTGGCTGCTTGTTCATGTTGAACCACCCATTCCATTTTTATTAATGGGTATTCAATGAACAAGTTGTACTATTACAAGAATCTAAAATAATACTAATCTATTAATCTTGATTTATAGTGAGGAGCAATTAGGAACTAATTTTCCCATTTTTCCATAAAAATAAAAAATGGCCCACCTCCATAATTGATATGCTCCCCTATAGGTTGACAGATTAAAAAATAAAAATCTGACTGCTTGTGGGGGAGTATTTTTTATGTCCAAAAGAGCTTATTCTGTAGAAGAGAAATACGAAATATTAACCGCATTAGATAAGCAATATTCACCAGGTGAACTTGAGTCTAAATATAATGTTCATCGTTCAACGATCCTAGACTGGAAACACAAGTTTGATAAGTATGGATTCGAAGGTCTCAAAGAGTCTTCTACTTGGAAAAAGTATTCAAAGGAATTGAAATTGGCTGCCATTAGAGATTATCTGTCTGGGAAGTATTCGATACGTGAGATTGTGGAGTTGTATGAAATATCGAGTACTTCTGTCCTCAGGCGTTGGATAAAGAAGTATAATAGTCATAGAGATATAAAGGATACGGCACAAGGAAGGACGAGCTCTATGACTAAGGGAAGAAAAACGACTTGGGAAGAACGAGTACACATTGTGATGGATTGCTTGGGGAACGGAAAAGATTATCAAAAAGCAGCTGACACTTATCAAGTTTCTTATCAACAGGTCTATCAGTGGGTTAAGAAATTTGAAGATGGTGGAGATGAAGCGTTAAAAGATAAACGTGGGAAAAAGAAAGAAGACGCTAGTTTGACTCCAGTAGAGAAAATCAGCCTTCACATGAAGAAGTTAGAAAGAGAAAATGAACGGTTGCGTGCAGAGAACTTATTTTTAAAAAAGTTAGAGGAGTGTGACCGTCAAGTAGATTGTTACAATTATTGCTCATTATTTTGATACACTTTGTTGCCCAAATATGGTAGTTCTATGTTTCATTCGGTAGCTATCTTCATCTAAGTGAATAATCTCTACACGATGTAGGATTCTATCTAGAATGGCTGTTGTAATGGCTTGATCACCTAACAATTCTCCCCATTCTTTCGGAGCCTTATTTGAAGTTAGAATAATTGATGATTGATTATATAAGTCATTGATTAGATGGAAGAACAAATTGGCTTCTTGTTGGTCCATAGCCATAAACATTAAATCATCAATGATCACTAAGTCGGCCTCTTTAATTCTCTTCATCCTCGCCTTAGATTTCCGTGTAATATCTTCTGTTCTTAGATTATGAATAAGGTCACCCATCGTAGTAAAAATCACTTTATATCCCTGATTGATGGCTTCCATACCTAGGCCAACGGCCAGGTGCGTTTTACCGGCACCTGGCCGTCCTAGTAAAATTAAATTATAGAGTTGTTCGACCCAAGTTAAATCTTTTAGACTATTTAACTGTTTGCTACTTAGTGATCTTTGTTCCTTTAAGTTGAATTCTTCCAATGTCTTGTTGAACGGAAAGGTAGCCCATTTCAATCGGTTGTTAATCTGTTTTTCCTCTCTTCGACATTGCTCATAGGTTGTTACATCTAATAAAAATTGTGTGTAGGATAGATCGTTTTGTTCAGCCTCTCTTATAATCTCTGGGAGGTGCTTTGCTGTTTCAACGAACCGTAAGGCTTTCATCATTTCCTGTAACTGCTGAATTTGTTTCATGATGATTCACCCTCCAATATCACTGTATAGGAGTCTATGTTTCTCTTGTGTGTCTCTGTTTCTAGTACCCACCCTGAGAGTGAGTTTAGTGGTTTGATCTCCTCATTGGTTATATCTGTATCAGGTACTCGGCGCTGGCGTTTGATATAGGCAACGATATCGCTAAAGTCTGTTGCACTAAATAATTTCCTTTTAACACATTCCTTTAAAGCTGCAGTTAGGATTTCACTCGTATTTGCTTTTGTTTCACGCAAGATAATGTGTAGCTGATCTTTGATGTATCTAGGATATTTCTCTTTTACCTTATCTAAGTATTGATATGCCATTTCTCGCTCTTCAAATTTTTGCGCGACTGTATCAATAAATGCATCAATTCCTTTTGTTCGATCCCTACTATGTTTTCTATCTTTCACTAAAATTCCTTTTCCCTCGGGAATGAGGTGCTTCGCCATGATTTCTCCTGTATCGGCAATATATATAATTAATTCTTTACTCTCTGTTTCTTTGATACAGACCTTTTCATATTTGTTGAATGTCCCGAGAGGGAGGGAGTAGCGATTAGACTGGTAACGAATGGTGTTGTCCTTATGGACACTTCTTGCTATACTATTTTCATAGTTATTTGAAATACCTATTTCTTTGGAGATTGGTCTTAAGTGTTGCTTTTCGAGGAGGAACACTTCAACCGGTCTCTTTTTTGTTGTATTATGAATCTTGTAATTCCCCGTTCTATTTAACCATTCCCATCCTTGTTCATTCCAAGAATCGATGTTATGGAAGACTCGATGCTTGGCAAAATTGTGTTTAACAAAACCTACTACATTCTCAATTTTACCTTTGCTCTCTGGATCGGCTTTACGGTGTATTTGGCAAGTAAAAAATGTATAAAACGGCAATTAAAAATGTACCCACTTGCCAACTTTACTTTTAGTTCTTTATTATCGACTCTTTATAGCGATGACTATCTCCATTAAATACAATTAAATGAGAATGGTGAATCAGTCGGTCAATGACTGCCTCAGTAAGGATTGGATCTCCAAAAACATGATTCCATTGACCGAATTGTAGATTCGTCGTAATGATAATACTCTTGGTCTCATAACACATTGAAATAACCTGAAATAATAGCTCAGCCCCTTGTTTATGTAGAGGTATATAACCTAATTCGTCAAGGATAAGTAAATCAAGCTTTTCGATTTGCTTAAACAGCTTATTAAGCGTTCCTTTTTCATTTGCGTCTAGTAATCGGTTGACCAGTGATGCCGCTGTATAGAATTTAATAGATTTGCCAAACTTCTGTATGGCATTTAATCCAATTAGCGAAGCTAAATACGTCTTACCTGTTCCCACTCCTCCATAGAAAATTAAATTTTCCTGCTGTTCCATAAACGTCCCATTCAATAAATCTTCTTTACTTAACCCCTGAGTTAGAATTATATCTTTCCAGTCAAATGGGGTACCCTTTACTTTTGGCAATGTGGCTTGGGTAAGTAAAAGGTTCGTTTTACGTTCTTCTCGTTGCTCAATCTCCTTTTCAAACAGCCTTAGTAAGTAATCTTCATTCGTTGTTGCTTCTATCTCATGATAATGTTCTCTTATCCAGCTTAGCTTCAGTCGTTTGGCAAATTCCTGAATATGTCCATTCAATTCAAGTCAGCTCCTTTCAGAAGCTGATCATAATGGTCAAGACCTCTTGTCGCCTCAGGCATATTGGGCAATGACATCTTCGGTATTATTTCAGTGCGAATCCCACGGCCATTAATAAGCTGGTAGAATACCTGTTTAATAGACTCAACCGACGGGTGACCATGCTCGGAAGCTATAGTTAGTGCCTCCGTTACTTTAGTAAAATCGTGTTCTTTCAAAAAGGTTGCTAATAGCCTTAGTGCTTCAGGCTTTTCTGAAGCTGTACAAGAATTAAAATAAGTTTGCCATTCAGTCGGAAGCTGCTCATAGAAACTTGTATACTTGAGTGCCAAAGGACGTTTGGCCATTAAGTTCAAATATGGTTGCCATTTCATAGACCTTCTATACTGACCATACAGTCTTGAATGGCTCACTACTAGTTGATTGTCATCTGTGAGTATATCAACAGTTTTGTATGAGATTCTTACAAGAACCTTACTTAGCGCGTACCTAGGAGAAGTAGAATACAGATTTTTCTCCACCTTTATGTAACCATACTTATCAGCTTTAACTGTTTCATATCTTATACAATGGTATTCCTTGCCGGGTAAAACTAAACAATCCTTTCGATCCTCTTCAAACAATTGGGAGATTAGAATCTCTTTCTCGTAGTGTTTTCGAGCACGGTCTTTCTCAGCTTTGGTCCATAACTCCTTGTTAAGTTGATCTAAATCAAACACATGAAGTCCGGGAAGTAGATAATTGTTTCTCACGTATTTCACCATGGCTTGTCGGCTAAGGAAGGAATATCACTATCCCTCCCTCGCCTAAGAACGGTACGTGACTCTTTCGATGTCATACCGCTCAAGCATTCAATTACCCATTAAATAAGTGGGCAGCAGTTGTTTTGAGATACGCTATAGATTTCTTTTTGCGTTGCATTTCTCTTCTGTTGATAAAGTAATCCCTATCTAAATACGGGTTCATATCAAGTTTTAGGGCAATGTGTCTTACAATAGGAGTGTCTCCTGCGTTGTACAGTCTTTCATTACCGATCATAAATACCCATTGTCGTGAACCGATATTTTTCCAGTATTTTTGGATAATCCACCTTTTCCCTTTGTTAGGGTGTCTTCTTTTACACCATTTCCACAACATGTTCCATATTAAGTGATTAAGATTTTTAAATGTCTGCTTTGAACATACGGATTGATGATAATTGCACCATCCCATGATACTACGGTTTAGTTTCTTGATTAGTTCCTCTTGTTCAATTGCTTTATTCGATTTAATGATATTACTTATATCTCGAGTTATTTTCTTGAATGATTTTTGAGAAGGGCTAATAATCAATTTGGTCTTTCTTTTCCTGAAGTTCCATCCTAAAAAGTCAAAGCCTTCGGAAATGTGTGTAATAAGTGTTTTTTCTTTAGAAAGGGTAAGCCCTCTTTGAATTAGAAAAGATTCTATAATGCTCTGGATTTCGATAAGAGTTTCTTTATCAATTGCACTGATAATAAAGTCGTCTGCATAACGTATGATATTAATTTTCTTGTGATTCTTGTGTTTTTTATCGATTTTCCCTTTACTATTCATCCAATATTTCTCTGCAATTGCCATTTCTATACCATCTAATGTCATATTAGCTAGAGTAGGGGAGATAATACCACCTTGTGGGGTTCCAGAATCAGTAGGAAATAACTTTTTATCGAAGATAAAGCCTGCTTTTAGAAACTTGTTGAGAATTTTTTTGTCCATAGGTATATTATCCAATAACCAGTTATGTTGAATGTTATCAAAGCAGCCTTTGATATCTCCCTCTAATATCCAGGTACCTGCTCTTTTATAAGAGAGGAGATTGAAGATATTGGACATTGCGTCATGCGTACTACGATATTTCCTAAAACCAAAGGAAGTCTTATCTGCAGTTATCTCTGATATAGGTTCAAGTGATAGGAGATATAATGCTTGCATGGCTCTGTCATGGAGTGTAGGTATACTAAGTGGACGTTTTTCCTCTTTTCCAAACTTTTCTATGTAGACTCTTTTTAATGGTTTACATTTGTAGTTCCTATTATTAAGGTTTAGAACAGCCTTCATCTTCTCTTGAGGTTCGTTCCATTTGATTCCATCAACACCTGCGGTGTTCTTTCCTTTGTTGGTTGTTACTCTTTTTACGGAGAGAGCTTTGGCAAAGAATGAGTTAACCAATAAATATTGAAGTCGTTTCACAAGATTTTGTTTCCCATCTCGAACTGCCTTCGTAATCCTGATTTGAATTCTATTAACAGCTCTTTCAGCTTGTTCCCAATCTATGGTTTTCCATTGAAATTCAAGCATTCTGTTTGTAATGTTCTCACGTGGAAATCCACATGTAATTGACGCATTTACATTCATAGTTATTCCTTTCATTCTTACGATTGAACACCTATTGGAAGTCAGCTACCTTTCAGTATAGGGCAAAGTTTGACCCTTATATTATCAATTACAGATAATCATTCGCTTTCTCCAATTTCCTTTACCCTCTGAACATTTGTATCTTCCTTACGGTTGACCTACTCCTTTGAGAGTTCATAGGGCTTACCTTGTTCCGATGTGCAAATAATTTGCTTTCCCTTAGGTTCTGACTATAAGCCGAGAATTGTTTGTCCGTTTTCATTAACCCACGTCGAGTGATCAATGCCTAATTCTGCCCCATTTTGGGTAGAGCGTGTCAACCATATTTCGCTCAGCAAAGGTAACGACTCTTACATCAGTTCACATTTGTTAACCATAGAAAAGCTTTTCCTAGCAATATATAGATATATGGTTTATCTAGTTCTCACATTGTCCTGTCAGCTTCACACCAAAGGATTACTCCAATCGCATGTGACAGTAGGAATACCCCAAACGGAAGGGGCAGTCATCTAATGACAATTTACACAACGACTTCAAGTCGCACCTACATGACCTTTTTCATTGCCACTATTAGGGTTGCAAAATTCACACTCAAATCCGTAGTGAAGGACGAAGTTCTGGAACTCTTCCGTTAATTGCCGTTCCCCGTTTGGCAATACCTTCTTAACGGCAGGCGAAAGATTATCGAACCTTATCGTTTTTGGGACTCCACCGATATGATGGAAAAAACATTTTAACCCCTCTAGAAAACATTCACGGTTTTGAGAAGGAAAGACTTGAAAATAAAATGCATTACTAAAAGGAAAAGATAAAACTAGAAAAGGTAAGATTATTTCCTCTCCCTGATATTTAAATGGTGCTTCCCCAAAGTCTACTTGTGCACAACCAGGTTTTGATTCTAGCGGTAAAGCAGCTTGAGTAGACTCATTTACTAGCTCCTTCTTTCGATTAGATACATAGTTTCGAACTGTGCGATCTGAACCTTTGAAATCAAAGTCTTCCTTAAGTTGTTCCCATATTCTTTTAGCTGTTCTACGAAACTTTCTTTTTTGCTTAAAGTCCTCCATAATCCATCCATCTACAATATCCTTCACTGGATCCATTACAGGAGAACGCCTTTCTTGTTTTATCTTACCCTCAGGACTGAAGTCCTCCTGTTCTGCGTACTTCTTTACTGTTCTCCGATCTATACCCATGCTTTTTGCAATTTGAGAATAGTTAGTGCCTTTTACGTTTGATTCATGTCTGATATAATTAATCTCGGCCACTGCCAACATCTCCTTAATACCTCCTGCGCTTGTTTGTCCCAACAGGAAGTGTATGTGTATTTTGGAATGTTGACAAGTGGTTTTTTTAATTTGTGCAGTGCCCTCCGGGCACTGCACAAATTAATTGCCATACCCTACATATTTAGATTGCCATAAACAGCTTTACGGCAAACCCTCATGTTTATTCCTCTAGATTCTCTATATTGTTGAAACTCCTTGGTTAATATCAAATCTCCACTATTTTCACTAACAACTATCAAACTATCTTGATCATATACCACTTCATTAGATATCCCGCCAAACCATCTAAATGCATTTTCGTGTGCTCGGATTACATCCTGTGTTGTGAAAGGGCGATCCAGCCATTCTTTGTACTTATACCTAGAATTAGATAAAACAAGTGCTATAAAGTTGAGTTTTACTTCCTTATTTTCAGGCGTTCGTTGTTTGGTATGACCGAAGTCTACCTGAATTTGCTCGCCCATTGGAGGGTCCTGGATAGCTTCATACACTCTAGGGGAAGATTCCTTCTTTATCTTATACTCTTCACGAAGAGATCTAACATAAGACCTGACTGTACTTTCCCCAATAGTAATTCCTTCATACTTTTCTTGAAGCCAATCGTATACTTGTGCAGCTGACATGTCAGGGTGCATTCTTAACCATGAAAGAATTAGTTCTTTATGAGGGTCTAACTTTTTCTTTTTATACTGGAGTGATTCAACCCACTCCGCCATCTCCGAAGGTGATTTCTCTATATGTCTATAGACTGTTATTCTTGAAATTCCAAGTTTTTCTGCCACCTTTGACTTACTGAACCCTTGTTTTAATAATTGCTGAATTTCCATATACATTTCCCACTTATCCACCTTTACTGTCCTCCACTTTATATTTATTTACTAAATCATTTTAAAGTGAAGGAGTATATATTTTAGCTGGTATATTTGGGTAAATAAGTGTAACTTCTAATCAAGCAAAAACTGTATACTTTATTCTAGCAGTCACAACTCTATTAAGAACTGCACTTCTTGCTGGAAACGATAATATAGAAAGTTTAAATCAAGCAGTTGAATATGTTCTAAATGAAAACTTCTAATTGTCTTAAGCATAATAAATCCTTATTTTTAAAGATATATAAAAGAGACCATGGTTCACATTACCATAGTCTCTCTTTCAAAAGTAAATTCCTTTTTCTTCCTTATATACTTTTTTCAATAATTAATCTCTTCTACAACCTGAGATTTTTTTAGGATTTCATAGAATGGTTTAATTTTATCTCTTTTTTGCCTTGTATAATATGGAGATGTCACCTCTCTATCACTAGAAAAAGTAAATATTATTCTTCTTTTTGCCCTTGATAAAGCAACGAAAAATGCACATGTATCTTCCTCTTTTTGCTTTAGATAATTCCAAAATGCACTATCTTCTAATCCAATAAAAATTACAGTATCATATTCCAAACCCTTACTTTTATGAATCGTCATAATAGGTATTGAGTTTGCACCCCTTACATTTTCTATTGAAGTAAGCCAATCATTGGTTAAAACATACTCTCTCCACAGGAATCCTATCAAATCAATAATAAGTTCATCTAGAAAAGTTCCTTGTTTATACTTTGGGTATAGTCCCTTTATTGAGTTTATATCGTAATAATTTATTATTCCCCAGATGACTTGTTCTAAATCTTTTTCCGATTTTAATCCTTTTAGTTGGTTATCAATTTTATTAAGAAAATCTTTTATTTCCCTTATTAAAGAATTTAACTTTTCAAAATCTGTATTACTATCAAAACCACGTATTAATTTTGAGAAACTAAGAACACTAATCCATGATTCAGTATCTTCTTTTTCTAAAGCACTAATTAATGCATTGAGAAGTATTTTTACAATATCTTCTTTTAAAAAATCCTGATAAACTACTTCATTTCTTGCAATAATTTCATATTCCTTTAAAGAGCTAATAATCATTTCTCCGTATATGTCGGGCAATTGTTTAACTAATATACAAACATCTCTTGGGTTTATTTTTTCATCCCTAATAAATTCCTTTATATTCTCAGCAACGACCTCAGCTTCTCTTTTCGCATTATTAAATGTCCATATTTCTGATATACCATCAGTCTCTGACCACTTTTCACTAGTCTTAACATCCTGTTTAATATCATTTAAGTAACCATAAACTAATTTTTGTATTTCAACTAACCTTGGAGCAGACCTATGGTTCATTAATAATCGTTGTTCACCTGCTGAAAAATCTTTTTTAAATGCCTCAAATACATCTTTTTTTGCCCTAGCCCATAACATAATTCTCTGTTTATTATCTCCTACAGCAGTAATGGTAGAAGAAGATTTATAAAAACATCCCTTTAATAAATCGTACTGAATATCTGTCGTATCCTGAAATTCATCAAGAAAAACATGACTATAGGTTTGCCCTAGAGCCATTTTTATTAATGGATTCAACCTAAGTAAATATTCTGCAAGTCTAGAGATCATTTGGAAACTCAGTGTAGGTGGAAGCTCATTTACCTCCCCCTTAAGTAGGATATCCCATGCTTTTTTGACTATTTTTCCATTTTGATTTTCTTTCTCTATTGGTAAACGCTGTTCTATTAACCTATTATTTAATAAATCGTTATAATCCCTATTGGATAATCCACTTATCGGTAGAGCCCCAGCTACATCAAATGCTTTACGAATATCATTTTGTTTCCTGTTTTGAATAGCTATCATATAATGAGCCATAGGTTTATATTCTTCTGGGAGTCCATGGATAAAATTGTCGAGTAGATTTTTTGCAAATGAATCATATGTTTTGGAAACAAACCTCTTAGATAACTCTGTTCCGCACCTTTTTTCTACACGTTCTGCTAAGTTTTCAGCAGCATCCCTTTTAAAGCTGATTGCAAGTATTTTTTTTGGATTTTGGCAGGTATTCGTTTCCAGTAAATAACTTGCTTTTTGTGCTAATAGCTCTGTTTTTCCTGCACCTGGACCAGCAATAACTAATAAATTTTTGTTACTTTTTACCGAAATTAATGCATTTTCCTCTAATATAATATCACCAGATGGTTTCCATTCTCTCGGGTTATGATAATTCATTAACTTCTACTCCAACTTCATCATCAATTTGACCTAATATATTCTTAGAAGTTTTAAGTATCTTCTTAAATACTTCTGGTAGTTTATCTGAGAATATTTCAGGTTTAATATTCGAAGTAGCCAAGATATGGGTGCTTGGTTTACCTCTGCTTAAGAAAAAGTAGTTATACCAAATCATTAATTCTTTTTGGTTATCTGAATAGGTGCTTCCATCCCCGCCTTCTGGCTTAAGAGTCTTTCTAATATCTTCATTTACTCTACCCTTATACCTCGAGTCACTTTTTTGTTTTTCCGTTAGATCTTTAATTTTACCTAAATCCTTTATAAATGGTCCCTCTTGTCCGCTTATTGTCTCCATGTAATAGTTCTTAAATGTTTCTAACATTAAAAAGTCTATATCTAATGGGTTAGAGAAGAATACATTGTAAGTTTCTAAATAATTTACCCAAGAATTTAGTAACAATACTCCTTCTTGGTTTAAACTTGATTCGTGCATGCTTTTTAATTTTTCATCTGAAAGAATACTTCCATCTTTTAATAAAAGTAACTTTTCTTTTTCAAGCCCTATTTCTATCAATTGATTTAAAACATATTGTATTCTTCCCCATCCGCCACCATGTCTTTCTCTATCAAGATCCAAAAGTGTAATGTAGGGAATATCCAATTGACTCAATAATCTCCAAAAGTGGTTAACGTGCCTGCCGCCCAATGGAACAACCGAAATTCCACTTGAATCTACATTATCTCCTGATAGTTCCATAACTTTAGGCAGTATTATCTCTTCACTATCACCTTCACCTAGAATTACTAAGGAAGCGAAGTATAACTCAGGATATGCTCGAACTGCTTCTTTCACATACTTAAACTCGGCTGTCTTGTCTGAAGGCAAAGCTATTTTATTTATAAGTGTTTTGGATGTTTTCCTACATAACCTAACATGACGTATATTCCTAGGGTCTATCCTTTTAACAATGGACGGATTATGTGAGGTTAATATTGTTTGAGAATTTTCTCTTCCAGCTATTCTTTCCAGATTATTTATTACCCTACCTAATAACTGTGGACCAATATGGTTTTCGGGTTCCTCAATAGCAATTAGAGTTAATGCAGGAGGCTCAATATTAAAAATCCTTTCATCAGTCTTTTTTTGTTTATCTAATAATTCTTTAATGGCTTGATTTTCTATTTCTAGAAGGGAGTCTACAAGAGAGAGATAAAATAACGATCTTAATCCGTCACCTAGCGAATCAATTTTGTATGCTCTTTCAATTTCTGTAGGAGTAAATTCTACTTCTACTTTTTTCAATATATTCTCTAAGTCCGTACTATTAAATTTTAATGATGCATTCTTGTAACGGTCTTCATTATGGTAATTCTTCCATTGGTCCTCTATTGTTTTTTGTATTAAAGATACTCCTGGTTGTTCTCCAAATTTTTGATCAACTAGACTAATTTGCTGTTGAACGCCCTGTTTATCAGCATCTGACCAATTTATTCCTTTTAGTGTTCTCCATAATAATGTGCCTGAAGCATTTTTCAACTGTGAAGAAGGTTCCCTAACAGCAGGTACATATATTACTTTAATGTGTGACCTATCATGTTTTGACATTGGCTTTTTGTTAATTTCAGTAACCTCTTCGTCTTCTTTAGCTGTTACAAAAAAATACTTATTTTCAATAATACCTTCAGGACTACTACTTTGTTGCCATGTGGCTTCTAATAACACCCTCATAAATGGAGGACTTCCTGGGGAAGAGACTACAAAGTTTTCGTAATAAATAGGTACCACATAACTTTCCTCCCCATTTTTTAACTGTAGTTCAGGAAACTCAAATACTGCTTCGATACTTAAATGGTTCTTTAAGATTTCATCTGGAGATTTATCTACAGGAATATGAAAGTCAGCACGTGTTATCTCTTTTTCTGTTCCTGTATCACCAAATAATTTAAGTATTGCATGCATTATTGCTGTTTTACCCGCACTATTAGCACCAATAATGGTTGTCAAATTATCAAATTCTATTTCTTCTTCTTCTAAACCGAAACATTTAAAATTTTTAAATTTAAGTTTGCTTAGTCTCACAGTATAAACACCTCATAATTTTTACTTATATTCTCTCAAAGAAAAAGGTAAAATTTTGTAGAAAATTGTCAAAATATAAAATTTCTTATACCTAAAATAAATGGAATAAATATACTAGTTCATAACTTATGTAATAATTAACTCTTATTAAATAAATCCACCACAAATTAAAATAGGAAAAAACTTTTATAAGTTTTTTCCTATTTTAATTATTTTCCTATTTTATTCTCTTGTTATTAATAGGGTTAAAGTTTACCGTTATTTATGATACGGTTCCCCCCGATTAATCCGAAATGCCCGGTACACTTGCTCGACTAGGATTAGTCTCATGAGCTGGTGGGGGAAAGTCATTTTGGAGAAGGAGAGTTTGTCATCTGCCTTTTTAAGGATTTCGTCGCTTAGTCCTAGGGAGCCGCCGATGATGAAGGCGATTTTGCTTCTTCCGTAGGTGGCGAGTTTGTCTAGGTTGTCAGCCAGTTCTTCCGATGATTTGAGTTTGCCGTCGATGGCGAGGGCGATGATGTATGTATCTGGGTGAATCTTGGCGAGGATGCGTTCGCCTTCTTTTTGTTTGACCTGGAGCATTTCGGTTTCGCTTAGTTCTTCAGGCGCTTTTTCGTCTGGGACCTCGATGACTTCGACTTTGGCGTAGCTGGAAAGACGCTTTAAATATTCATCAATTCCTTGCTTTAAGTATTTTTCTTTTAGTTTTCCTACCGTTACAATGGAGATATTCACAGGTAATCCTCTCTTTACAAACAAGATATCCACAATAGTTATCCACATGTCCACATTTTATATCCACATGTTGTATGGAATCATACGTTCGATACAACATATGTTGCGGGATTTCGACAATATTCACAGGTTGTTGATAACTTTTCCTCCTCTTCAATTTTCGCTAATTGTGGGAAGGTTTCATACTCATCTACAATCGTATCTAATGCGACTTCTACGTGTTCTTCGCAGCAATAAACCATGGATCTCACCCCTTTTAATATTGTTTTAATATTCTTTCTTCCACTTGTGTATAAGCATTATTTCATTTTATCCACAAACCATCATAACACTCAAAGAAAAAGCAGGAAAGCGTTAATCGCCTCCCTGCTTTTAGTTTATCCACAATCTATCGTCAATTATTGATTTACTTAGAATGTTTGCCCGCTTAATTTTAACGTTGTTTCCGTTAGCTTGCCATCTCGGTAGAATTTGATTTGCATTTGATCTCCGATTTTTTTCTTATTATACAGATGTTTGCGGAGATCAATCACATCCGTGATTTGTTCTCCATCCATTTCAACAATTACATCTAGCTCCTGTAAGCCTGCTTGTGATGCCGGTGAATTTGGCGAAACTTGCTTAATCGCCACTCCATAGGTTATATCCTTCGGCAGCTTTAACGCTTCCTGCTGATAGTAGCTTGGAATTTCATTAACAGACTGTAATTCAACACCCATATATGGTCTTCTCACTTCACCAAATTGCTCAAGGTCATCGATGATCGGTGCTGCATAGTTGATTGGAATCGCAAGACCAATTCCTTCTACCGCACTTTGAGCAATTTTCATTGAATTGATTCCGATCAGCTGGCCGCTGATATTGATTAGTGCTCCACCGCTGTTCCCAGGGTTAATCGCAGCATCTGTTTGCAACACCTCTGCCTGCCAGTCGACAATTCCATCTTGGTTAATGTCAACAGGAATCGCACGCTCTAAGCCTGAAATAATTCCTTGTGTGACAGATCCTGAGAAGGTAAGTCCTAGCGGCGTACCAATAGCAATGACAGGCTCCCCTGTTTTTAACGCATCTGAATTACCAAATTCCGCTATCTTTTTAATTTCCTTTGCCTCAACTTCAATTACCGCTAAGTCCGTCCAAATATCGCTTCCTCTTAAGGTAGCAGGTAGCTTCGTCCCATCGGCAAGTGTTACTTCAAGATCGGATGCACCATCAACTACATGGTGATTCGTCACAATAAAGGCCTTGCCACCTTCTTTTTTGTAAATAACACCAGAGCCCGTAGCAGCAGGCTGTCCACCATCATCCCAGAAGCTTGCCGATTGGATATTGGTGATTCCGACTACTGCATCACCTGCTTTATCAACAGCCTTTGTTACATCTGTCGTCACATCTACAGAAATTTTCTCCACCTGGCCTAGATTTTCACGAGCTTCGTTATCTGCTTCCTCCAGCTTGTTGTCAGGCTCAACTGAATATGGAAGCACATTGAAGTCCGCAAGTTTCGGTACGGCTACAATCACGAGCATAGCACCTAACACAGCACCGACAAGACTTGCGAGAAAATAGCCGCCTCGATTTCCCTTCTGTTTTTTATTCCGTTGTTGTTCATAATCTTGATCATAGTATCCCATTTACACCAACCCTTTCTTCTCTTTAAGAAAAAGTATACAAGCACCCAGTTAAGGCGGTTGCTTTGCTTTGTCTAAAAAATGATTGCTACGAGTTATTTTTCCTTCTAACCCTAATTATACTCACGGATTTGAAAAAATCTAAGGAAATGATGCGGTAGAAGGCAATCTTACGAGTTTGTTCATACTTTCGTCTAAGCTTGTTAAAATACCAACAAACTCTTCTATTTTTCGTGTTTTATGTAGCTAAGTCATACTTCTAATAACAAAAAAAAGAACGTATTCTCCTGAAAAAGAGTCTACATTCTTTTTTTACCTAACTTAGATAGGTTTAAACGTTAGACAGCCGTGAGTGGCGTAGGAATTTTAGGATCCGTGTCAAATAGGGAGAATTGTTCTCCTACTTGAATTCCCTTGCCTTCTAGTGTTTGACTAACGGACATTCGTGCTAGGTCCTTCATGTTATTGTCGAGGCTTAAATGGGCAAGGTAGATGC
This sequence comes from Cytobacillus spongiae, assembly GCF_021390075.1. Taxonomy (NCBI): domain Bacteria; kingdom Bacillati; phylum Bacillota; class Bacilli; order Caryophanales; family Bacillaceae; genus Cytobacillus; species Cytobacillus spongiae. Next base: position 4,058,639 of record NZ_CP089997.1, read on the forward strand.
GCTTTGTTCGATCGCCCGCCACTTCGCTCATCGCGATTGCCGCGTCTTCATTAGAGACGTGGCCTACATCGCTTAATATTCGTCGTTTGATGTTCCAAGGATAGCGTCCCATACGAAGCATTTGTACATCATGATTGCTTTCAAACACATACATATCTGCATTTGAGATAATCCCTTTCATTCGATCACTGACATAGCCGGTGTCTGTAATCAGGACGAGCTTTTTATCCCCATGATGAAAGGTGTAAAACATCGGCTCAGCAGCGTCGTGAGAGACGCCAAATGATTCGATACTTAAAGAACCGAAGCTCTTCACCGTTTCCATATCAAAGGTGAATTTTTGTTCAACTGGTATGGTGCCAATTAACCCGTCCATCGCTTGCCATGTTTTTTCGTTTGCAAAGATGGGTAAACGGTATTTACGGGCGATAATTCCCACGCCTTTAATGTGGTCACTGTGTTCATGCGTTACTAGGATACCTGATAGCTTTCCCATATCCCGGTCGATTTGCTGAAATAAGCTCTCCATTTGCTTTCCGCTTAAGCCAGCATCCACGAGGAAGGAATGCTCCTCCGACTCCACATAAACCGCATTTCCCGTACTCCCACTAGCGAGCACACTAAAATGCAAAGACATATTTCTCACTCCACTATTTTTTTGTCTTCATTGTTCAGTTGGATAATTTGTCCTTCAAATGCATTGACGAATAAATTATCTTCGCCATTTACCTCGAACCGCCATGCAGGGGTTAATACAATTTGCGAGGTAAGATGAACGAGTGTATAGTAGCCCAGTTCCACCTTGGTGATGGTACTTTTCGGCCGCAAATCCCCTTTTTCATAGAGCGTTTCTATTGCCATCATTGGGGACAAAATTTCTTCTTTATCAGACAGTACTTTTATATCCTTTAAAAGGGTTTGTGAATAAGACACGACTTCCCGCTCTTCATTAATAAAGAACGTTAGCTCCCCATTTAAATTTTTATAAAACGTCTTATCCTGGTATTGCTGGTAAAACGTGATCGTGTGATCTTCTTCGTTCAGTTCCCAAAAGCGATATTTCGTTCCTTCATAGATTTTTGCCTTCACATAATTCGAGAGAAGTGCAGGATCGAACTTTTCTGGTAGCTTGATTGGCTCGGCTAATGCCGCTTGAAGCACCGTTCCTTCTCCACCAATTGAGAAGCTTTGCACCCCTACCAGATTTTCAATGACATCGGCAGTAAATTGAAGAGGCTTTGCACTTAAGAATACATCCTTTTTAGGCCCCTCAGGAAGCTGATTATAATCGATCTCAGCCGTTTTTAATTTTTCCTCTAAAGAAGCCTCTGTCATAAAATCATGCTGGCTTTCATTTAGAATCTTTAAGAATTCGTACATTAAATAAATATTGAGGACGAGAAAGCTGATGATAAAGATCGTCTTAATCTTACTCCAATCCATAATTCATCCCCTCCCGATCATCCTGCACAATCGGCCACCAATGATTGTTGTATTGGTAGTACCAAGTAGGCTCAAGATAGATGAGTGGATCCTGTGAATCCTTGATCATCGTATAGCCTAGCACAATATCCTGAAGATAATCTTTATTGAAATCCTCCTGCTTCAGCAAATAGTCCAGCACTTTATGACCGGACCAAAGCGCTACATCTGTTTTCTCTGTTTGAAGATCAAGGGAAAAGTTATTCCGCAAATACTTATTGATCTCGGTTTCTCCCCATGTAAGAACAATATCTGAAATTCCTTCTCTACTAAAGACAGGATACCCTACTGGATCATAGATTCGAAAGGCAACCTGCTGGTTCAATTCGTTTATGCCCACATAGCGATAGTTATCTGTCCAGCCCCCATGCTGATTCACAAATTCAATGCTTTTCTGCAGTAGATTATTCGAACTAATCGTATACTCATTTTTCTCCGCAGGGTTTACAAAGGAGATCGTCCGATTTTCAAAGTCCACACTCATTAAATTCGAGCTATCGGTATATTCCTCCCCTGTTACCGAGAAGTTCTTCTGGACAAGTGACGGATTTCGAAATAAGGCATTTTTAAACTTTTCAAGTGGGAGTGAGTCTAAAATGTATTCATACCGGTAAAGTGAAGTTGCTCCTTCTGGTAAAAACAACGTCCGCTGATCGGTTACCTGAAACGAAAATAACGGCTGAAAATTAGGAAGTAATGACGCCATTCTAAAGTATTTCTCTTTGAAATTGATCACAAATGAAGAGGTGACACGTCCCTTTAAGATTCGTTGATCTTCATAGGAAACAAAATACAGCACTCCATCCTCTTTCAGCTGCCCCTCCGTTTGAATAACAATTCGGTCAAAGTTAAAATTGATATTCTCGTTATCTTTAATTTCAAGAACATTCTTATAGAGCTCGATTGGAATCGAATCTGGAAAGATAATTTCCGCATTCCCTTCCTTATGAATAAAAGAAGTGAACTCATTTATTTCCAAGGAAACATATTTTAGCTCATAAATACTCCATTTGCTTAATTCCTTAATTACTTTATCAATTTCAACCGCATCGGATGTGCCAAAATGGCTCCCTTTTTGATGATAGAGCAGGCGGTCTGGCTTTACGATTTTTTTGAGATCCTTCTTATCTCCAACTGCAATTTCCTCGACTGTTTTTGAAGGGTCCATTTTACTATAGTTCGGTTGGTACGTCCAAAGGCTCCAAGTAAAAAAAACACTAGTAATTACTAGGATTGTTAAGATGATAGACTTTATATTTTCTAAGTTCATGACCAATCATCCTCTTCAGCTTGAACATAAGGCAGACTAAAGAACACTTGTGTTCCTTTCCCTTCTTTACTCTTCGCCCAAATTTCTCCTCCGTGAGCCTCCACCATCTCCTTCGCAATCGCTAAGCCAAGACCTGTCCCACCAAGCTTACGGGTTCTTGCTTTATCCACGCGATAGAAGCGATCGAAAATTTTATCCAAGTTGTCCTTCGGAATTCCGACTCCTTGGTCCGATACACTCACGACAATTTGCTGCTCCTGAATATCAACAAGAAACTTAATTTTTCCTCCTTCAGGGGAGTATTTAAGCGCATTGGAAATAATGTTATCAAGTACTTGCGTTAATTTATCTTCATCCATCTCTACAAAAATCGTTTCGTCAGGGAGACTTCGTTCAAATACAACGCTTTGTTGTTTTGTGAACTCAAACCTGTCAATGATTCGATGATAGAACTCGATAAAGTTGATCCATTCTTTCGTTAATCGATAATCCTTACTGTCCATTTTTGAAAGCTGAAGAAGGTCATTTACCAGGCGAATCATCCGTTCCGTTTCATTCTGCGTCACCTCTAGGAAGTTCGGTGCAATGTCTTCATCCTTCCATGCCCCTTCGGCTAACGCCTCTAGGTAGCTGCGCATCGTCGTAAGTGGGGTTCGTAGTTCATGTGAAACGTTCGCTACAAACTCTCGGCGTTCCATATCTATTTTTTCTTGCTCTGTAATATCATGCAGAACGGTAATCAGACCATTCACAAAACCCGTTTCCTTTTGGATAACCGAAAAATTCGCACGTAAAATATACGGCCTTTTTTGCGTGCTATAATCCAAAATTACCGAATCTCTTTCTTCCAACAAGTCCTCGAACGTATACTCTTCATCTAAACCTAACAGCGAAACTATTGAATTGGACAACACTGTTTCACGTGAAACATCAAGCATTTTAGCTGCAGGTTCATTAATTAAGATGACACGGCCTTTTCGATCGGTTGCAATAACCCCATCTGTCATATAAGAAAGCACCGAGGATAGCTTCCGCCGCTCCCCTTCTGTCGTAGCTTGAGCTTCCTGTAGCTTTTTCGTTAAATTATTAAACGTAATAGCTAGCTGACCGATTTCATCATAGCCATATACTTTAACCTTCCGTGAAAAATTCCCCTTCGTCATAGCCAGAGCCTGCTTCCTCATATCGGAGATTGGCCTCGTAATCGTTTGAGCAAGGAGAATTCCTAGAATGGCTGTTATGATCATGGCCATCGCAGTACCCGATGCCAGGATATTGTTGATCATTTTCATCTGACTGTACACCGTCTCAATTTTCGAAACGACATAGATGGCTCCTAACACTTCACCATCTGCTTTAATTGGGGTTGCTAGCACCCAGAAACGCTCTCCCGTTTGCTGGTTGACGAGGATATCGCTTGATTCGCTTCCTCGTACAAACGTACGGCGCACCAAGAGCTCTGTCGTTTTTAATCCAACAATCCCCTGATTTTCTGAGTCAGATGTTCCAATAATCCGTAAGCTTCCATTTTCAATGACGCGAACCTCTGAAATATCGGGCGCTACAAAGTCTCGTAAAATTTTCCGAACGGCATCATCTAAAGATGGCTCTTCCTTCGTCCGTTCCTCCTTATTAAGCATTTCCTCCTCTAGGTTATACTCTAAAAGGTTCACTCGCTCTTGGAGAGAGGTCTTGAAATTACGGAGTAGGGTTTCCTCGAGCTGCCTCACAAAATACACGCCAATAATTTGCATCGCAATTAAGATGAGCAGCACATAGACTAACACAAATTTCAGGTGAATCGAGCGAAAAAAACCAACCTTTTTCATCGCTTACTCCTGTTCTGGATTTCTTAAGTAATAGCCCACTCCTCTTCTGGTTACGATCCAGATTGGGTGGCTTGGATTGTCCTCGATTTTTTCCCGGAGGCGTCTCACTGTCACATCGACTGTTCGCACATCTCCGTAATAATCATAGCCCCAAACTGTTTGCAGAAGATGCTCTCGCGTCATAACTTGTCCGATGTGTTTTGCTAGATAGTGAAGCAATTCAAACTCACGGTGAGTTAGTTCAATCGTTTCTCCTCGCTTCGATACAATGTAGGCATCTGGATGTATCACAAGTGAACCTACACCAATTTCATTCGTCTCTTCATCATCTGCCGATTTTGGAATTTGTTGGTGTCTTCTTAAGTTCGCTTTAACACGGGCAATAAGCTCTCTTGTGCTAAATGGCTTCGTTACATAATCATCTGCACCTAATTCAAGCCCTAGAACTTTATCGATTTCTGAATCCTTCGCAGTTAGCATAATAATCGGCATTTCATATTTTTTACGGATTTCTCGGCAAACTTCCATGCCGTCCCTTTGCGGCAGCATAATATCTAATAGGACGAGATCCGGTTTTACCTCTTCTACTTTTTCAAGTGCTTCATTGCCATCGTAAGCACAGTGAACCTCGTACCCTTCTTTTTTTAAGTTAAATTGTAGAATATCTGCAATTGGTTTTTCATCATCAACAACTAGTATTTTCTTATCCATAACTCTTCTCCTTTAAAAAGAATGAGATCATTTCAGCATCTTGTTAAATAGGTATCTTTCATTTACTTTACCATGTTATTCTTTGGAATTCACCTTTTTGCTGAAGGATGATTGCTCCCTTGTTTTCCAAATATGTTAAGTAAAAGGAAAAGCCTCTAGTAGCTGAACTAGAGACTTTTCACATGTTGATTATCGAATATATGTTAGTGGATTCACTAGGCTTCCATTTTTATACAACTCTAAGTGTAAATGGACTCCCGTCGAATCTCCAGTATTCCCCATTACACCAATTTGAGTCCCTTTAGGAACCGTTTGGCCATTGCTTACAGTAATCGAATCCAGGTGAGCATATACTGAACGGTATCCATTGCCATGATCAATAATGACTTTATTGCCGTAACCACCGCCATCCCAGCCAGCTGAAACGACCACTCCATTGTCAATTGTCATAATGGTACGATTACTCGGACGAGCAATATCAATTCCTTTATGCATCTTGCCCCAACGATAGCCCATTTGCGAGGAAACGTATCCTCCTACCGTTGGCCATACGAACGAGCCGTCTCCACGAGAAGGAATTACTTTCGTTCCCTTTAAGACGATATATTTAACAGGCTCTTGAATGATTTTTTCACTAACCGTTTCTTTTTTCACCGTTTGTCCATTTTGTTCGGATAGACGGTATGTTACTTCACGAAGTCCATCTTTCCCTTCCTGCTGAACCTTCGTGTCACCTTTGTACATAGAAGTGTCTTCCTTCACTTCTTTTTCATAGGCTACTGTTTCTTTCTTGAAGACTTCCTTATCAATAATAACTTCTACATATGGTTTAAGGAATGTAATATTGACTTCCTGATCGATTTTTAATACGGTATCTTCTGTTAGTTCTGGATTAAGTGTCAGGATTTCCTTTAATGTGAGATCATTATCATTTGCAATTGAGCCTAATACGTCCCCTTCTTTTACCTTGTACTTCTTTTCTTCAAGCGTTCCTTTTTTCAATAACTGAACTGCCTGCTCGACAGATAATACGTCCTTTGGTAAAACTTTTTTCTCAGAAAGTGAAACTTCTTTAGATAGTCGAACGTCTAATAGACGAGTTTCATTTTCTTTTAATGGGGGTAAAGAAGCATTAGGAGCGGTTTTTCTTTCTTCTAGCTCCTGCAATTGCTCGGCCGTTACATATTGAAGCTTCAATGTTTTGATTACTTCTTCAGCCTGCTCAGGATTTTCTAAATAAGCTACTGGCTGCCCATCAATAACAATTGCTGTTGCCTCCGCTTGAACCTTTAGCTGCTCTTGTAGCTTTTCTACCACTTGCTCATTATATGTAGTAGCTGATGATTGAAACACGTGCTCCGGCACGAATGTTAATTGAGAGCCAAGTGTCAAATCATAGTCTGTATATTCTTCTTTTGCTTTGCTTACTTTAGTTGTGATCATTTCTTCGATAACATCTTTATCAGAGACTGTTCCGATAAATTCATCATTTAAATAAACGTAATAAACAGTCGTTAAGCTATCCTCTTTTGCTGCTTGAGCAGCTGCTCCACCGCCGAGGGCAATAGCTGAAAAGGCAAATGCCGTGATGAAAGCCTTTTTGACAATTGGCTTTATTCTATATGATGTCTTGCCCGTTAGCTTGGACAGGTTACTTCGAAAACGTTTCATCGTATATCCTCCTAGACTACCGAAACAAAAACACTTCTACTAGTGCTATGTAACTATAGGTCATTTTTGCACTATTATAATTTAACATATTTTATTGGTAATAGATTAATAGTCTTTATAATGTAACATAATTGTATAATAAATGACATTTTATTACGTTTTATGGTAATAATATGGAATGTTAATGGTAGGTATATATTACCTAATAGGTGATGAGGGTTGATCCTGTAGGTTTTTTTCGCGTTTGATGAGGCATTACGTATAATTGGCGATTTCGACAAGATTTGGGTGGATTGTTACATTGTCTAGACTGACGCATGAAATGTTCCTCTAAGAAGCGGTGTGTATAGCCGAGGATTTGGTCTTTATGAAGCTCATGAAGATTTTTTTTATGCTTTTCAATCTGATGGTGGCGGTTTTAACCTATATTTCTTGTTTACAGCGAGAGAAATTTCAGACTTAAGTGAGCGATTTCCGGCTTGGGGCGAGCGAACGCTCAAAAAAGGAGCGGTCGCTCACAAGTTGGGCATAGGCAACATTTTCCCGATCATATTGGAAAAGATACACCTACTATAAAAAGCCACACTCTCTCAAAAAACCTACACTTCCTTAAAAAAGGACGGGTTTTTCCGAAAAAGCGTAACTACTGTTATTCATTCGTACGGCATTCAACACCATTTTGAGCGAAATCTATCTCTTGCCGAGCGAAAATGGGTCGAATGCGAGCGATTTCTTATCGAACATGAGCGAAATTCCGAAAAAGTGAGCGATTTCCGGCTTGGGGCGAGCGAACGCTCAAAAAAGGAGCGTTCGCTCACAAGTTGGGCATGGGCAACATTTTCCCGATCATATTGAAAAAGATACACCTGCTATAAAAAGCCACAATCTCTCAAAAAACTTACACTTCCTTAAAAAAGGATGGGTTTTTCCGAAAAAGCGTAACTACTGTAATTCATTTGTACGGCATTCATCACCATTTTGAGCGAAATCTATCTCTTGCTGAGCGAAAATGGGTCGAATGCGAGCGATTTCTTATCGAACATGAGCGAAATTCCGAAAAAGTGAGCGATTTCCGGCTTGAGGCGAGCGAACGCTCAAAAATGAAGCGGTCGCTCACAAGTTGGGCATGGACAACATTTTCCCGATCATATTGAAAAAGATACACCTGCTATAAAAAGCCACAATCTCTCAAAAAACTCACACTTCCTTAAAAAAGGATGGGTTTTTCCGAAAAAGCGTAACTACTGTAATTCATTCGTACGGCATTCAACACCATTTTGAGCGAAATCTATCACTTGCCGAGCGAAAATGGGTCGAATGCGAGCGATTTCTTATCGAACATGAGCGAAATTCCGAAAAAGTGAGCGATTTCCGGCTTGGGGCGAGCGAACGCTCAAAAAAGGAGCGTTCGCTCACAAGTTGGGCATGGGCAACTTCCCGCCCTCTCCAAAGGGTAACCGCCTCATTTCCTATAAGAAAAAGGAGAATGCGAAATGCATTCTCCTTTTTTCGATGGCTCAGGACGGAATCGAACCGCCGACACAAGGATTTTCAGTCCTTTGCTCTACCGACTGAGCTACTGAGCCATATAAATGGCGGTCCGGACGGGACTCGAACCCGCGACCTCCTGCGTGACAGGCAGGCATTCTAACCAACTGAACTACCGGACCATTATGAAATTTGAGATAAATAGATGAATAGTCAGTAAGCAACCGTCCTTGCCACTTGCTTACTGACCACTCATTTTGCCAATGACCCGTACGGGATTCGAACCCGTGTTACCGCCGTGAAAGGGCGGTGTCTTAACCGCTTGACCAACGGGCCAATTTTATAAAGATGGTGAGCCATGAAGGACTCGAACCTTCGACCCTCTGATTAAAAGTCAGATGCTCTACCGACTGAGCTAATGGCTCTTTATAAGAAGCTTGTCTCCAACCGCTTCATTGGCGACGCTTTTTATATTAGCATATTCTTCATTAGTCTGGCAATGCTTTTTTACAAAAATATTTAAAATAGCTCTCATGGCTTTACATTCAGCCATGAGAGCTATCAATTATTATCTCCAAGGGCTCAATACTACATTTGTTTGTGAGCGATCTGGTCCAACAGAGAAGATTGATAAAGGAATTCCTGTTAGCTGAGACACGCGCTCTAAATAATGACGAGCATTCGCTGGAAGTTCTGCGAGTGACTTGCAGTTCGTAATATCCTCTGTCCAGCCTGGAAGCTCTTCATACACAGGCTCACATTCTGCTAGAACCTTTAAGCTAGCTGGGAATTCTTCAATAACTTTCCCATTGTAACGATACGCTACACAGATCTTTAGTGTTTCAATTCCTGTTAACACGTCAATTGAATTTAGCGATAGATCGGTAATCCCGCTCACACGTCTTGCATGGCGAACAACCACACTGTCGAACCAACCAACGCGGCGAGGTCTGCCTGTTGTTGTACCGTACTCACGGCCTACTTCACGAATGTTATGTCCAATTTCATTATCAAGCTCTGTTGGGAAGGGACCGTCACCTACACGAGTTGTATAAGCTTTTGATACACCTACTACATGCTTAATTTTCGTCGGTCCTACTCCAGAACCAATGGTTACTCCACCTGCAACTGGATTCGAAGAAGTAACAAATGGATATGTTCCTTGATCGATGTCTAGCATAACCCCTTGTGCGCCTTCAAATAGAACACGACGGCTATCATCTAGTGCATCATTCAGCACAACAGATGTGTCGCATACATAATGTTTAATTTGTTGGCCGTACTCGAAGTATTCATCTAAGATTTCTTCGATTGTAAACCCGTCAGTTTCATAAATACGTTCTAAGATACGGTTTTTCTCTTCTAGGTTGCGTGCTAATTTTTCCTCGAATACTTCACGGTCTAGTAGGTCTGCAATACGGATCCCTACACGTGCTGCTTTATCCATGTAAGCTGGTCCGATTCCCTTTTTCGTGGTTCCAATTTTGTTCGCACCTTTGCTCTCTTCTTCAACCGCATCTAGCTTTAAATGATATGGAAGAATAACGTGAGCACGATTGCTAATGCGAAGGTTATCAGTTGTAACCCCTTTTTCATGTAAGTATGCAAGCTCTTTAATTAGCGCTTTTGGATCAACAACCATTCCGTTCCCAATAACACAAATTTTATCTTTATAAAAAATCCCTGAGGGAATTAGATGTAATTTATATGTTTCACCATTAAATTTTATTGTGTGTCCCGCATTATTTCCACCTTGATAGCGAGCAATAACCTCTGCATTTTCGGATAAGAAGTCGGTAATTTTCCCTTTTCCTTCGTCTCCCCATTGTGTTCCTACCACTACTACTGATGACATAAAAGCACCTCCAAAGGTTCCAATCAAATTTGATCTCCATTAACCTTTCTAAGTTTATCAATTGTGATGTATAAAAGTCAATGAAACACGAACATTTTAAGAAATCTTTTATTTTTCGTTCGTTATCGTAATGTTAACGTATGAATAATCTCCTTATATTGCTAATTAGTGTGCCTATTCCCTCGAATATATGAAAGCGCGTTTAAATACAAGGCTGTCTTCGTATCCCTTGTTGCTTTAGAAACATGGGTAGATATCCGCCGCTTTCACTAGGCGAGCGGTGAGTCTCCTCGGCTTCGACTGTAAAGTCTCCACCTGCCCTCACTGCTCCCGCAGGTGTCTCGCATCCTTCCGCTCCAACCTGCTGGGCTTCGGATAAAGAAGGGAAGCTTACCTAGTATAAAGCAACAAGCTTTCAAAAAATATCCAAATGCAAAAAAGGGCCAGCTCCCTCTTCCTTTAGAGGGGCTGACCCTTTTTACGCTCCTGGTGGAACGGATGATTCATCATAGCGATTCTCTAAGTTTACGAATTTATTATACTCTTTGACAAAGGCAAGCTTAACCGTACCTACTGGACCATTACGCTGCTTGGCAATAATGATTTCAATTATATTTTTATCCTCAGATTCCTTATCATAGTAATCATCACGATAGAGGAAGGCTACGATATCAGCATCCTGCTCAATACTTCCTGATTCACGAATATCCGACATCATTGGACGCTTATCTTGACGTTGCTCTACTCCACGGGAAAGCTGTGAAAGGGCAATTACTGGAATTTTCAATTCACGTGCTAATGCCTTTAAGGAACGGGAAATTTCCGAAACCTCTTGCTGACGATTTTCGCCAGAGCGACCACTACCTAGAATAAGCTGAAGGTAATCAATTAATATCATCCCTAAGCCATGCTCTTGCTTCAGTCGACGGCATTTAGAACGAATATCGGTAATACGTACCCCAGGCGTGTCATCGATGAATATTCCTGCATTGGACAAGCTTCCCATCGCCATTGTAAGCTTTCCCCAATCCTCATCATTTAATGAACCTGTACGAAGCCTTTGTGCATCAATATTCCCCTCTGCACAGAGCATACGCATGACTAGCTGCTCTGCCCCCATCTCAAGACTGAAGATGGCAACATTCTCTCCTGTCTTAGTAGCCACATTTTGGGCAATATTTAAGGCAAAAGCGGTTTTCCCTACTGATGGACGAGCACCTACGATAATCAAATCGTTTCGCTGGAATCCGGCTGTCATTTTATCGAGCTCCGCGAAGCCTGTCGCAATCCCGGTGATATCGCCTTTACGATTATGCATTTCTTCTATATTGTCATATGTGCGTACGAGTACATCTTTAATATCATGGAAGGCTCCGGCATTTTTCCGCTGGGCAACCTCAAGGATATTCTTCTCCGCTTCTCCTAGAAGGATTTCAACCTCATCCTCGCGGGAATATCCATCCTGAGCGATTCCTGTTGCTGTTCGAATTAACCTGCGTAGTAATGCTTTCTCTTCTACTATTCTTGCATAATATTCTATATTAGCTGCTGTGGGAACAGAGCTGGCAAGTTCACTTAAATAGCTAACCCCGCCAACATCCTCTAATAGTTTGGCGGCGGCTAGTTCTTCTGTAACGGTAATTAAGTCAACCGCTTTTCCTGAATCATTGAGCTTGAGCATCACATTGAATATTTTTTGATGGGCTGCTCGGTAGAAATCCTCAGGGATAAGCGTCTCAGAAGCAAGTGTTAACGATGAAGGCTCTAAAAAGATAGCCCCAAGTACGGCTTGCTCTGCCTCAATATTTTGTGGAGGCAGTCGATCTGCAAATAAATCACTCATCTATACAAAACCTCCCATTTCTTTAAGAGGAACTTTTAATGAAAGCACATGCACCTGCTCAGCTTCAACTGTAGCAGGGAAGCTTGGCACTGCTCTTCTGATTAGTCATGGCGGATTAAAAAATGTGACCAGCTTTCACCGATCACATTTCTATCAACTTCTCTATTTTAACATGTTTCGTTTAGAATGGAACTTCCAATATTAGTTTACTTCTTTTACGTGTACATTTAACGTAGCCATTACTTCTGTATGAAGCTTGACTGGAACCTTTGTATATCCGAGGGAACGAATCGCATCTGCTAGTTCAATTTTTCGCTTATCTAACTTAATACCATGCTTCTTTTTCAGTTCCTCAGCGATTTGTTTGCTTGTAATCGAACCGAATAAGCGGCCACCCTCGCCTGCTTTTGCTTCAAGCTCGATAGTGATTTTTTCAATTGTTTCTTTTAACTGCTTTGCTTCTTCTAGCTCTTCCGCCGCTACTTTTTCTTCTTTTTTCTTCTGTGCGTTTAGGGCACTCATGTTTCCTTGGTTTGCCTCAACAGCAAGACCTTGCTTAATTAGGAAATTTTGAGCATAGCCATCAGCCACGTTTTTCATTTCTCCTTTTTTCCCTTTACCTTTAACATCCTTTAGAAAAATAACCTTCATTCTTTATTTCCCCTTCCTACATATTCATCTATAGCCGCTTTTAATCGACTTTCTGCTTCATCTAATGTACTATCCGTAATTTGGGTAGCAGCATTTGTTAGATGTCCGCCGCCACCTAAGCTTTCCATAATGACTTGTACATTGATGTCACCTAAAGAACGAGCACTAATTCCAATGACATCATCTTCTCGATTTGATAAAACAAATGAAGCAATGACACCATCCATCGTCAATAAAGTATCAGCGGCTTGTGCAATTATGACCTGGTCTAGGACTTGATCATCTTTTGCCTTGGCAATCGCAACCCCGTCATGATGAAAGACGACGGATTCAATTAGCTTTGCTCGTTTGATATACGTATCTACATCTTCTTTTAAGAATTTCTGTACCATGACAGTGTCAGCACCCTGTCCGCGTAAATAAGAGGCCGCATCAAACGTTCTCGCACCCGTTCTTAGCGTAAAGCTTTTCGTATCTACAATAATACCTGCTAACAGAGCTGTCGCCTCTAACATATCAATTTTATCACGTTTTGGCTGATATTCTAGCAATTCAGTTACTAGTTCCGCAGTGGAGGATGCATAAGGCTCCATATAGACAAGAACAGGATTTTTTACAAACTCTTCTCCTCGTCGATGATGATCAATAACGACAACATTATCAATTCGGTTAACAAGCTTCTCTTCGATTACAAGCGAAGGCTTATGCGTATCCACTACTACAAGCAATGTGTCGTCTGTAGCAATATCGAGAGCTTGCTCTGGCGTAATAAACCTTGAAAACAAGCTATCATTTTTTCGAATTTCTTCGAGAAGCCTTCTAACTCCGTTATCAATCTCGTTAAAATTAAGAACTATGTAGCCTTCCTGCTGGTTCATTTGCGCAACCTTTAAAATCCCAATCGATGCACCGATTGCATCCATGTCCGGATTCTTATGTCCCATGACAATCACTTTATCACTTGCAACCACAAGCTCTTTCAGTGCATGAGATATGACGCGGGCTCTTACTCTTGTGCGTTTTTCTACTGGGTTCGTTTTCCCGCCATAGAATTTAACTTTCCCATTCGTTTGTTTAATTGCTGCTTGATCTCCTCCTCTTCCAAGGGCAAGATCTAAGCTAGATTGAGCTAGCGTGCCTAGCTCAGGCAAAGAGGAAACGCCCGTTCCAACACCAATACTTAAGGTAAGAGGAACATTTTGTTTGGATGAGATTTCCCGAACTTCATCCAAAATCGAAAATTTCCCTTTTTCTAACATTTGCAGAATATGCTCGTTAAATACCGCAATAAACCGTTCAGAAGAGATTCGCTTTAGGAACACTCCATTATCTTTCGCCCACTTATTTAAGATAGAGGTGACCAGGCTATTTAAGCTACTTCTAGTTTGATCATCCATCCCTTGCGTAAGCTCATCATAGTTGTCTAGGAAGATAATTGAGATAACCGTTCGTTCTTCTTCATACATTTTTTCAATCTCAGACTGCTCGGTAACATCAAAGAAATAAATGAGCCGTTCTTCTAAACGGTGAATGACACGAAATTTTCTTTCATGAAGCGTAATAATTTCTGATTCCACTTCCTGTTTAATCAGTGGAATTAATGAATCTGCAACATCATAAAGCGATCTTCCCACAAGCGTATCTTCATCGAAACAAGAAGCTAGAAATGGATTCGTCCATTCAATATAATAGTCATCATTGATGAGCATGATTCCAATTGGCATCTCCAGTAAAGCTTCTTCTCCTACTTTTTTCACTCGATAGGATAAAGTTGAAATATATTCTTCATATTCCTTCTTTTGCTCCTGATCGAATTTAATGATGAGATAGAATAAGGCCCCTGAGAGGAGAAAACCTCCTAGACTTAATATCCAGTTATAATACGCTAAAGCACCGAGAAGCACCACTGTTATGCCTATTAGCCCATAGAGTGGTGAGCGAATAGACCGCTTTTGCAAATAAGGCATGATTTCAGCTCCTAAACAGTAGTGTATTACCTAGTATCGTTCTTTAATCGTCCTCTAAATTCAAACCCTAAGTCAATTATACCTAATATCCTCATAATATGAAGGGCTAACGGATGAATGAAAAGTAAAATTGTTGCGATTATGGGAATCACTCTAGGAAATCCTTTAACGGAACTATAGAAATAAGTAAATGATAACCCTTGGATTACTAATAATAGCTGGAGAATAAAAGCTAAATTTACGAATGCCAAATACCAGTAGCTTCCGATTGGAAGATCTAAAAATAGGGAGGCGATCGTCACGAATAAATAATACCATAAGAGGCTTCTTGGAAAGACAAGATCCTTAAAGCCAGACCATTTTTCAACTTCGACCTTAAGCCTCCTAATTATAGGGAAGGACACCGATTGAATGATTAGAACCGTAGTAAAGGAAGCCATCACAAATAGAGTTGGTGTTAAGCTCTCGGCCATTATTAAGCCTGTTTCGTACTTCTCGATATCCTTTGCTGAAGGTACTTGTCCAAAAGTGGTTAACATTTGAATTGCAGCTTCCTGGGATTCTCTAAGAATTTCAAACATCTCTTCCACAAAATTAACTTTGAACAAAACTACGGAAACGATATATATGAATACAAAATTAATTAGAAAAGTAATTGAGGCTGCTATATACACCCTTGTGCGGCTCTGTTTCATTCGAAGTTGGTCACCCATTACAATCCCAATCATTCCAAACAATAATGTGAGAGGTAAGGATAGAACCGTCCCAACTATGAACGTAATGAAAAGAGAGGCAACTAAAAAGACAATCGAACTTTTCCGATCATTTTTTACAGAATATAAGATAAATGGAATAGATAAAAATAAACTTGAGACTACTCCTAATATAGGGATATAGATTGACATTAATAATATTACTGAAAAAATCGCTAAAAAAACCGCGCCCTCAGTTAACCGATGTACATTCTTCACTCGTACACTCCTTCGCCATTTACATATTTACGCTTTCTATTTTAGCTAGTTATACCCGTTCATTCAACCTAATGGATTTTTTGTTGAACTTCAGAACAAAAGCGAAAGGCGCATTAAGCACTGGAACTGGATGCCAGAGCGCTTATCCACCATCGATAAATTTTATAAACAATAAAAAAACTAGCGAAGTTTCACTAGCTTTAAGCATTACCATTCATTTGTTATGGATGTTCTTTTACGAGGAAAAATCGTGTAGCTGAAACTGATTACGAAATCAACAGCTAGTACTAGACCCCAAATAGTGAATACTTTAAAAAGCTCTTCAGTACGCTCTGGGTCACCAACGAAAAGCATCATGGAAAATAAAAGCAGATTACCGACAACCCAGCCGAGTAGATGCTGATACCAACCTCTTCGTTCTAAGCGAGCGTGTTCTCTTCCAAATTTAGCTTTTTTCTGCGGCTTTGGACCGTTTGAAAAGAAGTATGCAAATCGTACATCTGCCCACTGTACCATCTGCTGGCCAAATGCAATAGTCATTCCAATATAATAGGCAGCTAAGCCATGTATAAAGGTAGCTGATTGGCCACTTTTCAAATCATAAACAGTTGCAATAATTAAGATCAAATCAATAATCGGGGTACACAACAGAAGAATTGCACCAGCTTTTTTTCTTTTTAACACATAACGAGTGAATAATCCCGCTATCACAAATATCCAAAAACCAATTTCACAGGCAATAATAAGCCAGCCCATACTCATACCCCCTTATTTAATACAATTGTATTAAAAACAATATAACACAACTGTATTAAAAAGACAATATTTGGTATAATATAAGCATGCCAAAAATAGTTGATCATGAAAAACAAAAAGAAAAAGTTGCCGAGGCCGCTTGGAGAGCCATTCGGATGTATGGAATGGAAGGAGCAACAGTAAGGAAAATAGCAGATGAGGCAGGGTTATCCGTGGGATCTATGCGCCATTACTTCTCTAGTCAATCAGAACTATTCTCCTATTCAATGAGCCTTGTTTCAGAGCGGATTTCAAAGAGAATCCATCAAATTACATTTACGGGACAACCATTCAAAGATGCCCAGCTCATATTGTTTGAATTGCTTCCTTTGGATGAAGAAAAGCGTGCAGAAATGGAGGTTTGGCTCAAATTTAATACGAAAGCACTTTCTGATCCCGCTTTACTTTCCCATAGTGCAAGAGTATATGCTGAGCTCAAAATGGGGATAACCCATATTATTGATACGTTTATCCATTTAGGTTATGCAAAAGAGAACCTCGATCGTGAAAAAGAAATTGATGTACTCTATGCACTAATAGATGGGCTTGCACTTCATGGGATCCTGCAACCAGGTCAAATGCCGGCAAAAAGGATTGAAGCAACTGTCCAGCACCAGCTTGCATCGATTTGTAAGCCAGAAAAACGATGGTAAGCTCTAGTAGCCCTTATGGACGTCAAATGAAAATCTTTGGAACACGGAACAAATGCGCATGGGCCCTTCGTTAGGCTAGGGTAAGCATGAGACGGTATAGAATAGAACGCGTTATATGCCTTCCATTCTACATTGGGCTAGGATGTCAAAACGCTTATTAAAAATGGATAAGTTTTCTTCTCTATCAAGCAAGAAAAAAGGAGTTATCCCTACCATGGGAAACTCCTTTTTTCTTACAATCAAATCTTAAATTTATTCACGACAGCTTCTAGCTCATAGCTTAGCTCTGCTAGTCTTTCTGATGCGAGCGCAACCGATTCAAATGCTTTCATTTGCTCATCTGTAGATGCACTTACTTCTTCACAAGAAGCAGCTGCCTGCTCGGCCATTGCTGCAATACTTTGAACTCCAGTTACCACATCGTCCTTTTGGATTGATATGGAAGCCATTTCTTGATGGATATCCAGAATGGACTGCTTCATACTTTCAACTACATGCGATATGGTTTGGAAGCTTTCTTCAGTGCCCTTAACAACACCTGATTGCTCATCAAAGTTCTTCTTTGTATGATTCATCGATTCAACAGCCTTTGCTGCTCCACCTTGAATCACTGTAATCGTTGACTTCACTTCATCGGTTGCGCGGACAGATTGCTCAGCCAGTTTACGAACTTCTTCCGCTACTACTGCAAAGCCCTTTCCATGCTCCCCTGCTCTTGCAGCTTCAATACTTGCATTTAGTGCTAGTAAGTTGGTTTGTGACGAGATTTCCGTAATCGTTGTCATAACATGCTCAATCTGCTTAATTTTTTCTTCTAGATCAACAATGACTGCTTCCATTGAAGAAAGATACTGCTTGGACTGACCAAATGAGCCCAATAATTCTGTGATATTTGATAGTCCAAGCTGATTCACTTCATCCGCTTGGTCAGCTAAAGTAGTCATTTTTTCCGTTTGCTTGCTGACTATATTGATATTGTCACTTAATTGATTAGACTGATGGTGAGCTGTTTCTGCTTCTGATGCTGATTGTGCTGCTCCAAGAGCAATTTCATTGATAGCGCTTGCCATTTCCTCACTAGCTGCATTGGTTTCTTCTGAAACAGCACTTAGGCTCTCAGCTGATTCCTTTACATTTGCAACGGACTGATTAACCACTTGGAGCAATGATCGAATATTTTGGACCATATGGTTGAAATGATTGGCCAGTTCACCGATTTCATCCTTTGATCTTGCTGTAATATTGACTTGTAAATCGCCTTCAGCGACTTGGTTTACAGCTTTCTTTAAATCAGCTATTGGTTTCGTAATTCTTACGGAAACGTAATAAGTAATCCCACTAGCCACTATAAGGGCTACAACAGATATAAGAAGAAGAGCTAGCTTTATTTTTTGCGCGCTAGCCATTAAGTGTTTATCGGAATAGGTAGCCCCCACCTTCCACTCTGCACCAGGTAACGTCTGATAGATTAGGAGCTTATCAGCTGAGCCTTCTCTGTAGTTCTCAATCCCCTTAGTTTGTTTCGCCATACTCTTTACATAATCTAAATCTGCAATCTTCTTATTTTGTTTTGTCGGATGAACGATTGCTGTTCCATCCTTCGAGATGACGATTGGCTTTCCCTGATATCCTAGCTCCATTTTGCTGAGCATCGTCGCAAAATCTGTTAGCTTGATATCAATTCCGACCACACCAATTACTTTAGAACCAGCAGTAATAGCGCGAGAAGCTGTCAGAATTAACTCTTCTGATGCCTGATCCATATAAGGTTCACTCCAAACTACCTTATCTGGATTTTCCTCAGCGCCCTTGTACCAACCCCTTGAAGTAGGATCAAAGCCGTCTGGAAGGTCTGCTTTTGGATAGATTTGTAGTTCTTTATTCGGAGCAGCTACATAGATAGAGCTAATTTCATTATATAGCTCTGAATAACTCTCGAAATCACTCTTCAATCGAGCCCATACGTAATTGTTTGCATATTCAGGATCCTCGACCGCTCGGAGAACATACTGAGCAGCGCTATCTGATAAAGCAATTTGATGAATGCTGTTTGAGTATTGCTCTAAGAAGAGCTCTAAACTAAGCGTCATTTCTCCGACAATGACCTTTGATTGGGCAACAACATCCTTCTCTATTTGCTTCTTCATTTGATAATTAATTAATAAGCCCACGACAGATAATGTCACGACTAATAAGGAGATAAATAAGATAATTAGTTTCTTTTTAACTGAATTCACCATACCAAATTCCCCTATCGTTAAGAAGTTGTAAAAATTGTAACACAAATTTTACAAATTATAATTTTTTAAAAAATTCTAAATAAGGGATGGAGTTTGAGGTTTATTCATCGATTACCTGCTACATTTCAGATTAGATCCGTGACCTGTTTCAATCATTCACTATATCAGTAGCTTTACTCGGTGAATTTGTAAAAAATAGCAAGATTTCTGTAACTTTTATCAATTTATCCGTATTTCATATTTCTATTCCTTTATTTCGCTGCCGATTTATCAAGACAAATGCTTGAATGATAAAAAGTGTTGCAGCTAGTAAGTAAGTGACCACTGTTACCGGTTTCGGCTGACCAGTTTCATTCGTATAGATCCCTCCAAAAGCAATTAAGAGTCCTATCATTCCGTATACATAGCTTTTCATCTCTGCCCCCGTTCTTCTAATATAGGCTTAGTTTTTGATGTTTTTCCATCCAATCAAGCATATACATTTCTTTTTTCTTACTACGCAACCTTTACAAAGGAGTTTCCGGTCCATTGTGTAAAAGAAGCCTGACTCTTTACTAAATATTAACTAGGTAGGATCTGTACTTTCTATATGTCATAAAAAAAGACACCCTAAAATTAGGGTGTCTTTCAGTAGCTATTATTCACCAGAAACGTATGGTAAAAGAGCCATTTGACGAGCACGTTTGATAGCAACTGTTAATTTACGTTGGTATTTCGCGCTTGTACCTGTTACACGACGAGGTAAAATTTTACCACGCTCAGAGATGAATTTTTTAAGAAGATCTACTTCTTTGTAATCGATATGAGTGATTCCGTTTGCTGTGAAGTAGCAAACCTTACGACGTTTTGCACGTCCGCCTCTGCGTCCACCTGCCATTGTATTTTCCCTCCTCTTACTTAAGTTTTATATATTCTGCGTTCATTACGTGACATTAGAATGGTAGATCATCATCTGAAATGTCGATTTGACCGTCATTTGCAAATGGATCTTTATCTATTGATGTAAAACCGTTGTTGTTGTTGTTTGGTTGTTGACGTTGATTCTGATTGTTGCTTCCACCAAACGGGAAATCTTGTTCTCTTGAACCACCGCTGTAGCTGTTGTTTCCACCTGAAGCATTTCTCGGCTCAAGAAATTGTACACTTTCAGCAACAACTTCTGTCACATACACTCTTTTACCGTCTTGTCCTTCAAAACTGCGCGTTTGAATGCGTCCATCGACACCAGCAAGGCTTCCTTTTTTCAAAAAGTTTGCCACATTTTCAGCTGGTTTTCTCCATACCACACAGTTGATAAAGTCCGCTTCACGTTCTCCCTGTTGATTCGTAAATGTACGGTTTACAGCCAATGTAAACGTTGCAACAGCAACTCCACTTGGTGTATATCTCAATTCAGGATCTTTGGTTAAACGGCCAACTAGAACTACGCGATTCATCATCAGAATCAACCCCTTTCTTCTCCCCATGTTTCACATGAAACAATTCAATAGGTGAAGTTATATCTATCAATCATTACTTTTCGTTTTTAACTACGATATAACGGATAATGTCTTCGCTGATTTTAGCAAGACGGTTGAACTCGTCAACTGCTGGAGAACCAGCGTTAATGTTCATGATTTGGTAGTAACCGTCACGGAAGTCATTGATTTCGTAAGCTAAACGACGCTTACCCCAATCCTTTGCTTCTACGATCTCCGCACCATTATCAGTTAAGACGCCATTAAAACGCTCAATTAGAGCCTTTTTAGCCTCATCTTCAATATTTGGACGGATGATGTACATAACTTCGTACTTTTTCATCACTTTCACCTCCTTTTGGTCTAAACGGCCCGAGTGGGCAAGGAGCAATTATTCATTACTCACAAGTTGAAAGTATATCATATTGTCATAAGAATTGCAATAACACAAAGAGTTCTCCCTCAAACACAGGGTGAAAACATTCCCCCTATTGTTTTGGAAGAACTCAAATTATTAAGCAAGCTTCGCCATTGGATTCTTTTTGAATTGAATCACTTCTTCATACTCTGATAAAAGGTCGTCTAAAATTTGATCCCATGATTGTGCTAGTGCATACTTTCTGGCATTTTGACTCATGATGACGCGCTTAGTCGATTGAAGCATGATATCTTCAATCGACTGGATAAATGAATCCGCATCTCTAGCTTGGCAAATATATCCTGTCTGATCATGCTCTATAATCTCTTTTACCCCACCTTCATTCGCTACAATTCCCGGTGTTCCAGAGGCTAGTGCCTCTAATACCACATTCCCAAAGGTTTCTGTTGGAGAAGGAAAAATAAATAAGTCCGCTTCAGCGTAGGTCATCGCCAGCTTTTCCCCTTTTAGGTACCCTGTTAAGGTTATATTATCTCGTTCAGCGGTATGCTGTAGTAAGTCAGAATAACTTGGACCGTTTCCTACAATCACCCAGTGTACCTGCTTTTGTAATTCTGGAGATATGTTTTCCATTATGGCCGTTAATGTTTTTAAGTCTTTTTCAGGTGCTAATCGGCCCACATAAAGGAATATATATTTTTCTTTTATTTGATACTGCTCTCTTAGCCAAGTGGTCTTTTTCTTTGGAGTATACAGATCACAATCCACTCCTCTGGCCCATACTGCTAAGGAGTGAAAGCCTTGAGCTTCTAGGTGAGATTTCGTTTCCTCAGAAGGAACAAATATCCGTTCGCATGGCTGGTGAAACCACTTCATATACCGCCAAAGAAGAGGGTTTAACCATGTCAGCTTGTAGTAGTCTAAATATTGGTCAAAATGAGTGTGATAGGAGGCAACTAAAGGAATGTTTAGTTTTTTTGCTGCATGAGCTCCGTAAAGCCCCATCGTTAATGGGGTTGTTACGTGCACTAAGTCTGGAGAAAAAGTTCGTAATCTGTCCGTGATTTTACTGGGGTTAGCAATGGCTGCTCTGCATTCTGGATAAAAGATGAAAGGTAAGCTTGAAAATTGGTTTACATTCGGATAGGACGGACCATCTTCCATTTCAGGTACAAATATTTCACAATCGATGTCTCTTTTTTGCATGTGGTCTGTCAGCCTTTTTAACGTGCGGGCCACACCGTTTACCTGGGGATAAAAGGTGTCAGTAAATAAGGCAACTCTCATTATGAAACCTCCTATTATAGTAAAATGAATTGGAGAATAAATGGTTTACATGAAAAAAGTTTTGTGTTTATAACCAAAAGGAAAAGACAACCGCAGTAAGTGAGCCAATTAAGGAGCCTACAAGAATATCAGTAGGATAATGAACTCCAAGCACCACTCTAGAAAATGCAACTAAGCATGCCACAGGGAGCAAGATGGATGCTACATAAGGATCGTACATGGAATAAGGAATCATAATAGAAAAGATAGCAGTAGAATGTCCGGACGGAAAAGAATGATCGTTAAATAAATAGCCATGTACCTTCGCCTGTGGAAGTGCCATGTACGGTCGAATTCGTTTCACGATTTTTTTAATACACATTACAATGATATGACTCACAACTAAAGAAAGACTCGCAAGAATGACAAATGGCTTCATTTCAGCTGGTCCAAATAAATACAACAACAGTTGAAGCCCGATCGTAAAGCGGGCACCACCTAGATGTGTCATGTTTTTGAAAAAAACAACTATTAGTGCTGGCCATTGATTGCATAGGTAAAACCAAGATTCATCTTGCTTGATAATCCAAGTTTTGGCTCTTTCCAAGCTGCGCACCCCTTTCTAAAGAAGCTCCATTTCTTTTATTGTAAAAAGGAAAGATGATGACAGGTTTAATTAGATGTAAAAGAATTATTAATTTTTGACAATATCTTGAAACAAATAAAAAAGCCCTACAGAATGATCTGTAGAGCCTGTCAAAAATAGAGATTATACGTTAAAACGGAAGTGCATAACATCTCCGTCTTTCACTTCATATTCTTTTCCTTCTAATCGGACTTTCCCTGCTTCTTTAGCAGCTACCATTGTGCCAGCTGTTAAAAGGTCTTCGTAAGCAACCGTTTCTGCACGGATAAATCCTTTTTCAAAGTCAGAGTGAATGACACCCGCGCATTGAGGAGCTTTCATGCCTTTACGGAAAGTCCATGCACGAACTTCTTGCACACCAGCTGTGAAATAAGTAGCCAGTCCAAGAAGGCTGTATGCTGCACGAATCAATTGATCTAATCCAGATTCAGCAATTCCTAGCTCTTGTAGGAACATTTCCTTTTCTTCCCCTTCAAGCTCAGAGATCTCTGATTCGATTTTCGCACAAATGACAATAACTTCTGCATTATCCTTTGCAGCAAATTCTCTTACCTGCTGAACATACTCGTTTGTTGATGGATCTGCTACATCGTCTTCTCCAACATTTGCTACATATAGTACGGGCTTAATCGTTAATAGGTGCATTCCTTTAACAAGCTTCATTTGCTCATCTGTAAACTCTACCGTACGAGCCGGCTTATCTGATTCAAGGGCGTCCTTAACCATTTCAAGGATTTCGAGTTCAAATACTGCTTCTTTATCCTTCTGCTTAGCAAGCTTGCCTACACGCGCGATGCGCTTTTCGACAGATTCTAAGTCAGCTAAGATTAATTCAAGGTTGATTGTCTCGATATCTGAAATTGGATCTACCTTTCCAGATACATGAGTAATATTATCGTCAGCAAAGCAACGTACCACTTGGCAAATCGCGTCTACTTCACGAATATGAGATAAGAACTTGTTTCCTAGTCCTTCCCCTTTGCTTGCCCCTTTTACGATCCCTGCAATATCGGTGAATTCAAATGTAGTTGGGACTGTTTTCTTCGGTTGAACAAGCTCTGTTAGCTTGTTTAGGCGCTCATCTGGAACTTCTACGATTCCCACGTTCGGATCGATTGTACAGAACGGATAGTTGGCAGATTCTGCTCCCGCTTGCGTAATTGCGTTAAAAAGAGTAGATTTTCCGACGTTCGGTAAACCTACAATACCAGCTGTTAAGGCCATCCACTGTCACTCCTCTATTTCAATTATCTATTATGAATCTTATTATTTCGTCATAATTATAAGCCTCTCACAATTATAGAGATTTGCTTGTAAAAAGACAAGTAGTCCCTCATGTGAGTCTTTATTAAAGGCTGTATTCGTTTATTTGAAGGATGGGTAGTTTCCGTCCCCATTCTAATTCCCACGTCTAATATAATTAATATAGGCTATAAGCAAACTCAAAATGATATGAGCTTTCTTATAGCCTGTGGACTTCTAGATAACGTTCAAGGACTAACCGATTTTTTCCAAGTTTACTAAGCAATCGTATAAAGTGCTTCCTAATCCATTATCAGATTCTCTGCTGGAGGTGAGTAGGTTTACCGGTCCACCAAACTCGCCCCAGATTCCTTCGTCAATGTTAACCGTGTTTGGATGAGCTTGCTTTAAGATTTGGACGGCTCCACTTATTTCTCCTCGGTCATTCCATACACGGACAAGGTCATTATTTTCAAGACCTAATTGCTCGGCAATGTTCTTTGCTACTTCAACCTTAACCTTTTGATTTGGCAATAGATGAACATGCTGAGAATGATTTGACCGTAAAGGATGAATCGTTAACAGCGTATATGGATATTGCTTTGCCAATGCAGGATTAGACCATTTTGACTCCTTTGGTAAGGCCAGTGTAAGCTTTCCTTCAAAGCCTTTCTTCATCGCAGCAGTAGAAGTGAATTCATATTTTCCGCTTTCCGTTTGAAATTGGAAGTCTTTCCACGGGATTGGATCAACTGGTAGCTCCAAATGGTTTGATTTCTTGAGTTTCTCCCATGTGATTCCATGCTCTTGAAGGGTGCTCATCCCCATTTCAAGCCATTGATCAATGGAGTAATGGAATTTATCTCCAAAGCCTAGCTTCGCCGCAAGCTCACTCCAGATCCAAAGGTCTGACTTGGCTTCACCTGGAGGATCAACCAGCTTAGGACCGTAATTGACATAATGATGGTACATTGAAGAAAAGTAGATATCCTCTTCCTCAAAAACAGTCGTCGTTGGTAAGACATAGTCTGCTAATTTCGCAGTGTCTGTCATAAATTGATCAATTACCACTAATGTGTCCACAGAAGAAAAAGCTTCTTCTACTTTTTTCGTATCAGGAACCTGTGTAAGTGGATTCCCACAAGTGACTATAATCATTTTCACAGGTGGTTCGTTTGCCTTTAGAATCTCTTCTGCTTGCCTCATCATCGTAAACTGCCTAGAAGAATTCTTCTTGTGGGGGAGGGTTAAGGCATCGTAATGAAAGCTTTGACCCACCTGTCGATTTGCATAATTTGCTCCGCCCCCTGCAATCCCAATATTTCCACTTGCTGCCACTAGTGCATCAATGAGCCGAATGGTATTCCCACCATTTTCATATCGCTGCATCCCTAGCCCCAAATAGGTGGAGGTAGGCTTGTCTGCATAGACTCTAGCTAGCTCTGTCATGATATCTACTGGAACCTCAGTCATTTCACTAATTTCTTCAAGTGATATGGACTGTAATAGCTCCCATACATCTTGAAATCCAATCGTATACTGATCAATAAACGAATGATCGTGCAATTCCAAACGAAGCAGTTCCTTCATAATACCTGCTGCTAATAACCCATCCATTCCCGGCTTTACACTAACGTATTGGTGGGCCATTTTAGCGGTGGCATTGTAAATAGGATCTATTACATAGATTCGGCTTCCTTGTCGCTTTGCATCCTGTAAAGCTTGAAAGAAGTGCATGTTCGTCCGCGCTACATTTCTTCCCCAAATAATAATATTCTTGCTATTTGCTACATCTCCAGGAGCGTGGCTGTATGCATCACCGAAGTCCCAAGACTGTGCCTCAATACCAGCTCCCCAGCATATAGAGCCTGTTAACTCGGTCACTCCTCCATAGAGGTTAAAAAAGCGCTGATCTAGATTTTTTAATAAGCCACCGTTCGCATAATCATGACTGTGAAGAACAGCGGTTGTGTTATATTTTTCTTTTATTTCTGATAATTTGTTAGCGATTTCACTTAACGCTTGCTCCCATGTGATGGAGATAAATTCCCCATTTACTTTCTTTAATGGAGTTAAGAGCCGATTCGGTGCGTTTGTTCTTGTTTCTAACATTCGGCCACGACCACATATTTTCCCCTGTGTAATCGGATGATTCTCATCACCATCCACTTTGGTCACTTTTCCGTCCTCAATCGTCACTTTAAACCCGCAGCTATCCCAACAATTCAAAGGACAAGCAGAATGATGTACAGTTGCCAATTCCCCCTCAACTCCCCTATAAAAAAACAATATCTATAAGAATAATATAGGATGATAAAAAAAAGAAGCAGAAAGTTTTACCCTTCATGCTTCACTAGGATCTTCTTTAATTTTCGTGAAAATTCCTTTCGTGGAATCATTACACTATGCGAACAGCCTTCACACTTAATACGTATATCCATTCCAAGGCGAATGATCTTCCAGCGGTTTGTCCCGCATGGGTGCTGCTTCTTCATTTCCACTATATCGTTTAGACCAAATTCTTTTTCTTCCAATCGATTTCCCTCCTATTCAGTTCCCAATTCCTTCTCCTGATCTTCTTCCTGCCTTGAATACATAACCAATCGAGGAAACGGAATTTCAATGCCATTTTGATCTAGACATAATTTTAGTTCTTTCCTTAGGATACGAGCCATAAACCAATGACGCATAGGAACTGTTTCCGCAATAATTCGCAGTACCACATCTGAAGCAGCTAAATTCTGAACCCCTAATAGCTCAGGTGTTTTAACCAGCTCAGGATATTTCTCCGGAAGGGTTTGTAAAAACTCATGTATCACCTTTTCAGCTTTCGTAATATCCCCTTCATAAGAGATGCTGACATCGATGACGGCGATGCTATTATGAATGGAAAAATTGGTGACCTCATTGATGCTTCCATTGGGAAGAATATGTAGCTCGCCAGTCCAACTCTTAATCTTCGTAGTTCTTAAGCCAATCTCTTCTACATTTCCTTCAAATTGGCCAATACGGATATAATCACCGACAGAGAACTGATCCTCGAAAATAATAAAAAATCCAGTGATAATATCGCGCACAAGGTTCTGGGCTCCAAAGCCAACAGCAAGTCCGACAATTCCCGCTCCAGCTAACAATGCTTTTACATCAATCGTTAGCACGGAGAGAACCATCATTAACGCAATAAAATAGACTACATATGAAAGAACATTTTCTAAGAGCTTCATAAGGGTCGTTTCTCGTCTCTCCGAAATTCTAAGCGGAGATTTGGTTCGTACCTTAAAAATATTCTGAATAGCGATCTTGCCAATGCGTATTAGAATCCCTGCTACGAACAAGATCGCAATAATCTTCAAGGTTCCTTCCCCTATATCCATCCAAATATCTTCATCGATAATTTTATTTATCAATTCCTCTAAGAGCTTTTGTATTTGATTCATTTGCCACCTGCTTCCTTCTTTTAACGGCTATTAAAAGCAAATCTATTTTAACAAGTTTTTTTGTTTCTTTGAAGTTATAAAGATGGAGAATACAAAAATCCTCCAAGCTTCATCGTTCTTTGGACTGGCTAATATTATTATTCTCACATTAATTATGTATTTAGTAGGTCTTTGACGTATACATCTCTATGTTTTTCCGTATACTGTTAATACTATTGCGAAGGAGTGGAACCCATGAAGTTTAACCATTTATTTGAAAAGAAGGACGGTGGGTTGCGAATTGCCTATGATGACCAGACGGCCGTTCATAAGATAGCACATGAGCTATTCTCCTCAATCCCTTCAAGCGTAAAAAAACGACCTATTGTTTTTGTTTGTATCGGAACGGATCGTTCAACTGGTGATTCGTTGGGTCCACTAGTCGGAACGCTGCTTCAAGAAAAATCGGTTGCCCCCTTCTATGTATATGGAACGTTAGAGGATCCCATTCATGCAGTTAATTTAGAAGAAAAGTTAGCTGAAATCAAAGAAAAGCACTTTCGCCCATTTATTATTGGAATAGATGCCTGCCTAGGACGGCTAAAAAGTGTAGGCGCTATTCAAGTCGGCCAAGGGCCAGTTAAACCAGGTGCGGGAGTCAATAAAGAACTTCCTGAAGTCGGAGATATGCATATTACAGGAATTGTCAATGTCAGCGGGTTCATGGAATACTTCGTATTACAAAATACACGACTTAATTTAGTATTGAAAATGGCCAAAACAATTGCAAACAGTATCCACCAAGCAAGCTTATCAACACAACCCAAACATACTTGGACAGATTTACGATGGGATTATGACCAAGAACAAACTACCTAGATAGTCGAAGTGACCTGTATAAAGGTGGATAAACGGAAAGAAGAGCCAGTTGAGTTTCGGCTCTTCTTTATTGGACCGTTTTTTCTATAATTAGGTAAAGTAGTGAATCCCAGTGACAATAGCACCCGTTACAAGGATGCCAGGTAATAGGTTAGCAACACGAATTTGAATGACTCCTAGAAGGTTTAAGCCGATAGCAAAAATCATAATTCCTCCGGTTGCAGTCATTTCCTTTATAAAGCTATCCATAAGTTCTTGGGGCACAAACTGATTAATTTGCGTAGCAAATAAAGCGATTGATCCTTCATATAACATAACAGGGATAGCTGAAAAAATGACACCTATTCCAAGAGTTGTCGTAAGAATAAGAGAAGTAAACCCATCTATAATGGCCTTTGTATACAGAACATCGTGATCTCCTCGTATGCCACTATCCAGTGCGCCTATCACAGCCATTGCTCCAATTACGAAAATCAGAGTAGCGGTAACAAATCCTTGAGAAATACTCCCTGTTCCGCTAGATGCTCCTATTTTTCTTTCAATCCAATTGCCAAGTGCATTTAACTTTCCTTCTAAGTCGACCATTTCACCAAGTATGGCACCAAATACAAGACTCAATATGACGATTAGATAATTTTCGCTTTTAAATCCCATTTGTAGCCCTAAAACCATGACCGCTAAGCCAATTGCGTGCATAACGGTTCCCTTCATATTCTCTGGAATACGGTGAAGGAGCTTACCTAATAAAGTTCCAATGATTATTAACAATCCATTTACAATGGTCCCAAGTAAAAACATAATTTTCTCCTTATATCTCTTTCGTCAAACCAAATTTTTAGTCATTATACTATCATGTGCTAATAATTTTTGACAGCTTTTTCTTTTTTCTTCAAAAAACAGAGGATGGGACATAACTAAATGACTCTTTCTCAAAGACGAACAATGACTTGATTCAAATAGTTGGTTGTAAAAACAAGTTCGTTCCACCTGCGCTGCAGACACTCGCTTTCCGCGGGGAGGAAGCTGAGCCTTCTCGCTACGCTTTGGTGTCACAGCCTTTCCTCTAATTCCCTTAGTAGTCAAGTGTCTTCTGCTCCATTCCACTATTTTAAAAAAATTTGTTTTCCGAACAAAAAAATACCCGAACTAGTTAAAGGAGATAACTCCTGAAAGTTCGGATAAATCATTGACTGAAATACTTATGTCTCAGTCTCTTATTGTTGTTGTCTCTCAGATTCTAATATCTCAAGAATACGATTGAGATCTTCTTTTGAGAAAAATTCAATCTCAATCTTCCCTTTATTTTTTGACTGTTTGATATGAACTGTTGTTCCAAAACGTTCCCGAAGAACAGACTCTTGCTCCTGTATAAAGACATCCTTCTTTTCCTTCGGTTTCTTTGTTTCACGTGAAACAAACTCGTTTAGGTGTTGAACTAGCTGCTCTAGTTGACGAACGTTCAGGTTTTCCTTTCGTACTTTTTCGACCACCGCAGGGATTCGATCCTTATTCTTTAATCCAAGTAATGCACGTCCGTGACCCATTGAAATTGTCCCGTCCGTAATGAGTTCTTGTACTTTAGCAGGCAAGGAAAGTAAGCGGATATGATTAGCAATATGTGGTCTACTTTTTCCTAAACGCTTGGCTAGCACTTCTTGAGTAATCTTTAATTTATCCATTAAGAGCTGGTAGGCTGCCCCCTCCTCAATTGGAGAGAGATCTTCCCGCTGAAGGTTTTCCAAAACGGCTAGCTCCATCATTTGCTGTTCATTGAGTTCTCTAACGACAACCGGAATCTGCTTTAGGTTCGCCGCCTTCGCAGCACGAAAACGTCTTTCACCGACTACAATTTCATAGCCCTTGATGCTCTTACGAACGATTAATGGCTGTAGGATTCCATGCTCTTCAATGGATTGCTTAAGTTCATCAATCGCATGTTCATCGAATATTTTACGAGGTTGATAAGGGTTAGGTCTGAGCTCATTAATCTTAATTTGCTGTACTGTTTCTTCTCTTTCATTCACTTCTATGTTCGAGAAGAAAGCATCTAAACCTTTTCCTAAGCCTTTAGCCATTCACAACCACTTCCTTTGCTAAATCTAAATAAACTTCAGCTCCTCTAGATTTCGGATCGTAAATAATGATAGGCTGTCCATGGCTCGGCGCCTCACTTAGACGTATATTTCGAGGGATAACCGTTTGGTATACTTTGTCTTGAAAATACTTCTTTACTTCTTCAATTACTTGCAACCCTAGATTTGTTCTTGCATCTAGCATCGTTAACAAAACGCCTTCAATTGTTAAGTCGTGGTTTAAGTGTTTTTGTACAAGACGAACCGTATTCAGCAGCTGACTTAGTCCTTCTAGCGCATAGTATTCACATTGAACAGGGATCAACACTGCGTCTGAAGCCGTTAATGCATTAATCGTTAATAGACCAAGTGACGGCGGACAGTCAATGATAATATAATCGTAGTTTTTCTTTACTTCTTCTAGCGCTCGTTTCAATCGAACCTCTCTTGAAATCGTAGGGACAAGCTCAATTTCCGCTCCAGCAAGCTGGATAGTCGCCGGAATGGCAAATAAGTTTTCCACAGATGTTGGTTTAATGACTGCCACTGCCTCTACATCATCTACTAACACATCATATATACATTGATCAACATCTGCTTTTTCAATCCCAATCCCACTTGTCGCATTTCCCTGAGGATCGATATCAACTAATAACACTTTTTTCCCTATATATGCTAAGCAGGCGCCTAGATTAACAGAGGTCGTTGTCTTGCCAACGCCACCTTTTTGATTCGCAATTGCAATAATTTTGCCCACGATGTCACCTACCTTCATTCCCTATAAACTCTTCTATATGACTCTTTAATTTTCTACTCTACTCATTTGGGTTAAACTAGCAATCATGTAATCTATTTTATCATGAATCAAATCTTATCATAGTTTTTTTCTAAAAATTCTCCATTTGTAAAAAAGGTGTTTAACTTAGACTTCTGTTTAACTATGTCTTAAAAAAGAGCAGTTTTCGCAGAAAAAAAGAGAAATCAAACAGTAGCTGTTTAATTTCTCCATTGGGGTTTTTATTTCTTCTTTGGAATTTTAATTGTAAATTGATAGTATTCCTCGTGCTCTTCTTCCTCTGCATCGAGGTTGATTCCACTATTCGATACCATCGATAAGGATTGGCGAATTGTGTTAACAGCAATCCTCATATCCTTACTAAATGCTTTTCGCTTGGGCTTCGGTTTCTTTTCGGTTGTATCAAGCAGTTTCACAACACGTTCTTCTGTTTGCTTGACATTTAAATTACGTTCGATAATTTCCTGTAGTAATGCCACTTGCTTTTCAGGTAGCTTTAATGGAATGAGTGCACGTGCATGCCGTTCGGTAATTGCTTTATTCAGCAATGCTTCCTGTACCTCTTCTGGAAGCTTCAACAGACGTAATTTATTTGCAACCGTTGATTGTCCCTTTCCGAGCCTTTGTGCTAATGCCTCTTGAGTTAAATTATGGAGCTCTAGAAGCTTCCCATATGCTAATGCCTCTTCAATCGGCGTTAACTCTTCCCTTTGAAGATTTTCAATTAACGCAACAGATGCCGTTTCCGTATCGCTTAGATTTTTCACAATCGCAGGAGCCTCTGTCCAATTTAGCTTCTTCATTGCTCGCCATCTGCGTTCACCAGCAATGATTTCAAATTGTCCATTCCCAAATTCTCTGACAACTATTGGTTGAATGATGCCATGTGTGTGAATGGTGCGAGAAAGCTCCTCAATTTTCTCATCATCAAATACCGTTCTTGGCTGAAAACGGTTAGGTACGATTTGCTCGATTGGAATTTTTCTTATTTCTTCATTCTCTACTACGATTTCTTCTTCAGTAGACTCAACTACTTCAACAGGTTCTCCCTTTTCGCCTAGGCCAAAAAAGCGTGAGAAAGACTGCTTCATCACCCTACACCACCTTTACGAAACTCCCTATTACATATTCTCTATAAAAATGACATGTCCTGCCGAAAGCTAACACTTATCATCCATTATACTCGATTTTTGGGGATATAGTAACCTTATTCTATTGGTGTCTTATTAGGTGTTCCTGGTTTCCGTGGGTACTTTTTCGGCGTATTCTTTTCTTTTTTAATAATTAATAGATTTCTTTCACTTTCTTCAAAAGGAAGTAAGAA
The DNA here is from genome assembly GCF_021390075.1 of Cytobacillus spongiae. Taxonomy (NCBI): domain Bacteria; kingdom Bacillati; phylum Bacillota; class Bacilli; order Caryophanales; family Bacillaceae; genus Cytobacillus; species Cytobacillus spongiae. Next base: position 4,091,542 of record NZ_CP089997.1, read on the forward strand.
GGAATGAGACTGCTCTACTTTACCACCTAGAACTGATACAGCCTTCTTTCCAGCTTCTAGCTCGTCATTGGCACTTGCTCCCTTCATTGCAATAAAGGTACCTCCTACCTCTACTAACGGAAGGCAAAGCTCGCTTAATACAGATAGTCTCGCAACCGCTCGAGCCATAACCACTTCATATGCTTCACGATGATCCTTATTTTGACCAAAGGTTTCTGCTCGATCATGGATAAACCTTACATGATCAAGCTTCAGTTCTTTTGCTAAATGCTCTAAGAAATGAATTCGTTTATTAAGTGAATCCACAATAGTGATATGTAGATTAGGAAAGGCAATTTTTAGCGGTATACTTGGAAAGCCTGCACCAGCTCCCACATCACAAATACGATATGGCTTTGAAAAATCATAGTAAAAAGCAGCTGAAATTGAATCGTAAAAGTGCTTTAAATAAACGCCTTCCCGATCTGTAATCGCTGTTAAATTCATTTTTTCATTCCACTCAACGAGTGTTTGAAAATAAAGCTCGTATTGGTCTAATTGTTCAGGAGAAAGGGAAATCCCCTTCTCCGCTAACATCTTCGTAAATTGTTCTGTATTCATTGGTCAATCCTTTCTAGTCATTGGATACACGGGCAATTTTACCTTGCTCGATATATACAAGCAGAATAGAGATATCGGCAGGATTAACCCCCGAGATACGCGAAGCTTGTGCGATCGACAATGGTCTAACTTCCTTCAATTTCTGTCTCGCTTCTGAAGCAAGCCCTGAAATCGCATTGTAGTCTATGTTTTCTGGAATTTTCTTGTTTTCCATCTTCTTCAAACGATCTACTTGTTGAAGCGATTTTTCAATATAGCCTTCATACTTGGTTTGAATTTCTACTTGCTCTGTGATCTCCCCATCTAGTGGCGTTTCACGAGGAGCTAATTGTTCAACATGGGCATATGTCATTTCAGGACGCTTCAGTAAATCAGAAGCACGTATTCCATCCTTAAGCTCTGTACCACCAACGCTTTGAATAAGCTCTTGAACTTCTTTTTTCGGTTTAATGATAATTGAAGCCAATCGTTGCTTTTCAGCTTCAATTGCTTCTCTTTTTTCAATAAAATTCTCATAGCGTTCTTCTGAAATTAATCCTAGCTTGTGACCAATATCTGTTAAGCGTAAATCCGCATTATCATGGCGAAGCAGCAGGCGATATTCCGCACGTGACGTTAATAACCGATAGGGCTCGTTCGTTCCTTTTGTAACTAGGTCATCAATTAAAACACCAATATAGGCATCCGAGCGGCTTAAAATGACTTCTTCTCGTTCTAATGCCCGGCGTCCGGCATTAATTCCTGCCATTAGCCCTTGACCGGCTGCTTCTTCATAGCCAGATGTTCCATTAATTTGACCTGCCGTATACAGGTTTTTCACGTTTTTCGTTTCTAGTGTCGGCCATAATTGTGTAGGGACAATTGAATCATACTCAATGGCATAGCCAGCACGCATCATTTGAACATTTTCTAACCCTGGAATCGTTCGTAAAATCTTTTGCTGGACATCCTCTGGCAGACTCGTTGAAAGCCCTTGAACATAAACTTCTTGCGTATTACGTCCTTCAGGTTCTAAGAAAATTTGGTGTCTTGGCTTATCATTAAAGCGGACAACCTTATCTTCAATGGATGGGCAGTAGCGTGGACCCGTCCCTTTAATCATTCCAGAATACATAGGGGAACGATGTAAGTTATCATCAATTAGCTGATGGGTCTGTTCATTTGTATATGTTAGCCAGCATGGCAATTGATCGGTAATAAATCTCGTTGTTTCATAGGAGAATGCACGTGGAACTTCATCTCCTGGCTGAATTTCCGTTTTACCATAATCAATCGAGTGACTATTCACACGTGGTGGAGTTCCTGTTTTAAAACGAACTAAATCAAAACCCAACTCTTGTAAATGCTCGGATAATTTAATGGATGGTTGTTGATTATTCGGACCGCTGGAGTATTTCAGCTCCCCTAGGATAATTTCCCCACGAAGGAATGTTCCAGTTGTGATTACAACTGCCTTCGCATGATATACCGCTCCTGTTTGCGTTACAACGCCCGTACAAACACCATCCTCTACGATGAGTCTCTCTACCATTCCTTGAAGAAGCGTTAAGTTCTGTTCATTTTCAAGTGTTTTTTTCATCTCATGTTGATACGAGAATTTATCTGCCTGTGCTCTTAAGGCACGAACGGCAGGACCTTTTCCAGTATTCAGCATTCTCATTTGTATATGAGTTTTATCAATATTTTTACCCATTTCTCCGCCTAGGGCATCGATTTCTCTTACAACAATCCCTTTAGCTGGGCCACCAACAGATGGATTGCACGGCATAAATGCCACCATATCTAAATTGATGGTAATCATAAGCGTTTTTGCCCCTTGTCTTGCCGCAGCTAGTCCTGCTTCACAGCCTGCATGACCAGCTCCTATGACAATGACATCAAAATTTCCAGCATCATATTGCATTATGCTGCCTCCTTATCTCAACCCAATAGCTTTTAGATTCACTATTCAATTGTTTTCTTTAGGCTTCACTACATATTTTAACTTTAGTACGACGATCGTCTACAAACACTTGCCACCCTACTATTTTCCTAAACAAAATTGTGAAAATAGCTGGTCGATTAAGCTTTCATGAACACTATCTCCGATAATTTCACCGAGTAACTCCCATGTTCTCGTCAAATCAATCTGGACCATATCGATTGGAGTTCCCATTTCCACTCCTTGGATTGCTTCATCTATAGCATTCGCTGCTTGATTTAAAAGAGCGATATGGCGACTGTTTGATACATAGGTGATATCGGAAGCTTCAATACTACCTGTAAAGAATAAAGACGAAATGGCTTCTTCTAACTGATCAATCCCTTGTTCCTCTAATAAAGAAATTGTGACAAGCCTGTGATTCTTCGTCAGCTCTTCCACTCGCTCCATACTGATTTTCTTAGGAAGATCGGTCTTATTGACAATTACGATAACATCTAAACCTTTTACCGCTTCAAAAAGCTTTTCATCTTCTTCCGTTAGTTCATCTGCAAAATTTAATACTAATAGTATGAGATCGGCTTCTTTTAAGACTTTTCGGGAGCGTTCTACTCCAATGCGCTCAACGATGTCTTCGGTTTCCCTAATTCCCGCCGTATCCAATAAGCGCAGTGGTACTCCTCTAACATTGACATACTCTTCAATAACATCTCTCGTAGTTCCTGGTATATCAGTCACAATCGCCTTATTCTCTTGAGCTAAACTATTTAACAGCGAGGATTTCCCTACGTTCGGTCTACCTACAATAACGGTTGAAAGGCCTTCTCGTAAAATTTTCCCTTGCTGTGATGTCACTAACAGCTTCTCAATTTCATCGCGAACGTACTGTGCTTTTTCTATTAACATTCGATGCGTCATTTCTTCTACATCATCATATTCTGGATAATCTATATTGACCTCTACATGGGCAAGTGTTTCTAATATTTCCTGTCTAAGCTTTCGAATCAGATTGGACAAGCGTCCTTCCATCTGACCAATTGCTACATTCATTGCCCGGTCGGTTTTGGCGCGTATTAAATCCATGACCGCTTCAGCTTGCGATAAATCAATCCGTCCATTTAGAAATGCACGCTTTGTGAATTCACCAGGCTCCGCTAGTCGGGCTCCATTATTTAATACAAGCTGTAACACTTTATTGACTGACACTAACCCACCATGACAGTTAATTTCGACAATATTCTCCTTCGTAAATGTTTTCGGTCCATGCATGACCGAAACCATTACCTCTTCAACAATTTGGTTGGTTTTAGGATCCAAAATGTTTCCATAGTGAATCGTATGAGTGGCTACACTTTTTAGCCTTTTTCCTTTTACTCCTAAAAAAAGCTTATCTGCAATATCAATCGCTTCATCCCCACTTAAGCGAACAATTGCGATTGCTCCTTCCCCCATCGGAGTAGAAATCGCTGCAATAGTATCAAATTCCACTCTTTCATCACCTCTCTTTTTTCATATGATTACTTACCCGAATGCTAGATGACATCTAGCCTACTTTCATTTCTATATATAAACAGATCATCTTTTCTATTATTCCAAAGCCTTAGAATAGCACATCCTATTTCGATACAAAAGAGAATTGTTTTTTAAACAAATGACTTATCCACATTTCTATAGTTGAATATGCTTTATTTTAACTTATCCACATGTGAATAACAATAAAACAACATAACTACACATCCTCTTCCCCCAATCTTTTTTTTCTCAAAAAAAAATCGATCCACTTAGGATCGATTTTTCTTTACTGGTGAGATTACAATATGACGATGTGGTTCATTTCCAGATGAATATGTTTTAATACGGTGATTTTTTACTAGTGCGGTATGAATCACCTTTCGTTCATAGGATGGCATCGGTTCAAGTGCAACATCTTGCCCTGTTCGAACCGATTTTTGAGCAAGTCGCTCAGCCAGCTGAATTAAAGTTTCATTTCGTCTTTTTCGGTAGTCTTCAGCATCTAATATAATCGTTACATACTGATTGGAATAGCGATTGATGACCAACTGTGTTAAATATTGTAACGAATTCAGTGTCTGCCCTCTCTTCCCAATTAACAAAGCAATTTTCTCACCTTCCAGGTCAAACTGAACATTTTTCCCATCCTTTGTCACTTGAATAGTGACAGGTGCACCCATTTTTTCACTTACGCTTAAAATGAAGTTTTTTGCTTCTTCAATTGGATCAAAGGCTTCAGACTGCTCAGGAAGTGACAAAGCTTCTTCCGTTTCCTCTGTAAAAGAAGCTACTTTCACAGCTTCCTCTTCATGAGCAGTAAAATCCTTTAAAGTTACTTCTACCACTGCTGGTTTCGTTCCAAAAATACCGAAAAATCCTTTTTTACCTTCGTCAATGATGTTTATTTCTATGCGGTCTTTAGTAGTATTTAATTGAGCTAGAGCCGATTCGACTGCTTCTTCGACAGTTTGTCCTTTAGCAGTTACTTGGTTCACTTTTTTGCTCCTCCCGCATTTTCAGTAGCCGCAGCCTTTTTCAAGTCTGGACCTTTAATGAAATATGTTTGAACAATCATAAATAGGTTTCCGACAACCCAGTATAAAGATAATGCAGCTGGGAAGTTAATCGCAAAGACAATAATCATAATTGGCATGATCCAAAGCATCATAGCCATTTGTGGATTTTGGTTCTCTGTACCTGCCATCATCATTTTTTGCTGGATGAATGTTGTTGCACCAGCAATTAGAGGTAAAATATAAAACGGGTCAGCTACACCAAGGTCAAACCACAGGAAGCTATGCTGAGCAATTTCTTCTGTTCTAGAAATCGCATGGTAGAAACCGATTAAAATTGGCATTTGAATAATTAATGGGAAACAGCCAGCTAGCGGATTCACTCCATGCTTTTGGAATAGAGCCATTGTTTCCTGCTGTAGCTTTTGCTGTGTCTTTTGATCTTTTGAGCTATATTTTTCTCTTAGCTTTTGCATTTCTGGTTGTAATGCCTGCATCGCTTTGGAGCTTCTCGTTTGTTTAATCATTAATGGTAAAATAAATAAACGAATTAAGATCGTAACTGCGATAATTCCAAGTCCAAAATTCCCTCCAAGGAATTCAGCTGTTTTCGTGATTAATAAGGAGAGAGGATAAACTATATACTCATTCCAGAACCCTTCACTTTCAGAAGTGATCGGTTTATTAACCTCCGTACAGCCTGATAAAAAGAGCATGATCGAAATCAATCCGATTAGAAGAAATATTCTTTTTCTCAACCGATTTTTCCTCCTAGTAAATATTTTTTTCTTCACGTACTATATGTACTTGTCCCATACATGATGGTAGATCAATCATCAACTAAATCCAAAAATATTTTAACATCTTTTATAGCCAAGTGGCTTCGAATTTAGATAATTTATTTTTTACCACCATTATTTCCATGCTTTTGCAGCTTCAATACCTTCGCAATTTTCAACACATGTGTTAAGCTACCTTTTATTTCATGAAAATTCATATCAGCCACTGGCTTCCTGGCAATAATTATATAATCATTGCTATGTTGTAACTGATCTTCCAATTCATGAAACGCCTGCCGTACATATCGTTTAATTTGGTTTCGTGTGACTGCATTTCCTAGCTTCTTGCTAACTGATAACCCAATTCGAAAATGAGTTTGTTCAGGCTTTCTTAATACATAAACCACAAACTGCCGGTTTGCAACTGATTGACCACTTTTAAAAATCTGTTGAAAATCCTTATTCTTCTTTACTCTAAACTCTTTTTTCATAAAAAGTACACCTTCAATCTTGATCTTACAAGGTTCTAAAAATAAACTCGCCATTGGCGAGTTTATTAAACCTGAGGAGTCTTCTATTAGAACCTCAATTAATTCCCCAGTGCACTATGTAGTCTACCTAAAATGAATCCGTAACAAAACAAATATACAAAAAAACTTAAATTTATGAGAAAAAAGACCACTGATGTGTCAGTGGCCTATGCTGATAATACTTTTCTTCCTTTACGACGGCGACGTGCTAAGACTTTACGTCCGTTTGCACTGCTCATACGACTACGGAATCCATGAACTTTACTATGCTTACGCTTGCTTGGTTGGTAAGTTCTTTTCATTATATGACACCTCCCTGAGGAATAGCTGTTAAAGACAGTCTTTCCTATTATATAGATAGGGTCTGAAAAATGTCAACCTATTTTCCAGATTGAAAAAAAATTACTTCCTTTCTTCCCCGTCATCTTGTATAGATCTGTAGTTTAGTTTACAGACTACATTTGAACGAACTGATCCTGTAATAAGAAAAGCGCAAGCACCCTGTCCAGCGCCTTATCGACCTTGCGCAACTCGAAGGATAAAAAGAAACACGATGAGCTTGTAAGCGCATCGATGTTGACTTATCGTAACGAGAGGGCCGAAGTAGACTAGGCGCTAGGGCGCTTTCGCTAGACCATTTTATTATTTCTTATCTTTTAAAAAAACTATTGTCTCTTTTCACTACAGTATAATCGAAATCCATCCTTATGTAAGTATCAAGATTGTTCCATTTGTGTTCCCCGCTTCAATTATTGAAAGAAATGTTCCTACACCGACTAACATACGTTGTACATCGATAACCTATCAATATTAAAACATCCAATTTCTATAGGATCTTACAAGAAAAAAGCCATTGTGGATATCATTCGACACTTTTTTCACTATCCACAACAGATACTGACAGCTTTTTCACAGACCCATAGGATGTGGACAAAAATAGTTAACAATCTGTTATACCTGTGGATAAAGTTTTAAAAACCATTGCACCTCTAAGTGAAATTTGATATTATATTTGTGTTTTCACTCTGAATAAATAAATGTGTATAACTTCATTATCCACAGATTGTGGATAACATGTGGACAGCTTATTCACTCCTATTGAAAAAACTTGTCCACAAGTAGTGGATATTGTCGAAAAGCCACTTTGTTTCCTTATTATATATTTTTCAACATGTAAGGTTTCGTATATTTATAAATTTGTAGGTTATACAGGTTGTACAACTTGTATAACCCTTCGTTTTTTTTCACGAAACTAAAAAGAAAAGGAGGGATAGCAG